>CAWEWY010000001.1:0-477449 GCA_963812905.1 uncultured Solirubrobacterales bacterium
CGTGCTATTGGCAGATGGACCCCAAGCAACTTTGCCGCCTCGACTGCCGCGTTGGCGGCAACCGGGGCCCGCTCGGTGTCGGGACCGGAGTAGTGTAAGGGCAGGTAGAGCGTGAACGTGCTGCCCTGTCCGAAGACGCTCGTGAGCTTGATTTCGCCGCCGAGCAGCACGGCCAGCTCACGGCTGATGGCGAGGCCGAGGCCGGTACCGCCGTACTTGCGGGAGGTGCCGGAGTCGGCCTGCTGGAAGGCCTCGAAAATAAGTCGCTGCTTTTCCGGAGCGACGCCGATGCCGGTGTCCTCGACGGCGAAGGAGAGCACGTACGGGGCGGCGTTGAGCACCGGGTGATCGGCGCTCCAACCCTGCGCGGCAAAACCGACGCGAACCTCGACTTGGCCGTGAGCGGTGAACTTCACGGCGTTGGAGAGCAGGTTCTTCAGGATTTGCTGGAGCCGCTTCGGGTCGGTGTACATGAATCGCGGCAGGTCCTCGGCAAAGTGCACGTGCAAGGGCAGATTCTTGGCTTCCGCCACGTGCCGGAAGTTGCGGTCGATGGTGTCGCGCAGGCCGGCGAAAGAGATTTCCTCGACTTCGACGGTGACGGTCCCGGATTCGATTTTTGAAAGATCCAGGATATCATTAATGAGGTGGAGCAGGTCGGAGCCCGAGGAGTTGATGTTGCGGGAAAACTCGACCTGCTTATCCGAGAGGTTACCCCCGGTATTTCCGGCGAGCTGTTGACTAAGTATGAGGATGGAATTGAGCGGCGTGCGCAGCTCGTGGGACATGTTTGCGAGGAACTCGGACTTGTATTTCGAGGTGAGCGCCAACTCGGCGGCTTTTTCCTCGAGCGCGCGACGGGCCTGCTCGACCTCGGTGTTCTTACGCTCGACCTCGGCGTTCTGTTCGGCGAGGAGCTTGGCCTTCATGCCCAGCTCCTCATTGGTCTGTTGGAGTTCTGACTGTCGGGACTGAAGCTCGACGGTGAGCTGCTGCGATTGCGTAAGCAAACCCTCGGTGCGCATCGTCGCTTCGATGGTATTGAAGACCGCGCCAATGCTCTGAGTGAGCAGCTCAAGGAACGCGAGAGACCCGGCGCTGAAGCTCTGGAGCGTGGCCAGCTCGATGACCGCCTTGGTCTGCCCCTCGAAGAGCACGGGCAGCACGATGATACTCACCTGCCGCGCCTTGCCAAGACTGGACGAGATCGAGATGAAATCAGGCGACACATTGTTGAGCAGGATGCGCTTTTTTTCCACTGCGCATTGGCCCACGAGGCCTTCGCCGAGGGAGATCTGTTCCAAGAGTGGCTCGTTCCCACGGTGCGCGTAGCTCGAGAGCAGGTTCAGTGTGGGATCGCTGCCTGCGCCGGTGAGATGGTAGATGGTGCCCTGATGGGCATTGACCAGTGGCGCCAGCTCGGTGAGGAGCATCCGACCCACCGTATTCAGCTCGCGTTGGCCCTGGAGCATGCCGCTGAACTTGGCGAGGTTGGTCTTGAGCCAGTCCTGCTCGCGGTTGCTTTCGGTGGTCTCGCGCAGGTTGGAAATCATCGTGTTGATGTTGTCCTTCAGTTCGGCCACCTCGCCGCGGGTCTCCACCTGAATGGAGCGTGTGAGATCACCTTTGGTTACGGCCGTGGCGACCTCGGCGATGGCGCGCACCTGCGTGGTGAGATTGGCGGCGAGCAGGTTGACATTGCCGGTGAGATCCTTCCACGTGCCGGCTGCGCCGGGGACGTTGGCCTGGCCGCCGAGCCGTCCGTCGACGCCGACTTCCCGCGCCACATTCGTCACTTGGTCAGCAAATGTCGCAAGCGTATCGGTCATGTTGTTGATGGTATCGGCGAGCGCGGCGACCTCACCTTTGGCCTGCACGGTGAGACGCTGGGTCAGGTTGCCGTTGGCCACGGCGGTGACCACTTTCACGATGCCGCGAACCTGTTCTGTGAGATTGGAGGCCATGAAGTTGACGTTGTCGGTGAGGTCCTTCCAGGTGCCGCCCACGCCGCTCACCTGCGCCTGGCCACCGAGCTTCCCCTCGGTGCCGACCTCGCGCGCCACACGTGTAACCTCGCCGGCGAAGGAATTGAGCTGATCGACCATGGTATTGATCGTGTTCTTCAACTCGAGGATTTCTCCTTTCACATCGACGGTGATCTTGCGGTTCAGATCGCCGCGCGCGACGGCGGTAGTGACTTCCGCGATGTTGCGGACCTGCGCGGTGAGGTTGGCGCCCATTGTGTTAACTGAGTCGGTGAGATCTTTCCACGTCCCCGCGACGCCAGGCACCACTGCCTGCACGCCGAGCCGGCCTTCGGTGCCGACCTCGCGCGCCACGCGGGTGACCTCTGACGCGAAGGAGCGGAGCTGCTCGACCATCGTGTTGATGGTTTCCTTGAGTTGCAAAATCTCGCCGCGCACGTCGACGGTGATCTTGCGGGAAAGATCGCCGTTGGCTACGGCGATGGTCACCTCGGCGATGTTGCGGACCTGGCCAGTGAGGTTATTGGCCATCGAATTGACGTTATCGGTGAGATCCTTCCAGGTGCCGCCCACACCTTTGACCAGGGCCTGGCCGCCGAGCTTCCCCTCGGTGCCGACCTCGCGTGCTACGCGGCTGACCTCGCCGGCGAAGGAGTTGAGCTGCTCGACCATCGTGTTGATGGTTTCCTTGAGTTGCAAAATCTCGCCGCGCACGTCGACGGTGATCTTGCGGGAAAGATCGCCGTTGGCTACGGCGGTCGCCACGTCGGCGATGTTGCGGACCTGGCCGGTGAGGTTATTGGCCATCGAATTGACGTTATCGGTGAGATCCTTCCAGGTGCCGGCCACGCCGGGCACCTGCGCCTGGCCGCCGAGCTTCCCCTCGGTGCCAACCTCGCGTGCTACGCGCGTTACCTCGGAAGCGAAGCCGTTGAGTTGGTCCACCATCGTATTGATGGTGTTCTTCAACTCGAGGATTTCGCCTTTGACCTCGACGGTAATCTTGCGGCTCAAGTCACCGCGTGCCACGGCGGTGGTCACGTCGGCGATGTTGCGGACCTGGCCGGTGAGGTTATTGGCCATGGAGTTGACGTTATCGGTGAGATCCTTCCAGGTGCCGGCCACGCCGGGCACCTGCGCTTGCCCGCCGAGCTTCCCCTCGGTGCCGACCTCGCGCGCCACACGGCTGACCTCGCCGGCGAAGGCGTTGAGCTGATCCACCATCGTGTTGAGCGTGTTTTTCAATGTGAGGATTTCGCCCTTGACCTCGACGGTGATCTTCGAGGAGAGATCGCCCTTAGCGATGGCGGTGGCCACGTCGGCGATGTTGCGGACCTGGCCGGTGAGGTTATTGGCCATGGAGTTGACGTTATCGGTGAGATCCTTCCAGGTGCCGGCCACGCCGGGCACCTGCGCCTGCCCGCCGAGCTTGCCGTCGGTGCCGACCTCGCGCGCTACGCGGCTGACCTCACCGGCGAATGAACGAAGCTGATCCACCATCGTGTTGATGGTTTCCTTCAACTCAAGAATTTCGCCGCGTACATCGACGGTGATCTTGCGGCTCAAGTCACCGCGTGCCACGGCGGTGGTCACGTCGGCGATGTTGCGGACTTGGCCGGTGAGGTTATTGGCCATGGAGTTGACGTTATCGGTGAGATCCTTCCAGGTGCCGGCCACGCCGGGCACCTGCGCCTGCCCGCCGAGCTTGCCGTCGGTGCCGACCTCGCGCGCCACGCGGCTGACCTCACCGGCGAATGAACGAAGCTGATCCACCATCGTGTTGAGCGTGTTTTTCAATGTGAGGATTTCGCCCTTGACCTCGACGGTGATCTTCGAGGAGAGATCGCCCTTAGCGATGGCGGTGGCCACATCGGCGATGTTGCGGACCTGGCCGGTGAGGTTGGAGGCCATGAAGTTGACGTTATCGGTGAGATCCTTCCAGGTGCCGCCCACGCCGCTCACTTGGGCCTGGCCACCAAGCTTGCCCTCGGTGCCGACCTCGCGTGCCACACGCGTCACCTCGGAAGCAAAGGCGTTGAGCTGGTCCACCATCGTATTGATGGTGTTCTTCAACTCAAGGATTTCGCCCTTGACCTCGACGGTGATCTTCGAGGAGAGATCGCCCTTGGCGATGGCGGTGGCCACGTCGGCAATGTTGCGGACCTGGCCGGTGAGGTTATTGGCCATGGAGTTGACGTTATCGGTGAGATCCTTCCAGGTACCGCCCACGCCGGGCACCTGCGCCTGCCCGCCGAGCTTGCCGTCGGTGCCGACCTCGCGTGCCACACGCGTCACCTCGGAGGCGAAGGAGCGGAGCTGCTCGACCATCGTGTTGATGGTTTCCTTCAGCTCAAGAATCTCGCCTTTCACATCGACAGTGATCTTCCGCGAAAGATCTCCGCGCGCCACGGCAGTAGTCACCGTCGCGATGTTACGCACCTGCGCGGTGAGATTGGTCGCCATAGCATTGACCGAGTCGGTGAGATCCTTCCAGGTGCCAGCCACACCGGGCACCACCGCCTGCCCGCCGAGACGGCCGTCGGTGCCGACCTCGCGCGCCACGCGCGTCACCTCCGACGCGAAGGAACGGAGCTGATCCACCATCGTGTTAATGGCCTCCTTGAGCTGCAAAATCTCACCACGCACGTCGACGGTAATCTTCTTGGACAAATCACCGTTCGCCACGGCGATGGTCACGTTGGCGATGTTGCGCACCTGGGCGGTCAGGTTGCCGGCCATCTGATTGACCGAGTCGGTGAGTTCCTTCCACACACCGGACACACCCTTGACTCGCGCCTGGCCGCCGAGCTTGCCCTCGGTGCCGACTTCGCGCGCCACACGTGTCACTTCCGAAGTGAATACCGAAAGCTGATCGATCATCGTATTCACAAGCTTCGCCGAGCGCAGGAACTCACCCTTCAGCAAGCGCCCATCTACCTCCAGGTCCATCGACCGATCGAGGTCCCCCTTGGCCACGGCACCGATGGTTCGCGCGATTTCTGTCGTGGGCCGCACGAGATCGTCGATGAGTGTATTGAAGGAATCCACCTCCGTCGCCCACGCGCCGACCGCCCCCGGCAGCGACATGCGTTCCCTCAGCCGTCCCTCCTTGCCCACCGTCGCACTCAGCCGCGTGACCTCCTTCAGAATGTGCTCCTTTTTCGCGATCGTCTGATTGAACGCCTCCGCAATCTGCGCTTCCATCCCTGCCCATCCCGCAGGCAACCGCACCGAGAAATCCCCATCGCGAAACGCAACAATCGTCGCGAGAATCAGCCGCGAATGAGCCTCGGAAGAATCCTTCGACGGAATGTGCCTCACATTCTGCCTGCCGGGCTTGCCATTGCCCAGCAGGGCCTTGGACGGCTGCTTCTTGCGGGGAGGAAGAGTCGTTGTTTCGTTCATATCGTTCCTTGTTTCAGGAGAAGGTTTGAAGAATAGGTTTGTTGGCAGAGCATGAACGGACACGCCGCACCCGTGATCAATCCAGGGCGTGCGAGCGCGCCGAAGGTAAGGCAAACGGCGGGTTTAAGGGAGAGGCAGGACAGATACCAGAGAAGCAAGGCATACCCGATCCACACGGTGATCCCCGGTGGAGTCAGCAGGTTGAGAATAAATATCCCAACCAGGGCCGCAAGGGGCGATAGTAATCGATGCCATTCGTTCTGTTTCACAGAATGACAGACAACCCCCATCATGGTCATCCTTCTTTGATGAGGGTGATTGAACGCTCAGTTCTACCTGTCACTTCCCGCATGAAACCCTATCCATGAGAATGGGAGCGAGCCTTCCACTATTAGGCGGTGGCTGACGAATATATATGAAAAATGGCCGGCTTGCTCCCTAGGAGAATCCCTAGGCGCAGATATCATCGGGAGGTCATATCGGCCTCTTCTCTCAATTTAAACAAGGTTAAAATGCTTGGGCACATCATTCCTACGACTATGCCAAGTCATTGATATTTGGTGAAGCCGCACACACCCACCTACCCAAGGATCGTGCGAGATTTTCGCGAGCAGTTCGCATCGGAAGAGTCGTGTAGGTGGTATGTTCTCCAGGGCCTGTGGCCCGAGGGTTTCTCGTGTCCGAGCTGCGGCCATGAGGCGTACTGCATGGAGCTGCTCGGTCGGCGCGGTTCCCGGTCAAAAATGCGGTGCGCACAGGGACTTCATTCGTAGTTGCGAGCATCTGTTGAGCCTAGAACTTACTCGTTAGACGAGGGTGAGCGGCGGTAGTTGCAAGATTCCTTCCAGGGTATCCTAACTCTTCCTCTCCGTGCTTTAGTACAACGGATGTCATGTAGTGAGGTGGTCTACTACTAATGAAGCTCCCCGCAGCAAGCTGCGGGGTATCACAGAACTCAATTTCGAAGACTTCTCGGAAGCAGAGGCGAACCCCGTAGCAAGCTACGGGGAATGTTCTAGTTCAACAATGTCCAACACCCCCGTTCATGAAAATCCTGCATTACCCGCACCGCTGGAAAATCGCTCCCGATCTGAAATCCCTTCGCCCCGATCTCTGTCTCAATTGGCCACATAGTAGAGCGGTTCCTTTCCGTTATCAACCACAAGCCATCGGCATCTCTTTTCATTGATTGATTTAGCATCCAGCGTCGCATCGGATCGCCCAGTAGAGATCGAGCCATCGCCCTTCCTTAGTGAGCAGCAGACTTCTTTCGATTAAACCCCAGACGCTCTATACATCGCGGGCAATACGTGTGGGTCAGCTTGTACGCATTTTGTGGAATGCGGTAGAGACGCAGGAAAAATCTCAACGACTTCCACTGATCGAGGCCGTTGCTGGTCCGCTCACCGGTCTGTTGATCGTCCCTTACTCGATCGCACACGCAGCAGATCGGGATAAACATGACCTTATAAACACCATGGATGCTCTTCCACTGCTTCGTGCTCAAGTCAAACGTCGGCAACGCTCCCCTGATCTTCGACATCGCCTCGATAGCGATCATCGCTTCGATAGCGGCCCACGGACTCACCGATACCGTCGGCGCCCGCTGGATGGCCAGCCGCGTCGGCCTATCTGGAAATCGCCAACGCTGCCGACCCCGGCCTGACCGACTCGAGCTTGGGAGGGGCCAGTGCCCCAGGGTCGGCGGACACTCAGCGCGAAGCGCGTCCGCCGACCCTGGGCGCTGACCATCACGCCCGAGATTGAGAATCAGGCCCTGATCAGGCAGCGGAATCTCGTTCAGCTCGATCTCGGCCACGGTCGAGAGCACCGCGTCGAGCGCGACCGCGAGAGCGTCTCCTGCTCCAGCAGCGCCCGAGCGGTCTCGTGCACGGAGGGCCGAAGTTGGCGGCGCAGGACGTGGTCGGCACGCGTCTCGCCTCGTCGAACAGGCGCTCAGTCTCGTCGATCAGGTCGAGGGTGTGGGGCCGATCGAGCCGGAGGTCCTGCAGGGCGGCTCCGAGGAAGATCTCGCCGCCGGCCTCGCCGATCGTCACCGAGCCGAGCTTGGGGCTCGATCCCGTAGCTGGTCACCATCTTCGCGCCAGCTCGGTCGCCGCGTGCAGGTCCTCGCTCGATCCCGTCGATGGCTCCGAGAACTCGATCAGCTCCGCGGCCGTGCCGGCGAGGATCGCGGCCAGGTGGCGTTCGAGGTCGCCCCGGGCGTGCATCACCGCGTCGCGGTCGGTGAGCATCTGCGGCGGTGCCGAGTTGGCGTCCACGGGCGACGATGGAGAGCTTCTCGGGCGCTCACCGCCTGCCCGATCGCCCGCGTGCGCCACGGCGTGGCCGGCCTCGTGGATGGCGATTCGCCAGCGCTCGGCCTCGGTCAGGATGTGGGTCTTCTTCGCCGGGCCGGCGACCACCCGCGTCGATCGCCTCCTCCAGGGTTGCCTGGTCGATCTCGGCGAAGCCCTCGCGGACCGTAGCAGCGCTCCTCGTTGACGAGGTTGGCCAGCTCCGCGCCGCTGAAGCCGGGGCAGAGCTTGGCGATCTCCAGCAGGTCGACCTCGGCGCGAAGCTGCCCTTGCGTGCAGCTCGAGGATTTCATCGACCGTGCACGTCGGGGACGTCGATGGTCACCTGACGATCGAAGCGCCCGGCGAGCAGGGCGGGGTCGAGGATGTCGGCGATTCGGTCGCGCCCATGACGACGACGCCGGCATCGCCGCCGAAGCCGTCCCATCTCGACCAGCAGCTGGTCGAGGCGTCTGCTCGCGCTCGTCGTTGCCCTGCCCGACGCCGGCGCCGCGCTTGGCGCCGGCGGCGTCGAGCTCGTCGATGAAGACGATCGCCGGCGCCATCTTCCTTGCCTGGCAAAGAGGTCGCGGATGCGCGCAGCCCCGACCCCGACGAGCGACTCGACGAACTCGGCTCGCGAGGCGGTGAAGAAGGCGGCGTCGGCCTCTCCGACTGTGGCACGGCGACGAGCGTCTTGCCGGTCCCCGGCGGGCCGACCAGGAGCACTCCCCTGGCGGCGCGCGGCTCCATCGTCGGTATTGCTCGGGTCCTCGAGGAAGTCGCGGATCTCGCGCAGCTCGGCGAGCGCTTCCCCGCCCCCGCCACCGCAGTCGAAGGTGATCTGCAGCCGTCTCGCCCTTCTTCCTCCTCTTGCCCTTGCCGCGAAGTCGGAGAAGGAGCCGATCCCCGAGCCGTCGTCGCCGGCCTGGCGCATGAAGAAGAGAGAGGCAGACCAGGATCAGATCGGGCAGCAGGTCTGGACGACGAGGGTGCGCTCGAACTGCCCGCTGGAGGTCGATCGAGACCAGTGCTCCTCCGCTGGAGAGCGTCTCGAAGATCCTGGTCGGCAGGTCGGAGCGGTGCTGGTCGTCGAGGGCCAGGTCGCCGGCGCTCACGGCTTCCACCTGGTGGTCGTAGTCGAGCAGGGTGGCGCTGCGCAGGAGGTCGCCTTCGGCGAGCTGGGTAAGCGAGGAGAGCGGACACCTTGCGCCCGGTCGGCTTCGGAACCCAGGGAGCGAGCAGCGAGATGAAGACGATCAGGAGCCCGAGCGGAGGCAAGGACAGGAAGGTGGAGAGCCGGTCGCGGGTCGAGGAAGCGCCCGACCGGCACCAGTGCCTCGCGAACTCCGCTCGGCGGCCTCCCGGGCCAGGAGCGGCACGATGCGCGTGATGCGAGGCGGGTTGGACATGAGGAGAGGCCGCGGAAGCGGGTGGAGGTGGGCATGCTTTCGGTTTCGCGGCGCGCTCTGTATGATCAGGTTGATAACGCGCTCGAGATGCTCGGCAGCGAGGAAGGCGTTGTTGCGTTTTTGCAACGAGTTGGTTGCAATAGATTCACGTGGAATTTCCCGCAGTTCACATGTGTCGTCCGGCAAGGGCAAAGGATCCTCTTCCAGTCCTGCGGAAGAGCTGCAGGGAAAGCGATCCAAGGAGGATCCATGTTGAGTTTTGGGAAGAAATCGACCAGGACCGGCATTCGTGCCGCGCTCTGGCCGGGGCGACAGTTGCCGCCGTCGGGCTCAGCGCCGGCAGCGCCTCCGCGTCTCCGAGCTGTACGGGCAGCAACATCATCGGCGAAGGCTCCTCGCTGCAGAAAAACGCCCAGCAGGTCAGTCTGGACTACAGGCTTTCCACAGCGGACATCTCCAATAACGAGGACGGAACCGACCATCACCTACAACGCCGTCGGCAGCGGTGGCGCGGCTGGAGCAGTGGAACTTCGATGGTGTCTCCAGACGATCAACACCGCGCGCCAGTTCGTCGGCACCGACGATGCGCCGACCGCAACGCGGATCAAAGACCGCCAGTTCACCACCGGCGGGCACCTCGCAAAGGCGCCAAGGTGCTGACGATCCCGGTCACGCAGACCTCGATCGCCGTCGTCGGCCAATCCGCCTGCAGGCTGCACGGTGGCGGCGATCACCAACGTCGACCTGGAGAACGTGTTCGACGGGACCCTGCTCAATGGTCGCAGCTTTCCGACCGCCATCGGCGGCGCCTGCCTGCGACTCCTCGATCACGCGGGTCGCCGCGCCTCGACAGCTCGGGCACCACCTTCGAGTTCAAGAACTACCTGATGAAGATCAACAGCAAAGCCCTGGCTTGCACCACGGGCCTGACGAAGGCAAAGCCACCTGGAAAGAACTGAGCCAACCGGCACCCCCAACGACCTGGCCGGAAGACTGCGGCAGAGCGACTCAGAGCCCGGTCGTAGAGGCCGCCAGGCAAAAGGCGGCGGAGCCTGGCCGAAAAGGTCAAAGAACGCCGGGTACGATCGGCTACGCCGCCCTGCCCGATGCAAAGGGAGGGACCGCAAAATCCTGCCCTTCAGAACAACGGCAAGGCCGAAAGCGCCGAAACGACCTTCGCCAACCCGGCGGCTAAGCACCGTGGCCAACTGCGCTGACGACGGTGTACAACGTGCCCGGTGGCGCGCGGCGCGAGCGAAAAAGCCAACGGCGCGCCTCAACGCCAGCTGGGCGGCGGTCTTCGGGGCGAAGATGAACACCTCGAAAGTGGGCGGCGGATACCCGCTCTGCACGCTGACCTACGTCGAGGCGTTCCACGGCTACCACGAAGGCCGGCTTCCCCGAAGCCGACGAGGGACCGTGAACGACGACGTGAACGAGTACCTCGTTCAGGAAGCGGGTCAGGAAACCATCGAATCACGCGAAACATACTACGCGCCGCTGCCCACCAGCCCGGAACTGGCGCACGACGTCCTCGGAGCGGCCCAGTTCGCCGCGGGAAAGATCAGCTTCTAGCGAGCCGATCGACCGACCGACGCGGGATACCCGTCGAGGTTCGAGCAGGGGGCCGGGCAATTGCCCGGCCCCGTGTCGTTTGCCAGCGCACAACGTCGTGTGAACGGAATGTGTTGATTTTGTGACAGGAAATTTCCCTCGATGTTCACATCTCTCCAGCGGCGGCTGTGCAGGATGCGCTGCATGAACGGTACGGGAGGCGAAGCAGCGGCACGGGGCTCGAGCCCGGGTAGGGAATCGACTGGCAGGGCTGCTGCGGCGATCGGGCCGATCGCGCTGGCAGCCGCCGTCCTTGCCGGCCCGGCCGGCGCGGCGACCTTCGGCCAGATCGGGGAAGCCTGGGGCACGCCGGGGAGCGCTGCGGCCAGCTCTCAACCCGGCGATGCTCGGCGTCGATCCGAGCGACGGCAGCGTCTACACCGGCGAAGAAATGCCGCTCGGAAACCTACCGGATCCAGAAGTTCACCGCCGCCGGCGCATTCAAAGCGAAGGTCGAACTGCCGACGGTCCTGAAAGAAGGCGGGGGAAAAGGTCCTCACGCTGCACGGGATCGCGGTCGACCCGGTGCTGCACCGCCTCTACCTGATCGAAGGGTGCGCCATGGCAAAAACCGGCCGCAACTCTGCAAAGCCCTCCGAACATCGATTCGGCGCGAAGCACATCCTCGTCTTCTCGACCGAACCGAGCGGGACGACACTCGTCCCGGCGGAGCTCGCGACGCTGCCGCTGCCGGAAGGCGAAGAAACGCTGTACGCACCGGAGACGATCGCCGTCGACCCGAGCAGCCACGACCTCGTCATGCTTCGGCGAAGACGTCGAAGGACAGGCCACGGTGCAGCGGATCGGCTCGGCGGGCGCGATCGGCGCCCGCTTCGTCGACACCGGCAACGAACTCCGGCCCGTGGGGAAGGAAGCCGCCTCGATCGCCGTCGGCCCCGACGGCACGCACCTACACGCTCACGGGCGGCCCCAACGCCCCGGGCTCCAGAGCACCCGCGCCTGGCAGCTGCCGAAAGACCTCTCGCATGTGGAAAAGATCCCGGGTTTCGCCGAAGCAGCCGAAAGCGAGGGTTGGGCGACCGGCCTGCTCACGCCGAAACCCTCGCCTCTCGTCGGCGGCCCCCAGCTCGCCGTCTCGCCGGACGGCGGCACGCTCTACTGGAAGGAGGGCCTCGAGCAGGCGGAAGAAGAACCGAACCCAGCAACGTCCTCGTGCGCGGCTACTCGCTGACCGAAAAAGGCACCACGGTGCTCTACGGCAACGGCGAAAAGCGAAAAAACGCTGCCGGATCCAGACCTCCGAAGCCGGGATCGCGACCACGGGCGAAAACCTCGTCGTCTTCGACTACGGCCCCGGGGAAGAATCGACGGCCTTCGGCAACCGCGTGATGACCTTCGGCCCCGGCGGCAGCGACTGCCGGGCGCCGGTTGCGAAATTCACGGTCAACGGCAAAAGCGAAGCCGAAGAAGTGACCGCCGAAAAAGGCACCTCGTCACCTTCGACGCCACCGGCTCGGAACTGCTGGGAATGACACCGAGTGAGCTCGACTGGGACTTCGGCGACGGCAGCGAAGAAAAAGTGGTCAAACGGTGCTCCCGCGGCGACCACGATCAAACACACGTTCTCCAGCGCAGGCACCTACAAGGTCACGCTGAGGATGAAGCTGGCGCAATCCGAAAGCGCCGTCACCGGCGACCCACTGCCCGTCACGCGCGCGGTGAAAGTCGGCGGCGGCGGCTCCCTGCTCAAACTCACCGTCGCCAAGACCGGCACCGGCTTGGGCGCCGTGACCAGTTCCCCGGCCGGGATCGAGCTGCGGCGGCGACTGCGATCAGGAATACGAAGCGGGCAAGAGAAGTCGACGCTGACCGCGACCGCCGCCGCCGGCTCGAAATTCACCGGCTGGTCGGGGTGGCTGCTCGGGCACCGGCACCTGCAAAGTGACGATGAGCGCAGCGAAAGAAGTCAAAGCGAACTTCGACCCGATTGCCAAGCTCAAACTCACCGTCTAAAGTCCGGCAAGCGGCACGGGCACCGTGACGAGCTCTCCCAGCGGCATCGACTGCCGCAGCGACTGCACGCAGGAATACGAAGAAGGCAAGGAGGTGACCCTGACCGCGCACCCCGACCGAAGACAGCCTCGAAATTCACCGGTTGGACGGTCGGGCGGCGGCAGCTGTCCGGGCACGGAAACCTGCAAAGTGACGATGAGCGCGGCGAAGGAAGTCAAAGCGAACTTGGTTTCGACTGCCGCACCCAAATTCAAACTCAAAGTCAAAAAGACCGGCACGGGCACCGGCACGGTGACCAGCTCGCCGTGCGGCATCGACTGCGGCATCGACTGCGAAGAGGAATTCGCGGAAGGCAAAGAAGTCACCCTCAGCCAGAAACCCTCTTCGGACTCCAACTTTCAAAGGCTGGACGGGCTGCACGAGCGAATCCGAAGGCAAGTGCAAAGTGACGATGAGCGCGGCGAAAGAAGTGACGGCCGAATTCGAAGCTCAAACCCAAATTCAAGCTCACGGTCGAAAAAGTCGGGCACGGGGACCGGACGGTCACCAGCTCCCCGGCGGGATCGACTGCGGTGGCGACTGCGAAGAGGAATATCCGAAGGCGAAGTGGTCGACGCTCAGCGCGACGCCGTCGTCCGGCTCCAAATTCGTCGAATGGACCGGGGCCTGCACTGGTAGCGGGCCTGCAAAGTGACGATGAGCGCGGCAAGGCGGTGACGCGCGGAATTCGCCACCATTGACCGCCTCCGCCACAGAACGAAGAAAAACAACCGCCGCCGAAGCAAGAACGGCCGGGACTGAAGAACAACCGCCAACGAAAAACCTGACGCCCAAGCAGAAAGCGCTCGCCAAGTGCAAGAAGCTGAAAGACAAAGCACGCGCCAAGTGCATCAAGAAGGCCAAGCGCAATCGGCCAGGCACAGAGGACCGCGCCAGCGGCACCGCCTCAGAGGCCGCGGCTGAGCCGGCTGCGGTCAGCCCTGCCGATCGTCGCGGTACTCGCGACCGCCGCACTCGCGACCGCCGCGCCGGCGCAGGCGCTGATCACCCCGCCGGTGACGGTCGACGGCCCCTCCTCCGGCATCCTCGACTTCGGCGGCGTGGCGATGGCGCGCGACGGGACGGGCGGCGCTCGTCTACGTGAAAGCGGTGGAAGGAGTGCCGCACGTCTTCGCCTGCCGCTACGTCGGACGGCAGCTGGAGCGCCCCGATCCGGGTCGACTGGGACCAGCCCTACGCGGCGAGCCAGCCGCGGATCGCGGCGGGGCCCGGCGGCGAGCTGCTCGTCGTCTGGGTGACCCAGGTGGCGACCGTCCACAGCCAGGTCCAGTACGGCCTCTACTCGGCGCGGATCGGCGCCGGGGCGAGCGAGCTTCGGCCCCTCGCTGCTGGTCGACCCCAACGTCGGCGAAGGGATCGGGGTCGATCCCTCGCTCTCGGGCACCGCGCCGGGCCAGGCGATCGTCGCCTACCGGGCGATCACCTTCAACTTCAACCAGAACAGCTTCTCGACCGCGGTGCAGCTGCGCCCCGGCGACGTGATGGCCGACATCCGGGTCGCCCGCCTCAACGGCGACCGCTGGTCGCGGCTCGGTGCGATCAACCGCAACCCGGAAGCCTCGATGCGCCCGCCCGGCCCGGCCAACGGCCCCCAGGTCGGGGCCGGCATCGACGGCGGCGCCGTGGTCGCCTGGCAGGAGCCCGACCAGACCGGCACGGCGCGGATCTGGATGCGGCGCATCTTCGGCACCACCCCCGGGCCCGGTGCTGCGAGGCGAGCCCGTCAAGCTGGGAAGGCGCGCCGGTCAGCGGCGACGCCGACGCCTTCTCGCTCGCGGTCACCCCGCTCAACCAGGCTCGGGTGGCGATCCGGATCGCCGGCTCGGGGCTCGACGCGGCCCGCCGCCTTCTGCTCAACACCCTGCCGCCGGACTTCGCCGTTCCCTCCGGGGCGCTGAACGGCGCCTCGCACGGTCTTCAAGGGCGGGCACGGGGCGCTGGGGCCCCCGGGCGTCGCGGCCACCGAAAAAGGCGGCGCCGGGAAGGCGCGCTGCGCCTCGTCTTCGCCTCGGGCTCCGCAGGTCCAGCAGGTGGGAGTCGACGCGAGCGGCGGGCTGACCCCGCTCGCCACCCCGCCGGGGCCGGCGGCCGAAGCCGGGGGCGGAAGCGGTGGCCGCCGTCGACCCCGAAGGCGGCGGCGTCATCGCCTACCCGGCGCTCGACGCCGCAGGGCCGGCCGGTGGTCGCGGTGCGCCAGGAATTCGCCTCCGGGGCGGCTCAGACCGGGCTCCTCGCCGGCGTCGAGCGGCGGGCCGGTCGGCCGAGCTGTCGATCGGTCCCTCCGGGCGCCGGCGATGCGCTGATCGGCTTTCGCCAGGGCGAAGCGGGCCACTACGAGATCGTCGTCGAGCGGGTCAGCGCGCCGCCGGCCTCCTTCAAGGCCAAGGCGCCCAAGGGCTGGGTGCGCCCGGCCGCGCGCCAGGCTGCGCTGGCAGGCGGCGAAGAGCGCGGTCGGCGGGCTCACCTACTCGGTGCTGCTCGACGGCCGGGTCGTGAAGGGGGGCCTGCGCCGCCGCAGCTACCTGCCGCCGCGGGCGCTGCTCGGCAGCGGCGTCCGGCGGGCGCAGGCGATGGCGACCGACCGGCTCGGCCAGCAGGTGCTCAGCCCGGCGGTGAAGCTGCGGGTGGACGGGCGCGCCCCGCGGGTCGAGGTCGAGGTGCGAGCGGGCGCGCGGCTGGTGACGGTGCGGCTGCGCGATCCCGACTCCGGGCTGCAGCGCCGCCTCGACGCTCGGTCAGCTTCGGCGACGGCGACGCGAGGCCGCGGGGGCGCGAGGTTCCGCCACGCCTACGAGCGCCCGGGCCGCTACACGATCGCCGTGCGCGCCCGCGACAGGGTCGGCAACCGGGTGGCCCGGCGCTTCGAGGCGGTGGTCCGGTGAGGGCGCGCCGCTGGAGCGCTGCGGCGTTGCTCGCCGCCGCCGCGGCGCTGCTCGGCCCGGGCACGGCGGCGGCGGACTTCGGCCCGATCCAGCTCGTCTCCAAGAGCGCCGGCGAGCAGGCCGCCGCGGCGCTCGCGCCGGCGATCACCGCGGACGGCCGCTACCTCGCCTTCCAGGGCACGATCGGCGGCCTGCGCGGCGTCTTTCGCAAGGACCTCGAGACCGGGGCGGTGGCGACGGTCGCGGCGGGGAGCGCCTACGAAGCGAAAGCCCCGGGCGCCGACTCCGGCGCACCCTCGATCTCGGCCGACGGGCGCTACGTCAGCTTCACCACGAAGGCCCCGCTGGACCCCGCCGACGACACCCAGCCGGGGTCCAGCGACGTCTACGTCGCCGACATGAGCACTCCGTCGCCTCCGGCCTACGAGCTGGCCTCGGCGCTCGACGGCTCGCAGGCAGGGCTCGCCTACGAAGGGGCGGGCGGCTCGGTCGCCTCGGGTCGCGTCGCCCTCAGCGCCGACGGGCGCGAGGTCGTCTTCGTCACCACCGCCAAATCCGACCTGACCAGCGGCCCGGGGGGCAGCACCGAAGGGACGCCGACGCCGGCCGGGCAGGTCGTGCTGCGAGACCTCGACACGATGGAGACGACGCTGGTCAGCGCCGAGCGCGACCCCGGAACCGGGGCGATGACCGACCTGCCCGTGCCGGGCGGGGCGGTGATCGAAAAGCCCGCAGCTGCCGCTGCTGAGGGGGGCGGCGCTGAGCGCCGACGGGTCCACCGTCGCCTGGCTCGGCGCCAATCTCCAAGACCAGGCGCCGCTTGCTGGCCGGCGAGGCGGCGGCGATCTCCGCGGAGGACGGCGCCAGCGCCTTCCCCTACGACGAGCCGCTCTGGCGCCGCGTCGCCGACGGGCCGGGTGCGCCCACGCGGCGGATCGTGGCGCGGCGACCCGTCGGCCCCCTTCACCGGCCTGGCCGACAGGAACACCGAATTCAACGCCGCCGAGGGATGGTTGGGGGTGGCTGGGATCGACGGCGTCCCGCAGCTCAGCGCCGACGGTCGCCGGTCGCCCTGATCGGCAACCCGACCAACGCGACCAACGTCTTCGTCGTCGACATGCACGACGGGCTGAGCCGCGCCGAAGCGGTTCGCCAGCTGACCGCAGAGGTTCCGATCCGCCCCACGGAACCCGAAAGCACGATCAACAGGGAACCCTACGTCTCCGCTCAACGGCCACGTCTTCGGGCTCGCGATCTCTCCCGACGGGGAACGGATCGCCTTCACCACCGCCCGCCAGCAGTTCCCGCTCGCGCCGCCAAACCTGGTCGGCTCCCCGCCCGGAACGCTCGGCCTGGTCGAGCTGTACCGGATCGACCTCGAAGGCGAGGCGCTGCAGCGCGTCACCCACGGTGTCGGGGGTGCCGGAGAAGCTTCGCTGGCCCCGACCGGGACCGGCCAGGCCGGCGCCGGCGCCGGCGCCCCCTCGTTCGGCGACGACGGCCGGCTGATCGCCTTCTGCCTCCACCGCCTCGAACCTGGTCGAAGGCGACGGCAACGAAGCCGCCGACGCCTTCCTGGTCGAAGACCTGACGACGCCCGCGGCCGCCGGCGGGTCGAGCATCTCACCTCCCCCGTCCGCGCCCATCCGGCAAGCCCCGCTGGCGGCTGGTGCTGAGCGCCTTCTCGCTCCCGAACGGCGACGTGCGGCTGGTCGCGACGGTGCCCGCGGCCGGCGCGTTGCGGGCGCGGGCTGGCGGGGCGCTCGCCGCCGCCTCGCCGCCTCGCCGCCTCGCCGCAGCCCGCGCCAGGGCTCGCGCCGGCGGGCCGGTAGCGCTCACCCTCAGGCTGCCCCGCCGTTACCGGCGACTCGCCCGTTCCCGCGAAGGGCTCTACGCGACGGCGAAGGTCTCCTTCCGCGGGGTGGGGGGAAAGCCGCTGCACGGCGAGCTGGAAGTCCGCTTCCACGCGCACCGTCGTGGGCAGGGGGGCCGGCGGTGAGGCGCGTGATCCTGCCCCTTCTGTTCGCCCTCGCCGGCGCGGCCTTCGTGTCCTCGGCCGCCGCTGCCGAGGAATGGCGCTCCGAGCAGCCCGTCGCCGCCGGGCTGGGTGCCCCGGCGTCGCTCGGCCCCGTCGGCGACGTCGAGTTCCAGGCCCCCAACCGGGGCATGCTGATCACGACCGGCAACGGCGGCAGCCCGGCCGGCCTCTTACGCCTACGACGGCACCGGCTGGTACCGCTACTCGACCGTCTGCGGCGGCCACGAAGGGCGGATCGCCTGGGCCGGGCCCCGACGACTTCTGGACGATCTCCGACCAGCCGGCCGGCCAGGAAACGGGCCAAGCACCGGGCCAGCACATCTCCCTCTGCCACTTCCGGGGCGGCCAGGTCGTCGCCTCCTACGCCGAGCCGGTCGGTTTGCCGGGCTCCTACCTGCCGATGAACGCGGCGGCCTGCTCGGGCCCCGACGACTGCTGGTTCGCCGGCGACTCCCTGCCGGGCACGACGAACATCGGCGCCTTCCACCTGCACTGGGACGGTGTCACGTTGACTGCGGTTCCCTCGCTGACCGAGCCTCAGTCCGAAATCGTCGACCCGGGCCGCTCGGTCGAGAGCCTCGCCTTCCACCAGGGCAGCCTCTATGAGAGCGTCGCGATCCGCGAAGACGACGTCGCCCCCGGCGAGCCTGCTTCCCAGCCGAGCTTCCTGCACCGGATCGTCGAGGGCGGCGCCAGCCCTTTCGAACCGCTCTTCACCGAAGAGCCGATCGTCTACGGCGCCGCCGGCGCCAAACCGACCCAGCTCGAAGCCTTCCGCCTCAGCGGCGACGGCAAAGGGCTCTGGGCGATCGCCGGCGCCGAAGGCGCCCCGGCGACGGTGACCGCGCTGCGGCTCGGCGCGGAAGGCTTCGAGCAGGTCACCCTCGAAGATCCCGGTGGCGCCCTCGGCCCGGGAGACCGGGTTGGGGGCGCCGCCGCCGATCCCGGCAGCGGAGACGCCTGGGTCGGGTTCCGCGAGCCGGGAGACAAAGTCGCCCCGCCCGCCCGCCTCACCCGCATTCACGCCGACGGCACCGTCGACCCGCCGATCCTGCTGCCCGGCGAGGGCGAAGGGATCGGCCACAAGGGCCCGGTTGGGCCGATCGCCTGTCCCGCCGCCGGGCAGTGCTGGATGGCGACCGGCGATGGTTGGCTCTTCCACCTCGGCCCTGACCTCCCCCAGGACACCGATCCGGCGATGCACGTGCTGATCTCCTACCGCCCGCCGGATCACAGCCTGCCCAGCGTGCCGCCGATTTCGTTGCCCGAAGATAACTCCGGCGCCTACCTCCCCCCCGAAGAAATGCCGGGACCGCTGGTGGAATCCCCTGCCCGGCGCGCCCGGGCGCTCTACTCCAAGCTCCACCAGCGGCTGATCGGCAAGAGCCTGCTGGAGATGTCCTTCGTCCTGCGCGCCAGAGCGCACGTTCGGCTGGTCGCCCGCCGCAAGGGCCACGTTGTCGCCGAGACCCCGTGCGTGACGATGGCCAGGGGCCCGCGCACCCTGCGGCTGCGCCTGGATCCGGAGCGCTGGCCCTCGAGCCTCGACCTCCAGGTCCACGCGGTCGGGAAGAGGGCCGGAGGATGAGGGCACGTAGGCACCGCCGCTCCCCTGACCTCGTCTGTTTCGCCTGCCTCGCCGCCGGGCTCGTCGCCGGGGTGCTGCTGGCACGGCCGGTCGGCGCAGGCGCGGTCGGTGGCGAACTGGTCGCCCAGCCGGTCTTCGGCGCCCCCGCCGGAAGGTTCCTGGGCACCGCCTCGCAGGAGGCGCCCGGCGAGGCGTGGGCGCTCGGCAGGGGCCGGGCGAAGATCGTCCGCTACACCGACGCGGCGGGCTGGGAAACGCTGCCTGGCCCGTTCGGGGCCGACGGAAAGCCGATCGCCGGGCTCGACTTCGCTCCCGGTGCGCTGCCCGGGCGAACGACACCGGCAGGCGGTGTGGCGGTCCTTGGGCAAGCGAATTTCGAACAGGTGCTGATCGTCCGCGATCCCGGTGGCCAGCCGCACACGGCGCCGGCCCCCGGCGAAGCAGCTGCACAGCGAAGAAGAAGAGTCGCTCTACTCGAGCGAAGGATCGGCGGGCGTGCTTCTCGTCGCGGTCGAAGAGCCGGGTGGGCGTACCGGCGCCTTCGTCGTCCCCGCGGTCGAATCCCCGACCCGCCAGGAAGCGGTGCTCGACTTCGACGGCACGGGGTGGGGGAGGGAGCCGATCTGCGCCGGTTTTGCCCCCGGCCCCGCATGCACGCCGCCACCGGCCACCTTCCGCGTGCTGGCGGTCGACGCGAGCGGCCCGGAAGACGCCTGGCTGCTGACAAAGGGAGCGGTGCCCGGTGAGGGGCTGGAGCTGTTCGAGCGCGAAGCCGGCGGCGGCCCGGGCGGGGAAGCGGTCTGGCGCCAGCGCAAGCTCGGCCCGCCGGGGTCGCTCGGCTCGCTGTTCGCGCAGGCGGCGCCCCAGTTCCCCCGGCCGGCCCCGGTGCCGACGCTCACGGTCGGGGTCGCCGCCCGCGCCGCCGGCCAGCCGCTCACCGTCGCCCCGAGCGGCGTCTGGGTGGACGCCAGGCTGACGGTGGGCGGCGCAAGCAGCGACGCAACCGTCTACTACGACGGTGACGAGGGTGAGCTGACCGGCTCCTGGTGCGACGTGAGCGCCGCGGCCGGCCTCTGCCAGCACGAGCTCGGCGCCGAGTTGCCCTCCGGGCCGGGGCGCAGCTTCGCCTGGTCCCCCAGCGGAGGCACCGGTGACCCCTACGGCAGGCGGTTGATCACCGGGCTGGGGGAGGGGGCGATCCTCAGCCTCGAAGGAACCGGCTTCGTGCGCCTGGCACTGGCGGGCGGCAACGCCGGCGCAGCCGAAGGGGCGGCGCTCGACGCCTCGCTCGAAGGCTGGCTGGGGGCGAACCCACCCGTGCACCTCACCCGCGCCCCTGAACCCGACCGGCTGGTGCCCTGGCCGGTGCCGTTTCGCCGCCCGCTCACCGCGATCGCGCCCCAGCCCGGTGCCCCGGCAGCCGCGCTCGGCTCCGAAGCGCTCGCCGTGGGGGCCGACGGCGAGGTGGCGCGCTACCTCCCTGGCCAGGGCTGGGTCGCCGAGTCGCTGCTGACCGGCTCCGGTGCCCGTGCCAGGCCGACCCTGCGCGCCGTCGCCTGGCCGGAACCGGGCCGCGCCTTCGCGGTCGGCGACGGGGCGGCGATGTGGGTCTGGCAGAAGGCGATCGAACTGTGGGAACCCGATCCGGCCGAGCCGCCCAGCCTGGTCCGGGCCAACTTCACCGCGATCGCCTTCGACCCGAGCGACCCCAGCCGTGGCTACGCCGTCGGCAAGCAGGGGCTGCTGCTGGCCTACGGGCGCCAGTGGGCCCAGGAGCAGCTGCCGGCTGGCGTTGACCGCGAAGCCAACTTCACCTCCGTCGCCTTCGCCGGCGGCGAGGCGATCACCACCTACAAGATGCCCTTCGACAAGAACGGCAATGCCCTCTACCGCGGTGGCGTGCTTGTCAACGACGGCTCGGGTTGGCGGGTGGATGGCGCCGCCGAGGAAGCGCTCGGCGGCGCCGTGCCCCAGCTGGTCGCCGGGCTGCCCGACGGCGGCGCCGCGATCGCCTCCGAAGAACTTCCGGGCACGGGAGAAGACACCGTCATCGAGCGCGAAGGGCCGGGGTCGCCTTGGCAGGAGGCGCCGGCAGGCGCGATCGGCTACCCGGCGGCGCTGGCTGCCTTCCGCGAAGGCGGGAAGGTGCGTGCGGTCGTCTCGGTCTCGCCCGGCCACGGGCTCGAAGACATCGGCGCCGACCGCGAACAGGTCTACAACCAACCGCCGCCCGGGCAGGCGCCGCTGCTCACGTCCCCCTACGCACTGCCCGGCAGCGGTTTCGTGATGCGCCAGACGGCCAGTGGTTGGCGCGACGAAGAGCACCAGGCATACCCGCTGCCGTCGCAGGTGGAAGGGCAGGAAATCTACGACCTGCCGCGCCGACCCGACCCGATGCTCGCCCTGCTCCTCAGCCCCGACGGCAGTCAGGGCTGGGTGGTCGGTGGGGAAACCGGAACCTCCGTGCGGTTCCAGGGCACCGCGATCCAGACTGCCGGAGTCACGCGTTACGGCCCCGCTGCGACCCCGCCGGCGAATGCCACGGCGTCGCCGGTTCAGGCCGGATCGGGCGTGGCGAGCTTTGCCATTGGCGGCAACGCGCAGTGCGCCGGGTCCTGCGCGGACCTGGCCGGGACGGGGATCGGCCCCGATGTCTGGCTGCGCGCGGCGGTGGGCCGGGCGGCCGGCACCCCCGGCCTGCGTGCCTTTCTCTACACGGGCCCGAGCGTCGCCGACGGGGGGGAAGAGGGCGCCTCCAAGCCCCTCTCCACCGAGATCGGCCCGCTCGCCTTCCAGCGCGAGGAGGCCGCCTACGCTCGGCGGCTCGGCTCGGCCGCGGGCTCGCTGCCTGCCTTCGCGGCGCCGGCCGAATCCGACCTCGCCGCCAACGGCTCGCTTGCCGGTTTCGAGGGGGCGTTCTCCGGTTTCGGCGCGCCGCTGGGCGCTGGGCCGCCGGGTGCCGGCATCGTGCCGCGCTCCCCGACCGGCCCCGGCCAGGGCTATTACTCGTTTGACTCGGCCGGGGCGGGCGGAACCGTGCGCGCGATCGTGCTCGACTACTCCGCCCCGACGCTTGGAGCCGGGCAGAGCTGCTGGTTGGCGGGGCAGCTCGCCGAGGCCGGCAAGGAAGGCACGCCCGCGATCGTGGTCGGCGACCGCGACCTCGGTGGCCAGGCGCCGAACGCGGCCGAGGACGCCACCCAGGTTGTGCCGATCCTCGTCGACGGCACGCCTCCCCCGGGCTGTGCGCCGAGCGCCGAACCGCGTGGCGCCTCCGCTTACTTCTTCGACTTCCCGGAACAGAACCGCGCCTACCGGCTGAGTGCCGGCGGGCGCTCGATCCCCGCCTTCGGCAGCGGCACCCTCGGCTACCTGGTTCCGCAGCGGGCGGGGGAAACCGATTTCGTCGGCGCCAGCGGCTTCCTGCTCGCCTCGGTTGACGTTGGGGGACGCGACAAAGCGACGAACGTCGCCCCGGTCGGCGTTCGCCTCACCCCCAACATCGGCGCCCTGGCGCTTGACGCCACCGACGGCACACTGCTGCGCCGCAGCCACACGGCGCTCTTCTCCGCGCTTGCCCGCCGCCCGCTGGCTGGGGGCGAGTGCAGCGGCAACTTCGCGCCCGGAAGCTGCGAAGGGATCCGTCCCGATCCCTACGTGCCAATCCCCGCTCAGTGCCAGGGCACTCGCTGCGCCTCGGCCGTCTTCCCCGAGTACGCCTTCACCTCCTCCAACCCCGACATCGCCGACTTCGTCGCGACCGATCCGGGCTCGTCGAACCCGCGCCGTGTCCTGTTGCACGACGAAAAACCTGTCCTCGACCCGGCCTCGGGGCTGCTCTGCGCGTTCAACGCGGGGACGACGACGGTGACGGTCTCCACCGGCGGCCTTGCCTACTCCGCGAAGGTGACGGTGCTGGGCGGCACCCCGCAGCGCCCCTGCGGGACGACGCCGCTGAAGAACCCGCCGACGCGGCAGCCGGCGGTGGCACCGCCGCCGCTGCCGACGGTCGGACCTGAATTCGCCCCCGGCCCGACGCCGCCCCCACCGGCTGCTCCGGTCCTGGCTTCGCCGGCTTTGCCGTCCCCGCAGCCGGTGCCTCACCAGCCCCCGGTGCCGCCGGTGACAGCCAGCCCCTTCTTCTCCGCGACCGTGTCCGCCACGCCGATCGTGCCGATCGTGCCGCCGCCGCCGGTGCCGGCGGCGCAGCCGACTCCGCCGAGCGGAACCTCCCCGGTGAGCGAACGCGAAGAGGACGCGGCCTTCGACCTCGTCCACCACATGACTGCCTATCGTGCGCCCGCCCCCAGCTGGCCGGTGCCGGCGGCACTGGACTCGACCGGTGCCTCCGGAGGCGTCGCACCCGCCTACCTCCCCGCGCTGGCGCTGATCGCCGCGATCGCCGCGGCGACGAGCATCGGCGGACTGCGGAGGCGCGGTCCCCGACTTGCCTACGAACCCACACCCACTCGAAGGAGCCCCCGATGAGCTCAGCTCGCGCCCCCGTCTCTTCTCCGCCCCAGCGACGCGACCCACTCTCCGTCGCCGCCCTGATCGTGGCCTTCGCGGCGCTGGTCTTCTCGCTCGCCGGCGGCGCTCCCGCTCGTCTTATCGGCGGGCACGCCCACCACCACAAAAAGCACCGCACCAAGCTCGCCGACCTGCGGGTCAACTGCCCGATCCCCAACGCTGTCGATCTCGGCACCTGGTGCCTGGAGTCCTCGCTGCACGTGGTGCCCCCCCAGGACATTGGCCAAAACGACTACCTCTACGCGGCTCAGGCGTGCGCCAAGGCGGGGGGTTGGCTTCCCTCCGCCGCCCAGCTGATCGGGGCGGCGCCGCGGGTGAAGCTGCAGAGCACGATCGACGACAACCCGTCCTCCTCCGGCGCGGAAGAATTCCCCAACCCCAAGTACGGGATCAAGGACAAGCGCGAGATGAGCGGCGACCTGTTCACGACCACCGCCGGCGCCAGCGCCGCCGGTTCGGAGGGGGTGACCGTGGGCTCGCGCGGCAACGCCCTGCAGGGCGAGCCCGACCCGACTCCGATGCCCGCCGATCCGCTCCCGGACACGCTCGACTACGTCACCGTCTACGACAACCACAACCTGGGGGGCTTCGCCGGAGGCCAGCCCGTTGGCAGGGCGGAGAACTTCCGCTGCGCCTTCGCCAAGGGGGCGCAGGGGCAGAAGTTCGGGGACTGATTGTTATCGGCGGGGTGGGGCGAGTGCCCCGGGGGTCGGCGGACGCGCTTTGCGCTGAGTGTCCGGCGACCCCCGGGGCACTCGCCCTATCGCACCCGAAGGGTTGGCCCCGAATTCAGGCGGGGACTGCGGAGAGCTTCTCTTCGACCCACTTCGTCGAGGCGATGTGCTTCTTCATCCCAAGCTCCTTGGGCTCTGCGCCTAGGGCCAGGGCGACGAGCTGGGGGAGGTGCAGGACGGCGAGGCCGAGGTCGCGGTTGACGATCTTGGCCGCCTCGGGCTGCTGCATGTCGAGGTTGAGGTGGCAGAGCGGGCAGGGGGTGACGAGGCAGTCGGCGCCGGCGTCGAGCGCGTCGCCGACGTGGGTGCCGGACTGGCGCAGCGAGGTCTCGCGGTTCATCGTGATCACCGGGAAGCCGCAGCACTTGCGGGCGCCGTCGTACTCGACGACCTCGCCACCGAGCACCTCGATCACCTTCTCCAGGTATACGTCGCGGTCGGGGAACTCGTCGTAGCCGAGCCGCTCCTTGGGCCGGACCACGTAGCAGCCGTAGAAGGGGCCGACGCGGAGGCCGCTGAGCGGGCGCGTCACCTTCTCGGCGAGGCGGTCGAGGCCGTAGTCCTCGACCAGCAGCCAGAGGAAGTTCTTGTTGGTGAAGCCGTCCTTGCCCTTCTCGTAGGCGAGGCCCTGGCCGCTCAGCACCTCGTTGACGTGGGCGCGGTAGGAGGAGTCGGCGTCGAGGCGCTGCTGGCACTCGGACTGCGCGCCCTGGCAGGTCGAGCAGATGTTCATCATCGAGAGCCCGGTCTGCTGGGCGAGCGCGAAGGTGCGGGCGTTGAGCGTGTCGGCCAGCTCCTGGTTGTGCTCGGCGATGATCCCGGCGCCGCAGCAGTTGGCGCGGTCGAGTTCGACCAGCTCGATGCCGAGCTTCTCGGCGGCGATCGCCATCGAGCCGTGCAGCTCGGTGGTGAAGCCGCGCGAGACGCAGCCGGGCCAGTAGGCGACCTTGATCGCGTCGCTCATGACTCCTCGCTTTCCGCGGCGCTTGCCGCCTCCGCCGCCAGGGTGGCGTCCGTGGGCTCGTCGGGCTCGGGTTCGACGTCCTCCTCGCCCGTGATGTAGATGTTGAATTCCTCGCGGTGCTCCTCGGCGTGCTCGTAGATCGCCTTGACCTCGTCCTGGGCGCCGTCCGGCAGCTTCGGGTGGATGCCGGGGATCAGCTTCGGCAGCGAGCGCGCCTTGCCGGTCTTGATCGCCCGCAGCACCGTCGGCAGCGACTCGACCAGGCCCTTGATCGCCGCCTTGGTCGGCTTCAGCTTGCCCTTGACCCCGGGCGCATAGGTCTCCTGGATCAGCAGGGCCTCGTCGTTGGTGCCCTTCTTCTCGATCATGTTGACGAAGGCGTGGACGTGGTTGTCGCCGTTGTTGACGTCATCGATGCCCTCCTCACCGGCTTTGCGGCGCAGGCGCATGATCTGGTCCATCGGCGCCACGCCCTTGGGGCAGGCGTCGATGCAGCTGAAGCAGTGGGTGCAGTCGTAGATCCCGTGCGGGTCGTTGGCGAGGTCGTGGAGGCGCTCCACGGTCTCGGCGTCGCGCGGGTCGCCGACGAAGCGGTAGGCCTTGGCCAGCGCCGCCGGGCCGATGAAGTCGGGGTCGGCTTCCATCGAGAGGCAGGAGGAGACGCAGGCGCCGCACTGGATGCAGGCCATCGACTGGGTGATGTCGATCATCGACTCGGGCTCGACCACGTACTCGCGCTCGGGCGGCTCGCCGTGGGGTAGGAGCCAGGGGGTGACGCGGCGGATCTTGGCCCAGTGGGTCGACTCCATGTCGGTGATCAGGTCCTTGATCACGGGCATGTTCCCCATCGGCTCGACAATAATCGCGGTGTCCTCCGCTCCCGCCTGGCCGCGCTCATCATCACCGGCGATCTCGCGGCCAGGCTCCCGCGTCCGGGCACGCTTGTCCCACCTTTGGCGAACTTCTCGGCCATCTCCTGGGCCTCGCCGATCTGGGTCTTGCAGCCGAGGCCGGACTGGCCGTTGATCTTCATCCCGCAGGAGCCGCAGATCGCGGCCCGGCAGGAGCAGCGGACCGAGAGCGAGCCGTCGTCGCGGTCTTTGGCCTGCAGCAGGCCGTCGAGGACCGAGAGCGACGGGTCGAGCTCGACCTTGAACTCCTCCCAGTAGGCGCCCTCGCCCGACTCGGGCTGGTACCGGCGGACTTTCAGCGTGTACTCGGCCATCAGTAGGTCCTCTCTTGGGGCTCCCACTGGGTGATCGTCACCTCGGAGTAGGAGATCTCCGGCCCGTCGTCGTTCAGCTGCAGGTCGATGTGCTTGAGCCACTCCTCATCATTGCGCTCCGGGAAGTCGGTCCTGTACTGGGCGCCGCGGCTCTCCTTGCGCTCGAGCGCGGCGACGCAGGTGCACTCGGCGTTGTCGAGCATGTAGCCGAGCTCGATCGCGCCGAGGATGTCCTGGTTGAAGATCGAGCCCTTGTCGTCGATGTAGGCGGTCTCGGCCTCCTCCTTGAGGCGGCGCACGGTCTCCAGCGCCTCCTGGATCCCGGCCTCGTCGCGGAAGACGGCGACCTTGGCGTCCATCGCCGTGCCGAGGTCGAACTTGATCTCGGAGACGCGGCGGCCGGAGCCCTTCTCGCGGCCGGAGATCGCGTCGATCGTCGCCTGCTCGGCCTCGAGCACGGCCTTCGAGGGCCGCGACCCCTTCGTGCGCTTGGCGCGGGCTGCCGCGTCGGCACCGGAGCGGCGGCCGAAGATCAGCGTGTCGAGCAGCGAGTTGGCGCCGAGCCGGTTGCCGCCGTGGACGGAGACGCAGGCGGTCTCGCCGGCGGCGTAGAGGCCGGGGATGTCGGTGCGGCCGTCGACGTCGGTCTTGATCCCGCCCATCGTGTAGTGGTTGCCCGGCTTGATGTGGATCGGTTCGCGGGTGATGTCGACGCCGGCGAAGTCCTTGCCGACGAGGACGATCTCGCGCAGCGCCTCGTGCACGCGCTTTTTCGGCACCACGGTGATGTCGAGGGCGACGGTGCCGTCGGGGAAGCCGCGGCCCTCGTTGATCTCGGTCTGCTCGGCGCGGGAGACGACGTCGCGCGAGGCCAGCTCCATCTTGTTCGGCGCGTAGCGCTCCATGAAGCGCTCGCCCTTGGCGTTGAGCAGGTGGGCGCCCTCGCCGCGGGCGCCCTCGGTGATCAGGAAGCCCTTGCCTGCCAGCGTCGTCGGGTGGTACTGGATCATCTCCATGTCCATCAGCTTCGCCCCGGCGCGGTAGGCCATCGCGATCCCGTCGCCGGTGCAGATCAGCGCGTTGGTGGTCGGCTTCCAGACCTGGCCGTTGCCGCCGCAGGCGAGGATCACCGACTTCGCCCGGAACAGCTCCATCGAGCCGTCGGCGATGTTGCGGGTGACGACGCCGCAGCACTCGCCCTGCTCGTCGAGCGCCAGCGCCGTGCAGAACCACTCCTCGTAGCGGGCGACCGAGTCGGAGTGCTTCATCAGCTGCTCGTAGAGGACGTGCATGATCGCCTGGCCGGTGATGTCGGCGACGTAGTAGGTGCGGGCGGCGGAGGCGCCGCCGAAGGCGCGGGTGCCGAGCTTGCCCTCCTCGTTGCGGTGGAAGGTGACGCCGAGGTGCTCGAGGTGGAGGATCTCCTCGGGCGCCTCGCGGCACATGATCTCGACCGCGTCCTGGTCGCTGAGGTAGTCGGAGCCCTTGATCGTGTCGAAGGCGTGCGACTCCCAGGAGTCGCCCGGGTTGAGCGCCGCGTTGATCCCGCCCTGCGCGGCGTTGGAGTGCGAGCGCACGGGGTGGACCTTGCTGACGATCCCGACCGAGACGCCTTCCTCGGCGGCAGCCAGGGCGGCCCTCTGTCCGGCGAGCCCGGCGCCGATCACCAGTACGTCATGGGTTGGCACGGGCGCGGACTCTATAGCGCCGAAATCCGAGGGCGCGGTCGGATATTGGCGGCCGCCTAACATTGGGGAATGCTCGGCGGCGGCTCATTCACGCTCTTCCACGTGCGCGGCATCCGGATCGCGGTCGACTGGTCCTGGTTCTTCGTCCTCTTCCTGGTGATCTTCTGGCTGTCGAACTTCTACGGCAACGTGCTGGGCGAGAGCAGCTCCGCGTCGGAGCCCTTCGCCCTGGCGGTGCTCAGCGCGTTTGGCTTCTTCGGCTCGATCGTGCTGCACGAGCTCGGCCACGCCTTCGCGGCGATGCGCAACGGGATCGGCATCTCCAGCATCCAGCTCTGGATCTTCGGCGGGATGGCGCGGATGAACCGCGAAGCCGACGGTCCCGCGACCGAGTTCAAGGTGGCCGCGGCGGGGCCGCTGGTCACCTTCGCGATCGTGGTCGTGCTGACCGCGGTCGGCCTGGTCGCGGTCGGCCCGGACGAGTTCAAACGGGCGGTGCTGATCGAGAGCGACTCCGGGGTCTCGGGTGCGATGGCGATGATCGGCTGGCTCGCCTCGATCAACTTCCTCGTCCTCCTCTTCAACCTGCTTCCGGCCTTCCCGATGGACGGCGGCCGGATCGTGCGCGCGATCGCCTGGTGGCGGACCGGAGACCGCAACTGCCGCGACCCGCTTCGCCGCCAACCTGGGTCGCGTCTTCGCCTACGTCTTCATCGGCGGCGGCCTCCTCCTGGTCGCCAACGGGGATGCCTTCGGCGGCATCTGGCTGGCCCTGATCGGCATCGTGATCAACAGCTCGGCCAAGGCCGCCTCGATGCAGACCGCGATCACCGGCAAGATCAGCGATCTCAGCGTTGCCGACGTGATGGACCGCGAGCCGGTGGCGATCCCAAGCGGCCTCAGCGTTGAGCAGGCTCTGGACGAGTACTTCCTGCGCTACCGCTGGCCCTGGTTCCCGGTCGTCGACGCTGCCCACCACTTCCTGGGCCTCGTCGTCAGCGACAAAGCCGACGAGGTCCCGGAGACCTCTCGCGCCACCTCACACGTCTCAGACCTGCTGGAGCACGACGACGGCACCTTCCAGGTTCGCGACGACGCCCCACTGGACTCGCTGCTCGCTAACCGCGCCCTGCGCCGCTTCGGTGCGGTGATGGCGGTGGACATCGACGGCCGCCTCTCTGGCGTGATCACTGCGGAGCAGGTCGGCCGGGCACTGCGCGACGCTGCCAAGTAGACGGAGAGCCGGGCAGGGGGTTCCGCTTAACTTTTTCGAGAATCGCTGGATGGCTGGCGCACGCGGCGTTTGCTCGCGAAAAAGTACAAGACGCTCCACCCCCTGCCCGGCTCTCCTTTACGGGCGGTGTCGGTCGATGATGCGCTTGAAGTCTGTGCCGGCGGGCAGCGTTCCGAAGGCGTAACCCCAGTCGCCGGACAGGCGCGAAGCGCAGAAGGCGTCCGCGACGGCCTCGTCGCCGTAGCGGACGAGAAGCGAAGCCTGGAGAGCGATCGCCATCTTCTCGACGATGCGGCGGGCGCGGTGTCTGGATCGTGTCTATGTCGCCGGGGATCTCGTCGCGCAGGGAGGAGACGTAGGCGTCCAGCTTGGGTTCAGCGCCGGCGCCCTCGAGGACCTCGGCGAAGAAGGCGTCGACGGACGCGGGGCTCTTCACCATTCCGCGCAGGACGTCGAGGCACTGGACGTTGCCCGAGCCCTCCCAGATCGAGGCCAGGGGGGCCTCTCTGTAGAGGCGGGGCATGCCGGACTCCTCCACGTAGCCGTTGCCGCCGAGGCACTCCAGGCACTCGACCGCGTGGGAGGGCGCGCGCTTGCAGAGCCAGTACTTGAGGACGGCGTTGGCCAGGCGCCTGAACTCAAAAGCTTGGTTGTCCCCGGCGGCCACCTCGTCGTAGGAGCGGGCGAGGCGCATCGCCGCCACGGTCGCCGCCTCGGACTCGACGCAGAGGTCGGCGAGGACGTTCTGCATCAGCGGCTGCTCGATCAGCTCCTTGCCGAAGGCGGAGCGGTGGGCGGTGTGGTTGAGCGCCTGCACGACTCCCGCCCGGTAGCCGGTGGCGGTGCCGATCACGCAGTCGAGGCGGGTGTGGTTGACCATCTCGATGATCGTCGGCACGCCGCGCCCCTCCTCGCCGACCATGCGCGCCCAGGCGCCGCGGAACTCGACCTCGCTGGAGGCGTTGGAGCGGTTGCCGAGCTTGTCCTTGAGCCGCTGGATGTGGAAGGCGTTGCGCTCGCCGTCCGGGGTCCAGCGCGGCATCAGGAAGCAGGAGATGCCGGACTCGGTCTGGGCGAGGACGAGGAAGGCGTCGCACATCGGCGCCGAGCAGAACCACTTGTGGCCGACGATCTCGTACTCGGCACCGGGCCCGCCGCCGTTCAGCGGCGTTGGCAGCCGTGGTGTTGGCGCGGACGTCGGAGCCGCCCTGCTTCTCGGTCATCGCCATCCCGCAGAGGGCGCCGCTCTTGCGGTCGGCCGGCATCGAGCGCTCGTCGTAGTCGAGCGAGAGGAAGCGCTCCTCCCACTCGGCGGCGAGCTCGGGCTGCTTGCGCAGCGCCGGGATCGCCGAGTAGGTCATCGAGATCGGGCAGCCGACGCCGCTCTCGGCCTGCATCAGCAGCATGAACGTCGCGGCGCGGGCGACGTGGGCGCCGGGCCCGGGTTCGCGCCAGGGCGCCGCGTGCAGGCCGTTGCCGACGCCGATCCGCATCAGCTCGTGCCAGGAGGTGTCGAACTCGACCTCGTCGATGCGGTTGCCGTAGCGGTCGTGGGTGCGCAGCTCGCGGCTTTCGCTCGTTGGCCTCGAAGCCCCAGCGGATCGTCTGGCGCGAGCCGCAGATCGCCCCGAGCTCGCGCGCCCGCTCCTCGGCCCACTCGCCGCCCTCGCGGCGCAGCGCCTCGCTCAGCGACGCGGTCGGCGTCGAAGGGGTTGTAGTCCTCCAGCGGCGGTGGCTGGTTGAAGACCTCGTGGGTCGCGGAGGAGCGGCGCTCGGCGGTGGCCATCGACCTGATTGTGGCAGCCCCCCGGTAGCATCGCCCGCCGCGTGGCAAAGATCTCCGTCAAGAACCCGATCGTCGAGCTCGACGGCGACGAGATGACCCGGATCATCTGGGCCTTCATCAAGGAGCAGCTGATCCTGCCCTACCTCGATCTCGAGCTGGTCTACTTCGACCTCGGGATCGAGAGCCGCGACGCGACCCGCGACCAGATCACGGTCGACGCGGCGAACGCGATCAAGCAGCACGGGGTCGGCGTCAAGTGCGCGACGATCACCCCCGACGAGGCGCGGGTCGAGGAGTTCGGCCTGGCGGAGATGTACCGCTCGCCGAACGGGACGATCCGCAACATCCTCGGCGGCGTCATCTTCCGCGAGCCGATCGTGATCTCCAACATCCCGCGGCTGGTGCCCGGCTGGACCAAGCCGATCGTGATCGGCCGCCACGCCTTCGGCGACCAGTACCGCGCCACCGACATGGTCGTCCCCGGCGAGGGGACGCTGACGCTCACATACACGCCCAAGGACGGCTCCGAGCCGGTCGAGCTCGACGTCTACGACTTCCCGGGGCCGGGCATCGCGATGGCGATGTACAACCTCGACGACTCGATCCGGGATTTCGCCCGCGCCTCGATGCGCTACGGGCTGAACCGCGGCTACCCGGTCTACCTCTCGACCAAGAACACCATCCTCAAGCGCTACGACGGCCGCTTCAAGGATCTCTTCGCCGAGGTCTACGAGAGCGAGTTCAAGGCCGAGTTCGAGGCGGCCGGGATCACCTACGAACACCGCTTGATCGACGACATGGTGGCGGCGGCGATGAAGTGGGAGGGCGGCTACGTCTGGGCCTGCAAGAACTACGACGGCGACGTGCAGTCAGACACCGTTGCGCAGGGCTTCGGCTCGCTGGGGCTGATGACCAGCGTGCTGATGAGCCCCGACGGCAAGACCGTGGAGGCCGAGGCCGCCCACGGCACGGTCACGCGCCACTACCGCCAGCACCAGCAGGGCAACCCGACTTCGACCAACCCGATCGCCTCGATCTTCGCCTGGACCCGCGGCCTCGCCGCCCGCGGCCGCCTCGACGACACGCCCGAGGTGTCGCGTTTCGCCGAGACCCTCGAGCGCGTCTGCGTGGAGACGGTGGAAAGCGGCAGGATGACCAAGGACCTTGCGCTGCTCGTCGGTCCCGACCAGGAGTACCAGACCACCCAGGAGTTCCTCGCCTCGATCGACGAGGCCTGCAACAAGCGATGACCTAGCTTCCCCGCCGACGGGCCTAAAACCCCACTCGGAGTGGGGTTTTAGGCCCGTCGGCGGACTCGAAAGGAGATTTTGTGAGCACCCCTGTGAAAGTCACCGTTACCGGCGCCGCCGGCCAGATCGGCTACGCGCTGCTGTTCCGGATCGCCAGCGGCCAGATGCTCGGCCCCGACACACCGGTCGAGCTGAGCCTGCTCGAGATCCCCGACGCCGTCAAGGCCGCGGAGGGAACCGCGATGGAGCTCGACGACTGCGCCTTCCCGCTGCTGCGTCGCATCGACATCTTCGACGATCCCAAGCAGGCGTTCGAGGGCTGCAACGTCGGCCTGCTGGTGGGCGCGCGCCCGCGCGGTCCCGGCATGGAGCGCTCGGACCTGCTCGAGGCCAACGGCGGCATCTTCAAGCCGCAGGGCGAAGCGATCGCCGCGGGGGCCGACGAGCGACGTGCGCGTCCTGGTGGTCGGCAACCCCGCCAACACCAACTGCCTGATCGCGATGTCGAACGCCGACGGCGTTCCCCGCGAGCGCTTCACCGCGATGATGCGGCTCGACCACAACCGGGCGATCGCGCAGGTCGCCAACAAGCTCGGCGAGGAGATCTCCGAGGTCACCAACATGACCGTCTGGGGCAACCACTCGACCACGCAGTACCCGGACCTCGTCAACGCACGGGTCGGTGGGCAGAGCGCCTGGGAGGCGATCGACGACGAGGCTTGGATCGCCGAGGAGTTCATTCCCCGTGTGGCCAAACGCGGCGCCGCGATCATCGAGGCACGCGGGGCGTCCAGCGCGGCCTCGGCCGCCAACGCGGCAATCGACCATGTGCACGACTGGGTGCTCGGCACGCCCGAGGGCGACTGGGTCTCGATGGGCGTGCCCGCCGACGGCTCCTACGGTGTCGAGGAGGGCATCGTCGCCGGCTTCCCCTGCAGCGTGCAGCGGTGGCGAGTGGTCGATCGTCGAGGGCGTCGAGGTGACCGAGTTCTCGCGCGGCCGGATCGACGCCAGCGCCGCCGAGCTGCGCGAGGAGCGCGAGGCGGTCAGCAAGCTCGGCTTGGTCTGAGCCGGATCTGGAGATGAAAAAAGCCGGCCCCGTGGGGGCCGGCTTTTTTGTGCAAGCGCTGGTCGGCTGCTTTAAGCCGGGTGGTACTCGCGCCCCTTCTTCGCAACCCTGCCCTCTTTCTCAAGTTCGCCGAGGACACGGTAGAGGTAATTCGGTTTGATTTTCAAAGACTTGGCGATCTCCGAAGCACTGATGCCCGGGTTTTTCTCCACCAGGGCGACAGCCTGATCGGCACGGGTACCACCGCGACGGCGACGCCGTTTGCGCGGCGCTGTGGTGCCCGAAGCAGCTTTGGCTTTGGGGGGGCGACCCGGCCCACGTTTTCCACTGCCCTTGGGGCGACCGGGACGGCGTGTGATCGTGCCACCAAGCTCGGCGAGTGCACGCTCGAGGCGCTTGCGCTCCTCGTCGAGCTCGGCGAGCCTTTTCTTGACCAGGTCGAGAGCCTCGTCGAGTACGTTGCTGGTGCTTGGCATTTCCTTCCTTTCCATCCCGTGGGATTTCCCACGAGTCGTCAGCTTCACGGAGTGTGGCACAGTCACAGTGACAGTGACTATTCATATAGTCAAATTTGCCGCACTTGCTCTGGCCATTTGGATGACAGTGAGCTTGAAGACGCGTTGTCAGGCGGCGCGCTGAGCCTGGCGCTCGGGTGAGATGCGCACCACGTTCCAGGCAAGGCCGAGCTTCTCCATCGTGCCGATGATCAGAGCCGACGGGTCGATCTCCCGCTTGCGGAGGCCGTGCACGGCCGAGCGCGGGAAGGCGTGGTGGTTGTGATGCCAGGACTCGCCAAGCGAGGGCAGGGCGAGCCAGAAGACGTTGGTCGATCGATCATCCGTGTTAAACCGTCGCGTACCGAAATAGTGACATACCGAGTTGACGCTCCAGGTGATGTGGTGGACGAAGAAGATCCGCACCAACCCTCCCCAGAGCAGGCCGGTTGCCGCACCCGCGAGCGTGCCGCTGACGGCGTAGCCGGCGAGAGCGGGCAGCACAAGGCTTGCGAGCACCAGGGGGACGAAACGGCGGCCAATGGTTCGCATCCCGGGGTCCTCGTACAGGTCGGGCGCGTAGCGCTTCCAGTCGGCCCTGCCCTGGGTGGACATCAGCCAACCCGAGTGGGCGTGCCACAGTCCCGAGAGGACACCGCGCACGCCACTGCCGTGACCGACGTGAGGGCTGTGAGGGTCGCCCTCTTCATCGGTGTGCGCATGGTGCTTGCGGTGGTCGGCGACCCAGGAGATCACCGGCCCCTGTACGGCCATCGAGCCCAGTACCGCGAATGCGTACTCGAGCCGTCTTCGAGGTCTGGAAGGAGCGGTGGGTGAGAAGCCGGTGGAAGCCGACGGTGATCCCGACCGCGGTGAGCAGGTACATCACCGCCGCGATCGCCAGGTCGGCGGTTCCGACGACGTCATTCCAGAGCATCGCGATCGCTGCAAGGACGGCGAGGAAGGGAACGACGACCGCACCGAGGTTGGCGACCTTCTCGGCCCTGGTCATCTCGCCCATCGGCAAGAACAATAGTGCAGTCATGCGATAGGTATTAGGCTGATAAGCAAGTTTAAAGCCAGTTTTTCATCAGATAAATGACAAAATCTCTCGATTCAGAGCCATGGCGCGAGTTGCAGCCCGCGGTCGCCGATCTGATCGAGCCCGAGCTGGAGGCGGTGACGGCGGAGATCCTCGAGACGATTGGCCGCGAGGTCCCTGAGTACGCCCGTCCGCTGGAGGGCAATTTCGGCCGCGGCGTCCGCACCGGGGTCGGCGAGGCACTGAGCCAGTTCGTCGCCCTGATCCGCGATCCGGACGCCGGCCGGGGGTTGGGGCGGGAGGTCTACGTGGAGCTCGGTCGCGGAGAGCTGCGCCAGGGCCGGACGCTGGACTCCCTGCAGGCGGCCTACCGGGTCGGCGCCCGTGTTGCCTGGCGCCGCCTCGCCCGCGTCGGGCGCGGTGCGGAGCTCGACGCCGAGGTCCTCAGCCTGCTCGCCGAGGCGATCTTCGCCTACATCGACGAGCTCTCCGCCGATTCGGTCGAGGGCTACGCGGAGGCCCAGGCCGAGACCGAGGACCTGCGCCGCCGGCGGCAGCGGGAGTTGGTGGCGCTGCTGTTGCGCGACCCCCCGGCCGACGCAGCCGACCTGCGTGTTGCCGCCGCCGCCGCCAGCTGGAAGCTCCCGCGCCGCGCCGCGGCACTCGCCTGCGCCGCCGCCGACCTGGTGCAGATCGCGCACCGCGTCCCGGCCGGCTCGCTGGTCGCCGAGCTCGATGAGACCGGGTGCGTGCTGCTCGCCGATCCCGACGGGCCAGGCCGCACGGCCGAGGTGGAAAACGCCGTCGCCGCCGTCCCGGTTGCCCTCGGCCCGGCCGGTGAGCCCGAGAAATTGCCCGAGTCATGGGGCCTGGCGAGGGCCTGCCTGCTGGCGGCTCAGGTGGGCGCTCTGCCCGCGGAAGGGCTCGTCCGCGCCGAAAACCACTTGGCTGAGTTGCTGCTCTTCGAAGGAAGCGCGCTGGCCGGTCGGATCGCCGCTCAAAGGCTCACGCCCCTCGAGGCGCTCACCGACAAGGCGCGGGAACGGATGCGAGAGACTGCCCTCGCCTACGTCCGTCACCGCGGCAACTCGGTAGAGATGGCCGCGGCGCTGCACCTCCACCCGCAGACCGTTCGCTACCGCATCGCCCGCCTGCGCGAGCTCCTCGGCGATCAGCTGGACGACCCGGACGCCCGCTTCGAGCTGGAGATAGCGCTGCGGGCGGGTTAGGTGGCCGATTTTGTGTTGCGTTGGGTTGGGGTAGGGGGGAGCCTGGCCGCCCTCCAGGCGAATTGATGCACCGCGCGCGAAGCGCGCGGTGCAATGAGGAGCGCGGCTGCGCCGCGCAAAGATCGGATTGCATTTCCGCCGCTTCGCGACATTCGCCTGGAGGGCGGCCAGGCTCCCCCTCGACACGCCCCGACATACGGAAGCTTCCGAAACCGGGGCTGAGCTTTGGAAGCTTGGAGAAGCTTCAGGCCGAAAGCCGCCCTGGGTGGGGAAAGCTTCAAGCCGAAAGCTGCCCTCGGCCGGAAAGCCCCAACCACCCTCGGCGCTGCCGATATTGACCACACCCTGGTGTGGTCAATATCGGCAGCGCGGTGGATCCGAAGCTTTTGTCCTGCGCTTCGAGAGGCCTGGCGGGTGCGCCTCTGCGGGAATGTCGCGAAGCGGCGGAAATGCAATCCGGTGATTGCGCGGCCGTAGGCCGCGCTCCTCATCTCGTCAACCGCGCCATAGGCGCGGGCGACGTCAATTCCCGCAGAGGCGCACCCGCCAGGGCTCCTGAAACCCACCTAGCTGCTGCGCTTGCGCGGCAGGGTCCGGAAGACGACGTCCCAGATCGGCGAGGAGACGCCGTAGCCGTAGCGGTGGTCCTGGAAGTGGTGGCGCATGTGCTGCTCGCGCAGGCGCTTGCCGAGGTCGGACTTGGGGACGAAGTGGTGCACGTAGTAGTGCGTGTAGTCGTAGGCGAGGTAGCCGGTGATGAAGCCGCCGAAGAGCGGGTAGGCGGCGGGCGTGCCGAACAGCAGGGTGAAGGCGAAGAAGAAGAGCGCCGCGAGCGGGATCGCCACCGCCGGCGGCATCACCAGCCGCAGCTTGTCGTTGGGATGGTCGTGGTGGATGCCGTGGATGATGAAGTGCATGCGGCGCCCGAAGGCGTTGTCGGGCTGCCAGTGGAAGACCAGCCGGTGCAGCCAGTACTCGGTCAGGGTCCAGATGCCGATCCCGCCGAGGCTGAGCAGGATCAGCTGCCAGGCGGCGTAGCCGCGGTCGGCGCCGAGCCACTCCATCGCGACGACCACGGGCACGAAGACGATCGCCGGGATCGAGGGATGCACCCGCGAGAAGAAGTCGAAGAAGCCGTTCTCGAACAGCTGCGGGGACGCCGCGAGCTTGTCGGTCCTGCTGGGGGAGTCCATCCAGGGCCAATGGTAGCGACGGCCGGACCCGGCTTCCGCAAGACGCGGGGAACCTGTGACGAGACTGTGTCAAAGATGTGGCGCTTTGCGGAAATGAGCGTCACGAAAGCGTCACGCGGTGCCAATATCGCCGCGATGCCGCGCAAGCCAGAAGCCGCCGAGCTGCGACGACTGCTACTTCCGCAAGAACCTCCTCTGCGCGCTCGAGCTGGAGGAGCCCTGCACGACCTTCCGGCCGAACCGGCCCGAGGGGCTGGTTCCGCCGAAGCAGCCCGTGCTGCTGATGCGGCCGCCGCGGTGGGCGTCGCAAGCGCAGCCTGCGTGACGTCTTAGGCGCGGCGGGTCCTGTCACGGATTTGGTCCCACCACCCGCTGCGGGGGCGGCTGCGCCGCCTCCTCGGGGTGGTCCCCCAAATCCGTGCCACCCCCCGCGAGGGGCCGGGCTGGCTAATGTTTTGGCCCGAATGCCGGAGCGAGACCTATACGCGTGGGCACGGACCACATACGTCTCTCGCAGGAGCAGAGGTTTTACTCCCAACGTCGATGTCTATTACTGCGGGGAACCGCAGCAGGCCGTGGTCAAGGTCGACCTGGCCGGGGTGGATCTTTCGGCCGTGGGCATCGAGGTGAGCGGGCGGCAGCTGGCGATCGTCGGGGAACGGCCGGTGCAGGAGACCGAGGGGCGGGTCTACCAGCAGGTCGAGATTCCCTCCGGGCCGTTCCGGCGCATCGTCGAGCTGCAGGTCGACGTCGACGCCGAGCAGGCCAAGGCGACCTACGAAGACGGCGTGCTGCGGATCGAGCTGCCGCTGCGCGATCCGGCGGAGAGCACGCGCCGGGTCCCGATCGGGAGGGAGTAGCCCGATGGAGGGCAGCCCGGTTCTCGAAGTGGTCGAGTCGCCGCTCGACGCCGAGGACGCGATCCGCGCCTCGGAGCCCCTGCCCGACGCGCTGCCGGTCCTGCCGCTGCGCGAGACGGTCACCTTCCCCGAGACCCTGACCCCGCTCGCGGTCGGCCAGGAGCGCTCGATCAAGCTGGTCAACGACGTGCTCGGCGCCAACCGGATGCTGGCGATGGTCGCCGCCCGCGACCCCGAGAACGAGGAGCCCGGGCCCAACGACCTCTACGAGGTCGGCGTCGTCGGCGTCGTCGCCCGCATGCTCAAGGTCCCCGACGGGACGCTGCGCATCCTCGTCCAGGGCACGCAGCGGGTCCGCCTCGGCCCCTACGTCGCCGAGGAGCCCTACCTGGTGGCGCGGATCGGCGAGCTGCCCGACGTGGTCGAGGACGGCCCGGAGCTGGAGGCGCTGACCCGCAACGTGCAGCGCACCTTCTCGGAGATCATCGAGCAGATCCCCTACCTGCCCGAGGAGCTGCAGATGGCGGTCGCCAACCTCGACGACCCGGCGGCGCTCGCCCACCTGATCGCCGGCGCCCTGCGCATCTCCACCGAGGAGAAGCAGGAGCTGCTCGAGGAGGTGCAAGGTGGTCGGCCGCCTGCGCCACCTCTCCCAGATCCTCGCCCGCGAGCTCGAGGTCGTCCAGCTCGGCACCCAGATCCAGTCGCAGGTGCGAGTCGGAGATCGACAAGGGCCAGCGCGAGTTCTTCCTGCGCCAGCAGATGAAAGCGATCCAGGACGAGCTGGGGGAGGGCGACGAGCAGCAGGCCGAAGTCAACGAACTGCGCGAGAAGATCGAGGCGGCGAAACTGCCCGAGCACGCCCAGAAGGCCGCCGACCGCGAGCTCTCGCGGCTGGAGAAACTGCCGCCGGCGGCCGCCGAGCACGGCGTCATCCGCACCTACCTGGAGTGGCTGACCGAGCTGCCCTGGTCGGCGGAGACCGAGGACAACCTCGACATCCCCCACGCCCGCGAGGTGCTCGACGCCGACCACTACGACCTGGAGAAGGTCAAGGACCGCATCCTCGAGTACCTGGCGGTGCGCAAGCTGAAGCCGGACTCGCCCGGCCCGATCCTCTGCTTCGTCGGCCCGCCCGGCGTCGGCAAGACCAGCCTCGGCCGCTCGATCGCGAAGGCGCTGGGCCGCGAGTTCGAGCGGATCTCGGTCGGCGGCGTCCGCGACGAGGCCGAGATCCGCGGCCACCGCCGCACCTACATCGGCGCGATGCCGGGGACGATCGTCCGCGCCCTGCGCGACGCCGGCTCGCGCAACCCCGTCTTCATGATCGACGAGATCGACAAGATGGGCGCCGACTTCCGCGGCGACCCCGCCTCGGCGATGCTCGAGGTGCTCGACCCCGCCCAGAACGACTCCTTCCGCGACCACTACCTCGACCTCGAGTTCGACCTCTCCGAGGTGATGTTCATCGCCACCGCCAACGTGCTCGACACGATCCCCGGCCCGCTGCAGGACCGGATGGAGACGATCGAGCTGGCCGGCTACACGCTGGAGGAGAAGAAGCACATCGCCCGCCGCTACCTGGTCCCGCGCCAGATCGAGGCCAACGGCCTCAAGCCCTCCCAGATCGAGTTCGCCGACCCGGCGCTGGCGGCGATCGTCGAGGAGTACACGCGCGAGGCCGGCGTGCGCAACCTCGAGCGCCAGATCGGCACGATCTGCCGCAAAGTCGCCCGCGAAGTCGCCGAGGGCAAGGGCAAGGGCAAGGTCAAGATCTCGGCCAAGCGGGCCCGCGAGCTGCTCGGCCGCCGCCGCGTCTTCGCCGAGCAGCGGCGCCGCACCAAGGACCCCGGCGTCGCCACCGGCCTCGCCTGGACGCCGACCGGCGGCGACGTCCTCTTCATCGAGGCGACCTCGATGCCGGGCGCGCGGCAAGCTGACGATCACCGGCCAGCTCGGCGACGTGATGAAGGAGTCGGCGCAGGCGGCGCTCTCCTACGTGCGCGGCCACTGGAGCGAGGTGGCGCCCGACCTCGACGAGGAGTGGTTCGCCAAGCACGACATCCACATCCACGTGCCGGCCGGCGCGGTGCCCAAGGACGGGCCCTCGGCCGGGGTGGCGATGACCGTCGCCCTGGCCTCCCTGATCAGCGGCCGGCCCGTTCGCAACGATGTGGCGATGACCGGCGAGGTGACGCTGACCGGCCAGGTGCTGCCGATCGGCGGGCTGAAGGAGAAGTCGCTGGCCGCGCAGCGGGCCGGGATCAAGCGCGTGCTGGTGCCGGAGCGAAACGAGGGCGACGTGGCGGAGATCCCCGAGCACGAGCGCAGCGAGCTGGAGTTCGTCTACGTGGACGAGGTCTCCAAGGCGATCGAAGCGGCGCTCGCCTAGCCATATGGAGGCCGCCGAAGCGCTGGGCAGGGGCAGCCTGTCGACGTATCGGGAGGCGATCGGGGAGATGGTGCGGGCGCGCTCGCGCACCTTCTGGATCGTCGCCGGGCTGACCGTCTCGCTGGCGCCGCGCTGCGCTTCGCCACGCTCGGCATCCAGAGCTATCACCACGACGAGATCGTCACCGCCAGCCGGATCCTGCGCGGCGGCTTCTGGCACGCGATGGACGCGGTCGGCTTCAGCGAGTCGGCGCCGCCGCTCTACTACGCCCTCGCCTGGCTCTGGACCCAGCTGACCGGGACCGGCGAGTTCGGCCTGCGCTCGCTCTCGGCCCTGGCCGGCGTCGCCACCGTCCCGGTCGCCTACCTGCTCGCCACCGAGCTGACAACCCGCCGCGTCGGCCGCAGTCGGCCGGGATCGCCGCCGCGGCGCTGGTCGCGGTCAACCCGATGCTGGTCTGGTACTCGCAGGAGGCTCGGGCTTACGCGCTGTTCGCGCTGCTCACCGCGCTCTCGCTGCTCTACTTCGTGCGGGCGCTCGACCGCGGCGCCCGCCGCGACTTCGTCGCTCTGGGGGGCCTGTCTCGGCCTTGGCCCTGGCCACGCACTACTTCGCCGCCTTCCCGATCGCCGCCGAGGCGCTCTGGCTGCTGCACCGGCGCCGCCGCGAGGCGGCGCCGCGGCCTCGCCATCGTCGCCGGCGCCGGGTCTGCTGCTGGCGCCGCTGGCGATCCACCAGATGTCGATCGGCCACGCCGAGTGGATCGGCAACTTCACCCTCGGGCACCGCCTCTGGGAGACGGGGCTCACCTTCATGCTGGGGGAGACCGGCGACATCATCGCCCGCCCCGAGCACCCGCTGCTCGCCCTGGTCCCCTGTCTGCTCGCGGTTGCCGCGCTGGCGCTCGTCTTCTCCCGCGGCGAGCGCCCCGAGCGCCGCGCCGCCGGCGATCCCGCTCGCGCTCGCCGCGGTGACCGTCGCCGTCCCGGTGTTCCTCGGCCTGCTCGACCCCGGCCAAGGACTACGTCCTGGCGCGCAACCTGATGCCGGCCCTGCGTGCCGCTGCTGGTCGCCGTCGCGATCGGCTTCACCGTGCGCCGCGCCGGCCGCGCCGGCGCTCGTCCTCTGCGCGGCCCTGGTCGCCTACTCGCTCGGCTTCTCGGTCTGGGCCAGCCTCTCGCCGGCCCTGCAGCGCCCCGACTGGGACGCGGTCGCGACGGACCTGGGCGAACCGACCGTGCCGCGGGCGATGGTCACCTGGACCCTGGGCGAGGCCTCGCTGCGCTACTACCTCTCCACCGGCGCCTTCCAGGTCCAGCCTTCCGAAGGCTTCGAGTGGCAGGTCGGCGAGGTCGACTTCATCTCCGACGGGCCGGCCGCCCCGCCGCCGCCCCGTCTGCTCGGTCCCGGCTTCCGCCAGGTCGGCTACGAGAAGGTCGGCCGCCTCTACGTGCGCCGCTTCGCCACCCCCGGCCCGGGGCTGCGGCCGCTGCGGCTGGGAATCGTGCGCGACGCCGAGCTCGGCTTCCGCACGAACGGGGTGCTCCTGGACGGGATCGGGCCTCCCTGACGCAAAATCGATTTCGGAGTTATCCTGACCGTCACCCCAGGAACTCCAGCGAGGAGATGGCATGAGCAAGACCACCCGGGCGACCCAGGCCGCCGACCTTTATTCGACCGCACGCGAGAACCCCTACGTGCAGCGACTGATCGAGGACGAAGAGCTGCGCGACAGCCTTCGCAAGGCCTTCGAGGCGGCGCGCGGCGCCTACGGCCGGGCGACCAGCAACGGCCACGGCGCGGTCAAGGCCGTGACCAGCGACAGGAAGGTCCAGCGCGACCTGCGCTCGGCGGCGGAGAGCCTGCGCGACGCCTCCGAGCAGCTGCGGGCGCCGAAGAAGCGCAAGAGCAAGCTCGGCCGCCTCGTCCTCTTCGCCCTGGTCGGTGCCGCGATCGCCCTGGTGCTGAGCGAGGACGCCCGCAAGACCGTGCTCGACGCCCTCTTCGGCGCCGAGGAGGAGTTCGAGTACACGAGCACGACTCGATCAACGGCTCCTGATCTCGGCATCGCCAGCCGGGCTTCCTCGTGCCTGCGCCGGTCTCACTATAGACTGAGCCAATGGAGGCGGCTACAAAGGAGCGCGAGCTCAGCGGTGAGAAGGCGCAGCGCATCGTCGACGCGATGCGCGTCAGCGTCGCCAAGCGCGGCGCCGCCGGCTCGACCTTCGAGCACGTCGCCCGCGAGGCGGGGGTCAGCCGCGGCCTGCTCCACTACTACTTCGGGACCAAGGAGCGGCTGCTGGTCGAGGTGGTGCGCCGCGACGCCGAGATCCGGGTGGCCCGGCTCGACGAACCGCTGGCCAAGGCGGAGACCGTCGACGACGTGATCGACGTCCTCGTCGCCAGCCTCACCGACCTGATCGAGAACGAGCCGGCCTTCTTCCTCCTCCTCTACGAGCTCTTCAGCGCCGGCCGCCGCAACCCGGAGATCCAGCACGAGGTCGGCCAGCTCTTCGAGCTGCACCCGCTCCCACGTCGCCGAGGTGCTGAAGGCGAAGGAGCGCGAGGGCGTGCTCAGCCTCCGCTTCGACGCCGAGGCGATCGTCTCCTACCTCTTCGCCGTCGGCGACGGCTTCGCCCTGCAGGCGCTCTCGGACCCGAGCCGCGACAACAGCGGCGCCCTCGCCGCCGGCGCGGCCTCGGCGCGCTACCTGCTCGTCAGCGAGTAGCGACCGGCTCGCGGCATCTTCGCGGCCCTTCGGCGCCAGGCGTGACCGTGCCTCACAGACGGCTGGTCGTTCGCTGCGAAAAGCTGGCTGTCCAGCCAATGCGCGACTTCATGGTCAAGCTCGCAGGGTTCCTCGGCCGCCGCCGGCGCTGGGTGCTGCTCGCCTGGATCGCCGTCGTCGCCCTGGCCCTGCCGATCGCCTCGCACCAGACCGATCACCTCACCGGGGGCGGCTTCGACGTGCCGGGCAGCCAGTCGAAGGCCGTCAGCGACTCGCTGCAGCGGGACTTCGGGGCCAAGACGGGCGGCATCACGGTGCTGCTGCGGGCCGAGCCGGGTGCCGGGCCGGCGGCTCGGGCCGCGGCCGTCGACCGGGTGCGCCGCGCCGTCGCCGGCCTCGACGAAGTCGACGCTGCCCGCCGGCGGTCGCGCGCCGCGGCGAGCTGGCGCTGCAGCGGACCGGCACGGCGATGCTGCCGCTGCGCAGCGAACAGTCGGCCGACCGCCAGACCGACTCGGCCGGCGATCCTGCGCGAAGACCTCGACCCCGGCACCGCCGACAGCCGGCGTCACCACCTACCTGGCCGGGCAGCCGACCGTCTGGGCGGGGATGCAGGAGCTCTCCAAGGAAGACCTCGCCAAAGCCGAGGCCGGCGGCTTCCCGATCGTCGCCGTGATCCTGCTCGTCGTCTTCGGCTCGCTCGCGGCCGCGGCGCTGCCGCTGGCGCTCGGCTTCGTCAGCGTGATCGTCACCGGCGCCCTGATCTACTTCATCTCGCTGGAGATGAGCACCTCGGTCTTCGTCACCAACATGGCCTCGATGATCGGGATCGGGGTGGCGATCGACTACTCGCTCTTCATCCTCGCCCGCTACCGCGAGGAGCGGGCGCGCGGGCGCGACCAGGACGCGGCGCGGGCGGAGGCGCTCTCCACCTCCGGCCTGGCGGTGGCCTTCTCCGGCCTCGCCGTGATCGTCTCCCTCGCCGGGCTGTGGATGGTCGACAACCAGGCCCTGCGCTCGATGGCGCTGGGCGCGATGACCGTGGTCGCGGTCTCGATCCTCACCGCGACGACGCTGCTCCCCGTCCTGATCGCGATGCTCGGCGACCGGGTGCTGCCCGGCGGGATCGTCGCCAAGGTGCTGGGGATCTTCCGCCGGCGCGGCGAGCGCCCCGACCGCGAGGCCTTCTGGGTGCGCTGGACGACGCGGGTGATGGCCCACCCCTGGACGGCCGTGATCGGCGTCTCCGCGGTCCTGCTCACCCTGGCGATCCCGCTGCTCTCGATCGAGACCGGGACGCAGGCGCTCGAGCCAGTTCCCCAAGGACAGCGACGTGCGGGTCGGCAACGAACTCGCCTCGAAGCAGCTCGGCGGCGGCACCGACCCGGTGCAGGTGGTCGCCACCTTCGGCAGCGCCGGCGCCGCCCGCGACGACCGGGCCGCGGTCGCCGGGCTTCGTGCGCACGCTCGCAGGCGACCCCGGGGATCGGCTCGCGTCGCACCGCCGGCCTTCGCCGGCGGCAGCGTCCTGGTGCAGGCGACGTCCGAGCGCGCCGAGCGAGTCCGACGCGACCATCGCGCTCGTCCACCGCCTGCGCGAAAGCGTCATCCCGCGCACCGAGCTGAGCCGCGTCGCCACGGTCGACGTCGGCGGCGAAACCGCCCGCAGCCAGGACGCCCGCGACCAGGTCAGCGGCTCGATGTGGAAGATCGTCCTCTTCGTCCTCGCGCTCAGCTACCTCGTGCTGATGGTGATGCTGCGCTCGCTGCTGCTGCCGCTGAAGGCGGTGCTGATGAACCTGCTCTCGATCGGGGCGGCGTTCGGCGTCCTCGTCGCGATCTTCCAGTGGGGCTGGTTCGACAGCCTGCTTCGGCTTCGAAAGCCAGGGCGCGCTCGACACGATCAACGTGCCGCTGATCTTCGCCATCGTCTTCGGCCTCTCGATGGACTACGAGGTCTTCCTGATGTCGCGCATCCGCGAGCGCTACCTCGAGCACGGCGACAACGAGCGGGCGGTGGCGGAGGGCCTCTCGTCCAGCGCCCGCACGATCTCCTCGGCGGCGCTGATCATGACCTGCGGTCTTCGCGCGTCTTCGTCCTCACCGGCGTGCCCTCGATCAAGGAGCTGGGGATGGGCTGCGCGGTGGCGATCGCCCTCGACGCGACCCTGGTCCGCCTGATCCTCGTCCCGGCGGCGATGAAGCTGCTCGGCGGCTGGAACTGGTGGATGCCGTCCTGGCTCGACCGCGCCCTGCCCGACCTCAGCTTCGAGGGCGGCACGCCGAGCCCCGAGCCCGAGCCTGACCTGCCCGGCAGGGCCACTAACTTCGGTGCGGAATTGTCAACGCTGGCGACGACAAGACGCACCGCAGGTCTGAATAGCCTGGCCGGCATGAGCGACGACCTCGCCTTTGCGGGAGCGGCGAAGCAGGCGGAGATGGTGCGGGCGGGGGAGGTCTCCCCGACCGAGCTGGTGCAGCTCTGCCTCGACCGGATCGCCCGCCTCGACCCGGAGCTGAACGCCTTCCGCAAGGTCCTCGCCGGGCGGGCGCTGCTCGAGGCCAAGCAGGCCGAAGCGCGGCTGAAGGCGGGCGAGGAGCGGCCGCTGCTCGGCGTGCCGATCGCGATCAAGGACGAAAGCGCCGTGGCGGGCGAGGTGACGATGTTCGGCACCGACGCCTTCACCGAGCCGGCGGCGGAAGACTGCGAGATGGTGCGGCGACTGCGCGAGGCCGGCGCGATCGTCGTCGGCCTGACCCACCTGCCCGAGATGGCGATCTGCGGCTTCACCGAGTCGGCCACCTACGGGGTGACCCGCAACCCCTGGGACCTGCAGCGCAGCCCGGCCGGCTCGAGCGGCGGCTCGGCGGCCGCCGTGGCCTCCGGAATGGTCCCGATCGCCTCGGCCGGCGACGGCGGCGGCTCGATCCGCCTGCCCGCCGCGTCCTGCGGCCTCTTCGGCCTGAAGCCGTCGCGGGGACGGATCTCCTTCGCCCCCGACCTCGAATACTGGAACGGCCTCGCCGTGAACGGCTGCCTCAGCCGCAGCGTCCTCGACACGGCGCTCTGGCTCGACATCACCTCGGGCGGCTCGAAGGAGCCGGGCGCCCCCCCGCCCCCGGAGCGGCCCTTCGTCGAGTCGGCGAAGACGCCGCCCGGCAAGCTCCGGGTCGCCTACTCGACCCTGGCGCCCCGCGCCGCGGCGCCGCCGACCGTCGACAGCGTCGTCAAGGACGCGGTCGCCGACGCCGCCGAGCTGATGCGCTCGCTCGGCCACGAGGTCGCCCAGCGCGACCCCGACTGGGGCGGGATCGGCAACAACATCACGCCGCGCTTCCTGCGCGGGGTCTCCGAGACGGTCGACAAAGTGCCCCACCCCGAGCGCCTCGAAAGCCGCACCCGCGGCTTCGGCCGCCTCGGCCGCCGCCTCCCCGACTCGCTCTTCGAGCGGGCCCTGCGCGGCCGCGACGTCGACGCCGCCCGCATCAACGCCCTCTTCGACTCCTTCGACGTCCTGATCACCCCGGTGATGGGCGGCACCGCGATCCCGATCCGCCGCTGGGAGGGCAAGGGCGCCCTCCGCACCGTGATCGGCATGAGCCGCTTCTACCCCTACTGCGTCCCCTGGAACCACCTCGGCAACCCGGCGATGTCGGTCCCGATGGGCTTCGCCGCCGACGGCTTGCCCCTGGCGGTCCAGATCATCGGCCGCCCCGGCGACGAGTCGACGCTGCTCTCGCTCGCCGGCCAGCTCGAGGCCGAGCGGCCTTGGGCGGACGAGGCGGCCGCCGGTCTCCTAGTGCGAAGGCCGCGGACTCCACGGCGGCCTGCCGCTGTTGAGAGCCACTTGGAGAGAAGCAAACGCCCGCCGCGGAAGCCGCGGCGGGCGTTTGGCGACTACAGGTACAACTGACTGCTATTCGCTTGCTTTAACCGCTGCAGGTACGCCGAGCTGGAATTTGCCTTCGAGGATCGCCGTGTTGGTGCCGGCCGGGGACGGCAGGCCGACGAGCGAGTTGACGAACGGGTCGACGAGGAACGAGAAGAGCCCGCCGCAGCCGTTGGCTCCCGGTGCCGCGAACGAGTTGTTCACGAGGCGCCTCCGCTCACGGTGAGAATCGTTCCGGCTTCGTTGAACGACAGCGATCCCAGCGCGCCGTGGATGGGTTTGTTCGGCGGGGGCGGCGATGTTTCTCCGGTGGTGAAGTTGATCACGACCGGTTTGGCATTCGAGCCGATGTAGCAATTGCTGCCGAGGAACGAATTGCTCAGCTTGATCTTCACCGGCAGCACGAGGGCGTCGCCTTCTTCGCTGAGCCAGGTTGCTCGGGACTGACTTTGACCGACGAGGCCGGAGCGGCCAGTTCGACCGTTGCCGTGACCCCGGTGAGCGCCTTTGTTGATGGTTTCGTTGAACAGGATCTGGAGGAACAGCGGCCACGATTTCGGCGCTTCGATTCCCAGGAGCCCCCCGGGCACCGTCTGCGGGGTTTTCACGAGCGGTTTCGCCGTTCTCGGCGCCGACGAAGTTTTCTTCCCCTGTTTCTTCGTTGATTTCAAGCCCGCCTTGGAGGATGACCGGATTTTTCAGCGGGACGGTTTTTTTGCCGACCTGGAAGAAGCCGCCGTTCGATTCCGAGAAGATGCAGAACGTGAGCGTGGGTTGGCTCAGGGGGCACTCGGCGAACTGGGCGTATTCGCCTTTCGGATGGTGCGACGAGGCGAGCGCCTGTGATGCCGGCACCAGCATCGCTGCCATCAGTGCCGTGGCAATGAATAGCCGTTCTCATTGGACTGGTCCTTTCCGTTGCATGCGGTAACGGCAGGTCGAAGTCGACAACGGCAGACGCTGCTTTCCAAGGGGTCCACTCCCTGATTCACTGCGAAAAGCTGCTCCATCGGTACTTGCAACCGCACCGTTCTAGTGGAAGTGGGATCTTTATCAAAAAGAGATCTTTAATGCAATTAGAGCCGAATTTGGGGAGATCCAAGCGTGCTGCAGCGCCAAAATCGACCCCTCGCTGCCTCTACGCGTCGCCGCGCAGGCGGTGCTTGCGGATCGCCTGATCCCCTCAGCTCGGGAACACCTTCCGCATCCGCGCCAGCTCGCGGATGGAGCCGCGGGGGCGGAGGCGGCGGGTGCAGCACCATCTTCAGCGGGTTCGCGTCGGGCTTGCCGGTGGCGACGAAGTCGGCCCAGCTTGCCTCGAGGACGAGGTTGGGGTTGGGGGCTTCGCCCGGCTCGGCGTGGGTCGAGCCGTTGTCGATCACCAGGTGCCAGGGCTCGGCGTCGGTGAAGCGCCACTGGTAGACGAGGCGGGAGCCGTTGGCCGCCTCGGGGTTGACGACGCGCTCGATCACGTCGAAGTAGAGGCGCTGCAGCTCGGGCGAGCTCTCGGGCACGCCGTCGGGCGAGCCGAGGATGCCGCCCATCATCAGCTTCACCTGGCGCTCGGCGACCGTCGCTCGTCCATCTCCGGGTCGAAGGGGAAGACGCCGGGGGGCATCTCCTCGATCGGGTAGCCGATCGTGCGCCAGCGCTGGCGGATCAGTTTGAGGCCGAAGGCGAAGATGTCCTCGAGCGAGAAGCCGTAGCACTCGGTGTAGGAGCGGTCCATGTTCGGCGGGTTGAAGACGGCCGGGCCGTAGGGCAGGACTTCGCGCAGCAGCTCGACCACCGCGGCCCTGCACTCCTCGGCGCCGGGCTCGCCCTCCCTCAGCAGTTCGGAGAGCACCTTGACGCCGAAGCCGATGTGGCGCTGCTCGTCGCGGGAGACGTTGGCGATGCCGGAGCTGAAGCCGGGCATCGTCTCTTCGGAGGCGAAGAAGTCCTCGATGAAGTGCTGGCCGGGCTGGGCCAGCGAGCCCTCGACGATCAGGTGGTAGAGGGTGATCGCCTGCGCGTACTTGGGCAGCGAGCGGTCCTTGCGCAGTTCCTCGGCCATCACGTCGAGCCGGTCGAAGATGCCGCGGTAGCCCCAGTTGAGCTGCGGCAGGGTGGAGGCGAGGGTCTGCTGGATCGAGTCGCCGCCGACCCCGATCACCTCCTTGAAGAAGCGGTGGAAGAAGACCGAGTGGCGCACCTCGTCGACCTGCTGGGTGGCGAGGAAGTAGGACTGCTCCTCGGTCGGGGCGGCGGTGATGTAGGGGGCGAGGGTGTCGGCGACGCGGTCCTCGCCGTAGAAGAACATCGAGTAGATCCACATCGCCGAGCGCCGCTGGATGTCGCTGAGGCCGTCCCAGCCGGCTTTGTCGCCGGAGAAGTCGATGTCGTAGGCGCTCCAGTTGCCCTGCTCCCAGCGGTGGTAGAGGTCCTCGTAGGTGACGTTGTCCATCAGGCTCTGCGACGCGACGCTCATCTCTCTCCTTCGTTGGTGCCTCCGGCGGCTGCTGGCGCGGAGGTTACCGCCAAACTGGCTGCCCAGCCAGTTTGAGCCAGGGTGACTTCGTCACACAGCGCGCCGGCGGCTCGATCTCGCGCTTGAGGATCTTGCCGGTCGGGCCCTTGGGCAGCTCGTCGAGGAACCAGACCACGCGCGGGTACTTGTAGGCGGCGATCCGCTCCTTGACGTAGGCGCTGACCTCCTCGGGCGGCAGCTCCTCGCCCTCGTGGAGGACGACCGCGGCGCCGATCTCCTCGCCCCACTCGTCGTGGGGGACGCCGACGACGGCCGCTTCGCGGATCTTCGGGTGCTCGTAGAGCACCTCCTCGACCTCGCGCGGGTAGACGTTGTAGCCGCCGCGGATGATCAGGTCCTTCTTGCGGTCGACGATGTAGAAGTAGCCGTCCTCGTCGGTGCGGGCCATGTCGCCGCTGTGGAACCAGCCGCCGCGCATCGCCTCCTCGGTCGCGTCGGGGCGCTGCCAGTAGCCCTTCATGATGTTGTGGCCGCGGATCACGATCTCGCCGACCTCGCCCTGGGCGACCGGGTTGTCGTCCTCGTCGACGACCTGCATCTCGACCCCCTCGATCGGGGTGCCGATCGAGCCGGCCTTGCGCTCCGTGTCGGGGTGGTTGGAGCAGGCGACCGGCGAGGTCTCCGAGAGGCCGTAGCCCTCCATCACCTTCGCCCCGAAGGCGTCTTCGAAGCCGCGCAGCACCTCGACCGGCATCGAGGCGCCGCCGGTGATGCAGATGCGCAGCGAGGAGGTGTCGAAGCTCTCGCGCTCGGGGTGGTGCAGCAGCGCGCCGTACATCGTCGGCACGCCGTAGAAGTGGGTGACGCCGTCGCGCTGCATCGTCGCCAGCGCCTCGCCGGGGTCGAATCTGGGGACCAGGGTGAGGCAGGCGCCGACCTTCAGCGAGGCGTTCATGCTCGACCGTCTGCCCGAAGGAGTGGAAGAGGGGCAGGGCGCCGAGGACGACGTCGCCCTGGGACGATCTCGCAGGTGGTGCGGCTGGAGACGTCGGCGTTGCGGAAGAGGTTCAGGTGGGTCAGCTCGGCGCCCTTCGGCTTGCCGGTCGTGCCCGAGGTGTAGAGGATCACCGCGGTGTCGTCCTCGGCGGTCTCGACCAGGCCCGGGGTCGGCTCCAGCTCGGCGAGGCGTCGCGGCGAAGGAGGCCGGCTCGACCTCGATCAGCTCGGCGCCGGCGTCGGCGGCGCCCGTCGCGCGCCTCCTCGGGAAGCCGTGCCAGGCGAGCAGCAGCTTGGCGCCGGAGTCCTCCAGGTAGAAGGCGATCTCGCGCCGCTTCAGCAGCACGTTCATCGGCACGACGACGCCGCCGGCCCGCAGCACGCCGTAGTAGGCGACCGGGAACTCGGGCACGTTGGGCAGCATCACGCCGACCCGGTCGCCCGGCTCGAGCCCCTTCTCGCGCAGCAGCGTCGCGAGCCGGGCGCTGCGGTCGTCGAGCTCGCCGTAGCTGAGCTCGAGCTCGCCGAGCCGGATCGCCGGGGCATCCGGCGTCCGCTCGGCGCTCTCGGTCAGCAGCGATGCGAGGTTGAGGCCCATTTCGCGGCGCTCGGCTCCGTCAGCCCTTGAGGGTGTTGTGGACGGGGAACTCCTTGATGCTCGGGCGGGCTCGGGGGGCGCCTTGTCGCCGAGCGCCCCGATCGCCGGCCCGAGCCGGCTCCTGCTGGAAGCGGTCGAAGGCTCGCGCGACTCCCAGAAGTCGATCACGTTCCAGCCGCCCTCGATCGGCCCGGCGGAGTGGAAGACGAGGCCCTCCGGCGGGTTCTGCTCGACGCCCATCTCGGCGTTGACCGCGTCGTACTGCTCCTGCGTCCCGCCCGCGAAGCTGATCCACAGTCCTACCGCCATCCCGTTCCTCCTTCTGGTTCGATCGGTTTGCCTGGGCGGCGAGCATAGCCCGCGAGCCGGGCCATGTGCGACAGCAGCGGATATGCTCAGGCGATGGAGGATCTGGGCGCACCGAGCTCCTACCTCGCCGTGCAGCCGGGCGTCGCCGTCTACTCGAGCGACGGCGAGAAGCTCGGCGAGGTCGAGCACGTCCTCTCCGTGCCCGACGACGACATCTTCGACGGCATCGTGCTCGACACGAGCGTCCTGCCCGGCGGCCACCGCTTCGTCGATGCCCCCGAGGTCGGGGAGATCTACGAGCGGGGTGTCGTGCTGAAGATCGACGCCGCGGCGGCGGAGAGCCTGCCCAAGCCGAGCGCCAACCCCGGCTCGATCGAGGTGGGCGCGGACGACATGGCCAAGGGCGGCCACGACAAGCTCCGCCGCGCCTGGGACCTGATCTCCGGCAAGGGCTGACGGTTTGCCGACTTTTTGCGGTTGGTAGTACGATCCTGCGCGTGAAGATTCGCGCGCTAATCAGCTTTGTCTTGATCGCTCTCGCCCTGGGCGCCTGCGGTGGCGGCGTCGTCGGACGATCCCCAGGCGCGGACCGCTGGGGTCGTCTGGCGCAAGGGGGAACCGGTCTTCATCGCCCCCCACGGCCCAGTGCCGAAGAAGCTCGATCGTCAAGGATCTCAGGCCCGGGACCGGGGCAATCCTGGCGAAGGGCCGGATAGCAGCCGTCAAGTACAAGAGCTTCGACTACCGGACCGGTCGAGTACTTCGAAACCTGGTGGAGTCGTCACCTTCAACATCGGGTTTCGGCACAGGCGAATCGCTCGACGGCTGGGACAACGGGCCTCGAAGGCATGAAGGTCGGCGGTCGCCGCGAGCTCGATCGTCCCCGCCGAACGCAGGCCTACGGCCCGGACGTGCCGGTGGTCTACGTGCTGCGAACTCGTCTCGGTGCGTTAGCGATCATCTGCGGGTGTCCGCCGCGTCGATCTTCGCCGAGCGGTTCGCCGCCCAGGCTCTCTCCGGGCAGCCGCTGCCCGACCCGCCGGCCGTGGCCGAGCGGCTGCTCGCGGTGCAGGGCCAGGATCCGCGCGGCGCCCGTCTCGCGGTGCGGGCGCGCACCGAGGGACTGACCGCCGCCGACGTCGACCGGGCGCTGAGCGAGGAGCGCTCGCTGCTGATCACCTGGCTCAACCGCGGCACGCTGCACCTGGTCCGCAGCGAGGACTACCCGTGGCTGCACGCGCTGACGACGCCGCCGCTGTTCACCTCGGCAACGCGCCGGCTCGCCCAGGAGGGCGTTCCCCCGGACGCCGCCGAGCGCGGCGTGGCGACGATCGAGCGGGCGCTTGCCGAGGAGGGGCCGCTGACCCGCCTGCAGCTGCGCGAGCGGCTCGACGCGGCGGGTGTGCCGACCGAGGGCCAGGCCTTGATCCACCTCCTCTTCCTCGCGACGCTGCGGGGCATCGCCGTGCGCGGCCCGATGGTCGGCAAGCATCACGCCTACGTCCTCGTCGCGCGACTGGCTCGGCACCGCCAAGCCGGTCGATCGCGACGTCGCCCTCGCCGAGCTGGCCCGCCGCTACCTGGTCGGCCACGCGCCGGCCGACGACCGCGACCTGGCCCGCTGGGCCGGCCTGCCGCTGCGCGACGCCCGCGCCGGCCTGGCGGCGATCGCCGCGGAGCTGGTCGAGCGCGAGCGACGGCCTGGTCCACCTGGCCGCCCACCCGCCCCTGGCCGAGGTCCCGGCCCCGCGCCTGCTCGGCGCCTTCGACCCGGTCCTGCTCGGCTGGACCTCGCGCGAGCCGATCCTCGGCCCCCACACGCACCTGGTGACGATGAACGGCATCTTCCGTCCCTTCGCGATGGTCAAGGGCCGCGCCGTGGCGACCTGGAAGCTCAACCGCGGCAAGGTGACGATCGAGCCGCTCGGCCGCATCGCCAAGACAGGCCAACGCGGCTCTCGCCGCCGACGCCGCCGATGTGGAACGGTTCATGGCGGGTATCTGAACAGCGGGCAACCGAACCAAAGGAGACGACATGGGACAGCCAGTGGTCCACTTCGAGGTGATCGGCCAAGGACGGCGAGAAGCTGCAGAGCTACTACGCCGAGCTCTTCGACTGGAGCGTCGAAGCGAACAACGAGATGAAATACGGCCTGGTCGACCGCGAGGCCAACAGCAACGCCGAAGGCATCGGCCTCGGCGGCGGCATCGGCCAGGGCCCCGAGGGCTACGAGGGCCACGTCACCTTCTACGTCGAAGTCCCCAACGTCGAGGAGGCCCTGAGCAAGGCCGAGTCCCTGGGCGGCACCCGCGTAATGGGCCCCGAGACGATCATGGGCCGCATGGTCCTCGGCCAGTTCAACGACCCCGAGGGCAACGTGATCGGGTTGATCGAGGGCGGCGCGTAGGTCCGCCGCCTTTTCTGCCTAACCCAGCTTCGGGCTGCGCCAGGGCTGGGCGAGGCGGGCGGCGAGGTCGTCGGCCAGGCCGGCGATCGGGACCCGCGCCTGCTCCAGGGAGTCGCGGTCGCGGAGGGTGACCGTGTCGTCTTCCATCGTCTGGTGGTCGACGGTGATGCCCCAGGGGGTGCCGATCTCGTCCTGGCGGCGGTAGCGCTTGCCGATCGAGCCGCCCTCGTCGAACTCGGCGGGCATGCGGGCGCGCAGCTCGTCGAAGATCTCGCGGGCCTTCTCCGGCATGCCCTCCTTGGAGACGAGGGGGAGGACGGCGACCTTGACCGGGGCGAGGCGGGGGTGGAGGCGCAGGACGGTGCGCTGGCGGCCCTCGACCTCCTCGACCTCGTAGGCGTCGACCAGGAAGGCGAGGGTGGCGCGGTCGGCGCCGGCCGCCGGCTCGATCACGTGGGGGACGTAGCGCTCTTTGGTCTGCTGGTCGAAGTACTCGAGCTTCTCGCCGCTGAACTTGGCGTGCTGGGTGAGGTCGAAGTCGCCGCGGTTGGCGATCCCCTCCAGCTCCGACCAGCCGATCGGGAAGAGGTACTCGACGTCGCTGGTGCCCGAGGAGTAGTGGGAGAGCTCGTCGGCGTCGTGGGGGCGGACGCGCAGGAACTCGGGGCGGATGCCGAGCTCGGTGTACCAGCGCTCGCGCTCCTCGATCCAGGTCCGGTACCAGCGCTCGGCGTCGGCCGGCGGGACGAAGAACTCCATCTCCATCTGCTCGAACTCGCGGGTGCGGAAGATGAAGTTGCCGGGCGTGATCTCGTTGCGGAAGGACTTGCCGATCTGGGCGATGCCGAAGGGCGGCTTCTTGCGGGCGAAGCCGAGCACGTTCTTGAAGTTGATGAAGATGCCCTGCGCCGTCTCGGGCCGCAGGTAGACCTCGGAGCCCTCGCCCGCGACCGGGCCGACGTGGGTCTCGAACATCAGGTTGAACTGGCGCGGCTCGGAGAGCTCGCCGCCGCACTCCGGGCAGCGCAGCTCGGCGCTCGGGTCGCCGCCCTCGGCTTCGACCGCCTCGCGCAGGTGGTCCTCGCGCCAGCGCTTCTTGCACTTGCCCAGGCACTGGACGAGCGGGTCGGTGAAGCCCTCCAGGTGGCCCGAGGCCTCCCAGACCCGCGGGTGCTGGAGGATCGCCGAGTCGAGCGCGACGATGTCGTCGCGCTCCTGCAGCATCGCCCGCCACCACTCGGCCTTGACGTTGTTCTTCAGCAGCACGCCGTAGTGGCCGTAGTCGTAGGTCGAGCCGAGCCCGCCGTAGATCTCCGAGGAGGGGAAGACGAAGCCGCGCCGCTTGCAGAGGGCGACGATCTCCTCCATCGAGACGTCGGTCGGGCGCTTCTCCTCGGCTGCGGCCATTGCGGGAACCGTATAGAGACGCCGCGCCCAGGGCGCGGCTGGCGGCGGCTTGCCGCGGCCGGCTGCGATAATCGCCCGTCCGATGCCGATCTACGAGTACAAGTGCGAGAACGGCCACGTCTTCGACGTGATCCAGCGGATGAGCGACGAGGCGCTGACCGAGTGCCAGGAGTGCGGCGCCCCCGCGGTGCGCGTCCTGCACCCCGTCGCCGTCCACTTCAAGGGCTCCGGCTTCTACAACACCGACTACGGCAAGAAGAAGAAGGGCGGCGCCAACGGCGGCTCCTCGGCGAGGGCTCGGCGAGTCGAAGGACCGCGAAGCCCAGCCGAGTCCAAGTCGAGCGACTCGAAGTCCTCCGGCGACTCCAAGCCGAAGGCCTCGACGACCAGCGACTGACGAGTTATGACCACACTGGGGTGTGGTCAACTCAGCAGGCGCCGTCGTCCTAGCCGTTGAGCAGGCGGTCCACGGCGCGCCGGCGGGTCGCCTCCGGCACTTCGACGCTGCCTTCCGGGCCTTCGGGGCCGCAGCCCGAGTTGGCGCCGGCGCAGAGCACGTCGGTGGGGGCGCTGCCGCCGATCGCCGCCGAGAGGACCAGCTGCGGCATGGTCAGGAAGCCCATGTCGCTGACGAAGGCCTTCGGCGCGTCCCAGCCGATGATCGGGCCGTGGATGAAGTTGTAGGGGAGGCGGAGCGGGTCGGTGAGGCGGTCCTTGATCCCGTTGATCACGCGCTGCTGGGCCTGGGCGCGGTCGAAGTCGTTGTAGCCGAGCGAGTAGGCGCTCTTGCCCGGGCCGGGGCATTCGCTCGGCTCGCGCACGCGCGAGTAGGCGAGCGCCTTTTCGCCGTCGAGGGTGTTCTCGCCCTTGGCCAGGCGCAGCGAGACGCCGCCCTGGCCGCCGCCGGCGCCGCCGGAGATGTCGGCGCAGAGCTTGTGCGGGACGTTGACCTTGACCCCGCCGACCGCGTCGATCAGGTCTTCGAAGCCGGTGAAGTCGACGATCGCGACGTGGTCGATCTGGATGTCGAGGAAGTCTTCGACCGCTTCGATCTGCGGCCTTGGCGCCGCCGAAGGCGTAGGCGGCGTTGATTTTCTGCGGGCTCTGGCCGGGGATTTCGGCGTAGCTGTCGCGCGGGATCGAGAGTTTGCGGAAGGCGCCGCCGCCGGCGCGGATCAGCATCAGCGTGTCGGCGCGGAATTCGCCGACTTCGAGCAGCCGTCGTGCGGCGCGTCGCCGTGCGGCCTGCTGTTCGAAGCACTTCTGCGAGGGGGCGGCGCCGGGCTCCTTGGTGTCCGGCGGCCGGGCGTCGGTGCCGAGCACGAGGATCGTCTGCGCGCTGGGCAGCAGCAGCGGGTTGCCGTGCAGGGCGTCCTTCGCTTCGCCGGAGAGCTTGAAGGACTGCAGCTGGGCGGAGACGGCGAAGGCGAGGAAGCTGAGCAGGATCCAGCCGAGCGCCGCGATCCCGACCCACTTGAGCACCCGCTTGCCGGTCCAGCGGCGCGGCGGCCCGGGCTGCCCCTCGGGCTCGGGCCGCGGGCGCTTCTCGCGCCGCCACCATTTCGGCGCGCGCGGCGTCCGCTCTCGGAGTCCAGAGAGATCGGGGGACCGCAGCCTCGACAGAAGGCCCTTCCGGGACCGGTAGACCTTGTACTCGGGCGGCCCGGAGGGCTGCTGCTCGCCATTGTCGGCCATGAAAGACTGCGGGAATCATGCCGATGCCCGCGGTCGCCCGCCTCCAGACCCCTGCGAAGCTCGCATGAGTGCAGGGGAAATCATCGGCGTCGACCTGGGCGGGACGAAGATGCTGCTCGGCGTCCTCGACGCCGACTCCAAGGTGCTCTGGGAGAGCCGCGAGGCCTCGACCGGGCAGACCGAGGACGAGCTGGTCGACCTGCTGGTGCGCGAGGTCGGCGAGGCGCACCAGCACTGCCCGGGCGTGGCCGGCATCGGGCTCGGCATCCCGGCGACGATCGACCACGACCGCGGCGTCGCGGTCTCCGCCGTCAACCTGCCGCTCGAGGACCTGCCGATCCGCGATCTCGTCGCCGAGCGCACCGGCCTGCCGGTCTTCGTCGACAACGACGCCAACGTCGCCGACCCTCGCCGAGCACCTCTACGGCGCCGCGCGCGGGGCGCGGAACGCGGTGATGCTGACGATCGGCACCGGGATCGGCGGCGGCCTGATCCTCGGCGGCGAGGTCTACCGGGGCTCGACCGGCGCCGGCGCCGAGCTCGGCCACACCGTGATCGAGATCGACGGGCCGCCCTGCCAGGGCAACTGCCCGGGACGCGGCTGCGTCGAGACGCTCGCCTCCGGCACGGCGCTCGGGCGCGAGGGACGGGCCGCGGCGGAGCGCGAGCCCGACTCGGCGCTGGGCAGGATGCTCGCCGACGGCGAGACGATCGACGGCAAGGCGGTCACCGAGGCGGCGCTCGCCGGCGACGCCACGGCGCGCGGCGTCTTCGACCTGGTCGGCTCGCGGCTCGGCGTCGCCCTGACCAGCTTCGCCAACATCTTCGAGCCCGAGGTCTTCGTGATCGGCGGCGGCGTGATCGCCGCCGGCGACCTGCTGCTCGAGCCGGCGCGCCGCGAGCTCGAGCAGCGCGCGCTGCCGCCGATGAAGCGCATCCCCGTCGTCGCCGCCGAGCTGGGCCCGACGCCGGCATGATCGGCGCCGCGGCGATGGCGCGGATCGAGCTCGAGGGGCAGGAGGGCTGATGCCGGGCGAGCTGATCGTCTGCCCGACGCCGATCGGCAACCTCGACGACGTCACCCCGCGGGTCCGCGACGCCCTCGTCACCGCCGACTGGATCGCCTGCGAGGACACCCGCCGCACCGGCGGCCTGCTCGACAAGCTCGGCATCCGCCCGGCGCCGCCGCTGGTCTCCAACCACGAGGGCAACGAAGCGGCGCGGGCGACCGAGCTGGCGCAGCGGATCGAGCGCGGCGAACGGTCGCCCTCGTCTCCGACGCCGGCATGCCGGCGATCTCCGACCCCGGCTACAAGCTGATCCGCCGCTGCATCGAACGCGCCCTCGACGTGACCGTGCTGCCGGGGCCCTCGGTGGTGCCGGTGGCGCTCGTCGCCTCCGGCCTGCCCACCGACCGCTGGCGCTTCGAGGGCTTCCTGCCCGAAGCGCTCCGGCGAGATGGAGCGGGTGCTGCGCTCGGCCGAGACCGTGGTCGCCTTCGAGTCGCCGCGCCGGGTCGGCGAGTCGCTGGCGGCGCTGGCGGCGATCGCCCCCGACCGCCCCGCCGCCGTCTGCCGCGAGCTGACCAAGATGCACGAGGAGGTCGCGCGCGGCTCGCTGGCCGAACTGGCGCGGCGCTTCCGCGGCGACGTCAAGGGCGAGATCGTGCTGGTGATCGGGCCGGCCGCCTCCGAGGACCACGACCACGACGTCGGCTTCGCCGTCGACGCCCTGCGCCACCTGGTCCAGTCGGGCGCCCGGCCGCGCGCCGCGGCCAGCGTCGTCGCCGCCCTCACCGGCACCCGCGCGAACGATCTCTACCGGGCGCTGACCGGCCGCGAGCCGCGCAGTAGCCTGACGGCCAGTGCGCACGCAGAATCGCCAGCACTGACACCGGCTGCGGCAATGACCTACTACGTCACCACCCCGATCTACTACGTCAACGCCGAGCCGCACCTCGGCCACGCCTACTCGACGATGGCCGCCGACGTGCTCGCCCGCCACATGCGCCAGCGCGGCGAGGACGTCTTCTTCCTCACCGGCACCGACGAGCACGGCGAGCCGATCGAGACCGCGGCCGAGCGCGAGGGGATCTCGCCGCAGGAGCTGGCCGACCGCAACGCCGAGAAGTTCCGCGCGCTGATGCCGATCATCGACGCGACCAACGACTTCTTCATCCGCACCTCCGACCCGCGCCACAAGGAGAAGGTCGCCGAGATCATGCAGCGGGTCTACGACAACGGCTGGGTGACCAAGGGGATCTACGAAGGCTGGTACTGCCCGCGCTGCGCCGACTTCAAGACCGAGCGCGAGCTGGGGCCGGGCCAGACCTGCGCGATCCACGAGATCCCGCTCGAGCAGGTGCGCGAGGAGAACTGGTTCTTCCGCCTCTCCGCCTTCCAGGAGCGGCTCGAAGGCCTCTACGAGGAACGGCCCGACTTCGTCGTGCCCGACTTCCGCCGCAACGAGGCGGTCTCGTTCATCAAGGGGGGCCTGGAGGACGTCTCGCTCTCGCGGCCGACGCTGAAGTGGGGGCTGCCGCTGCCCTGGGACCCCGACCAGCGCATGTACGTCTGGTTCGACGCGCTGCTCAACTACGTCACCGCGCTCGGCTTCGCCCGCGAGGGCGAGGACCTGACCGAGCGCTACTGGCCCGCCTCGCTGCACGTGATGGCGAAGGACATCCTCAAGTTCCACGCGGTGATCTGGCCGGCGCTGCTCTGGGCCGCCGACCTCGAGCCGCCGCGGCGGATGACGATCCACGGCTTCCTGCTGATGGGCGAGAAGAAGATGTCGAAGTCGCTCGGCAACGTGCTCGACCCCTTCGAGGTGATCGAGCGCTTCGGCGCCGACGCGCTGCGCTTCTACTGCTTCCGCGAGGTCAGCTTCGGCCAGGACGGCTCGATCTCGACCGCCGGCTTCGAGGCCCGCTACGAGACCGAGCTGGCCAACGACTTCGGCAACCTCGCCAGCCGCGTGCTGGCGATGGTCGAGCGCTACCGCGACGGGACGGTGCCGGTGGCCGCCGTCGACGCGGTGCTCGCCGAGGACTTCGAAGGCGTCGTGCCGCGCTTCTGCGAGCTGCTCGACCGGGCCGAGCTGACCCAGGCGCTGGAGGTGGCCTGGACGCTGGTGCGGCGGCTCAACCGCTACGTCGAGGAGACCCAGCCGTGGGTGCTGGCCAAGGACGAGGCCGACCCCGAGCGCCTCGACGAGGTCCTCTACAACCTGGTCGAGGGCCTGCGGGTGACGACGCTGCTGCTGGTTCCCTACCTGCCGCAGGCGAGCGAGCAGCTGCTCTCGACGCTGGGCGAAGAGTCACGCGGCCTGGCCGAGCTCGGCTCCCGCCCGGGCGGCCAGAGCGTCGAGCGCATCCCAGCTCTGTTCCCCAAGATCGAGGCGCCGGCGTAGGGCCAATCTCAGTAGGTCTCCACTTAACTTTTTCGGTGGGTCGGCTGAGGCCTGTCGAGGGCGGGCCTGGCAAAAAAGTACAAGACGTTCCGACCTACTGAGATTGGCCCTCGGTCAGCGAGTCGGGGCCGAGCTGGTCCGGGCGCGTGTAGCCGCAGAGCGCCAGGGTCAGGTCGAGCTCGGCGAGGACCATCTTGAGGACGGTTTCGACTCCGGCTGGCCCTCCAGGGCCAGGCCCCAGATGTAGGGGCGGCCGAGGCAGACGGCGTCGGCGCCGAGGGCGAGGGCCTTGATTGCGTCGCTGCCGCTGCGGATGCCGCTGTCGAAGAGGATCGCCAGGTCGTCGCCGGCCGCCTCGGCGATCGCGGGCAGGGCGTCGAGCGAGCCGATCGCGCCGTCGACCTGGCGGCCGCCGTGGTTGGAGACGACGATGCCGTCGATGCCGCGCTCGACCGCCTCGCGGGCGTCGTCGGGGTGCTGGATGCCCTTGATCAGGATCGGCAGCGAGGTCTGCTCGCGCAGCCAGGCGAGGTCGTCCCAGCTCAGCGCGGGGTTGGCCTGGACGCCGAGGAAGTGCCCGGTGGCGGCGCCGACGTCCTCCTCGGGCGTCTTCTCGAGGGCGGCGCGGAAGACCGGGTCCTGGAAGTAGTTGGCGACGCCGACGCCGTTGAGGAAGGGGAGCCAGGCCTGCTGCAGGTCGCGCGGCTTCCAGCCCGGGACGAAGGTGTCGACGGTGAGGACGATCGCGCCGTAGCCGGCGGCCTCGGCGCGGCTGACGAGGCTCTCGGCGAGGGCGCGGTCGTTGGGCCAGTAGAGCTGGAACCAGCGCGGGGCCTCGCCGCCCGCCTCGGCGATCTCCTCCAGGGTGAAGGCCGAGGCGGTGCTGGCGATCATCGGCAGGCCGAGGGCCGCGGCGGCCCGCGCCGTGGCCAGCTCGCCGTCGGGGTGGACGACCTTCTGCACGCCGATCGGCGCCAGCATCAGCGGCGCCGGCATCGCCGTGCCGAGCACGGTGGTGGAGAGGTCGCGCTCGGCGACGTCGCGCAGCATCCGCGGCACGATCCGGCGCCGCTGGAAGGCCTCGCGGTTGGCGTCGATCGTCCCCTCGCTGCCGGCGCCGGCGAAGACGTAGTTGGCGGCGCGCTCGTCCATCGCCTCCGCGGCACGCCGCTCCAGCTCGGCGATCGAGACCGGGATCGAGGGAGTCTCGCCCCCGAGGCCGCGGGCGTAGATCTCGCGGTAGTAGTCGGCGAAGTCCGCCATTGGCCGGAAGGCTATCCGTCGACCGGCGCCACCGGGACACCGGGAGAACAGGGGCAAGGCGGCACTCAGGGGGCATCACCACGACCCTCACCGAACAGGTCAAATCGCTGTCGTCGCGAATCGACGGTCTCGAAGCGACCCTCGCCGGGGCCAGCAACAGCGACCTGATGGGGATGCTTGCCACGCTTCAAGGCCTGAGCAACGAAGACCTGGCCAGTGCCGTCAAAGCGCTGCCGGCGATCGAATCGGTCTGCGAACACAGCAAAGCGTTGACGAAACAGGTGAACCTGGTTGCCGGAGTCGTCGAAGGCCTCGATCTCAACGGGGTGCTGAAAACCTTCGGGGGGACTGCTCAACATCCCGGTACTTCCGGAACCGCTCGACGAATCGTTCAGCCCTGCCCGAGCTTCTGAGAGGAGAGCCCCGGCCTGCCGGCCCTGAGAGGGACGCGGCAGGCCGGGGGATCTTTCGGGGCGGCCGCGCCCATTCGGCGAGGATAGGCTGAGTCTCGCCGGTGATCGACTCCCACACGCATCTCTTCCTCTGCGAGCGGCCCGAGGCCGAGGTCGTCGCGGCGGCGCTCGAGGCGGGGGTCGAGCGGATGCTCAACGTCGGCCTCGAGGCGGAGTCCAACGGGAAGGCGATCGCCGCCGCCGAGCGCCACGAGAGCGTCTTCGCGACGGTCGGCTGCCACCCGACCGAGGCCGCCGGCTTCGACGACGCGCGGGCCGAGGAGATCGCCCGGCTGGCCGACGCACGAGAAGGTGCGGGCGATCGGCGAGACCGGGATCGACTACTACCGCGAGACGGCGAGCCGGGCCGAGCAGCGGCGGGCCTTCGAGGCGCAGATCGAGATCGCCCGCGAGCGCGGCCTGCCGATCGTCATCCACGCCCGCGACCCCGAGGGCGAGACCGGCGCCGTCGACGACGTCTTCGAGATCCTCGACGCGCGCGGCGACGGGGTCGCGGTGATCCTGCACTGCTTCCTCGCTCCCTGGCGGGTCCAGGACGCGATCGACCGCGGCTGGTACTGCTCCTTCTCCGGCATCGTCACCTTCCCCAGCGCCGAGGAGCTGCGCGAGGCGGCGGCGAAGCTGCCCGACGAGCTCGTCCTGGTCGAGACCGACGCCCCCTACCTCGCGCCGCAGCCGGTGCGCGGCAAGCCCAACGAGCCGGCCCACGTCGTCTCCACCGCCGAGGTCGTCGCCGAGGTCCGCGGCGTCTCCTACGCCGAGCTGGAGCGCACGGTCGAGGCCAACGCGCGGGCTCTCTTCGGCTGGTAAGCGGTGGTCCGGCTCGGGCAGAACTTCCTGTCCGACCCGAACCTGCTCGACGCGATCGTCCGCGACGCGGAGCTGGGCGAGGGCGAGGTGGTGCTCGAGGTGGGCGCCGGGGAAGGGGTGCTGACCGAGCGGCTCGCCGCCGTCGCCGGCCACGTGCACTCGGTCGAGCTCGACCGGCGGCTGGAGGAGGCCCTGGCGCCGCTGGCCGCCCGGGCGAACGTCAGCCTGCACTGGGGCGACGCGATGGGCTGGACCTGGCCGGCCTCGACCCGGCCCCGACCGCGGTCGTCTCCAACCTGCCCTACGCGGTGGCGACGCCGGTGATCCTGCGCACGATCGAGGAGCTGCCCTCGGTGGGGCGCTGGACGGTGATGGTGCAGCGCGAGATCGCCGACCGGCTGCGCGCGGCGCCCGGCAGCCGCACCTACGGCTCGCCCAGCGTGGTCGCGCAGCTCGCCTGCGAGGTGAAGCTGCTGCGCACGGTCGACCCGGCGGTCTTCCGGCCGCGGCCGCGGGTCGAGTCGGCGATCCTCGGCCTGCGCCGCACCGGCCCGGGCGCCGACGCGCCGACGCGCGAGCTGGTCCGCGCCGCCTTCGCCCACCGCCGCAAGTCGCTGGCCCGCTCGGTCGAGCACGTCCGGCCCGGCTCGCTGGCCCCGGCCCGCGCCGCCCTGGCGGAGCTCGGCCTGGCGGCGGACGCCCGCGCCGAGGCGCTCTCGCCCGAGGAGTTTCGCCGCGCCTATCGGCGAAGCTGACGTTCGCCAGCCCGCCCACGGTAGACCGCTTCCACTCCGCCGAACAAGTAATGGCCCCACCGGATCCCGACATCGCCCCCGCCAAGCTCAACCTCTGCCTCTACCTCGGCCCGCCGCCGCGAGGACGGGCTGCACGAGCTCTGCTCGCTCTTCGAGCCGCTGGCCCTGGCCGACCCGATCGAGGTCACCGAGGCCGCGCGCGACGAGGTCGTCTGCCCCGGGGTCGAGGGCGAGAACCTGGCGGCGCGGGCGCTGGCGGCGCTGCGCGAGCGCGGCTGGGAAGCGCCCGCCGCTGCGGATCGAGATCGAGAAGCGGATCCCGGTCGCGGCCGGCCTCGGCGGCGGCAGCGCCGACGCGGCGGCGGTGCTGCGGCTGGCGCGTGACCGGCGGCTGGAGGCGGGTGGATCCCGGACCTGGAGGCGATCGCGGCCGAGCTCGGCGCCGACGTGCCCTCGCAGCTGTCGCCGGCGCTCGCCCTCGTGCAGGGCGCGGGGGAGAGGGTCGAGCGCCTGCCCGACCCGCGCCGCACGCCGTCGTCCTGCTGCCCGGCGGCGGCGGGCTCAGCACCGCCGAGGTCTTCGCCGAGGCCGACCGGCTCGGCCTCGGGACGCGGACGCGGCCGAGCTGGACGAGCCTGGCTGGGCGCCTGCGCGCGGCGGCCGGCGCCGGCGCCTCGCCGCTCGCCTACCCCGAGCTGCTCGTCAACGACCTCGAGCCCGCCGCGCGCTCGCTGCGCCCCGAGATCGGCGACGCCCTCGACGCGCTGCGCGCCGCCGGCGCCCCCCACGCGCTGCTGACCGGCTCCGGCCCGACCGCCTTCGGGCTCTTCGAGAGCCTCGGCGAGGCCCGCGCTGCGGCCGCGGCGCTCGACCGCGACGACGCGATCGTCTGCGAGGCGGGGAGGACGCCGTGAGGCTGCCGGGGGAGGGCGGCGGCAACCGCAAACGCCTCGCTGATCGCGATCGTCGCCGCCGCGGTCGCCACCGGCTACTACCTGCTCAGCCGCCAGCTCGGCCACCTCGACCTGCAGAACCTGCTGGAAGACGTCTCCAACACGCTCGGCGCCTGGACCTACCTGCTCGTCGGCGTCTTCGCCTTCGCCGAGACCGGCGCCTTCGTCGGCCTCGTCGTCCCCGGCGAGACCGTGATGCTGCTCGGCGGCGCCGTCGCCGGCCAGGGCGCGATCGACATCTACCTGCTGATCGCGATCGCCTGGTTCTGCCGCCTGGGCCGGGGACACGACCAGCTTCTTCATCGGCCGCCGGCTCGGGCGCGAGTTCGTGCTCGAGCACGGGCCGCGCTTCGGGATCGGCCACGAGCGCTTCGAAAAGGTCGAGGACTACTTCTCCCGCCACGGCGGCAAGACGATCTTCATCGGCCGCTTCATCAGCCTCGTCCGCGCCTTCGCGCCGTTCATCGCCGGCAGCTCGGGCATGCGCTACCGCGCCTTCGTCCCCTACAGCATCCTCGGCACCGGGCTCTGGGCCAGCGCCCACATCCTGGTCGGCTACTTCTTCTCGCGCAGCATCGAGAGCGCCGCCAAGTACGCCGGCCGCGGCGCCTTCCTGCTGGCGACGACGATCGTCGTCGTCGTCGGCATCGTCTTCGTCGTCCGCCGCCTCCGGGTCGAGGAGAACCGGCGCGCGATCGTGGCCTGGATGGAGGGCCACGCCGCGACCCGCTGGCTCGTCGTCCTCACGCGCCGCTTCCGCCCCCAGCTCGAGTTCCTCTGGGAGCGGGTGACGCCCGGCGGCACCTTCGGCCTCGAGTTCACCTCGCTGATGGCGATCTTCGCCGTCGCCAGCTTCGTCCTCGTCGCCTACACGGTGATCGTCAACGGCGAACCCGGGCCGACGCCCGGCGACACCACCGCGATCGAACTGGTCGAACGGCTGCAGGCGGGCTGGCTGACCGACATCGCCAAGGTCTTCACCCACCTCGGCTCCCTCGCCGTCGTCGGCTCGCTCGCCTTCGTCGCGCGGCGCTGCTCGTCGCCCGCCGCCGCTGGGCGGAGTTCGGCGTCCTGGTCGCCGGCGCCGTGCTGATCTTCGTCGGCGTGCACGAGCTCAAGGACGCGGTCGACCGGCCCCGGCCCGGCGGCGGGCTGATCGACGTCTCCGGCTCCTCCTTCCCCAGCGCCCACGCCGCCTACTCGACCTTCTACGTCTGGCTGGCGGTGACGATCGTGATGCGGCTGCGGCCGGGGATGGCGCGCGGCGCCGCGGTCGTCGCGGCCGGGATCGCGCTGACCGCCCTGGTCGGCCTCTCCCGCGTCTACCTCGGCGTCCACTACCTCAGCGACGTCAGCGCCGGCTGGGCGCTGGGGCTCGCCGCCTTCTCGCTCTGCGCCGCCGTCGCGCTCGTCATCACGACGGTGCGGCAGAATGGGCGCGATGTTGCCGCTGGCGCTGCAGAAGATCGAGAATGAGTACCTGCTGTTCGGCGCGGCCGGGCTGGTCAGCCTGGTCGCTTTCGTCGGCCTGATCCTGGTGCCGGCGGTCAGCTCCTACGGCCGGCTCTGGGAGAAGGCAGCCGCCGGCTTCCTCTCGCTCTTCGTCCTCGCCGCCCTGGTCCTGGTCGGCGTCGTCATCGGCCTGGCGGTCGTCTACTACTACAACGACATCGCCAATCTGCTCCACGGCAAGTCCTAGCTGGGGATAATGGGGCCATGCCAGCCGCCTCCAAAGGGCAGAAAAGCCCTGCAAAAACGCGGGAAGCCGGGACGCTCGACGCGCTCTCGGAGGCGGTCGAGTCCGGCGCCGGCCTGCCCGCCGTGGCCCGCGCGGCGGCCAAAGTGCTGGACGCCAGCGTCGCCCTGATCGACCGCTCCAGCGCCGTGCTGGCGGTGGCCGGTGCCTCGCCCGACCAGGAGAAGAAGCTGCTCGCCGGGGGCGAGGAGGTGACGCGGGTCGAGCTGCGGGTCGCCGACAGCGCCGTCGGCGAGCTGCGCTACCGCAGCGCGGCGCCGCCCGAGCCGGCGATCGCCCGCATGGTGACGACGCTGCTGGCGCTGGAGCTGGAGCGCTCGCGCTCGCCGGAGTGGGAGAGCGAGGAGGTCGCGGGCGCCTTCGTCGCCGCCGTGCTCGCCCGCGAGGTGACCGACCGCGGCGACATCGTCGCCCGCGGCGCCGAGCTCGGCGCCGACCTCGAGCCGGGCGCCGGGGTGCTGATCCTGCACGCGGCGCCGCGCGCGGCGCAGACCGGCGAGTGGCGGGCGCGGGTGATGACCCTGGCGCAGCGGGCGCTGCGCTCGCTGGCGCCCGGCTCGCTGGCCAGCCCGGACGGGGAGGAGGCGGCGGAGATCGCCGTGATCGTCCCGGCCGAGGACGACGCGCGGCTCGAGCGCGCCGCCGCCGGCCTGGCGCGGGAGCTGGAGGACAGCCTCTCCGGCTTTCACCTGACGATCGGCCGCAGCCGCCACGCCGCCGACCCGGTCGACCTCTACCGCGCCGGCAACGAGGCGCGGCTGGCGGTCAACGTCGGCGAGGCCGAGGGCCGCCCGCTGCTCGCCTTCGAGGACACCGGCTCCTACCGCCTGCTGCTGCCGGCGATGAGCGAGGACCCGCGCGAGCTCGAACGCTTCTACGCCGAGACGATCGCGCCGCTCTCCGCCTACGACGAGCAGTACGAGACCGAGCTGGTGACGACGGTCGAGGCCTACCTCGACAACGACGGCAACGTCGCCGCCACCGCCAAACAGCTCTTCACCCACCGCCACACGATCCGCTACCGCCTCGAGCGCGTCAAGGAGCTCTGCGGCCACGACGTCTCCGCCACCGAGGGCCGCGAGAAGCTCGGCCTCGGCCTCAAAACGATGCGCGTCCTCGGCATCGCCTCGCCCCGCGGCCCGGCGATGGAGCCGGGCAGCGAAGCGGGCAAGGTGCCGCGCTCGTCGGAGGAGTAGCGCCTCCGACGATTCCGGGGGAAGGACTCGAACCCTCTCTTCCAGGACCAAAACCAGGCGTGCTGGCCGATTACACCACCCCGGACCGGGCTCCGAGCCTAGCGACCCGACCAGGGTCGAAGCTTTTTCGGTGCCATAGCGCCGCTGATTCAGATCGGTCGATCGCGTCCGCGAGGGCGCTTAGGGTCCCGACAATGGAGATGAGTGGAGTGCAGATGGACCCGGAGGTTCGCGAGGGGCTGCGGCGCAGCTGGAAGGCGCTGATGACCGTCGGGATCCTGGCGATCCTGATCGGCTGCGTGGCGATCGTGGTGCCGGCGGTGGCCTCGGTCGGGACGGCGATCTTCATCGGCTGGATCCTGGTCATCGCCGGGCGTCTTCCTGATCGCCGGCGCCTTCACGGCGCACTCGATCGGGACCGTGGTCCTGCGCCTGCTCTGGGCGCTGCTGACCGTGGTCGTCGGCCTCTGGCTGATCGTCGAACCGCACAACGGCACGCTCACCCTGACCCTCGTGCTCGGCATCTACTTCCTCTTCATGGGCCTGACCCGGATCGCCGTCGCCTTCGCCGGCCGCGGCCAGCAGGGCGCCGGCCTGGTCGGCCTCAGCGGCGTCGCCGGCCTCCTGATCGGCATCCTCGTCCTCGCCAAGTTCCCCAGCAGCGCCGACTGGGCAATCGGCCTCCTGGTCGGCATAGACCTGATCTTCGCCGGCTGGACGTTGACCTCCGTGGCACTCGTCGGCCGCGATCTCGCGAAGAGCTAGCCGAGAGGGCGTCGGCGCGGCGGGTCCTGTCACGGATTGGACCCACCACCCCCTGCGGTCGCTGCAGCCTCCTCGGGGTGGTCCCCCAAATCCGCGCCACCCCCCGCGAGGGGCCGCATCGGCTGGCGTGTGCTGCGCAAGCTGGCATCTAAGCAGACGGGCGACCAGCCACCATGATGGTCGAGGTCGGTCCAGCGTGCGGAGGCCGATGGGTGGCTGAAGCTTTCCCGCTTCAACCGGATTGGGATTGCGTAGGGCGAGAGGTGGGGCGCCCTGGAGCGCGCGGCGTCCTCTTTTCGCCGCGATATCCCACCGAATGCTCCATCAGCTCATGACGGCGAAAACCCAGCAAGCGGAAGGGTGCCCCACCCCTCGCCCTTCCCCTCTACGATCTGCCGGTGGAGTCTCCCTTGGTGCTGGTGATGGCAGCCGGCGAGGGAACGCGCATGCGTTCCGCCATGCCGAAGATGCTGCATCCCGTCTGCGGGCGGCCGATGGTCGCCTGGCCGATCCTCGCTGCGCGCGAGGCGACCGGCGCCGAGTGGGTCGTGGCGATCGACTCGCCCAAGGAAAACAGCGTCCCCGGCCTGCCCGACAAGGTCCAGATCGTCACCCAGCCCCAGCCCGACGGCACCGGCGGCGCGGTGCGCGCGGCGCTGCCGCTGATCGAGGAAGCCGAGACCGTGCTCGTCCTCTCCGGCGACGTGCCGCTGATCTCCGCCGAGACGATCTCCGGCCTGCTCGAGGCCCACGCCGCCTCCGGCGCCGCGGCGACGATGCTGACGATCGAGCTCGACGAGCCCGGCTCCTACGGCCGCGTCGTGCGCACCGCCTCGGGCGAGGTCGAGCGGGTGGTCGAGGCGAAGGCCGCCGGCGACGCCACCCCCGAGCAGCTGGCGATCCGCGAGATCAACGCCGGCACCTACGCCTTCCAGGCCGCGCCGCTCGCCGAGGCCCTCGCCGGCCTCTCCAACGACAACGCCCAGGGCGAGTACTACCTGCCCGACGTCCTCCCGGCCCTGCGCGAGGCCGGCCACTCGGTCGCCGCCCACCTCACCGACGACCTCGCGGTGACGATGGGCGTCAACAACCGCGCCGACCTCGCCGCGGTCGAGGCCGAGGCGCGCCGCCGCATCCTCGAGGCGCACATGCTCGCCGGCGTCACCGTCGTCGATCCCGGCTCGACCTGGATCGACGCCGAGCGTCGAGATCGCCGCCGACGCCCGGATCGAGCCCGGCACCAGCCTGCGCGGCGAGACCGAGATCGGCGCCGGCTCCACCGTCGGCCCGCTCAGCACCCTGACCGACACCAAGCTCGGCCGCGACGTCTCCGTGCCGCACTCCTACCTGGTCGAGTGCGAGGTCGGCGACGGCGCCCAGGTCGGCCCCTTCGCCTACCTGCGTCCCGGCGCCGAGCTCGCGCCGGGCGCCAAGGCCGGCACCTTCGTCGAGATCAAGAACTCGCGGATCGGCGAGGGCGCCAAGGTTCCCCACCTCGCCTACGTCGGCGACGCCGAGATCGGCGCCGGCAGCAACCTCGGCGCCGGCACGATCACCGCCAACTACGACGGTTTCCGCAAGAACCGGACTACGATCGGCGAGAACGTCCGCATCGGCGTTGACACGATGCTGATCGCACCTGTAGAAGTCGGCGACGGCGCCTACACTGGCGCCGGTGCAGTGATCAAGAGCGACGTGCCCGAGGGCGCGCTCGCGGTGAGCGAGAACGAGCAGCGGAACATCGAGGGCTACGCCGACCGCAAGGCGGCGAAGATGCAAGAGGAGCAGACCCCGTGAGCACGATCGAGGAGCGCCCCGAGACGGTGGCGGCGACCGCCATCACCCACGACTACTCGAAGCGGATGATGGTCTTCGGCGGCCGCAGCTCGATGGAGCTGGCCGCCAAGGTCGCCGGCAAGCTCGACGTCGACCTCGGCCAGGTGACGCTGAAGACCTTCGCCAACGGCGAGGTCTACTGCCGCTACGAGGAGTCGATCCGCGGCGCCGACGTCTTCATCGTCCAGTCGACCTGCGCCAACGAACACTCGGGGATGACGCCGAACGACGCGCTGATCGAGCTGCTGACGATGATCGACGCCGCCCAGGGCGCCTCCGCCCACCGGATCATCGCCGTCATGCCCTGGTACGGCTACGCCCGCCAGGACAAGAAGTCGGCCCCGCGCGAGCCGATCTCGGCCCGCATCGTCGCCAAGTGCCTGGAGGGCGTCGGCGTCGACCGCGTCCTCACCATGGACCTGCACGCCGGCCAGGTGCAGGGCTTCTTCCACGTCCCGGTCGACCACATGACGGCGATGCCGATGCTGACCCAGTGGTTCGCCGACCAGCACCGCGCCGAGGACCTGGTGATCGTCTCCCCCGACGCCGGCCGGGTGAAGACGGCGCGCAACTTCGCCCGCCGCATCGGCACCCACTGGGCGGTGATGGAGAAGGAGCGCCCCGCCCAGCAGGTGGCCGAGATCGGCTACGTGGTCGGCGACGTCAAGGGCAAGACCGCGGTCCTGGTCGACGACATGATCGACACCGCCGGCACCCTCTGCGCCGCCGCCCAGACCGTGCTCGACGAGGGCGCCGCGCGGGTGATCTCCTGCGCCACCCACGGCGTCTTCTCCGGCCCCGCCTACGAGCGGCTCGCCTACGAGAACTCCGGCATCGAGAAGATCGTCGTCAGCGACACGATCCCGCTGCGGCCCGGCGCGCCGGACAACATCACCGTGCTCTCCACCGCCGGCACCTTCGCCGACTCGATCCGCCGCATCTTCACCGACGACTCGGTCTCCGAGATCTTCGCCGGCGAGAACCAGCTCTTCTAGTGCCGCCCGACGGCCTGCGGCTGGTCGGCCACAAGGGCGCCGACCTGATCGCCCCCGGCAACACGGTCGAGAGCTTCGCCGCCGCGGTCGAGGCGGGCGTCGACACGATCGAGCTCGACGTGCTCTGGCTCCGCGACGCCCACCTGCCGCTGGAGCAGCGGGCGCCGCTGGTCGTCGCCCACGACTGGCACGACGCCGAACGGCGCACGCCGCTGACCCTGACCGAGGCGCTCGACGCCTTCCTGGAGCCGCCGCTGGACCGGGTCGAGATCGACATCGACATCAAGCTGCCCGGGCGCGAGGAGGAGATCGTCGAGGCCCTGCAGGAGCGCGGCCTGGTCGAGCGGGCGATGGTCTCGACGATGGAGCTGTACTCGCTGGGCCGCATCCTCGAGCTGCAGCCGGCGCTGCGCCGCGGCTGGACCTACCCGAAGGTGACCAAGGACTGGACCTCGAAGCGCTGGGCCAAGGCGCCGATGCTGGCGGCCCTGGTGGCGATGCGCCAGCGCCTCCCCGGCCTCGCCGCCGAGAAGCTGCCGAAGCTCGGGGTCGAGTCGATGTGGGTCTACCACCCGCTGGTCAGCCGCCGCCTCGCCCGCATCACCAAGATCGCCGGGGTCGAGCTGATCGCCTGGACCGTCGACGACCTCCCCCGCATGAAGAAGCTCGTCGCGGCAGGCGTCACCGGCCTCGTCTCCAACGACCCCCGCCTCTTCGCCGAGCTCGCCCTGACCCTCGGCCGCCACCTCGCTTCCGGTGCGCTTTATGCGGTTATAGACCACATAAAGCGCACCGGAAGGACGGGTTAGACGGTCTTTGAGCATGCGGGCGATGCGGTTGACCACCGCGTTCGGTTCGTCTCGGACCTGGGCCCAGGTGACGCGCGCGGTGCGGTAGCCGGCGGCGACGAGGAGCTGATCGCGCCAGCGATCACGCTGAAAGGCGGCGCGATGTGCCATGTGTCTCTTCGCCGTCCGTTTCGATCGCCAAGCGTTGCTCGTCCCAGAGCATGTCGACCTCGAGCTGACGGCCCGTCGACTCGCAGCCTCACGTTGGCAGCGAGGTGCGGATAGGCCTTCTTCGATGAGGCGAGGCAGGAGGCGAGCCTCGAGTCGGCTGCGCACTCGCGGGCGTCGGCTCGGCAGTGTGTGCGCCAACCGGTGCCAGGATCGTGCGCAGTCGAGGAGCGCCACGTCGGCGGCCTCGGGACAGCACTCGGTCGATCTCGTCGACATCGAGCTGCCGCAGGATCGCTGCTTGCTCGACCAGGCGCTCGCAGTTGTGCCCAGCCCGATTCCCCGGCCATGTCGACGAGGGTGCGGGAGACCGTCGTGCACGGGATTCCATCCCGGATTTCGATCTCGTCGGGGAACGGCAGGCGTACGCGATGCCAGCGGATCCCGTCGATCTTGCGCCCCGACCAGTCCGGCGGGACGACGTGTATCACGGACAGTCGCTTCTCCCACAGACCGAGCAGCTCGGCTGCGCTGCCGTGCGAGAGGACGGTTCCCTCGCTCACAGGCGAGTACGGCAGCGAGCATGCGCCCCTGCCGGCTGATCGCGCGGTGACCGACGGCGAACGTGCCGCGAAAGATTGGCTGCAGGTAGCCCAGATGCCACTCGATCGGCTGATCGCGTCCTCGTTCAGTCCGAGAGCGCGCAGCTGCGCACGCGAGATCACGCCATGCTGTCGAGCTCGCCAGCTCGCGCGACTCGCATGGCTCGGGCTTCCGGTGCGCCTTTTACGGTCCATAACCACATAAGGCGCACCGGAGCCAGATTCTCCCCCCTGGGAGTGGTCTAGACCGTGCCGGGGGTGGCGGTGGGTGGGGCGTTGCGGCCGCCCCGGTTGGTCTTCACTGCGGACTCGAGCTCGTCGGCGGTGAAGCCGCCGACCGCCTCGCCGTCGAGGGCGTAGCGGTAGAGGGCGACGCCGAAGATGTTGCTCAGGGCGCTGGAGACGAGCATCGAGATCGCCAGGCCGATCACGCCGAGCACCAGCAGCAGGGCGCCGGCGAAGCTGGCCGAGGCCCAGATCAGGAAGCCGGCGAAGATCAGCAGGGCCGAGGGCAGGACGCCGACGAGGAAGACGGCGCCGCCGATCGCGATGTTGCCGGTCACCTGCGCGCCCCAGCGCGATTTGAAGAGGCTGGCGGAGCGCTTCAGGGTGGCGAAGGGCCCGGTGCCCTCGAGCGCGATCACCGGCACGGCGAGGAAGGTGATCAGCGACCAGCCGACGGCGAGCACGCGACCGACGATCTGGCCCACGGCACCCTGGTTCTCGAGGGCGCTGAGCGCGAGGCCGATCGTGGTCGAGACCGCGGCCCAGCCGGCGATCTGGGAGAAGCGACTGCGCGCCACCGCAAGCCCGTCGCCGACGGACGCCTGCTGGCCGCGGAAGATCATGTCGGCGGCGGCGGCGAGGCCGACGCTGAAGTAGGTGCCGATCACGGCGAGCAGGTAGAAGCCGATCACCGCCAGGGCGCCGCCGAAGACCGCCTGGTCGTCCTCGATCAGGTAGATGCCCGGGCCGACGACGACGATCGCGCAGACGATCGTCGCGACGCCGCCGTAGAGCGGGAAGCGCAGCAGGGCGGGGTTCTCTCGCAGCAGCCCCCAGCTCTTCTTGGTCAGCTGCCCAACCGCGTTTGATCCTGCTCATCGCTGCTCTCCTTCCAGGGACTTCTCGACAATCGGGGTCTGCATCATGCCTCTTCCCTCGAAGTACTCCCACTCCTCCTCGCCCAGCTCGGTCGAGGGCGGGTCGGCGTAGATCCACTCGCGCATGATCCGGTGCCAGTTGCGCTTCGCGCGCAGCTGGCCGAGCACGGCGACGACGCCGATTTCCATCCGCCGGCCCATCAGCTCGTCGGCCGGCATCGACTCGCGCCGCATCAGGTCGTAGTACTCCGAGCGGGGGTCGTTGGTCGACTCGATGATCTTCATCACCCGTCGGGCGCTGATCTCGATCTCGCGGTCTTCGACGAACCAGCCGCTGACCGCCAGCATGTGCTCGATCAGCCGTTCGGCGTCGAGCTTCGAGGGGTTCTTGATGAAGCCGATCTCGTGCAGGGCGTCGCGGAAGGCCTCCGGGTCGTTGTGGAAGGCGGCGTCGATGGTCGCGCTGCTCGAGCACGATCTGCTCGTGGCTGAGCTTCTTGGTCATGCCGAAGTCGAGGAAGGCGACGCGGCCGTCGGCCATCAGGATGTAGTTGCCGGGGTGGGGGTCGGCGTTGAAGTGCCGCAGGTGGTAGATCGAGCCGAAGCTGCCGCGGAAGACGATCTCGCCGAAGCGGCTGCGCTCCTCGTGCGGCAGCTCCTTGACCTGCTCGAAGTCGAGCCCCTCGACCAGCTCGGTGACCAGCACCCGGCGCCGCGAGAGCCGCGTGATCACGTCCGGCACGTAGATGAAGGGGTGGTCGCGGTAGGCGCGCGAGAAGCTGCGCTGGTTCTGCGCCTCGTACTCGTAGTCGAGCTCCTCCATCACCCGCTCGCGCAGCTCGGCGGCGATCTCCTTGGCGTCGAGGCCGGGGGCGAGGGCGCGGGCGAGGCGGACGATCGTGCCGGCGTTGCGCAGGTCGGCGTCGAGCGCCTCGGCGATCCCCGGGTACTGGATCTTCACCGCGACCGCGCGCCCGTCGAGCAGCTCGGCCCGGTGCACCTGGCCGATCGAGGCGGCGGCGAACGCCTCCGTGCTCGAACTCGGCGAAGAGCTCGGAGAGCGGTTCGCCTTCGTACTCCTCCTCGAGCACCTTCTCGACCTTCTCCCAGGGCATCGCCGGCGCGTCGGTGCGCAGCTTCGCCAGCTGCTCCTGGTAGATCTCGCGGTACTCGTCGGGGATGAACTCGGTGTCGATGAAGGAGGCGAACTGGCCCAGCTTCATCGCCGCGCCCTTCATCTGGCCCAGCGCGCCGACCATCTTCATCGCCGTCTCCAGGTGGCGCTGCTCGAGCCGCTCCTTGCTCGTCCTCCTCGGAGCGGGCGACGTTGGTCGCCTTGGTCCCGGCGTAGCGGGCGCCCTGCATGCCGACGATCGAGCCGAGCTTGGCCGAGCGCCGCACGCGGCCCTTGGGGATCTTCGAGCCGTCGGCCACGCGCCGAAGGGTGCCACAGGTCGCTTCGCGCTTTCTCTATCCTCTCCCGTCCGCATGGCTCGTGGACGCGAAAAGCTGAAGGCAGCACCCCGCACCGAGTTCGGCTCCCGGACCTCCCGCCGCCTGCGGCGCGAGGGCCTCGTGCCGGGCGTCGTCTACAGCGGCGGCTCGAGGCGCGCGCCCTTCCAGGTCGCCGAACGCGACGTCCGCAACGTGCTCGGCGAAGGCGCCGCGCTCTTCGACCTCGAGATCGAGGGCGCCAAAGCGGTGCCGGTCGTGGTCAAGGAGCAGCAGCACCACCCGGTGCGCGGCAGCCTCCAGCACATCGACCTGCAGGAGGTGCGGCTCGACGAGGCGATCCAGGCCGAGGTCGCGGTCGAGCTCGAGGGCACCGAGGTCGCCCCCGGCGTCAAGGGCGGCGGCGTGCTCGAGCACGTCACCCGCGAGGTCACGGTCGAAGCGCTTCCCACCGAGATTCCCGACCGGCTCGTCGCCGACGTCTCGGCGATGGAGATCAACGACACCCTGCAGCTCTCGGCGCTCGTCGTGCCCGAGGGCGTCACGCTGGTCGCCGACGATCCCGACGAGGTGACGATCGCCACCCTCTCGCCGCCGCGCGTCGAAGAAGTCGTCGAGCCCGAGGTCGAGGAGGAGGCCGAGCTGGTCGGCGAGGAGGGCGAGGCGCCCGCCGCCGAGGGCGAGGCCGAGGGCGACGGCGATTCGGGCGACTCCGGCGGGGAGTAACCCCTGTCCCTCTTTCGCCGCCGGGCCGAACGCGGCGAGGGCGAGCAGCAGGGCGACCGCATCCTGATCGTCGGCCTCGGCAACCCGGGCCGGCAGTACGCCGCGACCCGCCACAACGTCGGCTTCGAGGTCGCGGCCGAGCTCTCGCGGCGCTGGGACCTGCCGCGGGCGAAGCAGAAGTTCGGCGGCCTGATCGCCGAAGGCCGCGCCGGCCCCGGCGGCCCGCGGGTGGCGATCCTGCTGCCGCAGACGCAGATGAACGCCTCCGGCGACTCGGCCGGCCCGGCGCGCGGCTCGCTGAAGGTGCCGCTGGACCGGGTCGTCGTCCTCCACGACGAGATCGACCTCCCCTTCGGCGAGGTCCAGGTCCGCCTCGGCGGCGGCCTCGCCGGCCACAACGGCCTCAAGAGCCTCAAGCGCGGCTTCGGCGACGCCGAGTTCTGGCGCGTCCGGGTCGGCGTCGGCCGCCCCGACTCGACCGACCCCGAGGTCGTCGCCTCCTACGTGCTCTCGCGCTTCCGCGAGCCGCGCGAGGAGGTCGCGGCGCTGGTCGAGAGCGCCGCCGGCGAGACCGAGCGGCTGGTCGAGAAGCTGGACGAATAGATTCCACGCCGTGAGCGACGCGCCCGCGGTGACCAGCTACGAGGTCGACGAGCAAGGGCGTCGCCGTGCTGCGCCTGCGAGCGGCCCGGCTCGCGCAACGCGATCGACACCCAGATGCTGGTCGAGATGCTCGAGCACCTGGCGGTGGCGCGCGGCGACGACGCGGTGCGGGTGCTCGTGATCAGCTCCTCCGACCACATGGGCCTCTCGGCCGGCGCCGACGTCAAGGAGGAGCTCGACGACGAGGGCAAGGTCCGCCGCATGCAGCTCTTCGCCGACCTCTACGACGGGATCGTCGCCTTCCCCAAGCCGACGGTCGCCGCCTGCCACGGCGACGTGGTCGGCGGCGGCGCCGAGATCGCGGTCGCCTGCGACATGCGCGTCGGCGGCTCCAACCTGCGCATGCGCTTCCCCGGGGCGGCGCTCGGCGTCCCGGTCGGCCCGGCCCGCCTGGTCACCCTCTGCGGCCTCGCCGCCGCCAAGTACCTGCTGCTCTCCTCGCGCACGGTCGGCGCCGACGAGGCGCTGCGCCTCGGCCTGGTCAACCGCGTCGCCCCGGCGGCGGCGACCGAGGAGTCGGCGCTGCAGCTCGCCGCCGAGGTCGCCGCCCACCCGCCCGAGGCGGTCGCCCGGCTGAAGCGCGATGCTGCACGAGTGGGACGACGTCGACGGCCGCTCGGCCGCCGAGGGCGAGGGCCAGGTCGAGTGGCAGCGCTCCGGCCCGGGCCTGCCGTTCGCCAAGTAGTCGGTTTGGCCAGGTCAGCTTGCGCAATCGCCGCGGTCGCGGATAGGGTCGCGGGCGTTCTCGTCCACGCCCGTCCCCAGGAGGGTCGCTTGAGAGTCCTCGTTTCGGCCTCTGATCGCCGTCGGTTGTCTGTTCGCCGTGCCCAGCGCCGCCGCTGGCGGTGACCTACACCGTCGACAGCATCGGCGACCAGGCCGACGAAACGGCCGGCGACGAAGACTGCGAAACGTCGGTCGGCACATGCACCCTGCGGGCGGCGATCGAAGAGTCGAACGAATCCGATCAGCACCGTCGACCAGATCGATTTCGCGGCGGCCTTCAACGGCCAGGTCGCCGACACGATCGCGCTCGGCAGCTGCCTGCCGGCGATCGAAGACCCGGTTCACATCGACGGCGACAGCGGCGGCCAGTGCACCACCGCAGCCGGGCCGCCAGGGCCCTGCGTCGGGGTCAACGGCCCTGCCAGCGGCTCGGCGCTCATCGTCGAAGCACGACGGGGTGGAAATCGACGGACTGGCGATCACCGGTGCGGCCGGAACGGCGGCTCGGCCGGATCAGCGTGATCAACGGCTCCGAAGGCTTCGTGGCGCGCGACAACTGGCTCGGCGTGAAACTCGACGGCAGCGCCGGCGCCAACACCAAGGGCATCTACATCGACCCGGACTCCAACGGCGCGACGATCGGCGGCACGGCCGCCGCCGACCGCAACGTCATCGCCAACAACGGCTTCGAGGGCCTCGACATCGAGGGCGCCGACAACGCCGACGTGCTCGGCAACTACTTCGGCGTCAAACCGGACGGCGACGACCGCGGCGGCCAACGGCAAGAACATCGAGATCACCGACACCGTCGCCTTCGAAGCGACCGACAACGAGGTCGGCACGACGCGTCGCGTCCGGGGTCGGCCCCGTGCGACGGCGGCTGCAACGTGATCTCGGGCGCGACCTCCACCGGCATCGACCTGCAGGGCAACGGCGGCGAACGAGGAGCCCGCAACCGGGCCGACGACGGTGCACGGCAACTTCGTCGGCCTCAACGCGGCGGGAACCGCGACGGTCGCGAACGGCACGCTTCGGCGTCTACGTCGGCGAAGCCCAGGATGCCCTGATCGGAGGGCTCGAAAACGCGGACGCCAACTTCATCGCCGGCGGCTCGGACGGCATCTACCGCTGAAAACGCCGAAGGATTCGAAGCGATCGGCAACATCATCGGCTCCGGCGCGGCCGGCGCCGAAATCACGGCGCCCGGGAAGGGCGTGTTCGTCCTCAACGCTCAACAACGCGAACCCGGTGGCGGTGTCTCGGCAACGTCTTCGACATGGACGGGGGCATCGGGATCGAGGCGCGCTTCGGCGGCACCGAAATCGCCAACAACTTCATCGAAGGGGCCGAACTCGGTGATCTGGACCAAGGTCGGCCCGAACGCGGCGGGCGGCAACCTGATCGAAGACAACGTGATCGGCGAATCCCTGGCCAACGGCATCTGGATCGAAGACGACCCAGAACGAAGTGCTCGGCAACGCCGATCTACAAGTCAGGCGCAGCGGGGATCCTGCTCGAACTCCCGGTCCCGCTCCTCTTCCCGACCGAAAACCTGATCGGCGGCAACACGCCGTCGGACGAAAACAACATCAACGAAAGCGGCGGCGCACGCGATCGAGATCGTCGACGAATCGGGCAACACCGAAGATGACAGCTTCAACGAAGTCGGGCGCAACCAAGGAGCGAAAAACACCGGCCTCTTCATCGACCTGGTCGGCAACGCGAACGCCGGGCATCCAGCCGCCGCCAGATCGACAGCGCAAAACTCGGAAGCGCGAGCGGCAGCGGCGCCGAAGCGGGCGCCAACGTCCGCGTCTTCCGCAAGGCGACCGACCTCTCCCGGCGAGCTCGAATCGTTCCTCGGCGAAGCGACCGCTGACGGCAGCGGCAATTGGAGCGTCACCTACGCCGCGGCGATCCCGGGGGAAACGCAGGTCGCGGCGACGCAGACCAGCGTCGAAGGCGGCACCTCCGAGCTGGCCTTCGCGAAAACCGAGCCGGCGCCGAAAACCGAAGGGGGCGGATCCGGTGGAGAGGGCGGCTCGTCGTCCGACGACAAGACGCCCCCTCAGACCAAGATCACCAAGGGCCCCAAGGCCAAGATCCACGCGACCACGGCCAAGTTCAAGTTCTCCTCCAGCGAGAAAGGCTCGAGCTTCGAATGCAAGCTCGACAAGAAGTCGTTCAAGCGGTGCAAGTCGCCGAAGACGTACAAGAAGCTGAAGCCGGGCAAGCACGTCTTCAAGGTGCGGGCGGTCGACGTGGCCGGCAACGTGGATCCGACGCCGGCCAAGAGGAAGTTCAAGGTCCTCGGCTAGCCCGGGCCTCGGGCCGGCGCCCGGGTTTGTCATACCGGGCTTGAGCGCGGTACCTTGTAGCCGGGTGTTCGAGCTTGGCCAGGGAAGCGGGGGTCGGACCAGAGCCGTCGCTGCGGTTCTGCTTGCGCTTGCGCTGATGCTGGCCTTGCCCGCCGCGGCGTCCGCGAGCACCTACACCGTCAACAGCACGGGGGACCAGGAAGACGAAGAAGTCGGCGAAAACGGATGCAAGACCTCGGTCAACACCTGCACGCTGCGGGCGGCGATCGAAGAGCTGAACTACTCGGCCGAAGCGGGCGTGATCAAATTCTCCGCCTCGTTCAACGGCCAGGTCGCCGACACGATCGCCCTCGCCAGCGAACTGCCGGCGATCGAAGAAACCGTTCACATCAACGGCGACGGCACCAGCCAGTGCGCGACTGAAGCCGGGGTCAGCGGGCCTTGCGTGGGAATAAGCGGGCCGGCTGCGGGCTCGGCGCTGTTCGTCGAAGCCCCCGAAGTCGAAGTCGAGGGCCTCGCCGTGACCGGCGCCAAATTCGGCATCAACGTGAGCGGCGCCGAAAGCTTCAAAGCCAGCGACAACTGGCTCGGGGTCAAGCTCGACGGCAAAGCGGGCGGCAACACGGCGGCCGGCCTCCTGCTCGCCCCGGAATCCTCCGAAGCGACGATCGGTGGGACCAAATCGCCGGCGCGCAACGTCTTCGCCTACAACGCAGGCGACGGGCTGGACATCCTCGGCGCTGAATTCGCGGTGGTCCAGGGCAACTACTTCGGGGTCAAGCCCGACGGATCCACGCAGGCCGCCAACGGCAAGGACGTCGAGGTCACCGACTCGGCCGGCGGCTTTGAAGCGACCGGCAACGAAATCGGCGCCACGATCACGGGGTCAGCGCTCACCACCGCGGCGTGCGACAGCGGCTGCAACGTGATCTCCGGTGCGACGTCGAGCGGCGTGGACCTGCAGGGGAACGGGGTCGGTCAGAACGAGAAACCAGCCACCGGGCAGACGACGGTCAACGGCAACTCCATCGGGCTCAACGCCGCGGGGACGGCGGTGGTCGGCAACGGGACCTTCGACGTCTTCGCGGGCGCGGCCGGCGAAGCCATGATCGGCGGTCCATTCGCCGGGGACGCCAACTACATCGCCGGCGGCGAATACGGCGTCTACAACGAAGAAGGCGAGGGCTTCCAGGCCCGCAACAACGTGATCGGCTTCAACGCGGTCGGCGCCGAAGTGACCCCACCCTCCCAGGCTGGGGTCTTCGCCTACTCGCTCGGCGTCGCCGAACCCCCGGTGGTCTCACAGAACAGGATCAGGATGGCCAGCGGCATCGGGGTCGAACAGCGATTTGGCGGTGCGCTGATCGCGGAAAACTCCATCGAAGGCGGCCTTGACGGCGTTCTGGCCGCGGGTTCGTCCGGGGCCGAAAACTGGATCGAAGGCAATCTGATCGAAGGGGCCTCGGCCAACGGCATCCTGGTCGAAAGCGACCTGAACCAGATCCTCGGCAACGAAGTCCTCGGGTCCGGGGGGGCTGGGGTCAGGATCAAGCACGCCGGGCCGCCGTTCATTTCGCCGACCACGGAAAACGTCGTCGGCGGCGACACCCCGGCCACCGAAAACCTGATCTCCGCCAGCGGCGGCGACGCGATCGAAATCATCGACCTCGAAGAAACCGAGAACGGGGTGGCGCGCAACCGCGGCAGTGGCAACGCCGGGTCCTTCATCGACCTGGTCGCGACCGAACCGGGCACCGAACCGAACGGGCCAAACGAAGGGATCAAACCGCCGGTCATCGCCAGCGCCAAACTGTCCGGGGCCAGCGGCAGCGGCGCCCAGGCCGGCGCCAAGGTCCGCGTCTTCCGCAAGACGACCGCATCGCCCGGCGAGATCGCGTCGTTCCTCGGCGAAGCGACCGCCGACGGCAGCGGCAACTGGAGCGTCACCTACGCCGCGGCGATCCCGGGCGAAACGCAGATCGCCGCCACCCAGACCGACGCTGCGAGGGGCACTTCCGAGCTGGCCTTTGCGAAAACCGAACCGCCGCCGAACACCGGCGGCGGTTCCGGCGACGGCGGCTCGGGCGGCGGCGAAAAAGGCCCCGGCAAAGACGAGCTCCGCCCGAAACGAAGATCCTCAAGGGGCCGAAGGCGCAAGACCCACGCGACCACGGCCAAGTTCAAGTTCTCCTCCAGCGAGGCCGGCTCGACCTTCCAGTGCAAGCTCGACGGCAAGCCGTTCAAGGCCTGCAGGTCGCCGAAGACGTACAAGAAGCTGAAGCCGGGCAAGCACGTCTTCAAGGTGCGGGCGATCGACGCTGCCGGGAACGTCGACCCGAGCCCCGGCGAAGAAGAAGTTCAAGATCCTCGGCTAGGGCGCTTGCCCGGCGGGCGCCGTGGCGCCCTTGGCCGCCGCCTCGCCGACCCCGACCGCGATCGCCATGATCGAGACCTGGGGGTTGACGCCGGGGCAGCTGGGGAGGATCGAGCCGTCGGCGACCCAGACGCCGTCGACGCCGCGCAGGCGGCCTTCGGGGTCGACCGGATGGCGGGCCGGGTCCGAGCCGGCGGCGGCGCTGCCGGTGGGGTGGAAGGCGGCGAGGCGCAGGCGGCGGACGTCGAGCCGCTCCATCGCCGCCTCGATCTCGGCCTCGCTGCGGCACCGGGGGCACGCCGCCGCCCAGCTCGACCTCCTTGGCGCCGGCGGCGAGCATCACCCGCGCCATCGCCCCGATCGCGGTCGACGAGGCGGCGCTTCGTCGTCCTTGGCGAGGCGGTAGGAGACCAGCGGCGCAGCGCGAGCCGAAGACCCGGCCGGAGGGCGCGTCGGCGATCATCGCGCCCAGCGTCGCCGTGTTGGCGGCACGCGTCGAGGCGGCTCAGCAGGTGGGTGCCGTAGCCGGGGGCCGAGATCGCGCCCATCCCCGGCGGGGTCGAGGTGGCCTCGATCAGGACGCCCTCGCGCTCGTGCAGCTCTTCGATCCCGACGCTCTGCATCACGCCGCTCCAGGGCACCACCTCCTCCTCGAAGCGCGCGGTGATCCCGGTGGCGGGGTGGATCGAGAGGTTGCGGCCGAGCGCGCGGGTGGCCGCCGAGGCCGCTGCGGCGCAGCAGCGGCGGGGTCGGGATCGCGCCGGCGGCGACGACCACCATCGGCGCCGAGATCCGCACCTCGCTGCCGTCGGCGCGGCGGGCCGCCGACGCCCGCTGGCGCGCCCGCGCTCGCTCAGCACCCGCGGTCACGCTGCAGCCCGGAGACGATCCGCGCGCCGGCCTCGCAGGCCTGCGGCAGGGCGTTGAGGTGGACGCCGCCCTTGGCGTTGTTGGGGCAGCCGATCGCGCACTGGCAGGCGCCGCGGCAGCCGGGCGCGTTGCGGCGCAGCGGCGGCGCTCTTCCAGTCGAGCGCGGCGGCGCCCTCGAGCGCCAGTTCGCCGTTGCGTCCCAGCACCTCCATCGGCGCCGGCGCGACGCCGATCGTCGCTTCGACGTCGGCGACCCTCGGGCCGAGCAGCTCGGGGTCGGCGAGGGCGAGCCCGTGCTGCTCGTGCCAGGCCTTCGCCACCGGCGCGGGGGGCCGGTAGCAGGTGCCCGAGTTGATCACGGTGGTGCCGCCCGACGGCGCGTCCCAGCGGCAGCGCGATCGGCGGGTTGCCGAAGCGCCATCGTCGTGCCGCCGTCGCGGTAGATCGCGGCGAAGCGATCGAGCGGGTGGGAGCTGCGGATGCGCTCCACCGTCCAGCGCTCGCCTTCCTCGACGATCACGGTGTCGAGCCCGGCCCGGGCCAGGGCGCGGGCGGCGAAGGCGCCGCCGGCGCCGGAGCCGACCACGATCGACGTCGCAGCTGCGATGCGCTGCGGCCACTCGGCCGCCGGGGCGACGTCCAGCTGCTGGATCGGGTCGCGAGGGCTCGTGGCGCGAGCCGACCGCGGCGATCTCCCCGGCGAAGGCGTCGGCGCCGTGGGCGAGCATGACGATCGACTTGATCGCGTCGAGCGCCGGGGCGCCGCCGACGCCGCGCGATCTGCGTCGAGCAGCTCTTCGCGCCGCTCGGGCGAGGCGCGCGCCGAGCGTGCGGCCGGTGCGGGCGAGCGAGAGCGCCTCGAGCCCGACCAGGGCCGCCCCGAGGCCGGCCTGCGAGATCGCCGGCATGCGCGACGATCATCCGCCTGGCGACGCTCGCGACCCGCTCGGGATCCGGCCCCCCGGCCTCTGGCGGCAGGATCGCCGCCGCCACGTCTCCCAGCGCGGACATGCCCGGGGATACTAGGTCCAGCTGGTCGGAGTCGAGCACGGTGCCGTCCCGGAAGCGCTCGGGATGGGCGAGCACGTGCTCGGCGACCTCGGCGCAGGGCGCGACCCAGATCCCATCGTCGCTCGCGCGACGCCGGCGACCCGGTCGAGCAGCGCCGCGAGGTGCTCGCGGCCGAGCCAGCCGAGCATGAACGGGTGCAGGACGATCGCGAGGTAGCCGCCGCGCTGTGCCAGCTCGTCGATCTCGGCATCGAGCGAGGCGACGAAGGTCTGGCGGGCTCGACCGGCTCGGCGGAGCCGCTGATCTGCTCGCGCGCCGCGGTCAGCGGCGGCAGCATGCAGGCTCGCGTCGACGTGGCGCCACTGGAAGGGCAGCAGCGCGATCCCGTCCTCCTCGCCGGCGCCCGCCCCGGCCGGGGAGCAGTAGCGCAGGCCCGCCTCGCGCAGGACATCGAGTGCCGCCCGCGCCGAGCGAGCCGCCGGGCGGCCGCAGCCCGGCGATCTCGAGGCCGAGCCGCTCGAAGGCGGCCAGGCCGCGCGCCAGGTTCTCGGCCTGCTCGGCCGCGCGTCAGGTCTCGCCCACTGCTCGTGGCGCCAGGCGTGGTAGGCGACCTCGTGGCCGCGGGCGCGCGATCTCTCGCAGCAGGTCGGGGTAGAGCTCCGCGTTGAGCCCCTCGACGAAGAAGGTCGCCGGCAGCTCCCGCTCCGCGAGCTCGTCGAGGATCTCGCGGCACCACCCGGTCGCGGTGACGTGCCGCCCAGCGGCTCGTCAGCCGGCAGCGCCCCCACCTCCAGCTCCGCCGCCTCGCCCAAGGTTGTCGAAGGTGAGCGACAGCACCCCAGCATCGCCGCCGACGGGACTCAAACGCGATCTATATCTCACGTTTCAGGCCCATCGGCGCTGCGTCACTTCGCGCAGCGCCGGGCTCCAGCGCTCCGGCTCGCGCTCGGCCTGCTCGCGGGCCCAGCTGAAGTGGTGCGGGCCGAGGCGAGCAGGATCGGGAAGTTGAGCAGGCCGGCGACGGCGAAGCGCCGCGCGCCCGGCCGGTTCGCGGCCGGCAGGCTGAGGGCGCTGCAGAGGAGCCAGAACCAGAGCACGGCGTTGTAGGCGGGCAGCTGGTCCTCGCTCAGGCCCTCGGCTTCGTCGAGCATCGGCAGGCCGCCGTGCAGCGACCAGGGCCAGGCCTTGAAGTGGACGGCGACGCCGGCCACGCCGATCCCGGCGCTGAAGGCCGAGAGGCGCCGCGCGACCTCGCCCCGGTCGGAGGCGGCGGCGAGCATCAGCGGGAAGTAGGCGCACCAGAGCGCGACCGCCCCGCGGCGGCCGAGAAACGGCTCGAAGACGAGGCCGACCCCGGCGCGGGTCTCGAAGGCGTTGTGGGCGAGCAGGCCCAGGGCCGAGCCGCCGCGGCGAGGCGTCTGAGTCGCATCTCGTGCAGCCTAGCCGGGCGCGGTCCGGAGGTTGTCAGGCAAGGACGCAGGGAGCGTGGCGTGCTCTGCACGCGAGCGACCGGGGACGTCGCATGACAATCTCCGGGGCCGCCCGATGAGCCTGCGCCCCCTGATCGAGATCGCCGCCGAGAACGAGCGCGTCCACGCGCTCACCGGCCGCGTGCGCGACGCCGCCGCCGGCGGCGAGAAGGTCGAGGTGCCGGCCTCGGCGATGCTGCGCCCGCTGCTGCTGGCGACGCTGCTCGAGGACGACCGCGGGCTCGCCGGCCGCCCGGCGCTGCTGGTCACGCGCCGACGACCGCTCCGCCCGCGACCTCGCCGCCGACCTGCGCGCCTACCTGGCGCCGCGCCGGGTCCGCCTCTACCCCTCGCGCGGCACCGGCTTCGCCTCCCACGTGACGCCGCCGCCGCACCTGGTCGGGCTGCGGATCGACGCGCTCGACGCGCTCGGGCGGGAGGAGGACGCGGTCGTCGTCGCCGGCGCCACCGCGCTGGCCGAGGCCGTGCCGGACGCCGCCCTGCGGCCGGCCGGCTTCGCGATCGCCCTGGGGGAGGAGATCGACCTCGGCGGCCGTCGTCCGCGACCTCGCCGCCGCCGGCTACGAACGGGTCGAGCAGGTCGAGGAGCGCGGCCAGTTCGCCGTCCGCGGCGGCATCCTCGACGCCTTCGGCGCCACCGAGGAGCGCGCCGTGCGGATCGAGCTCTTCGGCGACGAGGTCGAGTCGATGCGCTGGTTCTCGACCTTCACCCAGCGCTCGCTGGGCGAGGCCGAGCGGGTCGAGCTGGCGCCGGCGGCCGAGCTCGACGCCGAGCACCGCGAGCTGGCCGAGCTGGCGGCGATGGAGGCAGCCGAGGAGGAAAGGGAGGCGCCGAGCCTGGCCGAGGTCCTGCCGCTGGACCGCTTCGGCCCGCCGCTGGCCCTGGTCCCCGACTCCGCCGCCGTGATCCTCGCCGCCGCCGAGGAGATCGAGCCGGCCCTGCGCGACCACTGGGAGGACGCGACGACGGCGATGCACGCCGACGACGCCAGCCATCTCTACGTCGACGTCGCCGCGCCCGCTCGCCGAGCGCGCCGCGCTCTCCTTCACCGCGGCCGGCGGCGACGACGAGGACGCCTTCCGCGCCGCCCGCGCCGAGTCGCCCGCCCGCAGCGTCAAAGAGGCCGAGGCGGAGCTGGAGAAGCAGGTCCGCTCCGGCTACCGCACCGTCGTCGCCTTCGACGACCGCGGCGAGGCGGAGCGGGCGCGCTACGGCCTCGACCGCCTCGACGCGACGCTGCTCGAAGGCGGCCGGCTCTCGCCCGACCCCGCTCTCACCTTCGCCGAGGCGCGCCTGCGCGAGGGCTTCGTCAGCCCCGAGCTGCGCCTCGCCGTCTATCCCTTCCGCCGCCTCGTCCACCGGCGCCGCCGCGCCGAAGCCCGCGCCCCCGGCGCCGGCCGCGGCCGCCTCGCCTTCAGCGATCTGCGGGTCGGCGACTACGTCGTCCACGAGGACCACGGCGTCGCCCGCTTCGCCGGCTTCGAGACCCGCGAGGTCGGCGGCGTCACCCGCGACTACCTCTACCTCGAATACAAGGGCGAGGACCGCGTCTACGTCCCCACCGACCAGCTCGCCAAGCTGAGCCGCTACGTCGGCGCCGGCGGCGAACCGACCCTCTCGGCGCTCGGCGGCAAACGCTGGCAGAACATGAAGGCGCGCGCGCGCAAGGCCGCCGGCGCCCTCGCCGGCGAGCTGCTCAACCTCTACGCCGAGCGGCGGACCCGCAAGGGCCACGCCTTCGGCGCCGACGGCGAGTGGCAGATGACGATGGAGGCGGCCTTCCCCTACCGCGAGACCGCCGACCAGGTCGAGGCGATCGAGTCGGTCAAGGGCGACATGGAGGCCGAGCAGCCGATGGACCGCCTGGTCTGCGGCGACGTCGGCTTCGGCAAGACCGAGGTGGCGCTGCGCGCCGCGGTCAAGGCCGCCGCCGACGGCAAGCAGGTGATGATGCTGGTGCCGACGACGATCCTCGCCCAGCAGCACTTCGGCACCTTCCGCGAGCGCCTCGCCGACCTGCCCTTCGTCGTCGAGGGGGTCTCGCGCCTGCGCAAGCCGGCCGAGGTCAAGGCCGTGCTGGCCGACTTCGAGGCGGGCAAGGTCGACATCCTGATCGGCACCCACCGGCTGCTCTCGCGCGACGTGCGCGCCAAGGACCTCGGCCTCGTCATCGTCGACGAGGAGCAGCGCTTCGGGGTCAAGCAGAAGGAGCTGCTGCGCCAGCTGAAGCTGAAGGTCGACGTGCTGGCGCTCTCGGCGACGCCGATCCCGCGCACCCTGCAGATGAGCCTCGCCGGGCTGCGCGACATCTCGACGATCGAGACGCCGCCCGAGGGGCGCCGCCCGGTCCGCACCTACGTCGGCCCCTACGACGAGGACCTGGTCGCCAAGGCGATCGAGCCGCGAGCTGGAGCGCGGCGGCCAGGCCTTCTTCCTGCACAACCGGATCGACTCGCTGCCGGAGACGGTCGAGCGCCTGCGCGGCCTGGTGCCGAAGGCCCGCTTCGCCGAAGCCCACGGCCAGATGGACGAGACCCAGCTCGAGGAGACGATGCTCGGCTTCCTGCGCGGCGACGCCGACTGCCTGGTGACGACGACGATCATCGAGTCGGGGCTCGACATCCCCAGCGCCAACACCCTGATCGTCGAGCGCGCCGACCAGCTCGGCCTCGCCCAGGCCTACCAGATCCGCGGCCGCGTCGGGCCGCTCTCGCGAGCGCGCCTTCGCCTACCTGCTCTACCCCTCGGCTGAGGCGCTGAGCGAGGACGCGGCGGCGCGGCTCTCGACCCTCGCCGACCACACCGAGCTCGGCTCCGGCTTCAAGATCGCGATGCGCGACCTCGACATCCGCGGCGCCGGCGACCTGCTCGGCGAGGAGCAGTCCGGCCACGTCGCCGCGGTCGGCTTCGAGCTCTACTGCCAGATGATCGACGAGGCGGTCGGGGCGGCGCGCGAGGCCGCGGGGGAGGAGGAGGCGCCCGAGCCGGTCCGCCTCGACGTTCCCGTCGACGCCTACCTGCCGGCCGCCTTCATCCCCTTCGAGGCGGCGAAGATCGACGTCCACCGCCGCATCGCCGCCGCCCGCGAGCCGGGCGAGCTGCGGGCGATCCGCGACGAGCTCGACGATCGCTTCGGCCCGCCGCCGCCGCAGGCGGAGAACCTGCTGGCGCTGCAGCGGGCGCGGATCGAGCTGGGGCTGGCCGGCGCCCGCAGCGTCGAGTTCCGCGGCGGCCGGCTCAGCGTGACCGGGGTCGAGCTCGACTCCGAGGGCGCCGCGGTCCTGGCCGAGAAGGTCGAGGGGGCGGTCTACGAATGGCGCGAGAAGACGGCCGCGATGCGGGTGCCCGACGAGCCGGAGGCGCGGCTTGCCGCGGTTCTGGCGATGGCGGAGGCGATCCGGGAGGCGAGGCGCGCCCAGGCTGCCGAGGAGACGGTCGCGAGCTGATTCGCCTGACGGAGCAGGCTTCGCTCCAACCATTTGATTATGCTGCCCGATCGGTGGCGTCGAATCAGCAGCAGAGGAGGAGATCGGCGGGGCTGAAGCGCCTTGCCCTGTTCGCCTTCGCGGCGCTGCTCGTCCTGCTCTTCGTCGGCTTCGCCATCGCCCAGGGCATCGGCAATCCCGAGCGTGCCCGTCGGGGACGTCGCGGTGGTCGAAGACGCGCCGGAGGGCCTCGGCACGATCACCGAAGACCAGTTCCACCACGCCCTCGTCCAGCGCCGCGGCCGCCGGCCAGGTCAAACCGGTCCCCAAGCCCGGCGACGAAAAATACGACGAACTGAAGGAAACAGCGCTCGGCGAACTCTTCGACTCGATCTGGATCCAGGGGCAGGCGGCGGAAATGGGCATCTCGGTGACGGATAAAGAAGTCGCCGAAGAACTGAAGAAACTGAAGACACAGGCCTTCAAAACCGAAAAGCAGTACCAGGAATTCCTCAAGGAATCGCACTACACGCCGGCTGACGTCAACCAGCGGGTCACGATCCAGATCCTCAGCAAACAGATCCAGGAACAGGTCCAGGAAGAAACGTCGGCGCCGAGCAGCAGCGAAATCGAGGACTACTACGAAGCGGCGAAGTCCACCCAGTACACGACGCCCGAAAGCCGCGACATCCGCACCGTCCTCAACAAAGACAAGGCGAAGGTCGAAGAAGCCAAGGCCGAGCTCGAAAAAGACGACTCGGTGCAGAGCTGGGAAAAGGTCGCGAAGAAGTACTCGACCGACCCGGCGACCAAAGGCAAAGGCGGCCTGCAGGCCGGGCGTCACCGACGGCGGGGTCCCGGAACCCCTGAACGCCGCGGTGTTCGCCGCCCCGCAGGGTGAGGTCGAAGGCCCGGTCAAGGACTCCCGCGGCTACGTCGTCTTCGAGGTGATGAAGATCACCCCCGAGAAAGTCCAGTCGCTCGAAGAAGCGAAATCGCAGATCAGCAGCCAGCTCGACGAACAGGCCACACAGCAGGACTTCGCGCGCTTCGTCCGCAACTACACGAGCACCTGGAAGTCCCGCACGTTCTGCGCGGCCGACTTCACGATCGAACGCTGCGCCAACTTCAAGGGCGACGGGCGCCCGGCGGAAGCCGACCCGGCCTGCTTCGAAGCGAGCCCGAAAAAACCGGCCGAAGCGTGTCCGGCGCCGATGACCCAGGTCAAACCGGCGCAGCCGGGCACGATCAGCCTGCTCTCGCCCGAAGGGCAGAGACTGGCCCAGCGTCCCCACCCGGCCGGGCGAAGGCGGCAGCGCTTCCCGAAGGCACCGAACTGCCCCCGGGCATCGTGCCCGGCGCCACCGGCGAATAGCCGCCGCTTCCGCCGGCGGCACTAGACTGCCGCGACCTGCCGTGAGCGCCATCTCATCCATCCACGCCCGCCAGATCCTCGATTCGCGTGGCAACCCGACGGTCGAGGTCGAAGTCGCGCTCGACTCGGGCGCGCGCGGGTTGGCGGCGGTTCCCTCGGGCGCCTCGACCGGCGAGTTCGAGGCGGTCGAGCTGCGCGACGGCGGCGACGCCTGGGCGGGCAAGGGCGTCTCGCGCGCGGTCGCCAACGTCAACGGGGAGATCGCCGAGGCGCTGAAGGGCGCCGAGGCCGACGACCAGGCCGCGCTCGACGCGAAGATGATCGAGCTCGACGGCACCCCGAACAAGGGCAGGCTCGGCGCCAACGCGATCCTCGGCGTCTCGCTGGCGGCGGCGAAGGCGGCGGCGATGGACGCCGGCGAGCCGCTCTTCCGCTACCTGGCGAGGCTCTACGGCGGCGGCGAGCCGCGCCTGCTGCCGGTGCCGATGATGAACGTGCTCAACGGCGGCGCCCACGCCGACAACTCGGTCGACTTCCAGGAGTTCATGGTCGTCCCGGCTGGGGCGGCGAGCTTCTCGGAGTGCCTGCGGGTCGGGACCGAGGTCTTTCACGCGCTGAAGAAGAGCCTCGCCGCGAGCGGCCACTCGACCGCGGTCGGCGACGAGGGCGGCTTCGCGCCCAACCTCGAGTCCAACGAGGCGGCCCTGCAGGCGGTTCTGGCGGGCGTCGAGGCCGCCGGCTACACGCCGGGCACGGACGTCTTCATCGCCCTCGACCCGGCCACCAGCGAGGTCTTCGAGGGCGGCGCCTACGTGCTCGAGCACGAGGGTCGCTCGCTCTCGCCGGAGGAGATGGCCGCCTACTGGGAGGACGCCTGCTCGCGCTACCCGATCCTCTCGATCGAGGACGGCATGGACGAGGAGGACTGGGACGGCTGGAAGCTGCTCACCGAGAAGCTCGGCGAGCGGGTGCAGCTGGTCGGCGACGACCTCTTCGTCACCAACCCCGAGCGCCTGCGGCGCGGCATCGAGGCCGGCGTCGGCAACTCGATCCTGGTCAAGGTCAACCAGATCGGCACCCTGACCGAGACCCTGGAGGCGATCCGGATCGCCTCCGAGGCCGGCTACACGGCGGTGATCTCGCACCGCTCGGGTGAGACCGAGGACACGACGATCGCCGACCTCGCCGTCGCCACCGGCGCCGGCCAGATCAAGACCGGCGCCCCGTCGCGCTCGGATCGCGTCGCCAAGTACAACCGCCTGCTGCGGATCGAGGAGGAACTGGGCGGCGGCGGCTGAGTTCCCCGGTTTGCAGGCGTTCCACCAACGGTCAGTGAAGGAATGCGGGGCCCGACCGCGTAGGAGCGGGCATGGCAGCGCGCGCTCAGGCGAGGAAAAGGCCCGCCAGCGGCTCCAGGCGCCGCCCAGCGGCCCGCAGGCCCACGGCGCGGCGCGGCGCCAGCCGCATCCACTGGGACCGGGTCGGCCGCGTCGCGCTGACCCTGGTTCTCTTCGCCGTTCTCTACTCCTACCTCAACCCGGTGATCGACTTCGTCAAGACCTACACGGCGACCACCGCGGCCAAAGCCCAGCTGCACGAGGCCCAGCACGAAAACACCCGCCTGCACTGGCGCGTCCAGCACGCCGACGACCCGATCGTCCTCAACGCCAAGGCCCGGGCCCAGGGCATGGTCGCCCCCGGCGAGACGCCGATCGTCGTCCGCGGCCTCTCAGGCTGAGCGCACCAGCCCCCATGCCCCGCCCTTCCGGTGCGCTTTTTCCCCTCTATAGGGGGATAAAGCGCACCGGACCAGGGGTGGGCTGTGGTTAGCGCCGGCACATACATCCTCGGCACCCTGGCCCTGGTGGCCGTGGGGCTGTCGCTGGGCTTCACGGCGTACCGGCTGCGCCAGAGGCTTCTCCCGGCCTGGGAGGGCGCCCCCGCCCGTCTTGTAGAGGCGGTCGCAGCCATCGCCCTGCTCATCTGGCTGGGAGAGGTCCTCGGCACGGTCGGCCTCTTCTACGACTGGGCTCTCGTCGTCTCATCGCTCCTTCTTGGCGGCTAGCTGTGCTCCTTTTGGTGCCTATAGGGACCACACCGGCGCGACGCAACCGTCTCGGCCGCGGGTCCTGTCGCGCGGAAGGAGCGTCTTGGCTGGCTTGGGTCGTGACCGTCGGGGTCATTGCGCTCGTCTTCGCGCACTGGGGGCTGACGACGAAGGACGCGCTGGACCGGGGCATCTTCAACTTCGACTCGCTCTGGTACCACATGCCCTTCGCGGCGGACATGGTGCAGAGCCACTCCATCACTGGGCTGCACTACACCGAGACGGTCTTCACCAACTGGTTCTACCCGCAGAACTCGGAGCTTCTCCACGCGACGGGGATCCTGCTCACGCACCGCGACACGCTGTCGCTGTTCCTGAACTTCGGCTTCCTGGCGCTGAGCTTCCTCGCCGCGTGGTGCATCGGCCGGCCCTACGGGCGGAGGGCATCTGACGGTGGTAGCCGCTGCGATCGTGCTTGAGTGCCACACGCTCGTCGTCCGGGAGCCGGGGGCTGCCAAGAACGACCTCGTGGCCGCTGCTCTCTTGCTCGCCGCCGCCGCGATCCTCGTCAACGCCCTACCACGCGTCTCGCGCGGGTGGCGTGGGGGAGGGGGGTCGAGGACAGCCCGTGGACTGCCCGCAGGCCCCCCTCCCCCGCGACAGGACCCGCGCGCCGATGCGCTCCCAGGGCTGAACTGGGCCATCGCCGCCGCCGGACTGGCCACCGGCCTCGCGGTGGGCACCAAGTCGACTGCCGTGGCGATGGCGGCCGGCCCTGACCCTCGCAGTGATCGCGCTCGCGCCCGCCGGACGGCGCTGGGCCGCCTTCGGCTGGTGGTTCGTCCCGGCCCTGCTCGGCGGCGGCTACTGGTACCTGCGCAACCTGATCGTCGCCGGCAATCCGCTGCCGCAGGCGACGAGCATCGGGCCGATCTCGCTGCCCCATCCCGGAGCGGCTGCAGGAAGGGCGGCCCGGACTTCAGCATCGTCCACTACCTGACCGACACCGGCGTCTGGCGCGACTACTTCGAGCCGGGACTGCACCAGGCCTTCGGCGCCCTCTGGCCGCTGGTGATCGCTGCGGCAGTCGCGGGCGGCCTGCTGGCGCTGTTCCGCGCCAGGGACGGCGTGCTGCGCTGGATGGGCGCCGTAGCCCTCTTCGGCCTCCTCGCCTACCTCTTCACCCCCCTCAGCGCCGCCGGCGCCGAGGGCGCCCCAGTCGGCTTCGGCATCAACATCCGCTACGCCATCCCAGCCCTACTCCTCGGCCTAACCCTCCTCCCAACAGCACTACCCCCGCCGACGGGCCGAAATGTCAACTCTGAGTTGACATTTCGGCCCGTCGGCGGGTGGTTTTGGGGGGGGCTGGCCGCATTGGTGCTTATGCTGGTTGCCACTGACCGGTCGGATGCGGTGGTGCGGGACCCGGCGCGGCTGTTTGCCTGGGGCCTGGCCTTCCTCGTCGTGGTCGTGCCGGCTGGGCTCCTGTCTGGCCCGGACACGCGGGGCGCGGCGCGGGGGTGGTCATCGGCGGGTTCGCCGCGCTCACGCTGCTCATCGTCGCGATCGGCTACCCGGTGCAGCGCCACTACCTTGAGCACCGCTTCCTCAACGACGTTGCGGCCGAAGAGCGCATCCCGGGCGCTGGACCTCGATTCCGCCTACACGTGGGCGCGCGACATCGGCGACGCCCGCATCGGCCTCGCCGGCACCACCGCCGGCTTCCTCCAGTACGGCTTCTACGGCACCGACCTCTCCAACCGCGTCGTCTACCTCGGCGAAAAGGGCCCCCACGGCGCCTACAACGCGATCCCAACCTGCGCCGCCTTCCGCACCGCAGTAAACGCCGCCGACCTCGACTACCTGGTCACAGCCCCCTTCCTCAACTTCATCGACACCAGCGCCCCGATCCCCTCCCCCGAGGCGAACTGGCTGCGCGGCGACCCGGCAGTCAAGCCAATCAACCGCAAGCGGCCCGGTCACCGTCTGGAAGCTCAACGGCAAGCTAGACCCATCGGCCTGCGGCCCGCCAACGCCCCGTTGCGCCGGATCCCGAACACGCCACAGAGCCGATCTCAGTAGGCCGGAGCGTCTTGTGCTTTTTTGCCAGCCCCGCCCTCGCAAGGCTCCAGCCGACGACCAAAAAAGTTAAGCGGAGGCCTACTGAGATCGGCTCTGGATAGGCAGACGGTTAAGCGGAGGCCTGCTGGGACTTGCTCTCAGGCGTCCGAATCGTCCGAGTCATCGGACTCAGAAGCGGGACCCGGACGCCGAATCACGATCTGATCGGCGTCGATCCGCACCGTGACCTCCCGCTTGCCGGCCCAGTGCTCGGCGTAGACGGGGTTGTCCTTGACCGCCGGATCGAGCCAGAGGCCGTAGCCGTCGGTCTCGCCGTGGTCGAAGGTCGCCTCAAGCTCTTTGCGTCGCCCGCGGCCTCCGCGGCGGCCTCGCCGGCGCCTGCGTTTCGGCCGGTCCCCGCCTGCCTCTCCGGAGCGCTCGCCCTTCTCGTCGTCGTCGCTCGTCCTCGTCAGCCTCGGACTCCTCGTCCTCGTCCTCTTCGGGCTCCTCGGCGGCGGCGGCCTCGATCTCGGCCTCGATCTCGTCGCGGAGATCGACTTCGCCGGACGCGGAGTCCTCCTCGTCGGGGGTGAAGCCGTGCTGTTTGCGGAACTCGCGCAGCTCGCGAGGTGCTGACTTCGAGCTGGTGGGCGATCCAGGCGTCGGTGCGGCCCTGGCGGACCCAGGCGCGGATCTGGTTGAGCTGTGGCTTCAGCGAGCGTCTTGCCATCGGCGCGCGAGTCTATTCAACCGGGGCGGTCGTGCGCAGGGCCAGCTACGCCATCAGGAAGGCGAGCGCCTCGAACATGGACACGACGACGACGACCACGGTCACCGTGAGGCAGACGGCGAGGACGCTGAAGCGCACCTTGCTCTCCTGCTCGACGCGGGTGATCCGCCGCGCCCGCGAGCGGTTCGCGGCGCGGCGGCGAAGCTGCTCGCGGCGGCGGCGCTCAAGTGATGTCTCCTGCTCGAAGGCCGTCTCGAACTGGGAGATGCTCTGACGCATTCGCATAGGTCGGGTGGCCCAGCGGGCCGCGGGGGACCGTAGCAAAGGCGCACGAGCGCTTGCAGGGGGAGGAAATGTGCGATCGGTCACGACGGTCCAGGCCAGCCTAGGTCGGACAGGCGCCCCAGAGCCCACGGCCGCCCGCGCCGCGCGCAGCTCCAGCCCGCGAAACAGCGGCGCGAAGCGGTCGTTGGGCGGGATCGTCAGCGAGCGCGCGAGGCCGCGGCGGACCAGGCTCGCGTTGACGAAGCGCCGGCCCAGGTAGACGTAGGCGAGCAGCCGGCCGTAGACGTCGCGGCGCTCGACGCCGAAGACGAGGCGCACCCGCCGCCCTTCGACCAGGCGGTGGTTGAAGGCCGAGGCGCGCGGGCCGAAGCACTGCACCGGCGTGTCGGGCTTGACCGTCTCCGGCGTGTCGACGCCGATGTAGCGCACGTCCTCGCGCGCGTCCGCCGATCCGCGCTTCGATCGTGTCGCCGTCGATCGCCCGGATGACGAAGGCACGCGGCCGATGCCGGCCCCTCGTCGCGCTCCCCGCCTTCCCACGGCCGCAGGATCAGCAGCGCCGCGGCCAGCAGCAGCACCAGGCTGCCGAGCTGACCGCGTCGCCAAACGTCACGCCTCACCCCCACCTAAGCCTGCGGAAGGCGAGTCTCTTCCCCTAGTCAACCCACGCGCATCACGTTTGGGTGGATATAGCCCCCAAACGTGATGCGCGTGCAGCTACGGGATGCGCCGCACGCTGCTGAGCAGCGTCTCCTTGATCTGGGCGATGATCTCCAGCGCCTCGTTCCACTCGCGCTGCCAGACGTTGCGGCCGAAGATCACGCCGGAGCCGCCTGCCTGCATGATCTCGCGGGTGTGCGTCGAGCACGGTCTCGTCGTCGACCTTGGAGCCGCCGGAGAGCACGACCAGCGAGCGGCCGGCCGATTCGACGCACTGGCGGATCGCCTCGGCCTCGTCGACCTGCATCTCGTTGTAGGGCGCGGGCGCGTCCTTGTCCTTGTCCGGGTTGATCTTCGGCATGTTGAGCTTGACCACGTCGGCGCCCATCTCCATCGCCATCCGCGCCGCGTAGTCGATCGCGTAGAAGGAGCCGGCGCCGCCCTTGGCGTCGATCGCTTCGCCGCGCGGGTAGGACCAGACGATCAGCGGCATCCCGAAGCGGTCGCAGTCCTGGCGCACCTGGCGCAGCTGGGCGAGGTCCTCGTCCTGGCGCGGCGAGCCGACGTAGAGCGTGTAGCCGACCGCGTCGGCGCCGAGCCGCACCGCGTCCTCGACGCTGGCGTTGCAGGACGAGAACGCCTTGGCGGAGGAGGGGACGTCGGTCTTGCCGTTGACCTTGAGGATCAGCGGCACCTGACCGGCGTAGTCGGGGTAGTACTTGGTCGCCATCCCGATCTGGCAGGCGAGGGCCGAGTAGCCGGCCTCGGCGGCGAGCCGGAACTGGTAGTCGGGGTCCTTCGACGCCGGGTTGGGGAAGAAGTCGCGCGGGCCGTGCTCGATGCCCTGGTCGATCGGCAGCAGCATCAGGGTGCCGTTGCCCGGTCCGAACTCGAAGAGCAGGCGCCGCAGGCGCGCTCGTTTGCCGGGGGCAAGGGTCGCCAGCAGCGATTTCTGCTCGGTCAGGCTCTTCAACTCCACGCTTTTCCTCCTCGAAGACGGGTGTCGCCCCAGTATGCCATCGCGGCCCGCCTTCAAGCGCTTTCCGGCGGGCGGTTATCCTCGGATGACCATGAGCGAGACTGAGCTCAGCGTCGTCTGCAAGAACTGCGGGTCTGAGGTCAGTCCCTACGTAACCGAGTGCCCCTACTGCGGCGCCCGCCTGCGCAAGCGGGCGCCGAAGCTGGAACGCCGCGGCGACGGCCTCGAGCCGAAGCCGCGCCGCCGCGCCCGCCCGCACTTCCTACGCCGTCCCGACGCCTCTTCGACCGCGCCGTTCCGCCCCTACGCGACGATGGCGGCGATACTCGGCCCCGCCGTCGCTGCTGCTCGTGCAGAAGGCGACTGGATACGCGATCGGCAGCTTCGGCGGCCTGGTCGTGCCCGTTCGAGGACCAGTGGTGGCGCTTCCTCACCGCCCCGTTCGCCTACGTCGACGTCGGCTACCTGTTCGTCGTCGCCGTCGGCCTGGCGATCTTCGCCACCGGGCTGGAGCGCCGCCTCGGCACCGCCGCCGACGGCGCTGCTGCTGATCGCCTGCGGCGCGCTGGGGATGCTGGTCGCCAGCAGCATCGCCAACGCCCAGGGCGATTTCGTCGTGATCGCCGGCGGCAACGGGATGGCGCTCGGCGCCGTTGCCGCCTGGTTCACGATCCGGCGTGCCGAGGCGCACGGCGCGATCGACGACGACTACGACGCGATCGGCGTCGTGGTCGCCGCCGCGGTCCTGCTCGCGCTGCCGATCTTCGACTCCACCGCCGACCCCTTCGCCGGCCTCGTCGGCGGCGCCGTCGGTGGCCTCGCCGGCTTGGCCGCGGCCGCGCTTCGCGATTAGCCCGGCGCCGCCTCCCCGGCTCCCAGCCGGCCGCGCTGATTACACCGACGCCCGCCCTCCCGCCCCCAAGCACGGCTAGGCTCACCCTGTGGCGCCCGATGACGCAAGACTCGAAGCCGCGATCGAGCGGCTTGTCGACGCAGAGCGCTTCGCCGAGGCGGAGCGGGTCGTCGCCCGAGCCGCTCCGCAGCTGCAGAAGGTGCTCGCTGCCGCCCTGGCCGAGGGCGGCTGGTTCGGCGAGTCCCACGACGCGGAGACGCTGAAGGCGGCGACCGTGCCCGACCCCGACGAGCGCGTCGCGACGGTGCGCTCCCTGCTCGCCGAGGAGGCGAGGATGGGGATGATGGTCGGGGTCGCCGTCGGCTGGGCACTGCACGAGGAGATGAACGACACCCAAGACCCGGAAGGAGAGCGCTGAGAGATGGAGATCCGATTCCACGGCCATTCGTGTTTTGAGCTGAGCGAGGGGGACACCAGGGTCCTGGTCGACCCGTTCCTCAAGCCCAACAACCCGGCGGCGGTTGCGAGCGCCGAGGACGTCGAGTCGACCCACATCGCCATCTCCCATGGCCACGCCGATCACATCGCCGACGCGGTCGGCGTCGCGACTTCGCCCGGCGCCGAGTGCGTGGCGATCGTCGAGGTCGCCGAATGGCTCGAAGGAGCAGGGGGTCGAGAAGGTCCACGACCCGAACCTCGGCGGCACCGTGCGCTTCGAGTGGGGCTGGGTGAAGCTCGTGCCCGCCTGGCACACGAGCACGCTTCCCCGCTCGCGCCGACGCCCTGTTCAGCCCGACCGCCGGCACGGTCGTCGGCACGCCGGCCGGGCTGCTGATCAACCTCGGCGGGGTCACCGTCTACCACGCCGGGGACACCTGCCTCTTCGGCGACATGAAGCTGATCGCCGAACGCAACCCGGTCGACGTCGCCCTGCTGCCGATCGGCGGCCACTACACGATGGACCGCCACGACGCCGTGGTCGCGGCCGAGTTCGTCGGCGCCGGCACGGTGATCCCGATGCACTTCGACACCTTCCCCCCGATCGAGACCGACGCCGCCGGCGTTCAAAGCCGAGGTCGAGGAGAAGACCTCCTCGACCGTGGTCGTCCTCGCGCCCGGGAGAGTCACATCGACTGGCTGAGCAGCCGCCGGACGGCCCTCAGTAGCCGCTGCCTTCCGGCGCTTCCACGCGCTGCTGCCAGCCGTCGAAGATTCCGCCGCCGGTTCGGCGGGCGGCGGGCTTTCGGCCGGGGGCGGGCTTTCGGCCGGCGGGGCGGGAGCCGGTTCGGATCTCGCCCCGCTGCCGCCTACAGTGACCACCACGGTGCCACCGCCAGCGGGGGCCCCGGCGCCCGTGGAGGGCGCCGCGGCGTCGATGCCGGTCGAGGACTGGGGCGTCGCCTCAGCGCCCGTGGCGTCGCCGGGCTGATCCCCGGCATCGCTGGCAGGCGCTTCGGGGTCAGTCGGTGCCGCTTCCTCTTCGACCGGGGCCGGTTCGACCGGAGCCGGTTCTGTCGACGCCTGCGCGTGAGCCGGCGCGGGCACGGCGTGCTGGGCCAGGGCGACGGACTGAGCCGGCTTGTGCACGTGCGAGATCTTGGCGTCGCCGCCGCTCGGGGTCGTCGCGGTCTGCTGCTCCACCCCGACCGCGCCGGCGGTGATCACGGCCGCGGTGACGACGCCGGCGACGGCCTTGGTGCCGATCGCGCCGCCGATCGCGCCGATGCCCCCGGCCGCCCCGCTGGAGCTGAGCGCGGCGCCGACGCTGCCGACGGCGCCGGCTCCGGTGGCGCCCGCGCCCGTCGCGCCTGCCGCGCCACCGGTACCTGCTCCTCCCAGGCCAAGCTTGGAGACGATGAAGCCCTTCAGCGCCAGCAGCGGCCCGGCGGGGACCAGCGCCGCCAGCACCTTGTCGTTGGAGCGCAGCTGGGAGCGGAAGTCCGAGCACTCGTCGCAGTCGCGGACGTGGCGGCGCACCGGGCCGGAGAGCTTGCGCAGCCCCTCGGCGGCCTCGGCCAGGTCGATCCGCACCTCGCCGCAGGTCAGCTGGCGCGCCTGGCTCGCCTCGGCGAGCGAGATCCGCGCCCGGACCAGCAGCGACTTGACCGAGGGCACGCTGGTCTCCATCGCCTGCGCGATCTCCTCGTAGGACATCGCGTCCATCTCGCGCAGCAGCAGGGCGGAGCGCTGCGTCTCGGGCAGCTTGCCGACGTCGGTGAGGAGCTGGCGGAACTCCTCGCGGTTGTGGACCTTCTCGGCCGTGGAGGCGGCCTCGACCGTCGGCACCATGTCCATCGATTCCTGCGCGTCGGCGGTCGGTTTGCGCAGGTGGTTGAGGCAGCGGTTGCGGGCGATCCGGTAGAGCCACGGGCGCAGGTTGATCTCGCGCTCGTCGGCGAGCATCGCCCGGTAGGCGTTGACGAAGACCTCCTGCAGGACGTCCTCGGCGTCCTCGGTGGAGTGGAGCATCTGGCGGCAGAAGCCGAGCAGGCGGCCCTGGTAGCGGTCGACGATCGCCTCGAAGGCGCCGGGGTTGCCGGCGCGGGCCATCGCGATCAGGCGATCGTCGCCCTGCAGCTTGAGAAGGGGGGAACGCCGGGCGAGAAGTCCGCGGCGACTGGCGTGGGTTAGAGCTGAAGCCTCCAAGCGAATCCTCCAGGGAAGGCGTTGTCTTCTAGCTCAAGAGACACCGTAGCACCGGGGTAGTTGCGGTACCTCACCAGTTTTTAGTGCGGCTTTATAAATTCAAAAAGCCGGGGTGGGGAGTGCCCGGGGCGGGATTCGAACCCGCAAGCCCCCCAGTGGGGCAACGCCTTTTAAGGGCGCCGCTTTTGCCAATTTCGCCACCCGGGCAGGGCCGATGGTAGCCGGGGTGCCGCCGCCTCCGGGACCGGGGCATGCCGGCGCGCGGGTCCTGCCAGGGGGCAGGGGGGCCTGCGGGCAGTCCACGGGCTGTCCTCGATCCCCCTGCCCCCTGCCACCCGCGCGAGAGATGGCTGAGTCCCGCGCGCGAAGCCGCCGGTAGGTATCGGCTGTGGCCCTTAGTCTCCAGCTTCTATGGATCATGGGGGGCGGATAGTCGCGAAGGTGCTGAAGTCGAGAGGGGTGAGCCATCTCTTCACGCTGTCTGGGGGACACCTGTTCTCCATATACGACGGCTGCCGCGAGGAGGGGATCGAGATCGTCGACGTGCGGCACGAGCAGACGGCGGTGTTCGCGGCCGAGGGCTTCGCCAAGGCGACGCGGGGGGTCGGGCGTCGCGGCGCTTGACCGCGGGCCCGGGAGTGACGAACGGGATCAGCGCGATCGCCGGGGCGCAGGCAAACTGCTCGCCGGTCTGCGTCCTGGGCGGGCGGGCGCCGGAGCTGCGCTGGGGGTCGGGCTCGCTGCAGGAGATCGACCACCTGCCCTTCGTCTCGCCGCTGGTCAAGTCGGCGGAGACGGTGAAGGAGCCGGGGCAGATCGCGGCGCGCACGGCGGCGGCGCTGGACCTCGCCCTCGCCGCGCCGTACGGGCCGACCTTCGTCGACTACCCGCTCGACGTTGTCTTCACCGAGGCGGAGCTCGGAGGTCCCGGCCGCCGCCGGCGCCCGAGGCGCGTCCCGGCCGACGGGCGTGGAGGAGGCCGCGGCGCTGCTCGCCGCCGCCGAGCGTCCCGCGATCATGGCCGGGACCGGTCTCTACTGGGGCCGCGGCGAGGACGAGCTGCGCGCCCTGGCGGAGGCGCTCGGCATCCCGGTCTTCCTCAACGGGCTCGGCCGCGGCTGCCTGCCCGCCGACCACGAGCTCGCCTTCAGCCGCGCCCGCGGCGCCGGCCTCGGCGGGGCCGACGTGGCGCTCGTGATCGGCGTGCCGCTCGACTTCCGCCTCGGCTTCGGCGCCAGCATCGCCGAGGAGGCGAAGCTGATCCGCCTCGACGCGGCGCCGAACGCGCTGAGCGCCAACCGGGCGCCGCAGGTCGACCTGGTCGGCGACGTCGCCGCCAGCCTGGCGGCGATTCGCGAGGCGGCGGGGGGCGGGGGAGGTCGCACCGGGCCCTGGCTGGCCGAGCTGCGCAAGGTCGAGGAGGAGAAGCGCGCGGCCGAGCAGGACGAGCTGAACGACGCGCGCTCGCCGCTGCACCCGGTGCGTGTCTACAAAGAGCTGGGCGAAGTGCTCGAGCGCGACGCGATCGTGGTCGGCGACGGCGGCGACTTCGTCTCCTACGCGGGCCGCTTCGTCGAGACCTACCAGCCGGGTTGCTGGATGGACCCGGGGCCGTTCGGCTGCCTCGGCGCCGGCCCGGGCCAGGCGATCGGGGCGAAGCTGGCCCACCCCGAGCGCCAGGTCTGCCTGCTGCTCGGCGACGGCGCCTTCGGCTTCGCCGGGATGGAGTTCGACACGATGGCCCGTCACGGCCTTCCCATCGTCGGCGTGATGGGCAACAACGGCATCTGGGCGCTCGAGCACCACCCGATGAAGTTCCTCTACGGCTACTCGGTGGCGGCGGAACTGCGGCCCGAGACGCGCTACGACCAGATGGTCGAAGCGCTCGGCTGCGACGGGGTGCTCGTCCGCGAGCCGGACGAGCTGCGCCCGGCGCTGGAGCGTGCCTTCGAGTCGGGCACGCCCGACCCTGGTCAACGTCCTCACCGACCCGGAGGTCGTCTACCCGCGCAAGTCGAACCTGGCCTGAGCCGGGCCTGGGCCCGTCGGCCGCAGAAGGAGAATCGGCCGCCATCTCTGGCGGCCGATTCAAGTTGGTCCCTCAGGACGGGCAGGGGTACGTCTTCAGGGACCAGTCCTTATTTGGTGGACCCAGACGGCGGGAGGCGCCATGATGCGGCAATCGTCCGAGCCCTATACCGGGTCTGCGGCAGGTATGGCCCCACCTCTTTCCCGATGAGCGAATTATCTGCCTGTCTATCCGTTACGTCTAGTCGCCCCTTCTATTGCTACCCGAAAACAGGTAGCAAAAGTCTACCAATTTTGGGGGTTCGCTTGGACGTATTGACCCATATGTAGCGGTGCGCGCAACTGAGCTGTCCATCGAGGACCACGTACTTGCCACTGATTGAGAATACGGGGTTACCCGCAATCCAGAGCCGAAACTGCCTCGATTGCAGCGCCGTAGAGGATGTCGTGCTCGGAGACCTCGACCCGTTCGAGGCCGAAGGCGCGCATCGTCTCGACCAGGATCACGACTCCGGCGACGATGGAACGGCGCTCGATCGGGGTGCAATCCGGCGATTTCTGCCCTTTTGGCCAGTGAGGCAGGAGGCCAGTTGCGAGAGCAGTGCGCTGGATCGAGGCGAGGGTGAGCGTACGCCCGTGTACTTGCTTCGGGTCGTAGGGCTCGAGCCCAAGCTCGATCGAGGCCAGCGAGGTGGGCGTGCCGGCGACGGCGATGGCGGCCCGCGCGGTGGCGCCGGGTTGGCCCGCGACCGCGCTCTCTATAAGGGCGCGTACGTCTGCGGCCAGCGCCTCGAGCTCGAGCGCGGTCGGTGGGTCGGTGGCGATGTGGCGCTCGGTGTGGCGCACGACGCCGGCCTGCAGCGAGGTGTGGAAGGCGATCTCCTGCCCGGCGCCGACGATCAGCTCGGTCGAGCCGCCGCCGATGTCGACGACCAGGGTCGGCTCGCTGGGCGGATGCTCGGCCGTCGCCCCCATATAGGTGAGGCGGGCCTCCTCCTCGCCGTCGAGCACACGGGCCGAGAGGGCGAAGCGCTCGCGCAGCTCGGCGACGAAGGCGCCGCCGTTGGACGCGTCGCGAACGGCGCTGGTGGCGATCGCGTCGATGTGCTCGACGCCGGCGTCGCGGCAGATCGCCATGTAGTCGGCGATCGCCTCGCAGGCCGCCTCGATCGCCTCGGCGGAGAGCTGTCCCGAGAGGTCGACGCCGCGGCCCAGCCGCGTCACCCGGCTCTGCCGCTCGACCTCCTCGATACGCCCCCCGTTGACGTCGGCGATCAGCAGCCGCGTCGAGTTGGAGCCGATGTCGATCACGGCGACCCGATGAGAATCCCTTGCCATGCCGTCGCCACTCTAAAGAGAGCCGCCCGGCAAGCGCGGCTGCATCGCCCCGCCGGCACCCGCGCCCACCGCCCCAGGCGTTGCTAGCATGGGCAAACCGCCGCGGGGTGGAGCAGCCAGGTAGCTCGTCGGGCTCATAACCCGAAGGTCGCGGGTTCGAATCCCGCCCCCGCTATAGGACGGAAACCCGCTTATCAAGCGGGTTTCCGCGTTTTCGGGGAACCTCAAAATCGGCGAAAAATGGCCCTGGGGCAAGCCCTGGGGCAAGGTGAGGTCTGAGAGAGGGTCAATTCAGGCCTTGCGCGGGGCCTCCGGTCCACCTACGTTGGCCGCGAGAAACGCGAAATAGAGTCAAGTCGCGAGTTGTGGTGTAACGGGACTCGCCGGCACTTCTCTCAGCGCTCCAGGGCCGCCACCTCCTTTCCGCTCGCCTCGGCCTGGTCCTCGAGGACCAGGCCGATCGACTCCTTCGAGAGGTAGCCGCGGGTCAGCAGCCACTCGTCGTTCTGCTCGATCAAGAGCGCCCCGACCAGGCGGATCGCCGAGCGGTCGTTGGGGAAGATGCCGACGACGTCAGAGCGACGGGCGATCTCCTTGTTGACGCGCTCGATGTTGTTGGTGGAGCGCAGCTTGGGCCAGTGCGCGGCCGGGAAGCGGTAGAAGGCCAGCAGGTCCTCCTCGGCGGCTTCGAGCAATGCCGCCACCTTCGGCACCGTCGGGGCGAGGCGCTCGATGACCGACGCGGAGCGCTCCTTGGCGTCGGCGAGGTCCTCGGCGTTGAAGACCTCGCGCAGGGCGGCGGAGACCATGTTGCGCTGGCCCTTCTTGCAGTGGCCGTGCATATTGCGGATGAAGTGCACGGTGCAGCGCTGCCAGGGACAGCCGAGCACCTTGGCGATCGCGGCCTTGAGCCCGAGATGATCGTCGGAGACGCAGAGCCTCACCCCCTCAAGGCCACGGGCAACCAGCTCGCGCAGGAAGGCCGCCCAGCCGGCCTCGGTCTCTGCCTCGGCGATCTCGATGCCGATCACCTCCCGGCGACCGGACTCGTGCACCGCGAAGGCGACCATCAGCGCCTTGGAGTGGACGTGGCCGCGGTCTCTGACCTTCAGATGCTTGGCATCCAGCCACAGGTAGGGGTAGGCGCCCTCCAGGGGGCGGGTACGGAAGGCCTGCACCTGGCCGTCGAGCTCGCGGCAGATGCGCGAGACCTGGTCCTTTGACATCCGTATCCCGAGCTCGGAGACCAGGTGGTCGACCTTGCGCGTGGAGACGCCGTTGACATAGGCCTCCATGACCACCCCGAGCAAGGCCTTCTCGCTCCTCTTTCGGGGCTCCAGGAAGCTCGGGAAGTAGCTCTCCCCCGAGCGCTTTCTGGGCACCGCCAGCTCGATCTCCCCGACCCTCGTCGCCCACGGCCTTGGGCGATAGCCGTTTCGGTGCGTGGAGCGCGCCTCGCTCACCTCTCCTTTGCCGGCGCCGATCTGGCGGGCGATCTCTGCCTCCATGATCTCGGCGGCGATCGTCGCCACGCTCTCGCGCAGGAAGTCGGAGTGCTCCTCGATCAGGGCCTTGGCTACGACCCCGGCGCTCGTCATGCTTTGGCTCTCGGCCATCGTGGTGCTTCCTTTCGTCAGTCGACTTGCAGGTCAACCGACGAGTCTGGGGCCCGCGGTGGCCGGAACTTCGTTCCGGCCCCTACGTGGCGGTTACACCACTTCTAGCGACGTGACCGAAATGGGGCAAGAACCCCCACAGATCCAGCCGATCTCGATCTCGCGAAAACCGCTTGAAGCCGTGCTCCACGTAGTCCAGCGGAACCCCAGGTTCGGGCTCATGATCGGACTGTCCTTGTGGGAACCCGACGGTCACAGGAGTTCCCCGTCCGGATCTGTGCTCCCCGCTCCTCGCGCAGCCCTACGTTCAGGGTTATCGCGCGTGGGGGCAGTCGCCCGTGCCCTCCTAGCGGGCGTCGAAGAATCTGTTTGCTTCGCCTCTTTGATTGTAGGAGCGGCCCCATCAGAAGAGAGGAATCACAGACCTCCTACCGACGCCAAGACCCGAGTCGTAGAGCGCATAAGTCCTTCGGGAGGACGGAACACTGGCGGGACTTGCCACATAATCGATCAAATTCCCGTTTTCATAATGCTGCGCCTTGACCACGAACTGCCTCGGACCCTGATTGGTGTTCAGCGTCACCGATACACCCCCAGGAACCTCGAACGCGAGATTGATGCAAGTCTGCGTGCTCGTCCCTGCGACGACCGCGTAGGGAAACGTCGGGTTCGTCGTGTGAAAGAAGCTGTAACACGGTGAGAAACCCGAGGGGCCACCTGCGACGACACTGCGGCAAGCGAGCAGGCTGTTGGGTGCGTAGGCGACCACTCCGCCGCTGACCTGGGAGAAGGAAACGAAGACATTCACGCTGAGATTGGGACACTTACTCAGGAGGCTCAGCGTGTCCTTGATCTCCACCGGCAAACCCGGGATGTATTGCGCTGCCTTGATGCTCTCCTCGTAGTAGCTACGCCCTCCGATCGTGTAGCGATGCGGAAGCGTCACCGCTTGCGCAACCGGTATCGAGCACGAACCGAGAAGCGCGGCGGGCAAAAGCCAGATCAGAATCCGCAACCCCAACGCCCGCATCGTTCAGCCTCCTCAGACCGCTCAACCGTAGTCCTGCAACTCTCTCACATTCGGACATCCCCGACAACAAGCCGCCGGCCGGTTGTCCCTTCGTCGCGCTCAAAGACGCCCATAGTGAGGCGGCTGCTGTCGAAGCTAGCCGTCTCCGCTGGGGCAAGAAATGGGGCAAGAAGCCCCACAGATCCCAGCTGATCCCAGCCGATCTCGATCTCGCGAAAACCGCTTGAAACCGTGCCCCACGTAGTCCAGCCGTACTACGGGTCCGGGCTCATAAGCGGACTGTCCGTGTGGGAACCCCGAAGGTCAGATTCCTGGGGGCTGGCGACTACCTGTAGGCGATCGTGCGCTGCTGCAGTGGGGGGCAGGCGGCGCAAACCTTGACGATGCCGGGATGTCTACGGTACCGCGTCGGCCAAGAGCAGGGCCACGAGCTGCGTACGCGATCATGTACACTGAGCCAATGGCTAAGACCGTCCCCGTCCGCGAGTTGCGCAGCAACCTCAGCAGCCTGCTCGACGACGTCAGCGACCGCCGCGACCATGTGCTGGTCACCCGCAACGGGACCCCGGCGGCGGCCCTGGTCCCGATCGACGAGTACGAGGCGCTGGAGGAGACCGCCGAGGTCCTCTCCGACCCCGACGCCCTCTCTGCGCTGGAGGCGGGCCTTGCCGAGATCGAGCGCGGAGAGACGGTCACGCTGTCTGAGCTTCGCAGCGAGTTGGCCGAGCGTCGACCGACCGCTAGCTGATCGTTGGCGCGGCTTGTCCTCGCCCGTCGCGCCCGTCGCGAGCTGCTCGAGCTGGGATGGCCGCTGATCGACGCTATCGAGGACGCCCTGGGCCTGTTGGAGTGCCAGTCGCAGGCGGGGCATGCGCTGCGTGGGAGGCTCCGCGGCCTGTACTCGCTGCGGGTCGGCTCTTATCGAATCCTCTACCAGTTGACTGATGGCGGGCAGGCGGTGCGAGTCGCCGCCATCCGCCACCGCTCTATCGCCTACCGCAGCGATCCGCGTTGAGGTCCCTGCAGGCTCTGGTGCTCCACGGGCTCCTTGGGGCAAGAAATGGGGCAAGAAGCCCTACAGATCTCAGCCGATTCCAGCCGATCTCAATCTCGCGAAAACCGCTTGAAGCCGTGCCCCACGTAGCCCAACGGGACTGCCGGTTCGGGCTCATAACCCGAAGGTCGCAGGTTCGAATCCTGCCCCCGCTATGGCCTTAGTAGAGCAAAGCTCGCTCAGGTCCTTTACTTGACTGAAGGCGCTCGATACGAGCGCCTTCAGTCGTATTAGGCCGCTGTTGCGGTCGATCTCGACACGCAGCCGGAATGCCTCGAACACCGCCCGCCGCAGCTCGGGATCGGCTTCCGCCAGCGCCTTGGATAGGTCGGGCAGGGCGTCGATGATCGCGACGGCTTCGTCGGGGTCGAAACTGTCGCCGTTCCGCTGTGCGTGGTCGAGCTCGGCTATCGCCGCCTCGACTTCCTGGCGCTCGGATTTCAGGGCGCGGATTCGCTCGCCAACGAGGGCTGGATCGACCCCAGCCTCGATCGCGGCGAGCTGGCGCTCGATCCGTTGCTCGACCTCGCCGAGCTGTCGGCCCGCACGCTCCCGCTTGGCGCCGTCTTTGCTCTGTAGTTCCGCCTCCAGGGTCGAGCTCTGCTTGCGGAAGTGCGCGAGGCGATCGGCACCGAAGACGCGCGTCGCGAAGAAGGCGTCGATCAGCGTCAACAGGCTGTCCTCGCGGACGTACTGCCATTTGCCGTGGCCGGTCGCCTCGGCGGCGGTGTCTCCGTAGGAGAGCCGGTAGCCGCAGGCGTAGTAGGTGCTGCTCTTGCGGTGCTTGCCATGCATCCGCAGCGGGTTGTGGCCGGTGGCGCAGTGGACGATGCCGCGTAGTTGGTAGAAGCGGTTCTGGGTGTAGCGGCGGCGGTTGCCACCTTGGCCGGTGCTGCGCGCTTTCATTTCTGCCTGCACTCGCTCGAAGTCCTCTTCGGAGACCAGCGCCTCGTGGCGCTGGTCAGCCTCGACCCACTCCTCGGGGCTGCGGCGGACCAGCGGCCCATCGCCTTGCTTGACGGCGCGGAAGTCGAGACGGTTCCAGTAGAGACGCCCGGTATAGACGTGGTTTTCGAGGATCGAGCGGATCGTGCTCTTCGACCACTTGCCCGAGGTGTTGCGCTTGGAATCGACGTGGCGAGGTGGGGGAGGGCCGCCGGGGCGGTTGAGGTGGTCGGCGATCTCCTTGTAGCCCGAGCCGGAGAGGAAGCGCTGGAACATCTCGACGATCACCGGCGCCTGCTCGGGGTCGCGGGCTAGCCGCGACTTCGTGTCTCCGGCGCGGGCTCGGCGCGGATCGGGATGGGCCTCGTGCCTCAGTCGGTATCCGTAGGGCGCGCGACCGCCGTTGCGGTATCCCTGGCGGGTGTTCTCGGTCTGCCCGCGCCGCACCTCGCGCCCCAGCTTCTCGACCTCGAACTGGTCGAGAGCCTGGAACATGTGGCGGATCAGCCGACCCTCGGGGCTGGTCTGATCGCCCGCGCTGCGGGCGTAGAAGACCTCTACGCCCGCGCGGGCCAGCTCGCGCTCGTAGGCGAGGGCGTGGAACAGCTCGCGGCTGAGGCGCGAGGTGGAGTAGACGATCACTGCGTCGAAGCGCCGTGCGTCTGGCTCCTTGGCCTCGCGGACCAACTCGCTCCAACCGACCCGATCGTCGCGGCGGCCGGCCTCCTGGTCGGTGAAGTCGCAGACGATCCGGCCACCCAGCTCCTCGGCCTTCTCGGCGCACTCGTTGCGCTGGGAGGGAAAGGAGATCGTCGGGTCCTGCTTGTCCTTGGTCGATAGGCGTCCGTACCAGGCGAAGCGTCGCATTAGGTGCTCCTTTCCGTCTTCGATTCATCTGCGACCCAGCGCTGCTGGGTCGGGTCCCATCTCCCCTCTGTGATCTCCCCGGACAGGATCGGGTCGAGCAGGGCAGCCGCGTCGCGGTGTCCCGCGACGAGTTCGCCGGGCACCCCGACCTCGTTGGCGAGCCGGCGAAACGGCGTCGCCCATTCGGCAGGGGGAGAGGGCAGGGCTTTGGGTGCTGAGTGCGTGTCCCGCAGCGTGAAGATCGTTTCGATCTCGCGACGCAAAGAGGTCGCATCGAGGTGCGAGAGCTCAGAGATCAGCGCGAGGTCGATCAGGTCCTTGGGGCGAGTGCTCGTGCGTCCGCCTTCATAGATGCGGGTGTAGGCGTGGAGCTTTTCCGCGACCTGGAGCTCCAGTGGGATGGCGTCGACCTCGACGGGCTCGATCCCCGCGAAGCCGAGGAGATCCTCGGTGCGCAGGGTCTCGGTGGTCAGCCCGTCGTCGGCCCGGAAGCCGACGTCGAGAAGGAAGGTCTCGAAGGGGCGTCCCGCCAGAGACGCGGAGACCCGGAACCGGTGACTGCCGCCGAGGCGATCCTCGGGCGCACCGGCCCGCTCGATCGCGAAGGCGAAGAAGTCACCGGCATCGTGGCTTGCCGCATCAAGCAGCGCATCAAGCAGCTCCTCCTCGCCGGCACGCCACTCGATGTCGATGTCTTTCGTGCTCCTCGCCCGCGCGGTCAGCCGCAGGTCAAGGGCGAAGCCACCCTTCAAGAGCCATTTCCTGTTGGCGACGGCGAGCAGCCGAGCGAGCAGGCGGTCGAAGGCGACGCGCTTGCGGTCGCGGACGAGGCGGGCGCCGTCCCCGTCGGCCCGGTCCTTCAAGCGCTGCTCGAGTGCCTGGCGAAACGCGGTTGCGTCTTCGTATCTCACGCTGGCACTCCCCCCAGGTGGCGCTCGATGAACTTGCGGACCCGAGCCGGTCGGGTCGATGCCGCCGCTCGCAGCCGGCGCGGGGTGGTGAGGCCCCGATCGAGGGCCTGGTGGATCGCCATCTCGATCTGCTCGGGCTGCGCTCCCGTTTCGAGTGCGTCGACGATGGTGCGCTCCGGGCTCGTCACCGGCAGGCCGGCGATTTCGCGGATCTCAGATTTCTCCGGCGGCCGGTTCAGCGTGTGCAGCCGCACGCCGGATCGGCGACGCTGCCCTCGCTCCGAGCGCGGTAGGGAGAGATGAACTGCATCGGGGATCACGTCGGAGAGCTCGTGCAGTTCGAGGGCGCTCTCGTGCGAGACGACCGCTCCGGCATCGCGTAGCGGAAGCCAGGCCGCCATCACGTGCTCGTACGGGCTGGAGGGGAAATGCCGCAGCCGGTAGAGCCCGCGGCGCGCGCGCTCGTAGCGGCCTCCGGGCCGGGCGTGGTGGCGCAGCGTGCTGCGGTCCATGCCGGCATTCACCGCCTGCTGCGCGGTGAAGTATCCGGCCTGCGCCTCTGCCTGTCTATAGAGCCCATCGTGATCTACGTCAGACATATAGAGGATATTAACACCTAAATCTCTGACTACCCTGGTATAGAGGTTCGGCGTTGATGGGCGACGAGCAGATCGAAGATCGCTTTCGCCTGCTCCCGGCGAAGCTGATCGTCTAGGGCCGAGCCGGGTTGTGCCTGCTCGATCGACATGCTGGCCTTCAGGTCGCCGATCGGGGTCGCGGCGCGACAGTTGTGGGTTGGCCGCCGCTGGCTCTGCCCATCTCCGACACGTTTAGCTCCATTCGCTCGTGATCTCAAGTGGCGTTGGCTCCAAGCCAGTCGATCGACTGCTCGGGGTTGCGGAAGTCGCGGAAGATCGGGGCGAACGGGCTTTCGGCTTGCAGATCCTCGAACAGGCAAAAGGAGATCGCCACCTCCGGCGCGCGGGCGAGCTGCGGATCGCTTCGCAGCAGGGCGATGGCGGTTGAGCGACGGCGCTCCAGCACCGTTCGCGAGCCTCCGGCGAGGACACAATGGACCGGCGGGAAGACCGGATAGCGCAGGCGCCACAGCGGCTCGCCGCCCTCGTCGGCCAGCCGGTACAGCTCCGCGTAGCGGACCAGCTCGGCGGCGAGGCGATCGACCGAGAGGGTGGCGCGGTCGATCTCCAAGAAGCGCTGCTCGATCGCGACCCCGTTGCGGTCGAGACGCAGATAGGTGAAGACGGCGTCGGAGATCAGCGCGCGCCTCCGTCGACCGCGCCCGTAGTTGAGCGGGTGGGATACCTCCTGTCGCCAGGCGAAGGGGCCGAAATCGTCGCCCCGTTTGTGGGCGGCGGTGAGGAAGCAGATCGCTGAGTCGTTGACCGCGAGCGTGTGGGCTTGAAGCGCCCCGGCTGCGTCCTCGGCGCCGATCAACCGCGGCTCGCCGTCCAAGACGCCGGCCTCTCGCGCCAGTCGAGCGCCGCGCTCGGTGACGTGCCAGAGCCGGCGCGGCGAGCCGTGGGGAGTCTCGATGTAGCGGGCGAGGCCCGCCTTTCCGAGTCGGGACAAGACCTTCTGCGCCCAGCGGTGGCTGCCTTCGGGGAGGTGGATGGCCCGCACCTGGGCGGCGGTGAGGATGCGGTGCTGGGCGAGCGAGGCGATCACCTCGATCCCCGTCTCCGAGCACGCCGATCGGAGGGTGGCGAGATCGGTCACGCGCCCTCCTCGGTCGGCGCCCAAAGCGGAGTTGGCCGGCCAGCGCCCTCCTCGCTTGCCGGTGCCGATCCTTCTTCGGCGCCCCGCTTGCGCCGCAGCTCCTCGAGCTTGGCGAGGATGCGCGCGTCGAGCGTTTCGAGGTGGGCGATCACCTCGCCGACCTGCATCTGGGCCGCGGCTTCGCCTGCCGGCGCTTTGCTGTGAGCGGCCGGCGCTTCGAGAATGTCCTCGACCCTGATCCCGCCGAGGGCGAAGGGCTTGCTCAGCTCGCCGCGGTGGGTGACCTGGGCGACGAAGCGGTAGCGGCCGAGTTTGGTCAGCGCGGCCGGGTCGGGCTGGCCCGCCCACTCCTTGGTGAGCAGGGCGGCGGCGTGCGAGTTCAGCGCGGTGGCGAGCAGGTGCGAGCGGTTGGTGGTGAGCGCGTTCAGCGTCTGCGGGTTCAGTCGCTCGGGGTTCTGGTTCAGCACGACCGCGCGGAGCCCGAACTTGGCGCTCTGCTCCAGCAGCGCGGCGAGGTTGCCCGAGGCCGCGCCGTCGTAGCTCTGGACCTCGTCGAGGAAGACCCAGAAAGGACGGCGGGCAGCGGGAGCAAGCTCGGACCTCGTGCGCGCCGCGTGCAGCAAGTCGAAGAGGAGCAGGTTGGCGAGCAGGCGCTCGCGGGTGCCGCCCGAGCCTGGGCAGGCGAGGACGATCTGCCCGCTGTCCATCGCCTCGCGCACCCGGTAGGTGCTCTGGCTCTGGCCGAGCAGGGCGCTGATCGGCGTCGAGTGGCGCAGGCGGTCGACGAGGTTGGTGACAGGGGTGATCGCCTCCTGGGCGAGCAGCGGGAAGCGGTCGATCCAGAACCCCTGTGCGGCCTTCGGCAGGAAGGGGAGGACAGCGGCGCGCCAGCGCTCGTTGGAGAGCAGGGTGGGGAGCTGGAAGATCGTCGGCGCCAACTCGGGCGGCAGGACCGGCGCGATCCTCGCCAGCGCCCCCGCGGCCTGCGTGGTCAGGTTGATGGCGCGGGTGCTCTGCTCGCCCCATTGCAGGGTCGAGGCGAAGGCGTCGACGATCGCCTCCACCCGCGACTCGGCCGCGGCGCTCCCGCTGCCGCTCAGCTCGAAGAGGTTCCAGCCGGGCAGGCTTTCCAGCCGCGCCGAGCTGAGGTCGATCTCGACCACCCGCCGGGCGATGTCGGAACCGTTGAGGTAGGGCCTGATCCGCTCCAGGGCGTCGGCGTGGGGGTCGAGGAAGAGGCCGCCGTGGCCGGAGCGGACCAGGTGAACGAACTGGGCGATTGCCATCTCGGTCTTGCCGTAGCGGCTGCGCCCGGCGACGTAGGAGAAGAAGGTGTCGGCGGTGCGGACCCCGACGATCCGCTCGCCGCCCTCCCCGACGATTCGGCCGAGCGGAATCAGATCGTCCTTGGTCTTCTCGAAGGTCGGCAGCTTCGGCGGCGCCGGCAGGAGCGTGCCGGAGCGCAGCACGTTCTCGGCGACGCAGTGGACGGTCGGCGGCTTTAGGAAGCCCGCCACCTCGCGGGCGGTGAGGATGCTGCGGCGTGCTGGCCGGAAGAGGCCCGAGGAGAGGCGGCGGTCGAAGCCTCGCTTGCGCGTCGGAAAGTCCGAGCCGAAGAACACGGCATCGCCGATCCCGAGCCCGGCTGGGCGCAGCCAGTTCTGTGCGGCGAACGGCTCGAAGGCGGCGAGCAGGCTCTGCATCGCGAGCTTCGCGCGAGGGCGCTCGGTGGCCTGAGCGCGGAGCAGGATCTGCGCCTCGAAGAGCGGGCCGGCATCGCGCAGCTTCGCGTCGAGAGCCTGGCCGACCAGGCGGCGGTCGATCAGCTCGGCCGGGTTGGCGGTGTCGCGGCGGCGCTCGCCGTCGAGCACCTCCATCAAGCTGCGCCGTTCGCCGTGTGCCCGCCGCGCCTCCCGCTTCAAACGGCGCCGCAGCCGCGAGCGGCGGCGCCCCGCTGCCGGCAGCAGGTCGAGGCAGACCGTTGATCGCTCGCGGTCTTGCGGACGAAGCGAGGCCATCGCCGCGGCGAAGGGCTGAAGCGGATCGGGCTCGTTGTCGAGCCGGGCCAGGGGTTCGACGCTCGGGCGGGCCAGGGTCAGCTCGGTGCGCAGCGTGATCTCGCCGGGCCGGTGGGTCTCGGGCGCCACCTCGGCCGCATCGCGCAGCTCGACTCCCTCGTAGCCTCGCAGGGCGTTGCGCAGGAGCTGGCGGGAGCGGGCTGGCACTTCGAGCAGGTAGACGAGACGGCCCTCGCCGTCGTTGGTCAGCCGCACCCGCAGCGCGCAGGCGCGGCGATCGAACCAGCCGCGCACGCTGCGATCGGCCCGGGCCAGCTCGGCGGCGATAGCGCAGGACGGCCTCGGGCTTCGCGTCGAACTCGTCGGCCGGCACGATCGCCGCAGCGGTTCGCGTCGCAAGCGTGCGGCGCGTGGCGAGGAAGCGCTGTGTAGCCAGCGCGGAGGCGATAGCGAGGGCGCCGAGAGCGAAGGGCGCGAGCGACGCCGCAGAGGCGAGGAGCTGATCGACGCGGATGCCCGACACGGCGCGCCAGATGGCGGCGGCCACGAGCAGAGCGAAGACCGCCAGCATCGGCCGGGGATCGGAGCGATCCTCACCCATCATGCACCGACCTCTGGGTCACGTAGGTATGTCGGCAAAGCGCAGGTTCCGCAATCCGCGCTGTGCTGCCGAATCTGGCGCTTTCGCCACTGCATCCCGGCGAACCGAGGGGCGACCTGACGGTCGGCCCGGCAGTTGAACCGCCAGGCGACCCGTTGCGATGCCCGGCTTGGATTCCGTAAAAGGGGCTCACACCTATACGGAGCAAGAAGCAGCGAAAGTGGACCGTCTTGTGTGACGAATCCGACATTTGCCACAGCCACTGTCGGTCTGCTCGCTTCATGCCTCTTTGTCGTGTGAGGCGTGGTTTTGCGCCGCGAATTTCCGCATCTACAACAACAGGGGGCCGAGCAGCAAAAGTGGACCCCCCAATTCGCGAATCGCCTTCGATTTTTCGCCTCATACCTATCCGTCGTTTGAGGCGGCGTTTTCCGGCAAAAATTCGGTCTTCAGGCGGCGAATCGGCTACTTGGCTCATGCTCCCTTCTCGAACAAGGAGGCGATTTGTCCCCGAAAAATTCGGAATCGCTGGTATCGAGGAGCCATGCAGTCGGATTTCGTCCCTTCGTCGTTGAGCAGAGTTGCTAGCCGGGGAGTGGATCGTCTGGTCGCCGCGAAAAGCGGTCCTCTGATTCGGGTTTCGAAGATCCTGCGCGCTGCCCCGGCATGGGTAGCCTGCAAGGCGTCGTCATAGGGAGGCAGTCATGGGCAATGGATTCACGGCAGCGATAAAACGAATCACCAACCGTTTGAGCAGTGGGGGTTCTGACCCGCTACGAGCTACGCGCACAGCGCCACCAGCTCTCTCCACGCGCTCACTGCCTCCGTGCGGGCGCATTCTCCACCTCTCCGATCTCCACCTTGGCCCGATCGCCCCCGCTCAGTACCTTGACCACCATCGTCGGTCGCTCTCTAGTGATCGCCTTGCTCAGCGCGATGTGCTCAAGGCGACGCTCAACTCGCTGGCTGCCTCCGGCGACCTCGATCAGATCGAGGCCGTCGTCATCTCCGGTGATCTCACGAACGGTGGAAAGCAGGAGGGGTTTGACTTCTTCGCCAGCATCGCGGAGATTCTCTGTGGTCCAGTCGAGCCCGAGAACGTCCTCGTCGTGCCGGGCAACCACGATGTTTGCAAAGAGCATCCCCCCGGCGATCCCCAGCGCTACGCCTCCTTCCTCGCTGCCACGCGCGACCTCGGTTTCGCTACTCCGCTTCTCGATGGAATCGACTTCGGTCCCGATGGCGAGCTCCGCGAGAGCGCAGATAGCCACCCGCATCTGGTTCGTGGGCGTGAGTTCGCGATCGTGCCTCTCAACTCAAGCCACTACTGCTGGGTCAAGGAGCCTCTCTCGGACACGCTGCGTGAGGATCTTGGCTTCCTTCCCGTGGAGCAGATCGACCAGGCGACCAAGGAGCTCCGCACCCACGACATGCCGCGCATCTCCAATCCGCAGATGCTCGCTCTACGCGCCTACCTCGACCGCCAGGACCCAATTCCGAAGGACCACCTCCTCATGGCCGTTCTCCACCATCAGCTCCTTCCGGTCGACGCGCGCGAGGAACTGAAGAGCTTTGAGGGTCTCACGAATCTTGGCGCTGTCCGCGAGTTTCTCGCCAGTCTGGGTATCGAGGTCGTTCTTCACGGCCACAAGCATGCCGCCTCTCTCTATTGGGATCAGATCGCCGATACCGATGGCCTTGCCGTTGCTCCCCACCGAGTCCTCGTTAGTGCCGCTCCCGCCCGCTTTGCCCCTGGTCTTCCTGTCGGCCGCATAATGCAGCTCGGCGAAAGCACCCTCGCGCCTGAGCTCACGATCGAGGAGGCCCGCGCCGGGCGCCCGTACGGCGCTGCGCCCGAGATTGTCGTTCGGGAGAGGGCCCGCCTGTGGCAGGCTCAATCGAATTCCCAGGCTGGGGCCGAGCTAATCACCGCAGAGAGTTTCGACGCGGCGTACGCATGTCTGCAGTCGCGCTTCGACGGTCTCCCAGAGGGAGCCGCGCTGCGCTATCTCGTTTGCGAGATTTCTCGTCCCGCAGATCTCGAGCGACCCCCCGCTGGCTATCCTGAGCCCCATCCGGGCTGGTTTGCGGATCTGGTTGAGTGGTGGCAGTTTCCCGAGCCACGCTTCGATAATGAGGTTACTTTTAACCACGGCGACCGGATCTACCGCCGTTGGGGCGACCAGGTCGATCGAGCCGGCGACCTTCTCACCGTCGCAATCCCCCACGACGTGACGACCACGCGTGCCTCGATTCTCCTTCTCGACCCTGAGCGGGAGTCGAGCCCGCTCAGCCAGGACGAATTCCCCTCTTTTGTATCGATCCAGCTTCAGCTCGTCGAGCGTGGCGGCAGCTTCGAGCTCGATTGCACCGGTTACTTCCGAAAGCAGGAGATGCGCTACTGGTGGCCGATCAACGTCGCTGAGCTCGGTCTTGTGCAGGCCCGAGTGTTGAAGCGGATTCGGTTCGGCGAGCGGACCGTCAGGAGCGGCACGATCCGCACGATCGCTGCCCATGCCATCGCTAGGGGAAGCATTCCTGCCGTCGCTCACCCGGCGATCGATCGTGCTGTCGATCGCCAGCCTGCCGAGCTTTGGCGTCTTGCCTACGGCCTCCTGCAGCCCGGCCAAGTCACCGATCGCAGCGCCATGCGGGCGCATTGGGATCATTATCTTGAGGATCTGCGACCGAGTGTTCCCGACAAGCTACCGGCCCAATCACGCCGTGGTTTGCAGGCCGTGCTCGAGCTCACCAAGGTCGGCACAGCGGGTGCCGGAGCGGACTCGGCGATCACGGCCCTTGGCGAGCTCGTCTCCTTCTATTCCACCTCTGACTTCAATCAACCGGACCCAAGTCCGGTTGTCTCCCTGCTGAACAGCAGGCTGGCAGCACTTGAGCGTGCCCTCGACGAGCATTACGGTCCTGGCGCGGTGCCAGGCGGGGGTTCCTAGCACTTCCGATGTCCACCGCGCATGGCATCCTTGACGCGATGACACGCACCTCCCGAGAGCGCCACCGCGACTGGCTGGTCGAACTTGCCAAGGCTGCGGCCGCGGTCGCCAACTACTGCGACCACGCCGAGCACAACGAGCCCACCGAGCGCACCTGGGTGTCGGGCTCGGCCTCTGTGCTGCGCTCGCTCGCGGTCGAAATTGCTGCCGCCGAGGGGGAGGACCTGCAGCGCCTCTATGCCGCCCGGCTGCGCCAAATCGAGGAACGAAGCCCGCTATGGAGCCCGGAGGAGCTCGACGGCGCCACCCTTGCTACTAGCGCTGCGACCCTACGCGAGCTCCAGCTCGCCCAGCTCGAGCATGATCGCCGCTATCACCCAGACATTGTCGGCCTGTCCAAGGCCGATCAGCTGCGCCACTGTGCCCTGCACGTAGCCAAGCTCGTCGGCGCCCTCGCCGAGTTGTCCACTGGGGAGGCCGAGCATCAGGACTTCGTTGCCCGCCGCCTTCCCGATCTACTGCTCTTCGGGCTGAAGCTCGCCACCCTCTGCGGCGAGTCTCTAGACGATGAAGCACTGTCCGCCTCTGGTCAGCCGCTAAAGCTAGTCGCCGGGTAGGCGGTGCCGCGAACGGCAGGGAGTCCGGCGCCGATTCGCCGGTGCCCACCGCGCCCCCGGCCCGCGGTTTACCGGGCTTACTGGCATCTTGCCGCCGAGCGACAGCGGATCTTCGAAGCGCGTCTCTCTGATGCGCAGGACCCCTGGAGCACCGACCCGATCCTACGCCGCTATCGCTTCTGTAATGCCTTCCGCGCCAGCGACCGTGTCTCCCAGTACCTGATCCGCGATGTGGTCTACTCGCCCTCGGGGTTCACCCCAACCGACCGGATCCTACGCACGATCCTATTCCGCCTCTTCAGTCGTCCTCAGACGTGGGAGATGATCGAAGAGCGCTGCGGCCCGCTCCGGGCCGAGAGTTTCGATCCAGAGACAATCGGAGCCGTCCTCGATAAAGCCAAGGCTGCCGGGCAAACGCTTTATACGAGCGCTTTCATCCTTTGTGCCAATCGGGCCTATGGATATCGCCGAAAGCACCGAAACCACCTCGCCCTGCTTAATGCGATGCTCGCCGACCGCCTGCCCGAGCAGCTTCTGGAAGCACCCAGCCTGGAGTCTCTTTACGAGCAGCTTCGTGCCTATCCATTGATAGGTCCCTTTATGGCCTACCAGCTCGCGATTGACCTTAACTATGGTCCCGATTTTGACTTCAGCGAGGACGACTTCACCGTTCCCGGCCCTGGTGCAATACGCGGCCTTGCCAAGGTTTTCCGCGACCTCGGTGACTTCTCGCCGTCTCAGGCGATCCACTGGCTGCGTGAACGCCAGGCAGTCGTAACTGAGGAGCTCGGCATTTCACCGCCCACGTTGTTCGGGCGACAGTTGCACGCGATCGATTGCCAGAATTTGCTCTGCGAGCTCGATAAGTATGCCCGCGTCAAATTCCCCGAGTTGCGAAGCGACCGCACCCGAATTAAGCAGGTATTCAAGCCCGCTGGATCTCTGCCCGAACCCTTCTATCCACCACGATGGGGGATACGCCTCCCTAGCTCTGGTCAGGCACCCGCAGGTCCTCAAGTTCAGCCCGGATCTCGGCTAGCTGCTTAGCCTTTGCCGCTTCGAAGAAGGCTCCGCCGGCATTCACCTGTAGCTCCCCAGGCTCCATTTCCGAGGCTTCGGCGATATAGCCAAGGAGCCCACCGAGCCCCAAATAATTGCCGTAACCCTTGGCGATGACATCGTGGCTGCGATAAAGGGCGCTTGCGTTGAGGCGTTCGTCGGCGCCTATGTGCAAGCCGATATGGGCGAGGCAGGGAAAGCCGCGGGACTTCTTTCGGTCGCGCGCCGCGCTATAGATGTTGAACTCATACACCGACTTGTAGAGACGACCACGTCCCTTTGCCGCCTGCAGCTTTGTGATGTTATCGACGAGTTGGTCGATCGTTTTGCCGCCGTCGGAATCGGGGTAGGCAACTAGTCGCCCGAAGTACGTTCCCTGTGGGTTACCGAGCGACCTGAGAAAGGCGTAGTGCTCGCGATAGTCGGCACTAAGTGCCCCGGGATCAGGGAAGTCCTTTGCCCACTCGGCCGGGAAAATCGTGTTCGCCACCTCGCCGATGTCCTGCATTCCAAGCTTTGCTGCAAGGCGTTCGGCAAGCTCACGGATCGGCTCCTCCTCGGCTCGAGGGTCGGCGATCCGGATCGTCAGGTTCACGGCCCGGTAGGGAGGACCCAACTCCAAAAGGACGGCGACTGCGTCGGCCCATGCAATTGAAACGTTCTGCGCATCGATTACTCGATCGCTGACTATCACGGGGTCGCTCCGTGTATGTACGCTGGGGGGGAAAGAGCCTCATTAGCTTCATGCTCCTGTAGGCGGCCCAGCTCCGGTCCATTCACCTCAAGCCTAAACCGCAACTCCTCGACGTTCTTGATTTTGGGGACCACCAGTTCGAGTACGCCGTTCGCCTCCTCCGCGAGATCGATAATTAGCCTCCGCCCTACAGTTCGCTCGCCGTCCGTGCGACAGGCCAAAGGACCTGTCACTGAATCGGCAACCAGCCTGGCGCTTGCTGGCAGCGATGGAGGGTTGGCACCGCCCGTCTCACCTGGGAGGTTCAGGACCAACCGGTCGCCGGGTGCTGCCCCGATGTCCGTCCCCGCATCTGTCGCTCCGAGTACGTGCACGTCGCCGCGGTAAGAGTCCATTGGCACCCCGGCTGACAGTTCTTCCTTGATCTCCTTCAGCGGGATTCCAGCCCACCCGCGGGCCTCTCCGGTGGCAACCAGCTTCAGGCTCGGTAGCTGAGCCACCGTGGCCTGGTAGCTGGTGCCAAGTCGCAGTGCCATCGCATAGGCGTGGACGGCACCGCGGGGGCGATCGAACCCAAGTTCCTCGAGTGCAGTGTCGGCGAGCTCTGGTGGCATGAGGAACCAAGCGGCGAAGGCCTCAGCGACCATCTCCATCGGGTCCAGCGGCCCTGCGGCCCGTAATCCGATCTCGGTCACTGGATCAATGCTCGCCTCGTGGTCGAGCCAGAAGTGGCCCAGCTCGTGGGCAGCCGTGAAGCGTTGGCGCGACAATGGGTGATGAGAGGAGACAAGCACCCCAGCCGCGATCCCACGGCCTGCCGGCACGTACAGACCGGAAACTCCCCGGAGGGGCCGGAATAGCAGTTCCAGGCCTGCGTCGCGGATCGCAGCGAAGATGTCGATCTGTCGCCGTGGATTGACCCCGAGCTCCTCATGGGCTTCGGCGGCGGCAAACATCCCCTCTTCATGGGCTTCGCGCCAGTTCACTTAGGATTGTTTCGGTTTCGCAGAAGCTCGATAAAGCGCTGTACCTCGCGCTGGTCCTCGGGACATAGCTCACTCGCCCCCCGCGCCACAGCCATTGCGGCACCGTCAAGTTCACCCGCCTCCTCCTCTCCCAGGAAGTAGGCGGCGCGGTAGCCATAGAGGTTGGCGAGCCGCTTCAGCTCGAGAGTCGAGACTCGCCGCTCGCCGCGCTCGATGTCGGAGATAGCTGAGCGCGGCATCCCGGTGCGCTCGCTGACGTAGTGCTGGCTGTAATTCAAGTACTCACGCACCTCGCGGAGTCGGGTCGCTAGATCCCGCGCCTCGGGCTCGCTCACGCCGCCTTCCTCGCTTCGCCCTGTCGAGCGTGCAGGAAGCTCGCCAGTCGACTTACCGACTTGAAGGCGGGGCGAAACGACTTGTCCCATTTGAATTTGATGCCCAGTTCGCCTTGGAGTTTCATCACCACCCGCACCAAACGATGGGAGTCGGCCGGCATGTCGCCGCCTTTTGCGAGCAGGTCGGCTCGCACCTCCTCCGGAGTACAGCGCTTCTGCTTTGCCAGTCCGGCGATGATCATCTCTTCGATCTGTTCAGTAGTTGCCATTGGAAATCACGACCGTCCTCTGTCTGATTTTCCGACAGTCTAGCTGGACCCTCGGTCGAGGTCAAGCGGCCAGCGTTGCAACTGAGGCTGGATCGCCGTCGCTCCGCGCGCAGCCACCGAGCAGATCAAATCTCCTGCTGCGCCGCTCCAAAGAGCCCAGGGCTGGGTCGGCACTGCGCCGTCAAGGGTGCGGAGGACGGGCGTCGCTGCCCCGACCTCAAGCTCGATAGAGAGCAGATCGCGTTCGCTGAGTCCTTCGCCAAGCGCCTTCATTACCGCCTCCTTCTGCGTCCAGCAGGTGAAGTAGCTCGTCGCTCGATCCGCTGCGGCCAACCCGTCGAGCGCCTTGCGCTCCGCCGTGCCAAGGGCAACCTCGAGCGCCTCTTCCCAGTCGGCTTCAAAGTGTGGCTCAATGTCGACCCCGAGACCCTCGCCGCCGTCTGCGATGGCGAGGACCGTCTGATCGTCATGGTGGGCGGCACTCAACTGCAAGTCGAAGCCAGGGCAGGCGATCGCCCGTCCCGGGCCTTCTTCCAAGCACAGCTCCGCTGCGGTGATCCCGAGGCGTGTCGAGATAACTGAGCGCCGCAGCGCTAGTTGAACTCGGCGTCGTTCGCGCTCATCTGGGCGCATCGCCTCCAACCGACTGGCGCCAGGCAATGAAACTTCTTGCGCCATCTTGCGCGTTTGGGGCGACCGCGCATCAGCCGTCCAGAGCTCGACGGCTAACGATTCGGCGCTCTTTCCGACCTCCATTGACGAAGGATGATCTCAATCGGAACGGATATGGGACTAGCTTGGTAAGACAAGAGCATCGCCAGACACAGCGCCGCCCGCGGTCCCTTTGGCTGACCCGTTCGAGTTCGACCTTGTAGTCGGTCTCGTATTTGAATTTCGACAACGCCAGGGTCGAGGTGATGGTGGTCACGCCATAGATCGCGCCCGAGAGAAGTCCCACCGGAGCGGATGATCATTGAGGGAGCCGTCCGCCTGTACGGCGACAGAGGAATAGCGATCGGCTCGCCAGGGCACGAGGCAAGGTCGATGGCCATTTGCGGAGCAGTCGCTTCTCGCGCGAAGCGGAGGTCTTGGCGCACCGGATTGGCGCCATCTCGACTCCCTCACCCAGCCCAAAGTGCGGCACGACACCCTGTTCGGTGGTCAATCTTTTCCCACCGCGCCTCAAAGACATCAAAGTGCGTGCCATGATCCTCCGCGTCGCTTACGAACTGATCGCTGGCGAAGCGGGAGGTTGACTATGGGCTTGTTTGGCAAAAAGGCATCGGCAGCCACGGGAAGTTCAAGTGTGACGCTGCCGCCTGACTTGGTGTCGAGACTCGAGCCATTTGGGCGATTCGAATTTGATCCCCAAGGGAGCGGGGTCGATCCCATAGGCTTCCCAAACGCTGAATATCCACTGATGGAGATGGCGAAGCAGGACCCTGACGGATTCATGGCTGCGCTCGCGGCAGCCACTGTCCCGATCGGCGGTTGGACCGTCTACGGGGCGATGCGGCTTGTCTGGCACTTTGGCCTCGCCGACCCGGATGTTCCGCAGGCTGACTCTGACGCGATCAGCATGGCGGCACTTCAATTTCTTCATGACTCTGGCTATCCCGGGGAGCGCCTGAACCCGCGCGAGATGGCGTTCTGGCGACGTATTGCTGGACGGGAGTGGAGCTAGCGACGGCTGTCGTCTCTAACCATCAATCTGCGGGCACCTCAACGCACCCCCTGGATTCGTCTGCTGCTTGAGGGAGCGGCCGTCATTTCCCCAACTCCGACAGGAAAACGGCCTAGTCCCGATTAAGAAGCCCGGCCAATGCAGCCAAGACCGCCGTAGCAAGGCCCCAGCCCACCAACACCAGCGACCATGAGATCCAACGGAACGCGCCCCTTGGCGTCCAAGCGCTCTGCTGGCCCAAGTCGATGACGGGGAGCAACGTGTCGACCGTATACGCAACAGGGTTAAAGGCGGGGGCAGGGGTCTTGAGCGCCTCAAAACCACTTGGCCACGCAAGTGAGAATATGACAGAGCCCACAATCAGGAATCCAAGGAGCCACAGACCCGCGAGCCAATCCCTGTATCCGTATCCGACGATAATCCACAGCAGATCGCTCCACAGCTTTCCAAGCCAGTTCACCTCACGTCTCCGTCGTCGTTCCCTCGCAATCAAGATGTTCCTAGCGTCCTGGCCGCGGCCCAGGCTACGAAGAACTCCTGCAAGTTGTGAGTAGACATCCGGGAGGTATCTCTCCTCTTGTGAAGGCCCCAGCCAACGCAAGCGGCTCTTTGCGTCGAGCGGTGTCTGCAGCAAGTCATATGAGAAACCGTGAAGCAAGAGCACCGGAGGCCAGGTCTGCGGATCATCGAGCACACTTCGAACATGGGCATGGTGAAGATCTACTCCGCCCACTGGAGTTTCGGCGAATTGCATGACGACCTGATCAGCACTGACACTCACGAGGCGTAGCGCGATTCCCTGTGAATTGACTATGATCGCCTGCTCAAAAGAGAGTTGACCACCCACCCTCATTCCGACACAGCTAACACCCCCCTGTATGTGGGTGTGATCCAGGAAAACGTCATGCTCGACCACCGCGCGATCACTGAGAAAGGCTACGTCAGGGCGATTCAGGACCGTCGACCCTCGCAGCGAGAGCTGCCCCTCAATGTGAGAACCTCGGAGATCAATCTGCCCCACCACCTCCATATTTTTCGCGATCAGGTCGGTCTTCACATGAAGTCCCCCGCCGATGAGCGCGGGTGCGCTGGCGTTGCGCAGCTTCGAATCCGAAAACACCAACTGAGATCCGATCTCAGCATTCGGCAGACGAACCTGTCCGAGAGCGTTCACACCGCGACAGTTCATCGTGCCTCCGACTCTCAGCAAATCCCCAGTGATGGCTGTTGACTCGGGGTTGACGAGTTCAGCGTCGGAGAGTGACACCGATCCAGCGATTTTAGCCCCGGCTAGAACCATCTCTCCAATCACCCGAGTCCGGTCGCAACGGAGATCGCCACCCACGACGATCTGGTATGCGTTGAGCCCCACCTTGTTAGTGGCTCCAAATTCTCCAGCTTGCAGCAGGATGTCACCCCGAATCTCGGTGCCAACGATGCTCAACCCGTCTTGGCAGTCGACCTGATCACCACAGATCAAGTTCCCTCCTACGACCACGCGGTCAGCCGAGATGAGGCCCTCCGCGCGAAATCGCCGGATGAACAGCACGTCCTCGCCCACGCGTGCCCCATCGAAAGCGACGGCGGTCCCCCTCGGATTGATTACCTCTGCCTCGGAGAAGGTCACCTGACCACCTACGTCTGCACCAGGTAAACGGACCCCTCCAGAGGCTGAGAAACCTTCGTTACAGAATATGTCCCGAGCTACTCGAATTCCGTCGGCAGTGAGCGCGAAGCCGCCTGAGTTTTCGAGGCGCGCAGACGAGAGGCTGAGCTGACCGCCTATCTCCGCGGCCAGCAACCTCAATTCACCCTCCGCGTGAAGACCGTCGCACAGGACGTCGCCACGGACCTCGAGTCCATATCCAGACAAGGCTGTCTCGCCTGGGTTGATTATGTGGCAGTCAGTCATCAGTAGCGTCCCGTTAATCTGAGCGGCACCGAGCCTCACTTCACCGTGTACGACAGTCGATCGGAGGTCAAGGCCACTGCGGAGGCGAAGCTCTTGGGCATGCAGTCCAGCTTTGAGTTGACATGACTTCAGCTGAACCGAATGACCATCCACACCGTCGAGCACGACAGGGTGGTCCAGGAAACAACCGCTCAGGATCAGCGCTGAATCGATGCTCGCCGACGCTAGATCAAGGCTGCCCGCTATGCGCACGCCCTGCAGCCGTAGCCCCCGACGCTGATTGCCTCGGCCGCGGCGGTCGTCTAGCAGCAACTGCCGAATCAGCTGCGCTCGGACGGTGCGATCCTCGCCCCAGTCCTCAGGCTGGTCTGAGATTCGGCGGTCGGTTGGGCCAACGGGAACTTGGGTCTCAATCGCCTCCCAGACTTGGGCCTCGAGTGGACTCAGGTCTTCTTTACTGAGCATGACATAGCTAGCCTAGTCGGCCATCCTTCCGAAACGTATCTCGCTGACAGCCCTCGTTTGCCTCCCGCGGGCAGGTAAAGGGGATGGGATTATCGAGGAGACCCGGAGGCCATAAGCAGGGGTGTCAAAGCTGGCCCAGGGCTCGGGGCAGCTGTGGTCGCCGTGCTAACCCGCGGTTCCCTTCGCGTGACGCAGAAGCACAGATTCGGGCCTATGACGATTCGGGTTCAGTCTGAGGTTCCATGTCGAACTCGACTTTGTAGCCGGCGTCGATTTCAAACTCAAACTCGCCAGGGGTCCACGTCACCCCGGCGAGGAGGTCGTCGAGGGTGAGCGAGAGCGCCCCGGCGAGCCTCACATAGGTGTCGAGCATCCCCAAGACTTTCCCGTTCTCGATCGACCCGATTTGACCCGCAGACACCCTCGCGAGCTCGGCAATTTCTTCTTGCGAATACTCTGCGCGCCTTCGCTGCAAGAACACGTTGTCGGCGATCCGCGCCCTTGCTTCATATGGCAGCTCTCTGCGCTCCTTCGACTTGCTCATCGCTTGGACCGCCTCCCACGACCCGCAGCTGTGCTTCGCAACGCTGCGACTTCCGCTGCGAGCTTCGGGTCTTCGGGGACATCGAAGTTGCCGGGCGTCGCGACGACCTCGCCCGGCATCCAGAGGAATGCCGGCGGCCAGCGCGTTCGGCGTGACCTCCAGCGCGCCCGCCAAGCGAATGAAGCTGTCGATCCTCGGCTGCTTCTTTCCCAGCTCTAGAAGCGAGATTGAGGCCAGGGCCATTTCCGAGCGGAAGGCAAGCTCATGCTGGCTGATGCCCAGCCGCCTCCGGCATTCCCGCAGGTTGACTCCGAATCGCTCTCGCAACTCGTCGGAAGGCGGCATCGGCTGCTTGGGTCTCATGGGGCAGCCCGCTTCCTGCTCGCAGCGGCTCCCGAGCTGCCTTCGGCGTAGGCGCCGCCGAGGAGGTCATGGGAGCCGGGCTGCCAGCGCAGGCCCGCGATCAGCTCGCACGGCGAGGTTTCGACCCCCGCCGACAGCTTGAGGATGGTGTCGAGGCGCGGCACCCTTAGCCCCCGCTCAAGCTGGCCGATCTCGGTGCGGTGTACGTCAAGCAAGCGACCCAGCTCCTCCTGGGTTAGACAAGTCAGCCGCCGGCGATGCCAGAGCCGGCGACCAAAGTGTTCGGCAAGGCGCGAGGAGTCCATCTAGGCCCTCACCCATCGGTTGCCGACCTTGATCTCGAAGCACCCCGGCGGCGCCTCCGCGTCATAAAGGCGATTGCGATCGACCTGCCAGGCCATCCCAGCCAGGAGGTCGCATGGCTCGGCTCCGACCCCAGCCGCGACCTGAATGATCGTGTCCAGTCGCGGCACCCGAAGGCCACGCTCCAGCAGGCTGATCTCAGTGCGGTGCAAGCCCGCCCGTTCGGCGGTCTTGACCTGGGAGAGGTCCGATCGACGGCGCTGCGAAACAAGGTTTTTGGCGAAGCGCCGAGTGACGCGAGTGGCTTCGGCCCGCTCCGATCTCTTGCGGGTCACGGTCGGCCCCCGTGTCATTGGGACTCTCCGGCGAGTACGCCGAGCACCTTCTCGCAGGCCACGAAGCCGATCTGGAAGCGCGTGTTGGTGTCGGCGTCTTCGCGGCTCGACCGAGCCTCGGTGCCGGACTCGATGAGGACATGCGCCGCTTCGTCGTGCAGTCGCCGGAGTAGTTCCGTCAGATCGTAAGCTGGCATCGTGAGCAGGTAGCTCTCGCGAACGTCGTGCTCGCTCCAGCCGATGTCCTGCAATAGCCGAAAGTCTTCGGCGAACTCCAAGCCCAGCCGCTCTGCGGTGGTGAAGTCTCCGGTTCGCTCAAGCGCGACCCAGAAGTCCTCAATCGAGCCGAGGTGATTGCGGACCAGTTCGTAGAGCCCGTCGCGCTGGTCGCGGTCGATGGTGATGGTCGTGTCGGGCATGGTGCCTCTCCTCTCGGTAGGGGCACCGAAGAACCGCCTCAGATCGAGGAGGCGCTCATCTACCCGGAAGCACGCGACGTGCTCTGGGAGAATCGGCCGCGCATCGAAGGTTGGTTCTTCGGTGCCAGGCCCCGGGGCGTTCCACCGCCGCCGGGGCCACTTATGTCTTGCGGCCGGCGAACGTAGCTCCGCGCGGCGCCTGGATCAAGGCGAATTTCGGGGTCCGGCCTCGGGCTACTTTCGGCGGGACGATGTCGAGCGCCGGTTTTTGGCTTGTGGAGCGGCTTTCACGACCGATTCCAGCGGCACGGCCGGTGCGCCTCTTAGATCGAATCCTGCCCCCGCTATTTCATGAAAGCTCCGCAATCAGTCAGCTCACCAACGTTGGCGCGAGGCCAGCGGGTGGCCAGCCACCTGGGTTGGCAGCGCAGCAGCCAAGGTTTTCTAGGCGCTACGAGCGGCCTTTTCGACCCTTTCGCGGGGTTTAAGCTGCCGAAATCGTCGGTCGAGCTTGCTCAGCACTATGCCTTGAGGAGCCACCTGGCAACGATGCGCAGGATCAATGAGTCGGTGGCTCGTCTGAGCCAGATCAACCGTCGTTAGGTCGTGGATCGACTGGAGCCGGATGATCAAGCTCAAGAGGGGTCCGGCGACCTTGAGAGGCGCGCCGCTGAAGTCGAAGCGACCCCGGGTGACGACACCGAGGGGGAGGCCCAGGCGGGAGTCTTCGCCGCCTAGTACAAGGCCCACAGCGGTCCTTTGCCGGATCAAGAGTGGTTTGCCGGCTTGGAGGCGATCCACCCGGGTGCCACCGAGCTCATCCTTCGGGATTTCGCCGAAGACCGGCAGCATCAGCGACGTATGCAGGAACGGGCATTCAAGCTGGATACGGAGGTCTTCTCCGAGTTCAGCAGCTACCAGAAAACGAGGCTGTGGATCGCCGGTGGCCTTGCTCTATTCCTTGCAGCCGGTGGTCTGGCCTTGATCCTTCTTGACAAGGCGATTTATGGCTTTGTGCTTCTAATAGCCGAGATAGCCGGCCTGGTGGGTGTCTTCCTTGTTGGAAAAGTCATCGCTGGCGATGACCTGGATGATCTCGACGACGAGGAAATGGATCGGCTCTTGGAAGAGGTTCAAGCAGACAAAGAGAGCTAGAGTGCGGCCGCTCTGCTCGCCGCCGCGCGGCCCCAGCCGCGGTCAAGACGCCGGGAGGTAGGTGAGGAGGACCACGCCGGAGTCGAAGCGCTTCACCAGCCCGCTGGATCTCGCCTGACGCTCGAACGAGTAGTCGCCGTGGTCTCCGTCCGCCTGCACCCACTCGCCGACCGGGTCTATGACGCCGTCGACGGTGGCCTGCGTTGTCGCGATCAGCTTTCCCATCTTGATTCTCCTTCGGTCACGGGAGCTCCCTCTGAGTTCCTCTACCCATGAGGACGAACGGGAACGCGCGAATTCGACGTTTTTCGCCCAAGCGCCGATCGATCCGTTCCCACGGCCCACAGCCAGTCGCCACCGGTCGCCCGAGCATGACGCTGGGAATGGCCCCGAGCTCCGGACAGCCTGCGTAGCCGGTCATGCTGGCAACGAGATGGGAGATTCCAAACCAGGTGGGGACAAGAGCCGCGGGCCAGAGTGCGATCCCCCCCGGCAACTGACGCGAGCTCAACGCTCCGGCGATCACAAGGAAGCCAGCCCCGGCCGCCGCGCGGATTGCTCGGGAAGGGCGACTCATCACTGCTTCGCCGGTTGCGCAGTAACCTCCGTCGAGAGGGCTGACGGGTGCCTCGGCGCTTCGGCGTGGGAGAGAGCAGCTCGGGCCGTCTGCGACGGCATTTGGGGAGCTGGAGGGCGTATCGGACACGCTTGTTCCTTTCGTTGTTAGACGCTGCGCCGGAGGGTTTACCACCTCAAGTAAGCTTTAAGTCAAGGGCAGATGGCGATCGAAGATGAACTGACAATCGGAGAGGCAGCTCGCCTTGCGGGGGTTCCCGCTTCGACCCTTCGCTACTGGGAGGCGGCGGGCTTGCTGAAGGCGCCACGTCGAGCCAGCGGCAAGCGCCGCTACGACCCCGAGGGTCTGCAGCAGATAGAGATGGTCGCCCTGGCCAAGCGGGTGGGGTTCACGCTGGCTGAGATTCGGACCATCCTTTCTGGCGTTTCCAGCAAAACGCCACCGTCGGAGCTCTGGAGAGGGCTTGCCGCCGCAAAGCTTCCCGAGGTCGAGCGGACGCTCGCCGAGGCCCAGGCGATGAAGGGCATTCTGGAGGCCGGTCTGCGATGTGAGTGCCTGAGCCTCGAGGACTGCCTCAAGTGACGGGCGAGCGACAAAAACGATGAAGAAAGCGACGACAGCCATGAAGAAGACGAAGAGCGGATCGCAGGAGGGAAAAGGAGGAGATTCCCCCTCTCGGCTGATAGACGCGAGGATCGAGGAGCTGGGCGATTGGCGGGGCGAGACGCTCGCTCGGGTCCGAAGCCTCGTCAAGCAGGCCGACCCCGAAGTGGTCGAGGAGTGGAAATGGAGAGGGGTGCCGGTCTGGTACCACGCCGGGATGATCTGCACCGGTGAGACGTACAAGAATCACGTGAAGATGACCTTCGCCAAGGGCGCCTCGCTGGAGGACCCGTCAGGCCTCTTCAACTCCAGCCTCGAGGGCAACACCAGGCGTGCCATCGATTTCCATGAGGGCGACGAGATCGATGAGAGGGCGCTGAAGGCGCTCGTCCGCGCCGCCGTGGCCCTGAACACGTCCTCAGCCGGCCGTCGAGGCATCGCCCACCAAGGCGACCCTCTCTAACGGTCGCTCTGGAAAAACCCGCCCGTGCCAGCTTCGAATGGGCCAACTCGATCGTGTGCGGCAGGAGATATTTGATCAAAAATTTCTGATCAAACGTGATCGCTGCCCGACCATCGCTCAGGCAAGGTCTCATTTGCCTTGACGTGGCCTGACGGTGACTGTTTCATTCAGGCACGGTTAGAATACGGAGCAGTTCGCTAGCCGCCCGTGTGACGGGCGAGAAAGCGGGTTCACCGGCCCAGGGAAGCCGATGGATGGCCCAGGAGAGAGGACACCGAGTGAGAGACAGACAGCAGCCCCGCCCCCTCCAGGGGCTCCCGCCCCTGCGCTTCGCCGCCCTCTGGGCCACGGCGGCGCTGGCGCTCGCCTTCGCGCTCCCGGCCGCAACCGCCTCCGGCCTCGAACCCGAACACACCGTCACGATCGAAAAGATCGGCACCGGCACCGGCACCGTGACCAGCCTGCCCGGCTCGATCGATTGCGGCAGCACCTGCTCCGATCAGTTCCCAGACGGCACCAGGGTCACCCTGGTGGCCACCCCCGATGCGGGCTCCGCCTTCGATCACTTCTCCGGAGGCAACTGCGCGGGCTCGGGCCCCTGCGAAAAACCGATCACCACCTCCCGCACGATCAGGGCCGTCTTCAGCGCCACCGGCACCCGCACCCTGACGGTGGCAAAGACCGGCACCGGCGCCGGCACGGTCACCTCCAAGCCGGCCGGCATCGCCTGCGGGGCCGTCTGCAGCGCCCCGATCGCCGCCTACGCCAAGGCCACCCTCAGGGCCACCCCCGCCGAGGGCTCCCTCTTCGCCGGCTTCTCAGGCGCCTGCACGGGCACCAAGCCCTGCCGGCTGACGATGTCAGAAGCGCGCAGCGTCACCGCCGCCTTCGCCAAGGCCCCGCCCCCCGTCCCCGGCACCCTCGTGGTCGCCAAGGCCGCCAAGGTCAAAGGCCAAAGGGCCTTCCTCAGGGCCCACTGCGCCGGCCCCACCTCCTGCCGCGGATCGCTGAAGCTCACCGCCAAGTTCAAAGGCAAAGTCAAACCGATCGGCGCCGCCACCTTCAGCCTCGCCCCCGGCGCCACCACCAAGCTGAAGATCAAGCTCAGCCCCCGGGCCAAACAGGCGCTCAAGGCCAGCGGGCGCCTCAAGGCGAGGGTGAGCGGAACGGGGATCGCGGCCCATGCCGTTTCGCTCAGGGGGTAGGCCCGCAGCCGCGACGCCAGATAACGCGCGGGTACCCAATGCGCGCCGCATGCCAGAGCCGTTTCCGCCCGCGTCAGCCGGATTTTCTCCGTTCTGGAGACACGACATTTTCCTTGACTCCCACGACAGTGACTGATTTACTCATGGCTAATTGATGTACGTAATAGTTCAAACGCCGCCCGCGGAACGGGCGGCAGGGAAGTCCAAAACAGGGAAAACAGAGTCGCCCAGAGGCCGCAGGGAAGCGGTCCGGCAGGGGCTCAAAGCACAAGGAGAGCTACGTGAGACGCCACGCAAAGGCATCGTCTTCAGGATCTAACGAACGCAAACCCAGCGGCCACGGGAGCAGTTTGCCCTCGGGCCGCTTCCGCCTGACCATCCTGCTCGCCACCGTGGCGGCCTTCCTGCTCGTCCCGGTTGCCCAGGCGGCCGCCAACGGCACCCTGACCGTCAGCGCCGAAGGCACCGGCAAAGGCGAAGCCAGCTCCGTCGGCGGGCTCTTTGACGAAGGCTATTCCGAAGGCTCCCCGCCGATCGAATGCAGCTACGCGTCGCCCGGGCCCGCCACTGGCAACTGTGCGACCGGACTCGTCGAAGATATTGAACCCGGTTTGGAAGCCATCTGGCTGGCGGCTATTCCCGCTCCCGGCTCCGAAGTAGCCGGCATCGTGGTCGAAGAAGGCTTTAAAGCCGCCGAATGCAAAGGCGCATGTTTCTACGACCCTGACCTCCCAGCAGACGGGGTTGGTATATGGATAATCGTAGAAACCGGTGAAGGCAACGCCGCAGTCACCGCCATCTTCGAAAGAGAAGTATGCAAAGAAGAATGCGGCCCCACCAACAAGCGCACGCTGACCGTCACCAAGTCCGGCACGCCCAACAGCGCCGGCACGGTGAAGAGCAAACCGAAGGGGATCAACTGCGCGGCGGCCTGCAGCAAAGCCGAAGCCTCCCTCTACAAGAACGCCGTCGTCACCCTGACCGAGAAACCGGCCTCGGGGTCGACCTTCACCGAATGGACGGGCGCCTGCTCGGGCAGCGGGGAAACCTGCACGGTGACGATGACCGAAGCCAAATCGGTCAACGCCGTCTTCGGCGGGGCATCGAAAGAAATCGTCAACCCGAAGACGCTGACGCTCTCCAAGGAAGGCACCGGCTACGGCACGGTCAAGGCCACCGGCCTGGCCTGCGAAGCCGACTGCACCGAGACCGAGGTCTCCTACACCGGCGGCGTCACCGAACCGAAAGTCAAAGCGGCGGCGACGGCCACCCTCGTGGCCACCAAAGCCCCGGGCTCTGAATTCAACGGCTGGAGCGGTTGCGACTCAGAACCCGAAGGCAAATGCGTGGTCTCGATGTCAGCGGCCAAATCGGTCAGCGCAGAATTCACCGCGCTGCCCAAGAACACCCTGACCGTCAAAAAGTCCGGCCCCAAAAACGCCGCCGGCACGGTCAAGGCCAAACCGAAGGCGGTCAACTGCGGCTCGGCCTGCACCGAAGGGACCGCTTCGCTCTCTGAAGACAGCGTGGTCACCCTGACCGCCAAAGCGGCTTCGGGCTCCACCTTCACCGGCTGGTCCGGTGCGGGCTGCTCGGGCACCGGCAACTGCGTGGTGACGATGAGCTCGGCCAAAGAAGTCACGGCCGAATTCGGCGGCGCCTCCAAAGAAATCGTCAACGCCAAAACCCTGACCCTGACCAAGGCCGGCTCCGGCTACGGCACGGTCAAAGCCACCGGGCTGTCGTGCGAAGTGCTCTGCACCTCGACCGCGGTCAGCTACTTCGGCGGCGTCACCGAACCGAAACCCAAAGCAGCCGCGACGGTGACCCTGGAAGGGATGCCCGCAGCGGGCTCCCAGGCCGTCTCCTGGTCTGGCTGCGACACCGAAACCGAAGGCAAATGCATCGTGACGATGTCCGCGGCCAAAGCGGTCACGGCGACGTTTGACGAATTGGAATAGGAGCAGCACTGAGGTAGCGCAACACAGAAGCAGGCCAAAGCCCCGGGAGCCGCTGGCTCCCGGGGCGCAGGCCCCACAGGCACAGCACCAGGACTCAGCAGCAACGCAGCAGGCAGCACCGCAGCAACGCCCGTCAGGGAGCGGGCGTCACAGAAGGGACAACGGGACTAGATGCACAGAGAGGAACGGGACATGAGGGCAGGCGCGAAGCGATTCTCGCCAGAGCGGGGTTCGGGCAGGGGCAGCAGGCACAGGGGGGCGCTCGCCTCGGGGCTGCTGACCTTCGTCATCGCCTTCGTGGCAGCCCTCGTCCTCGCCTCGGCCGCCAGCGCCAGCCTGGGCCCTGTCGGCTACTTCAAGTTCGAAGAACTGGGCAGCGGGGGTTTCGGCGCCGCCGATGCTCCAGCGATAACGACACTTGCTTCCAGCGCGGCGGTCAACGGCGCCGGCACTGCCGGAGCCTCTCCCGGCGACTTCTATATAGCCGACGGGTCTATGTTGAAACAGAATGGCGCCATAACAACAAATTATGGACCCCGCATCAGTCAGTTCACGAACCAAGGCGACTTCGTCCGCCTCTGGGGTCCCGACGTGGTCAAGGAAGGCCCCGGCCAGGCGGACGAGACCCAGGCGGTGCGGATCGATGCGACGGGCGGGGCCTTCAAGCTCACATTCGGCGCCGAGACCACCGCCGGCATCCCCGCCACCGCGTCCGCGGCGCAGGTGCAATCGGCCCTGAATGCCCTTGGCTCGATCGGCCCCGGCGGGGTCCACGTCAGCGGCGGCCCCGGCGACGCGGGCGGCACCGCGCCCTACATCGTCGTCTTCGACGGAGCCGCCACTGCCGACACCGACCAGCCCCAGCTCGCCGCCGCCAACGGCGCCACCCCGCTCAGCGGCGGCGCCTCCACCGCGGTCGTCTACACGACCAACGCCGGCGCCACCGGCGCCGAGGTCTGCGATCCCGCTGCAGGCGACGAGTGCAAAACGGGGACACCGCCGCCCGACTCTGAGTCGGGCGGCGCACTTGAACACCCCCTGGACGTCGCCCTCAACCAGGCCAACGGCGACCTCTACGTCAACGACCTCAACCGCATCAACCAGTTCTCCGCCACCGGCCAGTTCATCCGCGCCTGGGGCTGGGACGTGGTGGCCTCCGGCCCCGACAACAGTGGTGGCTTCGAGGTCTGCGGCCCCAAGGACGCCTGCCAAGCAGGCGAGGGCCCTGGCGCCAACTCAGGCGCCAACAAAGCAAAGGCGGGGAACGTTGGTTTCGCCGTGGGCATCGCCGTGGCGCCGTCCGGCGCCCCCAACGCCGGCGACGTGCTTGTCGCCGACCATGGCAACAACCGCGTGCAGGAGTTCACCCCAGCCGGCGCCTTCGTGCGGATGTTCGGCTGGGACGTAGACGCCGATGACCCCTCGACCGGCTTCGAGGTCTGCACCGCCGCCTCGGGCCATGCCTGCCAAGCCGGCACCGAGGGATCCGGCGTCGGCCAGTTCTTCACTCAACCTTCCCCTAGCAATTCAAGCAAGGGCCTGGTCAGCGTCGCCGAGGATCCCGGCGGCGCGATCTACACCGTCGAGAGCTCGTGTGTCCTCGGAAGCAGCAGCCAATGCACCGTGATCGGGCGCACCCAGAAGTTCACCCCGGCGGGCGGCCTCGACCTCATCCCCTCGCTCTTCGGGACCACCGAGGCCCAGAGCGCCACCGTCAACGCCACCGCCGGCCAGTTCCGCCTCGGCCTCTTTGAACCCAACGGCACCACCGGCACCGGCACGATCACCAAAGGCTCCACCACGATCACCAACGTCACCACCAGCACCGGCGCCTTCCTAGTCGGCCAGCCGATCGAAACTGCTTCGCAGGGCGAGGCTGTCTACGGCACCTACATCACCGCTGTTGGCGCCGGCACGCTCTCCATCTCTCAACCGATCCGATTCGTTATTGGTTTTTTTGAGGACACCGGACCAGTTTCCCTCATCTCCAACCGCCTGCGCACCACCCCCGACCTTCCCTACAACGCCACCCCCGCGGCGGTCCAGTCGGCTCTCAACGCCCTGCCGCCAATCGCCTCCGCCGGCTCGGTCGCGGTCAGCGGCGGCCCCGGCGGCACCGCCCCCTACACGGTCACATTCGACGGCGGCCCTCTCGCCCGCACCGACGCCCCCGAGCTGATCGGCTCACAGGGCACAGCGCAGCTGAGTGGCGGCTCGGGCGCAGGCGCCAACACGGTGAGCGTCGCGACCACCACGCCGGGGGGGCCCTGGGGCCCCTGGGGTGACGATCCGGTGGACGTGGCAACCGGGCCCGGCAACGAGGTGTTCGTCGCCAGGAACTACCCCTCCGGCGCGGCGCCCTGCGCGGGGGGTGCCTACCCGCCGCGCGAGGTCCGCATCGAGCAGCTCGACCCCAGTGGGGTGCCGGTGCAGACCAGCGATCCCTGCGACGGCATCGCCCCTGGGATAGGCAGTTTCCTGGACACGCCCCCGAGCCTCACCGTCAATCCCCTCACCGCCGACCCCTACCTGCTGGACAATTGGGCAAACCGTGAGGCATACGACCACGGCCATTTCACCCGCCTCTACGCCTTCGGCCCCCACACCCCGCCGCCCGACCTCGTCCTCGACGCCTCCCTTTCGAACATCGGCTCCTCCGGGGCGACGATCTCGGGCACGATCACCCCCAACGGCCCCGGCACCGCCTACCCCGGTGCCACCGGCCTGCCCAGCACCTACCAGACCGCCTACCGGGTCGAATACAAGAAGTCGCCGGAGTCGGACTGGACCCAGTACAACCCCGACACCCCGATCGGCTCCGGCACCGATCCGATTCCATTCTCAGTCGGGGTAGGCGGCCTCGATTCCAAGACCCTCTACGAACTCAAAGTCATCGCCACCAAGCCGCTCACCCCAGGCGGCAAGGCGGAAGCGATCAAGAGCTTCACCACGCTGGGCGCGCCGCCCCTGATCAACTCCTTCCACTCAAGCTCGGTGACGGTCTCCTCAGCCGACCTGCACGCCCTGATCACCCCCCAGGGCACCGACACCACCTACCACTTCGAGTACGGCACCACGACCAACTACGGCCACTCGACCCCCGAGGTCGACATCGGCGACTCCCCGGATCCCCAACCCGTCCTCGCCCACATCGAAGGCCTCTCCGACACCACCTACCACTTTCGCGTCGTCGCCCACAACAGCTTCGGCACGACGAACGGGGGGGACCAGACCTTCGTGTTCCACGCTCCCGCCTGCCCCAATCAGACCCTGCGCCAGCAGACCGGCGCCTCCTACCTGCCCGACTGCCGCGCCTATGAGCTGGTCTCCCCCGAAGACGCCGGCGGCACCACGTTTTTCACCGGCGGCCCGCAGCGCCCCTACGCGACCAGCCCCTCCCGGCTTGCCTTCGTCGGCCTCTTCGGCCAGATCCCCGGCGCGGGAAATCGCAGCCCGATCAACACGGTCGGCGACCTCTACGTCGCCACCCGCGGCGCCACGGGCTGGTCGACCAAGTACATCGGCCTCTCCTCCGAAGAAGCGGGCTGCATGGGCGGGCGGCCGCTGCGCAACCCCTTCGGCCTGCCGACCTCGATTCAAAACGACGTGATGGCCACCTCGGACCTCGGCCGCCTGCTCGACTGGAACCTCGGCAATCCGCTGGGTTGCATCTCGAGCCAGTTCGGCCAAACCCCCGTGAGCGATGCCAACACCGCCGGGCAGGGCTCCAACGCCCCATACCTCTGGAACGCCGGCGGCCAGCAGCTCGCTCGCTGGCCGAGCCCGGCGGCCGGCGTGACCGGCGCGGCGCAGAGCTTCGCCTGTCCGCAGGCTCGCAGCGACATTCCGGTCTCGCGCCACTGTTCGACCCGGGTCAGCGCCTCCGGCGACCTGCGCCACTTCGTCTTCTCCACCCGGTCGGGGCTCTTCGGCGGCGGCCCGGACGCGATCTCCACCGCGCCGGGCTCGGCCTATGACAACGACACCGACGCCGACACCCTCAGCCTGATCTCGGTGGCACCCGGCGGCGGCCCGATCCTCCAGGAGCCGGGCGCCAAGGCCGGCCCGGAAGAGCTGATCCAGTTCCCCCATGTCTCAACCGACGGCTCCCGCGTCCTGATGGGGACGATGACCAAGCCCGCCTGCAAGCAGGACACATACCCAGTCGGCAACAACAACTTCGACCCCCCTTGTCCGCTGGTCGAGCAGCCCACCCACCTCTACATGCGGGTGAACGACGCCGTCACCTACGACGTCTCCGCCGACCACAACGGCGTCGGCCAGGCGGTCACCTACCTCGGCTCCACCGACGACGGCTCGAAGGTCTACTTCACCACCGCCAAGAAGATGACCGCCGACGACGCCGACGCCTCCACCGACCTCTACATGTGGGACGAGAACGGCGGCTCACCGCTGCTGACCAGGCTCTCCACCGGCGACACTGCGCCGGCCGGGAACACCGACGCCTGCGCCTCGACCTGGGCGACAAGGTGCGGCGTTAAGCCCTATGAAGACGCGACGATCTCGGTCATCGACGGCAACAAAGGGGGCCTCGGGGGCTGGGCCTCCCGCGACCCCAACCCCGGCTACACCGACAACTCGATAGCCGCCAAAGCGGGCGACGTCTACTTCTACTCCCCCGAGCAGCTCGTTTCGGGCAAGGGGGTGCCGGGCCGCCAGAACGTCTACGCGTTCCACGCCGGGCAGCTGCGCTTCGTCGCCGCCCTCAAGGACGATCCCTACTGCATCGACGTCGGCTTCCAGACGTTCTTCCCTCGCCGCGAAGGGGGCTGCAGCAATGGTTCCCTGGGCCGCCTCCAGGTCACCCCCGACGGCCACTACGCCGCCTTCATAACCACCTCCCGCATCACCCCCTACGACAACGCCGGGCAGGCGGAGATGTACCGCTTCGACGCCGAGGCCGAACAGCTGCGCTGCATGTCGTGCAGCCCCGACGGCTCACCGCCCTCCTCCGACGTATTGGGCTCGCTGGGCGGGCGCTTCGTCACCGACGACGGCCGCGTCTTCTTCGACACCGAAGAGGCACTCGATCCGCGCGACTCAAACAGCTCCAAGGACACCTACGAGTTCGTCGACGGCCGCCCGCAGCTGATCACTACCGGCACTGGCGCCACCAGCGTCCCGGCGGAGGTCACCTCCGAGAGCATCCCCGGCCTCTACGGGGTATCCGCCGACGGCACCGACGCCTACTTCGCCACCAACGAAACCCTGGTCGGCCAGGACCGCAACGGCTCAGGTCAGCTCAAGTTCTACGACGCCCGCACCAACGGCGGCTTTGCCTTCGTGCCGCCGCCGCCCTCCTGTGCCGCCGCCGACGAGTGCCACGGGCCCTCCTCGGCGGCCCCCGCGGCGCTTGCCCAAGGCACCAGCGCGGCCCTCGGCACCGGTGGCAACTACCGTGCCGTCGCCAAGAAGAAGGGCAAGCACAGGCACCGCAAGCACCACAGGCACCGCAAGCACCACAGGCACCGCAGGGCAAAGCGCCACAGGACAGGGGGCACTCGATGAGGCGGCGAGCGGCGAGGCCGGCTGTTCTCGCGGTGGCGCTGCTGGGCGCACTAGCGGCGCTCGCCCCGGCCGCAGCGGCCGAGGTCCCGGTCGAGAGCTTCGGGTTCTTGCCCTCCACGGCTCGGGCGGGTGCCCATCCCGACCTGCAGATCGCCTTCGTGCTGCGTAACAGCAAGACGCAGCAGGTCGAGGAAGGGCTCAACACGCCCTGCGATTGCGAGAACGCCCGCTTCGTCACCGTCGACGCTCCGCAAGGGCTGGTCGGCTTGGCCGCCAACCTGCCGCAGTGCACCACGGCTCAGTTCGCCGCCCAGGCCTGCCCGGTCGACGCCCAGGTCGGAGTCGTCGAGGTCGGGGTCAACACCCGCGAGGCCGGCATCAACACGGTGACCAGCGGCGTCTACAACATGGTGCCCCGCGCCGGCGAGGCCGGCCTGCTCGCCTTCACCGCCCTCGGCGTGCCGGTCTTTCAGGCGTTCAGTTCCCGCACCGACAGCGACTACGGCCTGCATGCCAAAGTCTCGGTGCCCGCATACGTTCCCGTTCGCTACACCGACCAGATCCTCTGGGGAGTGCCGGCCGACCCGGCCCACGACCCGCTTCGCTTCACCTTCGACGGCCTGCAGACAGGGGTGCTGACCTACCTCTGCGACAAAAACCGCGGCGCCCTCACCCCGACCCGTACCAACCTCACGGCGCCGCCGTCGGGCCCAATCGCCGTCCAGGTTTGCTCCGGCTTTGCGGCTGTCGGCGCCCACTCCAACAGCCCCCTCGTTCCCCTCACCGAGAACCCGACCAGCTGCGGCGTGCCCCTTGCCACCTCGATCGAAGTGCTCGCCTACGACGGCACCACCACCCACGCCGAGACCACCTACCCGCCGACCACCGGCTGCGACCAGCTCAGCTTCAACCCCTCCCTCGCGGCCAAACCGACGACCGACTCAGCCGACAGCCCTTCGGGGATGGACGTCGACCTCTCCTTCCCCCAGCACGAGAGCCCGACCGTGCCCTCTCCCTCGGAGATCCGCGGCACCACAATGACCCTGCCGTCGGGCTTCACGGTCAACTCCAACGGCGCCGACGGCAAGTCGACCTGCACCGACCAACAGGCGGCCTTCGGCACCACCGAGGAAGCCCAGTGCCCCGAGCACCGCCAAGGTCGGCACCCTGGAGATCCACACCGCCCTGCTTCCCGGCCCCCTGCCCGGTTACCTCTACCTCGGCGAGCCGCTTCCCGGCAATCGCTACCGCGTCTTCTTGGTCGCCGACGCCTTCAACGTCCACGTCAAGCTGCCCGGCACGATCGTCCCCGACCAAGCGACCGGTCAGCTCTCGGTGATCTTCAAAGACCTCCCCGAGGCTCCCTTCTCGGACTTCACCCTGCACATCTTCGGCTCCGAGCGAGGCTCTCTCGCCACCCCGACCCGCTGCGGCACCTACCCGGTCACCACCACCTTCACCCCCTGGGACGACGTCTTGGGCGACCAGACCTCGACCCAGCACTTCACGATCGACTCCGGGCCAAACGGCACCCCCTGCCCGGGAGCTACCCGTCCCTTCGGCCCCGGCTTCCAGGCCGCATCGGCCGGCAACACCGCCGGCGCCCACTCCCCCTTCGCCGTCGACCTGCAGCGCCCCGACGGAGACCAGTTCCTCACCGGCCTCACCGTCGCCACCCCACCGGGCTTCTCGGGCAACCTCAACGGCATCCCCTACTGCCCCGAGGCGGCGATCTCCATCCTCGGCAACGCCCTCTACTCCGGTCTCTCCGAGATCGCTTCCCCGGCTTGCCCCGTCGCCTCCCAGGTCGGCACCGTGGTGGCCGGGGCCGGGGCAGGCTCCAAGCCCTTCTACGCCCCCGGCAAGGCCTACCTGGCCGGCCCCTACAACGGCGCCCCGCTCAGCCTGGTCGTGGTCATCCCCGCCGTCTCCGGCCCCTATGACCTCGGCAACGTCGCGGTGCGGGCGGGGATCTACGTCGACCCGGTCACCGCCAGGGTGACCACGGTCTCAGACCCCTTGCCCCAGATCCTCGAAGGGATCCCGCTGCGGACCCGCTCGATCCGGGTCAACATCGACCGCCCGAACTTCGTCCTCAACCCGACCAACTGCGAACCCCACTCGGTCGATGCGACGGTCACAGGCGACGAAGGCGCCAGCGCCTCGCGCTCCGTCCCCTACCAGGTCGCCAACTGCGCCGACCTGCCCTTCGCCCCCAGGCTCAGCCTGCGCCTCAAGGGCTCCACCAAGCGCGGCGGCGACCCCGCCCTGCGCGCAGTCCTGACCGCCAACCCCGGCGACGCCAACCTGGCCGGCGCCTCGGTCGCCCTGCCGCGCTCGGAGTTCCTCGACCAGGCCCACATCCGCACGATCTGCACCCGGGTGCAGTTCGCAGAAGGGGCAGGCAACGGCGCCAACTGCCCGGCCGGCTCGGTCTACGGCCAGGCCACCGCGATCACCCCGATCCTCGACCAGCCCCTCCAGGGCCCGGTCATCCTGCGCTCCTCCGATCACATCCTGCCCGACCTGGTGATGGCCCTGCACGGCCAGGTCGACTTCGACGCGATCGCCCGCACCGACTCCGTAAACGGCGGCATCCGCTCCACCTTTGAATCGATCCCCGACATCCCCGTCACCAAGGTGATCTTGGAAATGCAGGGCGCCGCCAAGGGCCTTTTGGAAAACAGCACCGACATCTGCCGGGGCGCCCACAAGGCCGCCGCCAAGTACACCGGCCAAAACGGCGCCCCCTACAACGTCCGGGTGCCGCTCAAGGCCTCCTGCCCGAAGGCCTCGCGCAAGCGAAGCGCCAAGCGCCACCACAGGGGCGCCCTGAAGCGGGCGGGGGAGGCGCGCTAGTCATGGCTGCTTCGAGACACCGCCTCCTGCTCCTCGCCACGGTGGCGGCGCTCGCCCTGCTCGGCGGCTCGGCCCAGGCCAGGCAGGTGCACCAGTACTTCTACTCGGGGACCTCCTTCGACGCCGGCGGCTCCAGCGCCAAGGCGATCGCCTTCGACGCCGCCGACCAGAAGCTGTTGGTGGTCAACGGCAACAAGGTGGTCAAGTTCGACGCCGACGGCTTTTCCGACCCCTTCACCTCCCCTGGCCTCGGCGGCGCCAGCTCTTTCACGCCCGACCCTGTCGACCCGCTCCAAGGCGCCACCATCGCGGTGGACAACTCGGGAACGGCGACCGACGGCAACTTCTACCTGAGCTCGCACGGTTCCAGCAACAAGGTCTACGGATACACCCCTGACGGCATCCCGCTCAGCGGCTTTCCGGTTGCCTTCCCGGGGGCGCTATGCGGCATCGCGGTTGCCCCCGACGGCCATCCCTGGCTTGCCTCCAGCGAGGGCTCTTACCGCGAGTACACCGTGACCGGCTCTTCGACCGGCAAGACCCTGAACACCGGCCAGAGCAACGACTGTCGCATCGACTTCGACTCGGCCGCCAGCCTCTACGTGGCCAAGGGCTCAGACCTGGAGAAATACGCCCCCGACCTCGCCGACCTCGGCCCCTTCGCCCCCGGAACCCCGCCGCTTCGCCTCGACCGCTCAGAGGACACCGCCTTCACCCTCGCGGGCGACCGCGTCACCCAGTACGACTCCTCGGGCAACCCGATCACGGCCTTCGGCGGCGCCGACCCCGCCCACTTCTCATACCCGGGCCTGAGCGGCGCCGCAGACCTCGCGGTCAACCCCCAAAGCCACGACGTCTACGTGCTCAAGGGCAGCACGGTGGACGTCTTCAGCCGCGACTCCAGCACCGTCACCGTGCCCGACACCACGACGGCGCCCGCCGACGGGATCAGCGCCACCGGCGCCACCCTGCACGGCACCGTCAACGCGGCGGGCATCGACACCACCGATTGCCATTTCGAGTGGGGGGCAACAACCTCCTACGGCAAAAGCGCCTCCTGCCTGGATGCCGGCACGCCGACCAGTGTCTTCTCGGGCTCCGGCAATCACGCGGTCACTGCCGACCTCTCGGGCCTCCTGACCAAAGGCACCACCTACCACTTCAGGCTGGTTGCCAAGAACGCCAATGACGTGCAAGCCTTGGGCCGCGACGCCAGCTTCAACGCCGCCGACCCGCCGCTGGTCGCCGACACGAGCGTCGATCACATCACCACCGACTCGGCCCGGGTCGGCCTGGAAGTGAACCCCAACGGCGGGCCGACCTCCTACCACGTCGAGTTCGTCGACGACGCCACCTACCAGGACGACCTGATCGACCTGGGCGCCGGGCATGGCTTCGACCACGCGGCCAAGGCGCCGGTGCCCGATGCGGCACCCCCCTCGCTGCAGCAGAACTACAAAGACATCGGCGTGGTCTTCCAGCTCTTGCTGTTGGACCAGAATTACGACCAGGAGGTCAGCGGCCTCTCTCCCGCCACCACTTACCACTACCGCGTCGTCGCCACCAACCCGGCCGGGGTGACCGAGGGCTCCGATCACACCTTCACCACCTACGCCCTGCCCTCCAAAGCCCCCGACGCCTGCCCCAACGCCCTCGCCCGCCAGCAGACCGGCTCCTCGGGCCTCTTGGACTGCCGCGCCTACGAGCTGGTCTCCGCCGCCTTCACCGGCGGCTATGACGTCAGATCGGACCTCACCCCCGGCATCGCGCCCCTGCCGACCTCCCCCGCCGCGGCAGACAAGGCGCTCTACTCGATGCGCTCGGGGACGATCCCGGGCATCGCCGGGGCCCCGACCAACCGCGGCGCCGACCCCTACCTGGCGACCCGCGATCCCGCCAACCAGCGCTGGGACACCACCTACGTCGGCCTGCCCTCGACCAACCCCTATGCCTCGGGCCCCTTCGCCTCGCCGCTCTCAGGCTTTGACGCGAACCTCGACGCCTTCGCCTTCGCCGGCCCCGAAATCTGCGTCCCCTGCTTCGCCGACGGCTCCACCAACGTGCCGCTTCGCCTCCAAAACGGCAGCCTCGTGCAGGGGATGGCCGGCCCGCTGGAACCCGGCCCCGCCGATCCCTCCGGCACGCTCCGGGCGCCGCTCTCGGCCGACGGCACCCACCTCGTCTTCGGCTCCACCGCCAAATTCATCGGCGGCGCCAACAACGACGGCACCGACGCGACGATCTATGACCGCGACCTCCTCACCGGCAAAACCCAGGTCGCCTCAAAGCTCCCCACCGGCGCCACGATCAAGAACGGCCTGAACGTCGCCGAGCTCGGCATCTCCGCCGACGGCTCGCGGATCGTGATCGGCAAATTGGTCTCCACCGACGCCGCCGGCAACCACCACTACCACCTCTACATGCACGTCGGCAAAAACACCGAAACGATCGACCTCACCCCCGGCGCCACCCACGGCGTCATCTACGCCGGGATGACAGAAGACGCCTCGATGGTCTACTTCACCACCCCCGACCCGCTGCTCACCGCAGCCGACCAGGACAGCGACGAAAGCGCCGACCTCTACCGCGCCGAGGTCGGCGAAGAAGCGACCGCCGCCACCCTGACCCGGGTATCGACCGGGGACTCCAGCGGTGACACCGACTCCTGCGACCCGGCCCCCAACTCAGCCCACGCCCACTGGAACTCGCTCGCCGCCTCGCCGAGCTGCGACGTCCTCGCGATCGGCGGCGGCGGTGGCGTCGCCTCCGCCAGCGGCGCTGTCTACTTCTTCTCGCCGGAGCGACTCGACACTTCCGGCCCGGCCCAGCCGGCACAGGACGCCCCCAACCTCTACCGCGCCGCCCCCGGCTCCGCGCCGCGCTTCGTCACCACCCTGGAGTCCTCGCTCAGCGGCCCCCAGCCGCCGGCGATGGCCTACCGCCAGGCCGCGACCAGCTTCCCCACCACCTTCTCGAGGGCGACCGGGGTCGCGGTCGAGCACGCAAGCGGCAACGTCTACGTCCTCGACATCCAGGCCAAACGCGTCCTCAAGTTCAACGCCTCCGGCAACCCGGTCAACTTCACCGCCGGCCAGGGCAAAAACACCAACGCCCTGAGCGGCGCCGACGCCCCCAGCGGCGTCTTCTCGACGAACCTCGGGCAGAGCCTGCCGAGCGAGATCGCCGTCGACCAGGCCTCGGGCAGCCTCTACGTCCCCGACTACGGCCACAACGTGGTTGACGTCTTCGCCTCGACCGGCGCCTACCTGAGCCAGGTCGCGGTCACGGCCCCCAGCGGCGTCGCCGTCAACCCGAGCAGCCACAACGTCTACGTGAGCAGCGAAAGCACCGGCAAAGTCTTCGTCTTCACCTCCGCCGGGGCGCCGGTGACCAACTTCGCGACGATCGCCAAACCGACCGGGGTCGCGGTCGGCTCCACCGGCACCGTCTACGTGGTCAACGGCTCCGAAGCGGCGATCTACGATTCCGCCGGCAAAGCGGCTGGGGTCCTCGACCCCGGCCCCGCCACCGCGGTCACCGTGGACCCCGCCAACGACGACGTCTTCGTCGATGAGGAAACACAGTTCGTCCAGTTCGACTCTTCCGGCAACCCGAAAGCGATCGGCCCCTTCGGCGACGGCGAGCCGGTCGGCGCCGGCGCCCTCGCCAAGTCGGTCGGGATCGCGGTCGATGCCGGCAGGGTCTATGCCTCCAACGTCAACGCCCCGAAGACGGTCTCCAAGTTCACCCTCTCCCTGAAGCCGCGCCAATACATCGACAGCCCGCTGCTGCTCGACTCCCTCGATGCCGCCGATGCCCGCCACCCCGAGGACTTCCAGGCGACCCCCAGCGGCGAGGACGCGGCCTTCGTCTCCTCGGCGCCGTTCAGCGGCTTCGACGGCGGCGGCAGGGAGGAGGTCTTCCGCTATGACACGGGCGCCGGCCTTGACTGCGTCTCCTGCAGCGCCACCGGGGCGAGGCCGCTGGCCGACGCCACCCTCTCGGCCTACGGCTCCAGCCTCACAGACGACGGTCGGGTCTTCTTCACCTCCACCGAGCCGCTCGTCCTGCGCGACGCCAACGAGAACCGCGACGCCTATGAGTACTCAGGCGGCACCCGGCAGCTGGTCTCCACCGGCAACAGCCCCGCCGACTCTTCGCTGCTCTCGGTCTCCTCCGACGGCACCGACGCCTTCTTCTTCACCCGCCAGCAGCTTGCCCAGGGAGACGAAAACGGCTCCGCCGTGCGCCTCTATGACGCCCGCGAGGAAGGCGGCTTCGCCCACGGCCCACCGGAATTTGAGTGCGCGGCATCGGATGAGTGCCACGGTGCGGGGACCCAGACGCCGCCGCCGGCCTCGATCGGCACCCTGGCCGGCAGCAGCGGCAACGCCCCCCCGACAGCGCCGCCGCCGCGCCCCTGCCGCAAGGGCAAGGTCCGCCGCCGCGGCCGCTGCGTCCCCCGCCACCCCCATAAACACCATCACAAGCGAGCCCAGGCCGGGCGAGGGAGCGCGAAGCGATGAGCGCGACCAAGAAGACTCGATTCGGCGCGATCCTCGCGATTGCCCTGGGCATCGCCGTCCTTTGGGCGACGCCGGCGATGGCATCGGAGGCGATCACCTCCTTCACCACCACCACCTCCACCACCGCGGCCGGAGGCCACCCCGATCTCTCCACCTCCTTCACCCTGGAAGCCCCCGGAGCCCCCGAGGCGGCGCGAAACGTCACCTTCAACGCCCCCGAGGGCCTCTTCGGCAACCCCAACGCGGTCACCCGCTGCATCGCCGCCGACTTCGCCTTGGCCCGCTGCCCCGCCGACTCCCAGGTCGGCTTGATCACGGTCCGCGCCAATTACAAAGGAGACCCCAACAACCTGTTGGGCACGGCGCCGCTCTTCTCGATGGTCCCCGGGGAGGACCAGACCGCCCTGTTCGCCTTCATCGTGCCGACCCTGGGCATCCCGGTCAACATCCCGGTCGCGGTGCGCACCGCCAGCGACTACGGCCTGCGCTTCACCGTCTCTGAGATCACCCAGTCAACGCCGCTGGCCGGTGCCGACCTGACCTTCTGGGGCTTTCCGGCCGAAAAAGCCCACGACGCCCAGCGCTTCCCCAAGGGCTCGCTCGCCGAACCGGCCAACTGCCCCGGCAAAGCCGACACCTCCTGCTTGGGCAAAACCACCACACAGTCCTCGGTCCCGGAGGCCCCGCTGACCGACAACCCGACGACCTGCACCGGGGCGCCGCTGGTCACCAGCCTCGAAGTCCAGACCTACCAGGACCCGGCCAACCCGACGAGCGAAGAGGCGGGCTACCCGGCGACCACCGGCTGCGAAGAAGAGGTCTTCAAGCCGGTCCTCTTCGCTTCCCCGACCACTGGGGAGACCGACTCCCCTTCGGGGCTGAACGTCGAGCTCTCCAACCCGCAGTTCCTCACCCACGCCAACGCCCCCTCCCAGATCCGCTCGGCGACGGTGGCCCTGCCCGAGGGCTTCACGATCAACCCCGACGCCGCCGACGGCCAGGGCTCCTGCTCCGATGCGGCGGCCAACTTCGACAGCGAGGGCCCGCAGGGCTGCCCCGACGGCGCCAAGATCGGCACCTTCTCCCTCCACACCGTCGCCCTCGACGGCGCCCTGGAGGGCTCCGTCTACATCGGCCAGCCACAACCGGGAAACCAGTACCGCCTCTTCATGACGGCCGACGGCTTCGGCTTGCACGCCAAGCTGGTCGGCAGGGTCGTGCCCGACCCCTCGACGGGGCGCCTCGTCGTCGACTTCACCGACCTGCCCCAGGTTCCCTTCGATGACATCCAGCTTCACCTCTTCGCTTCCGATCGCGGCTTGATGGCGACCCCCACCCACTGCTCGCTTTACCCGGTCAGTGCCCAGTTCTTCCCCTGGAACGACGTCCTCGCCGACCAGACCTCCTTGCAGTTCTTCAACCTCACCTCCGGCCCGCTCGGCGCCGGCTGCCCGGGCCCGGCGCGTCCCTTCGCCCCTCGCCTCGCCGCCGGCACCTCAAACCCCACCGCCGGCGCCTACTCCGACTTTCACCTCAAGCTCGACCGCGACGACGGCGACCAGTTCCTGGGCGATCTGAACTTCACCATGCCGCCCGGCTTCAGCGGCAACCTGCGCGGCATCCCCTACTGCTCCGAGGCGGCGATCGTGGCCGCCGCCGCCAACTCGGGCAAAGCCGAGCAGGCTGCACCGAGCTGTCCGCCCGCCAGCCAGATCGGCTCCTCCAACGTCGCCGCCGGCCCCGGCACCCACCCTTTCCACGCGCTCGGCAGGGCCTACTTCGCCGGCCCCTTCAAGGGAGCCCCGCTCAGCCTGGTCGCGGTCACCCCGGCCCTGGCCGGCCCCTACGACTACGGCACGGTCGTCGTCCGGGTGGCCCTGCACGTCAACCCCCTCACCGCCCAGGTCACCGCGCTCTCTGACACCGTCCCGAGCATCATCGGCGGGGTGCCGATCCGGATGCGCTCGATCCAGGTCCACATCGACCGCCCCAACTTCACCCTCAACCCGACCAACTGCTCGCCGCTGTCGGTCGAGAGCCAGGGGGTCGGCGACCAGGGCGCCGTCGCCGGCTTCTCCTCCTATTTCAACGTGGTCAACTGCTCGACCCTGCCCTTCGAGCCGAAGATGACGATCGCCCAGCTCGGCCCGCGCAAGCAGACCAGGCGGGCCAAGGACCCAGTCCTTCAGTTCGACCTGCGCACCCGGCCCGGCGACGCCAACATCCGCTCGGTCGCGGTCACCCTGCCCAAGGCCTTCCAGATCGACCAGCGCCACCTCGGCAACATCTGCTCCCGCTCCGAGCTGGCCTCCAAACTCTGCGCCGGCCGCCAGCCGATCGGCACGGTGATGACCGAGACCCCGCTGCTCGACGCCCCCCTGCAGGGCCCCGCCTACGCGGTCTCTGGCTTCGGCCGCCTGCCCCACCTCGCCTTCATCCTGGCCGGCCAGGTGACGATCATCCCCGAAGCGGTCTCCTCCTCGGTCAAGGGCGGGCACCTGAAGACGGTCGTCCCGGTCGTCCCCGACGCCCCGATCGGCCATTTCCGCCTCACCCTCTTCGGCGGCAAGCAGGGCTACATCTCCAACACCAGGAGCCTCTGCGCCGCCCCGGCCGTCTCGACGGTCGAATACAGCGGCCAAAACGGCAAGGCGCTGACCCAGCAGGTCAAGGCGAAGACGGCCTGTCCCAAAGCGAGCCCCCGGCGCGCCCGGGCACGCCGCCACCGCGGGCACTAGGGCGCCGGGCAGACACAACTTGGGGTTCGCAGGAGGTTTTGAGAAGTGACCCGTAAACACCGAAGACGGAGGCGATCGATGCGGCAGCAGGCAAGGCAGGGCAGGCGGATGATCATCGGACGCCCCAGCCCGGCGATGGCGGTGGCCCTGTTGGCCCTGGTGCTCGCCCTGACCGGCACCGCTTATGCGGCCCTGGGCAAGAACTCCGTCGGCACCCGCCAGCTCAAGGCCCAGGCGGTGACCACCGGCAAGATCGCCAACAACGCCGTCAACGGCGCCAAGGTCGCCGACGGCTCCCTGACCGGCTCTGACATCAACATCGGCGCCCTGGGCACGGTCCCCGACGCGACCAGCGCCGCCAGTGCCGGCAACGCCGGCACGGTGGGCGGGCACTCCGCCGCCTGCCCGGCCAATACCACTTTGATCCGCGGCACCTGCTTTGACTCCTCCGCCGGGCCCGAAGTGGCAAACGTCAAGGCCGCCGCCGATGCCTGCGCGGCCAGGGGCGGCTACCTGCCGACCCCGATGGAGCTCTTCACGGTCCGCTCGGTGATCAACCTCGGCTCGGGCGTCGGCACCGATCACCAGTTCACCGACACCTACTACGCCAACGACACCGGCGGCGCCTACTACACCGTGGTGATCGACGGCACCGGCTCGCTCACCCAGCAGGAAGTCACCGCCCCCGGCCACTACATCTGCGTCTACCCGCTGGTTCGCTAGCGATGCGGGAGATATGAGGATCGCCTCCAAGCAGATCGCGTTGCTTGCCGCAGCGGCCGCCATGGCCCTGCTCTGCCTCGCCCCCGCGGCCGGGGCCGAGCAGGACCAAAAGGACAACCTGATCGCCTCCTTCCACGGCGGCATCGCGCCGCTGAAGCTGCCGCGCACCGGGGTGGCCCCGGTCTCGGTGCAGATGGGCGGCAGGATCAAGACCACCGACCGCTCGGCTCCGCCCAAGCTTGAACGGATCGTCTTGGAGATCAACCGAAACGGCAGGATCGACACCACCGGGCTTCCCACCTGCCCGCTGGCAAAGCTCGACTCGATCTCTTCAAACGGCGCCCGCAGGGCCTGCGGGGCGGCCCTGGTCGGCCACGGCAACGTCACCTCCCGGGTCTCCCTCCCCGACCAGGGGGCCTTCGCCTCCAACGGGTCGCTGCTGGCCTTCAACGGCCGCTACAGGGGCCACCAGGCGGTCTTCGCCCAGGTTGCCTCGGGCGCGCCGCTGCCGCTCACTTACGTGATCGTCTTCGAGGTGAAGAAGACCAAGGGCACTTTCGGCACTTCTTTGGTCGCCACCCTGCCCCCGATCGCCTCCGAATACGGCTACATCTCCGCTTTTGACCTCTCGCTCGGGCGCACTTACTCCTACCACGGCCAAAAGCGCAGCTTCGCCTCGGCTTCCTGCCCGGCCCCCGATGGCTTCCCCGGCGCGGTCTTCCCCTTCGCCAGGGTGAGCTACAGCTTCGCCGGGCCGAGCACCCTCTCGGCGACCCTGGTTCGCGACTGCAAGGCGAGGGGCCGGTGAGGGGCGCCCGCATCGCGGCCTTGGCCGCCGCGATGGTCCTCTCGGTCGCTTTGGTCGCCTCCGCTGCGATCGGCGAAACGGTTCGCTTCGAGAACCTGATCGTCTCGATCGAGGGCGGCATCTCCCCGACCAGGCTGCCCAAGGAGAAGCCGGCCCCGATCGGGCTCAAGGTCTCGGGCTCGATCGAGACCGCCGACGGCACCCACGTGCCGGCGCTTCAGACCCTGGCGCTGGAATTCGACCGCCACGGCCACATCTACACCAAGGGGCTCCCCACCTGCACGATCGGCCAACTGCAAAGCACCCTGACCTCGCGGGCCAAGAAGGTCTGCGGCGACGCCCTGGTCGGGACCGGGCGCGCCGCCGCCGAGGTCGCCCTGCCCGAACAGGCGCCCTTTGACGCCTCCGGGCCGCTGCTGATCTTCAACGGCGCCCCCAAGGGCGGGCGCCCGGTCTTGATCTTCCACGTCTACGCCCGCGTCCCCGCCCCGACCACCTTCGTCACCTCCGGGGTGATCGGCACCGCCCACGGCAAATACGGCACCTCCACCCTGATCAGGATCCCGACCATCGCCGCCGGCCAGGGCTCGCTGATCTCCTTCAGGGCGACGGTCCACAGGACCTGGTCCTACAAGGGCAAGAAGAGGAGCCTGCTGCTGGCGAGCTGCCCCAGCGGGCGCCTCTTCGCCCACGGCGAGTTCTCCTTCGCCGACGGCACCGAGGTCGAAGGCGACGTCGCCAGGAGCTGCACGCCGAGCGGATGAGGCACGCCGCCCTCGCCGCGACCCTGCTCCTGGCCCTCGCCGTGGGCGGTTGCGGTGAGGGCTCCTCCTCCACGAGCGCCGAAACCCGGGAGGCCCAGGGAGCCCAGGGCACAGGCACAGCCGCCGCCAAGGGCGCCGGCGCGGCCTCGGACGGCTCAGCCGCGCCCCAGTCCCCCAAGGGCGCATCGCCGGCCCTGCGGGCGATCCATCGCCAGTTCCCGCCGCCCGAGCCCGATCCCCGGGTGAAGGGCTCAGGCGCCGCGATCGAGGCCGGGGAAGAGGCGTGCAGGGGCAAGACGCCGCTGGCGATCAAGGAAGAGTTCCTCGCCGCCGCGGAAGGCAGCCTCAGCCCCCAGCAGCTACGGATGATCGCCCTGATCGACAGGCTCGAAAGGGTCTCCCCGGCGAACCCAAGCTTCGCCGCCGGGCAGCTCGCCGCCGGCGTCTATGAAGCGACCCTGCCCGAAGCGATCGGGCGCTACGGCTACCAAGGCTGCGTCTATGCGCTGGTCCGCGCCCTCGAGGGCCGGCTCGGGTCGCGATGAGCGGCGTTCAGTCCGCCCCGCTATCGCTGCCGGAGGCCCGCATCGAGCTTTCGCGTCGCCTGAATTCCCGCCGCTCCGAGATCGAGCAGTCTGTCCTCGCCCGCGCCCACGCTCTCTCGGACCCGGCGCGGATCGGTGACCCCGAATACGTCGCCGGTTTGCGCGCCGCGGTCTCAGCAGCGATCGACCACGGCCTTGCCGGCATCGAGAGCGCCGAGCGAAACCAGCCGCCGGTCCCCGCAGCGCTGCTCGTCCAGGCCCGCCTCGCCGCCCGTCACGGGGTAAGCCTCGACACTGTCCTGCGCCGCTACTTCGCCGGCTACGCGCTGCTCGGCGACTTCCTGATCGAGGAGACGGAGAACGTCGGCCCAGCAGTGCTCAAGTCCCTGCTCCGCATCCAGGCCACCCTCTTCGATCGTCTCCTCGCAGCCGTCAGCGAGGAGCACGCCCGCGAGAGAAAGACCCGCCCCGACACCACCGAGGAGCACCGTGCCGAGTTGGTCCAACGCCTGCTTGCCGGCGAGCGGCTCGACCCGGCCGCACTCGCCTATGACCTCGAACTGGCCCATGTCGGACTGATCGCCAAAGGGCCGGGTGCCGCTGAGGCGATCCGCGAGGTGGCGGGCGGTTTGGACCGTCGCCTGCTCGCCGTTGCCGGCGGGGAGGAGATCGTCTGGGCCTGGCTCGGCGGCCGGCATAGCGTCGCCTTCGAGGAGCTGCGAGGCTTTGCCTCTTCGATTCTGCCCCCAGAGGCCTCCTTAGCTGTAGGTGAGCCCGGCCAAGGCATGGACGGCTGGCGACTCACCCACCGGCAGGCCAAGGCAGCCCTGCCGATCGCCCTGCGTAGTCCCGAGGGCGTCATCCGCTACGCCGACGTCGCCCTGCTCGCCTCGATTCTCCAAGACGACCTGCTTGCCACCTCCCTGCGTCAGCTCTACCTTGAGCCGCTGGGGTGCGAACGGGACGGGGGCAGGAGATCCAGAGAAACACTTCGTGCCTATTTTGCCGCCGACCGCAACGTCTCTTCTACTGCCGCGGCATTGGGGGTGAGCCGGAACACGGTTACGAATCGCCTCCGAGCGGCCGAAGTCCGCCTCGACCGGCCGCTTTCCACTTGCGAAGCCGACCTCGAGGTCGCACTGCGTTTCGCAGGGCTGTCTGAGCGGAGAGATTCCTCCCAGTCTTTGGCACTTCGCTGAATTCCCGAGGTCGCTTTAAGCAGATTTGCCAGTGCGACTCCGACCACCATCGGAGAAACTCGCGCCGATACGGAGTTACGCAGGAGTCCAGTCAATGTCGCTTGGAAGCTGCCCGGGAAAGGGAGGCAAGGGGGAGATGTCAGTGAATCAAATGAGCACGGCGCCAGCAGCTCGGATACATCTGATCCGCCGGTCGCTCCTGGTAGTTGCGGGGGTTGCAGTACTCGCCGCACTGCTGGCTTCTCCGACGGGTGCGGCCAGTCAACGCGGCCGCTACATCGTCGTCCTCAAGGACTCGGTTGATCACCCGGCCAGCCTCGCCCACACGCAAACCGAGCAGCGCGATGGCAAGCTCGGATTCATCTATCGACACGCGCTGAATGGCTACTCAGCTCAGCTCTCGCGAGGCGCGGTGGAATCTCTGCGCCGAGATCCGCGAGTGAAGTACGTTGAACCTGACCACATTGTCGAAATGGACTCTCAAACGGTACCGACCGGCATCAGCCGTGTTTTCGCCACAAAAAATGCCGGCATCGGGATCGACGGAAAAGAAAATGCCAGAGTCGACGTGGATGTGGCGGTGATTGACAGCGGGGTGGAAAAAGCACACCCAGACCTAAATGTCCATGCCACCACCAACTGCATCGGCTTGGAACCTGAAAGTCAGGAATGCTCCGACGGCGATGGGTCCGTCGGATCAGGCCACGGAACTCACGTGGGGGGAATCATCGGGGCTCTGGACAACGGTCAAGGAGTGACTGGCATTGCGCCCGGTGCCCGACTCTGGTCCGCAAGGGTATTCGATGACGATGGCGTGGGGTATGACTCGTGGATCATCGCGGCGGTGGATTGGGTGACTGAACACGCCGACCAGATCGAGGTCGCGAACATGAGCCTCGGTTGCGGGATACAGTATAAAAATGGGGAACCCGTGGCGTGCGAACGACCCCTGGAGGAAGAAGCGATAGAACACTCCGTCGAAGCTGGGGTGGTGTACGTGGCCGCCGCGGGCAATGATGGCATTGATGCGAAATATAAGACCCCGGCCAGGTTTCCAGATGTCATTGCCGCTTCCAATCTAGCGGACTATGATGGAAAACCAGGGGGCGAATCCAAAGAGTTTTGGCGCCCAGGTTGCATGGCGGAAAAGCAACAAGAAGGCGAAACCCAACGGGGCCCAGACGATACCCTGACGAAAACGAGTAATTATGGCAGCGCCGTTGACGTAGCGGCTCCTGGTAGCTGTATTTTGTCCACGTGGCGTGATGGCCAGTACGCCGTTGAGAGCGGGACCTCGATGTCTTCTCCATATGTGGCGGGGGCCGCGGCGCTTTTGGCGTCCCGGTCGAATCCGGAATCCAAAGAAGATGTTGAAGCCATCCACAGCACGATAGTCGAAGCGGGCAATTTCGACTGGAAAGACACCTCGGGGGACGGTATCCAAGAGCCTTTGCTGGATGTCAGCGATGAAGAAATATTCGATCCGGTCGTGGTGCATTCGCCGACCGTCACGACTGGGGTCGCGACCAAAACGGATGGAACCAACGCGACCCTTGGCGGCACCGTCAACCCCAACGGCTCGGAAGCCAGTTACCAGTTCGAATACGGCACCAGCACGGAATATGGGCAGACGGCCCCGGCTTCGCCGCAGTCAGTGGGGTCCGGCACTGAAGACATCGCGGTCAATCGAGCTCTCGAAGGCTTGAACCCAGGGACGACGTACCACTTCCGCGTGGTCGCCAGCAATGCTTCGGGAACGTTCTACGGGGCCGATGGGGAATTCACCACCTGGGGCGAATGGTCCCTCGCCGCCACCGCCAACCCCAAAGCCCAGGAAAAGAGCTCTCTCGCCGACGTCGCCTGCCCCACCGCCAGCAGTTGCCGGGCGGTTGGCTATGACGAATACCGCGGTCGCGCCCTGTTTGAGAAGTGGAACGGCTCGACCTGGACGATCACCTCAAGCGAAATCGCCGAACGCAAGCCGACCGCCATCGCCTGCAGCGCCGGAGCCTTTTGCTTCGCGGCCGGCGAAAAGGCCGACGGCAGCCCTTACACCGTGCAGGTCGCCCTCGGCATCCCGAGTGGCTCCGAGCAGGCTCCCGCCACCCCCGAAGGCGGCAGCGCCCTGAAGCTCAAGGCCCTCTCCTGCCCCGCCGGTGGTGTCTACACCTGCACCGCCGTCGGCACCTACAGCAAAGAAGGCAAAACCAAGCCGCTGATCGAGCGCCACAGCGAATCTTCTGAAGCGGGCTGGTCGCTGCAGGCCAGCGCCACCACCGCCAGCGAAGCAGAACTGAAGGACGTCAGCTGCCCCAGCACCAGCGAATGCTTCGCGGTCGGCCGTGAAGGCTCCCCGACCTCGCCCAAACCCCTGGTCGAACGCTGGAACGGCAGCAGCTGGTCGGTGCAGTCCTCGCCCCTGCCCTCCGGCAAAAGCTATGCCTCGCTGAGCCGCGTCTCCTGCACCTCGGCGAGCGCCTGCATCGCCACCGGCAATGTCCCCGCCTCAGAAGGCGGAGGCGCCTACGCGGTGCGCTGGAACGGCAAAGAATGGTCGCTTGCCTCCTCCGGCCTCGCCTCCGGAGCCGTCGACCTCTCCTGCGCCTCCTCGACCTTCTGCATCGCCGCTGGCAACAAAGAAGGCAAAACCCTGATGCAGGCCTGGAACGGCTCCGAATGGGCCACCCAGTCTTCGCCCAACCCCGAAGGCAAGACCCCCCAGCTGGGCGCTGCCTCCTGCGCCTCGACCACCTACTGCTCAACGGTGGGCTTCGCCAGCTTCGGCGAAGGGGAAAAGGCGACCCTGGGGGAGGGATGGAACGGCACCAGCTGGTCCCTCGCCGCCACCGCCAACCCCAAAGCCCAGGAAAAGAGCTCTCTCGCCGACGTCGCCTGCCCCACCGCCAGCAGTTGCCGGGCGGTTGGCTATGACGAATACCGCGGTCGCGCCCTGTTTGAGAAGTGGAACGGCTCGACCTGGACGATCACCTCAAGCGAAATCGCCGAACGCAAGCCGACCGCCATCGCCTGCAGCGCCGGAGCCTTTTGCTTCGCGGCCGGCGAAAAGGCCGACGGCAGCCCTTACACCGTGCAGGTCGCCCTCGGCATCCCGAGTGGCTCCGAGCAGGCTCCCGCCACCCCCGAAGGCGGCAGCGCCCTGAAGCTCAAGGCCCTCTCCTGCCCCGCCGGTGGTGTCTACACCTGCACCGCCGTCGGCACCTACAGCAAAGAAGGCAAAACCAAGCCGCTGATCGAGCGCCACAGCGAATCTTCTGAAGCGGGCTGGTCGCTGCAGGCCAGCGCCACCACCGCCAGCGAAGCAGAACTGAAGGACGTCAGCTGCCCCAGCACCAGCGAATGCTTCGCGGTCGGCCGTGAAGGCTCCCCGACCTCGCCCAAACCCCTGGTCGAACGCTGGAACGGCAGCAGCTGGTCGGTGCAGTCCTCGCCCCTGCCCTCCGGCAAAAGCTATGCCTCGCTGAGCCGCGTCTCCTGCACCTCGGCGAGCGCCTGCATCGCCACCGGCAATGTCCCCGCCTCAGAAGGCGGAGGCGCCTACGCGGTGCGCTGGAACGGCAAAGAATGGTCGCTTGCCTCCTCCGGCCTCGCCTCCGGAGCCGTCGACCTCTCCTGCGCCTCCTCGACCTTCTGCATCGCCGCTGGCAACAAAGAAGGCAAAACCCTGATGCAGGCCTGGAACGGCTCCGAATGGGCCACCCAGTCTTCGCCCAACCCCGAAGGCAAGACCCCCCAGCTGGGCGCTGCCTCCTGCGCCTCGACCACCTACTGCTCAACGGTGGGCTTCGCCAGCTTCGGCGAAGGGGAAAAGGCGACCCTGGGGGAGGGCTACCGTCCGACCGTGCCGACGGTAGTCACCAAGGCGGCGACGCAGGCAACCGGGGAAAGCATGAGCCTCAATGGCACCGTCAACCCCAACGGCTCGGAAGCCAGCTACCAGTTCGAATACGGCACCAGCACGGAATATGGGCAGACGGCCCCGGCTTCGCCGCAGTCAGTGGGGTCCGGCACTGAAGATGTCGCGGTCAGCAAAACGATTGAAGGCCTCAATCCGGCAACGACGTACCACTTCCGATTGGTGGCCAGCAACAAAAAAGGGACCACTCATGGAGATGATATGAAGTTCACCACTTGGTCCCTCCGGTCCACGCCGAACCCCAACATCCAGGAAAAGAGCTCGCTTGCCGACGTCTCATGTCCCGCAGCGGGCACATGCCTGGCAGTGGGCTACGACGAATACGAAGGTCGTTCCATAGCTGAGTCTTGGAACGGCGAAGCATGGGCAATGGCCGCATCCGAAGGCCTGCTGGAACACAGGCCGATTGCGGTTTCATGTGGCTGGAGCTGGAAATGTTTCGTGATCGGCGAAAAATCGGGCGGCAGCTTTTACTCGCAGCGTTGGGCCAGCGTTGAATCCTTTTGGTACTCGGTCTCCGAACCAGCGCTCGCTACCGCTGAAGGGGGAGCCCCGTTCAAGCCGAACAGCATCGGTTGTCCCGTGAACACCAACAGCTACAACTGCACCGCCGTCGGCACCTACAGCAAAGAAGGCAAAACCAAGCCGCTGATCGAGCGTTACAACGGGGTGACGCAAGCCTGGGCACTGCAATCGAGCGCGACGAGCGCTGGCGAAGCAGAGCTGAAAGACATTCATTGCCCGAGCGTCGGCGAATGCTTCGCGGTCGGGTGGGAAGGCTCCCCGACCTCGCCCAAACCCCTGGTCGAACGCTGGAACGGCAGCAGCTGGTCGGTGCAGTCCTCGCCCCTGCCCTCCGGCAAAAGCTACGCCTCGCTGAGCCGCGTCTCCTGCACCTCGGCGGGTACCTGTGTCGCGACTGGCAGCGTCAGCTCCGGAGAAGGCGGCGCCCCGTTCGCGCTGCGCTGGGACGGCAATCAATGGTCGCTGGCCTCCACCGGCCTCGTTCCCAGCGTGAGCGATGTGGCCTGTCCGCTGATAGGCAACTGCATCGCTGTGGGCACTAAGGAAGGGAAAACCCTGATCCAGGCCTGGAACGGCGCCGAATGGTCGGCGCAGCTCTCGCCCAACCCCGAAGGCAAGACGCCGTCGCTCGCCGCCGCCGCTTGCTTTACGGATACCTCCTGCGCAGCGGTCGGGTATGCCAGCTCCGGTGCAGGGAAAAAGACAACGCTGGGGGTGGGGTACAGATGACCACGGGTCAAGCATGCAAGGCGCGAGGTCGACCTACCCCGCCCCGACGGCGTAGTGGTCATCTCGATCGCGTCGCGGGGTCCCTTGAGGCGCAAAAGACGGGTGCCGTAGGGAATCATAGCTATCACGTATTTGTTATAGTCACTGTGTGACTACTGGGCATTTGATTCGTGAGACCCGTCGGCGTCACGGCCTCAGCCAGGTGCGCTTGGCCCGGCGGGTGGGCACCCAGCAGTCGGCGATCAGCCGGCTGGAGGCGGACGAGGTCTCCCCCAGTGTCGAGACCCTGGGGCTGCTGATGCGGGCGATGGGGGAGCGCCTCGAGCTTGCCGCCGTCCCACCGGAGCGGGACTACGACCCGGCCCACCGGCGGGTTGCGGCCGCTCGCTCTCCCGCCGAGCGCCTCGCCCTCGGCATCTCCTGGAACCGCATGGCCGCTCGCTTGGCGCGGGCCGGGAGAGAGGCCCGTGAGGGAGGCTGACGCTCCTCTCGATGCCGAGCGCATCCTCCGTGCGCTGGCTGAGCACGGCGTGGACTACGTGCTGATCGGCGGGCTCGCCGTGCAGACTCATGGGCATGTCCGCACGACGATCGATGCCGACCTGATCCCGGCGCCGGAGCCGACCAACCTGGAGCGTCTCGCGGCCGCTCTGCGCTCGCTCGACGCCCGCGTCCTCAACCCGGGTGACGAGGAGACTCCAATCGACGCGAAGATGTTGCCGCGGGCGACGATCTGGCAGTTCGCCACGCGCGATGGCGGAGTCGACGTGATGCACGAGGTCCCCGGTGGCCGCCCCTACTCCGAGCTGAGCGAACGCGCCCTCCGCGTCAGGCTTGGCGACATCGAAGTTCCGGTCGTCGACCTGGACGACCTGATCCAGATGAAGCTGGCCCGTGGCCGCCCCACCGACCTCGCCGACGTCGCCGCCCTGACGGATCCCGCCACCTCGATCGCGTCGCTGGGCCCTTGAGGTCGCAAAAGGCGCCTAACATCCTCACCGATGGCCGAGGCGCTCACCACACGCTCTGACTGGCTCGCCGCCCACCCTCCCGCTCGCGAGCGGCTTTCCGAGACCCTCGCGGGGGTGGGGGGGCGTGTCCGCGTCGGCGAGGACTTCCGCCACGCTGTGCGCGAGTTCCTCGACGAGTTCGCGCTGCGAGGCGACGATCGCTCGCGGGCGGGGGCCATCGCACAGCGGCCGGAGCCGACTGGGGACCCCCGCCACGACGCCTACCTCGGCGCGCTGGCCGAGCACCTCGCGGCGGTCCACGGCTTGAGCCGGCCGGGGTGGTCGGTCGAGCCGGGGCGCTTTCTGGACCGCTTCTGGTTCGTCAGCGAGGTGCCGGGCTTCCGCGCGGTGGCGATCGCCCAGGCCCCGGCCGCCTTCCGGCGCCGCGGCGTCTTCGTCCCGGAGCGCTCTCTGCACCGCGTCTGAGCGATGGATCGGGGCGAGATCATCGACGCGCTTACCGCGCTGGCCAGTGAGCTCGAGCGACGCGGCGTCGTCGCCGAGATGTACGTGGTCGGGGGCGCGGCAATCGCCCTCGCCTTTGACGAGCGAAGGGCGACCCGCGACATCGACGCGGTATTCGAGCCGAAGGACGTCGTCTACGAGGCTGCGGCTGTCGTCGCGGATCGTCTCGAGCTGCCCGGAGGTTGGCTCAACGACGCCGTCAAGGGCTTCCTGGAAGGAGACGATCCGGCTGCGGCGCCCGTCCTCGACCTGCCGGGGTTGCGATGTCTCACCGCCTCCCCGGAGACGCTGCTCGCGCTGAAGGTCCTCGCCCACCGCGTCGGCGAGGACGAGGCGGACCTGCGCCTGCTCGCTGGCGAGCTGGGCCTTGAAACGGCCGGTGAGGTTCTCGCGATCGCAGAGCGGATCTACGGCGACAGGCTCGACCCCGCCGCCCGCTTCTTCGTCGAACAGGTGCTCAGCGCCGGGTAGGTCCTCTGGCGGCAGCCGGGGTACCTCTGGGGAGGCGCGCTGCTTGGGCCTGAAAGGTTTCATGAACGACCGTTTCCCCCTGACACCGGATCGGGGATCTGGCGATCGAGCCTCTGCCAGGAAGATCGCCGATGCTCGCCGATCGGGGCGGATCTTCGGAAACAACAAGACCACGCGCTTTGAATCCACCAACTTCGCCTGTGAGAACCGCACCAGGCAATCCCCTTCCCAGGTTGGGAAGTTTCGGATTCCGCCCCACTCAACTCTCAGGCAGGTTCTCCAGGTCCAGTCGGTCCTGCGTTCGGCTGTGAGCTTGCTTCATTGCGCGCAGACGAGCCAGGGAGCAAACCCGGACCGGGATGCCCAGCAACTCGCTCTCGACCGCGTCTTCGGCAAGCTGGGTATAGCTGGGCACCCCCTGCGCACGTTGAACGACGTCGAGCCCGCCGAACATGGTCATGGCCGTGATGTTGCCGCCGCGGCGGATGACTCCGGAGTCGCTTCCAGGGCTAAAAGGCCTGTGCCCGACAGTCGGCAAAGTCGACTCCAGCTTTGCCAGCGCCTCGGTCAAGCGATTCAAGTTGTCGGAGTCCGGGTCGGGGACGATGTCCAGATCCTCGGTGCCGCGTATGAATCCGTGCGCTCCGACGGCGACACCGCCAATTACGACGAACTCGACGCCGTGGCTGTGCAGCGCCTCGAGCAGCGAACGAAGGTCGAACTCGCTCAACGTGCTCTTGCGGCGCCTTGGATCGCGCTCAGCTGCTTGCAGAGCGCATGTACCCGAGCGAGACGCTCGCTCATCGGCGCATGGCGGTCCGATTCGAGGCGGACAGCTCGCGCGCGCTTCAGTTCGCCAATGTCGCCGCTGAGCGCCTTGGCTGCCATGGGATCAAGTCTAGCGGCGGTCCTGATGCTCTTGGCTCTTTCACTCAAGCGGGGGAAGAGGTGCGCAGGCGGGGGGCCTGAAAGGTTTCATGAACGACCGCTTTTCCTTGACACCGGATCGGGGATCTGGTCTACTGCCAGCTAGTCATTTTCGGCACATTCCGCGATATGGGTTCGCGGAAAAGTCGCGGGGAACACAGGGAATTCACCACTGGGATCGAGCCTTGCATAAGGGTGCCAGGCAAATGACCGGCAGGGGAATGAGGGAAAGGGAGATACCAAGGTGCGTTACCTGATTACGGGTGGGGCTGGCTTCATCGGTTCGCATCTGGCCGACGCGCTGGTCGAGCGCGGCGACGACGTGCTCGTCCTCGACGACCTCAGCACCGGCAGCGTCGAGAACGTCGCCGACGCGCTCGCCTCCGGGCGGGCCGAGTTCGTCGAGGGATCCGTCTGCGACGAGGAGCTGGTCGACGAGTGCATGGAGTGGGCCGACGCCTGCTTCCACCTCGCTTCCGCCGTCGGCGTCAAGCTGATCGTCGACCGCTCGGTCGAATCGCTGGGTCGCAGCGTGCGCGGCGCGCAGGTCGTCACCGAGGGCGCCCACCGGCTCGGCCGGCGCCTCCTCTTCGCCTCCACTTCGGAGATCTACGGCAAGAACGCCAGCGCCGGCCTGACCGAGCAGTCCGACCGGATCCTGGGACCGCCCTCGATCGCCCGCTGGTCCTACTCGACCGCCAAGGCCTTCGGCGAGGCGATCACCCTCGGCTACCACCGCGAGCGCGGCTCCGACAACGTCGTCGTGCGCCTCTTCAACACGGTCGGGCCGCGGCAGACCGGCGCCTACGGGATGGTGCTGCCGAGCTTCGTCGGCCAGGCGATCGCCGGCGAGGACCTGACCGTGTACGGGGACGGCAGCCAGTCCCGCTGCTTCTCCCACGTCTATGACACGACCCGAGCCCTCGTCATGCTGATGGACGAGGAGGGCGCCCGCGGCACGGCCTTCAACGTCGGGCGCTCGACCGAGATCACGATCCTCGAGCTCGCCGAAACCGTGATCGAGCGGACCGGGTCCAACTCGGGCATACGGATGGTGCCTTACGAGGAGGCCTACGGAGAGGGCTTCGAGGAGCTCGGCCGCCGCCGCCCGGACACCACGGCGCTCGAGCAGATGACCGGCTGGCGGTCGACGCGCGGGGTGGAGGACGCGATCGACGACGTCGCCGCCTTCGAGCGCCTGCGCCGCGAGCGGGAGCAGCTGGCCGGCCTGGGGGGAGAGATCGTCAGCCTTGAGGAAGAGAGCGCCGCCGCGGACCCCTCCCTCGACGAGGCCTAGGCAACGCCGTGTCTGGAAGCCTGCGTCTTGAGCTCGCCTTCATCGTCGCCTGCGGGGCGGCCCTGCTGCTGACCCCGGCAGCGATCTTCATCGCCACGCGCACCGGCTTCTTCGACCGCCCGGTCGGCTACAAGGGCCATTCCCGCCCCACCCCGTACCTGGGCGGGGCCGCGGTGGTGGCCGCGGCTGCTCATCGCGGCCGCCCTCTTCGGCCACGCGGCCGCTGCCTTCTGGCCGATCGTCGCCGGCGCCCTCGTCCTCTGGGCGCTCGGCACCGTCGACGATCGCTTCGGCATCGGGCCGCTGCCGCGGCTGGCGATCGAGGCCGCGGCGGGCGCCGCCCTCTTCGCCGCGGGGGTCGGCTGGTCCGTCTTCTCCGGCGACGCCCTCAACCTGGCCTTCTCGGTCGTCTTCGTCGCCGGCGTCGTCAACGCCTACAACCTGATGGACAACATGGACGGCGCGACGGGCTCCGTCGCCCTCGTCTCCGCCGCCATCCTGGGCCTGCTCGCCGCGGCCCACGGGGACCCCGCGCTGGGCGCGATCGCGCTTGCCCTGGCCGGGGCGTGCGCGGGATTCCTTCCCTTCAACCTCGCCTCGCCCTCGCGGGTCTTCCTCGGCGACGGCGGCAGCATGCCGATCGGCTTCGTCGTCGCCGCGACGATCATGGCCCTGCCCGCCAGCGGACGGCTCGGCTGGGCACTGATCCCGCTCGCCGTGGTGCTGGTCGGCCTCCCGGCCCTCGACACCGCCCTGGTGATCGTCTCGCGGAAACGCCGTGGGGCGGGCGTGTTCACCGGCGGGCGCGACCACCTGACCCATCGGCTGCGTGCCCGCCTCGGCTCCTCCCGCCGCGTCGCGATGGCCCTCGCAACCGGGCAGGCCTTCCTCTGCGGCGCCGGCGCTGTCCTCTTTGAATTCGAAGGCTCGATCGCGGTGGCCGGCTCGCTCATCCTGATCCTGGCGGGCGTCGTCGTGGTGGCGCTGCTTGAGTCCCCCGAATGGGCCCCGGCGGCGACCACCGAGACCTCGACCTGAGCGCGGGCGAGCGCCTGCGCGTCCTGCAGGTCATCGGCCGCCTCAACATGGGCGGGCCGGCCCACATAGCCGCCCTGCTCAGCGGCAGGCGCTTCGACCCCGACCGCTACGAGACCCTGCTCGTCCACGGCACGCTGGCCCCGGGCGAGGCGTCGTTAGCCGACCTGGCGGAGGAGGAGGGCGCGACGATGCGCTTCCTGCCCGAGCTGCAGCAGGCGGTGCATCCCCTCCGCGACTCGCGGGCGCTGCTGAAGCTGATCCGCCTGGCGCGGGACTTCAGGCCCCACGTCGTCCACACGCACACGGCGAAGGCGGGCTTTCTGGGGCGCCAGGCCGCGCTTGCGGTCCGGCCGCGCCCGGCCATCGTCCACACCTACCACGGGCACGTCCTGGAGGGCTACTTCGGGCCGGCGAAGGCCAGGCTCTACCTCGAGCTGGAGCGCGCGCTGGCGCGGGTCAGCGACTGCCTGATCGGCGTCAGCCAGGCGACCGTCGACGACCTCGTCCGCCTCGGGGTCGCCCCGCGGGAGAGGTTCCGGGTCCTCCCCCTCGGGCTCGACCTCGATCGCTTCGCCGAGCCCGCCCGCGAGCTGGGGGCGGGGCTGCGCGGCGAGCTGGGGATAGGTGCCGACGACGTCCTCCTGGTCTTCGTCGGACGCCTCGTCCCGATCAAGCGCCTCGACCTGCTCCTGCGAGCGCTCGCGCGGGCGAGCGAGGCCGAGCCGCGCCTGCGGCTTGCGGTTGTCGGCGACGGCGAGGAACGCCCGCGCCTCGAGCGCCAGGCTGCCGAGCTCGGCATCGCCGCCGGCGTGCGCTTCCTCGGCTACCGGCGCGAGCTGCGCCCGATCTTCGCCGCCGCGGACGTCGCCGTCCTCTCCTCCGACAACGAGGGCACGCCCGTCTCCCTGATCGAGGCGGCGGCGGCTGGGCTCCCCGCCGTCGCCACCGACGTGGGGGGGGTGCGGGAGGTCGTCAGCGAGGAGACGGGCATTCTCGTGCCGCGGGACGACGCCGCCGCCCTGGCGGCGGCGATGCTGCGAGATGGCGGGCGATGCCGCGCGGCGCGAGGGCTGCGGCCGCGCGGCGCGTCGTCGCGCGATCGACCGCTACGGCGCCGAGCGGCTGCTGGGCGACATCGATGCGCTCTACCGAGAGCTCATCGCGGCGCGGTCGGCCAGGGCTTAGTCGGAGGAGTCGGACGAGCGGCGGAAGCCGCCGGAGGCGAGGCCGCGCAGCCGCCCGGACCCGTTGCCTCGACTCGGCCTTGTCGCGGCCGTTTTCGTTGCCGTAATACCCGTAGTAGCCGTAGTACCCGTAGATCCCGCCGGCGTGGGCGCCCGTGGCGACGCTGCCCAGCACGGTCCCGCCGGCGGATTTGATCACCTGTTTGGCGCGCCGCAGGGCGTCCTTCGGGGTCCGGTCCAGGCGCGAGACGATCACGCTGCCCGACGACCTGGTTGAAGAGCGGGATCGCGTCGCTGACGGCGAGCAGGCCGGGGGTGTCGATGATCACCATGTCGACCTGCTCGGAGAGTTCGGCGAGCAGCGAGCGCATCCGCTGCGATCCGAGCAGGACGGCGGGGTTGGGCGGCGGCGTCGCGCCCGGGAGGATCCGCAGGCGCCCGGCGCCGACGTCGACGTCGACGAGCGCCTCGTCGAGCGTCTTCTCGCCGACCAGCACCGAGTCGAGCCCGACGCTGACCTCCTTGCCCAGCCGGGTCGCCACCTGGGGGCGGCGCAGGTCTCCGTCGACGAGGATCACGTCGCGTTCGTCGAGGGCGTAGGCGAGCGCCAGGTTGACGGCGACGGTCGTCTTGCCGTCCTGCTGGATCGGGCTGGCCACCACCAGGGTCGAGAGCGAGCGGTCGACGTTGAAGTAGGTGAGGCTGGCGCGCAGCGTCTGGAAGGACTCGCGCACGTGCATGCCCGGGGGGTGGCCGGGGAAGGCGTCGTCGGGGATCATCGCCAGCACCGGCGCGTCGAGCAGGTCCTCCAGCTCGCTGGGTTCGCGGATGCGGCGGTCGAGGCGGTCGAGCAGCGGCGCCAGCGCGGCCGCGATCAGCAGCGCCAGGATCAGCGCGATCACGGTGTTGCGTTTCGGCCGCGGCGAGATCGGCGCCGCGGCGGGCACCGCGGCTTCGACGATCGGCGTCGTCCCGGCTTGGGCTCGCCCGGAGGCCGCGCAGTTCCTGGAGCTGCTGCGCGAGGGCTTCCTGGGACGCTTCGTCGCCGGGTTCGGCCGTTGCCTGCGCGGTCAGCGTCGCGATCGTGCCGGTCGATGTTGTGGATCGCGTTGGACGTCCGGGTCTGCGCGACGGCCCGGGCGAAGGCGTTGGCGATGCGCGCGGCTTCGACCGGATTCGAGTCTTGGGCGGTGATCGTGAGGAAGTTGCCGTCGCTTTCGTCGGGGTTGGTCGGCGCCACCGTGATGTGGCTCAGCAGCCCCCTCGCGTCGGAGGGGGGCAGGCCCAGCAGGCGAGCGGCCCGGCGCCCCACCACGGTCGTCGTGATCAGGGTCTGCGCTTCGCCGATGTCCGATTTGGAGCTGATCTTCGAGAACAGCGGTCGAGGCGCCGGCGGTCGCCTGGACGTTGATCGTCGCCCTGCGACTGGTAGGTCTTCGGCAGGAGCGAGGAGCCCGACGTATACGGCGATCGGGATCACGATCGACGATCGCGAGCAGCAGCCACTTGCGGCGCCATATCAGCCGCCCCCACTGGCGGATGTCGAGCCCTTCCTGTCGCGGCTCGGTCACGAGACGCGGAATTATATGGGCGGCGAGACATCGTAGGCTCTCCTGGCGGGCGCCCAGATCCCGCGGGCACCGGCTGGCCCGGCTATCGTCCACGCGCAGGATGGTGCCGACCTCCGATCAGAGCCTTCACTCCACGCTGGTGACGCTCGCGATGATCGTCCTGCTGGGGCATGGTGATCGCCTTTCTGGTCGAGCCGCTTGGGTCGCTCGAGGCCCGGGTTCGCCGTCGGCCGCCCGGCGGCGCTCGCCTTCGGCATGCGCGTGGTCGCCGCCGGCCTGATCTCGCTGACGCCGGTGGCGCGAGACCCTGCGCGGCGGCGACGAGCTCAGCTTCCTCGGACAAGGCCGAAAGCCTGATCGCCCACACACCCCCGGCTCCGGCGAATGGACGCACGCGCTGCTGCGCGAACTCCACGTCTTCGTCCTCGCCGTTCAGCGCTACGCGTTCGACTCGCCCGAACTGGCGATGCGCGTGACCCAGGTCGGGATCGCCGTCGTCGGCCTGGTGCTGCTGGCCGCCGCCGTCTACGAGCTCGCCGGGCCGCAGGGCGTCGGTGCTCGCGATGTGGCTCCTCGCCTTCGAGCCGGCCAGCATCTTCTTCTCCAGCCTCCTGCACAAGGAGGCGAACATGATGCTCGCGATCGGCCTCGTCGCCCTCGGCGGCGCGAAGATCTGGAAGCGCGGGGAACCGCGCTACCTGGTCGCGGTCGTCGCCGGCTGCCTGATCGCCGTCGCCACCCGCCACTACGCCGGCTGGTTCCTGATCGCCGCCGGCGCGGCGATCCTCCTGCACGCGGGGCTGCGGGCGGAGCACCGCACGGCGATCCGCTCGCTCGCCCTCGTCGCCCTCGTCGTCCTCTTCGCCGCGGTCGCCGCGCCCACCGTGCTCAACGCCTCGACCAACGAAAGCCTCGAGAAAAACCTCCAGCGGCTCCCAGGAAGCGAACGCGACGGACAACTCGAACCTGAAGCTCGAACAGGTCGACTTCTCGACCCGCGGCGCGATCGTCAGCAACCTCCCGCAGCCGGTCCCTCGACGTCCTGCTGCGCCCCTTCCCCTGGCAGCTCGGCAACATCAGCCAGGGGCTCGGCCTGCTCGGCACGGCGGCGGCCTACCTCGCGCTCTTCTTCCTCGATCAGGACCGGGATCCGGAGCCGCGGGCAGATCATGAGCCGTGCCGGGCCGCTCGTCTACCTGGCCTTCTTCCTGCTGATCGCCTACTCGCTCAGCGCGGGCAACGCCGGCACCGCGTTCCGCTACCGGGTGCAGATCGTCTCGCTCTTCATCTGCATCATCGCCGTTCTCTGGCGACCCGCCGAGCACCGCCGTCCGGTCGAGGCTGCCCCCGGTGCCGAGCCGGCGCCGCTGGAGCCCGAGCCCGTCGGGGTGTGAGCTACGCCTCGCGCTCGTCCTCTTCCCAGGGCGGGGTGACGCCCAGCAGCCCGCGCAGCCGCTGCCCGTCCTCGCGGTAGTGGGCGCGCAGCCGGGCGAGCGTCTCCGCGCCGGCGGGGTCGGGGTCGGCCGTCGCGTCGACGGGGACGCGGTTCCAGAGGAAGAGCCGCCAGAGGCGACGTCGAACCGCTTCAGGGTGCGCAGGCGCAGGATGTGGGCACCGAACGCCAGAGGCGTTTCAGGATTGCCGAGCGCGAGGCGGCCCGCTGCCATTTCGTCAGGTCCATCCAGGCGAAGCGCCGGCGCCCGCCCCTTCTCGTTGTAGCGGCGCCCGAGGTTGGGCGGGCGGAAGCCGGGGTCGACGCCGAGGAAGGAGAAGACGGCCTCGCATACCGCCGCCGGGTCGCGCTCCAGGTCGTCGTGGAAGAGGACGAGCAGCTGCTCCCGCGGGAAGACGTCGAAGAAGCCCTCGAGCAGGCGGGCGTATTCGCCGAGCACGACGTAGCTGTTCTTCACGGTCGGCCGCGCGCGCGACTCGGAGAGGGCCTCGGGCCTGAGCAGCTCGTCGATCGCGAGGTCGAACGGCCGCCGCTCCTGGCCCCGCATGGTGGACATGCGGTGGTAGGAGCGGGCGCGGGCGACGGGGTCGCGCAGGATCGCGATCAGCCTCGCCTCGGGGTAGGCGTCGCGGATGCGGCTCGGGATGTCCTTCTCCGGGGAGCCGGAGCCGATCCGCTGCGCCTGGGGGCCCAGCAGCGTGCCGTACAGGTACTGCGGGGTCACCGTGCCGCACAGCTGCCCGGGGCCGCGATCCTGGAAGGCGTCGGTGTAGAACTCCGCCGGCGACTGGTAGTAGGCGTGCTCGGCGGTGACGAAGTAGGGGAGCTCCTTGCCCTCCGGCAGGTGGAGCGCCGGGTGGGTGCGGATCAGGCTGAAGAGGGCGGTGGTGCCGGCCTTGGCGGCGCCGATCACGACGAAATCGAGCGCGGGCGCGGCGGTCGGTCGGGAGAGCGTGGCCATGTCAGGTGTCAGGTCTCGGATCCGGGGCGGGTGCCGTCCCCGACGAGCGACGCGATCGGGGTGTCCCAGCCATCGGTGAGCAGCGAGGCGACGCGCTCCCGGTCGGCGGTGCGGTGGCTGCTGTGCGGGCCGGCCTGCGGCCAGCGGGATGCCTTGTGCTCGAGTATCAGCGGCCACGTCGCGCTGAAGAGGTCGACCATCTCCGTCTGCAGGCTGGCGTAGGTCGTGGCAAGCGTCTCGTCGCCGGCGAAGCGAAGCTCGCGCTGCGCGATGATGTCACCGGTGTCGACTCCCTCGTCCATGTAGTGGACCGTCACCCCGCTCGGCGTGCCGTCGACGAAGGACCACAGGTTGGGGTCCGCCCCCCGGTTCCAGGGGAGGAGGGATATGTGCAGGTTGACGATCCGGTCGCGGAAGGCCCCGACCACGTCGGGGCCGACGATGTGGCGATAGCCGTGGGAGACGATCCAGTCCGGCGGGTCTCGCTCGAGCGTGGCAAGGTCGAGCGGGGACGAGGTTGCGGAAACCTCGCCATGGGCCGAGCGAAGATAGGCGCAGGTCGGCGAGTCGGGGTCGCCGAGGAACAGCACCCGTGCGCTCATGCTTCCCGCTCGGCCCCGGGGTCGTCCTCTTCCCAGGACGGGGTGGCGCCCAGCAGCTCCCGCAGCCGCTGCCCGTCCTCGCGGTAGTGGGCGCGCAGCCGCGCGAGCGTCTCCTCGCTGGGGGGGTCGGGGTCGGCCGTCGCATCGGCTGGGACGCGGTTCCACATGAAGAGCCGCCGGGAGGCGAGGCCGAACCGCTTCAGGACGCGCAGGCGCAGGGAGGGCGGCAGCGAGTGCCAGAGGCGCCTCAGCGCCGCCGAGCGCGCGGCGGCGTGTTGCCATGTCGTCAGGTCCAGCCAGGCGAAGCGCCGGCGGCTGCCACCCTCGTGGTAGCGGCGCCCGAGGTTGGGCGGGCGGAAGCCGGGGTCGACGCCGAGGAAGGCGAAGGCGGCCTCGCAGACCGCCGCCGGGTCGCGCTCCAGGTCGTCGTGGAAGAGGACGAGCAGCTGCTCGCGCGGGAAGGTCTCGTAGAAGCCCTCGAGCAGGCGGGCGTACTCGCCGAGCACGACGTAGCCGCTGACCTCGCCGGGCCGCGCGCGGGACTCGGAGAGGGCCTCGGGCCTGAGCAGCTCGTCGATCGCGAGGTCGAACGGACGCTGCTCGAAGCCCCTCATCGTCGACATCCGGTGGTGGGAGCGGGCGCGGGCGACGGGGTCGCGCAGGATCGCGATCAGCCTCGCCTCGGGGTAGGCGTCGCGGATGCGGCTCGGGACGATCGTCTCCGCGGCTCCTGGGGGCACCGATTGCCCTGTCCGGAGCCCAACCAGGGCGCCGAAGAGGTACTGCGGGGTCACCGTGCCGCATAGCTGCCCGGGGCCGCGACCCTGGAAGGCGTCGGCGAAGAACTCCGCCGGCGACTCGAAATAAGCGTGCTTGGGGGTGACGAAGTAGGGGAGCTCCTTGCCCTCCGGCAGGTAGAGCCCCGGGTGGGTGCGTAGCAGGTTGAAGAGGGCGGTGGTGCCGGCCTTTGCGGCGCCGACGACTGCGAAGTCGAGGGCAGGCGCGGTGACGGGTTGGGCCTGGGTGGCCATGTCAGTTCGGATTCGAGGCGAGCATTTGCCCTAGCGGCTGGGATTCTTGCGCAGCTTGAAGCTCTTCGCCTTGGTTTCGGTGCCGCCGCCCGCCGGGCGGTAGGTGACGAGCACCTTGACCTTCGCCTGCGAGCTTCTGCCCCAGCGCCTTGGCGGTCCGTCGCCGTCGGCTTGACCAGCAGCTTCACGGTGGTGGAGGCCGCGACGGACCTTGCGGCCAGGGGCTTGACCCTGCGGCCGTGCAGCTTGAGCGAGCCCGCCGCCGGGGACCGTGACCGGAAGCTTCGCGGTGCCGTGGCGCCGGTCGAAGATCGGCTTGCCGATCCGGAAGCCACCCGAGCCGCCGTGCCCGCCGGGCCGGCCGCCGGGGAGCGGTTGCCAGTTCGGCCAGGCCTGCGAGCCGCGTTCCGTCGTCAGCCGCACCTCGCCGCCGCCGCTCGCGTTCATCGTGTAGACGTTGTCGCCCCTGACGAAGGCGATCCGCTGCCCGTCCGGGGAGTAGGCCGGCATCTGGCTCGACGGTTTGGTGGTGAGCTTGGTCACCCCGGTCCCGTCGGAGCTCATCGAGTAGACCTCGGAGCGCCCGTCGCGGCGGCTGGCGAAGGCGATCCGCTGCCCGTCCGGGGAGAAGGACGGCTGGCGATCGTCGAAGTCGCCGCCGGTGAGCTGCGGTCAGTCCCGCTCCGGTGGGGTCCATCGCGAAGATGTGCTTGTGGCTCTGCTGGGTGCGGCCGAATACGATCCGCTGGCCGTCGGAGGAGAAGTTCGGCCCGTCTTCGGCCCCGCCCTGGGTGGTGAGACGGATCTGGCTGCTGCCGTCGGCGTTCATCAGGTAGACGTCGCCGTACCAGCTGGTGCCGTGCTTGCCGACGAAGGCGATCCTGGTGCCGTCCGGCGAGAACGAGGGCTGGGTGTCTTCGCCGGGGTCGGTGGTGAGGCGGGAGACGCCGCTGCCGTCCGCGTTCATCGTGTAGACGTCCCAGTTGCCGGAGCGGTTGGAGGCGAAGGCGATCCTGGTGCCGTCGGCGCGAGAACGAGGGCTGCGTGTCGTCACCTGGGGTCGTGGTCAGGGCCGCCTTGCCGCTGCCGTCCGCGTTCATCGAGTAGATGTCCCAGCTGCCGCCCTGGTTGGACGCGTAGGCGATCCGGCCGCTGGCGCCGGGGAAGGCGGCACCGGGTGCGGGGCCGCTGCCCACCGCGAGCGCGGCAAGCAGCAGCGAAACAAGCGCGACCGCGATTGTTGGCCTCGACCCTCTCACTCGGTTGGCTCCATGGTGACGTAAACCCTCCGATCGCGCCAGAGTCGCTCAGCCTCGGGCCAGGGCCTCGAGCTCGGCGGCGAGCGCGAAGCGCCCCGCGCCCGTCGATTGCCTCCTGTGCCCGGCTGGAGAGTTGTCGGCGCAGCGAGCTCGATCCCGAGCAGGCGATCGAGCTCCGTCGGAGCCTCCTCCTCGCCGATCTGGACGATCGCTCCCCGCGCGGCGAGGGCGGCGATCTGGGCGCGCTGGTTGGGCGCGCCCTCCAGCACCAGCGCCGGCGCTCCGGCGGCGGCGGCCTCGAGCATCGTCTGGCCACCGGCGCAGACCACCGCATCGGCGCGCAGCAGCGGCTCCAGGAGCGAGGCGGGTCGGTCGAGCACGGTTACGCCCTGCGGTGGCTCGCCGCCGAATCCGGGCCCCCAGACGAGCTCGACCTCGATCGCCGGGCAGCCGCTCGTGCAGGCGCTCCGCGAGACGGCCGCCGAGGCCGCCGAGGTCACCGCCGCCGGTCGTGATCAGGACCCGCTGCGGCGAGTCCCGTGTCCGGCGTGGCGCGACGTCCCAGAAGGGCCGGCGCAGGCAGGCGAAGCGCAGGCCCGCGAGCACCCGGCCGCCGGGCTCGGAGCCGTCCTCGGGGGCGATGACCAGGTCGGCTGCCGCGGGGCTCGGCAGGGCGTCCTCGAAGGCGACGAGATGCCCGTGTGCCAGGGCGGCGACGCGTTGCCAGTCGGCGCGATCGTAGGTGTCGAGCACGAGCAGGTCGGGCGCCGGATCGGCCGTCGTGGGGCCGGGCCGCCAAGGCTCCCAGCGCACACCGTCGATCTCGATCGCCTGCGTCGGCACCGAGCCCGAGCGTCTGGAGCTCGAAGCCCTTCGCGCCCAGGGCGCAGGCAAGCGCCGTGCAGCGGGCCAGGTGGCCGAGGCCGGCCGCGGCGCCCGCGTCGGCGACGATCCGGGCCAGCGTCGCCGACCCGCTGCCTGTCAGAGCATCTCCCAGGTGAGGACGTCGTCGTGCTCGACGGCGACCCGCAGGGTGCGCCCGACGACCTTCTCCAGGTCCCTGGGCGCGATGCCGAAGCCGGGGCGCTTGCGGGTCAGCATCTCCTCGCTCAGCACGGTGCCGGCGGGGTGGTCGCCGACGACGATCAGGCTGCGGCGCGCCAGCCCGTACATCTCCTTCGCCTCCTCCGGCGCCGGGCCCGTGCTTGCGACCGTCGCCGAGCGCGGCCTGCGCCTCGCGGATGCCGGCGACCATCGCCTTCAGCTCGCCGGGCTCCAGGGCGAAGGGGTGGTCGGGGCCCTCCATCGTGCGGTCGAGGGTGAAGTGCTTCTCGACGAAGGCCGCGCCCAGCGCGGCGGCGGCGATCGGCACGGCGATCCCGATGGTGTGGTCGGAGAGGCCGACCGGCACGCCGAACGCCGCCCGCATCGTCGCCATCGCCCGCAGGTTGGCCCGCTCCGGCGGGGCCGGGTAGACCGACGTGCACTGCATCAGGCCGATCTCCGTCGCCCCCGCCGCGGCGGCGTCGCGCAGCGCGTCCTCGATCTCGCCGAGCGTCGCCATCCCGGTCGAGATCAGCAGCGGGCGCCCGGTGCGGCCGCGGCCGCGATCAGCACCGGGTCGACGATCTCGAAGGAGGCGATCTTCATCGCCGGGACGCCGAGCGCGTCGAGCTCGGCCACCGCCTCGCGCGTCGAACGGGCTCGAGAAGAAGGCGATCCCGCGCGCGCGCGGCGTGGTCGCGCAGCTCGACCTGCCACTCGCGGGGCAGGGCGATCTCCTCGAGCAGCTCGGAGGGAGTCTTGTCGCTGATCGGCGCCAGGTACTCGAAGCCGGGCGTCTTCGACGAGTAGAGGCCCTCGCCCGAGTAGGTCTGGAACTTGACCGCGTCGGCGCCGGCCTCGGCGGCGACGTCGATCAGCTCGCGGGCGATCGCCAGGTCGCGGTTGTGGTTGGCGCCGGCCTCGGCGATCACGTAGGTGGGGTGGCCCTCGCCGACCGGGCGGCCGCCGAGGTCGAAGCTCGCCGGGAGCGGGGCCTGCTCAGCCATCGGCCATGACCTCGCGGACGACCTCGATCACGCGGTCCTGGTCGGCGGGGGCGAGGTCCGGGTAGCAGGGGAGCGAGAGGCAGCCGGAGTAGTAGCGCTCGGCCTCGGGGCAGAGGCCCGGCGCGTAGCCGAAGGCGCTGCGGTAGTAGGGGTGCCGGTAGACGGGGATGTAGTGGACCTGGGTGCGGATGTCGCTCTCGGCGAGCCGCTCGTAGAGCTCGAGCCGCCGCCGCGTGCCCTCGCGCAGGTGGACGACGAAGAGGTGGTAGGCGTGGCAGGGCGTCGCCGGCCGGCTGCGGCGGCAGCTCCAGCCCGTCGATCCCGGCCAGCGCCTCGCGGTAGCGGGCGGCGACGGCGTTGCGGCGGGCGACGTGGTCGTCGAGCTTGCCCAGCTGCGAGTGGCCCAGCGCCGCGTGCGACGTCGGAGAGCCGGTAGTTGAAGCCGAGGTGCTGCTGCTCGTGGTACCAGGGCCCCTCGTCGCCGGCGCCCTCGGGGTGGGCGAAGCGCTCCGGGTCGCGGACCATGCCGTGGTGGCGGAAGACGGCGAGGCGCTCGGCCAGCTCGGGGTCCCGCGTGGTCACGACGCCGCCCTCGCCGGAGGTGATCGCCTTGGTCGGGTGGAGGCTGAAGATCGCCATGTCGGAGTGGGCGCAGGAGCCGACCTCGCCCTCGCCCGAGCTGCCGCCGAGCGCGTGCGCCGCGTCCTCGATGATCGCGACGTCGGGCCCGACCAGCTCGCGGATCGGCTCGATCGGCGCCGGCAGGCCGGCGAAGTGGACCGGGATCACGGCCTTCGTCCGCGGGGTCATCGCCGGCTCCAGGGTGGCCGCGGAGACGTTCCAGGTCTCCGCCTCGATGTCGGCGAAGCGCGGCCGGGCGCCGAGGTAGGCGCCGCAGTTGGCGCTGGCGGCGAAGGTGATCGCGCTGGTCACGATCTCGTCGCCCTCCCCGACGCCGGCGGCGAAGGCGGCGCCGTGCAGCGCCGCCGTGCCGGAGGAGAAGGCGACCGCGTGAGGCACGCCGCAGCGGGCGGCGATGGCCTCCTCGAAGCTGCTCACGGCGGGCCCCTGGGTGAGCCAGTCGCCCTCCAGCACCGCCGCGACCGCGGCCCTGTCCTCGGCGTCGAGGCTCTGCTTCGAGTAGGGGATCACCGGCGCGGCCAACCGTAGCGGGAAGTGGCTTGCCAGCGCCGGTAGACTGGCGCAGCCGGAGCCGCAGTGGAGCCGCTCCGCAGACGCCGATGACCGCCCCTTCCGCGAGAGAGCCGAGCCCCGAGCTGAAGGGCAAGACGGTGCTGATCACCGGCGGCACCGGCTCCTTCGGCAAGCGCTTCATCGAGCACCTGCTGCGCGACCACGAACCGGCGACGGTGCGCGTCTACAGCCGCGACGAGCTCAAGCAGCACGAGCTGCGCAGGCGGTCGGCGACGAGCGGCTGCGCTTCCTGATCGGCGACGTCCGCGACCTCAGCCGGCTGCGGATGGCGGTCCGCGGCGTCGACGTGATCGTCCACGCGGCGGCGCTGAAGCAGGTGCCCGCGTGCGAGTACAACCCGTTCGAGGCGGTGCAGACCAACATCATCGGCGCCGAGAACGTCGTCACGGCGGCGATCGAGAACGAGGTCCCGCACACGATCTCGCTCAGCACCGACAAGGCCGTCAACCCGGTGAACCTCTACGGCGCGACCAAGCTCAGCGCCGAGAAGATCGTCACCCAGGGCAACGCCTACGCGGGCGACTCGAACGTGCGCTTCTCGACCGTGCGCTACGGCAACGTGGTCGGCAGCCGCGGCAGCGTGATCCCGCTCTTCAAGCGCCAGGCCACGGAGGGCAGGCTGACGATCACCGACGCGGCGATGACCCGCTTCTGGATCACGCTCGACGAGGCGGTCGACTTCGTGATCGCGAGCCTGGAGCGGATGCGCGGCGGCGAGGTCTTCGTGCCGCGGATCCCGAGCATGTCGGTGATGGACCTGGCCGAGGCGCTCGCGCCGGGCGTCGAGCAGGAGATCATCGGCATTCGTCCCGGCGAGAAGGTGCACGAGATCCTGTTGACCCCGGACGAGGCCCGTCACGCCGTGCGCTTCGAGACCTACTACGCGGTCTACCCGGCCTTCCCGTTCTGGCGCACGGATGGCTTCCCGGCGGGGAAGAGCTGCCGCCCGGCTTCGGCTACGCCAGCGACAGCAACGACGACTGGCTCAGCGCCGAGCAGCTGCGGGAGATGGCGGCGGGCGTCGAGCCTGTTGCGCCTTAGGTCGGTTTCGGGATTCCCCGCTGGGGTGGTGGTGGGTGGTGGTGTGGTGGTTAGGGGAGCCTGGCCCGCCCTCCAGTCGAATTGAGGCACCGCGCGCGAAGCGCGCGGTGCAATGAGGTGCGCGGCTTCGCCGCGCAATCACCGGATTGCATTTCCGCCGCTTCGCGACATTCGCCTGGAGGGCGGCCAGGCTCCCTCTCGACACGCCCCGATATACGGAAGCTTCCGAAACCGGGGCTGAGCTTTGGAAGCTTGGAGAAGCCTCAGGCCGAAAGCCACTTCGGCCTGAGGAAGCTTCAAGCGGAGAAGCCGTTTCGGGCCGGAAAGCCCCAACCACCCTCGGCGCTGCCGATATTGACCACACCCTGGTGTGGTCAATATCCGAAGCGCGGTGGACCCGAGGCTTTTGTCCGCGCTTCGAGAGCCCTGGCGGGTGCGCCTCTGCGGGAATGTCGCGAAGCGGCGGAAATGCAATCCGGTTTCTGCGCGGGCGCAGCCCGCGCACAACATCTCGTCAACCGCGCCATAGGCGCGGGCGACGTCAATTCCCGCAGAGGCGCACCCGCCAGGCCTCCTGAAACCCGCAGCACCGCAGAGGCGCACCCGCCAGGCCGCCCAGACCAACCCCGCTCAACTCAGGCTGCCCCAGCCCCCATCCCCAGCTCGATCAGCTCTACCACGCGCAGCACCTCGCGTTCGGGGATCGGCTCGGCCTCGCCTCGGGCGACTGCGACGAAACGCTCCAGGGCGGCCTTGAATGCTGTGAAGGAGTCCTCGAAGACGAGGGTGCGCTCGCCGCTCTCGCCGGCCACCCTGAGCTGAATCGGGGCCTTGACGTCGCCGAGCGTCTCGAACTTGGCCCGTACCCCTGACTCCCACTCGACCTGGAGCCGGGCCGCGCCGCCGGCGGAGTGGGCGTCGTGGGAGCGGATCGCGCCCGCGTCGCCGATCAGCGCCAGGGCGGGCTCGATCGCGTGCACGGCATAGCGGCTCCACCGCTTCGGCGAGCTGCCGAAGACTTCTCGGATCGGCCCCACCTCTTCGCGAGCCGCGTCGTCCAGGCGCAGCTCCCGGGCGAAGCGCAGCGCCGAGCAGGTGAAGAGCTGCCCGGGGGAGGCCTGCCGCGAGAAGAGGTCGCGGGCGGCGCCGGCGCCGGTCGCCAGCGGCTTGTCGATGTAGATCGGGAGACCGGCGTCGAGGAAGGGCCCGCCGAGCTCCGCGTGGCGCTCGGCGTCGTCGCGGGCGAGGAGCACCGCGTCCACCTCGCCGAACATCTCCCCGGGGTCGGAGACGACCTGCTCGATCCGGCAGGACGCGGCGACCTGCCCGGAGGTCGCCGCGTCCTGCGTCCAGACATGCGTGACCCGCGCGCCTGGGATCGCCTCCTCGGGGAAGCGGTGCTCGGACAGGTAGCGCGGGATCACCGGGAACGGGCAGGCGGCCATCTCAGCCTCGTCGTAGCCGTTGACGATCGCCCCCCAGGAGTAGGGATGACCGTTCCCCTCGCTCAACCCGATCAGCCCGAGGCGCAGCTCGCTCATCTTCGTTGAAGGGTTTTAGGCGTCAGGAGGTCACAATCCTTCAACCGATCGCCGGAACCCCGCCATCAGGCCGACCACTGCCGGGGGTCGATCAACTCGGTGTCTTCGAGCGCGAACGTGGCGTAGTCCATGTCCGGCTGGCCCGCGCTTATCGCGGCGGCGCACTCCTCGAGCTCGCGGGCGGAGTTGGTGCCGATCAGGGCCACGTCGACGCCGGGCGCCGATCTCACAAACCCGAGCGCGGCCTCGATCGGTGTGAGGCCGAGCCGGCCTCGCGCCTCGTGGTAGCGGTGCAAAGGCTGCTTCGCCATGGCGAGGTGAGCGGGCAGCTCGCCTGCTTCCATCAGCAGCAGGCCCTGGAGGAAGGCGGAGCGGACGTGCACCTCGATCCCCTCCCGGCGCAGCTCCTCCAGCGTCCCGTCGCGGAGGAGGCGCTGGTCGAAGGCGTTGAGGGGCAGCTGCACCAGGTCGAGCGGCAGGAGGCGGCGGGCGGCGTCGAGCTCGGCGCTGTCGTAGACGCTGGCGCCGAGCTTCCGCGCGATGCCGGTTTCGCGCATCTCGGCAAGGCAGCGGGCGAGGCGCTCGCCCCCCGGCAGGGCGAGGTCGGAGCCGTGGTGGACCAGCAGCGCGTCCAGGCGGTTGCGGCGCAGGCGCTCGAGTGAGCGCTCGGCAGATCGCCTCACCCCGTCGCAGGCCGCGGCGCTCACCTCTGCGCCCGTAATCGGGACGGTCTTGGTGACGATGCGGACGCCGGCGCCGGGGGGGAGCAGGCGGCCGAGCAGGGCCTCGGCCTCCCCGTAGGCCGGTGCGGTGTCGATCGTGCCGACGCCGTGGTCGAGCGCGCACTCGAGGATCGCCGCCGCCTCGGCCTCCGACGGCTGCCCGCTGCGGTTGGAGACGCCGTATGGAGACCCGAGCTGCGCCGTGCCCAGGCCGAGCACGCTCACCTGGCCTTCTCACCCACGGCCGCGGTGGCCCCGGCCTCTGCCAGCACCGCCTCGGTCAGCCGCTCTCCGGCGCCGCCGTCGAGCCGGTGGAGGAACTGCTCGACGAAGGCCGGCTTGCCCGAGAGCTGGCGCGCGTGCAGGTCGGGGACTTCGTCGAGCGCCGCACCCAGCTGGTCGAAGGAGGCGACCGGGTGGGCGACGCCCGCCTCGACCAGGCGGCTGGAGAGAACCTCCCCGGGTTGGGGATGGACCTCGACCGTGATCGTCGTCGTGTGGTCGAGCCCGGCCAGCGGCAGCTGCAGGGTGGACATGATGCCCAGGACGACGTCGGCCGAGCGTGCCCGCTGCTCGAGCAGCTCGATGCTGGGCACGATCTCGACGCTGCCGTCCGCGTACTCGGCCCAGGGAGACGAGCGGTCGCCGGGGTGGACCTTGACCACGAGCCGGCGGCCCTTGGCGACGACCGCGGAGTGGATCCCCTCCGTCCAGCGGCGGTGAAACTGCGGGTCCCAGCCGAGGAAGCCGGCGTTGTGGAGCTGGTGGTCGACCAGGACGACGGTGTCGGAGCCGGGCTCGGCGCCGCCGCGTCCAGAGCGGAAGCAGTCGAACTGGGGGACGCCGACGAACACGGTGCGCTCCGCCATTTGCGGCGGGACCCGGTCGAGCTCGCGGTGGAAGGCGAAGCACTCGGGTGCGAAGGAGACGTAGCGGTCGGGCCGGCGCAGCCCGGCGATCGCGCCGAGCGCCTCGAACGAGGCGCCGCCGACGCTCGGCAGCGCGTAGCGGGCGAGGCGAGCCGCTTCGGCCGGCGGCAGCCGCGCGACGGAGCTGGCGAAGAAGCGGTGCGTCGCCAGCGACGACCTCGCCCGGTGCGGCCCGCCGCCGCCGTTGTTCGCCGGCTTGCGGGGATCGGCGCTGAGCGAGCGCCGCGCCGCCAGCGGGAGCCTGTACCCGTGCTCGAGGTGGATGGTCCTCAGGCCTTGGCGCCTGGCCTCGCAGCGCAGCGCGAGCTGGTTGCGGGCGCCGATCCCGAGCATGACCAGCAGGTCGGGCTCGACCGCGCGCAGCAGCGAGCGGGCCGAGCGATGCTCCTCCCAGGTCGTGAGGCGCCCGTATGGCTCATAGGGCTGCGGCGAAAGGCCAGGGGTCGAGGCGTACTCGAGGAAAGTCAGCTCGGCGACTCCCGCGAGCTGGCCGAACATCGCAAGCAGATCCGCTCTGCCTATGGTGGCGACGACGAGGATGCGCGGGCGGATCACGAGACCGTCACCGATCATAGTGAGAGCCCCAGGCCCGCGATGCAGGCGCGACGGTAGGCTTCGCGCCCGATGCCCTTGCTGCGGTCGGTCCCTCCGTCTGAATCCCAGGAAGAAGAGGGGAAGGATCCCCGGTGAGCGCTCCGCTCGGAGGCGTTCGCGCCCTGGTGGTGGGGCTGGGGTCGATCGGCCGCAGGCACGCCAGCACCCTGACAGGGCTGGGCGCCACGGTCGAGGCGGTGACGCGGCGGGAGGGCGACGTGGGCACGGTGCACCCCTCGATCGAGGCCGCCTTCGCCACCGGCGGGTTCGATTACTGCGTGGTCAGCTCGGCGACCAGCGACCACGCCGCGGACGTGCTGGCGCTGGCCGAGGCGGGGTTCGGCGGCACCCTGCTGGTCGAGAAGCCGGTCACGGCACGATCGGGCGAATTCCCCGCCGGGGCTGCCTTCGAGCGGATCGGCGTCGGCTACAACCTGCGCTTCCACCCGGCCGTGCGCTGGCTGGAGCGGCAGCTCGGCGAGGGGCCCGCCCTCGTCGTCGACGTGGCGGCGCAGAGCCACCTCCCCGAGTGGCGACCGGGCCGCGACCACCGCGAGACGGCCTCGGCCTCGCGGGCGCGGGGTGGCGGCGTGCTGCGCGACCTCTCGCACGAAATCGACCTGATCCTGGGGCTCTTCGGCGAGCCGCGGGAGGTCCTGGCCCTGGGGGGCAACCTCGGGGGGTTGGGCATCGACGCCGAGACCGCCGTCTCGGCCGTGTTCGAGCTGGAGCGGGCCCCGGTCGCGACGCTGCGGCTCAGCTACCTCGACCGCCTGCCGGAGCGCAGGGTTCGCGTCACCACCGCGACGGAGACCCTCGAAGCCGACCTGCTGAGCGGCGAGTGCCGGACGTCGGGGGGCGAGGAGCTGCACCCCGTCGACTGGCCCCAGACCTACGCCGACCTCCACCTGGCGATGCTCGGACGCGGCCCGGGCGCCGTCTGCACGCTCGAGGAGGGCCTCAGGGTGGTGGCCTGCATCGAGGAGCTGGAGGCCGCGATGCGAGACCGGTCGGGGGCGCTGCGATGAGGATCGTCGCCGAGGCGGCCGAGGGCTACGCGGGGGAGTGGGAGAAGGAGCTCGCCCTGGTCGAGCTCGCGGCCCGGGCCGGCGCGACCGCGGTCAAGTTCCAGCTCTTGCACCCCGACGAGCTGCTCACGCCCGCGCATCCGCTCTACGGCCTCGTCGACAACCTGCAGCTGCCCCCCGAGCGCTGGCGCGCGGTCGCCGAGCGGGCCGGCGAGATGGGCGTCGAGCTGCTCCTCGACGTCTTCGGCAGGCGCGGGCTCGAGCTCGCCGAGGGCCTCGGGGTCGCGGCGGTCAAGGTTCACGGCAGCGACATGCTGAACCACGCCCTGCTCCGCGAAATCGGCGAGTCCTCGGTCCCCGAGGTGCTGCTCTCGGCGGGCGGCACGGCGTTCGAGGAGGTCGGCGAGGCGGTCGCGCTGCTTCCCGGCAAGGGGGTCACCGTCGTGGTCGGCTTCCAGGCCTACCCGACGCCGGTCCCCGAGAACCGGCTGCGCCGCCTGCAGGCGGCGCGGGAGGCGTTTCCCGACGTCGCCCTGGGCTTCGCCGACCACACCGGCAAGGACGAGGGCGCGGCGATGTGGCTGCCGGCGCTCGCCGTGGCCCTCGGCGCCACCTACGTCGAGAAGCACATCACCGTCGCCCACGTCCTGCTCGACCCCGACCACCAGTCCGCGCTTGCCCCCGACCGCTTCGCCGAATTCGTCGAGAACATGCGCCTCGCCCTGGCTGCCCTCGGCGAGCCCGTCGACGCGATGGGGGAGGCGGAGCAGACCTACCGCCTGAAGATGAAGAAGCACGTGATCGCCGCCCGCGACCTGCCCGCCGGCACCAGCCTCGGTGCCGCCGAGCTTGTCCTGAAGCGGGCCCCCGACCCGCCGGCCGACGTCCTCTTCCGCCTCGACGAGGCGATCGGGGGAGTCCTCGCGTCCGCGGTGAGCGCAAACGAGCCGCTGCGGCGCAGCGACCTGCGATGAGTCGCCGCCTGATCGCCGGCCTCGCCTGCCGCCTGACCGGCTCGCGGCTCTACGGAAAGCCGCTGCAGGCCGTCGCGCCGGGGGTGACGATCCTCGCCCAGATCGTCGCCAGCATCCGCGCCGCGGACGTGCCGGCCGAGGTCGTGCTGGCGATCGCCGAATCCGAGGAGAACGCGGCCCTGCGCCTGGCGGCCGGGGACCTCGGCACCCCCTACGTGCTCGGCGACGAGGTGGACGTGCTGGGCCGCCTGATCGCCGCCGCCGAGGCACACGGCGCGACCGACCTGTTGCGCAAGACCACCGAGTCGCCGTTCTTCGAGGTCGACGGCATGGAGCTCGCCTGGGAACGGCACGTCGCCAACGAGAACGACATCACGGTCGTCGACCACGTGCCGCTGGGTACCGCGGTGGAGATCTACACGGTCGACGCCCTGCGCCGCTCGCACGCCGAGGGCCGCGACGAGGATCGCAGCGAGCTCGTCTCCAACTACGGCCGTTTCAACCAGGGCCTCTTCAAGGTGGAGCTGGTCAAGCCGCAGGAGGCGTGCCGGCGCACCGACCTGCGCCTCACCGTCGACTACCCCGAGGACCTGATCCTCTGCCGCGCCGTCTACGAGGAGCTCGGCGCGAGCGCCCCGCTCATCCCCCTGGCCGAGATCGTCTCCTTCCTGGACCGGCGCTCCGACCTGACCCAGCTTGTCGCCAAGTTCGTCCACGACGCCCCGCTCTGGGACGGGGCGCCGCAGCGATGACCGAGACGGACGTGCTCGAAGACATGGAGGTGCGGTCCGATGTGCTGGTCATCGCCTTCGGGGGCTTCGCGATGAGCGTCGGCGGCATGCCGCCGTTCGAGTTCATCCGGGTGCTCAACGACGCGGTGCCCGCCAAGAAGCTCCTGCTGCGCGATCGGCGCCAGTCCTGGTACCACCGCGGGGTGGACGGCTTCGCCCCGGATCTCGCCGGCGTCGAGGTCGCGATCCGGCGGATCGTCGACAGGGTGGCCCCCCGCAAGCTCGTGACCATCGGCGCCTCGGCCGGCGGCTACGGCGCATTGCTCTTCGGCAGGCTGCTGGGGGCGGCCGAGATACACGCGTTCGGGCCGCAGACCTTCATCGGCCCGGGCCTGAGGATCCGGCACCTCGACTACCGGTGGCAGAAGCTGTGGGTGTCGCTGATGCTGTCCGGCCGCTACCAGGCGCGATACGGGGACCTTTACCGCGTCTTCTCCCGCACGCCGTCCCTGAATACCAGCGTCGTCGTCCACTACTGCCACACCGATCGCTTCGACACCGCCCATGCGAGGCGCCTGGGCCGTCATCCCGACGTGGAGCTGCGCGAGTACGACGAAGGCGGGCACTTCATCGTGAAGCACCTCCGCGACACGGGCCAGCTGAAGCCGCTGCTGCAGGCGAGCCTGAGCGTTTAGGGCTCATTCTGTGGGTTCCAGGAGCCAGGCCCCTCGAAGCGGGACAGGGCTTTGGGACCCCTCACCCCCGAAGCCCCTTATTCGCCTGAAGCTCTTTCAAGCGCTGGAAGCCGCTTCCGGTGCGCTTTATGCGGGCTATGACCGCATAAAGCGCACCGGAAGGAGTTCGGCACTCTGTTGACTTGGAACTTCTTTACGCCTGAGTGCCGATGCCGCTGTTCGGAGCTTCCGTATATCGGGGCCTGTCGAGAGGCTCCCTCTCACCCACCCACTCACCGACGTCGCCAGAGCCGGTCCCACCGCCACCGGCCCGCGTAGAACCTTGCCGCGGAGCGGTCGAATGGGGCTAGGAGCTCGGGGCGCTCGTGTTCTATGGCCGATCGCAATCTCCAGAACAGGCCTTCCTCGACCTTGCTTGTCATCGCGGTCGCGATCTTGGGGTTGGCCGCGGACTTCCTCGCCTCGGCGAGGAAGTCGAGCAGGTCCTTGACCTGCGTCCAGCGTGGGGCGAGGTGATAGTAGGGGGAGCCCTCGCCGTCCCTGATCCCGGTCGGCTCCCGGGTGCCGCCCTCGATCGTGCAGCGGTCCCACCAGAGGCAGCGCTTCTCGGCGATCAGGAGGAGGGCGAGGATCAGCACCTGCGGGTAGACGTGGGCGGCCGCTGACCCGTCGCGAAGCCTGGCGCCCACCTCGCCGAGGGCGACCTCGCGGCAGTCCGCGACGTCGTACACCAGGCCCGGGGCGTGTGAGGCCGCGGCGAGAAGCTCATCGGGCTCGATCTGAGCTGAGGAGTCGCGGCCGCGGTAGAGCTTGTCGCCGAAGCGGAACTGGGTCGAGACGAACGCCGGCGAGCGCTCCTGCAGCAGTTGCGTGAGCGGGGCCAGGCAGTCGGTGCGCACGGCGTCGTCGTCGGAGGCGATCAGCAGGTGCGTCGTGCGGCACTCCTCGAAGAGCCGCAGCACGTTGCCCGCGTAGCCGAGGTTCGAGGCATTGCGCAGGACGCGGACGGGGGTGCCCGCGCAGAGGTCGGTGAGGGCCGCGTGCGTGTCGTCCGGCGAGGCGTCGTCGACGACGACGACCTCGACCTGCTCGGCGGCGTTCTCGGAAATCAGGTCGGCGACGCGCCGGCGGACGATCTCGCGCCGGTTGAAGGTTGGGATGCCGACCGTGAGCGAAGTCACCGTGCCTCGATGCGGCGGTCAGCCACCGGCCGGGAGCGCGCCGGCCGCGACCGCCGACGCAGAGCGGAAGTAGGCGCTGTTGTCCTGCAGCGCGCTCGCGGCGTCGAACGCCTCCAGCCGTCCGTCGACGACGACCATCACCCGCTCGCAGACGTCCAGGGTGGACATGCGGTGCGCGACAACGAACAGGGTGAGCTTGTGCTGGAGGGCGATCAGCGATTGCTGGATCAGCTGCTCGGAGTGCGGGTCCAGCGCGCTGGTCGGCTCGTCGAGCACGAGCACCTGGGGGTCGTCGGCGAGCGCCCGGGCAAGGCAGATCCGCTGCTGCTGGCCGCCGGAGACGGCGTCGGCGCGGGGCCCGACCACGGTCTCATAGCCCTCCGACCACTTCATCACGTCGTCGTGGATGCCGGCAAGCCGGGCGGCCCGCTGGATCGCCTCGTCGTCGAGGTCGCGAAAGAAGCGGATGTTGTCCGTCACCGAGGCATGCAGGAGGCGAGGGTCCTGCGGCACGTAGGCCACCAGCTTGTGCCAGTCTGCCCGCGCGAACTGGTCGGCCGGCGCCCCGTTGATCAGATAGCGGCCGCGGTCGGGTGCCCGCAGGCCCAGGAGGATCTGGACCAGGGTCGACTTTCCCGCGCCGGACGGCCCGACGATCCCGATTGCCTCGCCGCTGGTCACCTCGAAGCTGATGCCGGAGAGGACGGGGGTGTCCTCCTTGTAGGCGAACTCCACATCCTCGAAGGCCAGCGTGCGCACGCCGTCGAGCGGCTGCGTGCCCTCGGGCTCGGCGCTTTCGAGGTAGCGGTGCTGCGCGTCCTTGACGCGCTCCAGGTAGGGCAGCGTCTGGTGCAGGGACTGGTGAGCGCTCTGGGCCTGCTGGCCGTAGGTGCTCGCCCTGATCAGGACCAGGATGACGGCGCCGAGCGAGCCGACGTGGCCGGCGCCCCCCGCGTAGAGGACGGCGAGGCCGGCCATGACGAACAGGTAGATCACGCTCTGGTAGATGCCCGGGACCAGGCGCGCGAGCAGCATCGTGCGAAAGGCCGGGTGCCGGATCTCGGCGATCAGCTGGTTGATCCGGTCGCGCTGGGCCGCCGCCACGCCGAACACCTCGGTCTCTTCGGCGAGCCGGATCGCCTCGCCGACCCCCCCGGCGTGGTTCATCGACCTCTGCGAGACGGTGCGCCCGAACCTGCGGCCGAGTGCGCTCAGTGGCCGCATCAGCGCGAACAGGCCACCGGTGACGGCCAGCACGAGCAGCGCGACGAGCGGGTCGAGCGCCAGCGCCGAGACGATCAGCATGAGGAACGTGAAGGCCGTGGTCACGAGCATCGTCATCCACAGGGTGGCCGCCGACGCGAGCGCCATCTGGTCGGTCATCAGCTCCTGCAGGTGCCCCTCGCGGTCGCGCGACTGCACGGCCCAGGAGGCGCGGGTGAAGGCGTCGAACAGTTCGCTGCGAAGCCGTGCCTGCCTCTCGCTGCCGATCCGGGCCGGCAGGTAGGAGAGGACCACCTGCAGGGCGAAGCGGAAGACCGCCAGCGCGGCGCCGCAGGCCAGCAGGACGCCGACCGCCACCGAGTCGTCCACCGGCCCAGCAGTGACCTGGACGTGCGATGCACCGTCGGCGAGGGCGGCCGCGACCTGCGCCAGGACCGCGAGGATCCCCGCCTCGGTAAGCCCCGAGAGCAGCGAGGCGATCACCAGCGCTACGACCAGGCCCCTGCGGTCGCCCAGCAGCTCGCGCATGTGCGACCACGTGCCCGGTTGCGACCGGGTGAACACCGCGCGCAATCCAGGGAGCTTCATCGGTCGGTCTTCTCGTTCGGGTGGGCCGGCTTCGCGGCGACGAAGACGACGTCCTCGCGGGCCGTCGCGTCGCCATCCTGGAGCGCGTACCGAGCCCGATCCGCCGGGTCCAGCTCCTCAGTGTAGCGGCGCTCGGACACCTCGAAACCGGCCTTGCCAAGCCGCTCGCGGATGTCGCGGCCGTAGACGCGCACGTGGTTGAACTGGCCGAAGGCGCGTTCCCGCTCCTCGGGGGCGACGATCGCCGCGTCTTCGTAGGTCGCGGCCCGCTCGAAGTCGACGGGCTGCATGAAGTAGGCGGTGCCACCCGCGCGCAGCGCCCCGAAGACCTCGCCCATCGCCCTGCCGTCCTCGGGGACGTGCTCGAGCACGTGGCTGCAGACGACGATGTCGAAGGAGCCCAGGGCGGCGGGGATCGCGGTGATGTCGACGACCTCCATCGCAACCCCGGGGCTGATGTCGGCGCTGACGTACTCGACGCCTGGCAGCGCCCCGATCACCGCCGCGATGCTCGGCTCCGGGGCGAAGTGCAGCACCCGGTGGCTTCCCTCGGTGAGATCGGTCTGGTCGCGAAGGAACAGCCAGAGCGCCCGCACGCGCTCGTAGGAGCCGCAGCGCGGGCACTGCACGTCGCGGCGGCCGCGCCCGTGGCGCATCCTGCGGAACCTGCCGCCGCAGATCGGGCACTCGAGCCGCCTCCCCATATATAGGAGCGGGTGGCCGTATGCCCGGCGCAGGGTGCGGTTCAGCGATTCCAGCATCAGCGATGCGATGGTAGTGGCGGCAAGGTCAGGAGAGGAGGCCCTCGATCCGGTCGAGCACTCCGTCGGCGTAGAAGGCCGGCATGCGGGCGCCGATCAGCTCGACCGCGTTGCGCCGGGCCTCCTCGTCGCCGAGCGCCGTGACCAGGCACTCCGCCATCGCCGCCGTGTCGTCGACGGGGAAGAGGAGCGGGTAGTCCTCGCCCAGGACGGCGCGGTTGGCGCGCAGGTCGGAGGCCGCGATCACCCTGCCCCAGGCGCCCGCCTCCAGCAGGGCGTTCGACATGCCCTCGCTGCGGCTGGGGAGGACGTAGACGTCGTGGGAGGCGAGCAGGCCGGCGACGTCGGCGACCCAGCCGGTGAAGGTGACCGAGTCGCGCAGCGGCGGCGAGTCAGCGACGCGGCTCTTCAGCTCCTCCTCGACCGGCGGCCAGAGCGAGCCCTCCCCGTCCCCGGCGCTGCCGGCGATCGTCAATCGCGCCTCGGGGACCCGGCCGAGCACCAGCTCCCAGGCGTCGAGCAGGCCGTCCAGGCCCTTCTGCCCCGTCAGCCTGCCGGTGAACAACGCCCGCGGCTCGCCGCTGAGCGGCGTCGCGTCCACGGCCTCGACCGGAGTCGGCACGATGGCGAGCCGCCCCTCCTCGACGACCGAGCGCAGCTCGGCAGCGGCCGCCGGCGTCTGCCCGACAAGGCGGTCGGCGCGCCCCAGCAACCACCGCCGCAGTGGCCAGAGGCGCGAGGAGCGGAAGTGCTCGATCTCGCCGCGGCGACCGCTGGAGAAGCTGAAGCCGACGTAGCGCCGGCGCGCCAGCATCGCGCAGGTGGCGGCGACGAGGCCCTGTGAGGCGAGTTCGAGCGAGACGTAGACGGCGCCGCGGCGGCGCAGCAGGCCGAGCGGCACGGCGAGGACGAGGAATGCGACCGCGCCGAGGCGGTTGCCGAAGCCGGGCAGCTCGATCACGCCGGCCCGCCCGATCCGCGACCTCCGCGGCCACCGCCCGCCGAGGCCGCGCGCGATTACGGTGACCTCCCAGCCGCGGTCGGCGAGGCCGGTCGCGATCGTGCGCGTGTGCTTGCCGGCGCCCCCCTCGCCCGTGGGCGTCGGGGTGAACATCACGACCCGGCCGGCCACCTCAGGCGGCTTTTCGCTCGTCGAGCAGGCTGCTCGTAGAGGTCGAAGTAGCGATCGACGCAGGCGCTCATCCGCTCGTCCTCGGCGGCCGCGCGCCCGGCGGCGCCCATCCGCATCGCGGCGCCGGGGTCGCCGAGCACCGAGACCAGCGCCTCCGCCATCGCGCCGGGGTCGCCGGGCGGGACGAGCTCGCCGGTCACCCCCGGCCGCACCAGCTCCTGGACGCCGCCGACCCGCGTCGCGACCACCGGCAGCCCCGCCGCCATCGCCTCCAACACCGCAATGCCCAGCGACTCGTAGTTGGAGGGGAGGGCGAAGACGTGGGCGCGGGCGAGCCAGGGCCAGATGCTGTCCTGGAAGCCGGCGAACTCGACTCGGTCGGTAAGGCCCAGCTCGCCGACCTGCCGCCGCACCGCCGCCATCTCGGCGCCGTGGCCGAGCAGGACGAGCTGTGCGTCGGGAATCCGCTGCGCCACCGTGGCGAAGGCCTCGATCAGCACCGCGTGCCCCTTCTCGGCGCTGAAGTTGGCGGTGCAGACGATCGTCGGGCGCGACTCGAGGCGCAGTTTCAGCGGCGTCCCGGACCAGCCGTTGCGGATGCAGGTGACCCGCTCGGGCGGGTAGTGATAGCTCCCGACCAGGAACTCCCGCACCGAGTCCGAGCAGGCGACGACGTGGTCGAAGCGCCGCCCCGCGAGGCGGTCTATCGAGGCGGCGAGCCTGCGATCGGCGGCCTCGAAGTGCATTGCCGTGCTGGTGGCTGAGGACGCGCACCTCACCGGTCGAGCGCGGCAGCACCGCGGCGAGCACGAGGGCGTGCGTGAGGTAGGCCTGCAGCACGTCTGGCTGCAGCTCGGCCAGGCGCCCCCGGGCCCACCTCATCGTCGCCGGCAGGGCGAGCGGGCGGGCGCCGGGCGCCGTGAACGCCTCGTAGCCGAAGTCCCGCGCAGCGCTCTGCCAGGTCCTCGTCGGGGGTGCGGGCGAAGGGGTTGAGCACGGCCTGCTCCCAGCCGCGCTCAGCGCCGCCCTGGAGCAGCGCGACCATCACCGCCTCGGCGCCGCCGTAGCCGGCTGGGGGTGCTGATCATGTGGACGATGCGGGGCACAGGCTCAGCGAGCCGCTTCCGCAGCCTCGCGTGGAGGTCGGAGCCACTCGCCGAGGTCGCGATCCAGCAGTTGGGAAATCTGTTCCACCTCGGCGGCGAAGTCGACCGCCAACCCGGCGCGCACCTCGGGGTCGACCTCGGCGCGCCCGGCGCCGGCCGTGTTGGCTGCCAGCACGCCGTCGGCGACGCGGCGGCGCAACGACTGCGGCGTCAGGCGCCGCACGACGTGCCTCGCCAGCGGTGGCGGGTCGGTGAGCAGGGCGCTGAGGCGTCGGCTCCGCGCCCGCCGGGCGCGGTTCGCCCGGACGCTCGCTGGGGTCGGGGCGCCGGGCTCCGTCGCCGGATCGGCGGTGGGAAGCTCGAGAAAGGAGCGGAGACTCTCCATCGCCGCCTCCGGGTCGGCCCGGAAGTCGTCGTAGACGACGATGTGGCAGCGCGAGCGGCCAAAGGCGTCGAAGTAGCGCTGCACCTGGGCAGCATATTTGTAGACGTGCCGGTAGCGGAGCATCCAGGGATGGGCGCAGCGGCGGGGCAGGCGCCGCCCTTGGGCCCGGTCCTCCTCCGCCGCCAGGGCGGCGCCGAGATCCTCGATCTCCTCCAGCCCGTAGTAGAGGCAGTGCTGGTGCAGGGAGGGGATCGCATCAAGTGGGTTGCGCAGCGCGATCGCGATCCTGGCGTCCGGCCGCCGAGCGTGGATTTCGCTTGCCGCGAGCTCCGAGCAGAGATACCCGACCGCGGAGTCGCCGAGCATCGCGGCCGCCGGCGCGGCCTTGAACCGGGCCTCGTACCCGGCGACCGAGAGGGGCGGCTGGGTGGTGGCGAGGTCGGGCGCGAAGAAGTGAACGTCCTTCGCCGCCAGGAAGAGCTGCGGCTGGCGCCCGAGCAGCTCGTAGATCGTCCCGGTCGCGCACTTGGGCGCGCCGACCAGGAAGAAATCGGGCCAGCGCGTCATCGGGTCAGCCTAGCCACAGTCCGTTCCGGTGCGCTTTATGTGGGCTATAACCACATAAAGCGCACCGGAAGGGTCGAGGCGACCTGCGGGCGTGGAGCCAGGCAACCTAGCCACCGGTTGTGGCCTCGCGGTAGATCTCGGCGAGCTCGCGGCCGACGGTCTCGGCGCTGTAGCGGGCGCGGACCGCTGCGTCTCCCCAGAGCCCGGGCCGGTCCCGGCGCCGGCGCGCCTCCTCGATGCCGGACAGCAGCGCGCGGGCCCCCTCCTGCGGCCGCCCGGGGTGGCCGTGCCAGCCGCCCAGCGCCGCGATCAGCTCGGCCGTGGGGCCCGGCGGGACGATGCCGACGATCGGCACGCCCGCCCCCGTGTAGTCGACGATCTTGGCGTGCAGGTCGACGCTGCGCTCGGCCTCGGACTCGGTCACCAGCAGCAGGTCGGAGTCGCGCATCGCCAGCAGCGAGGAGCGGTAGTCGACCGGCGCGGAGGCCCCGACCATGCCGGCCGGGAGGGCGCGCGCGGCGTCGGTCTCGAGCATCTGCGGGCTGATCAAGCCAAGCAGGTCTACCCGCAGCTCGGCGAGGGCGCCGGGGCGCACCCGCCCCAGCTCCAGCAGCGCCCGGAAGAGCGGGTCCGGGTGGCGGTTCCAGCGCAGGTTGCCGACGTGGCGGGCGAGCAGGCGCTGGTCGTCCCGCGTGGCCGGGGCGCCGCCGGCCGGGTCGGGCTCGAACAGCTCCGGCATGAAGCAGTGCGGCACCTGGCGGGTCTTCGCCCGCACGCCCTCCGGGTAGGGCGCGACGGTGAACTCAGCCGCCGTCGCCGAGGTGAAGACGAGCCGGTCCGCGGCCTCGACCACGCGGGCCTCCCGGCGCGCGTTGATCCGGCGAACCGGCCCCGTGTCGCCCCGGGTGGGGTTGCCGACCCAGGGGTCGCTGAAGTGGGCCACCCAGGGCGGCCGGCGGGGAAGGCGCAGGGGCACCAGGTGGATCGAGTGGAACTGGCCGCGCGTGACCAGCAGGTCGTAGTCGCCGAGCCGGCGCCCCCGCAGCTCCTCCAGCACGCGGCGGTTGAGGAAGGTGAGGGCGTCCGGCCGCTGGCTCACGAACGGCACCCGCCCCTGGGCCCTCAGCAGCGTTGGCACCCCGCTGCGACGGACCCGGGCCACCGAGCCGAAGGCCCCCTCCACGTAGCCGTCGAGGCTGTGGTCCGGGGGCAGCCGCCAGAGCCCCGGCTCGGCCGCGATCACGTCGACGGAGGCGCCGAGGTGGCCGCTGGCCTTGGCCGCCACCTGCGCCTCGATCAGCGGCACCGGGGGGAAGCAGTAGGAGAGCAGGAGGATGCGCATCGCGCTCACTCCCTGAAGAGCGTGTAATTGGGGTCGAGCAGCTGCGCCCGGCGGTAGGCGCGGAGGGCGTCGCCGACCCGCCCCCGCTCGGCTTCGATCCGCGCGAGGATCGATCCAGGTGCGCCAGTTGGTGCTCTCCTTGCGGGTGGCGCCAGCGGCCGCCGCCGCGGCGGCGCGGAGGCTTCCCCTGCTGCTCGAGCAGCAGCGCTTCCTGGAGCAGGGGGGAGGCCGCGTAGGGCTGCGCGTCGGCCGCGTCGCGGGCCTGGTCGAGGGCAGCGGCGAGGTCGCCGCGCGCGGCGTCGACCTGGCTCTGCCGCAGGTGCGGTGGCGCCGCGCAGCGGGAACCAGATCGCGATCAGGGCGGCGACCGCGACCGCGGCGACGCCGGCGCGTTTGCAGGCGGTGGCGGTTGCGCCGGAAGGTCCGCCGCCGCCGCCGGGTGCGGTTCCGGCAGCGAGTAGCCGCTGACGGCGACGGCCGCCAGCAGCATGAAGGCGACCGCGAGCGCGGCGAGCTGCCAGACCCAGTCCAGGGCCGCGGCCATCGCGAAGCCCGCCGCGCCGGCGGTGGCGGCGGCGAGCAGCAGGCGCTGCTCCGGCGGCGCCCGCAGCGATCGCAGCGGTCGCCGATGCCGAGCACGGCGAGGACGAAGCCCCCGATCAGGACGAAGCCGACGATCCCCAGCTCGGCGAGGCCCTCCAGGTAGAGCGAGTGGGCGTTGCGGACGAAGCCGTTGTAGGAGCCGTGGCGGGCCCACCAGAACTCGAAGGTCCCGGGGCCGATCCCCTTCCAGGGCTCGGTTTCGCTCGCGTCCACCGCCGACTTCCCAGAACTGGTAGCGGCCGCTGCTGCTGGAGTCGAGGATCGAGGAGGGCGAGCTGGGCGCCGTCCGCCGATTCCCCTTCCGTGGCTCTTGAAGACCTCCCAGCGGTGCGACACCTCGTGCGGCAGCCCGGCGCCGACCGCGATCGGGATCGCGACGACGACCACCGCCGCGGTCGCGATCAGCGCCTCGGTGCGGCTGATCCGGAGCAGGCCGGGGCGGCGCAGGCCGCGGGCGGCGAGGCCGATGCCGACCTGGACCAGGGCGACGACGGCGCAGACCGCCAGGGCGATCCAGATCACCTCGGTCCCCTGCTGTTCGGCGGCTGGGGTCGGCAGGCCGCGGGCGAGCGCGTCGCGGCTGTGCGACGGCCGCGCGAGGAGCGCCGCGCCGCCGGCCCCCGCGGCGAGGGTGAGGAGCTTCGGCAGGCGGTCGGGGGAGAGGGCGAGGAAGGCGAGCATCGCCACCACCGCGACGGCCGCGCCGGTGCCCGAGGTGGCGAGGTAGAGGGCGAGGCCGGCGAGCGGGATCGCCGCCGCGGCGAGCGCCTGGGCGGCGATGGTGCGCGCCGAGGCGGTCGCGGCGAGCAGCAGGGGCAGGGTCATCCCGGCCAGGGCGCCCGATCGCGCTCGAGTAGTTGAGCGGGTAGGCGAGGCGGCGCTCGATCTCGATGCCCGGGCAGCACCTTGCCCAGTTCGTTGGCGGGGAACCAGGCCATGTGGAGGCGGGAGAGGACCCCCAGCGCCGCGACCAGGGCGAGGCCGCAGGTGACGCCGTGCAGGACCTGCCGGGCGCCGGCGCGCCGCCGGGTGACCAGGCAGGTCCCCAGCACGAAGACGCCCAGGTAGGTGGCGACCCGGGCGAGCTCGGTCGGCGGTGCGCTCGGCGCTCTGCGTCCAGCCCAGCGAGAGCGCGGTCCAGACGGCGAAGCCGAGCGAGCAGGCCGAGGGCGGCGAGGCTGGCCGCGGGTGCGCCCCGGCAGCGGCAGCGCCTCCACCGCGACCCCGAGCAGCAGCAGCCACCAGACAGCGACGCCGACCTGGTCGCGCGGGATCGGGTCGTAGCCGCCGTTTTCCAGCGCCAGGTAGACGACGAGCGACGGCGGCGAGCAGCCAGGTCGCGGCCCCGCCCCAGTCTCGGTTGCGGAGCAGCATCCCTAGGGCGCCAGCAGCTCCGGCGGGCATTCGTAGCCGAACGCCGCGATCTCCCGGTGGAACAGCCGGCCGATGTGCTCGGCGCCCTGCGCCGAGAGGAGCTCCGAGTCGCCCCGCTGCCGGTAGCTCCCCTTCGCCCGGGGCAGCTCGACCTCGTCTGTCAGGCCGATGCGGCCGAGGATGGAGCGGAGGTCGTCCTCGAGCTGCTCGTACCTGCCGACCGCGTCGACGGCGATCTCGCCCCCGAGCGTGTAGAGCTGCCAGTCGGAGCCGGTCGAGGCGTCCTGGTCGAGCACGTACTCGTCGAGCGAGGGCCGGTCCGGCCTGTCGCGAAAAGACCACCAGTAGCGCGAGATGACCTTGTCCCAGGGGTTTCGCTCGAAGCAGAACTTAAAATAGCCGTTCCAGGCCTCCTCGCCGAGCTTCGCCCGCGCGAGCCATGCCGGGGCGTGGTTCCAGTAGTGCCGGTACAGCCCCAGCCTTCCCCGCGGGTTCCGCACGAAGGCGCCCGGCAGGCCGGGGTCGGCGCGCATCGCGGGGAGGAAGTTGCAGTTCCAGGCGCCCCGGAAGTTCCGCGGCACGTGGCCCGGCTCAGCGGGCTCCACGGGCGTGACGATGGCGTCGGGCCCGGCGATCTTGGACAGGGACACCTCGATGCTCGTGCCGGCTGTCTTCTTGGTCTTGAGGAAGATGAAGCGGTGCTCGTGCGAGACGATCATGGCGGCGGGCGCCCACATTACTGCGATGCACGCTCAAGCGGACCAGAGGGTTGAGAGCGGCCAAGCCTCCAGCCGGTCGCCGAATGGAAGGCGCTCTCCTCCCGGGTAGAGCACCACGCCCCGGACGAAGCGCTCGCCGAGGCGGTCGCGCAGCATGGTGAGGTGCTTGAAGTCCTCGCCACGGACCGTCGACCCCGCCTTCACCTCGACGCCGACAACCCGGCCGTCGGCGGCCTCCAGCAGGAAGTCGACCTCGGCGCCCTGCGCAGTGCGCATGTGAAGCAGCGACGCGCGCGCCGTCGAGGCTGAGAGCTGCTTCGCCAGCTCCATCCCGACGAAGCACTCCAGGACGATCCCCAGCAGCGATTCATCGGTGGCGAGTCGCTCCCGATCGGCTCGCAGCAGGTGTGCGAGCAGGGCGGAGTCCGAGATGAGGAGTTTCGGAGCCTTCGTGATCTGCTTGACGCGGTTCGTGTGCCAGGCCGGCAGGCGGCGCGCCAGGAAGACATGTTCGAGCAGGGCCAGGTAGCGGTCCAGCGAGGTCCGTGGAATCCCCACCGAGCTGCTCACATCCGTCTTGTTCAGCGGGGCGCGTACGCGCGCGGCGAGCGAGGCGAGCACTGCCGGGACCTCCGCGAGGCGCTCGATGTTCGCGAGGTCGCGAAGGTCGCGCTGCACGATCGCGGTGAGGTAGGCGGCCAGCCACTCCTCGCGGCGCCCGGCATCGCGCGCCACCGCCTCGGGGAAGCCGCCTCGCACGATGCGGTCGACCAGCTCTCGGCGGGGTGTGGCCGGGGCGGCCCGCGAGGAGCCGTCGAGCAGCTCCTCGACGATCGTGCCCCCAACGCCCTCGATCTCGGCTTGGGAGAACGGCCACAGCGTGTGGACCTCGACCCGTCCGGCAAGGGACTCGGAGACTTTCGGCAGGAGCATCACCTGCGCCGAGCCGGTGAGGATGAACCGCCCGGGGCGCCGGTCGCGGTCGATCGCCGCCTTGATCGGAAGAAGCAGGTCGGGCGCGCGCTGGACCTCGTCGATTACCAGCGGGTCCTCGGCGCCCTCGATCAGGCCAACTGGGTCGCGGCGCGCCGCTTCGAGGGTGCGCAGGTCGTCAAGGGTGATGTAGCGCGCGGGATGCGGCCCGGCGGCGAGTCCCTGCACTAGCGTGCTCTTGCCGGCCTGGCGTGGCCCGACGAGCATCAGCGCAGGGGTGTCGCCGAGAGCGGCGAGGAGGCGGGGCTCGATGGCGCGCTGAATCGTCCGAAGGCTCACTATGTGGCCATTATATGACCATCAGGTGGACGATTTGTGAGAGAACGGTATCTCCAGGGTCTCCGTGTACAGTTCTCCTGAGAAGAGCCAAGGGAGATATATGGCTCTTACCGGCTTGCCGGCGTGTTTATGGGTTTCAAGGCGATGCGGAAAATTACGACACTCGCCCTCTTGCTGGTGCTGGCCGTGCCGCTCCCGCCTGGCGCTGCGGCCCGGGTCGTCGCGCCGCCCGGCAACTCCGAGGCCGACCAGTACTACGAGACCCTGCCGAGCCCGACCGGGCCGCGGGCGCCGGACTCGAAGGAGACGCGCGACGCGGTGCGCGACGGGGCGCTGAGCGAGGCCACCGAACGGGCCCTGCAGCAGCGGGGCCCGACCGGCCTGGCCCTGGCCGACCGCGGTCGCCAAGACAGCGCCGGCCGGGGGGCGGGTGGCGATCGGTCGCCGCGCACGGCCCCGCTGCCGGCCTCGGCGGTGCGCATACCCGGCGAGCAGGGGCTGGGCGTCCTGTTCCCGCTCGTCCTCGTGCGCCGCGGCGGCCGCGGCGGTCGCCTTCGCCGTCGCCAACCGGCGCGGCCTCGGGACCAGGTGAAGCGGGCAGCGCTCGCTCCTCGCCCTCGTTGGCGCTGGCGCTCGGCCGCCCGCGACCGGGCGCGGCGGCGCTGCCGCACGGCCTCGAGCTCGGCGTCGCGGACCCGACGTTCGAGCGGCGCCGACGCGGCGCTTCGCGACGAATGGATGGCCAGGGCGCAGGGCGCGCGGGCGGACCTCGTCCTGCTGGGCGTCTCCTGGGTCGCGCATCGCGCCGAAGGCTCCGCCCGCCGGCTTCGACCCCGCCGACCCGGCCGATCCCGCCTACGACTGGGAAGCCCTCGACGGCGCGGTGCGCAGCGCCGTCGCGCGGGGCCTGCAGCCGCTGCTCGAGCATCGACTTCGCCCCCCGCTGGGCGGAGGGGCCGGACCGGCCGAGCCTGGCGCTGGCCGCCGGCCGGCACCTGGCTGCCGCAGCCGGGGGAGCTGGGCCTGCTTCGCCCGGGCGCTCGCGGCGCGGTACTCGGGCGGCTTCGTCGACCCCGCCAACCCCGGCGCCGGGGCGCTTCCGCGGGTGCGCTACTTCGAGGTCTGGGCGGAGGAGAACCTCTCGGTCCACCTGAACCCGCTCTGGGAAGGCCGGCAAGCTCGTCGCCCCGCAGCACTACCGGGAGATGCTCAACGCGGCCTACGCGGGGATCCACGGCGCCAACCCGGCGGCGCGCGTCATCGTCGGCGGCCTCTCGCCCTACGGGGACGCGTTCGCGGGGGGGAGCCGCGTCCCGCCGGTCTGGTTCTGGCGCTCCCTGCTCTGCCTGCGGGGGTCGAAGCTGCGGCCGCTCGGCTGCCCCGACCCGGCCCACTTCGACATCGCCGCCCACAACCCGATCAACGTCTCCGGCCCGAGCCGCAGCGCCGTCAGCCCGCTCGACGTCTCGACCCCCGACATCGGGCGCCTGACGTCGATCGTGCGCCGGGCGGTCGCGACCGGGCGCGCGCTGCCGGCCGGGCCCAAGCCCTTCTGGGCGACCGAGATCTGGTGGGACTCGAGCCCGCCGGACCCCGACGGCGTGCCGCTGCGCCGCCACGCCCGCTTCGTCGCCAAGTCCCTCTTCGAGCTCTGGCGGCAGGGCGTCAGCGCCGTGGTCTGGTGGTACCTGCGCGACCAGGCCCCCGGCGCGGCGGGCTTCGGCGCGACCCAGCAGAGCGGCCTGTTCTTCCGCGACGGCGGGCCCAAGCCGGCCTACCGCGCGTTCCGCTTCCCCTTCGTCGCGATCCGCGGCAGCGGCGGCGGCGTGCTCCTCTGGGGCAAGGCGCCCACGCCCGGCCGGCTCGTCGTCGAGCGGCGCACCCGGCACGGCTGGGCGCCGCTCGCCCACCCGGTTGCCGGATCGGGCCGGGTCTTCCTCGCCCGGGTGCGATGCCGAGGGCGCGTTCCGGGCGCGCGCCAGGCAGGGCGGTGAGACGAGCCTCGCCTGGAAGGTGCGGTAGCCGAGGGCCAGCTGCGGGCACCAGCGCCTTTGGCAGGCGCTTCCGGCGAAACGGAGAATGCGCGGTTCCGCGCGTTCGCAAAATCATCATCCCGGCATTTGCAGGTAAAACGCGTCGGGTGCACGGCCCCGCCGGTGGAGTTGCCAGGAAATACGTCGAGTAATTTGCGTTTTTGCGATTCCGGCTTTATAAGAAAGGGCAGCTCGGAGCACCCGAGCGGCAAGACCCAAAACGATCTCGGCGGGAACCGCCGGGAAGGGAGAACAAAGTGAGACTCATCAAGATGTTCGGCCTCGCCGTGATGGCATCGCTGATGGCGATGGCATTCGTCGGCGCCGGCTCGGCGATGGCGACAGACCCGACAGCGCTGTGCAACGTAATGCCGGGAACGGGCAATCATGAAGTATGCCCGTCGGGTCACTTAGTCACGCACGTGCACGAAGAAACGTTATCGGGCACCTTAGCGACGCTGTTAAGCAGCATCTTCGACGTCCATTGCGATGTCTTATTCTTAGGTGACACGTTAGGGAACTTATCCAGTCCGCCTAATCCGCTGATTATCCACGGCACCTTCACCTACTTCAATTGCGACAACAATTGTGTCGTCACCGAAGAAAATGGCCCTGCCGAAATCAAAGTCTTAAAGGAAGGGCACGAATTAGCGACTGTGACCGGCGAAGGCTTACAGCACCTCGTCTGCGGCTTCTTCATCAACTGTCGCTACAACGGCGTAGGCCTGGAAGGGCACGGCTTAGGCCCGTTATTAACGAGCGAGACAAACGGAGACGTCTCGATCGTAGAACAGGAAGTGAACAAAGAGGGAAGCGGTATCTGTCCGAAAGTGGGCGAATTAGACATCTTACTGACTCCGTTACCGGATCCGGTTTACATCACTGAGTAAGTAAGCGACTCCAAGGCAACGCCAACAGGCGCGGCCAGACGAGCAAGGCAACCGCCCCGGACCTCCGGGGCGGTTGCTTGTTGGGCTCCGTTCGCGCAGAAGCCGGATGCCTGGCATTTAAGGAATGCAGCGGAGCATCATTGAAAATCAGTATTGCCTTTATAGGAACGAATGCGGTACTCTCCATCCGTCGTGCCTCGCCTTGAGGCTCGGCAAGGGATGGACCCTTACAAGGAAACCGGGCCATAAGGGCCGCGTGGGAGCGGCCGGCAGGGGCTCAAGGGACAAGGAGAGAGCACGTGATACACACAGCGAAGGCACCGTCTGCGAGATCGAAATCCGCGATGTTCACCAGGCTGCGCATGCGATTCGGCATCCCCGCGGCCCTAGTGGCGGTGCTGGCCCTCGCCCTCCCGGCCCTCGCCCCGGCCGATCCGCTTGGCTCGGTGACCCTGTTCAAAAGCGGCCTGCGGACAAGTCCGCTGATCGTCATGGACACCGTCGGGCCGGACGGAAACGTCTGGTTCGTCGACAGCAAGATCTTCGGCGAAGTCCCGGCCATCGGCCGGATCACTCCGTCGGGAACGATCACCGAGTACGTCTCCGGCGCAAAAGCAGCACCGAAACTCAGCGGCCTCAATCCGGGAAGCGACCCGATCGCGATCGCCGCCGGCCCCGGGGGCGAAAAATACCTCTGGTTCACCGACAAGGGCGCCACCCCGGCGATCGGCAGGATCGACTCGGCCAGCCCGGAAACGGCAGTCGAAGAGTTCTCGACCGTTCTGAACCCGGGCAGCAAGCCGCAGGGCATCGTCGCCGCCCCCGACGGCAACCTCTGGTTCACCGACACCGGCACCACCCCGGCGATCGGCAAGGTCAACCCGAGCACCGGCGCGATCGAAGAGTTCTCGGCCGGCCTCAACCCGGGCAGCAAACCGCGCGGCATCACCGTCGGCCCCGACGGCAACCTCTGGTTCACCGACGTCGGGACCACCCAAGCGATCGGCAAGTTCAACCTGACCACCCACGTGACCGAAGCAGAGTTCCCCACCGGCGCAAGCAGCCAACCCGGGGGGGCGACCAGTGAATTCGGCCCGTGGGGCATCGCCCCAGGCCCAGACGGCAACGTCTGGTTCACCGAAAACGGCAGCACCAAGGCGATCGGGCGCATCACCCCGTCGGGCACGATCACCAACTTCAGCGCCGGCCTCATCGCGAGCAGCCATCCCGGCGGGTTGACTGCCGCTCCCGACGGCAACCTCTGGTTCACCGACGAAAGCGCCGTCAAAGAGAAACAGGAACTCGTCATCGAAGACGCGGGCACCCTCGGCGGCACCTACAAGCTCGGCTTTGAAGGCAAAGAAACCGGCGCCACCGGCAGCGGGAACCTGCTCAGCAAAGGGACCGGCAAAGGCGACGTGAAGCGCTTCCCTCCCACGGGCAACGCGACCTGCAAACGCACCGCTGAATCCAACGAACTCAAGGAATGCAACAACGAACCCGCCGTCAAAGCCGAAGTCGGCATGAGGATCACCGGCACCGGCATCCCGGTCGAAACCACGATCACGAACATCTCAGGCAAAACGATCACCATCTCCAACCCCGCGACCACGGGGGCGGAAACCAATTCGACCAACATCAATGCCGGCTGGATCATCAACGTCACCACCGAAACCGGGGCATTCGAGGCCGGCCAGACGATCAGCGGCACCGGCATCGCGACCAGCGCGATCCTCAAAGTCGGCGCAAGCACGATCACGCCGGCGACCCCTCCGACCGCGGTCGGCACCGCCGTCTCCCTCACCGGTAAAGCGACGACCGTCGTCACCGGCGTAACGACCACCACCGGGGCGTTCAGCGTCGGCGAGGAAATCTCCGGCACCGGCATCCCCGCCGGCACCACGATCAGCGCGATCAACGCCAACACCAAATCGCTGACGCTGTCCAAAGAACCAACCTCGGCTGGGACGGGCGTCGAACTCAGCGCCGACCTTCGCTTCGACGCCCCGGCCATCGTCATCCAGGAAGCGCTGGAAAAGCTCCCCGGCATCGGCGCAGGAAACGTCGAAGTGGGAGGCAGCGGCGCCACCTCGCCGATCAAACGCACGTTCACTTTCACGGAAGCCCTCGGGGGAACCGACGTCGAACAGTTGAGCTGCAACGGCACGGGCCTCACCGGCACCGGCCCGACCTGCGCCGTCACGACGACCGTGGCGTCGGTGCCCGCCGCGATCGGCCGCATCACCCCCTCCGGCCCAATCACCAGGTACCCCGTCAACGGCCTCCCGGGCGTGACCGGGATCACGTCTGGGCCCGGCGGCAACCTCTGGTTCCCCACGGGGGTGCGTGGTTTCCAGAAGATCGGGAAGTTCGGGATCGAATACAACACCGAACTCAAAGTCAAAACGACCGGCACCGGCACCGGCACGGTGACCAGCAGCCCGGCTGGGATCAACTGCAGCTCGGAATGCTCGGCTGAATTCGAAGCCGGCAAAAAAGTCAAACTCGAAGCCACGGCAGACCCGGGCTCGGTCTTCATCGAATGGTCTGGGGCCTGTTCTGGCGCCGGCGCCTGCGAAGTGACGATGAACGAAGACCGCGAAGTCACCGCCGAATTCGACGAAGCCTACGCCCTCACCGTCACGAAGACGGGAGCCGGCACCGGCACCGTCGAAAGCTCCCCGGCGGGGATCAACTGCGGCTCCGAATGCTCGGCTGAATACGAAGAAGGCACCGAAGTGACCCTGACCCAGAGCGCCGGTTCGGAATCGGAATTCCGCGAATGGGGCGGGGCCTGCTCGGGCACCGGGGCCTGCGAAGTGACGATGTCCGAAGCGAAGTCGGTCACCGCCCGCTTCTCCAACGAACGCCCCGTCCTCACGGTCACCAAGTCCGGCCCCGCCAACAGCGCCGGCACGGTGAAGAGCAAACCGAAGGGCGTCAACTGCGCCGCGGCCTGCAGCTCGGCCAAGGCCAGGTTCTACAAAGGCACCCCGGTCACCCTCGAAGCCAAACCGGCCACGGGCTCGACCTTCGTCGAATGGACCGGCGCCTGCTCCGGTGCCGGCACCTGCACGGTGACGATGTCGGCAGCCAAATCGGTCAACGCCGTCTTCGGCGGTGCCTCGAAAGAAATCGTCAACGCGAAAGCGCTGACCTTCACCAAGGCCCCGGGTACCGGCCAGGGCACGGTCAAAGCGACCGGCCTGGCCTGCGAAGCGGCCTGCACCGAAGCCGTCGTCAACTACACCGGCGGCGTCGGCGGTCCCAAACCCAAACCCGCCGCCAAAGCCCTGCTCACCGCCGTCGCGGTGCCGGGCTCTGAATTCAGCGGCTGGTCCGGCAGCGGCTGCTCGGGCACCGGCACCTGCGAAGTCGAAATGTCGGAAGCCCACTCGGTCAGCGCCCAGTTCACGGCGAAACCGAGCGAGCTGCTGACGGTCACCAAGTCCGGCACCACCAACAGCGCCGGCACGGTGAAGAGCAAACCGAAGGGCGTCAACTGCGCCGCGGCCTGCAGCTCGGCCAAGGCCCAGTTCTCCCAGGGCACGCTGGTCACCCTCGAAGCCAAACCGGCCTTGGGCTCGACCTTCGTCGAATGGACCGGCGCCTGCTCCGGTGCCGGCACCTGCACGGTGACGATGTCGGCAGCGAAATCGGTCAACGCCGTCTTCGGCGGCGCCTCGAAAGAAATCGTCAACGCGAAAGCGCTGACCTTCAAAAAGGCGGGCACCGGCTACGGCACGGTCAAAGCGACCGGCCTGGCCTGCGAAGCGGCCTGCACCGAAGCCGTCGTCAACTACACCGGCGGCGTTGGCGGTCCCAAACCCAAACCGGCGGCCAAAGCGATCCTCACTCCGACCGCCCAGGTGGGCTCTGAATTCGTCGAATGGGGCGGGGCCTGCTCCGGCTCCGGCGCCTGCGAAGTCGAAATGAGCTCCGCCAAAGAAGTGACGGCGCGGTTCGAGGAATAGGCGAGGAGACCCGAACGAGAGCAAACGCACGCAGAAGCAGCAAGCGTCCCTGAGATCGAGAAGCTGCGGGGAGGGATCACCTCCCTTCCCGCAGCAGGAAGGGTCGCACAAGAAGCACAAAGCAGGACGTAGACGAAAGACCGGGCCAGGGACCCAGTGCTCCGGTGGGACGGCAGAGCCGGAGTAGGCACGGAGGGGCCGGTCGCAAAGGAAAGGGACACGAGAGGTGAGAGACACAGCGAAGGCACCGTCTGCGAGATCGAAATCCGCGATGTTCACCAGGCTGCGCATGCGATTCGGCATCCCCGCGGCCCTAGTGGCGGTGCTGGCCCTCGCCCTCCCGGCCCTCGCCCCGGCCGATCCGCTTGGCTCGGTGACCCTGTTCAAAAGCGGCCTGCGGACAAGTCCGCTGATCGTCATGGACACCGTCGGGCCGGACGGAAACGTCTGGTTCGTCGACAGCAAGATCTTCGGCGAAGTCCCGGCCATCGGCCGGATCACTCCGTCGGGAACGATCACCGAGTACGTCTCCGGCGCAAAAGCAGCACCGAAACTCAGCGGCCTCAATCCGGGAAGCGACCCGATCGCGATCGCCGCCGGCCCCGGGGGCGAAAAATACCTCTGGTTCACCGACAAGGGCGCCACCCCGGCGATCGGCAGGATCGACTCGGCCAGCCCGGAAACGGCAGTCGAAGAGTTCTCGACCGTTCTGAACCCGGGCAGCAAGCCGCAGGGCATCGTCGCCGCCCCCGACGGCAACCTCTGGTTCACCGACACCGGCACCACCCCGGCGATCGGCAAGGTCAACCCGAGCACCGGCGCGATCGAAGAGTTCTCGGCCGGCCTCAACCCGGGCAGCAAACCGCGCGGCATCACCGTCGGCCCCGACGGCAACCTCTGGTTCACCGACGTCGGGACCACCCAAGCGATCGGCAAGTTCAACCTGACCACCCACGTGACCGAAGCAGAGTTCCCCACCGGCGCAAGCAGCCAACCCGGGGGGGCGACCAGTGAATTCGGCCCGTGGGGCATCGCCCCAGGCCCAGACGGCAACGTCTGGTTCACCGAAAACGGCAGCACCAAGGCGATCGGGCGCATCACCCCGTCGGGCACGATCACCAACTTCAGCGCCGGCCTCATCGCGAGCAGCCATCCCGGCGGGTTGACTGCCGCTCCCGACGGCAACCTCTGGTTCACCGACGAAAGCGCCGTCAAAGAGAAACAGGAACTCGTCATCGAAGACGCGGGCACCCTCGGCGGCACCTACAAGCTCGGCTTTGAAGGCAAAGAAACCGGCGCCACCGGCAGCGGGAACCTGCTCAGCAAAGGGACCGGCAAAGGCGACGTGAAGCGCTTCCCTCCCACGGGCAACGCGACCTGCAAACGCACCGCTGAATCCAACGAACTCAAGGAATGCAACAACGAACCCGCCGTCAAAGCCGAAGTCGGCATGAGGATCACCGGCACCGGCATCCCGGTCGAAACCACGATCACGAACATCTCAGGCAAAACGATCACCATCTCCAACCCCGCGACCACGGGGGCGGAAACCAATTCGACCAACATCAATGCCGGCTGGATCATCAACGTCACCACCGAAACCGGGGCATTCGAGGCCGGCCAGACGATCAGCGGCACCGGCATCGCGACCAGCGCGATCCTCAAAGTCGGCGCAAGCACGATCACGCCGGCGACCCCTCCGACCGCGGTCGGCACCGCCGTCTCCCTCACCGGTAAAGCGACGACCGTCGTCACCGGCGTAACGACCACCACCGGGGCGTTCAGCGTCGGCGAGGAAATCTCCGGCACCGGCATCCCCGCCGGCACCACGATCAGCGCGATCAACGCCAACACCAAATCGCTGACGCTGTCCAAAGAACCAACCTCGGCTGGGACGGGCGTCGAACTCAGCGCCGACCTTCGCTTCGACGCCCCGGCCATCGTCATCCAGGAAGCGCTGGAAAAGCTCCCCGGCATCGGCGCAGGAAACGTCGAAGTGGGAGGCAGCGGCGCCACCTCGCCGATCAAACGCACGTTCACTTTCACGGAAGCCCTCGGGGGAACCGACGTCGAACAGTTGAGCTGCAACGGCACGGGCCTCACCGGCACCGGCCCGACCTGCGCCGTCACGACGACCGTGGCGTCGGTGCCCGCCGCGATCGGCCGCATCACCCCCTCCGGCCCAATCACCAGGTACCCCGTCAACGGCCTCCCGGGCGTGACCGGGATCACGTCTGGGCCCGGCGGCAACCTCTGGTTCCCCACGGGGGTGCGCAACTTCCAGCAGATCGGCAAGTTCGGGATCGAACCCCCTCAGGTCCTCAAAGTCAATAAGTCCGGCACCGGCTCGGGCACCGTGAGCGGCGGCAGCACCGCCGAACCGAACACGATCAACTGCGGCACCGGCTCCGGCTGCGAACACGAATACCAATCGGGCGAACTGATCACCCTGAGCCAGGTGCCCACCGCCGGCTCCAAATTCGCCGGCTGGACCGGCTGCACAAGCGAAGAAGCCGGCAAATGCAAAGTGAAAATAAGTGGCTTCGGCAGTGAAATAGAAGTCACGGCCAACTTCGTCCCTAGCTTCAAGCTCACGGTGACCAAGTCCGGCTCCGGCACAGGCACCGTGACCGGCGGCAGCACCGCCGAACCGAACACGATCAACTGCGGCACCGGCTCCGGCTGCGAACACGAATACGAAGAAGGCACCCTGGTCACCCTGAGCCAGGTGCCCACCGCCGGCTCCAAATTCGCCGGCTGGACCGGCTGCACAAGCGAAGAAGCCGGCAAATGCAAAGTCACGATGAGCGCCGCCAAATCGGTCGAAGCCAAATTCGACCCGGTCCCCAAATTCAAGCTCACGGTGACCAAGTCCGGCTCCGGCACAGGCACCGTGACCGGCGGCAGCACCGCCGAACCGAGCACGATCAACTGCGGCACCGGCTCCGGCTGCGAACACGAATACGAAGAAGGCACCCTGGTCACCCTGAGCCAGGTGCCCACCGCCGGCTCCAAATTCGCCGGCTGGACCGGCTGCACAAGCGAAGAAGCCGGCAAATGCAAAGTCACGATGAGCGCCGCCAAATCGGTCGAAGCCAAATTCGACCTTGAACAGCATCTCCTCACCGTGACCAAGAGCGGTTCGGGCACCGGCACCGTGGCAAGCTCCCCAACCGGCGTCAACTGCGGCGGCACCTGCTCGGCCAGCTTCGACCACGACACGGTCGTCACCCTCACCGCCACCTCCGGCGCCAGCACCAAGACAGTCGCATGGGGAGGCTGTGCGTCAGAACCGAGTCCCACCGAATGCAAAGTCACGATGAGCGCGGCGAAAGAAGTCACAGCCAAATTCGACCCGGTGCCCAAAGAAGAAACGCCTCACCCCGGCATCGCCCAAGTGACCAGCGCCGGCAAGGTCAAAGCGGGGAAGGCCCCCGTCAAGGTCAGATGCGAAGGCGGAGCCTGCGAGGGTACGTTCAAGCTGGTCGCCAAGCTCAAGAAGGGCAAAGCCAAGGCCAAGAACGTGGTGATTGGAAAAGGCTCCTTCAGCCTCGCTTCCGGCGCTTCCACGACGCTGAAGATCAAGTTGAGCGGCTCTGCCAAGCAGGCCATGAAGGGCGGTAAGGCCCTTAAGGCCAAAGTCACTGGTTCTGGGGTCCAGGCCAGCACCCTGAAGCTCAAGAGCCCTTGAGCTTCAGGGCTTCGACAAGTGCACTGTCATCTGAAATGACAGCGTCAACAGAGAGAGAGGGGCAGATGAACCACCACACCCACAACCCCACCCAAGGCCTCCCTGGGCGCACCGCCGCCGCACCCCTACCGCACCGCCGCCGCCCCCTCCTCGCCCTGGCCGCCGGCCTTGCGCTCTTCCTCTCGGCCGCCCCCGCCCAGGCGGCCCCTGTGCACCCGCGCGAAGAAGCACTCGACATCACCGGCCTGAACCACGCCTGCGGCGCCGCCGTCGACTCCAAAGGCGACGTCTACGCCTCCAGCGCCGGCACCGGCGAAGTCAAGGTCTATGACCCCTCCCACGCCCTCCTCACCTCGATCGCCGACGCCAACGAACCCTGCGGCCTCGCCGTCACCACCACCGGGGCCCTCTACGTCTCCGAGAAGGCCACCGGCGAAGTCGTCCGCTTCAAACCCAACGCCTACCCCTTCGCAGGCACCCCCACCTACGGCCCCCGCGAAGTCATCGACTCCAGCACCAAAGCCAAGGGCATCGCGGTGGACCCCGTCGACAACCGCCTCTACGTCGCCGAGGGCGACCACATAGCCGTCTACAAAGCCGACGGCGGCTTCGAGGCCAACGTCGGCGAAGGCACGCTCACCGAAGCAACCGGCGTAGCCGCCTACACCTACCCCAACGGCAAAGGCAACGACCGCTACCTCTGGGCAGCCGACGCCAACGGCGTCGGCAGCCGACCGGCTCTACCTCTTCGTCGGCCTCGGCGCCGAACCCCTGAAACTGCGCCGCCAGGTCACCGGCGCCGCCACCCCCGACGGCTCCTTCGGCTTCGGCACCGCCGGCGCCTACCTCGCCGCCGACCCCGGCAACCGCATCGCGGGCAAATGCGTCGCGGTGGGCGGCACGCAGGCCTGCACCGCCGGGCACCTCTTCCTCTACGACGCCGCCCACGAAGCGCTCGACGAGTTCGACGCCACAGGCGAATACCTCGACCGCACCGCAAACGCCGCCTTCGCCGACGCCGAGCCGACCGCGGTCGCGATCGACCGCTCCGGCGGGGCGGGCGACGGCACCCTCTACGTCACCGCCGGCACCGGCGCCGGTGCCAAGGCGCTCGCCTTCGGCCCGCTCAAAGCCCCCGGCCGCGAAACCCTCAAAGAACCGCCAGGAGAACCACCGCTCTCCCACGAACTGGAAGGCGCCATAGCGGTGGCCACCGACTCCTACGGCGACCTCTACGCGGGGGCCGAAGGCGAAATCCACGTCTACGACCCCGACGGCAACGAAATCGTCTCACTTCCCAGACGAGCACAACCCCACAGACATCGCGGTCGACTCGACCTGCAACGTCTACGTGCTGGACGCAAACGGTGGCCTCTCCGAAGAAGCCGAAGCGACCTACTACACCCCGAGCGCCTGCCCGCCGGACGCCGGGACGACCTACTCGCGCAGAACCCTCGATCACCACCCCGGCAGACTTCCCGGCGGGGAACAGCCTGAAAGCGATCGCGGTCAACCCCGGCCCGGGTCCCGGCAAGGACCGCTTCTTCGTCGCCAGCAACGCCTTCACCCACCTCTACGACTCCGCCGCCAACGGCTCGACCCTGCTCGAACTCCGAATTCGCCAAAAGCCTCGTGCCGGGGATCCTCCACCGTCGATCGCGGTGAACGGCGCCAACGGCACCGTCTACATCGCCATAAACCCGCAAACTGATCTACGCGGTCGACGAAGCGGGCAAAGAAGTCCTGGCGCGGATCGAAACCACGGGCTCCCCGAGCGGAGAATTCGGAAGCAACCCCCTCATCGCGGTCGACCAGTCCAACGGCCACGTGCTCGAGTTCGACGAAGACCCACACCGCCCGCGAGTACGACGCCGCCGGCAGCTTCGTCGCCGAGTTCGGCTCCTTCACCGAAGGGCTGCTCCGGCTTTACCGGATCGCCGTCGACAGCGCCTGCGCGACTCCACGAACCGCCGCTTGACGAAACGACGACGCCGACCTGCCACGAGTTCGACCCCGCCAACGGCACCGTCTACGTCGCCTATGACGACACCAATCCCGACCACCCTCCCTATGACGTGAGTGCGTTCGGGCCGCTGAGCTATGGCCCGGAAGGCGACCCGGTCCCCCACTACAAGCTCAAAGTGACCAAGACCGGCTCCGGCACAGGCACCGTCACCGGCGGCAGCACCGCCGAACCGAGCACGATCAACTGCGGCTCGGGCTCGGGCTGCGAACACGAATACGAAGAAGGCGCCGTGGTCACGCTCAGCCAGAGCGCCGCAGCCGGCTCCGAATTCAAAGGCTGGACCGGCTGCACAAGCGAAGAAGCCGGCAAATGCAAAGTCACGATGGGCGCCGCCAAATCGGTCGAAGCCAAATTCGACCTGGTCCCGGCGCCCAAATTCCTCCTCAAAGTGGCCAAGACCGGAGCAGGTACGGGCACGGTCGAATGCGACACGGGCTCTGGCCCTAAAGCCTGCGCCGCCGAATACCCGGAAGGCACGGAAGTGATCCTGACCCAGAGCCCCGGCTTGGAATCGGAATTCCGCGAATGGGGCGGCGCCTGCTCGGGCATCGGGGCATGCGAAGTGACGATGTCGGAAGCGAAGTCGGTCACCGCCTTCTTCGCCCACGCCAAGCAGGCCCTCAGCCTGAGCAGGTCCGGCAACGGCACGGTCTCCTCCAAACCGAAGGCGATCAAGTGCGCCGCGGCCTGCAGCTCGGCCAAAGCCGCCTTCTACAAAGGCACCGTCGTCACTCTGGAAGCCAAAGCGGGCACCGGCGGCGAATTTGAAGGCTGGGCCGAAGGTGCCGGGACCTGCACGGGCAAAACCAGCCCCTGCACGGTGACGATGTCGGCGGCCAAATCGCTCACGGCGGCATTCAAAGCCGGCAAAGCGATCGTCAACCCGCAGGCGCTGACGCTCTCCAAGGCAGGCACCGGCTACGGCACGGTCAAAGCCACCGGCCTGGCCTGCGAAGCGGCCTGCACGCAGACCAAAGTCGCCTACTTCGGCGGCACCGAAGGGCCGAAAGCCAAAGCGGCGACGCTGGTCACCCTGACCGCCGTCCCGGCGCTGGGCTCCGCATTCAGCGGCTGGGCTGGCTGCCCGGTCGAAGAAGGCAGCGTCTGCAAAGTGACGATGAGCTCAGCCAAATCGGTCAACGCGCAGTTCAGCCTGAAGCCGGCCAAAGCGCTCTCGGTGAGCAAGTCCGGCTACGGCACGGTCTCCTCCAAACCGAAGGGGATCAAGTGCGCCGCGGCCTGCAGCTTCGCCTCCGCGGCCCTGCCCGAAGGCACCGTCGTCACTCTGGAAGCCAAAGCGGGCACCGGCGGCGAATTTGAAGGCTGGGCCGAAGGTGCCGGGACCTGCACGGGCAAAACCAGCCCCTGCACGGTGACGATGTCGGCGGCCAAATCGCTCACGGCGGCATTCAAAGCCGGCAAAGCGATCGTCAACCCGCAGGCGCTGACGCTCTCCAAGGCAGGCACCGGCTACGGCACGGTCAAAGCCACCGGCCTGGCCTGCGAAGCGGCCTGCACGCAGACCAAAGTCGCCTACTTCGGCGGCACCGAAGGGCCGAAAGCCAAAGCGGCGACGCTGGTCACCCTGACCGCCGTCCCGGCGCTGGGCTCTGAACTGGCCGAATGGGTCAACTGCCCGACCCCCGAAGGCCTCGTCTGCAAAGTCAGCATGAGCGCTGCCAAATCCGTCACGGCGAGGTTTGAGGAATAGGCAGCTTTGCGGCATTCTGAAGATGAACCACCACACCCACAACCCCACCCAAGGCCTCCCCGGCCGCACCGTCGCCGCCCCCCGGCCGCACCGGCGCCGCCCCCTCCTCGCCCTGGCCGCTGCCCTTGCGCTCCTCCTCTCGGCCGCCCCAGCCGAGGCGGCCCCGGTGCACCTGCCCGAAGAAGCACGCGACATAACCGGCCTGAACCACGCCTGCGGCGCCGCGGTGGACTCCAAAGGCGACGTCTACCTCTCCAGCGCCGGCACCGGCGAAGTCAAGGTCTATGACCCCTCCCACGCCCTCCTCACCTCGATCGCCGACGCCAACGAACCCTGCGGCCTCGCCGTCACCACCACCGGGGCCCTCTACGTCTCCGAGAAGGCCACCGGCGAAGTCGTCCGCTTCAAACCCAACGCCTACCCCTTCGCAGGCACCCCCACCTACGGCCCCCGCGAAGTCATCGACTCCAGCACCAAAGCCAAAGGCATCGCGGTGGACCCCGTCGACAACCGCCTCTACGCAGCCGAGGGCGACCACATAGCCGTCTACAAAGCCGACGGCGGCTTCGAGGCCAACGTCGGCGCAGGCACGCTGAGCGAAGCAGCCGGGGTAGCCGCCTACACCTACCCCAACGGCAAAGGCAACGACCGCTACCTCTGGGCAGCCGACGCCAACGGCGTCGGCACCGACCGGCTCTACCTCTTCGTCGGCCTCGGCGCCGAACCCCTGAAACTGCGCCGCCAGGTCACCGGCGCCGCCACCCCCGACGGCTCCTTCGGCTTCGGCACCGCCGGCGCCCACCTCGCCGCCGACCCCGGCAACCGCATCGCGGGCAAATGCGTCGCGGTGGGCGGCACGCAGGCCTGCACCGCCGGGCACCTCTTCCTCTACGACGCCCTCCACGAAGTGCTTGACGAGTTCGACGCCACAGGCGAATACCTCGACCGCACCGCAAACGCCGCCTTCGCCGACTCAGAGCCCACCGCGGTCGCGATCGACCGCTCCGGCGGGGCGGGCGACGGCACCCTCTACGCCACCGCCGGCACCGGCGCCGGTGCCAAGGCGCTCGCCTTCGGCCCGCTCAAAGCCCCCGGCCGCGAAACCCTCAAAGAACCGCCAGGAGAACCACCGCTCTCCCACGAACTGGAAGGCGCCATAGCGGTGGCCACCGACTCCTACGGCGACCTCTACGCGGGGGCCGAAGGCGAAATCCACGTCTATGACCCCGAAGGCAACGAAGTCGTCTCCTTCCCAGACGAGCACAACCCCACAGACATCGCGGTCGACTCGGCCTGCAACGTCTATGTGCTGGACGCAAACGGTGGCCTCTCCGAAGAAGCCGAAGCGACCTACTACGCCCCGACCCCGAGCGCCTGCCCGCCGGACGCCGGGACGTCCTACTCGCGCAAACCCTCGATCACCACCCCGGCAGACTTCCCGGCGGGGAACAGCCTGAAAGCGATCGCGGTCAACCCCTGCCCGGGTCCCGGCAAGGACCGCTTCTTCGTTGCCAGCAACGCCTTCACCCACCTCTATGACTCCGCCGCCAACGGCTCGACCCCGCTCGAATCCGAATTCGCCAAAAGCCTCGTGCCGGGGATCCTCCACCGCTCGATCGCGGTGAGCTGCAAAGGCGCTGTCTACATCGCCATAAACCCCAAACTGATCTACGCGGTGGACGAAGCGGGCAAAGAAGTCCTGGCGCGGATCGAAACCACGGGCTCCCCGAGCGGAGAATTCGGAAGCAACCCCCTCATCGCGGTCGACCAGTCCAGCGGCCACGTGCTCGAGTTCGACAAGACCCACGGTGCCCGCGAGTACGACGCCGCCGGCAGCTTCGTCGCCGAGTTCGGCTCCTTCACCGAAGGGCTCTCCGTGCTTTACCGGATCGCCGTCGACAGCGCCTGCGCGACCCACGAACCGCCGCTTGACGAAACGACGACGCCGACCTGCCACGAGTTCGACCCCGCCAACGGCACCGCCTACGTCGCCTATGACGACACCAATCCCGACCACCCTCCCTATGACGTGAGTGCGTTCGGGCCGCTGAGCTATGGCCCGGAAGGCGACCCGGTCCCCCACTACAAGCTCAAAGTGACCAAGACCGGCTCCGGCACAGGCACCGTCACCGGCGGCAGCACCGCCGAACCGAGCACGATCAACTGCGGCTCGGGCTCGGGCTGCGAACACGAATACGAAGAAGGCGCCGTGGTCACGCTCAGCCAGAGCGCCGCAGCCGGCTCCGAATTCAAAGGCTGGACCGGCTGCACAAGCGAAGAAGCCGGCAAATGCAAAGTCACGATGGGCGCCGCCAAATCGGTCGAAGCCAAATTCGACCTGGTCCCAACGATCCACTACAAGCTCAAAGTGACCAAGACCGGCTCCGGCACAGGCACCGTCACCGGCGGCAGCACCGCCGAACCGAGCACGATCAACTGCGGCTCGGGCTCGGGCTGCGAACACGAATACGAAGAAGGCGCCGTGGTCACGCTCAGCCAGAGCGCCGCAGCCGGCTCCGAATTCAAAGGCTGGACCGGCTGCACAAGCGAAGAAGCCGGCAAATGCAAAGTCACGATGGGCGCCGCCAAATCGGTCGAAGCCAAATTCGACCTGGTCCCAACGATCCACTACAAGCTCAAAGTGACCAAGACCGGCTCCGGCACAGGCACCGTCACCGGCGGCAGCACCGCCGAACCGAGCACGATCAACTGCGGCTCGGGCTCGGGCTGCGAACACGAATACGAAGAAGGCGCCGTGGTCACGCTCAGCCAGAGCGCCGCAGCCGGCTCCGAATTCAAAGGCTGGACCGGCTGCACAAGCGAAGAAGCCGGCAAATGCAAAGTCACGATGGGCGCCGCCAAATCGGTCGAAGCCAAATTCGACCTGGTCCCAACGATCCACTACAAGCTCAAAGTGACCAAGACCGGCTCCGGCACAGGCACCGTCACCGGCGGCAGCACCGCCGAACCGAGCACGATCAACTGCGGCTCGGGCTCGGGCTGCGAACACGAATACGAAGAAGGCGCCGTGGTCACGCTCAGCCAGAGCGCCGCAGCCGGCTCCGAATTCAAAGGCTGGACCGGCTGCACAAGCGAAGAAGCCGGCAAATGCAAAGTCACGATGGGCGCCGCCAAATCGGTCGAAGCCAAATTCGACCTGGTCCCAACGATCCACTACAAGCTCAAAGTGACCAAGACCGGCTCCGGCACAGGCACCGTCACCGGCGGCAGCACCGCCGAACCGAGCACGATCAACTGCGGCTCGGGCTCGGGCTGCGAACACGAATACGAAGAAGGCGCCGTGGTCACGCTCAGCCAGAGCGCCGCAGCCGGCTCCGAATTCAAAGGCTGGACCGGCTGCACAAGCGAAGAAGCCGGCAAATGCAAAGTCACGATGGGCGCCGCCAAATCGGTCGAAGCCAAATTCGACCTGGTCCCAACGATCCACTACAAGCTCAAAGTGACCAAGACCGGCTCCGGCACAGGCACCGTCACCGGCGGCAGCACCGCCGAACCGAGCACGATCAACTGCGGCTCGGGCTCGGGCTGCGAACACGAATACGAAGAAGGCGCCGTGGTCACGCTCAGCCAGAGCGCCGCAGCCGGCTCCGAATTCAAAGGCTGGACCGGCTGCACAAGCGAAGAAGCCGGCAAATGCAAAGTCACGATGGGCGCCGCCAAATCGGTCGAAGCCAAATTCGACCTGGTCCCAACGATCCACTACAAGCTCAAAGTGACCAAGACCGGCTCCGGCACAGGCACCGTCACCGGCGGCAGCACCGCCGAACCGAGCACGATCAACTGCGGCTCGGGCTCGGGCTGCGAACACGAATACGAAGAAGGCGCCGTGGTCACGCTCAGCCAGAGCGCCGCAGCCGGCTCCGAATTCAAAGGCTGGACCGGCTGCACAAGCGAAGAAGCCGGCAAATGCAAAGTCACGATGGGCGCCGCCAAATCGGTCGAAGCCAAATTCGACCTGGTCCCAACGATCCACTACAAGCTCAAAGTGACCAAGACCGGCTCCGGCACAGGCACCGTCACCGGCGGCAGCACCGCCGAACCGAGCACGATCAACTGCGGCTCGGGCTCGGGCTGCGAACACGAATACGAAGAAGGCGCCGTGGTCACGCTCAGCCAGAGCGCCGCAGCCGGCTCCGAATTCAAAGGCTGGACCGGCTGCACAAGCGAAGAAGCCGGCAAATGCAAAGTCACGATGGGCGCCGCCAAATCGGTCGAAGCCAAATTCGACCTGGTCCCCCATGGTGAGTTCCTCCTTGCCGTCTCCAGGTCCGGCACCGGGGTGGGAACCGTCAGCTCGAGACCGGTGGGGATCATCGACTGCGGCGAAACCTGCGCAGCGATCGTCGACTCCGGCACCACGGTCACCCTTGTCGCCGCGGTGCCGCCGGGCTCCCACACGCAGCCGGTCGTATGGTCGGGGTGCGACAGCGTCGATTCCAAAAACAAGTGCGTCGTCACGATGAGCGCAGCCAAATCGGTCACGGCGACCTTCAACCTCGTCCAGCGCACGCTGACGGTGACCAGGAAAGGCAACGACAATGGCAACGGCTACGGCACCGTGACCAGCTCCCCGGCCGGGATCAAATGCAGCGGCACCTGCAATGCAAACTTCGATCACGGCACCACGGTCATCCTGAGCGGAACCCCCGAGGCAGGCTCGCAGGCGGTCGTATGGACCGGCTGCGACAGTGTCAACGGCGCAGGTGGGTGTGTGGTCTCGATGACCGCAAACAGGACGGTAACCGCGACCTTCAACCCCGTCCAGCACATGCTGACGGTGATCAAGAAAGGCAACGGCACGGGCACCGTGACCAGCGACCCGGCCGGGATCAAATGCGGCGCCACCTGCTCGGCCAGCTTCGAGCACGGATTCGGCATTCGCCTGACTGCCGTCCCCGCGCCGGGATCTCGCATAAAGGACTGGTCGGGTTGCGGCGAACTCTCTGTCCGGGTCTGTGCGGTGGTGATGAGGGAGGCCACAACGGTTAGCGTCAGCTTCAAGTGCAGGAAGGGATTTCACAGGAAGAAGGGCAAAGGCAGGATTCGGTGTGTTAAAGCAAGGGGGCACGGTGCTCACGGGCGCAGCCACCGCAACAACAACTCAAGTGCCAGCTGGATCGCTGGCTGGCTCGGGAGGGCATTCTGAAGATGAACCACCACACCCACAACCCCACCCAAGGCCTCCCTGGGCGCACCGCCGCCGCACCCCTACCGCACCGCCGCCGCCCCCTCCTCGCCCTGGCCGCTGCCCTTGCGCTCCTCCTCTCGGCCGCCCCAGCCGAGGCGGCCCCTGTGCACCCGCGCGAAGAAGCACGCGACATCACCGGCCTGAACCACGCCTGCGGCGCCGCCGTCGACTCCAAAGGCGACGTCTACCTCTCCAGCGCCGGCACCGGCGAAGTCAAGGTCTATGACCCCTCCCACGCCCTCCTCACCTCGATCGCCGACGCCAACGAACCCTGCGGCCTCGCCGTCACCACCACCGGGGCCCTCTACGTCTCCGAGAAGGCCACCGGCGAAGTCGTCCGCTTCAAACCCAACGCCTACCCCTTCGCAGGCACCCCCACCTACGGCCCCCGCGAAGTCATCGACTCCAGCACCAAAGCCAAAGGCATCGCGGTGGACCCCGTCGACAACCGCCTCTACGCAGCCGAGGGCGACCACATAGCCGTCTACAAAGCCGACGGCGGCTTCGAGGCCAACGTCGGCGCAGGCACGCTGAGCGAAGCAGCCGGCGTAGCCGCCTACACCTACCCCAACGGCAAAGGCAACGACCGCTACCTCTGGGCAGCCGACGCCAACGGCGTCGGCACCGACCGGCTCTACCTCTTCGTCGGCCTCGGCGCCGAACCCCTGAAACTGCGCCGCCAGGTCACCGGCGCCGCCACCCCCGACGGCTCCTTCGGCTTCGGCACCGCCGGCGCCCACCTCGCCGCCGACCCCGGCAACCGCATCGCGGGCAAATGCGTCGCGGTGGGCGGCACGCAGGCCTGCACCGCCGGGCACCTCTTCCTCTACGACGCCCTCCACGAAGTGCTTGACGAGTTCGACGCCACAGGCGAATACCTCGACCGCACCGCAAACGCCGCCTTCGCCGACGCAGAGCCCACCGCGGTCGCGATCGACCGCTCCGGCGGGGCGGGCGACGGCACCCTCTACGTCACCGCCGGCACCGGCGCCGGCGCCAAGGCGCTCGCCTTCGGCCCGCTCAAAGCCCCCGGCCGCGAAACCCTCAAGACCGCCAGGAGAACCACCGCTCTCCCACGAACTGGAAGGCGCCATAGCGGTGGCCACCGACTCCTACGGCGACCTCTACGCGGGGGCCGAAGGCGAAATCCACGTCTACGACCCCGAAGGCAACGAAGTCGTCTCCTTCCCAGACGAGCACAACCCCACAGACATCGCGGTCGACTCGGCCTGCAACGTCTATGTGCTGGACGCAAACGGTGGCCTCTCCGAAGAAGCCGAAGCGACCTACTACGCCCCGACCCCGAGCGCCTACCCGCCGGACGCCGGGACGTCCTACTCGCGCAGAACCCTCGATCACCACCCCGGCAGACTTCCCGGCGGGGAACAGCCTGAAGGCGATCGCGGTCAACCCCGGCCCGGGTCCCGGCAAGGACCGCTTCTTCGTTGCCAGCAACGCCTTCACCCACCTCTATGACTCCGCCGCCAACGGCTCGACCCCGCTCGAATCCGAATTCGCCAAAAGCCTCGTGCCGGGGATCCTCCACCGCTCGATCGCGGTGAGCTGCAAACGGCGCCGTCTACATCGCCATAAACCCCAAACTGATCTACGCGGTGGACGAAGCGGGCAAAGAAGTCCTGGCGCGGATCGAAACCACGGGCTCCCCGAGCGGAGAATTCGGAAGCAACCCCCTCATCGCGGTCGACCAGTCCAGCGGCCACGTGCTCGAGTTCGACAAGACCCACGGTGCCCGCGAGTACGACGCCGCCGGCAGCTTCGTCGCCGAGTTCGGCTCCTTCACCGAAGGGCTCTCCGTGCTTTACCGGATCGCCGTCGACAACGCCTGCGCGACCCACGAACCGCCGCTTGACGAAACGACGACGCCGACCTGCCACGAGTTCGACCCCGCCAACGGCACCGCCTACGTCGCCTATGACGACACCAATCCCGACCACCCTCCCTATGACGTGAGTGCGTTCGGGCCGCTGAGGTACCCCGGGGGGGATGAACCGCCGGTCGCAGTCACCGGCATCGCCGATGGCTTCGGTCCCGGCAGCGCCACCCTGCACGGCACCGTCGACCCGCAGGAAACCCCGCTCGAAGAATGCGAATTCGAATACCTGACCGACGCCGAGTATCGGGAAAACGTGGAAGAACACCCGGGAGACGAAGAAGCGGCCTTCGAAGGGGCCGAATCCGAAGAATGCGCGGAGAGCCCCGCCGAGATCGGCGAAGGCAGCGAACCCGTCTCCGTCCACGCCGACGTCGAAGGCCTCGATTCCGAAGTCCCCTACCGCTTCCGTCTCATAGCCACGAGCCCTGGCGGCGCCAGCCACGGCGAAGCCGCGCTCTTCGGCCCCCCCCTGCTGACCGCGAAGACAGCGCTGCCGGTCCTCTATCAGGAAGCGACGCTGCGGGCCGACGTCAATCCCTCGGGCCTTTCGACCGAATACCGCTTCGACTACGTCGACCGCCAGAGCTTCGAAGGACAGGGCGGCTTCGAAGGCCTCGCGACCCACCACACCCCCTGGGTCGAACTGGCGCCTGGAGAAGCGACGGTTCCGGTCTTCGCCGTGCTCACCGGCCTCAGCGAAGGGACCGAGTACCGCTACCGCGCGGTCGCCAAAAACGACGCCGCAACGGTCGAGGGTGCCGCCCAAGCCTTCGTAACCCAGGCCCGCCGGACGGTCGAAGAATGCCCCAACGCCACCTACCGCTTCGGCCTCTCGGCCAGCCTGCCCGACTGCCGCGCCTATGAGCTCGTCACCCCCGCGCAGACCGACGGCCTCGTCCCCTATGCCGCGAATGGCGGTGGCACCCCTTCGGGCCTCTTCAGCAACTGGCTCACCGTCCAGCGCGGCGAAGCAGCCGGCGAGCGCCTCTCCTACTTCACCGATGGCACGCTGCCCGGGTTCGAAGGCAGCGGGCGCTTCGACGGCTACCGGGCCGAGCGCGAAGCGGGGGAGCACCCCGCCGGCGGCTGGCGGAGCAACCTTTTCTCCCCCGACTACGCCCAGTCGGCCCCCGGCATCGAACACCTCGCCTCCCAGCACGGCGTCGCCTCCGACCAGCTCTACTCCTTCTGGGAGATCCACCCCGAACCCGAAACCTTCCCCGAGACCCTGCCCCAGGGCCTCTACCTGCGCACGCCCACGGGCTTCGATGCGCTCGGGGGCAGCCTCCTCGATGACCCCGAAGCGCTCAGCCGCTATGTGAGCGCCGGCGGCACCCACGCGATCTTCACCTCCAAGGCCCATCTGGAGCCCGGGGCGCCGGCCGCCCCGACCCAGGCGATCTACGACCGCCCCGCGGGCTCGCCGACCGCCCGGGTCGTCTCGGCCGCGGCCGGAGGCGCCACGGCCGAAGAGCTGGCCGAATTCCAGGCGGAGGTGGAGTCGAAGGACCCGGCCACCTATCTCGGCGCGAGCGAAGACGGCGCCACGGTCGCCTTCAGCGCCGGCGCGGCGCTCTACGCGAACCAGGACGGTTCGGGCACCGAGGCGGCCAGCCCTGAAACGGCGCAGGTTGGAGAGGAGCTCCGCTGCGCGGAGGGGCCGCTGCAGGGAGTGAAAAATACGAACAACCTCCACTTCCAGTGGCTGCGCAACTCGGCCCCGATCGGGGGCGCCAGCGGCGCGGGGACAACCCCGGCCAAATACACCACCGTCGGTGCCGACGCCGGGACGGCCACCCAGTGCCTGGTGTTCCTGCACGAGGAAGGCACCGGCTCGGTCTCGGTTTCGGGATCGATTCCGATCGAGCCAATCTCCGGCGCGCACCCCCAGCCGCCGGCGAAAATCGCCGCCCCGACTCCCCCCGCTCCCCAGGCGGGAACGGTGGAGAGCTGCAACCCGGGCAGCTGGGCCGGGGCCGACACGCTGGGCTACCAGTGGTACGTCGGCGGCGAAGCGATGCCCGGCGCCACAGGCGAAACATACGAAGTCGAAGCCGGCGACGTCCCGGGGGCGATCCAGTGCGTGGTCAGCGGCTCCAACGCAGCCGCCACGGTCGCCAGGGCGAGCGCGGTCACCGAAACCGACCCGGCCCCGGCCAAAGCGGCGCTGCTCGCCACTGCCACCGCCGCCCCGAGGGCCACCTACGCCGGCCTCTCGGTCGACGGTGGGCGGCTCTTCTACGCGCTCGGCGACGGCGTCGCCCCCGCCAGGCTCTTCAGCTTCGACCTCGAATCGCACGAAGCCACCGAAATCGCCCCGGACTCGATCTTCGCCAACGTCTCCCCCGACGGCTCCCACGCCTTCTTCAGCTCCGAAGAAGCGCTCACCGGACCGCGAGACGAAAACGACAACGGCGAAGACGCCGAAGCGGGCGAGCACAACCTCTACGCCTGGGACGGCACCGGAACTCGTTTCGTCGGCAGGCTCTCCACGGAAGACTTCAAACAAAACGCGTTCGCCGGCATCTCCGAAATGAACCTCGCCGCCTGGACCAATGCGATCGGCCTCGGCGCTCACTCGGGGCGCTCCCTCGCCCCGACCCGCTCGACCCCCGACGGCGGGGCCTTCGTCTTCCAGTCCCACGCCCGCCTCACCGCCTACGACAACGAAGGGGTGGGGGAGATCTACCGCTACGACCCCGCCGCCGGAGCGGGCGAGCGCCTGCTCTGCGTCTCCTGCGATCCCTCCGGCGCCCCACCCTCGCGCCGACGCCCTGCTCGAGGACATCCGTGGCTTCACCGGCGATCCGATCCAGGCCTCGACGATGATCGCCAACCTCACCGACGACGGCGAGAAGGTCTTCTTCCAGAGCCTCGATCGCCTCCTGCCCGAAGACGCCAACGAGGTCGAGGACGTCTATGAGTGGAAGGCGATAGGGAACCGGAGGACTGCACCCGCCCGGGCGGCTGCCTGGCGCTGATCTCCTCCGGGCAGGGGGAAGCGCCCTCCATCCTCTACGGCGATGAGCGCCGACGGCGCACGACGTCTTCTTCCACACCAAGGAGAAGCTGGTCGGCGCGGACGTCGCGGGCAGCCCCTCGATCTATGACGCCAGGGTCGGTGGCGGGCATCCCCGAACCCGCCGCGCCGGCGCCCTGCCAGGGCGACGCCTGCCAGGGCCAGGGCTCCGAACCGCCGGCTCTGCCCGGCCCCGCCACCACCGGGGGCGGCGAAGAGCGCGCAGAGCCCAAACCGCAGCGCTGCGCGCAAAGGCAAGCACCGCGTCAAAGGCCGCTGCGTGAAGCGCCACAGCACAAGAAGCACCACAAGCACCAGCGCCGAGCCAACGCACAACCGGAGGGCCGGGACGATGATCCGCCGCGCAGCGATTCTGCTCGCTGTCGCCGCCCTGGCCGCTCCTCGCGCTGGCCGTCCCGGCGCGGCGCTCGCGACCGCCGAAGACTGCGAAACCGAGCCGCGCCCGGCCTGCTTCGGGATCGAATCGGTCGAACGCCTCGCTCTCGACCACCCAGGCGGGCGCCCACCCCGACCTCACGCCTCGACGTCGCGGTCAAGCAGGACCCCGCGAGCCCAACAAACGTCTTCGGCCTGCACAACTCCTACGCGCCACCCGCAACATCCGCTTCGACCTCCCGCCGGGGCTGATCGGCGACCCCAACGTGATCGGGCGGTCGCAGCAGTGCAGCGCCCAGCAGCTGGTCAGCTATCAGGAACCCGGCGGCGGCTGCCCCAACGGCTCCCAGATCGGCCTCTCGACGATCGTCGCCTACGAGCTGACCAGCAGTATTCGACGAGCCCGTCTACATGATGAGCCCGCCCGGCGGCGACGTGGTCGCGCGGGTGGGCCTCATCGCCGGCATCTTCCCGACCTTCATCGACTTCCGGGTGCGCTCCGAGAGCGGACTACGGGATCACCGCCGAAGTCACCAACGCCCCCGCCGCGGCCCGGCTGGTGAAGCTCGAATCGACCTTCTGGGGGGTGCCCGCCGCGCCCAGCCCACGACACCGAACGCTGCACTCCCATGGAGGTCTTCATCAAAGGCTGCACCGCCTCCCCAGCACGCCCGCCGGGCTCGCAACGAACTGCCCTTCTTCACCAACCCGACCCGCTGCGGGGTGCCGCTCGAGCGTCGGCGTCAACGCCTCCAGCTGGGCCGAACCGGAGCTTCGAAGCCCGAAGGGGAAGTGAAAACCACCTTCCCCGAGATCACCGGCTGCGACCACCTCCCCTTCGGCCCAAGGCTCGAAGTCGAGCCGACCAACCACCACACCTCCGCCCCGACCGGCCTCGACATGACGATCAAGCTGCCGGCCTCGCCGGGGGTGAAAGTCCTCGAACCCTCCCAGATGCGCTACATGCGGATCGACCTGCCCGAGGGCATGGCGGTCAACACCGGCGCCGCCGACGGCCTCGGCGACCTGCTCCGCCGGCGCAGGTCGACTTCGGACAGAACGTCGCCTCCGACTGCCCCGACGCCGCCAAGCTCGCCGCCACCGAATTCGAGATCCCGGTGCTCGAACGCAAGCTGAAAGGCGCGATCTACCTGCAGGGAGCCCGAACCGGGCAACCCCTACCGGATCTGGATCGTCGCCGACGACCTCGGCGCTGCACGTGAAGCTGCCAGGCGAACTGGAGCTCGACACCGACAGCGGCCAGATCCACTCGATCGTGCTCGGCACCCCGCAGGCCGAAGGCCTCCCGCAGGCGCCGCTGCGCGAAATGAAGCTGCTCTTCAAGTCGGGCTTCCGGGCGCCGCTGGTGACGCCCGCCGCGCTGCGGCACCTACTACACGCACTACGAATTCATCCCCTGGTCGGGCGGCCCGCCGGCAGAGGGCGACACGCCGATGAAGATCGACGAAGGCTGCGACAACGGCGGCTTCTCGCCGAAGCTCGCCGCCGGCACCACCGACTCCAGGGGCGGCGCCTTCTCGCCCTTCACCACCACGATCACCCGCGAAGACCCCGAACAGAACATCGCCGGCCTGAGCCTCACCCTGCCCGGGGCATCGCCGCCACCTTCGCCGGCATCCCGCACTGCGAAGGAGCCGGCGGCGGAGACCGGCAGCCTGCCCGGCCGCATCGCGGATCGGCAAGGTGGTCGCCGCGGTCGGCGCCGGCCCCGCCCCGCTCTGGGTCCCCCAGCCGGGCAAGCGCCCGACGGCCGTCTACCTCGGTGGCCCCTACAAGGGCGCCCCGACGAGCATCGTCGCCGTCGTCCCCAAGCAGGCCGGGCCCTTCGACTTCGGCGACGAAGTGGTCAGGTCCGCCGTCTTCGTCGACCCGGTGACCGCCCAGGCGACGGCCAAGTCGGACCCGCTGCCCCAGCTCGTCGAAGGCACCCCGCTCCTCTACAGGACGATCAACGTCCAGCTCGACCGGCCCGACTTCGCGCTCAACCCGACCTCCTGCGCGCCGAAGGAGACCGTCGCCGGCCTCACCTCCACCGGCGGGCAAGGCCGCCAGCCCGACCGCCTCCTATCGCGGCGACCGACTGCGCCAAGCTCGCCTTCAAGCCGAAGGTCGCGCTTCCGCCTCTTCGGCGGCACCCACCGAGGCGCGCACCCGAGGCTGAGGGCGATCATCCGCCCGGCGGAGCACCGGCGAGGCCAACATCGGCGCCTTCTCGGTCGCCCTGCCTCACTCGGAGTTCCTCGACCAGGCCCACATCAAAACGGTCTGCACCAGGGTGCAGTTCGCCGCCGACGCAATGCCCGGCAGGCTCGATCTACGGCAAGGTCAAGGCGACCACCCCGCTCTTCGACTTCCCGCTCGAAGGCAACGATCTACCTGCGCTCCTCCAACCACCCGCTGCCCGACATGGTCGCGGTGCTGAAGGGCCCGCCCTCGATGCCGATCGAGATCGACTCGGTCGGGCGGATCGACTCGATCAACGGCGGCATCCGCACCACCTTCGAAACGATCCCCGACGCCCCGGTGACCGAAATCGTCGCCAGCCTGCCCGGCGGCAAGAAGGGCCTGATCGTCAACTCGACCAACCTCTGCCGGGGAGCCCACCGCGTCACCGCCAAGTTCACCGGACAGAACGGGCGCAGCGCCACCCTGCACCCGGAACTCAAGGCCTCCTGCAAATAGCACACAGTTTACGTCGAGTAGTTTGCGTTTCTGCGACTCCGGCCTTATAAGAAAGGGCAGCTCGGGACACCCGAGCGCAACCCAGTCGATCTCGGCGGGAACCGCCGAGAAGGGAGAATCAAGTGAAACTCATCAAGATGTTCGGCCTCGCCGTGATGGCGGCGTTGATGGCGATGGCATTCGCTGGCGCCGGCTCGGCGATGGCGGAACCGACCGCGCTGTGCAACACGATGCCGGGAACGGGCGCACATGAAAAATGCGCGGCGGGCCACTTAGTCACGCACGTGCACGAAGAAACGTTATCCGGCAACTTAGCGAGGGTGTTAAGCAGCATTTTCGACATCAGCTGCGACGTCTTATTCTTAGGTGACACGTTAGGGAACGGGTTAGCCGATCCGGGGCCGCTGGTGATCCACGGCACCTTCACGTACTTCAATTGCGACAACAACTGCACCGTCACCGAAGAAAACGGGCCTTCCGAATTCAAAGTCTTAAAGGAAGGGCACGAATTAGCGACAGAGGTCGGCGAATCCTTACAGCACCTGGTCTGCGGCTTTTTCATCAACTGCCGTTACAACGGCGTAGGCTTGGAAGCACATGTCATAGGCCCGTTATTAACGTCCGAGACAAACGGAGATTTCACAATCCGAAGCCAATCATTAAGCAAAGAGGGAAGCGGGGTCTGCCCGAAAGTGGCCGTATTACACATCTTAATGACCCCATTACCGAATCCGGTTTACATCACCGAGTAGGCAGCTTCAAAAGACAACGCCAACGGCGCAGCCAGATGAGCAGCAATGAGCAAGGCAACCGCCCCGGACCTCTGGGGCGGTTGCCTTTTAACGCGTGGTGAGCTTCCCTCCACGCTCCACCCTTCGGCGATCAACTCGTCTAGGTACACCAGGTGATCAGCGAAAACGAGAAAGTGCAATTCCGCGCATCCGCCATTTGGTTATCCTGGCAGTTGCAGGGAAAACGGATCCTCGGCACTGTTCTGCCAGTAACGGTGCCAGCAATATTCCCAAGTACGTTGTGTTCTGGCGACTCCCGCCGTATAAGAAGAGGAGCTCGGAGCATCCGAGTGCAACCAATCGATCTCGGCGGGAACCGCCGGGAAGGGAGAACCAAAGTGAAACTCATCAAGATGTTCGGCCTCGCCGTGATGGCGGCGTTGATGGCGATGGCATTCGCTGGCGCCGGCTCGGCGATGGCGGAATCGACCGCGCTGTGCAACACAATGCCGGGAGCGGGCGCACATGAAAAATGCGCGGCGGGCCACTTAGTCACGCACGTGCACGAAGAAACGTTATCCGGCAATTTAGCGACGCTGTTAAGCAGCATCTTCGACGTCCATTGCGACGTCTTATTCTTAGGTGACACGTTAGGGAACTTAGGCAATCCGCTGGTGATCCACGGCACCTTCACGAACTTCAATTGCGACAACAATTGCACCGTCACCGAAGAAAACGGCCCTGCCGAAATCAAAATCTTAAAGGAAGGACATGAATTAGCTGGGCAAAGCTTCGGATCAGGAGTAGTGCACCTCGTCTGCGGCTTCTTCATCAACTGCCGCTACAACGGCGAAGGCCTGGAAGGGCACACCTTAGGCCCATTATTATCGAGCGAGACAAACGGGGATGTCGTTGTTGAGGACCAGGAATTAAAAAAATTGGGAACTGGTATCTGCCCGAAAGTTGGCAAATTAGACCTCTTACTGACTCCGTTACCCAATCCGGTTTACATCACCGAGTAAGCAACTCCAAGGCAACGCCGACAGGCGCAGCCAGACGAGTAAGGCAACCGCCCCGGACCTCCGGGGCGGTTGCCTTTAACGGGTGGTGAGCTTCCCTCCGCGCTCCGTGTCGGCGATCAACTCGTCCGGTGCCTTGTCCTCGGGTATGAAGCCGGATTTCATCCCGAAGTAGACGGCCTGGGGGTGGTGGGCGACGATCGCCACCGTTGACTGCTCGGGCAGGACGGCGTAGCCGCCGGAGAGGGTCATGCCGATCTGCTCGAGGTCGAGCAGGCGCCAGACCTTCTCGTGCTCGGACTGGTCCGGGCAGGCGGGGTAGCCCCAGGAGTAGCGGCGGCCCTGGTCGAGGGGGATGACGAGCTCGCGTCGCACTTCCGAGTGCAGCCACTCGGCCAGGCCCTCGGCGGCCTGGACGCCAAGGCCATGTACGTAGAGCTGCTCGGCGAACTCGCCTTCCTGCTCGAGGCGCTCGATCAGCTCGGTCACCTCCGGCCCGACGGTGACGCCCTGAAGGGCCACGATGTCGCGTTCGCCGGAGTCCAGCCGGCGGAAGAAATCGGCGAGGCAGATGCGGTCGTGCGCAGGCTGGCGTGGGAACGTGAGGCGCTCGAGCTCGCGCTCGGCGTCCGCGGGGTCGAAGACGATCAGCTCGTTGCCGTCGCTGTTGCAGGGGAAGTAGCCGAGCCTGGCTCGCGGGCGCAGGAAGTCCTGCTCGCGCCACATCCGCTCCAGACGTGGCGCGAAGCCCTCCTCGTCGCCGTTGCCCTCGACCAGCTCGCGCCAGGCCTCGCCCTTCACCCCGCGCCCGCCCCAGTGCAGCTTGAAGAGCACGTGGCGGTCGAGGTGGGGGAAGACCTCGTCGAGGTCGACGTCGACCTCGCGCACGCCCTGGAAGGGCGGCTCGGGGACCGGCACGTCGGTGCGCGCGGCCGAGCGGACGCTGTCGTCGCTGGTCGGCGGGCCGGTGTCGACCTTCGCCGGCTTCTCACGCAGCTCCTGTGCCTCGGCGCGGATCCGCTCGACCAGGGCCTGGCGGGCCGGCTCGTCGACCAGTGCGTCCATCGTGTCGAGCCCCTGGAAGGCGTCCTTGCAGTAGAAGACGCCGGGCTCGTAGACGTCGTCGGACTCCCTGCCGCCGGGATAGAGCGTGCGGCGGCCGAAGTCGCGGTTGATCGCCGCCCCTCCGATCAGCACCGGGAAGCCGAGCCCGCGCTGGTGCAGCTCCTGGACGCAGATCGGCATCTGCTTGGAGGTCGAGACGAGCAGGGCGGAGAGGCCGATCGCGTCGGCCTCGTTCTCGACCGCCGCCTCGATGATCGCCTCGACCGGGACCTGCTTGCCGAGGTCGATCACGGTGTAGCCGTTGTTGGTGAGGATCGTGTTGACCAGCGACTTGCCGATGTCGTGGACGTCGCCGAAGACGGTGGCGATCACGACCTTGCCCTTGGTGTGGCCGTCGATCCGGTCAAGGTAGTTCTCCAGCTGCGCCACGGCGCGCTTCATCACTTCGGCCGACTGCAGGACGAAGGGCAGGATCAGTTCGCCGGCGCCGAACTTGTCGCCGACCTCCTTCATCGCCGGCAGCAGCACCTCGTTGAGGGTCGGGACGGCGCCGATCTTCTCCACCGAGCGGTCGATCCACTCCTCGACCCCGTCCTTCTTGCGGCGCAGGATGTGCCAGTGCAGGGCCTCCTCGGGCCCCATGCCCTCGGTCGGGTCGGCGGCCTCGTCCTCCGCCTCCTCGCCCTTGGACTCGAAGTGGGCGATGAAGCGCTCCAGGGCGTCGCCGCGGCGGTTGAAGACGAGGTCGTCGGTCAGCTCGCGCTCCTCGTCGGGGATCTCGCTGTAGGGGGTGATGTGGTTGGGGTTGACCATCGCCAGGTCGAGCCCGGCCTCGACGCAGTGGTGCAGGAAGACCGAGTTGAGAACCGCGCGCGGGCGTGGCGAGACGCCGAAGGAGACGTTGGAGACGCCGAGCGAGGTCTTGACGCCGGGGATCTCGGCCTTGATCCGGCGGATCCCCTCGATCGTCTCCACCGCCGAGGGCTTCCACTCCTCGTCGCCGGTGGTCAGGGTGAAGGTGAGGGCGTCGAAGATCAGCGCCTCGCGGGTCGAGCCCGTGCTCGGTGCAGGCGAGGTCGCGGATCCGCTTGGCGATCTCGACCTTGCGCTCGGCCGTCTTCGCCATCCCGACCTCGTCGATCGTCAGCGCGATCAGCGCCGCCCCGTGTTCGGCGGCCAGGGGCGCGACGACGTCGGCCTTGTCGCGGCCGGCCTCGAGGTTGATCGAGTTGACGATCGCCCGCCCGGGGATCTGCTCGAGGGCGGCGCGGATCACCTCCGGCTCGGTCGAGTCGACCTGGATCGGCGCCGGTTGGGTCAGCGAGACCCGCTTGACGACGGCCGCCATCTGCTCGTCCTCGTCCTGGCGCTCGGTCAGCGCGACGCAGACGTCGAGCACGTGGGCGCCCCCTTCGACCTGGTCTTCGGCGACCTGGACGAGGCCGTCGTAGTCGTCGGCGAGCAGCAGCTCCTTGGCCTTGCGCGAGCCCTGCGAGTTGACCCGCTCGCCGACCAGGGTCGGGCGGGGTTCCTGGACGAGCGGGGTGGAGGTCATCATCGAGGAGAGCTGGGGGGGTCCCGGCGCGGGGCGCTCGCCCGGCACGCGCCCGTCGACCCGTTCGCGGATCGCCGCGATGTGCGCGGGCGTCGTCCCGCAGCAGCCGCCGACGATGCCGACGCCGTAGCGCTCGACGAACTCGCCCAGGGTCGCCGCCAGCGGCTCGGGCTCTTCGGGGAAGATCGTCTCGCCGTCGGGGCCCTGCAGCGGCAGGCCGGCGTTGGGGATGCAGTGCACCGGCAGCGGGCTGTTCTCGCCGAGGAAGCGGATCGCGTCGCGCATGTCCTCGGGCCCGGTCGAGCAGTTGAGCCCGATCACGTCGACGTCGAGCGCGGCAAGCGTCGTCAGCACCGCCTGGATGTCGGTGCCGAGCAGCATCTTGCCGCCCTGGGGCAGGAGCGAGACGCTGGCCTGGATCGGCAGCCGCCGGCCGGTCGCGGCGAAGGCCTCGCGGGCGCCGAAGATCGCCGCCTTGACCTCGAGGATGTCCTGGGCGGTCTCGATGATGATCAGGTCGGCGCCGCCTTCGACCAGGCCGCGCGCCTGCTCGGCGAAGACCTCGACCAGGCGGCCGAAGGAGATGTCGCCGAGGGTCGGGTCGGTGGAGGCGGGGAGGAAGCCGGTCGGGCCGATCGAGCCGGCGACGAAGCGGTCGGGGCCCGCGGCCCGGCGGGCGATCTCGGCCGCCTTGACGTTGATCTCCAGCGTGTGCTCGCCCAGGCCCCACTCTTCGAGCTTCAGCCGCGAGCCCTGGAAGCTGTCGGTCTCGACCACCTCGGCGCCGGCCTCGACCATCGAGGCGTGGACGCCCTCGATCACGTCGGGGCGGTTCAGCACCAGCGCCTCGTGGCACTTGCCGGCCAGCCCGCCGTAGTCCTCCTGGGTCAGGTCGAACTGCTCCAGCGTCGCGCCCATGCCGCCGTCGAAGACGACGACGCGCTCGCGGGTCGCGGCTATGAAATCGCGCTCGGCCATGATCCAAAGAGGCTACCGAGCGCTCGTCGGTTCAACCCCGACTGGGCAGCGGAGGGTCAGCTGAAGCTTTCGGCACAGCCATCCATGCCCGCCCCTTTTGCAACGTTTTCCGCCTTTTTGAAGGGGTACGGCGACGCGGTCAGCTCGGCGGGATTGTCCGCCGCTTCGTCGAGCCGCGTCTGGAGGGCGTTGAGGAACAAGGCGACTTCGGGGGCATAGGCGCCGGGGGCGCCGAGCTCGCTGATCTGTTCGATCTGCCGTTCGACGTTTGGCGAGAGAATCGATTCGAGCAGCTCGTCGATCAGCGCTTTTGACTTCTGCGGGTCGGTGATGTCCGATTTATTCGCCTGGATGAAATGCGTGTACTTGGCGAGGAATTCGGTCCGGGCCGCTTTGCAGATCGCATCGGCCTTTTTGATGAACTCGGCTTTCGACATGGACCCGGTCTGGACCGTGACTTCGCTGCCCGAGCTGCCACACCCAACAGCGAGAAGAAGCGCCGCGATGGCACTCGCCGTCAGAACGAATCCTCTTGTCTTCAAGAGCCTCCCCTCACTTCGCGGGCAACATAGCAGCCTTTGCTCAGCTATGTCTGATCAATTGCGCGCAGGCGCAGCCGATGCTCCGCCTGGTCAGCGGTGCAGACCGAGGCGGCGCTTCAGGTCGCGGGCGTTGAATGCCTGGGCGATGCGGCTGATCAGGCCGCGGCGGGATCGGGTGTAGGGGAACCAGGTGGCCTCGCGCTTGCCGCCGAAGCGGGTGATCACGACCGACTCGGTGCGGCAGTACTTCTTGATCCCCGGTTCGCCGTGGCGGTAGCCGATCCCCGACTGCTTCCAGCCGCCCATCGGCACGTCGGTGGCGGCGTAGTTGACCAGCACGTCGTTGACGTTGACGGCGCCGCACTCGACCCGGCGGGCGACCCGCTCGGCTCGCTCCCTCTCGCCGAAGACGGAGCCGGAGAGGCCGTAGCGGCTGTCGTTGGCCAGCCGCAGCGCCTCCTCGGCGTCGCGCACCTTCATCACCCCGACCACGGGCCCGAAGGTCTCGTCGCGCATCACCTTCATCGAGTGGTCGACGTCGACCAGGACCGTCGGTTCGAAGTAGTCACCGGCGCCGGGCAGGCGCTTGCCGCCGGTCAGCGCCCTGGCGCCGGAGGCGAGGGCGTCCTCGACGTGGTCCTCGACGATCGCCGTCTGGTTGGGCGAGGTCATCGCGCCGACCTCCTTGCCGTAGGACTTGCCGTCGGCGCCCTGGCGCAGCTTGCCGACCGCGGACGTCAGCTTGGCGACGAAGGGGTCGTAGGCGGGCTCCTCGACGTAGATCCGCTCCACCGATATGCAGATCTGGCCGGAGTTCATCATCCCGCCCCAGGCCGCCGCGTTGGCGGCGCGGTCGAGGTCGGCGTCGTCGAGCACGATCATCGGGTCCTTGCCGCCGAGCTCGAGGCTGACCGGGGTCAGCGTCTCGGCGGCGCGCGCCATCACCTTGCGCCCGGTGCGGTCCGAGCCGGTGAACTGGACGAAGTCGACCGCGTCGACCAGCGCCCCGCCGGTCTCGCCGACGCCCTGCACGCAGTCGAGCACGTCGGGGCCGCCGATCTCCTCCTTCCAGGCCTTCACCACTTCGGCCAGGCCCAGCGGGGTGAACTCCGAGGGCTTGACGACGACGGCCGCGCCCGGCCTGCAGCGCCGGGATCGCGTCGCCGAGGGCGAGGATCAGCGGGAAGTTCCAGGGGCTGATGATGCCGACCACGGGGTGGGGGCGGTACTGGACCCTCAGCTTCTTCGCGGCGAGCAGCGGCGTGTGGGGGCGGACCGCCTCCTCGCCGATGAACTTGGCCGCCTTGGCGCCGTAGAAGTTGATCAGGTCAGCGAGGTAGACCGGCTCGCCGGAGGCGTCGGCGCGGACCTTGCCGGTCTCGGCCTGCATCGTGTCGAGCACCTGCTCGGAGTTGTCGAGCAGCCAGTCGCGCAGCTTGCCGAGCCAGTGGTAGCGGCCCTCGATCCCGATTGCCTCCCACTCGGCCTGGTTGGCGCGCACCCGGGCGACGGTGGTGGCGACCGCCTCGGGCGAGTCGACCTGGACGGTGGCGATCGATTCTCCGGTCGCGGGGCTGTGGACCTCTAGCTGCTCCATCTGGCTGAGCAGCCAACTCTATCCGCTGGGCCGGGGAGACGGGCGCGAGCCCCATGGACCGTCTGTATGACGGTCCATGGGAGGATCAGGGCAGGCTTTCGGCGCAGCCGTCCATTCCCGCTTTTCTTGCGGCTTCTTCCGCTTTGATGAAGGGGTCCGACGTCGCGGTCAGTTCGACTGGGTTTTCGCGAACTTCGCCGAGCCGCGTTTGGAGCGCGTCGAGGAAGGCGGTGGCTTCCGGCGCGAAGTCGTCGGGGGCGCCGAGTTTGCTGATCTGGTCGATCTTCCCTTCGACGTGCGCCGTGAGAAGCGTCTCGACCATTTCGCCGAGCAGCGCCTTTTCCTTCTGCTTGTTGCCGAAGTCCGATTTATGCGCCTTGAAGAAAGCCGTGTACTTGGTGAGGAATTCGTCCCGGGTCGTCTGGCAGATCGCGTCGGCCTTTTCGATGAATTCGGCCTTCGAAAGAGACCCGGTCTGGACCGCGACCTCGGCGTCGCTCGAGCTGCCGCATCCGATGGCAAAGAGAAGTGCCGCAATGGTCGCGGCCACGACAAACAATCCCCTGGTATTCAAGACTCCCCCCTTCATTCGCGGGGCAAGATATCAGCTTTTGCTCAGCTTTGCCTGATTGCATACGGCGGCCGACGTCGACGTATCGAACGTGTGGACCCGTTGCGATCCCTAGCGCGATATGAGGCGGTACACAGCTCCCTCCTGGGAGCAGACGTAGACGCGGCCGCGGTTGTCTTCGCCGAACGAGGTGGGGGAGGGGACCGCGATCCTGAGGCGGCGGTCCTTGCCGGCGCCGTGCAGGTGAGGGACGAGGCTGTGCAGCCGCCCCGAGCAGTAGTCGCTGTAGACGTAGCGGCCGCGCAGGGACGGCAGGCCGGGGTCGTGGACCACGTAGCCGCCGATGATCGAGCAGCTGCCGCCGTCGCGGCCGTGGCTGTAGGCGAGGATCGGCTTCGTCGTGCCGCCGGGGTCTGGCGTGTCGCCGTTGTCTTCGGCGTAGGGGGCGAAGCCCTCGAGCGCGTCCCAGCCGAAGTTGGCGCCGCGCGCCCCCGCCACGGTCGTGTAGTCGACCTCCTCGAAGCGGTTCTGGCCGACGTCGGCGATCGCGATCCGCGGCTGGCCGGCAGCTGCCGTGATCGTGTCGAAGGAGAAGCGGAAAGGGTTGCGCAGGCCGTAGCTGTAGATCTCGTCGCGGCCCCGGCTGCCGACGAAGGGGTTGTCGGCGGGCACGGAGTAGGGCTGGCCGCCGCTCGGCCGCGGGTCGATGCGAAGCAGCTTGCCGAGCAGGGCCTCGGTGCTCTGGGCGTTGTTGGGCGGGTCGCCGCCGGAGCCGCCGTCGCCGGTGCCGAGGTAGAGCAGGTTGCCGAGGAACTGGAGCTGGCCGCCGTTGTGGTTGGCGTTGACCGGATGGGGTATCTCGATCACCGTGCGGCGCGAGCCCCGCGCGGCCCGCGTCGCACCCCGCCGCCGGAATTCGTCGACCCGGATGTTGCCGTCGTTGTCCGTGTAATAGGCGTAGAGGCGACCGCTGCTGCGGTAATCCGGCGGGAAGGCGATCGAGAGCAGGCCGCGCTCGCCGCCGTCGTAGCCGACCAGGTCCCTGACGTCGAGGAAGGGGTGCCGCAGCTTGCGCCCGGCGCGCATGACCTCGACCCTCCCGGGCTGCTCGACCACGAAGAGCAGCTTGGGGTAGCCGGGCGCGCCGGCGGCGTAGGTGGGGCTGTCGAAGCTGCCGACCCGCTTCAGGGCGACGCCGCCGCCCGGCCGCTGCGAGGGTCGGCTTCGCTGGTGCTCTCGCGCCGATCCACAGGCGGGAAGCGTCATCAGCGCCAGAGCGCTGAAGGCAATGCCCAGGAGAGCCCGAGACCCCACCCCGGAAACGCTAGAGGACGGTGGAGACGAGCGTGGCGACGGCGGCAATCAACGCAAAGCAGAGGCCACCGCAGAGCTGGATCATCGTGCGCTGGCTTTCCACGAGGACGGCGTTGAGAGAATCGAACCGCCTGTCCACGATGTCGAACCGGGCATTCATCGCACCCCGCAGTTCCTGACCCAGCGCCTTGATCTCACCCCGCAGGTCGTCGCCCTGGACCTTTATTTCCCTCCGCAGGTCGTCGCCTTGGGCCTTAATTTCTCCTCTCAGGTCGTCGCCCAGCGCCTTGATCTCACCCCGCAGTTCTTTGCCTTGGGCCTTGACCTCGCCTCGCAGCTCCTTGATCTCACGGCGAAGTTCCTCGCGCGTCGAGCCGAGGTCGACACGCGCTTGGGCGAAGCCAGCATCGACGTGCGCGGCGAGTTCGTCCATACGGTCGTCGTTCCAGGTCTGGGGCATCGCCTCCATGATGCCACCTTAGACAGAACGTTGCGGTCGCGTATTAGGCAGCCGTCACAAAAGTGTCACTTCTCGACGACCACTTCTCCGGAGCCGTTGACGACCTTGTTGGGCGTGGCCGAGACGATCCGCACGGCGAACGAGCCCCCCGGGGCCGCCCCGCCGGCGGTCTTCGCCTTTGCCCCGCCGCCGAGCCCGGCCTCGATCGCGTAGAGCAGGGCGTAGCGGCCGCTCTTCACCGCGCTCAGCTTCCAGACCACGTTCGCCGTCGCGCCCGGCTTCAGCGGGCCGAAGTCGTAGGTCTTCGGGTTCGAGGTCCCGGCCCCGCCCGGTTCGGCAGAGCCGGCGAATTTCGGGTACCTGAGCGCGAGCACCCAGACCGGGCGGTCGGGCTGGGCGAGCCCCGGCTCGGGGTCGTGGATGCCGAAGGGCAGGTTGGAGGCGCGGCCCTGCTTGCCGGCGATCGAGAAGCTCACGGTCAGGGCCGGGATCGTCCTGCGCCCGTCGTTGCGGATGCCGAGCCGCAGCAGCGAGGTCTGGCCGAGTTCCTGCCTGGTCGGGAATTCGGCTCGCATAACCTTGACGGCGTAGGTGCCGGCCGCCTCGTTGGCGTCGGAGGACGGTTCGCTTCCGCAGGCGGTTATGGAGAGGGCCAGCACCGCGGCGAGGGCGCCCGCGAACGCGGCCCGCGGCCGGGATCGCGACGCGTGTTTGCGATGCCCCCCCAAAGCGGCCGGAACATACCACGGGGGTTGGGCGCCCCCGCCTGGCAAGGGACCCCGGTTAGCGGTATCTCAACAGTCGTGTAACGGAGGGCGCCTGACGCATCGCATAAACTCGCTGCACCGAGCCGGGTGCCGTTTGGATGCGGTGCCGCTCACCGGAGGAGCAGATGGTTGGATCCGCGGTAAACAGGGCGTTCTTGCCCGCCAAGTCGCTGTTCGAACAGGTTGGGGACATGATGATCCTCACTGCTCGCACGCTCGTCTCCGCGGTCAAGCCGCCCTATCCCTACGGCGAGGAGTTCATCGGCCAGTTCCTCTTCGCCCTGCAGCTCTGCTGGTTCCCGCTGCTGGTCTCGACCGTCGCCTTCGGCTTCGGCGCCCCGGGGCTGCAGGCGGCGAACTTCCTCTCGCTCTTCGGCGCGCTCGACCGGCTCGGCGGCTTCTTCGTCCTCGCCTCGATCCGCGAGTTCGCCCCCTTCGTCACCGCCGTCGTCGTCGCCGGCGTCGCCGGCACCGCGATCACCGCCGACCTCGGCGCCCGCAAGATCCGCGAGGAGCTCGACGCCCTCCAGGTGCTCGGCGTCGACCCGATCAAGAACCTGGTCGTGCCGCGCTTCCTGGCGCTGATGCTGATCACCGGCCTGCTCGACATCTACGCGCTGGTCTTCGGGATCAGCGGCGGCATCATCACCGAGCTGCTCTACAAGCAGCCGCTCGGCGGCTTCTTCGCCACCCTCTTCTCCAACGCCTCGATCACCGACCTCTGGGGCTCGGTGATCAAGTGCACCCTGTTCGGCGCGATCATCGCCGTCGTCTGCTCATACAAGGGGATGACCGCGTCCGGCGGCGCCGCCGGCGTCGGCCGCGCCGTCAACCAGGCGGTTGTGATCTCCTTCATGGGCGTCTTCGCCTTCAACTACGCCTTCACCCAGACACTGCTGGCCACCAACCCGGAGCTGCAGACGATCCGATGAACGCCTGGCTCGACGTCCCGCGCGGCTGGTTCGACTCCTTCGGGGAGATCGCCCGCTTCGGCTCGCGCGTCGCCGGCCTCGTCTACAGCGGCCGGGTCCTGCGCTTCTTCGGCGAGAGCCTGCGCCAGGCCGGGATCCTGATCCTCGGCTCGGCGATGATCATCTGGGGCCTGGTCTTCATCCTCGGCCTGCAGTGCGGGATCGAGGGCGCCTACCTGCTGCGCGCCCAGGGCGCGCCGGCCTACGCCGGCGTCTTCTCGGCCTGGTGCGACCTGCGCGAGATCATGCCCTACGCCTTCGGCTACATGCTGGCGGCCAAGGTCGGCACCGGGATCGTCGCCGAGCTCGGCGCGATGCGGATCTCCGACGAGATCGACGCGCTCGAGGTGATGGGCGTGCCGCCCGTCACCTTCCTCTGCGCGACCCGCCTGTTCGCCGCCTGGATCGCCTTCCCGTTCATCTACCTGGTCGGGATCGGGATCATGTACTTCGCCAGCTACCTCGCCGTCGTCCAGCAGATCGGCGACGTCTCCTCGGGCGGCTACCTGCTGATCTTCTGGATGTTCCAGAACCCGCCGGACCTCGTCTTCAGCCTGGTCAAGGGCATGTTCATGGCGACGGCGATAGTCATGGTCGGCTGCTACTACGGCTACACGGCGTCGGGGGGCCCGGTCGGGGTCGGCACCGCCACCGCGAAGTCGATGGTCCTCAACATCGTCTTGGTTCACATCATCGGGATGCTGGGCACCCTTGTCTTCTGGGGAGCCAACCCGCGGGCGCCGATAGGAGGCTGAGTACCTTTATGTCTATGGACGAGCAGATCCGACCCGACGACGCCGAGTTCGAGGCCGGCGCTGAGGCGACCGAGCCGGTTGCGATCGAGCGCGGTCCCTACATCAGCGAGGACGGGATGACGATGGGGCGCGACTTCGTGATCCCCGGCGTCGACCCGGCCGAGGCCGATCCGTATCGCTTCCACACGGGCCGCAAGCGCGACCACGGCGGCACCGACGCGATCGAGATCATCGACCTGGTCAAGCAGTTCGGCCGCGCCCGCATCCTCAACGGCCTCAACCTCGGCCTGCCCGAGGACCAGGTCTCGATGGTGCTGGGCCCGTCGGGCACCGGCAAGAGCGTGCTGATCAAGCACATCGTCGGCCTGCTCTACCCGGACTCCGGCGACGTGCTGGTGCACGGCGAGTCGATCCCGAACATGACCGACGACGAGCTCTTCGAGGTGCGCAAGAAGTTCGGCCTGCTGTTCCAGGACGGCGCCCTCTTCGGCTCGATGAACATCTACGACAACACCGCCTTCCCGCTGCGCCAGCACACCGACAAGAGCGAGGAGGAGATCGGCGAGATCTGCAACCGCCGGCTCAAGGAGGTGGGGCTGAGCGAGGCGATCTACAAGATGCCGAACGAGCTCTCCGGCGGGATGCGCAAGCGCGCCGGCTTCGCCCGGGCGCTGGTGCTGGAACCGGCGATCGTGATGTTCGACGAGCCCGACTCGGGCCTCGACCCGGTGCGCACGGCACTGCTCTGCGAGCTGGTCCGCGAGGTGCACGAGGAGAACGGCGGCTGCTACCTGGTGATCAGCCACGACCTCAACACCGCGCGGCGGATCTCCGACTTCATCGCTGTGCTCTGGAACGGCAAGATCGTCGAGTCGGGGCCGAAGGAGGAGTTGTTCGACTCTGAGAACCGGTTCGTCAGTCAGTTCCTTAACGCGGACGTTAGTGGTCCTCTTTCCATGGATTGAGCGGGGGAGGGAGCCGGGTACCCCTCTCCGCTCAACTTTTTCGGTGGATCGGGGTTGGCCTCTCGAGGTTGAAGCACCGAAAAAGTACAAGCCGCGGAGAGGGGCACCCGGCTCCCTCTTCACGGTCCGTGGCGCTGAGGTATGAACGGCGCGAGATTGTTCGGGAGTGTGGCTTCCTCTGCAGCTCGGCATGCCCGGGTTGTGCTCGTCGTGTCGGCCCTCCTTGCTGTTGGAGCTTTTGTGGCCGCTACGCAGCTGTCTACCGATGCGGGGACGGGGACCTTGGTCGATTCGGACTCGGAGAGCTATCGGGCTACCCAGCGGGTTCGGGAGGTTTTTGGGGAAGAACCGGTGGTGGTGCTGGCGGAGGGGGATCTGCAGGGGTTGATCCTTACGCCTAATTTGGGGCGGCTGCTGCGGTTGGAGGGGTGTTTGTCGGGGAAGGTGCCCAAGGGGGCCAAGCCGATCCCGGGGCCCTGTGCCGAGCTGGCCGCTATGGACTCGGTGCAGTTCGTGGTCGGGCCGGCGACGTTTCTCAACGAGGCGGTGATCCAGATCGACCGGCAGCTGCGGCGGCTGGCGGCGACGGTCCCCCCCGACCAGCTGCGCGAATTCCTGCTCCAGGTCGCGGCGCGCTACGGGATCACCAGCGCCCCCAGCATCGGCAACCCGGACTTCCTCGCTGCCGTCGTCTTTCGACATCAACCGTTCGCGCGGCACGCCGAAGGCGAAGCTCGCCTACCTCTTCCCGAACAACCACTCGACGCAGATCATCCTGCGGCTGCGCCCTGGCCTGAGCGACGCCGAGCGAAGCCGGGCCCTTGGCCTGGTCCGCGAAGCGGTCTACGACACGACGCCGCGCAAGGCCTGCACCTTCAAGGGGCAGCCGGAGGCCTGCTTCGCCCTGCACGGCGGCACCTACACGATCTCCGGTGCGCCGGTGGTGATCGAAGGCCTGGCCGGGGCCCTCAAGGACGCGCTGCTGGTCCTCTTCGCCGTCGCGATCGCGGTCATGGCGCTGACGCTGCTGTTGGTCTTCCGCTCGCACCTGCGGCTGCTGCCGCTTGGCGTGGCCCTTGGTGCTGCCGCGATTACGTTCGGCCTCCTGGCCGCGGTCGGCGGCTCGCTTACGCCGGCCTCGATCGCCGTCCTGCCGATCCTTATCGGGCTGGTCGTCGACTACGCGATCCAGCTTCAGGCCCGGTTCGACGAGGCGGTGGAGGGTGGTGCGACCGGGGTGGAGGCGGCTAAGCAGGCGGCGGCTCGGGGAGGCCCGACTATCGCCACAGCCTGCCTGGCTACCGCGGCCGGTTTCTTGGCCCTCCAGCTTTCGCCTGTTCCGATGGTTCGGGGTTTCGGGTGGCTTCTGATCGTGGGCATTGCGGTCGGATTCGGAGTTGCTCTCACGGTTGGGTTCGCGGTTCTTGGCGTGTGGGGCCGGGCGAGAGGAGGGGGTGCCCCTCCGCTTGCTGGGTTTTTCGCCGCGAGCAAGGGGGTGTTCGCCAAGGGGACCGGGCGAAAAACAGGACGCCGCGCGCATCCGGGGCACCCCCTCCTCTCGCCTGGGCGGTTGGCGGCATTCGCGCTCGGCAATGCGAGGCGGGTGCTTGTTGTCGGCGCCGCCCTGGCGCTGATCGGTTGGGGCCTCGGAACCCAGATTGGCACCGCCACGGATATTCGTGATCTTGCCCCCCAAGGCGCGGGTGCGATTCAAGACCTCAACCGGGTTCAGGACGTCACCGGGGTCTCCGGGCAGCTCGAGGTCAGCGTCGAAGCGCCGGATTTTTCCGATCCCGCGACGATTCGCTGGATGGCTGGCTTCAAGCAGCGGGTGCTCGATTCGGGTGGCTTCTCCGGGCCGCGGCCGAGTTGCCTGACGGCGGAAGTGTGTCCGGGGCCGGCGCTCTCCGACTTCCTCGTCAGCGGCAAGGGCCATGAGCGCCTGAGTCGGCGAGATGTGCGCGCCACACTTGCGGAACTGCCGGCCTACGACCTCGAACAGGTGGCGCCCGTGGACCCCAAGACTGGATTGCCGGGCCACCTGGCGCTGCTCAGTTTTGGGATTCGCGCCCAGTCGCTCGGGGACCAGCAGGCGCTGATCGAACGGGTTCGCGATGAGGTTGGGGAGTCAGGGGCCCCAGGCGGGCCGCCTTCCGGCGTAACGGTGCGCCTTGCCGGGCTGCCCGTGATCGCTGCCGCGGCGGCTTCCGATCTGTCTTCCAGTCGTTACTGGCTGACGCTTGCCAGCCTCGTTGCGGTGGCGCTTGTGCTCCTGGCTGCTTATCGCTCCTGGCGCCGTTCGCTGTTGCCCCTGGTCCCGGTTGTGATGGCCACCGGCTGGTCGGCGCTGGTGCTCTGGCTCAGCCGGATCCCGCTCAACCCGATGTCGGCGGCGCTGGGGGCGCTCACCATTGCCATTGCCACCGAGTTCAGCGTGATTCTCTCGGCTCGCTTTCATGAGGAGCGGGGTGGGGGCCTCGGGGTCGCCGAGGCTCTGCGTGCTGCTTACTCGCGGACCGGGCCGGCTGTGCTTGCCTCGGCGGTGACGGTGACCGCTGGCTTCGCGGTGCTGGTTGCCAGCGACGTGCCGATGCTGCGCGACTTCGGCTTCGTCACCGTGATCGACCTCGCCGTGGCGCTGCTCGGCGTGATGGTGGCGCTGCCGGCGGCGCTGGCCTGGGCGGAGGAGCGGTGATGGGCCGCTACTCGGTCGTCGTTGGCCTGCTCTTCGCCGCGGTGATCGCGATTGCTCTCATCAGCACCCTTGGGAACAAGGACGAAGGCACCCTGGGGCTCGACGAGCTGCCCGCCCGCTGGCCGCTGCCGGAGTTCGCCGTGCCCCGCGCGGCGGGCGAAAACCTGGAAGGCGATGCGAACGTCGCCCAGGACGATTGCGAAACCTCGCAGACGCCCTGCCCCTCCGGGTCCCAGCGCCCGCCCGCCTGCCGTATCCCCACGGCGGGCGCGATCCGCGTCTGCGAGCTCTTCGACCGCCCGCTGGTGCTCTCGTTCTGGTTTTCGCGCGGCGGCGGTACCTGCGTCCAGCAGCAGGATGTGGTCAGCCGGGTCTACCAGCGATACCGTGGCCGGGTGAGCTTCCTCTCGCTGGACGTGCGCGACGACCGCGATGCCGTTCGCGAGCTGATCCGCACGCACCGCTGGCGGATGCCTGTCGGCTACGACCGCGACGGCGCCGTCGCCGCCCTCTACCGGATCGGCGGCTGCCCGACCTTCGCCTACGCCTACCCCGGCGGCACCCTGCAGGACGCGAGCATCGGCGAGCTGACGGCGGCGCAGCTCGAAGCCCACATCCGTCGACTGCTTCGCGCCACCCGTGCCGCAGAGAGCAGCTGAGCATGGGCGCAAAGGCGGCACCCCTCCGAACTGCATCAACTTCTCTGCCTGCTGGGTGGAGAAGTTGATGCAGTTCGGGGAGGGGCTGGGTTGGGACGTCGCGCCCGAGCAGGGGTGGGTCGCGCCGCACGTCGCCGACGAGTTTCCGGGCCTGGGGATCGCCTGGGTCGAGGTCGAGGGCCGCCAGGCGGCCAGCCCCGAGCCGGTCCGCCGCCGCCTGCGCGACCTCTCCGACCGCTTCTACGGCTCACACGCGATCCACATGCGCGAGCGCCCAATCCCCTGGGCATACCGCGTCTTCTTCCGCCAGATCGGCCTCGACCCCGACCACACCCGCACCCCGGTCGAGCAGCTCGCCCTGGACCGCCTCCATGACGGCGCCTTCGTCGCCCGCGGCATGCCCGCCGACGCGCTCACCATCGCCACGGTGGAGACCGGGGTGGCCCTGCGCGCCTTCGACGCCGAGCGGCTCGACGGCCGCCTCTGCATCCGCGACTCGGCGCCCGGTGAGTCGCTGCCGGGGAAGGCGGGCGAGCTGGCGCTGGGGACGTTGATCGTCGCCGACGAGCGGACGCCACTGGAGCTGCTGTTCGGCACCAACAGCCCCGACCACGGCGTGGAGGCGGGGACCAGGCGGGTCGCGGTCGCTGCCGTGCAGGTGAAGGGCGTGCCCCAGGCCTCTGTCGACGAGGCCCTCTGGATTGCAGCCGCCGCGCTGGGCGGCTGAACAGCTAGCCCTGGAGTTTGTAGGCGACGATCTCCGGCACGGTGCCGGAGCCCCCGAGGATGTTGCCGGCCGGTGCGATCATCATGTCGTTGGTGAAGGCGAGCCCGGCCACGGTGCCCGCCGGCAGGCCGTTTCCCCAGACTTCTGCGCCGGATTTTCCGTCCAGGGCGAAGACGCGACCGGTCAGCATCGTCCCGAAGACGAGGTCGTTGACCGCGCTTGTCGCGCCCAACGTGGCGGAGTTGAAGAAGTGTTTCCACTCGATCGCGCCACTCGCGGCATCGAGGGCGACCAGTTCGCCGGTGAGGGTTTTGCTGGCGACGCCCCGTTCCTGCGAGACGAGGGTCGTTGCGTCGTTGACGACCGAGACGAAGATGCGTTCGCCGTCGGTCGAGGCCGGCGAGGGGACGCCCCCGGTGGCGCCCGGGAAGACCTCCATCGGGATCTTCAGATTCGAGAAGTCTCCCTGCATGGCCTGGATGCCGTCCTGATCGTGTCCGTTGTGGCGGCCCACGGATCGCTTCCAGACGAGCTTGCCGGTTTCCCGGTCCACGGCGATCACGATGCCGCCCTTGCCGGCCGTGACGACGAGGTCTCGGCCCCCGGCTTCGATCAGCAGGGGCGGCCCCTGGAGGTCCCAGTCGCAGAGCGCGTGGGGCGTCAGCTGGTAGTACCACTCGATCTTTCCGGTGGCCGCGTCCAGCTTCACCACGGAGTCCGTGTAGAGGTTCCGGCCCGGCCTGCTGGCTCCCCAGGGATAGCGTTTGGCGCCGGCGACCGGCCCCGGGCTGCCGACCCCGACGTACATGGCGCCTTTCTCGTCGAAGGCCGGCGTCTGCTGCACCCCGCCGCCGAAGTTGATCTCGGGGTGCCCCCAGAGGCCCTTGGGGACCGTCGCGAAGCTCCAGGTTTTCTTCCCCGTTTTGGCGTCCAGCGCCCAGAGGATCCCGACTTCGTCTCCTATCGCTTTGAACGGGGCGGTCGAGACGTAGACCAGGCCGTCGTGGTACCCGGGTGCCATGGCGATCCCCTCGAAGCGATTGCGCGTCAGGGGTACCGACCAAAGCTGTTTCCCGGTTTTCCGGTCCAGGGCAAAGGCATTCGTCGCGGATGCCCCGAAGACGCGATTTTTCGCCACGACAACCCCGTTGGATTCGGGGACTTCCGATCCGATGTTCTTTTCCCAGATCACTTTGCCGCTGGTCAGTTCGATCGCCTGGACGTTGGAGGCGGAGTCCTGCGAGTAGACGACCCCATCGGCGACCACCGGGGTCGACCAGTAGGCGCCGAACGAGCTGTGGGCTGTGATCGAGAGGACCCAGGCCTTTTTGAGGTTCGAGACGGTTTCGGCCGAGATCGACCCGCCCACGTGGCGGCTGTTCGAGGTATCGACGTTGGGATAGGCGAACGAGGTCGGGCTTGCCTCGACTTTGCTGGACGACGAGCTGGACAGGACGATGGCGACCACCCCGGAGAGCACGAGGGCTGCAACGGCGATCATGAGGGCAAGCCGCTGCTCCCTGGTGATGCCTCCCCGCTCGCCCCCCTCGTCTCCCATGTCACTGATCATATTTATTGTTCAACATTTTTGATCGACAGTCCTGCCGGCGAACGCGATGTTCCCGGGGATCGGGCGCCTTAACCAGGTTCTCGCTTTGGCTGCGGCGGCTTGATCTACAATCGAAGCGTCCATGCCACATCTGCTCGATCGAGAGAGGCTCACCGAGCTTCGGGTAGGCGGCGACGAGACGCGCGCTCGTGCAGAACTGCGCCGCCAGATTGCGCGGCTCGAGCACGAGCTCGCCGGGCTCGCCGTCGAGGCATTTCCGCGGCTGGAGATCGACACCGGGGTCCCGGCCGCCTTCGGGGCCCCCCGCATCGCGGGCCTCGAGGAGTTGGAGCGCGTCCGCGACGCGCTCGCGACGCGGATCTCCGAGGCGCGCCGGGCGCTGGCCGGGCGTGCCGAGGTCGAGACCCAAAACCGCGAGCTGCTGCGCCGCATGCTCGATGCCCCCGCCGAGCACAAGTGGGTGCGGATCTCCAACGCCGACATCGGCGAGCCCGGCTGCGGGCACTGGCACTCCCTGCCCCGCCTCGGCCCGCTCGGGATGCTGATGGGCTGGTGGCGGGTCAAGGTCTCGTCCGGATGCCCGTTATCCGGGCGGCTTGCGGCCGTTGAGCGATAGGGCCAAGACGGAGGAGCGGCCGCCGGCGCCCTGGGGGAGCTTCCCCCTCGCCGAGCTGACCGTGCTCGCCGGCCTCGTTGCGCTGGCGATCGGCGTGATCGGCGCCCACCCGACCCTGCTCGGCGTCGGCGTCGTGCTCGCCGGCCTCGGCGGGCTCGAGGTCGCGGTGCGCGAGCACTTCGCCGGCTACCGCTCCCACACGACGCTGCTCGCCGGCACCGTCTTCGTCCTCGTCACCGGCGGGCTCTTCTACCTCGCCGGCCTGATCCTGGCGATCTGCCTGGGGGTGGGAGCGGCCGCCTTCCTGGCTGCCTTCTTCCTCTTGCGCCGGTCCTTCCGGCGGGCTTCAGGCGGCCTTTCGTACCGCCTGGGCCGCTGACGGCCCCGGGCCGCCGTCATGCGGCGTCCTCGGCCGCTCGCGTGCAGAGCACGCCACGCTCCCTGCGTCCTTGCCTGACGACGGCCGGGTCGCGTCAGACAAGCACCGACTCCCTGGAGGCCAGCTCGGTCGAGATCAGGGCGCGCTGGCGGGACGTCAGGGTGCCGAGGCGCTTGTTCTCGCTGAGCGCGAGGCCGAGCAGGAACTTGCGGGCGCGGGTGCGGCCCCAGCGGCGCTGGCTGGTCAGCAGCTCGGCCAGGGTCATGCTCTCGGTCTCCCACGGGCAGTCCCGGATCACGTCCGCGGCATCGACATCCCCTCGGGCAATCGAGCGCTTCAGCTCCGCCCTCGCAAGCCGCACGCGATTGGCGCGAGCGAGTGCCTGCATGTGCTGCGGGGCCTGGATCATCGAAGCGGTCGTCTGAGCAGGGGCGATCGAAGCAGCGTCCACTGGGACTCCTCCCTTGGGGGTCGTTAACTGGGTATCTCGTTGCGCCGGACCGGAGGCGATGCCTCGGCCTGGTTGAGTTGAGTTCTCCACCGAATCGCTTCCCTGCCCCGGGATGCGATCGGCGCTCGCGCAAGCTATGCGTTCGGGGCGGTGAGCGTCAACCCGAAGTCACGCAGAGCCGGGCCCGCCGGGTCGCTAAGAGCATCTTTTTCGTCCGGCGCGCGCCGGAGATCCAAAGCGACCGGTGTCGAAACTACCCCGAGCGGGGTAGGTCGGGAAAGTCATCGACGACGCGGGCGATGGTGGCGAGGGCGGCGTCGAGGTGCTCGCGCTCGTGGGTCGCCATCAGGCTGGTGCGGAGCAGGGCGCCGCCGGGGGGGACCGCCGGGTGGATCGCGACGTTGGTGTAGACGCCGGCGTCGAAGAGCGCCTTCCAGAGCAGGACCGCCTGCCAGTCGTCGCCGACGACGACCGGGACCACCGGCGTGGTGGCGACGGTGCCGTCGGGGAGGGTGCCCGGCTCGACCACCTTCAGGCCCAGGGCGCGCAGTCCCTCGCGCAGGTACTCCGCGTTGGCGAGCAGGGCCTCGAATAGTCGCGGGCCGTCGGAGCGGATCACCCGCAGGGCGGCCAGCGCGGCGCCGACCGCGGCCGGCACCGCCGAGGCGCTGAAGACGAAGGAGCGCGAGGAGATCCGCAGGTACTCGACCACGTCGGCCGGCCCGGCGACGAAGCCGCCGCAGGAGGCGAGGCTCTTGGAGAAGGTGCCCATGCGCAGGTCGACCTCGTCCTCGAGGCCGAACAGCTCGCAGGCGCCGGCGCCGCGGGCGCCGAGCACGCCGGCGCCGTGCGCCTCGTCGACCATCAGGCGGGCGCCGTGGGCCTGGCAGAGCTCGACGATCCGCGGCAGGTCGCAGACGTCGCCCTCCATCGAGAAGACGCCGTCGACGACGACGAGGACGCCGCCGCCGTCCTCGGCCGCGCGCTGCAGCATCTTCTCCAGCTTGTCCATGCGGTTGTGGCGGAAGGGGCGCAGCTTGGCGCCGGAGAGGCGGCAGCCGTCGAGGATCGAGGCGTGGTCGCCGGAGTCGACGATCACGGTGTCGCCGGGCGCGAGGATCGTCCCGATCGCGCCCAGGTTCGCCTGGTAGCCGGTGGAGAAGACGATCGCGTCCTCGGTCCCCATCCACTCGGCGAGCTCGCGCTCGAGGTCGACGTGCAGCGGCGTCGTCCCGTTCAGCAGGCGCGAGCCGGTGACGCCGGTGCCGTAGGTCTCCAGCGCCTCGCGCGCCGCCTGCTTGACCCGCTCGTCGCCGGTCAGCCCGAGGTAGTTGTTGGAGCCGAGCATGATCGTCTCGCGCCCCTCCATCTCGACCACCGGGCCGGCCTGCGAGGTGAGCAGGCGGAAGTAGGGGAGGAGGTCGTGCTGCTTGGCCGCTTCGAGCTGCTCGAGGCGGTCGTGGCTGCGCGCCTTCTCGAAGACGTCGACGGGGCTCCGGGCGGTTTCGCTCATGGCGAGAGTGTAGGTTCCGGCTCCCATGGCAAGCGTCAGCATCCGCCCGGTTCGCACGCGCCGCGAGCTGAAGCGCTTCGTCAAGGTTCCCTTCCGCCTGCATCGCGACCAGTCCGCAGTGGGTTGCGCCGCTGATCTTCGAGCGGATGGAGTTCCTCGATCGCGAGAAGAACCCCTGGTTCGAGCACGGCGAGGCCGAGTACTTCCTCGCCGAGCGCGACGGCGAGGCGGTCGGCCGCATCACCGCCCACCTCGACCGGCGCTGGGACGAGTACCAGGGCGGCAGCGACGCGATGTTCGGCTTCTTCGAGACCTCGAACGACCCCGAGGTCGCCGCCGCCCTGCTCGGCGCCGCCACCGAGTGGGCGCAGGGCAAGGGCCGCAGCCGCATCCTCGGCCCGATGGACTTCACCACCAACGACGAGATCGGGATCCTGATCGAGGGCTACGAGCGGCGGCCGATGATCCTCGAGCCCTGGCACCCGCCGCACTACCGCGAGCTGATCGAGGCCGAGGGCTTCGGCAAGGCGATGGACGTGCAGATGTGGGAGCTCCAGTTCGGCGACCTCAAGGAGGGCGAGCGCTTCGACCCCTCGATCCACGCGGCGGCCGAGAAGGGCCTGCGCGAGGAAGGGATCGCGATCCGCAACATGCGCAAGCGCGAGACTGGCGGACGAGGTGCGGCGCTTCATGGACGTCTACAACGAGGCCTGGGGCGACAACTGGGGCTTCGTCCCGATCACCGACGCCGAGGTCGAGTTCCACGCCAAGATCCTGAAGCAGGTGATCGACGAGAACTGGGCCTTCATGGCCGAAAAGGACGGCGAGGTCGTCGGCGTCGCGCTCACTCTGCCCGACATCAACCAGGTGATGGCGAAGCTGAACGGCCGCCTGCTCCCCTTCGGCTGGCTCAAGTTCCTGCTCTGCTAAGCGCAAGATCGACCAGTGCCGCGTCTTCGCGCTCGGCGTCAAGCACGACTACCGCCACAGCGGCGTCGCCGCCGGCCTCTACCTCAAGCACCTCGAGGAGGCGGCGGCTCCGGGCGGCATCGTCGGCGGCGAGATGGGCTGGATCCTCGAGACCAACGAGTCGATGAACCGGGCCATGGAAGGCATGGGCGGCAAGGTCGTCAAGAAGTACCGGATCTACGAGAAGTCGCTGGCGGCTGAGAGACCCATACAAGACGCTCCACCGCCAGTCGCGGCGTCGTTCTGCGCAAGGTGCGGAGTGTCTTCGGCCGATCGCCGCGACCATCGCTATGGTCGGAGCGGTGAGCAAAATGGAGCTTGAGCCGATTCCGGTTCGCGTCCTGCCTCGCGAGACTTCCAGGTGAGCTGGCCGTGCGCAGCGAGGCGAAGACCGCGGCGATAGCAGCCGCGGGCGGCGTCCTGGCCGGCGCCGCCACCGTGGCGGCGGTGCGCGCAGTCGGCGCCGTGGCGGGCCGCAAGCGCACCCCACGCCGCCCCTCCCGCCGCGAGCGCCCCGCCAACGTCCTGGCCAGCCGCTCCTTCCTCGTCGACGTCCACCTCCTGGGCCGCTGACTCCGGGGCCGATGGGCCTGAAATCGCCTATATGTCTCCTTTGAGGCCCATCGGCGGGGTTTTGGAGGTGGAAGTCCAACCGCTGTCGCCTTACCGGCTGCCGGCTTATGGGGGCGAGGACGGGGTTATGCGGGTCGAGGGGGGTGTGGCCACCCGCCTGCTTCATGTCGACGGCTGCCCGGTGCTGGTGCGAGCCTGGGAATCGGGGAAGGGGCGGGTGACGCTGCGGGCCGAGCCGCTGGACCCGGGCTCGATCGCGGCGCCCGGGCCGGCGGCCGGCGCCCCGGCCCGGGAAGCCGGCACCGCCGAGCTGGAGCTGGCGCTGGACGCGGATGCGCTTCGCTCTCGGCGTGGACGACGACCTGAGCGAGTTCTACCGTCGCTTCCGCCGCGACCCGCTGCTCGGCCCGCAGTTGCGTCGCCGCCCGCACCTGCGCCCGCGCCGGCGTCCCTGGCCCTGGGAGGCGCTCGCCTGGGCGGTGGTCAAGCAGCTGATCGAGAGCGGCCGTGCCGCACGAATCCAGCGCCGCATGGTCGGCCGCTGGGGGCCGCGGCTCGGGGCGGGAAGCGACTCCCTGCGCGACGTCCCGGCCCCCGGCCTGATCGCCGGCCGGGCCCCGGTCGAGCTCGAGTCGATGGGCCTGGCGCTGAAGCGGGCGCTCGCCCTGCGCTCGGTCGCCGCCGACGTCGCCGCCGGCCGCTGCGACCTGTCAGAGCCCTCCGCCGACCGGCGCCTGCTCTCGGTGCGCGAGATCGGCCCCTGGACCGTGCAGTGCCTCGGCCTTTACGGCCGCGGCGACCCCGACTCGCTTCCCGCCGGCGACCTGATCCATCTCAAGCAGGTCGGCCGCCTGGCCCACCTCGGCCGCCGCGCCACGGTCGAGGAGGTCGAGGAGTTCTACGCCCCGTACGCCCCGTTCCGCGGCCTCGCCGCAGCCTGGATGACCTCCGCGATCTGAGAACCCCGAACTGCATCAAATTTCCGCTCTGCCAGAGCGAAATTCGATGCAGTTCGGGTAATCGGTTTCAGGCGGCCCCCTGGGCATGGATTGTGCTCAAGCGGGCACGGCAGGCGCCGATAAGGCTTGAATGGAGCGCTCTGCACGAGGCGGGAGCTGGCCCGAAAAGCGAGTTGACGAGTTCCTCGACCAGATCTCAGCCGGGGGCGAAGACTACCGTCGCCTGGTCGAGCGCCTTCCCGCGATCGTCTACGCGTCTGAGCTGGGCGAGAACGGTCGCTGGCGCTACGTCAGCCCCCAAGTCGAGGACATCCTCGGCTACACGCCGGAGGAGTGGCTGGCGGACCCCGAGCTCTGGGCGAAGCTGCTGCATCCCGAGGACCGCGAGCGGGCGCTGGCGCAGGAGACGCGCAGGACGATCGGCAATCGCAACCCGCCACCGGTCGACTACCGGATGCTCACCCGCGACGGTCGCACCGTCTGGATCCTCGACGAGGCGGTCCTCGAGCCCGATGAAGCCGGCACGCCGGTCTGGCACGGCGTCCTCTACGACATCACCGAGCGCAAGTCCGCCGAGCAGGACCTGGAGCGCGCCGCCGCACAGCAGGCCGCGGTGGCCCGCCTCGGTGGGCGGGCGCTGAGGGACAGCGACCCCGAAGCGTTGATGCGGCGAGGCGGTCTCCCTGATGACCGAGATCGAGGGGGTGGCGGCTGCCTGCATCTGGGAGGTCGGCGACGACGGCCGCCGGCTCAGCCTGCGCACCGGCCTGGAGGAGCGGGCCGTCGGCGCCGGTCGGGCCTCGGCGGCGCGCGACTCCCACGCTGGCGCGGCGCTCGACTCGCGCCTGCACGTGATCGTCGACGACTGGTCGGCCGAGAGTCGCTTCTCGATGCCTTCGCCCCTGCGGGCGATGGGGGTGCGCAGCAGTCTCGCCGTGCCGATCGACGGCAAGCAGCGGCCCTTCGGCATCCTCGACGTGCACTCGTCCGAGCCCAACCGCTTCACCCCCCAGGACGTGCACTTCGTCCAGGCCTCGGCCAACGTCCTCGCCGATGCGATCGAGCGCCACGCCGCCGACGAGGCGCTGCGCCACCGCGTCCTGCACGACCCGCTCACCGGGCTTCCCAACCGGCTCAGCTTCGTCGAGGCGTTGGCGGCATCGCTCTCCCGCAGCACGGTCTCGGGCTCGCCCGTCGGCATCCTCTTCCTCGACCTCGACAACTTCAAGCTGATCAACGACAGCATGGGCCACCACGCCGGCGACGAGCTGCTGTGCGCGGTTGCGCCGCGGCTGCGCGCGCACCTGCGGCCCGGGGGACATCGTCGCCCGCTTCGGGGGCGACGAGTTCGGCATCCTCGTCGACCGGCTGGCCGACGAGGACGAGGCGGTGGCGATCGCCGACCGCATCGCCTCCGCCTTCGCCGAGCCCTATGCGATGGGCGGCGTCGAGCACTTCGTCACCGCCAGCGTCGGCATCGCCGTCGCCCGCCCGTCCGCTCGCGAGCCGGTCGACGCCGACCTGCTGATCCGCGACGCCGACGCTGCCATGTACCGGGCGAAGGAACGCGGCCGAGCACGCTGCGAGCTCTTCGATGCGGAGATGCGGGCGGGGGCGCTGCGGCGCCTCGAGGTCGAGCGCGAACTGCGCCGGGCCCTCGATCGAGACGAGCTGGAGCTCTACTACCAGCCGATAGTCGCGATGCACAGCGGCGAGATCGTCAGCCTGGAGGCGCTGGTGCGCTGGCGCCACCCCGAGCGCGGCCTGCTCGATCCCGTCGATTTCGTCGAGGTCGCCGAGGACAGCGGCCTGATCGAGCCGATCGGCCGCTGGGTGCAGGAGCGCGCCTGCCGCCAGGTGCTCGAGTGGCACCGGCTGCGGCCCGACCGCCGCCCCGTCGACATCTCGGTGAACCTCTCCGCCCGCCAGGTGAGCAGCCGCGACCTCGTCGGATCGATCGACGAGAACCTCTCCAGCGCCGGCCTCGATCCGGTCCACCTGCGGCTGGAGGTCACCGAGAGCGCCCTGGTCGAGGAGTCGGCAACCGTGATCGGCAGCCTCGAGGCGCTGAGCGAGCTCGGCGCCGGCCTCGTCCTCGACGATTTCGGCACCGGCTACTCCTCGCTCGCCTACCTCAACCGCTTCCCCTTCGACGGCCTCAAGATCGACCGCTCCTTCGTCGACGTGCTCGGGGTGGAGCAGGAGCGCACGGCGATCGTCGAGGCGATCGTCGGCATGGCCCGCGCCCTCTCCCTCGACGTGATCGCCGAGGGGGTCGAGAACGAGGCCCAGCTGTCGGAGCTGGCCCGGCTCGGTTGCGACTACGCGCAGGGGCACCTCTTCTCGCGGGCGCTGCCGGCGAAGGAGGTCACCGCCCTGCTCAGCGAGGGTGCTCCCCTCTATTCGTCGGGGATCTCGCCGGGCAGGTAGGCGTTGCTGAGCACGCTGGCGGTCGGGGGCAGCGAGGCGATCAGCTCGTTGTCTCGCATCCAGCCGGTGAACTCGCGCCACTGGGCCGGGTCCATGTAGGCGTAGGGATGCCCGCGGCGGGGCGGGTTGAGCAGCGGCAGGGTCGCCGCCAGCTCCGCCCGGGTCAGCTTCGGGTCGAGGTCGGGGTTCGCTTCCAGCAGCGCTTTGGCAGTCGCCTTGGGGTTGGCTGCGGCCGCCGCCGTCCCGCGCGCCAGCGCGGCGAGGAAGAGTCGGATCTTCTGCGAGTCATCTTCCAGCTGTTCGCGCTGGGCGACGAGGACGAGCTCGTCGTAGGTGGGCACGCCGAGCTTGTCGACCGGGGTGACGACCGGCTGCTGGCCGCGCAGCCGCAGGTCGACCCCCTCGACGTTGCTGAAGCCGCCCAGCATCGCCTGGGCGCTGCCGCCGACGAGCGCCGGCAGCAGGCCGAAGCCGACGTTGACCGCCTTGACGTCGGAGGGCGTCAGGTTGGCGCGGGCGAGGATCGTCTTCAGGTAGGCGTCCTGGTAGGGGATGCCGGCGGTGGCGATCGTCTTGCCGCGCAGCCCGCCGACCCCCTTGATGCCGGACTTCTTCAGCCAGATCATCGAGGTGAGCGGACGGTTGACCAGGGCGCCGACGGCGAGCACGTCGAGGCCCTGTTCGCGGGCAAGCAGCACCTCGGGCTCATAGGAGATGGCCAGATCGGTCTGGCCGGCCGCGAGCAGCTTGATCGGCGCGGCAGGGTCGGCGGGCGTGTGGATGCTGACGTCGAGCCCGGCTTCTTCGAAGTAGCCGAGCTTCTGCGCCATGTAGATCCCGGCGTGATCGGGGTTGGGATAGAAGTCGAGCGTCAGGCTGAGCGGCTGCGACTCGCCGGTCACGTCCTCGCTCTTCTCGCCGCAGGCGGCGAGGCCGAGGGAGAGGGCGAGCAGGGCCAGGGCAAGAGCGACCACCGAGATGCGGGTGCGCTTCATCCCCTGCTTTCTATCGCCAAGTGACGATGCGGCGCTCTGCGAGGGCGACCAGGGCGTAGAGCGCGATTGCCATCGCGGAGAGAACGACGACCGCGGCGAAGGCACGCGAGGTCTCCAGGTGGTTCATGTCCTGGAAGATCAGAGCGCCAAGGCCGGTGTCCGGAGCCGCAAGCTCGCCGAAGACGGCCCCGATCACGGCGACGGCGACGGCGATCTTCGCACCGCTGAAAAAGTAGGGCAGTGCGGAGGGCCCCTCCACGCGTCGGAGGATCTGTCCGCGCGAGGCGTCCAGCGTCCGCATCATCTTGGTCGCCTCGGGGTCCACGGACTGCAGCCCGTCGAGTGTGTTGACAGTGATTGGGAAGAAGCAGATCAGACCGATGATCACAAGCGTCGGCCAGATTCCGAAGCCGAACCAGACCACCAGGATCGGAGCGATGACGATGATCGGGATCGTCTGCGAGGCGACGATCAGTGGATGGAAGGCAAGTCGCACCGTCTCGGAGAGGTGCATGGCGACCGCAAATCCGAGGCCGGCGACAAATGCAAGACCGAGCCCAAGCAGCACCTCTTCCAGGGTCACCCAGGCGTTTTCAGCCAGCAGTGAGCGGCTCTGCCAGAGCGCTTCGGCGACTTCGGCGGGGGAGGGGACGAGGATCGGGTCGAGGTTCAGTGCATCGGCAATCGCCCCCGTGCTCGCAGCAACCTGCCATGCCCCGACCATCCCCACGAGCAACAGCGCGGGGAGGGCCCAGCGCTTCATCGCCCCCACCCCCCCTTCCGGTGCGCTTTATCCACGCTATTCGGGGAAAAGGCGCACCGGAAGCTCGTTGGGCTCATCTTGTGCCCTCTCGGAGGGCGTGCAGGGCTCGCTCGCGGGCCGCTACGAACTCGGGGCCGGTGACGGCCGCGTCGCGGTCGGCCGCACGCGGCTCCGGCGCGCTCAGTTCATCCACCACGCGTGCCGGGCGCGCTGAGAGGACGGCGACGCTGTCGCAGAGGTAGAGCGCCTCCTCGACATCGTGGGTTACGAGGACGACGGTGCGCGGGTCGGCGGCCAGCGCGCCGGCCAGCCACTCCTGCATCTCGGCCCGGGTGATCGCGTCGAGCGAGGCGAAGGGCTCGTCGAGGGCCAGCACCGGCTTGCCGGCGATCAGCGTGCGCAGGAAGGCGACCCGCTGGCGCATCCCGCCCGATAGTTCGGCAGGGGTCGCGCGCTCGAACCCGCTCAGGCCGAACCGGTCGAAGAGAAGCCCCGCCTCTTTGCGCGCCGCACCGCGCCGCACGCCGCGGTTGCGAAGCGCCAGGGCCGCGTTGTCGATCGCCGGCAGCCAGGGCAGCAGCATGTCCCGCTGGGGCATGAAGGCGCAGCGGGCCAGGCGCGCCGACGGGTCGACGCCCTCGCCGTCGCCGAGCACGACCTCGCCCCGCTCGGGCACCTGCAAGCCGGCGACCAGCTCGAGCAGCGTCGACTTGCCGCAGCCCGAGGGGCCCACGAGGCCCAGGACACCGTGCGCCGGGACGTGGAGGTCGAGCCCCTCGATCGTCCGCAGCTCGCCGTAGGAGTGCCGCAGGCCGCGGATCGAGACGGCGACCCCCGGCGCCTCGCCGTAGGCAGGCGATGCGCTTTCGGCGGCGAATTCCTTGGCTTTCGCAGGCATCTTGGGTATCCTGGCGCACTCGCGCTCCTGACCAAAAAGGTCAGGAAAGTCGATAACCAACCCGCGCGAAGCTCATATGGACCCGGCAATCATCGTCTTCGGACTAGGAATCGGCGTACTCGTCGGCATGACCGGCATGGGTGGGGGATCCCTGATGACCCCGCTGCTGATCCTGATCTTCGGCATCCAGCCCACGACCGCGATCGGCACCGACATCTTCTACTCGGCGGTGACCAAGACCGTCGGCGGTTGGCGCCACCTGAAGCTGAAGACGGTGAACATGGAGCTGGTCAAGTGGCTCTCCTTCGGCAGCGTGCCGGCTGCCGTGCTCGGCGTCGCGATCGTCTCGATACTTGCCGACCACATCGGCGAAGACCGGCTCGACTCGCTCGTCTACGCCGTGCTCGGCGGCACCCTGCTGATGGTCGGGATCATCACCCTGACCCGGGCGCTGATCCTGCGCAACCTGGTCGAGGAGCGCGACCGCTTCGACGTCGAACGCCGCCACAAGGTCGCCGCCGTGCTGATCGGCGCCACCACCGGCTTCGTGATCGGGGTCACCTCGGCCGGCTCGGGCACGGTGATCGCGATCCTGCTGATCGCCGTCTACCGCCTGGCCCCGAAGAAGGTCGTCGGCACCGACGTCTTCCACGCCGCGATCCTGCTCTGGGCCGCCGGCATCGCCCACTGGATCGGCGGCAACGTCGACTTCGTCCTCGCCGGCAACATCCTGCTCGGCTCGATCCCGGGCGTGGTGATCGGCGCCGCCCTCTCCGATCGCGCCCCCCAGGGCTTCATCCGCACCGCGCTCGGCATAGTTCTGGTCGGCTCGGGCATAGTCACGATCCAAAAGGGCGACCCAAACGTATGGCCTATAGCAGCAGCTGTTGCAGCAGTGGGATTGGGCCTCATCCTCGCCGCTCCCCACTGGCTCCACAAGCGCCGTCAGCGTGAAGCAGCCGCTCTGGCGCTGGAATCGAGCAGCTGATCCGCCCCTCGCGCGGGTGGCGTGAGGGAAGGGGGGTCGAGGACGGGCCGTGGTCCGCCCGCAGCGCCCCCCTTTCCCCACGACAGGACCCGCGCGCCAACCCGCCTGATTAACTCCCCTTATGCGTGTTTCGGCAAAGGCTGACTACGCGGTTCGTGCCGCCGCGGAGCTCGCAGCCGCGGAGGAGGGCCCGATCAAGGGCGAGAGGCTCGCCGACGCGCAGGACATCCCGCTTCAGTTCCTCGAGCACATCCTGCTCGAGTTGAAGCACGCCGGCATCGTCCGCGCCCGCCGCGGCGCCAAGGGCGGCTACTGGCTCGCCCGCCCGGCGGAGGAGGTGACGATCGCCGACATCGTCCGCGCGGTCGAGGGTCCGATCGCCCACGTCCAGTCGGCCCCGCCGGAGTCGATCGAGTACCGCGGCAACGCCGAGCACCTGCAGGAGGTCTGGATCGCCGTCCGCGCCAGCCTCCGCACCGTCCTAGAGCACGTCACCCTCGCCGACCTGGTCAGCGGCCAGCTGCCCAGCGAGGTGGAGGCCCTGGCTGCCTCCCCTGACGCCTGGGTCGCCCGCTAGCCGATATAGGCAGCGCTGGAGGCCACGAATAACGCGTCTAATTTCGCTTCCGACGGGCAGGTCGCGCCTTCGCCTTTGCCCATCGAGACTTTGCTGAAGGTGAGGTGGCCGTTGTCGCCGGTGGTTAACGCCCCGAGCGCTTTGCCGGCCATTTTTTCCGGGCCGAGCAGGCATTTGATCGTGGTCCCGCATTTGACGAATATTTCAAAGCCTTCGCTGGTCGCGCTCGCTTCTTCGGCTTTGCCTTCACGCTGAAGCATGATTTTCCCGGGCCCCGAAACGGCCGTGACGAAGCAGCCGCCGCTGCAGCCGGTGTAGGTGAGTTCGGCTTTGATTTCCAGCGGGTTCGCCGGCGAGCCCACGGTGCCAGAGGCTAACCCTTCGCATTTGACGTTTATCAGATTGGTTAAGAGTTCGACGGCTTTGTCTTTGTAGTCGATCGATTTGAGCTGGTTTTCGGATTTGCAGAACGGCGATTTTTCGTCTTTCGAGCAGAGTGACGTTGGGGGTTTGAGGTAGTCTTCACGGATGTAGATCGGGCTGGAGGCAAGGAATAAGGCATCCACGCTAGCTTCGGTCGGGCAAAGCAGGCCTTCGCCTTCCCCCATCGATGCTTTGCTGAACGTTATGTGGCCGTTGTCCCCCGTCGTTAACGCACCCAGACCGTCTCCGACCAGTTCCAGCGCATATGCGCATTTGACGGAGCTGCCACATTTGTAGAAGAGTTCCAGGCCCGGGGTGGTCACCGAGGCTAATTCAATTTCTAATTCGCTTTCTTCCAATAAGAAATCAAGCTGACTTCCACCGGATATTTCTGTGACCACGCAGCCATTGGTACAACCGCTGAAACTGGATTCGACTTTGACTTCCTGAGGTTTGCCTGCACCGCCAACTGTCCCCGAGAATAACCCTTCGCATTGGGAGCTCACTAGATTGTTTAAGAATTGGACTGCGCTGTCTTTGAAGTCGATCGAGGTCAATTTGTTTTCTTCCAGGCATGTCGATTCCGCTTCGTCTTTGGCGCAGAGGGCGGTTTTATGGGGAAAGAATTCGTGTTCTGTTGTTATGCCTGGTGCGATGTAGAGCGGAACTAAGGATTCGAGCGTAATGTCTAAGAACGCTTTGCTGGGGCAGACGACCCCGCTCTCTTTGTGCAGTTCCTGTTCTTCGATCGAGATTTCCCCATTTTCTGTGAAAGCTAATAACGGTCCTGTGGCGACTGCTGTCAAATTTTCGCCGGTGTAACGGCAGTTGAGACCGGGGCAGTTGACGTGGACTAAGCCTTCGCCTGTAACTGTCGCGGTTTCATGTCCTTCCATTAAGACTTGGATTTCGGAGGGCCCGTTTTCTTCGGTGACGGCCGTGCAACTGCCAAAAGTGCTATTGCAATTTGTGTACGTGAAATTGCCGTTGATCTGTAGTGGAGCTCCTGAAGATTCAACTGTATCGCCTAAAAATAAGACGTCGCATTCAACGATGTCGGAAGAGCTTGGAGCTAATAGTTCTGCCTTTTTGCTGGTCACCAAATGGACATGCGTTGCAGCTTGTTCTTCAGGGCAAGCCGATTCCGCCGAGTCTTTCAAGCACAAGGATGTTTCTTCTGCAAGAGCGTTGGCGGGGATCGCGAGTACGACCGCGGCAATTGCTGCCAGTACGGCGAATACAACTATCCTGCTCCCTGCGCTCATTGAGGCTCCTGACGGTTCGTTGTGCATGGCTGTGCGCGCGATTGTGTAGCGCACGAGGGAACGCGCAGTCAAATTTCGCCGTGGCTGCGCTGACGGCTGGCTGGCCTGGCAGCACTGGTGGCTGACGTTTCGGCAATAGGGTGGGAAGTTGCCGTTGCCGCGCGCGCCAATCCGCGGTTGCGCGGATTCGCGCAAATTCTGTGCGACGCACCCGAGACCGGGCTGCGAGCTCAAAAATGCTTGCTGCAGGACGGAATCAGGACGAAAGGCGGAACGGCGGGTACTGATCGGTGACCAGGGTGAGGGCGTAGCCGGTGACGCGGTTGTGCCAGCGGATCGTGCCCTCGACGAATTTGAAGATCCCGCGCGGGTAGCGACCGGTGAAGAGGATCGCGAACCAGGCTCCGATCACGGCGAAGAAGACACCGATGGAGAGGAAGAAGAGCACGATGTAGTGGGGGATGGCGAGCAGCCACTTGACCAGCGGCATGCCGCGCTGGAGCTGCTCGGCGTCGGGGTAGGCGAAGTCGAGGTGGACCGACTGCTGCTCGTCGGTGGAGGGGTATTCGTCGTCCATCAGCAACAGGTAGACGCCGATCCGGTTGCCGAAGCGCAGCAGTTCGAGGTTCCAGTCGTACCACCAGCGCGGGTACTTCTTCCTGAAGAGCAGCATCAAGACGAGGGGCAGGAAGATGATGCTGCCGACCGCGATCGCCCCGCTGAAGCCGTTCGACTGCGCGCTGCCGGCGAGCTCGGCGCCCGGCAGGAGCCCGATGACGATCGCGATCGGGATCGCGGTGAAGATCCGGAAGAAGGTCGTCAACCGGTTCAGCTTGCGCTCCGGATAGTCGACGGAAAAGGTGACTGGGTATGCAGGCGGCATCGCGCTCCCCTTTCTCAGGTTTGTGCAGATGATTACCAGCCCGGCGGCCTTATTCCTTCCGGTGCGCCTTATGCACCCCCCAGGTGCATAAGGCGCACCGGAGCGATCAGTCGGCGGCCGGGACGCCGCCCGCTACGACGTTGACGAAGTTCTCCAGGTGCCTCGTGGTCCAGCACTCGAAGGCGCCGTCGCAGTAGCGCTCGTAGGCGGCCATCACCGAGTCGCCGTAGTTCCAGTAGAGCCGCGGCTCTGGGTTGAGCCAGAAGAGGCGGCCGGCGCGCTCGGAGACCTGGGCGAAGACTTTGGCGTGGGGCTCGCGACCGTTGGTGCGGGCGTCGCCGAGGACGATCACGGTCGAGCGGGGGTCGAGTTCGTCGGAGATCTCGGCGAGGAACTCGAGCCATACGCGGCCGTAGTCGGTGTAGCCGGAGACGTCGGCGACGCCGCCCTCGCTGGAGATGCGCTGGGCGATGACGCGGAAGTCGCGCTCGTGCTCGAAGACCTCGGTCACCTCGGAGATGCGCTCGATGAAGACGAAGCTGCGCAGCTTGCGGAAGGAGTCGTGCAGGGCGTGCAGGACGGAGAGGAAGAAGACGCTGGCCGAGGTGACCGAGGTGGAGACGTCGCAGAGGACGTATATCTCGGGCCGCCGCGGGCGCTTGGGCCGGTAGCGCAGGTGCATCGGCACGCCGCCGGTCTCCAGCGAGGCCCGCATCGTCCGCCGCACGTCGATCGTCCGTCCCTTGCGCCGCCCGCGCTGCTCGTGACCCAGCGTCGCCAGGCGCCGCTTCATCTGCGAGACAGCCCGGTGCACGGCGGCAAGGTCCTGGGTCGGGTTTGTCGGCAGGGCGCGGTCGAGCTCGGCCAGGGGCCGGGACGGAGGCAGGGTGGAGGTGCGCTCGATCAGGTCGCGCTCGAGCTCGCGGCGCAGATGGCGCTCGAAGGCGTTGAGCTGCTCGCGGTCGATCGGCGGCAGCTCGGCGGCGCCGTCCTCGGCCGGCGGCTGCGTTCCCGCCGAGAGCCCGAGCGTGCGCCGGATCCGCTGCACGTCGACGCCGACCACGCCCGAGCCCTCGCCCTGGCGGCCGAAGGCGGCGATCGCCAGCCGGGCGAGGTCGCGCAGCTCGCCGTCGTCGCCCTCGAGGATCGCCTGGCGCACCTGTTCGCGCAGCTCGTCGATGTCGAGCCGGTCGCCGCCCTCGTGGCGGCGCTCGGTCTCCTCGATCCCCCGCTCGACCGCCTCCGCCTCGGCGGCGCGGAAGAACCAGCGCTCGAAGAGCAGCTCGAAGAGCCGCCGGTCCTCCTGGGACTTGGCGATCGTCGCCGCCAGCGCCTCGCGGAAGTCGTCGCGCGATGTCCACGGCACCTGCTCCAGGGCGGCGAAGGCGTCGAGGATCTCCGAGGTGCCGACGGCGACTCCCTCGCCGCGCAGCTCCTCGCAGAAGCCGAGCAGCTTCGCCGCCAGGCCGGGCGGCCCGGCCTCAGCCTTCGGTCCGTACGGGCTCGGCAAGCTTCACCCCGACTCGCTCGGCGACCAGCTCGATGTCGGTGCGGTGCTTGACGATGATCGACATCGACTGCTCGAAGGTCTCGCGGTCGATGTCCTCGGCGCCCATCAGCAGCAGCGTCCGCGCCCAGTCGATCGACTCGGCGATCGAGGGCGGCTTCTTCAGGTCGAGGGCGCGGATCATCCGCACCACCTCGACCATCTGCCGCGCCAGCGCCTCGGGCAGCTCCGGCGCGTGCAGGCGGACGATCTCCATCTCCCGCTCCAGCTCGGGGTAGTCGAGCCAGAGGTAGAGGCAGCGCCGCTTCAGCGCCTCGGTCAGCTCGCGCGAGTTGTTCGAGGTGAGGACGACGATCGGCATCGTCGTCGCGGAAACCTGCCCCAGCTCGGGGATCGTGATCTGGAAGTCGGAGAGCAGCTCGAGCAGCATCGCCTCGAACTCCTGGTCGGTCTTGTCGATCTCGTCGATCAGCAGCACGACCGGCTCGGGGCTGGCGATCGCCTGCATCAGCGGGCGCTCGAGCAGGAACTCCTTGTCGAAGATGTCGCCGTGCACGTCCTCCCAGCCGTCCTCGCCGCCGGCCTGGATCCGCAGCAGCTGCTTGCGGTAGTTCCACTCGTAAAGCGCCTTGGCCTCGTCGAGGCCCTCGTAGCACTGCAGGCGGACCAGCTCGCGGCCCGTGGCGCGCGAGAGCGCCTTGGCCAGCTCGGTCTTGCCGACGCCGGCGGGGCCCTCGACCAGGACCGGCTTGCCGAGCCGCTGGGCGAGGAAGGAGACCAGCGCGGCAGACTCGTCGGCGAGGTAGCCGACCTTCGCCAGCGCGTCCTTCACCTCGGCGACAGAGCCTGCAGACATCGGGGCGATGATAATCCGGCGCTGTGCTCGACCTCGTCCTGCCCCTCGCCACGCTTTTGCCGCACAGCGCCAGCCCCTACCTGGCGCTGATGCTGATCGGCTTCGCGATCGGCATCCTCGGCCACCTCACCGCCGCTCGCTGGCTCGTCGCCGCCGGCATCATCCTGGTCTTCCTCGGAGCCTTCCTCTTTCCGGTTGCGCTCAACCTGACCGAGGAGAGCCCCCGCTCACTGGACGCGCCCGACGGCAGCACGCGGCAGCTCGAAACCATCCCCTGACCCAAGCGGTCGTAGTTGTTCTCGCTATGCGGAGTGAAGTACGACCGCATGGCGGGCGGGCCTGGGGCCAAGAGCCGCCCGCCACGCGCTAGCTTTTACGGCTACGCACGACCCAACTTCCAGGAGGCCGACCGCCGTGAGCCGATTCCGCATCTTCACCCTCTTTGCCGCGCTGATTGTGCTGGCGACGGCGTTCGCCGCCTGCGGCGGGGGTGGCAGCGACGATCCGCAGAATGTCGTCGACGATGCGACGCTGCAGGGGATCGAGAGCGGCAACGTCGACCTCTCGCTGGGGATCGACGTCAGGGGCAGCGAAGGCGGTCACCTGGACGTCGGCCTCTCGGGGCCGTTCGAGGGCGAAAGCGAAGCCGAATATCCCGAACTCGACATGACCGCATCGGCGAAGGGCTCGATCGGCGGCGAAAAGGTCGATTTCGAAGGCGGCCTCACCCTGCTCGGCAACAAGGCCTACGTTGGCTACGAAGGAACCGAGTACGAAGTCGACCCAACCACCTTCAACTTCGTCAGGACGATCATCAAACGGCGCAGCGGCGGCAAGAAACAGTCGACCGAACTCACCGCCTGCCAGGAAGCAGCCGCTGAACTGCAGATCTCGGACTTCGTCGAAAACCTCAAGGGCGAAGGCAGCGCTGACGTGGGGGGCACCGAAACGACCAAGGTCAGCGGCGACCTCGACGTGTCGGGCGCCGTCGAAGCGGCGGCCGAACTGAGCGAAGACCCTGCTTGCAGCGCGCAGCTGAACGCGGCGGGCCCATTCTCCGCCGCCAGGATCGAAAAGGCGAAGGCCCGGGTCGAAGAATCGCTCAAGCGAGCCCACGTCGTCCTTTACGTCGGCGATGATCACATCGTGCGCCGGATCACGGCCCAGGCAAAGGTCGAACCGCCGAAGGGATCTGGCAGCGGAGGTGCGAAAAGCGCGGAAATCGACCTCGACCTGACGCTGACCGGGGTCAACGAAGAACAGGCGATCTCTGCGCCGAAGGGCTCGAAGCCGCTCAGCAACCTCTTCATAAAGCTGGGGATCAACCCGATCGAACTGCTCGGCCTGCTGCAGGGCTCGGGTGGTGGCCTCAACGGCCCGGGGGGCCTCAGCGGCCTGCTTGAAGGGTTTGCCGCGGGGGGCACCCAGTAGCCGCCTTCCTGCGCACACCATACGGCTGGCCGTACCTGCTGACGCCGCTGATCCCGTTGGCTGTGGTGCTGGACCTGGCGGGCGCCTCAGCCGGCCTCGTCTTTGCCACCTCCGCGCTTGGGATCGTGCCCACGGCGGCGCTGATGGGGCGCGCCACCGAGGAGCTGGCGGCGCGCTCGGGGCCGGGCATCGGCGGCCTTCTCAACGTCACCTTCGGCAACGCGCCGGAGCTGATCATCGCCCTCTTCGCCCTCGGCCAGGGCCTGCACGAGGTGGTCAAGGCCTCGATCGTCGGCTCGATCATCGGCAACATCCTGCTCGTGCTCGGCGCCGCGATGCTGGCCGGCGGCCTGGGCCGCGAGAAACAGACGTTCAGCAAGACGAGCGCGAGCGTCCAGACCTCGATGCTGCTGCTCGCCGCCGCGGCGCTGGTGATGCCGGCGATCTTCGAGCTGGTCGAGGGCAAGGGCCTGCCCTCCCCGGGGGCCGAGATCGTCAACTACGGCTCGACCGTCGAGCACCTCTCGCTCGCCGTGGCGGCGGTCCTTGTCGTCACCTACGTGTTCGGCCTCGTCTTCTCGCTCAGGACCCACCGCGACATCTTCAATCCCGAGTACGAGGACGAGGACAGCTGGGGCTGGTCGACCCGCAAAGCAGTGCTGGCCCTGGCCGGGGCCGGGGTCCTGGTCGGCGTGATGTCGGAGGTGCTGGTCGGCTCGATCACCGAGGCCTCCCACGCCGTCGGCCTCTCGGAGTTCTTCATCGGCGTCATCGTCGTCGCCATCGTCGGCAACGCGGCCGAGCACTGGGTCGCCGTGCTGGTCGCGATGAAGGACAAGATGGACCTCTCGGTCAACATCGCGATCGGCTCCAGCGCTCAGGTCGCCCTCTTCGTAGCCCCGATCCTCGTCCTCGCCTCCTTCTTCATCGGCCCCCACCCGCTCGCCCTCGTCTTCAACGGCTTCGAGCTGGGAGCCATCTTGATCGCGATCTTGATCGCCAACTACGTAACCCAGGACGGCGAGTCGACCTGGTTCGAGGGCGTCCAGCTGCTCGCTGTGTACGCCGTTTTCGGGCTGGCCTTTTATTACGCTTGAGCCGGGCGGGTCCGGATGGGGACTCGCCTGCGCAACAGATGGGGAGGCTTGGCGAGTCCCCATCCGGACCCGCCTTCAGGGGTAGGTAGCCTGCCGCGATGGACGTCGTCCTTTTGCTCGCCAGCTTTGCGGTCATTCTGGCGGGGGCGCTGCTTTTCACCAACGCGGTCGAGTGGCTCGGCCACAGGCTGAAGCTGGGCGAGGGCGCGGTGGGCAGCCTGCTGGCGGCGGTCGGCACGGCGATGCCGGAGACGCTGATCGCGATCGTCGCCCTCCTCGACGCCGCCGAGGGTGCCGATCAGGTGGCGATCGGGGCGATCGTCGGAGCGCCCTTCCTGCTTGGCACGCTGGCGATGGGCCTGGTCGGCCTCTTCGCGTATCTGTACCGCGACCGGCGCGACCAGGGGCTGGAGCTGAGGGCTCACAAGCCGACCCTCGAGCGAGACCTCCTCTTTTTCCTCGCCTTCTTCTCGTTCTCCCTGGCCCTGGCATGGGGGGCGCCGGACCCGCTGCGGATCGCGGCCGGGATCGCGGTCCTGCTCGCCTACCCCCTCTACATTCGCCGCACCCTGCGCGGCGCTGGGCAGGTCCAAGATCGGGAAACGCTCAACCCGCTGGTCTTCGAGCGGCGGCCCGAGCGCCGTGCCGACCCGGGGCCGGCGCTGTGCGCGATCCAGCTCCTTGTCGGCCTCGGGGCGATGGTCGGCGGCGCCCACCTCTTCGTCGAGGAGCTGCTCAGCATCGCTGAGAGCCTCGGGGTCGAGGCGGTCGTCCTGGCCCTGATCCTGGCCCCGCTCGCAACCGAGCTTCCCGAGAAGGTCAACAGCTTCTTCTGGGTCCGTGACGGCAAGGACTCGCTGGCACTCGGCAACATCACCGGCGCGATGGTCTTCCAGTCGACGATCCCGGTCGGGATCGGGATGGTCTTCACCAGTTGGGAGTTGAGCGCCAACGCCACCGTCTCGGTGGCCCTCGGCCTCGCCGGTGGCCTGCTCGCCTACGAGGCCCTGCACCGCCGCGGCCGCTTCGAGCTGCCGGCGGTTCTGGGCTGGTTCTCCCTCTACGCCGCCTTCATCGTCATCGTCGCCGCGCACTGAGCCCCCCTGGCGGCGTCCTCGGTCGCTCGCGTGCAGAGCACGCCACGCTCCCTGCGCCCTTGCCAGGAACGCTCAGTGCGCGGCGAGTGCTTTTAGAACAACTTCGTCGTGCGTTTTCGGCGAGACCTTGGGGAAGACACTGGCTATCTTGGAGTTGGGGGCGATGATGAAGGTCGCCCGCTGCACGCCCATGTACTTCTTGCCGTACATCGACTTCTCGACCCAGGTGCCGTAGCGCTCGGCGACGGCGTGGTCGGCGTCGGCGAGCAGGGTGAAGTCGAGGTCGAACTTGCCGGCGAACTTCTTCACCGCCTCGACCGTGTCGGGGGAGACGCCGATCACTCGGACCCCGGCCTTCTTGTAGTCGGCGCGGCGGTCGCGTATGCCGCAGGCCTGGGTCGTGCAGCCGGGGGTATCGGCGCGGGGATAAAAATACAGTACGACCGTCTGGCCCTTGAGATCGGAGAGCTTGACCGGATCGCCGTTCTGGTCTGGCAGCTCGAAGTCGGGAGCTTTGTCGCCTGCGTGGAGCATTGGGGCGGGAGGCTAGCTCAAGCGCCAGCCGCGCCCCGACTGAACGTTAAGCAACCTTGGATAGCCGAGCAGAGCGCGGGCGGACCATTCGAGGAACGGGCGAGCGGGCCAGATCGACCCAAACTGAGAACTGCCGCGAGCGAGCCCCTTCTGGGGCGCGTTCCGCTCGGCATAGGATCATCGTCTCGATGACGCGCGGGGTCCCAGCATGAGTACTGTCCTCGCCGATCTCGGATGGCTGCACCGCGAACCGGCCAGTTTGCTGCGGCCGTCGCATCTCGTTGCACCTTTTGTCGGGGCTGGTCTCAGCAAGGCGATGGGCCTTCCCGATGGATCCGAGATCGCTGGTGAGCTTCAACGCCTGGCAGGCGAGAAAGGGATTGACCTCTCCGGCTTGCCAACCGCCAACCGCAACAACTGCCTCGCTGTCGCCGACGAGTGGGCGCGGCGCCAAGTGGACGTCGAAGCGCAGATCCGCAACGCCGTAGCCGATTACATCAGCGCAGCCGAAGCGGGAGTCGCGCCGACCGTTGCCCAGCGCGCCCTAGTGCGGATCGACAGCCGGCTCTGCCTCACGCTCAACTGGGACCTCGGGCTCGAGGCTGCCGCCGGGGCCGAGGGCATCGACTTTCGATCTCTGATCGCTGAGGACCTGCAAAGTGACGATTTGCCAACCATCGTTGGCGAGCGCGATGAGCTTCTAATCGTGCACCTTCATGGCTCGCTGGATAGGCCTGACAGCCTCGTCCTCACCGCAGGCGCCTATGACCAGCTTCACCACAATGGCCTGATCTCAAAGTTCTTCACCCTCGTCCTTAACCATTACCACGCCTGCTTTCTCGGTGTTTCCTTTGATGAGCCCTACCTCGGAACGGTCTTTCGCGAGAATGCGACCCGGACTCCACGTCATGTGTTCATCGCCTCGCAGTCCAAGGCGCAGGCTCTTGGGGAGGGGAAAGGGAGAGTCACTGCGGTCGAGCACGGCATCCTGCCAGTCGGCTTCAGTGACGGCCACTACGAGGCAATCGATGAGTTCGCCGAGTGGCTCGTTCGAGCCGAACCAGCGCCGCGGGTCGAGGCGACAGCGCTACCAGGCCCCGACCCGGATCCCCACTACGTCAGGCAGCGGGTGGTCAAGCAACCCAAACCGGAGCGGGACGGCGAGGAGGGGATCGGCGTCGAGCTCGGCGTCGCCCTCGGCCTGCTCGATGCGACCACCGAAGAGCAGCTCGTTGCTGTTGATCGCTGCGTCCTACAAGGAGATCCCGGCACCGGCAAGACCACTCTCTTGCGGCACCTTGGCCGACTCTCAGATCCCGACTACCTCCCGATTTACATTCCCCTGCGCAGCCTTGATCCCGCAGCCGGGCTGCCCGAGAATGTCCTCGGCGACTGGGCTCGCCATGGCGAGGTGCTACGCGACGAGCAGGCGCCGCTCGGCCCCGAGGTCTTTGCCGCACGTCGCTTTCACTTCTTCTTCGACGGCCTAGACGAGGCGCCAAAGGAGCGCCGTGCCGAACTCGTCCGCAGACTGCGCGAGATCGCCGTTGCGCTGCCCCAGCACCGCTACCTGGTGGCGGCAAGGCCGATCGCTGAGCTTGAGGATTTCGACGAGGCTCCCTGGCAGCGCTACCTTCTGAGCGTAAGGGGGGACTGGGGCGATGACTACCTGCACGCGCGCGGAGTTGATGCCGATGACCTGCAAGAAGCCGTCTCTTGGACCTCGATTCGCAGTGGACTTTTCGCCGAACCCTTCTACCTCGCCGCCCTGGTTGAGTTGTTCGATGCCGGCGAGTTGGAGCGAATAGCCGACCTGCGCGAGTTGATCCTTCGGCTGGCCGAGGTAAGGGTCGAAAAGGATGAGCTGTTGCGCCTCTCGGCTGCCGAGATCATTCCTTGGCTGCGCAGTGTCGCCTTTGCCCTAACGTTGTCCGGACGCACCAGCGCCAGCCTCGACGAGTTGCGACGGTTTCCGATCGATGTACCCGCCGCCATTGGCAACCTTGGCGAACTTCTTGAGAGCCTCATCAATCGTTCCCTGCTCGGCGAGGCCTCGGGTAGCTATATCTTCCAACACCGCCTGATTCAGGAGGCACTCGCGGCAGAGGAACTGCGGCGGTTGGGGCCGACTGAGGATGTCTTGGCCGCAGTCGCACCTCGCATCTCCGATCACGTCGTCGGCGCCCGCGCAGTCTGGACCGTTCCGCTGGGCATGTTGCTCGCTGACAGCGAGGAGTGGCGTCGCGTCCTCTGTGAGCGCGATCCGCTCCTCGTTGCTCGCCACGTTCTTCCGGACGCCGATCTAGAGGAGCGCCGCTGGGCGGCGAACACCCTTTGGGACTACTACCTGGAGACGAAGCTGTGGATGCATGACTGGAACAACCCCGCTCGCCGCCAAGACTCCGAAGCACTCGCAGAGCTGCTCAACGATCCCGAGCTTGCCGACATCCGAGGCCGGGTGATCGACGGGCTTTCGGTGCAACAGCGGCAGATACGCTCCAACGCAATTGAAGTGTTGGGCTTCACCGAATGGCCCGGCCTCTTGGCGGCAACTCGCAGGCTCCTCGTCGATTGCGATGACTTCGTCGTCCGCCGCCATGCTGCAAGCGTCGCCCGGCTACGCGAGTTCACGTCGCTTTTCGAGCCGATTCGCCGCCGGGCGCTGGCGGCAAAGGAGAGGACGGAGGGCTCTGACATGACTTCGATTGCGCTCGCGCTCTGCCCGCGCGTGGAGCTTCTGGGACTTGCCGAATCGCTCGCCGACCGTGGCCGTGACGTTGCGCTCTCTCGTGGTCAGCTTTCCCGTCTCTCTGCTGCCGAGCGAGTGCGCTACCTGCGCGTCCTAACCGGAGTGGAATCTGAACCGCTGTCGAGTTTGAGGGAGTCCTTCCTCGATGTCGTCGCCGAACTTCGTCGCGTATCGCCCAAGACCGCCGAGGATGTTGGCTACATTGCCGCCGTTTGGTCGATCGAGGAGCCAAGCGTGATCGAGTGGGTGTGCCGGCGCCCCCCCGCGGCGATCGGCGTGATCGACGCCATCGATTCCGGTAATGCCTATCGGTACCAGGTCCTGGGTCTCCTCGGGGCGTTCTCTGAGGCGGCCCTGCGGAAAGCCGGTGCCGATCCCGAGTTGATAGCGACCCTCGCTCAGATGCGCGAACGCGTCTCGGCTCCGGTCCCGGCTCACGACCATCTCTTCGGCACGGAGCCCGAGCCCGAGTCGACAGGACCCGAGGCCAAGCTCGTCGAGCTCCTCGCTCAGCCCGCCACCGAGTCGGACGCAACCTTGCTCTACAACGCCCGTTATCTCTCCGGTGCGGCAGCGAAGCTCAGCGAGTCTGGGCGCCGTCGACTGCGTCGTCGCCTCGGGCGCTGGTGGCGAGATGAGGAGTTGCGCGAAGCGGTGCGGCGCACCCGCAACGGCTACAGCCTGTCCCACTGGGCGGCGGGGTGGCTTTTCTACGGGCCGGCAATCGATGCTTCGCTGAATGCTGAGCGTTGGGCCGAGATCGCTGTCTTCGGGCTGAATCTCAACGACATCCACGAATGGCTTACCCGCCATCACACGCGCGCCGGGGAGCGGCGCGCAGCGGGGCTTTGTGAGGCGAGAGGGATTGCGTCCTGGTCAGATCTGATTGCGGTTGTGCCGGAGGCGCCGAGCCGGGATTTGGTTGACGCGATGCTCGCTCACGCTCGCCGCGTTGACGACTCATACAAGCTCACCCGTCTTGGCGAGCGCCTCTCCGACCTCGGCGACCTTGCGACGCTGCGGAGGCTCGCCGCGATCGGTTCGGGCTTTGCCGAGGGGCTTCTCCCTAATCTTGCCGCCGCCGGCGACCTTGAGGCACAGCGCAAACTGCTGCGCCGACTGCGCCGCTCGCTCGCCCGAGGTGAAGCCGAGCGTTACGGCGAAGGCTTGCGCTGGCTCGGTGCGGTTCGCGCCGAGAGCATGCTCGGCGAGCTAATCGCCTGCCTGCGTCTCGCGCAGCCCCTTGAAGGTGATGTGCATCCCGACGTGGTCGCGCCGCTGCGTGCCGCGATGGAGGCAATTGGTGGCGAAGCGGCAATTGTCGCCTATGACGAGCTTGTCGACGAGGAGATCGCCGGGATACAGTTCCTGCGGCACTCCCGTCAAGCGATCGCGCAGGGAATGCTGAACGACATGGGGATCGAGGCTGCGGCACGGCTCTCGGCGCAGATCGAGTTGCCGCTGATCGATGCTGGGTAGCTCAACGAAATATCGTCAAGCGTAATGATCTCCTGCAATGAAGTTCAAGATTGCCATGCCTGAGGTGCCCAAACTCGTCGGAGGGGCTCTTATAGCGGTAGGCGTTGGTGGAATAACGGCCACGATTGCTGACGCAGTCCACTCAACTCCGCTGATCATTGCCGTGTGGCTTATTGCGCTCGGTTTCGGCATCGTCGTGATCTTCTACGTGGAGCAAAAAAAGAGGCAGATGATGACCGGTGCCGAGACCACGATCTTGCCTGTGGTTGACGCTCAAGGCTCCGCTCATAAAAGACCCAGCCATGCCGGGAGCCAAATCATCCGCAACACTGAATCCGAACACCCGCAGTCGTCGGACGAGATGGCCACCCGGGTAGATCTAGATAGTCGCACTCCATGGGACACCACCCCTACGAGCGAGATCTATCTAGTACCGCCTTCTCATAGGCGCCTGTTGAATGCGCAGAGCGATGGCGATTTCCTAGTTTGGAGCCCCAACTATCCAGCAGCAGAAACGGAGCCCGGAAATGAGCCAAGAGTTCTCAGGCTGCCCCCCGGGAAGTGGCTGCATATTGGTCGATCTCCGAGGTCTGACATCCAATTTACGGGAAAACACACGCCGATCTCTCGAAGACATGCTGTAGTCAAGCTCACTGAACCTGGCATTTTGTTGGTGCGTGATCTAGGAAGCCTCAATGGAACCTGGGTTAATGGCGAGAGTGTTGATGCCTATTGTCGTCACAACGGGGTAAAGGCGATGCCGATTCGGGCGGATGCCGATATTGTGGTGGCCGGGGTACCAATCAGTTATGGCTGGCGCTCGAATAGAAGATCAGGTCGAGTGCAGTCATAGAGGTTCGTTGCGGCCGGCGCCGCCGTGGGTGTATCCAGGAAATCGATGGGAGGTGGCGGCTCTCGCCCTTCCGCCCCTGAGTTACGCGGCGTGCCGTTGATCCCAGTCGGAATGCTGGCAAAGCTCAGTGAAGACGTATAGCTCATCGTGCCGGCGCGGGGATAAAATAAGACGCAGATAAACGGCTAGTAGCCAGCGAGTCTTCGGAGTTGCCTGCGCAGGAAGCCTCCGCGTTTAGGAGAGTTTTCACCAGGCTTAGGCCCTCCGAAGATCTCAAGACCGGCATCGGTTAGCGCCAGGCCGGGAGGCCAATCGAATGGCTCGCTAAATGGCCAGATGCGGGCTTCGTGCCCACCAACACGGTGGTCATGCTGGAAGGTCTTGACCTCTCCGTCGTCGGCGATGTCCTCGATCACCTGGACGACCAAGTGCCTGATGGTGATGGTCCCGATGAATAGTTCTGGTTTGCGGGTCTTGGCGTCAGCGAGAAGACGATGCGCGTACTGCCCGACTCGCTGGCCTTCATGCGCGGCCAGGAAGACGCTCATGTTGGCCGGTAGCGTCGGCTCGCCTTGGGAGGATTCATACATCTCGCGATACCGACGCTCTGGAAGTAGGCGATGGCGAGTATCGACCCGCTCAAACAGCAGAACCTTCAAATAGGCCCAGCGTGAGATCGCCCATTGAGCATCCAGGTCGATCGGCACGCCCTCTTTTCCCCTGATCAGAGGCTCCGCATGCTTCTTCGCTTCCGCCTCGATCTGACTCATCCAGCCTTGATTGCACGCTCGGCAAACGTCCTTGAGGGTCGCCGTGAACGGCGGTGCATTCCAGCGCTTCGCAGGCGCATCGTGCGGCTCGATGGAGTGCGGTATCCGCTGGTTACGCTCCTCTTGTTCAAGGAGGTCTTGAGCCCATCGGGGCCACAGGTGCTCGCGGGAGGGCTTGCCCTCCCGCTGACAGAAGATGCATTTCATGGCGGATCGAGGCTAATCCGCCGAGAAGATGCGTCGGTGTCTTGAGCCCGCTCGCTGCCCGCAAATCACGAGCCTTCTACGTCGAACTCGACCACATAGGTCGCGTCAATCTCCATCTCGATGCTGGCCGGGGTCCAAGTCACGCCCGCGAGAAGATCATGGACCGGGACTGACAGCGAACCGGCAAGCCTCACGTAGCTGTCGAACTTGCCGGTAACGCGACCGTTCTCGATCTTGCCGATCCTGTCTATCGAGACCATCGCCAGCTTGCTGAGGGCTTCCTGCGAATAGCCCGCCCGCTTCCGCAAGAGGAACACGTTGTCGGCGATTCGCGCCTTCGCCTCGTAGGGCAATTCCCTGGATGGAATCGGCCTGTTCATCGTTTCCCGCGCCCTCGGCCTCCGGCCGCCTTCGCGCGGAGCGCGGCGACCTCCGCAGTGAGCCTGGGGTCGTCCGGCACCTCGAAGCCGCCGGGCGTGATGATCGTCTCGGGCGGCGTCCAGAGAATGCCGGCGGTGAGGTCGTCAGTCGTCACCCCCAACCCTCCCGCTACGCGGATGAAGGTGTGGATATAGGGCACCGTTTGACCGATCTCCAACGTGGAGGCTGCGGTGGGATGAATCTCGGCCCGAAAGGCAAACTCCTCCTGGCTGATCCCGAGCCGCTTCCGATGCTTTCGCACGTTGGCGCCGAGTCTTGCCCGGAGCTCATCGGACGGCGGGAGAGGCTGTTTCCGACTGAAGCTCATGCCTTCCCCTTCCGCTCGCCAGAGGCCGACGACGAGGCGGGATCGTCCTCAACGTTGAACTCGCCCTCGATCTCGCGGCCGGGGTACCAGCGCAGGCCGGCCATCAGTTCACACGGGGAGGCTCCGACCCCGGCCGACGCTTTCACAAAATCGTGTCGAGTCGTGGAAGCTGCTCGCCTCGCTCGATCTTGCCGATGCCCACCCGGTGCAGCCCGGTCAGATCAGCCAGCTCCTGCTGGTTGAGGTCGGCGCGACGGCGCTGGCGCCAGAGGTTGCGCCCGAATCTTGCGGCCAATGGAGAAGCCATCAGCGGGACCTGGACTGCTGAGAGTCCTTCGGCGCAGAGGCACCCTGTCGCACCCATTCGCCGCGCCGCACGCGGCCGGAGCGCCAAACCATCCCGGTCAACAGCTCGCACGGCTCGGCTTCGACGGCGCCTGCGAGCTTGACGATCGTGTCGAGTCGAGGGAGCCGCAGGCCGCGCTCCAGCAAGCTGACCTCCGTTAGGTGCAGGCCGGAGCGTTTGGCGGTCTCCACCTGGGAGAGATCGACTCGGTTGCGCAAGAGAATCAAGTTCTCGCCAAAGCGCCGCCTGAGCCCGTCGAGCGCCTGGGTTCTACGTCCCATTCAGAGCACGCCGCCGAGCAGCTCCTCGAAGCGGAGCGCTGCTCGGGTGGGCCAGATCCGTCGACAGTCGCAAGCGAGCAAGCCGTCCCTGCTCAGTTCCCGTACCGCCCGCTCGATCGCGTCTTTCTTGGCGAAGCTCTCGCTGTCGCCCTCTATCTGCAAGGAGAGCTCGAGGATCGTTAGCCGGTCGGGGTGGAGGAACAGGATCTGGGTGAGAACGGCCCGTTCCGTGATCTCGTCTTGCTTCGCGGGGGAGATCGCGTCCGCCGCGCCGCGATCCATAGGGTTATCTCTAGCCATGAGGAAGCACCGTTTCCTTGTGGTTAGGCGGCCCGTTCGCGCTACAACGCGGCGGGTCGCCGCTTTTGAAGCCGGCGCGTCGATACCGTTCCCGCTGCGGCCGGCCTGGTGAGAGCTATGCCGGTCGCCACGGGGCCGGTGTTCCAGCACGCGGCCCCACTTATGTTTAGGCCACAGCCTAGCAACTTCTATAGATATATCTTGAAATCTGAGCGACAGACGCCGCATCCGCAGCCGGCTCTTGGCAGGGCGATTCGGGAGCTACGCGAAAAGCGAGGCGAGACTCTGGAGAGCGCGGGTCAAAGCGCTGGCGTTGCGCCCAATACGCTTTCGCTGATCGAGCGCGGAGAAGCGAATCCCACCTGGGAGACGGTCAGGGGCATTGCGGCAGCGCTCGGCGTGCCGGTCTCCGGGCTGGCCAAAGCCGCCGAGAGACTCGAAGGCTAGCCGCGAAGGCGCCGGTGCGCGACCTCGTAGACGCTTTCGGCGTTCGACTCGCGGGGATGGTGGCGGACGCCGAAGGCGATGTAGCGCAACTGGCCAAGACCGGCGACGATCTCCACCTGGAACACCATTCCGAAGCGCCCGGCCGGAGGCGGCAAGTAGACCTTGAGGCAATGCGGTAGCTCGTTGCCTTCGGCGCCCTCTGCTTCGCAGAGGCGCAGCTCGTCGCGCGGAATCCCCTCTCCTTCAAAGCGCTTTCGCGCGGCCCGCGCGGCGTCGGCGCCGGCATCGCTCGCCCGCTCGACATCGAAATCGAACAGGGCGTCGTCAAAGACCGCAGGGGAGGGCGTCCGCCCCTTGGCCAAGTCTTACCCCTCGCCGTCAGGCGGGAGGAACGGGCCGTGGTCGGCCTCGAAGGCAGCGAACTCCTCGTCGGTCGCCTCGCGAGCGCCGGCGCGCTCACGGATGCCCTTCAACGAGGGTGCGGACTCGCGGCTGATGACGAACTCGTCTCCGCCGCGCTCCTCGGTGACGACGAAATCGCCCTCCAGGCCACCGCTGACTTTGATGTGAAGCTGCTGCTTCATCACAGAAATCATGGCAAAGCCTGCGGTCAGGGTCGGTCCCGGGGCCGAATTCATCACACAGCCATCACATAAGGGGGTCCACTTTCCGTGCTCGCTCCCCTGTTATAGAGATGGAGCGTAGGTCGATCGAGAAGAAATCGGTGTCCACTTTCGGCTCTCGGGCCTCTGTAGTCATGGTGGAGCCCTCTTCCATTGAAAAAAATGCCGGATCTGGTCGGCTCAAACGACAGATAGGTAGATGCCTGTTTTCGTCGAGAGCCGAGTCGCCGCAAACCGAGCCCTGGCGGCCCGACGCGTTCCTGTCGAGCTTGCCAATCGCTCCCAACCCGATTGGCAAGGCCGGAGCCTGCGGATTCGGCATCAGGGCGCGGAATCGCGGCGGGTCGGCCGCGCCCGAGTCTCTACCACCCAAGTCGGAGATCGGTAATGGCCGGTAGCTCCTCCTCCGGTGGCACTCGCCCCACCCGCGCTGGCTCCTCGGCTCGGACCCCCGCGCTCTCCGACCTGGACCGTCGCATCCTCGATCTCCTCTCCTTCCTCCGGGTCCTGACCCAGACGCAGCTCGCCAGTTTGATGTCGCCCGAGATCCAGCCACGAACGCTTCGTTATCGAACCGCCCGCCTCGCCAAGCTCGGCCTCCTCGGGCGAACTCGGCCATATCGGGAACGCGGATCGGCGCCGCATCATCTGTGGCCGACGCGCAAGGGCGAAGCGATCGCTGAAGGAGGACCGCCGCCGCGCGGGGGCGAGCGCCGCGAGCCCAACCCCCTCTTCCTCGCCCACGCCGCTGCGATCAGCGAGCTGTACGTCGCGCTGAAGACCAGGCTGCCCGATGGCCTGCGGCTCGCCGGCTTCGAGCGCGAGGCGGAAGCACGGGAGGCGTTCCGGGGCTACGACGGCAAAGAGCACGCCGTGGCGCCCGACGCCTGCATTCAGATCGCCGAGGCGGACGGGCGCGTCCTGCTCGGCTTGGTCGAGCTGGACCTCGGGACGATGTCGGCCCGCCAGCTCAAGGCGAAGGCCGAGGGCTACGGCGAATACGCGAAGCTCGAAGGCTGGCGGCAGCGCAACGAGTACTGCCCGCCGCTGTTGTTCATCACGACCAGTGAGAAGCGGGCGCGCTCGTTCCTCGCCACCTGCGGGCGGGCCGTTGACCGGCAACGGATGCTCGCCGCCGCCACCGGGTTGGCGCGGGACATCGACCGCTCGCTGGTCGCGCCGGAGTGGCTCGCAGGCGAGGACGAAAGCGGCGATCTCCTCGCGGTCCTCCGAGGCGCTCGGCGGCCTTACGACGAAGCCTGCCAGCGCGAGGAGGCAGAGCGACGCGAGAAAGACGCCGAACGGGAGCTGCTGCGTTCTGACCCCGCGGCGCTCCGCGAGCACCTGCGGAACTGGCGGCACCGTGACTGGGGGGTCGAGCGACTTGGCCCCGTCGCAGCCAAGGCGCTGGAAATCACGCTGGAGCGAGATGAGGAGCTGGCCGAGGCCGAGCGCCAGGCGCTGCTGGCGCTCGGCGCGACGTTCGCTGACCCTTTGCATCTTCGGCTCGCCGAGGGCGAGCCGAGCGCCGAGCAGCAACCCGTCTTCGACGGACTCGCCGAGCATCAGCGGGCACGCCAGCTCGAAGAGATTGGGGATCTGGCCCGACGCTTTGGCGAGGGGCCGGCGTTGCGAAAGGCTCGCGGTCGCCTCCGGGCGGGGGAGCTGCTGGCGGCAGCCGATGTCTCCTGGCTGCGCCGCGAGGCTGCCGATGACGAGCGGTCCCGCAGCGAGCAGGAGCGCCTGCACTCCGACTACCTCGCCTCCCGCGAGGAGCGGGCCCGCCGTCGCTGGAAGTCCCAGCGCCTCGTCGCCCGTCTTCGCAACGGGCCGGAGGACTTCCTCGAGGACATCGACCGCAAGGCACTGCGGTTCTGCCGCTCTTGCGAGGAGATCGCCTATCCCGACCCCGAGCGGGCGCGCTACGAACGCGGGCGCTACGAAGTCGCCTTCCGCTGCCACTTCTGCGACGGCAGGGACCTTTCGGCTTGGGAGCCCTCGGTGGAAGGCGACGGGGCCGTGGTCGGTGGCAGGGAGTTCAAGCCATGAGCTCAGGCGCGGGCGATCTTCCGGGTCAAGTGCGCAGGGAGGTGCGTCGCATCCTCGACGCTGAGGCTCGGCGTCTACTCGCCGAACAGCTTGACCGTGATTCGGTCGCGCCCGCGTCCCTGGCCGATCGTCACCGACTCCACCGTGGCGCGAATAAGCCCGCGCTGAGCCTCAAGGCTGAGCCGATCCCAATCCGCCATCGTCACGGTAAGCGTCGAGCCGGCATCCCGTAGCTGTTCGTCTCGCTCCCTGGCAGCGTCGCGCGCCTCACGCAGTTCGGTCAGCCGCTCTTGCGCCGCCCGCTCGTCCTCGACCCCGGCGAAGGCTCGGATCGCCGCGTCGAGATCGGCCTGTGCCTTCTCATGGGCGGCTGCCGCCTCGCGCGCGTCCTGCTCGGTCGACGCCCTGCCCTCCTCGTCAGCGAGCCGTTTCCGAGTCGCCTCGACTGCGGCCTCCTCGACCATCTCCGCGCTGATCGTCATTCGATGCTTGCAGTCCCCGACCGGCGGGCAGCGATAGAAGGGATAGGTACGTCCGTTCTGCTTCTGCGTGCCGACGACCATCCTCGCTCCCTCGTCGCAGTGCAGGACTCCAAGCCGGGCAAGCAGGCGGTCGGACTTTGGACGCGGGCCGCGCGGGACCTTGTTTCGCTGCACGCGGTCGAAGAGGTCGCGGGGGATGATCGCGTGGTGCGCCGCCGTGTTCACCAACTTGCCGAAGTGGATCTCGCCGAGGTAGAGGCGCGAGGAGAGCATTGACTGGACCCCGTGGTAGCTGCGCTCGATCCCGTGCTCGCCGAGGAAGGCGCGGATGCCCTTGATCGTCGCCCCCTTGTCTCGCATCTCGAATGCCTTGACCACGATGGGCGCCTCAGCGGTCGCGATGAGCCGCCCGTCTTCGCCCGTCTCCAGTCCCGGCGGGACATCGGGGAAGGGACAAACCCCCCGGGCAACGGCGCTCGCCTGGGCCTCGGCGGTACGCTCCCCGACCGAGCGGCGGTAGTACTCGGCGAAGGCGCCCATCATCGTCCCGGACAGCCACTGCGCCGCGGTCTTTTCCGAGACGGCGCCGTAGTCCACCGCCAGGACTTCGCCGCCGGCGGCCTCGACCCGCGAGACGACTTCGCCCTGGACGCGCAGGCTGCGGACGAGCCGGTCGAAGTAGCCGACGATCAGCACGTTCGCCTTGCCGGCCTCGATCGCTTCGATCGCCTCCCTCAGACCCCGGCGCTCCTCCAGCGGCTTGCCGCCGGAAACGTCGATTTCGTCCGCCGTGCTCTTCAGCGTCAGGCCCTGCCGCTCGCAGGTCTCCTTGATCCGGGCGAGCTGGTCGTGCGGCGAGACGAAGGAGTCCTCGCGGCCAGGTTTCTTGCCGCGCTGCTTGCGCTCAGAGACTCGGATGATGCCGATGGCTGCTCGCGCTGCCATTACTGCAATTATAGCTCATCGTGTCTGCGCGGGGATAGAAATAGAGGACGACCGTCTCGCCCTTCAGGTCGACGAGGCTGACCTCGTTGCCGTCCTGGTCGGGCAGGGTGAAGTCGGGCGCAGCGTCGCCGGCCGCGAGCATCTACTCGGAAGCCTCGTCGCCAGGCCGCTCTTTGTCGCCCGGGGGCTCCTCACCGCGAGGGAGATCCTCGCGGCCGGGATCCTGGCCGTCCTCGCCCTCGTCCAGCTCGTCGTCGCCCTGCTCCAGCGCTGTCTCGGAGACGGAGCCGCTCGAGCCGGGGTGGTAGCTGGTCTGGAAGCTCTCCAGCACCTGGTCGCGCTGGTCCTCGTCGACCGGCACCTCGTCGGAGATGCGGACCCACTCGGCGCCCTCGTAGGCCTCCATGTTGAAGACCTCCTGGTCGAGCGAGGTCGAGTCGTCGACGACGACCAGCACCTCGGTCTGGGGATTGAAGTAGGTCCCCGGCTGCATCAGCAGCTCCTCGACCTGGTAGAGGTTCTCCTCGGCGGCGCTGGCCATCAGTCGCCCAATCCTATGAAATCGGCGACCTGGCGCTCCACCTCGGCCTCGACGTCGAGCGGCTCCTTGCCACCGCGCATCCGCCGTTCGTTGCGGGCCACGACCAGTTCGCGGACCTCGGCACGGAGCCTCTGGTCGAGATTGGGCTTTCCGGGCTTGCCACTCGGCTCGGACTCGAGCAGAGCCGCCATCTCGGCCTCGACGTCGAGTGGCGCTTCCCCGCGCCGCAGGCGGCGGTAGGACTTCGCCTCCAGCATCTGGCGAGCCTCGGCCGCCTGGATGGCGAGGTCGACCTCCCGGGAGGGCTGGGCGATGCGCGGCGGGGGCATCGAGTGCATCACCCCGAAGCGGCCCTTGCCGATGCCCTCCCAGGCGGCCCCGGAGCGGGCGAACGTGAATGCGGCGATGGGCAGGATGAAGAGGGTGATCGCGGCCAGCACATAGCCGCTCTGCAGGTAGGTCAATGCCAGTGGGCAGACCATGGCCCAAGAGTAGGGGTCTGGCCTTCTCGCCGTCATCCGGTACCCTTGACCTTGGTTGACTGACCAGTCAATCGGTGGTCGTCGCCTCGCGGCGAGGCCGCACGCAACGGCTTACGCACGGACGAAAAAGGAGCCTCGACCAGTGGTTGACTTCACCCTCACCGACGAGCAGAAGGATCTGCGCGAGATGGCGCACAACTTCGCGGAGAACGAGATCCGCAAGGTTGCCTGGGAGTACGACAAGGACGGCACCTGGCCCCAGGACATCATCGACAAGGCCTGGGAGGTCGGGTTGATGAACACCCACATCCCCGAGGCCTACGGCGGTCCCGGCCTCGACTACCTCTCCGGCTGCCTGATCGAGGAGGAGATGGGCTGGGGGTGTTCGGGCATCGGCACCAGCCTGATGGCCAACGGCCTCGCCTCCGCGCCGATCACCCTCGGCGGCTCCGAGGAGACGAAGAAGAAGTACCTCGGGATGCTCGCTGAATCGCCGAAGCTGGCCTCCTTCTGCCTGACCGAGCCCGACGCCGGCTCCGACGTCTCCGGGATGAAGACCCGCGCCGTCAAGAAGGGCGACAAGTACGTCATCAACGGCTCCAAGTGCTTCATCACCAACGGCACCTACGCCGACTACTTCACGGTCTACGCCAAGACCGACCCCGAGGCCGGCAGCCGCGGGATCAGCGCCTTCGTCGTCGACGCCGACCTGCCCGGGGTCTCCGTCGACAAGAAGGAGGACAAGATGGGCCAGCGGGCGTCCAACACCGCGACCATCTCCTTCGACGAAGTCGAGATCCCCGCCGCAGAATCTCCTCGGCGAGGAGAACAAGGGCTTCAAGCTGGCGATGATGACCCTCGACCGGACCCGTCCCGGCGTCTCGGCGATGGCGGTCGGCATCGGCCGCGCCGCCTTCGAGTACGCCGCGGAGTACTCCAAGGAAAGGGTCCAGTTCGGCGTGCCGATCGCGATGCACCAGGCGATCCAGTTCATGATCGCCGACATGGCGACCAAGGTCGACGCCGGCCGCCTGCTGGTCTGGAACTCGGCGGTGCTGCTCGACCAGGGCAAGCGCAACACGCTGGTCTCCTCGGAGGCCAAGCGCTTCGCCGCCGACTCGGCGATGGAGATCACCGTCGACGCGGTCCAGGTCTACGGCGGCTACGGCTTCATCAAGGAGTACCCGGTGGAGAAGCTGATGCGCGACGCCAAGATCATGCAGCTCTACGAGGGCACCAGCCAGATCCAGCGCCTGGTGATCGCCCGCGAGGTGCTGCTGCCGCGCAACATCGACGAGACCACCCCCGAGGCCGAGGCGAAGGCCAAGGCCTCTGAGGGCAGCCAGTCCGAGCAGGCGGCTGCGACGGTCTGAGGTGCAGGGCCTGTCCCGGTAGGGGTTCCGCTTAACTTTTTCGGTGGATCGCGGTTGGGCTGGCGCCCGGGCGCGGTTGACGAAAAAGTACAAGACGCTCCACCCCTACCGGGACAGGCCCTCAGTGCGTTATCGCCGGTGAGCTAGGCGCGCTGAGTTGTTCGGGCGGCCTTTTGGCGCCGCAGCTTGTCCAGCTCCACCTTGCGCAGGCGGACCGATTCGGGGGTTACTTCCACGCACTCGTCCTCGCGCAGGAACTCGACCGCGGCTTCTAGGGACAGTCCGTTTGGGAGGGGCCATGCGCTCGAGCACGTCGGCGCTGGCGGCGCGCATGTTGGTCTGCTGCTTCTCCTTGGTCGCGTTGACGTCCATGTCCTCGGCGCGGGCGTTCTCGCCGATGATCATTCCCTCGTAGACCTCCTCGCCCGGCCCGATGAAGAGTGTGCCGCGGTCCTGCAGCCCGATCAGGGCGTAGCCCGCGCTCTTGCCGCGGCGGTCGGCGACGATCGAGCCGGTGGGGCGGAGGCGCAGCTCGCCCGCCCAGCGCTCCCAGTCCTCGAAGACGTGGTGCATCACCCCGGTGCCGCGGGTCTCGGTGAGGAACTCGGTGCGGAAGCCGATCAGCCCGCGCGCCGGCACCAGGTATTCCATCCGCACCCAGCCGGTGTCGTGGTTGGCCATCTGCTCCAGGCGTCCCTTGCGCCCGGCCAGCAACTGGGTGATCGTGCCGACGTGCTCCTCGGGGGCGTCGATCGAGAGTCGCTCGACCGGCTCGTGCAGCTTGCCGTCGATCTCCTGGGTGAGCACGCGGGGCTGGCCGGCGGTCAGCTCGAAGCCCTCTCGTCGCATCAGCTCCAGGAGGATGACGAGCTGCAGCTCGCCGCGGCCCTGCACCTCCCAGGCGTCGGGGCGCTCTGTGTCGCGGACTCGGATCGAGACGTTGCCGACCAGCTCGGCGTCGAGGCGGTCGCGCACCTGGCGGGCGGTCAGCTTGCTGCCCTCGGTGCCGGCCAGGGGGGAGGTGTTGATCCCGAGCACGATCGAGAGCGAGGGCTCGTCGACCGTGATCACCGGCAGCGGTCGCGGGTCCTCGGGGTCGGCCAGCGTCTCGCCGATCGTCACCTCTTCCATCCCGGCGACCGCGATGATCTCGCCCGGGCCGGCCTCTTCGGCCGGCACTCGCTCCAGCGCCTCGGTGATGTAGAGCTCGGTGACCGCCGCCCGCTCGACCCGGCCGTCCGCCCTGCACCAGGCGATCTGCTGGCCCGAGCGGATCGTGCCGTTGTGGACCCGGCAGAGCGCCAGGCGGCCGACGTAGGGAGAGGCGTCGAGGTTGGTGACGTGGGCCTGCAGCGGGTGGTCGGGGTCGTATTCGGGCGCCGGGATCTTCTCCAGCATCAGCTCCATCAGGGGCGCGAGGTCGGTGCCCTCGACGCCCTCCTCGAGCGAGGCCCAGCCGGCCTTGGCGTTGGTGTAGACGATCGGGAAGTCGATCTGCTCGGAGTCCGCGTCGAGGTCGAGGAAGAGCTCGTAGACCTCGTCGACGACCTCGGCGATGCGGGCGTCGGGCCGGTCGACCTTGTTGACGACGAGGATCACCGGCAGCTTCGCCTCCAGCGCCTTGCGCAGCACGAAGCGGGTCTGGGGCAGCGGGCCCTCGGAGGCGTCGACCAGCAGCAGGACGCCGTCGACCATCGTCAGGCTGCGCTCGACCTCGCCGCCGAAGTCGGCGTGGCCCGGGGTGTCGACGATGTTGAGCTTCACCCCGTTGTAGTGGACGGCGGTGTTCTTGGCGAGGATCGTGATCCCCTTCTCGCGCTCGAGGTCCATCGAGTCCATCACCCGCTCGGCCACGTCCTGGCCCTTGCGGAAGGCACCGGACTGCCAGAGCATCGCGTCGACCAGCGTCGTCTTCCCATGGTCGACGTGGGCGACAATCGCGATGTTCCGGAGATCGTCTCGTGTGGTCATCAGATTCTTTGACGCTGACTTCGTCTTTAGTGGCGCATATGGGCTGCTAAAGGCGAAGTCAGCGGCGGTGAAGGATAGGGGGCGCAAAGAAGAGGCCCGCCGTAGGCGGGCCTCTTACTGCTAAGTGCGGTGCGCGACTACGAGGTCTGCTGGACGCTCGCCGCGGCGGGGCCCTTGGGGCCTTCCTCGGACTCGTAGCTCACCTTGGCGCCCTCCGTGAGGGACTTGAATCCCTCGCCGAGGATCGCGCTGTGATGCACGAAGACGTCCTTAGAGCCGTCGTCGGGTGTGATGAACCCGTAGCCCTTGTCGTCGCTGAACCACTTGACTGTTCCAGTGGGCATATTGCCTCCACTTGATGTGCTGCGAACGCGGAGGCTTCGGTAAAGCAACGACGCGAGCGCTAGACACGACTTTGCCGGATATCAATCCGACCTAACGCCGGGGACCGTAGCAGGCAATCGGCGCCCACGCGTCTTTCCAGCGGACCGGTCGTTGGCAGCGGCAGCCGTGTTTGAGGAAGCGCTGGTTCGAGCCGATACCGTGACCGGGATGCCCGACGGACAAGGATTGCGTGAAACCGCCGCCCGCCTCGCATGCTGGGGAGTCGCCGGAGCGCTGCTTGCCGTGCCCGCCTCGGCAGCCGCGGCCGCGGGGTCTCCCAGCGGTCTTTCGCCGCGGCTTTCCGCGCTGGCGAAGCCGCGCGCGGCGCCGGGCTTGGGCGCCGGCCTGGCGGCAAAGCTGGGGCTTTCGCCGGGTGGCGGTGACATTGTGCGGCGGGGCGATCGCGTGCTCGCCTACGTGCGCTTCGACCACGGTGCGGTCGCGGCCCTCGATGGGCTGCGCGGCACCGGGGCGAAGATCGTCGACGTCAGCTCCCGCTACCAGACGATCACGGTCGCGGCAAAGCCCGGAGAGTTGCAAGACGTGGCCGGCGTCGCCCGCGTGGCCGGCGTCTCTCCCGTGCACGCCCCGATCGTCGCCGGGGTCGGCGACGCGGGGTCGGTGGCGTCCGCGTTCGAACCCTGCTTTGGGGCGGCGACGTCCGAGGGCGACCTGCAGCTGAGCGCGATGGCCGCCCGCGACGGCTTCGAAGTCGACGGCAACGGGGTCAAGGTCGGGATCCTCTCGGACTCGTTCAACCGCGACAAAGCGGCGGACACGGGCGCTGCCACGGACGTCAAAACCGGCGATCTGCCCGGGCCGGGCAACCCCTGCGGTTACACGTCGCCGGTGCAGGTGCTCGACGACTCGGCCGTGGGGGGCGAGGACGAGGGCCGGGCGATGGCCCAGATCGTCCACGACCTCGCGCCGGGAGCGGGTCTCGCGTTTGCGACCGCCTTCGCGGGGGAACTCTCCTTCGCGCAGAACATCAAGAAACTGGCCGAAGCCGGCGCGACCGTCATCGCCGACGACGTCTTCTACACCGAAGAGCCCTTCTTTCAGGACGGCCCGATCGCGGTTGCCGTTAACGAAGTCGTCGAAGGGGGGGCAACCTACTTCTCCGCCGCGGGGAACGACAATCTCGTCGACAGCCTGGGACGCGACATCGCCTCCTGGGAAGCGCCGGAATATCGCGACTCCGGGAGTTGCCCGGCCTCGCTGGTCGCGCTCTCGGAAGCAATGGAAGAACTGGAAGGTTCGGGCAACGGGCTCCACCCGGATCACTGCATGGACTTCGATCCCGGGTCGGAAGAAGACGAGACCTTCGGGATCACCGTCTCCAAAGGGGTCACCCTGGTCGCTGACCTTCAGTGGGCGGAACCACGCGAAGGGGTGAGCGACGACGTCGATGCCTTCCTGCTCGACTCGAAAGGCAAACCGGTGACCGGGAGCATCGAAGACAACTCCTCAGCCTCGGGCACCCAGCAGCCTGTGGAGCTGGTCGAATGGGAAAACGACACCGGCGCCAAAGCGCAGGTGCAGCTGGCGATCAACCGCTACAGCGGGACCGAAGCCCCGCCCCTCAAGTTCGCCCTGCTCCAGAACGGCGGTGGGGTGACCGCCACCGAGTACCCGGAATCCTCCGGGGGCGACACGGTCGGCCCGACCGTCTTCGGCCACAGTGGCGCCGCGAGTGCGGTGGGCGTCGGTGCCGTCCCCTTCGATGACAGCGAAGAACCGGAGGAATACTCCTCGCACGGTCCGGTCACGCACTACTTCGGGCCGGTGACGGGGTCCAAAACCCCAGCCGGAGCGCTCGGCTCGCCGGAAGTCATCGCCAAGCCCGACGTGGTGGCGACCGACGGAGGCGCCAACACCTTCTTCGGCTCCTGTCAGTCTCACGTCTGGAGGTTCTACGGAACGTCGGCCGCAGCGCCCCACGCCGCCGCGGTGGCCGCGCTCGAGCGTGAGGCGGCTTCTGGAGCAACGCCCGCGGAAGTGAGGCAGGCCCAGGTCGATTCCGCCCTGCCGGTCGGCGCCTTCCCGCCCGAGGCCGTCGGCGCTGGCCTGGTCGACGCCCCGGGAGCGATCTCGAGCCTCCTCTCGGTGGGATTCCCAGGGGGGACCCAGTTCGCGCCGCCGACCGCGGAAAACTGCAAACTGCCAACCCCGCCGGGGCCGAGCCCTCTGTCCACGGGCCCTTCCGGGCCGCAGCCGTCCGCGAGTCAACCGGTGCCGCGGACCTTCTTCCGCCAGCGGCCCCGAAAGTCGATCCGCGTCCGCGGGCGGACCGTGCGCGTGGCCTTCCGCTTCGGCTCCGACGAGTCCGGCGTCACATTCGCATGCCGGATCGACGGCGGCCTTTTCCACGCATGCCCGCCAGAGCTGACCCGTCGATTCGGCCTCGGCCCGCACACCGTGCGCGTGGTTGCTCGCGATGCCAATGGCAATGGGGATCGCACCCCCGCCGTCTACCGGTTCCGCGTCAAGCGGATTTCCTGAGCCCGGCGGCTCCGCGCCGGGCGATCCGGTGTCCGGCGAAGAGCAGCAGGAGCAGCGCCGCGGCGCTGCCGAGGACGAGTGGGTCGGTGAGGCTGAGCCCTTCCAGCCTGGTGCCGAAGTAGACCGAGATCACGGTGATCGGCAGGTAGCCGAGCACCGTGGTCCAGGCAAAGCGCCAGACGGGCACGCGAGCGGCGCCCGCCGCGTAGCAGACGAGGCTGAAAGGGACGATCGGGATCAGCCGCACGGCGAGCAGCAGGCTGACGCCGCCGCGCTCGATCATCGCCTCGGTGCGCTCGAAGCGCTCGGTGCCGAACCAGCGGTCGAGCAGCGGGCGTGCCACGGAGCGGCCGATCGCAAAGCAGAGAAGGCCGGAGAGCAGCCAGCCAACCATCGTCAGGGCCAGCGCGGGGAAGAACCCGTAGACGAACCCGGCAGCCGCGTCGACAATCTCAGCCGGGTAGAAGACGAAGGCGTGGACCAGCGCCAGGGCGAGGATCAGCAGCGGCCCCGCGACCCCGAGGCCGTCGAGCTGGCTGCGCACCTCGGCGGAATCGCCGTGGACGGCCGCGACCGCGGCGTCGTGCAGCGCCGGCACGGCGAAGATCAGGCCGGCGAGAAGCGCGATCCCGGCAATGGTGGTTCCAGCGGCAAGAAGAGATGGCTTCGGGTTCTCCACGTGTGGAGTATCGCCACGATACGGAGGTCTCGCGGGCGCCGGGCTGCTACCGGGTCGTCGCCGTCCGGTACGCGTTCTCGTCGAGCACCAGCCGCCAGGGCCCAGATGCGGACTCGGTGGCGCGGAAGTCGGCGAAGTCGAAGGTGAGGATCGGCAGCTCGTGTCGCTCGGCGATCGCCATCAGGCAGGTATCGGCGAAGCCGAGGTCGAGGTCGGCGTAGCGGTCGTCCAGCTCACCTGCACGGCGAACCAATCCTGCAGTGAGATAGGCGATGTCGAACGTCCCTCCCACAATCGAGCGCAGAAACGCGCGGGCGGCTGGGCCGCCAACCCGGCTTCTCACGAAGTGGTCGACCTCGGCGAGGACCGGCGTCGGTATCAACGCTTGACGGCGCAGCCTCGCGATTAGCGGACCAGCGAATCCATGCGCCGAGTCCTGCGCGTCGAGTGCGGAGACGAGCGGGGCGGTGTCAACCAGGATCTTTTTCACTCGGTCCCTTTTTCGGGCCCTCGCCGGGCCCCCACGGCTTGAGCCCGATGTACTTCTCGAAGTTGATCCCCCAGTCGCCGGGACCTTCGATCGATCCGATCCACTCAGGCCAGTCCTCTTTGTCGTCGTCGAGCGCGCCGAGCTCGATCAGGCGCACGGCCGTGGCGGAGAACGACTCATCTCCGAGGGCGTGTTTGCGCACGAGCTCCTCGACGCTCTCCGGTAGGTAGATGGTTCGGCGAGGCATTGTCTGTGGCATCGAGTCCGAGTATGAACGGATCAATCATACCTGTGGTGCGCAGAAGCGCGCGGAACCGAATCGCCTGCCGCGCACTACTCGCGCAGGCGCTCGGCCAGGCCCGAGTAGCGACGGCCGCTGTCGTCGCGACGCACCGCGCCTTCGAGCGCCGCGCGGTCGCCGATCAGCACGCAGCTGCTGCGGGCGCGGGTGATCGCGGTGTAGAGGAGGGGGCGGGTCAGCATTCGCGAGTGGGAGCGGTGGCAGACGCCGACGACGACCGGGACCTCGCAGCCCTGCGCCTTGTGGACCGAGATCGCGTAGGCGAGACGCAGCGTCGCGGTCTCGCCGTAGGGGATCGTCAGCGAGTCGCCCTCGTCGGTGTCGACGAGGATCTCCTCCTCGTCGGGGTCGTCGGCGCGGAGGAAGACGATCGAGCCGTTCATCAGGCCCAGCTCGTGCGAGTTGCGGGTCTGGATCAGGCGGTCGCCGACCCGGAAGCGATCGCCCACCGCCCGCTTGCCGCGCGGGTTGAGGCGCTCCTGCAGGCGCTCGTTGAGGGCGTCGATCCCGACCGCCCCCCGGTACATCGGCGCCAGCACCTGCACGTCGCGGATCGGGTCGACCTCGAAGCGCTTCGGCGCCCGCTCGGCGACCACCTCGACCACCGTGTCCAGCGCCCGCTCGGGGTTGGCCCGGTCGATGAAGAAGAAGTCGTGGTCCTGGTCCGCCGCCGGCTCGAGCTGGGGCGGGCGCCCCTGGTTGATCTCGTGGGCGGCGGTGGTGATCATCGAGCGTGCCGCCTGGCGGAAGATCTGGGTGAGGCGGACGACCGGCGCGATCCCCGAGGCGATCAGGTCCTCGAACGGCTTGCCGGCGCCGATCGGCGGCAGCTGGTCGGCGTCGCCGACGAAGACGACGTGGGTCGACTCGGCCAGCCCGCCCAGCAGCACCTCGATCAGGCGCAGGTTCAGCATCGAGGACTCGTCGACGATCGCCAGGTCGGCCGGCAGCGGGTGCCCCGGCTTGAAGGCCGGCTCGCGTCCCGGCATCCACTCGAGCATCCGGTGGATCGTCTGCGCGTCGTGGCCGGTCGCCTCCTCGAGGCGGCGGGCGGCGCGGCCGGTCGGGGCGCAGAGGGCGATGCGCAGACCGGCTGCCTCGGCCTCGTCGACGATCGCCCGCGTGCAGGCGGTCTTGCCGACGCCGGGGCCGCCGGTCAGCACCGAGATCCGCGCCGTGAAGGCGCCGCGCACCGCCGCCCACTGCTCGTCGGTCAGTTCAGTGCCCTCGGGGTCCGGTGGCGGCGTCTCGCCGGGATCGTGGTCGAGGTGAGCCGGCGCGGCAGCGCGCGCGACCAGCGTCTGCGCCGACGGCGATCTCGCTGGCGTGCGTTGGCTCGCGGTAGACGCGCCCCTCCTCGGCGATCAGGCCGCGCGCCTCGGCCAGCACCTCGGGGTCGGGAGCGAGCCCGATCAGCTTCGCGGTGCGCGTCGTCAGCTCCGCCAGGGGCAGGTAGCTGTTGCCCTGCTGCTCGGCCTCGGCCAGGGCGTAGACCGCGGCCGCCTGGGCGCGCCGGCTCGACTCGGGCGGCACGTCGGCGGCCAGGGCGATCTTGTCGGCGCGGGCGAAGCCGACCCCGTCGACCTCGGTCAGCCGGTAGGGGTCCTCGTGCAGGATCGCCATCGATCGATCGCCGAAGCGGTTGTGGATCGGCGCCGCCAGGTGCGCCAGCCCGTGCGGGGCGAGCTGCACGTGCAGGTCGCGGATCGGCGCGGCTGGCGTGCCAGGACTCCGTCGCGGCTTCCGCCTGGTCGACGCTGACGCCGCGCAGCGAGCCGAACACCGTTCGGGGATCGGCGGCGATCGCCCCCAGCACCCCCTCGCCGTGCTCGTCGACCAGCCGTTCGGCCCGGGCGGGGCCGATGTGGCGCAGCGAGGTGAGGTAGGCGATCCGCCCCTCGCGGTCGGCCGGGTCGAGCGGCAGGGCGCCCTGGGCGCGGAGCTGGCGGCCGTAGCGGCTGTGCGTCTGCCACTCGCCGCTGACTTCGGCCCGGTCGCCGACTCCGAGGTGGGCGACCGGGCCGACCAGGGCGAAGCCCTCACCCGACTCGGCGTCCTGGACCTCGAGCACCGCGTAGCCGTCGTCCTCGGCGCAGAAGATCACCCCGAGCACCTCGACCGTCGCCGAGTGACCCGGTGCGTCGGTATCGAAGAGCGTCGCGGCGTCGTTCACACTCCAAAGCTAGCCTGCGGCCAAGATGACCGAACGGCCCTTCTCCGGTCTCTGCGACAGCTGCCTGCACCAGAAGCTGGTGCCGAACACGCGCGGCTCTGTCTTCTCGCTCTGCCTGCGCTCGCGCACCGACCCCCGCTACCCGCGCTATCCGCGGGTCCCGGTCGCCAGCCTGCCCCGGCCACGAGCCGCGTGACCGGGGCGGGGCGGGCGAGCCGTCGCCTCGGATTTCTCCCTAGGCCGCGGCCATCGGGTCGGGCTCGCCGAGCTTGGTCAGGTCGGGCGCCTCGTAGGCCTCGCCCGCCTTGCCGCCGAGGACGAGGATGCGGATGCCGTCGTCGCCGGGATAGACCTTGCGCATGACGCCGGGGCCGACCCGGGCGACGTGGTCGGAGTCGAGCGGGAAGCGCTCGCCGTCGATGTCGAGCTCGCCGCCGCCGCGCAGGGTCACGTAGACCTCCTCCTGGCCGTCCTGCTCGTGGTCGTGTTCGGGGTAGTTCTCGTAGTTGGGTGGCATGTCGATGATCTGCATGCCGAACGATTCGACGCCGAGCTCGGCCCGGGCGCGCTTGAAGGCGCCCTGGAAGACGGCCTCCATGTCGTCGATCTTCTTCACCGCGTATCCGCTCATGTCTCCTCCTGAAGCAGGTTTGGTCCCGTCCCGGGACTGGGGAAGCGCGATCCTAATCGATTTGCACGAACGTTCGTGCTTTTCTGTACGCTGACCCAGGTGAGCGCGGTTGTCCAGACACGAGCCAGGGAGGCCGTCGCGACCGGCAAAGGCGCCGAGACCCGCGCCACGATCCTCGATCGCGCCGTCGACCTCGCCTCCGCCGAGGGCCTGGAGGGGTTGACGATCGGCCGCCTCGCGGCCGAGCTGGAGATGAGCAAGAGCGGCCTCTTCGCCCACTTCGGCTCCAAGCAGGAGCTGCAGCTCGCGACCGTGGCCGCGGCCGCGGATCGCTTCCGCGAGCGCGGTGATCGAGCCGGCCCTCGACTCCCCCGACGGCGCTCCGCGCCTGCGCGCGATGGCCGACAGCTACCTCGCTCACCTCGACGGAGGCGCCTACTCGGGTGGATGCTTCTGGGCCGCGACCTCGGCCGAGTACGACGACCGGCCGGGCCCGGTGCGCGACGCGATCGCCGCCGCGCTCGATGCCTGGCTCGGCGAGCTCGAGCGCCAGGCCCGCGTCGCCGGCGCCGCCGAGCCTGGCCGCCTCGCCTTCGAGCTGTACGCGGTGGTGATGGGCGCCAATTCCCGCTACCGCCTCTCCGGCGACCGGCGCACGTTCGAGCTACGCCCGCGCCGTCGTCGATCGCCTGCTCGGAGAGCTGCCGGGATGAGCGACGGTGGAGCCGTGAGCAACGCGGCGGCCGCGGACTTCGCCCGTCGCTTCGCCGAGTACTGGCGGGCGCCGAAGCCGGAGGCGCTCGACACGGTGCTGGCACGACAGGTGCGCATGGTGGCGCCGATGACCCCCGTCACCCACACGCTCGAGGAGGGGCGGCGGGCGTTCGCCGAACTGTTCGAGCTGATCGGCGACCTGACCGCCGAGGTGCACCGCTGGGGCGCAACTGCGGACGGCGTCCTGATCGAGTTCACCCTCAGCGGCACGGCGGGCGGCAGGCCCATCTCCTGGGACGCGGTCGACCGCTTCGTCCTCGGCGAGGACGGCCTCGCGACCGAACGCGTCACCTACTTCGACTCTGCCCCGATCGTTCTCGCCGCGATCGGCCGCCCGCGGGTCTGGCCGGCGTTCCTGCGCAGCCGCCTGCGTCAGCTGCGCCGCTGACCTCAGGACCTCAGCGGCCGGACGTTCAGTCGAGCAGGCCGACCTGGCGCAGGATCGAGACCGAGTCCGAGTAGACGTCCTTGCGCTTGATCAGGCCGCCCTCGAACGGGATCACGTCGACGCCGTCCCAGCTGACCGTGCGCCCGGTCGGCGGCGCCTCGAGGTCGCCCCGCCGCATCGTCTGGGTGTGGGTGGCCGTCGCCGTCCACTCCTGCGTGACCACGCCCTCGCGCACGTAGAGGCGCCGGGTCTCGAACCTCATGTCGGGCCAGGCCTCGAAGATCTTGGCGATGTGCCCGCGCACCTCCTCGCCCTGCGCCGACTCGCCCGCCGTGTGGTTGGCGAAGACCATGTCGGGAGCGTGCATGGAGACGATCGCGTCGAGATCCTGTGCGTTCCAGGCGTCGTTGTAGCGCCCGATCGCCTCGGTCAGCGCCTCGATGCCGTCGCGCTCGCTCACGCAGGGGACTCTAGCCCGAGATCGATTCGCGCGAAAGGCGGCACATTGCGCGCGCCCCACGCGCGTCGAGAGGCCCTAGCGTGCGGCACACGATGACTCCACAAAGGCTTGACATCAGATGACAACACTTCTAGCATCACACATCATGCCCCGCACGACGTTCGATCTCGACGCGACCGTCCTCGCAGATCTGCGCCGTCGCGCTGCCACTGAACGCAAGAGCATGGGCCAGGTCGCGTCCGAGCTGCTGGCGGGCGGCCTGAGTGAAGAGGCGCCTGCCGAGCCCCCGCCACTGAGCTGGGCGAGGAAGGACATGGGGCCCTTCAAGATCGACCTCGAGGACAAGGAGGCGATCTGGAATCTGCTCGACCGCGAGGAACTGGAAAGGGGATCGGGTTGAGCGCGGCGATCGACACCAACGTCCTGCTCTACGCCTCGAACTCGAGCAGCGAGTGCTTCGACACGGCATATTCCTTGGTCAAGCGGCTTGCCCGCGGCCCAGAGCTTCTATACGTCTTCTGGCCCGTGGCGATGGGGTTCCTTCGCCTCGCGACCAATCCCGTGCTCACCGACGAGCCACTGTCGCCATCCGAAGCGCTTACATCGTTGAGCGACCTGACCGAACGCGACCACGTACGCACCCCGGGCGAGGCCTCCGGCTTCCTCTCGGTCTTCCGAGAAACCGCTTCGGCCGGTACGCGCGGCAAGGACGTCACCGACGCCCACATCGCCGCCCTGATGCGCCAGCACGGCGTCGGCACCATCTACACCCGCGACCGCGACTTCCGCCGCTTCGACGGGATTCAGGGTCGAGGACCCGTTCGCTTCATAGGCCGGCGCGAGGGCGGCGCTAGGGTTGGGCCTCAGAAACGAAGAACGAGGAGGCGGGGAGTGGACGTTGCGATCGGATTGCCCAATGCCGTGCCGGGGACGACGGGCGAGCAGTTGGTCGAGTGGGCGCGCCGCGCGGAGGCACGGGGATTCTCCAGCCTGGGCACGATCGACCGCATCGCCTACGAGAACTACGAGCCGCTGACGGCGCTCGCCGCCGCGGCGGCGGTCACCGAGCGGATCGGGCTCTGCACGTCGGTCCTGCTTGGCCCGCTGCGCACCAACGCCACCGAGCTGGCCAAGCAGGCGCTCAGCCTGCAGGCGCTCTCTGGCGGCCGCTTCACGCTCGGCATCGGCCTCGGCGGTCGCGACGACGACTACGAGGCGAGCGGGATCGAGACGCGCGGCCGCGGTCGCCGCCTGGACGCGATGCTGGAACGGATCGAGGAGGTCTGGTCCGGCGGCGAGATCGGCCCGACGGTCGAGGGCGCGCCCGGGCTCGTCGTCGGCGGCCACGCCGAGGCCTCCTTCGCCCGTGCCGCGCGCTTCGGCGAGGGCTGGATCGCGGCCGGCACCGGTCCGGAGCAGTTCGCCGAGGGCGCCGGCAAGGCGAGGGCCGCATGGTCGGAGGCGGGCCGAGAAGGGGAGCCCCGCACGATGGCGCTGGCCTACTTCTCGCTGGGCGAGCGCGCTGACGAGGAGGCGGCCGTCTACCTGACCGACTACTACGCCTGGCTCGGCGAGGAGATCGCGAGTTTCATCGTCGCCGGTGCCGCAAAGGACGCCGAGTCGGTGCGGCAGCAGATCGCGGCCTACGAGGAGGCCGGCTGCGACGAGCTGATCTTCTTCCCGTCTTCCGGCGATGCCGCGCAGGTCGACCTGCTCGCCGACGCCGCGGGCCTCTGACCTGTCCCGGTTCGCTGGTCGATGGCCGACGACTTGCCGATCGTGCTCTTCGCATCGCCGGCGGAGCTGGAGGCATGGCTGGACGACAACCACGCCGTTGCACCGGGGATCTGGCTGAAGATCGCGAAGAAGGGCTCGGGCGTCGCCAGCGCCACCTACGCCGAGGCGCTGGAGCTTGCGCTCTGCTTCGGCTGGATCGACAGCCAGAAGCGCGGCTTCGACGAGAAGCACTTCCTGCAGCGGTTCACGCCGCGGCGACCGCGGGGCAAGTGGTCGCAGATCAACCGCGAGAAGGCCGAAGGGCTGATCGCCGCCGGGGCGATGCGCGCCGCCGGCCTGGCCGAGGTGGAGGCGGCTGAAGGCCGATGGGCGCTGGGAGGCCGCGTACGCCGGCCAGCGCACGGCCAAGGTCCCCGTGGACCTCCAGCGGGAGCTGAGTGGCAACGAGGTCGCACGCGAGTTCTTCGCCTCGCTCGACAGCGCCAACCGCTACGCGATCGTCTACCGGCTGGAGGAGGCGAAGAAGCCCGAGACGCGAGCGCGAAGGCTGCGGAAGTTCATCGGCATGCTGGAAAGAGGCGAGAAGATCCATGGCTGAGGTTGCAGCCGCTCGGGGACGTCGCAGCCTTGGCGCGAGTCTCCACCCGGCTATTTCGTGAAAGCCGAACGAGCCGTCTGCAGGCCGACGCCGGCCCGCTCGAAGTAGCCGTAGGTCCCTTTGTCGAGCAGCTCTCGCGCAGCTTCGACAGCGGCACCGAGAGCGGCATAGGCGAAGGCGCCGCCGACTGAGATGCGGCGAACCCCGGCGGAGGCCAGCTCGGACACAGAGGGAGCGCCGGGCCGGCCAAGGACGTTGACCGGGAGGTCGACGGAGGAGACGAGCTGGCGGATGTCCTCGAGGCGGACCAGGCCGGGTGCATAGAGGACGTCGGCGCCGGCCTCCTGGTAGGCCTGCAGGCGGGCGATCGTGTCGGCCAGGTCGGGTGACGCCATGCAGGTGATTCTCTGCCCGCGCCGTGAGGACGAGCCGTGCTCGGCCGCCGTGTGCCACCTCGGCCGCCGCGGCCACCCGCTCGGCAGCGAGGTCGATGCCGTAGATCGGCGAGTCCTCGCGCCCGCTGTAGTCCTCGATCGATGCTCCGGCCAGGCCCGCGTCGAGAGCAAGCCGGATGGTCTCAGCTACCCCTTCGGGGTCGTCGGCGAAGCCGTTCTCGAGGTCGGCGGAGACCGGCAGATCGGTCGCCTCCACGATCGCGGTGGCGCTCGCGATCGCCTCCTCGACGGTCATCGACCCGTCCAGCCGCCCCAGGGTCGCCGCGGAGCCGCCGCTTGTCGTCGCCAACGCCTGAAAGCCGAGCGAGGCGAGCAGCTTCGCCGAGCCCGGATCCCACGGATTCGGGAGCAGCAGCGGTTCGCTCGCCGCCGTGCAAGGCCAGAAACCTCTCGGCACGATCGGCTTGCCCGCTCATCCGGGCTCCGAATCTACCCATTCCGGACAGCCGGCCAACCCGGCCGTACACTCGCTCCATGGACCGCGAGCTTCTCGCCCGAACCCTTGCCGACGCCGGCGAGCCCGACTACCGCGCCTCTCAGGTCTGGGAGTGGGTGGCGCGCGGGGCGCGCTCCTACGAGGAGATGACGAACCTGCCGGCGGCGCTGCGCGAGCGGCTCGCCGCCGAGGTGCCGCTCTCGACCCTCGCCCTCGAGGCCGAGGCGAAGTCCGACGACGGCACCGTCAAGGCGCTCTTCCACACCGCCGACGGCCGGCCGATCGAGGCGGTGCTGATGCGCTACCGCGACGGGCGCCGCTCGGTCTGCCTCTCCTCGCAGTCGGGCTGTCCGCTGACCTGCTCGTTCTGCGCCACCGGGCAGATGAAGTTCGGCCGCAACCTCAGCGCCGACGAGATCCTCGACCAGGCGCTGCACTTCCGCCGCACCGAAGCGATCGACCACGTCGTCTTCATGGGCATGGGGGAGCCGACGATGAACCTCGACGCGGTGCTCGGCGCCTGCGAGCGCCTGCCCGACCTCGGCGTCACCCACCGCCGCACGGCGATCTCCACCGTCGGCTGGGTGCCCGGCATCGACCGCCTCGCCGAGTGCGAGATGCCGGTCAGCCTCGCCCTCTCCCTGCACGCCCCCAACGACGGCCTGCGCTCGCAGCTGATGCCGGTCAACGACCGCTACCCGCTGGCCGAGGTGCTGGCCGCCTGCGAGCGCTACCGCGCCCGTCGCCGGCGCAAGGTCTTCGTCGAGTACGTGATGCTCGACGGCGTCAACGACCTTCCCGAGCACGCCCGCCAGCTCGCCGACCTGCTCGATCCGCGCGCCTACAAGGTCAACCTGATCCCCTACAACCCGACCGGCGCCTACGACGGCTCCCCGCCGGAGCAGATCGAGCGCTTCCGCGCGATCCTCGCCGAGCACCGCCTCACCGCCACCGTCCGCCTCACCCGCGGCCGCGACATCGCCGCCGCCTGCGGCCAGCTGGCCGCCAACGCTTAGACCGGGAGGCCGTCGGGGGTCACTCCCCAGGCCGCTTCGCGGGAGTTCCTGGGGAGTGACCCCCGACGGCCTCGGCTGCAAAGCGGGTTTTGGAGCTTGGAAAAGATGTTTGGCCGGTTAGCCAACTAGGATTGGGTCGGTGCCCGTCGAGAGTCCCGCCAAGCCGTCTGAGCGCATCGAGCCGCCGCGGCAGCTGAGCGCCAACCCGGTGCGCCGCGTCGCCGAAGACGTGCGCGCGGAGATCAGCGTGCGGCGCCGCGGCGCCTACCCGCCGGGGCCGAAGAACTTCGACTTCGGCCGCACCCTGCAGGCGGCGCGGGACCCGCTGCCGCTGCTCCTCTCCCTCTACGAGGAGTACGGGCCGATCTTCAGCACCCGGCTCCTCCACCACCCGGTGATCTTCATGCTCGGCCCCGAGGCCAACCAGTTCATCACCGTCGCCCACCCGGAGAACTTCCACTGGCGCGAGTCGAGCTTCGGCGACCTGATCCCGCTGCTCGGCGACGGCCTGCTGACGATCGACGACGCCTACCACGACCGGGCGCGGGAGATCATGATGCCGGCCTTCCACCGCGAGCAGGTCTCGGCGGCGGTCGAGGCGATGACCGACGAGACGATCCCCGGCGATCGAGCGCCTGCGCCCCGGCCAGGTCGTCGACATATACGAGTGGATGCGGGGACTGGCGATGCGGATCGCGATGCGGGCCCTGCTCGGCCTCGATCCCGACGAGGCCGGTAAGGGGGCAGCGGCGGCGGAGCACTTCGAGCGCGCGCTCGGCTTCTACGGCATCGACTTCCACCTGCGGCTGCTGCGCGGCCCCGGCTCGCCCTGGTCGAAGATGGTGCGCTCGCGCGCCGTCCTCGACGAGATCGTCTACGACGAGATCGCCCGCCGCCGGGCCGACCCCGACGAGACTCGCCGCGACATCCTCAGCCTCCTGCTCGGCGTGCGCGACGAGGCCGGCGAGGGCTTCTCCGCCAAGGAGGTGCGCGACCAGGTGATGACGCTGATGTTCGCCGGCCACGACACCTCGACCTCGACCCTGACCTTCATGATGCACGAGCTGGCTCGCCACCCCGACGTGGTCGCGAAGCTCTGCGAGGAGCAGGACAGCGTGCTCGACGGCGCGACCCCGGACATCGACGCCCTCGAGCGCGAGATGCCTTACCTCGAGATGGTGCTCGACGAGGTGCTGCGGCTCTACCCGCCGGCCTGGATCGGGCCGCGGCGGGCGGTGCGGGACTTCGAGTTCAACGGGCACAGCGTTCGCCGCGGCGCCTACGTCAACTACAGCTCCTGGGCCAGCCACCGCATCCCCGAGGTCTTCCCGGACCCGGAGGCCTTCATCCCCGAGCGCTTCACCCGCGAGCGCAAGGCGGCGCTGCCGCGCGGTGCCTACGTGCCCTTCGGCGGCGGCCAACGGATCTGCATCGGCAAGCGCTTCGGCCAGACCGAGGTGAAGCTGGTGGCGACGATGCTGCTGCAGGGGCTGCGCCTCGACGCGCTGCCGGGGCGGGCGATGACGGTGCGCCAGATGCCGACGCTCTCGCCACGGGGCGGCCTGCCGATGCGCGTGCTGCCTCGCGAGTAACCTCGCCGAACGAATGAGCGAGGCTCTCACCATCGCCATGGTCCTGGTGCGGGCGGAAGAGGCCTGGGAGCCGGTTCTCCTCGGTGGCCTGATCCCAATCCTAGGCCTCGCCGGCATCGGCTACATCATCTTCCGCGCCGTCCGCAACAACGACGAAGAAAAATAAGCTCAAGCTGAAGAGGGAGGGGCCGGGTCAGAGGTGGAGCGTCTTGTACTTTTTGGTCGCCACGGACCTCGAAAGGCAACCACCGCTCCTCCAAAAAGTTAAGCGGAACCCCTGACCCGGCCCCTCCCCGGAAGCGCTTACTTGATGAACAGCATCTCCTCGTACTTCGGCAGGGGCCAGAGGTCGTCGGCGACGACCTTCTCCAGCTTGTCGGCCGCCTCGCGCACCGCGCCGCTCTTGGCGAGCTGCTCGTCGCGGGCGAAGATCGCCAGCTCGAGCCCCTCGAGGTCGACCGGTTCGGCGTTTGCCTTCTCCAGCTCGTCCAGTGCGGTCGCCAGCTCCTCGATCAGGCCGCGCACCTCGCCTTCGAGCGAGGAGACGCCCGCCTCGGAGATCAGCGCCAGGTGGCGCAGGGCGGCCGGCAGGATCATCGTCTTGGCGATCGAGAAGGTGGTCTCGGCCTCGATGTTGGCGCGCAGCGCGTACTGCTCGATCCAGACCTCGAAGCGGGACTCCAGCTCGCGCTTGGAGAGCACCTTGTAGTTCTCGAAGGCGGCGACCGAGTCGTCGGCCATCACCTCGAGCAGGGCGTCGGGGGTGGTGCGCAGGTTCTTCAGGCCGCGCTGCTCCGCCTCGGCATGCCACTCCTCCGAGTAGTTGTCGCCATCGAAGCAGATCTGCTTGTTGGCGGTGTAGGACTCCTTTACCACCTCGATCACGGCTTCGGCGACGTCCATGCCGCCGCTCGTCTTCGCCTCCAGCTTGTCGGCGAGCTCGTCGATCGCCTCGGCGACGATCGTGTTCAGCACCGTGTTGGGGAAGGCGAGCGACATGCTCGATCCCAGCGCCCGGAACTCGAACTTGTTGCCGGTGAAGGCGAACGGCGAGGTCCGGTTGCGGTCGCCGCCGTGCATCGGCAGCGGCGGCAGCACGGTCGCCCCCAGGTCGAGGAAGGAGGCCGGCGTGTGCGGGTCACCTTCGCCGCTGGCGATCGCCTCGAAGACCTTGATCAGCTCGCCGCCGAGGAAGATCGAGATGATCGCTGGCGGCGCCTCGTTGGCGCCGAGCCGGTGGTCCTGGCCGATGTCGGCGGCCGAGGCGCGCAGCAGGCCCTGGTGCTTGTTGACGGCCTGGATCACCGCCGCGCAGAAGAAGAGGAAGTGGGCGTTGTCGGCCGGCGTGTCCCCCGGCTCGAGCAGGTTGGAGCCGGTGTCCGTCCCCATCGACCAGTTGTTGTGCTTGCCCGAGCCGTTGACGCCGGCGAAGGGCTTCTCGTGCAGCAGGCAGACCAGGCCGTAGCGGCGGGCGACGTTTTCCAGCACCCGCATCATCAGCTGCTGGTGGTCGGAGCCGACGTTTGAGTTCTCGAAGACGGGGGCGATCTCGTACTGGCCCGGGGCGACCTCGTTGTGACGGGTCTTGACCGGGATGCCGAGCTTGCGCGCCTCAAGCTCGGACTCCATCATGAAGGCGAGCACCCGCTCCGGGATCGTGCCGAAGTAATGGTCGTCGAGTTCCTGTCCCTTCGGCGGCTTGGCGCCGAAGAGGGTGCGACCGGTCGAGATCAGGTCGGGGCGCTCGAAGAAGTACTGCTCGTCGATCAGGAAGTACTCCTGCTCGGGGCCGACCGTGGTGAAGACGCGAGTGCTCTCCTCGTCGCCGAGTAGCTTCAACGCCTTGATCGCCGCGCCCGAGAGCGCGTCCATCGAGCGCAGCAGCGGGATCTTCGCGTCGAGCGCCTCGCCGGTCCAGGAGGCGAAGGCGGTCGGGATGCAGAGCAGCGAGCCGTTCGGGTTCTCGAGCACGAAGGCGGGGCTGGTCGGGTCCCAGGCGGTGTAGCCGCGCGCCTCGAAAGTCGCGCGGACGCCGCCGGTGGGGAAGGAGGAGGCGTCGGGCTCGCCCTGGATCAGCTCTTTGCCGGAGAAGCCTGCCAGCGCCTTGCCCTCGCCGCCCTTGGGCTCGAAGAAGGAGTCGTGCTTCTCGGCGGTCGAGCCGGTCAGCGGCTGGAAGACGTGGGTGAAGTGGGTGGCACCCTTCTCCAGCGCCCAGTCCTTCATCGCGGCCGCGACCGCATCGGCGGTGTCCGCGTCGATCGCATCGCCCTTCTCGAGCGCGCCCTGCAGCTTCTCGAAGACGTCGCCGGGCAGCCGTTCGCGCTGTACGGAGACGGAGAAGACGTTGGCGCCGAAGGCGTCGTTCTCGGGCTGGGTCAGGTCAAGCGCGCCGAGGGCCTCCCCGTTGGAGCTCCACTGCGCTGCGGTCACGTTCTGCTGGCGGATACGGGTCATCGCTCTGTCGTCCCTCGCTTGGCGTCGCACCCGGTCGGCGGGCACGGTCGGTTACCGGTCCACTCCCACTAGAAGAGCCAAAAGAGCCTAGTACTCGTGACTCGAAGATGCCTTTGTACCCGGGTACAAGGTTCGCTCCCGAGACTTATACCTCCCGTCGCCGGGGGCGTGTCTGAGCTTAACCACCGTATATGGGGGGTTAGCTCAGACACGCCTTGGGGAAGCGCGCAGGACTCGCGCGGAAGGCGCACCGGTAGCCTTCGGCCGCCCCGACCTGAGGAGCTTCAAGCCAATGTTCGTTTCCAAGGCCGCCGTCGTCGGCGGCGGCACCATGGGCGGTGAGATCGCGCAGGCGATCGCCGCTGCCGACATCCCCGTCGTCGTCAAGGACATCGACCAGAAATTCGTCGACGCCGCCGTCGAGAAGGCCCGCGCCGTCACCGAGGGACAGCTCTCCCGCCTGGTCAAGAAGGAAAAACTGACCCAGGAGGCCGCCGACGCCCGCCTCGCCGAGGTGATGAGCCTCGTCACCGGCACGACGACCTACGAGAAGTTCGGCGACGTCGACTTCGTCGTCGAGGCGGTGCCGGAGCGGATGGAGATCAAGCAGGCCGTCTTCCGCGAGCTCGACGCCGCCACGCCCGGGCACGCGATCCTCGCCTCCAACACCTCGTCGCTCTCGATCTCCGAGATGGGGGAGACGACGCTACGGCCGGACAAGGTCGTCGGCTTTCACTTCTTCTACCCGGCCTCGGTGATGCCGCTGGTCGAGGTGATCGCCGGCGAGGACACCTCCGAGGAGACCGCCACCGTCGCCTACAACTTCGCCCAGGCGATCAAGAAGCAGCCGATCGTCTGCGGCGAGGTGCCTGGCTTCGTCGTCAACCGGATCCTGATGGCGACGATCGGCGAGATCTGGCGCGCCCAGGAGGAGCAGGGCCTTTCGCTGAGGGCGATCGACGAGGCGATCGCGGCTGCCCAGGTGGCCCCGATGGGTCCCTTCTTCCTCACCGACCTGCTCGGCCTCGACACGGTCCTGCACGTCGCCGAGCACCTCGCCGAGTCCTACGGCGAGAGCTTCTACGTCCACAAGGGGCTGCAGCAGCTGGTCGCCGACGGCAAGCTGGGGGCCAAGTCCGGCGGTGAGGGCTTCTTCAAGGAGGGCGATCAGAACATTCCCGGCGAGGCCGAGCCCGACGCCGAGGAGCTGGTGGCGCTGTTCACCTGCCGGGCCCTGATCGAGGCTTGCCTGCTGGTCGAGGAGGGCGTCTGCTCGGTCCGCGACATCGACCTGGGGATGATGGCCGGGGCCGGCCTCGACCCCCGCAAAGGCCTGCTGCCGCCGTTCTGGAAGGCCGACGTCGAAGGTCTCGGCGCTGTCCTGGAGCGGATGGAGGGGTTGCGGGAGCGCCACGGCGACCGCTTCGCCCCGCCCGTCCTGCTGCGCCGCCTAGTCGCCCAGGGCAGGCTCGGGATGGCGTCCGGCCAGGGCTTCTATCCCTACCCGCAGCCCGACGAGGGCGAACAGCCCGAGACGGTGAAGATCGAGACCCGCGGCGACGTCGCGATCGCCTGGCTGACCAACGCGCCGATGAACGCCGTCTCGCCGGACGTGATCCGCGACTTGAAGACGGTCTGGGAGCGGGTCAAGGCCTCGGGTGACGTGGGCGCGATGGTGATCGCCTCCTCGGTTCCGGTTGTCTTCTCGGCCGGCGCCGACATCAAGGCCTTCACTCAGATGGATGAGACAGGCGGCGAGGAGCTGATCCACACCGCCCACGCGCTGCTGCGCGACTTCGGCCAGGCGCGGGTGGCGACGGTTGCCGCCGTCAACGCGATCGCCTTCGGCGGCGGCTGCGAGCTAGCGATGGCCTGCGACGTGCGGATCGCCGCCGAGGCGGCGGTCTTCGGCCAGCCCGAGGTGAAACTGGGGATCATCCCCGGCTTCGGCGGCACCCAGCGCCTGCCGCGCCTGGTCGGGCCGAACAAGGCCCTGGAGATGAACCTGATCGGCGACGCGATCCTCGCCGGCGAGGCGCTTGAATCCGGCCTCGTCAACCGCATCGCCCCCGATCACGAGCTCTTCGAGACTGCCCTGATGTGGGGTCGCAAGCTGGCCGCCCAGGCCCCGGTCGCGGTAGGGCAGATCAAGCAGGTCTCCCACGCCGGCGGTCTTGACGAGGGCATAGAGGCCGAGAAGCAGGGCTTCGCCACCGCCTTCCGCAGCAAGGACGCCAAAGAGGGCATAAGCGCCTTCCTCGGCAAGCGCACCCCCCAATGGAGCGGCAAGTAACCGACAATCAGGGTCGACGGGCCGAAATCCGGAGCATGCGTCCGGATTTCGGCCCGTCGACGGCGGCTCGGCGGCTCGCTGGGCTCGTTCGGGAGTCGGGGTGCGCGGTGGCGCTTACGGGGGCCGGGGTTTCGGTGCCGTCGGGGATTCCGGACTTCCGCACGCCGGAGACCGGGTTGTGGGCCAACGTCGACCCGATGGAGGTCGCCCACATCGACGTCTTCGAGCGGGACCCGGCGCGGTTCTGGTCCTACTACCGGCCGCGCTTTCACTCACTCGGCGACAAGCGGCCCAACGCGGCGCACGAGGCGCTGGCGGAGCTGGAGCGGCGCTGCCTGCTTGAGGGCGTGGTCACGCAGAACATCGACCGCCTGCACGGCGCGGCCGGGTCGCGGAACGTCGTCGAGGTGCACGGCTCGATCGCCACCTCGACGTGCAGGAGCTGCGCGGCCTCCTACGGGATCGACGAGGTCGATGGGTTGTTCGACGGGGACGGGGTGGCGATCTGCAGCACCTGTGGCGGCCCGGTCAAGCCCGACGTGGTCCTCTTCGGGGAGATGCTGCCGGAGGCAGCGATGAGAAAGGCGCAGGAGCTGGCTGCGCGGGCCGACTTGATGATCTGCATCGGCAGCTCGCTGCTCGTCCATCCCGTCGCCGGCCTTCCCGGCATCACCCTCGAAAACGGCGGCCGGCTCGCGATCGTCACCAAGGGCCCGACGCCGTATGACGACCATGCAGTGCTGAAGCTGGAGGGCGAAGTCGACTCAGAGCTGAGCGCCCTGCTCGCCGTGCTCGGTTAGCCCGCCCCGACGGTGGCCGGTGCAGTGACCGGGCGGATGCTCTGGTCGCTGCAGCTCGCGGCGATCGCCAGGAACTGGGGCTCGTCTTGGCCCACGCTTCGGGCGCAGAGCCCCCTTGCCTCCATGCCGCAGGCCTGGATCAGCTCGGCGCCGGTGCGCCCCGCGACTGAGGCGCGGATGCAGCCGGATGCCGGTGGCGGCTGGCTGTCCCCGGCGGTGGCGAGAATCAGCGCCGCCAGGGCGATGAAGGTCACTACGACGCCGGTTATGACGACGTTGCGCTCCCGTTTCGTCAACCGCCGCAGGGGCGTGTTGACCCGTTTGAAGTGACCTTCGAGCGGCATCGCCGCGCAGACTAGCGGCTCCTCCCGGGCCCGGAACCTCCAATCTGGCGAACCTCCCGGGCCGATCTTTAGACAGCTGTACGAGGTGGTGGGAGCGTGGCGACGGCAGGCTTACGGCAATTCATTGGGCGCTTTGTGCCGGCGGCAGCATTCTTGCGATCGGCAGCCCTCGAGAGAGAAAGGAAACACCGGATCTATGGAATGGTTGAGCGAAGGCGCCAACTCATGGCAGCTCACCGCCGCGACCCTGGTCGGCCTGATGAGCGTCCCGGGGCTGGTCGTTCTCTACGGCGGCGTGATGCAGAAGCGCTGGTCGGTGAACTCGATGATGATGGCCTTTGTCGCCTTTGCGATCGTGCTCATCCTCTGGTGCCTGTTCGCGTTCAGAATGGCCTTCGGAACCCCGATGCACATATTTGGGGCCAGCGGCGGCAGCTTCCTGGCCAATATGTGGGGCCATCCAGCCTCGATCCTGAGCAGCGCAAGCGAGCTCGGGCACGGTCATGTTCCCCTGCTGCCGGTGGTATCCGAAGAAATCGAATTCCCGCAGTCGACGCTCGCCTACTTCCAGATCGTCTTCGCTGCGATCACGCCGATCCTGATGCTGGGCTCGGTGCTCGGGCGAATCAACTTCAAAGCGTGGATCCCGTTCGTCGCGCTCTGGACCGTGTTCGTCTACACGATCAACGCCTTCCTGATCTGGGGCGGTGGGTACTTCGCCCAGCATGGCGCCGTCGACTTCTCGGGCGGCTACGTGATCCATCTGGCCGCGGGGGTCTCCGGCTTCGTTGCCGCCGCGGTGATCGGGCCGCGCCTGCAGCGCGACCGAGAGGTGGACGCACCGAACAACCTGGCCATGGTCGCTGTCGGTGCCGGCCTGCTCTGGATGGGCTGGAACGGGTTCAACGGCGGTGACTGGTACTCGGCCGGCAACATCGCCTCCGCCGCTGTGCTCAACACCAACCTCTGCACCGCGGTCGCCTTCCTCGTCTGGGTCACGTGGGACTACCTGACCGGTCGCAAGCCGAGCCTGATCGGCAGCGTCAACGGGATGATCGTCGGCCTCGTCGCGATCACCCCCGGAGCCGGCTTCGTCAACGGCTGGGGCGCGATCATCATCGGCGTCGTCGCCTCGACGCTCGTCTACTTCGCGCTCAACTACCTGAGCCGCATGCGGCCCTTCCGCAACGTGGACGACACCCTGGGCGTCGTCTATACGCACGGGTTCGCCGGTGTGGCCGGTGGCCTCCTGGTCGGCATCTTCGCCAACAACGCGATGGCCGAAACCACGCTCGCCGGGACGATCTCCGGCGGCGGCCTCGAGCTGCTCAAGTGGCAGGCGCTGACCGCGCTCTGGGTGATCGTGTTCTCCTCGATTGGCACGTTCATCCTGCTCAAGCTGGTCGGCCTGGTCGTGCCGCTGCGGATGAGCGAGGCCGAAATGGAGGAAGGCGACATCGCCGTCCACGGCCACGAGGTGTACCCGTCCGACGTCCCCTCACTCGGGTTCCCCGCAGGGGTTCCCCAGGCGGCTGCTCCGGCCGCTGGAGGGACGACCTAGGGCGGGGCAGTAGTAGGGCCGAGATCCGTCCCGTCTCGGCAACACGACACCCAAACGAAACCGCCCCCGCCCCCTCTCCTCGGGGGCGGTTTCGGTTCTGAGGCGAGCCTGCCCCCCGGTGCTTCGTCTTTTGTGGCGCTGTACGCGATCTGAGGGCGAGTCAGCGAGAATCAGATTGCGGCCTCGCCGCGGACCCTGGAGGCCTCGCGGAGAACGTCGAGCATGGTCGCCACGGCTGGCGTTACGGCGGCTGCGCGCGGGGTGGCGGCGAACACCTTCCGCACCGGGCTGCTCGGGTGCAGGGCGCGGACCCGGATGTCGGGACGGACCGTGGAGAGGGCGAGCTGGGGGATCAGCGCCACCCCGACCCCGGCGGCGACCAGGCCCTGCACTGTCTGGTAGTCGTCGCTCTCGAAGGAGACCCGGGGCTCGAACCCCGCGGCGCGGCAGGAGCGCACGACGTGTTTGGCGCAGGGGCTCGCGGCGGAGGCCTGAACCCACGACTCCTCGCGCAGGTCCGCGAGCGCCAGGTTCCTGCGGCTGGCCAGGGGATGGTCGCTCCGAAGGGCCAGGTGGAGCGGATCGCCGAGCAGCTCGAAGCGCTTCATTCCCGCCCCCAGCCGCTCGCCGGCGCCGTCGAACTCGAAGAGCAGCACGAGGTCGAATTCGCCCGGCTCGCAGCCGGGGGGCGATCTCCTCCGGATCGCCCTCGGCGAGTGTCACCTCGACGCCGGGATGGGAGGCGAGGAAGGCGGCGATCGCCTGCGGCATCAGCGTCGCCCCCGCGGTGGGGAAGGACGCCGTCCGCAGGCGCCCGCCGCGGCCGGCCGCGATTGCCGCGATCTCGGCTTCGGCTGTCTCGATGCCGGCAAGGATCCCGCCCACGTGGCCCGCCAGCGCGGCGCCTGCCGCCGTCGGGCGGGCACCGCTGCGGTTGCGCTCGATCAGCGAGACGCCCAGCTCGCCCTCCAGCGTGGCGATCGCCTGTGAGACGGCGGATTGCGAGTAGGAGAGGGCGTCGGCGGCGGCCGAGAACGAGCCGCGGTCGACCACCGTGCGGAAGACGTTGAGGCGGGTTGCATTGAGCATCAGTATTGCTGATTCTATAGATAGGCATTAACAGTTGTGCTAATGCTAATTCGGTGCCACCATCGTCCCGAACTTCGCTGACGACGACTCAAGGAGGCTCTCCCAGATGGCGCTGAAGATCATCGTTTCCTACGACGACACCGACAACGACCGCGACGCGCTTGCCCTCGGCCGGCTGCTCGCCTACTCCGGCGCCGAGCTCTCGCTCGCCTACGTGCGCCACTCCCAGGGCGGGGCGCTGGAAGAGAAGGAGGCCGAGGAGCTGCTGGCCCGCGGTGCCGCCTCGGTCGGCGCGCCGGACATACCGCGCCACGTGGTCATCAATGCCGGCACCAGCGTTGGCCTGGCGGAACTGGCCGAGCGCGAAAACGCCGACGTGATCGTCTTCGGCTCCGAGTACCGCACGGCCCCCGGCACGGTCAAGCCCGGGATCCCGGCCCACAAGCTGCTGCTTGGCGGCCCGGCCGCGGTCGCGGTCGCGCCGGCGGACCTGCACTCCCGCCCGTCGGTGAGCGTCAACTCGGTCGGCCTGATCGACGAGGGCGACGAGGCTGCCGGGGAGACCGCCCGCAGCCTCGCGGCTGCCCTCGGTGCCAGCGTCGTCGAGCACGACGGCGGGCACGTCGACCTGCTCGTGGTCGGGTCGCGGCCCGAGTCCCCGGCTGGCAAGGTCACCCTCAGCGCCGCCAGCGACTACGCGGTCGAGACGGCGACCCAGCCGGTGCTGGTGGTTCCGCGCGGCACCGCGCTCAGCTTCGCGGCTGGTCAGCCCCAGACGGCCTGACCACAAGGATCACGGCCGCGACCGAGGGGTCGCGGCCGTCGATCCTCGCTCGCGCGTCGGGCCACTCGACCTGCGCCGGGCTGCTGCCCGCGGGCATCTCCGCCACGGCTGCGTCCAGCGAGTCCGCCTCGACCGTGTAGACGGGTGGCAGCGGCAGGCCGGCCTCCGCCGACTCCATGACCTGTGCGGTTACGTCCTTGGCCGAGCGCAGCGCGTTCGACCAGCCCTGCCCGAAGGAGAGGTCGGGGCCCGAAAGGGTCCGGCCCTCGAGGATCGTCAGCGTGCACTCGCCCGGTTCCCACTCCTGTTCGCCGAGCTCGAACGTCTGCCCGGAGACCCAGAGCCCGAGGACCTGCCGCAGCTCGGCCTCGTCGATGTTGAAGATCCGAGCATGTTGAGGGGGGGATCTGACCTCGATGTGAAACGGCATCCGACAACCATATGCTCAGCGGCGATGGAGACGCCCCTGCCCGCTGCCGTCGTCTTCGACAACGACGGCCTCCTGCTCGACACGGAGTCGGTCTGGACGCGGGCCGAGCAGGATCTCTTCGACCGGCGGGGCATCGAGTTCACCGCGGTGCACAAGCGGGAGCTGGTCGGGACCTCGGCGGAGATCGCCGGCGGGATCCTCGAGCGTCGCCTCGGAGAGCCGGGACGCGCAGCCGAGCTGATCGAGGAGCTGAACGAGCTGGTGGTCGCGGAGCTCGAGCACGGGGTGGAGGCGATGGTCGGCGCCCGCGAGCTGCTGCACCAGCTCAAGCAGAGGGGCACGCCGATCGGCCTCGTCTCCAACTCGCCGCTGGTCTTCGTGCGGCGCTCGCTGGAGATCGTCGGCTTCGAAGACCGCTTCGACGTCGTGCTCAGCGCCCACGAAGTGGCGGCGCCGAAGCCGGCGCCCGATCCCTACCTGGAGGCCTGCCGCCGGCTGGGCGTCGAGGCGGGACCGGCGGTCGTCGCGTTGGAGGATTCGCCGACCGGTGTGGCTGCCGCGCGGGCCGCCGGGCTCACGGTGATCGGAGTGCCTTCGCTCGCAGGTGTTGACCTCGCTGAGGCACACCACATTGCCGAGTCTCTCCTTGACGCAGTGATCGCGCGACAACTTGCTCTTTGAGCCGTTCGCCCGGCGTGGCTGAGGTGGGGGACGCCTCCGAACGGGCGGATACTCAAAATGCCGGTCTCATTAGACCGGCATTTGTTCGGGCGGAGGCGTCCCCCACCTCAGCCACTCGAGCACTCGGCGGCGGCGGAGGACGCGCTCGGAGGTTGCGAGCAGCTCGTACAGGGTCTTGAGCTGCGTGGAGTTGAGGTCGCCTTTCAGCGCCGTGTTGGCCAGCTCGCCTGCCTCGTGGCGGCGGCTGGTCAGCGTGGCCATGTCCTCGTCGTGGCCTGGGTCGGAGACGGTGCCGGGGAGCTCGGCCAGCAGGGCCTCGAGGCCGACTCGCAGCTGCAGCGCTGCCTCGCGGTTGCGGTTGGCGTCGAGGTCGGCGCGGGCTCGCAGGAGCAGGGTCTCGCAGGCGTCGAGCTGCTCGCGGCCGCCGAGCACCGCGGCGAGGCGCTCCTGCGGGCGCAGCTCCTCGGCGCGGCGACGGCGGAGAGATGAGGCGCCGGCTCGCACGTCGACCTCGCGAGCGGCGGCGAAGTCCCCGGCGGCGACCTCCTCGCCGCTGCCGTAGCCGAGACGGACTACGATCGCCCGTTGCGGGGTCAGGATCTGCACGCTGGGGTCGCCGCTTGCCACCGCGTGGGCGTGCAGTGCTTGGTTGAGCACGCCGATGCCCTCGGAGATGAGCAGGTCGATCGCCTCTTCCGACGCAACCGCTTCGGCGAGCCAGCGGTTCGCGCCGTCCTCGGCGTCGAAGGGGTCGAAGGCCCGCACCGAAGTCGCTCGGGTCACGGGCAGGGTCGCGAGAGGGGGGCCAGCGTCAACCTCGCGCGGACGGCGGCGCCGTCGCCGGGGGGCTGCAGGAGCACCGATCGTGTCGAGCACCAGCACCCGCTCCCCGGCGCTGTCGCGGATCACGTAGCGACCGTCCGGAACGGCCAGCGTGCCGGCGAGCTCGAACTGCGCGAATCCGAAGAGACGGGTCAACGACCCAATTCTGCGCGAATCAGTCGCCGCCGGGATGGCCGGTGCCGCCGCTCTTGCCCTGCCCGCCCTTGGCGTCGGGCAGCGAGTACGGCGAGGGCGTGGTCGACACCCGGGGGTTGTCGATTTCGCCGAGGCGCTTGATCAACCGGTTCCACTTCTCGGGCGAGAGCTCGCCGAGGCTCGTCGAGAGCCCGCTGGCGCCGCCGATGCTGTTCAGGAAGGACGCCATCTCCCGGCCCCACTGGGTTTCGTCGCCCTCGTCGTATTCGCCGTGGCTGAGCGGCACTCCGGCGGCGTCGGCGAAGCCCATCTCGATCGAGCCTCCCGGAACGAAGGTGCCGATCTGGTCGCCGGCCGAGACGCGCTGCCCGGCGTGCACTGTGGCCGCGATTCCCTCGTAGACGAAGATGACCTGGCCGGCGCGCTGCCCGCTCAGCAGCTTGTAGAGGACGCCGCCGCCTTCGGGCCAGCCGGGCGCACCGGTGGCGAGGATCTCGGCGTCTCCAACCGCCGCGATCGGGCCGGTGCCGGTGAAGTCGACCCCCTGGTCGATGCGGCCGGTGGTGGCGGAGAGGAAGGGGCTGACGTATTCGAATTCGAAGCCAGGGGAGTAGCCGACGTGGACGTGGTCGTAGTGGTCGGCCAGGGCGAAGCTGGTTTCGCCCGGCAGGTCCTCCAGCGAGATCACCTGGTGCGGCTGCATCGTCCCCTGCAGGCGCAGCACCGTCTTGATCAGCGCGTCGGCGAGGGTGCCAGGGCCCTGGTGCCCGGTCACGGGCACGTCGTCGATTGCAGCGATGTCGACCGCGTTTCCGCTGCTGTGCTCGGAGACGTAGCCGGAGCTGGTCAGGGTGCCGTGCCCGCACTCCAGTGAGGTGATCGCCAACCGGAAGCCCTTCGAGACGAGGTACTCGAGCATCGCGAGGATGCGGCGGTCGATCCGTCCCGAGGCGATGTCTTCGCGCCCGCAGTCGTAGATCGAGAGGCTCTTGTCGTGCAGGACCCGCTGCTCCAGGGCGTCCTTGGGGAGGAGCAGAACGCCGCTGATGCTGAGGTCGGTGGCGAAGGGGCTCTTGCCGTCGGCGCGGTAGATCGCGGTCGCTTCGAGCAGCTTCCAGCCGTCGAGGATCGGCTTCGGGTCGATCCGGTGCGCTCCCGCGCCGGCCGGCGCGATCGAGAAGTTGATGTGGGGGTCGACGCCGTCGACGCTGCCGCCCATGCGGGCGATCACCGCGCCTCCCACAACCCTAGAGCCAACCTTGAGGGATTGGCCAGAACCCTCAACCTCTGCTCCAGCGTTGCCTGCCTTGTCGTTGGCAGCGCGGTTCGGCAGCGCGTATATCCGGGGCCGCAGGTTCTCGGTGTTGACGAGTGGCTGCCGCGGGCCGTTAGAAGCGAGAATTCCGCCGCCGGAGCGGACGATCTCGCCGAGCTCGGCGTAGGTGTAGCGGTTGCCGTAGACATCCTCGAGCACGATGAACTTGCCCAGCTTCGGCGAGTCGCCGATCGCCTTGATCGTGCCGTCGTTGATGGCGACGATCGGCGCGCCCTGGTTGGAGAAGATGTTGATGCCGCGCCGGGTCGGCGAGGAGGAGATCGTTTCCGCCGCGTTCCCGTAGGCGGCGCCGGCGCCCGGAGCAGAGCGCTTCAGGGATTCGCGGGCCGAGAGATCGTCGGCGTAGCGGGCATCGGCGGCGACCGGGAAGTGGGCGCCCTCGGTGAGCCCGGTCAGCGAGCCGACCAGGTCGGGGGGCAGCTTGCCGTAGGCGCGGGCGTAGCCGAGCACCTCCTGCACATACCAGTCGGCGTGGTTGTAGGCGAAGATCGCCTGGTAGAGGTCGCTGGAGCCGCCGCTGAGCTTGAGGTAATGAGCGGCGGCGCAGATCGCGTCGACCGGGTTGTAGGGGTCCTTGTTCCCGTCGCCGTTGGCGTCGAGGCCGAACGCTTCCCAGCTCGAGGGGAGGAACTGCATCCAGCCCATCGCGCCGGCGCTGGAGGGACCCATGTTGGTTCCGAAGTTGGTCTCGATCTTGTTGATCGAGGCAAGCACCTCCCAGGGAATCCCGTACTCGGTGCCGCAGGCCTGGTAGATCGGCAGCAGGAAGGGCGGGATCTCGAAGGAGTCGATCAGGAAGTTGGGGACCCCGAGCGGGGTCGGGCCGAAGGGCGCGATCGTCATCGACGGGTTGGCCGCCGTCGGGGTGCCGCCGCTGCCGTACTGCACGCCCCCGCTGCGGCTCTTCGCCGGCGCCAGCTGCACGCCCGCGGTGGCACTGGGGGCGCTGACGCCACCGGAGCTTCCACCCCCGCCGCTGGTGTCGCCGATCGACTGGTTGCGGTGGACACTGCCGCCGGGCCCGATCGGAGTGCCGGCCTGGAAACCGTCTTCGGCCGCCGTGCCGGCGCTCGGCGGCGCTTCGATGCTGCTCCCCGTTTCGGTGGAGGCCGCCGGCGGAGCGGGCTCCTCGCTGGGGTCCGCGGGCGAGGTGCAGTCGGGGTCTTCGCTGTCGACGAGCCCGTCGCCGTCGTCGTCGACTCCGTTCGAGCAGGCCGGTTGCGTCGCTTCCGCCACGGTGGGGACGACGGTCAAGGGGCCAGTCGTTTCGCCGCCGGAAAGTTGATCGGCTCCAGCGAAGCCGACACCGAGCGCCGTGACGACGCCGAAGCTGGCCAGAGCTGTGGTCAGTGCGAGCTTGTTCCTCATGCGACGGCGCCTCTGTACCCGCAGCCACGGATAGCGCAACCCGTGCCTGCCCTCTCCCTGTGCAACAGACCCCTCCAAGCTACTGGCTGCCCCGGGGGTGCGCAACGGCATGCTGCCGCCCCCAACAAGCCCTTAATCAACGTCTGTCTCATGGCTGCGCGCGGGAGGATTTCAGGCGTGCCGGATGGGCTGGTTAAGCTGCTGTCAATGGAGTACGACGATCAAGAGGGGCTGCGAGCCCGCAGCGAGCAGGCGATCGGAGAGCTCGCCCAGGCGCTGCTCGACAGCCAGGTCCTGGAGAACGCGGTGGCCGCGGCGTTCGGCGCCCGCGAGAAGGCCCTGGAGGCCCAGCAGGCGGCGATGGCCGCGCTCAACCTGCCCTCCGCCGGCGATGTCGAACGGCTGGAGCGCCGGCTTCGCTCTTTCTCCCAGCGCCTCGAAGAGGTCGAGGACCAGATCGACCGGGTTGGCCGGGACGTCGGCGACATCCGCCGTCAGATTGCCGCCCAAGCGCGCCAGAAGAACGAAGACTAACCCTCGACTTTAGCTTGAGAGTATTGCGGAGGCGGCCCGTCCCGCCAGTCGCTCAGCCCGCTCTACCTGCTCCTTGTCGAGAGCCTCGCCGCGGTTCGTCTCGGCGACGATCAGCACCGCCGCCGCCTCGACGCCAAGCGAGCCAGCGCGGGCCAGCAGCGACGCGCTCTGCATGTCGGCCGCGCCTCCCGGCGGCGACTGCTCGTCGGGGTGGACGTCGAAGCTGGAAACCACCGCGGGGCGCGCCTGTTCGCCGAGCTCCTCCCTCAAGCGCCGGGTCAACTCGGGATCTGGCGACACCGGCTCGCCCCGGGCGACCCCGAGCGCCGCGGCGCTGCCGCCTTCGGCGATCGCCTCGGTCACGACGAGCAGGTCACCCGGGGAGAAGGATTCGCCGAGGCCCACGCAGGTCCCCACCCGGACCGCCCGCTGCACGCCCAGGTCGGCCAGATCGGCCAGGACCAGTGCGGCGCTCGGCCCGCCGATCCCGGTCGCCTGGATCGTCAACCGCCTCCCCGCGGGCGTTTGCCCCGAGTAGCCCCAGAGTCCGCGTGCGTGGTTGCTCATCTTCGGTTCCTCGAGCAGCTCCTGGGCCAGCAGCAGCGCGCGGCCGGGGTCGCCGACGAGCACGGCATCGGCGGCGATCGGAGCGGTCGGGCGCAGTCGGGTGGGCATCGCGCCGGACCCTATTCCGCCGGATCGGAAAGCCGCCGCTTGAATCTGCCCAACTGTCCAGGCTTGAGGCTAGCCTCGGTCTCCGATGCCGACGGACGAGCGCATATCCCTCAGCGAGGCCTCGCGCCGCGCCGGCGTCTCGCCGGGCACGCTGAAGCGCTGGGCGGAGGAGAAGGTCGTGCCGGTGAGGCGGGGTCGCTGGACCGCAGCGGCGGCTGCCCAGGCAAGGGTCGTTGCGCGGATGCGCGAGCGGGGCCACTCGCTCGCCGACCTGAAGCGGGCTGGGCAGGAGGGCCGGCTCGCCTTCGGCTTCACCGAGGATCTCCTCCCGAAGCCGGAAGAGCAGGTGACGGTGGAGCAGGTGGCGCGCGAGACCGGCCTCGAGCCGGAACTGGTCGAGCGCATCCTGGTCATCCTCGGCACCCCGCTCGAGCGCGAGCGCCTGCTCAACCCCCACGACGCGCAGGCCATGCGGCACTGCGCGCGCGTGCTTGCCGCCGGCTTCCCGCTCGTCGCCTTCCTCCAGCTCGTCCGCGTCTACGCCCAGTCGCTGCGACGCATCGCCGACGCCGAGGTGCGTCTCTTCCACCTCTACGTCCACGAACCGCTGATCCGCGACGGAGTTCCCGAGCTGGAGATGGCCGAGGAGATGGGCGAGCTGGCCGGCGAGATCCTGCCGCTGGCATCGCCCCTGATCGACTACCTGCACACCCGCTACCTGCGCTTCTTCCTCGAGCAGGACGTGATCGGGCACATGGAGAGCGAGCTGGGCGCGACCTCCGACCTCGGCCAGGTCCCGGTCACCCTCTGCTTCATCGACCTGACCGGGTTCACCCGCTACACCGAGGAGGAGGGGGACCTGGAGGCGCTCGACGTGGTCGAGCGGTTCGTCGAGACGGTCGAGACGACGCTGCCTCCCGAGGCGACGCTGGTGAAGACGATCGGCGACGAGGTGATGGTCGTCTCGCCCGAACCGGCCTCGCTCACCGAGTGGGCGGTCGGCCTGCTCGGCCATTTCCCCGAGCGCCCGCAGCCACGGGTCGGCATCCACTGCGCCAACGCCGTCTACCGCGACGGCGACTACTTCGGCACCCACGTCAACCTCGCCCACCGCGTGGTCAGCAGCGCCCAGGCGGGCGAGGTGCTTGTCACCGACCGGGTGACCGGGGCGATCGAGGGCCGCGACGACCTCGCCTTCGAGCCTATCGGCGAGGTCAGCCTCAAGGGCTTCCCGGCGCCGACGCCGCTCTTTGTCGTTCGCCGTGCGGCCGGTTAGGGGCACTCCCGGCAGGGGGTTCCGCTTAACTTTTTCGGTGTGGCGGAGTCGGGCTTGGCGCTCGAGTGCGGTTGACGAAAAAGTACAAGACGCTCCACCCCCTGCCGGGAGTGCCCGTGGACGTTCGCGCAACACTTACGACGTGGACAGCGAGGGGATGCTTGAGTCGGTGCGTAAGGGGGGGCTGTTGCCCGCCGGGAAGACCGTCGTCGCGATGCTTTCCGGGGGGCGGGACTCGGTCTGCCTGCTAGATCTCGCCGCCCACCTGCTCGGCCCGGACGCGGTTACCGCCCTACATGTCAACTACGGTTTGCGTGACGACGCCGACGCCGATGAGGCTTACTGCGCGCAGCTATGCGAACGGCTTGGCGTGCGGCTCGAGGTCGAGCGCCCGCGTCGCCCCAAGGGCCCGGGCAACCTGCAGGCCTGGGCGCGCGACGCGCGCTACGCCGCCGCGGCGCGGTTGGCCCTGCCGCACGATGCGCTGATCGCCACCGGGCACACGGCGGACGATCAGGTCGAGACGATCCTCTACCGGCTCGCCTCTTCGCCCAGCCGCCGCGCCCTGCTCGGGATGCGGCCGCGCGACGGCAGCCTTGTCCGGCCGCTGCTCGGTTTCACCCGTGCACAGACCACCGAGTACTGCGAAGAGCGGGGACTGCAATGGCGTGACGACCCCACCAACGCGGAGGCCGGCTACGCGCGTAACCGCGTCCGGCACCGGCTGGCACCGGCCCTGGCGGAGATCCACCCCGCCGCGGCCCGCAACGTCCTGCGCACCGCCGAGCTGCTGCGCGACGAGGCGGAGGTCCTCGATGCGCTCGTCGACGCCGAGCTTGGCGGCTCCAACGGGTCCGGCCCGGCCACGATCGAGCTCGACCGGCTGGCCGAGCTGCCGCCGGCCCTGCGCCGCCTGGTCGTGCAGCGGCTGGCCGACCGTGCGGCCGGACGCCTGGTCCCCGGTGCCGCCAACCACGCCGACGAGGTCGCGGCCCTGCGCCGCACCGGCACCGCGATGCTCGACCTCGGCGGAGGCGTCCGCGCCGTCGTCACCAGCGGCACCCTCCACGCCGAGCGCTGAACAGCCCGCCGACGGGCCGAAATGTCAACTCACAGTTGACATTTCGGCCCGTCGGCGGCGTCGTATCTAGACTGCGGCGCGATGACCGGCTCCTCGATCGGCGAGACCCTCGTGCCCAGCGAGGATCTGCAGCGGCGCGTCGGCGAGCTCGGCCGCCAGATCAGCGAGGAGTACGAGGGGCGCGACCTCTTCATGGTCGGCGTGCTGAAGGGGGCCGTGCTCTTCCTCGCCGATCTGATGCGCAGCGTCAGCGTGCCCTGCGAGGTCGACTTCATGGCCGTCTCCAGCTACGGGTCGCAGACCGATTCCTCTGGCGTGGTGCGGATCATGAAGGACCTCGACGCGCCGATCGAAGGGCGCGACGTGCTGATCGTCGAGGACATCATCGACTCCGGCCTGACGCTCCAGTACTTGATGCGCACGCTGAGGGCGCGCAACCCCGCCTCGCTCGAGGTCTGCGCCCTGCTGACCAAGCCGGATCGCCTCCGCGTCGACCTCTCGCCCCGTTACGTCGGCTTCGAGATCCCCAATCGCTTCGCGATCGGCTATGGCCTCGACCATGCCCAGCGCTACCGAAACCTCTCCTACGTGGCGGCGTTGGGGGACTAGATGGCAAAACTGCCCTGGTACGCTGATTTTTCCCTGTGAAGCGGTTCTTCAAGAGCGCGGCTTTCCCGATCCTGCTTGTGGTGATCCTGGTCTTCGTCGCCCAGCGGGTTATCAGCGACCCCTCGGGCACGCAGGCACCGTCCTACAACCGCCTCGTCGCGCCCGAGACAGGGCTGATCGCGGAAGGCAAGATCAAAGAAGTCTCGATGAACGTCAAGGACAGCACGCTTGACGTCACCAAGACGAACGGCGAAAAGTTCTCCACTGGATACCCGCCGAACTCGGAAGAAAGCCTCATCACCCTGCTCAACCAGAGCGAAACGACGAAGACCGTCGTCCACGGCACCGGCAGCTCCGGCCTGCTCTCGCTGCTGATCACGATCCTCCCCTTCATCCTCTTCTTCGGCTTCTGGGTCTTCCTGATGAACCAGATGCAGGGCGGCGGCTCGCGGGTGATGAACTTCGGCAAATCGAAGGCGAAGCGGATGGCGGTGGACGCGCCGAAAATCACCTTCCGCGACGTCGCCGGGGTCGACGAGGCGGTCCAGGAGCTCCAGGAGATCAAGGAATTCCTCGAGAACCCGAAGAAATTCCAGGCGCTCGGTGCCCGCATCCCCAAGGGCGTCCTGCTCTACGGCCCCCCCGGCACCGGCAAGACGCTGCTCGCTCGCGCCGTCGCCGGCGAGGCCGGCGTCCCTTTCTTCTCGATCTCGGGCTCGGACTTCGTCGAGATGTTCGTCGGCGTCGGCGCCAGCCGCGTGCGCGACCTCTTCGAGCAGGCCAAGCAGAACTCGCCCTGCATCATCTTCATGGACGAGATCGACGCCGTCGGCCGCCACCGTGGCGCCGGCATGGGCGGCGGTCACGACGAGCGCGAGCAGACGCTTAACCAGCTCCTGGTTGAGATGGACGGCTTCGAGATGAAGGACAACATCATCTTGATCGCCGCCACGAACCGTCCTGACATCCTCGACCCGGCGCTGCTGCGGCCCGGCCGCTTCGACCGCCAAGTCGTCGTCGACCGCCCGGATCGCAAGGGTCGCAAGCACATCCTCGAGGTCCACACCCGCGGCAAGCCGCTGGCCAAGGCGATCGACCTCGACGCACTGGCCGGCCAGACGCCCGGATTCACCGGTGCCGACCTCGCCAACCTGATCAACGAGGCGGCGCTGCTCACCGCTCGCCAAGGCAAGCGCGAGATCACCATGCAGGAGTTGGAGGAGGGGATCATGCGGGTGATCGCGGGCCCCGAGAAGAAGACCCGCGTGATGAGCGAGAAGGAGCGGCTGATCACCGCCTACCACGAGCTCGGCCACGCGATAGTCGGGCACCTGCTGCCCAACTGCGACCCGGTCCACAAGATCTCGATCATCAGCCGCGGCCAGGCGCTCGGCTACACGATCAGCCTTCCCACCGAGGACAAGTTCCTCACCTCGCGGGCCGAGCTGACCGACACGATGGCGATGACCCTGGGCGGCCGCGCCGCCGAGGAGATCGTCTTCGGCGAGATCACCACCGGTGCCTCCAACGACCTCGAAAAGGTGACTGAGACGGCGAAGCAGATGGTGATGCGCTTCGGCATGTCCGAGCGCCTCGGGCCGCGCGTATTCGGCCACGATCGCGGCCAGCCCTTCCTCGGCCGCGAATTCAGCGCCGAACCCGACTACTCCGACGAGATCGCGCGCGAGATCGACGACGAGATCCGCCGCATCGTCGAGGGCGCCCACCAGACCGCCAAGGACCTGCTCACCGACAAGCGAGAGACCATCGACCGGATCTCCAGCATCCTGCTCGAGCGCGAGACGATCGACGCCGAGCAGTTCGTTGCCCTGCTCGACGGCAAGCCTGAGGACGAGGTGTTCGTCGACGAGGAGGAGCCGGCGCAGCCTGTTGAGCCGGCGCCGGAGCCCGAACGGGCGCAGCGCGAGGGCGCGCGGCCGATCTCGCGGCCGCGGCCGGGGTACGCCGGCGGCGACGCCAGCTGAAGGTTGGGGCGAAGTTTCGGGGTTGGGTTGGGGGTGCGGGGCACCTCTCGGTCGTCCAATCGTCGCGCTAATCAGCGCGACGATTTGAGTATCCGCCCGACCGAGAGGTGCCCCGCACCCCTTCGGCAGTCGCGATACTTCGGTTATGAGCCCGAAGCTGATGGGCGTTGTGAACGTCACTCCCGATTCGTTCTCGGACGGGGGACGGTACCTCGATGCGGAGGCGGCGATTGCGCATGGGGTGGAGCTTGTTAGGGACGGGGCGGAGATTCTGGATATCGGGGGGGAATCGACTCGGCCGGGGGCGGAGCCGGTGGAGTGGGAAGAGGAGATGGGCCGGGTCGAGCCGGTGGTGGCTGGGCTTGCCGGCAGGGCGACTCTCTCGGTTGACACATCCAAGGCGGCGGTGGCGATCGCTGCGATCGAGGCTGGCGCTTCGATCGTCAATGACGTGACGGCGCTGCGCGGGGACCTGGAGATGGCGCCGGTGTGTGCCGAGCATGGCGTGGACACGGTGCTGATGCACATGCCGGGAAACCCGCGGACGATGCAGGACGACCCGCGCTACGAGGACGTGGTCGACGAGGTCAAGGCCTTTCTCTCCGCAGCGGCTGGAGTTCGCCGTGACTATGGGGATCGCCGAGGAGCGGATCTGGCTGGATCCGGGGATCGGGTTCGGCAAGACGCTCGAGCACAACCTGGAGCTGTTGCGGCGACTGGGGGAGCTGCGGGAGCTGGGGCGGCCGCTGGTGATCGGGACCTCGCGCAAGAGCTTCATCGGTCGGATCGATGGGTCCGAAGTGGGTGACCGGCTGGGCGGCTCGATCGCCTCCTCGGTGCTTGCCGCGGCGGAGGGCGCCGATGTGCTGCGGGTCCACGACGTCGCCGAGACCGTGCAGGCGATCAGGGTCGCCGAAGCGGTCCTTGGGTAGGTTGACTCCATGGAGGCACACGACAACGGCATCGAGTCCAGGGTCGAGGTCGAGCTGCGCGGGCTCTCGATCTACACCCACCACGGGGTCAGCGACTCCGAGCAGGAGGTGGGCCAGCGGCTCGAGTTCGACGTCTCCTTCGACGTGCCCGACTGCGACGCGGTCCTCACCGACCGGATCGAGGACACCGTCGACTACGCCGAGGCCTGCGACATCGTCGCCCTCGCCGCCACCGAGCGCAGCTACCGGACCCTGGAGCGGCTCGCCCAGGTCGTCGGCGAGCGGCTGATGGAACGCTACGGCTGCGATTCGGTGCGCGTCCGCGCCGCCAAGCCCGAGCCACCGCTGCCGCTGGCGATCCAGGAGGTCGCCGTCGAGGTCGTCCACGAGCGGGCGGCGGAGAACGGCGAGGACGAGGTCGAAGAGGCCTAGCGAGTTGCCCGCGCGCACCGGCTATCTCGGCCTCGGTTCCAACGTCGGCGATCGCGAGGCCCACCTGAGGGCGGCGATCGAGCTGCTCTGCGAGCGCGGGGTGGAGGTCGAGGCGGTCTCCTCGACGTATGAAACCGAGCCGGTCGGCGAGGTGCTTGACCAGCCCGACTTCCTCAACGCCGCGATCCGCATCCGCACCGAGCTGGAGCCCGAAGCCCTGCTCGACCTCTGCAAGGAGATCGAGGCCGAGCGCGGCCGAACTCTCGACGCCCCCCGCCACAGCCCCCGCCCCCTCGACGTCGACCTGCTCCTCCTCGGCGATCTCGAGCTCTCCACCGAGCGCCTCACCCTGCCGCACCCCGAGGTGACCAGCCGCCGCTTCGTCCTCGCCCCACTGCTCGAGCTCGATCCAGACATGACTCTCCCGCAAGGCATGCGCCTTCGCCACGCGTTGGAGCGCCTCGGCTCCGGTCAGCGCGCCGAACGGACAGGCCGTCTTGCGGGCCTGTCAAACTCGCGTCGATGAGTGGCAACGTGCATGTCGTTCCCAGCGACCACGGCTGGGACGTGCGGGTTGAGGGCGGCAGCCGGACAGCGCATTTTCAGACGCAGGACGAGGCGATCAGGGCTGGTCGCACGCTCGCTCGGGGCAATCGCTCCGAGCACATCGTCCATGGTCGTGACGGCCGGATCCGTCAGCGCGACAGCTACGGGCACGACCCGTTCCGTCCTTAGGGCCGGTCCGTCCATCCGCCGGGGTTGCTACCTTTTGTCTGCTGGCTGAGAGCAGGTTCGCGCCAGCGAGCTTCAGAGGCTCGCCTCCTTGGTCGGCACCAACTTGAAAGAGCCCCGTCGCCGTGACGGGGCTCTTTGCGTTTCTAGTGCCAGGGAGTTGGGTGCCAGATCGAGTTGGTCCAAACGAAAGGCTCGACTCGTTTCTCCCAGAGCTCCCTGACTGCTTGCGCCCCGCGGTCGTCGGAAACGAGTCCGGCCTGGACTTTGCGCATGCGGGCGGCAACGTAGGTAGCGCAGTCCACCAGCTGGATCGCGGGGTTTCGGTGTGAGGGGACGAAGTGGATCGTGTCCACGATCCGCTCGATTTGCTGCGCTTTCCAGCCCCAGGACGTGCCCACCTCCTGGTAGTTGGCGAGATCCCGGAGCGCCCCGTCCTCGATCTCTTTGGCCTCGTCCGCGACCAATAGGAAACGACACCCACGTTCTCGTGCCAGGCGCTCGACCGACTCGATCGTAAACATGAGGGCGATGTCGTGAGGGTGGAACGGGTTGGCATAGCGCCTCTTCAGGTCCGGCTTGCTGACCCCTCTGATCACGATCTCGGCTTCGGCGACCTCGATCCCGGCGAGAACGGCGTCATAGATCTCGATGCGCTCTTCCGGCGCCCTTTCCGCGAAATGGCCTTCGGCCGAGAAGAGCTCCTTGCCATGGAACTCGAAATCATCCTCACCGCAGGTCGAGGAACAGTATCGGCGGGCGGTGTCCCGAACATGCTCGTGAAGCGCTCTTACATTCGACTCCTCGACCGCCATGGTCAGGACCAGATGGATCGGTTGATCCGGATCGTCGAGATTGCGACCAGTGTTCCCGGTCTCGTCCATGTAGGCGAACCACATCGCCAGCGCCCCCGTTCACTCCTAAGGAATTTGCACCAGTTTCGACAGCCCTGCCGTGCTGTCGCGTGAGCCTAGCTGGCGAGGCTCACCGAACGCAGCTGTTGCAGCCAGGCGGGCGGGAGGATCGGCGGGGTCTTGCCGGGGTAGTTGGGGACCACTCGCTTGGCCAGCGCGCCGGCGGGGCGGTTCTCGATCGCCGGCCGGAGGTCGTCGAGGGTCATCGCCAGGCCGAGGCTGGGGGCGATCTGGAAGTCGGCCGCGTTCAGCTGCTCGCCGTTGAGGACGCCGGCTGCAATGTAGGCGTCGACCTTGTCGAGCATCGCCGGCATCTCCGACAGGCCGCGGCGCACGTGCTCGTCGTCGGCCTCGTTGAAGCGGGCCGAGAGGGCGACGATCGGGGCGGCGGTCTTCATCGCCAGCGAGATCGGCAGGCCCAGCTTCGCTCCCTCGGAGTAGCTGCGCAGCGGCTCCTTGTCGCGCTTGATCGTCCACCAGAGGATCTGCCGCATCGGCGGCTGAAGGACCTCGTCCCCCCATCGCTCGGCCTCCTCGATCGCGGCCCGTTTCTCCGCGTCGGCCGGGAAGAGGGCCGGCTCGGGCTGCACCCGGTCCAGCTCGCGGGCGATATCACACGAGCCCTGCACCCGGCGCCCGTCGATCTTCAGCGCCGGCACGGTGACGCCGGGAAAGCCGGCGGCGCGCAGGGCGCCCTTGGAGATCACCGGCAGCAGGTCGGTTCGCTTGAAGGCGATGCCCTTGTGCTCCAGCATCAGCTGGGCGGCAATGCTCGGGTGCGACGCGGGGATTACGTACAGGCGAGCCTTCACGGTAGGCATCCTAGGCACTGCGGGGCGAATCTGCCCGCCGGTTCGCCCCCGATCCGGCAATAATCGCGCCGTGCTCCTCGCGGTAGACGTCGGCAACACCCAGACCCACCTCGGTGCCTTCGACGGCGAGCGCCTCGCCGAGCACTGGCGCTTCCAGACCCGCTCGGGGGCGACCGGCGACGAGCTGGCCGAGCGGATCGCCGGGCTCTTCGCCCTCTGCGGGATGTCGCTCGACGAAGTCGACGCCGTCTGCGTCTCCTCCGTGGTGCCGCCGCTCGGCACCCAGTTCGAGCAGCTCACCGAGCGCTACCTCGACGCCCGCTGCCTGACCATCGGCCCGGGGCTGAAGACGGGGATGCCGATTCGCATCGACAACCCGCTGGAGGTCGGTGCCGACCGCCTGGTCAACTCGATCGCCGCCTACGAGCGATTCGGCGAGGCCTGCGTTGTGGTCGACTTCGGCACGGGAATCAACGTCGACGTTGTCTCTGCCGAGGGCGAATACCTCGGTGGCGCGATCGGCCCCGGCCTGGAGATCTCGCTGACGGCGCTGATCGACCGTGCGGCCCGCATCACCCGCATCGACCTCGAAGCCCCGGAGACCGCGATCGGCCGCTCCAGCCGCGCCGCGATCCAGTCCGGCTTCGTCTTCGGCTTCGCCGGGATGATCGACGGCATCGTGCGCCGGATCGAAGAGGAGCTGCCGGACCCGATGCTGCTCGCCACCGGGGGCTTGGCCAAGACGATCGTCCCCTTCGCCGAGACGATCGACGAGGTCGACGACATGCTTACCCTGAAGGGGCTGCGTCTCATCTATGAGCGGAACAAGTCAACAGCCCCCGCTGACTGATCCCTTCCGGATCGCCGACGTCGAGATCCCCAACCGCGTCCTGCTGGCGCCGCTGGCCGGGATCGGCAACTGGTTCGTGCGCCTGCAGGCGAAGCGCCACGGCGCCGGCCTCGCGGTCTCGGAGATGGTCTCCAGCTTCGGCCTGCACCACCGCAACGAGCGCACCCTGCGCGAGCTGATGCGGATCCACCCCGACGAGCACCCGGTCTCGGTGCAGCTCTTCGGCCACGATGCCGAGGTGATGCGCTCCGGCGCCGCGATCGCCGCCGAGGCGGGAGCCGACCTGGTCGACATCAACATGGGTTGCCCGGTGCGCAAGGTGCGCCGCACCGGGGCCGGCGCCGAGCTGCTGCGCGACCACGAGCTGGCGCTGGCGCTGGCCCGCGGCGCGATCGAGGGCAGCGGCCTGCCGGTGACGGCGAAGCTGCGCTCGGGGATCGAAGCGGGCGACCGCTCCGGCTACGACCTGGCGGTCCGGCTGGCCGAGGAGGCGGGGGTCGCGGCGATCGCGTTTCACCCGCGAGCGGCCACCGTCGGTCACAAGGGCAGCCCCGACTACGCGCTGACCCGCGAGCTGGCCGAACGGGTCGAGGTGCCGGTGATCGTCTCCGGCGGGCTGAAGAGCGCCGAGGCGGCCCGCGCCGCCTACGAGGAGTCCGGTGCCGACGCGGTGATGATCGCCCGCGGCTCGCTCGGCAACCCCTGGGTCTTCGAAGAGCTGACGGGGCGCCGCACGGAGCCGCCGGAGCGGGCCGAGGTCGCCGCCGAGCTGCTCTGGACGATCGACCGCGCCGAGGAGCACATGGGGACCGAGCGCGCCGGCCGTTACCTGCGCAAGTTCTACCCCTGGTACGTCGAGCGGCTGGGCGCCTCGCCCGAGCTTGTCGACGCTCTGCAGCGTCACGCCGACCTGCCCGAGGCCCGCCGCCTGATCGCCGATCTGGCCGCTCCAGTGCCCTCGCTATAATCCCGCGACTTCGGCCCTGGTGTGGTGACGCAAATGCCGCCGCACCTGGGCGTTTTTGGGTCTAGGAGCCATTTCCCTGTCGTCTTAACCGAGCAAAGCGAGGTAGGACCAGTGAGTCGCCAGTCCGTAATCACCCCCGAGGGTCTCGAGAAGCTCAAAGAGGAGATAGATCACCTCACGACCGTCAAGCGACGCGAGGTCGCCGAGCGGATCAAGGAGGCACGCGAGTTCGGCGACATCTCCGAGAACGCCGAGTACGACGACGCCAAGAACGAGCAGGCCCTGCTCGAGCAGCGGATCGCCCAGCTCGAAGAGCGGCTGCGGCGAGCAACTGTCATCGACGAGAAGGACATCAGCACCGACGAAGTCCAGTTCGGCTCGATCGTCCACGTCAAGGACCAGAAGACGGGTGACTCGCAGAAGTTCCAGATCGTCGGCTCGACCGAGGCGGACCCGCTGGAGCACAAGCTCTCCAACGAGTCGCCGATCGGCAAAGCGTTGATTGGGCACAAGCGGAATGACATCGTCACGGTCGAGGTTCCGCGGGGGCCTAAGAAGAAACTGAAGATTACGAAGATCGAGACCGCTTAGAGAGCCCGTCCCGGCAGGGGGTTCCGCTTAACTTTTTCGGTGGGCGGGGTTGGGCTTGGCGCCTCGGGCGTGGTTGACGAAAAAGTACAAGACGCTCCACCCCCTGCCGGGATCGGCCCTGAGCTGTCGGTAGGCTCGCGCTCTCATGAGCGAGGCTGAGCGACCAGAGCTTTCGGATGTTCTTCGCGATCGGCGGGAGAAGCTTGAGCGGCTGCGGGAGGCTGGGATCGATCCGTTTCCGCCTGAGTTTGCTGAGAAGGAGGACATCGCTGAGGTCCGGGCTGCGCATGAGGGGCTTGCGCCCGGGGTGGAGACCGAGTCTCGGCACCGGGTGGCTGGGCGGCTGGTTGGGCGGCGCGGGCACGGGAAGGCCTGCTTTCTCGACCTACGGGACGGCAGCGGGCAGATCCAGGTTCACGCTCGCGAGGACCTGCTGGGGGAGGAGCCCTATCGGGTGCTGGTCGACCTCGACCTCGGCGACATCGTCGGCGTCGAGGGCACGGCCCTGGCGACGCGGCGTGGCGGCGAGCTCTCGCTGGCGATCGACCGCTGGCGGCTGCTCGCCAAGAGCCTGCGGCCGCCGCCGGACAAGTTCCACGGCCTCGAGGACGTCGAGACCCGCTACCGCAAGCGCGAGCTGGACCTGATCGCCAACGAGGAGAGCCGCCGGCTCTTTGCCCTGCGCGCCCGCACGGTCAGCGAGGTGCGCCGCTGGCTCGACGAGCGCGGCTTCGTCGAGGTCGAGACGCCGGTCCTGCAGCCGCTCTACGGCGGTGCCCTGGCGCGGCCCTTCACGACCCACCACAACGCTCTCGACCGCGACTTCTACCTGCGGATCGCCACCGAGCTCTACCTCAAGCGGTTGGTCGTCGGCGGCATCGACCGCGTCTACGAGCTGGGCAAGGACTTCCGCAACGAGGGCGTCTCACACAAGCACAACCCCGAGTTCACGATGCTCGAGTGGTACGAGGCCTGCGCCGACTACACAGCCACCGCCCACAAGGTCGAGACGATGGTTGCCGAGGTGGCGGAGCGGGTGCTCGGCACGACCGTGGTGAAGCGCGGGGACGTCTCGATCGATTTCGCCCCACCCTGGAAGCGGGTCACCATCCGCGACGCCATCCGCGAGCGCACCGGCATCGACATCCTCGAGCACCCGACGCGGGAGGCCCTGGCGGAGGCGATGGGGACCGAGGCCGACCCCGAGGAGGGCTGGGGCAAGCTGGTCGACGGCCTGCTCTCCAAGTCGGTCGAGCCGGAGCTGATCCAGCCGACCTTCGTCCTCGACTACCCGGTCGAGCTCTCGCCCTTCGCCAAGTCGCACCGCTCCGAGGAGGGGCTGGTCGAGCGCTTCGAGGCGTTCGCCGGCGGGATGGAGATCGCCAACGGCTTCACCGAGCTCAACGACCCCGACGAGCAGCGCCGGCGCTTCGAGCAGCAGGCCGAGGAGCTCGCCCGCGGTGACGAAGAGGCGCAGCCCTATGACGAGGATTTCGTCGCCGCGCTCGAACAGGGGATGCCGCCGACCGGCGGCGTCGGCATCGGCATCGATCGCCTGGTGATGCTGCTGACCGGCGCCAAGAGCGTCCGCGAGGTCGTCCTCTACCCGGCGATGCGCAGCTGACCCTTCCGGCGCGCTTTTTGCCGGCCATAGGCACATAAGCGCACCGGAAGTGGGTGCAAGCGCGCTGAAAGCGGCTGAAAGGCCGCTATTAGCGGATATTTGGGGGGCCGGGGCCGGTTGGGCGCTCTCGGTATCGTTTAAGGGGCACATGGGCGCCTCCCGATAACCGAAGGGCGCCTCCGATACTTACCCAGACGGTTCGAGTTGGGTAGATAGAGAGACTTTTGTTCGAGAGATTCACAGAGCGAGCCCGACAGGTAGTCGTCCTGGCCCAGGAAGAGGCCCGCACGCTGAAGCACAACTACATCGGCACCGAGCACATCCTGCTCGGGCTGCTGCGCGAGGAGGAGGGGCTCGCCGCCCGGGTCCTCGAGTCGCTCGACATCACAACCGAGCGCGTCCGTTCGCAGGTGGTGCGGATCGTCGGCTCCGGCGAGGAGGTCACCTCTGGACAGATCCCGTTCACGCCGCGGGCCAAGAAGGTGCTCGAGCTGGCGCTGCGCGAGGCGCTCTCGCTCGGCCACAACTACATCGGCACCGAGCACATCCTGCTCGGCCTGGTGCGTGAGAACGAGGGCGTCGCCGCCCGCATCCTGCTCGACTTCGACGCTGACTCCGACAAGATCCGCAACGAGGTGATCCGGATGCTCTCCGGCCCCGGCGGGCGCCGCCAGGGTGGCGGCGGTCCCGGATCCGGCGGATCCGGCGAGGGCAAGAAGTCCTCAAAGCTGCTCGACCAGTTCGGTCGCAACCTGACCAAGCTCGCCGACGAGGGCAAGCTCGACCCCGTGATCGGCCGCGAGACCGAGATCGAGCGGATCATGCAGATCCTCTCCCGTCGCACCAAGAACAACCCCGTGCTGCTCGGCGAGCCGGGCGTCGGCAAGACCGCCGTGGTCGAGGGCCTCGCCGCCCGCATCAACAAGGGCGAGGTCCCCGAGCTGCTCAAGAACAAGCAGATCTACACACTCGACCTGGCTGCCCTGGTCGCCGGCTCGAAGTACCGCGGCGAGTTCGAGGAGCGGCTGAAGAAGGTGATGAAGGAGATCACCCAGCGCGGCGACATCATCCTCTTCATCGACGAGCTCCACAACCTGGTCGGCGCCGGCGCCGCCGAGGGTGCGATCGACGCCGCCTCGATCCTCAAGCCCGCGCTCGCCCGCGGCGAGCTGCAGACGATCGGCGCGACGACGCTCGACGAGTACCGCAAGTACCTTGAGCGCGACTCGGCGCTGGAGCGCCGCTTCGCCCAGATCAAGGTCGACCAGCCTTCGGTCGAGGACACGGTCAAGATCCTCGAGGGGCTGCGCGAGCGCTACGAGCAGCACCACCGCGTCAACATCACCGACGACGCGCTCAAGGCCGCGGCCGAGCTCGCCGACCGCTACATCTCCGACCGCTTCCTTCCCGACAAGGCGATCGACCTGATCGACGAGGCCGCCTCGCGGATGCGGATCAAGTCGATGAGCGCGCCGCCGGTCTACCGCGACCTCGAGGAGGAAATCGAGACGACGCGGCGCGACAAGGAGGCCGCGATCGAAGCGCAGGAGTTCGAGAAGGCGGCGAACCTTCGCGACACCGAGCGCCAGCTGACGACGCGCAAGCGCCAGCTCGAGGACGAGTGGTCCGAAGGCGAGGACGGCGATCGGCCCGACGTGGGCGAAGAGGAGATCGCCGACATCGTCTCGATGTGGACCGGGATCCCGGTCTTCAAACTGACCGAGGCCGAGACCAAGAAGCTGATCCGCATGGAGGAGGAGCTGCACAAGCGGGTGATCGGCCAGGAGGTCGCGATCACAGCCGTCTCCAAGGCGATCCGGCGCTCGCGTGCCGGGATCAAGGACCCCAAGCGCCCGGCCGGCTCGTTCATCTTCCTTGGCCCCTCCGGGGTCGGCAAGACCGAGCTCGCCCGCACCCTGGCCGAGTTCCTCTTCGGCGACGAGGAGTCGATGATCCGGATCGACATGTCCGAGTATATGGAGAAGCACGCGGTCAGCCGCCTGGTCGGCTCGCCGCCGGGCTACATCGGCTACGACGAGGGCGGCCAGCTGACCGAGGCCGTTCGCCGCAAGCCCTACTCGGTGCTGCTGCTCGACGAGATCGAGAAGGCCCACCCCGACGTCTTCAACATCCTGCTGCAGATCCTCGAGGACGGGCGGCTCACCGACGCCCAGGGTCGCACGGTCGATTTCCGCAACGCGCTCGTGATCATGACCTCGAACATCGGCGCCTCCGAGATCGCCAAGAACACCTCGATCGGGTTCACGGTCGCCGACGAGACCGGCATGTCCTACGACGACATGAAGAACCGGATCATGAGCGACCTGAAGAAAGTCTTCCGGCCCGAGTTCCTCAACCGGATCGACGAGGTGATCGTCTTCCACAAGCTGGCCAAGGAAGAGGTCAAGGAGATCATCGACCTGATGATCAACCGGGTCCGCGTCCAGGTTGCCGAGCACGAGCTGCAGCTGGAGCTGACCGACGAGGCCAAGGACCTGCTGGTCGAGAAAGGCTGGGATCCCTCGATGGGCGCCCGGCCGCTGCGCCGCGCGATCCAGCGCTACATCGAGGATCCGCTCGCCGACGAAGTCCTGCGCCAGGGCCCGATGACGCCCGGCTCAACCGTGATGGTCAAGCGCGACCCCTCCGGCGACGAGGACGACCACCCGCTCAGCCTGACGATCGTCAAGCCGAAGAAGCCGGCGCGGGCGAAGAAAGCGAAGCCCGAGCCGGAGAAGGTCGGCGTCGGCGCCAAGAAGGACGAGGGCGTCGAGGGCTCCGGTGACCAGGAGCCGGACGATGCCGGCGACTCCAAGCCCGAGGCCGGTTAGCTCTCAGGGCCTATCCCGGTAGGGGTTCCACTTAACTTTTTCGAGCTGCGCCTGTGGTTGTTGACGATGGCTGCTCGCGAAAAAGTACAAGACGTTCCACCCCTACCGGGATAGGCCCTTATGCGCTGCGCCACCCGCGCGAGCTGCGGCCTTATGGTTCGTTGCATGCGTGAGCTTGGTCGTACTGCCGTTGGCACTTGGAGCGGGGGGAGGTACCTGCGCTTTGGCGAGACGGTCGATGAGGAGAGGCTTGAAGCGCTGCTTCGTCCCGGGGGCGGTATCGACTCTGTGCTTACCGCCGACACGTATGGGCAGGGGGAGGCCGATGAGTTGCTTGGGCGGGCGCTGGCGGGAGTCCGGCGCAGCTCTTACTCGCTGGTTGGAGCCATAGGTCACGATTTCTACGAGGGCGAGCGCGATGGTCCCCGGGGCTTCCCCCGCTTCACCGATCCGCGATTGCGAGGTGAGAGCGAGTACGCGGCCTACCTGCAAATGGCCGCCGAGCGCAGCTTGGAGCGACTGGGCGCTGAGCGCTTCGACCTGCTGCTGCTCCACAACCCGGACCGGGTCGGCTACTCGAGTGAGGCGGTTTGGGACGGGATGGCGGCGCTGCGCGAGGCGGGGCTGGCGTCGCAGATCGGGGTTGCCCCCGGCCCGGCGAACGGCTTCACGCTCGACCTGATCTCCTGCCTGGAGCGCTTCGGCGACCGGATCGACTGGGCGATGATCATCCTCAACCCGTTCGAGCCCTGGCCGGGGGAGCTCTGCCTCGACGCGGCCGAGCGGCACGGCGTCAAGGTGATCACCCGGGTCGTCGACTACGGCGGCCTCTTCTGGGGCGACCTGCAGCCGGGGATGGAGCTGGCGCGGGGAGACCACCGCGCCTTCCGTCCCGAGGGCTGGATCGAGGCCGGGCTGGAGAAGCTGGAGCGGATGGGGCCGATACGCGAGGGCGCCGGCCTCAGCTCGATGCACCTCGCCTGCCAGTGGAACCTCGCCCACCCGGCGGTGGAGTGCGTCGTGCCGACCCTGATCCAGGAGGCTGGGCCGGGCGCCCGGCCGATCGAGGACAAGCGCGCCGAGCTGGCCGCCCTGCCGGGCGAGCAGGTGCTCAGCGCCGAGGACGTCGCCGCGATCCGGGCGATCGGCGACAACACCGGCTGCATGGCGCTGAAGGGCGCCAGCCCCGAGCACGAGGGCGAGGAGCGTCCCGACCGTTGGCCGCTCAGCGCTGAGCTGGCCGAGGTCGGCGGCCGCTGGGGCATAGACCCCGCACGCGACCTAACCCACGCTTGACCGCCCGAACTGCATCGAATTCTCAATCCACCAGGATGAGAATTTGACGCAGTTCGGCATCCGTGCACGCCGGTAGCGTCGCGCCGCGATGCTGCGGATCGACGAGAGCAGCCGGCCCTGGTGGACCCTGATCGGGGCCTGCTCCGGGCTCTTCATATTGATGCTCGACTCGACCGTCGTCGCCCTGGCGCTGCCCAGCATCAGGCACGACATCGGCGCCAGCGCCGAGGGCCTGCAGTGGGCGATGAACGGCTACCTGCTCGCGATCACGATCCTGGTCGTCACCGCGGGGCGGCTCGGCGACATGTTCGGCCGCAAGCGGCTGTTCCTCGCCGGCATGGCCGTCTTCGCGCTCGGCTCGGTGCTCTCCGCCAGCGCCGGTGACCAGGGGGCGCTGATCGCGGGGCGGGTGCTGCAGGGCATCGGCGCGGCGCCGATGCTGCCCCTCTCGCTGGCGATCGTATGCAACGCCTTCCCGGCCGGCAAGCAGGCTCGCGCGCTGGGCATCTGGGCGGCGATCTCGGCCCTGGCCCTGGCGATCGGGCCACTTGTCGGCGGCCTCCTGGTTGAAATCGAGTGGCGGGCGATCTTCTGGATCAACCTGCCGATCGCGGCCGCCGGGATCGCGATCATGGCCCTGGCCGCGCCCGAGTCCACCGACCCCGGCTCGGGGCGCCACGTCGACGTCCCCGGCCTGCTCGCGCTCAGCCTCGGCCTCACCGCGGTGATCCTGGCGCTGATCCAGAGCCGGGCGTGGAGCGGTGCCACGACGGCTGCGCTCGCGCTCGGCGGCCTGGCGGGGCTCTGGGCCTTCTGGTGGATCGAGCGCCGCTCGCGCGAGCCGATCGTCGACTTCGCGCTGTTTCGCAACGGGCCCTATTTCGGCGCCTGCGCGGCGGCATTCACCCTGGTCGGCTCCTACTGGGCCGTGATGTTCTTCCAGCCGCAATACCTCCAGGACGTGCGCGGCCACTCGGCTGTGCTGAGCGGCCTGATGATCATGCCGATCACGGCGCCGATGGTCGTGATCTCGCCCCTTTCGGGGCGCTTGATCGCCCGCTTCGGCGCCCGCGGCCTGATGACGGCGGGGATGGCCTGCGGCGTTGCCGGCCTGCTCGTGTTGACCCGGCTGGGGGCTTCCAGCCCATACGGCCTGCTGCTGGCCGGCTACCTGCTGTTCGGGGTCGCCCTCGGCCTCGTCTACGCGCCGATGTCGACCGCGGCGATGGCGGTGATGCCGGCCGAGAAGGTCGGCATCGCCTCCGGCGTGCTGGCGATGGACCGCGTGATGGCGGGCACGACCGCCCTCGCCGCCACCGGCGCCGTGTTCCACGCCCTGCACGGGGGAGGCGACTCCTTTGCCGCCGCGGTGGCCGGCTCGACCTGGGTCTCGGTCGCCCTCTGTGTCCTCGGCACCGGCCTCACCTGGGCCCTCGTGCGCGACCCCGAGCGCCCGGGCCCCGATCCCTCCGTGGCCGGCACCCCGCAGCCGGAAGCGCTCCAACACCACGCCCATCACCGTCGCTTCCACCTCTGACACCTGAACTGCATCGACTTTCAGGCCCAGCAGGCCGAGAAGTTGATGCAGTTCAGGTTAATGTCGGGCGGCAGATGCGGCCTTGGGTGATCGTAGTCCTTGACAACGACCATCCCGACCTGTCCACTTGGGATTGACCACACCGCATTCCAAAGCGGTTTTTGCCATTCTAGACCGTGATGTCAGCGCTTCCTGGGGATGAGCTTCACGAGTTGTCAGAACGCCAGGATCCCCGTCTACTGAGGGCTCTCGACGTGGTCGCGCCGGGCGGCGCCCTGCGTGAGGGCCTCGACAACATCGTCCACTCCCGCACGGGCGGATTGATCGTCGTCGGCGACCCGGGCGACATCTCGCACCTGCTCTCCGGCGGGATCAAGCTCGACATCGACTACACGCCGGCGATGCTCTACCAGGTGGCGAAGATGGACGGGGCGATCGTGCTCAACGCCGAGGCGACGAAGATCGTCTGGGCCAACGTTCAGCTGATGCCCGACCCGACGATCCTCTCGTCCGAGACCGGGACCCGCCACCGCACCGCCGAGCGCGTCTCCAAACAGACCGAGGCGTTGGTGATCGCGATCTCCCAGCGCCGCGACGTCGTCTCCCTCTACGTCGAGGGGACGAAGTACATCCTCCAGGACATTCCCGCAGTCCTCGCCAAGGCCAACCAGGGCCTGGCGACGCTCGACAAGTACCGCGACCGGCTGGACCAGGTCTCCAACCGGCTCACCGTGCTCGAGTTCGAGGGCGGCGGCGTCCTCTACGACGCGCTCGCGGTCCTGCAGCGCGCCGAGCTGGTCACCCGGATGGCGGTCGAGGTCGAGCGCTACATCGTCGAGCTCGGCACCGAGGGCCGCCTGATCGAGATGCAGCTGGAGGAGACGATGGTCGGCGTCGCCGCCGACAAGACGGCGCTGATCCGCGATTACAGCGTCGAAGACTCCGAGGAGAACCTGGCCACGGTGGTGCAGTCGCTGGCGCGGATGCCACACCAGGACGTGCTCGACTTCGGTCGCCTCGCCGAGCTGCTCGGCTACGACCGCAAGCTCAACACCTTCGACTTTCCGGTCGCCCCGCGGGGCTACCGCGTGCTCGGCCGCGTGCCGCGCATCCCCAAGCTTGTCGTCCAGAAGATCATCCACGAGCTGGGTGGGCTGGAGGAGGTGCTCGCTGCCTCCGACGCCGACCTGGAGGCCGTCGACGGTGTCGGCTCGACAAGAGCCAAGGACATCCGTGAGGGCCTGCGCAGGCTTCAGGAGGTCGATCTGGTTGACAGGTACCTACAGAGCTAGATGGCTGACTCAAATTTGACGCACCCACGGATGACACGCCTGGCACGGCGCTGGACACCACCCACGGCCTCGCGCGTAGCGCTGCTACGCGCAGCGGCCGCGTGCGGCGCCCAGCTTGGCCTGGCGCGTCCCCGCGGGCACGTCAAATTTGAGTCAGCCATCAGACGGCGATCGACGCCGTCGACGAGAGAAAGGAGCACCCGATTTCTGAGCTAGCAGAGGAGGTCCTGGAGGTGGGCTTCGAGTCAGATGTCCCTTACGTCTGCGATTTCGAGGAGGGTGACAAGGTCGTCTATCCCCACCACGGCGCGGGCCTCGTGCTGAAGAAGGAGTCCCGTGAGCTGATGGGGGAGGAGCGGGAATACCTGACGATCAAGATCCTCCACAACGAGCTGACGGTGATGGTTCCCTGCGAAAACGCCGGCGTCGCCGGCCTTCGCCGGGTGATCGACGAGGTGGAAATCAAGAAGGTGACCAACGTCCTCACCGACGAAGTGTCGGACATGCCGAAGAACTGGAACCGGCGCTTCAAGTACAACCGCGAGAAGATCAAGACCGGCGACGTGTTCGAGCTGGCCGAGGTCGTCCGCAACCTCGCCATCCGCGAGATGGAAAAGGGCCTCTCCACCGGCGAGAAGCAGATGTACACGCGGGCGAAGAAGATCCTCGCCTCGGAGTTCATGTACGCGCTCGACAAAGACGAGGAGGGCGCGGAGGAATACCTCGACGGACTGCTGGAGGAGCGCTTCGCCGCCACGGCGACCGCCTAGTTCCAGCAGCGTCACAGCGGTCATCGCGGCCGCCGGCTCCGGGAAGAGGCTCGGGGTCGGCGGCCCGAAGGCCTTCGTGCCGCTTGCCGGCAGGCCGATGGTCGAGTGGTCGATCGCGGCCTGCCGTGCCGCCGGCTCCGTTCGCTCGATCGTCGTCGCCCGCCCGCCCGGGCACATCCACGAGCTGGCCGGTAGCGACCTCGGCGTGGTCGACGGCGGCGCCACGCGGGCACAGTCGGTCTCTAATGCGCTGGAGGCGGTCGGAACCGAGCTGGTCGCGATTCACGACGCGGCCCGGCCACTGGTGACGCCGGGGCTGATCGAGGACGTGGTCGCGACCTTGGCCGCGGACCCCGACGCCGCCGGAGCCATCGCCGCCACGCGGGTCACCGACACGGTCAAGCAGGCGTCGCAGCCGAGCCGTGCTCCGTTAGGGGGCGCAGAGAGCCGAAAGGGAGCGCACGTCGTCGAGTCGACCCTCAGCCGCGAGCGGCTCTGGGCGGCTCAGACGCCGCAGGTCTTCCGGGTCGAGGCGCTGCGGGAGGCGCTGGCGGGCGATCCGGAGCGGGTCGCCGCGGCGACTGACGAGGCGATGCTGATCGAGGCGGCGGGAGGGACGGTCCTGATCCATCCCTCACCGCCTGAGAACCTCAAGGTGACGACGCCCGTCGACTTGAAGCTCGCCGAGCTCCTCCTTCTGGATCGTTAGATCACGAGAGTTCCGGTTTACGGCGGTCTAGCTGAGCAGGACCCAGGCGAGCGCCGCCGCGAAGCAGACCTGGCCGACGCCGAGGGCGATGCCGAGGTTGTCCGCGCCGAGTCCTCCGGCGATCAGGGCGCCACCGGCAAAGGCAGCGAAAAGAACGGCCAACTGGCGAATCATCGGGATGGCTCCCCGGTCTTCTGCGGCTCGGTGGGCAGGCCGGCGACCGCTCGCGTGCCGTCGCCCAGGTGCCGCCGGCGCCGCCGCTCGTAGAGCTTGCGCTGGATGAAGAGGGTGAAGACGCCGGCGAGCACGATCGCGGTCAGGTTGACCGCGAGCTGGGCCATCGCGCCGCGCCATTCCGACCAGTCGGCGAGTGCGGCCGCGACGCCGATGTTGGCCGCCGCCGGGATCGTCGTCACCGAGATCAGCACCCCGATCAGCGCGCCCGACTTGGCAGAGGTCAGCGAGAGCACGCCGGCGGCGCCGGCGAAGCAGGCGACGATGAAGGAGAAGTCGTCGGGCTTGGAGATGAACTGGGTCAGCGGGTGCATCGAGCCGCTGAAGTCGGAGTCGAGCAGACCGGTCGCCTTCGAGAACAGGGTGAAGAGGAAGGCGGCCGTGATGCCGACCGGGAAGCCGACCGCGAGGGCGGTGAGCGAGCGCAGGGCGACCTCGCGGCGGCGCTCGACCAGGGCCACGCAGAAGCCGGCGATCGGGCCGAACTCCGGCCCGACGACCATCGCGCCGACGATCAGGATCGGCGAGCCGAGGAAGATGCCGACCGAGGCGATCAGGCAGGCGAGGACCATGAAGATGAGGAAGTTGCCGCCCAGCTCGGTGCTCTCGGAGGTGCGCGCCTCGACCTCCTCCCAGACGACCGCGTCCGAGGGCTTCCCGTGGGCGGCTCGCTCGGCCCGGTCCGCCGCGTCGGAGATCTGCGAGTCGATCTGCTCGAGTGCGATCGAGCCGTCCCGGGCCACGCCCAGCTCCTTGAGGTCCTCGATCAGCACGCTTGCTTCCTCGCGGGCGATGTCGCAGAGGACCACGTCGCCCTTCGGCTGGCGGGCTGCCCCGGCGAGGAAGACCAGGTTGGAGGTCGAAGGCGCCGCTTCGAGCAGGTCGAGGACCTTCTGGCAGCGATCTTCCGGGACGACGATCCGCAGGTGGACCATGGGCTTCAGCGTATCCGCGGCCGGGGTTCTGCCGGGTGACTTCGCCTTTATGGGTGCTATTGGGCTACAAAGGCGAACTCAGCCTGGGAGTCAACCATCTAGTCTCGCGTCCCTCATGCTCACCGACTACCACCTGCACCTGCGGCCCGATGAGCCGGACACGGCACCCGAGCGCTATTTCACCGCTGAGAACGTCGATCGCTACCTTGCCGCGGCAGACGAGGCCGGGATCGCAGAGCTGGGCGTCTCCGAGCACGTCTACCGCTTCACCCAGGCGCTCGACCTCTGGCGCCATCCCTTCTGGGAGGAGCAGGCGCGCGACGACCTCGACGCCTACTGCGAGTTCGTGCGCGGCACCCCGCTGCGGCTCGGGGTCGAGTGCGACTACATCCCCGCCGCCGAGGACCGCACCGCGACGCTGCTGGAGGCCCGCGACTTCGACTACGTCGTCGGCTCGGTCCACTTCGTCGGCGACGCCGCCGTCGACCACCCGGGCTGGGACGTCTGGGAGGGCCGGGGGGACCCGGACGAGGTCTGGCGCCGCTACTTCGCGGCGCTGGCCGAGTGCGCGCGCTCGGGCCTCTTCGACATCCTCGCCCACCCCGACCTGGTCAAGGTCTGGGGAACCGCCCGGCCGTTGCCCGAGCGCGACCCGCGCCACTACTACGAGCCCGCGGTCGAGGCGATCGCCGAGAGCGGGATCGCGGTCGAGGTGTCGACGGCCGGGCTGCGCAAGCCGGTCGGCGAGATCTACCCGGCGCGCGCCTTCGCCGAGATGTGCGTCGAGGCGGGGGCTGCCTTCGCGCTCTCCTCCGACGCCCACCTGCCGGAGCAGGTCGGCTTCGGCTACGAGCAGGCGGTCGATTTCCTCGGCGAGCTCGGCGTCGAGGAGATCTGCGTCTTCGAGGGCCGTCGCATGCGGCTGGAGCCGCTCGGGCCCGCGGTGCGCGAGGATTGATCGATGAGCGTCGGGATCGGCTACGACAGCCACCGCTTCGCCGAGGGGCGCCGCCTGGTGCTGGGCGGGGTCGAGATCGAGCACGCGTCGCGGCCTCGCCGGGCACTCCGACGCCGACGTCCTCACCCACGCCGTGATCGACGCGCTGCTCGGGGCCGCGGGCATGGGCGACATCGGCACCCTCTTCCCCGACGACGACGAGCGCTGGCGGGACGCCGACTCGATCGACCTGCTGCGCACGGCGGTCGGCACCGTCTCCGGCCGGATCGTCAACGTCGACGCGACGCTCGTCTGCGAGGAGCCGCGCATCGGTCCCTTCCGCGCCGAGATGGAGCGGATCCTGGCCGAGGCGACCTCGGCCCGGGTCAGCGTCAAGGCGACGACCAACGAGGGCATGGGCTGGATCGGGCGCGGCGAGGGGATCGCCTGCATCGCCGTGGCCTCGGTCGATAGCGAATAACCTTCCCGGTCCGATGGGAACTCTCGGTTCCATAGCTGCGGGCGTGCGCCAGTCGGTCTCCGACGCGGCCTTCGAGGCGAAGGTCCTGCGCGAGGCGGGGATCGTCGGCGCCTCGCGGCCCGACAGGACCGCCAAGGTCGTCACGACCTTCCTGCGCTGGGGAGCCTCGCCGGCGACCGGCGTCGCCACCGCGGCGCACAAATACCCGCACGAGACGATGCTGATCGACGAACGCGGCTCGCTCACCTTCGAGCGCGTGCACCGCCGCACCAACGCCCTCGCCCACGCCTTCGCCGAGATGGGGATCGGGCCGGGAGACGGCATCGGGATCATGTGCCGCAACCACCGCGGCTTCGTCGAGACGACCCTTGCCGCCGCCAAGCTCGGGGCCAGCGCGCTCTACCTCAACACGATGTTCGCCGGGCCGCAGCTGGTCGAGGTGATGCGGCGCGAGGGGCCGAAGGCGCTGGTCTACGACGAGGAGTTCGCCGGCCTGCTCGACGGCGTCGACGAGAGCGTCGCGCGCATCGTCGGCTGGACCGACGGCGAGCCGCAGGAGCAGACGCTCGACTCGCTGATCGCCGCCGGCGACGACTCCAACCTGAAGCCGCCGCCCGACAAACCGCGCTTCGTCATCCTCACCTCCGGCACCACCGGGGCGCCGAAGGGGGCGCAGCGCTCCAGCCCCGACGGGCTGCTGGCGATGGCGGCGCTGATCGACAAGATCCCCTACCGCGCCCGCGAGACGATGATGATCGCGGCGCCGCTCTTTCACTCCTGGGGCTTCTTCCACTTCGTCGTCAGCCTGCCGACCGCCTCGACGATGGTCCTGCGCCGCCGCTTCGACGAGGAGGGGACGCTGCGCGCGGTGCAGGACCACCGCGCCCAGGTCCTCGCCGTCGTCCCGGTGATGCTGCAGCGCATCCTCCGCCTGCCCGGAGGAGGCGCTCGCCGCCTACGACCTCTCCTCGCTGCGGATCACCTCGGCGTCCGGCTCGGCGCTGCCGGGCGAGCTGGCGATCGAGTGGATGGACCGCTTCGGCGACACCCTCTACAACCTCTACGGCTCGACCGAGGTCGCCTACGCGACCGTCGCCACCCCGGAGGACCTGCGGGCGGCGCCGGGCACGGCCGGGAAGGCGCCGCGCGGCACCGTCGTGCGGCTCTACGACGAGGAGGGGCGCGAGGTGCCGACCGGCCAGGTCGGGCGGATCTTCGTCGGCAACGAAATGTCCTTCGAGGGCTACACCGGCGGCGGCGGCAAGGAGGCGATCGACGGGCTGCTCTGCAGCGGCGACGTCGGCCACCTCGACTCGGAGGGCAGGCTCTTCATCGACGGCCGCGACGACGAGATGATCGTCTCCGGCGGCGAGAACGTCTTCCCGCGCGAGGTCGAGGACCTGCTCGCCGACCACGGCGCCGTCGTCGAGGTCGCCGTGATCGGGGTCGAGGACGAGGAGTTCGGCCAGCGGCTGAAGGCCTTCGTCGTCGTCACGGAGGAGGCGGAGGTCTCCGAGGACGAGCTGAAGAGCCACATCAAGGCCAACCTCGCCTCCTACAAGGCGCCGCGCGAAATCGAGTTCCTCGACGAGCTGCCGCGCAACGCGACCGGCAAGATCCTCAAGCGGGAATTGCAGGCGCGCGAGGCGAAGAGCCCATCCCGATAGGGGTTCCGCTTAACTTTTTCGGTGGGCGGGGTTGGGCTGGCGCTCGGGGGTGGTTGACGAAAAAGTACAAGACGCTCCACCCCTACCGGGATGGGCTCTTTGGGTGCGTCTTGCCAGTTCGCTAAATGCGCGTTTTTGCTTTGAGCAGGGGTAGATAGGCCTCCGGCGCGGGTAGTAGGTTGCCGGTTCATGGGCGATTCTGCGGTTCAGCTGAAGGCGGTCGGTGCGGCGACTGAAGAGCTGCACGAAACCGCTAAGCAGGCGCTCGAGTGGGTGCGGGTCAGCGAGGGGCGCGTCGCCGAGGCCGAAGCGAGGGCCGACCGGGTCCATGCCGAGGTCAAGGAGCGGGCGCTGGTGGCCCTGCGCAAGCTCGGCGACGAGGGGCGCGAGCGGATCGCCGCCGAGCGCGGCAGGCGCAAGGAGGCCGAGGCGCGGGCAAGCCGCGCCGAGGAGGCCCGGGACCGGGCCGAGAAGGCCTTCGAGCAGGCCCAGAAGCGGGCCCAGGGGGACCGCGAAGCGCTCGCCGTCGAGCTGGGCTCGGCCAGGGCCGACGCCGAGAAGTCGCTTGCCGAAGAGCTCGAGCGCCTCGAGCGGGAGGCGGAGCGCGCCGGCAAGGAGACGTTCGACCAGGTGAAGCTGGAGGCCGATCAGCGGGTTGCCGCGGCGGAGCAGCGCGCCGCCGAAGCCGAGGCCTCGGCAAGCCAGGCCCATGAGATCGCGGTGCGGCTCGAGGCGGAGATCGAGGAGCGGGTGATGCAGGGGACCGAGGACGTGCGCCGCGAGGCGGAGGAGCGGGTCAGGGCGCTGGTCGAGAAGGTCGAAGGCGAGGCGACCGAGAAGGCCAGGGCGCGCGCCGAGGAGGCGCTGAAGGCCGAGTCCGAGCGGATCAGGATGCAGGCCGAGCAGCGCGAGGAGCGCGTGCGTCGGGCGGCGGAGGACGAGATCAAGGCGAGCACTTCACGGGCGCGGCGCGAGGTCCTCGCCGCGGCCGATGCCACGGCGCCAAGCTGGGCGCGGCGCGAGGCCGCTGCTTCTGGCTCTGGATACCGGACCTTCTAGACCCCTTTAGCATCCGCACCGATGCGGGAGGTGCGGATCAAGGACACGCTCACTGGGGAGCTTGTGACCCTCGAACCTGGCCGGGAGGTCGGGATCTACGCCTGCGGGCCTACGGTCTACAGCAGGATCCACATCGGGAACGCTCGGCCGTTCGTCGTCTTCTCGCTTTTGGCGCGGTTTCTGAAGTCGGAGGACTATGCGGCGAAGTTGGTCGTGAACGTCACCGACATCAACGACAAGATCTACGTGGCGGCTCGCGAGGCCGGGGAGGGGTCGGCTGCTTTTGCGGAGCGGATGACCCGGGCGTATTTCGAGGACACCGACCGCCTGGGGCTTGGGCGGCCCGATGCGGAGCCGCTGGCTACGGAGACGATCGGGGGGATCGTGGCGCTGATCGCGGAGCTGGTCGGGAATGGGCACGCGTACGAGTCCGGGGGGGACGTCTACTTCCGGGTGCGCAGCTTCGAGGGCTACGGAAAGCTCTCCAACCGGCGCGCCGAGGACATGGACCAGGGTGAGGAGGCGGGCTCGGAGTCGCTGAAGGAGGACCCGCTCGACTTCGCGCTCTGGAAGGCGCAGAAGCCCGACGAGGACACCTCGTGGGACTCGCCCTGGGGGCGCGGGCGGCCCGCCTGGCACATCGAGTGCTCGGTGATGGCCGAGCAGGAGCTGGGTGCCTCGTTCGCGATCCACGGCGGCGGGTCGGACCTGGTCTTTCCCCATCACGAGAACGAGATCGCGCAGTCCGAGGGGGCGGGTCGGCCCTTTGCCAAGGTCTGGATGCACAACGGGATGATCGAGACCGACGCGGCGAAGATGTCGAAGTCGGAGGGCAACATCTTTCAGTTGTCCGAAGCGTTGGATCGGTATGGGCGCGAGGCCGTGGTCGACGTACCTGATCTCAGGGCACTACCGGCAGCCTCTGGCGTTCGGGGCGGAGCAGATGGAACAGGCTGTTGCTCGGATCGAGCGGTTGCGGAATTTCTTTCGGGGGCATCCGGTTGGTAATGGGGGGCCTCGGGGGAGGGTCCGTCGGAGCAACAGCGGGGAGGCTCCGACGGACCCTCCCCCGAGGCCCGTCTCGACAGCTTTCAGGGATGCGCTGGCGGATGACTTCAACACGCCCAGGGCTATGGCCGAGGTGTTCGAGCTTGTGGGGGAAGCGAATCGGGGAGAGGTGCCCGGGGCGGCGGAGGCCGCGCTTGGAGATGCTGGAGCTTGTCGGCCTCGAATCCGTAGCTGAAGCCGAGGCTGAGGCAGACGACGCGGCGGAGGCTTTGCTTGAGGAGCGTCAGCGGGCTCGGGCGGCTAAGGACTTCGGCCGTGCAGACGAGATTCGCGATGAGCTTGCGGCTCTTGGCTGGGAGGTTCGGGACTCGGCTGAGGGCGCGAAGCTCGTGCCCAAGGGTTAGATGGCTTCGCAGACGATTTATGGGAAGCAGCCTGTTGCCGAGGCGGAGCGGGGGAGGCGGCGGGTCCACCGGGTTTGGCGGGCCCCCGAGACTTCTGGCGAGGAGCTGGAGCGGCTCTGTGGCTCGCCCGACCACCAGGGTGTGGTGGCCGAGGTCGATCCTTATCCGTACGCAGGAGCGAGCGAGCTGCTGCGCAAGGAGAACGCCCTGCTGGTCGCGCTGGACCAGGTGCAGGACCCGCGCAACCTCGGCGCGGTCTGCCGCTCCGCCGAGGCGGCCGGTGCGGATGGGGTGGTCATTCCCGACCGTCGCTCGGCCGAGGTGACCGCGGTCGCCTGCAAGGCGTCCGCAGGGGCCGTCGAGCACCTGCGCATTGCCCGGGTGCGCAACCTGGCCGACTGGCTGGCCGAGGCCAAGGAGGCCGGCTTCTGGCTTTGGGGCGCCGAGGCCCTGGCCGAGCAGGCCCCCTGGGACGTGGACTTGACCGGCCCAACGGTCCTCGTCCTGGGCGGCGAGGGCAAGGGAATTCGCCCCCGCGTCGCATCTCCTGCGATGGCCTCGTTGCCCTCCCGCAGGCGGGTCAAACGGCCTCTTTGAACGTCTCAGCCGCTGCCGCGGCGCTGCTTTTCGAGGCTGTCCGGCAGCGGGGAATGTAGTCAAGCGCAACCGCCCCGGGGCCCCGGGGCGATTGCGTCGATTGCTCGTTGGCCACCGGGCGCTAGGTGCCTATCAGCAGTCGGTTTAACCAGGCGGTCTTGATGTCTAATTTGGCTGTGCTCGGACACAAGAAGCCGCCCTCCTTGCTGATCGTCTGTTCTTCGATCGTGACTTCTCCGTTGGCGTACGCCCCAGCCGATAACCACCATCCCTTGGCGATCCCCTGGAGTCCTGAGCCGTTGTAGTCGCATTTTATGAAGCCGCCGCAGTTCAGATAAATTAAGAATTCACTTGTGACTTTTGCGGTTTCGTGGCCTTCCTTTAAGACTTTGATTTCGGCAGGCCCATGTTCTTCGGTGATGGTGCAGCCGCTGTTGCAATTCGTGTACGTGAAGGCACCGTGGATCACCAGCGGACTGGCTAACGATAATGCGTCGCCTAAGAATAAGACGTCGCATTCGACGTTGAGGGTGCTGCTTAAAATTTTCGCCTTGGCGCCCGTGATCGTCGTTTCGTGCACGTGCGTAACGAGAGTCCCTTCGCATGCTTCCCCGAGCACCGGGGTGTAGCTGCACAGCGCGGTTGTTTCCGCGGTTGCCGATGAGGGGCCTGCGAGGGCCGTCACGGTCAGCAGCACGAGTGCGGTGGCCCAGGCCAGCTTGATCGCCTTCATCTCTGTTCTCCCTTCAGACGCTCGATCGCGCAGATTCATCTGCTTGTTTCCTGGTGCACTTGATTACAGGGGTGGGGACGGAGAAGCAAATGCTGGAGCGTTTGCCGGCGATCATGCCGAGAGGACTCGTGCGATCGGATGCATTTCCCCAGGAAGCGCCAGGATGGCGAATTGGCGCGTGCGCGGTGCCGCGCTTTCGTGAAATCGCGTTCCAAGACCGCGGCAGCCGGGCGGATATCCGCGGCCGCCCACGGGTGGGGCCCTAAAGTCGTTGCAATTGCAACGACTTTAGGACGAACACATGTTCGGGGTTGACAGAACACCGCATGGCCGTAAACTTACGCGCCAATAAGGGTGAACCTCAGCTTGAGTCTGAGGTGCCCGGTCCATAATGGGGCGCCGCCAGGGGAGGTAAGGCGCCACGACCCTTCGTCAAGGAGAAGGATCTGTGGCTCTATCTTCGCCTACCCAGGAAATGCAACTCCCCTCAGGCCGGCTGAACGGCTCTCTCAGGCCGGCTGAAACTAACCCTCAACTTGAACTTGATGACCATTATCTGGTCGCTCTCGCCAAGGACGGGCGCGCCGATGCCTACGACGCGATCGTCCGCCGTTACCGCGGCTTCGTCCGGCTCAAGGCCTCTTCCTACTTCCTGCTCGGCGGCGAGGCCGACGACCTGATCCAGGAAGGCCTGCTCGGCCTCTACAAGGCGATCCGCGACTACCGGACCGACCGCGAGTCGAGCTTCCGCAACTTCGCCGAGCTCTGCATCACCCGCCAGATCATCACCGCCGTGAAGACGGCGACCCGCAACAAGCACACGCCGCTCAACCAGTACGTCTCCTTCAGCCAGACCCCGGCTGCGGCGGGCGACTCCGACACCACCCTCGACGAGATCCTGCCCGGGCCGACCGTCCACGACCCGGTCAACCAGGTGATCGCCACCGAAGAGCTGGCGAGCCTCGTCTCCTGCCTCTCAGGTGTCTCCGGGGTCCTCTCGGACCTCGAGAGCCGCGTCCTCTCGCTCTACCTCGACGGCCACTCCTACGAGGCGACCGCCGAGCGGCTCGAGTGCGACACCAAGACGGTCGACAACGCCCTCCAGCGCGTCAAGCGCAAGGTCGCCTCCCACCTCGCCTCCAGGGAGACGCCTCTCTAGGGGAGATCGGCGAGGACGTACTCGAGCAGTTCCCTGCCGTGGTCGGAGGCGACGGAGACGTCGTCCGCCTTGATCCGGACGCGGTGCAGGGACTGCATGCGGAGCACGTCGCCGTCGCAGCGGCTGTTGGGGAAGACGCCTGAGTAGGAGACGCCGAGGCGCTCGAGGTGGTCGGCGACGAGGGCCGTTGCCGGCGTGTCCAACGGGAGGTCGATGTAGACGGCGTCGAGCCCGGCGCGGTGGAAGAGGTGATGGCGCTCGGCCGCGACGGCGGCCTCGAGGTCGGCGCCCGGGACGTGCACGGTGATCAGCGCCAGGTTGTGGTCGGCGTCGACCTCGACGTGCAGCTCGGTCCGCTCGGCCAGTACGGCGTCGGCCGGCGGCTCCGCGAGGGTGCCGCGCAGCTCGCACAGCTCCAGGGTCTGCCCGACGATCTCCCGGTGGCGCTCCGGTGCGTAGACCGGGCGCTCGTGGCCGTCGTTCAGCTTTGTGTAGAAGAGCGCCGCCGATTGCCGCCCGCGCCTTCCGTCCGCCGCGTCGTTGGAGACCGAGGCCGGGATCCAGCCGAGCAGGAACCCGGTCTCGTGCGCCCCAAGCTCGACGTTGGCGCGCTGGCTGTAGGGATGGGCCGCGGTCGCCTCGCTGTACATCCCCGCCATCCCCTGCTCGGCAGCCCAATCCATCAGGAACCGCTTGGTCCGCGTGAACAGGTGCTGTCCCCGCGCCGCCGGCATCGTCACCGCCTGGCCGGAGTGGCCAACCGCATCCCCGGCTGCCGCAAGGCTCATCCCCTCGTGGCAGAGCAGCTCCCCGCCCGGCGTCTCGGCGACGCAGGACACGTAGGTGCCAGCCGTCAACCGCGAAGACACCTCCTCGGCGTCGTAAACCCAGCGCACGTCATAGCTGTCGCCGTATGCAGCCCGGATCGCTTCGCTGAGCACCCAGCCTTCGTTGGGCTCGAGGAACCGAAACCGGGCATCCATGTCGAGGACGATGCCAGAAAGTGGCGTTTACCCTAGGAAATGTTCTGTCTGCGATCAAGGTTATTGTTGTCGACATGACACGCGCTTTGCCCAAACCGACCCTTACCTCTCACCCAGTCGATGTTGGGCACCGGGCGGAGGCAGCAATTCTCGCGGAATTGGTCAAGCGCGGCTATCGCGTTCTGCTGCCGTTTGGTGTCAACCAACGCTACGACATGGTTCTCGATTGCGGTGGTCGATTCCTCAGGGCGCAGTGCAAGACAGGACGCCTTCGCGAAGGCGTTATCCAGTGCAGCACTCAGAGCATCCAGTCGAACCGCCGGGGTACGCGCTGGCGCAGCTACGCAGGAGAGATAGACCTCTTCGTTGTCTATTGCCCGCAGAACGACTCCGTCTATGTAGTGCCGGCAGACGAGGTGCCCGACCGAGCCATGCATCTTCGCTTGGATGCACCGCGCAATCGACAGGACAAGCGCGTACGCTGGGCAAAGGACTACGAACTGCCCGCCTAGCTTAATTGGCAAAGCACTCGATTTGTAATCGAGAGAGTTCCGGTTCGATCCCGGAGGCGGGCTCTGGGCAAATCAGGCATCTTTGCCGGAGCCGCCGAGCAGTCGAGCCTTCTCGGAAGCCAGCTCCTCGTCGCTGAGGATGCCCTTCTCATGAAGGGTGGCGAGGCGTTCGAGGCGGGCGAGGCGGGCGTCGTCATCGTTGGCGGGGAGGGTCGCCGTGGGCGCCTCGCTCTCGGCCTCCGGCTTGCGCTTCTCGGGCAGTCGCAGCTTCGCGGCGTGCTCGCCGAGGTTGGCGTCCTTGACGGCGCCGACGACGCGGTCCTTGGTGCGGCCGAAGAAGTCGTCGAAGGCCGCGTCGGGGAATTCCTCGGCGGCCTGTTTGCGCAGCTCGTGGATGCCGAAGGCGGCCATGCCGGCGATCACGAGGGTGGTGAGGAAGGAGCGCAGGTTCTGGGTCGGGGCCTGGATGAAGTAGATGCCGACCACAATCGCCAGCAGGGCGTAGGCGTAGGCGACGTGCTCGCTGAGGACTGGCGCCAAAGTCTTGCGGGTCGAGCGGGCAGAGCCGGTCGGCGAGGCGAGCCAGCCGGCGACCCCGAAGAGCACGCCGATGACGATCACGGTGGTGGCGATGCTGGTCATCAGCGAGGTGCCGATCGACCAGGCTTCTTCGGCCGCCGGCTTGACGCTGTCTTCGCTGACCAGCTGGCCGACGACGATCCCACCGGCCACCTCGCGGAAGACGATCACGGCGAAGCCGGCCGCGACGAGCCCGATCCCGGAGTACAGCACGGTCACCCAGCGTCCCTCGCGGGTGAGATAGATGGCCAGCCCGAAGCAGAACAGGGTGAGCAGCGAGAGGATTATGGCCAGGCCCTTGATCGCGACCACGATGTCCTGTGCGGTCTTCAGCTGATCCGATTTCAGGATCGTGATCTGGCCCGCGTCGGGGGGCAGCTTTTCCGCCAGGTTGGCGCCGATCCCCACCTGGCCGGCGAGGTTGGTGATGAGGCTGCCGAGGTTGAGGCTGACCGTGCCTTCTTCGGTCGAGACCGACCCTTCCTTTTCTTCCAAGACTTCGAGCAGCTGTTCGTGGGTCGAGCGGTTGGCGTTCTTCCAGAGTTCCTGCGCGGTCGAGCTCTGCAGCACCTGGTCGGCGCCGTCCCCGGCCACCTGGCGCAAGCCGCCGGCGACGGGGCCGGCCAGTTTCTTGGTCTCACCCGGCAGGATTTCGCTGAGTTCTTCTTCGACGTCGACGTTTTCGTAGAGCTGGTCGACGAGGAAGGTGCCGACCGCTGCGCGGATCTTGTCGTTCTGGATCAGGCGGCCGCTGGTGTCGACCCAGTCGTCGGTGTTGAGCGCCTGGCGCTCGGTCCAGATCGCGAAGACGCTGAGGAAGGCCAGCAGCGAGCCCAGCACGATCAGGACTCTGACCAGGCGTCGGCGTCCGCGGCTCATGCCCGGATGCTATACGTGATGTCGTGAGGCTGGAGGGAATTCACCACATCACCGCGATCACCGCCGACGCCCAGGGCAACGTCGACTTCTACGCGGGAGTGCTCGGCCTGCGCCTGGTCAAGAAGACCGTCAACCAGGACAACCCCACTGTCTACCACCTCTTCTTCGCCGACGAGAAGGGCAGTGCCGGCTCCGACCTCACCTTCTTCGAGTTCCCCGGCGTGCCGCCGGGCCGGGCGGGGGACGGGGACGTGCACCGGATCGTCTGGCGGGTCGGCTCGCACGAGTCACTCGACTTCTGGGAGGAGCGCCTCGGCGCCAACGGGGTCGGGTCCGAGCGCGCCGCCGGCGGCCTGCGCTTCGCCGACCCGGAGGGCCTTGCCCATGAGCTGGCCGTGGTCGAGGTCGACGACGAGCCGCTGATCGCCGACCACCCCGAAGTGCCCGCCCGCCTCGCCCTGCGCGGCTTCCACGCCGTCTGCGCCTACAGCGGCGCTCCCGAGGCAAGCCGGGCGCTGCTCGAAGCACTCGAGTTCGAGCCGGTCGACGAGGGTAGCTGGGAAGCGCGCGGGTCCAGCCGCGGCGGCCTCTACGTCTACGAAGCGCCTCCCGAGGAGCGCTCGCGGCAGGGCGCGGGCAGCGTCCACCACGTCGCTTGGGCTTCGACCATGGACGAGCACGAGGCATGGCGCGACCGGGCGATCTCGGCCGGGGCGCAGCCGACCCCGGTGATCGACCGCTTCTACTTCCGCTCGATCTACTTCCGCGAGCCGAGCGGGGTGCTGTTCGAGATCGCGACGCTGGGCCCGGGCTTCACCGTCGACGAGCCGCTCGAGCACCTCGGCGAGAAGCTCTCGCTGCCGCCCGACTACGAGCACCTGCGGGCCGAGGTCGAACCGAACCTGCGGCCGGTGGTCAACCCGCGCACGGCCTCGGCCGGGTGAGCGGGGACTTCACCTGGCGCGACGCCGGCCGCGTCGTCGCCTTTCGCGAGGGTGGGGTGGGGGGCGCGGCCGGGCTGCTGGCCGAGAGCGGAATGCAGCCGTTCGAGCTGCTCACGACCCGGCGGCACCTGGAGGCCGCGGCGGGCCTGGCGAGCGCTGCCGCAGCGGTGCACGAGCTGCCGCCGGCCGACCCGGCGACGGCCGTGCCGGATAGCGCCGCGGCGCTGCTCGACTCGGCCCGCTCACCGAACCTCGTGGCCCTCGGCGGCGGCCGCACGATCGACACCGCGAAGGCGATCGCCTCGGTGACGGGGGCCCGCGTCGCGGCGATCCCGACGACGATGTCGGGGGCGGAGATGACCGGCATCCACCGCCTGCCGGCGGGCGCCGAGAGCCGCGTTCGCGCCCTGGTCCGTCCTGCACTCGTGGTCGCCGATCCGGCGGCGATGACCAGCGCCCCCGAGCCCGAGCTGCGCGCCAGCTCGATGAACGCCCTCGCCCACGGCGCCGACTCGCTCTACACCCCCTTCGCCAACCCGGTCTCCGCGATGGCCGCCCTGCGCGGCGCCGAGCTGATCGCCGCCTCGCTCGACGAAGGCCCGGCCGAGCGCAACCGTGCCTCCCTGGCCCTGGGCTCGATCCTCTGCGGCTACGCGATCGACTCCGGCGGCTTCGCCCTCCACCACGTCGTCTGCCAGACCCTGGTCCGCGTCTGCGGCAGCACCCATGCCGACACCAACGCCGCGATCCTGCCGCGAGCGATGGCCTTCATGGTCCCCAGGGCCCCCGACGGCCTCAGGCCTCTGGCGACGGCCCTCGGCACAGGGCCAGAGGCCATCGAGGCCCGCATCCTCGACCTGGGCGGCAACCCCGTCGGCCTGGGCGACCAGGGTGCGGACCGAAGCAAGCTCCCCCAGGCCCTGGAGGCCATGCTGCAGCGCCCCGAGCTCGCCTTCACGCCGAATCCACCGACCCGCGACGAGCTGCAGGGCCTGATCGAGCGAGCCTGGTAGCGCTGGGCCAGTCAGTCGGCCTGCGGGGAAGCCTCGGGCGACTCAAAGCAGACCGCGTCTCTCCAAGGTGATTTAATATTTTCAAATAATCAGGAAAATTAAAGTAAAGGAGGATGGGATGAAGGTCGCACGCGGCCTCGGGCGCCCCGTCCACCGCCTGGTGCTGGCCCAGTTTGCCTCGGCCGTGGGCAGGTTCATGGTCGTGGCGGCGATGCCGTTCGCGGTGTTCTCGATAGGCGGGTCCACCAGCCAGATCGGCATCGCCCTGGCATGCGAGGCCGGGATATTCGTCTCGTTCCTGCTCGTCGGCGGTGTCGCCGGAGATCGCCTGCCGCGCCGCTCCGTGCTGGTGGGGGCGGACCTGCTCCGCTTCGGATCGCAGGGGAGCGTGGCTGTGCTGCTGATCCTCGGCGATGCCGCCTTCTGGCAGTTGGTGCTGGCCCAGGCCGCGAGCGGGCTCGGGGCCGCCTTCTTCTCGCCGACGATGACCGGCTTTGTGCGGGAAGTCGCCCCGGAGGAGCGGCTGCAAAAGGTCAACGGGCTGCGCAGGATGGCGGACGCCGCTGCGGCGGTCACCGGCCCGGCCCTTGCCGCGGTGCTGGTCGCAGGCGTCGGGCCCGGATGGGCCTTCGGCGTCGATGCGCTGAGCTTCCTTTTCAGCGCGGCCTTGCTCATTGGGGTGCGACCGCGCGCCGGCGTAGCGCCATCGGCAGTACGGGACGAAGGCAGCTTCTCGATGCTGGCAAGCATCCGCGAGGGCTGGGGGGAGTTCCAGTCGCGGACCTGGCTGTGGGCGGTGGTGCTGGAGTTCGCGGTGCTGAACGCCCTCGTCGTCGCCCCGTTCTTCGTGCTCGGGCCGAGCATGGCCGACGGCGCCGTGGGCGGCGCCTCGGGCTGGGCGATCATCCTCTGCGCGCTCGCCGCCGGCGAGGCCACGGGCGGGATCGTCGGCCTGGGCTGGACGCCCGCCCGACCGCTGGTCGCGGCATCGCTCGCCGTCACCCTGTGGGCGACGCCGCTGCTGGCCCTGGCCGCCCTCGCGCCGATGCCGCTCGTTGCCGCCGCCGCCGTCCTGGGCGGGGCGGGGCTGGCCCTGTTCGGGGTCCTGTGGGAGACGACGCTGCAGGGCCACGTCCCGGCCAAGCGGCTCTCCCGGGTCATGTCCTACGACGAACTCGGCTCCTCGGGCGTGCTGCCGGTCGGCTACATCGTCGGCGGCACGGCCGTAGGCCTCTTCGGGCCATCCGCAGCGCTGCTGGGCGGGGTGGTGGTGCTTATGGTCGCGACGGCCGCCGTGCTCGCGGTGCCGAGTGTGCGGGCGCTGCGCCCGGCGAACGGCTAGAGCTTGACCTCCTTGGGGAGATCTTGAGTCAGCTCGACCAAGACGGCGCTCATCGTCGCCTTGACATGGTAGAGCTCCGCAAAGCTCTCAACTGTTTGACCTCGGCACATGCCATGAGCCCATTAGGCCATTGCAACTGGGTCATTTCTATCAACGTTGACAAGTTCGAACTGCTCTTTCATAGATTTCTTTGCTGCCTCATAAATAGCATGTCTAGATGGCAATCCAGAAACCAATACGATGTAGTCGATGAAACTCTTAGGCATCAGTATTTCTCACCGTCCTTTGCCTGACTTGCAGCAATGTCTCGTCTGCGTCATCGTCGCCGCCATCCTAGGAGTGGTCACGCTACCGGCCGACGCCGACGCCAAACCGGGCTACGAAGTACATCCCGGCACCATCGAACTCATCCTTCCAGTGGACCAAAGAGGCGACTACGTGATCTCAGTCTCAGCTAATGAGCGGCAGCGCGTCCAGTTTGCCGTGGACGGTCCTACCTCAGCGACCGAATATTCGACGAAGGGGCGGGTCAGCAGCCGGCGCATCGAAGCCACTTTCAGCGCTCTGGGACGGATCGACGTCAGGCTGCATCTGGTCCGGTACCCGCCCGACCCCTCTCACAAAGGACGCTGCAGGGGACGCCCTCCCCTCTACCAGGAAGGAACCTACAGCGGCACCATAGAGTTCTCCCACCAAGGAGACGTACCCGAGGTTTCTACTGAGCGTGGTCGCGTCTACTACGAACGTCGCTTCAGGCAGGTCTGCAAACGACAGCGCCCTCAGTCCAAACCAGGTGGCAAGAGCAAGCTGAGGGGCGGGATCGAAGCCGGCTTCCTGGAGGTGGGTGGTAAGGGCGAAGGTCGTACGGTTCTCCTCGAAGCTCTCGACTTCGCATTTAGGCGGAATCCGGCACGCTCGGGGGGCAGCCTCGCCGTAGAGGCTTACGAAAGACACGAAGGGGTACGGATCGCCAGGAGGATGAGCACCTCCATCGCCCACGATTCATTCGTCATGAGCCGCCGCGGCAAAATTCCCGAAACCGTCGAGGTTGAGCTGCCGAAACCTTTTGCCGGCCGCGCCCTCTATTCCCGTAACCCGGGCTCTTCCCCGAGCTGGACCGGCGACCTCAGCGTCGACCTGCCGGGCACCGACAGGATCCCCCTCACCGGCCCCGGCTTCAGCGCCGTCCTCTGCCGCGATTCCTCTGTGGCCAGGCTCGAGCGCTGTCTCGACGGCAGCGCCTCCCACTCCCAGCTTTTTGACGCTGGCCAGTCTTCTCGCTGAAGTGGCGATGGAACCCGTCGAGCTCGGTCGCCATCGACGCTGGGACGTGTGTAGTGTGTTCTCGGCCTCGGAGAAGTGGCGAGTCTAACCTTATTACCGGTTCATACTTCCCGAAGAAGGGCCATGCCGCTCAGAATTAGTAGCGGCTGCTGCAGCCACCAGCGCAACTTTCTGAAGCAACTTCATCGATTGTTCATTATCGCAGGAAATTTCGCGACTACGGAGTTTCGTGATGTCGGGTCTCTCAGCGCACCCCGGTGCTATGAGCGGCGTAAAAACCAGGCGCGATCAGGTCAATGAAGGGGCTTCGCGGTGTCGCGCATCCGCCACAGCCGACGCGAGGGCGGTGCGCGGGACGGATGCGGGGAGCTTCTTCGCCATCTACCTACGTAGTCAGATCAGGGCGAGCAATCCGTCGGGTCATTCGCCGGGAATGTCCACGCTGGCGGTCAAGCGCCCCCGGAGATTCCGCTCCCGTGCGCTGCGCTGTCTCCTTCACGAGCCTCACGTCCTGTCTGTCCAGCAAGGGCGGCAAATGCATCGCCTCAGCCAGTCAAGAAAGGCAAGCCAGCAAGTCAGAAGACCAAGGAGCCAGCAAGGAGGACGAAGAGCCCTCACCAACGAGCCAGAAAAAGCGCTCCTCACATCCACCAGCTCAGGCACCGCAAAAGCCAACCGCCACCACCCTCACGCCACATCACCTCGCGGTGAGGCACCGATCTCTGGTGCTGTGCTGTCCCGCCGGGCTGCCAGTCGTAAACGAGCCGCCGGTAGGCGACGTCGGCGTGCTCTAGCAAGCTCCTTCTCCAGCCCGACCTGCATTTCGGAGATCATTGACAAGCGGTCAGCTTCGTGAGCTATTCTTCATCCAGATGATCCGCAACCTCGCGACAGACTCGAAATTCCAGGTGGTGTTCCTGCTGCTTGGCGTTGCGATCTCCGTGCCGGTGGGCTTGGTTACCGAAAGCTTGGGCTGGGCCGTCGTCGTGGTGTCGACTTTTTCCATAGTGGTGGGCTTCTGCAAGCACCAGCAGGCGGGGTCAAACTGACGCACAGCCCCGATCCCACCTACGGCGACCATAGACCACATGCTAATCGAGCGCTCGGCTTCCTTCGCTCATTTTCTTCCGCCTTCGCCCGCCTCACTGCATCAAGGATCACGCAAATCGGTTCGATGCCGCCAGCGTACGAGTTCGACGGGGTCCAAATCCCTGCACCGGGTATCTCCCGGGGTATCTCATATCTACGCTGTTCTGAGCGAGTTACCTCTGGGCAAAAGGCAGCCTGCAGAGAAGAATTGCTCAGAAGTCCGTTATTCGGGCCTTGAGGTCATGACCCTATGAGGCGACCTGCATCTTAGGCACGCCTATGAAAGAAGCCTTGACTTCCGCCCTTCTTAAGACAGGAGCACAGACGAACTTGCATCGCGGAGCAATGATGGTCCAACCCGCGTGAACTAGCATCTGAGACTTAGCAAACCTCCGCAGCACTGCCCACACCAGTTACCGTACCGATAGCGCCGACGATGATTGACGCACCGCCGGTCTCGGGTGCCAGAGCAATGGCAAGTCCGGCAAAGGCTGACGAGACCCCTACATCGGTGCAAGCACTGGGTTCAGAGTGCGAAAAGGGGTGTCGTCCGGCTGCTTTCGCTGCCCTTCGCCGCATTTCCATAATGTCTTGAGCATGCCATTTACTGATCTTATTTTCCATTCGTTCGAGGAAATTGGTGGCATGTTCCAGATAGTGCATGAAATGTTCGGCACCGCGCCGAGTCCTAAAGCGCGTCACGATCACATGGTCATTGTTCGCTCTACGGGCAGCACGCCTCATGGCTTTCCCGAAGCTACTCCATTCACCGGTCAAGTCAAAGTTATTGATTGGGTCAGCATTCGCATAATCGTATGCGTTAGCAGAGCCGCCTAGCACGGGATCAGGAGAGATGAATCGTCCGAGCGCTGGTACATAGCTGCGCCTCCCCATCTGAATCACGCCCGAGGGCAGTTCCGTCCGTCGGTGCTTGCCGCCGAGCCAGCCGAAGCGCCCCGCGGTGCCCGCTTTGGGATTGCCGAACTCATCGAATTCAAAGGTCGCGGTTGGTTTGGTCGCTGTTCCGCTGAGGCTTGCCGTCGCAACCACATCGCCGTGCAGGCTGGTGAGCTCTAGGCTCGTTTCGCCTGAGCTTGGCTGGATCGCCGCGAGCTCTCCGCCGATCCCGCCGATGCTGCGGGTCCATTCCGATCCTTTGGCGGTCCAAGCAGGGGAGTCCGACCCCCCGGCGTAGTGAAAGACTTCGGTGGCTTCTTTAGTGCCGGTGACTTTCAGTTCACGGGGGCGGCCGGTCGCGTCGAGTTGGTAGCTATTCGTGATCCCGTTCTGGGATTGGGTGGCGACCATTTCGTTTGAGTAGAAGCTCGTCGTCAGCGTGTTCCCTCCGGCGTCTTTGGCCGGCAGGCTTTCGATCCGGCCAAAGCTGTCGTATTTGATGCCGAGCCCGACGAGCCGACGTTGCCGCAGGTAGTCGATGCGCTGCTTCACCCCTGCGAGGCAATGACGGCTGAGCTGGTGATGGAGCGCTCGGACTTCGCCGAGAAGACGCGCCAGGTCGCGCTTGCCCTGCAAAGGCTCTGCCACGGCGACTTGCGGGGCATGTTCGACGGGGCGACGAGCGACGGGCTCGACCTCGACGCGCCGCTCGTCGTCCTCGACCTGAGCGCAGTACAGGACTCCGCAGCGCTGGGAATCCTTATGACCTGCGCGGCGGCGTGGCTGCAAGGCGTCGTGATGGAGCGAAAGCGCGCCGCCGAGGCGGGCGAGCGCGACGGCGCGAAGGTCATCGTCGCAGTCGACGAGGCATGGCGGATCACGGCGGACCTGGGCGTGGCCGAATGGCTACAGAGCTCCTTCAAGCTCTCCCGCGCCCACGGCGCACAGAACATCATCGCCCTGCACCGGCTCTCCGACCTCGGGGCGGCCGGGGCGCAGGGCTCGCGCGAGGCACGGATCGCCGAGGGGCTGATCGCCGACGCGGATACGAAGGTCATCCTTGCCCAGCCTCCCGATCAGATCGAGGGGCTGCGGAGCCTGCTCGGGCTCTCGGCGACCGAGGCCGAGCTGGTGCCGACGCTGCGACGCGGCGAGGCGCTTTGGATGGTCGGGCGGCGCTCCTTCCTCGTCCAGCACCGGCTCTCCTCCTTCGAGCAAGCGCTGGTGGACACCGATGCCCGGATGGCTCGTCACCCGCAGCCGAGCGGAGCGACGACGTGAGCGTCCCGACGCTGATCGCAGCGGCGCTGCTTGGCGCCATCGCCCTCGCCGTCCACCTCCTCGACCGCCACATCCGCGAGGGCGGCGGCGCGCGACAGCGCAAGGTGCAAGGCGCGCGCTGGGCGAGCAAGCGCGACCTCCGCTCGCTGCACCTCGAGGCGCCGCAGCCCGGACGACTGACCCTGGGACGCCAGGGCAAGCGTCTGGTGGCCGCCGAGGATCGCGCGTCGGTTCTCGTCGTCGGTCCGAGCACGGTCAGCCTCAAGACGACCGGGTTCGCGATCCCCGCTCTCTTGGAGTGGGATGGGCCAGTCCTCGCCACTTCGGTCAAGAGCGACCTTCTGATGACGACGCTTGCGCATCGCGATTCGCTCGGCAAGACGATGGTCTTCGATCCGACCGGGGTGACCGGCGTCAAGTCGGTGAAGGCGACGCCGCTCTCGGGTTGTGGGAGCTGGCGGGGCGCGATGCGCGCCGCTCATTGGCTGGCCAGCTCGGCTCGCTCCAGCGGTTCGGGCGGCTTGGAAGACGCGGACTTTTGGTACGCGGCAGCCGAGAAGCTGCTTTCACCGCTGCTGTTCGCGGCGTCGGCAAGCGGCGGTGAGATGGCGGACGTCATCCGTTGGCTAAATGACGGTCCCGATGGTGAGGAGGAGGTAACGGCGCGGCTGGCCGAGGCCGGCTCAGCGGATGCCCTGAGCGCGTGGAGCGCGAACTGGAACCGCGAGGAACGCCAGCGCAGCTCGATCTACACGACGGCAGAGATGATCGTCGGCGCCTTCGCCGATCCGCGTGTCCTCGATGCAAGCTCGCGCGCCGAGTACACACCCGCCGAGCTGCTGGACGGCAACTCCAACACCCTCTACCTCTGCGCTCCGGCCCATGAGCAGGAGCGCCTGCGGACCCTGTTCGCGGCGATGATCTCCGAGCTGGTCGCGATGGTCTATGAGATTTCAGCGCAGACCGGCAGGCCGCTCGATCCGGCCCCTTCTGATCGTGCTGGATGAGGCGGCGAACATCGCCCCGGTCCCCGACCTCGACGTGATCGCCTCGACCGGGGCCGGGCAGGGCATTCAACTCGTCACGGTCTTTCAGGACTTGGCGCAGGTCGAGTCGCGCTACGGCAAGCGCGCGCCGACGATCGTCAACAACCACTGCGCAAAGGTCTTCGCGACGGGCATCGGCGACCCCGACACCCTGACCTACATACGGCAGGTGACGGGCGATGGCGAGTTTCGCCAGCGCAGCGAGACTGCCGGGGAGAAGGGCCGCGCCTCGGCGACGGAGGGAAGCACGTATCGCGACCTCGCGCCCGCGAACGTCGTTCGCGAGGCCCGACGGGGGAGCGCTCTACTCGTCTACGGATACCTGCCTGCCGCGAGGCTGTCGCTGCGGCCGTGGTTTGAGGAGCCCGACCTGAGAGAACTCGTCGAAGGGAGGAGCTATGGGCGCTGAGGATTCCTGGGCAGCCGATGCGGTCGCGCTGGGCGGACAGAACAGCGAAAGCGAGCCCGACCGACCGGACCCGCCGCGCCGACGGGACCCGAAGCGTAAGCGCTCGGCGCCCGCGTCGCGCGTGGTCGTGACTTGTGCTGTGGCTCTTGTCGTTGTGGCCGCACTCACCGCGATCCTGGGCGGCGGCTCAGGATCGTCCCAGGCACCGATCCGCGATGTTGCAGACCCTGCGCCGCGAATCGTGGTGAAGCAGCCGACGCTAGTGGGTCGACGCGAGCCGCGTCGCGTTGCAAGTCCGCACGCTCACCATAGGACGAAGGGCCTGCTCAAGGGAAAGCGCAAGCAGAAGGCAGGCGCTGCAACTCCCGAACTGAACGAGCCCGAACCGTTGGCAGAAGCGGCCCTCGAACCGATTGCCGAACCGGCGCCTGAACCGGAACCTGTGCCAGAAGCAGAACCCGCCCCGCCGACACCGCCGGCCGTTGAGTTCGGGTTGTAGCCGCGCGAGTTTGCTGGTTTATCGAGATCAGCGAGTGTCGGGCTGATCCAAAACGAGCGAGCTTCATCCGGGTAGCGACCTCCTCCTTTGTTTGGGCTAATTCTTGTTGGCAGCGCATTGGACCAGGCAAGCCGTAAGAGCTAGCACTCCAGCGAAGCACCGAAGAGTTACGCTCGGACCCCCCGATGACCGAAAAGGCTCCACAGACCCTTCCTAAGCGTGGGCTGGCAGCAGTGGCTCGGATTGCCATTTCACGACGATCGAGCGGTCGGTTGACACGTTATGCCCTCGGTATTGCGGTGGTCGGCATGCTTGGCGCAACCTCAACTCTCGCCCAGATCGAACCAAGCGAACCATTCTTCCCTCACAGCGGCGATCCGCGCTACAACGTCGCGCACTATGACGCTCACCTCACCTACATGCCGGCGAGTGGCTTGCTGCAAGCGAAAGACACGATCGAAGCGACGCCGCTGGAACCGCTCACTGAATTCTCGCTCGACTTCGACCACCTCCACGTGGGCAGCGTCACGGTCGATGGCGAACCTGCTGCTTTTTCACTAACCCGCAGCAAGCTTCTCATCGATCCGCCAGCACCGCTCCCAACGGGAATGCCTTTCGTCGTCTCTGTGCGCTACCACGGGCATCCAGGCGCCGTCTTTGAACCAAACGGCGCCTCCGGTTGGTTTCGATCCCGCGACGGGGCCGCGGCCGTCGGCGAGTCTCTAGGCACGCCCGCCTGGTTGCCGTGCAACAACGCGCTCGCCGACAAGGCTTCCTTCGACTTCTACCTCAATGTACCCGCAAGCCGCGAGGGGATCGCGAACGGGCGGCTGCTCGGCGTGCGCCGTCGAGGCAAGCGAAAGACATTCCACTGGCAAGAGTCCCAGCCAATGGATGCCTATCTCGCCGTCATCGATATCGGGCGAGGCCGGCTCGTGCGCGGCAAGGCGGCCGGAGTGCCGACCTGGACCCTTGTCGATCCAGCCCTTGTCAGTAAATGGAAGCCGCGCTTGGCGGAAGTTCCCGAGATCCTGCGCTTCGAGACGAAGCTCCTCGGTCCGTATCCCTTCGACGCGGCTGGCTCGATAGTCGACCGGTTTGGCTATGGGGCCGCAATCGAGTCCCAGACACGGCCTATCTATGACCTGCCGCCGTTGCGAACCGCCATCGTGCACGAGCTGGCGCACCAGTGGTTCGGCGACTCAGTTGGGCTGCGTCGGTGGTCTGACATCTGGCTCAACGAGGGATTTGCGAGTTGGGTTCAGTGGTACTACCGTGAGCGCCACGGCGGCCCCCTCCGCAAGGCGGGTCTTCAAGCAGCTGATGCGCAAGTCAAGCCCGACTTCAGAAATCTGGAGTCCTCCACCGGGGCGACCTGGGAAGGCCTCACACCTCTTCACAGCCTCGGTCTACGTACGCGGCGCAATGACATTGGAGGCGCTCCGCATCAAGGTCGGGACGGCGACGATGCTGAAGATCCTCCGCGACTGGGCCAAAGAACACCGCTACAGCAGCGCCGAGACGGGCGAATTCATCACCCTCGCCGAAGAAGTCTCTGGGCGCCGTCTGCACTCGCTCTTCAGTCGTTGGCTTTTTAGATCCGGCAAGCCGAGCCAGATTGGACACTAGCCCGAATAGTGGCGACCCCTGTGAAACGTTCGATGGACCTCCCGGCGAACAGGCAGCCACATCCGAATCGGGAGGTGGCTATGAGACCACCTCGGTCGACGGGAAGATCGCCGTGGAGTTGACCGGATAGTCGGTCTGACCCCATTCGCGACGACTTCCGGACCCATGTCTTATGGAGCGCATTCACCCGAGACCAGCACTTCGCGGGCAATCGTCGTCGCCGTCGTCGGTTCGACTTCGAGGAGGCTGGCCACGCGAGCACCCCTTGACCAAGAGCACCTTTGCCCACATCGACTCACGGGAGCGCTCGCTTTCCCTTCTATACCGAGCGTCTCGCCTGCTTCGCAGTGGTCATTCAACGGCACTATTCACTCGCCGTGATCGTCAGCGTTTCGATTCTCCTGCACGGTTTCCGCTCGATATCGCATCAAGCCCAGGGCCAGGACGATCACGCCTCCGACAGGTAGCACCCAGTTTCCCACTACCTGGGCAACGAGCAAGATCCCGCTGGTAATTACGAAAACCAGCGCAAAGAACCATATCGCCACTTCGAGGCGACTCCACCCCCGATCTCGCAGATAGCCAGGCATATTTACTTGACGAATCATCAAATCTGAACCTAACACACACCAATCCAAGTCGCCGATTAACGCCGTAAAGATACCTGCAACGAACCACAAGACAAGTCACATTTTAGGTGGTGGTCACGACCCGCTCAGTTTCCCTTATCGCCAATGTTTTGCCTCTTCTGCACGGTTTCCGCTCGATATTGCATCAAGGCAAAGGCGATCACGCCTCCGACAGGTAGCGCCCAGTTTCCCACTGCCTGGGCAACGAGCAAGATCCCACTGGTAATTACGAAAACCAGCACAAAGAACCATATCAAGAACTACGAAAACTGAACCTAGCAGGTGCCTGTCAAGTCGCCGGCGCTAAATCCAAGGGACGAGATACCGAAGACGACAGCGCCGGCAGTACCCGTCAAGGGCGCCGTCGCGATACCCATAACGGTTGCGCCCAATGCCGCCCAACGGCAGGGATGTTCACTGCCCATCTTACCCGGGATTGGGTGCGTTACCCGGTCAAACCTTTTTATCAAGCGCGCTGCCCTTTCCATATCTGAACCACTCCATGTTCCTTTGTTATGCAGACTTTCAACGATCCGTCGATTGCTACTACTATGTGCCAGCCAGGAAGCCAACTGGTTAACTTCAGCCCTGCTTTTGAATTCGAACGTCATTACATGTTTTTGGTTCGCCCTATGGGCAGCTCTCCTAGCCCATTCGTTGGAGCCTTTTACACAGCGATGATGCTCCACGAAACATTCTCCGCTTAGATCAAACTTGTTCACCGGATCCTGACCAGTGTAGTCATAGGCGTTAGCGGAACCGCCTTCCACGGGGTCGCGGGAGATGAATCGACCCAAAGCTGGTACGTAGCTCCGAACCCCCATCTGAATCACGCCAGATGGCAGTTCCGCTCGTCGCTGCTTCCCACCAAGCCATCCGAATCGACCTGCGCTTCCTGATTTCGGGTTGCCAAACTCATCGAATTCGAATTTGGCAGTCGGTTCTTTGGCCGTTCCGCTGAGACTCGCCGTGGCGACGACATCGCCGTGCAGGTTGGCAAGCTGAAGGCTCGTTTCACCGGAGCTTGGCTGAATCGCCGCGAGCTCCCCACCGATCCCGCCGATGCTGCGGGTCCATTCCGATCCTCTGGCGGTCCAGGCAGGCGAGTCCGATCCCCCCGCGTAGTGGAAGACTTCGGTGGCTTCTTTGCTGCCGGTGACTTTCAGTTCGCGCGGGCGGCCGGCTGAGTCGAGCTGGTAGCTGTTCGTGATCCCGTTCTGAGACTGGGTGGCGACCATTTCGTTGCTGTAGAAGCTGGTCGTCAGCGTGCTCCCTCCTGCGTCTTTGGCCGGCAGGCTTTCGATCCGGCCAAAGCTGTCGTATTTGATGCCAAATGCGCCATCCGCCGCGGTTTCCCGCTTTGACACCGTTCTTTCCTACTGTGTGCAAGGATTTTGGTGCTCACGCCGGCCATCGAAGGACCACACGGCAACGGGAAAATCCCCGGCGCGTTTTTCGGCTCCGCAATACTGAGCAACGAACAACTATCCCTCCGTCGGAGGCAGATAGTCGACAAGGAATTGCGTGTAAGTCCGCCGCGTACGGTTCGGTTCTGGACTTTGAAGTCGATGGCTTTGCTGCCCAAAGCGTCGTCTAGCGAAGGTAACGAACAAGAAATTGCGAGCACGAGTCAAAGAGACGTAAAGCAGTCGCCTCTCGTCGTCGTATCCGTGTTGATCCTCGGGCCAGCCCGGGATCAGCTCGTCCTCACAGGCTGCGACAATGACGGCATCGGCCGTAAGCCCCTTGGCCGTGTGCATGCTCATGACCTGGACCTTGTCCTCGTCACCGTCGCGCTCATCCTGATCCCAACTGCCGCGAACGCTGTGAAGCGCCTCCTCGATGTCTCCGAGGGTTGCATCACCATCATCGACCACCAGTTCCAGAAGGAGATCGACCAGAGCATCGCGCTCATCGCCAGCTGGAAAGTCAACCGCGTCGAGCGCCTGGTCTAGGGCCGGCTCTGCTTCGTCGTTCAACAGCCCGCGGTGTGCGGCCAACAGGTCATTAATCTCGCCCACCTCCCCGGCCAGACGCCGACGCAACTGGTGTTCAAATTCATCGGGGTTTTCGGTAAGCGCTTGGAGTGCCGCGTGGTAACGATCACGGCTTTCTGCCGCAAACCTGTAGAAGGCCAGAAGCGTCCCATCGCCGATGTGATTGTCGCGCAGCTTGAGAAGCTCCCGCCAGGCAAGGCCGTCTTCTGGATCGCGCAAAAGCCGAATCAAGCAGACAAATCGCCTGCCGTCGTCGCGGTCGAGTATTGAAAACGGGTTCTCTGGAAGTTCGGCGTCGAGCCCTTGCTCGGCCAACGCCTCGATAATCGGAGTCGAATAGATGCCGTCAGGATCGTTGCGAAGCAAGATCAGGATGCGGTGAGGCTCCACGTCCTGATCCTCGACCAGGCGGCGGCAAATGCCGGCGATGCCTTCGGCCTCGCGCTCGGTGTCGCGAAAGCTCAGTGCCTCGACATGCCCGTCCGCTGCTTCCGGAAGAGGTCCGAGAGCCTTTGGGATACGGTCGATGTCCTGTTCGGCTACCTGCAGGCCGATCGACAAGATGTCGCAATCGCACCGATGGCATTCAGCGAGCTCCTCTTGTGCGGTGCCGGCATAGGTTTTCGGAAATTCGCGCAGACCCAGCGGGTAGGCGTTTCGGAAGCCGTAAATGCTCTGGTCGTCGTCGCCCGCCACAAACAGGCGCCGGCTTGCGGCTAGTCGTTCCAGAACCGAAATCTCGCATCGGTTCAGGTCTTGGTACTCATCTACGAGGACATGGGTGAACTCGGGCTCCATCTCCATGTCCGGATCTTCATCAAGCGCCTTCTTGAGCGCATAGACAAGCTCCGCGCGAAGCGTGTAGCCGTACGCCTCCCGATGCTGACGCCAGGCGGCGAGGAACTGGCCGTTCGGGAAGTTTCGCTCCCACTCCTCCTGGTCCACCGCGAGCGTCTCCCAGTCGCTTGCCAGGTTCCTGAGTTCCTTGTCCACATCCTTTACGCCAGCCTCGGTCAGCTTGGCAATCTCGGCCTTGATCACCCAGCGCTCGTCATAGTCATCCGCAATCTGAATGGGATGCGGGAGACCTGGCGCTCCGCCCGCCCGCAGCAGCTGCCGGAGTGCGAATGCGTGGAGCGTGTAGACGGAGGGGCGATCGCCATCGGCATCGCCCAGAAGGCCCTCCAGTCGTTCACGAAGCTCCCGGGCCGCGGCGCGCGAAAAGGTCAAGGCCAAGATTTCCGTTGGATTGACCCCCGCGTCTTCGATCAGGTAGGCGATACGCCGCGTCATCACGCGGGTCTTGCCGGTTCCAGGACCAGCCACCAGGCGAACGATCTCGCCATCGTGCGATGCGATTCGCCGCTGCTCGCCTGAAAGTTCGTGATCCCAAGACACGGGGCGAGTCTATGTAGAAACCGCCAGGTGCCGTATAGAGACGCCGTGGTACTAACGGTCACCGCAGACAGGTCCGGTCCCGCGTGACCTTTGGCAAGGCGCGAGAGCCCCCACACGCACGACGACACGCGCTACGGTTTGGGCATGGCAGCGTCGATCGACTTCACGATCTCCTTCGACAGCCCCGACGAGGAGGGCTGGATCGTCGCGCGGATTCTGGAGGTTCCGGGGGCGATGAGCCAGGGCCGCAGCCGCGAGGAAGCCCGCGAGAACGTGCTCGACGCCCTGCGCACGGTGCTCACTCCCGACGAGGAGCTTGCCGGCCAGGCACCGCAGGCCGACCAAGAGCACCTGCGCTTCGTAGCGGCGGCGTGAAGCGCCGCGACCTCGAACGTCATCTGCACGCGCACGGCTGCCGTGAGGTCGGCGGCTCAAAGCACGCCAAGTGGCGCGGACCGCAGGATCAGGTCTCGGCGCTGCCCCGCCACAAGGAGATCGGGCCGGGCCTCGTTCGCGCCATCTGTCGCCAGCTCGGCGTCCAAGCGCCTCCCAACCCCAGCTCGACTCCTACTCGTGTGGGGCCTCGCCCTGCTCGGCGCCGTCACGCGCCTTGCGCGGCTCGTTTGCGGCGCCGGGATGCGTAGCGGAGTGGACCGCCTCCAAGGCACGCAGCGAGACCCGCGTGTAGAGCTGGGTGCTGGAGATGTTGGAGTGGCCGAGCATCTGTTGGACGAAGCGGATGTCGGCGCCGCCTTCGAGCATCAGGGTCGCCATCGTGTGACGGAAGAGGTGACAGGAGCCGGGCTTGCCGACGCCCGAGCGCCGCACGTAGGAGCTTATGAGCCGACTCAGATTGTCGATGTGAATCTTGAGCCCCGTGGCGGTGAGGAAGAGCACGCCGTTGTCGGGCTCCGGCGCCAGCTTTGGGCGGGCATCGGCGAGGTAGCGCTCGCACCAAGTGACGGCGCGCTCGCCGGTCGGGATCATGCGGTCCTTGCGGCCCTTGCCCTGGCGGACCATGAGCGCGCGCCGTTCGATGTCGAGGTCGAAGACAGCCAAGCCCGAAAGCTCGGCGCGGCGCACGCCGGTCGCGTAGAGCACCTCCAGCATCGCCCGGTCGCGCAACCCGATCGGCGTCGAGATGTCGGGCAGCGCCAGCACCCGCTCTGCCTCGGCGACACTCAGCACGGCGCGGGGCAGGCGATGCTCTTCGCGCGGCATCTCAAGCCCCGCGGTGGGGTCGAGCAGAACGCGGTTGGCGCGCACCAGCCACTCGAAGAAGGAGCGCACCGAGCCCAATCGCTGCGCTTGCGTGGTGAAGCTCAGTGGCTCGCCATCGGCCTTTCGCTTGTAGTAAAGCGAGCGCTGATAGCTCTCAAGCATCTGCTTGGTCACCTCGGCGGGACGGGTGACGCCGCGCTCGGTGAGCCAGCGCGCGAACAGCGCCAAGCCCGCGCGCTTGGTCTTGACGGTATGACGGCTGTAGCCGTGGACGGCCATCCACTCGCAGAACTCCGCGATCTCGGCGGGGAAGCCGTAGGGATCGCCGGGATCGCCCGCAATTGGCTCTGGAAGCCGGCTTCCCATCTCAGTCGCCCTCCTCAAGCGGGGGGCGCCCGTCCCCCGACCACACGGCGACCGGCGCCCGACCGCCCCCCGCCCGATCCTCGCCGGACCCCGACTGATCGGACTGATCGGGACCTGACTCCTCCGCGGCGGCCAGCTTGTCGGGGTCGATCAGGCCCGGTAGCCGCGGCCCCTCCTCGGGGCCGCCGTCCCAGGCCAGCTCGTAGAGGTAGGAGCCGTGCGGGCCGCGGTGCGCCCAGATCAGCTCCAAGCTGACGAGCCGGCCGAGGTGGAGCTTTAGCTGCGTATCGCCCCAGCCGAGCGCCTCGCGCAGCTCGCGGCGGGTGAAGCGGATTAGCTCGCGCCCGAGCTTCTCCTCGGCGGCTCGCGTCTGTACGTGGGCGTCGATCAGCCCGAGCAGTCGCCGGGTGCCGGGCGGCAGCTCATCGAGGGAGCGCCCGAGCACCGCGTGGGCGAGGTGGTTGGCGAGCACGATGTCTTGCCGCGTCACCTCGATGTAGGGGACCTCCTCCCCGCTCGGAGTGGTGGTGGTGCGTTGCGGACGCTGGTGCTGGTGAAGCAGGGCGATCGCGCGGATCAGCGCCAGGTACTTCATGTGATCGCGCCGGGTGCGGGTGCGCGCGTCGGCGAAGGTCAGCTGGGGCGCGTAGGGGTTGACCACGGCGAGCGGCTCCAAGAGGCGCTGCGCGTCGCGGTGGAGCTTGAGGACGGAGGCGCGCTCGCGCGCGGCGAGCAGCCCCTCCAGGGTCTCTCGCTCGCGCTGGCGCTCGTGGATCGCGCGGGTCTGGTCGCGCTCCTCGTCGACGCTGAGGACGATGCAGCGGTTGAGCAGCTCCTCGTCTATGTCGATCGTGGTCGTCGTCAGGAAGATCGCGACCGGGCCGCGCACGGTGTAGGTGTGGGTGATGAGGCGGCCGCTCTGTCCCTCCTTGCCGGTCGAGGCGATCCGCAGCTCGCCCTCGGAGTGAAGGAGCTTCAGGGCGTAGGCGGCGCGCTTTGCGCCCTCCTCCTCGGCGATCGCCAGCACCTTGTGGTGCAGATCTGACTCGCCCATGTAGAAGAGGCTTTGGCCGGTCATCGCCGAGAAGGAGACGCGCTCCTCCTCGGGCACCATCGCCAGGACCGCCTCCTGCAAGGCGGACTTGCCTGCCGCCGAGGTGCTCTGCACGATGACGGCGAGGGGGCGGTCGAGCTTGCGCGAGACCGCGGCCAGGTAGCCGATCAGGCAGTTGGAGCGCTCGCCGACGACGCCGACGCTTGCGAAGTCGGCGCCGATCCGCTCGATCAGGTTCGGGTCGCGCAGCAGCGAGAGCGCCCGCTCGCGCTCTGCCTCGCTCAGCTCCACCTCGGGATCGGAGGGAGCCTGCGCGTCGCGCACAGCCTGCTCGGCGTGCTCCTCGCAAGCCAAAAGCACCCGGCCCATGTCGCGCGTGACCCGCTCCTCGGATATTCCCAGCTCTTCGCCGGCCTGACGCGCGAAGGCGCTTCGCGCCCGCGCCGAGTAGAGGTCGAGCGAATCGACGTGGAAGACCTCGCCACGGCGGGGGTGCTCGCGGGCCACCAGTAGGTTGATCCGCATCGCCTCGAAGCTGGTCGCCTTGCCGACCCCGCGCACGCGCCAGCGGCGCTCTGCGATCTCGACGCGCAGTTCCTCCCCCACCGCCTCGACCACAACCTCCTCCCCTGGGGGCGGCGGCGGTGTGGGCTCCGGGGTGTCACTCTCCCACTCGCCTTCCTCCCAGCTCGGCAGCTCGATTGCCTCCTCCTCTTCGGCAGCCGCGTCTGCCTCGGCGCTCGCCTTCTCCCCCACCGGCCCGGCGTCGCTCACGAGCTGGGCGAGCGCCGAGGCCGGCTCCTGCGATGCGCAGGCGAATGAGTTGGCATCCTCGCCGGGCGGGAAGCGCACCCGCGAGCACTCGATCCCCTCCTCGTCCAGGCGGGCGGCCAGCGCCTCGGCGCCGCGCTCTCCTTCCTCGTCGGCGTCGAAGGCGATCAACACTCGCTTGACGTCGGAAGCAGCGAGTGCGGTGGGCAGCTCCTCGCCCAGCTCCTCTGGACCGGCCGTGGCGGTGACGTTGCGCAGCCCGTTCGCCCAGAAGGTGAGCGCGTCGATCAGCGACTCACAGACGATCGCCTCTTCTTTGGAGCGAAGCCCCGCCGCATTGAAGACGCCCTGTCTGAGGCCGGGCAGGTAGAGGTGGCGCGGCGTGCCGACTCGCAGAGCTTCGCTGACCTTGCGTCCGTAGAGCTGGACGACCGCGCCGTCTTCGTCGCAGATAGGAATCACCAGCGAGCCCGCGAGGTGCTCGTGCCCGGAGGGCCGCATGATGCCGAGTGCCATCAGCTTGCCGCGCAGCTCCGCCCCGGCCTTGCGGTTCTTCGGCGGCAGCCGGTAGCCCAGCGTGCGGTTCGCGTAGCCCAGTCGGAAGCGCTCTCGCAGGGCCGGGTCGCCCAGGCCGCGGCGCTCCAGGTATTCGAGCGCCTCGGGGCTCTCGCGAAGCGTCTCGGCGTAGAAGTCGACCACCCGCTCCAGCAGCTCGCGTTCCTCCGTGTCCGCCGGCAACAGCGGCGGCAACTTTGCGACCGTGGAGCGCGTCGAGCGCGGGCGAGGCTTGGAGGGAAGGGCGCCGTCTCGCAGCAGCTCGATCGCGTGGGAGGAGGACACGCCCTCGGCGCGCATCGTCCACTCGATGACCGTGCCACCTGTCTCGCACGCTCCGGTGCAGCGCCAGGTCTGCTCCTCGGCGTCGACCAAGAGCGAGTCCGAGTCGTCGGGATGAAATGGGCAGGCGCCGACCAGCTTCCCCTCGTGGGGGCGCAGCTTCACCCCGGCCAGCTCTATGAGCCGGGCGAGTGGAACCTGCTCCTTGAGCTGCTCGACCGCCTGCTCGGTGGCGCGCGTCACGGCAACCCTCAGGTGGCCGGCGCCGCGCCGGGCAGAGGCGACACGGCGCGGTGAGCCTGGCCGGCGTGGATATCGCGCACTTGGGCGGCCATCAGCCGCTCCCCTCCGTGAACCTGCCGATGCGCGTCCCGCCCGGCTCCCAGCCCATCCCGTCGAACAGTTCCCCGGCTGGGATGCCGAGGGAACCGGCGAGCTTGACGACGGTGTCAACGCGGGCAACCCTCTCACCGCGCTCCAACTGCCCGACCGCCGTGCGGTGAAGGGAGGCCCGCACCGCCAGCTCTTCCTGGGAGAGCTTCGCCCGCCTGCGGCAGTAAGCGAGGTTGCTGCCGAACTGATCGGCGACCTTCACTCCTCACTCACCTCCTTGAAGCCGCCCGGCCGGTAGTTGCCGGGCGACCACGAGATGCCGACCAGCAGCTCATCGGCCGAGATTTCGAGCGAGGCCACCAGCTTGATCAGCGTGTCGATGCGACAGAGGCGCAGCCCTCGCTCCAACTGACTTATCTCGGTGCGGTGCAGGGAGGCGAGGTGGCTCAGGTCCTCCTGGGAGAGGTCGGCCCGCTTGCGCTGGCGCGCCAGGTTGTCGCCGAAATGGGCGGCTATGTCGATCATTGCTGGCCCCCACGGCCGATTTGCTCGCGCAGGCCGAGCAGCGCTTCGTGCTCGGCGATAACGCGCCGGTACTCGTTCTCGCGGTCGATCATCTGAGCGAGATCGGTGAGCACGTCGCGAACGTCGGCGTCGACGGGCAGGGTCTCGCCGCTGAGAGCGGCGAGCAGCTTGTCGTAGACGGCCTCTTCTCGGCCCAGGCGGGCTTTGCAAGGTGCTTCGGGGAATTCCTCGCGCTCTTGGCGGATGCCGTCACGCGCCATCTCGAAAACTCGGCGTAGGAACTTGCGGTGCTTGGCGGGGATCGTGAGGGCGACGGCATCGCCCGGCCCCGTAGGGTTCTCGTCAGCCATGAGGAGCTCTGCCTCCTTGTGGTTAGACCCTCGGTCGGCGTTACAGCGCCGGCCGGGGGTCGCTTTGCCTTGTCCGCCCAGAGTACCACGAACTGTTGTGGCACCCTCTACAGTTGGACGACGGCTACTTGCCCTTGATGATCTGATTGACGCGCGTACGGTGAAGGCCAACAGCCTCGGCGATATCCGCCATCGAGAGGCCAGCAGCAGCCGCTCGCTTGAAGCTCTCTTGGCGAGCCTTGGTCGCGTCCTCAAGCTGCCCCTGTGTCCGCTCGAACCTTGCCTGAGCGCGTCGAGCCTCGCTGCGAGCCTGCTTCTTTGCGTCTGCCATCCCGTGCAGCCTAGAAGCTCCTCCCGGTGTCGCGCATCCGCCACAGCCGACGCGAGGGCGGTGCGCGGGACGGATGCGGGGAGCTTCTTCGCCATCTAACTACGTAGTCAGATCGGGGTGGGCAATCCGTCGGGTCATTCGCTGGGAACGTCCACGCTGGCGGTCAAGCGCCCCCGGAGATTCCCCTCCCCCGCGCTGCGCTGTCTCGTTCACGAGCCTCACGTCCTGTCTGTCCAGCAAGGGCGGCAAATGCATCGCCTCAACCAGGCAAGAAAGGCAATCCAGCAAGTCAGAAGACCAAAGGAGACAGGCAGTCAGGAGGCAACAACGAGGACGAAGGGCCCTCACCGACGTGCCAGGAAGCGCTCCTCACCTCCACCCGCCCAGGCACCGCAAAAGCCAACCGCCACCACCCTCACGCCACATCACTCTGCGAGTGAATTGTTAAGAAACCGACGGATTCGGCCCTCTCGTTGGACAGAGAGGGTGATGCTGTCGATCGGAAAGCTCGGAACCGGCCAGGAGAACTACTACCTGGAGAAGGTCGCCGAAGGCGCCGAGGACTACTACTCCGGTGAGGGCGAGGCCCAGGGCGAGTGGATTGGCGATGCCGCCGAGGAGCTTGGGCTCGCGGGTGAGGTCGAGCCCGCGCAGCTGACGGCGATGCTCACCGGCAACGACCCGGCTACGGGCGAGCCACTCGGGCTGCGGGCGGTCGGTGGCAAGGGGCCGATCCCCGGCTTTGACCTGACCTTCTCCGCTCCCAAGTCGGTATCGCTCACATGGGCGCTCGGCGGCCCCGAGGTCGCCGCCCAGGTCGCAGCAGCCCACAGGGCATCCGTGCAAGCCGCCCTGCACTACATGCAGCGCGAAGCGTGCTGGACGCGCCGGGGAGCTGGCGGCGCGGAGTTCGTCGCGGGCAACGGCTACCTCGCCGCCGCTTACGTCCATCGCTCCTCGCGAAACGGCGACCCTCAACTCCACACCCACGTCCTGATCGCCAACGCGACCAAGGTCCCGACGGCCGCTGGTCAAGGCTCTACCACCCGGCGATCTACAACCACGCCACGACCGCCAGCTACCTCTACGAGGCGAATCTCCGCCACGAGCTGAGCCTGCGGCTGGGGGTCGAATGGCGGGAGGTGCGCAAGGGCATCGCTGAGATCGCGGGGTTCCGCGACGAGTGGCTGCGAACCTTCTCCACCCGCCGCGCGGAAATCCTCGAGGCGGCAGGTCCCGACGCTTCGGCCAAGGCTCGCCAGATCGCCACCCTCACCACCCGCCAGGCCAAGGAGCGCGAGGCGACCACGGAGTCCCTGCGCGAGCGCTGGATCGCCCGGGCGACGGAGATCGGCCTTGACCGCGAGGCGATCAGCGCCACGCTGAGCAAGGAGGTACAGCTAACCGCGAAGCTGACCCTGGAGCAGATCGACCGCAAGGTCACCGCCCACGCCTCCCACTTCGACCGCCGCGATGCGGTCCAGGCCGTCGCCGATCTGCTTCGCAACGGAGCGCCGGCATCCGACGTCGAGGCCGTCGCCGACGCCTTCCTCACCTCGGAGTCCGTGGTCCGCGTTTCCGAAGACCCCAAGGGCGAGCGCTTCACCACCAGGCGCATCTGGGAGCTGGAGCGCCAGGCGCTCGACACGGCGGAGCAGATGGTCGGCGAGGCGCGCGGGCAGGCCGGCGAGCTGATCGCCGCCAGGGTGATGCAGGCTCGCCCGACCTTGAAGGCCGACCAGCGCGAGATGGTGCACAGGCTGCTCGCCGGCCGCGAGGGGATCGTCGTCGTGATCGGCGAGGCGGGGACCGGCAAGAGCTTCGCCACGGTCGCCGCAGCCGAAGGATGGGCGCAGGCCGGCTATGAGCTGCGCGCCGCGGCGCCGACCTGGAAGGCGGCCAACGTGCTTCGCGAGGAGGGTCTTGAGGCGACGACGGTTGCCGGCCTGCTCAGGGACCTGGATCGCGGCGAAGTCGTTCTCTCTGCGCGGACGGTCCTGCTCGTGGACGAGGCGGGGATGGTCGGCTCAGAGAACCTGGCGGCGCTGATCGGCCACGCCAATGCGGCCGAGGCGAAGCTCGTTCTGATCGGCGACCCCCAGCAGCTCGGCTCGATCGAGGCGGGCGGGCTGTTCAGCGCGATCGCCGAGCGCACCGATCCGATCGTGCTCGATGAAGTGATCCGCCACAACCACGAGCTTGACCGCGACGCGGCGAAGCTGATCCGCGAGGGCGAGGGACGCGAGGCGCTCTCCCTCTACCGCTCGGCGGAGCGGGTCACCGTGGCCCCCGACGCGGAGGCACGCCGCGAGGCGATGGTCTCTGACTGGTGGCGCTCCCACAACAACGGAGAGGACGCGCTGATGGTGGCGAAGCGAAACGTCGAGGTCGCGCGGTTGAACGCCACCGCCAGAGAGCTGATGCGAGCCGAAGGCCGGCTCGGCGAGAAGGAGATCGAAGTAGGCGAAGCCCGCTTTGCCGCCGGCGACCAGGTCATCACGCGCGTTAACGATCGCTCCAACGACATCTACAACCGCGAGCGTTGGCAGGTCGCGGAGGTCGATCCCGAGAGGGGAAGGATCGTCCTCGACGGGATCGACCAGTCGCGCATGGTTGAAGTCGGCCCCGACTACCTCTCTCAGACCACCTTGGGAGGCGAGGCGCCGGCCCTGCAGCACGCCTACGCCGTGACGACCTACTGCGCCCAGGGAGCCACCGTCGACAGCGCCTACGTGATGGCCGATCCCTCGATGGACAAGCAGGAGCTCTACGTCGCCACTTCGAGGAGCCGGGAGGAGACCTACCTCTACGCGACGCCGGAGATCCAGGCCGAGCGTGAGGAGTTCGCGCCCGGCTCGACCGAGGACCGCGGCGCCCTGGCGCACCTGGGCGAAGCCGCCGAGCGCGACCGCGCGCAGAGCGCGGCGCACGACGAGGCGCTACGAGCCGAGCTGCGTCAACTCTCCGCCCGAGAGATCGCAGTACGGGAGAAGGCATTGGACGGCCCCCTCGGGCAGGAGTCACGACTCCGCGAAAGGCACGCCGAGGAGCGGCGATACCTTGAGTTCGCAGAAGGCCGCTATGAGTCCGCCCTCGACAACCTGGAGCGAGTCGGGGCGCTCGGCTGGCGCCAGCGACGGCGGGAGCTTCCACGGGCACGCGAGCGAGTCGAGCGCCAACGCCAGGAGCTTGACTTGATGCGCTCGCGCGTGGAGAGACTTGAACCCCTGCGCGATGACGCGAGGCGGGAGAGCGCCGCGATCCGCCAGGTGCTCACCGAGCGAGAGGAGCAGGCCCTCACCGCCGCTCGCCTCTCCCCGCCCCCCTACATCGTCAAAGAGCTGGGAGAGAGGCCGCGCGAGCCGGCCAAGGCCAAGGCTTGGGATCAGGGCGTAAAGACCATCGAGAGCTACCGCCAGGAGCACGGCGTCACCGATAGGCGACGCGCCCTCGGCCGCGAGCCGCAATCGAACTCACAGAAGGCGGCGCGCGAGGCCGCACGAAGAAGAGTGCGCGAGGTCCAGCTCCGACTAGGAAGAGAGCGCCAACTCGCGCAGGCAAAGAGGATTCGCCAGAGCGTCGAGCGAGGGTTCAGCATTGGCCGCTGAGGCCCCGACCCGCGCGATTGTGGCACCGTGCTCGCGGCCGTCAACCCCCTGCGGGGGTCGGGCGCTGCGCGCCCTTGACCGCCGCTTCGCGCGGTGCGGCGTTGCGGGTAGGTCGGGGGGTTTCCGAAAGCATCCTTTTCAGCCAGGCCAACGGAATCAATGGTGCCCTTCATCAAAGCTGATTTGGGGCTCCACGATCAGGCGTCCGCTGTCGCCGTGTGACTGTCAAAATATCGGCGAGTCACCGGGTGCAGAAGGAGCAAAATACCGATTAGACTCATTCCGGCACCCTGCCACATCAAGGACAGCAGGTAAATAACAAGACCCAGAATATAGATCCCAACAGTAATAACCCAGACCCACCTTACTCCCTTGAACAGGAAATAGAGCCACACGAGCATGACAAACGGATAGAACGCCTTTGCCATGATTGGCCCGTGAGCTTGGACCTCGATCAAGATGGCTCCCGTGAGCAGCACCACGGCATAAGCCCACAGGGGCCACGGCACTCGTCTCCATTCGATCATGGCAGAAGCCTATTCAGATTGGCTGGTGCGCGCCAACCATCGGCACGGTAATCACGGCCACTCCTATGGTTATAAGAATCGCAACGATTACCGAGAATTGGCCCATAACTTTGGCCCGTAGTTAATGCACTGGTTGCGCAGGTCGTCTCGGACTCAGCCACACTCCGCCAGGGCGTTTCCGCCTAGATTTACTTTGCGCCCCCCTTCCATACCTGCGACGACCGATACCTTCTGCCCGGCGGCCAGGCAGGGCTCAAGCAGATAAGCGAATACAGAGACATCTTCATGCAGCCCGAACTTCCTGGCGAGAGCACCGCCTATGATCGCCACAATTGGATGCGGTCCGGGTGCGAGACTACGATCGGTGACCGACAGCGTAAGGTTTCTTACCCTCCCTTCGACCGCACCGGAAACCACGGTGACCTTCGAGGTGCCGTTCCGGCCCGGATTCAGACCGCTGGGCTCTATCTGGCACTGCGCATGACAGATCGGGGTTGTCGCGGAGACACGGACGCAAGCGCCTCCGCTCTTGGCACTTATAGATGGTTGTTCCAGTCCGTAGCAGAGCTGCCTCGATCGGTGATCTGCCTGGAGGTAGGCGACAAGGCGAAACCAACCGCCCAGCCTTCTTCCGCACCCTATGACGGTCGAATTGACGAGGACACGGTGCGCTTGGTCGAACAGGCCCCGGGGGACCTTCGTCGGAGGATCTTCCGATTCTCGGCATTCGCCGTGATCAGACCGGACCATCCCCGACACAGCGACCTGCCTCGACGATTCAGGCCCCTGCGCGGCTCTCACCACGGCATATGCGACACCTACCAACACCAGCACCAGAAGCACCGAGAGCAGCGCGATCTTCCCTGGTCGTCTCATCGGGGGTAGACAGGTCGGGCCGCCACGACGGAATTAGAAATTGGTTGCTTCATCTATTTAGAGCTTAAGCAATAGGGTGATTTTCGACTACAATACGGTGATTGTAGCACTTTCGTTCAGACCGATTTTTACCGACCGCAAGTACACAGACGGTCAATAGTTCACCCGTATAGGCGGCCCCAGAATATTCGACGGGGGGGATCAACAGGGTGCCGCTGGAGCCTTTGGCTTCAGCGATATCGCTGGTTCTACCCCTGAAAATGACATGGGCCGTGATGGAGATGGATTCTCGCGCAGTGTAGGTGAATGACGCCCCTATGGAGCCGCCCGTGCCGGTAATGCCCCCGCCAACTACAGTGACGGTGTGGCCAGTTATCAGAGGCCGCCGTCGATGGTGGGTCGTGTGGCCGCCTTGGTGGGGATGCAAGGGGTGACAATTGTGCATTTCGCCCCGATGTCCACATTCCCCCGTCAGATCAAAATTGTTGATGGGATCCTGGAAGGCATAGTCATAAGCATTTGCCGAGCCACCAGGTACCGGGTCGGGTGAGAGGAATCGTCCCAAGGCCGGAACGTAACTCCGCACTCCCATCTGAATCACCCCCGAAGGCAGTTCAGCCCGCCTCTGCTTCCCGCCGAGCCATCCAAAGCGGCCCGCTTTGCCTGATTTCGGGTTGCCGAACTCATCGAATTCAAATTTGGCGGTCGGTTCTTTGGCCGTCGGGCTGAGGCTCGCTGTGGCGACAACGTCACCGTGCAGGTTCGTCAGCTGGAGGCTGGTTTCGCCGGTGCTGGGCTGAATCGCGCCTAGACCGCCGATCCCGCTGATGTAGCGGGTCCATTCGGAGCCCTTGGCGGTCCAGGCGGGCGAGTCGCCTTCGCTGTCGTAGTGGAAGATTTCGCTCGTTTTTTTGCCTTCTTTTTCCTGGGTCGCTTCGCGCACCCGTCCCGTGGCGTCGAGCAGGTAGCTGTTGGTGATCGCCCCCTGTGCCTGAGTGGCGACCATTTCGTTGCTGTAGAAGCTGGTTTTGAGCGTTTCTCCGCCCGCGTATTTGCCGGGCAGGCTCGTTATCCGCCCAAAGCTGTCGTATTCGATCCCTTCGTCGGTCAGACGATCTGCGGCGTCGTAGCTGTAGGTCTGTTTGGTGCCTCCCGATTCGGCGCAGGACCCCCCGACCCCCGGGGCACGGGTGGTCAAGCTGGTCCGGTTGGAGTCCTTGCCGGCTTCGCCTTCGAAGGCATACACACGTGTGGTACAGCCACCGCCGGTCGGCGTGTCCTTGGTCAGCGTCAGCCTGCCTACCTTGTCGTAGCTGTACTGCTGGGAGGAGGAGAGGCTCGTTTGCGCAAGGATCTGGCCATAGATCGAGCGTTCGGCGCTTTCTTCCAGCCAGGTGCATTTTTCCGAGCAGCTAGTGACCTTGGTGTAGGTGAGATTCGTCGGCTGGCCGGCTTCGTCGTAGGTCGTTTTCGCCAGCAGGCCGTTTGGCAGGCCCTCTTCGGCCATGGCGCCGTCGGCGTTGTAGGCGGCGGTGAAGGTGCCTGCGGCGGAGTCTTCAAGTTTGGTCAGAAGACCCGAGGTCGCGTCGTAGTAGCGGGTCTGGGTGCCCTTGCCGTCGGTGGTAGCTACGGGCCTGCCCAGCAGGTCGTAGGTGACCGTCGAGACGTTGCCGTCGGCATCCAGGTATTCGGTGGGGCGACCCAGTTTGTCGTAGGTGGTCACGGTGGCCTGGCTGTCGAAGCCTTCGCATTTGGTTTCGCAGGTCAGTTTCTGTTCTTCGGGCAGCCCGGTTTCTTTGTTGTAGACGGTCTGGGTCGGCGACAGGGCCGTGCCGCCGCCTTCGGTTTTGCGATTGGTTTCGCGGCCTACGGTGTCGTAGGTCGTGATCGTTTTGCGGGTGCTTTCTTCTTTGCCTCCCGGGCTTTCGATCACTTCGGTCGGCTCACCTAGCGAGTTATAGGTAGCGAACTTGGTCACCAGCAGTTCCGGCTGGCCTTTGGTCCCCGGCTGGGCGGCGGGCTTGACCTTGCAGAGCAGTCCCGCATATCCACCACCGGCATAGTCGCAATCGCTCTCGCCTGATTCGCTGAAACCGGTGGCGTAATATGTGAGCTTAGTCGTATGGGCATCCCCACCTTCGGGTTTCGCCGGCAGGCTGCGTTCTGTGGGCAGCCCGGTCGAGGAGTCGTATGCAATCCGGGTATGCAGGTTCAGCCCGCTGGGGTCGACGATAGTTTCAGTCGGCTTGCGAAGCGTCCAGTCGTATTTGGTTTCGGTCACCCGCTGGTCGGCGTCTTTGCCTTCTTTGGGGATTTTGGCCCCGGTGGTCACGCGGGTCGGCAGGTGGGGGTTGACGCCTGTTCCCGACCAGCCTTCGTTGTATTGGATTGTGGTGTGAAGCTGGGCCTGCACCGTTGATCCCGATTCCAGGCGCACCTGGTGCATCGGTCCCCAGTCCTGGGCCAGTTGGGTGCCTTCGACGCTGAATTCGCGCTTGGTCTCCAGTTCATGGGAGCGCGCTGCCGATTCGGAGCCTTTGGTCAGGGCGCGAAGCCGGTTCTGGGCGGTGAGCTCGCGCACGACGTTGCCGTATTCATCGGTTTCGGTGGTCGTGATCGAAGGTGCTTCGGTACCAGCCCCCGATGGCGTCGCCACGTTGACCTGCTGCCCTTCGGCATCCATGTAGTAGACGGTGGCGTGGGCGTAGGATTCCGGTGGGCTGGCCGGGACTTCGTCAGGCGGGAAGATCGCCGTGGCGTCGGTGGGGATGTCCTGCTGGCCCCAGGCCGCAACCGCTTTGGCGCTCATGTCATAGGGCGTGCCGGTGATCGGCACCCCATAGGCGATCGTCGTCTGCGCGACGGTCGGGCTTTCCAAGAGACTGGCCCGTTTGACGCTCTTCAGCCGTCCGGCGTTTGGCAACTCGCCTTTCAGGGCTTCGTATTCGAGCGTCCAGGGTTCTTGCCCTGGAGGCGTGATCGTTTTGATCTGGCCGCCCTGGGGAGTCGATTCTCCCGAGCCGACGTAGGCATAGGTTTCTTTCAGGTTGGGAGATATGCGCGGGTCCCACTCGGCGATCAGCCTGCCCGAGGAGTCGTATTCGTACTTGGCGACTTCCCACGATCCGGTCGTCCACTGTCCATTTTGGCCATAATAGGTGATTGACGCCAGTCGATCCTTGTAGGAGGCCGGCGCGCCCCAGGTTGAGGCCGGTTTGTACTGGAAGGTGAGTGTCCTGCACCCAGACAGTTTGGTTGCTTCGCTTTCGGGACACCCCCAGCCGGGCGCTGGTGGCGCGATGACCATGCTCAGCCTGCGATTGCCTTCAACGATCTGGTAGACGAAGCGCGTTTTGTTTTGTGCCCCACCGGTCTGCACCACAGACACCGGCAGGTATTCGGACCCGCCGCTGCTGCTTTCAAAGGTCGTCACGTTGCCATCCGAGTCGCTCAGCGTGAAGGTCGCGCTTCCGGCGGTGTGCGCCAGCATGAGCCCGGTCAGTTCGGGCGGCACGACGTAGGCGCCTGAGACCTTTTCGAAGGCGTATTCGTAGCCTTCGATGTCGGTCAGCAGGGCGTAGTCTTCAAGCCCTTCTTCTTTTTCTTCGGCCGAGGCGAAGACTTCGCGCACGCTTCGCCAGGATCCGCTGCCGGCTTCTTCGACCGGCGCCGCGGGCTTCCAGCCTCGCCCGAGCACGGTTTTGTCTTCGGCCCCGCCCGGCACTCGCGAGCTATGGGTGCGGGTGAATTCCAGGCCGGCCGTGATGCCGGGGATCGAGACGTCGGCGCTGCTGACCGTGTAGCTGCCGGTCAGCAGATCGACAGAGCCCGGGCCGACCGGGGCTGTGGCGTCCATGGGGCCGCCCTTTTCGGGGTCGATTTTGGCTTTTGCGGCTTCGCTGTAGCCTTCTATGCCTTTCGGGCCGGTGAAGATGGCCCTGACCTCGACTTCGCCGCCTTTTTCGGTCAGTTCGCTGTTCGCATGGCCGGCTTCGAAGTAGAGCGGTTCGCTTTCATAGCCCGAGACCGCCATCGGCCATTTCACTTCTTCGCCCTGGGCGTTGTGGACGAGTTTCGAGGGGATCGTTTCGAACCCGGCTGGCGATGTTTTCGTCTTGTATTGGAAGGTGATGCCGGTGACTCCCGGTTCGGCCCATTTCGACTTCAGCTTCAGCCGATTGGAAGAGACGGTGCCTTCGATCGGGGAGACGACCTTGCTGCTGCTTGGCGCGGGAGGGTCGTAGACGATCGAGAGTTTCGGGCGGTTTTCTGACACGTTCGCCGCACTGGAGGCGAAGGCGACATAGCGTTCGCTTTTGCATTCTTCTCCCGAGCAAGTCGTATCGTTGGTGAGCTTCACGATCGCTCCCAGATTGGCTTCTGAGCCTTCCTTGAACCAGCGCTGGACCAGGGCAGTCGTACTCGTTCCTTCGAAGTTCCACCAGCCCGCCTGGCTGCCCCGTTCGCTCGTCAGGATCGTTCCCGAGCCTGCTTCGTCGAAGTCTCCGCCGTAGTTGAACCATTTTTTACTCGCAGCGGCTTCCTGCCAATTGAGGCCAACAGTCCACGCTTTGGTCAAGCGATGCAACTCAATCCCTGGCAGGTTGATCGCGGCTTGCGGGGCACGCAAGCTCAAGGTGGCGGCGCTGATTGAGGCTTTTGAGGGAACCGAGCTGAGGTCGAACCGAAGGAGTGCCCTGGCCCGTTTGCCCGTCGAGGGCCAAAATGCCGTTTGCAGCTGCTGGGTCCCGTTGACCCCGCATGAGCCGGTGGGGCCTTTTTCGATTGCCGTCCCGCGAATAAAGCAGTCGAGACTCGGGGTGGGGACGACGACAGAGGGGTCGATGACTACAGGCCAGGATCGATTCGGCTGTTCGAGCCAGGCGGAGTCTGCGACGATGGCCAGCCTCCAAGCGCCCTGCTCCTGCATCAGTTCGTAGTGGACCGCTTCTTCGGGCACCGCAACTGGAGAGCTATCGGCGATCGTCGGCGCCGGCAGCCTCGCCACCAGATGTTCGTCGCCGTCGCGGATCTCGATCGAGCCGCCTGCGCCAACCGAAGGCGTGAGGCCGACAGACATGTCGAGTTCGAAGTTGAAGACGTGCGGCGCGGCGGGGTTGGCGATTTCGATGCTCTCCTTGACTCCGTTCGCGAGAGTCGAGAGGTCAAAAGTCGTGTCGGGATTGGCGCCTTCGTAGCTCGCGGTATTGCCTTCTTCTTCGAGCTGGACGGCATCGGAGTCGGAGCCGATCAGGCGCGCCGATACCCACTGGGCGCCAACCGCCAGGCGCACGGGTGCTTCTCCCAGCCGTTCGGGAAGGCTCACGTCGAAGCGGTTCGGGCCATTGGTCAGGCCGCTGCCATCTGCCTGCACTTCCAAGCCCTCGCCTATGGGCTTCCACTGGCCGTCTCGGGTCCAGTAGTTGATCGGAGCCTCGACGACCTGAGTTTCGCGGCCTCCATCGGGAAGGCGGAAGGTCTTGGAAGTCGCAGTTCGGTCGGCCTTGATTTCGTTGCCTGGTGCGGCCGATTGCGGAGCGCTCAGGAGGGAGTTATCCGATTCGTCTTGGTCACCCAGCGCAATGCCACAGCCCAGCGCGAACAGTGCCGCCAGCATCGCCACGATCAGCCTCATCCCCTGCATCAATGCCTCCCCTTTTTCACTGTCTCAATGGCCATCGAGTCAGCTCGCAACTCAATAGAAAACAACTGAGACCTATTTCAGAACGGCGCGAGTGTATACCACGATTTGACGCGAGATATAGTGGATTTTTTTTCAGTGTGGATTTCCAGCTTTAATGGCCAAACGTCAACAGGTCCAGCGCACAATCTGCGACCGAAAAGACCGCCGTGCTCGTAGTGTCGAGCGTGCGGGCGCTGCGCCCGGCCGACCCGGGGGGCGAGAGCGCAGGGATGCCGTTTCCGCCCCGGCGCAGCAGGGCCAGCCGGGCAAAGCCCGACGACCTGGCGCGCCGCCGGGTAACCAAAGCCCCTGATCCGTGTAGCGCTACGCGTGGCTCCCGATCGCCTCCAGGCGTACCACGAGTACACGCGCCGCCATGGCGTGAACCCGGTCCTGTACATCCTCGCCAGGATCTTCATGACCCCGTTCTTCCTCGTCTACTTCCGCTATGCGAGGACCGGCCGCCCCCACGCCCGTCTCAAGGGCGGCCTGATCGTCGCCTCCAACCATCGCAGCTTCCTCGACCCCTTCGCGATCGGCGGGGCCCTTCCCTGGCGCCGGCCGATGAACTACGTCGCCAAGGTCGAGCTGTTCGAGCGCCGCTGGCAGGGCTGGGTCCTCTCTCGCCTCGGCGCCTTCCCGATCCGCCGCGGCGAGTCAGACGAGGACTCGGTGGAGACGGCGCGGAAAATCGTCGAACGGGGCGGCGCCGTCTGCATCTTTCCCGAGGGGACGCGGATCCGCAGCGGCGCGCTGGCGGAGCCGAAGCGCGGCGTCGGCCGGCTCGCGCTGCAGACCGGGGCGCCGGTGATACCGGCCGCCGTCCTCGGCACCGAAGACATCCGGCGGGGCTGGCGGATCCGCCCGCGCAAAGTCCGGGTCCGGCTCGGCAGGGCGATGACCTTCCCGCGCGCCGCCGACCCCTCGCGCGGTCTCGCCGCAACCGTGACCGCGCGGATCTGGCCCAACGTCGAGCTGCAGTGGGAGGACCTCGGCGGCCTGCCGCCGATGCGCCGCGCCGCGGTGATCGGCGCCGGCAGCTGGGGCACGGCCCTCGCCGTGCTGCTCGCCCGCGGCGGCCTCGAGGTCCAGCTTGCGGCCCGCACCGGGGCGCAGGCGGCGGAGATCGACGAGGCGCGCGAAAACGCTCGCTACCTGGAGGGCGTGCGCCTTCCCGGCTCCGTGCGGGTGCGGCAGGCTTCCGAAGTCGAGCTCGCCGGCCTCGACCTGGTCTGCCTCGCGATTCCTTCGAGCTCGCTGCCGCAGGCGGTCGGGGCGATTGCCGACCGGGTCGGCGAGCGCACGGCGGTCCTGCTCCTTACCAAGGGCCTGATTGCGCCGCTGGGCCAGCTTCCCGCCGAATACGTCGGCGAGCGGGTGCGGGCGCGGGCGACCGCGTGCCTCGGCGGCCCGGCGCACGCGCGGGAGGCCGTCTCCGGCTCAGCCGCCCTCGTCCTCGGCTCGGCCGATCCCGACCTTCGCAACCAGCTCGGCGGCGTCTTCGACCGCGCCGGCCTCGTCTGCGAGCGCTCGCACGACGTCGCCGGGGTCGAGATGGCCGGCGCCGCCAAGAACGCCGCCGCCCTCGCCGCGGCGGCCGCCGAGCCACACGGGCACAACGCGGCCGGGATCGCCGCGGCGCAGGTCTGGCGCGAGTGCATCGAGCACGCGATCGGCCGCGGCGCCGACCTGGCGACGTTCTCGGGACTGGCCGGCGTGGGCGACCTGACCGCGACGGTGATGGCCCCGGCAGGGCGCAACCGCCGCGCCGGCGAATTACTGGGACGGGGGACCCCGGCGGAGGAGATCCCCGGCCTGATCGGGCAGGCCTCGGAGGGCCTCGACGCCGTGCCGCTGTTGGCGGCGGCGACCTCGGCCGAGGGCGGGCCCGCCGAGGCGCTGAACGGCCTCGCCGCGTTGATCCGGGGCGAGATAGACGCCGAGGCCTGGGTTGCGGGCCTGCGCCGGGTCGAGCGATCCAGGATGGCCGCCTGATGGGAATAGTCTTCGTGTCGCGTGAGCGCTGCCAAGGAGAACGTCGAGCCGGCGAGCCTCGACCCCGAGGCGAAGGCGGAGCTCGATCGTGCCTTCGAGGACCTCTACCGGGCCCATCTGCGGGACGTCTACTCCTATGCCTACTACCGGGTCGGCAACCCGCACGACGCCGAGGACCTCACCGAGCAGGCCTTCCTGCAGGCCTACCGGCACTTCGACCGGGCCCGGCGCGAGTCCGACGGTCGGCCGCTGCGCCCCTGGCTGATCCGCATCGCCCACAACCTCGCCTCCAACTACTATCGCGACCGCTCGCGCCGCCCGCAGACCTCGCTGGAGAACGCCGACCCGATCGAGGCCCGGCACGGCACCGAGGCGATCGCCGAGGGGCGGGAGCAGCTGCGCCAGGTGATGGCCAACCTCGACCACCTGCCCGAAGACCGCCGCGACGCGCTGATCATGCGCTTCGCCCTCGGCATGGACAACCGCGAGATCGCCCGCGCGCTGGGGCGCACCGACGGCGCCACCAAGGTGCTGATCCACCGCGCGATCAAGCAGCTTCAGGAGGAGATGGGCGATGAGTGAGGCCCAGCGCCTGACCGGCAGCACCTGGGACGTCGAGCACCTGCTCTCGGACGCTCTGCGGCCGATCGAGCCGCCGGAGCGCCTCTCCGGCCGGCTCGAGGACACGTTGTCCGCCGTCACCCAGGCCGCCGCCGAGGAGCTCTCCGACTGGGCCGAGGAGCTCTCCGAGAGCGAGCTGCGGGCGCTGCGCGACCCGCGCAACTGGGTGCGGCCGGTGTTCGCCGTCGGCGCGGGCGGGGCCGCGGCGGGTGCGCTGCTGCTGATCGAGGCCCGTCGACGCGGTCGCCAGCAGGCCAAGGGCGGCCTGCGCTCGCTGGCCGGGCGGGTCAGGCCGTAGCGGGCTTGCCCCGCTTCGCGGCCGGCGTTGAGAGGGCGGCGCCGACGCCGAGCGCGCCGATCGCCAGGTGGAGGGCGTTGTCGGCGGTGTTGACCGGCAGGAAGCCGAGGATCGACTCGCCGCTGCCGATCGCGAAGCCCCAGAAGCCGGCGACGAGGTAGAGGGCGCCGAGCCAGAGCGAGTACTGGCGCGAGGCGTACCCCGCCATCAGCAGCCCGAGCGCGCCGGTGAGGATGTGAAGGACGTTGACCCAACCGTTGACGGCGAAGGCCCCGAGGGCGTCGTCGACCTCGCCGGGCGAGCCGAAGGAGGCGCTGTAGAAGAAGCCGACGATGCCGGCGACGACGAGCGTCGCGCCGACCGCGGTCGCGTAGAGCCGTGCGGGGCTGGGTGCGTCCATCGGCCGCGATTGTAGGCTGCTCATCCCTGTGGCCCAGACTTGCTACCGGCACCCAAACCGCGAGACCGCCGTCTCCTGCTCCTCCTGCGGGCGGCCGATCTGTCCCGACTGCATGACGCCGTCCCCGGTCGGGATGCGCTGCCCGGAGTGCATGCGCCAGCCGACCCGGGTGGTCCGGGGGGTCGGCGAGGCGAGCCTTTTTTCGCGGGCGCCGGCGACGTTCATCTTGATCGGGCTGAACGTCGTCGCCTTCCTCGCCGAGATTGCCAGTGCCAGCGGTGGCACCGCAGTAGGGGGAAGCTCAGCGGTCGTCAATTTCGGCCTCTTCGGCCCATCCGTGGCGGAAGGAGAGTGGTACCGGCTGGTCGGGGGCGGCTTCCTCCACGCCAGCCTCTTCCACATCGGCTTCAACATGTTTGCGCTCTACTTCCTCGGCAGGCTGCTTGAGCCGGGGATCGGCACCCCCCGCTTCGTCGCCGTGTACATCGCCGCTTTGTTCGGCGGCGCGTTCGGGGCTCTCCTGCTCAGCCCTGACGCGCTCACGGTCGGCGCATCGGGGGCGATCTTCGGCATCTTCGGTGCGACGTTCGTGATCGCCCGGGGGCGAGGGATCGATGCTGTCGCTTCGTCGGTTGGGGTGATCCTGGTTCTGAACCTTGCGATCAGCATCGGCAGCCCGGACATCAGCCTCGGCGGGCACCTCGGTGGCCTCGTGGCGGGGGTGATCTGTGCCTTCGCGATCCTCGCTGGCGAGCGCGGCATGCTCGGACGCCGCCATTTTCCGGCAGAGATGGCGGTGATGGCGGCGGTGACCGCTGTCTCGATCGCCGGCGCCCTGGCCGTCGCCTGACGCTCAGCCGGCGCCGCTGCGCCGCACGTGCGACGAGCGCAGCTCGGCGAAGCCGATGTTCCCCGGCGCGTCGACTAAGTCGGGGTGCAGCAGGTGGCCGAGCAGCTCGACGCCGTCGACGAGGCGCGGCCCCGGCCGGGAGAAGGTCGATGCGGCGTCGACCGCGAACACCCGCTGGGCGCCGAGCGGCTCGATGTGGATCCAGTGTTCCAGCGCCTGGGAGCGGGCGCCGTCGACGTACCAGCCGCAGGGCATCGCGATCACCACGTCGGGATTGAGGCCCGAGAGCTCGCCCCAGGAGACCTCGGGGGACTTCAGCCCCGGCGGGCCGGCGACGTCTTCGCCCCCCGCGATCGAGATCATCTCCGGGACCCAGTGGCCGCCGACGTAGGGCGGGTCGAGCCACTCCAGCGCGATCACCCGCGGCTGGGTCGTTCCCGAGACCGCGCCGCGGACGGTCGCCAGCCTTCCCTCCAGTTCGCCACGCAGCTCGTGGGCCTGGCGGGGTATTCCCGTCGCCTCGCCGAGGTGGACCACGTCGTCGAGCATCTCCGCAAGCGTGCTGGGGTCCTGCTGGACGACCCGGGGCCTGCTGGGAAGGCGGGCGGCGACCTCGAGCACGTCCTCGAAGGAGACGGCGCAGACGGCGCAGACGGCCTGGGTGACGATCAGGTCGGGGGCCACGCTCGCCAGCAGCTCCTCGTCGAGCTCGTACAGCGCCAGCCCCTCGGCGACCCTCGTCTTCACCGTCCGGTCGATCTCGGCGGCGCTGAGGTCGGGCCGCAGCACCGTCCGCGTCAGGTGGGGGAGGGAACGCGCCTCGGGCGGGTAGTCGCACTCGTGCGTGACCGCGACGACGCAGTCGCCGAGTCCGAGGGCAAAGAGCATCTCGGTTGCGGACGGAACGAGGCTTGCGATCCGCATATCCCGCGCAATATGGCACTTATCGCTGGAGCGGCGGAGTGGAAAGCTATATTGCCTACGCCGAATGGCCGACGACGACCTCCCCCGAAGTACCGGGTCAAATAAACGATGAGCGCACTCCTGCTCGTCCTCCTTCTCCTGCTGGTCGCCGTCAACGGCTTCTTCGTCGCGGCCGAGTTCGCCCTGGTGCGCAGCCGCCGCGGCAAGATCGAGCAGCTCGCCGAGGAAGGCGAGAGCGGCGCCGAGGCGGTGGTCGAGCAGCTCGACAAGATCGACGAGTCGCTCTCGGCCTGCCAGATCGGGATCACGATGGCCTCGATCGGGATCGGCTTCCTCGGCGAGCCCTCGCTGGCGAAGCTGCTCGAGCCCGTCTTCGGCGGCCTCTCGCACGGGGCCGCCGTCGGGCTCTCGGTGGCGATCGCCTTCGCCCTGGTCACCGCGATCCACATCAGCATCGGCGAGCAGGTGCCGAAGATGCTTGCGATCAGCCACGCCGAGCGCACCGCCCGCCGCGTCTCCCGCCCGCTCAACTGGTTCCGCGCCGCGACCGCGCCGGTGATCATGGCGCTGAGCGCGATCTCCAACGCGATCGTCCGCCTCTTCGGCGTCGACCCGACCGACATCGAGGAGCACCACACCGCCGAGGACCTGAAGCAGATCATCGACCGCTCGAAGATCGGGGGGACGCTCGACCCGGGTGAGGCCGGCATGCTGGGCGGTGTCTTCCACCTCCACGAGCAGGAGGCGCGCGAGGTGATGACCCCGATCCCCGCGGTCGTCACCGTCGACGCATCCGAGACGGTCGAGACCGCGCTGCGGCGCTGCGTCACCTCGGGCCACACGCGCCTGGTCGTGATCGAGGACGAGAACCCCGACCGGGTGAAGGGGATCGTCCACAACAACAGCCTGGCCCGCCTCTTCATGAGCGACGGTCCTGAGGGTGAGATCGCGCCGGCGATCCGCGACGCCGTGATCGTCCCCGAGACCCGGCCGCTCGACGACCTCCTCCACGACCTCCAGGTCCAGCGCACCTCGCTCTCGGTTGTCGTCGACGAGTACGGGCGGACGGTCGGGATCGTCACCGTCGAGGACATCCTCGAGGAGGTGGTGGGGGAGATCGAGGACGAGACCGACCCCCGCGCGGCGGCCCTGCGCCAGCTCGCCAGCGGCGAGTGGTTCGTTCGCGGCCACGTCTCGCTCGGCGACCTCTCCGACGCCGGGATCGAGCTGCCGGTCGACACCGACGCCTACAACTCGGTCGGCGGCTACGTCTTCGGCGAGCTGGGCCGGCTGCCCAAGCGCGGCGACACGATCGTCGCCAACGGCTACACGATCCGGGTCGAGTCGGTGCGCGAGAACCGGATCGAGGCGGTCAGGATCAGCGGCCAGCCCGGTTCCGTCCGCCAGCGCTCCTAGTTTTTCCAAGCAATCCGCATTTCCCCGAACCACGGAGGCATCGCATGTGGGTCGTGCGCTTGAGCGACAAGCAGCTCGAGGTTCTGAGAGCCCTGCTGCGCTCGGAGGATCATCTTGGCCCAGCGCTCAAAGGAGCGGTCGAGGCCCTCGAACTGGCCCGCTGGGACGACCTGCCCGAGGCCGAGCTCCCCTGGGACGAGGTCGAGACGATCGCCCGCCAGCAGGGGATCTCCCCGGCCGACGTGATCTGGGACCTGGCTAAAAAGAACTAGCTGCGGTGGGGGGTGGGCGATGCCGGTGCCCCTCTCCGTGAATTGACGTCGCCCGCGCCTATGGCGCGTAGCGACGAGATGTAGTGCGCGGGCCGCGCCCGCGCAGGCATCGGATTGCATTTCCGCCGCTTCGCGACATTCCCGGAGAGGGGCACCGGCATCGCCTCGAAGCGCACCAAGCTTTCGAGCTATTCGCCTCGAAGCTCTTTCTCGCCGGGAGTTTCCCCAAGCTTCAAAAGCTTTGGTGCCGGTTTCGGAAGCTTCCGTATATCGAGGCGTGTCGAGAGGCTCCCTGTCCACCCCAGCGGGCTGCTAGTCGTACGTATAGAAGCCGGCGCCCGACTTGCGGCCCAGCTTCTCTTCGCCGACCATCTTGACCATCAGCCCCGGTGGATCGTGGGTCGGCTCGCCGGAGTCGGCGTAGAGGGCGTCGCCGATCGCCTTGGAGACGTCGAGCCCGACGAAGTCGAGCAGTGCCAGCGGCCCCATCGGGTGGCCGGCGCCGAGCTTCATGCAGGTATCGACCTCGCCCGCCTCCATGCCGGTCTGCTCCATCAGCCGCACCGCGTCGAAGAGGTAGGGGAAGAGCAGGCGGTTGACGACGAAGCCGGCCTGGTCGGGGACCTCCACCGCGGTCTTGCCGAGCGCGGCGCACCAGGCGAGGGCGGCCTCGCGGGCGCTCTCGGCGCCCTCGGGGAAGCAGACCTCGACCAGCTTCATCCGCGGCACCGGGTTGAAGACGTGCAGGCCGAAGAGGCGACCGCTGATACCGCCGGCCTCGGCGATCTCGGCGATGCTGAGCGAGGAGGTTGTCGTAGCCAGGTCGGCGTCGGGGCACGCCTCGGCCACCTTCGCGAGCAGCTCGCCCTTCGGCGCCACCTCCTCGACGATCGCCTCGACGACGACGTCGCAGTCGGAGAGGTCGCCGGGATCGGTCGTGACCCGCAGCCGCGAGGGCTCGGCGCCCTCGATCTTGGCGCAGGCAGCGACGACTTTCTCCTCCGCCCGCCAGGCCGAGGCCTCGCTCCTGGCCAGCAGAATCGTGTCGGCCGTGGTTGTCGACACCGCGGCAAGGCCGGTGGCGATGGCCCCGCTCCCCGCGATCCCCGGACTCTCGTACCCCGTGCTTGCGTTCATGGTCGGGTTCCTATCACGCAGACTCGGGCGACGCCGTGTGAGACCGCTGGTATAGAATCCTCAAATTAGTCAAGCTATTTAGAAGGACTGATGTCAGGTGGGGAGAGGAGCGATCATCATCGGCGCTGCGCTGGCGCTCGCCGCGTTCGCGGTCGGCTGCGGCGGGAGCGAGACAACGGCGGCCACGCTCACGAAAACACAGTTCGTCAAGCAGGCAGACGCGATCTGCTTGCGGGGCGAAGAACGCTTCAACACTCTCTACCGCCATTTCGTGGAGAAATACGGCCTCCCCGCCGGCAAAAGGCGGAGCCTTGCGGAATACGCCGAGGCCGTGGAAACGGCTCTTGCCCCAGCGATCGAATGGGAACTGGAAGAAATCCGTGCGCTGGAGGTCCCACCTGGGGACGGCCGCAAGATCGACGCGATTCTCGCTGCAACCGAAAGTGGGCTGGAGGCGGTCGAAAAGCACCCCGGCGTGCAGGCCAATGCAGAAAAACAGTTCAAGCAGTCCAGCAGTCTTGCTCGCGCCTATGGCCTCAATTACTGCGGTAACTAAAACCCTCTCGGCGTTCGTCGCGCTGGCGCTCGCCGCGTTCGCGGTCGGCTGCGGCGGGAGCGAGACAACGGCGGCCACGCTCACGAAAGCACAGTTCGTCAAGCAGGCCGACGCGATCTGCTTGCGTGGCGACGAACGCTTTCAGGAAATGTTCCAGAGCTTTATGCAAACGACGCCAGACCCCGCCCTGCCCTCGGAGCGAACCATGGCCCAGTGGACGGAAATCGTCGAAAAGGTCTTTGCTCCCGCGGTCGAACAGGAAGTGGAAGAAGTGCGAGCGCTGGGAGCCCCGCGCGACGATCGGCGGCAAGTCAACTCGATGCTCGCCGCTGTCGAAGAGGGGCTCAAGGAAGTCGAAGAAGACCCGAGCGTGGAGGCCGACACCGAAGAGCAGTTCCGGAAATCGAGCCGGCTCGCGGGCGAATACGGCCTGACGTTCTGCGGTCACTAGAGACGTCTCGCCACGCACTGTCGATTCTCTGGGGCTCGCTATGCTCATCGCCCGATGGACCTGACCCTCTCGCCGTCCGAGCAGCAGTTCCGCGACGAGGTTCGCACCTGGATCGAAGAGAACCATCCGGGCCCCGAGCCGGAAGGGGGCCTGGAGGAGGTGATGGCCTTCCGCCGCGAGTGGCAGCAGAAGATGCACGCCGCCGGCTGGGCCGGGATCTCCTGGCCGAAGGAGTACGGCGGCCGCGGCGCCACCATGATCGAGCAGGCGATCTTCGTCGGCGAGGCCTCGCGCCTGGAGGCGCCGAGCCCGGCCAACGTGCTCGGCCTGGCGATGGGCGGTCCCGTCGTGATCGCCCACGGCACCGACGCGCAGAAGCAGCGCTACCTGGAGCCGATCCTCACCGCCGAGGAGATCTGGTGCCAGGGCTTCTCCGAGCCCGAGTCGGGCTCCGACCTCGCCTCGCTGAAGACGCGCGCCGTCAAGGACGGCGACGAATGGGTCGTCACCGGGCAGAAGGTCTGGACCACCTTCGCCCAGTACGCCAAGTGGTGCATGCTCGTCGCCCGCACCGACCCCGACGCCCCCAAGCACAAGGGGCTCACCTACTTCCTGATGGACATGGACCAGCCCGGGGTCGAGGCCAAGCCGCTGGTCCAGATCACCGGCGAGGGCGAGTTCAACGAGGTCTTCATCGAGGAGGCGCGGATCCCCGACGCCAACGTCGTCGGCGAGGTCGGCGACGGCTGGTCGGTGGCGATCACGACGCTGATGAACGAGCGCGCCGGGCTGGCCTTCGGCGCGATCGCCCAGATCGCCAACAGCCTCAAGCGGCTCGGCGCCCTGGCGGCCGAGACTCGCGTCAACGGCGGCACCGCCGCCGACGACCCGGTCTTCCGCCAGCGCCTCGCCCAGCTCCACATCGAGGCGGAGACGATGCGGCTCAACGCCTACCGCGGCCTGACCAAGACGATGCAGTCGGGGATCCCCGGCCCGGAGGGCTCGCTGGGCAAGTGGCAGTGGGCCGACATCAACCAGCGCATGGCCGAGCTGGCGCTCGACATCGAGGGCGCCTACGCGCCGCTCGCGCGCGGCGACGAGCACGCGCTCGCCGGCGGCGCCTGGCAGTACAGCTTCCTGCGCTCGCGCGCCAACTCGATCGAGGGCGGCACCACCGACATCCTCAAGAACATCATCGCCGAGCGCGTGCTCGGCCTGCCGAAGATGCGCTGAGGGGAGACCGGGCTCATGTACTTCGACCTCACCGACGAGCAGCAGGCGATCAAGTCGACCGCCCACGACTTCCTCGCCGCCCGCTACAAGTCCGAGCGGATCCGCGAGCTGGCCGAGAGCGAGCACGGCTTCGAGCAGTCCGACTGGGACGAGATGGCCGAGCTGGGCTGGACCGGCCTGGCGCTGCCCGAGGAGTGGGGCGGGCAGGGACTCGGCATCGTCGAGCTCGCCGTCCTCTTCGAGGAGATGGGCTACGCGCTCGCTCCCTCGCCGCTCTTCTCCAACACGATCGCCGGCCTGGCGCTGTCGCTCTGCGGCTCCGACGACCAGCGCGAGCGCTTCCTGCGCCCGCTGGCCGCGGGCGAGCTGCGCGGCACGCCGGCGCTCTGGGACGCCGGCTCACCGGCGACGATCGGCGAGCTTCACGATGGAGGCGCGACGCCGACGGCGACGGCATCGTCCTCGACGGCGAGAAGGTGCTGGTCATGGACGCGGCGGCCGCGGACTTCCTCGTCGTCGCCACGGCGGACGGGCGCCGGCACCTGGTCGAGCGCGGCGCCGCCGGGGTCACGGTCGCGCCGGCCACGTCGATCGACCTCACCCGCCGCCTCTACTGCGGTGCGCTTCGACGGCGTCAAGGTCGCCGCCGAGGACACGCATGCCCGCGGCGGCCGGCGGATTACTTCCCGGTCTTCTACCGCCTCTGCGTCGCCCTCGCCGCCGAGTCGACCGGGATCGCCCAGCGCACGATGGAGATGGCGGTCGAGTACGCCAAGGACCGCCAGCAGTTCGGCCGGCCGATCGGCTCCTACCAGGCCGTCTCGCACCGCTGCGCGCAGATGCTGCTCGAGACCGAGAACTCGCGCTCGGCCGTCTACGGCGCCGCCTGGGCCGCCGACGCCGAGCCGGAGTCGCTGCCGCTGGCCGCCTCGATGGCCAAGGCCTACGCCTCCGACGCCGGCTGGCGCGTCCCCGACGCCTCGATCCAGGTGCACGGCGGCATCGGCTTCACCTGGGAGCACGACCTCCACTTCTTCCTCAAGCGCGGCAAGGCGAACGCGGCGATGTTCGGCGACTCGAAGTGGCACCGCGACCGCGTCGCCGACGCGGTCCTCGCCGAGGCGACGCCGGTCCCGGCGTGAGAGCCGACCACCGTTCCGGTGCGCCTTTGCTCGGAATAGAGGGGCAAGGCGCACCGGACGATGCGGTGCCTGTGAGTGCGCTCGACCGGATCTCGGTCGCCGCGATCGGCGTCACGGTCGCCGACCTCGAGGCGGAGACGAAGCGCGCCGAGGCCGCCGGGGTCGAGTGCGTCTGGGCGCCCGAGCTCTTCCGCTCCTCGGTCACCCAGGCCGCCTACCTCGCCGGTCGCACCGAGAAGATCGACGTCGCCACCGGGATCGCCTGGGCCTTCACCCGCAGCCCCTTCATCCTCGCCGTCAGCGCCCTCGACATCGACGAGATGTCGGGCGGGCGCTTCCGGCTCGGCCTCGGCTCCGGCGTCAAACGGCTGAACGAGACCTGGCACAACGCCGAGTACGGCCGGCCGGCGCCGCACCTGCGCGAGGCGATCGAGGCGACGCGGCTGATCATGCAGCAGGCCGGCAAGGGCGAGCCGATCCGCTACGAGGGCTCCTACTACGACATCGACATCAAGGGCTGGATCCGGCCGCACCCGGCGCCGCGCGAGTCGGTGCCGATCTACACCGCCGGCGTCCAGGGCGGCATGTGCCGGATGGCGGGCGACGTCGCCGACGGGCTGATCGGCCACCCGATCCAGAGCCTGCGCTGGATCGACGAGGTCGTCGTCAGCTCCTTCGAGGAGGGCCTGAGCCGCTCGGGCCGCGAGCGCAAGGACTTCGACTACCTGCCGACGGTCTGCTGCGCGATCGACGACGACGAGGCGCGGGCGATCGAGATGGCCCGCCGCACGATCTCCTTCTACGCGACGGTCAAGACCTACATGCCGCTCTGGGAGCTGCACGGCTTCGCCGACAACGCGGTCGCCGCCGGGCGAGGCCTTCCGCCGCGGCGACCTCGCCGCCGTCCCCGCCGCGATCAGCGACGAGATGGTCGACGCCTACTGCGCCGCCGGCCCCCTCGACAAGGTCCGCGCCCGGGTCGAGGCGACCGCCGAGCGCGCCGACGGCCTCTTCCTCACCCCGCCGACCTACTTCATCTCCCCCGAAGAGCTCTCCGAGTTCCAGAACCGCATCATCGACGCCTTCGGGCCGGCGAGCTGACGCCCTCCGCGGAATCCCGCTTCCTCGAAGTCCTCGCCCGCGTCCGCGAGATCCCGCCCGGCTTCGTCCGCACCTACGGCGACGTCTCGCCCGGCTCCCCCCGCTTCGCCGGCTCGGTCCTCTTCGAGTGCGACGACCCCGACCTCCCCTGGTGGCGAGTGGTCCGCGCCGACGGCTCACTGGCCAAGGGCGCCCGCCAGCGAGAGCGCCTGAGCGGCCGAGGGCGTGCCGTTCCGCGGCGACCGCGTCGACATGGCGAGCGCGAGGCTCGCCATCGCAATTGTTGCCATTTCGTTTGGCTTCTGCCACATTTATCTCTTGATGGCAGAGTGCGAGTCGGTAAACAGGGCGCATCGTGATTCCGTCGCAGGTGCGCGAAGAGCTGGCCTGGGAGGGCGACGTCCTCAACATTCTCGTCGAGGACGATCGGCTGCTGATGGAAACCCGTCTGGCTGCGCTTGAACGCCTTCGGCGGAGATTTCGGGAGGGAGCAGCAGGCCGTGATCTGGTGGCCGAGCTGATCGCCGAGCGGCGAGCGGAAGCACGCCGGGAGGAGGAAGAGATCGATGAGTTCCGGCGTAGTCATTGATGCCTCTGCCGCTCTCGCATTCGTCCTCGAAGAGCGGGGAGGTCAGCAGGTGCTCGATGCGATCGACGGGGCCGCCATCTCGACCGTCAACTGGGCCGAGGTGGTCGAGAAGGCGATTTCCGCCGATGTCGACGACCGATCGTTGCGATCGATCTTCGAAGGTCTTGGGGCGGCCGTGTTGCCAGTCGACGCTGATCAGGCGGAGTACGCGGCGCGTCTCCACAAACCCACGAGGGGCTTTGGCCTCTCGCTCGCCGATCGCATTTGCTTCGCGCTCGCCGCGAACAGGGGTTTGCCCGTGATGACGGCCGACAGGGCCTGGGCCGAGGTCGACGTCGGGGTCGAGGTTCAGCTGATTCGCTGAGCAGCGGTGGCGCTACTCGTCGCGCGGGGTGATGCGGAAGGTCGAGACGACCTCGGCCTGTTTGGCCTCGGGGTGGACGACGTAGGCGCTGGGGCCGCCGCCGAACCAGCCGGAGGCCTCGTTGTCGCCGACGAAGATGCCGGGGTGGTGCTTGCCGTCGCCGTCCTCGACCCAGACCTTGTCGCCCTCCTTGAACCCGTGTTCGTCGTCGCTCATGGCCGGAGCCTAGCCGCTATCGCTGCCGACGGGCCTGAAACTCCCTCACATGTAGGGGATGTCAGGCCCGTCGGCGGGGTTGCGGCTATGGGCAGACGACGATCAGGTGGAAGTCGGCGTCCTCGTTGGCGCCGGCTTTCGTCGCGGGTGCGGACTTCGATCGCGTTGGGGTTGGCGGCCGACGTGTTCGTCTGGGCGTAGCCGGCGCCCGGCACCGAGGTGCCGGCGTTGTTGCGGCCGGCGACGTTGGCGCAGCCGCTGACGTTCTGCGGGAAGGCGACCGCTGACCGCGCCGCCGCCCTCGGTCGCGGTGATCGCCGCAGTCGCTCGCCCGGGCGAGCGCCGCGTTGCCCGCGCCGGCCGGGTTGTTGACGACCGCCCAGTAGGTGTGGGCGGCGCGCTGTCGCCGCCGGCACGACGCCGAGCTTGTTGGTGTTGATCTGGAAGCCGGTCAGCGTCTTCTGCTTGAGCTTGCCGCCGCCGATCGTCTGCTTCTTGATCGCGCCGCCGTTGATCGTCTGCGCGGCGTACGCGGTGCCTGCCAGGGCGACGATCAGGGCGATCATCGCGACGACCATCGCCGGCGAGGGACGCCTGTTCTTCAGCCTGTTCATCGGGCTCCTTTCGACAGCGGATTTGGGGCGTGTCTGAGCTTTACCCCGATACGGGTGGTTAACCTCAGGCACGTCACCGGGGGTACTTCGAATTGAGTAACCGCTGAGTGGCTCAGGGCTGCGGTCTACTTAGGCAGCGCGGCGACGAAACGCTCGAACTCGGCGATGTCGGTGACGGCAGGGCCGTGGCCGGGGAGGATCAGCGGCCGGGCTCGAGGTCGGCGAGCTTGCGGATCGAGCGGCGGTTCTCGGCCGGGTCGTAGGTGAAGATCTCCGGCGGCTCGGCGATCATCGGGCGCCCGGTGGCGTAGCTCATGTTGCGGATCACGTCGCCGCAGATCGCCACCCGGTCGGAGTCGCGGAAGAAGATCACCTCGCCGCGGGCGTGGCCGGGGCGTGGACGACGCGGAAGCCGGCGACCTCGTCGCCCTCGTTCAGCACCCGCTCGACCTTGTGCGGCGGGCCCTGCCAGATGCGCTTGATCAGCCGGTTGAACGGGTTGCGCGGGGCCGCCTCCTGGATCGGCCGCCGCCCTCCATCGCGTCGACGTCGTCGGCGTGGCAGGCGAGCGGGATGCCGCGCGCTTCGCAGACGTCCTTGGCGACGCCCTGGTGGTCGGGGTGGACGTGGGTGAGGGCGAGCATCGAGAGCTCGCGGCCCTCGATCTCGGCGAAGATGCGGCGCGCGGTCCCAGCGGGTGCCGGCGTCGATCAGCACGTCCTCGGCCAGGTAGACGTTGATGCTCGGCGCCGGGAACTGCTTCAGGCGCCAGACGCCGTCGCGAGCGGCTTCAATGGTGGCCGATCCCCATCGTCCCGCGCGGGTCGCCGCTGTGCTCGGCGAGGTCCTCCAGCTCGGCGATCTTGCGCTCGCCTTCGATCCGGGCCGGGTCGTCGGCCGGCAGCGGCTCGATCAGCCGGCGGATCCGGTTGCGCACCTGGAGCGCGAAGTGGGGGGTGGAGGCGCCGGCGAGGGCGCGGATGTCCTCGGCGGTGACCCGGTGCGCGCCGCCGAGCAGCTCCGGGTTCTCGGCCTCGCTCACGGTTCCCCTCCGATCTTGGCCAGTTCGGCCAGCTGGTCGATCTCGGCTTGCTGGTTCACGTCGATGGCCTCCTGGTCTCCGATCACCCAAACGTGGTTGTAGAAGGCGCGCGTCGGATCGGTCGTGTAGCCCGGCTTGACGTCGAGCAGGTACTCGCGCAGCGCCGCGGGCAGCGTATCGGCGTCGTCGGTGAGCAGCAGCGGCCCCCAGGTGCCCGAGGCCGAGAGCGGCGCGGCGACCGCGGCGTCGAGCGGCGCGTCGCTGCGGGCGACGACGAAGCCGTGGCCGGGGTCGTTGACGTTCCAGCCGAAGTCGCCGTCGGCGTAGCGGGCCAGGGCGATCGCGTTCTCGACCGGGTCCTCGCCGGAGACGCGGCGCACCCGCTCGTCGATCTTGGCGACTTCCCGGAACACGTCGGAGGAGATCGCCGAGGAGGGGCCGAGCACGTAGACGGGGACCTTGCGGGTGGCGCTTCAGCGCCGCCGCGGTCGCCGCCGGCAGCTTCTCGGCGCCGCTGAAGAGGACCGGGTCGCCCGAGCGCGCCGCCCAGGCCGCGGCGGGCATCGCGAAGGCCGGGTCCGCCTTCGGGGGCGAGGACGATGTGCCGCGGCGGGCCGCCGAAGAGCTCGTCGCGCAGTTCCGCGATCGAGGCCGCGACCGCGGCGGGCTCGCCGCGCTCGACTCGACGTCGCCTTCAGCCCGTCGGGCGCCGGCGGCATCGCCGATCGCGAATACCTGGGCGCCTGCCGGTGGCGTCGCTCCCCTGCGGGTCGAGCGCGCGAGGGCCTGCGCGGTCGGCTCGGGCAGGTCGCCGTCCGGTCGGAGACCAGCATCGGCGCCCCGACCGGTGCCGCCATCAGCACCGCGGCGGCGATCGCGCCCTGCCAGTCCGACTTCGTCGACGAGGGTCACCGCGGCGGGCCGCTGTGCCGGCGTTGTCGAGGGGAAGACGGCGAGCGCCACGCCGGCCGCGGTGGTCGCCGGATCGGAGCCGCCGACGCGGGTCGTGTTGTTGGTCGCGAAGGACGGGATAGCCGAGCTCTTCGGCGGCCTCGGCGGCGGGGGTCTCGACCTGCTCGGCGGCTTCGCTGGACGGCGTGCGGCGGGCGCCGGCGCGGGTTCGCTCGAGCTCTTGTTCGAGCCGCCGCCCCCGAGGATCGCGGCGACGAGGAAGACGATCGCGACGGCGACCAGCCCGGCGATCCGCCTTCAGCGCCGCGGGGATCGGCTTGCGCCGGCGCTTCGGCGCCGCTTGCTTCGCCGAGTGCGGCGATCTCGGCTGCGCGCGTGGCGGGCTGCGCCGGTCCGCCTGGGCGCGGCGGGCACGTCGGCGTTGATCGGGCGCTTCCCGGGCACGAGCGGGAACGCTACACGCGGGGCGATGGCTGGCTGGTCAGCTAATCTTCCTGCGACTGGTTGACTGACCAGTCAATCAATCGCACCGCGAGAGGCGCATACCAAGAGGGGACCCAATGGATTTCGCACTGAACGAGGAGCAGCAGGAGTTCAAGGAGCGCTGCCGGACCTTCGCCCGCGAGGTGATCCGGCCCGCCGCCCGCAAGCACGACGAAGAGGAGAGCATCCCCTGGGAGGTGATCAAGGAGGCGCGCAAGCAGGGCTTCGGCGGCCTCGAGGGCATCCAGCGCTCGGCCGGCGACGCCGAGGGCCAGATGCAGGTGATCTCGGCCGAAGAGTTCCACTGGGGCTGCGCCGGCATCGCCCTGGCGATCTCCGGCTCCGGCCTCGCCGCCGCGGGCATCGCCTCCTCCGGCACGCCCGAGCAGATCGCCCAGTGGGTCCCCGAGTGCTTCGGCAGCGGCGACGAGATCAAGCTCGGCGCCTACGCGGTGACCGAGCCGCAGGCCGGCTCCGACGTGAAGAGCCTGAAGACGACGGCGAAGCGCGACGGCGACGAGTGGGTCCTCAACGGCACCAAGGTCTTCATCACCAACGGCGGCATCGCCGACGTCCACGTCGTCGTCGCCACCGTCGACCCGGCGCTCGGCACCCGCGGCCAGGCCTCCTTCGTCGTCGGCAAGGACACCCCCGGCCTGAGCCAGGGCAAGAAGGAGTCCAAGCTCGGCATCCGCGCCTCGCACACGGCCGAGATCGTCCTCGACGACTGCCGCATCCCGGTCGAGAACCTGCTCGGCGGCGAGGAGAAGCTGGAGAAGAAGCTGCGAGCGTGGCCGCTCCGGCCAGAAATCGCGCGGCGGCGCCGACGCGCTGGCGACCTTCGAGATCACCCGGCCGCTGGTCGGCGCCTCGGCGCTCGGCATCGCCCAGGCCGCCTACGAGTGGACCCTCGAGTACCTCGACGGCCAGACCGAGGGCGGCAAGCCGCTGCTGCAGGAGCAGCGCATCCAGCAGACGCTGGCCGACGTCGCGACCGAGATCGAAGCCGCGCGCCTGCTGGTCCAGCGCGCCGCCTGGATGGGCCGCAACGGCATCCCGATGCGCGGCGGCCAGGGCTCGATGTCGAAGCTCAAGGGCGGCGACGTGACGATGTGGGCGACGACGACGCTGATGGACCTGGTCGGCCCCTACGCCTGGAGCACGGACTGCCCGCTGGAGAAGTTCTTCCGCGACGCGAAGATCTACCAGCTCTTCGAGGGCACGGCGGAGATCCAGCGCATGGTCATCTCGCGCATGCAGGCCCGCGAGTACGCCGAGCGGCTTGGTTATGCCGCCGAAGTCGTCGAGCAGGCGATTGCCGAGAAGCCGGCTGAGAAGGAGGCCGTTCCGGCGTAGGGGCCTATCCCGGCAGGGGTTCCACTTAACTTTTTCGAGCTGCGTCTTTGGCGACTGACGATGGTCGCTTGCGAAAAAGTACAAGACGTTCCACCCCTGCCGGGATAGTCCCTAATCTCGAAGCGTGCATTCGCATGGCCACTTGCACGCGCTTGATGCTCGGCGGGCTGATAGTCGGCGGCGGATGTGGGTTGCGCTTGCGATCAATGGCGCGATGCTGGTGGTGGAGGCGGTCGGCGGGGTGCTCACCGGGTCGCTGGCGGTGCTTGCCGATGCTGGGCACCTGCTCTCCGACGTCGGCTCGATCGCCCTGGCGCTGTTCGCTGCCTCGCTCGCGGCTCGTCCCGCGGGTGGGCGGATGACCTTTGGCTACCAGCGCTCGGAGATCCTCGCGGCGCTGGTCAACGGGCTGCTCCTGGTGGCGGTTGCGATCGCCGTGGCGGTCGCCGCGGTCGGCCGGCTCGCCGACCCGCCGTCGATCGACGGCCTCGGCGTGCTGGGTCTCGGGCTGCTCGGCCTGTTCGGCAACATCGCCGCGACCGTGGTCCTGGCGCGGGGCGAGCGGGCCGACGTCAACCTCGAGGGCGTGCTGCGCCACAGCGCCGCCGACGCGCTCGGCTCGCTCGGCGTCATCCTCGCCGGCGCCTTCGTCCTCGCCGGCGGCTCCTCGGTCGTCGACCCGATCGTCAGCCTCGCGATCGCCGCCCTGATCCTCGCCTCCTCCTGGCGCCTGATCAGGGAGCCGGTCGACGTGCTGATGGAGGCGGCGCCGTCCGGCTTCGACGTCGACGCGGCCGGCGCGGCGATCTGCGAGGAGGAGGGGGTGCGCTCGGTCCACGACCTCCACATCTGGACCGTGACCTCGGGCTTCGGCGCGCTTGCCGCTCACGTCGTCGTCTCGGCCGCGTGCGATCGCGACCTCGTCCGTCGCCGGATCGAGCTGCTGCTGCACGAGCGCTTCGGCATCGAACACACGACGCTGCAGATGGAGGAGGAGGCGTCGGAAGCACTGCTGAGCGTCGAGAACGCCCCCCGTCAAGCCTGATCGCAAGCGGGGTTGCACGCCTAAAGCCCTGCAACGGGGCGGGTCTCGGCTTCGCTAGCCTCGCCCGCGATGCTCAAGACTCGCCCTGCCCTGGCGGCTCTTCTGGCCGCCGCGGCGGCGCTGCTCGTGCTGCTCGCAGCCAGCTCCGCCCCGGCACAGGATCTCGAATCGAAGCTCGAAGCCAAGGAAGCGAAGCTCTCCAAGGTGCGCGAACGCCACGGCGTGCTGACGACGACGATCTCGCACTACGGCGACCGGATCGACCGGCTGACCGCCGAGGTGGCCGTGCTGCGCAATCGCGAGGCGGCGGTCCGCGTCCGCCTCGACGCCAAGCAGGCCGAGCTCGACCGGGCGGTTGCCGAGCTCGACGTCGCCAAGAAGCACCTGGCGGTGATGCGGGCACGCCTGAAGCGGGCGCTGGTCGCCCTGCGCGAGCCGCTTGGTCGCGATGTACGAGACCGGCACGCCGGACGTGCTCAGCGTCATCGTCGGCGCCGACGGCTACGACGAGCTGATCAACCGCACCGAATACCTCAACCGCATCCACGGCATGGACGAAGCGGTCGTCGGCCGGGTGCGCGAACTGCGCGACCAGGTGAAGCGAACGGTCGCCCGCCTGCGCACCGCCAAGGACCGGATCGAAGCGGCCCGCGACGCGATCGCCGCCGAAGAGCAGGCGCTGGCCAGCGCCCGCTCCGCGGTGCAGCAGCGCCAGGCGGCGCTGGCCTCGGCGCGCGCCGGCCGCGTCGCCGCGCTGAAGAAGATCGAGGCGACCGAACAGGATCTGGATGGCGACGTTGCCGCGATCCAGGCCGAGCTCGCGGCGCTGCTGGGCGAAACCGCATCGGCACCGCTGCCCGCGGGGCCGATCCGCTACGGCTCCGGCCAGTTCATCTGGCCGGTCGACGGGCCGGTCGTCTCGGGCTTCGGCATGCGCTGGGGGCGCATGCACGAGGGGATCGACATCGCCGTGCCGGCCGGGACCCCGATCCGGGCCGCGGCGTCGGGCTCGGTCGTGCTGCTCCAGTCCGAAGCGGAAAGCGGCGGCTACGGCAACTTCACCTGTCTCGATCACGGCGGCGGCCTGCAGACCTGTTACGCCCACCAGTCCTCGTTCGCGGTCAGCCCCGGCCAGAGCGTCTCGCAGGGCGACGTGATCGGCTACGTCGGCTGCACCGGGCACTGCTTCGGCGACCACCTCCACTTCGAGGTGCGGATCAACGGCGCCCCGACCGACCCGCTCGGCTACCTGTAGCGACGCGCGCCTCCGCCGTACCCAGAATCACTCGAAAATTCAATTATTGGGTATGTCCCGAGGGTTGCCCCGTGGGACCCTGGGTAGCAGGCGACCACGGAGGCGACGTCGATGATTCGCCAGGCGCACACCTATCTTGCCGGCGCCGTTTCGGGCACGGCGCTGATCGCGGCGGCGGTCGTCGCCTTCGTCCTGCTCGTCTCGCTGCAGGCGCTGAGGGACTGGCCGCTCGCCGGCATCGGCGGTGGCGGGCGACAGCGCGGCGGTCTCGGCCGGGCAGCCGGCGACCGGCGCGGAAGCTCGAGTCGGCGCCTGGGCGCTGCCGGCCCGGCGCCGGCAAACGGGAACGGGCGGCGACAGGGTGGCGCAGGCTCGCTCGGCGCGGTCGCGGCGGCGGCGCAGCCGGCGTCGGCGCCTCGCCGTCGCCTTCGGCACGCCCGCCCGCCGGCGAACCGCGGTCTTCGAACCCGGGCGGCGGCGGCGGCCGGATCGGCGCCGTCGGCATCGATCCGGTTCAGGTGGCAGGCGGGCGGCGGCTCAGGCCCGGGCGCCGGCGCCGGCTCGGGCCAGTCCACCTCCGGGGCCGTGACCGGCACGGTCAACGACACCGTCTCCGGGGTCGACCAGGCCACCGGCGGCGCGCTCGGCGACACCGGCGTCACCAAAGTCACCGAAGAAATCGTCAACGGCGTGGCCGGCCCCGAATCGACGGTCGGCAAAACGGTCGACAAAGTCGTCGAAACGGTCGGCGGCCTGCTCGGCGGCGGCAAATAGCGCCCCAGCAGCCGCCGCTCCCCCCTCAACCGTCACAATGCCCGCCTATGGCGGAGCGTGGACAGGCAGGCGCGGTGGCCGACCCGATCGCGGGATCGCCGGTCTACCCGGCGGACAGCCGCGTCAACGAGCGCGGCCATCTCGAGATCGGCGGGCTGCGACGTGGTCGAGCTGGCGGCAGAGTTCGGCACTCCCGCCTACGTCTACGCCGAGGACGACATGCGGGCCCGGGCGCGCGCCTACCGCGAGGCCTTCGAGCGCCGCACCGCCGACTTCGAGGTCCTCTTCGCCAGCAAGTCGCTGCCCTGCACGGCCGCCTACCGGCTCTTCGCCGAGGAGGGGCTCTCGGTCGACGTCGCCTCCGGCGGCGAGCTGCACATGGCGCTGCGCGCCGGCTTCGACCCGGCCCGCATCCACATGCACGGCAACAACAAGACCGACGAGGAGATCCTCTTCGCCGCCCGCTCCGGCGTCGGCCACCTGATCCTCGACTCCTTCGACGAGATCGAGCGCTGCGAGCGGCTGCTCGAGGAGCCGCAGGACGTGCTGATCCGGGTCACGCCCGGGATCAAGCCCTCCACCCACGACTACGTCCAGACCGGCCAGCTCGACTCCAAGTTCGGCTTCGGGCTCGAGGACGGGCTCGCGGCGCGGGCGATCGAGCGGGTGCTGGCCTCCGACGTGCTCAACCTGATCGGCCTGCACGCCCACATCGGCTCGCAGATCTTCGAGCTGGAGCCCTACACGCTGGCGATCCGCGCGATCGGCGAGCTGGCCGGCGAGTGGTGCCGGGTCGTCAACGTCGGCGGCGGCCTCGGCATCGCCTACACCGCCGAGGACGAGCCGCCGTCGATCGACGCCTACGTCGACGTCAAGGTCCGCGGCGTCGCCGAGGTCTTCGGCGAGGGCGTGCGCATCCTGGTCGAGCCGGGCCGCTCGCTGGTCGGCAACGCCGGCGTCACCGCCTACCGGGTCGGCACCGTCAAGGAGATCCCCGGCGTCCGCACCTACGTCGCCGTCGACGGCGGCATGTCGGACAACATGCGGCCGATGCTCTACGGCTCCCGCTACGAAGCGCTGATCGCCGACCGCGCCGCCGCCGCGCCCGACAGCCTGGCGACGATCGCCGGCATGCACTGCGAGTCCGGCGACATCCTCGTCCGCGACGCGATGCTCGCCGCGCCCGCGGTCGGCGACGTGCTGGTGACCCCGGCGACCGGCGCCTACGGCCACGCGATGGCGAGCAACTACAACGGCGTGCCGCGCCCGCCGGTGATCTTCTGCCGCGACGGCGACGCTCGCGTCGTCGTGCGGCGCGAGACCTACGAGGACCTGACCGCCCGCGATGTCTGAGGAGCCCTCGAAAGCCGTCCGCATCGGGCTGCTCGGGCGCGGCACGGTCGGCGGCGCCTTCGCCGAGCTGCTCGCCGCGCGCGCCGACGCGGTCGAGGCCGCGACCGGGCGCCGTCCCGAGATCTCCGGGGTGCTCACCCGCGAGCGACGGCGACTTCGGCGAGATCCTCGAGCGCTCCGACCTGATCGTCGAGCTGATCGGCGGCACCGACCCGGCGCGCGACTACGTGCTCGACGGCGCTGCGCGCCAAGCGGCCGGTCGTCACCGCCAACAAGCAGCTGCTCGCCCAGCACGGCGAGGAGCTCTTCGACGTCGCCCGCGAGGCCGGCGTGCAGCTGCGCTTCGAGGCCGCCGTCGCCGGCGTGATCCCGATCGTGCGGGCGATCCAGGAGAGCTTCGGCGTCACCGAGATCGCCAAGGTCTTCGGCATCGTCAACGGGACCACCAACTTCATCCTCACCGAGATGGCCGCCAGCGGCGCCCCTTACGAGGAGGTGCTGGCCCGCGCCCAGGAGCTGGGCTACGCCGAGGCCGACCCGACCGACGACGTCAACGGCGCCGACGCGGCGGCGAAGATGGCGATCCTCGCCCGCCTCGCCTTCCACACCCCGGTGACGCTCGACGAGGTCTCCTACGAGGGGATCGAGCAGATCCAGCCCGACGACCTCGCCTACGCCAAGGAGCTCGGCCTCTCGCTGAAGCTGCTCGGCGTCGCCGAGCGCCGCGAGGGCGGGATCAGCGTGCGCGTCTTCCCCTGCTTCCTCTACCGCGGCCACCCGCTGGCGCCGGTCGAGGGCCCGTTCAACGCGGTGATGGTCGAGGCGCCGGAGATCACCGAGGTGACGATGTCGGGGCCCGGCGCCGGCGGGATCGCAGACCGCCTCGGCCGTGCTCGGCGACGTCGTCTCGATCCTCACCGGCGACGCGCCGGTGCACGAGACCCGCGAGCAGCTGCCGATCGTCACCGACGTCACCTCCTCCTTCTACCTGCACCTCGAGGTCGCCGACCGCCCCGGCGTGCTCGCCCAGATCGCCCAGGTGCTGGGCGACAAGGAGGTCTCGGTGAAGAGCGTCGTCCAGCGCGGCATCGGCGACGACGCGCGCCTGGTGATGGTCGTCCACGAGTGCCTGGAGTCGCGCTTCTCCGCGGCGCTGGAGGCGATCGACGGGCTCGACGTGCTGCGCGCGCCGCCGCGGGCGATCCGCGTGATCGAAGAGGAGTTCGTTTGAGCCCCGCTCCCCTGATCGAGCGATACAGGGAGCGGCTCTCGCTGGAGCCCGGGGACCCGGTGGTGACGCTGAACGAGGGGTCGACGCCGCTGGTCGAGGCGCCGCGGCTCTCCGAGCGGCTCGGGGTGCGGGCCTACCTCAAGTTCGAGGGCGCGAACCCGACCGGCAGCTTCAAGGACCGCGGGATGACGGTCGCCGTCTCGCGGGCGAAGGGGCAGGGGGGCGGAGGCGGTGATCTGCGCCTCGACCGGCAACACCGCGGCCAGCGCCGCCGCCTACGCCGCGCGGGCCGGCCTGCGCGGCGCGGTGATCGTGCCCGAGGGCAAGATCGCGATCGGCAAGCTGGCCCAGGCGCTGATGCACGGGGCGCGGGTCGTCGCCCTGCAGGGCAACTTCGACGACGCCCTGCGGATCGTCCGCGAGCTCGCCGAGAAGCACCCGATCGAGCTGGTCAACTCGGTCAACCCGTACCGGATCGAAGGCCAGAAGACGGCGGCCTTCGAGGTGATCGAGGAGCTCGGCGAGGCGCCCGGCGCGCTGGCGATCCCGGTCGGCAACGCCGGCAACGTGACCGCCTACTGGCGCGGCTTCCAGGAGGCGGGCACGGCGCCGGTCCTCTACGGCTTCCAGGCCGAGGGCGCGGCGCCGCTCGTCCACGGCGCGCCGGTCGCCAACCCCGAGACCGTCGCCTCGGCGATCCGGATCGGCAACCCGGCCCGCTGGGAGGAGGCGATGGCCGCCTTCACCGCCTCGCGCGGCCGCGTCGCCGCGGTCTCCGACGAGCAGATCCTCGACGCCTACCGCTGGCTCGCCGCCGGCGAGGGCGTCTTCTGCGAGCCCGCCTCGGCCGCCTCGGTCGCCGGCCTGCTCGCCCACGGCCTGCCCACGGTCGAGGGCGCCGCCCCGCCGGAGTCGGTCGTCTGCGTCCTCACCGGCCACGGCCTCAAGGACCCCGACACGGCCCTCTCCAAGGCCCCGGCGGTGATCAACTGCGAGAACGACCTCGGCGCGGTCGAGCAGGCGGTATTCGATTGACCGCGCGCCACCGGCTGATCCGCGTCCCCGCCTCCTCGGCCAACCTCGGGCCGGGCTACGACGTGCTGGCCGCCGCCGTCTCGCTGTTCCTCGAGCTGGAGGTGGAGGAGACGGGGGAGTTCTCGTTCGACCCGGGCGGCCTCGACGTCTCGACCGGCCGCGACAACCTGATCGTGCGGGCCTTCGAGAGCCTGCACTCGGCCGACGGCATCGCCTTCCGGCTGCGCAGCGAGATCCCGCTCGCGCGCGGCCTCGGCTCCAGCGCGGCGGCGATCGTCGCCGGCCTCTTCGCCGCCGACCACCTCTTCGAGCTGGCGCTGTCGAAGGAGGAGATGCTGGCGCGGGCGACCGAGCTGGAGGGCCACCCCGACAACGTCGCCGCGGCGATCTACGGCGGCTTCGTGATCTGCGGTGCGGGGCAGGGGGGCGCGCCGAGCGCCGCCCGCTTCGACCCGCCGGGCGGCCTCGAGGGCATCGCCGTGATCCCCGCCGAGGAGGTCTCGACCGAGCGCGCCCGCGAGGCGATCCCGGCCGAGGTCCCGCTCGCCGACGCCGTCGCCAACGTCTCCGCCGCCTCCCGCCTCGTCCTCGGCCTGCAGACGCGCCGACCTCGACCTCGTCGCCGGCCGGCCTCGCCGACCGCATCCACCAGCCCCGCCGCCGCGAGCTCTACCCGCGCTCGATGGAGCTGGTCGACGCGGCCCGGAGCTCGGCGCCCTCGGCGCGACGATCTCCGGCGCCGGCCCCACCGTCCTCGTCTGGACCACCTGGCAGGACGCCGGCAAGGTCGCCGAGGCGCTCGAAGAGCCGCTGCGCCGACTGGGCCGAGGTCCGCCGCCTCCCCTTCAGCCCCCACGGCGCCGACGTCCCCGAGCTGTAGCGCGCAGCGCGGGTATGGTCGTCGTCGCACGATCCGACACGGAAGGAGATGGAGATGGCCGACGGCTACACGATCAAGCACCGCGACGAGTTCGAGACGATGGAGGGGTCGGGGGACTCGACCTGGCAGCTGGCGCGCAAGGCGCTCGGCACCTCGGCCTTCGGCTTCAACCTGGTCGAGATCGCGCCCGGCGGGCAGATCCCCGAGCACAACGAGACGGAGAGCGGCCAGGTCGAGCTCTTCATCGTGCTCGAGGGCGAGGCGGTGATGCGGCTCGACGGCGAGGAGCATCCGGCGCCCGCCGGCACCTTCGCCTCGATCGAGCCGCCGGCCAGCCGCACGATCCTCAACCGCTCCGACGCCCCCGTCACCGCGCTGCTGATCGGCGTCCAGCCCGGCGGGCGGCTACGAGCCGATGACCTGGGCCTAGGCGCTCGAATCTGCATTTCCCCCGCATAGTCGCGGGAAAACGCAGATTCGTCGCCGAGCGGGCCTCGTCGGCCCTATAATTCTGCGACTTGTCAACCCGTCGCGCGCCCGCTCGGAGAAGGCGCGGAAACCGGGAGGTCAGCATGTCCGATACCCAGTCCCGTGAGCTTCACGGCGAGGGCGGCCCGTCCGCTACTCGCCAGAGCGTGCCTACCGGCCGCTCGTCTCGCCGCCCAGCGTCGAGGACAAGGACGCCTGCGCGATCTACGCCTCGGTGCGCAAGGACGCGACGCCGAGCCACGCGCCGATCGAGCTGGCGATCCCGGCCCTGCAGAAGATGCTCCACCGCGCCGGCAACGTCGACGGCGAGGGCGACGGCTGCGGGCTGCTGCTCGACCTGCCGCGCAAGATCTGGGCCGAGGAGGTCCGCTCCGGCGGCCACGACCCCTCGCTGACCCTCGACGACGCCTTCGCCGTCGCCCACATCTTCGTCGAGCGCTCCCAGGACCGCGAGCGGATCCAGCACGACGCCCGCGAGCTGCTCGGCCGCGGCGGCTTCCGCATCCTCGCCGAGCGGATCGGCGTCGTCGACTCGCCCGGCGCTCGGCCCGACCGCGCGCGAGGAGGAGCCGCACTTCTGGCAGCTCGCCGGCCTCGTCGCCGACGCCTCGCGCCGCGACCGCGTCCTCTTCGACCTGCTGATCGAGCTCGAGCAGCGGCTCGACGTCCACGTCCCCTCCTTCTCGGCGACGACCTGCGTCTACAAGGTGATGGGCGCGCCCAAGGTCCTCGGCGAGTACTACCCCGACCTGCGCGACGAGCGCTTCGAGACGATCGGCTGCTTCGGCCACAACCGCTACTCGACCAACACCTGGCCCTCGTTCAAGCGCGTGCAGCCGTTCTCGGTGCTCGGCCACAACGGCGAGATCAACACGATCGAGCAGCTGCGCCAGGAGGCGCGGATGCTCGGCGTGCCGATCCAGCCCGGCTCCTCGGACTCGCAGGACCTCAACCGCACGATCGACACCCTGGTCAGCCGCGACGGCCTCAGCCTCGCCGAGGCGATGGAGATGGTCGTGCCGCCGATCGTCGACGAGATCCGCTCGCTGCCCGACGAGCTGCACCGCTTCTACATGTACCTGCGCCAGGCGATGGGCCCGTTCGCCCAGGGCCCGGTGGCGCTGATCGCCCGCCACGCCGACGAGTGCGTGTTCTCCGCCGACGCGCTCGGCCTGCGGCCGCTCTGGCAGGTCGAGACCGGCGAGGACTTCGTCTTCAGCTCCGAGCCCGGCGTCGTCCCGGTCGCCGCGATGGTCTCCGAGCCGAAGCCGCTCGCCCCGGGCGAGAAGGCGCTGGTCATGATCGACCGCGACGCGCAAGCGCTCGACCCTGCACGCCCACGACGAGATGCTGCGCATCGTCCGCAAGCGCTGGCTGCGCCGCAACGGCGCCGAGGAGGTCGCGCCCTACGACCGCGCCCTGGAGACCGGCGGCCCGCTGGAGGGCGAGGAGGTGCCCGGCTACTCCGACGCCGGCCCCGAGGAGCCGGTCAAGGTCGCCGACCGCGTCCTCGCCGGCTTCGGCTGGCAGCGCGACGACGTCAAACTCGTCCAGCAGATGGCCTCCAACGGGTCCGAGCCGGTCGGCTCGCTCGGCTACGACGGGCCGCTGGCCGCGCTCTCGCCGGAGCGCCAGAACCTCGCCGACTACTTCAAGGAGACGGTCGCCGTCGTCACCAACCCGGCGATCGACCGCGAACGCGAGATGGAGCACTTCTCGACCCGCACGGTCTTCGGCCGCCGCCCCTCGATCGACGCCGCCGGCGACGACACCGGCACGGTCGAGACCGCCTTCCCGGTGATCCTCGGCGGCCACCACGGCCTGGCGCCGCTCTCCGACAAGACCTACCGCGCGATCGCCCGCAAGCACCGCACCTACCTGCTCGAGGACCTCTGGGAGGAGTTCCGCGGCCGCGCCGACGCGCTCGACATCTCGCTGCTCGAGTCCGAGACGACGCAAGGGCGCGATCGAGCGGATCAAGCAGGAGGCGGTGAAGAAGGTCCGCGACGGCGCCGAGCTGCTCGTGCTCACCGACCGCACCGTCTACGACGCCGAGCGGCGCTACCTCGATCCCCACCTGGCCACCTCGGCGGTCGACCAGGCGCTGAAGGGGTTCAGGGTCGAGCCCGGCGAGGAGAACCTGCGCCGCCGCTGCGGCCTCGTCCTGCGCTCGGCGGCGATCCGCAACGTCCACGACACGATGCTCGCCCTCGGCCTCGGCGCCAACGGCGTCTGCCCGTACACGATGGTCGAGGTGATCTGCGTCGAGGACTACGAGACCGACGTCTCCAACCTCTGCGACGCGCTGACCAAGGGGATCGAGAAAGTGATCTCGACGATCGGGATCCACGAGGTGCGCGGCTACGCCCGCCAGTTCTCCTCGATCGGCGTCAAGCCGGAGCTGGCCGAGATCTTCATGACCGAGGCCTTCGCCGCCTCCGAGGCGGGCGGCGTCGGCTTCGCCGCCCTCGACGAGGACACCAACGAGCGCGCCCGCATCCTCGCCGGCGACGAGGAGGCCAAACCGGCGAAGACGTTCCGCTTCTACCCCAAGGTCTACAAGGCGGCGATCGCCACCGCCAACGGCTCCGGCTCCTACGAGGAGTACTCGGAGAAGGTGCGCGACCTGGAGGCGCAGAGCCCGATCTCGATGCGCCACATCATGGGCCTGAAGGGCGATCGCGAGCCGGTCGACCCCGCCGGCGTCGACGCCGGCGTCGGCCACCACGACTACCCGGTGGTGATCTCCTCGATGAGCTTCGGCTCGCAGTCCGAGCCGGCCTTCCGCGCCTACGCCGAGGCGGCGAAGTCGATCAACGTCCTCTGCGTCAACGGCGAGGGCGGCGAGATCCGCGACATGTACGGGCACTACCGCAAGTGGCGCGGCCAGCAGGTCGCCTCGGGCCGCTTCGGCGTCTCGGCGGAGATGCTCAACTCCTCCTACCTCGCCGAGATCAAGATCGGCCAGGGCGCCAAGCCCGGCGAGGGCGGCCACCTGCCCGGCAAGAAGGTCTCCGAGAAGGTCGCCGCCGCCCGTAACGCGGCGCCCGGCACCGACCTGATCTCGCCCTCCAACAACCACGACCTCTACTCGATCGAGGACCTCGCCGAGCTGATCGACGAGCTGAAGACGGTCAACCCCGACGTGCGCGTCTCGGTCAAGGTCCCGGTGGTGCCGAACATCGGCACGATCGGCCTCGGCATCGCCAAGGCGGGCGCCGACATCATCACCCTCTCCGGCTTCGAGGGCGGCACCGGCGCCGCCCGCCAGCACGCGCTGCGCCACGTCGGCCTGCCCTCCGACATCGGCACCCGCGCCGTGCACCGGGCGCTGATGGAGGCCGGGCATCCGCAACCGGGTCGAGATCTGGGCCGACGGCGGCTACCGCCACGGCCACGACATCGTCAAGCTGCACTGCCTCGGCGCCAACCGGGTCGGCTTCGGCACCCTGGCGATGGTCAGCCTCGGCTGCACGATCTGCCGCGGCTGCCAGCTCGACACCTGCCACGTCGGCATCGCGACCCAGATCGAGACGGTCGAGCAGGCCCAGGAGCACGGCCTGAAGAAGTTCACCCCGCAGGAGGTCGACGTCGCCGCCGAGAGCTGCGCCCGCTTCTTCCAGGCGATGGGCGAGGAGGTCAAGCAGGTCGTCGCCTCGCTCGGCTACGAGCGCGCCCAGGACCTGGTCGGCCGCTACGACCTGCTCGAGCAGGTCTCCCACCACGAGGCCGTCGACCTGGCGCCGCTGATCACGCCGCTGGAGGAGTTCCTCGACCTCGAGCCGCTCGACCTGCCGGTGGCCGAGGAGATGACCGAGGAGCGCGCCGAGGCGGGGCTGGTCGTCGCCCGGCCGATCCGGATGGAGGCCAAGCAGGCCTCGACCCAGATCGCCGGCCTCGCCGGCGACATCTGCTCCGGGCGCACGATCCGCAACGAGTTCCCCCGCGCCACCGACGCCAACGACCGCGTGCTCGGCACCGAGCTGTCCGGGGCGATCGCCCGCTCGCGCATCTTCGAGGACGGGCCGGAGTCGAACGACGACGTGCTCGCCAGCCTCGAGTTCAACGGCGGCTCGGTCGCCGGCCAGGGCCTCGGCGCCTTCAACTCCTACGGCGTCGCGATCCGGGTCGAGGGCGGCGCCCAGGACGGCGTCGGCAAGGCGATGCTGGGCGGCACCGTCGCCGTGCTCAAGGGCAAGGGCGCCAAGGGCCAGCGGCTGAACGGCTCGGTCGGCAAGTCCTTCGCCTACGGCGCCCAGCGCGGCCGCCTCTTCGTCCAGGGCTCGGCCGACTCGCGCTTCTGCATCCGCCTCTCCGGCGCCGACGTGGTGCTGGCCGGCGAGCCCGACGAGGACATCGACGACGGCCGCGGCTGCATCGTCGACCGCGCCAACGCCAAGGGCTTCGCCTTCGAGTACATGACCTCGGGCCGCGCGGTCGTCCTCGGCGACCTCGGCCCCTGGGCCTGCGCCGGGATGACCGGCGGCCGCGTCTACGTCCGCCACAACGCCTTCGGCATCGACCGCGAGGCGATCGAACGGCGGCTCGGCGAGGGCGCCAAGGTCGAGCTGAAAGAGCTCGACGCCGAGGGCCTGCTCGACGTCGACGACCTGCTCGCCGCACTACGCGGACGAACTGCGGGCGACCGGCCAGGACGAGGAGGCCGATCGCGTGATCGGCCTCGCCGCCGACGCCGGCGACAACTTCCTGATGGTCGTCCCGCACAAGGTGCAGGCGGACCCGAGCATCTCTACCGAGTAGGCATAGAGGCCGCCTTCCTGGCCGTTCAGCTTCGTCGCGAGATACCGTTCTCGCGAGCTGGGGCGCAGCGGGCTCTGATGGCTTGGAAGGAGCCGGGAGCCCCTTCAGCGGAACTTGTGAGCCACCATGCTTCGGGCTGAGTTGACGTTGCGGCGCGGGTTCCGCAGAGGGGCCTCCCGGCTCTACCGCCCGCAGTCAGCAAATCCGCGATCGCGCGGACCTCGCGGAGGAGGCTGTCGAGCATCTGCTCGGTGTTGGTGTGGATGCGCCACTCGGCGTACTTGCGGTCCTGCTCGGCCTGGTCGAGGCGCTGCTCCAGGGCCTCGGTGCGGGCGTCGATCTTGTCGATGCGCTTGTTGAGGCGCTTCTCGGTCTTGCGGACGCGGCGCTTGAGCAGGGCGTTGGTCTCGTCGCGGAGGGCGTCCAGCTCGCGGCGCAGGGCTGTGCCGTCGATCGCCGTTCTCCTGCTCGGCGAGCATCTCCTCGACGCCCACGCGGACGCGCTCGATCTCCTCGTGGAGGCGTTCGCGGGCACGCTCGGCGGCCACCTCCGGGGGCTCGGGCGGATGCACGGTCACCTGGGCGTGCGAGTGCCGGAACCGCCCACCATGCTAGGGGCGGCGGTGGCCGGAAACTCCGTCGGCGCGAGTCAGCGTTCGAGCGCGAAGAGGCGGTAGCGGCCGATCGCCAGCTCGTCGCCGTCGCCGAGCCGCGCCCACTCGACCACCTCGCCGTTGAGGAAGACGCCGTTGAGGCTGCGGTCGTCGAGGACGCGCAGCGTGTCGGGCAGCTCGGAGACGATCAGGGCGTGGCGGCGGGAGACGCTGGGGTCGTCGAGGCGGATGTCGGCGGTGGCGCTGCGGCCGATCCGCGTCCAGCCCGGCTCGATCGGGAAGATCTGGATCTCGCCGTCGTCCTCGCGCCAGGCGAGGTAGCGGCCTGGCTCGGGCAGCATCGCGCGCGCCACCGGCAGCCAGTCGGGAGTCGGAGAGCGCGCTCGGGGATCGCCAGCTCCGACGGTCTGGCCGTGGTCCTGCATCGACTCGAAGATCGAGTCGCGCTGGAACTCGGCCGCGCCGCAGCGCGGGCACTCGGGCAGCTGGTCGTTCTCGCGCAGCGAGAGCTGCGAGCCGCACGAGGCGCAGAAATACGTTCCCGAGCCGGGGAACGTGCCCACGTCGAAACTGTCGACGCTGATGCCGGGACTGACACTGGTAACGATGGTGGACTCCTTCCCGGCGCCTCCGGTCGGGAATGCTAGCGGGCGGCCTGAGGGCGCTGCAATCCGGGGTTTCCCGCAAGGGATCTGCTCCGCAACCTGCTCGGCGCGCATAGAATCGCGCCTCTCATGGGCCCGGTCAGCGCAGAGGTCGAGATCGACGTGCCGCGCCAGCGCGTCTTCGAGGCGATCGCCGACCTCTCCCTTCGCCCGTCCTTCACCGACCACTTCCTCACCGACTTCCACCTGACGCGGATCGAGTCCACCGGCGTCGGCGCCGGGGCGCGGTTCCGCTTCGCGGTCTGGCCGCGGCAGGTCTGGATGGACACGACGATCGTCGAGGCCGGACGCGCCCCACCGGCTCGTCGAGCACGGCCGCGGCGGGCGCGCCAACCGGATCCCCTCGACCACGCTCTGGGAGCTGACCGAGGGGCCGGGCTCGCTGACCAGGGTGCGCGTCTCCTACTGGACCGAGCCCTCGAACCCCGTCGATCGCGGCCTCGAGCTGCTCTCCGCCGCCTCGATTCCCTACGAGCGACGCTGGCGCGAGGCGCTGCGCCGGCTGCGCGAGCAGCTCGAGTCGGGGCAGCTCGGCGCCGGCCGGCGTCGCCGTCGCCGGCGGCAACCCGCACGCGACCGGTATTCCCTGAGCCGTCTTTTATAGGCTCTCGCCGCCGATGTCCCGCCGCAGCCGACTCGTCCCGCCCCTGCTCGCCGCGCTGGCGCTGGTGGCGCTCGCCCTCTTCGTCTCGGCCTGCGGCTACTCGAGCGACTCCAAGGACGTGGTCGAGGGCGAGGTCGGTCGAGCTCGGCGAGCTCAAGTACCAGGTGATCTTCTCGCGCTTCCTCAACCCGAACGACAACGAGGACTCGGCCTACCTGGTCGGCCAGCCGCCGCCGCCGAAAGGCTCCGGCTACTTCGGCGTCTTCCTCGAAGTCCAGAACAAGAGCGAAGAGACCGCAGACGCTCGCCGAGTCGCTTCACGATCACCGACGCGGACCACCAGGAGCTTCGAGGCGATCCCCAGCGAAAGCCTCTACGCCTTCCCCTTCGGCGGCAAGGTCGAATCCCAGGAACCGATCCCGAGCCTCGACTCGACCCCGCAGCAGGGCCCGATCGAGGGCTCGCTGGTCCTCTTCGAGCTGCCGTCCTCGGCCTCCGAGAACCGTCCCCTGACGCTCTCGATCGCCGGCCCCGAAGGGCCGGCCGAAGTGACGCTCGACCTGTAGCCGATTTCTCGTGTTCGGTGAGGTGGGGTGGTGGGGAGCCTGGCCGCCCTCCAGGCGAATTGAGGCACCGCGCGCAAGCGCGCGGTGCAATCAGGAGCGCGGCTGCGCCGCGCAATAACCGGATTGCATTTCCGCCGCTTCGCGACATTCGCCCGGAGGGCGGCCAGGCTCCCCTCGACACGCCCCGACATACGAAGCTTCCGAACCGGATCGGCTTAGCTGAGAAGCTTCAGGCGAAAGCTGCCCGGCGGAAGCCACACTCGACGTTGCGCGATCCACTGGTGGCAAGTCAGCGCTGGATCCGGGCTGTCGCTTCGAGAGGCCTGGCGGGTGCGCCTCTGCGGGAATGTCGCGAAGCGGCGGAAATGCAATCCGATATCTGCGCGGGCGCAGCCCGCGCTCCTCATCACCGTCAACCGCGCCATAGGCGCGGGCGGCGTCAATTCCCGCAGAGGCGCACCCGCCAGGCCTCCTGGACCCGCCTCAGAGCCCAGCCGAAAGCACCTGCGCACGCCGCCGGCGCCGCGACTTCGCCGCCCGCCGCTTCGGCTTCGATCAGCAGCACGCCGATCGCCAGCTTTGCGCTTGTCGGCGGGGGCGAAGGCGGTGAACCAGGCGTCCTTGCGCTGCTGCGGGTGTCGGCGAGTTCTCTTCGCCGGGCTTGGGGCCGAGCTCGGCCGTGCCGGTCTTGCCCGCCACCTGGGCCTCGGGGATCGCCCCGGCGTAGCCGGTGCCGCCGGTGACGACGCCGACCATCAGTTCGGTCAGCTCGTCGGCGATCTTCTTCGACATCACCCGCACCGGCTCCGCCTCGGGCCGCAGCTTCGCGTTGGCGACGATCGAGGTCGGCTCGCGCACGCCGCCGTTGCCGATCGTCTGCGCGACGCTCGCCATCTCGCAGCGGCGTCGCCAGCACCTCGCCCTGCCCGATCGCGCTGACGCCGAGGTCGACTTCTTCGCCGATCTCGGTCGGGATCGTCGATTCGGCCGGTTCCACTTCGGCGACGATCCGCGACGCGTAGAGCGTCGGCGGCGAGTTGAAGCCGAAGCGTTCGGCCGTGGTCGACCAGGTCGTCGTTGCCGATCTCCGGCCCGAGCGGGGCGAAGTCGGCGTTGCACGACTCGGCGAACGCTTCGCGGAAGGTGCCGCCGCAGTACTCGCCGTTGGCGTTTTCGATGAAGCGCCCGCCGACGTTGGCGCCGTCGGTGATTTCGAATTCGTCGTCGAGGGAGACGACGCCCTTCTGCAGCGCGGCCGTGGTGGTGATCATCTTGAAGGTGGAGCCGGGGGGCTGCGGGGCCGAGAAGGCCTGGCCGGCAAGGGCGCGGACGTCGCCGTTGCGGGCGTCGAGCACGGCGATGCCGCCGACGCGGCCGGCGAGGGCGGAGACGGTCGATTCCTGCAGGTCGGGGTCGATCGTCGTCTTCACCGGCGCGCCGGGCCTGCGGTTCGGCCTCGGCGAGCGTCCGGGCCGAGCCGTTCGCGTCGCCGACGGCGAGCAGCGAGCCCCCCGGGCTTGCCGGCGAGCCTGGCGTTGAAGGCCCGCTCGAGGCCGCTGACGCCGACCGGGGTGCCGGGCGGGAAGCCCTTGCGGGCGAGCGCGTCGGCTTCCGTCTTCTTCGGCCGCGCCGACTTCGCCGGTGACGTCGATCGCGGCGCTGCCGAGCGGGTGCGCCCGGGCTTCGGCCGGGCCCTCGGCCAGGGGCGAGCCGTCGGCGGCGAGGATCGGCGCGCGCGGCGCGAGCTCGATCTGGCTTTCCAGGTGCTCGCCGCTGCGCAGGCCGGGGAAGACGAGCGCTTCGTCCCAGTCGATGCCGCCTTCGTCGAAGGGCAGGTCGAGCGTCGTCTTCGACCGTGCCGAAGGCGACCGTGTCGGCGAGGACCGGCACGGCGACGACCGTGCTCGCCGCTCTCGCGAGGACGGGTCGCCGGGCGAGCCCGCTTCGAGCGAGCGCAGGGTCGCCGTCATCGTCGGCGTCGCGGTAGGCGATGACGAAGTCGTTCAGCTCGATCTGCGCGCTGCGAGGCCGGGTTCAGCTCCCTGTACATGGCGGCGAATTCGTCGCGTTCCCAGGCGTCGGCGAAGCGCTGCGCCGCTTCCTTCTCCGGCGAGCCGGGCGTGCCCGCCGATGGCGCCGACGATGAAGGCGACGAGCGCGATCAGGCTGAGGGGAAGCGTGCGGGTGACGAGACGGCGACGCCGCTCCACCTCGGGCGGGCGAGGGCTCATTTGCGTGAAAGGTAGTGAAGGGGTCGGGTGCCTCTCCTGCTTGCTGGGTTTTTCGCCGCAGGGTTGGTTTTTTCGTTGAGTGGTCGGTGCGAAAAACATGACGCCGCTGCTCAGGAGAGGCACCCGACCCCTTCTTCCTGCTTCCATTGAGTCCATGACCGTGCTCGACTGGGCGATCGTCGCCTTCACCGCTGGCCTTGGCGCTCTGGGGGTACCGGCAGGGGCTGATCGTCGGCACGCTGACGCTGCTCGGGTTCGCGATTGGGCGCGTTTGCCGGAAGCCGGATCGGGCCTCTGCTGCTGAACCAGGGATCGGAGTCGCCCTACGCGCCGCTGTGCGCGGCGCTTGGGGGCGCTGATGGCCGGGGCGTTGGTGGCGGTGACCTTGGAGAGCCTTGCCCTGGGGTTGCGCTCGCGGTTGATCCGGAGCAGGGGGGTGCTGCACCTCGCCGACGGGGCCGGCGGGGCCGCGCTGGTCGCCTCGGTCGCGCTCGGGCTGGTCTGGGTCTTCGGCGCGGTCGCCCTGCACGCGCCCGGGACGGCGCAGCTGCGCGCCGACGTGCAGCGCTCGCTGATCCTCAGCAGCCTCAACGACGTGCTGCCGCCGTCGGGGGCGATCCTGCGGGCGCTCGACCGGGTCGACCCGGCGCCCTCGATCGTCGGGCCGGCCGCGCCGGTGGCGACGCCGGATCCGAAGATCGTCGCCGACCCGGACGTGATGCGGGCCGGCGCCTCGGTGGTCCGCGTGCTCGGCACCGCCTGCGGGCTCGGGATCGAGGGCTCGGGTTGGGTCGCGGCGCCCGGGCTCGTGGCGACCAACGCCCACGTCGTCGCCGGCGAGGACGACACGACGGTGACGACCCAGGCAGGGGCCTCCCTGGACGCGACGGCGGTCCACTACGACCCCGAAAACGACCTCGCCCTGCTGCGCGTCGACGCCGAGCTGCCGGTGCTGCCGATCGCCCCCGATCCGCAGTCGGGCGCGACCGCGGCGGTGCTCGGCTACCCGGAGAACGGGCCATACGCCGCCGCCCCGGCGCGCCTCGGCGAGACGCGCGAGACGATCGGCGAGGACTCCTACGGCCAGGGCCCGGTCCGCCGCCCGATCGCCTCCCTGCGCGGCACCGTCCGCAGCGGCAACTCCGGCGGGCCGATCGTCGACAGCCGCGGCCGGGTCCTCGGCACGGTCTTCGCCGCGACCACCACCGGAACCCCGGGCGGCTTCGCGGTTCCCAACGAGGTCGTCGAAGCCGCCCTGGGGGAGACGTCGTCCAGCGTCGACACCGGCCCCTGCGCGAGCTGACCACTTACGTTCGGTAAGCTCCGACAACGTGGAGGTTGGGTCCTCGACCCAAGATCAAGCCGTTGACGGCAATGGCGTCTGTCCGCATTTCCACGCCGCGATCGAGTTGATCGGCAAGCGCTGGACCGGAGCGATTCTCTGCGCCCTGACCGACGGGCCCGCTGCGCTTCGGCGAGCTGGCCAGGGCGGTGCCGGGCCTCTCCGACCGGCTGCTCTCCCAGCGGCTGCGCGAGCTCGAGGACGAGGGCCTGGTCGAGCGGGAGGTCGAGGCCGGGAACGCCGGTGCGCGTCACCTACTCGCTGACCGAGAAGGGAACCGAGCTGGGCCCGGCGATCAGCGAGCTGAAGCAGTGGGCCAACCGCTGGCACGGGTGACGCGCTTGGTACGGCGCATATCGGCGTCCTCGGTCGCTCGCGTGCTTGGTGGTGGCACGCCACGCGACCCCCGCCGAAGGCGGGGTGCGAGCGCGCCAGCGCGAAGTTCCTTGATCTGCTTGCACCAAGCGCGTCACCAGAGCTGGATAGCCTGAATTTGTGGAACTGCCCGGGCCGTTTCCTGTCGGTCGCTATGCGAAAACGCTGCGCGACGAGATGCGCAAGCGGGCGCGGGTGTCAGCTGATCGGCGAGGTGACCGGACTCAGGCACACGCCGAAGCAGTCGTACTTCGAGCTGCGCGACAGCGAAGGGGCGGTGCCGTGCACGATCTGGGCGAACGAGCTTGCGAAGCTCGAAGCTCCCCGACGGGGCGCTGCGCGACGGCGCCGAGTTCGTCATCGGCGGCGGCCCCGACTACTTCATCGGCAGCCAGGCCTCCTCGCCCGGATTCTCGTTCCGGGTCACGCAGCTGCGGCTCGCCGGCGAAGGCGACCTGCTGGCACGGCTGGAGGCGCTGCGCAAGCAGCTCCAGGCCGAGGGACTGTTCGAGCTGCAGCGGCAGCTGTCCCGACCGCTGCTGCCGAAGACGATCGGCGTCGTCACCGCGGAGGCCGGCGCCGCCCGGCGCGACCTGCTGGCCGGGCTGCAGCGGCGCGGCTGGCGGGGCACCGTCGTCTGGGCCTTCGCGCCGGTGCAGGACCGGCACGCGGCGCCGGCGATCGCGGCCGCGATCCAGGGCCTCGCGGCCCAGCCGCAGGTCGAGGCGATCGTCGTCACCCGCGGCGGCGGCAGCCTCGCCGACCTCTGGGCCTTCTGCGACGAGACTCTCTGCCGCACGGTGGCGATGCTGCGCGTGCCGGTGATCAGCGCCGTCGGGCACGAGCGCGACTCGACCCTGATCGACGACGTCGCCGCGGTCGCCTGCTCGACCCCGACCCACGCGGCGGAGGCCGCGGTGCCGCTCGACTGCATCGCGGCCCGCGGCGCGCTCGAGCGCGGCGTCGGCTCGCTGCGCCGGGCGGCCGAGGGCGCTGTGCCGGCACGCACGCCCCACCTGGTGTCCCTCGCCCGCGGCCCGGCGCGGGCGCTGCGCCGCGAGCGGCTCGCCCTCAACCAGAAGACGCGAGAGATCCGCGCCGCCTCCGAGCGCGGCATCGCCGAGCGGCTCGGCTTCCAGCGCCGCCTCGCCACCGTGGTCCTCGAGCGGGCGCGCCGCCGCGCCGCCGGGCCGGACATGGAGCGCCGCCGGGAGGCGCTGCACCGGGCGGCGGTGGCGCTCCGCGCCCACCAGCCGGAGCGGACCCTGGAACGCGGCTACGCGCTGGTCGAGGCCGGCGACGGCGAGCCGGTCACGACCGCCGACGCCGCGGTCGCCGCCGAGCGCGTCAGACTGCGCTTCTCCGACGGCAGCGTCGGCGCCAGGATCGAGGATCGGGAGTGACGGAGAAACCAGACAGCTACGAGGTCGCGGTCGAGCGGCTGGAGCAGATCATCGACCGGCTCGACTCCGGCCAGGCCGGCCTGCGCGAGACCCTCGACCTCTGCGGCGAGGGACGCGAGCTGGTCACCTACTGCGCCGCCGAGCTCGACGCCGTGGGCGAGGGTTTGAAGGAGCTGAAGCTCGACGAGCTGGCGACCAAGCTGGCCACCAAGACCCTCTGACCGGCGCATGCCGGCGTCCCCGGTCGCTCACGTGCGGAGCACGCTTTGCTCCCTGCGTCCTTGGCCTGCTTGGTCAGAGGGTCTTGGTCAACCCCTTCTGACCCGGGCGATCTCGCCTTCGAGCCTGCCCCTGCCGGCCTCGATCTCCTCCGGTCCCCAGCTCGAGAGGACCGGCTCCTCGGGTCGCTCGAGGAAGACGTAGGCGAGCTCGACCTCCTCTGCCCCCCGTGCCTCGGCGACGGCGAGCGCGTAGATGGCCTGCTGGATCCCGTAGCGAGCAGTGAGCTCGGTTGGCCCGTGGCCGTCGACCCCGTCGGTCTTGTAGTCGACGATCAGCGGTGGGCTGCCGCCCTCCTCGACCAGCAGGTCGATCGAGCCGCGCAGGACGGTGCCGGCGACCTCGACCAGCAGCGGCACCTCGGCACGGCTGCGCTCGGCGCCGCGTACCCGCTCGGCGAAGAAGCTCGAGTCGAGCCAGGCCTTGAACGGCGCCAGCAGGGCCTCCCCGGCGAGGCCGGGGTCGCCGACCTCCGCCGAGGCCGAGATGCGACGCACCAGCTCCGCCGACGGCGCTCGCCACCCGTTGGCCTGGCTCCACTCGAGCAGCGAGTGGACGGCCCGGCCCCGCGCCGTCCCCCCGTCGGCGCCCTCGTGCTCGTCTCCGTTCTTTTCCCGCAGCGCTCGGTCGCTGGCCAGCGGACGCTCCTCCGAGCCACTGGTGGATATCGCCGTGTAGGAGAGCGGTCGCCTTGGGGCCCTTGCTGCCCTCGCCGCGACCAGCGGCGCCGGCCCCTCGCCGGCGCCTCGTTCCGGGCCCAGCTCCTTCCGCACCGCGGCCAGGGCCCGCGCCCGCTCCGCCGAGGCGAGGTTGAGGCGAACCGCGATCTCTGACGGCGGGAACGAAGCATCCAGTCCGGGCCTCGGTTCGGGGGCCGCGACCTCGACGCTCGAGTCGCGCTCGCGGTCGATCTCGAACCCGGCGACGATCCGCTCGATCACGGCTTCGCCGTGGCTTTTGCGGGACGGGGGAGAGGGTCTGACCACGCCGCTCAGCAACAGCCGCTCGCGGGCTCGCGTTGCCCCGACGTGGAAGAGGCGAAGCTCCTCCTCGGCGTCGCGCCTCTGCGCGTCCTCGCTGAGCTCGCGCTGCGCGTAGAGGTTGACCCCGCGAGCCCCGAGCCGGCGCAGCTGCATCCCGACCCGCGGGGCCTCGGGCTCGCGGCCGACGGTGAGCAGGGGGGTGCGCGCGGGGGGGAGGAGGCCGCGGGAGAGGTGGGGGATCGCGACCACGTCGAACTCGAGCCCCTTGGCGCTGTGGATCGTCATGATCCGCACCCCGTCGTGGCCCTCCAGGGCGGTCGCGGCCTGCGCGTCGGCGTCGGCATCGGCGCGCGCGGCGAGGAAGTCGAGCAGGCCGCGCAGGTCGCGGCCCTCGCTCGTCTCGAACTCGGCGGCGAGGCGCATCAGCTTGCGCACGTTGGCGAAGCGGGCCTCGCCTGCGGGACGCATCAGCACCGCCAGGTCGTAGCCGGTCTCGGTCACCGCGGCGTCGATCAGGCCCGGGAGCGAGAGCGAGGTGGCGCGGCGGCGCAGCTCGATCGCCTTTTCGGCGAAGGCGCGCAGCAGCGACAGCTCCGCTGCGGGGATCTGCTCGAGCCGCTCCGCGTCGATGTCCTTGCTCTCGTCCTCGCCCAGGCCCGCGGCCCGCTCGACGGCCGGCCAGAGGTGGCGGCCCCTGCCGGCCGCCGCCCGCAGCAGCCAGAGCGTGTCGGGGGCGACCCCGCAGGCGGGCGAGGCGAGCGCTCCCAGCAGCGACTGGTCGTCGAGCGGGTTGCAGATCGTCGCCAGCAGCGCGCAGACGTCGGCGACCTGCTGCTGGGACCAGTAGCCGCGGCCGCCGACGACGTAGGGGCGCAGGCCGGCCCGTTCCAGCGAGTCCTCGTGGGCGTCGAGGCGGGTGAAGGCGCGCAGCAGCACGACCATCGCACCGCGCTCGACGCCCTGGTCGGCCAGCTCGCGGAGCCGCGCGGCGAGGAAGCGGGCCTCGGCCAGCTGGTTGACCGGCGTGCGGGCGTCGGTCATCGGGTCGAGCTGGATCCCCTCGTCGGCCCAGCCGTCGCGGCCTGTCAGCAGCATCTCCACCGCCGGGCCATCCCCCGGCGGCTGCGGGCTGCTGGGCGGAGTGCCGACCCGCAACGGGGCGTAGTCGTCAAGCAGCCGCTCGCCGATCGCGTTGACGGCGCCGATCAGCTCGGGGCGAGCGCGGAAGTTGCCGCTGAGGGGGATCGCCTCCGCCGCCGCGCTGGCCTCGGTCGCCCGCCGCCGTTCGCGGAACACGTCGAGGTCGGCGTGCCTGAAGCCGTAGATCGACTGCAGCTCGTCGCCGACGGTCATCAGCTGCGCCCGCGGCCCGCGCAGCGCCTCGATCAGGCGCAGCTGCAGCCGGTTGGTGTCCTGGAACTCGTCGACCAGGATGTGGCTGAACCTGCTCCGGTAGGCGGCTCCCGTCTCGGTTCGCTCGAGCAGCCGCACCGCCAGCAGCTGCAGGTCCTCGAAGTCGATCCCGGCGCGCCTCTCCTTGGCGACGGCGAAGCGCTCGGAGAACAGCCGCAGCAGCTCGGCGACGTGGCGATAGGCGAGGCCGCCCTCGCCGGCCTCGGCGACGCGGCTCACCGCCGCATCGATCGCCTCCCTGTAGGCGGCCATCGGCTTGGCCTTGCTCGTCGTCCGCAGCGGGGCGATCTCGCCGAGGCCCGGGGTGTTCTCCACCCCGTCGAGGATGGCCAGCGCCCGCTCGAGCAGCCCGTGGTTGGCGCTGCCGGGCTTCAGCTCCCCGATCGTCTCGGCGGCGACCTCGGCGGCGTGGCGCAAGGCCCCCGGGACGTCCGGCTCGGGCTGCCCGGGAAGCCGGGGCTCGTCCTCGCCGCGACTGCGCAGCTCGGCGTGCACGCCGAGCACGATCCCCCGCAGCCCGGCGATGTCGAATGCCGCGACGGTGTTCTCGCGCTCGCGATCGCCACCGGCCAGGAAGGCTTCGAGCGCCTCGTCGAATGCTTCGGCGGCCGCCCGCTCGGCCTCGGGGGCGTCGAGCACCCGGAAGCGGGGGTCGATGCCGACCGCCACCGGGTGGGCCGAGAGCAGCCGGTTGCAGAAGCCGTGGATCGTCGTCACCCAGGAGCCGCCGAGCCCGGGCAGCAGCTCTGCGGGCGCGCTCCGACCCCGACTCGGCCCGGCGCTCGACCTCGGCACGGATCCGCTGGCGCAGCTCGGCGGCGGCCTTGTCGGTGAAGGTGAAGGCGAGGATCGCGTCCGGGGAGACGCCCTGCTCGCAGGCCAGCCGGCAGTAGCGGTCGACGATGACCCCGGTCTTGCCGGTGCCGGCGCCCGCCTCGACCAGCACCTCGGCTCCCCTCGCCTCGATCGCGGCCCGCTGTTCCTCGGTCGGCTGCCGCGTGCTCATAGCCCCAGCCCGTTCCGGTGCGCTTTATGTGGTCCATGACCGTAAAAGGCGCACCGGAAGCTCATAGTCCCTCGTCTTCCTGGTCGCCCGCCGGCTCGACCGGTGCCCGGTCGCGGCGGCAGATCGGCGCGAAGTCGCAGAACGGCGGGCAGATGCCGTGGTCGCGCAGGCCCTTGCGGGGGCCGGGGTCGCGATCGATCTGTCCGGCCCGCATCCGGGCGACGATCTCGCCGGCCCGGCGGCGGGCGTCGGCAAGCAGCTCCTCCAGTTCCTCGCCGTCCACCCCGTCGGTCCTGGAGAGCCCGTACCCGGCGAGGTCGTCCGCGGCGTCCTCGCGCACGAACCCCCGCGGGCGGCGCTCGGAGGTGGCGCGCAGCGGGTGGTAGAGGCCGCCGACGGCCTCCGCGCCCCAGAGCTCTGCGACGGCGATCAGGTAGAGCTGCAGTTGCAGCTTCGCCTCCTCCTCGAGCTTTTCCCGCGGCGAGACCTTGCTCGAGAGCTTGTAGTCGAGGACGAGCGCCCGCCCGTCGGGCGCCCGGTCGACCCGGTCGATCGCCCCGTGCAGGCGCCAGCCGTCGATCTGCGAGCGCCGGCTGCCCGGACTCCTCGGACTCGGAGAAGCCCTCCTCCAGCAGCCAGGGCTCGAAGCCGCCGGTCTCGCGGCCGGCCTCCTCGGCCAGGAAGCGGGCGAGCAGGCCCTCGACGCGGCGCGAGCATCGCCCGCTCGGCTGGGTGCTCGCCGAGCCCTCTCTCCGCCGCGATCTCGCCCACCAGCTCGCGGCTGCGGGCGATCCAGGCGGCCAGGGAGTCGGGCCGGGGGAGCGCATCGCCGCCGGGTCGCTCCTCGTAGAGGGAGCAGAGGGCGGCGTGCACGATGCCCCCCTGGACGAGCGGGTCGGGAGGTGGGTCGAGCGGCTGGGGGGAGAGCTCGTGCGAGACGAACCAGCGGTAGGAGCAGACGTCGAAGCCCTCCAGGGTGGTGCCGCCGTAGGCGCCAACGTCGCCCAGCGCCGCGATCACGGACGGGTTCGAGAGCGGCCCCGGGGCCCGCGTCGCGGCCTCGGCGCTTCGGGCGGTCGCCAGGCTGGCCGCGATCCGGTCGGCGATCGCCTCTCCGGCGCCGGCGACTTCGAGAAGCCGGAGCGGGTCGGCGTCCGGCCCCCAGGCGGCGATCGCCCGCGCCAGCTCGGTCTCCGAGGGGGCATCGCCGACGCGGTGGACGACGTCGGCGAGGGCGCGGCCGCGGATCTCTGTCCCCGCTCGGCTGCGAGCAGCTGCCTGACGTCGTCGAGGAAGGGGGACGGCGCCTCGGCGGCGCCGTTCTCGTCGCTGTCGCGGTGGGAGAGGAAGAGCCGCCGTCTCGGCAGCGCCAGGCAGGCGTGGAAGAGGTAGCGCTCCTCGGCCTCGTTGTCGTGGCGGGGCTGGCAGGCCCAGCGATTCGCGCTGGCGCTCGGAGAGGAACGGGTCGAGGTGTCCGGTGCCACGCGGGAACTCGCCGTCCTGCAGGGAGGCGACGAAGACGTTGTCGAAGCGGGCCGCGCGCACCCGGCGCGGGTCGGCGATCCTGACCCGGTCCTCGACCGGCCCGCTCCAGACGCGCACCGAGATCGCGCCCAGCGCCGCGGCGATGGATTCGGGGAGCGGCGCGAGGCCGTCGAGCTCGGCGCGCTCGGCCATCGTCGTCGGCGATCGCCCCGGCGGCGCGCATCTCGAGCTCCGCGCCGGCGCGGGCGCCCATCGCCGTGGCGAGCGCCGCGACCTCCACCGCCAGGTCTCGCCGGCCGGCCCGCCGCCTCGCGGACCCGGGCGACGTCGCGCCGGCGGCTCCCCGTAGCGCTCCTCCCAGAGCCGCAGCGCCGCCGCCGCCGTCTGGACCCGATCGCGGCGGAGCGCCCGCTCGAACCAGTCGACCTGCCCCGGCGGGGCGCCCGAGGGGCCGCGCAGGCAGCGCAGCAGGTCCGACGCCCTGCCGGTCCCAAGCATCGCTTCCAGCAGGGCCGCCAGGGAGCCGCCCACCGAGGTGGTCACGACCGGGATCTCCGCCTCGAGCGCCGTCGGCACCCCGTAGGACTCGAGGACGGAGGCGAGGAGCGGGCCGCGCCGGGCGGGGTCGCGCACGACGATCGGCGATCTGCTCCGGGTCGGTCCCCGCGGCGAGCAGGCGCGCCACCTCGAGCGGCGATCGCCTCGGCCTCTCCGCGCGCCCCGGCGGAGCGCAGGAAGGCGAGGCTCTCGTCGAGCGTCCGGCGCTCCGGCTCGGTCGCGCCGAACCCCCGCTCGAGGTGGAAGAGCAGCGGCGAGCTCGTGTTGGCGGGGTCGGCCGGGGCCTCCTCGACCGAGTCGACCCCGATCTCCTCGAGCGCTTCGAGCAGCGGGGCGTTGCGGGCCGCAAGCGCCGTGTGTCCCTTCTCGTAGGGCAGTGCCATCGTCACGTCGACGGCCGGCGCCAGCGCCCGGATCAGGTCCAGCTGGTTGCGCGTCAGGTCGTCGAGCCCGTAGAGGAAGACCGGCCGTCGCCAGAACTCGTTGCCGGCCTCCAGCAGGCCGATCGCCTCGCGCGCGATCCCGTGGGCGTCGACCAGTCCGAGCCGGTCGCGCAGCTGCGCGTAGGCGGCGAACAGGGTGGCGATGTCGCCGAGGTAGGCCGAGCCCTCGAGGGTCCCGGCCGCCGCTTCGACGTCCGCCGGCTCGAGCCCCGCTCCCTGCAGCTCGTCGAGCAGGTGCTCCAGCGCGAGCGGAAAGCCGGGCTGGTGGGCGGAGCCGCGCAGCGGGCCGATCTCCCCTCGCCGCTCGGCCGCTGCCGCCGCGACCGCGCCGAGGCGCTGCGCGGGGGTGAGGACGGCGCCGGGGGGCGCGCCGCCCGCTGCGGCCACCGCGGCGGAAGAGGCCGCCGAAGGTCATCACGTCGGCGCCGAGGATCGCGCCCTCCGCGCAGAGCTCGCGCTCGAAGGCGAAGACGTCGTCGAGGGTGGGGACGACGAGGACCGGGTCGCGGTCGAGCACGGCGATCAGGCCGCGCCTGATGCGGCCTGCCCGGCCCGAGTTCGGTGGCCCGTGGATCAGCTTCAGCGGCACTCCTCCAGCCTATGTCCGCCCCCGGCGCCTGGCCGCCGCAAACTGCGGCATCCCAGCGCCGATTTGGCGTCTACCGCCCCCTCTAGATTGCAGCGCAGATGGCTCTCTGCTTCGTAGACCCAGCCGACGCGATCCGCGCGATCGCGGACTCGATCGGCCGCGAGGCGCGCCGGCAGCTGCTCGGCGAGGCGGTCCGGGCCTGGGTCGACGAGATCCCCGACGACGAGCTCGAGACCCACTACGCCAAGGCGCTCTCCGAGCTCGACGAGCACGACCTCTCGATGCTCGCCGCCTGGCACGGCTCGCTCGAGTTCGGCCAGCCGGTCCCCAACCGCGACTTCCTCATGGGCGCCTTCGGCGCCCTCGGCGAGAACCGCCGCGAGGCCCTCAAGCTGGCCGCCGGCTTCCGCGGCGAGGAGGCGGTCGACGCCGGAGTGACCGAGGAGGACGCCCTGGAGCTGGTCCTGGGCCTCCTCTCCCCGCCGCGTCAGATGGAGCTGGCCCTTGAGGCCGTAGAGCTCTACATCTGGGACCGAGCGGGCTCTGACAACTAGGCGGCCGCCGCGGCGAGACGAGTCTGCGAGTTCGTTGAAGGGTTTTGAGCTCTATACGACTAAAACCCTTCAACGAAGGTCGGTTCTCACATTCCCAGTCGCTGCACCGTTGTAGGGCAAATGGAGCGACTGGACCTCGTATTCGAGTCAGGGGCCGATTCCTGTGCCGCATGGTTGTACTCGGCGGCGGGAGATGCGCAAGAGACGCCGGTCGTCGTAATGGCCCACGGCCTCTCGGGTACGCGGCGCGATCGGCTTGGCCCGTTTGCGGAGCGCTTTGCGACCGCAGGCTTCGCGGCGCTCGTCTTCGACCATCGCGGCTTCGGTGACAGCGGTGGCGAGCCGGACCTCTTCCGCCCAGCACGTCAACTCGAGGACTGGCGCGCGGCCATCGCCTTTGCGCGTTCGCTGTCCGGGGTGGACGCTGCTCGCGTAGCGACCTTCGGCTCCTCGATGGGCGGGGGCAATGCGCTTGCCGCCGCCGCGGCGGACCCGGACGTGGTCGCCGCGATCAGCCAGGTTCCCTTCCTCGACATCGTGCGCCAGGCCCATCGATCCTCGCCGGCGGTCGTGGCGCGAACGCTCGCGGCGGCGCTTCGAGGCCGGCACCTGCCCGCCGTCGGGCAGCCGCACGAGCCGGCATTCATCAACGCGCCCGGTGGGGAGGAGGGCTGGCGTCGGGTCGTCGAGACCGGTGAGGACTCGCGCTGGCGCAATCGCGTCTCCTCTCGGTGGATCCTCGGCCGTCCCTACCGTCCGGCCCGCCACGCCGCCGGCCTGCACTGCCCCTGGCTCGTCTGCGTCGGAGAGGCGGACCGGGTCGCGAAGCCAGGTCCGGCCATCGCTGCCGCTCGTAGAGCACCCCTCGGCGAGCTGCGCACCTATCCGGGCGTCGACCACTTCGACATCTACGACGGGCCAGAGCACGAGGCGGTTGTCGCCGACCAGATCGACTTCCTCCGCCGGCACCTGCTCTAAGAACCGAGTGCCGCGCGGATCTCCGGGATCGCCTGCTCGTTGTCCTGGAAGTGGACGGCGTGCAGGCCGGCCTTGCGGGCGCCTTCGCAGTTGACCAGGACGTCGTCGACGAAGAGGCAGGCCTCGGCTGGCCGCTCGATGCGCTCAAGGGTCAGCTCGTAGATCTTCGATTCCGGCTTGCGGCAGCCGACGAAGCCGGAGTCGACGACGGTCTCGAAGATCTCGTCGACCGGGAGCATCGAGCGCCAGAGCGGCTCCCACTCGCGCACGTTGTTGGTCAGCATCGCCATCTGGTACTCCTCGGCCTTGAGCTCGCGCATCAGCTCGATCATCTCCGGGTTCGGGTTGAGCGCGTCGAAGTAGATCTCTTTGAAGCGGTGCATCTCGGGCCGGTGGCCGAGCAGCGGCTCGAGCGCGTCGGTGAGCGTCTCGAGGAAGGCGACCTCGGTGATCTCGCCCCGCTCCATCTCGAACAGCGGGTTCTCGCCGTTGGCCTCGGCGGTCGCCTGCATCGCCTTGCCGAGGGTTTCGACGGAGATCCCGGTCTCGTTCTGGAAGGCCATGAAGGACTGGATCAGCGGCGTCGTCAGCACGCCGCCGAAGTCGGAGATCACCGCCTTGATCTCAGTCATCGCGCCGCACGACCTCGTAGTGGCCGAGTCCCTCGCGGCCTTCGACCGACCAGCGGAAGAAGGCGATGTCGGCGTGCAGCCCGGGGTGGCGGACCGAGCTGGCGCTGATCAGCGTGCCGGCGCCGCGCAGCGGCTGGCCCTCCTCGCCGTCGACCCAGAGCTCCAGCGTCGCCCGCCGCTGCACCCCGTCAGGCCCGTACTCGGTCGAGAGCAGGGCCTCGGAGACGTCGACCGGCGCGCCGTCGGCGCTGCAGAGCACCGCTGCGACCGTCTCCTCGCCGTGCCCGCCGGCTTCCGTCGGTCGGACCGCAGACAGCGCCAGCAGCCCGCCGTCGGTGAAGGCGATCCCGATCGATCGCCGCACTATTTGCCCGTTGCTGCCCATCGCGATCCGCGAGCCTAGCCGAGTACCATGGGCCGATGCCCGACAACGACACAGCGGTGCTCACGGAAGACGACGTCATCGAGGCTCTCGAGGAGGTGATCGACCCCGAGCTGGGACTCGACTTCGTCTCGCTTGGCCTCGTCTACGACGTGGAGATCGAGGACGAGGAGGTCTTCGTCACCTTCACGCTGACCACCCCGGCCTGCCCGATCGGCCCCCAGGTCTCCGAGCAGATGAAGGAGTTCGTAGGCGACCTCCCCGGCGTCTCGGCAGTCCACCCGAAGATGATCTTCGACCCACCCTGGAGCCCCGAGATGATGACCGAGGACGCCAAGTTCGCACTCGGCTTCTAGGCAGGGTTGGCGGGGTCAATGGGGGTCATAGGGGGTCTATTTCATCCCCATTCCATCCCCACGGGCATCCCCGCGGATGCGAGTGCGAAGAGGGCGCCCGCACCTCAGGATGAGCCGGATGTGGCTCGCTCAGAGCCTTCGGTTGGCGACGGGGGTCTCGCCCGTCGTTGCCCCCGAACCTTCTACGCGGAAACCTCAGTGGTCGAGGAGGGCGGCAGGCGGCTTGTCTGGCGCGGCTTGGCTTCGGCCGACGTTCGGTGTGCGAATCACGCCTTGAAGCGCAGAGCGACGATGATGGAGCGGGCGCGGACCAAGGCGAAGCATCTATTCACCGCTAGCGCCATTTCTCCGAAGCCGAGGTTCTGACTGCCTTGGACCGTGCCGGGCTGGAGTGCCTGGACGTTTACGGCCATGGCCTAGACGGCGTCCCCCGGCAGCCCCTCGACACCGAGCGGCATACCAAGGCGATTTACATCGCCCGCCGGGCCAGCGCGTAAAGTCTGGCCTCGCTACGGTACGCCCCCGACACCGCTCGCGCGGGTATCGCGTTAACGCCACTCACAGCACTACGGATTTACGAATCGAAGTCCCGAGTGCCCTTGTGGCTCGCCGGGTCTACTTTGCCGCCTGCAGGGATCGGCCCAAACAAATAACAGCAGGCTGACCCTGTTGTCCCCGACCTCCGCCAAGAGTCACGCCCAGCCCACATCGCCGCCCGCCGATGTGCAAGCCTCTTTGTCACAAGATCGCCTAAGCAAACAGGAGGAGGGCATAGTGGTCGAGCCAATATCAGTGGGAGTGATCGTCGCCGCCCTGCTCGCCAGGGCATTGAACCGAGCCGAGGACGGGGCGATCGACAGTGGGGTGGAGGCCGCGCGAAAGGCAATGAAGGCCCTGCGCCAGCGGTTCTCGCTCCAGGAAGATGCCGAGGCAGAGCAAGCGCTGGAGGGCCTGGCCAAGACTCCCGATAGCAAACGGCGGGAGGAGGCGCTGGGGGACCTGCTCGAAGAGCGCGCCGAGCGCTCGCCCGAGCTGCTGGATGAGCTGAAGGCCATCGCCGAGCAGATCGAAGGTGCGGAGGTGCAGATCAGCGACATCAAGCAGGAGGCAAAAGGCACGAACGTCGTGCAGAACGCCGGCAACGTCAACAGCCAGATCAAGGTCGACCAGAGCACCGCGCCCCGGCCCCGCGACTGACACGCCTGCCTCGTGGGCGAGCAGCGCATCAGGGGCAACCGCAACGTCCAGATCCAGGGCGCCGTCGGCTCGCGGATCGAGATCACCTACAACGAATCAACCCGCACCGTACCCCTGGAACCTGCCCATGTCCCCGTTGCCGGCAAGCTTCCTTCCCCGGCGCGCCTGGTCCGCGCGCACTCAGGCGTCGTCCCCTACGTCGAGCGCGCTGGCCTGCTCTCCGAGCTGGAAGCCTGGATCGGTTCCCCGGCTCCCTTCGCCGGCCAGGTGATCGGCGGGCGCGGGGGGACCGGTAAGACGCGCCTGGCGGTCGAGCTGTGCCTGCGGGCGCAGGAGAGCGAGTGGCTGTGTGGCTTTCTGTCGCGAATCGCCGATCCGGGGATGCTCGGCGCCCTAGTCGAGGCCCCGACCGCGCGGTTGGCGGTCATCGACTACGCCGAGACGCGCCCCGAGCAGGTGGAGCTGCTGCTGCCCTTGCTGAGCGCCAAGGCCACGCCGCAGTCCCCGGTGCGGGTGCTGCTGCTGGTGCGCGGCGGCCCCGACAGGGGCGGCGGCTGGGCTTCGCGGCTTGCCGACCGCGTCGATGCGCTCGACGCGGTCCTAGACGAATGCGAGGTCCGCTACCTGGAGGACGCGCCGTTTGGAGTCGCGGAGCGGCGCAAGCTCTTCGAAGCCGCGGTTCCCGCCCTGGCCGAGCGCTTGCAAGGGCCTCCAGCCTCGGCAGCAGCGCCGGACCTGCAAGACGAGGTCTTCGAGAACCCGCTGATGGTCGTGATCGCCGCCTACCTGGCCGCCCAAGGCGAGGAGGCGCCCTCCAACCGCGACAGGTTGCTCGACGGGGTGCTGGAGCACGAGCGCCGCTACTGGCGAGAGGGCTCGGCCGAGCTTGACGCCGATGAGGACCTGCTCGAATCCCTGGTCGCGCTGGCGACCCTGGTCAACGCAGACAGCCAGGAGAGAGCGGCGGAGCGCCTGCGGCTGCTCTCCGACCTGCGCGACGCGACGGCGGAGCGCCGCAACCGCCTCGCCCGCTGGGTGCGCGCGCAGTACCCCGGGCCGCGCTGGTGGAACCCGCTGGAACCCGACCTGGTGGGCGAGCGCCTGGTGGCACGGTGCTTCACCGAGCAGCCCGCGGTGCTGGGCGGAGCCATCGCCGGCAGCGAGCCTGAGGAGATCACCAGGCCGCTTGAGGTGCTGGCCCGAGCCGCCGCCAATCGCCCTGATCTGGCCAAGGCGCTGAGCCCGATCCTCAGCGCGGAGCTGGTCCGCCTGTGTGAGGTCGCTGTCGCCCAGGCTGGGGCCGCCAGGGACGGCGATCTCCTTTACGGCAACGCCGTCACCGCAGCGGCGGCGATAGATGGCGCCGTCTCTGTCGTGAAGGTGAATGCGGAGGCGCTGCTCGCCGCCGTAGACCTGATGCCACCTCGCGCCGACCTCGTGATGAACGAGCTGTCCGCGACCCTGACTGCGCAGTTGGTGGAGAGCTTCCGCCCCCTGGCCGAGGCCAATCCCGCCGCCCACGCCCCCGAGCTGGCGGCGGCCCTGAACAACCTCTCGGTCCGCCTCGCAGAGGCAGGCCGCCACCCCGAGGCGCTGGAAGCGATCGAGGAGGCGGTCGGGATCCAGCGGCCGCTGGCCGAAGCCAACCCCGTCGCCCACGCATACGACCTGGCGATGGCCCTGAACAACCTCTCGCTCAGCTTCGCAGAAGTCGGCCGCCAGGCTGAGGCCCTGGAAGCGATCGAGGGGTCGGTCGGGATCCAGCGGCCGTTGGCCGAAGCTAACCCCGCCGCCTATGTGCCTGACCTGGCGATGGCCCTGAGCAACCTCTCGGCCCGCCTCGCAGAGGCAGGCCGCCAGGCCGAGGCGCTGAAAGCGAGCGAGGAGTCGGTCGAGACCTACCGCCCCCTGGCCGAGACCAATCCCGCCGCCCACGCATCCGAACTGGCGGGCGCCCTGAACAACCTCTCCAACCGCCTCGCAGGCGCCGGCCGCCAGGCCGAGGCCCTGGCGGCGAGCGAGGAGTCGGTCGAGATCCGGCGCCCCCTGGCCCAGACCAATCCCGCCGCCCACGCATCCGAACTGGCGGGCGCCCTGAACAACCTCTCGGCCCGCCTCGCAGAGGCAGGCCGCCACCCCGAGGCGCTGGAGGTAATCGAGGAGGCGGTCGAGACCTACCGCCCCCTGGCCGAGGCCAACCCCGCCGCGTATGCGCCCCACCTGGCGATGGCCCTGAACAACCTTGCCGATCGCCTAAGCGAGGCTGGGCACGACGAGGAGGCAGAGAGCGTCCGCCGTGAGGCAACCGAGCTGCTTGCGGCCCCTCGCGACGAGGACACGGCGTAGGTGCAGTGCCCTGGATCGTGGGTGAAATCGCCCTAGGCGTTAACTTTTCCCAGCGGCGACTAGCCGGATTGTCGTCTCGGATCGGAATCTGAGCCGGATCAGGGTCTCCGTCAAACCTGGTCTGGCTCATGCCACTATCAACAATTGGCGCTCATCACACAGCTACCCGCTTAAACGCATTGCAGGTAAGCCTCCGCAGACTGGCCGCGAAATACGACGGCGATCCGACTGTGGCCCAACGGATCAAGTGCTTGCCGTCGGGTTGGCGGTGAACTCGAGGCGATGCGGCCAGAGGATTGCCAGGACCGCGATCGAGAGGCTGACGAAGCTGGAGAGCGCCAACCATGTTGCGACACTTGGGCCACCGTCATTCAGCGCCTGCGCTCCCAAGAACGATGTAGTGATGGCCGCGGCCGAGAGCAGTAGGCCCGCACGCGTCCGGAGGCTGTCGATCATGCTCTGCTGCTGAGAGTGCTCGAACCGCTTCGTCGTAGGCGATTCGATAGGGAAAGTCTTTGTCTTCATCCGCCATCGACGGAACCTTGCAAATCGGTCGGTCGAAAGTACGAACTTAGCCGCCGGGCTCCGTCGAGCTGAGGGCCTTCCGCGTCGACCTCTTCAGCCGTTGCGTCGAAGTCGTAGCGACGGCTGGTGGCCGAGGACTCGGCCGAACCCGCTGACCCCGGCATACCGACGACTACGAACCGCCTGCCGACGTAGCCGCGCAGCAGGTGCCTGACGATCGCCCTGGTCGGCGGGATCAGGAAGATCAGGCCGACTATGTCGGTGAGGAAGCCGGGGGTGAGGAGGAGGGTGGCGCCGACTGCGATCAGGAGGCCGTCGGCGACCTCGCGGCCGGGGAAGCGGCGTTCGGCGATGGCCGTGTTGAAGCGCCGCCAGGCGCCGCGGCCCTGGTGGCGGAGCAGCAGTGAGCCGAGCAGGGCGTCGGCGAGCAACAGCGCGATCGTGGGCCAGACCCCGATCAGCGAGCCGATCTGGATGATCACGTACAGCTCGACGATCGGGATGACGATGAAGAGGGCGACGAGGATTGCCATGAATGGAGCCTAGCCAGCCGACCCGGTGGCCCTCCCGAGCTGCATCAAATGACCGATCTGGAAGGTGGGGGAATTTGATGCAGCTCGGACTGCTTCAGGCGGGAGCAGCCGCTGCGGCCGCTTCCTCCAGCTCCTCCAGGGAGCGGTTGAGGCCGGCGGCGAAGTCTTCGACGTCCTCCATCGAGTCGTAGTCGGCCAGCAGGCCGAAGCCGACGTGGCCGTTGTAGCTCATGATCGCCACCGCCATCGCGTGGTTCTGGGGCAGGAAGGCGACCGGGAAGACCTCCTGCAGCTCGCGGCCGAGGACGTAGAGGGGCAGCTGTGGGCCGGGGACGTTGGTGACGATCAGGTTGAAGAGCCGGGTCGAGAAGTTGACCCGCGATGCCTGCGCCAGCAGCGTCGGCGGGGCGAAGTCGTTGAAGCGGGCGATCACTTCGGCGCCCAGCGCCTGCTTGGAGCGCTTCAGGCCCTCCATCTCCTCGCTGACCACGCGCAGCCTTCGCACCGGGTCCTCTACGTAAACGGGCAGCGGCCCGCGCATCGCCGCGATCCGGTTGCCGAGGTCGCCGCGCTCGTCCTCGGCGCGAATCGAGACCGGCACCAGCGCCCGCAGCTCCAGCCCCTCGGTGCGGATGCCGCGGCCGTGCAGCCACTCGCGCAGCGCCCCGGTCACCACGGCCAGGACGACGTCGTTGACGGTGCCACCCAGCGCATCCTTGATCCGCTTGAAGGTCGCCAGCTCCGAGCGCGCCCAGGTGAAGCGCCGGTGCGGGCCGATCGTCTGGTTCAGCGGCACGTCGGGCGCCGGGTCGGCGAAGGCGCCGACCACCTCGCCCAGGCCCTCGACCGCCTCGCCGATTCGCCGCGCCGCCGACTCCGGGTGACGCACCGCCTCGATCGCGCGCTCGAGCAGCTTCACCGGCGCCGCGGCCGCGTCGACGGCGCCGCGGGCGACCAGCTCCGCCGTGCTCGGCGCCGGTTGCGGCACCCAGCCGTCCTCGCTCGATGCCGGCTCGGGCACCGGCTCAAGGTCGAAGAGCACGGTGCCGATGTCGACGCCGGAGATGCCGTCGACCATCGCGTGGTGGGTCTTGGTCAGCAGGGCGAAACGGTCGCGCTCCAATCCCTGCACGAGCCACAGCTCCCAGAGCGGCTTTGAGCGGTCGAGCTGCTGCGAGAAGACCCGGGCCGCAAGCCGCTTGAGCTGCTGCTCGCCGCCCGGCTCCGGCAGCGCTGTATGGCGGATGTGGTAGGTCAGGTTGAAGTTGACGTCGTCTGCCCATAGCGGTCGCCCCGCCTCCAGCGGCGGCACGACCAGCCGCTGGCGGAAGCGCGGCACCTGGCTGAGGCGCCCCCGCACGTGCTCGATCAGGTCGACGTATTTCGGCGGCGGCCCCTCGAAGACCAGGATCGCGCCGACGTGCATGTGGCTGGCCGAGGTCTCGTTGGTCAGGAACGAGGCGTCGACCGCGGTCAGCCGGTCGAGGTGGCGTCCTTGCGTTGCCATCCAGCAAGGCTAACCGGCGCTCCATCCAGGCGCTCGTGTGTCCAACGCTTCCGGTGCGCTTTATGCACTCATAGGGTGCATAAAGCGCACCGCAACGGATTGTGCGCCCCGGTTACCCTGGGGGGGTGCCTTCCCTTGCCACCGCGGCCCCCAAGCGGGTCCTGCTCGCCGCACCTCGCGGCTACTGCGCCGGCGTCGACCGCGCCGTGCAGACGGTCGAGCGGGCGCTGGAGCTCTACGGCGCTCCGGTCTACGTCCGCAAGGAGATCGTCCACAACAAGCACGTCGTCGAGGAGCTCTCCAAACGTGGAGCGATCTTCGTCGAAGAGGAGTCCGAGGTGCCGGAGGGCGAGATGGTCGTCTTCTCGGCCCACGGCGTCGCCCCCGCCGTCCACGAGAACGCCGCTGCCCGCCGGCTGCGCACGATCGACGCCACCTGCCCGCTGGTGACCAAGGTCCACGTCGAGGCGCGCCGCTTCGCCGCCGACGGCTACACGATCGTGATGATCGGCCACGAGGGCCACGAGGAGGTCGAAGGCACGACCGGCGAGGCGCCGGACTCGATCGTCCTCGTCCAGACCGCCGATGAGGTCGAGGCGCTCGACGTCGCCGACCCCGAGCGGGTCGCCTTCATCACCCAGACGACGCTCTCGGTCGACGAGACGGCGGAGATCATCGCCGCCCTGCGCGCCCGCTTCCCGGCGATCGTCAGCTCCAAGTCCGACGACATCTGTTACGCGACGACCAACCGCCAGATCGCGGTCAAGCAGCTCGCCCGCGAGTGCGAGCTGGTCCTGGTCATCGGCTCGACCAACTCGTCCAACTCCAACCGCCTGGTCGAGGTCGCGCGCGAGCACGGCGCCGCCTCGCATCTGATCGACAACCACACCCAGGTCGAGGAGGAGTGGCTGGCCGGGGTCGAGACGGTCGGGATCACCTCCGGCGCCAGCGCCCCCGAGGAGCTGGTCGAGCGCCTCGTCGAGTTCCTCCGCGAGCGCGGCGCCGGCGAGGTGTCGGAGCTGCGCACGGTCCACGAGGACGTGCGCTTCATGCTCCCTAAGAAGATCCGCGACGAGCTCGCGGTCCGCGCGTAGCCGGCTAGGGGCCCGGGCTCTCCTCGTCCGGCTTCGGCCTTTTCATGCCCGGCGCGAAGCTGACCGACCAGATGCGCATGCCCGGGGCGGGCAGGACCCGCATCCGGTGGGCTTCGTGCCACTCGTGCTCGGCAAGGGGGTAGAGGCCCGGATTCGTGACCTCCACCGAGTCGGTTGGGACGTTGTCGAAGACGAGCCTGATCTCGCCATCGCCATCGGCGGTGACGTAGATGCCCCCGGCGGCGTAGGGGATCTCCATCCCCTGGTCTTCCCGTTCGACGACGTAGGCCTCCTCGAGCGAGCCGGTGGGGATCAGCTCGTTGCTCGGCGCCCTGACCGTCACGCCCGGCGCGTCCGTGGCCCGCAGCGGCTCCATCGGCTCGGGAAGTGCCCGAAGGGCGTCGAGCTGGCGCAGCTCATCCTGGATCGTCTCCTCCGTTCCCAGGTACTCGCCCTCGCCGAAGTGGAACCAGCTCAGCGCCCCGCCCGTCGTCCAGAGGAAGAGGCTGGGCCATCCCTCGCAGCCGTAGGCGTGCCAGAGGTCGCGCTCGGCGTCGACCGCGACCGGGAACTTGACCCCGAGGTCCCGCAGGCCGGCGGCCACGTTGACCGGATCGGCTCCGAACGGAAAGCGCGGCGACTGGACGCCGATAGTGGTCAGGCCGGCCTCGCGATAGCGCCGATCCCACTCGATTACGTACGGCAGGGCCCGCACGCTGTTGAGCTGCGAGTAGTCGAAGAAGTGGACCAGCACCGGCCCGGCTGCCGTAACCGCCGGCATCGATTGCGGCGCCTCTCCGATCCAGGCGATGTTCGCGGGCAGGTCGGGTGCCGCGATCGTGTCCTTCTCCGGCCGCATCTGGAGCCACATTATTCGCTCTCCGCGACGGACACCCCTCTTTCCGTAAGATTCGCCGAGCAATGGTCGAGATCGCACTGGCGCTGACTCCGCTGCTCCTGCTGGTGATCTCGCTGCTGCTGGGTCACTATCCGGGCTGCGACGCGATCGTCAGGTTTACGGAGCGTTTTACAGCCCGAGCACCCTCACAGGCTGCCAAGCGCCAGCTTCGCCCGGCTGCTCCACGCGGCCACGCGGCCAGTGGCGGTCTCCTGATCGCATTCGGCCTCGCCCAGCGCCCTCCGCCGCTCGCTCTCTAGACGGTTGAACCATGGCCGACGGCCGTGGACAGGAGCCTGCGGCCGCCCGGCCGCAGTGAAAAGGCGGGCGTGGGATCGATCCCCGTCCTGAGCGAAGGAGTTGGCTATGAACTCGAATGCAATTCGCGTCACCGTCGGCGGTGTGGTCATCGTCGTGGCAATCGTGCTGCTCGTCGTTTTGAAGAACGACAACAGCGACAGCGGGACCACCACTGATGCAAATGGCAAGGTGCCCGTCATCGTCGTTGAAAACGGCAAACCGGTCGGGGGAGTGAGAGACCTCACCTACAACAAGGGCGAACAGGTCAAGTTCAAGGTTGACTCCGACGTCAGCGACGAGATCCACGTTCACGGTTACGACATCATGAAAGACGTCAAGGCCGGCGGCTCGGTCAGCTTCGACTTCCCGGCAAACATCGAAGGCGTGTTCGAGGCCGAGCTGGAGGGCCGCAAGGAACAGATCATCGAACTGACGGTCAATCCGTGAGCCTGCTGCTGCCGGTGGCCCACGCGCTGGTCGCCCGCAAGGACCTGCCGATCCCGGCCTGGCTGTTCGCCTGGGGGGCGTCGATCGTCCTGATCGTCTCCTTCTTTGCGCTCTCCGCCGCCTGGCGCAAACCCCGCTTCGAGGAGGAACGCTGGCGACCCCTCGGGGCGGGCTTTTCCCGGGCGCTGCTGAGCCTTCCAGCGCAGATCCTCTGCGGCGGGATCGGGATCTTCCTGCTGGCGCTCTCGATCTATGCAGGGCTCCACGGCACCGAAGCGCCCGACCGCAACTTCGCCCTCACCTTCATCTTCGTCACCGCCTGGCTTGGCCTCCCGCTGCTCAGCGTCGTCCTCGGCGACGTCTTCCGGCCGTTCAACCCGTGGCGGGCGATCGGGCGCATGGTCGGAGGGGCTTTCTCCGCGGTTGCCGGGCAGCGCCCGGCTCACCTCGCTTACCCCGAGGTGCTGGGGCGCTGGCCGGCCGCCGTCGGGCTGCTCGCGGTCGTCTGGCTCGAGGTGGTCTACGGCGCCAGTGGTGGGGTCGCGGTCGGTCTCTCACCCGACGCCGCTGGGCTGGCCGCCCTCATCTACAGCCTCTACACGCTGGCGATGATGGCCCTGTTCGGGGTGGAGAAGTGGTGCCAGAGAGGCGAGATCTTCTCGGTCTATTTCGGGATGTTCTCCCAGCTGGGCGTGTTCGGCGTCAAGGAGGGACGCTTGGGCAGGCGCCTGCCGCTCTCGGCCTCGACGCACTGGGTGACCGTGCCGGGGTCGGCCGCGGTGGTGATCGCCTCGATCGCCTCGACCAGCTTCGACGGAGCGCAGGAGGGCGCCTTCAAGAGCGGCATCCTGCAGACCTTCGAATGGCTGTCGGAAGCCGGCTTCAGCCTGACCACCTCGCTGCGCCTCACCGACACGATCTTCATGCTGCTCTGCTTCGCCGGGGTCGGCCTCGTCTACCTGATCGGGGTACGGGGAATGGCGACCGTTCGCGGCGCCCCACCGCTGAAGAAACTGCGCTCGGGCTTCGCCCACACACTGATCCCGATCGCCTTTGCCTACCTCGTCGCCCACTACTTCAGCCTCTTCGTTTTCCAGGAGCAGGCCCAGTTCACCTACCTTCTCTCCGATCCGCTGGGGACCGCGACGACCGATCTCTTCGGCACCGCATCCGGCGGCATCGACTTCAAGCTGCTCAGCGCCAACGCGATCTGGTACGTGCAGGTGGGGGCGCTGGTAGTCGGGCACGTTGCCGGCCTGACCCTTGCCCACGACCGTGCCACCGCGTACTGGGGCGACTATCGCCAGGCTGCCCGCTCCCAGTACTGGATGCTGGCGGTGATGGTCGCCTTCACCTGCTTCGGGCTCTATCTGCTCTCGGTCGCCAACGCTTGATTCATTTTTTTGGCGGAGAGTGCGGGAGTTCGCACTGTTAACGCGGCTTTATACCGATGCAAAAAAGACGTAAACGCTGGTTTAATGGAATCGAGTCACTCACTTTGACTCTCCCTCTCCCTGTTTTGCGCCGGGACCGCTCTCCGCAAGGCTGGCGGTCCCGGCGCATACAGGGGGTCATACTGAGCGGATGGCGCTCCTGCTCCCCATGGCCCACGCCGGCCATTGGCTCTGGGCCCTCTACCTTCCGCCCGTCCTCATAGTCGTCGCCTCGGTCGCGCGCACGGCAATCTCGGAACGTCGCAAGAGGAGGGACGACGGCTAGAGGATCTCAGTCAGGCGTTTCTCGAGGGCCGCGGATACCTCGTCGCGCACGGGCCCCTCGGCAAGCCGCTCGACCAGCGACTCGAGAAAGCCTTCGATGATCAGCGACTTCGCCTCGGCCGGGTCGAGCCCGCGCGAGGTCAGGTAGAAGAGCTGGTCGCGGTCGATCTGGGCGACGGCGGCGGCGTGGGTGCAGCGGACGTCGTCGGCTTCGATCTCCAGCCCCGGGATCGCATCGGCGTGGGCCTCGGTGGAGAGCAGCAGGTTGCGGCTCTCCTGGAAGGCGTCGGTCTGCTGGGCCCCCGGGTCGACGCGGATCATGCCGCGCCAGACCGCGGTCGCGCCGGCGGCGAGGACGCCGCGGAAGGCGAGGTCGGAGTTGGTGTTCGGCGCCGCGTGCTCCTGGGTGGTGTCGTAGTCGAGGTGCTGCCCGGCGCCGCCGGCGTAGCCGCCGGTGACCCGCGCCTCCGAGCCCGGACCGGCCAGGTTGGTCTCCATGCGGACCTTGCCGCGCCCCGAGCCGAACCCCAGCGCGGCCCAGTCGAGGCGGCCGTCGCGCTCGACCTGGGCTCTCTGCGTGGCGAAGATCCAGGCCGACTCGGAGATGTCCTGCGTGTTGACGTAGCGCAGCGTCGCGCCCTGGCCGACGCTGAGCTCGACCACCGAGTTGAGCAGGGCGTCGACGTCGTCGTCGGGCGAGGACCAGTGCTCCCAGACCTCCGCCTCGGCGCCTTCCTCGATCACGACGAGCGTGCGCCAGCCGATCGCGCTGCCGCCCTGCTCCAGCGGCACTTCGACCCTGATCGGCTCCTCGACGCGCGTCCCGCGCGCCACGTGGACCAGCACGCCGTCGCGCCATCCCGCCTCGTTGCGGGCGACGAAGGGGTCCTCGATCGGCACCAGCGACCCGAGCCGCTCACGGACCAGCTCCTCGTGCGAGACCGCCGCCTCGGCAAGCGGCAGGACGGTGACGCCTTCGGGCGCGGCGATCTCTGCTTCGGCGTCGGCGAACTCGTAGGCGTCGATCTCCAGTCCGGAGAGGTCGGTGAATTCCCACCCCTTCGCCTTCGAGTCGGGCAGGGACAGGCTCTGCGCGAGAGAGGCGCCCTGGCGGCGCCTCTCCGAAAGCCATGCGGGCTCTACTGCAACCTCAGCCAATGCTTCCCTCCATCTGCAATTCGATCAGGCGGTTGAGCTCGACCGCGTACTCCATCGGCAGCTCCTTGGTGACCGGCTCGATGAAGCCGTTGACGATCATCTTTGAGGCCTCCTCCTCGTCGAGCCCGCGGCTCTGCAGGTAGAAGATCTGCTCGTCGCCGATCTTAGAGACGGTCGCCTCGTGGCCGACATCGGCGTCGTTCTCGTCGATGCGGATCGTCGGGTAGGTGTCCGAGCGCGAGTCCTCGTCGAGCAGCAGCGCGTCGCAGACGACCTTGGAACGGGATTCGGTAGCCCCGTCGGCGATCTCCAGCAGTCCGCGGTAGGTCGCCCGCCCGCCGTCCTTGGAGATCGACTTGGAGAAGATCGAGGAGGAGGTGCGCGGAGCCGCGTGGATGATCTTGCCGCCGGCGTCCTGGTGCTGGCCGTCGCCGGCGAAGGCGATCGAGAGGATCTCGCCGTGAGCTTCGGGCCCGAGCAGGTAGATCGAGGGGTACTTCATCGTCAGCTTCGAGCCGAGGTTGCAGTCGACCCACTCCATCGTCGCCTTCTCCTGCGCGACGGCGCGCTTGGTGACCAGGTTGTAGACGTTCTGGGACCAGTTCTGCACGGTCGTGTAGCGGACCCGCGAGCTCGGCTTGCAGACGATCTCGACCACGGCGGAGTGCAGCGAGTCAGTCGAGTAGACCGGTGCCGTGCAGCCCTCGATGTAGTGGACGTCGGCGCCCTCCTCGCAGATGATCAGGGTGCGCTCGAACTGGCCCATGTTCTCGGTGTTGATCCGGAAGTAGGCCTGCAGCGGCATCTCGACCTTGACCCCGGCGGGCACGTAGACGAAGGAGCCGCCCGACCAGACCGCGCTGTTCAGCGCCGCCAGCTTGTTGTCGTTGGGCGGGATCACCGTCGCCCAGTACTCGCGCAAGAGGTCCTCGTGCTCGCGCAGGGCCGTGTCCATGTCGGTGAAGATCACGCCCTGGGCCTCGAGCTTCTCGTTGACCTGGTGGTAGACGACCTCGGACTCGTACTGGGCGCCGACCCCGGAGAGGAATTTGCGCTCCGCCTCGGGGATGCCGAGCCGGTCGAAGGTGTTCTTGATGTCCTCGGGGACCTCGCTCCAGTCGCGGCTGTTCTTTTCGGAGGCGCGGACGAAGTAGTGGATGTCGTCGAAGTCGATCTGGCCGAGGTTGCCGCCCCAGGTCGGGGTCGGGCGCGAGTAGAAGTGCTCCAGCGACTTGAGCCGGAAGTCGCGCATCCACTGTGGCTCGTCCTTGTACTCGGAGATCGATTCGACGATCTCGCGCGAGAGACCCTTCGGCGCCTTGTAGGCGTAGCCGGTCTCCGAATCGTGGAAGCCGAACTTCTCCTTGTAGTCGGCGTTGATGCCGGCGAGCTCTCTCTTCTCAGCTGCGACCTCGGGTGTTGCCATGGTCTAGTCGACCTCCAGGGTGATGGTGTCGTCCTCGATGGCTATCGGGAACGTCTGCACCGGAGCGAAAGCGGGGAGCGTCTTCGGCCTGCCGGTGCTCAAGTCGAAGAGGGAGCCGTGGCGCGGGCACTCGACGGTGCAGGTCGCCGGGTCGAACTCGCCCTCGGCGAGCGGCCCGTCGTCGTGGGAGCAGCGATCCTCGATCGCGTACAGCGCCCCCTCGCAGTTGAAGACACCGATCTTGATTCCGCCGTGCTCGACCAGGCGCGTGGCCCCGGGCGGCAACTCGGCCACCGGGCAGACCCTGATCTTGTTTGTGGTTGTGCCGTCCGTCACGTTATTCCTAGCGTACAGGTCGGATTTTAGCGACCTGAGAGGATCGCAGACCACGACCTCCCCCGCGAACTGCATCAACTTCTTGGCCCAGCAGACCTGGAAGTTGATGCAGTTCGCTCGACGATTGGAGATGAGCATGACCGAGAGGACGAGCTACACGCCGGGGACCCCCTGCTGGGTCGATCTCGGCACCCCCGACATCGAGGCCGCGGCCCAGTTCTACGGCGGCCTCTTCGGCTGGAGCGCCGAGGAGGGCGAGAACTCCGAGCAGACCGGCGGCTACCGCCAGGCGACCCTGCGTGGCAAGCCGGTCGCCGGCGTGATGCCGCTGATGCAGGAGGGCCAGCCGCCGGCCTGGTCGACCTACGTCTCCGTCTCCGACGCCGACGCCACCGCGGCGAAGGTCGCCGAGGCCGGCGGCAGCGTGCTCGCCGAGCCGATGGACGTGATGGATCTCGGCCGGATGGCGATCTTCGCCGACCCGAGCGGAGCGGTCTTCGGGGTCTGGCAACCGGGCAGCTTCATCGGCGCCGAGCTCGTCAACGAGGCCAACACTCTCTCCTGGAACGAGCTCAACACCCGCGACACGGCCGGCGCGAAGGAGTTCTACAGCGCCGTCTTCGGCTGGGCCTACGAAGACATGGAGGTCGAGAACGTCGGCACCTACACCGGCCTGCAGGTCGACGGCAACAGCGTCGGCGGCATGCTCGACATCACCGGCCGCGTGCCCGACGAGGTGCCGGCCCACTGGCTCACCTACTTCGCGGTCGAGGACACCGACGCCACGCTGGAGAAGCTGAAGGAGCTTGGCGGCAGCGTCAACTTCGGCCCGATTGACATCATCGCTGGCCGCTTCGCCGTTGTGTCCGACCCGTTTGGCGCGGTCTTCGCGGTGATCAAGCCCAAACCAATGGAAGAAGGAAGCTCCTAAGGGCTTCCGGTGCGCCTTTTCCGGATATAGCCCGGCAAAGGCGCACCGGTAACGGACTGCGTCAGATCGCCGTTGCTTCGCTCGGACTGCCGGCCTCGCCCTCGTCCTCCCATTCGGCGGGCTGGCCGAGGCTGGCGCTCTTCACCACCTTGAGGCCGAGCATCGCGCACTTCATCCGGGTCGCCGAGATCTCGATCCCGAGCAGGTCGAGGACGAAGTCCTTGGGCAGGTGAAGCAGCTCCTCGCGCGTCTTGCCGGCCAGCTCGTCGGTGAGCAGCGAGGTCGCCGCGGTCGAGATCGCGCAGCCCTTGCCGTCGAAGGCGACCTCGGCGACCCGGCCCTCCTCGTCGAGCCGGATCGTCACATGCTGCTCGTCGCCACAGAACGGGTTGGTGTCCTCGAACTCGAGGTCGGGGCTATCCAGCCGCCCGAAGTTGTGCGGCCGCTTGTAGTGCTCGAGGATCTGGTCGCGGTAGAGCTCGTCCATATGCAGCGAGGCTAGCGAAGCCCACAAACCGGACGCGCATCAAGTTTCGGTGGATATAGGACCGAAACTTGATGCGCGTCCGGTTAGCTTGGGAGGCCGAAGACGCGCCGTGCGTCCAAGAGGCCCTCGACCAAGCGGTCGATCTCCTCGGAGGTGGTGTAGACGCCGAAGCTGGCGCGGGCGGTGGCGGGGACACCGAGGCGGTCCATGAGTGGCTGGGCGCAGTGGTGGCCGGCGCGGACGGCGACGCCGTGGCGGTCGAGGATCTCGGAGACGTCGTGGGCGTGGACGCCCTCCAGCTCGAAGGAGACCGGGCCGATTCGCTTGGGCCCCGGCGGGGGGCCGAAGATCCGCAGGCCCGGCACCTCGGCGAGGGCGTCCAGCGCGTAGGCGGCGATCTGTCGCTCGTGCTCCAGCACGGCGTCCATCCCGAGCCCGTCGAGCCAGCGCAGCGCCGAGGCCATCCCGATCGCCTGGGCGATCGCCGGCGTGCCCGCCTCGAAGCGGGCGGGCGGGTCGGCGTAGGTTGTGCCCTCGCGGGTGACCTTGCGGATCATCGAGCCGCCGCCGAGGAAGGGCGGCATCGCCCGCAGCAGGTCGAGTCTGGTCCAGAGCGCGCCGATCCCGGTCGGCGCGTAGAGCTTATGTCCGGTCAGGGCGTAGAAGTCGACCCCCAGCTCGGCGACGTCGAGCGGCAGCTTCGGCGCCGCCTGGGCGCCGTCGGCGAGGACCAGCGCCCCGGCCTTGTGTGCCAGCCGCGAGATCTCGGCCAGCGGGTTCTCGCTGCCGAGCACGTTGGAGACGTGGGTGACGGCGACGAGCTTCGGGCCGCGCTCGAGCAGCGCCGCGTAGGCATCCATGTCGAGCAGGCCGTCCTCGCTGACCGGCACCCACTCGATCTCCGCCCCAACTCTCTCTGCCAGTTGCTGCCAGGGGACGATGTTGGAGTGGTGCTCCATCTCGGTGAGGACGATGCGGTCGCCCGTGCCGACGTTGGCGTCGCCCCAGGCGCGGGCCACGAGGTTGATCGCCTCGGTCGCGTTGCGGACGAAGACGACCTCGCGCCGGTCGGCGGCGCCGAGGTGGTCGGCGACCGTCGCCCGGGCGCCCTCGTAGGCCGCGGTCGCCTCGGCCGAGAGCGTGTGCGAGCCGCGGTGGACGTTGGAGTGGTGGGCGCGCTCGTAGCGGTCGACCGCCTGGATCGAGGCCAGCACGCGCTGGGCGCTGGCGCCGCTGTCGAGGTAGGCGACCGGGCGCCCGTGGATCTCCCGCTCCAGGGCGGGGAAGGCACCACGGACCTTCTCGATCGGGAACGGCAGGGTGGGGGAGGAGCGCTTGGCCGTCGTCTGCTCCATCGTCGCTGAGGTCAGGCGGTGGCGCCCGCCTCGACCTCCTCGCGGATCCAGCCGTAGCCCTTCTCCTCGAGCACGCCGACCAGCTCCGGCCCGCCTTGCTTGACGATCCGGCCCTCGAACATGACGTGGACGAAGTCCGGCTTGACCATGTGCAGGATGCGCTGGTAGTGGGTGATGATCAGCACGCCCATATCGGGGCCGGCGAACTGGTTGACCCCCTCGGCGACCGTGCGCAGGGCGTCGATGTCGAGGCCCGAGTCGGTCTCGTCGAGGACCGCGATCTCCGGCCGCAGCAGCGCCAGCTGCAGCAGCTCCATCCGCTTCTTCTCACCGCCGGAGAAGCCCTCGTTGAGGTAGCGGCTGGAGAAGTCTTTGGGGATGTTGGCCAGCGCCATCGCCTCCTGGGCGACCTTGGCGAAGTCTTTGATCTTGATCTGCTCCTCGCCGCGGGCCTCGCGGTGAGCGTTGATCACCATCCGCAGGTACTTGCTGACCGAGACGCCGGGGATCGAGACCGGGTACTGGAAGGCCATGAAGAGGCCGGCCTTGGAGCGCACGTCGGGGTCGGCCTCGGTGATGTCCTCGCCCTTGAACGTGATCGTGCCCTCGGTCACCTCGAGCGCCGGGTGGCCCATGATCGCGTTGGCCAGGGTCGACTTGCCCGACCCGTTCGGCCCCATCAGCGCGTGGACCTTGCCCTTCTCGACGTCGAGGTCGAGGCCGCGGAGGATCTCCTTGTCCTCGACCCTCACGTGCAGGTTGCGTATCTCCAGCTCAGCCAATTTCACTCCGTTTCTGGTTTGGAAGTCTGTGCGTCAGGCGGCGGTGCCGACCGGGGCTCGGCGGTCGCTGTGGGCGGCGGGGCCGCCGAACTCGACCAGCTCGGCCAGCGTCGTGCCCGAGAGGGCCTTGGTGACGCCGCCCTGCACGCGCGTCCAGAGCAGCTTGGTCGCGCAGGCGTGGTCGCCGTCGTCCTCGTGCGAGCAGAGCACTTTGCCGTCGGGCGCGTCGTGGAAGCACTCCATCGGGGCGATCTGCCCTTCCAGCGCCTCGACCACCGCGTCCATCGTGATCTCCTCCGCCGGTTTGGCGAGGCGGTAGCCGCCGTGCGCCCCCCGGGTCGAGGTGACGAGGCCGGCCTTGCGCAGCTTCGCCACCAGGTGCTCGAGGTATGAGAGCGGCAGCCGCTCGGCCTCGGCGACGGCGCTGAGCGAGATCGGCGCCGAGCCGGGCTGGCGGCCCAGCTCGACCATCAGGCGGACGCCGTACTCTGCTTTGGTCGAGAACAACATGAATCTAAATCCTACTGAAGCGGTCGGTTATGCGAGCTGCGTCATAATCCTGGGACCAACCGAGGGAGGACCTGAGCAGCGATGACCACCACGAAGCAGTCGACATTCGGCGCGACGATCCGCACCACGATCCTGATGGCCTCGCTGTCGGGGCTGCTGGTCGTGATCGGCGCCCTGATCAGCGGTGGGAACCCCAGCACGATGCTCCTCTTCCTCGGCTTCGCGCTGATGATCAACTTCTTCTCCTACTTCTTCAGCGACAAAATGGCGCTGACGATGAGCGGCGCCAAACCGGTTACCGAATCGGAAGCGCCGAAGCTCTACGAGGCGGTGCGGGAACTGACGACCCGGGCGGGCCTGCCGATGCCGCGGCTGTTCGTGATCCCGCAGGACCAGCCCAACGCCTTCGCCACCGGGCGCAACCCGAAGCACTCGGCCGTCGCGGTCACCCGCGGCATCCTCAACCTGCTCTCCGAAGAGGAGCTGCGCGGCGTCCTCGCCCACGAGCTCACCCACATCCGCAACCGCGACATCCTGATCCAGTCGGTCGCCTCGGCGATCGGTGCCGCGATCACCTACGTCGCCTACATGCTGCTCTGGTTCGGCAACGACGACAACTCGCCGCTGGCGATCGTCGGCCAGCTGGCGACGTTCCTGCTGGCGCCGATCGCCGCCTCGATCATCCAGCTGGCGATCTCGCGCCAGCGCGAGTACGCGGCCGACGCGGGCGGGGCGGAAATCTGCGGCAACCCGGAGTCGCTGGCCAGCGCCCTGCTGCGCCTCGAGCAGGGGGCGACGGCGACGCCGATGCAGGTCAACCAGGCGGCAGAGCCCCTCTACATCGTCAAGCCCTTCTCCAGCAAGGGCATCGCCGGCCTCTTCTCGACCCACCCCCCGATCGAGGAGCGGGTCAAAAGGCTGCGCCAGATGCGCCCAAGCCTCGGCTGAGCGGCAGCCGGGTTCCCGTCCGCGTGAGGAGTCCGCGCGGGATTCTCGTTGCAGAACCGTGACATTCTGCGCGCCACGCGCTGCAGACAACTGGTTACGGTGCGATCATGGAGATAATGACTAAGAGCTGGACCGACGAGAGGCTGGAAGAGCGGTTCGACCGCATCGACGATCGCTTCGATGGAATGGACCTCCGCTTCGATGAGGTAGGCCGCCGTTTTGAGGCGACCGACCGGCGAATCGACGAACTCGATCGGCGCTGCGACCAGCGTTTCACCGAAGTCGCCCATCGCTTCGATCGAGTCGACGCCCGCCTCGAACGCATCGACGCTCGTTTCGAACGTATGGACGAGCGCATGAACGAGCGTCTCGAGCGCATGGACGGGCGCATGAACGAGCGTTTCGAAGCCCTGCACCAGCTCCTGCTCCGGCTTGGCGGCGTCGTGATCGCGGCCCTGATCGGGCTCATCGCGACTCAGCTCTGAGCCGCTCGCCTTCTCGCTATACTTTTTGAAGTAAAGCCTGATCGGATTTAAGGTATTTAGGAGAGGCATGGCTACCGAGGCGACCACCAAACAGCTGGTTGAGGAGATCGAGCCTTTCGAGGCGGCGCAGGAGATCGAGGGCGGCGACGTCGTCCTGATCGACACCCGCGAGCCGCACGAGTTCCAGGAGGCCCGGATCGAGGGCGGCAAGCTGGTGCCCCCGGGCCTGCTGCGCGACGAGATCGCCGCCGCGGCGCCCGACAAGTCGGCGCGCACGATCCTCTACTGCCGCAGCGGCAACCGCTCCTACAAGGCGGCCGAGCAGATGGAAGCGCTCGGCTACACCGACGTCGCCTCGATGGCCGGCGGCATCCTCCTCTGGCAGGAGCAGGGGCTGCCCGTCGTCGCCACCGAGGGGATGAGCGCCGAGCAGCGCGACCGCTACTCGCGCCACACGCTGCTGCCCGAGGTCGGGGTCGAGGGCCAGCTGAAGATGCTGAACGCCAAGGTGCTGCTGCTCGGCGCCGGCGGGCTCGGCGCCCCGACCGCGCTCTACCTCGCCGCGGCCGGGATCGGCACGATCGGCCTCGTCGACGACGACGTGGTCGACGCCTCCAACCTGCAGCGCCAGGTGATCCACAACACCGAGCGGATCGGCGTCCCCAAGACCGAGTCGGCGCGGATCGACGATCGAGGCGCTCAACCCCGACGTGAAGGTGATCGAGCACCGCATCCGCCTCGACGCCGAGAACATCCTCGGCATCCTCGAGGACTACGACGTGATCGTCGACGGGGCCGACAACTTCCCCACCCGCTACCTGCTCAACGACGCCTCGGTGCGGCTGCGCAAGCCGGTCGTCTCGGCCTCGATCCTCAGCTTCGACGGGCAGATCTCGACCTTCGTCCCCTTCGAGGGGCCCTGCTACCGCTGCCTCTACCCGACCCCGCCGCCGGCCGAGCTGGCGCCGAGCTGCTCCGCCAACGGGGTGCTCGGGGTGATGGCCGGGACGATGGGCACGCTGCAGGCGAACGAGGTGCTGAAGCTCGTGATCGGCATCGGCGAGCCGCTCGTCGGCCGGCTGCTCCTCTACGAGGCGCTCGGCACGCGCTTCACCGAGCTCAAGGTCCGCCGCGACCCCGAGTGCCCGATCTGCGGCCCCGACGCCCCCGAGATCCCCGAGTCCGAGATGGGCCAGTTCCCCGACTACGACGCTCTTCTGCGCCGGATAGCCGGTAGGTTTCCGGCCTGATGGCGACGATTCGCATCCCCAAGGTCCTGCAGGCCCAGACCGGCGGCCAGCCCGAGGTCGAGGCCGGCGGCTCGAACGTGGGCGAGGTGCTGCGGGCGCTCGACCGCCGCGCACCCCGACACCGAGGCGCAGCTCTTCGGCGAGGAGCGGCGAGCTCAACCGCTACGTCAACGTCTACCTCAACGACGAGGACGTGCGGGTGCTGAACGGGCTCGACACCGTCGGTGAGCGACGGCGACACCGTCGTCATCCTCCCGGCCATGGCCGGCGGTTGAAGAACTTTTCGTAAATAGCCACGCCCGGCCAGGCCATGGCTATACTTTTTGAAGTGTCGGGAGAGCTTCTAAATCGGCCCTGCGGGGGACGCTTCGGCGACATCGTCGAGTCGATCGGCAACACGCCGCTCGTAGAGCTGCCGCGGCTCTCGCCCAATCCCGACGTCCGCATCTACGCCAAGCTCGAGGGCCGCAACCCGACCGGCTCGGTCAAGGACCGCGTCGCCAGGTCGATGATCGAGGCGGCCGAGGCCGAGGGCGCGATCGAGCCGGGCCAGACGATCCTCGAGCCGACCTCGGGCAACACCGGCATCTCGCTGGCGATGATCTGCAGCCGCAAGGGCTACCCGCTCAAGGTCGTGATGCCCGACAACGTGACCGCAGAGCGCACCCAGCTGCTCGAGATGTACGGGGCCGAGATCGTCTACTCCGAGGGCGCCAAGGGCTCGAACGGGGCGGTCGAGGTGGCGCTGGAGATGGCCGAGGACCCCAGCTACTACATGCCCTACCAGTACGGCAACGAGGCCAACCCGCTCGCCCACTACAACGGCACCGCGGTCGAGATCCTCGAAGAGCTCGACGAGGTGACCGCCTTCGTCGGCGGCCTCGGCACCGGCGGCACCCTGATGGGCAACGGCCGCCGGCTGAAGGAGGAGAACCCCGAGACGCTGATCGTCGCCGCCGAGCCGATGCAGGGCGAGCTGGTCCACGGCCTGCGCTCGCTCGACGACGGCTTCATCCCGCCGATCATCGACATCACCCTGCTCGACCGCAAGATCATGGTCTCCAACCGCGACGCGATCGTCTGGACGAGGAAGCTGCTCGACGAGGAGGGCGTCTTCGCCGGCGTCTCCTCCGGCGCGATCGCCGCGATCGCCGTCCGCATCGCCGGCGAGCTGGAGAGCGGCAACGTCGTCTTCCTGATCCCCGACGACGGCTGGAAGTACCTCTCCTCCGGCGTCTACACCAAGCCGATCGAGGAGATCGAGAACCTCGACTCCACCGTTTGGTGGTAGTCCGGCCGGCCCGCTGCGATGCGGATTGCCCAGTCCCTGATCGACGAGATGGTCGCGCACGCGCGCGAGGATCTGCCCAACGAGTGCTGCGGGATGGTCGGTGGCGTCGACGGAGAGGCGAGCGTGGTGATCCCGGTCGTCAACTCCGCTGCCAGCCCGCTTCGCTTCGAGATGGACCCGCAGGGCCAGTACAACGCGCTGAAGGCGATCGAAGACGACGGCAGGGAGATGCTGGCGATCTACCACTCGCACACCAAGAGCGCCGCCTATCCCTCGCAGACCGACGTCAACCAGGCTGTCAGCTGGCCCGACGCGATCTGGGTGATCGTCTCGCTCGAAGACCCCGAGAGCCCGGTCGTCAAGGGCTACTGGCTGAAAGACCTGAAGATCGCCGATGCCGAGCTCGTCGTCGAGTAGCGGTCGCCTGGTCAAGGTCGCCTACGCCCAGCAGCAGATGGAGGCGGAGATGATCCAGGGCCTGCTGGGCGAGTACGGCATTCCGAGCATGGTCCAGCGGACCGTCGACAACCCCGAGTTCCTCGCTGCCGGGCCGCGGCAGATCCTCGTTCCCGAGGCCGCGGCCGAGAAGGCCCGCGAAGTGCTCGAGAACACGACGGGGGACGGTTGAAGCATTTGGGGGGTCATAGCCCCGAAAATGCTTCGATCAAGGCCGGGGCGGTTTAGGCCGGGCTGGGCCGGGCGACCTCGCGCAGGTAGTCGCGCCAGGCGGCCTCGATCTCGCCGATCCGTGCCTCGAAGGCGGCTTCCAGCGTCGGCGTCGCGCCGCCGGGTCGCAGGTCGAGGACGAGGCGCTCGCAGGCGTCCGGGCCGCGCTCGGCCTCGAGCAGGTCGAAGATCGTGCCGCCGAGGATCACCGCGTCGCGACGAGACGGTGGGAACGAGGCGCGCGCGCTCTCGCGCAGGCGGCGGATCACCGCCGCCCGGTAGAGGCCGACCTGGCGGGAGAAGTACTGGGCGCCGCCTTCGACCAGCCAGGCCCACTGCAGGTAGCGGGCGAAGCGGCCCGGCGTCCAGGAGGGCGGCAGCGCGCGGTTGTTGGCGGCGATCACGAGCTGCGCGTAGAGCCGCTCGGCCGTGCCTCGCAGCGCCTCGCGCGAGTCGTCGCCGGCGGCGCGGCGTTCCATGTGCGGGTCGTTGAGCACGTGCAGCTCGGTCGCCATCGCCCAGCCGGCCAGGTAGCGGCGTCCCGCCGCCGCCGCCGACCACCGCGCCACCGGCAGGAACGGGTGGGCGAGGGCAAGCCAGGCCGGGCTTGTGTGGACGACGACGGTGACGCCGCCGGGCACCTGCTCGAAACGGTCCTCGAGCCGCAGCCGCAGTTCCTCCATCCGGTCCAGCGTCCGCTCGGCGAAGGCAGCGTCGCCGCTGTCATGACGAGCGGTGAAGCTCAGCGATTTCGTCTCAACCCAGGGCATCTAAGGCCGTCCGGCCGGCGCATATCTGCGTCCTCGGTCGCTCGCGTACAGAGCACGCCACGCTCCCTGCGTCCTTGATCTGCTTGCTCCGGTGGCCTTAGGCCAGGACGGGTTCAGGCTGGGCGACCCCACAGACGCCAAGTATCTCAGCGCGGGCGCGGTCGAACTCCTCGTCGGCCATCACCGGGGTGCCCTCGAAGGGGAGTTCGCGATCGACCTCGACCCAGGACCGGCAGCCGTGGTACTCCTCGCGGACCTTGACGGTCACCGGGCGGGGGATGCGGTGGACCCGCAGCAGCAGGACGTGCAGCGGGTGGCGTCGCTTCCAGTTGAGCCGCTTCTCGGCGTAGTCCGGGGTCCAGACGTAGTAGGGGGAGAGCCCGTCGACGATGCGCGGATCGTCGACCGTGATGTGGTCGGTGACCTCGGCCCAGGCGCGCAGCCGGACCCGCTCGGGCTGGGCGATGCCGCCATCCTGGATCAGGGCTTTGGCCGGCGGTTCCTCCTCGCCCCAGACACCCTCCTCGAGAGCCCGGCCCAGCTCCGGGTGGTGGGACTCGCGCACCAGGTTGTTCTGCTGGTGGTCGAAGGTCGGGTAGAGGAAGAAGCGCTCGTGATCGAGCTCGAAGTGCTTGTTCTCCTCGCGTATGCCCCCCTTGCGAAGGGTCAGCAGCTGCTCGCCCTCGGCGAGCGCGCGGACCGTCACGGCCCATTCCTTGAAAGCGATCGGCATTTGTAGTCGTACCTTTTGAGAAGGTCAGTGGATCTGTGACCGGGAGGAGAAGCCTCGAACCCTGTCCAGGCGCAACCAGCCGCCCGATTTCGGCATTCTAGACCAGGATCGCCCGATCGCCAAATGTGAGCACCGTCACACTTATACCTCCAAGGTATGTATAATGTTGGGATGGCCGAAGAACCCACCGCACAAGAGCTAGTCGCTCTCGTCTCTGAGCAGGCGGCTCCCGGTTCCGGCGAGTGTCCGGTCTGCGTCAATAACGATTGGATTGGCCTTGACGAGCCGGTATCGCTGCCAGGGGAGACGAAATCTTTTCCTTGCGTGGCGCTGGCCTGCAAGACCTGCGGCTTTATCCGCCTTCATTCGATCACTGCGCTTAGAAAGCACTTCTGATGGCCTCCGTAGATAGAAACAACCCGAAGCGCTCTGAGTCCTCGACCTCGGACTACTCGCTGATGGAGTTCATGCAGCGCTTCCCTGATGACGCAGCTTGCCTCGACCACCTCTGGCGCGAGCGCTATGCGCCTGACGGGCATCATGCTCAGTGCCCGGTCTGCGAACGCGAACGCAAGTTCCACCGGATCAAGACTCGGGCCTCTTATGCCTGCGATTCCTGCGGCAAGCACCTGCACCCAATGAAGGGGACGATCTTCGAGCGCTCTACGACCTCGTTGCAGCTTTGGTTCTACGCGATGTACCTGATGGCAAGCACTCGCTGCGGAATCTCCGCCAAGCAGCTAGAGCGCGAGCTTGGCGTGACCTACAAGACGGCCTGGCGCATGTTCAACAAGATCCGTAATCACCTAATGAACGACGAGGGAGAACCGCTTTCAGGCGACGTGGAGGTTGACGAGACTTCCTGGGGCGGAAAGGCCCGTAAGCCAATGACGCGCACTGAGGCCGCACTGTTTCGCGAATCGAAGGCAACGGTCCTCGGCATGGTCGAGCGCGGTGGCAAGGTGCGACTGCGCGTCATTCCCTCGCGCCGTGGTCCGGCCCTTAGTCGAGAAGTGCGGGCCAATGTCAACCCGGCGTCGATCATCTTCACCGACGACTGGCAGGCTTACAAGCCGCTGCGGGGCGAGTTCTTGGACCACAAGATCATCAATCACTCGGCCGGTGCCTACGTGGTCGGAGACGTTTACACGAACACGATTGAGGGCTTTTTCGGCAACCTCAAGACTGGAATGCGAGGCGCTTACAAGAAGGTCTCAGCCCGGTGGTTGCAGTCCTACTTGGACGAGTACGCCTGGCGCTACAACGCGAGACGCAGGGGCCAGTCGATGTTCGAGCAGCTTTTGAAACGAGCAGCTAGCGCCTAGACTTCCGGATGCGCCCCTTACTGGCAGGCGAGGGGCGCTCCGGGGTCGTCTAAGCAAGACACTGCCCTTTCAAGGCTGGAAATCCAGGTGCGAATCCTGGCCCCGGAATCCTAGGGGCGAACGGATCGAACGCGAAGTTAAGGAATGCCGTCCCAAAGCCTTGCGGCCGGAACCTCGAAGGTCGTAGCGAGGACCACGACGGTCTGAAAGCGCGGGGAGCGGTTGCCCCGCTCCATCTTGGAGATCGCCGTCGTGTGCAGGCCCGAGTACCGAGAGAGATCCTCCTGGGACCAACCTCGCTCCGCTCGTAGCTCCTTGACGTTGGCGGCGAAGCGCTCCAAGGCATCCACCCCCGGAGCCTTCCCGGTCTAGCCCCTTTAGCCAAGAGACATAGCGTCAAGTTATTCCTATAGCGTAGGCAGCGATGATCGGACTCCGCATGGGTATCTTCATCGTCCGAGCCTGCAAGCTGCTAGCGGGGCTTTCGCTGGTCGGCGTCCTTATAGCCGTTGCCATGCATATAGCCCCGCCCGTTGTCTACGGAGCACATGGAGAACGTCACGCCTATGAAGCGGGGTGGGATCTGGCGGCAATCCTTGCCGGATTCGCGGCCGTATTTTGGATCGCCGCAAACGCCATCGCAATCCCAGTAACGCGCCGCATGGAACAGTTCGTAGAGAACGAGGAAGCCTACGAGGGCTAGCGCTTCTCGGGTTTCGCAGCCCGTTTCAGCATCCCCTCGATCTCGGCCCGCTTGAGCACCGGGATCTCGACGGGCTTGCCCTTCTTGGGCTGGGTCTTCTGCATAGGCTTGTCAGAGTCAGCCATGAAGCGAGGGTAGCGCGTGGGAAGCCCGCGACAACTAAAGGGGTGCCGAGCCAAGCTAGACAGGGCTGCCGATCACCTGAACGCCCTCAACGAGGAGGTTCTCGACTTTCTCAAGACCAATCCCTATGGCGTCTTCGGAGAATTCGATCCGAAAGGCTCGAAGTACATCTTCCGGGTCAATGTTGCTCACGAACCTCCCCCAAGACTCGGCGCGATCTTTGGCGACTTGATCCATAACCTCCGGTCGGCGCTGGATCACCTTGTCTATGAGCTGGTTCTGCTGAATGGCCATAGCCCGAACCGAAGCAGAACTTGCTTCCCCATCTACGACTCCAATCCCCCTGGAGGTTTCGCTTGCGCGACGACTGAGAGCCTTCGAGGCGTCGGAGACGCCGAGCGGGCACTCATCGAGGAATTGCAGCCCTATAACCGGGCCGAGCTTGAGGGGAGGGCACTCGGCCTCATCCGCCGCTACTCCAACCAAGACAAGCACCGCACCCTCGTGGGATTCCAAGCCGCTATCGCATATCCAGGTGCGGAGCTGCCGATTCGGTTCACCCCGAATGAAGACGCTCGGATTGTCGGCCACTTCATCTTGACAACCGGCCTGCTGGGTCGCGATGCACAACTCGTGCGAGTCCCCGTAGAAGCTCTCGGGCCGAACCCAGAAGTGGAAATGGAGGGCAACCTTCCCCTGGACGTAGCTTTCGGGGAAGACCCAGCACTCCGGGCTGGAGCTATCCCAGCGACAGCGGGCGAGGTTGCCCGCGTCATAACGCAGTTCGAGCCGTTCTTCCAGCGCCTTTTCTAGGCCAGCCACGCGCAGCCTCAGCCGAGCCTATCCCTCCAGAGAGCGGCTGATCGCAGGGCGCGGCCAGGCACGATTGGTGCCCAAGGTCTGCTTGCCATGCGATTTGCAGTGTACATACTCTGGAGGTATAAGTGTGAGCACCGTCACACCTATCCCTTCTCTGTAGAACTGGATCTGCCGTATCGCGCCCTAGCCTGTCGATCCCGATGGAAAGAGCCACTTCTCGTCGTTGTCCTCCTCGACAGCATGGGCGTCTCGGTCCGGCCCGGGAACTTCGCTTAGACCGGGAAGTCCGGAGCGATAGGGGACTCGCCGGTGGCTACCGGCAGAAAGCCCAGAAGCTGCTGCCTAGCGGGCAAATAGCCCGAATCCATTTTCTGGATCAAACCCATTTTGGTCAAGATTGCGATATCCCGGTAGATGGTTCGATCGGTGCGATCCGCGTAGCTCTCAGCCAGCCTGGGGGTCAGATGGCGAAGGTCCGATCGAGGGATGGCCTCGCTCGACTTGGAAATTGCCAAGGCAAGTGTTCGCCTCCGCCGATCCGAAGGAGAATCGAGGCCGGCAAACTGCTGGTAGATGTATTGCTCCCAGCGATCGGCGAAGAGTTGCTCGCGCACCAGTTTGAGCTGGTCGTGCAGGCCATCTACAAAACCGCGAACCGCGTAATGCAGAAAGTCAACGCCGCCCGCTGGCGATCGGCTCGCGGCGTCGAGCTCACGGTAGTACTGCTCACGTGTGAGGTTGTAGTGGTTGCTGAGCAAGTGCGCCGCAGGCATTGGAACGCCGGCCTCCATGAGAATCCGAAGCTCGACCAGTCGCGCCGTTCGGCCGTTGCCATCCCCGAAGGGATGGATCCAAGCGATATACAGATGGGCCACCACCGCCTTGATCAGGGCTAGTGGGAGCAGCCAATCGCGGTCCCGTGGGGAGAAATCTGGGCCGTTCAGCCACTCACAGAGTCGTTCGAGAAGGTATGGGCAGTCCTCTCTTGGAGCTGCTCGGTACCTGCCCACGACGACCGAATGCTCCGGCACCTCTCCTGGGACCACTCCGTCTTCTAGAGGCAAGTCTTTGAGGATTTCGCGGTTGTAGTCGGCGAGAACCTCAGGGCTCAAGGGCGGGCTGGCACCTGAGAGCAGGTCGTTCTTGATTTCGTTGTAGGCGTCGATGATGTTGTCGGCGGCCTGCCTGAGGTACTCCTGGGACGGGGGAAGCTCCAGCACTCCGTCCACGAGTTTCCGGACCTCCTCCTCGGAGAGCGTGTTCCCCTCAATCGCCGTCGTGCCAAGCACGCCCTTGGCGAGGTAAACCTGGTGCATCTCGTGCGCCCGCTCCGGCTGAAGCAGCGATCCAGCTATGTGCTGGACCTTGGAGCCTGCCTCTCCAAGAAGCAGCCAAAGAGTCGCGCCCGCCTTTGTCAGGTCGAGTCGGAAATCTATCCAGGGATGCGTCTTCTCATATGTCCGAGAAGATGACCGATTTGATGTCACAGATATAGATGGCAAGAATCCGCTTTCTTAAAGGCTTTCTAGCATGATAGCGGATCAAAATGTCCAGCAGGATGTCAAGGATTTTTGGCTGGAATTCGCGTGAAAACGCATCGCTCGGCCGAACCTGCCCCTTATCCGTAGCGGTCACCCAGGGCCGTGACCGCCTCCGCCGGGTGTTTCGATCCGGATCGAGTCGCCTGGCTGGAGTTCACCCTCGCACTTGCTTGGCAGCTCCTCGCCGTTGCGGAGGTTAAGGCCCGGGGCGCCGTCCTCGCCGCCATCGCGGCCCCTGGGTGGGTGGCGGCGGCGCTCGGTGATCAGGCTGAAGTGGACCGGGGCGAGCGCCTCGATCTCGCGGACGATCCCCTCGCCGCCGCGATGGCGTCCGCTGCCGCCGCTGCCGCGGCGCAGCGACAGCTCGCGCACCCTCAGCGGGAATTCGCTCTCCAGCGCCTCGACCGGTGTGTTGAGGGTGTTCGACATCGCGACGTGGAGGGCGCTGGGTCCGTCGGCGTCGGGGCAGGCGCCCTGGCCCCCGCCGAGCGTCTCGTAGTAGGTGAAGCCCTCGCCGGCGAGGGTCAGGTTGTTCATCGTCCCCTGTCCCTGGGCCGGCACTGGTCGGGCTCCGCCGAGGGCGGAGATGACGAGGTCGGCAACGCGGCTCGAGGTCTCGACGTTGCCGGCGACGACGGCGGCCGGCGGCTCGGCGTTTAGCAGGCAGCCCCGGGGCGCGATCACCTCGATCGGCCGGTAGGCGCCGGCTGAGGGCGGCGCATCGGGGTCGGTCAGCGCGCGCACGGCGAAGAAGGCCGCCGACTTGGTCACCGAGAGGGGGCAGTTCAGGTTGCCCTCGACCTGGGGGTCGGTGCCGGTGAAGTCGAGGGACAGGGCGTCGCCGCGGATCGTCGCCTCGACCCGCAGGACGACGTCGCTCGGCGTCCCGTTCGCGTCGTCCTCCAGCACGTCCTCGGCGACGTAGCGCCCGTCGGGCAGCTCGGCGAGGGCGGCGCGGGTGCGTCGCTCGGCGTAGGAGAGGATCTCCTCCATGCCGGCGCGCAGGTGCTCGCGCCCGCGGCGCTCGGCGAGCTCGAGCAGGCGCTGTGCGCCGACCCGGTTGGCGGCGGCCTGCGCGCGCAGGTCGGCGAGCCGCTGGCGGGGAAAGCGCATCCGGGAGGCGAGCTCGCGCACGGTCTCCGGGTCGGCGAGGGTGGGCGGGATCGTCACGCCCTCTTCGTCGAGCCTGGTCGAACCGGCGGGCATGCTGCCGGGCGTCGGGCCGCCGACGTCGGCGTGGTGGGCGCGGCAGGCGGCGAAGCCGAGCAGGTCGCCGCCCTCGAAGACGGGGGAGATCAGGGTGATGTCGGGCAGGTGCGTGCCGCCGCGGTAGGGATCGTTGAGGATCCACGTCTCCCCGGGGCGCTGCTCGAAGTCGACCACGGCGGCGACCGCGTCCGGCATCGACCCCAGGTGCACGGGGATGTGCTCGGCCTGCATGACCAGCTCGCCGTTCGCGTCGAAGATCGCGGTCGAGCAGTCGCGGCGCTCCTTGATGTTGGCCGAGTAGGCGGAGCGGATCAGCGTCGCGCCCATCTCTTCGCAGGCGGCGTGCAGGCCGCCGATCATCACCTGCAGGGTGACTGGGTCCAGCGAGGTCATCCGACAGAGTCCCGCAACGCCTTTTCCCCGTATGTCGTGGTCAACGCGCTGCACCTGATTGGGCTTGGGCCTCCGCGCGGATCGTTCCCGTGTCGTCGACCTCGGCTCGCCACCAGGGTGGCAGCACGAAGGTCGCCTCGGGCAACTCGAAGATCGTGGGCCCACTCGCCTGAAAGCCCTCCGGTGGCTCGCCCCGCAGCACCGTCGTCTGCAGCCACCTGCCGTCGAAGCGCACGCTGCGGGTGCTCTCTTCGAGGTCTTCGCCCTCGGCTGCTGCCAGCCGAGGGCGCGGCCCGGGGGCGACCATCGCCAGGCGGATGTGGACGAGGACGACCTCGCCCTCGGGGTCGCGGTGGCCATAGCGCTCCACGTGCGCCGCGGCGAAGCGCTCGGCGAGGTCGTTCGGGTCTGCTCGGGCGTCGCCCTGGATGGGCAGCTCGAAGGCCTGGCCGGCGTAGCGCAGCTCGTAGACGACCTCTGCCGCTGCGTCGGGCAGGCCGTCTTCGAGGCTTGCGGCCAGGTCGTCGACCTCGGCCGCGATGCGCTCGGCGGTGAGGTCGGCGCCGCTCAGCATCACCGTGCGGGTCGTGTCGCGGCGACGGTCCGAGGCGCAGAGCCCGAGCGCCGAGAGCACCCCGCCCGAGCGCGGGCAGAGGATGCGCCCGATGCCCAGCTCGGCGGCGATCTCGGCGGCGTGCATCGGCCCCGCTCCGCCGAAGGGGAGGAGGGCGAAGCGACGCGGGTCGACACCCCGCTCCACGGTGACCACCCGCAGCGCCCGCACCATCTCCTGGTTGGCGACGCGGACGATTCCCTCGGCGGTCTCGACCTCGTCGAGGTCGAGCGACGCGGCGAGGGGGCCGACGGCGGCCCGGGCGGCTTCGACGTCGAGGGGGACGCCGCCGGCCAGCTCGGCGCCGGGGGTGAGGCGGCCGAGCAGCAGGTTGGCATCGGTGACCGTCGGCTGCTCGCCGCCGCGCCCGTAGCAGGCGGGCCCCGGCTCGGCCCCGGCCGACTGCGGCCCCACCCGCAGGGCGCCGCCGGCGTCGCGCCAGCCGATCGAGCCGCCGCCCGCGCCGACCGTGTGCACGTCGACCATCGGCAGCTGGATCACGCGGCCACCGATCGTGCGCGAGTCGGTCCGCTGCACCTCGCCCTCCTCGACCACGCAGACGTCGCAGGAGGTGCCGCCCATGTCGAGGCCGAGCGCGTTGCCGTCGCCGCAGGCGCGGGCGATCAGGCCGGCACCGACGGCGCCGCCCGCCGGTCCCGAGAGGACGCTCCAGGCGCCGGCGCGGGCGGCGTCCCCGGCGGCGGCGAGGCCGCCGGAGGACTGCATCACCTGGGGCCCCGGCAGCCCGGCCGCGGCGGCCGCGTCGCCGAGCCGGCCCAGGTAGCGGCCGAGCAGGGGGGAGAGGTAGGCGTCGATGACCGTCGTCGAGCAGCGCTCGTACTCGCGGAAGCGGGGCAGCACCTCGTGCGAGGCGGAGACGTGGAGGCCCGGGAGGGCTTGGCGCAGATGGCTCGGCGATGCGTCGCTCGTGCTCCGGGTCGAGGTAGGAGAAGAGCAGGCAGACGGCGACGGACTCGGCCCCGCTCTCGCGCAGCAGCTCAGTCAAGCGCGCCGGCTCCTCCTCGGCAAGCGGCTCGACGACGCCGTCGGGACCGGTGCGCTCGCTCGCCTCGAAACGCAGCCCCGCGCCCACCAGCGGGGCCGGCTTCGGCGCGCAGAGGCGGTAGAGCTCGGGCCGGTCCTGGCGCCCGATCTCGAGCAGGTCGGCGAAGCCGCGGGTGGCGATCAGGGCCGTGCGCGCACCCCGTTCCTCGAGCAGCGCGTTGGTGCCGACCGTCATCCCGTGCGCAAAGGACTCGACCTCGCCCGGGGGCGCCCCCGCCCGTTGCAGCACCTCCTCGACCGCGGCGATCACCGCCAGGGACTGGTCCTCGGGCGTGGTCGGCAGCTTCGCCGTGTGAATCCGCTCGCCGTCGAGGAGGACGGCGTCGGTGAAGGTCCCGCCTACGTCGACTCCGAGCAGCATGCGCCGACGCTAGCTCAGCGCCAGCTCTCGTGGCGGATCTCGCCGTCGGGACCGCGGACGATGTGGACTCCGTCGAGCTCGTGGTCGGCGCCCGGGAAGTCGCTGCGCAGATGCCCGCCGCGCGACTCGCGCCGCGCCAGCGCGCAGGAGGCGATCGCGGCGGCCAGCGGGTAGGGATCGCCGCGCAGCTCTTCGAGCTGCTCGGGGCGGCGCAGCGGCCCGGCGAGGGCCCAGACGGCGTCGCGGGTGGCCTCGGTTGGGGGCTCGAAGCGCCAGGCCCCGGAGTCGGGCGGACTGCTCGCCGCGGTCTCCCCGAGCGCGCCCGCCGCGGCGCGCTCGCCGAAGACGAAGCACTCGCTGAGCGAGTTGGAGGCGAGCCGGTTGGCGCCGTGCAGGCCGGTGCACGAGCACTCGCCGACGGCGTAGAGGCCGGGCAGGGAGGACCGCCCGTCGAGGTCGACCGCGATCCCGCCCATCGTGTAGTGGGCGGCGGGGGAGACCGGGACCGGCTCCGCGGCCGGCTTGAGCCCGGCCTCGGCCAGCGACTCGAAGACGTTGGGGAAGCGGGCGGGATCGAGATCGCGAAGGTCGAGCACGACCGCATCGGTGCCGTCGGCCTCGAGCCGGTCGAGGATCGCCGCGGTCACCGCGTCGCGGGGGGCGAGCTCGTCGGTGAAGCGGCGCCCGGAGGCGTCGAGCAGGGTCGCGCCCTCGCCGCGCACCGCCTCGGTTATCAGCAGCCCGTCGAAGTCGGTGCCGGGCAGGTAGAGGGCGGTCGGGTGGAACTGGCAGAACTCGAGGTCGGCGAGGTCGGCGCCGGCCGCCGCGGCCATCGTCGGGCCGGCGCCGATCGCACCCCAGGGGTTGGTCGTGCGGCGCCAGAGCGCGGCGGCGCCGCCGGTGGCCAGCACCGTCGCGGCGGCGGCGATCCGGCCGCCGTCGGTGAGCACGCCGTGACAGCGCTCGCCGTCGCTCCACAGCGCGCGCCATCGAGGCTCGCTCGCGCACCTCGATCCGCGGGCTCGGCGGCGACCATCGCGGCCAGCTTCGAGGTGATCTCGTGGCCGGTCGCGCTGCCACCCGAGTGGACGATGCGGCGGCGGGTGTGGCCGCCCTCCAGGCCCAGGGAGAGCTCGCCGTCCGCGTCCAGGTCGAAGAGCGACCCCCCGCGCTCGCAGCTCCCGAACCGCGTCGGGCGCCTCGTCGACCAGCGCCTGGACCGCCGAGGGGCGGCAGAGGCCGCGACCGGCGGCGATCGTGTCGGCGGCGTGCTGGGCCGGGGAGTCGCCCGGCTCCAGGGCCGCGGCGAGGCCGCCCTGCGCCCAGAAGCTCGCGCTCTGCGAGAGCGGCGTGCGCGAGACCAGGCAGACGTCGCCGCCGCCCTCCGCCGCCCGCAGGGCGGTCCAGAGACCGGCCGCGCCGCCGCCGACGACGGCGACGTCGAACTCGGCGCTGGGCGCTATCGCTGCCCTGCCTCTCGCCTGATCGAGTCGACCTGACCGCGCAGCCAGGCCGCGGCCGCCTCGCGGGCCCGCGCCCGCTCGTCGGCGATCGCGCCCTCTGCCTCGGCGGCGCGGTCCTCGGCCGCCTCGATCCGCTGCTCCGCCGCCTCGGTCTGCGCCTCGATCTCGGCGAGGCGACCCTCGGCCTCCGCGACCACGCGGTCCTTGGCCTCGCGCTCGCGGCGCAGCTCCTCTGCGTGGGCCGTCCGCAGCTCCTCCAGCGCCTCGGAGGCGCGGGCGCGCTCCTTCTCCAGGTCGCTCTCCAGCGCCTCGATCTCGGCCGCCACCCGCGACTCGGCCGCGCTGGCCGCCGCCGCGGCCTCCTCCAGCCGCTGCTTCGCCATCTCGACCTGCGTGCTGAGGTCCTCGCCCTCCGGCCGGCCGGTTGCGTCACCCATCCCGCTCAATCTATTACGCCCCGGCGAGGACGGCGCGGTAGGCGACGATCGTGCGCTCCGCCATGCGGGCCGCCGAGAGGGACGCGGCGCGGGCCGCGCCCTCGACCCGGGGGTCGGACGAGTCCAGCAGCGGGCGGCTCGCGGTCGCCCAGGCGTCGAGGCTCGAAGGGCGCGCAGAGGGCGCCGCCGATGCCGGCGAGCGCGTAGGGGGCGATCCCGACCGGGGTGGAGAGGACCGGCACGTCGCAGGCGAGCGCCTCGACGCAGGCGAGGCCGAAGCCCTCGTAGTCGGAGGTGACGAGCACGGCGTTGGCGGCGTTGACCCAGAGCGGCATCTCGTCGGGGTCGATCGAGCCGCCGGTCAGCAGCTCCGCTCCGCAGGCGCCGGCCAGCTCGACCGCGCGGTCGTGCCGCTTCTCCGGGCGCGCCGGGTCGGCCGGGAAGAGCAGGTAGCGGCCGTCGGGGTCGAGCCCGAGCTGGCGCCGCGCCTCGGTTCGCGCCAGCGGCCGGAAGCGGCCGAGGTCGGGCCCGCAGGGAAGGACCGCGGCGCCGGGGAGGGCGGGGAGGCCGGGGCGCCCGTCCTCGGCCGCGAAGAGCGCCCGCGAGACGGCGGCGACCAGATCGACCCGCCCGGCCAGCCGTCGCGACATCGGCCCGACGACCGGGTGGCGCACGTCGGTCCCGTGGAAGCTGACCACCAGCGGCCGGGCGCCCGCGAGCCGCGCGCACCAACCGACCAGGCCGTAGTGGGCGTGGACCAGGTCGAAGCGCTCACGCCGCAGCAGCCGGCGCAGCCGCAGCGTCGCCGGGATGTAGTGCCGCTTGCCGCGCGGGAAGCCGAGGACCTCGACGTCGACGCCCAGCCGCCGCATCTCCTCGACCTGGTCCCGGACCCAGCGCCCCCGCTGCGGGGTCGAGGCGTCGGGGGTGAAGTTGGTGACGACCAGGACGCGCACCGGCTGAGCGTATCCGCGCGGTTAGACCGACCGGCCGCGGCGATGGCGATTCGCGTCTGCGTGCCGTCTGAGAGTTGGCGCATTCGCGTCTTGTTCGGTGCGCCCCGAGCCCCGAGCATCGGGCCTCAAATCGCAAAAGGAGGCTTCGATGCTTTACGCGCTGATGGGGTACGTGCACGCCGCGATCGACGGGCGGGTGCGGGCGATCCGCTCGCTGGCCGCCCGCGAGCGCGGCCAGGGGACGGTCGAGTACGTCGGCCTGATCCTGCTCGTCTCGCTGCTGATGGTGGGGATGGTCGCCGCGATGAAGGGCTTCAACGGCAAGCAGGGGACCGAGCTGGCCGACGTGATCGTCAACAAGATCAAGGAGGCCGTCGACAAGGTGGCGTTCAAATGAGGGTCGAGGAGGGGCGGCGCGTGAGGGCCGCCCCCTTGCCCATCCAGGCACTGGGCGGACTGGTGGATCCCTTGCGGATCGGCGTGAACGGGATTCCGTCGGGCACTGGACGTAAGCTGTATTACAGCATGACGCACCGAACCCAGCTATATCTGAACGAGGGCCAGTACCGCTGGCTGAAGCAGCGCGCGGGGGAAGCCGGCAGCATCGCCGCCGTCGTCCGCGGCCTGATCGATGCCGAGCGGGCGCGCGGGCTCGACCCCGGCACCGATCCCCTGCTGAGCTATCTCGTCGACGAGGCGCCTGGGGAAGGTCGGGAGAAGACCAGCGTCAGCACTCTCGACCGCGATATCTACGGCTGATGAAGTCGGTATTCGTCGACACCAGCGCCTTCGTCGCGCTGCGCAACTCCTCGGAGGCCGAGCACGAGCTGGCGCGATCGGCGCTGCGCGGGCTGATATCGGAGGGCGCCGCGCTCTTCACCTCCAACTACGTCTTCGCCGAGACCTACACGGCCCTGATGGTCCGGGTCGGCCGCGGTGAGGCGATCGCCTGGGGGCGGCGGTTCCATGACAGCGGCGCGATCGACCTCGTCCACCTGGACCGGCCGACGGAGGTGCGGGCCTGGGAGATCCTCGAGCAGCACGAGGACAAGCGCTGGAGCTACGTCGACGCGACCTCGTTCGCGCTGATCGAGCGCGACGGCGGCAGCGAGGCATTCGCCTTCGACGCCCACTTCACCCAGCGTGGGTTGCGGGTCTTTCCAGAGCAGCAGTTCTTGACTATTCAAGGATCAACTGCCTATGCTCCCAATCACGCTCGAGCGTCACACCAAGGCTTGACGCCAGGGCTACCCCAGTGGGCCGGAAGGGCCGCGCCGAGCGCGGCCCTTCCGCGTTGGTCGGCCCGCCATCCGTCCGCGCTGACTTAGACTCGCGGCAATGCCAGCCTCCCGCAGCTACGACCGCGCGCCTGCCGACATCCGGCCCGTCTCGATCGACCCCGGTTTCGTTGAGACCGCCGACGGCTCGGCGCTGATCACGCTGGGCCGGACGAGGGTGATCTGCACCGCCTCCGTCGATCGCTCGGTGCCGCGCTGGATGCAGGGCCGCGGCAAAGGCTGGGTGACCGCCGAGTACGCGATGCTCCCCGCCTCCACCGGCGACCGCAAGGCCCGCGACGTCGCCAAGGGCAAGCAGGACGGTCGCGGGGTCGAGATCCAGCGCCTGATCGGTCGTTCGCTGCGCGTCGTCGTCGACTTCAAAGCGCTCGGCGAACGCAGCGTCTACGTCGATTGCGACGTGCTGCAGGCCGATGGCGGCACCCGCTGCGCGGCGATCACCGGCGGCTACGTCGCCCTGCGCCTTGCCCTTCAAAAACTGCTCGACGCGGGCGCGATCGAGACGATGCCGCTGACCGGCTCCGTCGCCGCGGTGAGCGTCGGCATGGTCGGCGGCCGGGCGCTCTGCGACCTCGACTACTCGGAGGACTCGACGGCCGAGGTCGACGCCAACGTGGTGATGACCAGCGATGGGGGCCTGGTCGAGGTGCAGGCGACGGCCGAGCGCACGCCGCTCTCGCGGGCCTCGCTGGACGAGCTGCTCGGCCTTGCCGAGATGGGCATCTCCCGCCTGCGCCAGGTCCAGGAGCAGGTTGCCGGCAAGGGGTAGGGGTAATGGGTGGTATCGATTGATCTTCGCCACCGCCAACAAGCACAAGCTGCGCGAGATGCGCGAACTGCTTCCGGGGCTGGAGCTGGAGCCGCTGCCGGATGGGCTTGAGCTGCCCCCCGAGGAGGGCGACGTCCTACGCCGCGATCGCGCTGGACAAGGCGCGAACGGCCCACGCTGCCACCGGGGTGGCGGCGATCGGCGACGACTCCGGCATCGAGGTCGCCGGCCTCGGCGGGCGGCCGGGGATCCACTCCGCCCGCTACGGCGGCCTGGGGGCGACCGACGAGGAGAACCTGGAGAAGCTGCTGCGCGAGGTCGGCGGAGGCCGGAGGCGATCGCCGCGCCGCCTACCACTGCGCCCTGGCGCTGGTCGAAGCGGACGGATCAGAGCGCGTCTTCGAGGCCCGCTGCGAGGGGTGCCTGATCGAGGCTCGCCGCGGTGACGGCGGCTTCGGCTACGACCCCGCCTTCGTCCCCGACGCGACCGGCCCCGACGACGGCCGCACGATGTCGGAGCTGAGCCAGGCCGAGAAGAACGAGATCAGCCACCGCGGCGCCGCCGCGAGGCTGCTGGCCGCTCACCTCGGTTCCGGCAAGGTGGCGCCGGGCGGGCGATGATCCGCACCAAGAGCGGCGCGGCGGCGCTCTCGATCGCCTCCAACGCGCTGCTGATCGCGATCAAGCTCGCGGCCGGGGCGATCACCGGCTCGATCGCGATCGTCACCGAGGCCGTTCACTCGCTGATCGACCTGGTCGCCTCGGTCGTCGCCTTCGTCTCCGTGCGCAAGGCCGACGAGCCCGCCGACGCCGAGCACCCCTACGGCCACGAGAAGGTCGAGAGCCTGGCGGCGACGATCGAGGGCCTGCTGATCCTGGTCGGCGCCGGGATCATCGTCTACGAGGCGACCCGCAGGCTTGTCGTCGGCGCCGAGGTCGAATCGCTCGGCGTGGGGATCGCGGTGATGGGCTTCTCGGTGCTGGCCAACCTCGCCGTCTCCACGGTCCTCTCGCGACAGGCGAAGGCCCACGAATCTCCTGCCCTCGAGGGCGACGCCGCGCACCTGCGCACCGATGCGATGACCTCCGCTGGGGTGCTGGTGGGCCTGGGCCTGGTCCAGGTCACGGGCAACGCCGCATTCGACTCGATCACCGCCCTGTTCGTGGCGGGAGCGATCGTCATAGCCGGCATCCGGATCGTCAGGCGCTCCTCGGGCGTGCTCGTCGACGAAACGCTTCCGGGTGAGGAGATGGACCGGATCGAGGCGGCGATCGCCGCCGCCCGAACGCCGGAGGTGGCCGGCTACCACAAGCTCCGTGCCCGCAGAGCCGGCAGTCGCCGCTACATCGACCTCCACGTCCAGTACCGCTCGGGCACCAGTCTCGAGCGCGCACACGATCTGGCCCACGCGATGCGCGACTCGATCGAGGCCGAAATCCCCCGCGCCGAGGTGATGATCCACGCCGAGCCCGAGACCTCCCTGCGCGACCCCGAGCGAGCCCGCCAGGGTCCCTTCCGCGCCGGTTAAACGGTTGATCCCCGGCGGGTTTCAGGAGCCCTGGCGGGTGCGCCTCTGCGGGAATTGACGTCGCCCGCGCCTACGGCGCGTTTGACGAGATGTTGTGCGCGGGCTGCGCCCGCGCAATCACCGGATTGCATTTCCGCCGCTTCGCGACATTCCCGCAGAGGCGCACCCGCCAGGCCCCTCGAAGCGGGACAGGGCTTTGGGACCCCTCACCCCCGAAGCCCCTTATTCGCCTGAAGCTCTTTCAAGCGTTGGAAGCCGCTTCCACCGGAAGGAGTTCGGCACTCTGTTGACTTGGAACTTCTTTACGCCTGAGTGCCGATGCCGCTGTTCGGAGCTTCCGTATATCGGGGCGTGTCGAGAGGCTCCCTTTACCCAGCAGTCACGGGCTTGGCAGCAGATTGACTGCTGCGGCCAGGCCTACGGCGCCTACGGTGATCGAGTAGCCGGTGTATCCGCTGATCGCGAAGAGGACGACGGCGATCGCGCAGATCGAGACTACGACGATCCAGGAAGCTCGGGCCAGGGACACGGGACGGTATTTTGGCTGAGATGCCCGACGGCGAGACGAGCGAGGCGGTGAGCGGCGGCGCGGCGGCCGGCGCGCTTGCCTATCTGGCCGAGCTCTCGCCCGACCTTCGCGGCGGCGCCATCCTCGGCGGCGACGGTGAAGTGCTTGCCGCCAGCGGCTCCCCGGACCGCTGGCGCGAGGACTCCGCCGCGCTCTTCGGCGTGGCCGACCGGGCGGGGGACGAGACGGTCGAGCAGCTCCACGTCGCCACCGAGCAGGGCGAGGTCTTCGCGCTGCGCGACGCCGGCCTGGCGGCGATCGCCGTGACCGACCGCTTCGCGCTTGCCTCGCTGCTCTTCTTCGACATGCGCTCGGTCCTGCGCGACCTGGCGGCCGGCGGCGACGGGCGGGGATCCGATGCCGCCTAAGCCGCACCGCGTCCTGCTCGACCGCGTCTCGGGCTACGCCGACGAGGGGGCCGCCTACATGCGCCGCCGCCGCGTCTCGCGCCGGCCCTTCGCTCGTCTCTATTACCCGGGCGGGCGGGCCAGCGACCACGCGGCCGACTCGGCATCCGGTGGCGAGCTCTTCGTCGCCGCGGGCCGGCTGATCGAGGTCGCCGGGAAGCGGACGAAGGCGTGAGCCGCGATACCGGCCTGATCGAGCCCGAGGTCGCCGGGCGCGTCCTTGCCCGGGCACTTGCACACGGCGGAGATTTCGCCGAGGTCTTTGCCGAGCGCAGCGCCGGGCTGACGATGGCGATCGACGAGTCCCGGCTCGAAGCCGTGCAGGCAGGCGCCGGGGAAGGCGCCGGGGTCCGGGTGCTCAGCGGCGGCACCACCTACTTCGCCCACGTCGACGGGCTCGACCCCGCTGATCTGGAGCGCGCCGCCGGAGAGGCGGCGGCGGCGCTGCGGGCCGAGCGGGCCGAGCCGCGCCCACTGCAGGCCGTGGCGAGCACGCCGCAGCCGATCGAGCAGCGCCCGGCCGAGGTTCCCGCCGAGCGCAAGGCGGCGCTGCTGCGCGAGCTGGACGAGCGCGGTCGCTCCGCCGGCGCCGAGGTCGCCCAGTTCGTGGCCTCCTACGCCGAGGTCCGCCGCGAGGTGACCGTCGCCAACTCCGACGGCCTTTATACGAGCGACGATCGCACCCGGGTGCGGATCGGCGCCCAGGCCGTGGCGCGGCGCGGCGACTCGGTCGAGACCGGCGCCGAGACCCTGGGCGGCCATCGCGGCTTCGAGCTCTTCGATGCGGACCCCGGTGAGATCGCCGCCAGCGCGGCGCGCAAGGCCCTGGTCCTGCTCGACGCCGGTCCGGCGCCGGCCGGCTCGATGCCGGTGGTGGTCGGCGGCGGCTTCGGCGGCGTCCTCTTCCACGAGATGACCGGCCACGGGCTTGAGGCCGACCACGTCCAGAAGGGCGCCAGCGTCTACGCGGGCAGGCTCGGCGAGCAGGTCGCCCAGCCGCTGCTCACGGCCTACGACGACGGCCGCATGCCGAACGAGTGGGGCAGCGACTCGATCGACGACGAGGGGGCGCCGACCCAGCAGACGATGGTGATCGAGGAGGGGCGGCTCGCCTCCTTCCTCTACGACGGCCTCACCGCCCGCCGCGACGGCGTCGCCTCGACCGGCAACGGCCGCCGCGAGAGCTTCAGGCACCTGCCGGTCCCGCGCATGACCAACACCTACATCTCCCCCGGCGAGGCCGAGCCGGAGGCGCTGATCGCCGAGGTGCAGCGCGGCTTCTACGCCGCCTCCTTCGCCGGCGGTCAGGTCGATCCGGCCACCGGAGACTTCGTCTTCGGCGTCTCCGAGGGCTACCTGATCGAGGGCGGCCGGGTCACCCGTCCCTGTCGCGGCGCGACCCTGATCGGCAACTGCCTGGAGGCGCTGGCGGCGATCGACGCGGTCGCCGACGACTTCGAGATGAAGACCGGCGTCTGCGGCAAGGCGGGCCAGAAAGTGCCGGTCGGGACCGGCCAGGGCCACGTCCGGATCGGCGCGATGACGGTGGGGGGGACGGAAGTTTGATCGAGCTGGCACGGCGCGCCGTCGAGGCGACCCTTGCGGCCGGCGCCTCCGACGCCGAGGCCTACCTTTCAGAGGAGGCGGGGCGCGAGGTGCGCGCCCACGGCGGCGAGGTCGAGAGCCTCACGGCGGCGACCAAACGGGGCATCGGGATCCGTGCCTGGATCGGAAACCGGGTCGGCTACGCCTATGACACCGATCTGTCCGAGGCCGGGATCGCGGCGCTTTCCGCGCGCGCGGCCGAGGTCGCCGGGCTGGCCGACGAGGACGAGTTTGCCGGCCCGCCTCGCGCCGACACCGCTCCCCTCGCGGACCTCGAGTTGAGCGACGCCTCGGTCGGGCAGTGGCCGATCGCCGACGTCGCCGAGCTGGCCCTGGCGGTTGAGCGAGCGGCGCTCGAGGCCGACCCGCGCATTGCCGGGGTCGAGCAGGCCGTCTACGCGGACTCGGCCGAGCGGGTTGCCATCGCCTCCTCCACCGGGATCGCCGGCGAGTACGAGAGGTCCGACTGCTACGCCTACCTGCAGGCGCTCGCCGAGGGCGAGGGCGGTCGCGAGACCGGGCTCGGCTTCGGCCTCGGGCGCGGCCCGGTCGCCCTCGACCCAGCCGCGATAGGCCGCGAGGGCGCCGAGCGCGCCACTGCGATGATCGGTGCGCGCAAGCCCGAGTCGCGCTCTTGCCCGGTGGTGCTCGACCCGACCGTGGCCGCCAGCTTCGTGGCCACAGTCGGGCGCGGCCTCGGTGCCAGTGCGGTGCAGCGCGGGCGCTCGCCCTTTGCCGAGCGCCTCGGCAGCGAGGTCGCCGGTACGGCCCTCGTCCTCCACGACGACGGGCTGGCCCCGGATGGCTCGGCCTCCTCGCCCTTCGACGGCGAGGGCGTACCTCACCGCCGCACCGCACTGATCGAGGACGGCACGCTGCGCACCTACCTCTACGACACCTACACCGCGCACCGCGGTGAGGGCGTCTCGACCGGCAACGCCAGCCGCGGCGGCTACCGCTCCCAGCCGTCGGTCGGCGCCTCCAACCTGGTGGTCGCGCCCGGGGCGCTCGGCTTCGCGGAGCTGCTGGGCGATGCGGGCGAGGGCGTCTTCGTCACCGATGTCGCCGGGCTGCACTCCGGCGTCAACCCGGTCTCCGGCGCCTTCTCGGTCGGCGCCTCGGGGCGCGCGATCCGCGGCGGCGAGCTGGCCGAGCCGCTGCGTGAGTTCACGATCGCCAGCGACCTGGTCTCGATGCTGAAGGCCGTGCGGGCCGCGGGCGCCGGCGCACGCTGGGTCCCGTTCGGAGGCTCGGTCAGCACGCCGCCGCTGCTGATCGGCGAGATGACGATCGCCGGATCCTGAGTCTCGAAGCGCTTTACGCCGTGCCCGCTGTTAGATTGCGCCCCGATTTCAACCACCCCTGACGGAGGAGCTCCGACGTGACAAAGGCTGAATTTCTAGATCAACTTGCAGGCGACGAGCGGCTGGGCAGCAAGAAAGCCGCCAGCGACGCGGTTGACGCTGTCCTCGACGCGATCACCGACACGCTGAGCGGCGGCGGCGAGGTCAGCTTCACCGGCTTCGGCAAATTCCACGTCGCCGAGCGCGGTCCCCGCCAGGGCGTCAACCCCCGCACCGGCGAGCGGATCACGATCCAGGGCGGCAAGGTGCCCCGCTTCTCCGCCGGCTCGGCGCTGAAGACCAAGGTCAAAGGCTGAGGCGAGCTCGATTTCGGGCGCGTCGAGATCTGATTCTTTGCGCCCGAAATTGAGTGAAGACCGGCTGTGACCACGACGTTTGCGGATCGGCTTGCGGCGCTCGTTGACGAGCGCCGCAGCCAGGTCTGCCTGGGCCTCGACCCGGATCCGTCGAGGCTCCCCGGGGGCGATGCCGGCGATGCCGGAGCCTCCGTCGCCGAACAGGCGGCCGAGGCGGTTGCCGCGCACTGCCGCTTGCTGATCGAGCAGGCGGGGCCGGCCTGCGTCGCGGTCAAGCCCCAGCTCGCCTGCTTCGAGCGCCTCGGCGCCCCCGGCTGGGCGGCGCTGGCCGAGGCCTGCCGGGCGGCTCGCGACGCCGGCCTGCTGGTTGTTGCCGACGGCAAGCGCGGCGACGTGCCGGTGACCGCGGCCGCGTACGCGCAGGCGCTGGTCGGCGAGACCCCGACTCCCTGGGGGCCGGTGCCGGGGCTCGGCGCCGATGCCTTCACGGCCAATCCGCTGCTCGGCGCCGATGCCCTGGAGCCGCTGGTGGCGGCGGCCGAGTCGGCGGGTGCGGGGGTCTTCGCCCTGGTCCGGACGAGCAATCCGGGGGCGGCCGACGTGCAGGACCTGCCGGCGCCGGAGCACCCGGTTCACGAGCGCCTCGCCGCGCTGGTCGACGGGCTGTCCGGGCGGCTGCTCGGCGAGTGCGGCCTGAGCGGGATGGGCGCGGTGGTCGGCGCGACGGCTCCCGAGCACATCGACCGCCTGCGCTCGCTGATGCCGCGCGCGATCTTCCTGGTTCCCGGCGTCGGTGCCCAGGGCGGCCAGCCCGAGCGGCTGGGTGCCGCGTTTGCCCCCGGGCGTGCCGCGGCCCTGGTTGCCGCCTCGCGGGGGATCGCGGCGGCGGAGGACCCGGCGGCGGCGGCGGAGAGCCTGCGCCGGGCGGTTTGGGACGTTTCGACCGCGTAGAACGCCGTTGACCGGATATACGATCTGTGGCGCCTATCCGATCTGCCGCCACGCTCCATGAACAAGCGCTCATCAGCTCCCGCCCGGGTCCTCGCCGTGACCACCCTCGTGGTGGCGTTCGTCGTCGCGGTCGCGGCCATCGGCGGCGCCCTCGGCGGGGGCGGCTCGGATGGCTCAGGAGGGGCCCGTCGCGGTGGCGACTCCACGCAGAGCGCCGCCGATCGGAGGCGAAAGATCCCCGCGACGTACGAAGTCGAGAGCGGCGACACCCTGATCTCGATCGCCCACCGCAACGGGGTGACGGTGGCTCGCATCGAAGCGCTCAACCCCGAAGTCGACCCGCAGATCTTGATCGCGGGCGAGACGCTGAAGCTCCGCTAGGCGCCAGGCCGTCGGGCCGGCATCTCCGCGGCGCGACACTGACCGCGCTGGCCCTGGCGCTTGTCCTTGCGCCCCCCACGGGGGCGGCAGCCAAAGGCGCCCAGGATCGAGGCGCGGGCCTGGACGCTGATCGACGCGCGCACCGGCGAGACGCTCGTCTCCCACGCGGTCGCGCGCCGGCTGTCGATCGCCAGCACGACCAAGCTGATGACGGCCTACGTCGTCCTGCACGAGCTGCCGCTCGACAGGATCGTGCGCGCCGCCCCCTACCACCCGGAATACGGCGAGTCGCTGCTGGGCCTGCGCGCCGGTCAGCGGATCAGCGTGCGCGACCTCCTCTACGGGCTGATCCTGCGCAGCGGCAACGACGCCGCCTACGACCTCGCCCGGGCCGCCGCCGGCTCCGAGTCCCGCTTCGTCGGGCAGATGAACCGCTACGCGGCGGCGCTCGGCCTCGCCGACACCCACTACGCCAACCCGATCGGCCTCGACCAGCGCGGCAACCACTCCAGCGCCCGCGACCTGGCGACGCTGACGCGGCGCCTGCTGGCGATCCCCGCCTTCGCCCGGATCGCCGACTGCTCGCAGCGCTGTCCTGCGCAGCGTCAGGCCCCGCCGCAGGATCGAGTCGATCAACGAGCTGCTGGAGATGGCGCCCTGGGTGACCGGGGTGAAGACCGGCCACACCTTCGGCGCCCTCTACGTCCTGGTCGGCTCGGGCCGCCGCGACGGGGTCGAGCTGATCTCGGTCGCGATCGGGGCGCCGACCGACGAAGACCGCTTTCGCGACAACCTCGACCTGCTCGAGTACGGCTTCTCGCAGTACCGGCGGCGCGTCCCGGTGCGGGCCGGCCGGGCGCTCGCCGAACCGTCGATCCGCTACGCCGGCGATGCCGTGCCGCTGCGCGCCGCCCGCACGGTCGCGGTCGGGTTGCGACGGGGCCAGCGCCTGAGCGTCGCGGTGCGGGCGCCGGAAGAAGTCGAGGGACCGATCCAGCGTGGCGCCGCGCTCGGCACGGCAACGGTCTACGTCGACGGCCGGCGCACGGCGGTTGTGGCCCTGCGGGCGGGGCGTGCCGTGCCCGAGGCCAGCATCCTCGATCGGGCGAGGAGCTTCGCCGGGGAGGACCTGATCTGGCTTGCGCTGTCGCTGTCCGCGATACTGATCGCGGGAGCATTTCTCGTCAGGCGCCTATTCCGATGATCCTCACCGTCACCCTCAACGCCGCGATCGACCGCACCGTCGCGGTGCCGAACTTCCGCCTCGGCCATCGCCATCGCGCGGTGGAGAGCCGCACCGTTGCGGGAGGGAAGGGGATCAACGTCGCCCGGGCGCTGAACCGGCTGGGGCGGCCGGTGATCGCCACCGGCTTCGCCGGCGGCCCGACCGGCCTCAGGGTGCTGGAGCAGCTGCGCGAGGAAGCGGTGCTGACCGACTTCACCCGGATCGCCGGCGAGACGCGGATCAACATGGCCGTGATCGACCCGACCTCCGGCGAGCAGACCGAGATCAACGAGCGCGGCCCGGCGGTGAGCCCGGAGGAGGTCGAGGCCTTCGTCGCCCGGCTCGGCTATCTCGCCGACGGCGCCAAGCTCTGCGTCCTCGCAGGCACCCTGCCGCCCGGCGCGGGCGCCGACCTCTACGCGCGGCTGGTCAAGGACCTGGGCGAGCGCGGCGTCCCGGTCGTGCTCGACGCCGAGGGCGAGGCGATGCTCGGCGGCCTGCGCGCCGGCGCCTCGATCGTCACGCCCAACGAGCGCGAGGCGGAGGAGCTGGTCGGTCAGGAGTTCGCCGATCGCCACGACCTCGTCCACGGGCTCTCCGAGCTGATCCGGCTCGGTGCCGGCGAGGCGGCGATCACCCGGCCGGAGGGCTGCGTCGCCGCGATCGGCGAGGGCTCGGATCGGCGCTTCCTGGAGGTCCGAACGGAGCCCCTCGACGCGGTCTCCACGGTCGGGTCCGGCGACGCCTTCGTGGCCGGCTACGTCGCCGCCCGCTACGAGGGCCGGCCCGCCGACGAGTGCCTCGCCTACGGCGTTGCCTGCGGGGCCGAGTCGACCCAGCACTTCGGCGCCGGCATGGTCGACCGCAACCAGGTCGAGCGCCTCCTCGGCGAGGTCCACGTCCAGGATTTGGAGGTCCCCGCGGAAGTGTAGGCTGGGTCCTCAACGCCACCCTGGAGGACTAATTGGAGATCGACATCGGTCGAGGCAAGAAGGGGCGGCGCGCCTACGGATTCGACGACATCGCGATCGTCCCGTCGCGCCGCACCCGCGATCCCGACGACATTGACATCAGCTGGACCCTTGGCCCGTACCGCTTCGAGCTGCCGCTCGTCGCCTCGGCGATGGACGGAGTGGTCAGCCCCGATACCGCGGTGCTCGTCCACGAGCTCGGCGGCCTCGGCGTGCTCAACCTGGAGGGGATCTGGGCCCGCTTCGAGAACGCCGAGGAGCGCCTCGAGCAGATCGCCGCGGCGCCCAAGCACGAAGCGACCCGGCTGATGCAGGAGATCTACGCCGAGCCGGTCAAGTCCGAGCTGATCGGCCAGCGAATCGCGGAGATCAAGGAGCGCGGCGCTGTCGCCTGTGGCTCGCTGACGCCGCAGAAAGTCCGCGAGCACTACGAGGTCGCGGTCGAGGCCGGGATCGACATCCTCGTCATCCAGGGCACGGTGATCTCGGCCGAACACGTCTCGACCACGGTCGAGCCGCTCAACCTGAAGGAGTTCATCGCCGAGGTGCCGGTGCCGACCGTGGTCGGCGGCTGCGCCTCCTACTCGACCGGGCTGCACCTGATGCGGACCGGCGCGGTCGGCGTCTTGGTCGGGGTCGGCCCGGGTGCCGCCTGCACGACTCGCGGCGTGCTCGGCATCGGCGTGCCGCAGGCGACCGCGATCGCCGACGTCGCGGCGGCGCGTTCCCAGCACATGCTCGAGACCGGCGAGTACGTCAACGTGATCGCCGACGGCGGCATGCGCACCGGCGGCGACGTCTCCAAGGCGATCGCCTGCGGGGCCGACTCGGTGATGGTCGGCTCGCCGCTGGCCCGCGCCAAGGAGGCGCCCGGCCGCGGCTTCCACTGGGGGATGGCGACGTTCCACCCCTCGCTGCCGCGCGGCACCCGGGTCACGACCAGGCAGGACGGCACGCTCGAGGAGATCCTCCTCGGCCCCGCCCAGGAGAACGACGGCACCTTCAACCTGATGGGGGCGCTGAAGACCTCGATGGCCACCTGCGGCTACGAGGACATCCGCTCCTTCCAGCGGGCGGAGGTGATGGTCGCTCCCGCGTTGATGAGCGAGGGCAAGAAGCTGCAAAATGAGCAGGCGGTCGGCATGGGGTCGAACGGGCGGGCGGCTGTGTCTGCGGGGGTGGCGGTGTCCGATGACTAGGGACGCTCACGTGTTGGGCCGGCGGGTCCTGTCGCCGATCTGGTTCCACCACCCGCTGCGGGGGCGGCTTCGCCGCCTCCTCGGGGTGGTCCCCCAGATCGACGCCACCCCCCGGCAGTGGCGTGGGTGAGGCTGCGCTGAGATCCGAGTCCGCAGGGCAGGGGCAAGTCCGTTCGGAACATGCTGTGGAGGAGGTTCTCGTCCTTGATTTCGGGGGGCAGTATTCACAGCTGATCGCCAGACGAATCCGTGAGTGCGGGGTGTTTGCCGAGCTGCTGCCGTCGACGACGCCGGTTGCGGCCATCCGAGAGAGGGCTCCGAAGGCACTGATCCTCTCCGGTGGCCCGGCTTCCGTCTACGAGGAGGGGGCGCCTGCGTTCCCCACCGAGCTGCTTGATCTTGAGATCCCGATGCTGGGAATCTGTTACGGGATGCAGGCGATGGTCCAGGCGCTGGGGGGGAGGGTCGAGGCGGCCGAGGCGGGGGAGTTCGGGCGGACGGACCTCACCCTGCGGGATGGCGGCGGGCGGCTGCTCGGCGGGATGCCGGAGGAGCAGCACTGCTGGATGAGCCACCGCGACGCGGTCTTCGAGCCGCCCGAGGGGTTCACGGCGCTGGCTTCCAGCCCCGGCTCGCCCGTGGCGGCGTGCGAGTACCCCGACCGCGGGCTCTACGGCATCCAGTTCCACCCCGAGGTCGTCCACACCCCCTACGGGACCGAGATCCTGACGCGGTTCCTTCGCGACGTCGCCGGCTGCGAGCAGCAGTGGTCGCCGCAGTCGGTGATCGAAGAGCAGGTGGCGAAGATCCGGGCCCAGGTCGGGGAGGGGCGGGTGATCTGCGGCCTCTCCGGCGGCGTCGACTCCTCGGTCGCGGCGCTGCTCGTCCACAGGGCGATCGGCGAGCAGCTGACCTGCGTCTTCGTCGACCACGGCCTGATGCGGCTGAACGAGGCCGAGCAGGTCGTCGCCGCCTTCGAGCAGTTCGGCATCCCGCTCGTCCACGTCGAAGCCGAGCAGCGCTTCCTCGACAAGTTCGCCGGGCACGACGAGCCCGAGCGCAAGCGAAAGATCATCGGCGAGGAGTTCATCCGCGTCTTCGAGGAGGAGGCGGCGAAGCTCGAGGACGCCGCCTACCTCGTCCAGGGCACGCTCTACTCGGACGTGATCGAGTCCGGTGGCAGCGACGGCGCGGCGACGATCAAGTCCCACCACAACGTCGGCGGGCTGCCCGAGGACCTCGAGTTCGAGCTGGTCGAGCCGCTGCGGATGCTGTTCAAGGACGAGGTCCGCGCGGTCGGCGCCGAGCTTGGCCTTCCGGAGCGGATGGTCTGGCGCCAGCCGTTCCCCGGGCCGGGCCTGGCGATCCGCATCGTCGGCGGCGAGGTGAGCAGAGAGCGCCTCGACATCCTGCGCGCCGCCGACGCGATCCTGCAGGAGGAGATCCGCGCCGCCGATCTCTACCGCCAACTCTGGCAGTCCTTCTGCGTCCTGCCGGTGGTGCGCTCGGTCGGCGTGCAGGGGGACGGGCGCACCTACGCCTACCCGATCGTGATCCGCGCCGTCACCTCCGACGACGCGATGACCGCCGACTGGGCCCGGCTCCCCTACGACCTGCTGGAGCGCGTCTCGAACCGGATCATCAACGAGATCGCCGATGTCAACCGAGTCGCGCTGGATATCTCCTCGAAGCCTCCCGCGACCATCGAGTGGGAGTAGCCGGATAGGCGGCGTTCATGCCGTCCTTTCGTTGTCCCGAGCTCGGTCTTGGTTCGACCTGCGTGATGAAGTTGGCGACACCAAAGCGCTGCGCGTCGGTGCAGAAGCGACGCAGCCCCCACCTGAGGTGGGGGCTGCGCAGATGTCGCATCGTCCGGCGGTTCGCCGGGACCCTGGAAATCCAGTGCCGGTCAGTACAGCGTGTCGGCGTGGATCTGAGCTTCGTTGAGGACTTCGTCGTAGAGCCTCACCTCGTCGATCCGGCCGTCGAACCAGGTGCCGGTCAACTGACCCTTGCCGATCACGAGGGGAACGGTTGTCGCCGCCGCTCCGATCGCCGCCGCTTCGGCCTTCAGTTCGCCGTTTACATAGACGCGGAGAACGAGGCCGTTGGAGGTGACGGCGAGATGCGACCATTCTCCAGTGGACACGGTCGATGGAGAGGTGGCCGCTTTGAGTGTGCCTTCGCTGGCGACCTGGCCGCGCGGCGCGCCGGTTTTGGCGTCGAGCATGTAGCCGTTGGGGCCCGCGGCGGCCTTGGAGATCACCGGCCGGGCGCCGGTGAGGCTGTCGGGGCGTATCCAGGCCTCGAGGGTGAAGCTGCCGGTGAGATCCAGCACGCTGGCGTCGGGAACCGAGACCAGGTCGTTGGTGCCGTCGAAGTCGAGCGCGCTGTTGAATTTGCCCGAGCTCCAAGTGGCGCCTTCCACCGTTCCGTCGTGGCCGCCGGCCGAGTCGTGCGCGGTGGTGCCGGAATTCTCGTCGAAATTGTAGGAAGCGACGGGGGGCTGGCCCAGCTGCAGTTCCTCGGCTCCTCCTGCTTCGTTCAAAGCGACGACATTCCAGTCGACGCTCCAGCTTGCGTTTTCGTTGGTGACGGTGCCGCCGCAGCCAAACTTCTTGACGGTGAGACCGGTCAGTTTGGTGATCTCGACTGAGCCTTTGACGTTGGCGTATTGGGTGGAAATGCCGGTCTTGGGCTCGATCGAGAAATCGCAGCTGGAGTAGATGTCTTCAATCACGATCGCCGCTTTTTCGGGACAAGTGATGTCCATCGTTCCTGCGAAGCTCGGCGGGGCGCCGGGGTGAAAGGCGAACGTGCATCCGTTCATCTTGATTTCGCGTTCGCCTGAGCCGGGATTCGCCCAGCAGTGACCGGTTGATTTGAATTCAGCCACCGCAAGGGTCGAAGAGGGGCCTTTCAGTGACGTGGAGCGAAACTTCGGAGGATTGCATTCCCATGTTCCGCCGAAGGATTCGAGTATGTCGCTGGTAGGCCCGTGGCCGACGTCGGTGCCTTCGAGTGTTGCCGAGTACCAAGGGGCGGCCTTGAAAACGGAGGCCGACGCCGTTGCCGTACTGGCCAACGCCGTCAGCGCCAATGCCGCGAGCGCGACCAGGCTGATTTGCTTGACTGTCCTCACTTCTGCCTCCTTTGTCCGGCGTTGCAGCCGGATCGCTAGCAGTATGTTGCTTAAGGTCAACTCTCTCGATATCCGACAGCGCTCGCCCCGCCAGTGTGTGAAAAGAGGAAGCGATCTTTGGCCAGGTTGGCGATAATTGGCAGGGCATCCACGTCAACACGCGTAGTGGGCACTCGCTAGCCTCTGGGCAGGCAGGCGTCGTTTGTCCGACGTTAGGAGTTTCGGTCCTTATTCAGGGGCAAATTTCTCAGCGAAACGGTTATGGTCACCGATCGGCTCTGGCAGCTTCGAGGGCGTCGAGTCGGAGGGCGGTTTCGAGCTCGGCCGATGCAACCTGGAGCGGGCGGCCAAGGCGCTCCTCGATTGCGGCGAGGCGGCTGGCGGCGGTGCGGCGATGGATGCCAAGCGCGGCGGCGGCCGAGGAGATGTTCCCGGCGGCTGCGAAGTAAGCGCGTAACATCGCCTTTGCCTCCGCACCGTCGTCCCGAGTGGACTCAAGCGGTGAAAGGTAGGCGCGGCGCAGGGAGATGGCGAGCAGGTCGTCCTGAAGCGTGGCGGCGAGCAGGGCGACGTCACCGTAGTGGACGAGGGTCTTGGCCGCCCGCTGGGCGACGGGCAGGGCGGCGGCGGCCTGGCGGTGGCTGAGGCGCCAGCCGGCAAGGCCGCGGCCCGGTTCGCCGCAGGCGACAGCGCTGCCCTTAGGCCAGGGGAAGGAGGCGAGCAGGTCTTGCTCCTCGGCGTCGATCGGTCGACGGCCGCCCAGCCAGGCCCAGGCGGCCTGCTCCTCTGGAACGACGAGCATTCGACGACGGTCGATGTGCTCGCCGAGGCGCTCGAGTGCTCCCGCGGCAGCGGTCCCGCTGGCGACGATCGCCAGGTGGTAGCCCTCGAGCCCGTAGCCGAGCCCTGAGGCATCGAGTGGCTCGCCGGCGAGCAGGCGTCGCACCAGGGCATAGCGACGGCGCTCTGTGCCCGGCGGCTGAGAAGCGGCCTCACGCCCATACTCCTCGCTGACCGCGGTGACGATCCGATCGTAGCGGGCCGCCAGATCGCGCAGCACCCCTTTCAACTCGGCTGCGCCAACTCCGGCGGCGGCCGCCTCGTCAAGCAGGCTGTCGGCGAGCAGACCGTGGCCAGCGGCATAGCGACGCAGCACGGTGTTGAGGCTGACGCCGGCGCGAGCCGCCATGCGCGCCTGGGCGAGAAGGACGACGGGGATCGGCGGCAGCGTCTCGCCGCCGCTCTCGACCATGCCGAGGCCATAGTTCAGAGCGGCGGCGAGCGCCTCCCGCAGGCCGACCACATAGGAGGGATCGGACACCTGGGCGGGATCGGCGATCGCGGTGATTCGGGTGAGGGCGGCCTGCTCAAGCTCCTCCCAACGTGCGCCGAGCCGGCCGCGCAGGTTGCCCAACGAGTCGCTGGACGCTTGTCCCAAGCGCCGATCTCTCACGTCGGACCCAGCCAAAGCGCGCAGCTCGGCGGTAAGGGAGAGTCAAACCCGGCAGGAACGCCCAAGTCTGTGGAACGACCGTGATTCATCTACTCCCTGCCCGAGTGGCTGGTCGACTCGATGACCATGCCTTCTCTTGGTGGCACCTGTTCCCGAGGTAGAAGAGTCTAGCGTTTTGTAGATAGTAGTGTTTCTGGATCTTCCGCGACCAACGCAGGGACGGCCCGCGTTCGCCCAGGCAGCTTCCTGAGGGCGCCATCCTGATACCTGGCGCTGGTCGCGGTGCCGCTCTTGGCGGCGCTGGCGCTCGGCCGCCTGCGTCATGGTTCTGACCCATGCCGTTTGCCGTCTCAATCTCGATTCTCGGCCTGGTGCAGGCAGTGCTTGTGGCGCTGCCGCGGGCCCGGCCTGCGCCCGGCTGGCTTGTGGGGTTTGGGAGTCGCTGGTGGGCGCTGATTCCTGCCCTCTCGATTGTCGTTGTGATCGGGGTCGTCAACTTCTACTCGGACTCCGCGACGGCTCTCGCCTACCTTGCTCTCGTTGCGGTGCCGCCCCTGGCGGTCGCGGCGCTCGGTTGGCTGGTGCACGGGGCGCGGCCGGCCTGGGCGCTGGCGGCGGTGCCGCTCTTCGCCCTCGCCTGGGCCGTCAAGGGGTCGCTGGCCGGGGAGACCGCGGCGCTGGCGCTCTCCGGCCTCGCCTGCATCGCCCTCGGCTGGCTGCTGGTCTCGGTCGTTCCGGCCTGCTGGCTGCGCCTCGGCGTCTACGCGATGGCCGCAATCGACACCTGGTTCGTCGCGGCAGACCTGCTCCAGGGCCCGAACGCCGTCCTCAGCACTGCAGCTCCGGGGGCGGGCCTGCCGCGCCTGCAAGCGGTCCACTTCGGCACCGCCCAGATGGGCTTCGGCGATCTTCTCATCGCCGCCCTAGTCGGCTGCCTGCTGGCTCGACGTTCCCCGCGCCAGCTCGAAGCGGCGCTCTTGGTTGCGGTCTTGGCGCTCGCGTTCGACCTCCTGTTCTTCGCGGTCGACGAGCTGCCGGCGACGGTTCCGGTGGCCCTGGCCCTTGCCTTGGCAAGCAGATCGTCGCCTGCTCGACGAACCAACCACAGCCATAAATTCAAATGACTTGACTAATCCAGTCTGATTGAAAGTATGCGCGTTTCAAATCAATGCCAATGGCGTTCCCAGAGGTGGAGAGAAATGCGCATCAGTGGAAAAAGCGGGACAGTCACCGTCCGGGCGATTGCCGGCACCTACGTCGTCCTCTTCGGGATCAGCGCCGAGCCTGACGCGATTGACGATCTGCTCGGGTTCTCAATCGAGCGGATCGATCAGGCAAGCGGCGAGCGGGCATTCCTCGACAACTTCGTGCTCTTCGAGCACAACGACAAGGGCGCCGATTCCGATCACAGCAGTGAGCTGAACCCATTCCAGGCGTTCGTCTGGGGTGACTACACGGTCAAGCCGGGACGGCACTACACCTACCTGATCACCGCTCGTCACGGTACGCCCAAGGCCATGACCATGGGCGACAAAGTCGAGTTGGAGGTTACGACCGAGAGCGTCTCCGACGGCGAGCACGCGATCTTCTTCAATCGCGGCGCCGCCACCTCGCAGGCCTACGCCACTCGCTTTCCTGCTCTGCACGGCAAAGCACCCACCGGTGAGGTTCGCTCCTGGCTCTCGCGCGGTCTTGAGGAGGCCATTCTCGACTTCATCGCTTTAGCCAAG
>CAWEWY010000002.1:0-250471 GCA_963812905.1 uncultured Solirubrobacterales bacterium
GAGCGCACGCTTGGCCTCGTTGGGCGGCGCCGCAGGGTCGGGCTCGGTGCCCAGCACAAGCCGGCAGTACTCGGGCATCGCCTCGTCGGGGATCCTCATCGTCTTGCCAAAGATCTCCTCCGGCGCCTCGGTGACGCCGATGTAGTTGCCCAGCGACTTGCTCATCTTCTGGACGCCGTCGGTCCCGACCAGGATCGGCATCGTCAGGATCGACTGCGGCACCTGGCCGTAAGCGGACTGGATGTCGCGGCCGAAGAGCAGGTTGAACTTCTGGTCGGTCCCCCCCAGCTCGACGTCGGCCTCGACCGCAACCGAGTCGTAGCCCTGCAGCAGCGGATAGAGCAGCTCCAGCGCCGCGATCGGGGCGCCCGCGGCGAGGCGCTTCTGGAAGTCGTCGCGCTCGATCAGGCGGGCGACGGTCGTCTGCGCCAGCAGGCCGAGCAGCTCCTCCGGCGCCATCCGCAGCCACTCGCTGTTGAAGCGGACCTCGGTGCGCTCACGGTCGAGCAGCTTGAACGCCTGCTCCTGGTAGGTGGCGGCGTTGGTCTCGATCTCCTCCGGCGAGGGCAGCGGCCGCTGGGCGGAGCGCCCGCTCGGATCGCCGACCCGCGCGGTGAAGTCGCCGACGATCAGGACGACCTGGTGGCCGGCGTCCTGGAACTCGCGCAGCTTCTCCAGCACCACCGTGTGGCCGAGGTGGATGTCGGGCGTGGTCGGGTCGATCCCCAGCTTGACGCGCAGCGGCCGGCCGGCCGCGAGCTGCTCCTCGAGCATCCCCGCCGGCAGAACGTCGACCGCGTTGCGCGTCAGGTCCGCCATGGCCGCAATGCTAGACTGCCGCACTCTCTTGGCGGGCGAACGCAGCAAGCCGCGCCTCAAGAAGCTGCGCATCCTCTTCGTTGTGCTGGGGCTCGGCGTGCTGGGGCTGGTCTCGATGATCTTCGGGATGATGGCCGCTGTCTCGCAGGACCTGCCGGCGATCTACAACTTCGCCCAGTACAAGGCGGCGAAGAACAGCGAGGTCTTCGACGCCTCCGGCGAACCGATCGGCACGCTGACCAGCGACCAGAACAAGATCCTGCTCACCTCGGGCCAGATCTCCCCGAACATCAAGAACGCGGTGGTCTCGATCGAGGACTCGCGCTTCTACGAACACAACGGCGTCGACTTCCAGGGCATCGCCCGCGCCCTGGTCAAGGACGTGCTCAGCCAGAGCGCCGCGCAGGGCGCCTCGACGATCACCGAGCAGTTCGTCAAGAACGCGCTCGAAGCCGAAGGCAGCCGCACCGTCTTCGAGAAGTTCCGCGAGGCGGCGCTCGCCTACCGGCTCGAGCGCCACTGGACCAAGGACAAAATCCTCACCGAGTACCTCAACACGATCTACTTCGGCGAGGGCGCCTACGGGATCGAGGCCGCGGCGCGCACCTACTTCGGCAAGGCGCACCCCGGCTGCGGCACCCCGACCGAGCCCTGCGCGTCGGTGCTCGAGCCATGGGAGGCGGCGACGCTGGCGGCGCTGATCGCCTCGCCCTCTGCCTACGACCCCAAGGTCTATCCCGAAAACTCGCTGATGCGGCGCAACATCGTGCTCGAAAAGATGTACGAACAGGGCTACATAACGCACGAACAGTTCGAGGAAGGCCGCCAGCAGGCCCTGCCCTCGCCCGACCGACATCGAGCCGCCCAAGCTCGACTCGAAGGCCCCCTACTTCACCGCCTGGCTGCGCCAGCAGCTGGTCGACCGCTACGGCGCCGCCAAGGCCTTCTTCGGCGGCCTGAAGGTGAAGTCGACGCTCGACCTGCGCCTCCAGGGCGCGGCCGAAGAAGCGGTCAACTCCTACCTCGGCTACTCGCCCGCGACCGCCTCGGTGGTCGTCCTCGACAACCACAACGCCGGCGTCAAGGCGATGGTCGGCGGGCCCGACTTCGAAACCAAGCCCTTCAACCTCGCCACCCAGGGCCACCGCCAGCCCGGCTCCTCGATCAAGCCGTTCACGCTGATCACGGCCCTGGAGGAGGGCATCTCGCCCTACACGACGTTCGAATCGGCCCCGCAGTACATCCACTTCGGCAAGCACGGCCAGGAAGTCTTCGAAGTCAACAACGACGAGGACTCCTACCTCGGCTCCTGCGACATCGTCTGCGCGACGACCTACTCGGACAACTCGATCTACGCCCAGCTCGGCCTCGAAGCGCTGAAGGGCAAGACGATCCAGGACCGCACCCACTCGATCGCGGCGACGATCCACAAGGCGGGCTACCAGGACCCGATCTCGACCAACCCGTCGATGGTGCTCGGCGGGCCTCGAAGTGGGGGTCACGCCGCTGGGCTGGACCTACGCCTACTCGACGATCGGCAACAACGGCGACCGGGTCAGCGGCACGCTGGCACCGCGCCCGGGCGACAGCCCCGTCGCCTACACCCAGGTCACCGACCAGGACGACCACACGATCAAGGGACGGCGACAACGACTCGATCCACACCCAGGTGATCCCCGAAGGCGTCGCCGAAGAAGCGAAGGGCATCCTCGAAACGGTGGTCTCCAGCGGCACCGGCACGCACGCCGACATCGGCGCCTCCGGCCAGTGGGGCAAGACGGGAACGACCGAGAACAACGGCGACGCCTGGTTCTGCGGCGGCATCGAAGACGAAGTGACCGCCTGCGTCTGGGTCGGCTACGCGGACACGACGACGCCGATGACGACGCTCTACAACGGCGGCCCGGTGATGGGCGGGACCTTCCCGGCGCTGATCTGGGCCAGCGTGATCTCAGCCTGGGAGGAGATCAAGGCCGAACGCGAGGCGGAAGCGAAGAAAGGCAAGCACGGGCGCTCGTCCTCTGGGTCTGGCTCGACCTACGTGCCGCCGTCCACCTCCGAACCCGAAGTCGAATCGTCCGAACCCGAAGGGGCAGAACCATCCGAACCGGTGGCACCTGAAACGGCCGAACCCGAAGGGGCCGAACCGGCGACGCCGAGCGAACCTGCGGCGCCCGCTACTGGGGGTGGCGTTACCGCGGGGTAGGGCCCATCCCGGTAGGGGTTTCGCTTAACTTTTTCGGTGATCGGATGAGGGCTTGGCGCCTCGGTGCGAACCGGCGAAAAAGTACAAGACGCTCCACCCCTACCGGGATGGGCCCTGAGCGCGAATCGGCTTCGAGATGTGGGGGCTGCCAGCGGCGCAGAATCGCCAGGGGAGCTCGGTTGCCTTTGTGATGCCGATGCGCGGGCCCCTGACGATCTCGCCTTGCCAGTTCTCGTCGGGGGGCAACAGCAGGAATGGATCGCGGGCCAGGTCGGCGCCGTTCTCGGAGAGACCGATGCCTAGAGCCTCGGTCAGCTTGCCTGGACCAGAGCAGAGATCATGGTCGGGACGCGGGCCGCGGCGTTTCTGCATCGCTTCGATGCCAGTCGTTGGTTCTAGGGCTCGGATCAGCACGGCAGCCGCCTCACCCTCCGGTTCGGCTACCGCGTTGAGAAGTGCGTGGATCCCGTAGGACAGGTAGACATAGGCCCGGCCCGGCGGGCCGAACAGCACCTCCGTGCGCGAGGTCAGACCGACGTAGGCATGACAGGCGGGGTCGTCCCGCTCGTAGCTCTCGGTCTCGACTATGACGCCGCCGCAGCCCCTGTAGAAGAGCCGGCAGCCGACCAGCTCGCGGGCAACCAGGTGCACGGAGCGGTTGAAGAACTCCACCTCCAGGCGTTTCGTTGAAGCCTTTTGTGCGCTCACCGCCGAAAAGGCTTCAACGAGACCCGGCGCGCCCACTTCATTCCCGCTCTTCGAGCGCTCTTGCCTTGACCGCGGCGAGGGTCTCGCCGGCCTGTTGGATCTGAACGGCCAGCGCCTCGGAGCCGGTGCCGCCCTCGATCCGCTTCGACTCGAGCCAGCTGCTGCGCACCAGCACCTCGTAGAAGGACTCGTCGAGGTGCTCGGAGCGCTGGCGCAGCTCCTCGGGCGTCAGCTCCGAAAGCTTCTTGCCCTGCTCGACCGCGTCGCGGACCAGACCGCCGACGATGCCGTGGGCCTCGCGGAAGGGGACGCCGCGCCGCACCAGCAGGTCGGCGACCTCGGTGGCAGCGAGCATCTCGTCGCCAGAGGCGGTCTCGAGCCGCTCGCGGTCGAACTCGATCCCGGCCAGCATCCCCTCGAGCGCTTCCAGGCAGGACTCGATCGTGTCGATCGCGTCGAAGAGCGGCTCCTTGTCCTCCTGCATGTCCTTGCCGTAGGTGAGCGGCAGGGCGTGCATCGTCCCCAGCAGCGAGGCGTAGCCGGCCGCCACCCGTGGGCTCTTCGCCCGCAGCAGCTCGGCCGAGTCGGGGTTCACCTTCTGGGGCATGATCGAGGAGCCCGAGGAGAAGGACTCGTCGAGCTCGCAGAAGCCGAACTCCGAGGAGCTCCAGATGACGATCTCCGAGCCGAACCGCGAGAGGTGCATCGCACAGGTCGAGGCCGCCGCCAGGTAGTCGAGGACGAAGTCGCGGTTGGAGGCGCCGTCGATCGAGTTGTGGCTGACGTGCTCGAAGCCGAGGTCGCCGGCGACCGCGTTGCGGTCGATCTCCCAGTTGACGCCGGCCAGCGCGCCGGAGCCGAGCGGCATCACCGAGGCGCTGTCGAGGGCGAACTGGAAGCGCAGCACGTCGCGGGCGAGCATCCAGAAGTAGGCGAGCAGGTGGTGGCCGAGGTAGACCGGCTGGGCGCGCTGCAGGTGGGTGTAGCCGGGCATCGGCCAGTCACGGTGGCGCTCGGCCAGCTCCAGCAGCCGCTCCATCGCGTCCCCAGCCAGCTCGATCGCGCGCAGCGAGTGGGCCTGGACGACCATCGCCACGTCGGTGGCGACCTGGTCGTTGCGCGAGCGCCCGGTGTGCAGCTTGCCGGCGAGCGGGCCGATCTCCTCGCCGAGCAGGCGCTCGACCGCCATGTGGATGTCCTCGTCGGCGTCGGCGAACTCGAAGCCGTGCTCGCCCATGCGGGCGCGCACGCGCTCCAGGCCGGCGTCGATCTGGGACAGCTCATCGGCGTCGAGTACGCCGATCCCGTGCAGGCCGCGGGCGTGCGCCTGGGACTGGTCGATGTCGTAGGGCGCCAGCCGCCAATCGAACTCGATCGAGCGATTGAGCCGCCAGAAGCGAGGATCGGGGTCTTTGCGGAAGCGGGACATCAGGGCAGGGATTGGGCCAGAGCCTCGCATACCCGCGCCACCTGGGACTCGGTCATCGAGGGGAAGAAGGGCAGCGCCAGGGAGCGAGCCGAGGCCGCTTCGGCCACGGGGAACTGGCCCTCGCGGCAGCCCAGCTCGCGCAGGTGCGGGAAGAGGTGGATGCAGGGCAGGTAGGCCTTGCTGGCGACGCCGCGCTCGGCGAGGCGGTCGATCGTCGCGTCGCGGTCGGCTCCCTCGGGGAGCTGGACGGTGTAGACGAACCAGCTGCGCACCTCCTCGCCGCAGCTCGCGATCGGCGTTCGCAGTCCGTCGATGCCCGCGAGACCCTCCTCGTACAGGGAGGCGACCCTGGCGCGGCCGGCGAGCAGCGAGTCGAGCTTCTCCAGCTGGGCGACGCCGAGCGCGGCGGCGACGTCGGAGAGGCGGTAGTTGAAGCCGAGGCGGCCGTGGTCGAGCCAGCCCATGTCGGCCGCCCGGCCCTGGTTGCGCTCGCTGCGCAGCCGGGCGGCGACCATCGGGGTCGGGCGGGACGACCATCCCCCCCTCCCCCGTGGTCAGCTGCTTGTTGGCGTAGAAGGCGAAGGTCGCGAGGTTGCCGCGGGTGCCGACCCGGCGGCCCTCGGAATCGACCGCGCCGAGGCTCTCGCAGGCGTCCTCGAGGATGCCGAGCCCGCGTTCGCCGGCGAGCGCTCTCCAGCTCGGGCATCGCCGCCGGGTAGCCGAAGATGTGGACCGGCAGGATGCCGACCGTGCGCTCGCCCACGGCGGCCGCAGCCGCGGCCGGGTCGAGGTTGAGCGTCTCGGGGTCGACGTCGCAGAAGACCGGCCGGACGCCCTCGTAGAGCAGGCAGTTGGCGGAGGCGACGAAGCTGAAGGGGCTGGTCAGGACCTCGTCGCCCCGGCCCCAGCCGAGCGCGCGCACGCCGAGGTGCAGCGCCGCCGTGCCGCTGGAGACCGCGACCGCGTCCCCGACCCCGAGCCACTCGGCGAAGGCGCGCTCGAAGCGCTCCCCCATCGGGCCCAGCGAGAGCCGGCCCGAGCGCAGCACCTCGAGGACCAGCTCCTCCTCGCGGGCGCCGATCTCGGGCCGGGCCAGCGGGATCGTCTCGGTGTCGGGCGGGCCAGCCATCGCGGGCCGCACCCTACTCGCCGGGTGCGTCGTCGCCGCGCGGCTGGAAGGCGTAGGCGAGCGAGTCGACCAGCGCCTCCCAGGAGGCCTCGATGATGTTCTCGGAGACGCCGATCGTGCCCCACTCGCGCTTGCCGTCGGTCGAGTCGAGCAGCACCCGGGTGACGGCGCCGGTGCCGTGGGCCTCGTCGAGGATCCGCACCTTGTAGTTGGTCAGCTCGATCTCGGCGAGGTGCGGGTGACGGACGCCGATCGCGGCTCGCAGGGCGCGGTCGAGCGCGTTGACGGGGCCGTTGCCCTCGGCCACCTCGACGTAGCGCTCGCCATCGACGACGACCTTGATCGTCGCCTCGGTCTCGACCCCTCCGCCTTCGCGCTTTTCGGTGGTGACCCGGAAGCTCTCCAGCTCGAAGAGCGGCTCGTAGACACCCGCCTCGCGCCGCAGCAGCAGCTCGAAGGAGGCCTGTGCCGCCTCGTAGTGGTAACCGCGGTGCTCGCGCTCCTTGAGCCGCTCGACCGCATCCGCCGCCGCCGCGTCGTCCAGCTCCAGCCCGGCGCGCTCGGCCTGGCTGCGGATCGTCGCCTTGCCCGAGAGCTCGGAGGCGAGGATGTCGCGCTCGTTGCCGACCCGCGCCGGGTCGAGGTGCTCGAAGGTGCTGGCGTCGGCGGCGACCCCGGCGGCGTGCATCCCCGCCTTGTGGGCGAAGGCGTTGCGCCCGACGTAGGCCCGGTCGGGGTTCGGGGTCATGTTGCAGAGCTCGTCGAGGTAGTGCGAGGTCGGCGTCAGGCTCGCCAGCTGCTCGTCGGAGACGACATCGAAGCCCATCTTCAGCTGCAGCGCCGGCAGGATCGAGGCGAGGTTGGCGTTGCCGCAGCGCTCGCCGTAGCCGTTGACGCAGCCCTGCACCAGCCGTGCCCCCGCGCCGACCGCGGCGAGCGAGTTGGCCACGGCGCACTCGGCGTCGTTGTGGGTGTGGATGCCGACCTCGACCGCGCCGTCGACGTCGGCGACAACGGCCGCGGCGGCCTCGGCGACGAAATCGGGCAGGCTGCCGCCGTTGGTGTCGCAGAGCGTGACGTTCTCGGCGCCGGCCGCGGCGGCCGCGCGGACGCATTCGAGCGCGTAGGCCGCGTCGTCGCGGTAGCCGTCGAAGAAGTGCTCGGCGTCGAAGACCGGGCGCTTGCCGCGCGCGCGGCAGAAGGCGATCGAGTCGGCGATCATCGCCAGGTTCTCCTCGTCGGAGACCCTGGTCACCTTCTCCAGGTGCAGACGCCAGCTCTTGCCGACCAGGCAGACCACGGGGGCGAAGCAGCCGGTCAGGACGACGAGCGCCTCGTCGTCGGAGGCCGCCATCCCGCGGCGCCGGGTCATCCCGAAGGCGGCGATCGTCGCCTGCTCCAGCTCCAGGTCGGCGAGCAGCTCGAACAGCTCGGCCTCCTTCGGGTTGGAGCTGGGGAAGCCGGCCTCGATGAAGTGGACGCCGAGCGCGTCGAGCGCGTGGACGACCTTCAGCTTCTCGCCCACCGAGAGCGACATGCCCTGCCCGCCCATGCCGTCCCGCAAGGTGGTGTCGTAGAGCTTTACCTGTTCCATCTGATGCCTTTCGATTCGAGAGATCGGGGTGAGGGCCTTGGCCCAAGTGCGCACCCAGCAATGGCCGCGCCAGCCGCTAGGCGGCTGCGGTAATTCGCCCGATTGCCTCGAAACGGCGCTGCATCAGGAACTGACCTTACTCGGTTGGTCCGCCCCGGCCGGTACCTCGACGAAGTCGAGCCACTCCAGGTACTCCTCGGCACGGCCGTGCAGGGCGTCGACGAACTTAGCCTGCACGTGGCGGGTGATCTCGCCCGGCTCGCCCAGCGGGTGGTCGTCGATCTCGCGCACCGGCACCAGCTCGGCCGCCGTCCCGGTGAGGAAGACCTCCTCGGCCAGGTAGAGCTCGGAGCGGGCGACGTCGCGCTCGACCACGGTGTAGCCGAGGTCGCGGGCGATCTGGATCACCGACTTGCGGTTGATCCCGTCGAGGATCGAGGCGACGTGCGGCGGGGTGACGATCTGGCCGTCGCGAACCAGGAAGATGTTCTCGCCGGAGCCCTCGCAGACGAAGCCGCGCTCGTCGAGCAGGATCGCCTCCTCGTAGCCGGCGTTGGTCGACTCGTGCTTGGCGAGGATCGAGTTGAGGTACTGGCCCGAGGCCTTGGCGTGCGGGATCAGCCCGCCGGGACCGATCCGGCGCCAGCTCGAGACCTTGGCGCGGATCCCGTGCTTCTGCCCCTCCTCGCCGAGGTAGGCGCCCCAGGGGAAGGCAGCGACGATCACGTCGATCGGGGCGTCGGTCGCGTAGAGGCCGAGGTTGCCGTAGCCGCGGAAGGCGAGCGGCCGGATGTAGCAGGAGCCGAGGCCGTTGCGGCTGATCAGCTCGCGCGTCGCCGCGGCGATTTCCTCGGTCGAGTAGGGCAAGCCGAGGTAGTAGAGCTCGGCCGACTTGGCGAGCCGGTCGAGGTGGTCGGCGTGCCTGAAGACGGCCGGGCCGCGCTCGGTCTCGTAGCAGCGGACCCCCTCGAAGACCCCGGTGCCGTAGTGCAGCGCGTGGCTGAGCACGTGGACCTTGGCGTCCGCCCAGGGCACGAACTCGCCGTTCTGCCAGATCAGCTCTGCGGTCTCCATGGTTCGGGAAGTATGCCGTACCGAGCCGATCCCGGTAGGGGTTCCGCTTAACTTTTTCGAGCTACGGCGGTGGCCACCGACCATGGTTGGCGGCGAAAAAGTACAAGACGCTCCACCCCTACCGGGATCGGCTCTCAGCGGAAAGCTCAACCAAAACGGCGTCGGTGACCTCATCGGTGCCCACTGCAGCCTCCCCTTTGCTCGCGAGGTCTGGGGTGCGGAGACCGCTGTCGAGCACGGAGTCGACTGCAGTCTCGATCCGGGCAGCCTCGTCGGGGCGGTCGAGGCCGTGGCGCAGCATCATCGCCGTTGAGAGGAAGGTCGCGAGCGGGTTGGCGACGCCCTGGCCGGCGATGTCGGGGGCGGAGCCGTGGACCGGCTCGAAGAGGCCGGGCTCGCCCTCGGCGCCGAGGCTGGCGGAGGGCAGCATTCCCAGCGACCCGGTGAGCATCGCCGACTCGTCGCTGAGGATGTCGCCGAAGAGGTTCTCGGTGACGATCACGTCGAAGTCGGCCGGGCGGGAGACGAGCTGCATCGCGGCGTTGTCGACCAGCAGGTGGTCGAGCTCGACCTCGGGGTAGTCGGGGGCGACGCGGCCGACCACCTCGCGCCAGAGGCGCGAGGTCTCGAGCACGTTTGCCTTGTCGACCGAGGTGACGCGCGGGGCACGGTCGGAGCCCTCGGCGCGCCGCAGGGCTGACTCGAAGCCCACCCGGGCGATCCGCTCGACTTCGGCCGCCGAGTACTCGCAGGTGTCATGGGCCGAGTCGCCGTCGCGACCGCTGTCGCCGAAGTAGATGCCGCCGGTCAGCTCGCGGACGACGAGCAGATCGGTGCCGGCGATCACCTCGGGCCGCAGCGGGCTGGCGCCGACCAGCGCCGGGCTGGGTCGCACCGGGCGCAGGTTGGCGTAGAGACCCATCCCCTTGCGCAGGCCGAGCAGGCCCTGCTCGGGGCGCGGTGCCGCGGGGTCGGTCGTGTCCCATTTGGGACCGCCGACGGCGCCGAGGAGGACGGCGTCGGCGGCACGGCAGGCGTCGAGAACCTCGTCGGTGAGCGCCATGCCGTGAGCGTCGATCGAGCAGCCGCCCATCGGGCGCTCCTCGAACTCGAACTCGCCCAAAGCTTCGAGCAGGCGACGAGCGGCCCCGACGATCTCGGGTCCGATCCCGTCTCCGGGCAGCAGGACTATGCGCGGCGCGCCAGGCACAGCCGAACCCTATGCGGAGGCGATGATCGTTGACATCCCGGGCCGTGTGTGAGAGGACATGCAATTCGTCAGCAAATCTCTATTAGTAGGAGGCATGTAATGGGAATAACCCTGCAGATCGACGAGAGCGGCGAGCGCCGGGGATTGGGCTGGCTGCCCGATCACCCCGACCTGCGAGATCTCACCGCGAACGACAAATCGGTCAAATCAATGTTGAAAAAAACCTCCGTTCCCAACCTGGGGGCGACGAAAAAACCGCCGGCGAAGATGGACCTTCGCCCCTGGTGTTCGCCGATTGAGAACCAGGGCAGCCTCGGTTCCTGCACCGCCCATGCGGGTGTCGGCATGATCGAGTACCTGGAGCACAGGGCGTTTGGCAAGCACATCGACGCCTCGCGCCGCTTCCTCTACAAGGCGACCCGCGAGCTCGCCGGCTTCAAAGGCGACTCGGGGGCGTTCCTCCGCAACACGATGGGTGCGATGCGGATCTTCGGCGTTCCGCCCGAGTCCTACTGGCCGTACGCGATCGCCGATTTCGACAAAGAGCCGCCAGCGTTCTGTTACGCGTTCGGGCAGAACTTCCAGGCGACCACCTACTACCGGCTCGACCCACCCGGGACAAGCCCGAAAAACCTCCTCACCTCGATCAAGGCCCACATCGCATCGAAGCTTCCGGCGATGTTCGGCTTCACCGTCTACCAGTCGATCTGGACCGCGAAAGGCGGCATGGTGCCCTTCCCCTTTGCGGCTGACAAAGTCGCGGGGGGTCACGCGATCATGGCAGTCGGCTACGACGACGGTCTCAAAATCGACAACAAACACGGGACGACCACCCGCGGCGCCCTGCTCTTCCGCAACTCCTGGGGCCCGAGCTGGGGAGACGGTGGCTACGGCTGGCTCCCGTATGAGTACGTGCTGCGCGGCCTCGCCATCGACTGGTGGGTTCTGCTCGAAGAGAAATGGGTGAACACCGGCGAATTCGGCATCTGAGCACCCGGGCCAGGGGCCGGCGAGCCGGCCCCTGGCCCTTCGTGGCACCTGGTGCGACTGGCCCTCAGGCGGGAGCGCGAGCCTCGATGTTGAGGCGGACGTACTCGAGGGTCAGCGGCTCGGGCGACTGTTCGAGGATGGCCTCGGCGAAGGGCTTGCGAAGCTGCTCCGGAAGCCTGGCGAGGTGCGGTCCAAGCGTCACGGTCATCGTGAAGCGGAGCGGTTCGGCGGGGGTGACGGGCTTTGGCTCCAGCCAGCAGCGGGCCTCGGCGAAGCCCGCAGCGCGAAGCCTCGCTTCCGTCTCCTCGGGGCCGGCGAAGTTCCACATCACGGTCATTCCCCCGAAGTACGGGGCGAACTCGGGACGGGTCGCGACCGCGGCGATCGCCTCGCGCGTGCTCGGCGACGTTGCCGACGCCGCCGCACTGCGCAACCAGGCGCCCGCCGGGCCGCAACGCCCCGCGCAGCCGAGCGAAGAGCCGGTCGTGGTCGAGAATCCAGTGGAAGGTTGCGGTCGAGAAGATCAGGTCGACCGGCTCGTCGACTTCAAGCTCGGAGAGGTCGGCGACCAGGTAGGACGCCCGGTCGCCCAGGCGCTCCCGCGCCTTGGCGACCATCGCCTTCGAGGCATCGACCGCGAGCAGTCGAGCCCGCCGGCAGGCGGTCGACCAGCTCCTCGGCAACCCGGCCGGACCCGCAGCCGGCGTCGATCGTCACCTCGTCGCCGCGCAGCTCGAGCCGTTCGAGTACCTCCATCCCCCAGCTGAACTGGGGATCGGAGATCGCGTCGTAGGCTCTCGGCGTCCCACTCGCGCGGGCCGCTGTTCATCGGACTCGGCATCGCGGCCTCAGAGCGCCGTCGTAACCGGACCGAGCCCGGCGGCACCGGACCCCTCGAAGGCGTCGATCGCCGCGCCGTTCTCCAGGGTGATGCCGATGTCGTCGAGGCCGTTCAGCAGCCGGTGCTTGACGTCGGGCTCGACCGCGAACTCGAAGACGCCTGCGGCGCAGGTCACCGTCTCGTCGTCGACGTCGATCCGCGCCTCGCCCGCCTCGGCGACCGCCCGGCAGTGCTCCTCGTCGAGGATCGCCGGCAGCAGGCCGATCTTGGTGCAGTTGGAGTAGAAGATGTCGGCGAAGGACGGGGCGACGATCGCCTGGAAGCCGAAGTCCTCCAGCGCCCAGGGAGCGTGCTCGCGCGAGGAGCCGCAGCCGAAGTTGCGCCCGGTGACCAGGATCGGGTTCGGCTCCAGCTCGATCTCGCCGTCGCGGATCCAGTCGTAGAAGAGGAACTCGCCGAAGCCGGTCCGCTCGACCCGCTTGAGGAACTGCTTGGGGATGATCTGGTCGGTGTCGACGTCGGCGCGGTCCAGCACCGACACCTTGCCCTCGATCACGTCTATCGGCCTCATCTTCAGCTCCAATCCCTGATGTCGACGAAGTGTCCCTCGATCGCCGCCGCGGCGGCCATCTTCGGGCTGACCAGATGGGTCCGGCCGCCCTTGCCCTGGCGGCCCTCGAAGTTGCGGTTCGAGGTCGAGGCGCAGCGCTCGCCCTCGATCAGGATGTCGGGGTTCATGCCGAGGCACATCGAGCAGCCCGCCTCGCGCCATTCGAAGCCGGCCGAGCGGAAGACCTCGTGCAGGCCCTCGGCTTCGGCGTCCGCCTTCACCTGCTGGGAGCCGGGCACGACCATCGCCCGCACCGAGCCGGCGACCTTGCGGCCGTCGACGATCTCCGCCGCCTCGCGCAGGTCCTCGATCCGCGAGTTGGTGCAGGAGCCGATGAAGACCCGTTCCGGTGCCACCTCGGTCATCGGCGTGCCGGCCTCCAGGCCCATGTAGGCGAGGGCGCGTTCGGCCGACTCGCGGTCGGCCGGCGACTCCATCGCGGCCGGGTCGGGGACCGAGTCGGTCACCTCGACGACCATGCCGGGGTTGGTGCCCCAGGTCACCATCGGCGAGATCGCCGCGGCGTCGACCTCGACCTCGGCGTCGAAGCTGGCGCCATCGTCGGTCGGCAGCCGGCGCCAGCGCTCGACCGCGGCATCGAAGTCCTCGGGCGCGGCGGGCCGTGCCCCGCACCCACTCGAAGGTGGTCTCGTCGGGGGCGATCATCCCGGCTCGGCCGCCGCCCTCGATCGTCATGTTGCAGACCGTCATCCGTCCCGGCATCGAGAGCGCCTCGATCGCCGGCCCGGCGTACTCGACCGCGTGGCCGACCATGCCGCCGGTGCCGAGGCGGCCGATCGTCGCCAGGATCAGGTCCTTGGGGGTGACGCCGGGGCCCAGCTCGCCGCCGTAGGAGATCCGCATCGTCTTCGGCCGCTTCTGCACCAGGCACTGGGTGGCGAGCACGTGCTCGACCTCGGAGGTGCCGATGCCGAAGGCCAGCGAGCCGAAGGCGCCGTGGGTGGAGGTGTGGCTGTCGCCGCAGACGATCGTCATCCCCGGCTGGGTGACGCCCAGCTCCGGCCCGATCACGTGGACGATCCCCTGGCGCTCGGAGCCCAGCGAGTAGATCGGGATGCCGAACTCCTCGCAGTTGCGCTCCAGGGTCTCGACCTGGACGCGGGAGAGCTCGTCGGCGATCAGCCGCGCCGCCATGGTCCCGTCGGTGGGGACGTTGTGGTCGGCGGTGGCGATCGTCTTGTCGGGACGGCGCACGCGCGCGCCCGGCCAGCCGCAGCCCGTCGAAGGCCTGCGGCGAGGTGACCTCGTGGACCAGGTGCAGGTCGATGTAGATCAGGCCGTCGGAGACCTCGTGCGCCTCCCAGAGCTTGTCGAACATGGTCTTCGGCATCGGGCTCCTCCTAGCTCCGGCGCAGGCCGGCGGCGATCACGGCGAGGAAGCGCGTCGGCTCCTCGCCTTCGTTCTCGAAGTGGTGGGGCAGGTCGGCGTCGAAGGTGACGCTGTCGCCCTCGTTCAGCTCGTGGCGGGTGCCGTCGACCACCAGCACAAGGGTGCCGGCGAGGACGACCGCGGTCTCGCGGCTGCCCGGCTCGTGCATCGGCGGGTCGTCCCGGCCGCCGGTCGTCGCGCCCGCCGTCCAGCGTGTGCAGCGAGACGTCGGCGCGCTGTCCCGGCAGCGGCGGCGTCAGCTCCTCGAAGCCATGGCCGCCGCGTTCGAGCTTGCGCCGCGCGCCGGCGCGACTGACCGCCACGTGCTCGCCCTCGTCCAGTCGCAGCAGCTGCGAGAGGGTCAGCTCCAGCCCGGCGGCGATCTTCGCCGCCACCGCCAGCGTCGGGCTCGTCTCCCCGCGCTCGACCTGCGAGAGCATCGGCGCGCTGACGCCCGACCGCTCGCCCAGGTCCCGCAGCGAGAGCCCCATCGCCTCGCGCAGGGCGTGCACCCGGTCGCCGATCGTCGGCGCCTCGGCCTCGGCGGGGGTCCGGGCGCTCGGAGTCTCTGTTCTGGTTCCAGTCACGGTCCGTGGCATTTGCGTACGTTATCACATACGTTTGTATCCCAACAGGATTACCAGATCGTCCGCGGTCCGCTCCGGCTCCTCGTGGAGCTGTCTCCAGGTGATCCTCACCACCCGCCACCCCTCGGTCTGCAGCCGGCGATCGCGGTCGCGGTCCAGCTCGAACGCCGAGCGCGTTTCGTGAGCGGCGCGGCCGTCGAGCTCGACGATCAAGCGCTCCTCGCGCCAGAGGCAGTCCACCTCGACCCAGCCTCCACGCACCTGGAGCCGAGCGTTGAGATGCGGCCTCGGCAGTCCGAATCGGTCCAGAAATGGGAGGAAGCGCTCCTCGAGATCGCTGCGCGTGAAGCCAGGCGTCCTACCCAACCGCTCGAGACAGATCCGTAGATTCGCGTTGCCACGAGCACCGGGATAACGAGCAAGTAGGGCAGGTAGAGATAGGCGGTCCCAGAGCCGGCGGTACTCGACCTCTCGGATCGCGGCCTCGAGACGATCGAGCGAGGAGACCTCCGCGTAGTCAAAGAGGGTCCGGTGCATCGAGGTGACCGGGATCCCGTCGACCACCGTGACCTCGTCCGGTGGCAGGAGAGCGCAGTGGCGGCGGATCGCGCCACGCGAACGGGTATCGCGGGGGGAGGTGACTTCGATCGCACCGCTGAACGACGCGATCCCCCAGAGCGTCGCAGCCGACCGGTGGCTCAGCACCGTCCCCGCCCCGCAGGCCAACACCGCTGCCATCCAGCGTCCCTCACGAGGAACAACCTCGTGCCCGACCGCATAGACCCCGCGCTGCAGTCGGTGAAGACGCCCCAGGCGCAATCGAGCGTCGATCGCGTCTTCTCCAATTCCCAACGAGATCAATTGTCGACGCGCAACCACTCCGTGCTGCCGCGCAGCGAACTCACCAATCGCCGCGTCGGGACCGCGAGTCTGCAGTTTCCCGCCTATATGGCGGGTAAATGCAGACTCGGCCGGCATGCACCGATGGTGGCGGTGCCCGGCGCACGTGTGGTGCGCACAGTCGCGCGGATGTGTGACTTCCTACGGGCCCGGAGTGCGTTCCACCGCGGCCTCGGCGGTGGCCGCCTCGGCCTCGCGGATCGCGGCGCCCTCCAGGGCGTTGGACAGCGCTCGGACGTAGGCGCGGGCCGAGGCCTCGAGGATGTCCGTGGCCACGCCCTGGCCGGTGGCCAGGCGGCCGGCGGCGCGCAGCATCACGGTCACCTGGCCGAGGGCGTCCTCTCCCCCGGTCACGGCCTCGACCGTGTACTGGCGCAGGTCGCACTCGGTCCCGGTCGCCTTCTGGATCGCGTGGAAGATCGCGTCGACCGGGCCGTCGCCGCCCGACTCGCCCACCGCCTCCTCGCCGGAGGGCATCTTCACCGCGACCCGGGCCAGCGGCTCGCGCCGCGAGCCCGCCTCGACCTCGAACCAGGCCAGCTCGTGGGCGTCGGCCTTCTCGCGCATCTCGTCGGAGACGATCGCCTCCAGGTCCAGCGCGGTCACCTGCTTCTTGCGGTCGGCGACCTCCTTGAAGCGCTTGAAGGCGGCGTTGAGGGCGTTGCCCTCGACCTTGAAGCCCAGCTGGTCCAGGGCGTCGCGCAGGGCGTGGCGGCCGGAGTGCTTGCCCAGCACGATCGAGTTCGACTCCAGGCCGACTTCGGTCGCGTCCATGATCTCGTAGGTGGTGCGCTCCTTCAGCACGCCGTCCTGGTGGATCCCGGACTCGTGGGCGAAGGCGTTGCGGCCGACGACCGCCTTGTTGGGCTGGATCGCGTAGCCGGTCAGGCGCGAGACCATGCGGCTGGTGCGGGCCAGCTCGCGGGTGTTGACGCCGGTGCGCAGGCCGTGCACGTCCTCGCGGGTGCGGACCAGCATCACGATCTCCTCCAGCGAGCAGTTGCCGGCCCGCTCGCCGATCCCGTTGACCGCGCACTCGACCTGGCGCGCGCCGGCCAGCAGCCCGGCGTAGGAGTTGGCGACGGCCAGGCCCAGGTCGTCGTGGCAGTGGACCGACATCTCGACCTCGCGCAGCGCCGGCACCAGCTCGTAGAGGCGGCGGAAGTAGTCCGCGTACTCCTCGGGCGTGGTGTAGCCGACCGTGTCGGGGATGTTGACCACGGTCGCGCCCTCCTCGACCGCGATCGCGCAGACTTCGGCGGTGAACTCGACGTCGGCGCGGGTCGCGTCCATCGGCGAGAACTCGACGTCCTCGCAGTAGGACTTGGCCAGGGTGACGGCGGCCCGGGCCTGGCCCTTGACGTCCTCGCGGTCGGTCTGCAGCTGGTGCTCGATGTGGATGTCGGAGGTGGAGATGAAGGTGTGGATGCGGGGGCGCTGCGGCGTCCTTGATCGCCCCCCAGGCGGCGTCGATGTCGGCCTTGTGGGTGCGGGCCAGGCCGCAGATCACCGGGCCCTCGACGCTGCGGGCGATCGCCTCGACCGCCTCGAAGTCGCCGGGCGAGGTGATCGGGAAGCCGGCCTCGATCACGTCGACGCCCAGGCGGGCCAGCTGCTGGGCGATCTCGACCTTCTCGGCGGTGTTCAGCGAGATGCCGGGCGACTGCTCTCCGTCGCGCAGCGTGGTGTCGAAGATGTGGACGCGGTTTGCGTCTTCTGACTGGTGCCACTGGTTCCTCCTCCTTCTCTGCTTCGTTCGAATGACCTTGTCTCTCGCGGCTATCGCGCCGCCCAGCGCTATTCCCCCCGAAGGGGGAGGAGAAGGAGAAGCGCGAGGCTGTCGAGCCGGTGCGTCATTCGGTCGCCTCAGCTTAGCGTAGGCTGCGCGCATCGCAAGCGAGACGTCCTCAAGCGCGATCCCCCGCTCGACCTGGTTCGCCCTCTTCGCGATGGGCATCGCCGTGGTCGTGATCGCCAACGACTTCTCCGCGATCAACGTCGCCCTGCCGACGATGGAGAGGGACTTCCACACCAACATCAACACGATCCAGTGGGTGATCAACGCCTACGCGCTGACCTTCGGCGTGATGATCGTCACCGGCGGGCGGCTCGCCGACATGTTCGGCCGGCGCAACGCCTTCTTCCTCGGCACCGCGATCTTCGCCTCGATGTCGGCGCTCGGCGGCGCCGCGCAGACGGAGACCTGGCTGATCGCGACGAGGACCCTGATGGGGATCGGCGGGGCGCTGATGTGGCCGGCGATCCTCGGCATGACCTACGCCCTGCTGCCCGAGGACAAGGCCGGGCTGGCCGGCGGCATCATCATCGGCGCGGCCGGGCTCGGCAACGCGATCGGGCCGCTGATCGGCGGCGTCCTCACCGACGCGCTCAGCTGGCGCTGGATCTTCTTCCTCAACGTGCCGATCTCCGCCTTCGCCGTGCTCGTCACCTACCGCCTGGTCAAGGTCGCCGAGCCGGACGCGGGCGAGCAGCGGATCGACTACCCCGGGATCGCGACGCTCTCGGTCGGCCTCGTCTCGCTGCTCGTCGCCCTCGACCAGGTCGACGACTGGGGCTTCGGCGACCCGCGCGTGATCGGGCTGCTGACCCTCTCCGGCGGTCCTGCTCGTCGCCTTCGTGCCGATCGAGCGCCGCGCCGGGCTCAGCGCCCTGGTGCCGCGAGCGGTGATGGCCAACGAGAGCTTCCGCGCCTCCTGCCTGGCGATCCTGCTGATGTCGGCGACCTTCTTCGCGGCGCTGCTCTACCTGCCGCAGTTCATGCAGCACCAGCTCGGCTACTCGCCGCTGGAGGCGGGCCTCGGCATGCTGCCCTTCCTCGCCACCTTCGCCGCGTCTCCTTCGTCGCCGGCCCGCTCTACGAGCGGCTGGGCGCCAAGCTGCTGGCCTCGGTCGGCGCCGCTCTGCATCACGATCGCGCCCTTCGTCTTCTCGCTGGTCGGCGACGCGCTCCGGCTACGGCTCGCTGATCGCCGGCATGGTCGTGCTCGGGATCGGGATCGGCAGCTTCTACCCGACCGCGACCACGGCCGGGGTCACCTCGGTCGACGAGTCGCAGACCAGCCTCGCCGGCGGGATCGTCTACATGTTCCAGATCGCCGGCGGCTCGATCGGGCTGGGCCTGACGACGACGGTCTTCTCCGCGCAGGGCTCGTTCGTCGACGGCATCCAGGCCGCCTTCCGGCTCGACGCGGCGCTCTCGCTGGTCGGCTTCCTGATCGCGCTCTTCTTCGTCGGCGGCCGCCTGCTGCGGCCGCGCCGAGCGGACGAAGGCGCCTCGGCCTAGCCGGCCGCGCGCAGGCTCTGGCGGATGTCGTTTTCGCCGCTGCCGCCGCGCGAGCGTGTCGCTGGCCGGGCCCACCGCGCAGGACGTCGTCGCCGGCGCCGCCGAAGAGCGACGTCGTTGCCGGGCCCGCCGAAGATCAGGTCGTCGCCGCCCCGCCCGACCGAGGCGGTCGTTGCCGTCGCCGCCGATCAGCTTGTCGGGCCCGCTGCCGCCGACGAGCATGTCGTTGCCCGGCCCGCCCCGCATCGTCACCGGGACCTCGACCGCGCCTGCGACACGGCCACCGTGTCGTCGCCGCTGCCGGCGTTGACCTCGAAGCCGGCGACCAGCGGTGCCTTGCAGATCAGCTCGTTCGGGTTGCCGGGCGAGTTTTCGCAGACCGTGCCGCCGACTTCCAGCGGCACCGCCGAGTCGATCACGTAGCTGCGGCCGTCGGGCGTGAGCCAGATGTGGATCGTGTTCTGCGTCGCGCCCGCCGGCCAGGACCACCGTGTAGGTGGTCGGTTCGGCGGGCGTTTCGGCGCGCGCGACCGCCGCGGTCTGCGCCGCCAGGATCGCGAGCAGGATCGAGGATCGCCTTCTTCATCGCAAATGCCCCCGCCGAGCTGGCGAGACGCCTAGCTCTGGAAACAGCACGACCTTGCCGACGTTGCGGCGCTCGGCGATGAATTGGTGCGCCTCGCCGGCTCGCTCGAAGGGGAAGGCCTCGGCGACGACCGGCTCCAGGCGCCCGGCCTCGAGGTCGGCCATCAGCGGCTCGGTGACCCGGTCGAGGCTGCCCTCGCGTTCCCACCACTTGAGCATGTTGAGGCCGAAGACGCCCTTGTTCTCGTTCATCAGCGCCAGGCTCTTCCACCAGGGGATCGTCGCCAGCGGCATCTTGGCGAGGCCCTTCAGCATCGCCGGGATGTCGCGACCGCCTTCCTCGGTCACCTCGGAGAGCCCGTACATGACCATGCGCCCGCCGGGGCGCAGCAGGCGGTAGTCCTTGCGGAAGGAGGTCGGGCCGAGCGCGTCGATGATCAGGTCGACGCCCTCGCCGCCGGTGATGCGCATCGTCTCGGCCTCGAAGTCCTGGTTGCGGTAGTCGATCGGGTGCGTCGACGCCCTGGGCGCGGATCGCGTCGTGCTTGGACGGCGAGGCGGTGCCGAAGATCTCGGCGCCGACGTTGCGGGCGATCTGGGTGGCGGCGATGCCGACGCCGCCGGCCGCGGCGTGGATCAGGACCCGGTTGCCCTCGCGCAGGCTGCCCATCACGATCAGCGCCGCGTAGGCGGTGCCGTAGTTGACCGGGAAGGCGGCGCCCTGCTCGAAGCTGAGCCGCTCGGGCAGCGGCAGCACCTGAGCCTCGGGGACGGTGACGAGCTCGGCCTGGCCGCCGAAGCGGGTACCGGCGACGACCCGGTCGCCGACCGCGAAATCGCTCACTCCCTCGCCCACCGACTCGACCGTGCCGGCGACCTCGTAGCCCATCACGCAGGGCGGCTTCGGCGCGTCGGGGTAGAGGCCGAGCCGAGCCATCGTGTCGGCGAAGTTGATCCCGGCGGCCTTGACCGCGATCCGCACCTCGCCGGGACCGACCGGCGGGTCGGGACGCTCCTGGACCTGGAGCACCTCGGACCCACCGTTCCCTGTCTGCACCAGCGCCTTCACCGGCGCAAGCCGTACTCGACCGGCCGCGACCTAGAGATCGACCGAGCGGCCGACGGAGAAGCCGTCGAGCTCGAGGATCTTGGCGATCGTCTCGTCGTGGACCGGAGCGTCGGTGGTCAGCGCCATCACCGCGCGCTCTCCGTCCTCGGCTCGGCGCCGACGGCGGCGGAGACGATGTTGACCCCCTCCTCGCCGAACATCGTGCCGACCCTGCCGATCATCCCCGGCCGGTCGGCGTAGCGGAAGACCGCGAGGTGCTCGGCGAAGGGCAGGTAGAAGCTCTCGCCCCAGACCGAGACCAGGTAGGGCTCGTTGCGCGGCCCGACGCCGGTGCCGGCGACCTCGACCTCCTCGCTCGCCGGAGCTGCAGCCGCACCGTGACCAGCTCGGTGAAGTCCTCGGAGCTCGAGTCCTTGGTCTCGACCAGCTCGATGCCGCGTTCCTCGGCCATCTGCGGCGCGTTGACGAGGTTGACCGGCTCCTCGGTGTGGCCGGAGAGGATCCCGACCAGGACGGCGATGCCGAGCAGGCGGGTGTCGTGCTGGGCGAGTTCGGCCGCGGAACTCGACCGAGACGCGGTCGACCGAGCCCTGCGCCAGGCCCTCGGCAAGCCGGCCGAGCTTTTCGCAGAGCGGCACGAAGGGCGCCAGCGCCTCCATCTCCTCGGGGCGCACGGCGGCGATGTTGACCGCGTTGGTGACGACGCCGCCGGTCAGCGCCGCGGTCACCTGCTCGGCGGTGACGACGCCGGCGCGGTCCTGGGCCTCGGCGGTCGAGGCGCCGAGGTGCGGCGTGACGACGACGTCGCCGCGGGCGAAGATCGGGTGCTCGGTGAAGGGCTCGGACGGGAAGACGTCGAGCGCGGCGCCGCCCACCTTGCCCGACTCCAGCCCGGCGAGGAGCGCGTCGAGGTCGACCAGCTCGCCGCGGGCGCAGTTGACGATCCGCACGCCCGTCCTTCATCGCGGCGATCGCCTCGGCGTCGATCAGGCCGATCGTCTCCGGCGTCTTCGGCACGTGCACGGTGACCACGTCGGCGCGCTCGAAGAGCTCCTCGAGGCTGCGCGACGCCCTGCACGCCCGAGCTCGCGGAAGCGCTCGGCGGAGACGAACTTGTCGAAGGCGATCACGTCCATCTCGAAGGCCTGGGCGCGCTTGGCGACGAGCTGGCCGATGCGGCCGAAGCCGACGATGCCGATCGTCTTGCCGTAGAGCTCGGCGCCCTTGTACTTGGCCCGGTCCCAGCGGCCGTCGACGAGGGCGCCGTGGGCCTGCGGGACGTTGCGGAAGAGGGCGAGGGCGAGGGCGAGGGTGTGCTCGGCGGCGGCGACCGAGTTCGATTCGGGCGCGTTGGCGACGACGATGCCGCGGCGCGTCGCGGCCGGGATGTCGACGTTGTCGACGCCGGTGCCGGCGCGGCCGATCACCTTGAGGTTGTCGGCGCGCTCGATCAGCTCCGGCGGTCAGCTTGGTCGCCGAGCGGATCAGGATCGCGTCGTAGGCGCCGATCGCCTCGGCCAGCTCCTCGTCGGACATCTCCAGGCCGAGGTCGACGTCGAAGTTCTGCCGCAGCAGCTCGACGCCGGAGTCGGCGATCTTCTCCTTGACCAGGACCTTCACGGGCGGACCTCCCCCACGTTCTCGACCACCCAGTCGATGCAGGCGGTCAGCGCTTCGACGTCGGCTGGCTCGACCGCCGGGAACATGCCGATCCGCAGCTGGTTGCGGCCGAGCTTGCGGTAGGGCTCGACGTCGACGATGCCGTTGGCGCGCAGGGTCGCGGCGATGGCGGCGGCGTCGACCGAGTCGTCGAAGTCGATCGTGCCGACGACCAGCGAGCGCTTGGCCGGGTCGGCGACGAAGGGCGTGGCGAACTCGGCTCCGCTCGGCCCAGCCGTAGAGATGGCCCGACGAGGCCGAGGTGCGCTCCACGCACCAGTCGAGGCCGCCGCCGGCCAGCATCCACTCGACCTGGTCGGCGAGCAGGAGCAGGGTGGCGAGCGCGGGCGTGTTGTAGGTCTGCTCCTTGCGCGAGTTCTCCAGCGCCGTCTGCAGCGAGAGGAAGGCGGGCTGCCAGCGGTCCGGCGGCGCCGTCGAGCTGCTCGATCCGCTCGATCGCGGCCGGGCTGAGCAGCCGCCAGCCAGAGCCCGCCGTCGGCGCCGAAGGCCTTCTGCGGGGCGAAGTAGTAGACGTCGGCCTGGCTCGCGTCGAGCGGCAGGCCGCCGGCGCCCGAGGTGGCGTCGACGAGGACCAGCGCGTCGCCGGCTCCGTCGGGCCGCGCGACCGGGACCATCACCCCGGTCGAGGTCTCGTTGTGGGCCCAGGCGATCACGTCGGCGCGCCGGATCCGCGACCGGCGCCGGCGCATCGCCGGGGTCGGCCTCGACCACGATCGGGTCGGCGAGGAACGGGCGCGCCGGCGGTCACCTTGGCGAACTTCTGCGAGAACTCGCCGTAGGTCAGGTGCAGGGCGCGCTCGCGCACGAGCCAGGCCGCGGCGGCGTCCCAGAAGGCCGTCGTGCCGCCGTTGCCGAGCGCGATCTCGTAGCCGTCGGGCAGCGCCGAAGAGCTCGGCGAGGCCGCCGCGGACCCGCGCCGACCAGGTCGCGGACCGGCTTCTGACGGTGCGAGGTGCCCATCAGCGCCGACTGCTCGGCCAGCCTCGCCAGCGCCTCCGGGCGCACCTTCGACGGCCCGCAGCCGAAGCGGCCGTCGGCGGGCTTGAGCTCGGCGGGGATCTGGGCTGGCGGTCGAGTCGGCGGTCACGGGAGGCGACAGGTTATTGACCGTCGCGGGTGGACCTCGGGCAGGCCCGCCGCGTAGGCTCGCCGGCCATGAGCGAGACCACAGAGCAGGTGACGAAAGGCGACGGCTACGCCGTCGCGAACCTCAGCGACCTCGGCGACGGGCCGGGATTCCGCAAGATCCGCAAGGAGCTGGGCGTCACCGCGTTCGGCGTCAACGCGATCGTGCTGCCGCCCTCCTACTCGACCGGCGGCCACTACCACGACGAGCAGGAGGAGCTCTACTTCCTCCACAGCGGCCAGCATCGCGATCGAGTTCGGCGACGGCACCAAACACGAGCTGGAGCCCGGGCGGCCTCGCCTGGGTCGACGCCTCGACCGTGCGCAAGCTGCACAACCTCAGCGACTCCGAGGACGCCGTCTACGTGATCGTCGGCGGCAAGGACGGCTACGTCGGCCGCGACGGCAAACTGCCCGAGGGCGAGACGAGGTTCGGCGCCGACGGCCCTCCCGGGGCCTGACTAGACCTCCAGAACTTCTGAGAGCAAGCAGGTCGGGGGACGCAGGGAGGGCGACGAGGGGAGCGCACTCTAGTGCGTGACCCGAGGAGCCCGACCGAGGACCCCGAGATGCGCCGCTCTCAGAACTCCTGGTCGACCCAGGGCATCATGTCGCGAAGGTCCTTGCCGACCTTCTCGACCTGGTGGCACTTGCCCTCCTCGCGCATGCGCGAGAGGTTCTCGCCGCCGGCGCGGTTCTCGGCGATCCACTCGCGGGCGAACTCGCCCGACTGGATCTCGCCGAGGATCTCCTTCATCGCGGCGCGGGACTCCTCGCCGATGACGCGTTTGCCGCGGGTCATGTCGCCGTACTCGGCCGTGTTGGAGATCGAGTAGCGCATCCCCTGGATCCCCTTCTCGTACATCAGGTCGGCGATCAGCTTGAGCTCGTGCAGGCACTCGAAGTAGGCGAGGCGCGGGTCGTAGCCGGCCTCGACCAGGGTCTCGAAGCCCGCCCGGACCAGCTCGCTGGCGCCGCCGCAGAGGACGGCCTGCTCGCCGAAGAGGTCGGTCTCGCACTCGTCCTTGAAGGTCGTCTCGATCACCGCGGCGCGGCCGCCGCCGATGCCGGAGGCGTAGGCGAGGACGAGGCTCGTGGGCGTTGCCGGTGGCGTCCTGGTGGACGGCCATCAGGCAGGGCACGCCGTTGCCTTCCTCGTACTGGCGGCGGACCAGGTGGCCGGGGCCCTTGGGGGCGACCATGCCGACGTCGACGCCGGCGGGCGGGGCGATCTGCTCGAAGTGGATCGCGAAGCCGTGGGCGAAGAGCAGCAGGTTGCCGGGGGCGATGCCGTCGGCGATGTCGGACTCCCAGACCTCGGCCTGCTTCTCGTCGGGCAGCAGGATCATCACCGCGTCGCCGCGGCTGGCGGCTTCGGCGATGTCGAGCACCTCGAGGCCGGCCTCTTCGGCCTTGGCGCGGCTGGAGGAGTCCGGGCGCAGGCCGACGACGACGTCGACCCCGGAGTCCTTCAGGTTGAGCGCGTGGGCGTGGCCCTGAGAGCCGTAGCCGAGGATGGCGACGGTCTTGCCGTCGAGCAGCGAGAGGTCGGCGTCTGAGTCGTAGAAGATGTCCTTGGGCATGGGCGGCAGGCTAGCCGACTATAGCGGAGGGCGCTGCGCATCAGCTTGCCGGACGGGGTGCGCGGCAGCGCCGCCGCCAGCTCGACCCGCTTCGGCACCTTGAACCCGGCCAGCGACTCGGCGCAGTGGCGGCGCAGCTCGTCGGGCGTCGTCTCGGCGCCGTCGGCGAGCACGACGATCGCGGTCACCGCCTGCTGCCACTCGGGGTCCTCGCGCCCGACCACCGCCGCGTCGGCGACCTGCGGGGTGGCGCAGCAGCACTTTCTCGACTTCGGCCGGCACGACGTTCTCGCCGCCGGTGACGATCAGGTCGTCCATGCCTGTCGTCGACGTAGAGGAAGCCTTCCTCGTCGATGCGGCCGAGGTCGCCGGTGTGCAGCCAGCCGTCGGCGTCGGCACGCCCGGGCGCCACGGTCGGGCCCTGGACGAGGATCTCGCCGTCCTGGATCCGCAGGTGGGTGGTCAGCAGCGGCCGCCCGGCGGAGCCGAGCTTGCGCTTCGCCTCGGCCGGGGCGAGCGTGGTCACCTGCGAGCAGGCCTCGGTGAGGCCGTAGGTCTGCACCACGGTGGCGCCGCGGCCGATCGCCTCCTCGAGCGCGGCCTCGGGCACCGGGCCGCCGCCGACCAGGATCGCGCGCGGGCCGGAGAGGTCGGCGCCGGCGTCGAGCAGGCGGGTCAGCATCGTCGTCACCAGCGAGACGACGGTGATCCGGTCGCGCTCGAGCGCCGCGGCGACCCGGTCGACGTCGAAGCCGTCGTGGACCACCGCGGTGGTCCCGTAGATCACCGAGCGCATCACGATCCCCAGCCCCGAGATGTGGCTGAGCGGCAGGCAGCAGAGCCAGCGGTCCTCCGGCTCGACGCCGATGTTGAAGGCCGAGGCGACGCCGCTCCAGAGGAAGTTGCCGTAGGTGAGGCCGACGCGGTCCGGGGTGCCGGTGCTGCCGCTCGTCATCACCTTGCAGGCGAGGTCGTCCATGTCGTGCTCGCCGAGCAGCGGCAGGTCGGCCTCGGTCTGGGTCAGCTCGCCGGCGTCGTCGAGGTCCACCGCCGGTTCCTCCGCCGCGATCACCGTCGGCCCGCTCCTCGGCGGAGAGCCGCGGGCTGAGCGGCAGCAGCACCGCGCCGGTCTTCATCAGCGCGTGCACCAGCACCACCTGCTCGCGGCGAGGGTGCATCGTCATCGCCGCGGTCGAGCCGCGGCGGACGCCGTGGGCGGCGAGGCGGCGAGCGACCCAGGTCGCCTCGGCCTCGAGCTCGGCGTAGGTCACCTCGGAGCCGTCCGCGACGAGCGCGGTGCGGTCGGGACAGCTCTGCGATCTCTGGGCCAGCCAGTCGTCGAGTTTCATCGGCGGGATATCGTGCCCATCATGCCCCAACGCCATAAGGAAGCCCCGCCCGAGCAGGACCTCTACGCGCCGATCGAGTGGCAGAGCGCCGCCGAGTACGGCGACATCCGCTACGAGAGTGGCCGACGGGATCGCCAAGATCACGATCGACCGGCCCGAGGTGCTCAACGCCTTCCGGCCGCAGACGCTGGTCGAGGTCTCGCGCCGCGTTCGAGCTGGCCCGCGAGGACACCGAGGTCGGCGTGGTGATCCTCACCGGCGAGGGGACACGAGGCGTTCTGCTCCGGCGGCGACCAGCAGGTCCGCGGCGACAGCGGCTACGTCGCCGAGGGCGCTTCCCTCGGCCGCTTCCACGTCACCGACCTGCAGGTGCAGATGCGGCGGCTGCCGAAGCCGGTGGTGGCGATGGTCGCCGGCTACGCGATCGGCGGCGGCCACGTCCTCCACCTCTGTCTGCGACCTGACGATCGCCGCCGACAACGCCTGCTTCGGCCAGACCGGGCCGCGGGTCGGCTCCTGGGACGGCGGCTTCGGCGCCTCGCCTGCTGCGCGACCTGATCGGCACCAAGAGGGCGAAGGAGCTCTGGCTGCTCTGCCGCCAGTACGACGCCGAGGAGGCGCTGAGGATGGGCCTGGTCAACGCGGTCGTCCCGCTCGACGACCTGGAGCGGGAGACGGTCGCCTGGTGCCGCGAGATGCTCGCCCTCTCCCCCTTCGCCCTGCGCCTGGTCAAGGCCAGCTTCAACGCCCACGAGGACGGCTACGCCGGGATCCAGCAGCTGGCTCCACGACACCAACCTGCTCTTCTACGGCAGCGAGGAGGCACGGGAGGGGCGCGAGGCCTTCAAGGAGAAGCGCGCAGCCCGACTTCGGCAAGTTCCCGAGGCGGCCATGACGGTGATCGCGCGCGGGTCCTGTCATGTGGGAGGGGGGCCTGCGGGCAGTCCACGGGCTGTCCTCGACCCCCCTGCCACATGCCACCCGCGCGAGACTCGGTCATGGCTGACGGGGGATGCCCGATGAGGATCTGGCTGATGGCGGCGAGGCCGCGGACGCTGCCCGCTGCCATCGCTCCGGTGCTTGTCGGGACGGCGGCGGCGGTCGAATGGGCTGGGGAGCTTCCGAGGGTCGGGGCGTTCTTGGCTGCCCTTGTCGGCTCGGTCTTCATCCAGATCGGGACGAACCTGGCAAATGACTACTCGGATGCGAAGCGGGGGGCCGACACCGCCGACCGGCTCGGGCCGGTGCGGGTCACCTCGGCCGGTCTGGTGACGCCGCAGCGGGTGCTGAACGCGACCTGGATCGCCTTTGGGGTCGCGATCGCGTGCGGGATCTACCTGGCTGCCGTGGCCGGGATCGTGATCCTGCTGATCGGGGCGGTGTCGATCGCCGCCGGCGTCCTCTACACCGGCGGCCCGCGGCCCTACGGCTACGCGGGGCTGGGCGAGGTCTTCGTCTTCCTCTTCTTCGGCCTGGTCGCCGTCAACGGCTCCTACTACGTGCAGCTGGAGCGAGCTCGACGCGCTGCCGCTCGGCCTCTCGATCGCGGTCGGCTTCCTCGCCACGGCGATCCTCGTCGTCAACAACGTCCGCGACCTGGAGACCGACCGGCGGGCCGGCAAGATGACCCTGGCGGTGCGGATGGGACGCCACAACGCCGTCGCGCTCTACCGGATGCTGGTGCTCGGCGCCTTCGTCGTTCTCCCCATCGCCCTGGTGGTCGGAGGCGGAAGCCTGCTGCCGCTGATCGGCCTGCTGGCGCTGCCGATGGCGATCGGCCCGATGCGGGCGATCACCAACCGCACCGACGGCCCGGCCCTCAACGGCGCCCTCGCCGCCACCGGCGCCCTGCTGGCCGTCTTCAGCCTGCTGGTCTCGGCCGGCCTACTGCTCGCAACCTGAGCCCGCCCGATCGCCGAATCTGCATTTACCCGCCTATAACGCGGGTAAATGCAGATTCGGCGCAAGTGCGATGCTGTCTACGTGAAGATCGCCTCGGTCGAGGTCATCCCGTACGCGCTGCCTTTCCGCGAGCCGTACGTGACCGCGCGCGGGCGACTCGATCGACGCGAGATGGTCTTGCTGCGACTGCGTTCCGATGATGGGCTGATCGGGCTGGGAGAAGCGGTGCCGCTGTCGATGCGCGGCGGCACCAGCCTGGCGCAGGTGGTCGAGGAGCTCGAGCGGCTGGGCGAGCGCGACTCGCTCGACGAGGCAACGCTGCAGGGCGACGCCCTTGGCCTCTCCCCTCCCAGCCGCTGCGCGGCGCTCACGGCGCTGCTCGACCTGCGCGGCCGCCGGGCCGCCGCGGAAGGCTCGACCGGGCTGGCCGCGACCACCCCGGTCGCGTGCAACGCCAGCATGGTCGCCGGCGAGCCGATCGACGTTGCGGCCGAGGCGGTGCACTGGGCCGAAGACGGATTCGCCACCTTCAAGCTGAAGCTCGGCGCCGGAGACGATTTCGGCCAGGTGCTCGCCGTGCGCGAAGCGGTCGGGCCGCGAGCCCGAATCCGCGTCGACGCCAACTCCGCTTGGGACGTCGAGACGGCGAAGCGGATGCTCAGGGCCCTGGAGCCGCTCGAGGTCGAGCTCGCCGAGCAGCCGGTGGCGACGCTCGAGGAGGCAGCGGAGGTCGCCGCCTCGACATCGATCCCGATCGCCGGCGACGAGAGCGTCGAGACCAAAGCCGACGCCGAACGGGCCGTGTCGATGGACGCCTGCGCGCTGACCGGCGTGAAGCTCTCCAAGGTCGGCGGCCCGGAGGCGGCGATCGAGATCGCCGAGGTGCTGCCGTCCTATCTCTCCAGTGCCCTCGACGGTCCGGTCGGGATCGCGGCGGCCGCGCAGGTGGCGCAGACGCTGGACGAGGCGGGCAGGGACAGCGGGCAGGGACTCGCCCACGGCCTCGCCACGCAGCGCCTCTTCGCCTCGACGATCGCCTCGGTCGAGTGCGAGCTGCGCGACGGAATGCTGCACCCGCCCGATGGCCCGGGCCTCGGCGTCGAGATCGACGAGACCGCGCTGGCCAGGCACCGCTTGGACGCTCGTTGAAGGCTTTTAGGCGTATGACGACCAAAAAGCTTCAATTGCCGGAGAGACCAGCCGTCCTCTAGGTTCCCTCCGGCGTGGACCCGACCAACGCCAACACTGCCCTTGCCTCGGCCTTCGTCGAGGAGCTGGCGCGGGGAGGGCTGCGCCAGGCCGTCGTCTCCCCCGGCTCGCGCTCGACCCCGCTCGCGGTCGCCCTCTGGCGCCAGCCGGAGATCGAGGTGAGCGTGATCCTCGACGAGCGCTCGGCGGCCTTCTTCGCCCTCGGCGCGGCGCAGGCGACGGGCCTGCCGGTGGCGATGCTCTGCACCTCCGGGACGGCCGCCGCCAACTACCACCCGGCGATCTGCGAGGCCGACGAGTCGGCGATCCCGCTGATCGCACTCAGCGCCGACCGGCCTCCGGAGCTGCGCGGGATCGGCGCCGGGCAGACGATCGACCAGGTGAAGCTCTTCGGGTCCTCGGTGCGCTGGTTCTGCGAAGTCGGCACCCACAGCGCCGACGACGAGGGGTTGCTCCATTACCGCTCGGTCGCCTGCCGCGCGCTCGCCGCAGCCCGCGGCGAGCAGCGGCCGGGGCCCGTCCACCTCAACCTGCCCTGGCGCGAGCCGCTCGCCCCGCTCCCGGTCGAGGGCGCGGTGACGGCAACCGACCCGCTGGCCCTGGAGGGACGGGACGGGCGGCCGCTGACCGCGGTGACGCCGATCGACATGGAGCCGTCGGCCTTCCTCCTCGACGAGGTCGCCGGCCATATCGCGCGGCGCCCGCTCCGGAGTGATCGTCGCCGGCCGGCAGCTCGACCGCGAGCTGCGCGAGCCGCTCGCGGCCCTGGCCAGGGCCGCCGGCTTCCCGATCCTGGCCGAGCCGACCTCACAGGTTCGCTGCGGCCCCCACGACCGCTCCCACGTCGTCACCACCTACGACCACCTGCTGCGCGACGAGCGCTTCCGCAAGTCGGTGCGACCCGATCTGGTCCTGCGCTTCGGCGAGATGCCGACGAGCAAGCCGCTGCGCGCCTGGCTGACCGATTCCGGCGCCGATCAGATCGTCGTCGACCCGCGCTGCGGCTGGAACGAGCCGACGAACCGCGCCGCAGCTCTGCTGCGCGCCGACCCGACCGAGCTGGCCTCGGGCTGGGCGGCCCGGCTCGGCGACGAGGAGCGCCCGGTGCCGTCGAGATGGCTGGATGCCGAGGTGGCCGCACGGGCCGCCCTGGACGCTGCGCTCGCCGACCTGGACGCGATCACGGAGCCGGGCCTCCACCTCGCCCTCGGCCGCGCCCACGACGACGGCGACCTCGTCTACACCGCGTCGAGCATGCCGATCCGCGACCAGGAGGCCTTCCTGCCTTCGACCGGCACCGACGCCCTCTTCCTCTGCAACCGCGGCGCCAACGGCATCGACGGCCTGCTCTCCTCGGGCATCGGCGCCGCCCACGCCAGCGGGCGCCCGACCACGATCGTCACCGGCGACCTCGGCCTGCTCCACGACGTCGGCGGCCTCGCCGCCCTGCGCGACGTCTCGGCCCCGGTCCGCATCGTCGTGATCGACAACGACGGTGGCGGCATCTTCGGCTTCCTGCCCCAGGCCGAGGCGCTGCCGGCCGAGGAGTTCGAGGCACTGCTCGGCACGCCCCGCGGCGTCGACGTGGCCAAGGCGGCGGAGCTCTTCGGCCTGCCGCACCGCAGGATCGAGTCCCTCGAGGAGCTCTCCGCCGCCCTTGCGGCGGGCACCGGCCTGATCGAGGCTCAGGTCGACCGCCAGGCCAACGTCGAGCTTCACCGCCAGTTGTCAGGGCGGGTCAGCGCCGCAATCTTCAGCTCCGCCTGATCTTCATCCTCTCGGGCCGGCCTCCGGTCATGCGACGCCAAGTACGCTTGCCCGGTGGGCGGAGAACGCGATCGAATCCACTCGATGGATGCGCTGCGAGCGTCCTCGATGCTGCTGCTGGTGCCCGCTCACGTCAGCGGACTGATCGCGGTCAACGGTGACCCGAGCGCAATCCTCACCGGCATCGTCTGGGTGATCCACGTCTTCCGCCTTCCGCTCTTCTTCGCCATGTCCGGATACTTCCTGGCCTTGATGCACCGGCGGCGGGGGCTGCGCGGCACCCTCCGGAACCGTTCCCTGCGGATCGTGGTGCCGCTCGCAGTCGGCCTCCTCACCCTGGTCCCCATGTTGATGGCGCTGAGTGAGGCGACGGGCGTCTCGATAACCGCCGACGGGCCGGCGCAGAGCCTCCTCGGCCTCGCCCCTTCGTATCTCTGGTTCCTCTGGTACTTGCTGATCATCGACGCCTGCGCGATCCTCATGCTGCGCTTTGCGCCGGCCATGGCAACCCGGATCCGCAACCGCCTCTCCGCCGCGATCGGCCGGCCGTTGGGGATCGCGCTGCTCACCGTTCCGGCCGCGGCCCTCCTGCTCGGGCAGTCGGACTGGATGCCGACCGCACCCACCGACACCTTCCGCATCGAACCGGCGATGTTCGCCTACTACGCGATGTTCTTCGCGTTCGGGACTGCGCTCTTCGCGGCGCCGAAGAAGGTTCAAGCGCTGAGCGCGAACACCGGCCGCTGGGCCCTGGCGGCGCTGGCCAGCGGCCTCGTCGCGCTCGCCCTCTTCACCCTCCACAACCGCAACGGCGCCGGCACGGCCATCCACGCGATTCAGCTCAGCGCGTTCGGGGTCGCAACCTGGACCTCGCTGCACGCCCTGCTGGGGTTGGCCAACCGCCACCTGAGCACCGAGCGCCCCGCGATCCGCTACGTCGCGGACTCCTCCTACTGGATCTACCTCGCCCACCTGCAGATCCTCGTCCCGCTGCTGGCCCTCGCCCTGGCGATCGGCATTCAGCCCGGCCTCGCCTTTGTCCTGCTCACCGCGTCGACCCTGGCCTTGACCTTCCTCTTCTACGCGGCGTTCGTCCGCTACACCGTGGTCGGCCGGGCCCTCAACGGGCCGCGCAAGCGACAACCGAGGGGGAGGATCCCAGACCCCACCCCCATTTTGGGCGCGTCCGCAGGTCTCACTCGCTGAGCGAACCGGAGTGCGCTCAGCACGAGATCGGCCCCGCCTCACGACCGGGACCGGGCTGCCACGCCGGGCCGTAGAAGGCGAGGTTGCGCGACGCGAACACCGTCCCGGGGCAGGTGCCGTCGGCATTCATCTCCACGATCGAGTCGCCAAAGCCGAGCAGGCCGAGGAAGCCGCCGCGGAACCGGGCGAAGGCGAGACGCCCGCCCGACGGGTCCCAGCTCGGCCACAGCTCGTTCTTTCCCGGCGTATCGGTCAGCTGCCGCGGCTCTGAGCCATCCGACCTCGCCGCAAAGAGATCGGTGGTCGTTTCGACGCTGGCCGTCGCCCGACCATCTCGCGAACGATGCGCCCGGCTGCGCTCATGAATGCGGAGGAAGGCGATCTCCGCGCCGTTTGGAGAGTAGATCCCATCGGTCGCGTCGCGAGCGAGGACCACCGAGCCGCCTCCGTCGAGGCGCATCGCAACGAGTTCCGGGAAACGGCGACCCCCGCTTCGGGCAAGGGCCAGCACCGCGCCGTCCGGCGAGAAAGACATCGGGACGATCTGCAGGCGATTGCGCCAGGGGGTCAGCCGGCGCGGGGCGGCGCCGTTCAGGTCGGCGAGCCAGGTCGTGGTGCTCGCAAAGACGGTCTTCTCGCCCCCGTGCCGTGTCTTGCGCTGCCGTTGGCGGCTCCGCGAGAAGGCGATCGCGTGGCCGTCGGGTGCGAAGACCGGGCCGATGCCATTGGCCGTACCGGGCACTTCCCGCAAACCCGTGCCGTCGGCGCCGACGACGAAGATCTTCGCCGTCTGGCCCCCCTTCGACGAGGCCCCTCCAGGCAATGAGGAGAACGCGATCAGGCTGCCGTCGGGTGACCACGAAGGAGCATCGAGCGGGGACGGCAGGGGGCGCACCCGCCTCGACCCGCCGGCGAGCGTCTGGCGCTGCAGCCCCGCCGAATCGCTGGTGACGAGCTCCAGGGCCAGCGGCTTGAAGGCGAACCGCACGAACGCCAGGCGGGCGCCTTCGGGCGCGATCGCCTGAGCGCTCGCAGCACCGAGCGCGAGCAACCCGACGACTCCCCCGGCGAGCATCGTCCGACGAAACACAAGACACATCTTCACCTATCCGGGTACGTCGTGGCGGCGGAGACCGGGGAGACCTTCGCCGGAGCAACAGCGGGGAGGCTCCGGCGAAGGTCTCCCCGGTCTCTATTCAGCTAGAAGTGGAAGGAGAGCCCCCAACTTGATCTCGGTCTCGGCCAGCTCGGCGGCGGGGTCGGAACCGGCGACCACTCCGACCCCGGCATAGAGATGGGCCTCGCGGTCGCGCAGGAGCGCGCTGCGCAGGGCGACGCAGAATTCGCCGTCCTCGGTGGCGTCCATCCAGCCGACCGGGCCGGCGTACCAACCGCGGTCCATCTGCTCCAGGTCGGAGATCGCCGCCGCGGCGGCAGGCCAGGGCTCGCCGCCGACCGCCGGCGTCGGGTGAAGCGTGCCCGCCAGCTCGATCGCCGAGCGCGGCTCGGCGAGCTGGGCCACCACCGGCGTCGCCAGGTGCTGGATGTTCGCAACCTTGACGATCTCGGGCTCGGGCGCGGCCTCGACCCAGACGGCGTGCGGGCGCAGCTTGCGGACGATCCGCTCGGCGACGATCGTGTGCTCGCGGCGGTCCTTGTCGCTGCGCAGGAGCTGCTCGCCGAGGTGGTCGTCGACGGCGGGGTCGGAGCTGCGCCTGGTCGACCCGGCGAGGGCGACGGTGGAGACGCTCGCGCCCGAGCGGCGCAGCAACAGCTCGGGGCTGGCGCCGACGAAGGCGGCCTCCGGCGTGCCGCAGCAGAAGCAGAAGCAGGAGGCGAACTGCTCGCGGAGCGCACCGAAGAGCGGCGCGGGATCGTGGGCGGCACCGGCGGTGACGAGCACCTCACGGGCCAGGACCACCTTCGAGATCTCGCCGGCGGCGATGCGCTCGGTCGCGGCGGCGACCGAGCGCTCGAACTCCTCGGGCGTCCGGACGCTGGCGATCTCCACCCGCGAGGTCGGGTGCGGATCGAGCAGCGGCAGGGGATCGCGGCGCAGGCCGGCGAGCCGGGCGGCGAGCGCCCCGGCCTTCGCACCTGGATCGTCGCCGGGGTGAACGACGACGTTGACGGTGAGGAAGGTCTCCTCCCCGCTGCGACAGATCGAGAGCTCCGGTAAGGCCAGCGAAGCAGGCGACAGAGAGGACCACGGCGAGGAGCCGCCGCCATCGGAGTCGAAGGCGAAGCCGCCGGTCCAGACGGCCCCCGCCCCTGCCGGCAAGCCGGGCGGCTCGTCGAAGATCGCCTCCCCGCCCAGGCACTCGCGGGCGACGTCGCGGAAACGGTCCGGCCCACGGGAGGTCACTTCGTGCGCGACGCCCAAGGCTGCCAGAGCAAACCCCCGGTCCGGCTGCTCCCAGCAGAACCAGCGATCCGAGGCAAGGCGCGAGGCGAAAACCGCCGCGCAGGGATCGATCCCCTCGACCGGCACGGTGACACTGACAAAGGTTTTCCTATTACGGGCGAGAGCGCGCTCGATCGCCGGCCGAAGGCTGGGAAATGACGAGGTCCAGAGGTCGCCAGGCAAGGAACTCACGCTATCGCGTTCGCACCGCGCCTTCGGCGCTCGGAGCCTGAACTGCAGCGCTATTCAGGCGACTGAGGACGCCGCATGGCTGCGTCTGGGGTCGTCATTTCAGTCGGCACCACGAGCTATGGCGATCTCGCCTGTCCGCACCATCTCGATCAGGCCGTGGGGGCGGATCATCCGCTCGAAGGCCTCGATCTTCTCGGCGGAGCCGGTGACCTCGATGGTCAGGGTGCGGCGCGAGACGTCGACGATCTTGGCGCGGAAGATCTCGGCGAACTGGATGATCTCCGCCCGGCTCTCGACCGCGGCGGAGACTTTGAACATCGCCATCTCGCGGGCGACCGTCTCCTCCGGCTCCATGTCGCGAATCTTCAGCACGTTGACCAGCTTGTGCAGCTGCTTGGTCACCTGGTCGATCGGGTGCACGGCGCCGTCGAGGGTGAGGGTGATGCGCGAGATGCTCTCGTCGTCGGTCGGCCCGACCGCGAGCGTGTCGATGTTGAAGCCGCGCCGCGAGAAGAGCCCGGCGACCCGGGCAAGAACGCCGGGCTTGTTCTCGACCAGGATCGAGAGGATGTGCTTGCGCCCGGTGAGCTGACCCGGCACGCGCAGTTCCTCGAGCTTCACCACTTGCGGGGTTCCCGCCTCCATTAACGCCACCCCCTCGATGGCGTGCGTGACCAAGCAGCTCGAGGATGCAGGGAGCGCCGCGTGCTCTGCACGCAAGCGACCGAAGACGAAGATATGCGCCGCGTCACGCACGTCATCTCAGCCCACCATGTCCCTTGCGGCGGCTCCCGCGGGGATCATCGGGAAGCAGTTCTCCTCGGGGGAGACGCGCACGTCGAGCAGCACCGGGCCGTCGGTCTCCAGCGCCTTCGTCATCGTCTGCTCGAGGTCGGCGGAGTCCTCGCAGCGCATCCCGGTCGCGCCGAAGGCCTCGGCCAGCTTGACCCAGTCGGGGCTCGGCCCCATCTCGACCGAGCTGTAGCGGCCGTCCCAGAAGAGCTCCTGCCACTGGCGGACCATGCCCATGTAGCCGTTGTTCATCAGGAAGACCTTGACCGGGATCTCCTGGCTGACGCAGGTCGCCAGCTCCTGGCAGTTCATGATCAGGCTGCCGTCGCCGGCGAGGCAGACGACGGCCTCGTCCGGGCAGGCGACCTTGGCGCCGATCGCGGCGGGCAGGCCGAAGCCCATCGTCCCCAGGCCGCCGGAGTTGATCCAGCGGCGGGGCTTGTCGAAGCCGTAGTACTGCGCCGCCCACATCTGGTGCTGGCCGACGTCGGAGGTGACGATCGCGTCGCCCCGGGTCGCCCGGTGCATCGCCTCGATCATGAACTGGGGCTTGATCTCGCCGTCCTTGCCCTCGTCGTAGCGCAGCGGGTACTCGTCCTGCCAGGCCTTGATCTGGTTCCACCAGGCCTCGAGGCGGGACGGGTCGGTCTGCAGCGCCCGGTACTCGCGGGTCAGCTCCGGCAGCACCAGCTTGGCGTCGCCGACGATCGGGATGTGGGCGGGGACGTTCTTGGAGATCTCCGCCGGGTCGACGTCGATGTGGATGAACTTGGCGTGCGGGGCGAACTCGGAGAGCTTGCCGGTGATGCGGTCGTCGAAGCGGGCGCCGATCGCGACGATCAGGTCGGCCTCGTCCATCGCGTAGTTGGCGGCGCGGGTGCCGTGCATGCCGAGCATCCCCAGCCACTGCTCGCCGGAGGCCGGGTAGGAGCCCAGCCCCATCAGGGTCGAGGTGACCGGGAAACGGTCGGCGGCGGCCAGCTCGCGCAGCTCCTCGGAGGCGTTGGCGTTGACCACGCCGCCGCCCGTGTAGAGGATCGGCCGGCGCGCGTTGGCGATCGCCTTGGCGGCGATCCGGACCTGCTTGATGTTGGGGGCGCTCGGCGGTTTGTAGCCGGCCAGCTCGACCGGCTCGGTCCGCGGCGCGTACTCGATGTCGGCGCGCGAGAGGTCCTGCGGGACGTCGAGCAGCACCGGCCCCGGCCGCCCGGTCGAGGCGACGTGGAAGGCCTCGTGGACGTACTCGGGGATGTGGCGCGGATCGGTCGCCTGGAAGGAGTGCTTGACGAAGGGCAGGGTGGCGCCGAGGATGTCGGCCTCCTGGAAGCCGTCGGTGCCGATCAGCTCGGTCCGCACCTGGCCGGTGATGAAGACGGTCGGCACCGAGTCCAGCATCGCGTCGGCGATCGCAGTAACCAGATTGGTCGCCCCCGGCCCCGAGGTCGCGAAGGCGACCCCAACTTTGCCTGAGGCCTTGGCATACCCCTCTGCGGCGTGACCTCCCCCCTGCTCGTGGCGCACCTGGATATGGCGGAACTGGGCATCGACGAGCGCGTCGTAAGTAGGCAGGTTCGCCCCACCCGGAATGCCGAAGACGTGCTCCACGCCCTCGGCTTTCAGCGATTCCATCAATGCGTCGGCAGCTCTCATCTGGAAGGCGATGCTACCAGCGGACCCCTGCCTACCGACCAGGGGTTTTCGTCAGCCACAACCGTTGCTCGCGGGGGGTGGCACGGATTTGGGGGACCACCCCGAGGAGGCGGCGCAGCCGCCCCCGCAGCGGGTGGTGGTACCAAATCCGTGACAGGACCCGCCGCGCCAACCGCTAAAGCTGAACGGGCTCCCCCGGGTTCCAGCGAGTCCTGGGATCGATCGACGACTCGATCACCCGACCCTTGTATCGCTCGATAGCGTGGATCATCGACTCGACCAGCTCCTCGCCGAGCAGGGTCGGCTCGAGGCCGAGGTCGAGCAGCTTGGTGTGGATCGCGTTGTAGTAGTGGTGCTCCTTCTCGACCCGCGGGTTCTCGCAGTGCTGGATCTCGACCGAGTAGCCGAGGTGCTCGCCGGCGTGCTTGACCAGCCCCGCCAGCTCGATCACCGAGAACTGCTCGGTGAACTGGTTGAAGACACGGAACTCGCCGCGCTCGGCGGGATTCTCCGCCGCCAGTTCGACGCAGGCGAGCGTGTCGCGAATGTTGAGGAAGCCCCGGGTCTGGGTGCCGGCGCCGTAGACGGTCAGCGGGTGCCCGATCACCGCCTGCAGGCAGAAGCGGTTGAGCACGGTGCCGAAGACCTCGTCGTAGTCGAAGCGCGTGATCAGGCGCTCGTCGCCAGCCGTCTCCTCGGTCTCGATCCCGTAGACGACGCCCTGGTTGAGGTCGGTGGCGCGCAGCCCCCAGGTGCGGCAGGCAAAGTGGATGTTGGTCGAGTCGTGGACCTTCGAGCAGTGGTACAGCGAGGCCGGCAGCTTCGGGAACGGCAGCGTGTCCTTGCGCCCCTTGTGCTCGATCTCGATGTAGCCCTCCTCGATGTCGATATCGGGCTGGCCGTACTCGCCCATCGTGCCGAGCTTGACCAGGTGGCAATCGGGCACGTGGTCGCGGATCGCGAAGAGCAGGTTGAGGTTGCCGATCACGTTCGCGTGCTGGGTCTCGACCGCCTTCTCGCGCGAGGCCATCGAGTAGGGCGCGGAGGCCTGCTGTCCGTAGTGGACGACCGCGTCGGGGCGGATCTCGGCGACGACGCCGTCGAGGAAGTCGCCGTCCTGGACCGAGCCGACGAAGCTGCGGATCTCCTCGCCCGAGAGCTCCTTCCAGGCGGCGATGCGCTGCTCGAGGCCGGCGATCGGCGTCAGCGAGCCGGTCCCGGCTTCCTCGTGCCAGCGCCGGCGGGAGAAATCGTCGACGACCGCAACCTCGTGACCGCGAGCCGAGAACCTCAGGGCCGTCGGCCAACCCAGGTAGCCGTCGCCTCCAAGGATGAGCACTCGCATAGGCGCGGCAGCGTAACGGAAGTGGGACCCGGGCGCGCGCATAGCATCGCGGCATGGAGACCCCCGCCCGCAGCGGAAAAATCGCGACTTTGGCCGTGCTGGCCGTGGTCACGATCGCCGGCCTGGGACTGCGGGTCGGCTACGCCGTCGACCAGCCGGCTGCGCAGCCTCCGGACGCCGGGGCCTATGCGCGGATCGCCGAGAACCTCTACCGGGACGGCTCGTTCGACGCCCGGCCCCCGGGTGTGTCGACGGAGGTCCAGCCGGCCAGCTCTTACGCCGCCGGGCTGCCGCTCTTCGTCGCCGGCCTCTACGAGCTCAGCGGCGGCGTCCACCTGACCTTTGCCCTGGTCGTGCTGGCGTTGCTCGGCGCCGGCGCGATCCCGCTCACCTACCTGCTCGGCCTGCGGATAGCCGGGCCCGTCGCCGGGCTGATCGGCGCCACGGCGATTGCCGTCTACCCAGCGCTCCTCGAGTACCAGGGCCTGCTGCTGACCGAGCCGCTGGCCGCCTTCCTGCTCAGCGCCGCGCTCGTCGCCTTCCTGCACGCGGCCGACCGCCCGTCGCCGTGGAGGTGGCTGGGCGGCGGGGCACTGCTGGGGGCGCTCTCGCTGGTGCGGCCGGAGTACCTGGCCGTCGCCGTCCTCCTGCCGCTGGCCTGGCTCGTCCGGGAAGGCCTTCGCGGGCAACTCCAGCGCTCGGCGGCGCTGGCGGGGGTGTCGCTGCTGGGAACGTTCCTCGTCCTCGCCCCCTGGACGATTCGCAACGCGATCGTCCTCGACCGGGCGGTGCCGATCTCCACCGGCGGCGGCAAGGCGCTCTTCATCGGCACCTACCTCGCCGCCGACGGTGACGGGCCGAAGCTGCGCGAACTGCTCCTCTCCGAGCGGCCCGCCCTGCGCGAACGGCTCTCGCGGGACGGGCCGGTCGACGACCCCAACCGCTTCGTGCTCGAGCGGGTGCTCAGCCGGGTCGCGGCGGAGCGCTACCCGGGCCTCGAAACCGATGCCGCCCTGGGACGGATGGGCCGCGAGAACCTCGAGGACGACATCGCCCAGGAGCCGATCCGGTTCGCGGGCCTGCTCGTGGACAAGGCCTACGAAACCTGGACCGACGCGCCGCGGGCGGTGATGGAGAGGGAGCCGTGGCGGGCCCTCCAGCTCGGGGTGATCGTCCTGGCCCTGCTCGGCCTCGCGGTCCTCGCCGTTCGGCGCCGCTTCGAGGCGGCGGTCCTCGGCCTCATCCTCGCCTACATGACCGCGGTCGGAGCGCTGCTGATCGCCTCGCCACGCCGCGAGCTTGTGGTCCTCCCGGTCCTCGCCGCCCTAGCCGGCACCGGAACCATCAGCGCCTACGAGTGGTCCGCGAGCGCATCCGACATTGACCCCACCCCAGTGTGGTGAAAGTCGGATGCGCTCGCGGCCGCATCGCCGGGATAGCCTGCGCAGCGATGGTCGACCGAGCCGCAAGGTGGCTGCGCTCTCTTCCGGGGCGCCACGGCCGCACGACCCTGATCCTGCTCGCGGCGATCCTCGTGATCGGCTTCGGCCTGCGCGCTTACCGAGTGGTCGAGCCGCTGCCCACTCCGGGCGACGACGCCCACGCCTACTACGCGCTCTCCAAGGCCCTCTATACGGAAGGAAGCTACGGCGGGCCCGACCTTCGAAAACGCCAGCGACTGGTCGCCGGGGGCGCCGCTGCTCTACGCCGCCAACTTCTACGCGACCGGTGGGGCGCGCGAAGGGACCGCGCGGATCGTCGAGCTGCTGCTCGGCCTGGCCGCGATCGTCGTCGTCTACCTGCTCGGCAGGCGGATCAACTGCCGGCCGGCCGGACTCCTCGCTGCTTTCGCGGTAGCCGTCTACCCCCCTTTCATCCACTCGACCGGCGCCCTCTACAGCGAGCCGCCCGCGATCTTCACCCTGCCCGCCGCGGTCCTCGCCTTCCTCTGGGCATCGGATGCGGTACGGCCGTATCGGCGCGCGGGTGGCGTAGGGGGAGGGGGGTCGAGGACGGACCGTGGCCCGCCCGCAGTGCCCCCTCCCCCTACGCCACCCGCGCGAGAGATGGAGATGGCTGCTCCCGGGACTGCTGCTCGGAGCTACCGCGATGTTCCGCCCCGAGTACCTGCTTGTCGGGGTCGTCTTCGCCGTGCTGGCGCTGATCCGGGTCGGTCGTGCAGCCGGCTGGAAGCCGGGCCTCGCCGGCGCGGCACTGCTTGCCGCTGGGCTGCTGTTGCCGATCATCCCCTGGACGATCCACAACCAGGTCTTCCCTCGACCGCACGGTGCCGATCTCCACCGGCGGAGGCAAGGCGCTATACGTCGGCACCTTCCTGCCCGCCGACGGGGAATACCAGCGTGTAAAGGCACTGCTCGCTGCGTCGCTACGAGCATCGCAGCCTTTCGCCTCATTCCGAAGCCTTGGAAGACATCGACCCGACCCCGCTCTTCAACCGGGTCGCCGGCGCGCTACCCAGACCTCCCCCGCGACCAGGCCCTGGGCAAGATCGGCAAGCAGAACTTCTCCCACTACTTCGACGAAGACCCACTCGGCTACCTGGCGATGACCGCGCGCAAGGTCGGACGCATGTGGGGCAGCGGGATCGGGGAAGCGATGAGCAGCACCGCCGGGCGCGCGATCCAGATCCTGATCGTCTTGCTGGCGCTGGGGGGCCTCGGGGTGCTCGCCTGGGGCCGTCGCTGGTGGGAGCTGGTCGCGATGGCGACGCCCCTGGCGCTCGTCACCGCGGTCGGCGCGGCTTCGCTGGCGGCCCCACGCCGCAACGAGGTGCTGATGACGCTGATCTTTCCGCTCGCCGCCACGGCGGTCTCACGGGCGACGGCGGCCGTATTGTCCAACCGACAATGGCCGTCTACGCAGGCATCTTCCCCGCCGAACTGACGGCGCTGCGCAGCGCCGGGCTGCTCTTCGGCCTCGCGCTGGTCGCCTACGCGGCGATCCGCCGCCGCGCCCTGCGCAACGCCGACGTGCTGATCCTGCTCGTCGCCGGGCTCGGCCTGGCGCTTGTATCCGGCACCGAAATCACCGACAAGCTGCTCTCGGCCTTCTCCTTCGAGAAGGGCAACGGCGGGCGCATCCTCGGCCTTGCCGTATTCGCCATCTTCGTCCTCTTCCTGCTCATCCTGCGGGCGCTCTCACAGGCCGCACGCAACTCGCGCCAGCTCTCGGCGGTGCTCGAGGGCCTCGCCTGGGAGGAGTTCCGCCAGGCCGCGCAGCCGGAGCGCTTCCGCGGCAAGGTCGCGATCCTCGTCCCCGCCTACAACGAGGCCGAGAACATCGGCTACGTGCTCGACCTGATGCCGGCTGAGGCCTGCGGCGTGCCGACCGCGGTGCTCGTCGTCGACGACGGCTCCAAGGACGGCACCGGCAACGTCGCCGCCGAGCACGGCGCCGTGGTCGCCCGCCACGTGATCAACCGCGGCGGCGGGGCGGCGCTGCGGACCGGCTACCGGCTGATGGTCGAATCGGGCGCCGAGGTCGTCGTAACCCTCGACGCCGACGGCCAACACCTGCCCGCGGAGATGGAGCGCCTGGTCAAACCGGTGCTCGACGGCGAGGTCGACGTCGCCCACGGCTCGCGGGTGCTCGGCCAGGCCGATCGCAACCACTTCGCACGGGAGCTGGGCATCGTCTTCTTCAACCGCCTCGTCTCGTTCATCACCCGCACCCACGTCACCGACTGCTCCAACGGCTATCGCGCAGTGCGCACCACGGTCCTGCCCCAGCTGGTCCTGCGCCAGGAGCAGTTCCACACCTCCGAGTTCATGATCGAGGCGATCAAGCGCGGGGTCCCCGCCATGGAGGTCCCGATCACGGTCGAGCGCCGCCTCCACGGGCACTCGAAGAAGCCCGCCGTCGTCCGCTACGGCCTCGGCTTCGCCAATGCGATCGTGCGCACCTGGCTGCGCTGAGGACTTAAGGCCGGCGGCCGGAGTGCGGCGGGGCCACGGCCAGGCGCCGGGACCTGACCGGCGGATCACCGCGCAACAGCGCCCTGAAAGTCGAGGCGACGACGACGCGCGTGAAGAAGCGGGCCACGCAGTGGCGATCGAGTCGCCTGACCGCCAGGCGTTTGCCGCCCCGGTTCAGCTGCACCCGCGCGCCCGCGAACCCAGCGCATGGGGAAACCCGGGCGACGAGCTTCAGGCGTGTTTTCCCGCTCTTCGCGTGGAGGAGCAGGCGAACCTTGGCCGGTGCCGCAGCAGGGGGCCCCTGGGCAACTGCGGGCCGCGGGCAGTTCGGCGACGGCTGGGCACCGATCAAGCGGTAGACGCGACCGTCGCTCGAAGCGATGTAGAGGCGGCCGCAGGAGTCTTCGCCGAAGGAGGTCGGGAAGTCCACGGAAAGGCCCTCGGAACGATCGTCGCCCGCCGGCCCGCCGCCCACCCCCGGCAAGGCGAGGGAGCGGATCTCGCCCGTGCAGTAGTCGGAGTAGACGTAGCGTCCGTAGAGATCGCCGAGGCTGGGATCGCGAACCACGTAGCCGCCGACGATCGCGCAGCCGGACGCCGTGCCGTCGCCGGGATCTTCGTGCGGGTAGTCGAAGACCGGGTCGACGAATTCGCCCGGCGGTTCGCACCCGGTGGGCGCGTCCGGGTAGGCGAACAGCCCCTCGCGACAGTTCCAGCCGTAATTCGCGCCGGCCCCCGAGACCACTCCGGGCGCGGAGCTCGGCCCGTAGTCGACCTCCTCGCGCTCGTTCTGGCCGACATCGCCGATGACCATGTCGCCGCTGGCCCGGTCAAAGGAGAAGCGCCAGGGATTGCGGAGCCCGTAGGCCCAGATCTCGTCCTGCCCGGCTTTGCCCACGAACGGGTTGTCGGAAGGGATCGTGTACGGCGGTTCCCCGCCGGGGCTGGGCTCGATCCGGAGGATCTTGCCAAGCAGGGTTTCGGTGTCCTGGGCGTTTTCGAGCGGATCGCCGGGACCGCCGCCGTCGCCGACGGAGACGTAGAGGTCCCCGTCGGGACCGAACTGCAGCTGCCCGCCGTGGTGGTTGTCGTGCAGCGAGTGTTCGATGCCGAGGATCGGCTCGCGGAGGAGGCTGCCCCCGCCCTGGGGGTCGGGACGGAAGGAGTCGACGTGGATGTCGCCCTCCTGCCCGCCGGCGGCGGGAGTCGCCGGCGTAGTCGGCGTAGAAACGACCCGAGCTGTCGAAGTCCGGTGCGGGCAGGATCGAGAGCAGGCCACGCTCGCCTTCGCAGCAGCTGACCAGGGGCGTGAGGTCGGCGAGGAGCTTGGTGCCGCCCGTGCCCACTTCCACCACCGCGCCCGCCCGCTCGACGACGAGGAGGCGATCGGGGTTGCCCGGATCCGACGTTACGAAGATCGGCTGCTGAAAGGTGCCAACCGATTCGAGCTCCAGTGCGATCGCACTGGAGCAGCAGCAGGCTGAGACCAGAGCCGCGAAGACCGCAATCGCGACGAACCTGCGCCGGAAGGCCCCCTCGCCGATCGTGCCCACTCATCGGCGCGTTTATCACTATCTGACTCCTGGGTGGCGGACCTGTGCCGGATCGGGCAGGTAGAGGTCCATGCCGCAGCGGGGGCAGACCTGGACGTAGAGCTTGACCGCCTTGTGGCAGTTGGGGCACTGGCGTTCGGGTTCGTCCTTCTCAGAGCGGTAGAGGATCACGGCGATCAGGCCGAGTGGCGGCAGCACCGTTCCGACCAGAAGCCAGACCCAGAACGAGCTGCCCTTGCCCTTGCCGATGATCGCCGTGGCCAGGCCGAAGGAGAAGGCGATGACAAGGTACTCGAATCCCACGCCTCAATTGTCGCGTCGAGCGCTTCGGATGGCCGATCGAGCCGACCTCGGAGATGTCGCGCCGGAACGGCAGGCTGGCGGTCCAGTCGATCACCGCACGCGCCTTGCGGGCGGCACCCGGGATCTGGCTCATGTGGTAGGTCCGGGCCATCCACCAGGCGGGGAAGCCGCGGAACGTGCGGCTGCCCACCTTCCCCACGGCCTTGTAGCGGCCGAGGTTGACGAAGGCGGCGTTGCCGCGGTACTCGAAAGGCCGCGCCGTGCCGATCCCAAGCTCGGCGGCGATGTTGCGGGCGGCGACAGGGCCCTGGCGCACCGCGTGCTGGGCGGTGGGCGGACAGAGGCCGCCGCGCGGGTCGGGTGCGGCGGCGCAGTCGCCGATCGCCCAGACGGAGTCCATGCCCTTGGACGCGCAGATGGTCGTCGACCGGGACGCGCCCGCGCTCGTCGAGCGGCAGCGCAGAGCTGCCGCAGGCTCGGGTGCGGCGCCACGCCCGCGGTCCAGACGGCGGTCCGGGTCGGCAGCGTCTCCCCGGTCGAGAGGCGGGCGCTGTCGGCGCGCAGCTCCTCCAGCGTCGTGCCGAGGCGAACGTCGATGCCGCGGCCGCGCAGCTCGCGCAGCGCGTAGGTCGGCCAGCTCGGCGTCGATCTCGGGCAGGACCCTGTCGCTGGCCTCGACCAGCACCCAGCGCATCCCGTGCAGGCGAGCGCGCGGATAGCTCTCGATCGCGTCCGTGGCGAAGTCCTGCAGCTCGGCGAGCGCCTCGAGGCCGGCGTAGCCGCCGCCGACGAAGACGTAGGTGAGCAGCTCGTCGCGGCGGGCGGCTTCATCGGTCGCGTTGGCGGCCTCGAGCGTCTCGATCACGTGGTTGCGCAGCCAGATCGCGTCGGCGAGGCTCTTGAATCCGATCGCGTGCTCGGACGAGGCCGGGCACCGGCAGCACCCGCGAGACCGATCCGAGCGCGATCAGCAGCTGGTCGTAGGGAAGCTGCTCCGCCTCGCCCTCGCGGGTGCGCATCTCGACCGTCTTCGCCGCCGGGTCGTGGCCGGCGACCGAGCCGAGGCGCAGGTAGGTCCGCTTGAGGATCTCGCGCAGCGGCGTGACCACGTGGCGCGGCTCCAGCGTCCCCGCCGCCGCCTCCGGCAGGAACGGCGTGTAGAGCAGGAAGTTGACGTCGTTGACCAGGACCAGCCGGGTCGACTGCCGCGGCAGGATCCGCTCCAGCTCCCGCGCCGCCATCGCGCCGCCGAATCCTCCACCGGCGATGACGACGTTCCAGGCCATGGGTCCAACTTAGCACTTTGTAACAACATGTCACAAAGTATCGGAACGCACTTTCGGGTTGCCCTTGCAAGCGACCCGATGCAGCGATAAGGTTTCGCTCAGATGGTGTTCACATTGAACGGCCCCGGGAGCTACCCCGGGGCCGTTTCTTTTTGCGGCGTGTCCTACCGACGTTTTGCAAGCTTCGACGCGAGCGCGATCAGCGCCCGCATCACACCCGCATGCGCCAGGAGAACCGCCGCGGTTATGGCGTTCACGTCTGTCTAAGCCGCCAGGACGAGAAGTTCGCCCCCCACAGGAGGCTGTCGGAGGAGGGCTCGTCGGAGCAACAGCGGGGAGGCTCCGACGAGCCCTCCTCCGACAGCCTCAGAGGCCGATCTGCTTCTTGATGAGCCGGGTGACCTCGCCGCCGTCGGCGCGGCCCTTGGTCTCCTTCATCACCGCGCCGACGATGGCGCCGATCGCCTTCTGGTTGCCCGAGCGGACCTGCTCCGCCGCTTCTGGATTGGCGTCGACGGCCGCGGCCACTATCGCCTCCAGCTCGCCGCTGTCTGAGATCTGGGCGAGGCCCTCGCGATCGACGATCGCCGCCGGGTCTCCGCCCTCGGCGACGAGAGCGGCGAGCACGGTCTTGCCGCTGCCGTGGGAGATCTTCTTCTCCTGGACCATGACCACGAGAGCAGCCAGGGCACTTGGCTCGACCTTCGACTCCCCAGCCGCCGTACTCTCCGCCGTCCTGGCGCAGGGCCGCGAACAGCTCGCCGGTCACCCAGTTGGCGACGACGCGCGGCGCGACCTCGCCGGCCTCCTTCGCCACCCGCTCGAAATAGCCGGCGGTCTCGGGGTCGGCAGCCAGCAGCGCGGCGACGTCCTCGGCCAGGCCCATCTCCCCCTCGTAGCGAGCGGCTCGCGCCGCCGGCAGCTCCGGCAGCGAGTCGCGCGCCTCGCGGATCATCTCCTCGGTGGGGGCGATCGGCACCAGATCGGGCTCGGGGAAGTAGCGGTAGTCGTGCGCCTCCTCCTTCGAGCGCAGAGGATGCAGGGTGCCGTCCTCGGGGTGGAAGTGGAGCGTCTCCTGGACCACCGTCCCCCCCGCTTCGATCAGCTCGCGCTGGCGCGCCAGCTCGGCTTCCATGCCGCGCTCGAGGAAGCGGAAGCTGTTCATGTTCTTCAGCTCGGTCTTCGTCCCCAGCTCCTCGCTGCCGGCCGGTCGCACCGAGACGTTGGCGTCGACCCGCAGGCTGCCCTCCTCCATGTTGACGTCGGAGACGCCGAGCTGGCGGACCGTCTCGCGCAGGAGCCGGGCCCAGGCCGCCGCTTCGGCGGCGCCGCGCAGGTCCGGCTCGGTGACGATCTCGACCAGCGGCGTGCCGCCGCGGTTGAAGTCGACCAGCGAGGCGCCCGAGCCGTGGATCCGACCGGACTCGCCGACGTGGATCATCTTCGCCGCGTCCTCCTCGAGGTGGGCGCGGTGGATGCGGATCTCGCCGAGGCGCCCGTTGCTGGCAATCGGGATGTCGTACTGGCTGATCTGGTACGCCTTCGGGCTGTCGGGATAGAAGTAGTTCTTGCGGTGGAAGATCGAGCGCGGAGCCACCTCGCACTCCAGCGCCGCGGCGATCTTCAGCGCGTAGAGGATCGCCTGCTCGTTGGTCACCGGGAGCACCCCAGGATGGGCGAGGCAGACCGGACAGGTGTGGACGTTGGGCTCGTCGCCGAAGGAGAGCTCGCAACCGCAGAACATCTTCGTCCTGGTGGCGAGCTGGACATGAATCTCCAACCCGATCACCGCCTCCAGCTCAGCCATCCTCGCCCCCCTCTTCGCTTCCGGTGCGCTTTATCCGGTCTATTCCCGGAAAAGGCGCACCGGAAGGGCGTGCGTCGAAGCCGAGTGCCTGCTCGAGGGCGTAGGCGGCGTCGAGCAGCTTCTGCTCGGCGAAGGCGGGTGCAGCGATCTGGAAGCCGACCGGCAGTTGCGGGCCGCCGCCCGCCGGCTCGGCAAGGCCGGCCGGGATCGAGATCGCCGGGATGCCGGCGAGGCTCATCGGCACGGTGAAGAAGTCGTTGAGGTACATCGCCAGCGGGTCGTCGGTCTTCTCGCCGAGGCCGAAGGCAACTGAGGGCGAGGTCGGCGTGACGACGAAGTCGAACTCGGCGAAGGCAGCGGTGAAGTCGGCGGCGATCTTGGTCCGCACCTTCTGCGCCTGGCCGTAGTAGGCCTCGTAGTAGCCGGAGGAGAGCGCGTAGGTGCCGAGCATGATGCGGCGCTTGACCTCGGCGCCGAACCCCTGCGCCCGCGTCGCCTCATACATCTCGATCACGTCGCCGCTCGCCTCCGCCCGCATCCCGTAGCGGACGCCGTCGTAGCGGGCGAGGTTCGAGGAGGCCTCGGCAGGAGCGATCACGTAGTAGGCGGAGATCCCGTGCTCGGCGTGGGGCAGCGCCAACTTCGCCGACCGTGCCCCCGAGGCTCTCGATCAGCTCCAGCGTCGGCGTCGAATTTCGCCCGCACCCCCGGGTCGAAGACGTGCCCGGTCAAGTCAGTCGGGACGGCGAAGCTCAGCCCCTCGAGGCCCTCCCGGTCCGGAAGTCGAGGAGCCTCCGCCAGTCCGACCGAGGTCGAGTCGCAGGGATCGCTTCCCTGCAGGATCGCCAGCATCAGGGCGGCGTCGCTGACGTCGCGCGTGAGCGGCCCGCACTGGTCCAGCGAGGAGGCGAAGGCGATCATCCCATAGCGCGAGATCGCACCGTAGGTCGGCTTGAGGCCGACGATCCCGCAGAGCGCAGCGGGCTGGCGGATCGACCCGCCGGTGTCGGTGCCGATCGCCCAGGGCGCGAGGCCACCGGCAACTACGGCTGCCGAGCCGCCAGAGGAACCGCCCGGCACTCGGCCCCGGTCCCAGGGGTTGAGCACCGGCCCATAAGCCGAGTTCTCGTTCGACGACCCCATCGCAAACTCGTCCATGTTGGTCTTGCCGAGGATCGGCGCCCCCGCCTCGATCAGCCGCCGCACCGCGGTCGACGTGTACGGCGGCCGGTATCCCTCGAGGATCCGCGAGCCCGCCGTGGTCGGCACTCCCTCGGTGCAGAAGATGTCCTTGACCGCAACCGGCGCGATGCTCGGCCGCTCAACCGCGATCGCGCCACCATCGCCGCCACCGTCACGCCACAGATAGGCGTTCAGCTCATCCCCAGCCGCGGCCTCCGCCCAGGCAGCGCTGTACTCGACAGCCGAAAGCTCCCCGGCAGCCATCGCCTCATGCGCCTGAACGGCAGTCAACTCGAGCATGTCCACCGCCTAACCCTCAGCCTGTGGCGAGGGCACCCGAAAAGCTCCATCAACAGGATCGGGCGCCGAGGCCAAGGCCACGTCACGGGCCAAGCTCTGATGCGGCTCGTCCTTTCTGAGAACGTTCTCAAGCTCGACAACGTGCGAAGTCGGCGCCACGTCATCAAGCTCAAGCTCACCGATCCGGTCGACGTGCTCAAGAATCCCCGATAGCTCTCCGGCCATCCGCTCAACCTCATCCTCGGACAGGCCCAGCCGCGCCAACTTTGCCACATGAAGAACCTGCTCCCGCTCGATCACGCGCGGGATTCTAGGGCTGCGGGCAGGGGGTGGAGCGTCTTGTACTTTTTCGTCGCCAGCCTTTGAGCGCCAGCAGTCCCCGCCCCACCGAAAAAGTTAAGCGGAACCCCCTGCCCGCAGCCCCACTACGCCCCGGGAGGAGGCGGAGGCGGTGGCGGCGACTGCGGATTCGACGGAGGCGGTGGCGGAGCCGATGACGAAGGAGGCTGCAAGGGGGGCGGTGGCGGGGGTGCGGCACCTCGACCGCCACCAGAGAGATGGTCGGCCGTATCGCCGAAGGTGATCCCTTCCTCCCGCATGGCGCTGTAGCCCCCATAGGCGATCCCCCCGGCCGAGATCAGCCCGAGGAATATCCCAATGCTGAGCGTCGCGTCAACGGATACGCCCCCGAAGCTGCCGAAGCTGGGCGGGTCGACGATCCGAAAGAGGATCAGCAGCACCGAGAGTACGCCGAGCACGGTGACCACGGTGCTCATCGGAACCGGTGGCTCGTAGGTCGAGTCGGTGAGGCGAAGGGCCGCCAGCCCCAGTGCGGCCGCGATCGTCACCACGAGGACTATCGGGATGTAGTCGAGCGCGTCCCAGGCGCTGCCGCCCTCGCCGGAGACGGTCCCGGAGAATCCCCCGACGCCGGAGACTTCGACGCCGAACCATTCGAAGAACATGAAGATGAAGAGGAGGATCGCGGAGACCGCCGCGATCTTCTCGCCGAGGCTGAGCCTGTCTAGGTCCATCTGGGTATCCCTCCGTGGGCGGTGGGCAAGGGTCAGCCCGACACTACACCCGGGCCCGGGCGGCAGCCAGCGTATTCACCAGCAGCATCGCGATCGTCATCGGGCCGACCCCTCCCGGCACCGGCGTGATCGCGCTCGCCACCTCCGCGGCGGCGTCGAAATCGACGTCGCCGCGGAGACCGTCGTCGGTGCGGTTGGTCCCGACGTCGATCACGACGGCCCCCGGCTTGACGGCACCGCCGCCGATCAAGCCCGGCGAGCCGGCGGCGGCGACGAGCACGTCGGCGCGGCGGCAGACGGCCGGGAGGTCGCTGGTGCGCGAGTGACACATCGTCACGGTCGCGTTGGCCTGCAGCAGCAGCCGCGCGACCGGAACGCCGACCAGCTTCGAGCGGCCGACGACGACCGCCTCGGCGCCCTCGAGCTCGACTCCCTCGTGGCGGAGCAGCTCCATCACCCCTGCCGGCGTGCAGGAGACGAGCCCGGGCATGCCGTGCGCGAGCAGGCCGGCATTGACGGGGGTCAGCCCATCGACGTCCTTGGCCGGGTCGATCGCCGCCACCACCCGGTCAGGGTCGATCTGGTCGGGAACGGGGAGCTGGACCAGGATGCCGTCGACGTCGCGATCCATCCCCAGCTCCGCGACCAGCTCCAGCAGCTCGTTCTCGCTCGTGTCCCCCGGCAGGCCGTGGTGGGACGAGCGCATCCCCACCTCCTCGCAGGCGCGGTGCTTGTTGCGGACGTAGATCTCCGAAGCGGGGTCGTCGCCGACGATCGCCGTGACCAGCATCGGGGTCCGGCCGCGCTCGGCCTCGTAGGCGGCCACCTCGCCGGCGACCCTGGCGCGAACCGCAGCACCGACCGCCTTGCCGTCGATGACCCTGGCCGCCATCAGCGCCTCCTGATCGGCGCGTAGTCGGCCATCAGCTTGCGCTCGGCACCGTCCGCCGCAAAGCGCACGACGACGATCCCGCCGGGCTCGACCGCGGTGACGACGCCCTCGCCAAAGCTGGCGTGGACGACGTCGTCGCCGGTGCGCATCTCCAGTGTCGGCCCGGGATCGACCGGCGGTGCCGCCCCGGCCCCGGTCGTCGTCTCCCAGCCGAGGCCGGCAGCGGCACCCGGGGCACTCGAGTGCCGCTCGGTCAGCTCCGCCGGCAGCTCGTCGGTGAAGCGCGAAGGAAGGTTGCGCTCGGACCGCCCGAAGAGCCGCCGTTCGCGGGCCCAGGTCATGTAGAGGCGGCGGCGAGCGCGGGTGATGCCGACGTAGCAGAGGCGCCGCTCCTCCTCTTCACCCCCCTCTTCCAGCGCCCGCATGTGGGGGAAGGCGCCGTCCTCGCAGCCGACGATGAAGACCGTGTCGTACTCGAGCCCCTTGGCGTTGTGCAGCGTCATCAGGGTGATCAGCGACTCTTCCTCGCGGAGCCCGTCCTGCTCCGTGTAGAGGGAGATCTGCTGCAGGAACTCCTCCAGGGGCGATACCTCTCCCTCCCCCTCGATCTCGTGGTTGGCGTCGAACTCGGCGGCGACGCCGACCAGCTCCTCAAGGTTCTCGGCGCGGCCCTCGGCCTCGATCGTTCGCTCCGCGGCCAGGGCGTCGAGGTAGCCGCTCTCACGCAGGACCGCCGCCAGCAGCTCGGCGACCGGGGACTCGTCTGCGCGGGCGCGCAGGCCCTCCATCGTCTCGTGGAAGCGCGAGACCGCCTTGATCGCCGCGGCGCTCAACCCCGGCACCTCCTCGACCCGTTCCGCCACCTCCCAGATCGGCAGGCCGGTGGTGTTGGCGTGGGAGGCGAGGCGGCCCTGACTGGTGTTGCCGATCCCCCGCCGCGGCGAGTTGACGATGCGCGCGAAGGAGACCTGGTCGGCGGGGTTGACCAGCAGGCTGAGGTAGGCGACCGCGTCCTTGATCTCCGCCCGCTCGTAGAACTTGGTGCCGCCGATCACCTGGTAGGGCAGCTCGAAGCGGACCAGGGTGTCCTCCAGCACCCGGCTCATCGCGTTGGTCCTGTAGAAGACGGCGACGTCCTCGCGCTTTACCCCATCCTCCTCGGAGAGCCGCTCGATCTCGCCCGCCACCCAGCGCGCCTCCTCGTGCTCGTCGGAGAGCTCGGAGAGCTGCACCGGCTCGCCGCCGGCGATCTCGGTCCAGAGCCGCTTCGGCCGCCGCTCGCGGTTGCGCTCGACGACCGCGTTGGCGGCGGAGAGGATGGTCTGGGTCGAGCGGTAGTTCTGCTCGAGCTTGACCACCTCCGCCTCGGGGAAATCCCGCTCGAAGTCGAGGATGTTGCGGATGTCGGCGTGCCTGAAGCCGTAGATGGACTGGTCCTCGTCGCCGACGACCATCAGGTTGCCGTGCTCCTCCGTCAGCAGCTGCAGCAGCCGGTACTGGGCGTGGTTGGTGTCCTGGTACTCGTCGACGAGGACGTGGCGGAAGGTGCGGCGCCAGCGCTCGCGCGCCTCCTCCGAGGTCTCCAGGACGTTGACCGTGCGGACGAGGAGGTCGTCGAAGTCCATCGCGTTGGCCTCGAGCATGCGCTTCTCGTAGAGCCCGTAGACGGCGGCCGCGACTTCCTCGAAGACGCTGCCCTGCGCCTGGGCGTAGGCGGCGGCGTCGACCAGCTTGTTCTTGGCGCCGGAGATCTGCGAGCGCAGCGCACGCGGCGGGTAGCGTTTCGGGTCCACCCCGACCTCGGCCATGCAGCGCTTCAGCATCCGCAGCGAGTCGGACTCGTCGTAGATCGTGAAGGTGCGGGCGTAGCCGAGCTTCTCCGCGTCGGCGCGCAGCATCCGCGCGCAGGCGGAGTGGAAGGTCGTCACCCACATCGCCCTCACCGAACGGCCGATCAGCGCCCCGACCCGCTCGCGCATCTCGCTCGCCGCCTTGTTGGTGAAGGTGATCGCGAGGATCTCGCCCGGCCGGGCGGCGCCCGTCGCCAGCAGGTAGGCGATCCGGTGCGTCAGCACCCGGGTCTTGCCCGAGCCCGCGCCGGCGAGGACCAGCAGCGGCCCTTCGCCGTGGCGGACCGCCTCGCGCTGAGGATCGTTGAGACCCGCCAGCAGCTGCTCGGCACGGTCAGCCCCGGGTTCGATCGGGGCACCCTCCGGCATTCCGATGCCCTCCGCGGGGGTCTCGGACTCAGCTTGAAGCGTCACCCGCCGAGCATAGCCAGGCGCTCGGCGGGCGACGCAAGCGGGCTACTGGCAGGCTTCGGCGATTTCTTCGAACCCTTCCCCGGACCCGCTCCACAGCAGTTCTTCGATGTCGGCTTGCGAGCCTTCCTGGAAGGCTTCGACGAAACAGCCCGCGAGCTTGGGGCTGAGCCCGTTCGCCGACGGGGTGAATTCTTCTTCGACGTATTCGACCAGCTTCGTCCGGTCGAACTCGGTGAACTTGACGACTTCATTCAACTGCCACTGGTCGCCGTTCTTGACGAGCTCGACTTCCAATGTCTGGCCGTTCAAGGCTCCCCCGGTGAGCGCCGCTTCCGCAGTCGCGCTCGAGCCACCGGCTTCGACGCTGGAGACACTGACCGATTCGGCACCTTCTTCGGCTTTGGCTTCTTCTTCGCACTTCGCAACGGCGGCCTTGCCGCTTTCCTGCGTGGTCTGTTCCATGAACTGCTGCGTGTTCAGCTTGCTGCAATCAGCCGGGTTGGTGCTCGTCGCCGAGGTTTCGATCGCTTCTTCGATCTGGCTTTCGTCGTTGCTGCCGCTGCTGCCGCAGGCAACAACAGCAAGGACTGAGAAGACGAGGAAACAGGCAAGGGCAAAGCGGCGCTTGAGCACGGCGATCCTTTCCTAGACGAGAGAGTCGGGCGAGGCTACATCAGCCACCGGCCGATGAACGCCCGGTGCGCTCACTCAGCCCCGGCGGCTCTCCGTCCGGGGTCTCACCCCCATCGAGCTCGGCGAGGCGGCGCTCCAGCTCGGCCAGGCGCAGCGAGAGCGTCTTGATCGCCTCGGCGATCGGGTCGGGCAGGTGGATCCAGTCGGCGTCGGGGCCCTCGACCCGCTTGCCGTCGACCTTGACCGGGTGGCCGGGGTTGCCGACGACCGTCGCGCCGGGAGGGACGTCCTCGATCACAACCGTGTTGGCGCCGATCTTGGCGCCGTCTCCGACGGCGATCGGGCCGAGCAGCTTGGCGCCGGAGCCGACCGTGACGTTGTCGCCGAGCGTCGGGTGGCGCTTACCGCGCTGGAAGCCCGTCCCGCCCAGCGTCACTCCCTGGTAGAGAGTCACCCGCGCGCCGATCTCGGCGGTCTCGCCGATCACCACGCCGGAGCCGTGGTCGATGAAGAACTCGCGGCCGATCCGGGCGGCCGGGTGGATCTCGACGCCGGTGACCGCGCGGGTCAGGTAGGCGAGCAGGCGTGGCAGGAACGGAACGCCGGCCTCGTAGAGGGCGTGCGCGACGCGGTGGGCGAGCAGCGCCTGCACCCCCGCCCAGCTGCTGAGGATCTCGAAGGTCGACACCTTCTGGGCCGCGGGATCGCGATCTCGCGCGGCAGCCACGTCGGCCATGACCTCATGGATGAGTCGCTTCCAGGCATTCACGGTGCAAAGAAGGGTAGGGACACGTAGCGCTCACCCGAGTCGCAGACGACCGTCACCACCCGTTTGCCCGCCATCTCCGGTCGCGCCGCCACCTCCAGCGCCGCCTTGATGTTGGCCCCGGCGGAAATGCCGGCCAGCACCCCCTCGCGACGGGCGGCGAGCCGAGCCGTCTCCAGCGCGTCCTCGTCGCCGACCGAGACGATCTCGTCGATCACCGAGCGATCGAGCACCTCCGGCACGAAGCCGGCGCCGATCCCCTGGATCTTGTGCGGGCCGGGCACACCGCCGGAGAGGACCGGCGAGCTGGCCGGCTCGACCGCGACGATCAGGCTGTCGGGGCTGCGCTCGCGCAGCATCCGTCCCACGCCGGTGATCGTGCCACCCGTCCCGACCCCGGCGACGAAGGCGCCGACCTCGCCATCGCAGTCCCGCCAGATCTCCTCGGCGGTCGTGCGCCGGTGCACCTCGGGGTTGGCCGGATTGGCGAACTGCTGGGGCATGAACCCCTTGCGCTGCTCGCAGATCTCCTCGGCCAACTCGACCGCCTCGGTCATCCCGCCCAGCGAGGGCGTCTCCCGCACTTCGGCGCCGTAGGCGCGCAGCAGCTTCGACCGCTCGCGGCTCATCCCCTCCGGCAGGGTCAAGATCAGCTCGTACCCCCGCGCCGCGCAGACCATCGCCAGCGCGATCCCCGTGTTGCCGCTGGTCGGCTCGACGATCACCCCCCGCCCCGGCTCGATCAGCCCGTCCGCTTCGGCAGCGTCGATCATCGCCACCCCGATCCGGTCCTTGACCGAGCCGCCGGGATTGAGGTACTCGAGCTTGGCGCAGACCTCACCGGGCAACCCCTCGCCCAATCGCGAGAGCGAGACCAGCGGCGTGTCGCCGACGACCGCCGCGGCTGTGGGCCCGATTCGCATCATCCCCGTCCTCGCTCGATCACGCGCTCTATGCGGGCGTCAGCGGACGATCCGTCAGCGTCGCGGTGGCGACGTGCAGCGGGCCGCTCTCCCCGCCCTCGTCGGCGAGATAGAGCGCGACTCCCTCTTGCAGCGATTCAAAAAGCTCGTCAAGGGTGTCCCCGGATGCGAAGCAGCCGGGCAACTCTGGAACGTCCGCCCAATAGCTGCCGTCCTCGATATGGATACGCGCGGTTAGCTCCATAGGTGAAGTTCCTTCATCTTAGCTCTGCCTGTTTGAGAATCGCCTGGGCCAGGCCGGTTGGGTAGTCGCGCCCCTTGTGCTGCGGGAGCGTGATCGGGCGACTGCCGGGCTTGGTCATCTTGACCTGATGCTTGCCGCCACGAGCCTGCGTCCAGCCGTTTTCCTTCAGCAGCTTGATCGCCTTCTTCTGATTCAGCGTGCCCTTCATCGACCGAGCGACGGTAGCCCTCGGTGCGGCGGAAACGTTTCGGCGGCGTGCCTCATGCGCCACTGGTGCGCCAGTCATGCGCCAGTACGACCGGAAATAACCGGATTCAGCCGGACTGAAAACCGCTTGACCAAGGGGAATCGCAATCCCGATGCGGCCCGATCTAGATGAAGTACATCCCCGATCCGGCGGCCTCGGCCTCGCGGCGGGCCACTTCGGCGATCGTGGTTTGGCCGAAGACCTTGCGCAGGGCGGTGACGCCCTCGGCCCAGATGCCGCCCGCCTCGTCGGCCTCCTGGCCCACCTTGCCATCGAGCGCCTGCACGACCTCGAGGACGGTGATCTCCTCGGCCGGCCGCGAGAGCGTGTAGCCGCCTTTCATCCCCCGGTGGCTGGTAAGCAGGCCGGCGCGGCGCAGGGTCGAGAAGAGCTGCTCGAGGAACTGCTCCGGGATCTCGCGCCGCTCGGCGAGCTCCTTGATCGGCACCGGCCGTTCGCCGGAGCGGGCCAGCTCCGCCATCGCGACCACGGCATAGCGCGACTTCGAGGTGATCGAGATCATCAGGAGCTTTCTACCGCACTGCCCGGACCAGGCTCGGTTAGGATCGGGGTGTTGGGCTCCAGGGCTGACGATGGAGCCGTCGCAGCGAACCCCCGAGAGATCGGATGCAGTCCTGAGCGAGCGTCCCCAATGCCTGGTCATCGACGGTCATCCGATCGTCCGGCTCGGCGTGCGCGGGGCGCTGCAGGACGAGTTTGAGATCCAGGAGGTCGCCAGCCGCGCGGAGGCGATCGAGCTGGTGCGCGACGTCGGCAGCTTCGATGTCGCCATCGTCGACATGCGGACCTGGTCCGACGGTGCCTCCGCCGTGGCCGGCACCGATGCGATCAAGGCCCTGCTCAAATCGGAGCCGAGCATCGGCATCGTCGCCCACGGAGAGCGCGCCGAGCGCCACCTCGCCAGCGCCGCCATGCAGGCCGGCGCCAGCGCCTACGTCTCGCGCACGGCTGGCACCGAGGAACTTCGGCGCGCCGTGCGAGCCGCCCTCGACCAGGAGCGATTCGTCGACCCCGCCGTTCCCCCGCGCGGCAGCCGGGGCAAGCTGACCCGGCGCCAGCGCGAAATCTTCCAGCTGCTGGCCAACGGCGAGTCGACAACCGTCGCCGCCCGCCAGCTGGGCCTCAGCGAAGAAACGGTCAAGACCCACACCAAGCACGCCCTCGCCCGGCTGGGCGCGAAAAACAGGACCCACGCGGTGGCGATCGCCCTGCGTGAGTCCCTGATCGACTAGGAGGGGCTCGTCCCTCCTAGGGACCGCTCGCCTAGATCCAGCCGCGGTCGCGGGCGGTGAGGACGGCCTGAGCCCGGTCGACGGCGCCGATCTTGCCGTAGACGTTGTGCAGGTGGGTGCGGATCGTCGAGACCGAGAGCTGCATCTCGCCAGCGATCTGCTTGTAGACCATGCCCTCGGAGAGGAGGCGCAGGACGTCGAGCTCACGGCCCGAGAGCGGGCAGGGCTCGGATATGCGAGAGCCGTCGGTGCGGGCATAGGGGAGCTGGTAGAGGATGGCGCGCAGGTCGTCGGGGTCGAGCCCGCAGCGCCGGGCGGAGGCACGCAGCCGCTCCGGGGAGATCGCCTCGCCCTGGGCGTAGTGAGCGACCATGTCGGCGGTCGCCACCATCGCCGCCAGGCCTTCGGCGTCCTCGGAGTGGTGGCGCTCGATCGCGATGGCGATCCGTTGCGGCATGTTCCAGCGCCGCGCCAGCACGCCGCCGACCAGGGCGTGGTCGATGCCGAGGCGGTCGCGTTCCTCCCGCAGGCGCTGCTCGGGGGTTTTGTCGACGGCGTCGAGATGGCCGCGGTCGGCAGGGTGCAGGTTGGCGATGACGAGCCGGCCGGCGTCGTGAAGCAGCGTCGCCACCGCAAGTTCGTCGCGTTCCTCCCAGCCGACCGCCCGACCGATCTCGTCGGCAGCCTGCTGGGCGGCAAGGGCGTGAACGCGGACGTGCTCCGGCCGCATCTCGCGGCCCCCGTTGGGCTCGAAGAAATCGAAGACGGGCGCGGTTCCGGCGATGGCCAGGACGCCGGAGGGCTTGAGGACGTCGATCGCCTCGGGAATGCTGCCGATCCCCCCGCCTGCCCCGCCGTTTCGGTTGGCGAAGCGCAGCACTGCGATGGTGAGCCCGACATCCGACTCCACCGTCTCGACCAGCTCGCCGATACGAGCCGGGTCGGCCGTCGCAGCCCGCATCACACGCGCACGCGACTCCATCAAGACCGGGAACTTCTCGACTGCCTCGAAGGCCGCAGCGAGGCGAGCTCCGGGCGCCCGTTTAGAGCTGCCCTTGCGGGCGCGCACCGCGCCCGCCTTCACCTTCCCGTTGCTGTGTGGCTTGGTCGACTCCATGAGGAACTGGCTTCCGCATGGATCATCGGCAGCCGAGGACACACGGTTTAGCTCGCGGGTCCCCAAAACTGGGATACGAGGGGGGACTATTTGTCCATTTGGGTGGGATCCAACAGCCCCACTTGTCCGCTAAGAACGTAGACGGGCTGCCGCGGCGTCGATCCGGGAGAGCGATTCCTCCCGGCCCAGCACGGCGAGCGACTCGAATATCCCGGGCGAGACGGCGGTACCGGTGATCGCAACGCGAATCGGCTGATAGACCCGTCCCGGCTTGGCGTCGAGACGATCGGGGAGCGGGCTGAGAGCGGCCTCCACCGCCTCCGGATCGAACTCCTCGCCGGGAATCTCGGCCAGCGCGGCGCTGGCCGCCTCCAGCGCCGCCAGGGCACCGCCCTTCATCGCCTTCTTCCAGGACTTCTCGTCATCGACCGGTGGCTCGAAGAGGAAGCGGATCAGCGGCCAGACCTCGTCGAGGGTCTGGGCTTTCTCCTGCGCGATTGCGCAAGCCCGGCGCAATCGCTCGTCGGCATCGCGATTGAGATGGCGAGCAACCGCGGCCGTGTACTCGTCGAGCGGCATCTCGCGCATGAAGCGGCCGTTGACCCAGCGCAGCTTCTTCTCGTCGAAGATTGCCGCCGACCTGCCGACGTCCTCGACCCGGAAGCGGCGCACCAGCTCCTCGGTCGTCATCAGGGTGGTGTCGTCGTCGGTGCCCCAGCCGAGCAAGGCCAGGTAGTTGCGAACGGCAGCGGGCAGATACCCGGCATCGCGCAGCTCCTGCACCGAGGCGGCGCCGTGACGCTTGGAGAGCTTCTTGCCGTCGGGCCCATGCAGCAGCGGCAGGTGCGCGTATCGCGGCGCCTCGCGGCCAAGCGCAGCAAGGACGAGCAACTGCTTGGGCGTGTTGGAGAGGTGGTCGTCGCCCCGCACCACCTCGGTGATCCCCATCTCGGCGTCGTCGACCGCGACGGCGAAGTTGTAGAGGACCGAGCCGTCGCCGCGGGCGATGACGAAGTCGTCATAGCTGCGGTTGGGAAAGCTGACGGGGCCGCGGATCAGGTCATCGACCACGGTCTCCCCCTCGTCGGGCACGCGCAGGCGCACCGCCGCGCCGGGCTCGTCGACCGCCGCGCCCCGATAGCCCCGCCCCGCCCCGTGCTCGGCCTTCCAGGCCTCCACCTCCTTGGCCGTGGCGGAATCGCGATAGGCCGTGCCGGAATCGAGCAGCTGCTGCAGAGCTTCAGCATGGCGTTCGGCCAGTGAGGCCTGCGACACCGGCCCTATGTCCCAATCGAGCCCGAGCCAGCGCAGCGCGTCGAGGATCTGCTCGACGTTCTCCTCGGTCGAGCGCTCGCGGTCGGTGTCCTCGATCCGCAGCACCAGCTCCCCGGCGCCGTGTCGAGCGGCGAGCCAGTTGTAGAGAGCGGTCCTGGCCCCACCGATGTGCAACGCGCCGGTGGGCGACGGAGCGAAGCGGAGGCGGCGTGGAGAGTTCTCGGACACGATGTCGATCGGCCCGCATGTTTCCACAGCAGCCGAAGCCAGCTCGAACACACGACAGGCCCGCCGAAGCGGGCCTGTCGTGAAAGAAGCTGCTCCGCAAGCAGCCCGGTCGTGAAACCGAACCTGCCTCAGCGTCAGCAGCGCCCTTGACTAGAGATCAACAGGGTAGCGCAGGCCATTTGGCATCGTCAGAGCCAGCATCCCCCCGGCAGGACTCGAACCCGCGACCTCGTCTCTAGTCAAGAGCGCGCTCTATCCGCTGAGCTACGGGGGGACGCGTTGACCATATTCGGCGTCTTCGAGGGTTCAAGGCACGACACAGATTTGGCGCCATAGGATGCGCAATTCATGCTTATCGGCGCGCATGTCTCAACATCTGGCGGCCTCGACAAGGCGATCGAGCGCGGCAGTGAGCTTGGCTGCGAATCGATCCAGATCTTCAACCAGAGCCCGCGCATGTGGCGGCCGACGAAATACGGACCGGATGACTTCGCCGCCTTCAAAGAGGCGATGGCCGGCTCGCCGGTTGAAGCGGTCGTGATCCACGCCGTCTACCTGATCAACTGCGCGACCAAAGACAGGGAGCTGCGCAAGAAGTCGCTGGCCTCACTGACTCACGCCCTGCGGATCGGCGACGCCATCGGCGCCGCCGGCGTCGTCCTCCATCCAGGAGCCCAGGTGGGCGAGGCCCTCGGCCCCTCGATCAAACGCGCCTCGAAAGTCATCGCGGCGGCACTCAAGGACAGCGACCACTGCCCGCTCCTGCTCGAGCAGACCGCGGGCCACAAAGGGCTCCTCGGCCGCGACTTCGACCAGACAGCCGAACTGATCGAGCTGGCCGGCAGCGGAAAGCGCCTCGGTCTCTGCCTCGACTCCTGCCACCTCTTCGTGCAGGGCTACGACATCACCGACGAGGAGCACCTAGCGTCCGTCGTCGACGAAGCAGACGCCAAGGTAGGTCTAGATCGCCTCCAGTGCCTCCACGTCAACGACGCCGCCGCCCCGCTCGGCTCCTGCCGCGACCGCCACGCCAACATCGGCAAAGGCGAGATGGGCAAACAGGGCCTCGCCGCCTTCCTCTCCGAGCCAAGATTCGACAAGCTCCCAGCCACCCTGGAGACGCCGGGCCCGAACAAGAAAGGGCCGGACAAGAAGGAAGTACAGACAGCGAAGCGCCTCCGCAAAGCCGGCCTAAGACGACGACGCCAGGGCTAAGAGCCAGACGTGGCTATTTGACGTGAACGCCTGAGATCGCGCGGCTGATGACCAGGCGCTGGATCTCTGAGGTGCCCTCGAAGATCGTGTAGATCTTCGCGTCGCGGTGCATCCGCTCGACCGGGAACTCGCGGGTGTAGCCGTTGCCGCCGAGGATCTGGATCGCCCGCTCGGTCGACCAGACGGCGACCTCGCCGGCCTTCAGCTTCGACATCGAGCCCTCGGCGTTCTCGAATTTCTGGCCGCTGCGGCCCATCCAGGCGGCGCGCCAGACCAGCAGGCGGGCGGCGTCGATCTCCAGCTTCATGTCGGCGAGGGTGAAGGCGATCGCCTGGTTCTCGACGATCGCCCTGCCGAACTGCTGGCGCTCCTTGGCGTAGTTGAGCGAGTACTCGTAGGCGGCGCGGGCGATGCCGAGCGCCTGGGCGCCGACGGTCGGCCGGCTCGCCTCGAAGGTCTGCATCGCCGCCTGCGAGTTCGAGCGCTTGCCCTCGCGGACCCGGGCCAGGCGTTCGTCGAGCTTCTCCTTGCCGCCCAGCAGGCAGGAGCCCGGGATGCGGCAGTCGTCGAGGTGGACGTCGGCGGTGTGGGAGGCGCGCAGGCCGTGCTTCTTCACCTTGGCGCCCTGCTCGCAGCCCTTGGTCCCGGGTGGGATCACGAAGGCGGCGTGGCCGCGCGAGCGCAGCTCGCGGTCGACGGTGGCGATGACGACGTGGACGTCGGCGATGCCGCCGTTGGTCGCCCAGGCCTTCTGGCCGTTGAGCACCCACTCGTCGGTCGCCTCGTCGTACTTGGCCGTGGTGCGAATCGCAGACACGTCGGAGCCGGCGTCCGGCTCCGACGAGCAGAAGGAGGCGACCTTGGGATCGTCCGCGGTGCCGAAGCACTGCGGGATCCACTCGCCCATCTGCTCCGGGGTTCCCTGCCCGAAGATTGCGGCTACCGCCAGCGAGGTGCCCATGATCGCCATGCCGATGCCGGCGTCGCCCCAGAAGAGCTCCTCGTTGGCGATCGGCAGGGTCAGGCCGGTCTCGTCGGCCCAGAACTGGCCGAGGGCTTCGAAGCCGTAGAGGCCGATCTTGGCGGCCTCCTGGATCACCGGCCACGGCGTCTCCTCGCGCTCGTCCCATTCCTCGGCGGCGGGACGGACGACGCCCTCGGCGAAGCCGTGCACCCACTCGCGGATGTCCTTCTGGTCCTGGTTCAGCTCGAGGGTGAACTTCGGCCCCTCGCTGGACGCGCCGTCGGTGTTGCCGGCCGCCTCAGCCACCAGCTTCTCTGCCTCTGCCACTGCGGAAGTCTCTGTCATGGCCCGAAATTCTACACGGAATCATGTCGCGATCCACGAACTGCATCAAATCACCTGCCTGCTGGATAGGGAATTTGATGCAGTTCGCTTTCGGCGCTCAGATGTCGCGCAGGTCGAAGGCGCGGATGCCCTCGGAGCCGCCGTCGGCGCAGTCGAAGAAGCGGCGGTTGACGCAGTCGTAGGAGTCGCCCGAGCCCTCGTAGGCGCGCTCGACCCCGAACTGGCAGTGCGGCAGCGGGTCGCCGGTCATCTTGACGCCGCCGAAGCCGCCCGGCTGCAGAACCGCGTCGAGCTCGACCTTGGCGGCGAAGACGTCCTGCATGCAGCCGACGTACTGGACGCCGTTGAGCATGTCGACGAAGCTGTAGAGGTAGCGGCAGCGCATCTCGACGCAACCGCGGGGCTCGACCATCTTGTCGCAGAAGGAGCGGCACTGGCGACACTCACCGGTCTTCTCGCGAGTAGCTGGCATGGATGAAGTCTACGGACGCAGGGTCCGCGAAAACCAAGGCCTGGACTGGCTATGCAGCCAGGGCAGAGGCGCTTCCGAGCACGTGGTCGAGCTCGCTGCGGAGCCGGCCCGAGGGCGCACCCGGAAGCCCTCGCCGCACTGGAGCAGCGTCGTCTCGCCGCGCCGTTGCGGACCGCGAAGTGCACGTCGGTATCGCCCTTGTGGTGCTCGAGGACCGACTTCAGTTCGTCGAGCAGCGCCTCGGAGACCATCCCCGCGTCGACCGGGACCTCGAACGGGCCGCTGTGCACGCTCGCCACCGCTGGCGCCGCGGCGATCTCCGCGGCGTCCGGTTCGAAGCGCTCGGCCTCCTGCACGACGAGCTTGGTCTCGCCGCGGTCCTTGTGGTCGAGGCGGCCGCGCACGACGACGATCGCGTCGGGGGCGATGATCGCGGCGCTCTCCGCCTGGTCGGCCTTGAAGACCAGCAGCTCGACCTGGCCCTCGACGTCGTCGAGGGTGGCGAACATCATCTGGCTGCCGCTCTTGGTGCGGATCTTCTTGCACTCGGTGACGATGCCGCCGACGGTCACCCAGGAGCCGTCCTGCTTGTTGGCACAGGTCGGCGAGGCTGCAGTCGACCCGCGCCCGCAGCGCCCCCCGCACTTCGGTCAGCGGGTGCGAGGAGAGGTAGGTGCCGAGCGTCTCCTTCTCCAGCGCCAGCAGCTCGGCGCGCTCGAACTCCTCGGCGGGGATCGGCGGGCGGTGGTGGGCCTGACCGGCGGCGGCCTCCCCGCCGTCGCCTGCGTCGCCGAAGTCGAAGATCGATCCCTGGCCGAGCTGGGCGTCCTCCTGGGCCTTCTGGCCGGAGGACTGCGCCGCGGGCAGCGTCTCGAGCATCCCCTTGCGACTGGCGCCGGTGGAGTCGAGGGCACCGCACTTGACCAGGCATTCGATCGCCCGTTTGTTGACCGCGCGGGAATCGACCCGTTCGCAGAAGTCCCAGATCGAGGCGATCGGGCTGTCCTCGCGGGCGCGCAGGATCGCCTCCACCGCCGCGTGGCCGACGTTCTTGACCGCGTCGAGGCCGAAGCGGATCGCCTTCTCGGAGACGACGAAGTCGTGGTCGGAGGAGTTGACGTCGGGCGGCAGCACCTCGATCCCCATCTCCTCGCAGCGGTTGACGAAGAAGGGCACCTTGTCCTTGGTGTTCATCACCGAGGAGATCACCGCGGCCATGTACTCGGCCGGGTAGTTGGCCTTGAGGTAGGCGGTGCGGTAGGAGATCAGCCCGTAGCAGGCGGCGTGGGACTTGTTGAAGGAGTAGTCGGCCGCGGCTTCGTTCAGCTTCCAGAGGTCGGCGGCGACGTTGGGCGCCGTTCCGGACTCCTTCAGGCCGGCCATGAACTTGTCCTTCATCGTCGCCATCAGGTCGCGCTTCTTCTTGCCGATCGCCTTGCGCAGGTCGTCCGCCTCGGCGCCGGAGAAGCCGGCCATCTCGCGGGCGATCGCCATCAGCTGCTCCTGGTAGACGACGCAGCCGTGGGTCTCCTCGGTGATCGCGCGCAGGCGCGGGTCCGGGTAGCGCACCGTCGAGGGGTCCTTCTTGCCCTTCGCGTAGGCGGGGATGTAGGCCATCGCGCCGGGCCGGTACAGCGCGCCGAGCGCGACCAGGTCGGCGAACTCGGTCGGGCCGACCTTGCGCAGCGCCTCGCGCATCCCCTCCGACTCGAACTGGAAGACGCCGGTCGAGTCGCCGCCGGCGAGCATCGCGTAGGTCTTGGCGTCGTCGATCGGGATCTCTTCGATCTTGATCGTCTCGCCGCGGGAGCGGTGGATGATGTCGATCGCGTCCTCGATCACGTCGAGGTTGCGGAGGCCGAGGAAGTCCATCTTCAGCAGCCCGATCTCCTCGATCGGGCCCATCGAGTACTGGGTCACGATCTTGTACTGGCGCTCGGCCTTGCCGCTGCCGTCGGAGGCGGCGGGGGCGGTCTTGTCCTCGGCCAGCTGCAGCGGCACCACCTCCTGCAGCGGGCGGTCGGCGATCACCACCGCGGCGGCGTGGATCGAGTTGTTGCGGATGATCCCCTCGAGGCCCTGGGCGACGTCGATGATCCGCTTCGCCTCGGGCTCGGAGTCGTAGGTCTTCTTCAGCTCCTGGCCCGCCTTGAGGCATTCCTCGAAGGAGGGGCTGCGCCCCATGATCGGCTCCGGGATCTGCTTGGCGAGGCGGTCGCCGCTGCCGTAGTCGAAGCCGAGCACGCGGGCGGCGTCGCGGGTGGCGGCGCGCGGGGCCATCTTGCCGAAGGTGATGATCTGCGCCACCGACTCGCGGCCGTACTTCTCGGCGACGTAGCGGATCACCCGCTCGCGCCCGCGCACCGAGAAGTCGATGTCGATGTCCGGCATCGACTTGCGACCGGGGTTGAGGAAGCGCTCGAAGAGCAGGTCGTTGGCGAGCGGGTCGATGTCGGTGATCGTCAGCGCGTAGGCGACGATCGAGCCGGCCGCCGAGCCGCGGCCCGGGCCGACGGCGACGCCGTTGTCCTTGGCGTAGCGGACGAAGTCCCAGACGATCAGGAAGTAGGAGGAGAAGCCCATCTCCTCGATCACGCCGAGCTCGAACTCGAGCCGCTCCTGCGCCTCGGCCGGGACCGGGTCGCCGTAGCGGGCGCGCATGCCCTCGTCGGCGATCCGGCGCAGCATCGTCTCGGGCTCCTCGCCGTCGGGCGTCGGGTAGCGCGGCAGCAGCAGCTTGCCCAGCTCGATCTCGGCGTTGCAGCGCTCGGCGATCTCCAGCGTGGTCGGCACCGCCTCCGGCCACTCGGCGAAGGAGGCGGCCATTTCCTCGGAGTCCTTGAGGTAGAACTCGTTGGTGTCGAAGCTCATCTTCGGCGCTTCCAGGGTCGACTTGGTCTGCACGCAGAGCAGCGCCGCGTGGTTGTCGAAGTCCTCGCGCCGCAGGTAGTGGACGTCGGCGGTGCCGACCAGCGGCCGGCCCAGCTCACGGGCGTAGCGGACGATCCCCTCGTTGGCCTTGTCCTGCTCGGCGATGCCGTTCTTCTGCACCTCGAAGTAGACCTGCTCGGGGCCGAAGGCCTGGATCAGGTCGTCGAGGTGGGCGCGGGCGTCGTCGGGGCGCTCCTCGATCAGGCGGCGGCAGAAGCGCGACTGCAGGCAGCCGGTGAGGACGATCACGCCCTCGGCGTGGGCGGCGAGCATCTCCATGTCGACGTTGGCCTTGCCGCGCGAGAAGCCTTCGAGGAAGCCGGCCGAGGTGAGCTTGACCAGGTTGGCGAGGCCGGCGTCGCTCTCGGCCAGCAGGGTGAGGTGGTTGCGCTCGTACTTGGGCTTCTCCTTGAGCGTCTTGACGTCGTCGACGAAGTAGGCCTCGAAGCCGGCGATCGGCTTGATCCCGTGCTTCTTGCAGGCCTTGTAGAGGTCGACGGCGCCGTTCATCACGCCGTGGTCGGTGAGCCCCAGAGCCGGTTGGCCCATCTCGGCGGCGCGAGCCGCCATCGCGTCGATCTTGCAGGCGCCGTCGAGCAGCGAGTACTCGCTGTGGGCGTGGAGATGGACGGCGGAGGGGCTGCTCACGGACGACCGAGCGATCATGCCAATCCGGCCAGATGGAACGGGACACATTCAGGCGTCTTTCGCGCACCTTCCGCGTGTATTTCTAGGCGGGCGGAGATCCCGGGGAGGGGTTCCGCTTAACTTTTTCGAGGAGCGGGGATTGCTGGCGCTCGAGCCGTGCTCGCGAAAAAGTACAAGACGCTCCACCCCTCCCCGGGATCTCTGTCTGGCCTCGGACGACTAGCCGCAGACCCAGGCGCTGGAGCCGGAGTCGGCCCAGATTTCGGCGGCTATGCGGTCCTGTTCGGCCTTCGGGGCGTTCTGGGGTTCGCCCTGGCCGCCGTAGAGCTCCCAGGTCGAGGGGAGGATTTGGTAGGCGCCGCCGGCTCCGCTTGAAGGGTTAAGAGCGGAGTAGTTGCCTCCGGACTCGCACATGACGATGTAGGCGGGGATCGAGTAGGGGCCGCCCAGCCAGCGTTCTACGGTGCTTTCGGCTTCGGCGCGGCTGGCGGCTTCGGCTGCTTCGATGTCGTTGACCCAGCTGCCGATCTTCGACTTCAGGGTTGCCAGGGCCGCTGAGCGGGAGGCGGCGACGGAGTGGAGGTGGGCAGCGGCCGCTTCGGCGTTGGCGCGTACGCCGGCTATTTCCGAGCGGGCCGCGGCGAGGCGTTCGTTGTAGGCGTCGACCCGGGCTTTCAGCGCGGCGACGCGCTTCAGGGCCGCGGCGACCGAGTGGCGCACCTGCGCGACCCGGGCGGCCAGATCGGAGTCGGACTGCTCGATCCGTTCGAGGTATTCGGTCCGGGTGGCGAGTTCGTCGAAACTGGTGGAGGCGAGGATGACGCTGGCGGTGCTCGGCGCGCCGCTCTCGTAGATCGCGACGAGGCGCTCCGCGAGGGCGGTTCGGGCCCGGTGCAGCCGCCTCTTCTCCGCCGCCAGATGGCGCTGCGTGCGGCGCACCTCGGCGGCCAGGCGGGCTGCCCGTTCCTCGCCGGTCGCGAGCAGGCCGGTGAGCTTCTCTTCGCGGGCGCTGGCCGCGGCGGCTTCTTCCTGGGCCGCGGCAAGTTCGCCCTGGGCGGCCTGCAGCTGCGAGGCGAGCGAGCCGGCTTCGTCGCGCGCCGCAGAGACCTTCGCTTGCAGGGCACCGATGTCCGTTGCTCCGGCTGTGCCAGCCAGCGCCAGCGTGACCGCAAGGGTCGCGCAAGCGAGCGCGAGCAGGCGCCCGCGGCTTCCGGCCATTGTCGCGAGTGCTCGCGCCACGAAGGCGGCCGAGGGTAGCGGACTTTGTTAGCGAACCCTCACAACTTGACGATAACCCGCAACGGATCTTGCGCCGTTCGGTCCCCAGCACCTTTCCGGTGCGCTTTATCTGGTCATGGACCGGAAAAAGCGCACCGGAAGCCCGGCCTCGGCCCCGTCAGCCCTCGGGGACGTTGCGGCTGGCGACGTAGGCGGCGATCGCTACTCCGGCGACCGCGACCCCGGTGCCGATGCGGATCTGGCGGCGGTAGCGTCGCCGCACGTACTTGAAGGCGAAGCGGATCGCGGCCTTGCCGAGCTTGTCGGATGTCATGCCTGCTCCTCTTCCCCGCGCTGGCGAATTCGATGCGCCATCCGCGACTGCAGCGACCAGAGCTCGATGAAGCCGGGCGAGGCGGTCTGCGAGAAGAGCCCGCCCGACTCGGCGAAGGAGGCGAGGTCGGCGTCGTAGACGGCGTTGGGCGAGGAGCGGGTGACGACCCGGACGCTGCCCTTGAAGAGCTTGAGGCCGATGGTGCCGGTGACCTGGGCGTTGACCGCGTCCATGTAGGCGTCGAGGTCGGTGCGCAGCGGCTCCCACCAGAGCCCGGCGTAGACGAGGTAGGCCCACTTCTGGTCGAGGTCCGGGCTTGAACTGGTTCTGGTGGATCGTGCCGACCAGCTTCTCCAGCTCCTGGTGGGCCGTGAGCAGGATCGCCGCCGCCGGCGCCTCGTAGATGTCGCGCACCTTGAGCCCGACGATGCGGTCCTCGATGTGGTCGACGATGCCGACGCCGTGGCGGCAGCCGATCTCGGCGGCGCGTTCGAGCAGGTCGACCAGGCCCAGGCGCTCGCCGTTGAGCGCCACGGGAACCCCGGCCTCGAACTCGACCGCGACCATCTCGGCCTCGTCCGGCGCCTCCTCGGGGCGGGTGACGAGCTGGAAGACGTCGTCCTCGGGCGCGTGGTCGAGATCCTCGATCCAGCGCCCCTCCGAGGAGCGGCCCCAGAGGTTGTCGTCGATCGAGTAGGGCGCGACCTCGGTGCCGCCCTTGACCGGGATGCCGTGCTCGCGGGCGTAGGCGATCTCCTCCTCGCGGCCCATCTGCCAGTCGCGCACCGGCGCGATCGTCTTCAGCTCCGGCGCCAGGGTCGCCACCGTGGCCTCGATCCGCACCTGGTCGTTGCCCTTGCCGGTGCAGCCGTGGGCGATCGTGTCGCAGCCGGTCCGGCGTGCGTACTCGACCGCGAGCTTGGCGATCAGCGGCCGGCCCAGCGCGGTGAAGAGCGGGTAGCCGCCGCCGTAGAGGGCGTTGGCCTTGATCGCCGGCACGACGTAGTCGGCGGCGAACTCCTCGCGCGCGTCGACGACGTGGCACTCGAGCGCGCCGAGCCGCTTCGCCTTGTCCTCGATCACGGCGTAGTCCTCGCCGGGCTGGCCGAGGTTGACCGTGAGGCAGACGACCTCGGCGTCGTAGGAGTCCTGGATCCACTTCAGCATCACGCTCGTGTCGAGGCCGCCCGAGTAGAGCAGGAGGACGCGCTCGACCTCGGCGGGATCGGCCTCGTAGGAGGCGGTGCGGACCTGTGCGGGAGAGTCGGGGGTCACGGAGCGGCGCGAAGTCTCGCAGGCCGAAGCTACGGGGCGCCGATGCCGCCGCTGCCGTTTTCTTCTTCGTCGGCGGCGTGGTGGTCGTGGTCGATCCGGTGGTGGTCGGCGACGTGGCCGTTTCCGTCGTGGTCGGCTCGGTCGTCGACCCGGTCGTCGTCTCGGTGGTGGAGCCCGTGGTCGCGTCGTCACGGTCGCCGGCGTCGAGGTCGTGCCGCTGCTGCCGTCGTCGCTGGCGATCACGACGATCGCGACCACCAGGCCGACGATGACGGCGATCAGGCCGGCGACGAGCAGGCGCATGTTGCCGTGCGGTTTGTGGTCGTCGGGCTGGCGCATCATCCGGGTCGGGTCCTCGTGCATGGTCTACTCCTCCGGTCCGAGTATCGCGTCGAGTATCTCGCTGGTGTCCTCGATGTCGAATCCGCTTCGCAGCCGCTGTTCGATCTCCTCGCGGCTGCTGCCGGAGACGGCCATCTGGGTGGCAAGCAGGCGGGCACCGGCTGAGGTCGAGCGCGGGCCGGGGGGCGTCGGGCTCCACTTCCGGCTCGACCGGCCTCAGATGGGACTCGCGGCGCTGGGCGACCGGCGGGTCGAGCTCGTCGGCGAGGGCGCGCAGGCGCTCGGCGACGATCCGGTCGGCGCGGGCGCTGGCTTCCTCGAGCTGCCGGCGGGCCTGCTCCTCGGCGTCGTCGATCACCTTCGAGGCGGCCTGCTCCGCGGCCTCGACGATCGCCGCCAGGCGCTCGGCCGTGCTGCTGGTCAGAGCACGCGGCTCCGTGGGTCGCTTCTTCGAGCTCATTGAGCCGCGTAGCTTAGGAGCGCAGCGCCGATCGCGGCGACGGCGCGCTCGATCTGGTCCGATTCGACCGTCAGCGGCGGCAGCAGGCGCAGGGTTCCGGGCTCGGGGACGTTGACGATCAGGCCGCGCTCGAGCAGGTCGGCGCCGATCGCGGCGGCGTCGATCCCCTCCTCCAGGCCGACGCCGGCCATCAGGCCGCGGCCGCGCACCTCGCGCACGCCGTCGAGGGCGAGGAGGCCGTCGCGGAGCGCCGCGCCCAGCTCGCGCACGCGGCGCAGCAGCGCCGGGTCGTCGACGATCTCGAGCACGGCGAGGGCGGCGGCGCAGGCGATCGGGCCGCCGGCGAAGGTCGAGCCGTGGTCGCCCGGCTCCAGCACCTCGCCCGCCTCGGGCGTGGTCACGCAGGCGCCGATCGGCATGCCGCCGCCGAGCGCCTTGGCGCTGGTCAGGACGTCGGGGCGCACCGGGGTCTGCTCGTAGGCCCAGAGCGAGCCGGTCCGGCCCATCCCGGTCTGGATCTCGTCGAAGATCAGCAGCGCGCCGACCTCGTCGCAGGCCTCGCGCGCCGCCAGCAGCGCCTCCTCGCTGACCGGGTAGATGCCGGCCTCGCCCTGGATCGGCTCGATCAGCACCGCGGCGGTGCTCTCCCCCACCGCCGCGCGCAGCGCCGCCGCGTCGTCGAACGGCACCGAGCGGAAGCCGGGCAGCATCGGCGCCAGGTCGGGGTTGGCGGCGAGCGCCGGCGTCGCCGAGAGCGCGCCGTAGGTGCGGCCGTGGAAGTCGCGCTCGAAGCTGACGATCTCCGGCGCCTCGACCCCGCGCCGGTGGGCGTGCTTGCGGGCGATCTTGATCGCGCACTCGTTGGCCTCGGTGCCGGAGTTGGAGAAGAAGACGCGGCCGCCGAGGCTCGACTCCGAGAGGCGCTCGGCGAGGCGCACCATCGGCTCGGTGTAGAAGAGGTTGGAGGTGTGCATCAGCCGCCCGGCCTGCTCGCGCACCGCCTCGACCACGTCGGGGTTGCAGTGCCCGACCGAGCAGACCGAGATCCCGGCGAGGAAGTCGAGGTACTCGTTGCCCTCGGCGTCCCAGAGCAGGGCGCCCTCGCCGCGGACGAACTCGACCGGCGCGCGCCTGTAGGTGCGCATCAGGTAGCGCTCCTCGAGGGCCTGGAGGTCGGTCAGGTTCACGGCGTCACCATCGTGCCGATGCCGGCGTCGGTGAAGAGCTCGAGCAGCAGCGAGTGCGGCTTGCGGCCGTCGATGATGTGGGCCGACTGGGCGCCGCCGCGGATCGCGTCGACGCAGGCGCCGAGCTTGGGGCGCATGCCGCCGTCGATCCCCGGCAGCCGCTCCTCGACCTCGTCGACCGTGGCGCGCGAGATCAGCGAGCCCGTCGTCGGCGGGGTCGGCGAGCCAGCCCTCGACGTCGGTGAGGAAGATCGCCTTGTGGGCGCCGAGCGCGGCGGCGACCTTGCCGGCGGCCTCGTCGGCGTTGACGTTGTAGGACTGGCCGGCGCGGTCGGAGGCCGAGGAGGCGATCACCGGGATGTAGTCGGCGGCGATGTGGTTGAGCACGTCGACGTCGACCCGCTCGATCGAGCCGACGAAGCCGACCTGCTCGGCGTTGGGCACCGGCGCCACCTCGAACATCGAGCCGTCGCTGCCGGAGAGGCCGACCGCGGGCTGGCCGTGGCGGTTGAGCCGCTGGACGATGTCGGAGTTGAGCTTGCCGAGCAGGACCATCTGCGCCACCTCGACCGTCTCCGCGTCGGAGACCCGCAGGCCCTCGTGGAAGCGCACCTCCATGCCGAGGCGGTCCATGTACTCGGTGATCTCGGGGCCGCCGCCGTGGACGACGATCGGGTTCAGCCCGACGTACTTGAGCAGGACGACGTCGGTGGCGAAGGCCTCGCGCAGCTCCTCGTCGCGCATCGCGGCGCCGCCGTACTTGATCACCACGGTGCGGCCGTGGAACTCGCGGATGTAGGGCAGCGCCTCCATCAGCGTCTCGACGCTGACTCCGGCCGCCCGCGACTGCGGCGCCTGCTCGGTCATCGCTGCCCTCCTTCGCTGTTCATGTCGTGTACTCCGCGTTGATCCGCACGTACTCGTAGCCGAGGTCGGAGAACCAGACGTGGGCGCTGTGCTCGCCGCGGTCGAGCCGCAGCCCGATCTCGGCCTCGGCGACGTCCTCGGCCAGCTCGGCGTCGTCGATCGAGTCGGCGCCGATCTCCTCGAGGTCCTCGCCGGCCAGCGCCATGCCGGCCGCCTGGGCGATCCGGCCCCAGTTCGGGTCGCGGCCGAAGAGCGCGGTCTTGACCAGGGGCGAGTTGGCGATCGCGCGGGCGACCCGCTCGGCCTCGGCCTGCGAGGCGGCGCCGTCGACCTGGACCCGGCCGACCCGGGACGAGCCCTCGCCGTCGGCGACGACCTCGATCGCGAGCTGCAGCAGGACCGCCTCGAGCAGGCCCTCGGGCAGCGGCTCGCCGGACGGCCCCGGTCGCCTGCAGCAGGACGGTGTCGTTGGTGCTCATCTGGCCGTCGACGGTGATCCGCTCGAAGGAGGCGTCGGTGGCGGCGCGCAGGGCGGCGTCGGGGTCCTCGACCACGGCGTCGGTCTGGACGAAGCAGAGCATCGTCGCCATGTTCGGCTGGATCATGCCGCCGCCCTTGGCCTGGGCGGAGAGGGTCACGCCGCCGGCGCGCAGCGTGCAGCGCTTGGGCCAGCGGTCGGTGGTGAGGATCGCGTCGGAGAAGGCGACACCGCCGGCCTCGGAGAGGCTCTCGGCGGCCTCGCCGATCCCGCCCAGCACCGCCTCGATCGGCAGCGGCACGCCGATCACGCCGGTCTCGGCGACGGCGACCGCCTCCGGCCGCAGGCCGAGCTGCGCCGCAGCCTCGTCGCACATCGCGACCGCGTCGGCGTAGCCCTGCTCGCCGGTCTCGGCGTTGGCGTTGCCGGCGTTGACCACGGCGGCGCGGATCGCGCCCTGCTCGCAGCGCTCGCGGCAGACCCGCACCGGCGCCGCCGCGGAGGCGTTGCGGGTGAGCAGGATCGCCGAGGAGACCTCCGGCGCGTCGCAGACGAGCAGGCCGATGTCGGTCTTGCCGCCGCCCTTGAGGCCGCAGTGGGCGCCGCCGGCGCGGAAGCCCGGGCGCGAGCTGGGCCGGATCGAGCTCCTCGACCCCGGCGGGCGGCATCGACCCAGCGCGACTTGAAGAACTGGCCAACGGGCCTGCTCGGCTGCGCGTCTGCGGCCCGGGCGCTCATCTCAGCCCCAGCGTCTCGTCGAGGCCGAGCATCAGGTTGAGGTTCTGCACGCCCTGGCCGGAGGCGCCCTTCCAGAGGTTGTCGATCGCCGAGAAGGCCATCACCCGGCCCCGCTCCTCGACCGTGACGTAGACGTGGCACTCGTTGGTGTCGCGCACGTCGCGCAGGCCGGGCGGGCCGTCGACGACGTGGACGAAGGGCTCGCCGGCGTAGCGCTCGCGGTAGAGCGCCTGCACCTCGTCCTTGGAGATCGGCTCGCTGGTCTGGGCGTAGCAGCTGGTCAGCTCGCCCTGGTCGAGCGGCAGCAGGTGCGGGACGAAGGTGACCGGCGCCGGGCTGCCCAGCGCCGCCAGCTCCTGTTCGATCTCGGGCCGGTGCCGGTGCCCCTCGGTCTTGTAGGCGAAGGCGTTCTCGTCCATCGAGACGTAGTGCATCGCGTCGCCGCCGCCGCGGCCGGCGCCGGAGACGCCCTGCTTGGCGTCGATGACGACGTCGGCGAGCAGGCCGCGCTCGGCCAGCGGCGCCAGGGCGAGCACGCTCGCGGTCGGGTAGCAGCCCGGCGTGGCGACCAGCTCGGCCTCGCGCAGCTCGTCGCGGTAGAGCTCGGTGAGCCCGTAGACGGCGCCCTCGAGCAGCTCCGGCGCGCCGTGCTCGCCGTACCAGCGCTCGTAGGTGGGCAGGTCGCGCAGGCGGAAGTCGGCGGAGAGGTCGACGACGAGGGCGCCGAGGCCGCGCAGCGCCGCCACCGCCGGCGCCGAGGCGCCGTGCGGGTAGGCGACGATCGCCGCGTCGACCCCCTCGATCTTGTCGAGGTCGAGCTCGGTCAGCTCCAGCGGCACCCGGTAGCGCGGGTAGAGCTGGTCGAGCCGAGTGCCGGCGTCGCTGCGCGAGGTGACGGCGACCAGCTCCAGCTTCGGGTGGCGCCAGACGATCTGCGCGGCCAGCGCGCCGGTGAAGCCGGAGGCGCCGGCGACCAGGACCCGCGCGGCGGGATCGCCGTCGAAGCGGTTGTGAGGCTGCGTCAGGCACGGAGCGACCCCCCGATCTTCGCCAGCTCGGCCTCGATCGCCGAGCGCTGCGCGGCGACCTCCTCGTCGGTGAGCGTCCGGTCCGGCGCCCGGAACTCGAGCCGCAGCGCGAGGCTCTTCTTGCCCTCGCCGACCTGCTCGCCCTCGTAGAGGTCGAAGACGCTCGGCGGCCCGCAGCAGCTCGCCGCCCCCGGCGAGCACGGCGTCGCGCACCTGCTCGGCGGTGACCTCGTCCGGGACGACGACGGCGATGTCCTGGTTGACGGCCGGGAAGCTGGTCACGTCCTCGAAGGTCTCCTCGCCCGCGGTTGCGGCGGCGACGAGTGCCGCCAGGTCGACTTCGAAGCCGACCGCGGCCTCGATGTCCCAGGCCCGGCAGACGAGCGGGTGCAGCTCGCCGATCCAGCCAGCGGCCTCGCCCGCCGACGCTCACGCGGGCGGACCGACCCGGGTGCAGGAACGGCTCCTCGGCAGGCTCGAAAGCGAGCTCGGAGCCGAGCTGCCCGGCCAGCGCTTCGAGCGTCCCCTTGAGCGCGAAGAAGTCCGCGGGCTCACCGCCACCGCGCCAGGACTTGGCCACCAGCGGCCCCACCGCAAGGCACCCGATCCGGTGCGGCTCGTGGTCCGGTGCCCCCCGCTCCCCCGGAAACACACCGGACAGAGGGCCGACGGGCCGATTTCCGGACGTATGTTCCGGATTTCGGCCCGTCGGCGGCGTGGTAGGTAGACGCGACCGGACTCGAAGATCGCGACGCGGTCGGCGCCGTGGGCGAGGTTGCGCTGGGCGACGTCGAGCAGCGAGCCGAGGACGGTCGTCCGCATCACCGACTGGTCCTCGGAGAGCGGGTTGGAGAGGACGATCCCGTCGGCGCGGGGATCGTCCGGGTCGATCCGCAGCCGCTCGGCCTCGCCCGGGTCGGTGAAGCTCCAGCCGACGACTTCGTCGAAGCCGAGGTCGCGCATCGCGTCCTCGGCGCGGCGCCGCAGGCGCTGCTCGCGGCTGAGGCCGCCGACCCGCCCGGCCACCGCCGGCAGCGTGCTCGGCAGGTGCTCGTCGAGCCCGTGGACCCGCCCGACCTCCTCGATCAGGTCGACCTCGCGGGTGACGTCGTAGTGGCGATCGGGGGGCACGGTGACCTCGAGGTCGTCGCCGGCGGCCTCGACCCCGAAGCCGAGCCGCTCCAGGTAGGCGACCTGGTCGGCCTGCTCGATCGCGCATCCCGAGCAGGCCCTCGACCCGCTCGCCGCGCAGGGTCAGCCGCCGCGGCTCGGGGATCTCGGCGGCGACGTCGATCGTCCCCGGCACCAGCTTGGCGCCGCAGAGCTCGACCATCAGCCGCGAGGCGATCCGCTGCGCCCGCAGGCAGAGCTCGGGGTGGAGCTGCTTCTCGAAGCGCGAGGAGGCCTCCGAGCGCAGGCCCAGCATCCGCGAGGTGCGCAGGATGTTGGTCCCGTTCCAGGTCGCGACCTCGAGCAGGACGCTGGTCGTCCCCTCGGAGACCTCCGAGACCTGGCCGCCCATGATCCCGGCGATGCCCGAGGGGCCGTTGGCGTCGCAGACGAGCACCGTCTCGGCGTCGAAAGTGCGCTCGACGTCGTCGAGCGTCGTCATCTTCTCCCCCTCGACTGCGGCGCGAATCGTCAGCGCCCCGTCCGGGACCTTGTCGAGGTCGAAGGCGTGCAGCGGCTGCGCGGTGAGCAGCATCGCGTAGTTGGTGATGTCGACGACGTTGTTGATCGGCCGCTGGCCCGCCGCCGTCAGCCGCGCCTGCAGCCAGGCCGGCGAGGGCGCGATCGTGACGTCGGTGAAGACGCGGGCGGTGAAGCGCGGGCAGAGGTCCGGGCACCTCGACCGCGACCGAGGCGTAGTCGCTCGACGTCGCCCTCGCCCTCGGCGGGGGCGTCCTCGGCCCAGGGCTCGGGCCCGAGCGGCGCGCCGCTGATCGCGTGCACCTCGCGGGCGACGCCGTAGACGCCGAAGCAGTCGACCCGGTTCGGCGTCACCTCCAGCTCCAGCACCGGCTCGGCGATCGGCAGCACCTCGGCGAGCGGCGTCCCGGGGACGAGCCCGTCGTCCTCGAGCACGAGGATGCCCGGCGGGCCCTCCCCCAGCTCCAGCTCGGCGGCGGCGCAGATCATCCCCGTCGACTCGACCCCGCGCAGCTTCGCCTTGCCGATCTCGTGACCGCCCGGCAGCGTCGCCCCGGGCAGCGCCACCGGAACGGTCTGCCCCGCCGCGACGTTGGGGGCGCCGCAGACGATCGTGCGCTCGCCGTCGCCGGTGTCGACCGTGCAGACGCGCAGCCGGTCGGCGTTGGGGTGCGGCTCGGCCGCCAGCACCCTGCCGACGACGAAGCCCTCGGCCGAGGGCGGGCCGACCGCGCCGACCCGCTCGACCTCGGTGCCGGTCATCGCCAGCCGCTCGGCGAGCTGCGCCGGGCTCGATGCCCGGGTCGCAGTACTCGCGCAGCCATGAGTACGGGACCCTCATGAGAACTGCTCCAGCACCCGCACGTCGTTGTCGAAGAAGCGCCGCAGGTCGGGGACGCCGTGGCGCAGCATCGCGATCCGCTCGACCCCCATGCCGAAGGCGAAGCCCTGCACCCGCTCGGGGTCATAGCCGTTGCCCTCGACGAAGCCGAGCACGTTGGGGTCGACCATGCCGGCGCCGCCGACCTCGATCCAGCCGATCCCCTTGCAGAGGTTGCAGCGCTCGCCGCCGGCGAGCGCCCCCGTGCCCTCGCACTGGAAGCAGGAGACGTCGAACTCGACGCTGGGCTCGGTGAAGGGGAAGAAGTGCGGCCGCATCCGCGCCTCGCGGTCGCCGCCGAAGATCGCCCGCAGCATCTCGTCGAGCGTCCCCTGCAGGTCGGCGAGGGTGATCCCCTCGCCGATCGCCAGCCCCTCGACCTGGTGGAACATCGGGCTGTGGGTGGCGTCGGAGTCGCGCCGGTAGACCTTGCCGGGGGCGATCATGAAGATCGGCGGCGGCTGGGACTCCATGCTGCGGATCTGCACCGGCGAGGTGTGCGTGCGCAGCAGCACCTCGGGGTCGGACTGCACGTAGAAGGTGTCCTGGAGCATCCGCGCCGGGTGTCCGGGCGGGTGGTTGAGCGCGGTGAAGTTGTAGTAGTCGTGCTCGACCTCGGGGCCCTCCATCACCCGGTAGCCGAGGCCGACCATCACGTCCTCGATCTGGCGCGTGGTGCGGGTGATCAGGTGGATGTGGCCGACCGGCCGCGCCGGGGCGCCGGGCAGGGTCACGTCGACGCGGTCCTCGGCCAGCCGCGACTCCAGCTCGCCGGCGTCGAGCGACTCGGCACGCGACTCGATCAGCGCCTCCAGCTCCTTGCGGGCCTTGTTGGCGCCGGCGCCGACCTGGCCCCGTTCCTCGGCCGGCAGGTCGGCGATCCCGCGCAGGATCGTCGTCAGCTCGGCCTTGCGGCCGAGGTAGCGGACCCGCAGCTCCTCCAGCTCGGCCGTGCCGGTCGCGGCCTCGATCGCCGCGGCAGCCTCGACCCTGATCTCCTCGATCCGCTCAAGCCTCTGGCATCGGACCCTCCGGCATGGCGAGCGACGATATCCGCTCGGCGCAAATTGCGGCCACGGCGGCGACGTTGAGCGACTCGGCGCCGCCGGCGCGCAGCGGGATCGTCACCTGCGCACTCGCAGGCCGCGAGCACCTCGTCCGGCAGTCCCTCCCGCTCGGCGCCGAGGCAGAGCGTCGCCGCGCCGTCCAGGGCCGACAGGCGCCTCGCCGCCGTGGGCGACCAGCGCGGCCCGCGGCGCCGGCGTCTCGCCGACCTCCGCCCGCGGCGACCGGCTGGCCGAAGATCGAGCCCATGCTCGCCCGCACCGCCTTCGGCGAGAAGGGATCGGCGCAGCCGGGGCCGAGCACGACCGTGCCGTCGAGCAGGGCGTGGGCGGTGCGGACGATCGCGCCGACGTTGCCGGGGTCGGCGACGCCGTGCAGGTAGAGGCAGGGCGAGCCGCCCGGCTCGGCCCAGCGCTGCGGCCAGACCGCGATCGCCCGCGTCCCCGAGCCGAGGCTCGAGACGCCGGCGAGCAGCTCGGGCTCGACCTCCTCGCCGCCGAGGCCGCTGCCGGCGGCGGTGAGCAGGAAGCGCGGCTCGGCGCCGGCGGCGAGGCCGGCCTCGACCAGGTCCTCGCCCTCGCTGACGAAGGCGCCCTCGCGCTCGCGGTGCTTGCGGTCGCGCAGCTTGCGGACCAGCTTCAGCTTCTCGTTGTGGGGGCTTTCGATCATCTGTGTTGTGTGACGTGGTGGTCTTCGGTTCTCCGGTTTCTTCTCCTGGAACGAAAAAGCGGGCCGTGAAGACGGCCCGCCCGGGAAAGTGGAGTGCTTGGCTGCGGCTAGGCGGCCGCACCCTCCCGGGCTAGCTCCACAAATCGGCGGAACGCCTCGCGGTCGTTGACCGCGATCTCGGCGAGCATCTTGCGGTTCACCTCGACCCCGGCCCCGTTGAGGCCGTGGATCAGTTCGGAGTAGCTCATGCCCTCCAGCCGCGCGGCGGCGTTGATCCGGGTGATCCAGAGCCGGCGGAACTCGCGCTTGCGGTTGCGCCGGTCGCGGTAGGCGTACATCCCCGACCGCTGCACCTGCTCTTTGGCGAAACGGTAGGAGGAGTGCTTGCGGCCGAAGTAGCCTTTCGCTTCCTTGAGGACTTTGCGGCGCTTCTTGCGCGCGTGGACGGAGCGCTTGACCCGGCTCACTTGCCGCCTCCAAGCAGGTGGCGCACCGTCTTGACGTCGGACGGGGCGATCTCCACCGGCCGCGCCATCCGCCGCTTGCGCTTCGGCGACTTCTTCTCGAGGATGTGGCTCGAGTAGGCGCGCCGGCCGCGCAGCTTGCCCGTCGCGGTCTTGCGGAAGCGCTTCTTGGCGCCGGAATGAGTTTTCATCTTGGGCATCGGGGTCGCTATTGAAGCAGACGCGCGCGCCTGCGGTGCTGTCACTCTTTGCAGGCTGGCAGGCGAGGCGCAGGGTACTGTGGCGCCCGATGCGCATCGTCTACGTGGTCGGAACGCGGCCGAACTTCGTCAAGACGGCCCCGGTGATCGGCGCCCTGCGGGCGCGGCTGCCCGAGGGCCGGCACGCGATCGTCCACACCGGCCAGCACTACGACCGGCTGATGTCGGAGGTCTTCCTCGAGGAGCTGGGCGTGCCGGCGCCCGACCACATGCTCGAGGTCGGCTCGGGCAGCCACGCGCAGCAGACGGCGCGGGTGATGGAGCGGCTGGAGCCGGTGCTGGCGGAGGAGCGGCCCGACCTGGTGATCGTCCCCGGCGACGTCAACTCGACCCTGGCGGCGGCGCTGACCGCGGCCAAGATGCAGATCCCCGTCGCCCACATCGAGTCGGGCCTGCGCAGCTTCGACCGCACGATGCCCGAGGAGCTGAACCGGATCGTCACCGACCAGCTCTCCGACCATCTCTTCATCCACAGCCCCGAGGCCAACGACAACCTGCACGCCGAGGGAATCCCCGCCGAGCGAATCCACCTCGTCGGCAACACGATGATCGACACCCTGGTCGCGCTGGAGGAGCGCTTCCGCGCGGCCGGGACGGCGGCGACGGCTCGGCGTCGAGCCCGGCGCGCTACGTGCTCGTCACCCTGCACCGCCCCGCCCTCGTCGACGGCCCGCTGCTGGCGGAGACGATCGAGCAGCTGGCGGCCCTGGCGCGCGAGATGCCGGTCGTCTTCCCGGTCCACCCCCGCACGCGGAAGATGATGGAGGCGATCGACGTCCGAGCACCCCGGCCTGCTGCTCTGCGAGCCGCTCGGCTACCTCGACTTCCTCTCCCTGCTGGCCGACGCCGGCGCCGTCCTCACCGACTCCGGCGGCATCCAGGAGGAGACGACCTACCTCGGCATCCCCTGCTTCACCCTGCGCGACAACACCGAGCGCCCGATCACGATCACCGCCGGCACCAACACCCTCCTCGGCCTGGACCCCGCCGCGATCGCCCAGATCCCCCAAGCTCTAGCCCAGCGCCCGGCCAAGAGACCCGACCCACCGCCCCTCTGGGACGGCCACGCAGCCGAGCGAATCGCCGACATCGTCGCGGGCTAAGGCCTATCCCAGTAGGGGTGGAACGTCTTGTACTTTTCCGCGGCAACCATCGTCAGGCGCCAGCGACGTCGCCTCGGAAAAGTTAAGCGGAACCCCTGCTGCGGCACTAGGCCCTAAGCAGCCGCAGCGTCGTCGCCCGGCGGTCTCACCCTCGGCTCAGGCTCTTTCGCCTCAGCTCGTCAGCAGCCTCGGCTTTGGCCGCCTCTTTGCCCGGCGCCAGCAGCATGCTCATGTTGCGGCCTTCCTGCAGCGGCTGGGACTCGATCACGGCGAGGCCGTCGAGGTCCTCGAAGAGGCGCTGCAGCAGCGCCCTGCCCCGCTCCGGGTGCGCCTGCTCGCGGCCGCGGAACATGATCGTGATCTTGACCTTGTCCTGGTGGCGCAGGAAGCGCTCGACGTGGCCCTTCTTGGTTTCGTAGTCGTGCTCGGCGATCTTCGGCCGCAGCTTGATCTCGCGGATGTTGACCTGCTGCTGGTGCTTGCGCGCCTGCTTCTGCTTCTGCTCCTGCTCGTACTTGTACTTCGAGTAGTCGAGCAGGCGGGTGACCGGCGGCTTCGAGTCCGGGCGCGACCTCGACCAGGTCGAGGTCGGCGTCCTGGGCGCGTTTCAGCGCCTCGTCGATCTCGACGATCCCGAGCTGCTCGCCGTCGGCCCCGATCAGGCGGACTTTGGGCACGCGGATCCGCTCGTTGATCCGAGTCGTGTCGCGCTCTGGTGGGCGCCGGTCGAACCTACGCGGGACCGGCACTATCTAAGTGAGTGTGTGGAGCTTCAAGAGGACGAGAGGTAGGGAGCGCGGGCACGGGACGCTCAGCGGCGCGAGGTGTTTGGCGTGCCTGCGATCAAGTGCCCGGAGTATAGACAGAGGACGGCGAGTGGCAAGCGCGCGGCTCAGGAGGGCTCGCTCTCGGCGCGCACGCGGGCGGCGAAGTCCGCCACCGGCATCGCCCCCAGCTCGCCCTCCTCGTGCGAGCGGACGGCGACCGCGCCGGCCTCCTGCTCGCGGTCGCCGACGACGAGCATGTAGGGGTAGCGGCCGAGCTCGGCGTCGCGGATCTTCTTGCCGACCGACTCCGAGCGGTCGTCGATCTCGACCCGCACGCCGGCCTCGCGCAGCTCGGCGACGACGCGCTCGGCGTACTCGTTGTGGCGGTCGGAGACCGGCAGGACGATCGCCTGCACCGGCGCCAGCCAGACCGGGAAGCGACCGGCGTAGTGCTCGATCAGGATCCCGGCGAAGCGCTCCATCGAGCCGAGCAGGGCGCGGTGGATCATCACCGGGCGGTGGGCGGCGTCGTCGGCGCCGACGTAGCTGAGGTCGAAGCGCTCGGGCATCTGGAAGTCGAGCTGGCAGGTGCCGCACTGCCAGGAGCGGCCGAGCGCGTCGGTGACGTGGAAGTCGATCTTCGGCCCGTAGAAGGCGCCGTCGCCGGGGTTGAGCTCGTACTCGCGGCCCTGGCGGTCGAGCGCCTCGGTCAGCGCCGCCTCGGCCTTCGCCCACTGCTCCTCGGTGCCCATCGACTTCTCCGGCCGGGTCGAGAGCTCGACCCGCACGTCCTCGAAGCCGAAGCGCGCGTAGAGCTCGTCGATCGCCTCGCAGATGTCGGCGACCTCGTCGGCGATCTGCTCCTCGGTGCAGTAGACGTGGGCGTCGTCCTGGGTGAAGGCGCGCACGCGCAGCAGGCCGTGCAGGACGCCCTCGCGCTCGTTGCGGGAGACGCGGCCGAACTCGGCCAGGCGCAGCGGCAGCTCGCGGTAGGAGTGGCGCTCGGAGTCGAAGACGAGGCAGGCGCCGGGGCAGTTCATCGGCCGCAGCGCCAGGCGCTTCTCGTCGGACTGCATGAAGTACATGTCGTCGCGGTAGTTGTCCCAGTGCCCGGAGCGGTGCCAGAGCTCCTCGTCGAGCACCTGCGGCGTGGCGATCTCCTTGTAGCCGCGCTTGCGCAGCTGGGCCTGCACCTCGTCCTCGATCAGGTGCAGCAGGGTCGTCCCGTTGGGCAGCCAGAAGGGCATCCCCGGCGCCTCCTCGCGCAGCATGAAGATGCCGAGCTGGGGGCCGAGGCGGCGGTGGTCGCGCGCCTTGGCCTGCTCGATCAGCTCCAGGTGCTCGGTCGAGGTCCTTCTTCGAGAAGAAGGCGGTGCCGTAGATCCGGGTCAGCATCTGGCGCTTCTCGTCGCCGCGCCAGTAGGCGCCGGCGAGCGAGCTGAGCTTGATCGCCTTGATCCGGCCGGTCGAGGGGCCGTGCGGGCCGCGGCAGAGGTCCTCGAAGGGGCCGTTGCGGTAGAGCGAGACGGTCTCGACGCCTTCGCCCGCGACCAGGTCGCGGATCAGCTCGACCTTGTAGTCCTCGCCCTGGCCCTCGAAGATCTCGATCGCCTCGGCGACCGGCACGTCGCGGCGCTCGAAGGCCTCGTCGGCCTCGATGTGGGCGCGCATCGCCGCCTCGATCTTCTCCAGGTCGGCGTCGGTGACCTTGACGTCGTCGGGGAAGTCGAAGTCGTAGTAGAAGCCGTTCTCGATCGCCGGCCCGATCGTCACCTTGGTGCCGGGGTAGAGCTCCTGCACCGCCTCGGCCATCACGTGGGCGGCGTCGTGGCGGATCAGGTCGAGCGCCTCGGGGTCGCGGTCGGTGAGGATCGCGATCTCGGCCCCGTCGGGAAGCGGCGCCGAGAGGTCGCGCAGCTCACCGTCGACGCGGATCGCCAGCGCGGCCTTGGCCAGGCCCGGCCCGATCGCCGCGGCGGCGTCGGCCCCGGAGGCGCCGTCGGGCAGCTCCAGCGGCGTGCCGTCGGGCAAGCTTGACCGTGATCTTCTGGGTCGCCGCCTCGATCGCGGCCATGCTACCCACGGCCCGCGACCGCCATCCCCGCGCTGACTTCGCCTTTTGTAGCCCATATAGCGCCACAAAAGGCGAAGTCAGCGCGTCAGCGGGGCCTTGGCGGGCTTGGCGGACGGCGATCAGGGGGCAGGGGCTCTGGCCGTGGACCGGTGCGGTCCGTTCCCAGAGGACGTATGGCGGGGCGACGCGCTTCACCCGCAGGCCCGGGAACGGCGGCTGGCTGGGCGCGGACTCGGTGACGACGAAGCGAACGCCGGGCGGCGGCTGGCCCACCGGCTTCATCGGCGGCGTCGATGCAGACGCGACCGCCGCGCAGCTCCCAGGCGATGTAGGGGGTGCCGTGTTCGTCGTCGAGCAGCTGCCGCGAGGCGAGCACCAGGGTCGGGCCTTCGCCGACGTCGGCGCGCAGGCCGGTCAGCGCCGGCGAGTAGGAGGCGGGGCCGACCGGCGCGTTGGCGAGGGCCAGCAGCGAGCAGCCGCCCGCGGCGAGCAGGTAGAGCCAGGCGACCGGGCGGCGCAGCAGCGGCAGGACGATGACGAGCGCCGCCAGCGGCGCGCCGATCTCGATCGCCTTGGCGGCGGTGTAGGGCGTGCCGCCGACCCGGGCCGCGGCGTAGGCGAGCGCGGCGGCGGCGAGGCCGGCGAGGAGGGCCGTCTCGCGGCGGCGCCAGCAGAGGACAGGCCCGTAGAGCGAGCAGGATCGAGGCGAAGGCGGCGCCGAGGAAGTAGCCGAGGGCCGGCACGGCGCCGTCGCCGGGGGAGAGGCGGAAGTCGCCCGAGGGCCAGATGCCGAGCGCCTCGAAGGGCGAGATCTGGCCGAAGAGGTTGCCGAGGCCGGGGCCGTTGGGGTCGAAGGTCTCGAAGCTGTGGAAGTCGATCATCCGGCCGATCTCGGGGGCGATCAGGACGAGGAAGAGGAGGGACGCGTAAAGGACCGGCGCGCCAGGCTGCGGGGCCCGTCGCGGCTGCGGGGGGGCCTGCGGGCGGGGGCTGCGCCTCCGTTCTCGGCCCCCCCGCATCCGCGCCACCCGCAGAGAGGCGCGAAGCGGCTGATGGCGTACTCCGCTGACCGCCCAGATGGCTGCTGCGCCGATCAGCCAGATGAGGCCCGGGAAGCTGTAGGTGTAGACGGAGCCCGACGGCCAGGAGGGCAGCTGGGACGAAGCGGAGGGGGAGCTCGCGCCAGTCGGGGTTTCGGCGACGCCTCGCTCAGGGCCAGGACGAAGGCGAGGAAGAAGAGGGCCTGCATCGTCTCCTTGAAGGCGCCCTGGGCGAAGTAGGAGGCGACCATGTAGGTGAGGCCGACGACGAGGGCGGCGGGGATGCGCAGGAGCGGCGGCTGGTCGCGGAAGGCCGTCAGGGCGGTGAGGGAGGCGAGGACGGCGACGGCGATCGTCAGGCCGGTGAAGCCCTGGACCAGGCCGATGCCGAGGCCCTTGTTCAGGGCGACGACGATCGCGTGGGGGCCGAGCGGGTAGCCCTGGTGCAGGAGCTGGGAGCCCTCGCCGTCGGCGAGCCGGTCGGCCGCCAGCAGGTGCTGGGACATGTCCGGGTTGAAGCTGGTGCCGAGGATGCCGAAGTGGCCTTCGGCGACGAAGGGCAGCGCGGTGGCGAGCGAGGGCCAGCAGCGGCGACCGGCGCGCCGGCGCGCAGCGCCTCTCCCCCGCCCGTCGAGCCGTCGCCAGAGGTAGACGACCGAGGCCAGCGACCAGGAGCAGGACGACGATCGCCGGAGATCGTGCCGTCCCCCGGCAGCCGCACCGTCCCCCAGCAGACCGCGCAGAGCAGCGCCAGCCCGACCGCCGGCGCCAGCCACGACCAGCGCCGCACCCCGCAGAGCGCGATCGCCGCCTGCCCGATCGCCAGCGAGGCGCCGCAGACGGCCAGCACGGCTGCATAGGTCCCGACCACGAGGCCGCGAGCCTAGACTGCGGACATGGCGTTCGTACCGCCAGCCCGCCACCTGCTGCGCGCCAGGGACCTCGCCGACGCCCGCTACTTCGAGCCGCTGGGGGTCGACGACCTGGCCGCCGCCGCCGGACTCTCGCGGGCGCACTTCAGCCGTGAGTTCAAGCCGCGCCTTCGGCGAGTCGCCCCACGCCTACCTGCTGACGCGCCGGCTGGAGCGGGCGGCGGCGCTGCTGCGCACGACCGACCGCTCGGTCGCCGACATCTGCCTCTCGGTCGGCCTGCAGAGCATCGGCTCCTTCACGACGAGCTTCAGCCGCACCTACGGGCGCTCGCCGACCGCCTACCGCGCCGCCCATCCGCCGGCCTCGCAGGGCGCGCTGGTCCCCGGCTGCGTGGTCCGCGCCTACGCCCGCCCGCAACACCGCACGTTTCGAGAAGACAGCGCGCCGGCCCGCGCCTAGCATCGCCATCGACCTTTCCAGTTCCAGACCGAAGGAGAACACGATGATCAGGATCGCCAACGCGCAGCTCTGGGTGCACGACCAGGAGGAGGCGCTCGCCTTCTACACCGAGAAGGTCGGCATGGAGGTCCGCGCCGACGTCACGCTCGCCGAGATGGGCGACTTCCGCTGGCTCACGGTCGGGCCCGCCGGGACAGGAGGACGTCTCGATCGTGCTGATGGCGATCCCCGGCCCGCCGGTGATGGACGAGGAGACGACCGAGCAGGTGCGCGACCTGATGGCGAAGGGCTTCGCCGGCACGGTCTTCCTCGCCACCGATGACTGCCGGGCCTCCTACGAGGAGCTGAAGGCGCGCGGCGTCGAGTTCACCGAAGCGCCCGAGGAGCGTCCCTACGGGATCGACTCCGGCTTCCGCGACCCCTCGGGCAACAGCCTGCGCCTCACCGAGGTCACGCCTGCCGGCCGAGGTCTGAGCCTCAGACCTCGGTCGCGGACAGGGGACGATGGGCGCTACTGGGCTCGAACCAGTGACCTCCAGCTTGTCGAGCTGGCGCTCTCCCAACTGAGCTAAGCGCCCCGGGAGACCTGAATCTAGCAGCGGCGGCGCGAGGCGGAGCTGCGGAAGCCCGAACAGGCGCGCGGCGACCCCGAGCCCAGCCTCAAGTCCGCCGCTGCAAGCGCCGATGCAATCGGGTGCAACTTTTCAGCGAACGCGGTGTTTCTCAATCAGCGACCGATTAAGGCTTGAGGACCGACGAGCCAGGGAAACAGAGTCTCACTGGTGGCACGTCCTTCGGAAACAAAGGGCCCCTCACGGGGCCCTTTTCCGTTCAGGCCGAGGACCTGGACGACGACGGTGCGCTCACGCGGCCGATCGTCGAAGTCGAGCAGCACGATCTGCTGCCAGGCCCCCAGCGCCAGCCGGCCGTCGATCACCGGAACCGACAGCGACGGGCCGATGACAGAGGCGCGCTGGTGCGCGTGCGAGTTGGTGTCGTGGTTGAGCCTGTTGTGCTCGTAGTCGCCACTGGCCGGGATCAGGCGCTCGAGCATCTCCTGCAGGTCCTGAACCCCACCCGGCTCGTACTCCATCGTCGTGATCGCCGCGGTCGAACCGCGCACGAAGGCGGTCACCTGCCCCTCGGCGATCCCGACCTTGTCGACGACTTGCTGTATCTCGCCGGTGATGTCGAGGACGGCGGTATGCTCCTTGCGTAGAGAACCGCAGCTCGGTGCTGCTGGGGGCCACGCGGTGACGTTATCGGATGGACAGCTCGGCACGAGCCCGCCACATTCATGTGGTCACTGACCCGGGATGGCAGTGAGCTATGCAGTGTCCTGCTGTTGGGGAATCTGCTGGGCCCTCATCGAATATGCCCGAGCCTCCCGACCAAGCTGCCACCGTATCCAAAGGGCACGGCCAAAAAAAGCAAGAAAGAGCAGGAAAGCGACCCCTGCCCCTATAGCAAGCCCAACCTGGTGATTGGTTTCGCCACTCTGCGTACTTGAGCCTTGAAGGAAGGCGACCAAGAATCCGACGGCAGTGCTTACGGTCACTGACGACACGAAAAGCCAGATCTCATAGTCGCCAAGACGATCCGCATTGACCATCTTGACGTTGATCGATGGCATCATCAACTGGAAGTCGAAGTGCTGCGCAAGGGGATTGTTCCCCGTTGAGGGCTCGGAGGACTGGGGACTGTTGAGGGAGTCCTCAGCCGCCTCCTCCTCGGGTCGAGCGTGCGAAGTCACGCCTCGGACACCTCATCGTCATCCGGGCCCGTGAATTGCACGTGTCCGGACCTGCGATTGATCTCAACCCAATTCTCATTTTTTGCCGCCCCGATGTAGTACCCGGAGCCTTTATCGATTGGTGGCGAGAGGAGATACACAACCCCCTTCAACCCCTCCTCCTTAATCTTCGACTTGAGCTTCTTGCGCAGTTCAATGCGCTCAGACGGACCATAGGTGAGCGCAACGACGTATATGCCGGGACCAGGGCTGGCCCATGAGTGCCCGTCCAGCGCCTGCTCCAGTTTCCGGTTCTCCTCATCGGTGAGCTGGTCCCCACCCTGCTCTCTACCCCATGCCAGCATGCAATGCATTCAATTCGCCCTTTGGATTGATTGCCGGTCAGATCCGGTGAACATGTATCAACCTGGATTCACAAAACCTGCTCTTCGTCAGAGGCGCCCACCGGAATCGAACCGGTGTAAACGGCTTTGCAGGCCGCTGCGTAACCACTCCGCCAGGGCGCCGGGCGGATGAAGGGTAGCGGCGGGCGGGCTGGGTGGGGGCGCTAGGCGGCGCGCTGCTCGGGGCCAGCGTCGTCGTCGACGTCGAGGATCAGGTTGTCCTCTGCCGTGCGGCGGACGCGGAAGTCGAGCGGCGAGCGCTCCTCCAGCTCGCGCAGCAGGTCGACCGGTTCGTCGAGGCGCATCGAGAGGGTCGCGCGGCCCTCGGAGAAGCGCTCGACCGAGATCTCCGCGGTGGCGTCGATCTGGCCGGCGGCGTCCTCGAAGCCGACCAGCTGGGAGAAGTCGTCGAAGGGGCCGATCTCGACTTTGACGATTCCCTCGAAGAGGCCCTGGGCGGCGCGCTCGATCTCGCTGCCACCGTTCCCGTTGGCAGCTCGGCGGCTTGCCCGCTCGCGCCCGCCTGCGCCTCGGTCAGCTCCTGGGCACGGCGGCCGACCTCGACCGCCTCGCGCAGCGCCTTCATCCGGATCCGGGTCGCCTGGCCGCGGGCCTGCGCCTGGATCTCCTCCAGCTTCGAGGAGACCGACTCCAGCGAGGCGATGCTGCGGTCGTGGCGTTCGTTGGCCTCGCGCAGGCGCTCGGTGAGGCCGCGGATCTCGCGCTCGCGCTCGATCACCATCGCCGAGAGCGAGGAGAGCTCCTCTTCGGCGCGGGCAGCCGACTCGGCGGCGTCGCGCCAGCGCGGCCAGCGCCTCCTCCGCGTCGCGCTCCAGTGCCCAGCTCCGTGCGTCCAGCGCCGCAAACGCCGCATCTACTTCGGTGCGGCGGTAGCCGAGGAACGCCCTCTTGAAGCTACCCATGCGCGGCACCGTAGAGGTGCCCTCGGACGCCATCCTGCGACGCCTGTAGCTCGAGCCGCGGCGCCTCGCGCCAGAGGTCCTCGAGCTGGTAGCGCTGCCGCGCCTCCTCGGTGAACACGTGCAGGACGCAGTCGAGGTAGTCGAGCACGATCCAGCCGGCGGCCTCGGCCGCCTCGGAGCCGGCCGGCAGCAGCTTCTGCTCCTGCTTCAGCCGCAGCTTCGCCTCGTCGGCGATCGCCCGTGCCTGGCGCTCGTTGCGCGCCGTGCAGATCGTCAGGAAGTCGGTGTAGGAGACGAGGCCGCGCATGTCGAGGATGACGATCTCGGTCGCCGCTTTCGAGTCGGCCAGCTCGGCCAGGCGCCGGGCCAGCGCCTCGGAGACATCGGGCTTGCGCTCCACGCTCACCGGTAGATCCCCTTCTCTTCGATGAAGCGGGCGACCGACTCGGGCACGAGGTAGCGCAGCGGCCGTCCCGCCGCCGCCCGCTCGCGCACGGCCGAGGAGGAGACGCCGAACTGCGGCATCTCCAGCATCGTCGCCCTGCCCTCGGCGCCGAGGCTGCGCAGCACGGCGGCGACGTCGGCGTCGGAGATGCCGGCGCGCCGGGCGACCGCGAGGCGCGCCAGCTCGGTCACCCGCCGCGGCTCGCGCCAGCTCTCCAGCCCCACCGCGGCGTCCGCCCCCATCACGAAGACGAGCTCTCTATCGCCTCTTTCCTTTGCAAGCAGCTCCAACGTCTCATACGTGTAGGACGGCCCCTCGCGCTCGACCTCGAGGGTCGAGACCGAGAAGCGCGAGTCGTCGGCAGCGGCAAGCCGCGTCATCGCCAGGCGCAGCTCGCGGCCGGGATCGTCGGCGATCCGCTTGTGCGGGGCGGTGCCGGTCGGGACCAGGACCACCTCCTCGAGGCCGAGCTGCCAGAGCGCCTCCTGGGCGAGGGCGAGATGACCGAGGTGCGGCGGGTTGAACGCCGAGCCGAGGACGCCGATGCCGGCCGGCGGGCGAGCTACTCACGAACCTGGCCGTCGCCGTGGACGACGTACTTGTAGGTCGTCAGCTCGCGCAGCCCGATCGGCCCGCGCGCGTGCAGCTTCTGGGTCGAGTTGCCGATCTCCGCCCCCATCCCGAACTCGAAGCCGTCGGTGAAGCGGGTCGAGGCGTTGGTGTAGACGACGGCGGCGTCGACCGCGGCGCTGAAGCGCGCCGAGGCCTCCTCGGAGGAGGTGACGATCGCCTCGGAGTGGCTGGTGCCGTGATCGTTGATGTGGTCGACGGCATCGTCGAGAGAGTCGACGACGCCCACCACCATCTTCAGGTCGAGGTACTCGGTCCCCCAGTCGGCGTCCCCGGCGATCCCGACCTCGACCCCGCCGGCAAGCTCACGCGCGCGCTCGTCGCCGACCAGCTCGACCCCGGCGCCGTGGAGGTCGCTCAGCACGCCCGGCAGGAAGTCCGCGGCGACCTCCGCGTCGACCAGCAGGGTCTCGGCCGCGTTGCAGACGCCGGGCCGCTGCACCTTCGCGTTGTAGGCGATCCGCCGCGCCATCTCCAGGTCGGCATCGGCGTGCACGTAGACGTGGCAGTTACCGGCGGCGGCGTAGATCACCGGCACCGTCGCGACGTCCTTGAGGGCGTTCTTGAGGCCTTCGCCGCCGCGCGGGATCAGCAGGTCGACCGTACCCTCTTGGGTCGCCAGCTCCGCCAGCTCCTCGCGGCCGCCCCCGGAGACCAGCAGGACCGCGTCCTCGGGCAGCCCGGCCTCGACCAGCGCCTCGCGCACGACCGCGGCGAGCGCACCGTTGGAGCGCTCCGCGTAGCTCGATCCGCGCAGCACGATCGCGTTGCCGCTCTTGATCGTCAGCGCCGCACAATCGATCGTCACGTTCGGCCGCGCCTCATAGACGACGGCCACGACCCCCAGCGGCACCCGAACCTTGCGCAGGTCCAAGCCGCCCTGAAGCGATTTCCGTTCGAGCTCCTCGCCGACCGGGTCCTCAAGCGCAGCAACCACCCGCACGCCCTCGGCCATCGCCGCGACCCGATCCTCGGTCAGCGTCAGCCGGTCCCGCAGCGCCTGCGTCAGCCCAGCCGCCCGCTCGTCGGCCAGATCGGCCGCATTGGCCTCGAGGATCTCCCCGGTCCGCTCGCCCAAGAGCCGCGCGGTCGCCTCCAGCGCCGCGTCCTTGCTCGCCGTCGAAGCACTGGCAAGCCCCCGGGAAGCCCGCCGGGCAGCCACGCAGATCTCCCCCACCGTTTTCGTCGTTACGGCCATGACCGCTAAGGGTAGCTGCGAGCGCCGGGTGCCCCCTCCCAAAACGCGCGGCCGGAGCCGCGCTTGAGTGTTTTGGGAGGGGGCACCCGGCCCTCAGACCAACACAAATCTGTCCCGGTGAATCACCTCGTCGGCAGCGTGCGGCAAGCAGCTCACGCACCTCTGCGCTCTTCAGGCCGATCACGCGCGACAGCTCCTCGGCCGAGTAGTCGACGATCCCCTTGCCGACAATTGACCCATTCGAGGCGACGTCGACCGCGTCACCGGCCTTGAAATCGCCCTCGACCGCGGTGATCCCGACTGGCAGCAGGCTGGACCCGCTCTCGCGCAGCACCCGCGCGGCACCGGCATCGACCATCAGCGTCCCCCGCGCCGGCTTCGCGTACTTGAGCCAGAGCTTGAAGCTCGAGACGCGTGTGGCGTTGGCAGCGAAACGGGTTCCGACCGGCTCGCCTCCGGCCGCCGCGACCAGCGTGCCGCCGCTCGTCCCGTTGCAGACCACGGCCGGGATTCCCGCCTCGCTTGCCATCTCGGCAGCGGCCACCTTGCTCCGCATCCCGCCCGACCCGAAGGCCGAGGTACGGTCGCCTATGTCAAGCCCCTCCAGCTCGGCGAAGTCGGAGATCTCCGCGACTCGCTTCGCCTCGCGATCCACCGCCGGGTCGGCGGTGAAGAGGCCATCCGTGTTCGTCAGCAGCACCAGCAGACGCGCATCGAGCAGGATCGCGACCTGGGCGGCGAGGAAGTCGTTGTCGCCGAAGGTGATCTCGTCGGTGGCGGTGGTGTCGTTCTCGTTGACCACCGGCACCACCCCCCACTCGACCAGCCGCCGCAGCGTCTGGCGCGCGTTGAGGTAGTTGGTGCGGGCGCCGATGTCGGCTGCGGTCAGCAGCACCTGCGCGGCGCGCGTCCCGTGCTCGGCCAGGCGACTCTCGTAGGCCCGGAAGAGGTCGCCCTGGCCGACGGCCGATGCCGCCTGCAGCTCGTCCATCGCACGCGGCCGCACCTGCATCCCCATCAGCCGCATGCCACGGGCGATCGCGCCCGAGGTGACCATCACCACCCGCTCGCCACCCTGCTCCAGGGCAGCGACCTGCTCGCAGACCGAGTCGAGGACGTCGGTGCGCAGGGAGCCGTCGTCGGCGGCGACGATCGAGGAGCCGAGCTTGACGACGAGGGTCATTGCCGCTCAGTGTATGAGCCGCGCTTTCCTCAAGCCACATGCGCCAACGGGCTGTCAGCGACGACGCCGCGGCCGCGCATCCCAAAAGAGCTCGCGATCGGTGAGGCTCACCAGCAGCATCCCGATGAGGATGAACGCGATGTGGCCAAGGCCTCCAGCGTGCCCGTCGAAACCAAGCGCGCGCCAAACGACGCCCAGACCGAGGGCCGCGCCCACGCAAAGCCATGTGGCCTCGGCAGAGGGCGCTGAGACGGGCAGACGCAAGTGCACCCCTCTACAAGGGCCTTGGGCCCAAAACTCTCCCCCTTCTGATTCACGGATACAGCTCGAACTCGTGCTCGCCGACGCGGACGTCGTCGCCGGGCTCGAAGCCGGCGGCGCGCAGGGCGGCGACGACGCCGATCTCGTTCAGGCGCTGCTCCAGATAGGCCAGCGCCTCTTCGTTGGCGATGTCGTGGCGCTCGAAGAGCAGCTCGACGCCACGGCCGGTGACCCGGTAGGCGCCGTCGTCCTCGCGCTGCACCGAGTAGCCGCCCTCGCCCACCGGCCGGTAGACGCGGTGCTCGGCCTCGAATTCGGCGGCGGGCTCTCCGGCGGCCCTCTCCGGGCGGGCCGGCGCCGACTCGGGCAGCGAGGAGAGGATGCGGTCGCGCAGCTCGGGCAGCCCCTCGCCGGTCGCCGAGGACGCCGCCATGACGCCAAGGCCATCCTCGCCCAGTCGCTGCCGCCACTCCGCCAGCGCCGACTCGACCTCGTCCCCGGGCAGCAGGTCCCGCTTCGAGAGAACGACCAGCTCTGGCAGCCGATCCAGGTCGGCCCCATAGGAGGACAGCTCAGCCCGCACCGCCTCGTAGTTGGCCGCGGGCTCGCCCTCCAGTGGCGCCAGCTCGACCAGGTGCACCAGCATCGCGCAGCGCTCGACGTGGGCGAGGAACTCGTGCCCGAGCCCAGCACCCTCCGCGGCGCCTTCGATCAGGCCGGGGATGTCGGCGACGATCGCCTGCCGCTCGTCGCCTTCGATCGTGCCCAGCACCGGCGAGAGCGTCGTGAACGGGTAGTCGGCCACCTTCGGCGCCGCCCGCGTCAGCCGCCCCAGCAGCGAGGACTTGCCCGCGTTCGGCAACCCGATCAACCCCACGTCCGCAAGCAGCTTCAGCCGCAGCTCGATCCACCCCTCCTCGCCGCTCGTCCCGTTCTCGGCAAACCGCGGCGCCTGCCGCGTCGAGGTGGCGAACCGCTTGTTCCCGTGCCCCCCACGCCCCCCATGGGCAACCACCGCCCGCTGCCCGACTTCGACCAGATCGACCCGGCTCCCATCCACGGTCTCAGCCTGGGTTCCCGCGGGAACCAGGATCTCCCGCTCCTCCCCCCGGCCGCCCTGCCGGTTGGACCCTTCCCCATGCTTCCCCCGCCCCCCACGAAAGTGCTTGCTCCCCTTCAGGGCCCCCAGATCCCGCTTGGACGCATCGCAGACAAGCACCACATCCCCGCCGTGCCCGCCATCCCCACCATCGGGCCCACCCCGAGGCACATGAGCCTCCCGGCGAAAGCTGATGCAACCGTTCCCGCCGGCCCCACCCTCAACCCAGATCTTGGCCTTGTCATACATCGTGTTGATGAGGGTAAGGCGCGGAACGACCTCTGCCGCGGAGCTATTGCTTCTGTCCGCCCAAGCGGCTGCCGGCTAGTCAGCCGCAATGCGTCGGGGGAAGCACCTGCAGTATTCAGCCCTTAGCCGCCTCACCCTGCCGTAGTCGCGATCCGAGAACTTCTCGCCCGAGTCCTTGACCATCCCCTCAATGATCGCGATTTGGGGCTGATCAAACCCACGTTTCTGAAGTCCCTCCGCATCGGCGCTGTCAAGGATGCAAAAGAGCCTGTACTGACGCCGCCCAGGACCAGTCAAACGAATCTCGTAGAACCCGCCCATGTCGCCGTGCATTGCCTCCCAGTACCCACCGCCACTAAACCGTGGAGGAGGTGCTTCGCGGACTGCCTCCAAGACGGCAGAGAAACGAGCCTCAATCTTTGTCGGGCAGCTATCGAGAAACTCCTCGGCCGGCACCTTTCCATCTGCTGTTTCGAAGTAGACGATCCCCCACGCCATCTCCTGTTCTAGACTAGTGATATCAGCAATGTTTTGTCTGCAACTAGGCATCGGAGACGACCCTCACCTCTGCCCCGAGAGCATCTGCGACAGCCGCAACCGTCTTCAGCTCCGGATTCACGCTCGCCGTAAAGAAACGCCTGATGCTCGATGGGGTCTTGCCGATTGCCCGAGCCAGCTCTGCCTTGGACAACCCAGCGCGCTCGCGCAATTCATCCAGCTCGCGGACAACTGAATCGATCTGCGCAATCTCCCGCCGTTGCCGCTCGAACTCAACCCGGAAATCAGGATCCTGTTCGAGTCGCCGCGCTAGTCGCCGGTCATGGTGGCTGATATCAAGCTTTCTGGACGCCATGAGCCTTGCCGTAGCGTAGCACAGATGTTACGCCTCCGAAAGCACTGGGAAACCTCTTGAAAAGGGTCGGGGGGCGGCTCCTGGGGGGCGGCGTCCCTTCACAAGCGCCCAGCCCTACTTGACCAGAACCTTCGCCTTGGCCGAAGTGCCGGCGCTGCCGCGAACCGAGAAGGCCACCGGGTAGGAGCCGCCGGCCGCCTGGCCGACCTTGACCTTCAGCGTGGCCGTGCGCTTGCCGCGACCTTTGAGCGTGCCCAGCGACTTGCACTTCGGCGCCTTCAGGTCGACCTTGTCCTTCTTGGCCACCTTGACGCAGACGCGAGCGCTTCCGGACTTCAGGTCACCCTGGTTGGCGGCCTTGACCTTGAACTTGGCCACCCCGCCGGGCCCGGCACTGACCTTCTTCTTCGTGGTCAGCTTGACCTTGGCCGCCTTCACGTTTACAGCGGCGCTGCCCTGGCTGGCGGAGCCCGCCTGGTTCGACGCCGTCACGACGCAGGTGTACTTGCCCGCCGATTTCGCTTGAAGGGTTGCTTTTGCAGCGCCTTTAAGCGATTTGCCTTTGCCCTTCCACTGGTAGGCGAAAGCATGCGGAGCCTGGTAGACGAAGGAGCCAGCAAAGTCAGCCGCCCAGCTTCCGGTCGAGCAGGAGAGCGTAGAACGGATTTTCGCCGACCTGGCCACCTTCGGCGCTTCCGTGCCACTCGGACTCTTGAGGATCACCGGATCCTGCGGATTGGCAACCTGGGCGGTCGCAATGCTGATACCGCCGCCAACTCCGCTGAGACCGACGAAGCCGATCGCGTTATTCCGTTCTGCGACATTCGATTCGTTGCCCCAGTAAAGGCGGCCGATCGATGGGTCGAGGGCCAGCCCCCAGGGCCCGTTGATGACGCCGCTGCCAGGCGACACGTCGCCGCCGCCGGTTCCGTCCACATTCGCATAGCCGATTTCGTTGGTGCCACCGAGAAAGTAGACCCGGCCCGCAGCGCCATCGACGACAATGCCTTCGCCACGAGATTTGACCGTCGTTCCGGTGAGGTTGAGACTCCCACCGCCCCCCGTGTTGTTCAGGTTTGCGTAGGCAATGGTGAAGTCGGCGTTTACCCAGTAGACGCGTCCGCCAACGGGGTCTATGGTAAGGCGACAGCACGGGCTGTCCAGATCGGCGCCGACGGTGTTGAGGACTCCGCCGGCGCTGCCGTCGAGCTTCGCCCAGGTGATCGACCCCCCGCCTGCGGTATTCAGCCAATAGATGGTCCTCGTGGCGGGGTCGACCGCGACGCCTTTCGGTTCTTCGATCGAGGCACCCGCAGCAGTGAAGGGGCTGGCCCCGCTGCCGTCGAGACCGATGGCGAGAATCTGCCCTTTGGCTCCGGTGGAGCTGGCCACGAACAAGCGGTTGGTGACCGTGTCGTAGGCCATGCCTTCAGGAGAGTCGACTTCCTGGCTGCCGGTGTTGAGCAAACCACCGCCGGTGCCGTCGGTGCTCGCGAAGGAAACGTTGCCCGGATTGGCGCCGTAGTTCTCCCAGTAGATCAATTCCGCAGCCTGCGCACTGGACGTCATCCAGAGCAATGCCGCAAGGACGATGGCGGCGATGCCGGCGCCGATGGCCGCGGTCCCTCGGGAGACACCGCTCCCGGAGATCGAGCTCACGCTCGTTCCTTTCCTAGCTGTCCTGAAGAACGGAAATCGTGCGGCCCTTGCGGGCCGACTTGAAGTCGACCGTCCCCGGCCGGGTCGCGAAGATCGTGTGGTCGCGGCCGAGGCCGGTGCCGTCGCCGGGCCAGAAGCGGGTGCCGCGCTGGCGCACGATGATCTCGCCGCCGCTGACCTTCTGGCCCGCGAAGACCTTGACCCCGAGCATGTTGGGGTTGGATTCGCGTCCGTTGCGGCTTGAGCCGAGTCCCTTCTTATGAGCCATCGTCAGAATCCTTTTTAGCCGGTTTTTCAGCGGTGGGTTTTTTCGCTGCCGGTTTTTTGGCTTTGGCGGCTGGTTTTTTAGCGGGCGCTTTTTTGGCAGGCTCTTTTTTCGCTGCAGGTTTCTTGGCCGCTGGTTTTTTCTCAGCCGGTTTTTTCGCCGCTGGTTTTTTGGCCTCGGCCGGTTTCGCGGCAGCCGGCTTTTCAGCCTCAGCCGGTTTCTCCGCCGCAGCCGGCTTTGCCTCCGCCGGCTCCTCTTTCGCGGCCGCCGCCGGTTTCCGCGTCAGCAGCTTGACCTCGGTCACCTCGAGCTTGGTCAGCTCGGAGCGGTGGCCGGCGCGGCGGCGGTAGCCCTTCTTCGGCTTGTATTTGAAGACCTTGATCTTCTCGCCGCGCAGGTGCTCGGTCACGGTCGCCTCGACCTTGACCTTCTCCAGCTCCTTGGCCCCGGCGACGACCTCCTTGTCGCGGAACATCACCGGGCGCAGGGCGACCTTGTCGCCCTCCTTGGCGCTCAGCCGATCGACGAGGAGGGAGGTGCCCTTCTCGACCTTGTACTGCTTGCCACCGCTCTCTATGACTGCGTACGTGTTCATTCGTCCTTGCTCTGGGTTGAGCGCGACCGACCCCGACCGCCCCTGCGGCCACGACGGCGACTGCGCGAGGGCGAGGATTCTAGCTCGGAGCCGTTTTCGCCGCCGCCAGCGACCCCGTTGGTCGCCTCGACCCCCGGCAGCGAGGCCACCGCGGCGGCTCGCTCGACCCGCTCGATCCGCACCAGCTTGCGCTCGCCGACGAAGCGACCGCCGCCGGTGACGCTGACGATGTAGGAGTCGACGCGGGCGACGGCGTCGTCGGCGTTGTACATGTGCGGCTCGTCGATCTTGACCAGCACCTCCTCGCCGACCTTGAAGGGCAGCGCCCGCTCCTCGATCTCCGCCCGCGTGCCGGCCTCGACCACGTCGAAGGTGTCGATCGGCAGCGCGTCGCCGCCCTCGAAGTGGAACTGCTTGCCGGTTTCGGCCTCGAGCTCGGCCAGGCCGCTGTCGGGGTCGATCAGCTCCGCCGCGACCTTCGGGTGGACCCGCAGCAGCAGCGCCTCGGCGTCCTTTGGCCCCCGCCGCGACGTCGGGCAGGCGCCGCATCGCGTCCAGCGCCACCGTCTCGGCGGAGAGGACGACCCCCTCGCCCTCGCAGGTCGGACAGGGCGCGGTGAGGATCTCGCGCACGCCGTCGGTGACGTTCTGGCGCGTCATCTCGACCAGGCCCAGCGGCGAGACCTCGACCACGTAGCTCTTCGACTTGTCGGCGTCGAGCGCTTTGCGCAGCGTTTTCAGCACTTTGTCGCGGTTGCGCGCCCGCGCCATGTCGATGAAGTCGATGACGATGATGCCGCCGATGTCGCGCAGGCGCAGCTGCCGCACGGCCTCGTCGGCCGCCTCGGTGTTGACCCGGGTGATCGTCTCCTCGAGGCCGCCTTTGCCGCGGCCGGTGAAGCTGCCGCTGTTGACGTCGATCACGGTCAGCGCCTCGGCGTAGTCGATGATCAGGTAGCCGCCCGAGGCGAGGTCGACGCGGCGGCCGAGGGTCGACTCGATCTCCTTGTCGATCCCCCACTTCTCGAACAGCGGCTTGCGCTCCTTGTAGAGCTCGACGCCGTCGACCAGCTCCGGCGCGGTGCGCTGGAAGAAGCTGGTCACCCGTTCGAACTGCTTCTCGGAGTCGATGATCGCCTTCTCGAAGTCGCTGAGGAAGACGTCGCGCAGGACCCGCACCGGCAGGTCGGCCTCCTGGAAGACGAGGTCGGGCGCCGCGATCTGCTCGGTGCGCCGTTCGAGCACCTCGTTGAGCTTGTGCAGGTAGCCGATCTCGCGCACGAAGTCGGCCTTTTTCGCCCCGTGGGCGGCGGTGCGGACGATCAGCCCGCCGGGCCCTTTGTAGGTGCGGTCGACCATCTTGCGCAGGCGGTCGCGCTCGGAGTCCGAGAGCCGCCGGCTGACGCCGACGCCGCTGCCCTGCGCCGCGTAGACCAGGTAGCGGCCGGCGATCGAGACGTTCATCGAGAGCCGCGCGCCCTTCGACTTCAGCGGGTCCTTGACCACCTGGACGACGATCTCCTGCCCGGGCTTGATCAGCTCGTCGATGCGGCGGCCCTGGCCGCGGCCGCGCTTCGGCGCCTGTTCGCCGTTGGGCAGGACGATCTCGTCGACGTGCAGGAAGCCGTTGCGCTCGAGGCCGATGTCGACGAAGGCGGCCTCCATGCCGGGCAGGACGTTGTCGACCTTGCCCTTGTAGATGTTGCCGACGATCGAACGCCGGCCGCGGCGCTCTATGTAGAGCTCCGCAACGTCGCGCTTGCCGCCTTTCGTCTTCGACTCGAGGACGGCCACGCGGGTCTCGCCGCGATCGGCGGACACCAGAATTGTCTTTTTCATTGATTCAGCTCAGTTCAGATAGGTACGCATCGCCGGCGCTCCTTCACGGGATCACCAGGCGAACCTGCCCCTCTGGCTGAGGCGCGCTTGCATGTGAATGCTCTGAAGGACGCCGATCGCGAGGAACGTCGCCAGCACTGACGACCCCCCGTAGCTCATCAGCGGCAGGGGGATCCCGGTGATCGGCATGATCCCGAGGTTCATCCCCACGTTGACGAAGACCTGGAAGAGCAGCATGGCGGCGATGCCGCCTGCCACCAGGGTCCCGTAGGAGTTCTTCGAGAGCGTCACAATCCGCAGCGCCCGCCAGATCAGCAGGGCGTATAGGGATAGGACCAACGCGGCTCCCATGAATCCGTAGCGCTCACCGATCACCGCGAAGATGAAGTCGGTGTGCCGCTCAGGGACGAAGTCGAGCCGCGTCTGGGTGGCCCGATCGCCTCGTCCGGTCTTCTCCCCGGAGCCGATGGCGATCTTGGCCTGGTTCTGCTGGTAGCCCGCGTCGCTCGGGTCCGCGCTGGGATTCAGGAAAGAGGTGAGCCTCTGTGCCTGGTAGCCCTTGAGGATCGGCGTCCCGACTGCGGGAGCCACCACGAGGACGATCGCTGTCACTGCGACGAGGGCCGCGCCGATCACCGCGAAGTGCGTCCAGCGGACGCCCCCCACGTACATCACGGCGAGGGTGATTGCCCCGAACACCAGGGAGGTGCCGAGGTCCGGCTGCAGGAAGACGAGCGCAGCCGGTGCCAGGCCGAGGCAGAGGTAGCGCACCGTGCGCTGCCAGTCCGACCCGCTCCTGGCGCCATCGATGACGAACCCGGCAAGCGCAAGCACGAGCAGGAGCTTGCCGAGCTCAGATGGCTGGAAACTGAAGAAGGGAAGTTCGAAGGCGCGCCGTGAGCCGCGCGCCGCGAAGCCGAAGACGAAGACGAGCGAGATGCTGACGCAGAGGAAGGTGTAGATGCCGACCCGCAGCTCGCGGAAGCGCGAGTAGTCGATGCGGGTGAGGAGGTACATGCCGACGATGCCGAGGACAGCGTAGATGGCCTGGCGGTCGGCGAAGTAGTAGGGGTCGCCGGGGACGTCGTGCAGCGTCGCCTGGCCCAGCACGAAGACGCTGAAGGCGGCGAGGGCCGCGGCGGAAAGCGCCAGGGTGCCGTCCATGTAGGGCAGGCCGAGGCGCTCGGCGATGCCGGGATGGACCGCGAAGGGCTCGGGCCGGGCCTGGCGGGCGCGGGTCGCGTACATCAGCCCTTCGCCCCCTTCGGGAGCCCGCTTCCTTCGCGAGCCGGCCCGCGAAATACGCTTCGAGAATCTTCTTCGCCGCGGGCGCCGCCGATTCGGCGCCGAAGCCGCCTTCCTCCATGGTCACGAAGGTGACGATACGCGGATTCGGGTAGGGAGCGAGGACGCCGTACCAGGACTGGTCCAGGTGCGGCGGGCGCTGCGCGGTCCCGGTCTTGCCGGCGACCGGGATCGGGAAGCTGCCGAAGACCTCGAACGAGGTCCCGCCGCCGTTCTGCGCGGCGTCGTGCAGCCCTTCGAGGATCGCGGCCCGGTATTCGGGGTCGATGCGAACGTGCCGGCGCGGCCTGGGATCGAATTCCTTCAGCACCCGGCCGGCGGCGTCGTCGATCTGCATGCCGACGTGCGGGGTGACGACCGTGCCGCCGTTGGCGAGCGTCGCGTAGGCGATCGCCATCTGCAGCGGGTTGGTCTGCAGGTCGCCCTGGCCGGTGGCGAGCTGGACGTTGTCGCCCGGCCGACCAGGGCCGTTCGGTTTCGCCTTCCTTGTAGAGCTGGTTGCGCCAGTGCTGGGAGGGCAGCAGGCCTTCTTCGGCGCCGGGCAGGTCGATGCCGGTCGGCCGGCCGATGCCGAGCGCGTGCGCCCAGTGCTGCAGGTCGCCGCTGTCCCACATGCGCAGGCCGAGCGTGTAGAAGAAGACGTCCGAGGAGACTTCGAGCGCAGAGACGAGGCTGACCGTTCCGTTGGCCGCTTCGCCGGCGTTTTTGAAGACCTGGCCGCCGACGACCAGCTGGCCCGGATCTTCGATCGACTTCGCTCAGCTGCAGGTTGCCGCTTTCGAGCGCCGCGATCGCGGTGATCGGCTTGAAGGTCGAGCCGGTCGGGTAGAGGCCGGCGATCGCCCGGTCGGTCAGCGGCGCCAGCGGGTTGCGGTAGAGTTCGTCGACCTGCTTCTGGGTCAGCGGCCGGGTGAAGAGCGCCGGTTCGAAGGTCGGGAACGAGCCCAGGCCGAGGATTTCGCCGCTGTGCACGTCCATCGTGATGAAGGCGCCGGGCAGGCCCCGTTCGGCCAGCGCCGCCTCGCCCGCTTCCTGCACCTTGCCGTCGATCGAGAGCTTGAGGCTGTCGCCGGGCGCGGGCGGCTTGGAGACGAGCCGGCCGTTCGGCGTCGGCTCGCCGAGGGCGTCGACCTGGATCCTGGTCAGGCCGGGCTTCCCGCGCAGGAAGCGGTCGTAGGTGTACTCGACGCCGTCCTGGCCGATCTCGTCGCCCGGCTGCAGGCCGCGGTAGCGCGGTTCCTTCAGCTGTTCTTCGGAGATCTCGCCGACGTTGCCGAGGATGTGGGCGGCCAGGGTCCCGTCCGGGTAGGCGCGGACGAAGACCCGCTGCACCTCGACCCCGGGGAAGCGGTCCTGGTTCTCCTGCAGGTAGTAGACGAGGTAGTGGCCGACGTCGCGGCGCAGCGTCACCGGCGCGGCCGGGCGCCAGCTTCAGCTCTTCGTGCATCGTGCGGCGCAGGTGGCGCAGCGTGCTGTGGGTGAGGTCGGCGAGCTGCGCGAGCTCGGCCCGGCGCTCGGCGCGGTCGGCCGGGCAGTTTGCGCGGGTTGACCTGCAGCGCGAGGCTGGTGCGGTTGGCGACGAGGACTTCGCCGTTGCGGTCGAGGATCTCGCCGCGCGGGGCGCTGACCCGGTAGGAGCGGGTGCGGTTGTTCTTGGCTTCGGCCAGGTACTTGTTCGCCGTCGATGCACCTGCAGCAGCCAGAGGCGGAAGAAGAGGACGGCGAAGAGGACGACGGCGACGCCGCCGAAGATCGCGATCCGCAGCGCCAGCCGGTTGCTCGCTCGCGGGCCCGCGGACTCGTCGGAGCTCGATCGCCGGACTCGGGCAGCGAGCTGGGGTGCGGGCCAGCGGCGCCAGCGCGTCTTGACCAGCGCGGTGCGTGGGGTAGAGATGGTGCCGGCGCCGAAACGTTCCTAGGCGGCGTGTCGCGGCCTGGAGACGAGACCTCGCCCGAAGGCCTGAGGGGCTCGAAGCGGAGATGGGCGGTCGCGAAAGCTCGGCGGGAGTGCCGCGGTAGCACGGCGGCGCGACGGCGAGCTGCGGGAATGTCGCGGCGGCGGTCCGCGCGCGACGTAGGCGCGCCAGTCGCTCAGCGCCTGGGGGACGCGAATTCCCGCAGAGGCCGCCCGCATCCCTCCTAGGCCCCCAGCACGGTCGGCTGGCGGCGCCGCTGCACCCTCGGCTCCTCGACCAGGGCCGGGCGCAGGACGCGCCGCACGACCGAGGTAGATCGGCCAGCCGAGGAAGAAGGCGTAGACGCTCTTCAGCAGCATGTCGCGGACGATCAGGATGCTGACCGGGGCGTCGATGCCGAGCAGCAGCTGCGACCGCGGCGAAGCCGAGCTCGGCGAGCAGGGTCAGGCCCATGCAGAGCAGCGCCGGGACCAGCGAGCTGTGGATCTCGAAGCGCTCGCGGAAGAGGCCGGCCAGGTAGCCGATGCCGAGCAGCACCAGCGAGGTGATCCCGAGCGCCTCGACCAGCAGGCAGTCGACGAAGAAGCCGATCGAGAAGCCGCTGACGGCGCCGGTCATGCTGCCGCCGAGCAGGCCGAGGCAGACGACCAGCGCCGGCAGGACGTCGGGGCTGACGTGGAAGAGTTCGACCCGGGAGAAGAAGGAGAGCTGCAGCAGCACGCCGAGGATCCCGATCGCGGCGATGCGGGCGACGATCTTCGGGGTGAGGATCATCCGCGCGAGCCCCCGGTCAGCACCTGGACGAGGTCGAGGTTGCGCAGGTCGGCGTAGGGCCGCACGTCGACCTGTTCGTTCGCCTCCTGCTCGACGATCGAGGCCCTGGTCACTTCGCCGACCGGCAGGCCCGGCGGGAAGAGCGAGGCCAGGCCCTGGGCGCGCCAGCCGGCGGTGACCACGGTCTGGCCGCCGTGGACCTGCTTGGTCGAGTCGATGAAGTCGAGGATCAGGTCTTCGGGGTTGCCGACTTCGGGCTTGATCACGCCCTGCACCCCGGCCGGGCACGACCTTGGCCGAGATCGCGCTGGCGTGGTCGGTGAGCAGCATCACCTGCGAAGAACCCCCCTCGACCGAGGCGATGCGGCCGACCAGGCCGTCGCCGCTGATCACCGGGTCGTCGACGTGGACGCCGTCGCCGCTGCCGACGTCGATCGTCACGCTCGAGTGCCAGACCGTCGGCGAGCGGGCGATCACCCGGCCGGTCACCGGCTCGTACGCCGAGGCGGCGAGCGCCGGGCCGCGGTCGAGTTCGACCAGCTTGCGCAGCTGCGCGTTCTCCTGCAGCGCCTCCTGGCCGGCCACGGCCTGCGTGCGCGCCGTGACCAGCTCCGACTTGAGGCGGCTGTTTTCGCCGCGCGCGTCGAAGGTCTTGTCGAACCAGTCGACCAGGTCGCGGGCCGGCTTCAGGGCGCGGTCGGCGACCGACTGGACCGGGCTGAAGATCGTGCTGACGCCGCGCTGCAGGCCGCGCGAGCCCTGCCCGTAGGTGATCGTCAGCAGCACGAAGGAGCCGACGATCAGCAGGGCGAGCACCGCCCTACGGCGGCGTACTTGCTTTCGGTACACGGGGAAGACCTAAGTTTGGGGCTTGAGATGAAGGGGAGCTAAGCAAAGTCGCCTGGTCCCGGAATTCCGCTTGCTGGCGCGGTGGATGGTCTCGAACTCCTCCAGCGAGATGCCCGAGCCGACCGCCACGCACGTCAGCGGTGACTCTGCCAGTTGACAGGGCATCTGGCACTCGTCGCGGAGGCGCTGTTCGAGTCCTTGCAGGAGCGCGCCGCCGCCGGCAAGGGTGATGCCGCGGTCCATGATGTCACCCGCCAGCTCCGGCGGGGTGCGGTCGAGCGTGTCCTTGACCGCGTCGACGATGTGGCCGACCGTTTCGTCGAGCGCCTCGCGGACCTCCTCGGAGCCGAGCGTGATCGTCTTCGGCAGGCCGGAGACGAGGTCGCGGCCGCGGATCTCGACCCGCACCTCCTCGGGCAGCGGCGAGGCCGAGCCCGCCTCGAGCTTGACCTCCTCCGCGGTCTGGGTGCCGATCGCCAGCTTGTACTCGTGCTTGCAGTGGTTGACGATCGCCTCGTCGAGCTCGTCGCCGCCGACCCGGATCGACTGCGAGACGACGATCCCGCCGAGCGAGATCACCGCCACCTCGGTGGTGCCGCCGCCGACGTCGACGACCATCGAGCCGGTCGGCTCGGCGACCGGCAGGCCGGCGCCGATCGCCGCCGCCATCGGCTCCTCGATCAGGTAGGCCTGGCGGGCGCCGGCCGAGAGGCAGGCCTCCTCGACCGCGCGCTTCTCGACCCCGGTGACGCCGGAGGGGACGCAGACGACGACGCGCGGGTGGGCGAAGCGGTTGGAGTGCACCTGTTTGATGAAGTGGCGCAGCATCTGCTCGGTGACGTCGAAGTCGGCGATCACGCCGTCCTTGAGCGGCCGGATCGCGGTGATCGTTGCCGGGCGTCCGCCCCAGCATCCGCTTCGCCTCGACGCCGACCGCGTGGACCTGGCCGGTGTGGGAGTCGATCGCGACCACCGAGGGCTCGGAGAGGACGATGCCGCGCCCGCGCACGTAGACCAGCGTGTTGGCCGTGCCGAGGTCGACGGCCATGTCGCGACCGCCGAGTCCTCTGAGGTAGCTGAATACGCCCATGGTGGATTTGGAGAACCTGCCGCGAAATCATCCCAAACACCGCAAATGGGGCTTCGATTTGGTCAGTTTCGCTCGAACAGCTCGGGCGCCAGCTCGACCAGCAGCCCGACCGGCAGCCCGACCACGTTGGAGACGCTCCCCTCGACCCGCTCGACCAGGGTCGACCCAAGCGTCTGGATCGCATAGCCACCGGAGCGCCCCTCCCACTCGCCAAACGCCACGTAGCGCTCCTTCTCCGCCTCGCTCAGCTCCTTGAAGACCACGGTGGTGCGCTCGAGCCCACTGCGCTCCTCCCCGTCGACGAGCACCACCAGCCCGCTCATCACCGTCGTGCGCCCGCCCGGACATCCGCTCCAGATAGCGCCGCGACTCAGCCGCATCGGCAGGCTTGCCCAGCGCCTTGCCGTCGAGCACGACATCCGTGTCGCAAGCCATCACCACCCCATCGCGCCCAACCGCCCGAGCCTTCAACCGCGCGTTCTCGAGCACCTCGACCTCAGGGTCCCCCCCGCTGAGCTCGTCGACGCCCGGACACGACGACCTCGAACTCAACCCCAAGCTTGCGCAGAATCTCGGCCCTCTGCGGCGATCCGGATGCCAGCGTCACGCTCGAGACAGTCACCGGGGCGTGGGCGGGGGTCGGAACGTCTTGTACTTTTTCGCCGATCGACCTCGAGAGGCGGCAGCCGTCCCACCGAAAAAGTCAAGCGGAGACCCCCGCCCACGCGCCGTCACGCCAACTCTGGGAACCAGATCCCGATCTCGCGCTCGGCCGACTCGTCGGAGTCGGAGCCGTGGACCATGTTGAAGGTCACCTCGAGCGCGAAGTCGCCGCGAATCGAGCCGGGCGCGGCCTCGACCGGGTTGGTCGCGCCGATCAGCTGGCGCGCCGCCGCAACCGCTTCGTGACCCTCGAGCACCATCGCCACCAGCGTGCCGCCGGTGATGAAGGAGACCAGCTCGCCGAAGAAGGGCTTCTCGGTGTGCTCTTCGTAGTGCTCGTTGGCGATCGGCTCGTCGGCCCGCATCGTCTTCAGCGCCGCGATCCGCAGTCCCTTGCGCTCGAAGCGGGCGATCACCTCGCCGGTCAGGGCGCGCTGGAAGGCGTCAGGCTTTACGAGGATCAGCGTCCGGCTCACGGGCGGGGCTCCTTTGGGGTCGTTTGGGTCGGTGCAGTGCTCTTCGTCCGTTCTCCGGCGCGGTCGGCCTCCTTGGCCTTCGCGCGGGCGGGCGGGCGGCGCTTGGGGCGCTCCTCGCGCTGCGCGCGCTGGCCGCTCCGCGCGCGCGGCGCTCGCGCGCGGCCCTCGGCCTGGCGGTTTCTGCCGCCGCGGCCGCTCGGCCGAGCGGCGCTCTCGCAGTAGGGGCAGAGCGCCCAGCGCGGGTCGACCGGCTTGCCGCAGCTCGGGCAGGGGTCCTTGAGGCGGTGCTGGCACTTCGGGCAGCGCAGGAAGTTCTTCTCGACCGGGTATTCGCAGTTGGGGCAGGAGGCCTCGGTCAGCTGGCGCACGCGCAGCTCGGCCGCCCTGATCTCCAGCTCGCGTTCGTGGGCGTCCTCGAGGAACTCGGGCGGGCGCACGATCGCGTAGACGGCGGTGCCGATGTAGGGGAAGAAGGAGCCGATCGTCGCGCAGGCGACCAGGAAGGGGTCGGAGATGCGGCGCTTGGCGTCGAAGTAGGTGTAGACGATCAGGGCCAGCCAGACGACGACGATCATCAGGATGAAGAGGGTCGCGGCCAGGTTGAGGCCGTCGTTGCTGATGCCGAAGATCGCTAGTGCCATGGCTGGAGCCCACCGCGAGGGGAGGCGGGCAGTCTACTTCGCCGCCGGGCTCGGGAACCCTCGCATCCGAGCTCCACCCCGCCTCCGGTGCGCGTCAATATCGGATGCATAAAGCGCACCGGAAGACCTTCCTAGAGGAAGAGGCTGCCGAAGAGGTAGCCGAGGCCGAAGAAGACGAGGATCACCGCGGCGACGACCGCGGCGACCAGGGCCATCATCGAGAGCAGTTCCGAGCCGGCGCTCTTGGACTTCGCCTCCATCGGCTCAATCCTCGCACAGGCGCAGGGCGGCGCGGGCAGGCGCCAGCACGTAGTGCGAGCCGGTGACGAGCAGGATCCCGCCGAGCTCGAGGGCGAGGTCGCGCGCTCGCGCCACCGCGGCGCCGAAATCCGCCACCGCCTCGGCCGCGACCCCAGCCCCCTCAGCAGACCCCGGCCAGCTCGTCCGCCGCCAAGCGACCGCCGACGGGCCGAGACACGCCTACGTGTCTCGATTTCAGGCCCGTCGGCGGGCAGCTCGGTGCAGACGAGCTGGGTCACGGCGCGGGCGCCAGGGCGCGCGATCATCGCCGCGGCGTCCTTGTCGGCCGAGGACGGCGAGGCAGGCGACGACCGGGCGGCCGCCGGCGACTTCGCCCAGGCCCTCGGCGAGCGCCGCGGCGCCGTCGGGGTTGTGGGCGGCGTCGAGGAAGGTCGGCGGGCTCTCGGCAACTCGCTCGAGGCGCCCCGGAACGGTCAGGGTCGCGGCGACCTCGGCGACGAGCGAGGCGTCGAGCTCGCCGAGGAAGGCCTCGGCGGCGGCGCAGGCGAGGGCGAAGTTGCGGCGCTGGAAGCGGCCGGCGGCGCGCAGCTCGATCTCCTCGCCGGGGTCCTCGGGGGCGACGATCAGCTTCGCCCCGCGCTCGCGCCGCGGTCCGCTCGGCCAGGGCCGCGACCTCGGGGCTGACCCGGCCGAGCACCAGGGTCGTGTGGTCGCGCAGCACGGCCAGCTTCTCGGCCGCGATCTCGAGCTCGGTCTCGCCCAGCCACTCGGTGTGGTCGAGCCCGATCGAGGTCAGGACGGTGACCCTGCGAGGGGATCGTGTTGGTCGCGTCGAGCCTCCCGCCCAGCCCGGCCTCGACCACGGCGGCCTCGACCCGGGCGGCGGCAAAGGCGACGAAGGCAGCCGCCGTGGCGACCTCGAACTGGGTCACCGCCTCGCCCTCCTCGAGGCTGCGGTTGACCGTCTCGGCGGCCTGGGCGGTGCGCTCGACCGCGGCGGCGAACTCGGCCGGCGCCGATCTCCTCGCCGCCGATCAGCACCCGTTCGGACCAGCGCAGCGCGTGGGGCGAGACGCAGGCGCCGCTGCTGACGCCGTGCGCCTCCAGCAGCGCCGCGATCATCCGCGTCACCGAGGACTTGCCGTTGGTGCCGACGACGTGGATCGAGGCGAAGCGGTGCTGGGGCAGCCCGAGGGCGGTGCTGAGCCGGTGCATCCGCTCCAGGCCGAGCTTCCAGCCGATCGGCTCCAGCGAGTCGAGGTAGGCCTGCGGGTCTATTCCGCGAGCTCCTCGAGCTCGGCCCGGTAGCGCTCGAGCTTGGCCCGCTCCTCCTCGACCAGCTCGGCCGGCGCCCTGGCGACGAACTTCTCGTTGGCGAGCTTGCCCTCGGCGCGGGCGACCTCGGAGCGCAGCTCCTCGCGGCGCTTCTCGAGCCGCGCGGCGACGGCCTCGGCATCGATCTCCGGCGAGGCGAGCACCTTGACCGGGCCGACCGAGGCGATCGGGTCCCCGCCGTCCTCGGTGAACTCGAAGCGGGCGAGGCGGCCGACGAACTCCTGCGGTCGCTCACCGTCGACGCGGGCGGAGAGCTGGCTGGCGGCGGGCGCCTCGACCATGTCGCGCCAGGCGCGCAGGCGGCCTGTCAGCTCGATCCCGCGCCCGACCTCGGCCTCGGCCTCGGGGTCGAACAGCGACTCCTCGGCCCTGGGGAACGGGTGCACGGCGAGATGGCCCTTGCGGGACGGGTGGTAGGACCAGACCTCCTCGCGTGACGAAGGGCATGATCGGGTGCAGCAGGGCGAGCGTGCGCTCCAGCAGCCAGAGCAGGTTCGCCGAGACCTCCGCCTCGCCCTCGTAGAGGCGCGGCTTGGCGATCTCCAGGTACCAGTCGCAGAGCTCCGACCAGAAGAAGGCGTAGGCCTCGGTCGCCGCGTGGGCGAAGTCGTAGGTGTCGAGCTTCGCGGTGACCGAGGCGATCGTCCGCTCCATCCGCGAGAGGATCCAGCGGTCCTCGGCCCGCTCGGGCGCCGGCTTCGCCTCGACCTCGCCGGCATTGAGCAGGATCAGGCGGCTCGCGTTCCAGAGCTTGTTGGCGAGGTCGCGGCCCTGCTGGACCTTGGCGTCGGAGTAGCGCACGTCCTGGGTCGAGGACATCGCCAGCAGGCCGAAGCGCAGCGCGTCGGCGCCGTGCACGTCGATCTCCTCCAGCGGGTCGATCCCGGTGCCGAGGCTCTTCGACATCCGCCGCCCGTCGCGGGCCTGGATCACCGAGTGCACGTAGACGTCGCGGAAGGGGACGTCGCCGGCGAACTCGAGCCCGGTCATGATCATCCGCGCCACCCAGAGGAAGAGGATCTCGCGCGCCGTGGTGAGGAAGCTGGTCGGGTAGAAGGCGCGCAGCTCGGGGGTGTCGTCGGGCCAGCCGAGCGTGGCGAAGGGCCAGATCGCCGAGCTGAACCAGGTGTCGAGCACGTCCTCCTCCTGGCGCAGCTCGCCGCCGCAGGCGCCGCAGCGCTCGGGGGTCTGCTCGGCGACGATCGTTTCCTCGCAGGGATCGCAGTACCAGACCGGGATCCGGTGACCCCACCAGAGCTGGCGCGAGATGCACCAGGGGCGGATCTCCCGCATCCAGTCGAGGTAGACGCGCTTCCACTGCGCCGGCGCGATCCGCACCCGATCGCGCTCGACCGCCTCGATCGCCGGCGCCGCCAGCTCGTCCATGCGGCAGAACCACTGCAGCGAGATCAGCGGCTCGATCCGCTCGCCCGAGCGGTGCGAGAAGGGGACCGAGTGGACGTAGGGCTCTTCGGCCCGCAGCACGCCCTCCTCGCGCAGGGCCGCGACCACGGCCTCCTGCGCCTCGGCCGCGGTCAGGCCGGCGAACCTCTCCCCCGCCTCCTCGGTGAGCCGGCCGTCGGGGCCGATCGCGACGATCTCCTCGAGCCCGTGCTTGCGGCCGATCTCGAAGTCGTTGGGGTCGTGGCCGGGGGTGATCTTCAGCGCCCCGGTGCCGAACTCGGGGTCGACGTGCTCGTCGGCGACGATCGGCAGGCGGCGGCCGACCAGGGGCAGGACGCAGTGCTGGCCGACGAGGTCGGCGTAGCGCTCGTCCTTCGGGTTCACGGCGACCGCGGTGTCGGCCAGCATCGTCTCCGGGCGCACCGTGGCCACGGTCAGGACGCGGTCGGAGCCCTCGACCGGGTAGTCGATCGAGTAGAGCGTGTCCTCGACCTCGCGGTTCTCGACCTCGAGGTCGGAGATCGCCGAGTGCGAGCCCGGGTCCCAGTTGACCATGTAGTTGTCGCGGTAGATGTAGCCCTTGTCGAAGAGCTGCTTGAAGACGCGGTAGACGGCCTTCACGTAGTCCTCGTCGAGGGTGAAGCGCTCGCGCTCGTAGTCGCAGGAAGCGCCGAGCCGCTTGTACTGCTCGACGATCCGCGAGCCGTACTCCTCGCGCCACTCCCAGACCCGCTCGACGAACTTCTCGCGGCCGAGGTCGTGGCGGGAGACGCCTTCGGAGCGCAGCATCTTCTCGACCACGGACTGCGTGGCGATCCCGGCGTGATCGGTGCCGAGAATCCAGAGCGCGTTGCGGCCCCGCATCCGGTTCATCCGCACCAGCGCATCCTGCATCGACCCGTTCAGCGCATGCCCCATATGCAGCGCCCCGGTCACGTTCGGCGGCGGAATAGCAACCGAGAAGTTCTCCTCCGGGCTGCCCTCCGCCGCCGGGTGGAAGTACCCCGCCTCAATCCATTCGGCAAAGATCCGACCCTCGACCTCACTCGGGTCGTAGCGAGTCTTCTCTTCGAGGGTCTTTCGGCTCTCCTCACTCACGGAGCGCGAGTCTAAGGGGCCGTCCCGGCAGGGGTGGAGCGTCTTGTACTTTTTCGCGAGCGAGGCTCGAGCGACAGCAGTCCCCGCCACTCGAAAAAGTTAAGCGGAACCCCTGCCGGGACGGCCCCCTACGCCGATTCCTCGCTGAGCTCTTCTTCGTCAATCCCGCCGATGTCCTGCGGAGCAGCCTCTGTGACGAGGGTCGGTCGCCGCCCCTGCTCGATCGTCTCCCGGGTGACCACGCACTTGGTCACGTCGCGGCGCGAGGGCAGCTCGAACTGCACGTCGAGCAGCGTCTCCTCGAGGATCGAGCGCAGGCCGCGGGCGCCGGTCTCGCGCTCGAGCGCTTTGTCGGCGATCGCCTCGAGGCTGTCCTCGGCGAAGACCAGCTCGATCTCGTCGAACTCGAAGAAGCGCTGGAACTGCTTGGTCAGGGCGTGGCGGGGCTCGGTGAGGATCGTGACCAGGTCGTCGCGGCTGAGCTGGTGGATCGCGGCGACGACCGGCAGGCGGCCGATGAACTCCGGGATCAGGCCGTACTCCATCAGGTCCTCGGGCAGCACCTGCTCGAACCACTCGCCGGTGTCCCTGGTCTCACGCGAGGAGATCGCGGCGCCGAAGCCGATCCCGCGGTCGCCGACCCGCCGCTCGATCACCTTGTCAAGCTCGGCGAAGGAGCCGCCGCAGACGAAGAGGATGTTCGTCGTGTCGATCGTGAGGAACTCCTGGTGCGGGTGCTTGCGCCCCCCCTGCGGCGGCACCGAGGCGGTCGTCCCCTCGAGGATCTTCAGCAGCGCCTGCTGCACGCCTTCGCCGGAGACGTCACGGGTGATCGACGGGTTGTCGGCCTTGCGCGCGATCTTGTCGATCTCGTCGATGTAGATGATCCCCGTTTCGGCCTTCTTGACGTCGTAGTCGGCGGCCTGGATCAGCTTGAGCAGGATGTTCTCGACGTCCTCGCCGACGTAGCCGGCCTCGGTCAGCGCCGTCGCGTCGGCGATCGCGAAGGGGACGTTGAGGATGCGGGCGAGGGTCTGGGCGAGCAGCGTCTTGCCGCAGCCGGTCGGGCCCAGCAGCATGATGTTCGACTTCTGCAGCTCGACCTCGACGTCCTCGGAGAGGTTCATCTGGACGCGCTTGTAGTGGTTGTAGACGGCGACGGAGAGGGCGCGCTTGGCGGCCTCCTGGCCGACCACGTACTCCTGCAGGACGCCGTGGATCTCTTCCGGCTTGGGCAGGTTCTCGAGCTCGACGGCACCCGTCGGCGGGGTCAGCTCCTCGTCGATGATCTCGTTGCAGAGGTCGATGCACTCGTCGCAGATGTAGACGCCGGGGCCGGCGATCAGCTTCTTGACCTGGCGCTGCGACTTGCCGCAGAAGCTGCAGAGGAGCTGCTCGTTCGAGTCTGTGGGCCGTGCCAGCGGAATCCCCTCCTTGTGGGGCCTAGGTTGCCTACCGGCTCGCGTCCCGAAAAGCTTAGAGATGGGTGCAAGCCGGCCTGTCGGTGCCGGTCTTTACCTCGTGCGGGTCGTGGTCCCTCCCCGCGACCGGAACCTTGCGTGGCCGCGATACGGTGAGCGGGTGCCGGGAGAGCTCCGAATCGAGCCGATCGCAGCCGGCCAGATGGACAACCTGCTGCCGTTGATCGGCGCCTACCAGCGCTTCTACGAGGTCGAGCGGATCGACGACGAGCGCAACCGCGCCTTCTTCTCCCGCTTCATCGCCCCCAGCGAGGACGGCATGCTGCTCGGCGCCTGGCAAGACGGCGAGCTGCTCGGCTACGCCTGCCTCTACTGGCACTTCACCTCGCTCGTCCCGGCCGAGACGGTGCTGATGAACGACCTCTACGTCGACCCGGCGGCTCGCGGCGAGGGCGTCGGGCGAGCCCTCATAGAGGCAAGCGCCGCAGTCGCCCGCGAACGCGGCGCCCACCACCTCGAGTGGGCAACGGCCCCCGACAACGAGACAGCCCAGCGCCTCTACGACTCGACCGGTGCCGAGCGCAGCACCTGGATCGAGTACGAGATCCCCCTATGAAAAGCGAGGCCAGCAGAACACCTCGACTCGAATCCCATCAGGATCGAAGACGAAGAACGCGTAGTAGCCAGGCTCGTCGCGATCCTCCTCCGGCGGGAAGTGAATGTTTGCGCCGCTCGCGAGGCAGCGTGCGTGCGCCTCATCAACCTCCTCCCGTCGGTCAACCTCGAAGGCGAAGTGCTCGATTCCAACCCCGTAGTAGCGATGCGCGGCGCCATCCGCCGGGCGGATTCCGAGCATCGAGGAGTCCGACCCGGCCTCTCGGGACCCTGTCGCCGCGTCCTTGAGGTACACAACCTCCTCGGTCCCTCGGTAGCTCGGATACCGGACGCTCTCTTCCCAGCCGAGCGGGCCGAGCAGGTCAAGATAGAAGGCGAGGGACCGCTCAACGTCGGCGACGGCCAGATCGACGTGATGGATTCCTCGCCCCATTCCCCCAAGATTGGCGCTGCCGCCGTTGATAGTCAACACGGCACTCCCGTGCTCGAATCCACAGGAGCTAGGCTGACCCGGCATGCTTCTCAGCTTCCAGATGCTGCCGGAGCAGCCGGTGCAGGAGCTGCTCGATGCGGTTGCGCTGGCCGACAGGCTTGGCTACCACGCCTGCTACAGCGCCGACGAGATCTACCACAAGGACGCGTGGCTGCTGTTTGCCGCCCTCGCCCAGCGCACCGAGCGGATCCGACTCGGCCCCTGCGTCGCGCCGATCTACATGCGGGAGCCGACCTACGTCGCTCAGCTCGCGGCCACGCTCGACGAGTTGAGCGACGGTCGGGCCGAGGTCGTGTTCGGGATCGGCAACATCGCGATGCTCGAGCAATACGGCGTCGAGTGGCGCGGGACACGACCGATCGCTCGCCTGCGCGAGGCCCACCACGTCATGCGCACCTTCCTCGACGAGGGTTCGATCGACTTCGAGGGGGCGATTTCTACAGCTACTCCGGAGTCACGACTGCGGCCCGGCCCGTCCAGGAGCACCTGCCGCTGAAGATCGGCGCGATGGGTGGTCCCAAGTCGATGGAGCTGGCCGGCGAGATCGCCGACGGACTGCACACCGCGTGCGCGTACTCACCGGAGGCGCTGGGCTACGCGGTGAAGCACTTTCGGTTGGAGGAGATCGAACGCGACGCCGAGATTCAAGCTCGAAGCTCCGAAGAAGTGTTAGTTCGGACGAACACTGACAGAGGCGCCAACCAACTCCGCTACCTCCCGGCGGACGCTCCCTGCCTCCTCACCTCGCCCAGCCTCGTTTAGCCGATCGGCAAGGTTGCTCAGCGCCCCCGCCAGAACGGGCGTGTATGCGACGGGGTTTGCGTCGGCTAGGGGGCTAAGGATCCCGACCGACTTCTCGATCGCTTCCAGCGCCTCGTCCTGGCGACCGGCGTCACTGAGAGAGTTGGAGAGATTGCCCAGCGCCCTCGCCAGATCGGGCGCGTATGCGGCGGGGCCGTCCTCGGCCAAGGGGCGCCAGATCTCGACCGACTTCTCGATCGCTTCCAGCGCCTCGTCCTGGCGACCGGCGTCACTGAGAGAGTTGGAGAGATTGCCCAGCGCCCTCGCCAGATCGGGCGCGTATGCGGCGGGGCCGTCCTCGGCCAAGGGGCGCCAGATCTCGACCGACTTCTCGATCGCTTCCAGCGCCTCGTCCTGGCGACCCGCATAAGCGAGGCGGTTGGACAGATTGTTCAGAGCCATTGCCAGATCGGCTGTGTGGGCGGCAGGGTCTGAGTCAGCTAGGAGGCGAAGGATCTTGGCCGACTTCTCGATCGCTTCCAGCGCCTCGGGGTGGCGACCCGCATAAGCGAGGCGGTTGGACAGATTGTTCAGAGCCATTGCCAGATCGGCTGTGTGGGCGGCAGGGTCTGAGTCAGCTAGGAGGCGAAGGATCTTGGCCGACTTCTCGATCGCTTCCAGCGCCTCGGGGTGGCGGCCGGCGTAAGCGAAGCGGGACGAGAGGTTGCTCAAGGCGCCCGCTATTGGCGCATAGTCGGAGGGGTCGGCGTCGGTTGGGGGACGAAGGTTCTCGGCCAACTGCGCGGTCAAGGTCACGGCCAGTTCGTTCAGCAACAGGTTGGCGCCAGGAGGCATCCGATCTACGGCGGCGGGCAGCAGCACGATATTTACCTCAACGACCGAGATCGCTGCATTGATCGCCGCTGCCACGGTAACGGCGTTGCCGTAGAGGAGGTCGCTGTCCTTGGCGGCTGCAGCCTGGGCGACGGCAACCTCACACAGGCGAATCAACTCTGCGCTAAGGACTGGGCTAAGCACCTCAGAAAGATCGGGGTGATCGGCCGCGGCGCGGGCCAGCACCTCAAGCGGCCTGGTGATCTCCTCAGGCTCGCTGCCGGCGATGGCTCCGCTTAGCACCTCGGGCTGCTCGGTGAAGCACCGTGCCACCAGGTGCTCACCCACCAGGTCGGGTTCCAGCGGGTTCCACCAGTGCGGCCCTGGGTATTGCGCGCGCACCCAGCGGGCGAGGAGGTTGCGGCGCTCGGCGAACGCATCGCGCAGGTCGGGAAGCAGCAGCAGGTGCTCGGCGGCGCTCTTTTTGCTGTCGGCGTTGACAAGGGTCGCCAGCGCAACCAGGGATTCGAGTAGGTCCTCGTCGGCACCGAGCCCTTCTGAGCCCTCCAGCCAGTAGCTGAGCTCGTGCTCCAGCACCCCATCGAGCAGCCCCTCACGACTAGATGGCGCGTCCTCGCCTTGAGCGGCCAGGTAGGCAGCGATCACAATCATCAGGGGGTTCTCGAAGACCGTTTGGCCTAGGTCGGGGGTCCGCACCGGAGAAGGGGGTGAGTCCACGTACTCACCGAAGGCTAGGACGGCGCGATTGAAGAGCTCCATGCGTTCATGTAAGCCAAGGCGTTCGCTCTCCTCGAGGACGCGTGTTCCGCAGCCTTCGATCACCTTCTCCACGGACTCGATCCTGGCCCCGTGGCGCCGAAATGGGCCCTCTGATCGCCCGGCACCGGTTCGCACCAACAGCAACACCCGCACCTTCTCCTCGGCGCTGGCGCTGGCGCTCAGTTGCGGCAACAACCGCCTGAGCTGCTCGGCGCGGTTCTCGGCGTAGTCGATCACCACCAGGCGCGCGGTAGGAGCTTCGACCAGGGCGTCGAGCCTGCCTTCGCCGTCCCCGCGCACCAGAAAGCCACAAAGCCAGTCCCACTTTCGCAAACGCAGGCAGAGCTCGACCGCCAGGCGGGTCTTGCCACTCCCCCCGCGCCCAGAGATCACCTGTCCGGCAAAGGGAGCCGGGGAGTCGACCCAGGCTTCGAGGTCGGCAAGCAGTTCGGCGCGCCCGACGTAGTCGAAGACGCCAGCACGAGCGCTCACAAGGCGGGCGGGCGAAGGCCGCTCGGAGGCAATGGAGAGTTGGGGCGCCTCCAGCGGAAGGACCCGCGGAACCTTGTTGTAGGTGATCTGAATCCAGGAGTCCTCGACTTCCTGAATCTGGACGTTCTGGTTGCCCTTGATGCGTTGCTCGCTCACGGGAGGTCTTTCTATTCGCGAGGCTGGCGCCCGCCCTGGTCAACCTTGATCTGACTGTTGACGTTGCCGGCGTTCTGCACGATGCCCTCGCCTTCGGCCACCTGCTTGATGTCGCCAATCCGCACCCCCGCCTCTTCGATCTGCTCGGCGATAGCCTCCAGCTCCTCGCGCAGCTCTACCGACTCCCGGGCGCGCTCTTCAAGCAGGTCTGCCAGCGCTTCCTTCCGCCGTACGCTGTCGGGAACCTCGGCCAAGCTCTCCAACGCTTGTTCTGCCTCAGCGTCTCCCGCGTGCGAGAACCTCTGGCGTAGAGCCTCGACCGCTTTGCGCGCAGCCTCCACCCCATTGTCGATCACCCCGTCCTCAGCTCGGTTCAATGCCTTGGCGAGCAGGGCTGCGACGATCACCCCCACTGATACCGGCTCGACCACTATGCTCTCCTCCCGCTGTTTGCTTAGGCGATCTTTGGGCAAGAGGCTTGCACATCGGCGGGCGCCGATGCGCGATGGGTATGTGACTCCTGGCAGAGGTCAGGGACGCAGGTCGGTGGTGGCTGTAGTCGTAGGCCGACTGCTTCGAGGGTCGCTAGCGCAATACTTCTGCGACGGGCTTCCGGCACCGCCGGATCACGCGACACTCTAGGACATAGTCGAGGACTTCACTCCTCCCTTTCGCGCTGAGCGGCACAAACCTCACTCATGGGCTACCGTGGCTCAGTCGGGGGAATCCGCCCGGCGAGCCTGCGAGGAACTGGAGGATGAGATGGCGTACGTGATCGTCAACGACTTCGAGGGCGGTACGAGGGAGCAGTACGACGCCACCACCACGGTGGTGCACCCGGCAGGTGGCCTGCCCCCCGGCCAGGCGCATCACTACGCCGGGCCGAGCACGAATGGCTGGGTCGTCGTCGCAGTCTGGGAGTCGAAAGAGATCTGGGAGAAGTTCCGCGACGAGACGCTGTTGCCCGCCTTCCAGGGAGGGGGGTCCGTGTTGCCGGGCCCACCGAAGACGACGGAGTTCGAGGTCGAGGTCGAGCTCTAGAGGCAACCCCTGCCGACCGAGGCGGTTGGTTCTCGTCCGCTGCGGGAGCGCGACCTGCGTCCGTCAACGCGCTCACAAGTCGCGCGATGCGGAAACGACCATGTTGGCGTCACAACGCCCCTTGTCTCGGCAAGCTGCGAAGAATCCCCGGTATGCCCGACATCGTCGTCCTGCTTCTCGCTGCCTCGGCCACTGCGCTCGCGACCGGGCTCGGCGCGATCCCGGTGTTCCTCTTCGGCCAGCGCACCGAGCGGGCGACGCCCTTCCTGCTCGGGTTCGCCGCGGGGGTGATGGGGGTCGCGGCTGTCGCAGGACTGCTGATCCCGGCATCCGAAGAAGGCTCGGCCGCCGTGGTGATAGCGGGGCTAGCGGTTGGCGTCGTCTTCCTCGCCGTGGTCAGTCGGCGCTTCAAGCCCGACCACGGCTTCATGGGTCGCACCGGCCCCGGGACGCGAACGTCGGCCCTCGTCTTCCTTGTCCTCTTCGTCCACAGCCTGCCGGAGGGATTTGCGGTCGGCACCGCCTTCGCTTCGGACCGGGCTGGGCTGAGCCTGTTCGTGATTCTCGCGATTGGGATTCAGAACGTGCCAGAGGGGACCAGCGTCGCGATCCCGATGCAGGAAGCGGGCTTCGGCCACGCCCGCCAGTTCTGGGCGGCGGTGGCGACCAGCGCCCCGCAGCCGGTCGGCGCCCTGATCGCCTTCCTGGCGGTGGAAGAGGTGAGCGGCTTGCTGCCCTTCTCGTTTGCCTTCGCGGCAGGAGCGATGCTGGCGCTGATCGTCGTCGAGATGCTTCCCAAGGCTTATGCCAGCCAAAGGCCCCTGGGGCCGAGCGTCGGCGTCACCTTGGGCGCTGCCGTCATGTTGGGGTTGAGCTTTGCGCTCGGCGTCTGAGCCAGATCCTCAAGGAGCCGCGCCCGCTCATCGCGCGAAGCAGGTGGAGCCAGCCTTCGCTCTGCACGCCCGGAATAGGATCGTGTCGATACCGCAAGTCGCTGCGGCCCAACCAAGGAGGAGACATGCCGACCAACGCTGAGCTGCTGCAGGGCACATACGAGGCATTCGGGCGCGGAGACATTCCGGCGGTGCTGGCGGTGCTCGACGAGGACATCGTCTGGAACACTCCCGACGTGCTCCCGCACGCGATCCCGGTGGCCGGTCGTGACGACGCTGCGAAGTTCTTTCAAAGCATCGCCTCGACCTGGGAAGAGTTCGGTCTCGAGATAGATGACGTGGTTGCCTCGGGCGATCGGGTGTGCATGATCGGCCGAGCCGGCGGCACAATCGATGGAAGGAAGGCGGACTACGGCTTCGTGCACGCCTGGACCCTGCGCGAAGGCATCTGCGTTCGCTTCGACGAGTACGTAGATCCCACCCAGCTGACTGTCGCCTAGCGTTTAGAGTCCTGACGTGGACCTCGATCAGGCGCGCGCGTTCCTGCACGAGAACCATCGCGGCGTGCTCGCGACTCGCCGCCGTGGCGGTCGCATCCAGCAGAGCCCCGTGCTCGTGAACGTGGACGGCGGGGGGCGGGCGATCATCTCGAGCAGGGAGACCGCCTACAAGGTGGGCAACCTGCGTCGCGACTCCTGGGCGCAGGCCTGCGTCTTCACAGACAGCTTCGTTGGGCAGTGGCTCTTCGTCGAGGGCAGTGCCCAGGTGCTCTCGCTGCCGGAGGCGATGGACCCGCTGATCGACTACTACAAGCGCTTCCCGGATGAGAACCCCGACTGGGACGACTACCGGGCGCGGATGGAACGCGAACGCCGCGTGCTGATCCGGATCGAGCTCGAGCGGGCAGGTCCGGACCGTCAGGGTTGAACTTCCGAGAGCCCTGCCCGGCAACCTCAGGATCAACTCAAGCCCTGCCTCGGTCCACTTCGCCTTTCGCCTGAGAGCAGGAGTGGTTGGGGTATCAGCTGTAACGGTCCCAGCGACGCAGGGACGGCTCGGGGTCGATCGGGCGGCCGTGGACGTGGATCTCGAAGTGGAGGTGGCAGCCGATCGTGCGGGCGTTGCCGGTCTCGCCGACGGCGCCGACTCGCTCGCCGGCCCAGACGCGCTCGCCTCGGTGGACGGGGGACGGCCGGGGCAGGTGCGCGTAGAAGTAGCTGCGGTCCTCGCCTTCGCCGTGGATCAGCAGGTAGTTGCCGTAGAGGACCGGGTCGTAGCCGCGACGCAGCACCCGCCCGCCGCGCACGGCAACCAGCGGCGTGCCGCAGGCGGCGACGATGTCGAAGCCTTCGTGCCAGCGCCCACCGCTGCGCGGAGCCCCGAATTCACCGATCGCCCCCCGCGTCCCGTGCGGCCCGTCCACCGGAAAGACATGCCCGTAGTACGTCGTTCCCCCATTTCGCTCGTGGCTGCTGGTCAACGCAGGGGAAATGAAAAAAGCAAAAGCAACCAGCAAAGCGACCATCCCGGTAGGGGTGGAGCGTCTTGTACTTTTTCGCGAGCGAGGCTCGAGCGACAGCAGTCCCCGCCCCTCGAAAAAGTTAAGCGGAACCCCTACCGGGATGGTCGCGCCTCAGTGGTGCTCGATCACGCGGTCGACGAGGTTGTACTCCTTCGCCTCCTCCGCGCTCATGAAGTAGTCGCGATCGGTGTCGTTCGTGACCTTCTCGAAGGGCTGGCCGGTGTGCTTGGCGAGGATCTCGTCGAGGCGGCGGCGGACGTCGATGATCTCTTTGGCGTGGATCTCGATGTCGGTCGCCTGGCCTTCGAAGCCGGAGGAGACCTGGTGGATGAGGATCTTCGAGTTGGGCAGCGACATCCGCTTGCCGGCGGCGCCGCCGGCCAGCAGCAGCGCGCCCATGCTCATCGCGATGCCGACGCAGATCGTCTGCACGTCGGGCTTGATGAACTGCATCGTGTCGTAGATCGCCAGGCCGGCGTAGACGGAGCCGCCGGGCGAGTTGATGTAGAGGCTGATGTCCTTGTCGGGGTCCTCGGACTCCAGGTGCAGGAGCTGGGCCACGATCAGGTTGGCGATGTCCTGGCTGACCTGGCGTGCCGAGGAAGACGATCCGCTCGTTGAGCAGGCGCGAGTAGATGTCGAACGAGCGCTCGCCGCGCGAGGTCTGCTCGACCACCATCGGAACCAGAGGGCTCATGATCGGCACTCTATAGAAGGCGTCAGGCGTGCTTGCCGCACGGCTCAGTCGGAGCCCGGCGTCCAGAGCTCGCCGGCCTCCTCTTCCTCCTTCTCGGGCGTCCAGATCTTCTCGCGCGCCTCGGCCTGCTCGAGCGGGATCGGCATCGCCGACTCGGCGACCAGGTCGATCGCCTTGCGCACCTGGATGTCCTCGCGGACCATCGCGTCGCGGCCGTTCTCGCGCAGGCGCTCGAGCAGCTTCTCCGGCGTCGTGCGCTCGTGCTCGGCGGAGTGGGCGAGCGCCTCGACCATCTCCTCCTCGGAGACCTCGATCTCCTCCGCCTCGGCGATCGCCGCCAGCACCGCCTCGCGCTTCAGCTCCCGCTCGGCGTCGGGCTTCGATTCCTCGAGCAGCTCCTCGCGGGTTTTGCCCTGCATCTGCAGGAAGGCGTCGGGGCTCATGCCGCGGCCGGCGAGCTGGCGTTCGACGCGCTCCAGGCGCTCCGCCGCGCGCGCCGCGACGAGGTCGTCGGGAAGGTCGATGCGTCGCCGCATCGACGGCGGCGTCGACGGCGGCGACCCGGAAGTCCTGCTCGGCGCGCTCGTCGACCGCTTCGCCGACGCGCTTGGCGATGTCGGCGCGCAGCTCGTCGAGGGTGTCGAACTCGGAGGCCTCGGAGGCGAAGTCGTCGTCGAGCTCGGGCAGGACCTTTTCCCGCACCTCCTTGACCTCGACGGTGAAGACCGCGTCCTGGCCGGCGAGCTGCTCGGCCTGGTAGTCCTCGGGGAAGGTCGACCTTGACCTCGCGCTGCTCGCCGCCGCTGACGCCGGCCAGCTGCTCCTCGAAGCCCTCGATCAAGCGGCCGCTGCCCAGCTCGAGCAGGTAGTCGGCTGCCTTGCCGCCCTCGAAGGCCTTGCCGTCGAGCAGGCCCTCGAAGTCGATCAGCAGCACGTCGCCGTCGGCGGCGGCCCGCTCGACCGGCTCGAGCTTGGCGAAGCCTTCGCGGATCCGCTCGACCTCGCGCTCGACGATCTCGTCGGACGGCTCGGACTCGGCCCGGCCGACCTCGAGGCCCTTGTACTCGCCGAGCTCGGCCTTCGGCCGCACGCCGATCTCGAACTTGAAGCCGAGCGGCTCGCCCTCGGCCTCGGGGGCCGAGACGATCTCGATGTCGGGATCGCCGACCGGGCTGATCCCGGAGCGCAGCAGCGCCCTGTTCGTACCACTCGGGCAGCGACTCGCGGATCGCCTCCTGCAGGACGGCGCCGTAGCCGAGCCGCTGGATCACCAGCGACGGCGGCGCCTTGCCCTTGCGGAAGCCGGGCATCCGCATCTCGCGCGCCAGGCTGCGGGCGGCGCGGTTGACGCCGCGGTCGACGCAGCTCGGCGGGAACCTCGACCTCGACCCGCACGCGCGAGTCGGGCAGCTCTGTGACGTCGGTCTGCATCGGGCGTCGGACCCTAGATGATCGACGACTGCTGAGTTGAGCACACTGGGGTGTGCATAACGTCGACAGTCGCCGCGAGTCAGCGGCGCGAGAGCAGGCCGCGTCGCACGGCGACGCGCGAAGTCGATCGCGAAGGCGAGGCCGCGGCCCGAGCGGCCCGGTGACGAGCCAGGCCCTGCCCTAAGCGCCTGCGCTCACTCGCCGGCGGCACGATCCGTTCCTCCAGCAGCGCGCCGTGGCCGGCGGCGACCGCGCGCTGGGCGCGGCGCTCGTCGAGCGCGAAGCCGCGGTCGTGGGCGAGGTCGAGCAGCCGCTGCTTCTCGGTCCCTTCGCGGGCGACCTCGAAGAAGACCCAGGCGAGCACGCCGAGGGCGAGGAAGGTCCCCTCGACCATCATGATCACGCCCGGCGGTGCTCTGGTCGGCCACCGCCGAGATGCCCCAGTAGCGCTCGCCGGGCGCGTAGATCGGGTAGAGCACCGTCCCCGACCACATCAGCACGTTGCCGAGGATCGCGCCGGCGAAGCGGACGGCGATCACGTAGCCGACCTTCCAGCCGGCGCGTGAACCACTCCGGCTTCGGCAGCGGGCCGAAGATCGGCATCCACATCAGGCAGCCGAAGAAGAGGAAGGTGGTGTGCTCGAGCGCGTGGACCGGCGCCGTGCCGTAGGCGGCGTCGTAGAGCGCCGGCACGTGCCAGAGGTAGAAGTTGAGCGCCCAGAGCGGGAAGGCGACGAGCGGGGTGGGTGAGGATCTGGAGGCGGTTGAAGACGCGGATCGCGAGGATCGGCTGCAGCAGCGATTTGGTCAGGCCGAGGACGAGCAGCAGCGAGGCGATGTCGCCGATCAGCAGGTGCTCGCCCATGTGGGCGATGACCAGCTCCTCGGCGATGTGGCCGATCGGGCTGAAGAGGGCGATCGCGATCGTCGCCAGGCCGGCGCCGAAGCAGACCTGGCGCCAGAGCGGGACCGGGCGGCCGTCCCAGGAGAGGACCATCGCCCGGTGCCAGTAGAGGATCGCCGCGACGGTGATCGGGAAGACCTCGATCGGCGCGAAGGCGCCGGCGACGTGGGCGAACGGCAGGCTCACGGAATCAGCGTAGCGCCGCGGTTTGCGCCGACGCCGCCCGCGCTCGCTGCTAGCTTGGCCTCGCTTTGGGTCAGGAGAACCACCGCTTCCCGCCGATCGGCAGCTACGGCTTCCTCTCCGACTGCCACACCAGCGCCCTGGTCTCCTACGACGGCGCGGTCGAGTGGCTCTGCCTGCCGCGCTTCGACTCGCCGAGCGCCTTCGCGGCGCTGCTCGACCGCGACGCCGGCCACTTCAAGGTCGCCCCCCGCGGCGTCGTCGTGCCGCTCAGCCGCCGCTACGAGCCCGGCACCCTGGTGATCGAGACGACCTGGGTGACCGACACGGGCTGGGTCGTGATCCACGACGCGCTGACGATCGCCGAGTGGGCGACGGCGGACGGCAAGGGCAGCCGGCCCGACACCGAGCACGAGTCCGATCGCTCGCTGCTGCGGACGATGACCTGCGTCGACGGCGAGGTCGAGATGGAGATGGAGTGCCTGCCGCGCTTCGCCTACGGCGCCGAGCCGGCGAGCTGGAGCGGCGGCGAGCTGGGCGAGGCGGTGGCGCGCGGCAGGCGACGGGACCGAGCTGCGGCTGACCAGCGACATGGAGCTCTCGATCGAGGGCGGCGCCGCGCGCGGCACCGTGAAGCTGCGCGAGGACGAGACCGGCTTCTGCGCCCTCACCTGGGGCGATGGCGACCTGGGCGGGCCGCGCAGCGCCCCCGAGGCGCTGGAGCGCCTCGACTCGACCGAAGAGTTCTGGCGCGACTGGCTGCGCGACGGCGACTTCCCCGACCACCCCTGGCGCATCCACCTGCAGCGCTCGGCACTGGTCCTGAAGGGGCTCACCTACACGCCGACCGGCGCGATCGCTCGCCGCGCCGACCACCTCGCTGCCGGAGACGCCCGGGGGCGAACGCAACTGGGACTACCGCTACAGCTGGATCCGCGACTCGACCTTCAGCCTCTGGGCCCTGCACACGCTCGGCTTCGACCAGGAGGCGCGCGACTTCATGCGCTTCATCGTCAACGTCTGCCGCGAAGACCCCGACCTGCAGATCATGTACGGGATCGGCGGCGAGAAGGACCTGACCGAGAGCACGCTCGACCACCTCGGCGGCTACGGCGGCGCGCGTCCGGTGCGGAGTCGGCAACGGCGCCTACGACCAGCGCCAGAACGACGTCTGGGGCGCCCTGCTCGACTCGATCTACCTGCACGAGAAGGCGCTGCGCGGAACCGGCACGCCCGCAGACCGGCAGCTGATCCGCCACCAGGTCGAAGCGGCGATCGCCGCCTGGCCCCACCCCGACCAGGGGATCTGGGAGTCACGCGGCGAGCCCCGGCACTACGTCTCCTCGAAGCTGATGATCTGGGTCGCGGTCGACCGCGGCGCCCGGCTCGCCCGCAGCCTCGGCTTCGAGGAGGTCGCCGAGGAGTGGGAACGGACGGCCGAGAGCATGCGCGAGGAGATCCTCGAGCGCGGGGTCCGCGACGGCGTCTTCCGCCAGCACTACGAGACCGACGCGCTCGACGCCTCCACCCTGCTGATCCCGCTGCTGCGCTTCCTGCCCCCGGACGACCCGCGGATCAGGGCGACGGTCGAGGCGATCGCCGCCGACCTGACCGAGCACGGCCTCGTCCTGCGCTACAAGGTCGAGGAGACCGACGACGGCCTCAGCGGCGAGGAGGGCACCTTCCTGATCTGCTCCTTCTGGCTCGTCTCCGCCCTCTCGGAGATCGGCGAGCAGGCCCGCGCCCGGGCACTCTGCGAGCGGCTGCTGGAGTCGTCTGGCTGGCTCGACCTCTACGCCGAGGAGCTGGATGCCCCGAGCGGGCGACACCTCGGCAACTTCCCCCAGGCCTTCACCCACCTGGCGCTGATCAACGCTGTCTCGCACGTGATCGCCGACGAGCAGCGCGAAGACGGCGGCCCGACCGCGGTCTTCACCGAAATGGGCGGCGTCCGCGAGGACGCCTGAGCACTGCACGATCGGTTGCTGAAGACAGAACGCCTACAGACAATAGATTTCGTTTGCTCTATATTGCCCCCCATGGCAACCGCAAGCAGTTCCGAAACCGACGACCTGTTCGCCGCCCTGGCTCACCCGCTGCGCCGGCATGATCCTGCGCCGGATGCTCAAGGACGAAGTGGAGATCAGCCCTCGTGACCTCGCCAGCGACCTCGCGGAGCCGCTGAGCAAGCTCAGCTACCACGTCAGGATCCTCGCTCAATGTGGCGCCGTCGAGCTGGCGGGAACGGAGCAGGTCCGGGGCTCGGTCCAGCACTTCTACCGCGCAATCGTCGATGCGAGGTGGGCGCGGATGGCGCTGGGGGCAACGGGAGACCCGCCCCAGAAGGGAAAGAAGCCCTAGGGGGAGAGTTTTCCCGTCGGCGCCCTTATGTAGGAGAGCCGTGGACGACAGGGAGAACATTCACAGCACCGCCGGGGAGGACGCGGCGATGGAGTCGGCCCTCCTGCAGCAGGTCCTCGCCCTGCACCCGGCGGCAGTCACCGTGGAGGAGCTGACGCGCGAGCTCGGCGAGGCCCCCGACGACGTAGGCCGGGCCGTACGGGACCTTGTCGCGGCCGGGCTTCTGCACCGCAGCGGGTCCCTCGTGCTGCCGTCGCGCGCTGCCTTGCGCTTCGACGAGCTGATGGAGAGGTGATTGCGCATGAGCCCGGCCGGTCTCGGCCAAAAGAAGCCGGGCCCATGCGCTTTGAGGGGGACCCCCGGCCAGGAGGAGCCCGCAAAAGGCATTTTTGCTGCCAATCCCTCACGACGCCCGGGATTCCTACACCCGGGTTTTTAATAAACTAGAGCATAGACCGCTTGTGGGCAAGCGAGGTTTCGCGGCTGCCACGGAAGGCTTTAGGAGCCTTCAGTACCATCGCGATCGATTTGACTCTCGCCCCGGCGCGTCGCTCACTTCTGATCCTCGGCACCGCAGCCCTCATCTTCTGCGGCCTCTGCGAGTCCGCCTCGCCCCAGGGCGGGATCGTGATCCGCGCTGCCGGGTCGGGCTCGCATTTGCGCCTGACGGTCAGTGGCTCCCAGCTCCTGGTCAACGGTCACCTGGCCGGCACCTCCCATGCCGGCTGTCGCGTCATGCGCGCCCACAGCTTCGCTGCCTGCGAGCTGGCGGAGGCCGGCTCTGTCGTGGTCGAAATGGGTTCCTCCAACGACAAGGTCGAAGTGCTGGACCCGCTGCCGGTCCCGCTGGTCGCCTACCTCGGCGCCGGTTCCGACAAGCTGATCGGCAACTCCGAGGCCGACACCTGCTATCCGCAGGGAACCTGGCGCAACCGCTGCATCGGGGGCGCCGGCAACGACGTCTGCATCGCCTCCCCCGTCAACACGGACTGCGTCGGCGAAGCCGGTGACGACTACTGCAGAACAAGCAGCGGAAGCGACGGCTGCTGGGGCGGGGCGGGCGACGACACCTGCCTGATGGGCCGGGGCCAGGATGGCTGCCATGGAGAAGAGGGGAACGATCGCCTCTACGGCGGGCCCTCCGCGGACCAGCTCTACGGCGGCCCCGGCTACGACTACTGCGACGGGGGCCCAGACACCGGGCGCTCGCACGAGTGCGAGGCAGGCCCGCGGCACTGAGGGCGGCGGTCAGGGGGCTCCTGGCCGTCGAGGACGAGGCGTCGCTGAAGGCCGACGACCGCTGGCGCGGCGTCTTCAGAGAACTCTCATCGCGGACTTAGCTGCGGGTTAGCGGCCTGCCTCACACTGGCCCCTCGATCCATCACCGAGAGGAGGAGCAATGTCCACAAAGACGAGAGTCCTGGTGGTCGCCAACCGCACGGTGGACTCGTCCGAGCTGATCGCGGCCCTGCGCCAGAGGGCCGCCCGTTCCCCGGCCAGCTTCACCCTTCTCGTCCCGGCCGTCCCCCGCGGCCTGTCCTGGGCAGTCGACATGAAGGCCGGCGGCCCCGAAGCCGAGCTCCGCGCCGAGGCGGGCGCCCACCGCATGCGCTCGTGCGGTGTAGAGGTTGAGGCGGCGATGGTCGGCGACCCCGACCCGCTCGCGGCCGTCGGCGACCTCCTGCTCAGCCAACGTTTCGACGAGGTGGTGGTCGCGACGCTCCCCCACGGCGTCTCGCACTGGCTCCGGCTGAGCCTCCCCCACCGCCTGCGGCGCCTGACCGACCTGCCCGTCCTCCAGGTGACAGCCCACCCACGCCACGTTCGCCACGGCCGCCGGCCCCGCGAGCTGGCGGGTGCCTCTTCGTAGGGCAATCAACTCATCGGCCGTCGGCGGGGCCGGTCAAGGTATGCGGCGTGCCCACGCCGCCCCACCGCGCCCACCGCACGCCCGGCCGCCACACGCACTGGCGCCTCGCCAGGCACCGCCCCCTGCTGCTGCGCGGCGGTGCCGCGGCGGCGCTGCTTGCGGTGGTCGGCCCCGGCCTCCTGGCGGGCCTCTCCGACGACGATCCGGCCGGGATCGCCACCTACTCGATCCTCGGCGCCAAGTACGGCTACGAGCTGCTCTGGGTCCTCGCCCTCTCGACCGCGGCGCTGATCGTCTTCCACGAGCTCGGCGTGCGGCTCGGGATCGTCACCGGCAAGGGGCTGCTGACGCTGGTCCGCGAGCGCTACGGCAAGCGGGCAGCGGCACTCGTGCTGGGTGCGCTCGTCCTCGCCAACACCGGCACCCTCTGCGCCGAGTTCGCCGGCGTCGCCGCCGGAATGGAACTGCTCGGCGGGATGAGCCGCTACGTCAGCGTGCCGCTCGCCGCGGTCGGCGTCTCCGCCCTCGTCCTGCGCGAGAGCTTCCGCCACGTCGAGCACTTCCTGCTGGCGCTCAGCTCGGTCTTCGTCGCCTACGTGATCTCCGGCGTGCTCGCCCACCCCGACTGGGGCGCCGCCGCCAAGGGGCTGGTCGTGCCGAGCATGCCGCTCAACCGCGAGGCGGTGCTCGTCGCCGTGGCAACCGTCGGCACCACCCTGGCGCCGTGGGGACTGGCCTTCATCCAGTCCTACGCGGTCGACAAGCGCCTCCACGTCAAGGACCTCGCGCTACGAGCGGATCGACGTGATCGTCGGCGCCGTCCTCACCGGCGTGATCGGCTTCTTCATCGTCGTCGCCTGCGCCGCGACCCTGCACGTCCAGGGCATCGACGTCAACGACGCACGCGACGCCGCCCACGCCCTCGAGCCGCTGGCCGGCGACACGGCGGCGACCCTCTTCGGCCTCGGCTTCCTCGGCGCCGCCCTGCTCGCGGCGGCGATCGTCCCGCTCTCGACCGCCTACTCGGTCTCGGAGACCCTCGGCCGCAAGGCCGACCTCGACGACAGCTTCGACGAGGCGCGCTCCTTCTACGTCAGCTACGCCGTCGTGGTGGCACGTGGCGGTCGTTCTCGTCCTCATCCCCGGCGCGCCGCTGATCCCGATCCTCTTCCTCTCCCAGGCCCTCAACGCCGTCCTCCTGCTTGTCCTGCTCCCCTTCATGCGCTCCCTCGGGCGCGACCGCGAGCTGATGGGCGAGCACGCCCTCGGCCGCACCGGACGGCTTGCAACCGGCATCGCCTTGGCCGTAATAGCGATCTCGGTCCTGGCGCTCGGCGTGCTGACCGTCCTCTAAAGGGAGCCTGGCCGCCCTCCAGTCGAATTGAGGCACCGCGCGCGAAGCGCGCGGTGCAATGAGGAGCGCGGCTTCGCCGCGCAATCACCGGATTGCATTTCCGCCGCTTCGCGACATTCGCCTGGAGGGCGGCCAGGCTCCCTCGACACGCCCCGATATACGGAAGATTTCCGAAACCGGGATCGAGCTTTGGAAGCTTGGAAAGCTTCTGGGCGAATAAGGCGCTCCGGGGAGAAAGCTTCAAAGCTTGTCCCCGCTTCGAGAGGCCTGGCGGGTGCGCCTCTGCGGGAATGTCGCGAAGCGGCGGAAATGCAATCCGGTGATTGCGCGGCCGTAGGCCGCGCAGCTCATCTCGTCAACCGCGCCATAGGCGCGGTTGACGCCAATTCCCGCAGAGGCGCACCCGCCAGGCCCCACTAACCCCGCCTATCCAGTTCCCTTAGGGTCCCACCCCATGAGCGTCATCGACGAGCTGGTCGCCAACAACGAGGGCTTCGCGGCATCGCTGCCCGCCAAGCACCTCGACGTCCAACCCAGCCGGCGGCTGGCGATCGTCACCTGCATGGACTCGCGGCTGGACGTCTTCGCCGCGCTCGGGCTGCGTGACGGCGAGGCGCACGTCCTGCGCAACGCCGGCGGGGTGATCACCGACGACGTGATCCGCTCGCTGGCCGTCTCGCAGCGGCGCCTCGGCACCCGCGAGGTGATGCTGATCCACCACACCGACTGCGGCATGCAGAAGCTCACCGACGACGGCTTCCGCGCCGAGCTGCAGGAGGCGACCGGCGTCTCCCCCGCCTTCGCGATCGAGTCCTTCGCCGACCCCGAGGCCGACGTGCACCAGTCGATCCTGCGCGTGCGCCACTCCCCCTTCCTGCCCCACCGAGACCTAGTGCGCGGCTTCGTCTACGACGTCGACACACACCGGCTGCGCGAGGTCCGCGCGGCTGACACGCCGTAGAACCGACCGCCGGGGCGCACCGGTCCGGCGCTACCCGCCAAGCCGGAAGGCGACTATTTTCGGCGTCTGGCCCGCAGCCGCCGCGAGGCCAGCCGGGGCGATCAGCATTTCGCCGTTCGCCATCACGCCGGAGTTGGTGCCGGCCGGCAGCTTTTCGCGCCAGACCACCTGGCCCGTCTTCGCGTCGAGGGCGCTGATCGACCCTTCGTAGGTCGTGGCGAAGACCAGGTCGTTGACGGCCGTGGTCGCGCCGAATGCGGGAGTCGAGAGTTTTTCGGACCACTTCACCTTGCCGGTGGCCGCGTCGAGCGCGACCACTTCGCCGCTGGCTGCGCCGCCTTCGCCCACTTCGCTGCCAGAGACGACTTTGCCCGGGTAGTTGACCACCGGGACGAAGACGGTTGAGCCGTCGGTCGACATCGGCGCGATCACGCCGCCGAGCGTGCCGGGATAGAGGGTCCCCACTTTGATCTTCGACGCTTCCCCCCGCATCGCCAGCAGGCCGTCGTCGTCGTGCCCGTTGTGCTTGCCGACCGCTCGCTGCCAGATCACCTTGCCGGTTTCGCGGTCGGCGGCGAGCACGATGCCGGACTTGCCGGCCGCGACCACGACCTGCTTGCCGCCGACCTTCATCAGGATCGGCGGGCCCTGGAAGTCCCAGTCGTAGAGGTCGTGCGGGGTGACCTGGTGGTACCACTCCAGCTTGCCCGTCTTGGCGTCGAGCTTGACCAGGGAGTTGGTGTAGAGGTTCGGGCCGGGCCGGCTCGAGCCGGACGGGTACTGGGCCGTCCCGGGGAACGGCGCCGGATTGCCGGTGCCGAAGTACATGAAGCCCTTTTCGTCGAAGGCCGGCGGGTACCACACACCGCCTCCGGAGTTGACCTTGGGATTGCCCCAGAGGTCGTTCGGCACGGTGTCGAAATGCCACAGTTTCTTGCCGGTCTTCGCGTCGAGCGCCCAGAGGATTCCGACGCCACCGCCTTCGTATGACTCGCTCGCGTTGAGCGGCACGGTCGAGACGTAGACCATCCCGTCGTGGTAGCCGGGGGCCATGTCGATGCCCTCGTGTTCGTTGCGGGTCAGGACCACCGACCAGACCTGCTTGCCGGTCTTCTGGTCGAGGGCGAAGGCTTCGGTCGGGGTCGCGCCGAAGACCTGGCCGCCGGCGACGACGACGCCGTTCGGGCCCTCGTCCGGCTGTTCGTAGTTCCTCGTCCAGAGGACTTCGCCGGAATCGAGGCTGAGCGCCTGCACGTTGGAGGCGAGGTCCTGCGAGTAGATGACGCCCTTGTCGATCACCGGCGTCGAGGCGTAGCTGCCGAAGTTGCTGGTGCCGGGGATCGGGGCGGTCCAGGCGATCCCCAGGCTCGACACGTTGGAGCTGTCGATCTGACTGCTCGGGTTGCCGCGTGTTGGCCGCGTCGACGCCGGGATAGCCGGAGCCGGTGAGGTTGGCGCTTTCCCCGCTCGAGGACGAGGAGCCGCAGCCCGGCACCGCCACCGCCAGCACGACGATCGCCAGCCGCCGAGCAGGGCCCCCGCCCGCGCCGCCTTCGGCGCACCGCTCAAACTCTTCATTGCGCGACCCTATGTGATCGGTTTATGACTGTCAAGTGCGATTTCCACGGAATATCACACAGAGGCCGAGCCGCTCGAACGCAGCCGCGAAGCCTCGGCGCCCCCGTCGTCCTCGCCGAGCAGGAAGGGCTGCAGAACGCGGTTGGAGAGCAGCCCGAGGGCGCCGAGGTTGGCGAAGCCCGGGCCCTGGCTCAGCCCCGCCAGGCCGGGGATCTGCAGGCGCGGGCGCATCCCCACCAGCTCGAGGTGGCGGCCGATCGGCACCTCGGTCCCCGCCGGCTGGTCCCAGAGCCCCCCCACGCGGCGCTCGATCTCCTCCCGCACCTCGGCGGGAAAGAGGGTGCGCAGCTGCGCCAGCAGGTCGAAGCCGGTGCAGTTGGCGACGTAGTCGTGCTCGGCGCTGACCGTGCCCTCGGGCGACTCGTAGTCGAGCCGCACGCCTTCGCCGCTCGCGGCCGCGCCGACGTCGGTGACGCGACCGGTGACGAAGCGGCAGCGGTCGTCGTAGGCGATCGCCGCCAGGCTGGGCGGGTCGAAGACGCCGCGGTCGGAGTGCTTGACGAAGTCGCGCCGCGTCTGCTGGTCGAGCGACTCCCATTCGACCGTGTCGGGGTTGGAGAAGACGCGGTTCTCGAGGAAGCTCTCGCCGCGGCTCATCGGCAGCATCGGCGTGTAGATCGTGAAGCGGCACTGGGGCCGCAGGCCGCGCAGGAACATCGTGGCGCTGAGCGCGCTCTCGCCGCCGCCGACGATCGCGACGTCGCACTCGCGCTCCTCGGGGATGCGGGCGAACTCGTCGCGCTTGCTGTCGCAGTGGAAGACCCGCTCGGCGACCGCCGGCTCGTGCGGGAAGGCGCGGTGGATGCCGGGGCCGGTCAGCACCAGCGCCCCGCAGGCGTGGCGCGAGGTGCCGTCGCGCTCCTCGACCTCGACCACCCAGCGCTCCCCGTCCGGGTCGAGCGTCACCTGCGTCACCCGGCCCCGCAGGTGGCTCACCCCCTCGGTCGCCCGCGAGAGCACCCAGGTCAGGTACTCGCCGTAGTCGCGGTGGCGCACCGGCGGCGAGCCGGCGTCGACCCAGCGCGCGTAGCGGCGCTTGCTGATCATGTGCTGCTGCCAGGTGAACTGGGCCAGCGCGGCGTCGATCGCCTCGCCCGCCTCGCCGAACTCGACGTGGCTCTGGTAGGGGAAGCCGACGTCCTTGATCGGCGTCACCGCCAGCGGCTCCTCGCCCGAGGTCATCCCGTTGCGCCCCTTCCAGGAGGCGGCGACCTCGGTCCCCTCGATCACCTTCAGCGAGAGCTGGGCGAGGCCGAGGCTGTTGAGGATGTGGACCTTGGTCGCGATCCCGGCGGCCTTGGCGCCGGCGCCGACGATGATCAGGTCGTGGTCGGCGGGCTCATGCGTAGGCGGGGGTCCGGGGCTTGGCGACGACGAGGCCGTGCTGGGCGGGGCTGAAGGCGATCGCGGCCCTGCTCACCCGCTCCGAGCGCGACTCGACCGGCTTCAGCTCGACCTCCTCGAGCACGGTGCGCACCACGCGCTTCATCTCCTGTTCGGCGTAGCTGGCGGCGAGGCAGCGGCGGGCGCCGCCGCCGAAGGGAATCCAGGTCGGAACCGCGGCGCGCCGCTCGAGGAAGCGCTCGGGGATGAAGCTGCCCGGGTCGTCGTAGATCTCGGCGCTGTTGTGGATCAGGTAGACGCAGGGGGCCACCAGCGTGCCGGCCGGGAAGGTCGTAGCCGCCCAGCCTCGCCGGCCTCAGCAGGCGCCGCACCACGACCGAGACCGGCGGGCCGCAGCCGCAGGGTCTCCTTGATCACCGCGTCCAGGTAGGCCTCGCCCTCGCCGGCGAGCACTTCCTCCTGCAGGCGCGCCAGCTTCTCGGGGTGGCGCAGCAGCCGCTCGAAGACCCAGGCCAGCGAGCTCGAGGTGGGGCCGTCGGTGAGCAGGGTCAGCAGTTCGTCGCGCAGCTCCTTCTCGCTCAGCGGCGAGCCGTCCTCGTTGCGCGCCTCGATCAGGATCGAGACCGCGTCCTTGCGGCCGTTCTCGCCTTCGGCGCGCCGCCGCCGCACCTCGTCCAGCACCGCCTCCTCGACCGGCGCCATCGCCTGCCGCCAGCCGCGGCTGCGTTCGAGCCAGCGCGGGCCGAAGAGGGCGAGCTTGCGCAGGCGGCCTTCGTCGTTGACCGCCTCGGTCAGGTTCGTGCAGCAGCGTCCGCAGCCGGTCCAGCCGGCCTTCGTCGTCGCCGAAGACCGCCCGCATCACGACCTCCTGGGTGAGCGCCTGCATGCGCGGCCAGAGCCTGAACGGCTCGCCGACCGGCCAGGCGCGCACTTCGCGGCGGGCCAGCTCGGTCATCACCTCGGCGTCCTCGCGCATGCGCTCGCCGTGGAAGCGGGGCAGCATCAGCTTGCGGCGGGCCATGTGCTCGGGCTCCTCGCTCAGCATCACCGAGTGCGCCCCCAGCACCGGCCGCAGCGCCAGGTTCGGCACCCCCACCCCGAGGTCGTCGGTGTCGGCGGAGAAGACCCGTTTGACGTCCTCGGGATCGGAGAGGAGGACCCAGGTGCCGAGGTGGCGCAGGCGCAGCGTGAAGGTGTCGCCGTAGCGCGCCCGGCACTGCTCCAGGAAGGGCAGCGGCTCGCGCGACCAGCGCACCGACTGCAGCAGCCTGGGAATCCGGGGCCCGGGCGGCAGCTCGCCCTCATGCCTCGCCCCCATCGGCCGTCGCTCGCCGCTCCCTCCATCAGCTCGTCCTCGAGCTTGCAGGTGGCGCCGATCAGCAGCTCGAAGAGGTCGCCGGTGAAGTCGGCCGGCAGGTTGGCGTCGGCGCCGCGGGCGAGGTAGCGCGCCCGCACCTCGGCGACCCGCTCGGGCTGCATCATCGGGATCCCGCGCTCGCTCTTGTAGCGGGCGACTTCGCGGCAGATCTCGAAGCGCTCGCCGAGCAGGCGGGCGATCTCCTCGTCGATCGGGTCGAGCCGGTCGCGGAACTGTCCGAGGCCGTTGTCGCTCACGCCGCACCCTTCCGGTGCGCTTTATGCGCGCATAGAGCCGGAAAAGGCGCACCGGAAGCTCATGTGGGCGCTCCTCGAGCAGGCCGGTGGCGAAGGCGTAGCTGCAGGCGGCCAGCGTGTCGAGCGCGTAGCCGCCCTCCTGGATCACGCAGACGGGCAGCCCCGAGGCGGCGAGCAGGCGGCCGATCTCGGCGAAGATCTCCGGCGAGAAGCCCCAGGAGCCGTGCGGGTCGCCGGCGACGATGTCGTAGCCGAGCGAGACGACGAGCGCCTGCGGAGGAGCTCGGCCAGCGCCTCGATCGAGGCGGCGACGGCGTCGAGGTAGGTCGCGGCGTCGGGGCTGCCGGCGAACTCGACCACGCGTTCGCGCTCGCTGCTCGGCGTCACCGTCCGCGGCGGCGACGTTGGTCACCGGCGAGGCGTGCAGCGAGTGCAGGCTGGCGTCGGCCATCGTCTCGACGATCGCCGCGGTGCCGTTCGGGTAGTGCAGGTCGATGTCGAGGATGCCGACCGGCCGCACGCCGCCTCGCGCAGGGTCTGCGACCGCCGCCGCGGCGGTGTTGAGGTAGCAGTAGCCGGCGAACCAGGCCGGGCCGGCGTGGTGGCCGGGCGGGCGGCAGAGCGCGTAGGTGAAGCGGGCGCCGTCGGCGAGCCGCTCCGCCGCGGTGATCGCCGTGCGCACCCCCTCGCGGGCGGCGCTCGACCAGGCCGGCGCAGACCGGGATGTCGGGCGGCAGCCCCGGCGGCGTCAGCTCCGGCATCACCACCGGCTCCTCGGAGCACCTCGCCCAGCGCCTCGAGGTAGTCGGGCTCGTGCAGCACGCTGAGCGTCTGCTCGACGTCTTCGCTGTCGGCGTCGGCGTCGGCGGCGCGCACGCCGGCGTGGCGGAGCAGGCCGCGGCGCAGCTCCGCCATGCGCCGGTTGTCGTCGACGCCGGGCAGGATGCGACCGCCTTCGAGGATCCAGTGGGCGGAGTCGCCGTTGCCGTCGCCGCCGCGCTGCTCGACCATCAGCAGCTCCGCGCTCACAGCTTCCTCCGCATCCGCGGGCCGAGGTGCTCGAAGCCGTTGGCGCGGTAGAAGGCCTCGGTCGCGCCGATGCTCGGTCGAAGCTCTCGCGCGGCAGCCCGACCTCGAGCCGGCTTGCCCCCTCCTCGCGGGCCAGCTCGAAGAAGGCCGCCGAGCAGCTCGCGGCCGACCGCCCGGCTGCGCCAGTCCGGGTGCACCCAGAGGTCCTGGATCGTCCCGTAGCGCCCGGGCACGTGGATCGCGTGCTGCCAGCTGGCGGCGAGGACCCCGACGATGCCGTCCTCGCCCCCCGCCTCCGCCACCAGCAGGGCACCCAGCCCCCGGTCCCTGGCAAGCTCTCGCGTCGCCTCCTCCAGCTCCGCCGCCGGCGGGCCGCTCGCCGCTCGAGCTCGACCAGCAGCTCCGCGACCGCGGCCGCCACCGCCGGCGCGTCCGCCTCGCCGGCCCGGCGCACGCGCCAGTCCGGCGCCCGGAGCGGTGCGCGGCCTCGGCCTCGGTCGGCGCCACGCTCGGTCATGCCAGCTCCGCCGTCCCGCGCCGGCTCCAGCTCGACGCTCCAGGCCTCGGGCGAGTCGCTGCCGGTGACCGTGCGGGCGATCGCCGCCATCGGCGCCCGCGCCTTGAGCAGGATCTCGTCGAACTCGTCCTCGGGGTCGGACTGCATGACGATCGCGCCGCCGGCGCCGATCGTCGTCCGGCCCGGGCGCATCACGATCGTGCGGATGACGATGCTGAGGTCCATCGCGCCGTCGAGGCCGAAGTAGCCGATCGCGCCCGAGTAGACGCCGCGCGCCTCGGCCTCGATGTCGTCGATGATCTCCATCGTGCGCAGCTTCGGCGCGCCGGTCATCGAGCCGCCCGGGAAGCAGGCGCGGGCGCATTCGACCGCGCTGCGGTCGGCCGGCGAGCGCGCCCTCGACCGTCGAGATCAGCTGGTGCACCGTCGCGTAGTCCTCGACGACCATCAGCTCGGGGACGGCGACGCTGCCGACCTCGCAGACGATGCCGAGGTCGTTGCGCAGCAGGTCGACGATCATCAGGTGCTCGGCGTAGGTCTTTTCGTCGTTGGTCAGCTCGGCCTTCAGCGCCGCGTCCTCGCGCGGGGTCGGCGGAGCGCGAGGTCGTCCCCTTGATCGGGCGCGCCTCGACCCGGCGCTCGCGGTCGACCGAGAGGAAGCGCTCCGGCGAGGAGCTGACCACGGCGACCTCGCCGAGCTTCAGGTAGGCGGCGAAGGGCGCCGGGTTGCTGCGGCGCAGGTTGCGGTAGAGGTCGAAGGGGTCGGGGCTGGCGTCGGTCGAGATCTGGTCGGTGAGGCAGACCTCGTAGGACTCGCCGGCGGCGAGTTCGGCCTGGCTGCGGGCGATGTCGGCGAGGTACTGCTCGCGCCCGCGGCCGCACTCGGAAGCTGACGTGGGAGTCGCTGGGCTCGCCGAAGGCCGGGTCGGCGGCGCGGGCTCGGCGGGCGGGTCGGCGAGCACCTCGCGCACGGCCGCCTCGGCCTCGTCGAGCCAGCGCTCGGCCTCCGCCTCGTCGCCGCGGCAGAGCGCGATCAGGTGGGTGCGATGGCGCACGTGGTCGACGGCGATCAGGCGGTTGGCGAGCATCAGCACCGCGTCGGGCACGTCGGAGCGGTGCACGTTGGTGGCGCCGCAGTCGGCCTTGCAGCTCGTAGCCGAGGTAGCCGACGAAGCCGCCCAGCAGGTCCGGGCGCCGGGCCGCTCGGGGTCGCTCGATCGATGCGCCTGCGCCAGCTCGCGGTCGAGCACGTCGAAGATCGAGCCGCGCTCGGTCGCGTCGCCGCCGGCGCCGTGGACGTGGACCGCGCCGGCCTCGACGTCGTACTCGAGCACGCAGCGGTCCGGGCCGGCGCTGGTGCCGAGGTAGGAGCTCTGCGCGAGCCGGGTCGGCGCGTCGGCGCTGTCGAGCCAGAAGGCGTGCTCCTCGTCGCCGAAGAGCCGTTCGAAGAGCGCCTCGGTCGAGGGCTCGCCGGGGATCGTGCGCATGCCGCAGCTCGGTGCTCGGACGCGCCGTGCCTCGCGCCGCGCCGCGCTGCGCGCGCGGCGCGCTTCGGCGGCCGCTTCGTCGCCCGCACCGGCGGCTCTTTGCGCTGCCGCGCCAGCGCGTAGAAGTTCTCGACCAGCTTGGCGCCGTGCTCGGTGGCGATCGACTCGGGGTGGAACTGGACGCCCCACAGCGGCCGGCGCCGGTGTTCGATCCCCATCACGACGCCGTCGTCGGCCCAGGCGCAGACGTTGCCGTCGGGGCCCATGCCGGTGATCGCCAGCGAGTGGTAGCGGACGACCGGGAAGCCCTGCGGGATGCCCTCGAAGAGGCCGTTGCCTTCGTGGTAGATGCGGCTGAGCCGGCCGTGCATCGCCTCCGGCGCGCTGCGCGACGTCGCCGTCGAGCATCGTTGCCGAGCCCCTGGTGGCCGAGGCAGATGCCGAGCACCGGGATCTCGCTGTAGCGGAGGATGTCGTCGCAGACGCAGAAGTCGTGCCAGCGCCGCGGCGTCCCCGGCCCGGGCGAGAGCACGATCGCGTCGAAGTCCCAGCGCGAGAGCGCCCGCCAGGAGACGGCGTCGTTGTCGACCACGATCGGCTCCTCGCCGCAGACGCCGGCCAGCAGGTGGAAGACGTTGTAGGTGTAGGAGTCGTGGTTGTCGACGAGCAGCGTCCTCATGCGCGCCGCCTCCAGGCCGAGGCCGCGGGCGCCCTGGTCGAGGGCCGGCTGGATCGCCCGCTGCACGTGCGGCGCCGCGGTCGCTCTCCAGGTACCAGCGCGAGAGGTGGGCGACGTAGCGGGCCAGCGGGCTGACGTCGAGCTGCTCGACCGCCTGCCTGCAGGTGGCGCCGGTACATCTCCGACTGCACGACGGCGAAGCGGTAGTCGGGGTCCTCGGCCGGCTCGGCGGCGGCCGCGTCCGCGCCGTCGCCGTTGCGGGCCCGCGCCCGGGCCAGGTCCCAGCCGAGGCTCTGCTCCTCGCGCAGCAGCTTCTCCGGCTCGAAGTCGAGCGGCTTGGTGTCGGTGTGCATGAGGAAGTAGCCGAGCGCGACCTGCGGGACGATCTGTTCGGCGGCGGGATGCTCGCGGCGCACCTCGACCCGCTCCGGCTCGGCCGTCGATCGCCGCGTCGATCCACTCGACCAGGTCGTCGATCAGCAGCGCGTTCTTCTTGCTCGAGGAGATCGACTCGCTCTGTTTGGAGACCATCCCGTGGAAGATGTCGTGGTCGGGGTGGTTGATGTCGGCGCCGGCGCCCTTGGTCACCATCTCGTCCATCAGCTGGCGGCGGCAGGTGACGTGGGCGACCCACTCCAGGCCGCAGACCTGGATCGAGGTCGTGCCTTCGAGGCCGGGCGCCGCCATCCAGTAGGCGAGCGCCCGCATGTGCTGGGTCGGCAGGCCGTCGGCGCGCAGCAGCGGCATTTCCTCCAGCTCCTCGCGGTCGGTCGATGTAGATCACCGCGCCGTCGGGCCGGCGCTGCAGCATCCCCTGCTGCGAGGCCGAGGCTCGGACAGCTCCGCCACCTCGGGCAGGAAGTCGGACTCGAAGAAGACGCGGTCGAAGGAGATGCCGAGCCGGGCCAGCGTCTTGCGCTGGCCGGAGATCACCCAGGCGCGCGTCTTCGACCAGAGCTCGATCGCCGTCTGGTCGCCGTCGAGCACGCGCTGCAGCAGCTCGTCGGCGCTGTCGTTGTGCACGTCGACCTCGCGGGTCAGCGAGTCTGGCCGGGTTGTCGTCGCGCGCCGGCTCAGCGAGGGCCCGGACTTGACGTAGTCGGCGTAGCAGTCGCCGACGAAGTGGTCGCTCTTCTCGCCGCTCTCCGAGCGAGGCCTGGGTGTGACGGCCGCTCTTGACCACGCCGGCCATCGCCTCGCCCATGCTGCGGCCGACGTCGCAGATGATGCTGCGCCGCTCGACCTTGCCGCCGGCCTCGGTCAGCGCCGCGCCGAGCGCGTTGCCGAGCGCCAGGTTGCGCAGGTGGCCGATGTGCAGCGCCTTGGTCGAGTTGGCGTCCCAGAAGTTGAGCGCGAAGCTGCCGCCCGGCGGCGAGGTCGGCGTGCTGGCGCTCGCCCGCCTCTGCCGAGGTCCAGCGCCGCTCCGGTCTCGCTCGACCCAGGCGTCGGCGAGGCGCACCCAGACCTGCTTGCCCTCGCGGTCGACCGACTCGACCCAGGGCTCGGCCCTCGATCCGCTCCAGCGCCGTCGAGCGCGTCGGCGTCCTCCTGCCAGCCGCGCACCCGCGGCACCAGCATCAGGTCGAAGCGCTCCTGCGGCTGGTAGGGCGCCCGCGCAGCCCATAGCTGCCGGCCGTCCGTCTCGCGCTGAGCTCGTCGAAGTAGATCGAAGAGATTGTCCGCCATAGCTGGTGTCGATTCCATGGCAATGCACCAGCCGGGGCTCGAACCCGGATCTCCGGCTTTTAAGGCCGATCCTTTGACCGATTAAGGCACTGGTGCGCTATGGGTGGGCTCCTCCCTTTGAAGCCCAGCGAGGTCCCTCTCCGGGGGTCCCCAATCTCTCTGATCGCTCCAGAATTCTTGGGCATCCTAGCAACTCCACGCGTACCGAGAGAAGAACGCCGGAAAATGGGTCTTACGAAGCGAACGCCTCTTCGAGAAATGCCGCAAGCTCTGCGTTCAGCCGCTTCGGGCTGAGCCGCCACTCGAGGATCGAGCTGGCTTCGACCAGGCGCCCGTTCGGCAGCTCTTCGGCGAGCATGCCGGAGTCGCTGAAGGGGTGCAGCGGATCACGCGGGTGACCGACGATCAGCGCCGGCTGCTCGATTCCGAGCCGCTCCTCCCGATGCGGCGCCGTCTCCCCGAGCAAGAGGCCCTCGAGCACCGCGCCGGAGGGGCCGGGCCGCTGGCGGGCAAAGTCCAGGCCCATGTCGACCAGGTAGTTGGTGCGGGGAATCGCCGAGGCGAGCCGAGAAGCGATCTCGAACGCCGGCCTGCCAAGCCGCAGACCGAGCAGGAGAGGGGCAAACGCACCGGCGACCGCGGGCAGCGCGTTGTCGAGCACCGGCATCTCGATGAAGAGCCCGCGAACCCGCGCTGGATCGCGCACCGCCAGCTCGAGGGCGACATTGGCGCCCAGCGAGGTCCCGCCGACCACCGCGGCGGGCTGCTCCAGATGGTCCAGCAGCGCCGCCACCTGCCGCGCGAACAGCGGCATCGAGTAGAGCCGCAGGTCCTCCGGGCGATCCGAGCGCCCGTGGCCGAGCAGATCGACGCAGACGACCCGGTTGCCGCGCCGCGCCAGCGCCGGCCCCAGCCGCTCGAACATGCGCCGGTTCATCAGCAGCCCGTGGACGAGCACCAGCAGCCGCTCGCCCTCCCCGTAGGAGTCGTACTCGATCCGGTGGCCCTCGTAGCGGAACTCGCCCATCGCCCAATCTTGACGGACCGGATCGACGTCCAGCCGTGACCGCGCGCAGCCCTCCGGCGGGCCAGGAGGGCTGCGTTGCGCTGCTCAGGCTCCCCTTACTCGGCGATGTAAGTCGGGTCTAATGTAGTGACTGCGATATCTAACGTGCCTTCTTTTGGACAGAAAAAACCGCTTACTTTCTGTATCACCTGTTCCTGAAGTGCGCCTTGCCCGTTTGTAACTGCCGATAATAATGGGCCTTCGGCTCCTCCCACTGCATTGCTCCATTTGTATACACATTTAATGCCGCATGTAATGCTTACTTCGCCTTTGCTGACTATTTTCGCTTTTTCATGAGCTGTCTTTAAGAGTTCAGTGATGGATGGTCCATTGACTTCAGAGACGGTGCAGTTACCGCAATTGGTGTACGTGAAGTTGCCTTCGAGCACCAGCGGGGCGCTTAATTCTTCCACCATATCGGCTAAGAATAAAACGTCACATTCTACTTTGAAGGCGCTGGTTAACAGTTTTGCCTTTTTCCCCGCAATGGTCAGCGCGTGCACATGCGTCACTAATTTACCCGCTGGACATTTTTCATGTGCGCCTTCCCCTGGATCCGATTCGCACAGCGCGGTCGGTTCCGCCATCGCCGAGCCGGCTCCGACGAAAGCCATCGCAATCGACGCCGCCACAGCGACAAGGCCGAACATCTTGATGAGTTTCATTTGCTCCCCTTCCCCGGCGATCCTGCCGGGATCGTTTGAGGCCAGGATGACCCAGGCCATATTTGGGATTCGCCTCCGGGTGTCCTCCTGAGCCTTGAGGTGGGACCAAGGATCCGCATCCTCGAAGCTCAGGAGGAGTTGCCGACGGCCTTTCAGCCGCTGCCGAGGGCTCGGACTACTCGGTGATGAATGGTCCGGTTAACGCATAGCCGTTGAAATCTAATTTAGCCGTGCTCGGGCAGAGGAAGCCGCTCACCTTGTTCATTGTCTGTTCAGACATAGCGGCTTCAGTTTTTGCTTCAAACTGTAATAACGGGCCTGTCTCTGTCGCTTTCAGGCCTACGCCATTGTACCTGCAGTCGAGGAAACCGGGGCAGACTACATGGAACTGGAATTCCATGGTCAGGTCTGCTTTTTCGTGCCCTAACTTTAAATGCTGGAGTTCGGCAGGGGCATTCTCTTCGGTGACCGTACATTTGCCATTGCAACCCGAGTACGTGAAGTTGCCGTGAACCACCAACGGTGCGGCTAATGCGGATAACGCATCGCCTAAGAATAAGAAGCTGCACGTGACGTTTAATACAGAATTTAATACTGTTATTTTTCCAGTCATGTGTTCATGTGTCGATAACTGACCCGCTGGACATACTTCATGTTGACCAGGCCCCGGATCGACTTCGCACAGCGCGGTCGATTCCGCCATCGCCGAACCGGTGCCGGCGAAAGCCATCGCCATCAACGCCGCCATCGCCGCGAGGCTGAACATCTTGATGAGTTTCATTTTGCTCTCCCTTCCCGGCGTTCCCACCGGGATCGGTAGTCCCGGGGTGTCCCGGGTTCCCGATCTTTATATGGCCGGTGCCGCAGGCACGCAAACTGCTCGGCGTATTTGCCGGTGATTCCGCCGGCAGCGCGGTGCGGAGGCAGCGTTTGGCCCGCAAATGCCGGGATGATCAATTCGCGCACGCGCGGAGTCGTGCGTTCTGCTTTCCGCCCGACAACGCGTGGAACGCCTTCCAGCGAAGCCGGTGCTGCGCGGGCATATTCATGGGCAAGGGCCGCCCGAGGGCGGCCCTTGCCAGGTGCTTGGGAACGAACGCGGGAATCGCGGCCAGGTGGGACAACGCCCGGCCTCCCTTTGCTCGCCGGTGCCCGGGTTGGATTCCGCCGGGCGGCCGAAACAAGTGCGGCGCCTAGCGGCCCTGCACCTCCAGTGTCCCCTGAAGCATGTGACTCAAAATAGGACCACCTCCTTTCTCTGGTCGTCCGATTGAAGCAAATCGATCAGCGGACCCGGCCCGGCCACCAGGCGCGCTCGCCGCAGAGGTGGGTGATCGCCGGGACCAGCAGGGCGCGGACGACGAAGGTGTCGAGGAGGACGCCGATCGCGACGGTGGCGCCGATCTGGACCAGCTGTTCGAGCGGCAGCAGGGTCAGGGTGGCGAAGGTGCCGGCGAGGATCAGGCCGGCGCCGGTGACGACCCCGCCGGTGTCTTCGAGCGCGATCAGGATGCCGTCGCGCGTCCCCCGCTCCGCCGCCACCTCGCGCGCCCGGGTCATCAGGAAGATGTTGTAGTCGACCCCGAGGGCGACCAGGAAGATGAAGGCGAGCAGGACCAGGTCGAAGGCGAGCCCGCTCGCGCCGAACAGCTCCGTGAAGGCGAAGGTGACCAGGCCGAGGGTCGCCGCGAACGAGGCGACGACGGTGAGCATCAGGTAGCCGGGCGCGGCGAGGGCGCGCAGGACGAGGACGAGGATCAGGCCGACGACGAGCAGGACCACCGGCACGATCAGCTTCGTGTCGCGGGAGTTGGTCTGCTCGACGTCGTAGTTCTCGGCCGGGATCCCGCCGACGAGGGCGCTCGGCGCGACCTTCTGGAGCCTGTCGCGGATCCCCTCGACCAGATCGGCCGCCTCCCCCGAGTAGGGGTTGCCGCGCAGGACGATCGCCACCGCCGCCACGGCGGAGGCCGCCGACGGCGGGATCGGCACGGCGAGCTTGACGGAGGGCAGGTGCGCCAGGCCGCCCAGCGCGGCCTCCACTTCGCCGAGGTCGACGACCGCGGTCAGCGGCGAGCCCAGCGCCCGGCGGGAAGTGTTCGTCGAGGACTTCGTTGCCGCGGCTGGATTCGGTCGAGCGGGTTTCCCCCTGGCCGAAGCCGATCGTGCCGTGGTCGACGAGGTTGCCGAGCGAGAGGACGAGCAGCCCGGCGAAGACGGCGACGACGATCGTGCGCGGGCGGCGGCGGACCAGGCGCGCGACCCGGGCCCAGCGGCGTCGCCTCTCCCCCGGCTCCGACGAGCCGCGCGCCGCCGGCCAGAAGGCCCGCCGGCCGAGCAGCGAGAGGACGGCCGGCAGCAGGGTCAGGGCCGCGGCGAGCATCACGGCGATGCCGATCGCCAGGACCGGGCCGAGCCAGTGGGTCGACTCGAGGTCGGCGAGCAGCAGCACCAGCATCGCCGCGATCACCGTCCCGGCCGAGGCGGCGATCGGCCGCACGCTCGCGACAAGCGCGGCTGGCAGCGCCGCGGCCGGCTCCCGGCCAGCCTCGAGCTCCTCGCGGTAGCGGTGGATCAGCAGCAGCGAGTAGTCCGTGCCGGCGCCGAAGATGAGGACCAGCAGCAGCATCGTGCCCTCGGCGTTGACCGTGATCGCCCCAGCCTGGATCAGCAGGTAGGCGATGCCGATCGCGGTCAGGTAGGCGGTGCCGACGGCGAGCAGCGGCAGCAGCGCCAGGACCGGCGCCCGGTAGACGAACAGCAGCAGGAGCAGGACCAGGCCCAGGGTCGCGACAGGAGCGTGCGGCCGGCGTCGTCGGCGACCCGCTCGAGGTCGGCGGCCATCCCGCCGGGGCCGGTGACGTAGGAGCTGCAGGCCGGCACGCCGGTGTGCGGCGAGGTAGGCGCGGATCTTCGCGACTCCCTCGACCACGGCGCCGCGATCGTCGGCGTCGATCCCCACGCGCGATCAGCGCCGCTTCGCCGTCGCGCGAGATCGGCCCGACGCCGCGAGCGATCCGGGCCACGTCCCCAAGCGGCTGCTTCGCCTCGCCCGAGAACGGGGCAAGGACCGGCGTCGCCCCGGCGAGGCCGAGCCGTTCGAGCCCGCTGCCGAGCCGGCCGATCGCGTTCAGGTCAGCGCCGGTCAGACCCCCGTTGCGCTCGAAGACGATCAGGACCGGCACGTCGGCACCGCCCTTGAAGTCGCGCTGCAGCAGGTCCACGGCCCGGGTCGACTCCGCGTTGGCGGGCAGGAAGCTGCTCTGCCCGGCCGAGGTCACCTCGCCGATCTGCGTCCGCGCCAGCAACCCGGCGACGCCGAGCACGAGCCAGACGCCAACCGTCACCCAGCGTCCCCGCGGGCCGGTCACAGCCGCGGCAAGTCGGGTGACGCGCACGGCGGAAGCCTAGCTTCGCAACAGGCGGCGCCAGCCACTAACTGACGAGATTGAAGAAACACGTGCGGGTACTGAAGATCAGACTGGTCAGCATCGAAAGGAACGCGCAATGAGCGAAGAGACGAACACCCGCCAGCCCACGACCGTGACCACGCCGAGCGATACCGAGATCCGCATCGAGCGCGAGGTCGACGCTCCCGCGCGCTCGTCTACGAGGCATACACCGATCCCGAGCTGATGTCCGAAGGCCGGCCCGCGGAGGCTGACGATGACCGTGCAGGAGATGGACGTGCGCACGGGCGGCAGCTACCGCTACACGCACGCAGACGAGAACGGCAGCTACGTCTTCTTCGGCGGGGCCCACGTAGTGCATCCGCGTCTACGAGTGCCACCCCGGCTGCGAGGGCAACACGGTCTTCAACGCGCGCCAGTCTCCCTCAGGCACCGCCAGCCGGATCCTTCGGCGAGGATGGCCTAGAGTCGTCGAGCGCAGCGACGCTGCGCTCAACCAAATTGAGAGGCGGTCCCTTGGATCCTGTCGGCTATGAGCTTTGTACTCCCGAAGGCGGCAAGGGTGGTGGCGTTCGCGCCACTCGCGGATTTCAGGCGGGTGAGACGGTGATGATCGGGGTGCTCGAAGGCGAGGTGGCGATGAACGACTCGCACGCAACCCAGGTGAGTCGCACCAAGTGGGCACGGCACGGCGGTCTCGGCCCCAAGGTCAACCACTCGTGCAGCCCGAACTGCGGCGTCGAACTGAACGAAACGGGCGCATGCGACTTCGTGGCTCGCGAGTCGATCTCCAAAGGCGAGGAGATCACCTTCGACTACGCGATGCGCAACTACTCGATCGAGCACTTTCCGGGCGGCTGTCTTTGCGGCGCGGATATCTGCCGGGGCTCGGTAACCGGCTGGAAGGATCTCCCCGCCGAGCGAAAAGCGGCCTACGAGGGCCTGGTCGCGCCCTACCTGCTCGAGATCGATCGCGAGCTGGCCAACTCGATCGCCTGAGCGCGCCGAGCGGCAGCTAACCGAACTCGATCACGCTGCGGATGCCGTCCTGGGCCTCCATCAGCTCGAAGCCGCGGTTGACCTCGTCGAGGGCGATGCGGTGGGAGATGAAGGGCTCGACGTCGATCTCGCCGGCCAGGCAGCGCTCGATCAGCTTCGGGACCTGGTCGCGGCCCTTGACGCCGCCGAAGGAGGAGCCGGCGACGCGGCGGCCGGTGATCAGGAGGCGCGGGACGATGTCGAGGGTCTCCCCCTTGCCGGCCACCCCGGCGACGGTGCAGAGGCCCCAGGCCATGCGCGCCGCTTCGACCGCCTGGCGCATCACGGCGACGTTGCCGGTCGCCTCGAAGGTGTAGTCGGCGCCGAAGCCGCCGGTCATCTCGAGGATCTCCTCGACGGCGCCCTCGCCGCCCTCGATGACGTCGGTCGCGCCCTGGCCGCGGGCCAGCTCGAGCCGCTCCGGCGGAGAGGTCGACGCAGACGATGCGCTCGGCGCCCTGCAGCCGGCAGCCGGCGACCGCGCCCAGGCCGACCATCCCCGCGCCGAAGACGACGCAGGTGCTGCCCGGCTGCACCGCGGCGGTGTTGATCGCCGCGCCGAGGCCGGTCGAGAGGCCGCAGGCGAAGAGGCAGGCGTGCTCGAACGGCGCCTCGGGGTCGATCTTCGCCAGGGCGATCTCCGGCATCACCGTGTACTCGGCGAAGGTCGAGCAGCCCATGAAGTGGCGGATCCCGTCGCCCTCGCGCGAGATGCGGGTGGTGCCGTCGGGGAGGAAGCCCTTGTTCTGCTGCTCGCGGATCGCCAGGCAGAGGTTGGTCCGCGGGTCGAGGCAGTGGACGCACTCGCCGCACTGGGGCGAGAAGAGGGTGACGACGTGGTCGCCCGGGCGCAGCGAGGCGACGTCGGGGCCGACGCTCTCGACGACGCCGGCCCCCTCGTGGCCGAGCACGGTCGGCGCGTAGCCCGAGGGGTCGGCGCCGGAGGCGGTGTAGAGGTCGGTGTGGCAGACGCCGCAGGCGACGAGGCGGACGAGCACCTCCCCGGCCCGCGGCTCGGCGAGCTCGACCTCCTGGACCGCGAGCGGCTCGCCGAACTCCTCGAGCACCGCGGCGCGCATCTTCATCGTCGACCGCCGCGCCCCGGGTCAACCGCTCTTGAAGCGGGCGGCCTCCTCGGAGCCGCCCGTCGCGTCGCCCTCGCTGTAGGAGTGGGCGCCGGCGCCGGCGAGCGTGCCGCCGTCGACGATCAGGTACTCCTCGCGGATCGGCCGCCCGTCGAACCAGCACTCGAGGATCTCGCGCGCCCCGGCCGCGTAGCGGGCCTGGGCGGAGAGGCTGGTGCCGGAGGTGTGCGGGGTCATGCCGTGGTGGGGCATCGAGCGCCAGGGGTGGTCCCGGGGCGCCGGCTGGGGGAACCAGACGTCGCCGGCGTAGCCCGCCAGCTGGCCGCTCTCGCAGGCCCGCGCGACCGCGTCGCGGTCGCAGATCTTGCCGCGCGCGGTGTTGATCAGGTAGGAGCCCCGCTTCATCCTGGCGAGCATCTCCGCGTCGAAGAGGTTCTCGGTCTCGGGGTGCAGCGGCGCGTTGATCGTCACCACGTCGCAGACCTCCACCATCGACTCCGCGTCGGGGTGGAAGGTGACGCCGAGCTCCTCCTCGACCTCGGCCGGCAGGCGGTGGCGATCGGTGTAGTGCAGGCCGACCTCGAACGGCTTCAGCCGCCGCAGGACCGCCGAGCCGATCCGCCCGGCGGCGACCGTGCCGACCTGCATGCCCTCCAGGTCGTAGGAGCGCGAGACGCAGTCGGCGATGTTCCAGCCGCCCTCGACCACCTGCTGGTAGGAGGGGATGTAGTTGCGGACCAGCGCCAGGATCATCATCACGACGTGCTCGGCGACGCTGATGCTGTTGGAGTAGGTCACCTCGGCGACGGTCAGGCCGCGCTCGATCGCCGCCTGCAGGTCGACGTGGTCGGAGCCGATGCCGGCGGTCAGCGCCAGCTTCAGCTTCGGCGCCTTGGCGATCCGCTCGGCCGTCAGGTAGGCGGGCCAGAAGGGCTGGGAGATGACGACCTCGGCCTCGGGCAGCTCGCGCTCGAAGACCGAGTCCGGGCCGTCCTTGTCGGAGGTGACGATCAGCCGGTGCCCGCGCTCCTCGAGGAACTCGCGCAGCCCCAGCTCGCCCGAGACGCTGCCGAGCAGCTCGCCCGGCGTGAAGCCGAGCGCCTCGGGCGTCGGCGTGCTCTGGCCGTCGTGGTAGCGCTCGATCGTCGGCACCTCGTCGCGCGCGTAGGCCGGCGGGTAGCCGTCGACCGGGTCGTCGTAGAGCACGCAGAGGACGTTCGCCATCGCTAGACCACCTTCTCGCTCACCAGGCTGCGGCGCGCAATCGACGACCGTGTCCTCGACCGGGCGGGGCGACCAGCCGAGCTCGGCTTCCGCCTTCGCGCTCGACATCTCGACCTTGCGGCCGAGCTGGCCGGCGATCGAGCGGACGCCGGAGTCGAAGATCCCCATCGCGCGGACGACGAGGTCGGGGACGGTTCGCTTCGGCACCTTCGCGGCGTCGGGGCCGAGGCGGTCGCGAAGCACCGTGGCGACTTCCGAGAGCCACTGGAACCGCGCCACGGCGATGAAGCGCTCGCCGCCGGCCTCCGGAGTCGGTCATCGCCCTGATGTGCAGGTCGGCGACGTCGCGGACGTCGACGATGCTGAAGCCGATCCGCGGCGCCCCCGGCATCCCCTTCAGCAGCCGCTCGATCAGTTCGAGCGAGTAGGAGCGGTCGTCGCTCAGCACCGGGCCGAGGATCGCGCCGGGATTGACGACGGCCAGCTTCTCGACCGCGCCCCGCTCCTTGACGAAGTCCCACGCGGCCCGCTCGGCGATCGTCTTCGAGCGCGTGTACGGGGTCAGCTTGGGATTGTCGGAGTCGGTCCAGTCGGCCTCGGTGAGCGGCGCCGAGGCGTGGCTGGTGCTGCCGCCGACCGCGGCTATCGAGGAGGTGACGACGACGCGGCGGACCCCGGCGTCGAGGGCGGCCTTCAGCACCCGCAGCGTGCCCTCCCGCGCCGGCACGATCAGCTCGTCGGGGTCCTTCGGCTGCTGCGGCGGGAACGGCGAGGCGACGTGGAGGACGTAGTCGCAACCCTGCACCGCCTGCTCCCAGCCCTCGTCGCCGAGCAGATCCGCGGCCAGCACCGAGAGGTTGTCGCCGGCGTCGACCTCGGGCTCGAGCCTGGCCCGCACCTCCGCCTCCCGCGAGATGTCGCGCACGGTGGTGCGCACCCGGTAGCCGCGGCGCAGCAGCTCGACCAGGCACCAGCCCCCGAGATAACCCGAACCGCCGGTGACGAGGACCGTCTCCATCAGCGTGAGAGTATCCGGTATCCGATGAGCGACTTCCTGGTCAAGCACGACGACCTGCGCGAGTGCCGCGTCGCGGAGTCGGCGACGCCCGAGGTCGGTCCGGGCCAGGCGCTGCTGCGCGTCGACACGTTCGGGCTCACCGCCAACAACATCACCTACGCCGTGATGGGCGAGGCGATGTCCTACTGGGACTTCTTCCCTGCCAAGGACGGCTGGGGACGGGTCCCGATGTGGGGCTTCGCCGAGGTGGAGCACAGTGAGGCCGAGGGAGTCGAGGTCGGGACGCGGCTCTACGGCTACCTGCCTCCCTCCTCGCACCTGCTGGTGACGCCGATGAGCGTCGACGGGCAGGGGTTCGTCGACGACTCCCCGCACCGGGCGGCTCTGCCGTCTGCCTACAATCGGTACTCGGCGACCGGTGCCGACCCCTTCTACCGAGCCGACACAGAAGAGCTGCAGATGCTGCTGCGGCCGCTCTTCTTCACCTCGTTCCTGATCGACGACCAGCTCGACGATGACGGGCTGACCGGGCGTGGGCCGATCGTGATCTCCAGCGCCTCGAGCAAGACCGCGATCGGTGCCGCCTTCCTGCTGGCACAGCGCGAGGGGGTCGAGCTGATCGGGCTCACCTCGCCTGGAAGCGTCGAGTTCGTCGAGGGCCTGGGGATCTACGGCCGCACCGTCGCCTACGACGAGGTCGACTCCCTGGGCAAAGGCCCCGCCACCTACGTCGACGTCGCCGGCGACGGGGCCGTACGCCAGGCCGTCCACTCGCACTTCGGCGACGAGCTGAACCACAGCATGGCGGTCGGTGTCACCCACTGGGAGGACTTCGGCTCGGGCCAGGGTGAGCTCCCGGGCCCGCCTCCGACCCTCTTCTTCGCCCCTGACCGGATCGTCAAGCGCTCCGCGGACTGGGGCGACGACGAGCTCATGCAACGCGCCGCCGACGCCTGGCACCCGTTCTGCGAGTGGACCGGCGGCTGGCTCGAGACGATCCCGGGCCAGGGCTTCGACGGGATCGAACGGGCCTACTTGGACGTCATCGAGGGCCGCGTCGACCCGAAGACCGCCCACGTGATCTCGCTCGCCGGCTAGCACCTGCTCCGCTATTGAAGCCATTCAAGCTAGGCGTCAATAAGGTGCCTCGTTCAGTCGAGCTACTAACGCCAGGCGTTAGCAACTGCACGCCCTAAGCGAAGCCGCTCAACCCCGAAGCCTCCTAGTCAAACCGCCTTTGATTGCGAAGATCGATTCGCATAGTTATTAAAGCAAGCAAGGTTTTGCTATAACAACTACGTGAAAACGGAGGGCAAGCTCAAAGACCGCGCAGGGCGCTTCATAACCCAACCCGAGGGCTATGCGGCCTTCATCCCGAATCCGCTGCCCCCAGACCCTCCGCTCGCGCTGGACTCCGCCCTTCTTGGGCTTCTGGAGGATGCCGTGGCCGAGCTTGGCCGCCTCGACGGCGTGGCCAAAGTCATTCCAGATCCAGACTTCTTCGTAGGGATGTATGTCCGACGCGAGGCCGTGCTCAGCTCGCAGATCGAGGGGACGCAGAGCACGCTCGAGGATCTCCTCGAGCGGGAGCTCGACATCGATGAGAGCGATCCATTTTCAGATGTGCTCGACATCGTCAATTACGTCCGAGCAATGAACTTCGGCCTCGAGCGACTCGAGACCCTACCCCTGTCGCTGCGACTGATTCGCGAAATCCATCGAGAATTGCTCCGAGACGGCCGCGACTCGAAGGCGACGCCCGGCGAATTTCGGCAATCGCAGAACTGGATAGGACCCCAGGGGGCAACACTGCGGCAGGCGACCTTCATTCCGCCCCCGGTTCCCGAGATGAAGGACTCCCTCCATAGTTTCGAGAGCTTCCTGCACGAAGACGGCCGGTATCCGACGCTGCTCGAAGTCGGGCTCGCTCATGCGCAGTTCGAGACGATCCATCCATTTCTCGACGGGAATGGACGAGTTGGTCGATTGCTGAATACCTTCCTCCTGGTCCACAGGGGGATGCTTCGGCAGCCGCTGCTCTATCTGAGCCACTTCTTCAAGCTTCACCGCACCGAGTACTACGACCGCCTCATGGCAGTGCGCATTCAAGGTGATTGGGAGGGTTGGATCGGCTTCTTTCTCGGCGGCGTCGTCCAAACCGCCCAGGAAGCAACAGAAACAGCGGAGCGACTATTCGAGCTTCGAGAAGCCCATCGCAGCCTGATCATCGAGCGGAATCTCAGTCAGAACGGGCTGATGCTGCTCTCTCATCTGTTCCAGCGTCCCCTGGTCAACATCAATCTTGTGGCTTCACTGCTCGGATCTACATTTCCAACGGCAAGCCGGCTCGTGTCCAGCTTCGAGGAAATGGGACTTCTGCGCGAGATCACCGGACAAAAACGATCACGAATGTTTCGCTACGAGCCCTATTTCGCTCTCTTCAACGACGCTGTGATCGGCAGTGCGGACGAGGGGTCAGATCAGCCGGATGTGACCGAAGCGCCCGCGTAGCCTCAGCACCTCAGAGCCCCGCGCTTACCTTGAGGTCATCGAGGGCCGCGTCGACCCGAAGGCCGCTCACGTGATCTCGCTCGGCTAGGCGAATCGAGCGCGATGTCGCAGACCTCGAACCCGAGAGGCCCTGCCGCTACCGTTGGATAGATGACTGCTCCCAACCCGTGGCCTTCTGTCTCCTACACGGACTGGCAGGAGACCTGCGACACGCTCCACGCCCATACGCAGGTCTTGGGGAAGCTCGCCGCGAAGCTGGCGCCACCCGAGCCGCAACTCCAGCACGCCGCACTGCGCTTGACCGCGCGGGGCTGGGAGACGGGACCGCTGCCGTCGCCCGACGGCTCGGGCGCACTCGTCGTCGCGCTTGACCTGCGCACGCATGAGGTCGTGGTCGAGCACAGCGATGGCCGGACCGGGAACGTCCCGCTGACGCCGAATCGGGCGGTCGGGACCGTCACCCGCGAGTTGCTGGGGGCGATCGGCGGTCTGGTCGGCGCCGTCGAGATCGACCCAACGCCGCAGGAGGTGACATGGAACGTGCCGCTCGACGAGGACGACGAACACGCGAGCTACGACTCCGACCAGGTCGCGTCCTACTTCGCTGCCGCCACTCAGGCGGCCCTCGTCCTGGCTGCCTTCAGGGCGTCGTTTCGTGGCCGGTCCTCACCGGTCAACGCCTGGTGGGGGTCGTTCGACCTGGCTGTGAGCCTTTTCTCCGGGTTGCCCGCCGACCCCCCGTCGGAGGACTTCATCATGCGCAATTCGATGGACTCCCAAGAGGTCGCGGTGGGATGGTGGCCCGGCGACGCCAAACTGGGAAAGGCGGCGTTCTACGCTTACGCCCACCCGGCGCCAGAGGGGTTCGCCGACAGCACTCTCTCCCCGGCCTCTGCCCGCTGGAACGGTGAGCTCGGCCTGTATGTCCTCGAGTGGGACGACGTGCGCACCAGCGACGATCCACACGCGTTCGCGCTCGAGTTCGCCCGCTCGGCGTTCCAGCATGCTTGCCTCGTGTGTGGCTGGGACGAGGAGCTCGCTGCGAGCGCCGAAGGAACGCCGCCGCCGGTCGTATGAGGCTTAGGGCCTATCCCACGGCGCGGATTCTTCGTTGAAGGATTTTGTGCGGCACACGCCCACAATCCTTCAACGAGTGAGATCTCTCACCTGAAACGGCCAGCGCCTCTAGAGCCCCATCGTCTTGGCGATGATTTCTCGCTGGATCTCGCTGGTGCCGCCGTAGATGGTGGAGACGAGGGTGGTGCGGACGTGGCGCTCCATGTCGTACTCGGTCGCGTAGCCGTAGCCGCCCATCATCTGCATCCCTTCGAGCGAGATCTTCTTCGCGGTTTCGGTGACCTTGAGCTTCGCCATCGAGGCCTCGCGGGGGAAGAGCTCGTCGGGGTTGGCGTCGACGCGGGCGGCGACGTCGTAGGTGAGCAGGCGGCTGCACTCGAGCTCGGTGGCGAGGTCGGCGAGCCGGTGGGAGATCGTCTGGAAGCTGCCGATCGGGCGGCCGAACTGTTTGCGCTCCTTGACGTAGGCGAGCGTGTCGTCCATCGCCCGCCGGGCCAGGCCCAGCGACTGCGCGGCGATGATCAGCCGCTCGACGTTGAGGCCGGCCATCAGCTGCATCCAGGCCTTGCCTTCGGTCGCCGAGCAGGTTCTCGGCGGGGACGTGGCAGTCGTCGAAGAAGACGTCGTTGACGACGCGGCCGCCCATCGTGTCGATGCCGCGGATCTCGACCCCCTCGGTGCCTTTGGGGATGCTGATCATGCGTCAGCCCCTCGTGCTTGGAGCCGCTGTCGTCGGTGCGGCAGACGAGCAGGATGTGGTCGGCGACGTGGGCCTCGGAGATCCAGGTCTTCTGGCCGTTGATCGTGTAGCCGCCGTTTTCGCGCACCGCCTTGCAGCGCAGCGCGCCGACGTCGGAGCCGGCTTCGGGCTCCGACATCGCGATCGCCTCGACCGCGCCCTTGGCGATCCCGCCGAGGATCTCCTCCTTCTGCGCGTCGGTGCCGAAGCGCTCGTAGGCGCCGGCGGTGATCGCGGTGACGGAGAAGCCGGCGATCGGGATCTGCCCGTAGGCCATCTCCTCGAGGAAGAGGCAGAGGTCGACCATGCCGCCGCCGGTGCCGCCGTAGGCCTCGGGGACCGCGACGCCGAACCAGCCCAGCTCGGCGACCTTCGCGTAGAGGTCGACGTTGTGCGGCTCTTTGCCGCCGTCGGTCAGCGCGTCGCGCTGCTCGCGGGTGCCGCACTCGCGGGCCGCGAGGTCGCGGATCGCGGCGGCGAAGGCCTCCTGCTCGGGGGTGAAGGTGACTGGCATGGCTCGCCCTCCTACGCGCTCGCGACGAGGGCGGCCCCGTCGGCGTAGGTCTCGCCGCGCTCGGCCTTCTCGACCAGGGACGCGGGCGGCTCGAAGCGCTCGCCGTACTTCTCGGCCAGCTCGCGCGCCCGGGCGACGAAGCCGGCCGGGCCGCCCTCGTAGCCGTCGATGTACTGCAGCACGCCGCCGGTCCAGGCCGGGAAGCCGATCCCGAAGATCGAGCCGATGTTGGCGTCGGCGACGGACTCGATCACGCCCTCGTCGACGCACTTCACCGTCTCCAGCGCCTCGGCGAACATCATCCGCTCCTCGAGGTCCTCGAGCGAGATCGTCGAGGGGTCCTCGACCGGCGGGAAGGCCTCGTTCAGGCCCTTCCAGAGGCCGGCGCGCTTGCCCTCCTCGTCGTACTCGTAGAACCCCTTGCCGGCGAGGCGGCCGCCGCGGTCGAACTCGTCGAGCATGCGGTCGATCACCGTCGTCGAGGGATGGTTGCCGATGTCGATGCCCTCGGCCTCGGCCGCCGCCTCGTACTGGACGCGGATCTTGCGCATCAGGTTGAGGTTGAGCTCGTCGGAGAGCTGCAGCACCGGGGCCGGGTAGCCGGCCTGCGAGGAGGCCTGCTCGATCGTCGGCGCCGGGACGCCCTCGGTCAGCATCGCGATGCCCTCGTTGATGAAGGTGCCGATCACGCGCGAGGTGAAGAACCCGCGCGAGTCGTTGACGACGATCGGGGTCTTGCGGATCGCCTTGGCGACGTCGAGGGCGCGGTAGAGCGTTTCCTCGCTGGTCTGCTCGCCCTTGATGATCTCCAGCAGCGGCATCTTGTCCACCGGGCTGAAGAAGTGCAGCCCGATGAAGTCGGCCGGGCGGCTGACGCCCTCGGCGAGGTCGGTGATCGGCAGGGTCGAGGTGTTGGAGCCCAGCAGCGCGCCCTCGGCGAGGTGCGGCTCGATCTCGGCGAAGACCTGGGCCTTCACCGCCGGGTCCTCGAAGACCGCCTCGATCACCAGCTCGGCGCCGGCGGCGTCGGCCGGGTCGGCCGTCGGGAGTGATGCGCGCCAGCAGCTCGGCGCCCTTCTCCTCGCTCATGCGGCCGCGCGAGACGGCCTTCTCGACCAGGCCCTGCGAGTAGCCCTTGCCGCGTTCGGCGGCCTCGAGGTCGACGTCCTTGAGCACGACCTCGATCCCGGCCTTGGCGCTGACGTAGGCGATCGCGGCGCCCATCATCCCGGCGCCGAGGACGACCATCTTCTTCGGCTCGAACGGCTCGATCTCCTCGGGCCGGTTGCGGGCGCCGTTGACCTCCTGCAGGTCGAAGAAGAAGGCCTGGATCATGTTCTTCGCCACCTGGCCGGTCGCCAGGTCGACGAAGTAGCGGCCCTCGATCTCGATCGCGTTGTCGAAGTCGACCTGGGCGCCCTCGACCGCCGCCGCCATGATGTGGTGCGGGGCCGGGTAGTTGGCGCCCTTCAGCTGCTTGCGCAGGTTGGAGGGGAAGGCCGGCAGGTTCTGCGCCAGCTTCGGGTTGGACGGGGTGCCGCCGGGCATCTTGTAGCCCTGCGGCGTCCCAGGGCTGGACCGCCTCGGGGTTGGCCTCGATCCAGGCCTTGGCGGCCGGGACCAGGTCGTCGCGGGTGGCGACGACCTCGCCGACCAGGCCCATCTCCAGCGCCTTGTCGGGACGCAGTTCTTTGCCCTGCAGCAGCAGCTTCATCAGCGCGTCGGCGATGCCGAACATGCGCACCGAGCGGACGACGCCGCCGCCGCCCGGCAGCAGGCCGAGCTTGACCTCGGGGAAGCCGAGCTTCGACCTTGGGGTCGTCGACGGCGATCCGGTGGTGGGTGGCGAGGGCGATCTCCAGGCCGCCGCCGAGGGCGGCGCCGTTGATCGCGGCGACGACCGGGACGCCGAGCGTCTCCAGGCGGCGCAGCTGGCCCTTGACCACGCGCAGGCCCTCGGCCAGTTCGGCCGCGTGCTCGGGCCGGACCTGTTTGAGGTCGTTGAGGTCGCCGCCGGCGAAGAAGGTCTTCTTCGCGGAGGTGAGGACGACGCCCTTGATCTCGTCCTTCTCGGCCTCGAGCCGCTCCACCGTCGCCCCCATCGAGGCGACGTAGGCGGCGTTCATCGTGTTGGCCGACTGGTTCGGGTCGTCGAGCGTGAGGACGACGATGCCGTCGTCGCCGCGCTCGTAGCGAATCGTTGTGCTCTCTGCCATCTAGATCGCCTCCACGACGGTCGCGATTCCCATGCCGCCGCCGACGCAGAGCGTCGCCAGCCCGTACTTGCCGCCGGTGCGGTGCAGCTCGTCGACCAGCGTGCCGAGGATCATGCCCCCGGTCGCGCCGAGCGGGTGGCCCATCGCGATCGCGCCGCCGTTGACGTTGACCTTTTCCATGTCGAGGCCCATGTCGCGGACGAAGCGCAGGACGACGGCGGCGAAGGCCTCGTTGATCTCGACCAGGTCGAGCTGGTCGACCGTGATGCCGGCCTTCTCCAGCGCCTTGCGCGAGGCGGGCGCGGGGCCGGTCAGCATGATCGTCGGGTCGGCGCCCGAGACCGCGGTGGCGAGGATGCGCGCCTTCGGCGTCATCCCCAGGTCGTTGCCGGTCTGCTCGTTGCCGATCGCGACCAGCGAGGCGCCGTCGACGATGCCCGAGGAGTTGCCCGGCGTGTGGACGTGGTCGATCTGCTCGACCCAGTGGTACTTCTGCAGCGCCACCGCGTCGAAGCCGCCCATGTCGCCCATCGTCTGGAAGGAGGGGTTGAGCTTGGCCAGCGTTTCCACCGTCGTGCCCGGCCGGATGAACTCGTCCTGCTCGAGGACGGTGTTTTCGTTCAGGTCCTTGACCGGGATCACGCCGTTGTCGAAGCGGCCCTCCTCGCGCGCTTTCGCGGCGCGTTCCTGGGAGCGGGCGGCGTAGGTGTCGACGTCCTCGCGGCTGAACTCCTCGATCGTCGCGATCAGGTCGGCGCCGACGCCCTGCGGGATGAAGTAGGTGTCGTAGTTGGTCTCGGGGTCCATCGCCCAGGGACCGCCGTCGGAGCCCATCGGCACCCGCGACATCGACTCGACGCCGCCGGCGAAGACCAGGTCCTCCCAGCCGGAGGCGACCTTCTGGGCGGCGATGTTGACCGCCTCGAGGCCGGAGGCGCAGAAGCGGTTGAGCTGGACGCCGGCGACCGTGTCGGGCAGGCCCGCCTTCAGCGCCGCGGTCTTGGCGATGTCGGCGCCCTGGTCGCCGACCGGCGAGACGCAGCCGAGGACGACGTCGTCGACCCGGTTGGGGTCGAGCTTCTCGTTGCGGACGAGCATCTCGTGCATCAGCCCGACGACGAGGTCGACCGGCTTCGTGCTGTGCAGGGATCCGTTGACCTTGCCCTTGCCGCGCGGCGTGCGGATCGCGTCAAACACCAGTGCATCGGTACCGGCCATTTTCAAGCTCCTCTTGGTTCGAATCGGTTCGGTTCGGCTGCGGCGCGGCAGCATAACATTCAGTCGTGAACGCAAACTTTACTACGCATGGGCCGCAGTGCCGACCGCTGAGACTCCCGCCCGCCGCAGCCAGGCCGAGCGCAGCTCCGCCACCCGCGAAGCCCTGCTCGACGCCACGATCGACTCCCTGGTCGAGGACGGCTACGCGAACACGACGACGGCTCGCGTCGCCGAGCGCGCCGGCCTCTCCCGCGGCGCCCACCTGCACCACTTCCAGACCCGCCAGGCCCTGGTCGCGGCGGCGATCGAGCGCCTCGCGCGCCGCCGCTCGGCCGAGCAGCTGGCGGCCGCCGACACCCTCCCCGCCGGCCGCGAGCGCGTCGCCGCCGGCCTCGACTTCATCTGGTCCAACTACGCGAGCCCGCTCTACCAGGCAGCGCTCGACCTCTGGACCGACGCCCGCACCGACGCCGAGCTGCGCGAAGCCCTGGTCGGCGTCGAACGCGAGCTCGACCGCCAGACCCTCGAACTGGCCCGCCGCCTCTTCCCCGACCAGGCCGAGCGCCCCGACTTCGAGCGCCTGGTCGAGATGGCCGCAGCAGCCGCCCGCGGCCTGGCCCTCCTCGACACCCTCCACCCCGGCGACGACCGCAACAGCAAACAGTGGGAGTTCTGCCGGGCAAAGCTGGTCGAGCTCTTCGAGCAGGGACCGGCGGCCGCATGACCCGGCCGGCAGGGCGCCACGCCCCTTCCGGTGCGCTTTATGTGGTCATAGCCCACATAAAGCGCACCGGAAGCCGGGTGCTTGCGGTCAGGCCAGGGCAGGCTCATCGGCGTCGAGCTGCGTGAAGCGGTAGTCGTCGAGGTCGAAGCGGGCGCTGCGCCAGGCCACCTCGAGGGTGGGCGAGGCGCGGAACGGGGCGTCGCCGTGGGAGTCGAAGTAGTAGCTGTTCGCCGTCGCGCAGGTGCCCGAGAAGAACACCTGGCGGTCGCGGCGGCCGAGCATCTTCTCGAAGTAGCGCTGGTTGGCCTCGCGGGTCACCTCGACTGAGGTGGAGCCGGTGCTGCGGGCGCGGCGCAGGCAGCGGACTATGTGGCGGGCCTGGTTCTCGATCAGGGTGAAGTAGCTGGCGCCGTTGAAGCCGTAGGGCCCGAGGATCATGAACATGTTCGGGAAGCCGGGAACGCTCGACGCCCTCGTAGGCCTGGAACCGGTTCTCCTCCCACCACTGCCCGAGCTCGACCCCGTCGCTGCCGTGGACCGGGAACGGCGGCATGTTGCCCTTGTCGAAGACCTGGAAGCCGGTCGCCAGGATCAGCACGTCGACCTCGTGCTCGGCGCCGTCCGCTGTGCGCACGCCAGCGGGCACGATCTCCTCGATCGGGCTCGTCTCGAGCTGGACGTTGGGACGGTTGAAGGTCGGCAGGTACTCGTTCGAGAAGCTCGGGCGCTTGCAGCCGAGCCCGTAGCGCGGCGTCAGCTTGTCGCGCACGACCGGGTCGCGGACCTGCCGGCGCAGGTGCCGAGGCCGAGCGCGTTCAGCCCCGGCTTGGCGACGGGGAGCGACGCCGTGGAAGTGCGCCGGCAGCGGGAAGTTGAGCTCGACGTAGACGCCTGGCTCAGGGCCCGGGCCGCGGCCTGCGCGCCCGGGACACCGGCCGAGCAGCTGGCGCAGGCCGCGGACCGATCCGCGCGTCGGGCTTGGGCAGGCACCAGATCGGGGTGCGCTGCAGGACGGTCAGCTGCTCGACTTCGGGCGCGATCGAGGGGATGACCTGGACGGCGGAGGCGCCGGTGCCGACGATCGCCACCCTGCGGCCGCGCAGATCCTCGTCGTGGTCCCAGCGCGCCGTGTGCATCACCGTGCCGGCGAAGGAGTCGAGCCCGGGAATGTCGGGCGGCTTCGGCTGGGTGAAGACGCCGGTCGCGCCGACCACGAATCGTGCGGTGACGGTCTCTCCCGTCGGCAGTCGGCAGGCGCCAGAAGTGGTTCTCGTCGTCGAACGTCGCGCCCGGTGACCTTGGTGTTCAGCCGGATCCGCGAGCGCAGCCCGTAGTTGTCGACGCAGTGCTCGGCGTATGCCTTCAGCTCCTCGCCCGGCGCGTACACCCGCGACCAGTCGGAGCGCTGCTCGAAGGAGAACTGGTAGCTGAACGAGGGGATGTCGACGCCGATGCCCGGGTAGGTGTTCCAGTGCCAGGCGCCGCCGACGCCGTCCCCCGCCTCGAGCACGACCCAGTCCTCGATCCCGGCCTCGTCGAGCTTGATCGCCGTGCCGATGCCGGAGAACCCGGCGCCGATCACTGCCACGTCGTGGTCGGGCTGCATGCGGTCAGGATAGGCCCAAAGGCATTCTCCGTCCCATCCTGGGCTAGGCTCACCGACCGTCCCCGACCAGATCGAAGGCCCGGCATGAACAAGCCCCTCAGCCCCGAGCCAGGCGGCGATGCTCTACGGCAACCGCTTCCTCACCGAGGACGCTCCCGACGGGCCCTTCCCGGAGAGCGGGATGTCGGCCCTCGACGCGATGCGCCTCGTCGACGAGGAACTGGCGCTGGAGGGCGACCCGCAGCGCAACCTGGCGACCTTCGTGACGACCTGGATGGAGCCCGAGGCCCAGCGGCTCATCACCGACAACCTCTACCGCAACTTCATCGACCACGCCGAGTATCCGATCTCGGCCGAGGTCGAGCAGCGCTGCATCCGCATGCTCGCCGACCTCTACCACGCCCCCGGCGAGACGACCGGCGCCCGCACCCAGGGCTCCTCGGAGGCGATCATGCTCGGCGCGCTCTCGCTGAAGTGGAAGTGGAAGGAGCGCCGCGAAGCCGAGTCGAAGCCGATCGACAAGCCGAACCTGATCTTCGGCGGCGACGTGCACGTGGTCTGGGAGAAGTTCTGCCGCTACTTCGACGTCGAGCCGCGGATCGTGCCGCTGCAGGACGGCAAGTACACGATCGGCCCCGAGGACGTGGAGCCGCACATCGACGAGAACACGATCGGCGTCGCCGCCGTGCTCGGCACCACCTTCACCGGCCACATGGACGACATCGTCGGCATCAACAAGCTCCTGGTCGACCTCAAGGGCGACAAGGGCCTCGACGTGCCGCTCCACGTCGACGCCGCCAGCGGCGGCTTCGTCTGGCCCTTCCTCTACCCCGACTCCGAGTGGGACTTCCGGCTCGAGCAGGTGCGCTCGATCAACGTCTCCGGGCACAAGTTCGGGCTCGTCTACCCCGGCATCGGCTGGCTCGTCTTCCGCGAGAAGAGCGACCTGGCCGAGGACCTCGTCTTCTACGAGAACTACCTGGGGAAAACCGACGCGACCTTCACCCTCAACTTCTCCACCGGCGCCTCGATGGTGCTCGCCCAGTACTACAACTTCGTCCGCTACGGGCGCGAGGGCTACGCCTACATCATGAAGGCGATGCAGGAGAACGCCCGGGCCCTGGCCGGCAAGCTCAAGGCGGAGGGCGATTTCGAGCTGATCGGCGAGGGCGAGGAGCAGCTGCCCCTGGTCGCCTTCAAGCTCGCCGGCGAGAAGAGCTACGACGAGTTCGACGTCTCCTGGCAGCTCTCGGCCGAGCGCGGCTGGATGCTCCCCGCCTACACGATGCCGCCCAACGCCGAAGACGTGAAAGTCCTGCGCGCCCTGGTCAAGCAGACGCTGAGCCGCGAGCAGGTCGACCGGCTCGCCGAGGACATCGCAACGGCCTGCGCGACGCTGGAGAAGAAGGGCGGCGCCCACCCGTCCGAGCGCAAGCAGGTCAAGACCGGCACCGGGTACTGACTCCACGCTGGCCTGCTTCGCCTGGCGATCGCCGGCCTGGCCGGTTTGGTTTGGGCTTCGTCCAGCAGGGAATGTGGTCAAGAAGGGCCAGGCGCGATGTCACGGTCGAAGACCGTAGAGACCCAGGCAACCGCCTTACTAGAGAGGAGTACACATGTCCACCGTGCTGATCGTGATCATCGTCGTAGTCGTCGTCGTTCTGGGGCTCCTGATCTGGGCGACTTCTCGGCGTGCACACACCAGAGAGATCGGCGAGGCCCAGGTCGAGGCCCAGCACGACGACGTTTCCCATCACCGCGATCAGGCCCGTGAAGCCCGCGGTGAGGCCGAGCTGGCAGAGGAGCGTGCCAAGCGAGCGGCCGCCGAGGCAGAGCTGAACGAGCGCAAGGCGAGCGAGCGCGAGCAAGAGATCGAGAGCAGCGACTAAGGGTCGCGGATGAGTGAGCTGGTCCTCGGGCCGCTGCTCCGCTATGTCTCGGACACCGAGGCGACGGTCTTTGTCGAGACCAGCGAGGCCTGCGAGGTCGAGATCCTGGGACGGCGCGAGCCGACCTTCAGGGTCGAGGGCCATCACTACGCACTGGTCCGGCTCGAGGACCTCGAGCCAGGGTCCGGCTACGAGTACGAGGTGGCGCTCGACGGCAAGGCCCGCTGGCCAGAGCCGTCTTCGGGCCTGCCGCCAAGCGTGCTCCGCACCGTCGGCGGCGAGGGCCCGCTCGACATCTGCTTCGGCTCCTGCCGGGTCGCCGCTCCCCCACGAGCCGCCCTACACCGAGACGCAGGACGAAGACGAGGACGGGCTTCGAGATCGACGCCCTCTGGGTGCTCGCCAAGCAGATGGCCCACGGCGATCGCGAGAGCTGGCCCGACCAGCTCTTCCTGCTCGGCGACCAGGTCTACGTCGACGAGGGCTCGCCGCGGGCGCGGGAGCGAGATCCGGGCGCGGCGCGGCACCGCGACGCCGCCCGGCGAGGAGGTCACCGACTTCGAGGAGTACACCTGGCTCTACGCAGGAGAGCTGGCGCGAGCCGCTGATCCGCTGGCTGTTCTCCAACGTCTCGGTCTCGATGCTCTGGGACGACCACGACATGAGCGACGACTGGAACATCTCGCGCTCCTGGCTGCAGGAGATGCGGCAGCGCTCGTGGTGGCACCGGCGGGCGGTCGGCTGCATCGCCAGCTACTGGATCTACCAGCACCTCGGCAACCTCTCGCCGCGCGAGCTCGCCGAGAACGACCTCTACGCGCGGGTTCGCGGCAACCAGCACGCCGGCGAGGAGCTGTTCGAGTGGGCGCGGCCAGATCGACTCGACGGGGTCGGGCACCCGCTGGAGCTTCTGCCGCGACTTCGGCCGCACCCGGGCGATCTTCATCGACTCCAGGGCGGGCCGGGTGCTCGAGGAGGACAGGCGCGCGATCGTCGACGAGGAGGAGTGGGACTGGATCGTCGCGCCGACCGAAGGCGACTTCGACCACCTGCTGATCGCCACCACCGTCCCCTTCCTGCTCTCGCCGGGCTTTCATCATCTCGAGGCCTGGAACGAGCGAATGTGCGACGGCGCCTTCGGCTCGGCAGCGGCCAAGCTCAGCGAGAAGCTGCGGCGCGCGGTCGACTTCGACCACTGGGCCTCTTTCATGCGACTCCTTCCAGCAGCTGCGCGACCTCCTGGCCGAGGTCGCCACCGGCCGCCGCGGCGCCGCACCGGCCTCGATCGTCGTCCTCTCCGGCGACGTCCACCACGCCTACCTCTGCGACGTCGCCTTCCCGCGGCTCCGCCGACCGCAGCCCCGTCTACCAGGCCGTCTGCTCGCCCTACCGCAACCCGCTCGACAGCCGACGAGCGGCGGTCGTCCGGGCCGGCTTCGGCCGGCCCTCACGGCCCTCGCCTCGGGGCTGGCCCGCCTCGCCGGCGCACCCGACCCCGGCATCCGCTGGCGCCTGCTCGAGGGACCGTACTTCGACAACCAGGTGGCGAGCCTGCGGCTCGACGGTCGCCGCGCTTCGATCCGCCTCGACAAGACCGTTCCCGGCGAGGGCGAGGGGCATGCCCTTCAGGAGAGCTTCACGCGACGGCTGAATTGAGTGAAACGGTGTTCAGGCAGAACGCCTATCCGGGGACGAGACGTTCTGAGGCGACCCTGCTGCGATAGTCGAAGATCCGCTCGAGATCGCGGCGGACGAACAGCCGGTGCGCGAGTGCACCGAGTGGCCCCAGGGGGAGCACATAGCGGACGCGGTCGTGGATGACGGTGGCGGCATCGCCGTCCCGCTCGAACAGGTGGGTGTGCTCCCAAAGGGCGTAGGGACCCCTGGCCTGGATGTCGACGAAGCGCACCGGCGGCTCCCAGGTTTCGATCCGACTCTGCCAGCGCAGCGGAACTCCGTGCAGCTTCAGCCTGTAGTCGAGCAGCGCACCCTGCAGCAGGGTCACCTCGCCCGGGGTGGTCACTTTAAAGTGAAGCCAGGGTGGGGTCATCGGCTCCAGGTTGCGGGCGTCCACGCTGAAGTCAAACGCCTGCTCGATCGGCACCCCGAATCGTTGACTGCGCTCGAGGATGTGCGTGGACACAGGCTCAGTCTTGCAGTCCAAAGTCGGTGGGGGATTACCTTTGGTGGATCGCGGCAAGCACGCTCATCGCCGGAGCCACCGGCTTCATCGGCGCCCGGCTGGCCACCTCGCTGGCCGGTTCGGAGCCGTCGGTCGTCCGCTGCCTGGTTCGCGACCGCTCGAAAGCGCATGGGCTCGAGGCGGCGGGGCTCGACCTCCACGTTGGGGACATCACCGACGCGAAGAGCCTCGTGGGGGCGGGGAAAGGCATCGAGGTCGCCTACTACCTCGTCCACGCGATGGCCGGGGGCGGGGACTTCGCCGAGCGCGAGCGGACCGGGGCGCTGAATTTCTCCCGGATGGCCAGGAAGGAAGGGGTCAAACGGGTCATCTACCTCGGGGGGCTGGGGGACGAGAGCAGGTCGAAGCACCTGCACAGCCGCCACGAGACCGCGCGCGTCCTCGCCGCAGAGGGGCCTCCGCTCACCTACTTCCGGGCGGCGATGGTCGTAGGCGCCGGCAGCGAGTCCTACCGGACCCTGCGCTACCTGGTGGGGAGACTGCCGGTGATGATCGCGCCCAGTTGGCTGCGGATGGCGACGCAGCCGATCGGCATCGACGCGACGATTGAGTACCTGCGGCTGGCTCCCGAGGTCCCCGAGTCGGAGGGGCGGGAGGTCCAGATCGGCGGCCCCGACGTGATCTCCTGTTCGGAGATGATGGATCGGATGGCGGTCGCCCTCGGCAAGCGGCCACGGCGAAAGCTTCCGGTGCCCTTCATCACGCCGTGGCTGTCGGCGCTGTGGCTCGGCCTGGTGACGCCGGTCGACGTGAAGGTGGCGCGCCCGCTCGTCGAGGGGCTGACCACGGCGACCGTCGTCACGGACCCCTCCGGTGCCGAGCCGTTCGGCATTTCGCCCGAGTCATTCGACGAAGCGCTGCGGCGCGCGCTCGCCGAGGAAGAGGGCTGAACGGCGCGCTGAGCGAGCCTCAGACCACCCCTACAGCGGCTGCAGGCGGGTCTTCTCGACCCGGGCGAGCTTGCGTTTGAGGCGCTTGAATTCCTTCTCCTGTTCGGGAGTGCGCTCGTAGCCGCTGAAGGCGAGGTTCTTCCTCTCCAGTGGGTCGGTCTTCAGGTCGTACATCTCCCACTGCGGCCGCCTTTTGTGGTTGACGTCGTAGTACTTGGCCAGCTTCCAGCGCCCTTCGCGGATGCTGACGATGTGGTTCGGCGGTTTCGGATAGGGACCGCTGTTCTGGCCGGACTGGAAGTCGTCATAGGTGAAGACGATGTAGTCCTGGGTCGAGCGGCTCGAGCTCGGGTGCAGGACCAGCTTCGAGTAGTCGACCCCCTGCCAGTCGGCGCGGGCGCTCTGCGGCGCCGCCGCCAGGCTCGCCAGCGTCGGCAGGAAGTCGACGTGGGAGACGAGCGCGTCGGTCTGCGCCGGCTTCGGGAAGAGCCTCGGGTTGGAGTAGACGAGCGGCACCCGTGTCGCCTCCTCGTAGAAGTTGAAGTTCTTCTGGCGCAGGCCGCCGTGGGTCAGCCCCATCTCACCGTGGTCCGCGGTGCGGACGATCAGCGTGTTGTCGAAGAGCCCGGTCTCTTCGAGCTTGTCGAGGACGTTGACCAGGTAGCTGTCGGAGGAGCGCATCAGGTTGCCGTAGAAGTTCAGGTAGTTGCGCTTCTGCGCCGTGTTTTTCGGCTTCCCGGTCAGGTTGAAGATCTTGAGGAATTCCTCCTGGACCGTGGGCTTGGTCGAGAGGTCTTCTTCGCCGGTCTCCGGCAGGTGGATGTCCCCCTCCAGCCAGGAGTCGTCGTAGCCGGCTTCTTCGAAGGATCTGCTCGGGTAGAAGAGGACGTCGTGCGGGTTGACCAGTGAGATCACCATGAAGAAGGGCTGCTCCTGGGCGGCAGCCGAGCTGAGGTACTGCAACGCCCCTTCATCCGCGCCTTCGCCGGTCGAGTCGACGAAGCGGCCGTCGTTGTCGATGAAGCCACCGCCCGCCTCGGGGACGCTCTGGTTGGCGCCGGCGTCGGGCGGGTTCCAGCGCGAGAAGCCGTACTTTTCGAGGTCGGCCGGGACCGCGTCTTCTTTCGTCGCCGGCTTCGAGCAGTGCCACTTGCCCTTGTAGACGACGTTGTAGCCGGCCGCCTTCATCACCGTGGCGAGGTTCTTCAGTTCGACCGGCAGTTCGACCTGGGGGTATTCGGAGGCCGGCATGTCTTCCTCGAGCGTGTACTTGACCCCGTGCTGGGCGGGGAAGTAGCCGCTCATCAGGGTCGAGCGCGCCGGCGAGCACATGCAGGCGTTGGTGAAGGCGCGTTCGAAGCTGAGGCCGTGGCGGCGCAGGCGCCGCATCCCCGGCAGGTTCTGGCGCAGCCAGTTGGGCGGGAAGTGCTGGATCGCCCGTTCCTGGTCGGTGAGGAAGAGGACGATGTTCATCCCGGCGACGTCGTGCCGCTTGCCCTGGGCCGCGGCGAGCGCCCGCTCGACCCCGGCTCCCTGCGAGAGCAGCAGCGCCGAGGCCGCGGTCGCGCCCGAGCCGAGCAGCTGCTTGCGGGTCAGGCCGTCCCTGCGCTCGTCCGATCGACTCATCTGCTCCTCCGGAAGACGTCGACGGCGTTGCTGCCGAACGAGGTCGAGTAGAGATAGCGCCCGTCGGGGCTGAGCGCGATCGAGCTGACGCCGCGCAGGGCGCGGGCGCGGGTGCAGCCCGGGACCGAGCGCGGGGCGAGGCAGCCCGGGCGGCCCGGCTTCTGCGCCACCTCTCCCGATTTCCGGCTGCGATCGAGGACGTCGATGGCACCCGTTTTGAACGCGGCGACGTAGACGTTCGAGCCATCCGGCGAGACCGCGAGCCCCTCGGGGGCGATCAGCGCGCGGCCGAAGGAGCAGCCGACGGCCCGCAGGTAGACGAGGCACCCGGCCGTGCCTTCCTTCTGCGCGAGGGAACCGGACGACTTCGAGCGTGTGAACGAGGTGACGCTGTTGCTGAACAGCGAGGTCACGTACGCGTCTCCGTTGCCGGGGCTGACCGCCACCGCGTTGGCGCCGCTCAGCTGCACCCCTGTGGTACAGCCTGTGAGCGGGCTGTCGACGATGCAGCCGCTGCCGCTGCCCGGCTGGGCCAGGGTGCCGGTGGAGGGATCGCGCGCCAGCACGGCAACGGCGTTGGAGAGAGCCGAGGCGACGTAGACGCTGGCGCCGTCGCCGCTGATCGCCATCCCCTCGGGCGCGCCGAGGGCCACGCCGGGGGCGCAGCCACTGGTCGCTTCGGCGATGCAGCCCGTGCTGTCGCCCGGCTGGGTGAGCGCGCCGCCGGACGGGTCGCGGTCGAAGACCGCGACCGCGTTGCCGAAGAAGGACCCGACGTAGACGTTGCGCCCGTCTGGGCTGACGACGACCACGTCCGGACCGACCAGCCCTCGTCCGGCGGCACAGATCGGGATCGGCAGCCCGGAGATGCAGCCGGCGGCAGCGGCCAGCTGGGTGAGCGCCCCGGTCTGACGGTTGCGGCGGAAGGCGCTGATGGAGTTGCTCGCCCGCGAGGTCGCGTAGACGTTGCGGCCGTCGGCGCTGACCGCGACCGAGTTGGGGCCGTCGAGCCCGACGGCGGTCTCGCAGCCGCCGGCGCCTTTGACCGCGATGCAGCCCGCCGCCCCCTTCGGCTGCGTCAGCGCACCCGTGCGTGAGTCACGCCTGAAGATCGCGATCGCGTCGCTGCCCGAGGAGGCGACGTACACGTTGCTGCCGTTGGGGCTGAGCGCGATTGCCCGCGAGCCCATGAAGGGCCCCGGGCCCCTGAGGGCACGGGCGGTCCCGCATCCGCTGGACGGCTTGGACCGATCGATCAGACAGCCGCGCGATCCCTTCAGTTGCGCCAGGGCCCCGGGCCCCCCGGCCGGTTTCGGGGACGGTGCCGCGAGGGCGCTTGCCGAAAGCGCCAGCGCCGCAGCTACCCCCAGCGCCAGAAGCGCCCAGCGGAGAAGGGGAATGTGTCGGGACGCGATCCGCATGTTCTGAGAGCTCCGGCAGGCACCACTCACCCGCCGAGTCACCCTGGGCAGGAACCTATTCGCCCTTCCGGACGAGGACGAAGCGGATGGTGGGAACATTCCGAGGATGCAAGCTCGCGACACCGATCCCCGGGTTGCGACGGCGGCGGATGCCAGGTCGATCGTCGCCACGCTGACCGGAGCCTTCGACGCGGACCCGCTCTGGCGCTGGGCGTTCCCGGACCCAAGCAGGCGAGCGCAGCAATTCGAGACGTGGTTCGGCCTCTTCGTCGAGAGCGCGCTTCCCAACGGGTGGGTCTGGGTCAGCGGTGAAGGCGAGGCGACATCGGTCTGGACGCCGCCGGGCAAGACGGAGCTGAGCCCGGGGGCCAAGGCGAAGGTCAAGCCGTTCCTGACCGCCGAGCTCGGCGCCCACGCGGAGGCGGTGCTACAGGTGTTCGAGCGGTTCGAGGACGCCTGCCCCAGCGACCAGAGCTTCTACTACCTGAGCTTCCTCGGCACCCACCCCGAGCACCGTGGGCGCGGGATCGGGATGGAACTGCTGGAGAGCAACCTGGCCCGCGTCGACGCGGAGGGCATGCCCGCCTACCTGGAGTCGAGCAACCCGGCCAACAACGCTCGCTACGAACGACTTGGGTTCAAACCGCGCACCGAATTCGAGACCCCGGACGGAAAGCACTCCATCACGACCATGTGGCGCGAGGCGCGCTGAACCGGTATCTGCGGAGCGTGCAATGGCAGGCTAGCGGGAGGTCCGAGCTCGCTCGACCAGGGTGTCGAGGGTGTCGCCCTCCACCAGTGCCGCCACCCCGATTTGGGTTGATGCATCCGGATGGCGCTCGGCAACACCCGAGTGCGCGTCGTCGAGCCAACCGCGGGCCTCATCCTGGGACACCTCGGCTACGGCGCACGCGAACTCGTCATCACCCCAGCGAACGATCGGGTCATAGGGGCGGAGCCTCGACTGAAGGCCGAGGAATAGATCGCGAGCCAGGGCAGAGTCGTCGGAGCATTCGTCGATCTCTGCGATCCCATCGATGACGACGAGGCCCAGCGCCAGCTCCCCTCCCGTGCGCTGGACGCGCTCGACCTCGTGGCGCAGGAGGACCTCGCCGATCCGCCGCCCGTAGGCACCGGTCGACTCGTCGATGTGGGAGCGCTCGATCTCGCCGATCAGCAATTCGCGGTCGCGCGCCGCGTCTTCGCGGTCGCGGGCGGCGCGTTCGCGGTCCCCGGCGGCGCGCGACCGGGCCGCCGCGGCGCTCGCCCTCGCGACAGCAGCCACCTTGGCGGCCGGGCTGTCCTTGCCGAGCCGGCCGGCCATCTCCTCCGCAGCCTGGTCCACCTCCTCGGCCTCGCGGTCGCGGGCGGCGGCCACCTCATCGCGGTGGCGGGCCATCTCATCGCGGTCCTCTGCCCGCTCGTGACGCTCGGAGGCGACCTGGGCACGGACCGCGGCGGTCGCCATCCGCGCCATCGTCCCCTCGTCCCGGCCCACCGTGGCCTGCTCGTGAGCGTGTAGCCGAGCCGGATCGGCAGGTGGGCGAGACTCCAGCTCCAGATCGGAGGCGGCCTGGTCGCTGTCGGAGATGCGCTGGTCGGCTTCTGAGGCAGCCTGGTCGCGATCGGCCATGCTCTGATCGGTATCGGAGGCGGTCTGATCGGCGTCAGAGGCAGTCTGGTTCAGGTCCGATGCAGATTGATCGGCTTCGAGGTGCGCGGAGCGCCGACGCCACGGATTGCGTGGATTGATGTCGTCCTTCCTCACGGACCAAGAGGCTGCCCCGAGTGGAGCTTCACCGTTGGCCGTATAGACGAGAGTAGGCCATCGTGACCTTTCCGGTTCATACCTCCAAAAATCCGGACCGTAGTCACCGCCTTCTCCGGGCGACGCCAGACAGTTGAAAGATCCTGCCGGGTTATCCGCGGGTCCTCTCCTGTGCACTGCGTCGAAAGGCTCAGTCGAGGCCGTGCGGGTGGAGGTGGTCCTCCGCCATGCGCTTCAGCCCGACGCGGTCAATCTTGCCGGTCGGGTTGAGCGGCATCTGGTCGAGGAAGACGACCTCCTCGGGGGCCTTGTAGCCGATGCGCTCGCGGCAGAAGACGCAGACCCCACCCGATGCATATGGAACATGGTGCCAGGGGCGCCGCTACAGAAGACCCATGAAGGCAACATTCTGCAGGTCACGAGCCTACTTCCCCTCTATCAACTAGCCAATATCTAAAAGCGTTAGCACTCTATTACCTTGATGGCAACGTATTCGAATCGGAAGCTTATCCGGGGGAAGATAGACACAAGTCCATGGATCATTCGGGGTCCCAGCTTGTTGTGGATGTCCTATCACGTTAGGCAGCACATTGAGCATCGCAACCGCCTCCGCGCACTCCATCTCACTATTGCGAAGGTCGATATATTCTCCTGGTTCACCAAAACTGCAACTTACATCCCGGTTAGCCTTCGAGCATCCTGCCAGCAACAAGCCGCCCACACAAACGGCAAGCGCTTTTCCGACACCAGCTTTGTTATACGCTCGGAGCAGTCCCACCCGTCGAGATTACCACGTCTGCATATCTCCAACTACACACCGGCGATTCCTATGGAGCCTTCCGCTCTCTGTGCATTTTCTTCAACTATGGATCTAGTGTGCGAGACATCTCATGCGCCCGCCATCGTCGATAATGTGCCCGCTCTTAGCATGGGCAACAAACCGAGTTACACAGGTATTACCCTCAAAAGCCAGCGTAGCGTACCGGAACGGCATGAGCCCTGCCTTCCTTGCCTTATATACAGAGAGAAATTGTAGTACTACATTTCTCTTTGACCGGCCTGCGAAGTAAAGCGTTACGTTATGAACTTGGGACATAAACGCCATTGCAAGGACGGTGACTCTGGGATGATCTAGTTCGTCGGCTACACTCAAAAGGTCGGGTATCGGACGCAAACCGCCACAACTAGTTCCACCGACGGTAAAGTCACCCGAACTCGATGGAGACGAGCGACGTGGAGGATCGATGGCAATCCGGGATACAGAGCCTTTTATCACCCCCATGACCGCTGTCTCGAGTCGAGAGTACAGTCCAGTGATGTTTTGCGATCTGGCCGGCACCCAGCTGAACGGGCCTTGGGACTGTCGTCGACGCACTAGCACTGAGACACACGCTAATTCCACCGAGCATGAAATTCACTGGCTTCCGTGTTCGGGCGGCATGGATCCCTAGTCCTGGCGGCCGAAATCCTGCGGAACCCGCGCGCCACCCCAGAGCTTCGCGCGGCCTCTACGAAGCGGCAGCACAGATCCGGAGTCAAATACCTGGGCCCGATGCTGTCCCCCCGCGAGAGCTTCCACATCTGAAGACTTGAGAACGTGCAGCGCTGAATCGATCAGTCGAGGCCGTGCGGGTGGAGGTGGTCCTCGGCCATCCGCTTCAGCCCGACGCGGTCGATCTTGCCGGTCGGGTTGAGCGGCATCTCGTCGAGGAAGACGATCTCCTCGGGCGCCTTGTAGCCGATGCGCTCGCGGCAGAAGACGATCAGGTCGGCGCTGGAGGGGCGCTCGGCGCCCTCGCGCAGGGTGACGTAGGCGCGCACGTTCTCGCCGTGGACCGTGTCGTGGACGCCGACGACGCCGGCGAGGTCGACCGCCGGGTGCTCGACCAGCGCGCCCTCGACCTCGAGCGGGCTGATGTTGGAGCCGTCGTGGACGATCACCTGCTTCTTGCGGCCGAAGAACCAGAGGTAGCCGTCCTCGTCGGCGCGGGCGAGGTCGCCGGAGTCGAGCCAGTCGTCGCGGACGACCTCGTCGGTCGCCTCCGGCGCCTCCCAGTAGCCGGCCATCCGGCTGCGGGTGCGGATCCAGATGCGGCCGACCGCTCCGGCCTCGACCGGCTCGCCGTCCTCGCCGCGGAGCGCGATGCTGAAGCCGCCGATCGGCGGCCCGATCGAGCCCTGCTTGATCGCGCCCGGAGGGCGGGTTGAGGGTCGCCAGGCCGACCTCGGTCATCCCGTAGCCCTCGACGATCGGGAAGCCGGCGGCGGCGGCGAACTCGGTCAGCAGCTCGGTCGAGACCTTGTCGGCCCCGGCCCGGCAGATCCGCAGCGAGGCGAAGTCGCCCGGCTGCAGGTCGTGGTCGCGGACCAGCGCCGAGAGCGCCGCCGGGATCATCGCCAGCACGGTCGGCTGGTGCTCGCGCAGCAGCGGCAGCAGCTCGTGGCTGTCGGTGGTGCGCGCGACGACGACCCGGCCGCCGACCGAGAGCGTGCTCAGCGTCCAGAGGAACGAGCCGATGTGCGACATCGAGGAGCCGGGCAGGAAGACGTCGTCGGCGTCGAGCTCGAAGGCGGCGGCGGCGCTGGCGATCATCCAGCGCAGCGACTCGCGCGTGTGGGTGACGCCCTTGGCCGGCCCGGTGCTGCCCGAGGTGAAGAAGATCGCGGCGGGCTCGGCGGGGTCGGCGGCCGGCTGGTCCGCGGGCAGCGGCTCGCTGTCGAGCAGCGCCTCGAAGCTCGTGCGCCCAGTCGCCGCTCGGCGGCGCTCCTGCGCCTCCGCGGCCGCCGTAGGCGATCGACCCCACAGCTCGAGGCCGGCGGCGAGCTCGCTCGCCGCCACGTCCTCGGCCCGCTCGACGTGGGCGAGCAGCGCCTTGGCGCCGCTCACCTCGAGCGCGTGGTCGATCTCGCGGAAGGTGTAGCGGTAGTTGAGCGGCGTGACGATCAGCCCGGCCTTGAAGCAGGCGAGGTAGTGGACGACCAGGTCGATCCGGTTCGGCATCAGCGACGCGACCCGGTCGCCCGGCTCCAGCCCGAGCCCGCGGTAGCCGCCGGCCAGGCGCGGCGCTCTCCGCCTCGAGCTCCCGCCAGGTCAGCGACCGCGTCGGCCGAGACCATCGCGAGCCTCGTCCGGCGCCTCGCAGGCCGACGCGCAGCAGGTCGTCCAGCGGCGCGGCCGGGCTGTCGAGCGGGGCGCCGTCGATCAGCATCGGCGGGATCGTAGGGAGCGGGTCGGAGCGGTCGCTGCTCGTTGAAGCATTGTCTGCGCCATGAGCCTAAAAAGCTTCAACGAAGGTGGGAGGTTCTGCGCTACGAATTTATGCGGGGCTGGGCGTGATCAGCGCGACCGGCACGGACAGGCCCGCGGCGCGGCGAAGGGTTGCGATGCGGCGGCCGGGCTGGATGGCCGGGCGGATCTCGCTTACGCGGTCCCCGAGCCCGGCGACCGTCGCGTCGAGGTCAGGGGCGACGAAGGCCAGGCCCCAGAAGAAGGCGGGCCGATCTCCCCCGGTCCGCTCGATCGCCTCATCCGGCGCCTGCACGACCTCGAGGATGACCGCGCCGAGGCGGAAGAAGGCCTGGCGAGGGGCGCCGGCCGGGGTCGGCTCCTCGCGGATGCGGCGCAGGTCGAGGCCGGCGGCCTCGAGTGCCGCGACGGTGCGGTCGAGGTCCGAGCTGATCGCGACGACGTGGTCGATCGCGGCGATGCCGTTGGGGTGCCCCGGCACCTCGGTGGGCGGCGGGCGATCCGAGCGGGTGGTCGGCAGCCCATCCAGCTCGTCTCCCCCGAAGTCGCGCAGCGACCAGCCTGTCAGGCCCTCGCCGGAATCGGTGCCCGCGAGCCGGATACGCACGTCACCGACGACGCAGGCGTCGCCGTCAACCGCAAACCCGAGCGCCGCCCAGGACTCCGGCGCATCCCCAACCCTCAACTCGTCGATCGGCACCCCCACGCCTCCCAACCTACTTCCGGTGCGCCTTATGTGGCTATAGACCACATAAAGCGCACCGGAACGCTTGTGGGTGGCCTCGCCGGCACGGATCAACGGCCCTCGTCCGCCAGCAGGATCGAGAAGTGGCCGAAGTCGGCGCTGCGCACGGGCTCGCCGAAGAAGCCCTCCGATGAGGTCAGCGGGGCCTCTCCGGCCGCCACGGCCTCGGCTGCCTCGGCGAGTTCGCCGAGGAAGGCCGGCGGCACCGTGGGGCGCAGGCAGTGAGCGGTGTAGACGGTGCGCAGCGAGCCGCGCAGCTCGTCGGCGAGGCGGCGGGTGGAGGCGAGGAAGTCGCCGAAGTCGGCGCCGGCCTCGTAGACCAGGTGGGGGCCGTAGTAGGCCTGGTCCTGCGCCCAGAGGACACCGGCCCGCTCGTCGAGCAGGCAGATGTGGTCGGGCGCGTGGCCGGGGGTGTGGAGCACGCGCAGGACGCGGTCGCCGAGATCGATCTCGTCACCCTCGGCAAGCAGCCGGGTCGGCGGCGGCGGCTCGATCCGCCAGCCGCGCGCGGCGATCCCTTCCTCCGGCCAGGGCCGCATCTCCTCGTCGGGGCCGATCAGGAAGAAGCCGCCCTCGCGGTCGACAGCCAGCAAGCGCTCGTACTCCTCCATCATCGCCGGCACCAGATCGCAGTAGGCGCCCAGCTGGCCCGGCTCGCAGCCTGCCTCAACCCACTCCGGCCCCAACTCGTGCATCGCCGTCTCGGCGAAGAGGTCGTTGCCGCCGACGTGGTCGAAGTGGACGTGCGAGTTGACCACCTGCGGCTCCTGCGGGCAGACCGTCGCCACGGCCGCCGAGATGTCGGCGAGCCCGAGCCCCGTGTCCAGCAGCAGCGCCCGCTCGCTGCCTCGGATCAGCCAGCTGTTGACGTGCCCGGGCTCCCCTACAAGCCAGACCCCGGGCTCCAGCGGCGCCACCCTGAACCACGACTCGGCCGGGGCGGCGAACCTCTCCCCCGCGCCGGTCACCCCTTCGGCTGCGGCACGATCCTGATGTAGGGGCGTGGCGACTCCCAGCCATCGGGGTAGGTCTCCCGCGCTTCGTCGTCGGAGACCGAGCCGGCGATGATCACGTCGTCGCCCTGCTGCCACTGCGCCGGCGTCGCGACTTTGTGCTGGGCGGTCAGCTGCAGCGAGTCGACCACGCGCAGGACCTCGTCGAAGTTGCGACCGGTCGTCATCGGGTAGACGAGGATCAGTTTGATCTTCTTGTCGGGGCCGATGACGAAGACGTTGCGGACCGTCTGGTTGTCGGCCGGGGTGCGGTCCGCCGGATCGCCGCTGACGTCTGCGGGCAGCATGTCGTAGAGCTTCGAGACGGCGAAGTCGGAGTCGGCGACGATCGGGTAGTTGGGCGCGGTGCCCTGCGTCTCCGCGATGTCGGCGGCCCAGGCCTCGTGCTTGTCGGAGGGGTCGACCGAGAGGCCGATGATCTTCACGTCCCGCTTGTCGAACTCGGGCTTGATCGAGGCCATGTAGCCGAGCTCGGTGGTGCAGACGGGCGTGAAGTCCTTCGGGTGCGAGAACAGCACCGCCCACGAGTCGCCGATCCAGTCGTGGAAGCTGATCCGGCCCTCCGTCGTGTCCGCCTCGAAGTCCGGGGCGACGTCTCCTAGCTTCAGCATCGTGGTTCCTCCATTGCGTTGGTGGCGGTGTGCATCGTCGTGAGGTGATTGAACATCATCGCCGCGGTCGCCGGGAACCCCGGCCCGGGCAGTAGCCTGCCCGCGGAGATGGTGACCGCGGTTTAGGCGAGGGCAGCAGGCGATCGCTTTCGAGCACCAGCACCTCAAGGACCTGGAGCCCACCGGCTAAAACGACCGCCGACGGGCCGAAAACACCCCCTATACGTCCGGATTGCGTCCCGTCGGCGGGGAGGTCAGGGCCTGTCGAGGAGCTCGTCCAGCGTTTTGCCGCTGATCACCGACTGCGGTCGTTCGGCAACCAGGTCTGAATCCGGGCACGCCTGCTCGTCACGCCGCTTGATCAGCAGCCACTGGGCCTTCTCGCCGGGCCCGGTGCGCTGCAGGGCGAAGCCGCCGCTCAGCTTCTCGCCATGGAGGACGAAGACGGCGTGACCGCGCTCGAGCGCCGCGGGCCAGGCGACCCGGCCGCCCTGCTCGTAGTTGCCGCGGTCCCAGACGATCACGCCGCCGCCGTCGGTCGGGCCCTCGAAGTCGTTGTGGGCGAGGTCGTGGTCCCCGACCTGCACGGCGAGCCGCTTCACCGCGGGATCCATCGATGGGCCCTTCGGGACAGCCCACGACCGCATCGCCCCCTCCACCTCCAGCCTCAGGTCGAAGTGATGCGCCGTCGCCCGGTGCTCCTGGACGACGAAGGCGCCGGCGCTGACGCCGCGGATCGCGAACTGCTCGTGGCCCTCGACCTTGACCGGCTCGACCGTCACCTTGGTGACCCGGGCGCCGCGCGGCCCCTCGCGCAGAAAGCCCAGCAGCTCCTCGACCCCGAGCCCTGGCCCCTCGGCGTGGACGAGCAACGTCCCGTCCACCGCATTGCGAACCCAGCCAGAGGCGCCCAGCTGGCGTGCCCGGCGCATCGCAGCATCGCGGAATCCAACGCCCTGCACATCCCCGCGCACAATCGCCCGCACCGCTGTTGCCTCTGTATCCGCCGGTTCAGTCACGCCAGCCTCCATTGTGCCTCGCTACGCGCCCAGGACGGCCGCGAAGAGCAGCGGGCTGCGGTCGGGAAAGAACTTGTCGTGCCAATGGATGCCGTGAATCGACCGAGGCTGATCCCGCGCGCGACCTGGGTCTTGCAGGAATTTTCGCGGTACTGGCTGACCGAACAACTGCTGCCGATCTCATAAACATCTGGGTTTTTCAAGACTGCTCCAGTCGGGATGCCCGGGACCTGAACGTTCGATGGGCGGCGGTCGGCCAGCCACGGGACAAGGGGAACCCTGCATGGAGGTTGGTCAGGCGCGCGAGCAATACATCCGGTGGCTTCTCGTCACAAGGGACCTGTCGCCGCACACGATCCGTGCCTACGACAGCGACATCTCGGCACTTGAGCGGCATCTCAGCATCGACGCCACGGTCGCAGAGATCGACCGCGGCTGCCTCATGGCCTTCGTCGAGGAACAGCGTGCGGGGGGGCTCTCCTCCACCTCGATCAGAAGGCGGGCCTCTGCGCTCCGCGGCTTCTGCAAATGGCTGCTCTCGCGCGGCTTACTGGACTCCGATCCTTGGGTCGGCGCCAGCGTGGCGGCTGGAAGGCCCCGCAAGCTTCCGCGGGCATTACCGTCGCATGAGCTCGATCGACTCTTCGCCTTTCTGCGAAAGGCGACCCATGTCGACGACTCAAGCAACCCGGAGCAGCTGCACAAACGACCGCACGAGTCGACAACCCTCCTCGCGGTCGCCCTGATGGTGGCGACGGGCGTTCGGGTCCATGAGGCGGTCGAAATTCGCTGTCGAGACATCGACCTGCCCGGCCGCAGTATTCGCTTGGTCGGCAAGGGGCGCCGCGAGCGACAGGTCTTCCTGCCAAATGAATGGATCGCCAGATTCACCGGCGCCTACCTCGAGATGCGCTCCGCGCTTGGCGTCCAGCACACCCGTCTGCTCTTCAATCTGCGCTTCGATCCCCTCACAACGCCGGCGATGCGCTCGCGACTCGCCAAGGCCGCCCAAGCCGCTGGCCTGAGCACACGAGTTACACCGCACATGCTGCGCCATACCGCGGCAACGCAGCTGATCGAGGCCGGTGTGGATATCCGCTACATCCAGCGCCTACTCGGCCACGCCAGCCTGAGCACCACCGAGATCTACACCCACGTCTCGGACCACGCCCTCAAGCAGGTCGTCTCAGACGCGGATGTCCTGGGGAGGATGACCTACGCCGATAACTAGGAATTATCTGTGCCCAGCTTCCTCAGGCCGTCCTACCCTTGGATAGGCCTCATTGCTGGACCGCTTACGGCCATCGCCTCGTTCGTAATCGCCTATTTCATCGACCCGCTGAACTTCGGCAGCCACAAACCGCTGGCTGCCATCCCAGCGTTTCTGCTCGCCGTGGTCATCCTGATGGTTGGCCAGAACGTGGCGGCGTACAGAGAGCTGGAGCGAACTTCCAACCAATCGCGGGAGATCTACGACGCCGTCAGGGACTATTTGCACGTCACCAAGGTTGGCTCCCCGGAACAGGGGATGCGCTACGTCGCCTCCCGGCTTCCGATTTTGCAAGAGGCGCGCAACACCTCGTTCAACGTTCGCGGCTACACCGACCGGGCGAAGGACATGTTCTACGACACCGAGTCTTACGCCGAGCTCAGCGCAGCCATTGCCGAGTGGTCCTCAAAGGGAGTGCGGTGGAAGGACATCGGCGACGAGTTCGCAGTCGACAGGCTCCGTGGAATCCATTACGCGGCAACCCACGCCAATAGGCAAGGCACTCGCTATCAGTATCGGTTGATCGAGGACAACGAACCACAACTCAACTTCGTCGTGCTTGGCTACCCGGACGGCATATCGGAGGTCTTGTTCAACTGGGACTTCAGAAGTCTCAGCCAGGACCCAGTCGTCCTGCTGTCCCGTGATCGCGACATCGTCAACATGTTCACTGTCCAGTTCGAGCACCTGTGGATGCACGCGAAAGTGGACGGCGACCCCGGCCGCTAGCGCGCAGCTGATAGGACCGCGACCAGGTCAACTTGCGAGAAGTACAGCGATTCGCTTGCGCTTGGCCTTCCATTGAGGACCTCATGGAGCCGCGCCCGTGCGTCATCGGACAGGAATTCGTTCATCCAATCCATGGTGCCTCGAAAGTAATCGGTGAACTCGCGGGGGAACGGCGCGTGCCGCTGGGTGAGCTCGAACTCAAGTCGCTCAACCATAAGTCCGCATGCACGCGCCACGTCGTATGCGCGATCCAAGGTGTAGTGGCTGGGCTCCGCGCTGGCCTCAAGCGATGCGCGTAGAGACGACTCGATTATGCAGCGATCGTCGAACGACATGGGGCCGATCCGCATAGTGCCGCCATCGTATTGCCTGATGACGATTCGACCAGCCTTGCGGTTGAGTCGAAAGTGCTCCAGGAGCTCCGCAACGTTTGGCAGGTATGGGAAGAGGTTGAACACCAGTGTCAGATCTGCTTGCGGTATCTGTGCATGATCTTTGACAATGTCGCAAAGTATGAAGTTCGATTTCCTCGTCCAATATCGAGCCCGGTCGCCTGCTAGATCCAGTGACTCTGGATCGCTATCGAGGCCAATGAATTCGCACTCGGGTGGCAAGACTTTGTCGAAGAGGTCCAACCACAGGCCGGTGCCACATCCAAGGTCCACCAGCCGGTTCGGCCTGTACTGGGCAAGGCTCTGCGCAAAGCGGGTCCTCTCTGGCAACTTCGCCAAGTGGTGAGTCTCCAGCCAGGCCGACGAGCTGAGAGCGTGACCGGTGGCGTTGCGCCAGGTCGGCACAGATAATTCCTAGTTATCCGAATCCGCAGACACGCGGAGATGATCCTAGAGGATTCTTACTTCGGTACGTGTTGAGACCCTTAAAGGAAATAGTCGGGGTCAGCCCAACGGATCGATCACGACATCGGCCAGCCAGCTCCGCCATCGAGCGAAAAGGCGAGAGACGCTCAGGGATCGACGCAACCGCGCGCATCGCCACGATGTCAAAGCGACAGAGAGCGTCTGGCGTCGAGGGGGATCGAGCGGATTTCGGCCCCCGCCGCCCAGAACGAAACGTCAACTCGCAGGCACTTCTACTCAGGGTGGATGACCGGATTCGAACCGGCGACCGCCTGGACCACAACCAGGAGCTCTACCAGCTGAGCTACATCCACCGCGGGACTTCAATCTAGCGCTACCGTTGGGGTCGATGCCTTCGCGACGCGGGATTGCATTCTTCCGGCCCGGGACTCGGCCGGCTTCGGCTGCTGGGCTCCAGGCGCGGGGGGCGGCTGCGGTCGGGGCGCTTGCCGTCGGCGCGGCCGCCGTCGGCGGCTTCGCGATCGGGCGGCTCAGCGTCGGCCGGCTCGCGGTCGGCCGAGCCACGGTCGGCAAGCTCAAGGTCGAGGAGCTGGAGATCGGGCGCCTGCAGGTGCACGAGACGGGCGCCGTGGACACGGGCGACGGGCGTAACCGAGATTGACCACACCCGGGTGGGGTCAATCTCGGTTACGCCGGCTCGTGGCGGCGCTGATCTGGCTCGGGCTTGTGGCCGTGGCCATCCCCGCCTTCGTCACGGCAGCTGCGGCTCGGGCCCTATCCCCCGCTCGGCAGCTGCCCGGTCTTCCCCGACCCGCCCGCCGGGCCTGCCCGCCAACGCGCCCTCGCTGCCCAACCAGGCCGCCTGGAACCAGGACGTCTCCAAGGCGCCCGTCGCCCGCAACTCGGCCGCGACCATCGCCTACATCGACGCCCACGGCGGCGACCTCCTCCACCCCGACTTCGGCTCGCCGCGCGCCTACGGCTTCCCCTACGCGGTCGTCGGCGCCGGCCAGCGCAAGCTGCCGATCCACTACACCGCCTACGGCGAGCGAGAGCGACCCCGGGCCTTTCCCGGTCCCGAGGGGCGCGCCGGTCGAGGGCGGCAGCGACAGCGACGGCGACCGCCACGTGCTCGTCGTCGACCGCTCGAGCTGCATCGCTCTACGAGCTCTACCGGGCCTTCTTCAAGAGCGGCGGCGCCCACTGGAACGCCGACTCGGGCGCGCGCTGGGACCTGCGCTCCGCCGCCCTGCGCCCCGACTCCTGGACCTCGGCCGACGCCGCCGGGCTGCCGATCTTCCCCGGGCTCGTCCGCTACGACGAGGTCGCGGCCGGCCACCTCGACCACGCGATCCGCGTCACCTTCGACAGCACCCGCGACGCCTGGGTCCACCCCGCCTCGCACTGCGCCGGCGACACCTCCAACCCCGACGCGCCGGCGATGGGGACGCGGCTGCGGCTCAAGGCCGGCTACGGCCTCGGCGGCTTCAGCGGCGGCGCCCGGGTCGATCGCCGAAGCGCTGAAGCGCTACGGGATGATCGTCGCCGACAACGGCTCCAACTGGTTCTTCAGCGGCAGCAGCGACCGCCGCTGGGACGACGAGAACCTGAACCAGCTGAAGCGGATCCCCGGCAGCGCCTTCCAGGTCGTCAAGAGCGCCGCCCGGCCGCACGTCTGCTGAGACGGCCCGCCGTGTTCCGGTGCGCTTTATGCGCCATGAGGAACATAAGGCGCACCGGAAGCGCTGCTCGCAGGCCAGTCGTCGCACCTAGCCGTCAGGTGCACGTGGTGGAATTCGGCCCGCAGCCGCGAGCTCAGCTCCGCTGCCGCCTGCCTCGCGTCGTCCTCCGCCGCCGCTGACCAGCACCACCTCGGTCGCCGGGAAGCTCTGCAGCTGGTCCTCGATCGCCTGCACGACGTCCTCGTCGCCGACCCGGGCCTCGGCCGACGATGCCGGCCTTGGCCAGCGCCGCGACCGTCGCGACCAGGTGCTGCTGGGCCGCGTGGCGGGCGGGCTCGACGTCGGAGGCCCAGCGGTCGAGGAAGCCGATCCGCGCCGGGACGAGCACGAGCACCTCGGCCTCGCCATCCGTGCCGTCGAGCCCTGCCGCAGCGGCGATCCGGTCCACGTCGGCCGGATCCTCGACCGCGCCAGGTGGCGACGAGCAGGACATGACGGCGCTCGTCCCGCGCCGGCGCCGAAGCCGATCGGGCCCACGCGGCCGCTGCCGCGCCGCGACCACCAGGAGCGCCACCGCCACAAGGGCGCCGACCGCCACGCCCAGCGCCGGACCGGCGAGCGAGGAACCCGGCCGACGATCGGCACGACGATCGCGGCGACGATCAGCGGCAGCTTCCAGGGGGCCATCGCACAAGGCTGACAGGCCGCAACGCCGGGCGGCGAGGGCGCGTCGGCTCAGCGCTAGACGCTCTGCGCGCCGAGGCGCGGCAGCAGCAGCATCGCCAGTCCGACCAGGATGACGATGATCCCGAGGATGTAGTTGACGAGGATCGCGAGGACGATCCCGATGACAATCAGCAGTATCGATAGCTCCATGCCGCCAGAGCTACCCGGCGGCTGACGGCCCGTGAAACCCGTCGCGGTCAGCCGCGCGTGCCGCCGCCGCTGCCGTCGGGCGACCAGCCCGGGCCGCGGAAGACGTAGCCGAGCTTGTCGCGCCAGCTCGTCGCGGCGCGCACGTCGCGCGCCATGTCGACGAACTCGTGGAAGGCGACCCGGGTCGGCCGGAAGGTGCGGATGTTCCTGGTCAGCCCGTAGCGCGGCCGCTCGGTCTCGCCCTGGAAGGTGCCGAAGATGCGGTCCCAGATGATCAGGATGCCGCCGTAGTTGCGGTCGAGGTAGACCTCGTTGGCGCCGTGGTGGACGCGGTGGTGCGAGGGCGTGTTGAAGAAGAACTCGATCGGCGCCGGCAGCTTCTTGACCCGCTCGGTGTGGATCCAGAACTGGTAGATCAGGCTGATCGCCAGCTGCAGTGAGGATCATCCAGGGGGCGAAGCCGAGCAGCGCCAGCGGCGCCCAGAAGGGCAGCGCGGTCATCGGCGTCCAGGTCTGGCGCAGCGCGGTCGAGAGGTTGTAGTGCTGGGAGGAGTGGTGGACGACGTGGCTCGCCCAGAAGACCCGCATCTCGTGGTGGACGCGGTGGAACCAGTAGTAGGCGAGGTCGTCGGCGAAGAAGAGCAGCGACGTAGGTCCACCACTCGTCGGCCGGCATCCGCAGCGGGGTCAGCTCGTAGAGCCCGGCGTAGGCGACGAGGACGACCAGCTTCCAGACCGCGTTGATGACGACGTTGCCGCCGCCCATGGCCAGGCTGGTGCGCGTGTCCTTGCGACTCGTAGCCGACCAGGTCGTCGTCGTCGCGCAGGTACTTGAAGGAGAGCAGCTCGGCGACGAGCAGCAGCACGAAGGCCGGAATCGCGTAGTAGAGGACCTCAGACACAGGTCCAATTTAGCGCCTAGGCCGCCCTCCCGATCAAGACGATCCCCGCGATTGAGACGCTGGCGAGCACTGCCAGCGCGATGTCGGTTCGACGCTCGTTGTCCGTCATTGCACCCCTAGAACACCGCTGCACGCAGGGAGATGCTGTCGCGCCAGGCGCTCAAGCAGCACTACGAAGCCGCCGATAGGAAAGGGTTGGGAGTGACCCGATGACATCGATGCCGCCGCCGGGCAGGGACTCTGGACCGGACGGAAGCTGGAGCTGCAGCGCGCCCGCCGATCGCGCGAGCCCCACCCCTGTGGCAACCCCAACCCTCGACCCTCTCTCCCGGCGCCTGCTCGAGGTCACCGCCGGCCTCTCGGCCCTGCTGATCCTCATCGTCGCCTTCGCTTGGCTCCACGGCAGCGACGAGACGTCGCTCAACCCGATCGCCGAAGCGGCCGCGCGCACCCAAGAGCAGCCCGGGTCGAGGATCGCCATGCGCGGCATCTACTCCCTGCCGAGCGGCGGGTCGATGGTCATGCACGGCAGCGGCGCCTACAACTCGCGAACCGGGCGCAGCCGCCTGGCGATGGAGCTGGCGATGCCCGGCGTGGCCGCCCCGCTTCATTTCGATGCCGTTGGGGACAGGCAGAAGGCCTACATGCGCTCAAGCATCTTCACCGGGGAACTGCCACCGGGAGACAGGTGGCTCGCCGTCCAGGTGAGGCTCGGCCGGTCGGCTCAAACCTCTCTTGCAAGCAACTCCGGCTCCGAAGGCCAACTCGAAATGCTGCACGCCGTGGGTGGCAAGGTCGAGGATCTGGGAGAAGAGACCGTGCGTGGCGTCGCGACCACCCGTTACCGCGGGACCATCGATCTCAATCGCTACGCCGACCTGCTGCGTGAAGAAGGCAAGGCGACCGGCGCCCACGAGTACGAACAGCTGGCCGAATCGATGCCGGCGCCGATCCCCGTCGAAGCCTGGCTCGACGGCGACGGCCTCGTCCGCCGGATGCGGATGGCGATGGACATTCCCACCGCTGCCGGCGCCCCTCTGGTGAAGATGGACCTGACGATGGAGTTCTTCGACTTCGGGATCGTCCCCAAGATTGACCTTCCACCCGCGAGCGAAACGTTCGACTCGACGTCAGATCGCGGTTCGGCCGGAGGCGGCACCGTCAACCCCGAGGGCTCGCCAGCCCAGAACGCAAACGGAGCCGGTCTTGGTCTCCCGAGCTCCCCGTTGCCGGCGGGGAGATGGGAGGCGACCGGACGGGTCGTCTGGGTCGCACCGAACGTGCTCACCAATCAGCCTCCCGGCACCGTGCTCGAGCGACCGTGGGCCTTCAGCAGGGAGTGTCGACGCACCTGCAAGATCGTGTTTTCCCGCATGACGCTCTACGGACGGAGCGTGACCTCGCTCACCAGGCACGGCCGCTTCTTCACGGCCAAATTCCCCCCTGTCAGGGTCCCCTGCTCGTATCCGGAGGGATCCTCCTACCCCCGCCGTCGATATGGACAAAGTCACGACTCCTACAAGCTGCGGTGGTCGAGCGACCCAACCCAGATTCACGCCATCGAGCGCCGGCGCGAAACCGGCTGCTACGACACAACGGACCCGCCAGACGTCACCCGCTGGCACGCGACCCGCGCCCGCTGACAAAGCGCACTTGCCGCTTCATTGACCTCGAGCACCCCTCATCGGCGCACTTTCCAAAACCGGGACTGCCCAGCTTTCCCGCCTGAATAGCCTCCGCAGGAAGCTGCTCAAATAGGCCGCCGAGCGTCCTCGACAATCGACACCTCCCCCACGGCGCATTGGCGACATTGCCAAGGCCATCATTGAAGCCCTGGCCGAAGCCACCGAGCCAATGGACGTCTCAGCCATACATCGCACCGTCGAACGTCTGCTTGATCGGCCAGTCAATCCTCGCTCAGTCAAAAGCTCCCTGTTCGACGGAACCCGCCGCCGCAGCCAGCCGAAACTCGAGCGCCGCATATGGCTACTATCGGTTGCGGCGTGCTTGATGCACCCTTCCTAGGCCGCTGACAGCCGTCTAGCTGTGCTTGGGCAACAACCCCACGTCTTGAAGCACCCGAACGTGGTAGGCCACGACAGCAGGCGTGGTGTCTTCGGTCAGGTCTTCGAGCAGGGCGAGTGCCGCGAGTGACCGCCCTTCGTCTTCCTCGTACAGGGCTAGAATCTCGACCCGCATCGGATGGCTGCGAACATATGCCTCACGGTCCATCATCGCCTGGTCTTCCGGCCCCGCCTGACGGCAGCCGTGAAGACGTAAGTGCGCTTCCAGGCCCCCCGAACCCTCTGTTTCTTTACCTGGGTCAAAATGCCGTAGCTCTCCAGGCTCGTCACGTGATACGAGACCGTTGAGAGGTCTACCGCCCTCTCAAAGACTTGCGTCAGTTCTGAGGCCGACAGCGGCTGCTCGATCCAGCGCATCGCTTCAACGATCAACACCTTGGTTGGATGAGCCAGCAGCGCGACGAGCGCCTCCCAGTCCAGCGCTTGGCCAGACTCCGATGATGAAATGCAGCAGGGTTGGGGATGGTTTTCGGACATGGGCTATTGCGCGCTCCGAACGGCGGAGACTCAATGTGGCCAGCCGTCCGGAGCGCTCAAACCAGGACCGCCCCGTTGTCGTTTGCTGACGACCCGTGGCGGTTATCTGATTTGGAGTAGTGGACGGTTTCAGATCGAAACGGCGCCGTCAAACCACGACTGATGACCAGTCAGCTACTGCTGGGTCTAGGAGATTCGCCCAGGGGCTGGGTATAGCGACTGCGCCTGAAACCGATTGTCGCCAGCACGACGGAGGTGCCGGTCTCGCCAGACGCGGCCAGGCGGTCAGCGGCCCGCGCCTCGATTTCCTGGAGGCGCCCCAGTGATTCGGCCTGCTCCTCGGCGGCCTCCTGCTCTCCCCGGGGGTCGAGATTGGCCGCCTTCCAACTCATTCGTAGGTTGTCGTCAGCATCCATCTTGCCCGCCCGCAGGGCGCTCAGAACCTCAGCGATCAGGTTGCGGAAGATGGTCGCCACGATGCTCCGGCGAGTCGGCTTGGGAAGTACCCGCCACTCGTCATCGTTCAATTCTGGTCGTTTATCTCGGAAGCAACCTGATTGGGGCTGGCGGTCCGCTCGTTGAAGATCGTCATGGCCTCGAACCTGATCCGGTGGCCCATGATGAAGCCCACCATCTCCTCGGGGGTCCTTGGTCGCATTTTCGCTTGAGTCTTCAAGGGCTGCTTCCTCCCAATCCGTGGCCTTTGGGTACTAAGGGGCGCCGGAGCATAAACGCGCCTAGTCGTCTGACGGCACCTGCTTGATCAGCTTTCGTCGTTTGCTCAGTTTTTCCTTAGTAAATTCACCTCCCTCGCCTGGCGGCCTGCCCGGCGGCAACGGGAAGGGAGGTGAGCCGCATGAAGATCATGCCTACGAGCGCCGTGATGCCCGCTCTCATCGTCAAGAACAACTAGGAATGGCAATACCAAGGGGCCGGTCTCAGGCGCTCCATAGCTCGGGATCGGCCCCGCCTCACAGTCGTCGGGAATAGGCTGACGACCACCGAGGGAGGTGAGAGACGATGAGGATCGCTCCAGTCGAGCACATCTGTCCTAGCGTGCAGATCATGAAGCACCCCCGCCAGGATTCGAACCAGCGACCCTCGGATTAGAAGTCCGACGCTCTGTCCACTGAGCTACGGGGGCGAGTGGGCCTAGATTAGGCCCTGGCAAGCCGGTTGGCGTAGGATCTTCGCGCTGATGCCGAGCGTCGATGCAGCGGGGACGGAGCTGCACTACCTGCGCGCCGGAGAGGGCGAGCCGCTGCTGCTGATCCAGGGGATGAGCGCCACCCACCTGACCTGGGGACGGCCCTTCCTCTCCGAGCTCGAGCCGAGCTTCGACTGCATCGTCTTCGACAACCGCGGCATGGGGCTCTCGGGCCAGGCCGAGCTGCCGTTCACGATCGCCGACATGGCCGCCGACACCGCCGCGCTGCTCGACGCGCTGGAGATCGAGACGCGCCCACGTGGTCGGGATCTCGATGGGCGGCATGATCGCCCAGGAGCTGGCGCTCGCCCACCCCGAGCGGATCCGCACCCTGACCCTCGGCGCCAGCTACTGCGGCGGCCCCAAGGGGACGCTGATGGCGCCCGAGGACCTGCAGATGCTCGGCGCCGCCTACGCCTCCGGCGAGCCCGAGCAGGTCTTCCGGGCGATGTGGGAGATCAACCTCTCCCCCGGCTTCCGCGCCGACGACTCGCGCTTCGCCGCCTTCGTCGAGATGGGCGTCGGCGCTGCCGGCGCCCCAGCCGGTGGTCCTGCAGCAGATGCGCGCCTGCGGCGCCCACGACACCAGCGAGCGCCTCGGCCAGATCTCGACTGCCGACCCTGGTCATCCACGGCGACCGCCGACCGGCTGCTCGGGCTCGGCAACGGGCGCGAGATCGCCGCGCTGATCCCGGCCCGCCTCGAGCTGCTCGAGGACGTCGGCCACATGTTCTGGTGGGAGCAGCCGCAGCGCTCCGCGGAGCTGATCCGCGAGCACGCCCTGGCGCCGGTCTGAGCCGCCGCCGGCGGCTCGGCCTCAGCCTTGGCCGAGCCCGGCGCACCCGGCCGGGTCGAGCTTGCCCTTGACCTTGAAGACGTAGTCGGGCTGCGGGCGTGATCGTCGGGCTCTTCGATGACCTGTTCCAGCGCCGGGTCGGTCTTCAGCCAGGCGTAGATCGGGTACCAGTATTCGGCCTCGGGCGAGTCCTGCGTGTACTGGCTGATGATCAGGAAGTCGTAGTCGCCGTCGTTGATCCGGCGGCGGAACTGGGCGCAGGTGGTCGCCAGGCGGTAGGTCGCCGTCCGGCCCCGGCACGCCGATGTACTGGACGTAGTTGTCGAGGTTGGCGCCGTAGAAGCCGTACTGGCCGAAGAAGATCTCGCCCGAGCCGGCGATCCCGATCCGCTTGTCGTGCTGGTTGCGGGCGAAGGCGTAGGCCTTGCTTCGGCCCGCCGTCCTGGAGGAAGTGGTCCGTTCGCGTGTAGTGCTGGTTGTAGTACTGGACCTCCTGGGCGCGGCCGAGGACGACGGCGAGCAGCAGCACGCGCGCCGGCGGCGACGGCGACGACGGCCGCGGCTGACGCCCGCCGCGCAGCGCGCCAGGCCCAGCGCCGGCCGGCGCCCAGACCAGCGCCAGGGTGAGGAAGACCGTGCCGACGATGTAGCCCGGGTACCAGCGCGGCGTGGTCAGCACCGTGATCGCGTAGACCGCGACCAGGAAGAGCAGCGTCTGCCAGGCGCGCGCGGTCGGGCGCGCGCAGCGGCCGCGCGATCGGCAGCAGGGTCATCGCCAGGACCAGGCCCGGGACCAGGTAGCGGGTGTTGGTGAAGAAGCCGGTCGGCGAGCCCTCCTGCCCGGCCGCGGTGAGCGGCGTGAAGACGTAGACGACGGCGGTCGAGCAGCGCCGCGGCGGCGATCACCCGCAGGATCCGGTTGCGCGAGCGCACGGCGATGAAGACGGCGGCGGCGACGGCGACGATCAGGATCAGCGGCCAGAGCGGGCCGAAGGCGTTGTCGAGCTGGGGGAAGAACCAGCGGCGGTAGATCGTCGGCTCGGTCAGGTAGTGGGCGACGGCGAAGCGCGGCCGCGGGTCGAGCGGCATCTGGTCGGGCCGGGGCAGGTGCAGCGGCCCGAAGCCGATCTGCGGGATCGGGTTGCCGCCGGTCTTGATCGCCGCCCGCACGTACCAGTAGCCGCCGACCACGAAGGTCGAGAGGCCGAGCACCCAGGCGGTGGTCAGGCGCCGCCCGCGGCCGCTGAAGACGATCACGCCGAGCCCGATCGCGACGACCGGGATCAGGAAGGTGAGCTTGACCGAGGCGGCGAGGCCGGCGGCGATCCCGGCGAGGACCAGCGGCCCCTTGTCGAGCAGCGGCGCGTCGCGCTCCGGCGCGTCCTGGACCGCGCCCGCCTCGGGCGCTCGTCGCTGGTGGCCGTTGATCAGGAAGGCGGCGAAGGCGATCAGGAAGGCGAGCCCCATGATGTCGTTGCGGCCCTCGCCCGGCTGGGTCTCGATCATCACCCCCGCGTCGAGGACGATCGCCGCCGGCGACCAGCGTCGCCGGGCCGACCTTGTAGGGGCGGCCGACGCACCAGGCGGCGAGCAGCGCGATCGCGAGCCAGACCAGGTTGATCAGCGGCGAGAGCCAGTCGGTCTTGAAGAGGACGATCGCCGGCGCCGTGGATCAGCTCCGAGCTCTGCGGGTAGAACCAGGCGGCGAGCCGCAGCGGGTCGGTGAAGTGCAGGTGGACGATCGAGTGCTTCCTGGGCGATCCGCGCCGCGAAGGGCATGTGGTACCAGGTCGTGTCGCCGCCGAACATGCCCTGGTCGAGGCTGAGCTGCGAGGGGAAGGTCCACTCGGCGACGGTGAAGGAGGCGACGCCGAGGGCGATCAGCAGGGCGACCGTCTGCACCTGCGGGGCGCTGACTTCGCCGGCCGTCGCGCGGGCGCCATGCGCCAGCCGAGCAGCGCGGCGAGCGAGGCCGACCGCGATGCAGACGACGATCGATCCAGCCGAGGTGCAGGATGCTGAGCGTGCCGAGCAGCTCGAGCGAGACGACCAGCAGCGCGACCGCGATCGTCGCGTCGGCGAGCCGGGCCAGCGCGCCGGAGAACTCGGGCACGATCCAGCGCCGCAGCCAGTAGCCGCCGAGGCCGAGCGCGGTGACGATGCCGATCGACGGCGAGGCAGCCGCCGATGTAGGAGCCGAAGGAGGGGGTCACCGGCGCGGGATGCTATTCGCCGCGCCGGGCGGCGCGGGCTACTCGGAGGCCGCGGCCGGGATGCGGCAGGAGACGCCGGTGCCGGCGAGGCCGCAGTAGCCGTTCGGGACCTTGTGCAGGTACTGCTGGTGGTAGTCCTCGGCGTAGTAGAAGGGGCCGGCCGGCTCGACCTCGGTCGTGATCGGCTCGTGGCCGGCGGCGCGCAGCGCCTCGTCGTAGGCGCCGCAGCGCCATCTCCGCCGTCGCCTTCTGGGCGTCGTTGGCGAAGTAGATGCCCGAGCGGTACTGGGTGCCGACGTCGTTGCCCTGGCGCATCCCCTGGGTCGGGTCGTGCTCCTCGAAGAAGACCTTGAGCAGGTCGGCGTAGGAGACCCTGGCCGGGTCGAAGGCGACGAGGACCGCCTCGGCGTGGCCGGTCTTGCCGCGTGCAGACCTCCTCGTAGGTCGGGTTCGGGGTGGTCCCGTTCATGTAGCCGACGGCCGTCGTGTAGACGCCGTCGAGGCCCCAGAAGAGGCGCTCCGCCCCCCAGAAGCAGCCGAGCGCGAAGTAGGCGATCTCGATCCCGTCCGGGAAGGGCGGCTGCAGCGGCGCGTCGAGCACCGCGTGGCGCTCGGGCACGTCGAAGGCGGGCTCGCTGCGCCCCGGCAGCGCCTCCTCGGCCGCGGGCATCCGCGTCTTCTTCGAAAACAGCATCGGCATCAAGCTTACGCCCCGCGAACTGCATCGACTTCTGGCCTGCTGGCCGAAAGTCGATGCAGTCGGCCAGAACGGTAGCGTTCGCTGCATCGGCTGCTTCGTCGTCCTCTTCGCCCTGATCTCGCCCCGCCTGGCGCTGTTCGCTGCTCTGGCTCTTCAGCGACCTGCTCAGCCGCGCCTTCGAGAGCTGGTTCGTCCCCTTCCTCGGCTTCTTCCTGCTGCCCTGGACGACGCTCGCCTACGCGGTGATGTGGAGCTCCTCGAACGGGGTCTCCGGCTTCGAGTGGTTCATCGTCGTCCTCGCCTTCCTGATCGACCTCGGCGCCTACGCGCAGGGCGGCCGGCGCGCGGGCGCAGAACCGCCTAGCCTCAGCGGGGCACCGCGGCGACCGGGAAAGGCGAGCCTGATGTGCGCCTTGGCGAGCACGATGAAGTCGCGCCGCTCCACCTCGCCGCCCTCCAGCGGCGTGATCTCGACGTCGACCAGCGGGATGAAGGCGATGTCGATCCGGTTGAACGAGTCCGAAAGCCGGCTCTGGTAGCCCTCGCGCGGGCAGGGTCACGTCGCCGACGATCCAGTGCCGGTCGGTTTCGAACTGAACCCGTTCGACCCGTCGCTCGCTCTGGCTTGGATCGCCCGTCACCGTGCGGCTATCGGCACCGGGTAAGCCCACCGCGAGTGGACAATCGTCCAGCCCTCGCTCGCTGCGCTCCGCAACCAGAGGTGCCACGAGGTCGCCAACACGGCACATTGCCCTCGTACAAGCGGTATTCGGCACCGATCCAGCCCTTCAGACCGAACCCTCGGAGCCCGCAGAGAAAGGCGACGCAGGGAATCTCCCAGGCAAGAATCCGACCTCAGGAGAGCTGGCTGAGGCCTTCTGCAACCCAGGCCTTGAGCTCGTCGAAGCCCGTGAAAGGCGCCCCGTCCTCTTCGGCCCGGGCCAGGACTTCGTCAGCAGTCGCCCCGGCCCTGAGACCGGAATAGAGATAGACGAGAGCCGAGGACCGAGGACCGGTACGGCACGTCACCAGAGTTGGCCGGGGAAGCTCGTCGAGCGCCGCCACATGCCGACGGGCCAGGTCCATGTCGAGCACCACGGGTGGGTCGGACACGATGTTGGTCGACTCGGAGACCGTCGCCCCGACGCTGGCGTACGACATCCCTCCATCCATGTCCGCGAACTCCTCCCCGCAGAGGAACAGCCAAGATGCGGCATCCGCCTCCCGGGCGAACGCCTCAGGATCGGCGATGAGCCCTCTGTTGAACTTCAAATCCGCAGGACTATCGAAATCCGCCACGTCGGCAACGTACCGACTGCCGAAGAGTTGTCAATGGAGCGGAAACGGTCAGGTTGGGTTCTGGAATTCACCTGGATGGCCTGGTCTTGAGGTCGGCTGGAAAGCTCACCCGACATGCATGGATAGGAACCATCGGGACTCGGACGGGGCCGGCCGCCCGGAGCCGCTTCGCTTCCGTCAGCGCTTGGGATGCCCCCTGCGGTGTCCGCCGCGGTGGCGCGCCACCTTTGCGAGAACCGGTCCCGCCCGCTTGCTTTCGCCGACTTCGTTGCCAGCGGCAATCGAGAAGCGGTAGACGCGGCCACGCCTGAGATTGCGGATGGTGAACGAGAACAGCCGCCTCTTGCCCGCGGCGGTGCGGTGGACGTTGCCGCCGACGGCGACTCGCGCGAGCACGTGGTGATGTGCGCCGAAGACAGTGAACCACTGCGGAGCCACGCCCTTGCCGGCAGCCCACGTCAGAGTCAGCTCCGTTCCCTTGCCCGAGCGGCGCAGGTGGGTCGGCTTCCGCGGTCGCTTGGTCGGGGGGGCGACCACTGTGATCGGTGCGGTGGCCAAACTGGCGAGGCCCGCGGTGGACCGGACGCGGACCGTCAGGGATCCGTCGAACGGCGCCGGGTAGGTGTAACTGGTAACCGGATAGATGGTGCTCGTGTCGAAGGTGCCGTCGCCATTGAAATCCCAGTCGTAGCCAGCGATCGCTTCGCCGACGTCGCGGCTGGCACCCGCGCTGAGGGTCACGGGCCGACCGGCGACCACCCGCGACGGAGCCTTCAGGACCGCCGCGGGTGCAGCGGTGTTGCGGCGAATCTCGTCGACGATCGTCGGGACGAGTCCCGAAAGCTCCGATTCGGGCAGCTGTAGGTACTGGCCGCCGGTGGCGGCGGAGATCGCCGCGAAGGAGGCGGCGGTTTCTTCTTCTTCTCCCGACTGAATCGTGTCGATCGTCGCCGGATCGAGCGACAGGGCCTTGGCCTGAATCGTGTGCAATGTGAAGCCAGTGATCGGCTCGGGATCCTTGGCCGGAGCGTCGCCGATCTGGACGACGATCTTCTTTGAGCCCGCTCGCCAATCGAGGCCTAGCGCAGTCATCAGCCCCGAATAGACGCTCTCGGGGGTATCGCCACCACCTTCCGCTTCGAGTGCCGCCAGTTCGCGGTCGAGGGTAGGGATGTCGGTGGTGAAGTTGACGTCGAGACGGGACTGGTAATCGCTTTCCTCGTCGGGTGAATCCTTGTAGTCAACCAACGCCAGCCTGTAATCGGGATCGATGGCGCCGATCTGCTCGACCAGTGCCGTGACGTTTTCCTTGACTTCTTCGATCTCGTCCCACATCGAACCAGTCGAGTCGATTACGAAGGCGATGTCCAGCGGGCCCGAATACGGAAGCGGCGTTGGTATGAAGCCGAGCGCACGAGCGACTTCGCGAGCCGCTTGCCCGGCATCGCCATCGCCACCGTACGCTAGGAGCCGATAGCTGGGGGTGCCATGAGCCGCCAACCGCCCGCGGAGGTCGTCGAGACTGCGAACGTAGACGTCTCTGTTGGTGCCGAAAATGTGGTGCCGCACGGTCTCGTTGCAGATGATGTCGTGCCAGTGACAGTAGGAGAAGACGCGCCCAGTGATGTCTGAGGGCCACTCGTCCCGCGGGCCGAAGACGCCGTAGGAGCTGGAGTCATAGCTTCCACGCGCAGATGAGGAGTCAGCGTTGAAGTAGGGGTCGCCGAACAGCGCCACCGCCGCAACCAGATTTCGGATCTCTGAGTGCTTGAGGACGTCGCCCATCACCTGAGCTCCCTGCGAGTAGCCCACGAGGACGAAGCGGGTGTCCTTGCAACCCGCGTGGCGGGCATCGATCCGCGCCTGGACGTCCTTGGCGCCATCGCGAACCGAGTCGGTGTACTTTCCGCCGAGGTGGAGCGCCGCAGCGACACCGGTGCCAGAGGCCACGTTGACCGCCGGGTACTCGACGCCGTAGCCCTGCACCACAGCGGTGCCAATCAGCGCCCGGAGAGAGATATAGAAGTCATGCACCTCGGGCCCCATCCCCAACTCCTTGTCCTTGACGCCCTGGCCGGAGCCACGGGCGCCGATCACTTCATAGGGAGGACATGCCGCGCTCGCCCCTGACACCGACCCCACGGCCATGAGCACCAGAATTACCACCAATGCGAACGGCAGATTCCTGAACGCCTGCCCCGCCAGACGACTAAATTGCTTCATTGAAAAATGATCATACAACGCTCAGCAAACTACTATGTAGTAATAGTCAGTAGCTGCGGAAGTACCTGACAAGCCGGTGGAGGGTCACTGCACAGGCGATCGAATATCGGGGCGCCCGGATTCGAACCGGGGACCTCGGCCACCCAAAGGCCGCGCGCTACCAGGCTGCGCCACGCCCCGATGCGCCCAGTGTAGAGCGGGCCCGCGAGCCGAGCCGGGCTCCCCGCGGGGCAACCGCTAGGTTTCGCGGCGATGGCCGACGTGCAGCCCCTCAACGCCCTGCATTACGACCTCGACGCGGTCGGGTCGCTGGAGGACGTGGTCGCGCCGCCCTATGACGTGATCGACACCGCGATGCGGGCCGAGCTGATCGCACGCTCGCCATACAACGCCGTCGCGATCGACCTGCCGAAGCCCTACGGGGAGACCGGGCCGCAGGCGGCCGGCGAGGGCGATCCCTACGCGGGGGCGGCCGCCTCGATCGACGCCTGGCAGAAGGCCGGCGCGCTGGTCAAGGACACGGAACCGGCGATCTGGGGGATGGAGCAGGAATACACCGGCCCGGACGGCGCCAGCCACATCCGCCACGCCGTCCTCGCCCGCGTCCGGGTCGAGGACTTCGACACGGGCACGATCCTGCCTCACGAGCGCACCCTGCCCGGGCCGAAGCAGGACCGGCTGGAGCTGATGCGGGCGACTCGCTGCAACCTCTCGCCGATCTTCTCGCTGAGCACGATCGATCCCTGGCTGGCGGTGGAGCCTGAACTCGCCGGCGAGGACGTCTGGGGCGAAGCAACCGACGCGGCCGGCACGGCGACGCGGATCTGGAGGCTGCCAATGGTCAATGAAACCGTACCGGAGCTGCTTGCCGACGCGCAGCTGCTGATCGCCGACGGCCACCACCGCTACGAGACCGCGATCGCCTACCGCGACGAGATCGGCGGCGAGGGTCCGCACAACTACACGCTGATGGCCCTGACCGGGCTCGACGATCCCGGCCTCTCCGTCTACCCCACCCACCGGCTGCTCTCCGGCTTCGCTGACGACCCCGAGCGCCAGCGCCGCCTCGGCGAGGGGCTGCGCGAGATCTTCGACGTCACCGAGGTCGAGGCCGACCGGATCGACCCGATGGGCGAGGAGGGGGTCGGCGTCTTCGGCCTCTACGACTCCCACCACAAGCGCGCCTTCCGCCTGCGGCTGAAGGACACGGCAGAGCTCGACCGCCTCCTGGAGGGAGAGCCCGAGGCGTACCGCCGCCTCGACGCGGCGATCCTCGAGACCCTGGTCCTGAAGGGAATCGCCGGGCTGAGCGAGGACGACATCCTCGCCAAGCGCGGCCTCGGCTACGCGAAGAGCGTCGAGGACTCGCTGCGCCTGCTCGACGAGGGCGCCTACGACGTCGCCTTCATCCTGCGCCCGATCCCCGTCGACCAGACGAGGGAGATCTGCGAAAGCGATGCCAACATGCCGCCGAAGTCGACCTACTTCTACCCCAAGGTGCTGACCGGGCTGGTCTTCAACCCGCTGTCCTGAAGGCCGCGGCGTAGGATCACGCCATGGTCAAGATCTACACCAAGAAGGGCGACGACGGGACCACCTCGCTCTGGTACGGCGGGCGCGTGCCCAAGCACCACGGCCGCACCGAGGCCTACGGCTCGCTCGACGAGGCCTGCTCGCAGCTCGGCGTCGCCCGCGCTCTCTGCGGCGCCGGCGAGGCCGAGCTCGCCGCCGACATCCTGCGCCTCCAGGACGACCTCTTCGTCGCCGGAGCCGAGCTGGCGACGGCGCCGGAGGCGGCCGAGCGGCTCGAGGACGGCGTCAGCCGCACGACCGAGGCGATGGTCGCCGAGCTCGAGCAGCAGATCGACCGCTACATGAGCGAGGTCGAGCTGCCGCCGCAGTTCGTCATCCCGGGCGGCAACCAGCTCTCCGCCCAGCTCGACGTCGCCCGCACCGCGATCCGCCGCGCCGAGCGCGGCATCGCCGCCCTCGCCGAGGCCGGCGAGCTGGCGAGCGAGACGGTGATCCACTTCGTCAACCGCGCCTCCGACCTCGCCTACGCGATGGCCCGCTTCGCCGACGTCGACGACCCGGCGCTCTTCGAGGGCCGGCGCAAGAGCTGAGATGAAGGTCGTCGCCCGCCGCCGCACGGGATTCGCCCACGACGTCGAGATCGAAGGCGGCCACACCATCCGCGTCGACGAGCCCACCGGAGCCGGCGGCAGCGACACCGGCCCCTCCCCCACCCGCCTGGTCGCCGCCAGCCTCGCCGGCTGCATGGCGGTGACGATCGAGATGTACGCGGAGCGCAAGGGCTGGGACGTCGGCGCGGTCGAGGTGGACGTCGACGTCGAGTACGAGGGCTTCGCGCCGCTCTCGTTCGAGGTCACCCTTCGCCTGCCGGCGGGGCTGAGCGACGAGCAGCGGAGCGCGGCTGCTCGTCATCGCCGGCAAGTGCCCGGTGCACAAGGCTGCTGGCGGGCGAAACCCGCGTCGTCATCTCCGACCGGGTCGAGGCCGCTCTGATGGACCTCGGCCTGAAGGGACGCGCCTGCGTCGTCACCGGCGCCAGCCGCGGGATCGGGGCCGAGACCGCGCGGCTGCTCTGCGCGGAGGGCGCCGGCGTGCTCCTGGTCGGGCGCCACGAGGAGCGCCTGGCCGCCGCCGCCGAGGAGGCGACCGCGGCAGGGGCGGAGGCGGCGGCCGCGCCGAGACCCTCAGCCTCGACGTCACCGCCGAGGACGCGGGCGAGCGCATGCTCGCCGCCGCCGAGGAGCGCTTCGGCGCCCTCGACGTGCTGGTCAACAACGCCGGCACCGCCCAGTGGCGCGACCTCGACGACGTCCCCGACGAGGACTGGCGCGCCCAGTACGAGCTCAACGTGATGGCGCCGCTGCGGGCGATGCGCGCCGCCGTCCCGGCGATGGCCGAGCGCGGCTGGGGACGCGTCGTCAACGTCTGCTCGACCGCCGGCAAGCGGCCCTCGGCGGCGATGCCCGAGTACTCGGTGGCGAAGGCTGCCGAGCTCTCGCTCTCGCGCCTCTTCGCCGACCGCTACGCGAAGAGCGGCGTCCTCGTCAACGCGATCTGCCCCGGCCCGGTCGAATCGGAGATGTGGATGGAGCCGGGCGGCCTGCTCGACCAGTCCCAGCGGATGTCGGGGGCGGCGAGCCGCGAGGAGGCACTGGCGACCGCCGGCTCGAAGCGCCCGATCGGCCGCCTCGCCGAGGCCGGCGAGATCGCCGCCGCGATCGTCTTCCTCTGCTCCGAGCGCGCCTCCTACGTCGCGGCGCCGCCTGGTCCGTAGACGGCGGCACCGTGCAGGTGATCATCTGATGGGCCGGCGGGCCGAATACCGCGGCATAGGCGAGGATTATCGGCCCCTCGGCGGAGTTGTCGGAGCTGCTGCTCTCGCCCGAGGAGGCGTTCGCGATGGAGGCACGCGGCGGCACCGACGCCGCCGTGCTGCTGCCGCTGCACGGCTGGCCGCGACGCAGCCGGGCCTGATCTTCACCGAGCGGCGGGCCGACATGCGGCGGCACGCCGGTGAGATCTCCTTCCCCGGCGGCCGCAGGGACGAGGGCGACGCCGACCTGACGGCGACCGCGCTGCGCGAGGCCGAGGAGGAGATCGGCCTCGATCCCGCCTCGGTCGAGCTGAGCGGCGCCCTCCCCCCTGCCTCGACCTTCGTCACCGGCTACCGCATCCACCCCTTCGTCGGCCTCGTCCCCGACCCGGCAGAGCTCGACCTCAAACCCAACCCGGCCGAGGTGGAGACGGTGCTCGCCTTCTCGCTGCGAGGGCCTGCGCGAGCGGCTACGCGATGCGTCGCCTCGTCCGCCGCGGCGTGCCGATCCACACCCCGACCTACGAGGTCGACGGCCACCTCATCTGGGGCGCCACCGCCCGCATCCTCGGCGACCTTCTGGAGCGCCTGAGCTAAACGTCCTTCTCTACGGGGACGCCGACAAAGTTCCCCTACTCGGTCTCCGCCCACGATCTCGACCGGGATTCGCCAGGTCTCAGACGCGGCTTCCACCGCCGAGCGCCCTCGGGCCAGGACCGAGGGGTCGACGGAGCCGCCGGCCTCGTAGACGAAGCGGCGCACCGGCGTTTCGACCAGGCGTTCCAGGAAGCGCTCGAGCCGCGGGCCGTGGATCGCCTCGAGGTTCTCCGCGGCACCGGCTGCCGAGCCCAGCAGCCAGTAGACCTCGGCGACGTCGGCGACGAGCTCGAGCAGGGTCCCGGGCTGCTCCGGGTCGGCGAGGGCCGCCTCGAGCCCGGCGGACTCGATCGCCGCCAATCCCTCCTGCCGGCGGCTCGTCCCCCGCACCGCCCAGCCCTCCTCCAGCAGGCGCCTGCCCGAGCAGCCGCCCGCGGCAGCCGCAACCGACGATCAGCGCCCGCGCCACGCCGCTGCGCCGCCTACGTCGCCTCGGAGCGCCTGCGCTGGCGCAGCCGCTCGAGCTCCTCGGCCGCCACCTCGTCGCGCAGCTCCTGCTCGCTGCGCTCGGCCACCCCGCGCCGGCGGCGCATCTCGTTCTGCGCCTCGAGCATCTGCTGCACGTCGTCGATCTCGTTCTGCACCTCGACTTCGGGCGAGCGGGTCGGCTTCCAGTCGAGCAGTTCGGCGTTGTTGCCGGTGTAGAAGTGCTCGAGCACGAAGAGGACGCCGACCAGGAGCAGCACCATCGCGACCGTGCCGAGGACGAAGTACACGGGCCAAGGATACGCGCGCCGCGCCGGTCCCCTTTAATGCCCCGGATGGCCGAGGCCTACGTAGTCGACGCGATCCGCACGCCGATGGGCAGCTACCGCGGCGCGCTCTCCGGCGTCCGCCCCGACGACCTGGCCGCGCACACGATCGCGGCCGTGGTCGAGCGCACCGGCGTCGACCCCGAGCGGATCACCGACGTCTACTTCGGCGCCGCCAACCAGTCGGGCGAGGACAACCGCGACGTGGCGCGGATGGCGGCGCTGCTCGCCGGGCCTGCCGGACAGCGTTCCCGGGGCGACCGTCAACCGCCTCTGCGCCTCCGGCCTGGAGGCGATCAACTGCGCCGCCCGCGCGGTCAAGCTCGGCGAGGGCGACTTCTACCTCGCCGGCGGGGTCGAGTCGATGAGCCGGGCGCCCTGGGTCGTCGGCAAGCCCGAGCGCGGCCTGCCGCGCGGCCCGCAGACGATGCACGACACGACCCTGGGCTGGCGCTTCGTCAACCCGCGCATGGCCGAGCTCGGCGTCTCGACCGAGTCGATGGGCGAGACCGGCGAGAACGTCGCCGAGCGCTACGGGATCAGCCGCGAGGACCAGGACGCCTTCGGCCTGCGCAGCCACCAGCGCGCGGTCGCCGCCGCCGAGGCCGGGATCTTCGCCGAGGAGATCGTCCCGATCGAGGCGCCGCAGGGCCGCGAGACGGTCCTGGTCGAGGCCGACGAGGGCCCGCGCGCCGACGCCTCGCTGGAGAAGATGGCGAAGCTGCGGCCCGCCTTCCGCGAGGGCGGCACCGTCACCGCCGGCAACGCCTCGACCCTCAACGACGGCGCCGCCTGCACGCTGATCGCCTCCGAGGCGGGCGTCGAGGAGCTCGGCGCCGAGCCGCTCGCCCGCGTCGTCTCCTTCGGCGTCGCCGGCGTCGACCCCGCCTACATGGGCATCGGCCCCGCCGTCGCCATCCCGCGCGCCCTCGACGCCGCCGGCCTCACGCTCGACGAGATCGACCTGATCGAGCTCAACGAGGCCTTCGCCTCCCAGGTCCTCGCCAGCGCCCGCGAGCTCGGCATCGACGAGGAGAAGCTCAACGTCAACGGCGGCGCGATCGCCCTCGGCCACCCGCTCGGCTGCTCCGGCGCCCGCCTCGCCACCACCCTCGTCCGCGAGCTGCGCCGCCGCGGCGGCAAGTACGGCATCGCGACCATGTGCGTCGGCGTCGGCCAGGGCCTGGCGACGGTCTTCGAAGCGGTCTGAGCCCGCCCGACCGCTTCCGGTGCGCCTTATGGACCCCACAGGTCCATAAGGCGCACCGGAACCGGCGGGCTAGTAGCCTCGCCGGCCGATGGCGACTGAGTTGAGAGAGCTGGCGAGCGTCGACGGGCCGATCTCGCCGACCGCCGAGGCGATCGTGCCGCTCAAGGACGACGGGCTCTACCGCGGCGACGGCGCCTTCGAGGTGATCCGCCTCTACGAGGGCAGGCCGTTCGCGCTCGTCGACCACCTCGACCGGCTCGAGCGCTCCGCCGCCGCGATCGAGCTCGAGTTCGACCGCGCCGCGCTCGAAGCGCGAGATCGAGGCGCTGCTGGCCGAGCTCGGCGACGCCGACGGGCAGCTGCGGCTGATCGTCACCCGCGGCGGGCGCCGCCTCGCGATGACCGAGCCGATCCCGGCCCACGCCGAGACGGTCAGCGTCGCCACCGTCACCTACTGCCCGAGCGTGATCCTCAACGGGGTCAAGTCGCTCTCCTACGCCGCCAACATGCAGGCGACCCGGCTCGCCAAGGCGCAGGGCGCCGACGAGGCGGTGCTGGTCCAGCCCGACGGCATCGTGCTCGAGCCGCCGACCTCCTCGATCTTCTGGGTCTCGCCGCAGGGCGCGCTGCGCACGCCCGCGCTCGACAACGGCGTGCTCGAGTCGATCACCCGCGACCGCCTGGTCAAGGCGCTCGACGTCGAGGAGGGCGCCTGGCCGGTGGCCGACCTGCGCGCCGCCAACGAGGCCTTCCTCGCCTCGACCACGCGCGAGATCCAGGCCGTCTCCGCGATCGACGGCACCGAGCTGCCCGAGGCCCCCGGCCCCCGCACCCGCGAAGCGCCAGGAGGCCTTCGCGGCGACCCTCGGACGCGAGCTTCCGTGAACTGACTGACACGAATCTGAGAAAGCAGGGGTGAGATGGACTTCCAGTTGACCGACGAGCAGCGGCTGATCTCCGAAACGGCGCGCGAATTCGCCGACAAGGAGATCGCGCCGCGGGTCAGCGAGAACGACCGCGCCGCCCGCTTCGACCGCGAGCTGGCGAGCAAGCTGGGCGAGGTCGGCTACCTCGGCGCGCCCGGTCGCCGAGGCAGTACGGCGGCCGCGGCCTCGACTACCTCGGCTACGGGCTGATCGTCGAACAGGTCGGCCGCGCCGACTCCTCCGCCCGCACCGTCGTCTCGGTGCAGACCTCGCTGGTCGCCGGCTCGATCGAGAAGTGGGGCACCGAGGAGCAGAAGCAGAAGTGGCTGCCGCGGCTCTGCTCGGGCGAGGCGCTCGGCTGCTTCGGCCTGACCGAGCCCGACACCGGCTCCGACGCCGCCAACCTGCGCACCCGCGCGACCAAGACCGACTCGCGGCTGGTCGATCAGCGGCCAGAAGATGTGGATCTCGCTCGCCAACTTCTCCGAGGTGGCGCTGATCTTCGCCCAGACCGACCCCGAGAAGAAGCACAAGGGCCTCGCCTGCTTCCTCGTCCCGACCGACAGCGAGGGCTTCACCACGCAGGAGATCCACGGCAAGCTCGGCCTGCGCTCCTCCGACACCGGCGAGATCTCGCTCGACGCCGTCGAGGTCGGCGAGGACGCGATGCTCGGCGAGATCGGCGACGGCTTCAAGGTCGCGATGAGCGCCCTCGACAACGGCCGCTACAGCGTCGCCGCCGGCTGCGTCGGCATCTGCGAAGGCTGCGTCGAAGCCTCGGTCGCCTACGCCAAGGAGCGCAAGCAGTTCGGCGTCCCGCTGGCCCGCTTCCAGCTGGTCCAGGAGATGATCGCCGACATGATCCTCAAGCGCGACGCCTCGCGGATGCTGGTCTACCGCGCCGGCGTGCTCAAGGACGAAGGCAAGCCGAACACGACGGAGACCTCGGTGGCGAAGCTCTACGCGACCGAGTCGGCGGTCGAATGCGCCAACCTGGCGATCCAGGTCCACGGCGGCGCCGGCTACGTCGACGACTACCCGGTCGAGCGCTACCTGCGCGACGCCCGCGTGACGACGCTCTACGAGGGCACCTCGCAGATCCAGAAGCTGATCATCGGCCGCGCCGCGACCGGGATCAACGCGATGACGCCGATGGAGGCCGAGTAGCCGCTTGGCCGAGCTGGTCGAGACCTCGCGCGACGGCCACGTCGCCCTGCTGCGCCTCAACCGGCCGGAGGCGCGCAACGCCCTCTCGCCGGAGATGATGGAGGAGATCGCCGGCGAGCTGGAGCGACTCGACCCCGACCCCGAGGTGCGCTGCGTCGTCATCGCCGGCTCCGAGAAGGTCTTCGCCGCCGGCGCCGACATCAAGGCGATGAGCGAGCGCAGCTTCGCCGAGGCGCTGCGCCACCCGGCCGCCTCCTTCTGGCGGCGCCTCGCCGCGATCAAGACGCCGATGATCGCCGCCGTCTCCGGCTACGCGCTCGGCGGCGGCTGCGAGCTGGCGCTGGCCTGCGACATGATCGTCGCCTCCGAGACGCGCCATCTTCGGCCAGCCGGAGATCAACCTCGGGATCATCCCCGGCGGCGGCGGCACCCAGCGCCTGGCGCGGGTGCTCGGCAAGCAGCGGGCGATGGAGTACGTGCTCACCGGCCGCCGCTTCGACGCCGCGCGAGGCGCAGGAGATGGGCCTCGTCAACAAGGTCGTCGACGACGACGCCTGGCTGGAGGAGGCGATGGCGCTCGCCCGCGACCGTCGCCGAGCAGCCGCCGATCGCCGCCCGGCTCGCCAAGCAGGCGGTGCTCGCCGCCGAGGAGACCGCGCTCTCCGCCGGCCTCGAGAACGAGCGCCGCCTCTACGAGCTGGCGATGGCGACCGAGGACCGGGTCGAGGGGATGCAGGCCTTCCTCGAGAAGCGCGAGCCGAAGTTCGAGGGCAAGTGAGCGCCGGGTCGAATTCGACCGATAGCACGTATCGGCCCATCGGCCCGGTGGAGCGGGTCGGCGTCGTCGGCGCCGGGACGATGGGCGCCGGGATCGCCCAGATCGCCGCGCTCGGGCGGCTACGAGACGCGCCTGCACGACCCGGTCCCCGCGGCGCTCGAGGCCGGCATCGAGCGGCTGCACCGCGCGCTGGCCAAGGGCGCCACGAAGGGGCTGTGGAGCGAGGAGGAGGCCGACGCCGCCGAGCGCCCGCGTCGGCGCCGCCGCCAGCCTCGCCGACCTCGCCGAATGCGACCTGGTGGTCGAGGCCGCGCCCGAGGACCTCGAGCTGAAGCGCGAGCTGTTCGCCGCGCTGGCCGAGGCCTGCGGCCCGGAGGCGATCCTCGCCACCAACACCTCCTCGCTGCCGGTGACCGCGATCGCCGCCGAGGTGCCGCACCCCGAGCGCGTCGTCGGCATGCACTTCTTCAACCCGCCGGCGCTGATGAAGCTGGTCGAGGTGGTCGCCACCGCCGACTCCGCGCCCGAGGCGCTGGAGGCGACGACCGAGGTCGGCACGCGCATGGGCCGCACGCCGATCCGCGCCAAGGACAGCCCCGGCTTCATCGCCAACCGCCTCGCCCGCCCCTTCACGCTGGAGTCGCTGCGGATGCTCGCCGAGGGGGTCGCCGACGCGGAGACGATCGACCGCGTCTGCCGGCTCGGCGGCGGCTTCCGCATGGGGCCGTTCGAGCTGATCGACCTGATCGGCCTCGACGTCAACCTCAGCGTCGCCCGCTCCTTCTACGCCCAGGGCGGCGAGCCGGAGCGCTGGCGGCCGAGCGCGATCCAGGAAGAGCTGGTCGGCGAAGGCCGGCTCGGCCGCAAGAGCGGCCAGCGGCTTCTACGACTACGGCGACGGCGCCCACCGGGAGCGCCGATCCCGACCTCGGCATCGAGGCGCCCGACGCTCGACCCCGAGGAGCTGGCGAAGATCGACCCCGCCGCGCCGCGACGATCCTCCCCCGCCTCGTCGCCCAGATCGCCAACGAGGCGACCTTCGCGCTCGAAGAGGAGGTCGGCTCGCCCGCCGACATGGACACCGCGATGCGGCTCGGCTTCAACTGGCCGCGCGGCCCGCTCGAGCTGACCGAGCTGATCGGCGCCGAGCGCGCCGTCGCCTGCTCGAGGAGCTGCGAGCGGAGCACGGCGACGCCTACCGCCCGCCCGGCGCTCTCGCCGAGCAGCGGTAGCGGTGGCCGCCGCGCAAGCCGGCGAGCGAGCAACGGCCGCCCGAACCTGCGGCAGCGGCGTCCCTGCCGGATCGAGCGAGGACTTCGAGGAGGCGCGCCGCGGGCTGGTCGCCCCCTTCGAGCCGGCCGCGGGTCGAGGACGAGGACGGCCGCATCGTCTGGGAGCTGGAGTCCTACGACTTCCTCGACGGCGAGCCGCCCGACACCGCCCACCCGAGCCTCTGGCGCCAGGGCCGCCTGAACCGCATCGCCGGCCTCTTCGAGCTGGCGCCGGGCTTCTACCAGCTGCGCGGCTTCGACCTCTCGAACATGCACGTGGTCGAGGGCGACGAGGGGATCGTCGTGATCGACCCGCTGGTCTCGGCCGAGACCGCCGCCGCGGCGCTCGCCCTCTACCGCGAGCACCGCGGCGAGCGCCCGGTCACCGGCCTGATCTACACCCACAGCCACGTCGACCACTTCGGCGGCGCCAAGGGCGTCGTCTCCGAGGAGGAGATCGACGCCCGGCGGATCCCCGTCCTCGCCCCGGCCGGCTTCCTCCACCACGCGGTCAGCGAGAACGTCTTCGCCGGCACGGCGATGGGCCGCCGCGCCGGCTACATGTACGGGGCGCTGCTCGAGCGCGGCCCCGACGGGCCAGGTCGGCTCCGGCCTCGGCCAGACCACCTCGCTGGGCACGATCACGCTGATCCCGCCCAACCTCGAGATCGCCGAGACCGGCCAGGAGGAGACCGTCGACGGGGTGCGGATGACGCTTCCAGCTGACCCCGGGCACCGAGGCGCCGGCGGAGATGAACATCCACTTCCCCGACGCCCGCGTCCTCTGCGTCGCCGACAACGTCGCCCGCTCGATGCACAACATCCTCACCCCGCGCGGCGCCCTGGTCCGCGACCCGCGCATCTGGGCCCACTACCTCGACGAGGCGATCGAGCTCTTCGGCGGCGACTCCGACGTGCTCTTCGCCGGCCACCACTGGCCCTGCTGGGGCAGCGAGCGGATCGTCGACTTCCTCGAGAAGCAGCGCGACCTCTACACCTACCTGCACGACCAGACCCTGCGCCTGCTCAACCAGGGCCACACCGGGCCGGAGATCGCCGAGCTGATCGAGCTGCCGCCGAGCCTCGCCGACGAGTGGCACTGCCGCGAGTACTACGGCTCGGTCAGCCACAACACGAAGGCGATCTACCAGCGCTACATGGGCTGGTTCGACGGCAACCCCGCCCACCTCTGGGAGCACCCGCCGGTCGAGGCAGGCGCGCCGCTACGTCGAGTTCATGGGCGGCGCCGAGGCGGTGCTGGAGAAGGCGCGCGCCTCCTTCGAGGAGGGCGACTACCGCTGGGTCGCCGAGGTCGTCAACCACGTCGTCTTCGCCGAGCCCGAGAACCGCGAGGCGCGCGAGCTGCAGGCCGACGCGCTCGAGCAGCTCGGCTACGGCGCCGAGAACGCGACCTGGCGCAACTTCTTCCTGATGGGCGCGAAGGAGCTGCGCGAGGGCATCTCCGGCACGCCGACCGCGACCGCCCCGCCCGACGTCGTCGCCCGCCTCTCGGTCAGCCAGCTGCTCGACGCGATGGCGATCCGCCTCGACGGCCCGCGCGCCTGGGAGCACGCACCTGCGGATCGACTGGAGCGTCACCGACCCCGACGAGCAGCACGCGATCACGGTCCGCAACGGCGTCCTCCGCCACCGCCCCGGCAGCCACGACCCGCCGCCGACGCCGCCCTCGTCGTCGAGCGCGAGGCGCTCGACCAGCTGCTGCTCAAAACCGCCGACATCGGCGAGCTGGCCGAGAGCGGCCGCCTCCGGGTCGAGGGCGACGGCGAGAAGCTCGGCGAGCTGCTCGGCCTGCTCGACGAGCCCGACCCCGGCTTCGCGATCGTCACCCCGATGGCGGGTGCCCCTCCCCAAAACGCGCGGCAGGAGCCGCGCTTGAGCGTTTTGGGGAGGGGCACCCGCCATCCCACTCGAAAGCACACGAGCTTTAGAAGCTTGGGAGCCCATCAGCGGGCGAGGCGGAACATCAGCTCGTCCTCGTAGCACCAGCTCCAGTCCTCGCCCGGCTCGACCGAGCGGATCACCGGGTGCCCGGTCTCGGCGTGGTGGGCGGTGGCGTGCTTGCCCTCGGAGTTGTCGCAGCAGCCGATGTGGCCGCAGCTCTGGCACATGCGCAGGTGGACCCACTGCATCCCGAGCTCAGGCACTCCTCGCAGCCGGCGATCTCAACCGGCGGATCGAAGATCTGGATCGAGCGGACGTGCGAGCAGGACGGGGCCGTACGCCCACCATAGCTCAAGCAATCGCACCTCGTCGGCCGATGCCGAGGCATGGACCGGCCGCATCCCGGCCGGCTGACCCCGGCAGTCACCGTCGCCTGGCTCGGCGCCCTCGCGGTGCTCCTCGCCGCCTACGCCGCGGTGATCCTCGGCCCGATCGGCGGCTCGGCCGTCCAGGACGCCTTCGGGCGCTGGGTCTACGACGCGATCGTGCTCGGCGCCGCCGCGGCCGTGCTCGTCAGGGCCGCCTACCTCCCCGGCGAGCGGCTCGCCTGGCTCAGCCTCGGCGTCGGGCTGCTGCTCTGGGCCCTCGGGCAGACCTACTACTCGGTCGCCCTCTACTACGCCAGCCCGGCCCCGTTCCCCTCGCCGTCCGACGCCCTCTTCCTCGCCTTCTACCCGGCGACCTTCCTGGCCCTGGTCCTGCTGCTGCGCAGCCGCTCCGCGCGGGTCGACTCGTTCGCCTGGGTCGACGGCCTGATCGGGGCGCTCGCCGTCGCCGCGGTCGCCGCGGCGCTGATCTTCCCGCCGGTGCTGGCGGCGCTCGGCGGCGACACCCTCGGGCGTCGCGGTCAGCCTCGCCTACCCCTGCGCGGACCTGGTCCTCCTGGGGCTGGTGGCCGGCGCGCTGACCACCTCCCGCTGGCGCATCCACGGCGCCTGGGGGCTGATCGCCGCGGCGCTGATCCTCTTCGGGGGCGCGGACGTCGTCTACCTCTCGGTCGCCGGGCAGTCGACCGAGGCGCTCAACCTGGCCAGCATCGGCTGGCCGCTTGGCCTTCCTCCTGCTCGCCGGCGCCGCCTGGCTGCCCGCACGCCGCGGTGGAGCCGGCACGGAAGCGCAGCGGGCGCTCGATCGTCCTGCCGATCCTGCTCGCCGCCACCGTCGTCTGCCTGCTGGCGGTGGGCAACCTCGACGCCGATCGGCGCCGTCGCGGTCGCGCTCGGCGTCGCCTCGCTGCTGGCGGTGCTCGCCCGCCTCGCGGCGACCTTCTTCCTCAACATGAGGATGCTCGCCTCGACCGAGCAGGAGGCGATCACCGACGCGCTCACCGGCCTGCGCAACCGGCGCAGCCTGCTGGCCGACCTGGACCGGGCATTCGCCCGCCAGGACGGGAGCGGCTCACGTCCTGGCGCTCTTCGACCTCGACGGCTTCAAGTCTTACAACGACAGCTTCGGCCACACGGCCGGCGACGAACTGCTCAAGCGCCTCGGCACCAACCTGGCGGCGGCGACGGCGCCCTGGGGCAAGGCCTACCGCCTCGGAGGCGACGAGTTCTGCGTGCTCGCCCCGATCGGGGAGGCGAAAGCCGACGTGATCGTCAAGGCCGCCGAGGCCGCCCTCTCCGACCGCGGCCCCAGCTTCTCGATCAGGGCGTCGTGGGGCAAGGTCGAGCTGCCGAGCGAGGCCCAGACACCGGCCGATGCGCTGCGGATCGCCGACCGGCGCATGTACACGCAGAAGGGGCAGCGCACCGACTCCGCGCTGAGCCAGACCCGCGGCGTGCTGCTCGGCCTGCTGCGCGAGCGCGAACCGGGGCTCGACCGCCACCTCGGCGACGTGGCGCGCCTCGCGGCCGAGATGGGCCGCGCGCTGGAGCTGGAAACCGAGGACATCGACGTCTTGGTCAGGGCCGCGGAGATGCACGACATCGGCAAGGTCGCGATCCCGGACGAGATCCTCCACAAGAACGGGCCGCTCACCGACGCGGAGCGGGACCTGATGCACAAGCACACGCTGGTCGGGGAGCGGGTGCTGGCGGCGGCTCCGGCGTTGCTGCAGGTCTCGAAGGTCGTCCGCTCCAGCCACGAGCACTGGGACGGCAGCGGCTACCCGGACGGGCTCGCCGGGAACGGCGATCCCGCTCGGGTCACGCATCATCCTGATCTGCGACGCGTACAGCGCGATGACCGGGTCCCGGCACTACGGTCCGCAGATGGCGCCCGCCGAAGCGATCGAGGAGATACGGCGCTCGGCGGGCCAGCAGTTCGACCCCGATCTGGTGGAGCTCTTCGTGGCGAAGGTCGCAACCGGCGGTGCCGGGGCAGCAGGCGAGCGGGGAGACGAGGATCTCCTCGTAGTCGCCCCGGGCCCTTTCGCCAACTGGGCGACCATCTGTGAAGGGTGAGGCCGATGGAGGGAGCCGAAAACAGCGGGGAGGCGATCACCGAGGAGGGCATCGCCGCCCTGCGCGAGGAAATCGAGCAGCTCGAAGGACCGGCCCGCACCAAGATGGCGGCGCGGATCAAGGTCGCGCGCGAGGAAGGCGACCTCAAGGAGAACGCCGAGTACCACATCGCCAAGGAAGACCAGGCGCACCTCGAGACCAAGATCAAGCGCCTGCGCGAGCGCCTGCGCACCGCCGTCGTGGTCGAGGTCGACGGCGACGCCGACACCTTCGCCTTCGGCCGCACCGCCGAGGTGCTCGACGAAGCCAAAGGCGAGGTCAACACCTGGACCCTGGTCGGCTCGACCGAGGCCAACCTCGCCGAGGGCCGCCTCTCCGCCGAGTCCCCGATCGGCCGGGCCCTGCGCGACGCCAAGGTCGGCAAGCCGATCGAGATCGAGACCCCCAAAGGCTCCCGCACCTTCGTAGTCCAGAAGCTCGTCGGCTGAACCAAGGTCGCCTGACCAAGCAGATCAAGGACGCAGGGAGCGTGGCGTGCTCTGCACGCGAGCGACCGAGGACGCCGATATGCGCCGGTCAGCCGACCTTGGGGGCGATCTCGACCGGCTCGCCGCCGGAGGCCCAGTGGGCCTCGGGCGAGGGCGGCGTGTCGCGCAGGTACCACTCGGCGTCGAGGGCGCCCATGCAGCCGGTGCCGGCGGCGGTGACCGCCTGGCGGTAGGTGTGGTCGACGACGTCGCCGACGGCGAAGACTCCCGCCAGGTTGGTCCGGGTCGAGCCGGGCTGGGTGAGGATGTAGCCGTCCTCGTCGGTGTCGACCTGGCCCGTCGACGACCTCCGAGCGGGGGATGTGGCCGATCGCGACGAAGGCGCCGTCGGTGTCGAAGTCCTCGGTCTCGCCGGTCTCGACGTTGCGCAGGCGCACGTGGTCGAGCCGGCCCTCGTCGCCGGCGACGAACTCCTCGGCGACGTAGGGGGTCTTGAATCGATGTTGTCCTGCTCCTCGGCCCGCTCGAACATGATCTTCGAGGCGCGGAACTCGTCGCGGCGGTTGACCATGGTCAGCTCGCTGGCGTACTTGGAGATGAAGATCGAGTCCTCCATCGCCGAGTCGCCGCCGCCGATCACGATCACCTTCTGGTCTTTGAAGAAGGCGCCGTCGCAGACGCCGCAGGTGGAGACGCCGCAGCCGCTCAGCTCGATCTCGCCGGGGATGCCGAGCCGGCGCGGCTCCGCCCCCATCGCCAGGATCACGGTCTTGGCCAGGTGCTCCTCGTCGCCGAGGTAGACCTTCTGCACGCCGCCGTCGGAGAGCTCGACCCGGTCGACGTCGTCGGTGACGAAGCGGGTCCCGAAGCGCTCGGCCTGGGCGCGGAACTGGGTCATCATCTCCGGCCCCATGATCCCCTCGGGGTAGCCGGGGTAGTTCTCGACGTCGGTCGTGTTCTGCAGCTGCCCGCCCCACTGGAAGCCCTCGAAGACGAGCGGCTCGAGGTTGGCGCGCGCGGTGTAGAGCGCGGCCGTGTAGCCGGCGGGCCCGCCGCCGACGATGATCACGTTCTCAACTTTCTTGGCCTCTGTCATGTCCGTCCTGAGTCTAGTGGCGTCGCCAATACTTCACTTTGTATAGTAGCGCTCGCGGTCAATCGGCAGACCCTCCGTTTCCCACGTCTGGACCCGGGTGCGGAGCTGGAAGAAGGCGACGACGCCGAACGGGATCGGCATCCAGAAGGCGACCAGGCGGTAGACCAGGATCGCCGGGAAGACGGTGTCCTCGGGGATGCCGAAGAGGACGAAGGCGCCGATCATCCCCGCGTCGACCGCCCCGACCCCGGCCGGGGCGAGCGGGATCAGGTTGGCGACCATGCCGAGGAAGAAGCCCTGGACGACGACGGCGAGCGGCACGTGGACGCCGAAGGCGTGGAAGGAGGCCCAGAGGATGCCGATGTTCGCCGCCCAGAAGCCGGCGGCGCCGATCACCGCGAGCCCGCCCTGCGCGGGGGTGGGCGAAGAGGCTGATCGCGAAGCGGAACCCCTCGGCGAAGATCGCCGGCACCTTGGCGATGTTCTTGGCGATCGCCCGCCCGCGCTCGCCGTGCACGAAGCGCGCGACCTTCGGGCCCGAGGTCCGGCGGGATCAGCGCGAACAGCAGGCCGAGCGCCAGCAGCAGGCCGGCGACCCCGGCCGGCACGATCGTCAGCTCGACCGAGTCCTTGCCGTGCAGGACCCCGGTGCGCAGCAGGACGCCGAAGAGGATCAGCGCGATCGGGTAGAAGGCGTAGTGCAGGGTGAGGAAGGCGACCATCCGCCGCGCCACGTCGTGGCGGCGCATGCCGGCCTTGCGCAGCGCCCAGAAGGTGAGCACGATCCCGCCGGCGCCTCCCGCCGAGAAGAGCAGCGTCGCCGCCAGGCCGGCCATGTTGATCTCGTAGGTCTCGGCCCAGCTGAGCCGCAGCGCGTCGCCGCCGACCACCGCCTTGAAGAGGGCGATGTAGGTGGCGAAGGCGACGACGTTGAAGCCGATCGCGACCGCGATCCAGACCGGGTCGGCCTCGTCGAGCTTGCCCAGCGCGTTGCCCAGCCCGACCAGCTTCGGGAAGAGGAAGTAGATGCCGACCAGCAGGGCGAGGACGAGGACACGCCGTCTGGATCAGCCGCCGCCGCGTGAAGATCGGCAGCTCAGCGGCTTCGCCGCCGTTCGCCGGATCCTCTGGAGACACCCTAGGGAAGCTACCCGTTGGCGAGGCGCTCCAAGCGACGCAGGCCCCGATTCACGCGCAAGACCGCCGGTTCGGCGAGCGGCTCGCCCCGCCGCACGGCGGCGACCAGGCCCGCCCCGGCGACCAGGTCGGTGACGTAGTGCTCGCCCAGGTAGACGAGGGCGAAGCCGAGCGTCAGCGCGTAGCCCCAGCCCAGCGCGCCCTCGACCCGCCCCGCCTCGGAGAGCGAGATCGCCGCCATCGTCGAGGTGGCGAAGTGCAGCGAGGGCATCGCCGCCCAGGGGTTGCCGCCCAGCGCCCCGTACATCGCCGGCCAGGCCGAGCGCCAGGTCTCCTCGCCGACGTCGACCATGATCCGCCGCACCTCCTCCCCGGTCAGCCCCTGCTCGGAGGCCCACCACGGCGGCGCGGTCGGCACGGCGAAGTAGCCGACGCAGCCGATGTCGAAGACCGCGGCGAGCTGGCGGGCGGCGCGCGGGAAGCGCTCGGGGTGGCGCAGCAGGATCCAGATCAGGGCGACGTAGGGCTCGAGGAACCAGAGCCAGTGGACCCAGGTGAGGAAGCGGTCGAGCGTGCCGACGCGGGGCAGGCGCGCGAGCGCGCGCTGGAGGCGGACGTTGGGCAGGCGGCCGAGGCCGATCGCGCGGTCGACGACGATCGGGTAGCGGGTGCGCAGGCGCCGCCGCAGGCGCTCCGGATCGTCGTAGGGAAGCTCGTGGACCATCGTGAAGGCCCACATCTGCATCGCGTAGAGGGCGACGTCGCGTTTGCGCGAGCGCGGGTAGAGCACGGCGAGCGCGAGCGGTCCCGCGGCGCAGGCGGCGACGGTCACCGGGGCCGGCACCCGCAGGCGGCGGCGCAGCAGCGGAACGGCCACCGCGGCGGCGACTGCGCCCGCCGCTCCGGCACGCACCGCCAGGCGAAGCGCCGGAGATGGCCGGGAGCGCTTCCTCATCAGGTCGGCGAGTATAGGTCGGCGGCGGGGGCACGGGCGCGGCGGCGCGCCGCCGAATGCTGCCTGCGTGATTAGAATGGCCGCGCTTTGGCGCCCCACTCCCCTGGCACCGACCAGATCGACACCCTGCTTTGGATCGGCTTCGTCGCCGCGACGATCGTCATCGTCGCGATCAACGGCGCGCTGATCTACGCCGCTGCGCCGCTACCGCGGCGAGCGCGGGGCCGAGCCGCGCCAGATTCGCGGCGGGCGCCGCACCCAGTTCCGGGTCGGCGCCGCCCTCACCGTCTTCGCCGCGGCGATCCTCGTCGCTCAGCCTCGTCTACACCGACAAGGCGCGCGAGACCCCGGCCACCGGCCCGGCCGGCCTCGCCTCGGCCCGCTCCGAGCCGCTGAAGATCGAAGCGACCGGCCAGCAGTGGCTGTGGCGCTACGACTACCCCAACGAAGCCTTCTCCTATTACAAGCTCGTCGTCCCGGTCGACACCACGGTCGAACTCGACCTGGTCTCGACCGACGTGATCCACACCTGGGACGTGCCGCAGCTCGCCGGCAAGCGCGACGCCGTCCCCGGCAAGACCAACCACGTCGTCTTCCGCGCCGACGAAGAGGGCGTCTACCGCGGCCAGTCGGCGACCTTCTCCGGCCAGGCCTACGCGGCGATGCGGACCGAGGTCGACGTCGTCTCGCCCGCAGGAATACGAAGACTTCATCGAACGCCAGAAGGCCGACATCCAGGCTGCCCAGGACCGCGTCGTGGGCCTGATCGAAAAGGGAGAAGTGCCATGAGCGCCCGCGCCCGAGCTCGTCGTCGACGGCTTCCCCCGCCGCCGCCCGCGCTGGATCGAGATCGCCACCAGCGCCGACCACAAGGACGTCGGCCGGGTGATGATCGTCGCCGCGCTCGGCTTCCTCTTCATCGCCCTGGTCGAGCTGCTGCTGATGCGGCTGCAGCTGGCGATCCCCGAGAACACGCTGCTCACGCCCGGTCACCTTCAACCGCATGCTCTCGCTCTACGGGGCGACGGCGATCTTCCTCTTCGCGATCCCGCTGGCGCTCGGCCTCTTCTACTACGTGGCGCCGCTGCAGATCGGCGCCCGCGGCACGGCGCTGCCGCGCCTCGGCCAGATCGGCCTCTGGCTCTACATCGCCGGCGCGACGGTGCTCTACGCGGGCTTCCTCTTCACCCCCTCGCGAGGCCGGCGTCAACCCGCTGGCGCCGCTCTCCGAGCTCGCCTTCCTGCCCAACAACGGCGTCGACGCCTGGGCGGCCGCCAACGGGCTGGCGACCCTCGGCTTCGTCCTGATCGCGATCAACCTGGTCGCGACGCTGCGCCGCATGCGCGCGCCCGGCATGGCCTGGCGGCGGGTGCCGGTCTTCGCCTGGGCGGCGGCGATCTGCTCCTGGCTGCTGCTCGTGATCGGCCCGGTGATGCTGGCGGCGATCACGATGCTGCTGATCGACCGCAACTTCGACGGGATCTTCTTCGCCGACGGCTCCGGCGGCGCGCCGCTGCTCTGGGAGCACCTGAGCTGGATCTTCTTCACCGGCGCCTACATGCTGATCCTGATCACCGCCCTCGGCGCGATCGCCGAGATCGTCCCGGTCTTCGCCCGCAAGCCGCTCTTCAACCGCGGCGCCGTCGATCGGCTCGCTGGTCGCGATCGCCGTGATCGGCACCCTCGCCTGGATGCAGAACATGCTGACCGCGCCGATCGGGATCGGCTGGATGTACTTCGCGATGATCGATGTCGCTGGCGCTGATCGTCCCCTTCGGCCTCATCGTCTTCAACCTGATCGCGACGATGATCGGCGGCGCCCTGCAGATGCGCGCGCCGCTGCTCTTCGCCCTCGGCGCGATCTCGGCGATCTCGATCGGCCTCGGCTCGCGAGATCTAGCACTCGATGGTCGCGGTCGCCTGGCGCCTGCACAACACCACCGACGCCACCGCGGCGACCCACTTCGCCCTGGTCGGCGGCAGCGTCTTCGGCGGCTTCGCCGCCCTGCACTACTGGTTCCCGAAGCTGACCGGGCGGACGATGGGCGAGACGCTGGCGCGCATCTCCTTCTGGACGATGGCGATCGGCATCCTGCTCGCCTTCGTGCCGCTCTTCCTCGCCGGCGGCGAGCACGGCCAGGTCGTCGACGCCTACAAGTTCTTCGCCGGCACCGGCGTCAGCGCCGACAACCTGATCGCCACGATCGGCGCCTTCATCCTCGCGATCGGGATCGTGCTGACCCTCGTCAACGCGATCCTCAGCCGCACCGACGGCGCCCGCGCCGGCCACGACCAGTGGGGCGGCGACTCGCTCGAGTGGTTCGCGCTCTCGCCGCCCGGAGCCGCACAACTTCGACGTGCTGCCCGACGTGCGCAGCGACCGGCCGATGCGCGACATCCGCGAGGCGATCGCCCACCGCACCCGCCGCGCCGAGCGGGCGGCTCGCGAGACGCAGCCGGTAGCCTGACGGCCGTGAGCGGTGCCGAAACCGCTGTCGTCGCACAGCGCGTCCCTGCCTTCGTCGCGATCCTGCGCGACTACGTCACGCTGACCAAGCCGAAGGTGCAGTCGCTGCTGCTGCTGACCACGATCACGACGATGTACGTGGCCGGCGACCCCTCGATCGGCCTCGTCTTCCTCGTCTGCCTCGGCGGCGCGCTCTCGGCCGGCGGCGCCGGGGCGATCAACCACGCGATCGACCGCGACATCGACCGGATCATGGCCCGCACCGCCGACCGGCCGGTGGCCAGCGGCCGGGTCTCCCCCCAAGCCGCGATCGCCTTCGGCACCCTGCTCGGCTGCGCTTCCTTCACGCTGCTCGCGCTCGCCGTCAACCCGCTGGCGGCGGCGCTCTCGATCTCCGGCCTGTTCGGCTACGTCTTCGTCTACACGCTCTGGCTCAAGCGCGCGACGCCGCAGAACATCGTGATCGGCGGCGCCGCCGGCGCCGTGCCGCCGCTGGTCGCCTGGGCGGCGGTGACGGGCGGGCTCAGCGGCACCGCCCTCTTCCTCTTCGCGATCGTCTTCTTCTGGACGCCGCCCCACTTCTGGGCGCTCTCGCTGCTGATGAAGGACGAGTACGCGAAGGCCGGCATCCCGATGCTGCCGGTCGTGCGCGGCGAGGCGGAGACGCGCCGCCAGATCCTCCTCTACACCGTCCTGCTCTACGCGGTGACGCAGCTGCCCTTCTGCGCCGGCGGCTTCGGCGTCGAGTACCTGATCGCCTCGATGACGCTCGGCGCCGGCTTCATCTACTGCGCCGTGCGCCTGCTGCGCAGCGCCGACCGGCGCTGGGCGCTGCGCACCTACCTCTACTCGCTCGCCTACCTGGCACTGCTCTTCGTGGCGATGCCGCTCGACCGGCTCGTCTAGTAGAAATCCGGCCGTGGATCGCGAGACCGCAAGAGCGAACATGGCCGCCGGGCTGACCGCCGGCGGCATCGCCGCGGCCGTCTTCGCGCTCTGCTTCGTGGCGGCGATGCTCTACATCGCCTCGTGAGCCCGGAGCACCGCCACATCCCCGAGCCGGGCGAGCTCGTCTACCCGCCGCGCTCCTCCTGGGCGCCCGTGATCTTCGGCTTCGCCCTGGCCCTGACCGTCTGCGGCATCTTCGCCGAGGGCTTCATGGTCCGCGGCTGGATCTACTCGATCATCGGCGGCATAGTCGCCCTCTTCGCCCTGCGCAGCATGATCAAGGACGCGACCCGCAACTACTACAGCCTGCCGCGCAAGCAGCACGTCCGCGGCGCAGTGCTCCCGGTCGAACAGATCTCCCCGCCGCGTCTGAGCGGAGCTCGACCTCGGCGCATTGAGCCTACCGGGTAGCCCGTCCAGGGCGACGGCACGCCGATGTGCCAAGCTGGAACATGGCACGCTTCGCGCGTCTCGCACTTCGCGAAGCTCGACTCCGATGCGACGTGCCGTGCGCCGCAGAGCGCACCCGCCAGGCCTCCTGACGCGTCAGTCCGGGAGTCATCCCCGACGTCGCTCCATCGCGACGTCCAGACCCGGACGATGTCGCGCATCGAGAGCACGCCGACCAGCTCGGGCCCGTCGTAGACGACCAGGTGGCGGATGCCGCGGCGCGACATCTCGGCGGCGGCGCGCTCCAGGCTCCAGTCCGGCGAGGCGGCGATCACGCTGTCGCTCATGTGGTCGGCGACGCGCTCGGCGTCGGGGTCCTCGCCGTGCCCGAGCGAGAGCAGGATGTCGCGCTCGGTGACGATGCAGGGGCCCGGCGCCTCGTCGTCGTCGACCAGCGCCGCGCCGGTCCCCTTCTCGGTCATCATCGTCGCCGCCTCGCGCAGCGTGTGCGTCGGGCCGACGGTCAGGACCACCTCCGACATCCCTTCCCGTACGAGCATCTGCCGCCTCCCCTCTTGGGTTCGCGAGTTAGTGAGAATCGCCTCAAGCCTACCCGACTGCCACGCCTGCACAAGCCGCTTTTCAGAGGGCCGGGCATATAGACTCCGGCGCGCTTCGCGCCGCATGCCCAAGCTCTCGAACCCAATCCGCCTGCTGCTCGTCCTCGCCGCCCTGGCGGCCGTGGCGCTGCCCGCCTCGGGCTGCGGCACGAGCACCGCCGACACCGAGCGCGGCCGGGTCCTCTTCGTCCAGAAGTGCGGCGTCTGCCACACGATGGCCGAGGCGGGGACGACGGCACAGATCGGCCCCGACCTCGACGACGCCTTCGCCGCTGCGCGCGCCGCCGGCGAGGGCGGCGACACGGTCGAAGGCGTGGTCAAGGCCCAGGTCGAGTTCCCGCGGCCGAGCAACAGCAACCCGGCGGTCTCGATGCCCGCCGACGTGGTCAGCGGCCAGGACCTCGAGGACGTCGCCGCCTACGTCGGCCTCTACGCCGGCGTCCCCGGCGCGGCGCCGCCCAAGGTGCCCGGCGGCCCCGGCGCCCAGGTCTTCGCCAACAACGGCTGCGGCGGCTGCCACACGCTCGCCGCGGCGGGCTCCGGCGGCGTCACCGGGCCGAACCTCGACGAAGTCCTGCCCGGCCAGACCGCGGCGATGATCGAAGAGTCGATCGTCGACCCCAACGCCCACATCGCCAAGGGCTACCCGGCCAACGTGATGCCGGCGAACTTCAAGACGATCATCACGCCGAGCGAAATCGAAGAGCTCGTCCAGTACCTGATCTCCTCGACCGCCAAGGGCGGCGGCTCGAAGCAGAGCAAGGGCGGCTGAGCGACCCCAGCGGCCGCGAACGGCCGCTGGCATCATCCCGAGGCACGAATGCGCGCGCGCTTCAGCATCACGCCGCAGCACTACGCCACCGTGGCCCTGGTCGCCCTCGGGGCGCTCTCGCTGATCGTCCTGACCGGAGCCGGCGTGCGCCTGACCGGCTCCGGCCTCGGCTGCCCGGACTGGCCCAAGTGCTACGGCCAGACCGTGCCGCCGCTCGACACCCACGCGGTGATCGAGTACGGCAACCGGCTCCTCACCGGCTTCGTCGGCCTCGCCGTGATCGCCGCCAGCGTGCTCGCCTGGTTCCGGCGGCCCTTCCGCTGGCACCTGGCGCTGTTCGGGGCGCTGCTGCCGCTGGGCGTGATCGGCCAGGCGATCCTCGGCGCCCTCGTCGTCAAGCACCACCTCGCGCCCGGCCTGGTGATGAGCCACTTCATCCTCTCGATGCTGCTGCTCGACGCCTCCTTCGCGCTCGCCTGGTGCTCGCGCTACGAGCCCTGGGAGCGACGGCGCTCCAGCGACCGACTCGGCGTCTGGGCGGTGCGTGCGCTGATCCCGCTCGGGCAGCTGACGATCGCCGCCGGCACGATCGCCACCGCCTCGGGGCCGCACGCCGGCGCCCACGCCGGACAGCTGGTCCGCCGCTTCGACTTCGAGGGCGCGGGGACACTCGAATGGGTGGTGCAGCGCCACGCGGTCATCGCCACGGTCTTCGGCCTCGCCACGATAGGGGTCTGGCTGCTCCTGCACCGCCCTGGGGGCGACCGCAGAGCCGTGCGACCGCTCACCGCGGTAATCGGCCTGCTGGCCCTACAGGGCCTCGTAGGAGGCCTCCAGTGGTGGCTGAAGCTCCCCTCGGAGATCGTCTGGGCTCACGTCGCCCTGGCCACCGTCACCTGGCTGGCGATGCTCTGGACGGTTGCTGCTGCGGGCCGCCTTCAACCGGGCGAAACCGCGGCAGAACCAGGACGCGGGCGAGGCCGACGCGATGCCGACACTCCGACGTCTAGTGGGCTTGACGCTTCGCTGCCCCGAGCTCTTTGAGCTCGGATGCAGCTTTCTCCAGATCGAAATTCTTGACCGTCTGATCCGGCTTGACACCGGCATTGTCAGTCGTCGGCGGGAGATTGAATTTGGGGAAGGCGATTTGAATCAGAGACATGTCGAGCCTCGCAGGATTTCCGTCAATCCATCTTTACTCAGAACGGAAGCAAAGAGTACACCCACCACCCGATGACTCCGAGAGGCACGACAAAAATCGCCGCGAGCACCAGCGAGGCAAGCACCTGCAGCCCCTGCTTCCACCGGACCACTTTGCCCTGCACCCAGTGGATGGCTACACGGGCCCATTTCCCCATCGCCGGAACCACAAAGGCGATCAGCAGCAGATACGCCGCACCGACCGAGGCCCGGGCAGCCCATTGCGCCAACGCAAGCCCCCTGTCGCAATTGCCCGTGTCGTCGAGCAGGCCAAGGGCCACGAGGGTCAGCACGAGCACTCCGCAGAGAACCGGAACGGCCGCAATCATGCGGAGGCCTTGAATCGACTTGGTCACGTAGCTGTGCTCTCCCGGGCGGACGTAGAAGGCGGAAAGAGCCAGCGGAACCAGCAGCAGGGCGCCCAGCGTCTGCCCATCCAAGCTCGCTCGGTGGCCCGGCACCAACGTGAGCACAGCCGCGATGACCACCGCCGCAAAGAGCAGGGGCAGAATCAACGCGTCCTGTTGCGGGTGCATCAGCAGCGTCAGCTCTGCCGCGTCGTTGCTGGCACAACCCTGGGCCAATAGGTGCGGACGCAGTAGGCGATGCGTGTTGTCCCGCCTTGTGGGTTTCTCATCAACGTGCAGCGCCGCTTCGGCCACCCGCGTGTCGGTCGGTGGAACAACCTCGACGTGGTAGCTCTCGGCCCATCCGACCTGGATGTCCTCGAAATTCTCTCGCTGTGGAAACCAGCCGAGGCTTGCCCCAGCCCTGGTCAACCGGCGATAGGCATCTTGCCACCGCTTCAGGTTGCTTGGGTAGAGCACGGCGTCGTAAGAGAACTTGACCAGGCGCCTCGTGTTCGGCTGGTATTCCAACGGAACGAGAAGGAGGAAGCCCCTCTCGAGATCCCCCATCAGGTTGCGAAGCGCGTTGAATGCCTGTTTCCCAGACTCCCCATCCAGCTGCTTTTCCAGCACACTCCTCGCCTCTTTCGCCCTCAGCTGTCGCTTTTCCGGCCCTGCCGAGGAGTCGTCCACGCCGGCAAAGTCTTTAAGCAGCCGCATCAGCTGTTCTCCGTCCGGCCAGAGGCTGTTGAGAAACTTGAACAGCCCGGCCACTACATGCTCATCGTGCTCCCTCGTGGTCAACACCTTCAGGCGCGTGCCCTCCTCGTCCATCACGTCGAAATTCCGCAGGAACTCCCTTTTCAAGATCATCAGGGGAACGTCAACTCGGTCGCCGGCTTTGATCGAGGGGTCGGCGGGAAGCGTGAAGTCAACGCTCATTCGCCGCCGCACCGTGTCGGCGTTGGGGAATTCAAAGGTCTCCACCCGCCGATGGACCCAGAGCCTGAAAGTCGACGCGAGATCAATCGCATAACCGGCCCGGGCCATCTCTGGAGGCTCCGTGGCGTCGAGCTCACCCCGATCGGAGCCAAACCGCTTGGCCATCCACCCTGGCATGCGCAGATCCTATGGAACCTGATTGTTCAGTGAATCCTAGCTCGAGAGCCCACTAGCCCACAGACGGACATTCGCGCAGTAAGAGGTGCCGGATCCGAAGCGATCCATCACGGAAGTGGACGGTGGGGTGCAAGGTTCACCACCACATGCGTCACCGGCAAGTCGATCTGCTCGCGGGCGCGCTCGACGACACCGTGCTCGAGCCAGCGCGAGCGCTCGGGCGGGTGGGTCGAGATGACGATCTCGTCGGCCGGGAAAACCCGCAGGGCGTCCTCGATCGCCACGTTTGGATCGGAGTCGCCGATTTCTCCCTTCGCCTTCAACCCAAGCTCGCCCAGGGCGATCAACGACAGCTCCATCCGCTGCCGGGCCAGCTCCATCGCTTCGTCGACGTCGGAAGCCCAGTGCGAAGCCCGCGAGGTGACCAGGGCCGGTGTGACGACGAGGATCGAGCAGTCCCGATTCCGGCAGCGGTCCCGAATCTCGTCCAGCAGCGCCTCGCCGCCCACGGTCTCGTTGGCAACGACGAGGATCCGGTGCTTGCCGTCGCCGTCACGCGTCAGCTCGACACTGCGCGGCAACGACCCGCGGGCGCCCCGGTAGGCAACGCCCGCACCGAACCCGATCAGCGCCGCCGCCCAGATCACGCCGAAGACCGGCCGGGTGAGCAGCGTCAAGACGATCACCGAAACCGCCCCCGCGCCGATTACGACGACCCAGCGAAAGGCATCGGCCTCAGACCTCAGCGGATTGTGCATACCCCAGTTTGACCGCGGGACCGGAGGATGTAAACCGTCGCGCCTGTGTCCGTCTATTCGAATTTCGCCGTGACTTCTTTGGCCGAGCTCATCGTCGCGATGCAGAGTCCGCCGAGGACTTCGTCGCAGCCGGCCCACTGGACCGGTCCTGAGCCTTTGCCAGGCGTGGCCGTCAGGGTAACGCTGGCCACCTGCGGGTAGAAGGCAACGACCTGCGGGCAGGTCAGCCCGCAGTTGATGCCCGTCGGCATGCTCTTGACCATACCCATGCCCCCACCCGCCTTTTTGACGATCAGGGCATTGGCCGGGATCGCTTTGAACTCAGCCGTCACTTCCTTGGCTGCCGAGAGCGTCACTTCGCAGGCGCCAGGCCCCGAGCAGGCCCCGCCCCATTCGACGAAGGCGGAGCCTTTGGAGGGGGTCTCCTTAAGAAGGACTTTGGCGCCCGGTTTGAAGACGGCGGTGCTGGCCGTGCAGCTGGCATCGCAGCTGATTCCCCCTGCATAGACCGACACCTTGCCGCCGCCGCCCGCGGCCTTTTTCAGCGTCAGCGGAATGCTGCCCGCCGGGGTGCCGGTGAATTCGGCGCCAACCGTCTTGGCTTCGCTCATCGTCACTTTGCAGGTCGGCGAGGACCCGGAACAGGCCCCCGTCCACTGGATGAAGGTCGATTTGTAGGGGGTGGCCGTAAGGGTGGCCTCGCTGCCTTCGTAGAAGCCCGAGGTCTGCGTGGAGCAGGCGGCCGTGCAGTTGATCGAAGCCGGTGAGCTCTTCACCGTGCCTGCTCCAGAGACCTTGTTGAGCGTCAGGCCCACTTTCGGGATCGGGGCGAACTCGGCGGTCACCGATTTCCCCGCCGATAGCGTCAGTTTGCAGGTCAAGGCGCTGCCCGAACAGTCCCCGCCCCATGCAACGAAGGTCGAGCCTTTGTAGGGGAGGGCCGTCAGGGTGACTTCGTTGGCCGGGAGGCCACCGGGGAACTTCAGCTTGGCCGAATCGCAAGCCGTCACGCAGTTGATCCCGGCTGGGGAGCTCTTGACCGAGCCCAGGCCAACGCCTTCCTTTCGCACCGAAAGCGTGTTGACCTCGTTGAATTTGGCCTTGACCGTCGTGTCGGCGTCGATCGTGACCAGGCATTTGCCCGCCGCTTCGCTTTCGCAACCTGTCCAGCCGCTGAATTCGGAGCCGGGTTCGGCGCTGGCAGCGAGAGTGACCGCGGTGCCGTGGTCATAGCTCGCCGAGCATTCGGAGCCGCAGGCGATACCGGCTGGTGAGCTGGTCAGGGTGCCAGCGCCAGAGCCCTCCTTGGCCGCCGTGAGCAAGTGCCGTTTGAGGCTGAAGGCGGCGGTGACCGACTTCGCTTCGGTCATCGTCACTTTGCAGGTGCCGGTGCCCGAACAGCCAGCCCCCGACCAGCCACTGAAGACAGAGCCTGCTTCAGCGCTGGCGCTGAGCGCCACTTCTTTGCCTTCTTCGAATTCCGCCGTGCAGGTGTCGCCGCAATCGATCCCCGTAGGACTTGATGTGATCGCGCCCGAGCCGGCTCCCGTCGTTGAGGTAGTGAGGTCGAGACTAGGTCTCGATTCGAGGCCGAAGGTCGCAGTGACCGAGACTGTAGGTGGGGGACAGAGGCAGGGCGGATATATAGCTGGGTAGAAGAATATAAGGCTCATTTTGCAGGGACCGGTGCCGCTACTTGAGCAGCCGCCACCTGACCAGCCAGTGAACTTGGAGCCTTCTCCGGATTTGGCAGTGAGGGTCACTACCGAACCTTCTGGGAATTCCCCCAAGCAATCAAGACCGCAATTTATCCCCGCCGGAGAGCTGGTCACCGTTCCCGACCCCGAGCCGGCCTTTTTGACATTGACGGTGACCATTTTGATGCAGTACCACGGCTCGATCATGCAAATCGGTTCAAGTTCCGGATTGCTGACAAGAGCAGTTCCGACCCTCCCTCCTTCGATTGCCTCCGAAGCCTGACTTATGGAAGGAGCCGCGAGAAGTACCGCCGAAGCGCAGAGCCCGATCAGAGCAAAACGGACCCGGACGAAGCCTCTGTGAGGGAGATTGCTCATAGTGCTTCTTGCACCGATCACCATATAGGAACAAATATGGATCGGTCAAGGTACGCAAATGGGTTCAGGCACGCACGACAACGCTCGAAGCCGACGCGTCGCTAAAGCCGGTACCTATGAGAGTCGCTTGCTGGAGCGGCTTCTAGAGGATGTAGACCGTCGTGTAGACGACGATCCACATCACGTCTACGAAGTGCCAGTAGATGCCGGGCACCTCTACGCCGAGGTGGTCCTTCGCCTCGGGGCCGAAGTGGCCGCGGAAGGCGCGGATCGTGGCGAAGCTGAGCAGCATCAGGCCGACGAAGACGTGGGCGCCGTGCAGGCCGGTGAGGCCGTAGAAGATCGAGCCGAAGGCGAGGTCGCGGGCGCTGAAGCCGAGGTGCACGTACTCGTTGACCTGGATGAAGAGGAAGGTCGCGCCGAGCAGCCAGGTCAGCACCAGGCCGAGCTTCAGCCCCTTGCGGTTGCCGCGCCGGATCGACTCCAGCGCGTAGTGGATCGTGAAGCTGGAGGAGACCAGGATCGCGGTGTTGACGCCGGCGACGGCGACCGGCAGCTCGTAGGGGTGCGGCGGCCAGCTCGGCGGGTCGACGACGACGCGGAGGAAGAAGTAGGAGGCGAAGAAGGCGCCGAACAGCATCACCTCGGAGACGATGAAGAGGAGGATCCCCAGCGTCTGGCGGTCGATCCGCGAGCTCTGGTTGGCCTCGGGCGGCCCGTGGTGCTCCTCCTCGTGGGCGTGGCCGAGGGCGACGGTTGCGCTCTCCATCAGGACCTCCCCTCCCTCGGCGACGGCGGCGGCCACGGCGGCGGCCGGCCGGCCGACCTCGAGGTGCTCGACCGGCTTGTCGGTGATCTCGCGCACGCGGCCGATCAGGTCGTCCTCGAGCCAGCGCGAGGACTCGCCGGCGAAGGTCGAGATCAGCACCTCGTCGATGCTGTAGTGCTCGATCGCGTTCTGCACGGCGTGGAAGGGGTCGGGGCTCATCGGCTGCCCGGTGGCGTCGATGTCGGCCCGGTAGAGCTCGGCCAGGGTCGAGGCGAGGTCGCGGACGATCTCCGGCTCGGTCACGTCCTCGGCGCGCGGGCAGATGATCGTGTAGCGGTGCGGGTGCCCGGCGGCCCGCTCCTTCAGCCGGCTGACCAGGTCCGGCGCGGCCACCGTCTGGGTCGCGACCACCAGCGTGTGGCTCTTCTCCCAGCTGACCGAGTCGTCCGCGATCCGCACCGGGATGTGGGTGACGGCGACGTCGGGCTCGAAGCGATCCCCGGCCCACTCGACCAGGTCCTTGCGGGTGAAGCCGAAGCGCGTCCCGGAGGCGCAGGAGAGCAGCACCTCGCCCGGCTCGTGGGCGCGCACCGCGTCGTCGAGCGCCAGCGACGGGCTCGGGGTCCATCACCTCGCCGACCGACTCGATCCCGTACTCGGAGAGGATCGACATCGTCACCTCGACCCGGGCGCGGGCGGCGTCGCGCAGTTCGCCGGAGTCGATCAGCTGGCCGACCGCGGGCTGGTTCTGCGGCGCGGCGACGGCGACGAAGGGCACCTTCTCGGCCCGCTCGCGCACGGCCTTCAGCAGCTTGCGCCCGCCCGCCACCTCGTTGAGGAAGACGAGCAGGGGACGACGCCTCGGAGCCCTCGCTCATGTCGAGCCCACCACCGTCGGCTCGTGCTCTGCCGGCGCCTCGACGCCTTCGCCGGCCATGATCGCGTGGCGCGCGCCGGGCACGCCGAACTCGTAGGGGCCGCCGACGACCCGCGGGATCTCGTCGAAGTTGAAGATCGGCGGCGGCGAGGAGACCTGCCACTCGATCGAGTTCGCCCGCCACGGGTTGGCCTCGGCGCGCGGGCCGAAGCGCCAGCTGACGACCATGTTGTAGAGGAAGACGAGCTGGACGGCGCCGAGCATGAAGGCGAAGCAGCTGATCAGCAGGTTCCAGTTGCCGAACTGGGTCGCGTAGTCGGCGACGCGCCGCGGCATCCCGTCCATCCCGACCCAGTGCATCGGGATGAAGGTGCCCCAGGTGCCGAGCAGGGTGCCCCAGAAGTGGACCCGGCCGAGCTTCTCGTCGTACATCCGCCCGGTCATCTTCGGGAACCAGTGGTAGATCCCGGCGAAGATCGTGAAGACCGAGCCGCCGAAGAGGACGAAGTGGATGTGGGCGACGATGAAGTAGGTGTCGGAGACGTGGATGTCGATCGGCACCATGCCCAGCATCACGCCGCTGATGCCGCCGATCGTGAAGGTGACGATGAAGGCGAGCGCGAACAGCATCGCCGTCGAGTAGGTGTGGATCTTGCCGAAGTAGAGCGTCCCCAGCCAGGAGAAGATCTTGATCCCGGTCGGCACCGCGATCAGCAGCGTGGTGATCATCATCGGCACCCGCAGCCAGCTGAACATGCCGGCGACGAACATGTGGTGCGCCCAGACCGAGTAGCTGAGCACGACGATCCCGATCAGCGCCAGCGCCATCAGCCGGTAGCCGAAGATCGGCTTGCGGGCGTGGGTCGAGATGACCTCGGAGATGATCCCGAACCCGGGCAGCATCATGATGTAGACGGCCGGGTGCGAGTAGAACCAGAAGATGTGCTGGTAGCTGACCACGTCGCCGCCGCCGGCGAACTGGAAGAACTGGGTGCCGAGGGCGCGGTCGAAGAGGACCATGAACTGGGCGCCGGCGATGAACGGGGTCGCGGCGACGACCAGCAGCGAGGTCGAGAGGTTGGCCCAGACCAGCAGCGGCATCCGCCAGAAGGTCATCCCGGGCGCACGCATGGTGATGATCGTGACCAGGAAGTTGAGCGCGGTCGCGATCGAGGAGGCGCCGGCGAACTGGACGCCGAGGTTGAAGAACGACTGGCCCAGCGGCGCCCCGGTCGAGAGCGGCGCGTAGCCGGTCCAGCCGGCGTCGAAGGCGCCGCCGGGGGCGAGGAAGCTGCCGATGAAGAGCAGCCCGGCGAGCGGCAGCATCCAGAAGCTGAGCGCGTTGAGGCGCGGGAAGGCCATGTCCGGCGCGCCGATCATCAGCGGCAGGACGTAGTTGGCGATCCCGGCGAAGACCGGGATCACGAAGACGAAGATCATCAGCACCGCGTGGGTGGAGAAGAGGCTGTTGTAGGTGGCGGCGTCGACGATCTGGGTGCCCGGCTGCGCCAGCTCGGCCCGGATCAGCATCGCCATCAGGCCGCCCACGAAGAAGAAGAAGAAGGTGGTGCAGATGTACTGGATGCCGATCACCTTGTGATCGGTGTTGAAGCGGAAGTAGTCCTTCCAGCTCTTGGCGCCGTGCTGGGAGTGGTCCTCGGGGATCGTCGGCATCCCGGCCGCCCAGCGCAGCCAGTAGTCGAAGCAGCCGAAGCCGGCGAGGAAGCCGAGCGGGCCGGTGACCAGCGGCACGACGACCTGCGGGTAGCCGGTCTGCTCGGTCTGGTAGGCGGGCAGGCCGGAGGCCTTGCGCAGGGCGACGACGAGGGCGACGCCGAAGGCGGCGCCGAGCAGCGCGCCGAGCGCGCCGCGAATCCATCCCGGTTGCTTGATCGCAGCCACCATCAGATCGGCCTCCATTATGCCCCGCCCGCGCCGACGGGCACCGGGTTGGTCTCGGTGTCCTGGCCGATCGACTCCGGCCAGCGGCTGCGGGACCTGTCTCCGGCAGGCCTGCGACCCACTTGCGGAAGTCGGCCGGCCGGTTCGACCACGACCTTGGCCCGCATCGTCGCGTGGCCGAAGCCGCAGAGCTCGGTGCAGATCAGCTGGTAGGTGCCGAGCTTGTCCGGCGTGACGATCGCCGTCGTCGTGATCCCCGGCACGTTGTCCTTCTTGATCCGCCACTCGGGCACCCAGAAGGAGTGGATCACGTCCTGGGCGTGCATCTTGAAGTGGACCTGGCGGTCGAGCGGCACGTGCAGCTCGCCCTGCGACCAGGCGTTGCCCTTGCCCGGGTAGCCGAAGCTCCAGGCGTACTGCTGGGAGAAGACGTCGACCGTGAGCGAGTTCGTCGGCCGGCTCTTCGATGTCGTTGAGGACCGACCAGCTGTAGCCGGCGCCGAAGAGGACGATGATCGTCGGGATCACGGTCCAGGCGACCTCGAGCCGGGTGTTGCCGTGGATCGGCTCGCCGTCGGACTCGTCCCCCGGCTTGGCTTTGAATTTCCACAGCGCGTAGAAGAGCATCACCATCACCAGCGAGAAGACGAAGGACGAGAGGACGATCATCACGTCGAGCAGCTGGTCGATCTTCGGCGCCGCGGTCGAGGCCTGCTGGCCGTCCCAGTTGATCGGCAGCATCACGGCCGAGATCACCGCGGTCAGCGCAACGGTGGCGGCGAGCATCTTCGCTATCGGGAGGCGGCCCATCATCGGCGGGGGCGCATTCTATGCAAGCGGCAGACGGTCAAGCTCGCCCCGCGAGGCGGCGATCACGCCGCGGGCGACGCCCTCCCAGCTCCAGAGCCGCCGAGCGGTCTCGACCAGCGCCTCGCGAGCCGCGGCGCGCTCCGCCTCGGGCAAGCTCCAGCCAGCCGTTCAGCCGCTCCGCGATCGCCTCGACCGCCCCGTCCTCGACCGGGAAGGAGGTCAGCGCGGCCGACCTCGGGCGGCAGCGCCGCCGCCAGCTGCCGCGACACCTCCAGCATCCCCGAGTGGCCCGCGGAGACCGGCAGCACCCCGCAGGCGGCCGCCTCGGCAGCGACCATCCCAAAGGCCTCCGGAAAGGTGCTCGGCATCACCAGCGCCTCGGCGCCCGGCAGCAGCTCCGCCACCTCGTCGTGCTCGAGCCGCCCGATGAACTCGACCGAGCCGGCGGCATCCCTCGCGGCGTCCGACGTAGCCGGCCGGCGGATCGGCCAGGAACGCAGACAGGATCGGCAGCGGCTTCTCCTCCCCGCCCTCGAGGCCCCAGCCGAGCCGCGCGACCTCGCGCGCGTCGTCGAGGTCTCCCCGCTCGAGAGCCGCCAGCAACCGCCGCAGTCCCTCCTCGTACTCCCCGAATCCCGCGATTTCGAGCATCGCGTCCGGATGCTCGGCCTTGACCAGCGGCCACGCCGCCAAGCAGCAGGTCGACTCCCTTGGAGACGATCAGCTTCCCGACGAAGACGATGCGCCGAGGGGCGCGGGCTGGGGGTCCGCGAACTTGTCGAGCTGCGGTCATCTGCTGTCGCTCGATGGTCGGCCGCCGAAGTCCAGACGCTCCACCCCCGCCCGCTCCCGCGGCCGGAACGCCTCCGTGTCGACGCCAGGCGGCCCGAGCCGCGTCTTCTCTCGAAGGCCGGAGACATCCGGCAGCGCCGCCCAGAGCGACTCAGCGGTGTGGCGGGAGCCGACCAGGACGCCCTGGGCCGCCTCCATCCCCTCTCCGGCGTAGGGCAGGAACCGCGGATTCGGCTTGACCGTGTACTCGAGCGCCGAGCCGTGGATCTTGGCCGCGAAGGGGCCGACGTCGGCGCGGGCGAGGATCGCGGGGCCCATCACGAGGTGGTTGGCGAGAGCGGCGTCGATGCCGCCAGCCGCGTCGGCAACCTCGCGGACAGCGGCGACGTTGGCCTCGATGTAGCGGTCGAGCTCCTCCTCGCTCAGCTCCGGGAAGGCCTTGACCTCGAAGCCCTCGTAGGGGTCCTTGACGTAGACGGGGAGCAGGCCGTGGATGTCGGGGTTGTGGATCTCGACCCCCTCGATCTTCGTCTCGCGGTCCTGGCAGAGCAGATGGACCTCGTGGCCGAGCCGCGCCAGCGCGCGGGCGAGGTTGGCGTTGTAGATGTTGCTGCCGGTGCCGCGCAGCATGTAGCCGTGGAAGAGGAGGACACGCATCGGGACCGCGCAAGCTATTAGTCTTCGCCGCCGTGAACGCGAAGCAGCTCTACAGGATGCGCGCGCCGGCCTCGGGCCGCGAGGCGCTCGCCCACGCCGAGCCGGGCCCGGTCTACCTCGACCGCGAGACCGGCGAGGAGATGGAGCCGGTGGCGATGGTCCTGCCGCTCGCCCCCTCCGCCTCGTCCCTGCCCCGCACGCCGGACAACCTCCGCGCCTGCCGCCGCTGCGACCAGCTGATCGGCCTCGACGTCAGCGACTGCCCGTACTGCGGCCTGCGCCAAGAAGCGCTTTAGCCCGAGAGGGCGACGGACGTCGGCAGGCGCCTCCTCACTCGCCTAACTGGCTGAATCGCTTGCGGCCGCTCCGAGATCGAAGTCGGGCCAGCGGCGCAAAACGTTCGGAGGCCCTGCCGACGTCCGTCTCAAATCAGCTTGAAAGGCAAGAGTGGCCCCAGCGCCCCTGTTGAATCGTCGACCACGTCTCGTCTCTGGAGCTTTCGCGGGCCGGAGACGCTCGTTGGGACCGGGCGGGTGCCCCTGCGAACGTTTTGCGCCGCTGGCCGAGAAGCGATCTCGGACGGCCGGGGACGATCCAGCCAGTCAGGCGAGTGAGCAGGGGCACCCGCCCGGTCCCCCACGCAGCCGTTCCGCGGACCTACGGCTTCTTGACCAGCGTCGCCGTGTAGAGCAGGCGGGCGTTGGAGTAGTAGCAGCCGTAGGTCTTGGTCTTGCCGACGCCCTGCTGGGGGTGGCCGCCCTGGATGTCTTCCTTGGAGGCGCAGTGGTCGGGCAGGCGGCTGCCGCGCCAGGTGTTTTCTTCGGACGACGTTGAAGGCGAACATCGGCGCCCAGGTGGGGATCGGTCAGGGCGACGACCTGGCCGCGGAGCACGCGTCAGCGGGTGCTCGAGGGCGAAGATCGGGGTGCTGCCGAAGTAGGGGTTGAGGATCTGCAGCGGGCTCTGGCGGACGAGCGTGTACTTGGGCGGCTTGGAGCCTTCGACCGGGCGCAGGACGCCGATCCGCGCCTGCGAGGGCTTGCCGAGGAATTCGTTGAAGAAGCCGACCTCGTCGGTGGTCGTTTTCGTCGTCCGTGCGCGAGGGCCGGGCCAGCGTGATCGACCAGGCGACGATCTTGCCGTCGAAGGGCGCCTCGTAGGGCGCGGCGACGCCGCCGGCGATCGCCTGGAAGCCGGTCACGTGTCCCTCGACCCGGCAGGGGATGACCTCGACGTTGTTGACGATCTTGCCCGGGCAGGACGGCGGCGGCGTCGACGCGGTCTTGCCGAGGACGACGACGCGCAGCGGGCGCCGAGTCGGCGGCGCCCGGCCAGGCGGCCACGACGAGCGCGACGAGCAGGCAGGCGAGCGCGAGCGCCGACCGCGCGCGCGCGATCCGCCGGCTCGGTTTTCGGCTGCTCCTTGCACGATCTCAAGCTGCAAACCCCGGCCTCTCGGCCAGGGTTGCGGCCCCGATTCTGCCTTCCGGCCCGGCGGGATGCGGCGCTCGGCGCCGCCTTGCACGATCCCGGCCACGCGGCCTCTGTAGGGTTGCCACCCGGAATGGAGGCCACCGACCGCGCAGAGCGATTTCATCCCCGCCGGCCTCGCCTCGCTCGGGATCGAGGCCGACGAGATCGAGCTCGCGGTGATCAGCGCGGCCCACCAGCTGTTCTGGCCGCGCGATCCTCGACCTGCTCTCGCTCGACACTCGGCGAGCGTCGAGCCCGAGCGCAATCCCGACCTCTCGCGGGCGCCGGAGCGAGCGTGAGCGCCCTCGACCTCGCCCTGCGCGCGCAGGCCGCGGCGATCGCCGCCGGCGAGGTCGACGCCGGCCGAGCTGCTCGACGCGACCCTGGCGCGGATCGAGGAGCGCAACCCGGCGATCAACGCCGTCGTCGAGACCTTCCCCGAGCGCTCGCGCGAGATGCTCGCCGCCGCGCCCCGACGGGCCGCTGCACGGCGTCCCGGTCGTGATCAAGGACGAGTGGCCGCTGCCCTGGCGGGCGCAGCGCTTCGGCGCCGCCGAGCTGCTCGACGCCGACCGCCCCGGGCGAGTCCGGCCCCTACCGCGCCCTGCGCGACGCCGGCGCCGTCGATCGTCGGCGTCGGCAACATGCACGAGCTCGGCGCCGGCAGCACCGGCAACGTCTCCGTCTACGGCCCCGCCCGCAACCCCTGGGACACCGAGCGCTGCCCCGGCGGCTCCTCGAGCGGCCCCGCCGCGGCGGTCGCCGCCCGGCTCGTCGCCGGCGCGGTCGGCGCCGACGGGCTCGGCTCGGTCCGCTTCCCCGCCGCCTACTGCGGCCTGACCGGGCTGAAGCCGACCTTCGGCCGCTCGGCGATGGCGGGCCACCACATGGCGCCGGTGACGACCCTGATCGTCTCCGGCCCGCTCTGCGCCGACGCCGCCGACTGCCGCCTGCTCGGCTCGGTCCTCTTCGGCGAGGAGCTCGCCGCCGGCGACGCCGCCGGCCTGCGGATCGGCGTCGTCCGCGACACGGTCTCCGAGGACGTCACGCCCGAGGTCGGCGAGGCCTGCGAGGCGGCGATCGAGGCGCTGCGCGCCGAGACCGGCGGCGAGGTCCGCGAGATCGAGCTGCCCGACCTCGACGCGGCGACCCTGGCCGCGATCCTGATCATCAACGCGCGAGAGCCTCGGCGGCGTGACGCCGCGAGCGGCTCAACGACCTCGACCCCGAGCTCAGCCCGATCAACCGCGGCTTCGCTCAAGTACCGGATGCTGCTGCCGGCCGCGGCGATCGTGCAGGCCGGGCGCGTGCGCACGCTGATGCGCCGCCGCCTGGCGGCGCTCTTCGAGGAGGTCGACGTGATCGCCTGGCCGACGATCCCGGCGGTCGCGCCGCCGCTCGAGTCGCCGCTGGTCGAGCTGCCCTCGGGCACGCACACCGCCGACCAGGCCAACGTGCGCGGCGCCGCCCTCGCCAACCTGACCGGGATCCCGGCGATCAGCGTCCCGGTCGGGCTCAGCTCCGAGCGGCCTGCCGATCGCCCTCCAGCTGCAGGCGGCCTGGGGGCGCGACGAGCTGCTGCTCGACGCCGCCGAGGCGCTCGAGCGGGCCAACGGCCGCCGCTGGGTCGAGTCGCTGCCGCCGCTGGCGCAGGCCGAGCCGACGGAGGCCTGATGCCGGCGATCGTGGTCGAGGGCCTGGAGCGCGCCTTCGACGAGGTGCTCGCCGTCCAGGGCGTCGACCTCGAGGTCGACGAGGGCGAGATCTACGGCTTCCTCGGCCCCAACGGCGCCGGCAAGACGACGACGGTGCGGATGCTGACCACGCTGCTGCTGCCGACCGGCGGCCGCGCCACGCGTCGCCGGCCACGACGTGGTCAGGCGAAGCGCGCGCGGTGCGGCGCCTCGATCGGCGTCGCCCTGCAGGAGGCGGCGCTCGACCCGCTGATGACCGGCCGCGAGCTGATCCGCCTGCAGGCGACGCTGCAGGGCCTGCCGGGCGCCGAGGGCAGGCGGCGCGCCGACGACCTGCTCGAGCGGGTCGACCTGGTCGACGCCGCCGACCGCCGCGTCGGCACCTACTCGGGCGGGATGCAGCGGCGCCTCGACCTCGCCGCGGCGCTGGTCCACGAGCCGCGCGTGCTCTTCCTCGACGAGCCGACCACCGGCCTCGACCCGGTCAGCCGCAAGACGATCTGGGAGGAGGTGCGGGCGCTGAACGACGAGGGCACGACGGTCTTCCTCACCACCCAGTACCTGGAGGAGGCCGACCAGCTCGCCGACAACGTCGGCATCATCGACAGCGGCAGGATCGTCGCCGAGGGCACGCCGGAGTCGCTGAAGGCCGAGATCGGCAACCCCCACATCCAGCTCGCAGCTCGACGAGGGCTCGATCGCCGAGGCCGAGGAGGTCTGCGCCCGGATCGGCAAGCTGCTGCCGCCGGTCGACGGCAGGACGGTCCTGGTCGAGGTCGAGAACGGCGCCGCCGACATCCCGCGCGTCGTCCGCGCGCTCGACGAGGCCGGGATCGCGGTCGAGTCGCTGGAGCTGGTCCACCCCACCCTCGACGACGTCTTCGTCGCCAAGACCGGCCACCACCTCGAGAAGGAGGACGGAGGAGGCGCCGAGCAGGAGCCGGTCGAGGCGTGAGCGAGCTGGCGACCAACCTGCGGGTCGTGCGGGCGCTGGGCATGCGCTCGATCCGCCAGACCTTCCGCCGCCCGCAGCTGATGGCGCCGATCGTCGTCTTCCCCACCCTGCTGCTGGCGATCCAGACCGGCGGCGCCGGCGGCGCGGTCAACCTGCCCGGCTTCCCGCCGGTGCAGAGCTTCCTCCAGTTCATGCTCGCCGGGGCGATGATGCAGTCGCTGATGCTGGCCGGCAACAGCGGCGGGATCGCCCTCGCGGTCGACATCGAGATGGGCTTCACCGACCGCCTCTTCGCGGCGCCGATCTCCCGCTTCACGATCGTGCTCGGGCGGCTGGCCGGGACGGCGGCGCTGGGCCTCTTCGCCGCGCTCTGGTTCCTCGCGATCGGGCTGATCTTCGGCGCCCAGATCGAGAGCGGCGTCGCCGGCGCGCTGATCGCGATCGCGCTGGTCACCGCGACGGCGATGGCGGTCGGCGGCATCGGCGCCGCGATCGCCCTGCGCACCGGCAGCGCCAGCGTCGTCCAGGGCCTCTTCCCGCTGGTCCTCGTCGTCCTCTTCCTCTCCTCCGCCTTCTTCCCCGTCGAGCTGATGATCCAGCCGGCGAAGGCGATCGCCGAATACAACCCGCTCAGCTTCATCGTCGAAGGCGTCCGCGACCCGATCATCTCCGGGATCGACGCCGCCGACACTGCTCGAGGCGGTGCTGGCGATCGCCGGGATCGTCGTGCTCGGCCTGGTGCTCAGCGCCCGCGCCCTGCGCCACCGGCTGAGGGTCGGCTGATGGAGTCGGCCGCGACTCTGCCGGCAGTGGCGCGCGAACCTGGCGACGATCGCGGCGCTGATGGCGCGGGCCAAGAACGAGCTGCTGCGGGTCCCGGGCGCGGCGATCCCCGGCGTGCTGGCGCCGACGATCTTCTTCCTCGGCCTCAACGGCGTCTTCGGCGCCCTCACCCAGCTGAACGGGCTTCACGACCGGGACCTACGAGAGCTTCATCGTGCCGGTCAGCATGCTGCAGGGGGCCGGCTTCACCGGCGCCGCGGCCGGGGTCAACCTCGCCCGCGACATCGAGAGGGCTGGACTCGACCGGCTGCTCGTCTCCCCCGCCCCGCGCTGGGTCCTGCTCGCCGGCACGGTGCTCGCCGCCAGCGCCCGGGCGCTGATCCCGGCCACCTTCGTCTTCGCCATCGCGCTGCTGCTCGGCGCCGGCTGGCCCGGCATCGACGGGCTGCTGGTCACCTACTTCGATGGTCGCGCGATGGCCGCCGTCGCCGCCTGCTGGGGCTCGGTGCTGGCGCTGCGCTTCAAGAGCCAGTCGGCGGCGCCGCTGATGCAGGCGGGGATGATGGCGCTGATCCTCACCACGACCGCCTACGCGCCGCTGGCCCTGCTGCAGCCCTGGCTGCAGAGCGTCGCCGAAGTCAACCCGGTGACGGAAGTCATCGAAGCGGCGCGCCAGGGCTTCGTCGGCGGCGTCACCTGGGCCGACACCTGGCCGGGCATCGTCGCCCTCGCTCGGCCTGCTGGCCGTGCTCGGCGCCTGGGCCCTGCGCGAAATGCGCCGCACCGCAGCGTGACCCCCCGCCGACGGGCCTCAAAGACGACACATAGGCGTATTTCAGGCCCGTCGGCCACGGCGTTCGCGGAGCGGGTGCTGCGGGGGAACTGGGTGGAGGGGGAGCGCGACGGGCCGTGCCCTTTGCCTATACGCGGCCCAGCCCCAGCTCGCTATCCGTGGCAGTGGTACTGGGACTCCTGCTTCGCGGCGATCGTCTGGCGCCGCTTCGACCCGGCTCGCGCGCGAGCCGAGCTGGAGACCCTGCTCGCCGCGCAGCGGCCGGACGGCTTCATCGGCCACACGATCTTCTGGGACCGGCCCGTCTCGCTCAGCCGGCTCCCCTTCTACAACGTCGCCTCGCGCAGCTCGTTCCAGACCGAGACGATCCAGCCGCCGCTGCTTGCCTGGGCCTGGAAGATCGCCGTCGGCGACCCGGCCGAGGAGCCGCGGATCGCCGCCCAGGCGGACTGGCTGGCGGCGAACCGCGACCTCGAGGGCGACGGACTGCTCTGGATCGTCCAGCCCGACGAGTCGGGCCTCGACGCCTCGCCGAAGTTCGACCCCGTCTGGGGCTGGCGGGCGTGCGCGCAGATCGGCTTCCCACTTCTCGTGCACCGCAACCGCAGGCTGGGCTTCGACGCGCGGCGGATCCGCGACCGCGGCGGCCCGGTCCTCTGCGAGACCGTGGTCAACACGCTCTGGTCGCTCTCGCTGCAGGCGCTGGGCCGGCCGTCGGCGACGCCGGCCCTGGTCGAGCGCCTCTGGGACGAGCGCCGCGGGCTCTTCCTCGACGAGGCGCAGCCCGGCGGAAGCCGCCCGGACGTCGTCACCTGGGCGTCCCTGGCGCCGCTCGCCCTCCCCGACCTGCCGGAGGAGATCGGCCGCCGCCTGGTCGAGGAGCACCTGCTCGACGAGCGCGAGTTCCTGACCCCGGTGGCGCCGCCCTCGGTCTCGGCCTCGGAGCCGAGCTACGAGCCCGGCGGCAGCCGCGGGCCGGTGCGCCGCTACTGGCGCGGTCCGACCTGGGTCAACTCGGCCTGGCTTCTCTGGCTCGGCCTGCGGCGGCTCGGCTACGAGGAGGCCGCGGCGCGCCTGGCAAGCGGCGTGATCGGCGCAGTCGAGCGAGAAGGCCTGCGCGAGTACTACGACCCCCGCACGGGCGCCGGCCTCGGAGCCAAGGACTTCGCCTGGTCGGCGCTTGTCGCCGAGCTGGCGGCGACTTAGGGCCTATCCCGGTAGGGGTGGAACGTCTTGTACTTTTTCGCGGGAAGCGATCGTCGCCAGCCAGAGGCGTTACTCGAAAAAGTTAAGTGGAACCCCTACCGGGATAGGCCCTATTTGTAGCGGTAGGTGATTCGACCGCGGTCGAGGTCGTATGGCGAAAGCTCGATCTTGACGCGGTCGCCGGGGAGGATGCGGATGTAGTGGCGGCGCATCTTGCCGGAGATGTGGCCGAGCACGTCGTGGTCGTTGTCCAGTTTGACCCGGAACATCGTGTTGGGGAGGGCCTCGGTGATCTCGCCCTCCATCTCGATCTTCTCCTCTTTCCCCATCGGCGGGGAGCGTAGCGAACCGCCTGCGAAGCCGGGCTCAGCCACGCAGGGCGCGGGCGCGCTCGACCGCCTCGACTCGACTCGAGATCTCGGCCGCGTACTGCGCCGCCTCCAGCTCGGCCAGCAGCTCGCCGAGCTCCGGCCCCTCCTCGATCCCCAGCTCCGCGGCCAGCTCGTCGCCGCGCAGCAGCGGCTGGGGCGGGCCGTCGCGGCGCCAGTCGAGCGCCGCGGCGAGCATCTGCCTGGCCAGGCTCAGGTGGGCCTCGATCGCCTCCTCGGTCGCGAACGGCCCCGAGCCGCGCGCGGAGAGCCGGTCGGCGACGGTCAGCAGGGTCACGTCGGCGCCGACCGGCTCGGTGGCGCGCAGGTACTCGTGGACCCGCCGCGCCGGCAGCGGCGCCTCGTGGACGAGGAAGCCGAGGCGCAGGTGGTGGAGGGTCAGGTCCTGGAGGTGGCGGGTGAGCGCGCGGCTCGCCCGCAGTCGCCTGCACAACCCGCCGACGATCTCGGCACCGTCGCGGTCGTGGCCGACGAAGGTGACGTAGCCATGCTGCTCGGAACGGGTCGCAGGCTTGCCGATGTCGTGCAGGAGCGCCCCGAAGCGGAGGGCGGTGCCGCGGCTCATCTCGTCGGCGAGCGGCTCGTCGAGCAGCGCCTGCGAGCTCGCCGGCGCGATCGCCGCCGAAGCGCTCCAGGTCGGCCTCGACCTCGAGCGTGCGTTCCAGCACGGCCATCGTGTGGCCATGGACGTCGAGGTGGTGGTTGGGGCCCTGTTCGACGCCACGCAGCGCCTCCAGCTCGGGCAGGACGACCGCGGTGAGGCCGAGCTCGTCGAGCAGGGCCATGCCGCGCAGCGGGTCCGAAGCAGCCGACGAGCTGGCGCAGCTCGGCAAGCTGTCGCTCGCCGGCGGCCTCGGCCGCACGGGCAGCTTCTCCGCGCGCCAGCGACGCCGTGCCGGAGTCGATCTCAAACCCCAGCCCGGCCGCCAGCCGCGCCGCCCGCAGCAGGCGCAGCGGATCGTCGGAAAAGCTGCGCTCCCCGACCACGCGCAGAATGCGCCGGTCGAGATCGGCGAGGCCGCCGAAGGGATCGATCGGCTCGCCACCGGCAGATCGGCACCGCGACCGCCCCGATCGTGAAGTCGCGCCCGGCCAGGTCGGCCTCGATCGTCTCTCCGCGCAGCGCCGTGGCGTCGATCTGCCAGGAGCCGTCGGCCGCGACGGCGCGCCAGGTGGCGAACTCGGCCGAGAGCTCGAACGAGTGCCCCTTGCCCTCGCGAGCGACCGCCTTGGCGGCGGCAGCGGGGTCGCCGGCGACGGCGAGGTCGAGGTCGACCACGTCACGCCCGAGCGCCGCGTCGCGCACCGCGCCACCGGCGATCCAAACGCCCTCGCTGCCGTCGAGCGACCTTTGCGCCAGCGCTACGACCGGCGCCGAGGCGAGGCGCTCCGCGACGCTCATGCCGGCTCCCGCGGCACCCTTGCAGAGATCCCGCAGGTGACCTCGTAGTTGATCGTGCCGATGCGGTGGGCGAGATCCTCGGCGTGGATCGTCTCTCCCCCCTGGGAGCCGATCAGGACAGCCTCGTCGCCGGGCTCGACCTCCGTCTCGGGCCCGAGGTCGATCGTCACGTTGTCCATCGAGACGGTGCCGACGAGCGGGTGGCGCCGGCCGCGCACCAGCACCTCGGCGTTGTTGGAGAGAGCACGGCGCACCCCGTCGCCGTAGCCGAGCGGCAGCACCCCGACCCAGGTGTCGAGGGGTGCACGCCAGGTCTGGCCGTAGCCGGCGCTGTCGCCCACCGAGAACCGCTTCACGTCAGCAACGTAGGAGCGCAGCGACATCGCCGGCGCCAGGTCGCGCTCGGCCGGGTCGCCCTGGAGCGGGTCGAGGCCGTAGATCGCCACCCCGCAGCGGACCATGTCGAAGTGCGATCGGGGATCGCGGAAAACCGCGGCGCTGTTGGCGGCGTGGGCGGTGACACCCGGGAACTCTGACTTGACCGCCCCGGCAACCGCCGAGAACCGCTCGAGCTGGGTGTCGAAGAAGTCGGAGCCCGGTTCGTCGGCCGTCGCGAAGTGGGTCCAGACCCCGACCAGCTCCAGCTGGGGGTCCTCGGCGCAGGCGCGGGCGAGGGCCAGCACCTCACCGGGATCGGGGTTGCCCAGGCGCCCCATGCCGCTGTCGTGCTTGACGTGGACGCGGACCGGCCGGCCCTGGGAGCGCCCGCGGGCGCTGACCAGGTCGCGGAAGCCGTCGCGCCAGACGGCGACCTCCGAGCCGGCGGCGAGCGCGGCGTCGAGGTCGTCCGGCGTGAGCGCCCCCATCGTCAGAAGCGGGACCTGGGGAAAGCGCCGGCCGACCTGGGCCGCCTCGGTGCCGGTCGCGACCGCCAGCCTGCTCGCGCCACCCGCCAGCGCCGCCGTCGCACAGCCGTCGGCACCGTGGCCGTAGCCGTCGGCCTTGACCACGGCGCAGAGCTCGGCACCGTCGCGCAGCTCCGCCTTCAGCCGCGCGCAGTTGCGCTCGATGGCGCCGTGGTCGATCCGGGCGACTGCCCGCGCCATCGGCTAGCCGGAGACGAGCGCGGCCAGCGCGTCGGCCCGCGTCACCAACCCGGCGAGGCGCCCCTCGCCGTCGACCACGGGCAGGTGGTTGTGGTGCTTCTCGGCGATCGTCCTGGCGACCGCCTCGGCGGTGTCGTCGCTGCGGGCGACGACGGGATCCGCGGTCATCAGCTCGGAGACTTTGGTCGCGAAGGCCTTGTTCAGCCGTTTCTCGAAACCCTTCATCGAGCCGACGAAGACGACGCCGCCCATGATGTTGAGGTAATGGGGCAGGTGCAGGTCCGCCTCCTCGTCGCTGAGGATCAGGTCCGACTCGCTGACGATCCCGACCACCTTGCGCTCGGCGTCGATCACCGGGATCGCTCCCATCTCGGTCTTGGCCAGCAGCTCGATCGCCGCACGCGCGTCGGCGTCCGGGGAGACGGTCGGCACATCGGCGTCCATGATCTCAGCGGCAGTCTTCATCGTTGGCAGCGAGGTTATTCGACCGCCGAAGACGACGACTGCTGAGTTGAGCACACCGGGGTGTGCCTAACTCAGCAGTCGTCCCCGGCCGAGCGGCGTCAGGGCTGCGGGGATCGAGGCGATTACGTCGGTGGCGATCACGCACTCGGGGGCGCCGATTCGGCCGGCCGCATCGCGGCCGGCGCGGGCGTGGGCCAGGACGGCCGCGCCGGCTGCCACGAAGGGCTCTAGGCCGCGGGCGAGCAGTGCCGTGACCATGCCAGTGAGCACGTCGCCCGTGCCAGCCGTGGCCAGCGCCGGCGACGAAAGCGCGTTGACGGCTACGCGCTCGCCGTCGGTGACGATCGTGTCGTCGCCCTTGAGCACGACGACGGCGCCGGCGGCCCGCGCCGCCTCCTTCGCCGAGGCGAGGCGGTGGGCGGATATCTCCTCGGAGGGACGATCGAGGAGGCGGCCGAGCTCCCCCGCGTGCGGCGTCAGGATCGTCGGGGCGGCGCGCCCGGCGATCCGCCCGAGCTCACCTGCAAAGGCGTTGAGGCCATCGGCATCGATCACCAACGGCGCCTCGATCGACGCGGCGGCGTCGCGGGCCAGCTCGACCGAGCCGGGGTCGCGCCCCATGCCAGGACCGAGCGCCACCGCGGCGGCGCGCTCGCAGGCGCGCAGGACCGACTTCAGCGAGCCGGGGGCCAGGCAGCCATCCCCACCCGGGCAGCCGACCGACATCACCTCGGGCTGGCCCGTCTCGAAGATCGGCTCGAGGTCCGCCGGCACGGCCACGGTGGCGTAACCGGCGCCGGCCCGGATCGCCGCCCGCGAGGCCATCTGCACCGCACCGGTGAGCCCGCGCGAGCCGCCGGCGATCACGACCTGCCCCGAGCTGAACTTGGTCGAGCGCGCTGCTCGCGCGGGAGCCAGCGCCAGCACCGCCGGGTCGATCGTGCCCGCCGCCGGCTCGCCCGGAGCCCCATCGGGAATCCCGATCGGAACCACGCGCAGCTCGCCCGTGCACCACTTGCCAGGAGCGATCCGGTGCCCGATCTTCGCCGCGTGGAAGCTGACCGTCAAGTCGGCCTCCACGGCCACGCTCTCAACCTCACCCGTCGAGGCATCGACGCCGGAGGCGATGTCGCAGGCGACGACCGGCACCCCGCACCGGTTGATCGCCTCGATAGCCGCGTCGGCAGGCGACCGCGGCGCGCCGGCAAAGCCAGTGCCGAAGATCGAATCGGCGACGGCACCCGAGCCCTCAAGCCAGGAGTCGAGATCGTCCGGCGGATCGCCGGAGAAAAGCTCCAGCGTCTCGACCTCGAAGCCCATCCCGGCCAGGCGCCTGGCGGCGACCAGCCCATCGCCGCCGTTATTGCCCTTCCCGCAGACGATCCGAATCGGTCCCTGCGGCGCCAGTCCTGCAATCGCCTCGGCAAGCGCCGTTCCGGCGGCCTCCATCAGATCCGCCTCGGGGACCCCCTGCTCCTCGATGGCCCAGCGATCGATCGCCCGGATCCCTTCGGCGTCATACAGCGGCTGCAGCCACGGCTCCATGCGTTGCTCAGCCTAACCCCCCGCCCTTGGCTTCACTTTTGCCTGCGCGCCCACTACATGCAAGCCAAAACGAGGCTGCGTCACCGCGAAGAGATCGAGACGCTCTGGAATGGCTGCGCAGCCCTGGCAAAGAACAACGGCCTGCACGAACGGTGCGCGGCTGGCCTCAGGCTGCGAGACCACCAGAAGCCTCCCTCGATCCCTTTGCGATCGTTCGCGAACGGCGCCAACTCAGCCTAACTTGAGCCCTCCGCAATAGCCACTGCAGCGGCGAATGCCTTGGAATGCGTCAGGGAAACGCTTACGTCGAAGCCGTTTCCCGCTTCGGCGGCTCGGCCCGAGAGCCTGACCGTCGGCGGCTCCCCCGCGATCACCTCGACCTCGCGCAATCCGAGGCCACCGCTGAAGCCCAGCGCCTTGACCACCGCCTCCTTGGCGGCGAAGCGGGCGGCGAGGTGCCGGCCGGGCCGGGCGCGGGCGGCCGCGTACTCGCGCTCGGCCGCGGTGAACAGGCGCTCGGCCAGCCGCGGATGGCGCCTCAGCGCCCGCTCCAGGCGCTCGATCTCGATCAGGTCGATGCCGATGCCGGAGGCCGTCGGCATCCGGGCCTATTCGGCGACGCCCACGATCAGCCTCGCCGTCGCCAGGCCATCGCTGCTGCCGGTGCCGATCGCGATGTATTCGATGTTCTTCAGGTAGCGCTTGGCTTCCTGGAAGCCGGTTTCCGAAGGCGGCACCAGCGCTTCGGCCAGCTCCAGCGCCGCCGGGCCATCGACGAAACCGCTGATCGGGGTGTTGCCCAGCGCCGAGACCGCTGCCTTGTAGCTGGCAACGCCCGAGAGAGTTTCGCCTCCTTCGGGAGCGAGGCCCTGAAGGGCGGGCGCGAGGCCGTAGCCGATCGCCACGCGCTCACCCTTGGCGACCACGACGAGTGGCTTTTCACCGAGTTCCGCGGTTCGGATCGAGAAGCCGCTTGCGCCGTTGCTGGTAACGGCGGTGACGCCGGATGCACCGGACCGGCGCAGCAGCACGCCGAGGTTGGCGACCGTCTTCGCCGCTTCGTCCGAGTCGCTGGTCAGCACGAGGGCGCCGCCGAGGGCGCTCTCGCTGCTGCCCCGGGCGAACACCGCCCCGTCTTCCAGCGAGGCGGCGATCTTGTCGAGGTCGATGCCGACCGCGTTCAGCGAGCTCTTCAGCTGATTCGGCGGAACCTGGCCCTGGATGCCCGAGGCGTCGAGTTCGTCGATCGCTTTTTCGACCTGGTCGCCGAAGCCGGATGTGCCGAGCGCCACAAAGGAGTCGGCCGGCAGCGAGCCGATCAGCGCCGAGGCGTCGCCGCTGGGCGCTTCCTCCCCGCCGAGATCGCTGCTCAGGTCGATCTCGACCTGATCGGAGCCGGGCACGACGCTGGCCACCGCGGTCGCTTCGCTGGGGTCGATGCCGGCGTTCTCGAGGACTTCCTGCGCCTGCGGGTCGATCCCGTTGCCCGACGCATCGATCAGGCCGCCGACGTCGACGTAGGCGTCGGCGAGGCTGCCGTTCGAGGCGGCGGAGATCGCGTCCGCGTAGCGAGCTTCGTCGGCGAGCGATTCGCCTTGTGAGGCGTCGACGGCGGCCTTGAAGCCGCTTTCGCCGTCGGCGATCACCAGCGAGTCGTCGATCACGCCGATCGCGTTGCCTTCGGAGCCGCCGACCTTGAAATCGATCCCTTCGTAGGAGGCATCCCTGTAGGGGTCCTTACTCTGCTTGGCTCGATTGTCGATGAATTCCTGCGTCGCGGCGGCGTCGGTCGACTCGACGACGACGACCGGTTCGGTGAGGTCCCCGTCCTTCAGACCCTTGAAGGCCGCCCCCGCCTTTTCGCCCAGCCACGGTTCGACTTCCTTGGCGTAGTCGAACGGTTCGCCGTCTCCACGCGCCGAGTCTTCGAGTTTGGCGACGACGTAATCGCCGAGGTTGTCGATTCCGCCCACGGTCTTCGCCAGCGAGTCGACGTCCGACTTCAAGGCCCCCGAGGGCTGCAGCTTTCCTTCGATGTAGACGAGCGAGCCGGGCGCCGCAAAGCCGGCCAGGCCGCTGCTGGAGGATGAGTCGCTGCTGCCGCATCCGGCGAAGACGACGACTGCGGCCAGAAGGGCCGCAAGGGCTGGGAGGACGAGACGGGTCTTGATCATGGCGCGGGAGCCTAGCGAGCCGTGCCGCTACTCAACCGTGACCGTCTTCGCCAGGTTGCGCGGCTGGTCGACGTTGAGGCCACGGGCGCGGGCGATGTCGTAGGCGAGCAGCTGCAGCGGCAGGATCGCCACGATCGGCTGCAGGATCCAGTTCGTGCGGGCGACCTCGATCGTCTGGTCGGCCACCTCGACGACGCGCTCACACCCTTCCGTGGCGATCGCGATCGTTTCGGCCCCGCGGGCGCGCACCTCTTCGACGTTGGAGAGGACCTTGTCCAGGACCGGGCTCTCCGTGGTCACGCAGACGACCGGCGTCGACTCGTCGAGCAGGGCGATCGGGCCGTGCTTCATCTCCCCCGCGGCGTAGGCGTCGGTGGGGATGTAGGAGACCTCCTTCAGCTTCAGCGCCCCCTCGAGGCAGACCGGCAGGCCGATGTGGCGGCCGAGGTAGAGGAAGAACTGCTGGTCGCTGTGGGCCTCGGAGACTTCGCGCACGCGATCCTCGCTCGCCGCCAGCGTCGTCTCGATCTTCGAGGGGAGGGCCTTCATCTCGGCGACCAGCTCCGCCATCTCCCCGTCGGGCAGCGTCCCCCGCAGCTGCGCCAGCCTGAGGCCGAGCAGGTACATCGCCGCGACCTGGGCGACGAAGGTCTTGGTCGCCGCCACGCTGACCTCCGGGCCGGCGCGGGTGTAGAGGACCGCATCGGCGTCGCGCGTCGCCTGGCTGCCCATCACGTTGGTGATAGCCAGCACCCTGGCGCCGCTCTCGCGGGCGAGCCGCATCGCCGCCAGCGTGTCGGCGGTCTCGCCGGACTGGGTGATGCCGATCACCAGGTCGTCGGGGCCGATCACCGGGTTGCGGTAGCGGTACTCGGAGGCGATGTCCATCTCGACCGGCACCCGCGCCCACTCCTCGATCGCGTAGCGGCCGACGAGGCCAGCGTGGTAGGAGGTGCCGCAGGCGACGATCACGATCCGCTTCAGGTCGCGCAGGTAGCCGTCGTCCAGGTCGACCTCGGAGAGATCGACGCCTTCCTCGCTCGGCAGGCGATCGGCGACCGTCTCGGCGACGGCATCGGCCTGTTCGTGGATCTCCTTCAGCATGAAGGTCTCATAGCCCCCCTTCTCAGCGGCGGCCTCGTCCCAGGAGATCTCTTCGGCGTCGCGCCGCACGGGGTTGCCGGCGGAGTCGGTGATGCTCACCCCCGCCGCGTCGATCGTGACGATCTCCTCGTTTTCGATCAGGATCGCCGTCCGCGTCTCGGCCAGGAAGGCGGGGATCGCCGAGGCGAGAAAGGTCTCGCCCTCCCCCACGCCGGCCACCAGCGGGCACTCCTTGCGGGCGCCGACGAGCTTGCCCGGCTCGTCGGCGTGCATGGCGACGAACGCGTAGTGGCCCCTCAGCTCGGCGAAGGAGGTTCGCACGGCGGCTGTCAGGTCGCCGTCGTAGTTGCGCTCGATCAGGTGGGCGACGATCTCGGCGTCGGTCTCCGAGCTGAAGTGGTGCCCCTCGGCGGCGAGCTCGCGGCGCAGCTCGGCGTGGTTCTCGACGATCCCGTTGAGGACAATGTGGATGCGGTCGGAGCAGTCGCCGTGGGGGTGCGCGTTCTCCTCGGTGACCCGGCCGTGGGTGGCCCAGCGAGTGTGGGCGACCCCGGTCGTGGCGGGGCGCGCCGCCACCGCGACGCCGCCGTCGGCCCTCTTCTCGAAGGCCGCGTGCAGGTTGGTGAGATTGCCCACCGCGCGCACGCTGTCGATGCGACCGTCCTCGATCACCGAGACGCCGGCCGAGTCATAGCCGCGGTACTCGAGCTTCTCGAGCCCGGCGACCAGGAGGTCGCGGCAGGGGCGTCCGCCCACGTATCCGACGATTCCGCACATAAGGGAGGCGACTAAGGGTAGAGGCCGGAGGCCTAGGCCAGCTCTTGCTCGCACGGTCGTGACAAGGCGCTCGCAGACGGCGTCCGCCTCCTCGGCGCTCGGCGCCTCGACCATCACCCTCACCAGCGGCTCGGTTCCCGAGGGGCGCAGCAGGACGCGGCCGCGGCCCTCCAGCGCCGCGCCCTCGCGCTCGACCGCCTCCCAGACGGCCGCTGCGCCTGCCACGGCGTCGCGATCTGCGACCTCGACGTTGACCAGCGTCTGCGGCAGCTTCGTCATCGGCACGACCTCGGCCAGGCCGCCCCCACCCAGCTCCCGCATCGTCATCAGCGCCGCGGCGATGCCGTCGCCGGTGGCGACGAAGCGAGTGTCGATGATGTGCCCGGACTGCTCGCCGCCGACCGCCCAGCCGCGCTCGCGCAGCTCGTCGAGGACGTAGCGGTCCCCGACCTTGGTCACCGCGACCTCGATCCCCGCCTCCTCCATCGCCTGGTGAAAGCCGTAGTTGCTCATCACGGTCACCGCGACGCCGCCGCCGAGCTCGTCGCGAGCAGCCATGCCACGGGCAGCGAGGGCGATCAGCTCGTCGCCGTCGTGCGTCCGGCCTTCCCCGTCGACGGCGAGCACGCGATCGCCGTCGCCGTCGAAGGCGAAGCCGATCGTCGCCTTGGAGGCGGCGACTCTCTCCGCCAGTCGATCGAGATGGGTCGAGCCGCAGCCGTCGTTGATGTTGCGGCCGTCGGGCTCGGTGGCGATCGCCTCGACCTCGGCGCCAAGGCGCTCGAAGATCGCCGGAGCGGCGCGAAAGTTGGAGCCGTTCGCACAGTCGAGCATCACCCTGCGGCCAGAGAGGTCGAGCGGGAAGGCCACCTCGAGCGCGCGCAGGTAGTCCTCGAGGCCGCCGTTCAGCTCGCGCACGTGGCCCGGCTCGACCGCACCGGGCTCCGCTCCCAGCAGCGACTCCATCCGTGCCTCGGCGTCGTCGTCGAGCTTCGTGCCGTGCGCCGAGAAGAACTTGATCCCGTTGTCGCGGTAGGGGTTGTGGGAGGCGGAGACGACGGCGGCCAGGTCGAGACCGAGGCGCTTGACCAGGATCGCGGCGGCCGGCGTCGGCAGGACGCCACCGAGCAGGGCGTCGCCGCCGGCCGCCGCGATCCCGGCAGCCAGGGCGGACTCGAGCATCGGCCCCGACTCGCGCGTGTCCCGGACGATCAGCACCTGCGGCCGCTCGGCGCCCAGCGACGAGGTCGCCGCCCGCCCCAGGGCAGTGGCCAGCTCCGCCGTGAGGAAGGTCCCAGCCTCCCCCCGGACCCCGTCGGTTCCGAAGAGCCTGCGCCCGGTCGTCACCTGCGACGGCCTAGCGCTTGGAGAACTGCGGCCGCTTGCGGGCCTTCTTCAGCCCGGCCTTCTTGCGCTCCTTGGCCCGGGCGTCCCGGGTCAGGAAGCCGCGGCGCTTCAACTCGCCGCGCAGCTCGGGGTCGACCTCGGTCAGCGCCCGGGCGATCCCGTGGCGGACCGCGCCGGCCTGGCCGCTGATGCCACCGCCGTGGACGCGGACGCGGACGTCGACGCTGCTCTCGTAGCCGGTGGTCGTCAGGGGCTGGCGAACCGTGGTCTGGTGCAGGGGCCGCGGGAAGAACTCCTCGAGCGTCCGCTTGTTGACCTCGATCTTGCCGCTGCCGGGCAGAACCGTGACGCGGGCGATCGAAGTCTTGCGCTTGCCGGTGGCCAGATACCGCGCGTCGCCCTCGATCTTCGCCGGGGCACGAGCGGCGCTCGGCTCCTCCTCGGCCTCACCGACGAGTGCGGCCTCACGCGCGAGCCGCTCCTCCTCTTCGGCTTCCTTGCGAGCGAGCTCCTCGGCGCTGAGCGGTCGCTCCTCAGGCTCAACCGCAATCGGTTCCAGGTCGGCCCCAGGAATGACGTCCTTCTTCTTCTCCTCAGCCTTGGGCGCCTCAGCCTTCTCAGCCACAGGCTCGGCAGCCTCCTCTGCGGGCTCAGCCTCCTCCTCCGCAACGGGCTCCTCGGCTTTCTCCTCCACAGACTCCTCGACGGCCTCGGCCTCAACCTCAGACGCCCCGGGCTCAGACTCAACCGCATCTCCCGCGGGTGGCGCGGGGGAGGGCTCCTCGCCCGCAGCTTGCGAGGACGAGGAGTCCTCCCCCGCGACAGGACCCGCGGGCTGACCCTCTGAGACCTCGTCCTCGGGGCTCTCTGAAGCTTTGTTCTCGTCGTCGATCAAGTCTGGATCTCCATCGGTTTCGGCTGCTGCGCAGCGTGCGGGTGCTCGGGGCCGGCGTAGACCTTCAACTTGGTCAGCTGCTGGCGGGCGAGCCGGTTGCGGGGGAGCATCCCCTTGACGGCCTTGCGGATGACCTCCTCGGGACGGCGCTCGAGCATCTCGGCAAGCGTCCGCGACTTGATCCCTCCCGGGTAGCCGCTGTGGCGCCAGTAGCGCTTCTGGTTCAGCTTGTCGCCGGTGACCCGGATCTTCTCCGCGTTGACGACGACGATGAAGTCGCCGGTGTCGATGTGGGGCGTGTACTCGGGCTTGCGCTTGCCGCGCAGCGCGTCGGCGATGCGGGTCGCCAAGCGGCCCAGGGTCTGGCCCTCGGCATCGACCACGTACCAGTCGCGCTGGCGGTCGGCGGGTGTTGCGACATAGGTCTTCATCAGCGAAAAGCCGCGGGCAGTGCCCAGCGGCCCCGGCATGATAGCCGCGATCGCCGCATCGGCGTACCCGGCCGTCCCGCTGTCTATACTGCCGCGCCAACAGTGCCGAATCCCGGCCGCACAGGCAGCTGGGAACGGAGGAACCGCAGGAGCCATTGTTGCAGGTTCCCGGGGCGAATCGGCCGAAAAGGTCGTAGCGCATCTCTTTCAGCGCGAGCCCGACAGCTAACTCCGTAGGCGAACGAAAGAGAGGGCACGTGGCAGGCAAGAGCGCCCGGCCTTGGTTGGCGGGAATCTGGATCACGATCGCAGCGGCGGCGCTGCTGCTCAGCTTCGCCGCGAACGCCGCGGCGTCGACCGGGGGCGCCCCGACCGCCGCCGGCAGCCCACCCCCGCCCGGCAGCCCGAGCGGCTCTCCGGCCAGCGGCACGCCCAGCGCCGGCGCCCTGCGCCTGGTCTCGGCGAAGACCACGCCGCGCAAGTCCTTCTACTACGGCTACCGGTACCCGAGGCTCAGCTTCGCGATCGCCAGCAGCCAGTCCCAGAACGACCTCCGCATCGACGTCATCGACGTCGCCGGGGAAAGCGTCCGCACCTTCTTCCGCAACGACGTCGCGCCGAAAGCCGAAGTCCGGATCCGCTGGGACGGGACCAGCAACGCCGGGCGCCCCGCCCCCAACGGCCGCTACAGCTTCCAGGTCTCCTCGCAGGCAGGGACAGCCGCGGCGCGGCTGTCGACCTCCTCCGAAGCGATCGAACTCAGCTTCACCTTCTTCGGCTACGCCTTTCCGGTGCTCGGCGCGCATGACTTCGGCAGCGCCGCCGGTCGCTTCGGGGCCCCCCGCTCCGGCCACACCCACCAGGGACAGGACGTGATGGCCGCCTGCGGGACGCCGCTGGTCGCCGCCCGCGGCGGCACCGTTCAGTACTCCGGCTACGAGGGCAACGCCGGCAACTACGTCGTCATCGACGGCAAGGGAACCTCCAGCGACTTCATGTACGCCCACCTGGCCGAACCGTCGCCGCTGCAGACCGGCGACCAGGTCCGCACCGGACAGCCGATAGGCGTGGTCGGCGAGACCGGCGACGCGACCGCCTGCCACCTCCACTTCGAGATCTGGACCGCCCCCGGCTGGTACCAGGGAGGCAGCCCGATCGACCCGCTGCCCTACCTCGAAAAGTGGGACCGCTACAGCTGATCAGGCGTCGCTGAAGAGGAGGCGCTCTTTCTCCTCCGGCGAGCCGGCAACGTAGGCGGGCTTCGCCCAGGCCCCGTCTCCCTTCAGGTACTTCTTTTCCTTCGCGGCGTGCTCAGGTGCGACTCCCGCGACCGGCAGCAGCTCATTCGGAGCAGCGTTGACTCGGCCGCGCAGGCGGAAGTGGGTGAAGAGCCGCATGAACTCACCAAGGTAGACATCGGCGACTCGGGTGTCGCCGCGAATCACCAGCATGTTCTCGTCGTTCTCCGAGGTCGAGGCCTCGCTGAAGTTGGCCGAGCCGGTGATCACGATCGGATCCTCGCCCAGCGGGTCGATCAGCATGTACTTGGTGTGGATGAACTGGACGTGGTTGTTGAGTCCGGTCAGCGCCTCTTTGGCCCACTGGTGCCAACCATCGTTCGTTCCTTCGTCGCCGATGTAGGCACCGGCGACGACTTTGTTGTCGGAGTCAGCTTCAATCCCGCGGGCAACTGTGTCGATTTTGCCGTTGCGGTTGTCGAGCAGCAGGTAGCGCAGATAGTCGACGTCCTCAGCGAAGATCGCTTGCAGCTGCTTGCTGACGCCAAAGGCCGCCGTGAGGAAGACGCTCGATGTGGCTCCTTTCATCAGCTTCGCGTACCACTGCAGCGCTTTGACGCCGTGGCGCGGGCTGAAGACCGTGCGGATTTGGCCCTCCGGTGGCCGCGGGTCGTCGAGTCCCAGCATCGCCTCGGGGGTGAGGTTGGGCGCCGCCGTGTCGGCGACGGCCCAGTTCTTCAGCGGCTCGGCTTCGGGGTCGCCTGCAAGCTCTTTCCAGTAGCCGAGATAGTGGGCTGCAATCTCAGGGTCCCGGACCTGATGGCCCACGTTGGAGTGGCCGAAGATGCCTCCGTCTGTGATGTTCGTCGAACCGGTCCATACCTCGACGGGCTCGTCGTCCTCCAGCAGGACGACGAACTTGTTGTGGGCGATGTATTTGGAGGTCTTGCGGGGGATGCAGATGTCCTCGATCCCCGCCTCGGCTATCGCTTCGGTATTTTTTTTCTTCGGATGTTCTTCTGCGTTGTCGATGTCGTCCCAGACGATTTTCACGTCGGCGCCACGCGCGGCGGCCGCCTTGAACGCCTCCAGAACCGGCAGGTACTGGAACTCGTAGATTGCGGCACGCAGGCTCCATTTTGGCCCCTTGGCTAAAGCGATGAAGTCGAGAATGGCCTCCTCAAGACCGCGCGAGAGCCAGGAGCGAACCTCACCGGTGGGTGCTTTGCCGTGCAGAGCAGGAAAGCGAGTGGCGTAGGCCTGCGAGGTGGCGGCGCCGCGATTGAAGAAGATCGCGTGCTCGCCGTCGGAGACGCTCTCGGTCGTAACCTCCAACTCGACTTTGTCGCCCATGGTCATGGCCTTGGGCGTACCGTGACGAGCGGTGATCAGGTAGGTGTAGTGCCGTCCCGGCTTGACCGTGTAGTCACCCCAGACGAACGCCTGGAATGGGTTCAGCTCACTGCTGTGATCGGAATCGGCGCCCTTGTCGTTGTGCTCGAAGAGCACGAAGTTGTCGAGGAATGCCCGCTCGCCGCTTGCCTGATCGATCCGCTCGATTGAGAACCCGAGCAGATCGTCAATCGCGTCAGGCTCGGCGCTGATCCCGAAGAGGACGACGTAGGTGCCGGCAATCGCCCGGACGGTGACTGTCCCGCTTTTTCCACTGATGCGCATTTCTCTCCACCTCTGGGAACGCCATTGGCATTGATTTGAAACGCGCATACTTTCAATCAGACTGGATTAGTCAAGTCATTTGAATTTATGGCTGTGGTTGGTTCGTCGAGCAGGCGACGATCTGCTTGCCAAGGCAAGGGCCAGGGCCACCGGAACCGTCGCCGGCAGCTCGTCGACCGCGAAGAACAGGAGGTCGAACGCGAGCGCCAAGACCGCAACCAAGAGCGCCGCTTCGAGCTGGCGCGGGGAACGTCGAGCCAGCAGGCAGCCGACTAGGGCGGCGATGAGAAGATCGCCGAAGCCCATCTGGGCGGTGCCGAAGTGGACCGCTTGCAGGCGCGGCAGGCCCGCCCCCGGAGCTGCAGTGCTGAGGACGGCGTTCGGGCCCTGGAGCAGGTCTGCCGCGACGAACCAGGTGTCGATTGCGGCCATCGCGTAGACGCCGAGGCGCAGCCAGCAGGCCGGAACGACCGAGACCAGCAGCCAGCCGAGGGCGATGCAGGCGAGGCCGGAGAGCGCCAGCGCCGCGGTCTCCCCGGCCAGCGACCCCTTGACGGCCCAGGCGAGGGCGAAGAGCGGCACCGCCGCCAGCGCCCAGGCCGGCCGCGCCCCGTGCACCAGCCAACCGAGCGCCGCGACCGCCAGGGGCGGCACCGCAACGAGAGCAAGGTAGGCGAGAGCCGTCGCGGAGTCCGAGTAGAAGTTGACGACCCCGATCACAACGACAATCGAGAGGGCAGGAATCAGCGCCCACCAGCGACTCCCAAACCCCACAAGCCAGCCGGGCGCAGGCCGGGCCCGCGGCAGCGCCACAAGCACTGCCTGCACCAGGCCGAGAATCGAGATTGAGACGGCAAACGGCATGGGTCAGAACCATGACGCAGGCGGCCGAGCGCCAGCGCCGCCAAGAGCGGCACCGCGACCAGCGCCAGGTATCAGGATGGCGCCCTCAGGAAG
>CAWEWY010000003.1:0-1801064 GCA_963812905.1 uncultured Solirubrobacterales bacterium
CATGCCGGTCGCCGAGTATGTGTACCCGGCGATTTGCAATTTGCCAGGCATGACAGCTCTCTGTAAGAAGTACCTTTCACGGAGAGTTTGATCCTGGCTCAGGACGAACGCTGGCGGCGTGCTTAACACATGCAAGTGGTGCGACGAACCAGGGCTTGCCCTGGGGCAAAGCCGCGAACGGGTGAGTAACACGTGAGTAACCTGCCCCGATGACCGGGACAACCCGAGGAAACTCGGGCTAATACCGGATGTGGCGCACAGGCTTAAGCCTGTGCGCTAAAGGAAGCTTCGGCCTCCGCATTGGGAGGGGCTCGCGGCCCATTAGCTTGTTGGTGGGGTAACGGCCTACCAAGGCAACGATGGGTAGCTGGTCTGAGAGGACGATCAGCCACACTGGGACTGAGACACGGCCCAGACTCCTACGGGAGGCAGCAGTGGGGAATCTTGCGCAATGCGCGAAAGCGTGACGCAGCAACGCCGCGTGGGGGAAGACGGCCTTCGGGTTGTAAACCCCTTTCAGGAGGGACGAAGGTTCACCGGTGAATAGCCGTGTGGATTGACGGTACCTCCAGAAGAAGCTCCGGCTAACTACGTGCCAGCAGCCGCGGTAATACGTAGGGAGCAAGCGTTGTCCGGAATCATTGGGCGTAAAGCGCGCGTAGGCGGCCCTGTAAGTCCGTTGTGAAAGTCAAAGGCTCAACCTTTGAAAGCCGATGGATACTGCAGGGCTAGAGTCCGGAAGAGGCGAGTGGAATTCCTGGTGTAGCGGTGGAATGCGCAGATATCAGGAGGAACACCAATAGCGAAGGCAGCTCGCTGGGACGGTACTGACGCTAAGGCGCGAAAGCGTGGGGAGCGAACAGGATTAGATACCCTGGTAGTCCACGCCGTAAACGATGGGCACTAGGTGTGGGAGGTGTCGACTCCTCCCGTGCCGTCGCTAACGCACTAAGTGCCCCGCCTGGGGAGTACGGCCGCAAGGCTAAAACTCAAAGGAATTGACGGGGGCCCGCACAAGCAGCGGAGCATGTGGTTTAATTCGACGCAACGCGAAGAACCTTACCTGGGCTTGACATGTTGGTGACCGCCGTGGAAACACGGTTTTCCTTCGGGACACCATCACAGGTGGTGCATGGCTGTCGTCAGCTCGTGTCGTGAGATGTTGGGTTAAGTCCCGCAACGAGCGCAACCCCTGTCCTATGTTGCCATCATTAAGTTGGGGACTCATAGGAGACTGCCGGTGACAAACCGGAGGAAGGTGGGGATGACGTCAAGTCATCATGCCCCTTATGTCCAGGGCTACACACGTGCTACATTGGCGCATACAAAGGGCAGCAATACCGCGAGGTGGAGCGAATCCCATAAAGTGCGTCTCGGTTCGGATTGGAGGCTGAAATTCGCCTCCATGAAGGTGGAGTTGCTAGTAATCGCGGATCAGCAATGCCGCGGTGAATACGTTCCCGGGCCTTGTACACACCGCCCGTCACACCACGAAAGCAGGCAACACCCGAAGCCGGTGGCCTAACCTTTTGGAGGGAGCCGTCGAAGGTGGGACTTGTGATTGGGGTGAAGTCGTAACAAGGTAGCCGTAGCGGAAGCTGCGGCTGGATCACCTCCTTTCTAGGGAGATTTCTCTAGAACGTCGACCGGGCTCCCCAGTGGCATCATGTCACTGGGTACGCTGCTCAGTTTTGAGAGACCGCCGACGGCAGTCAGCCGTCGTGCGCGCCTCGGTGGACCTTGAAAACTGCACAAGGCCAATATCGAGATCCGCTTAGGCGGATTTCGAGGGTATTTAATTACGATCTGTACACGTTGTGTATAGGTCGCTCACCGTCAAGATAGTAAGGGCTTACGGTGGATGCCTTGGCACCAGGAGTCGATGAAGGACGTGGACGGCTGCGATAAGCCGCGGTGAGGCGCTGAACAGCCTTTGACCCGCGGATCTCCGAATGGGAAAACCCGGCGCCGGTAATGCGGCGTCATCCCGCGGTGAATACATAGTCGCGAGAAGGCAACCGGGGGAACTGAAACATCTAAGTACCCCGAGGAATAGAAATCAACCGAGACTCCCTTAGTAGTGGCGAGCGAAAAGGGATCAGCCTAAACCTGACAGGTGTAAGCGGGCACGCGTTGCCTGTCGGGGGTTGTAGGACGTCATGCCCGAGCCGTGCCTGGCTCGGCAGCAGTTACAAAATCAGGTGTTAGCCGAAGCGAGTGGAACCTCGCACCACAGAGGGCAATCGTCCCGTAGGTGAAAACACACTGATCTGCTGATTGACGTTCCTGAGTAAGACCGCACCCGTGAAACGCGGTCTGAATCTGGGGGGACCACCCTCCAAGGCTAAGTACTACCTGGTGACCGATAGTGAACTAGTACCGTGAGGGAAAGGTGAAAAGCACCCCTGAAGGGGAGTGAAATAGTACCTGAAACCGTAAGCTTACAAGTGGTCGGAGCACCTTCGGGTGTGACGGCGTGCTTTTTGCATCACGAGCCGGCGAGTTACTCGTCAGTGGCAAGGTTAAGCGATGAGCGGAGCCGTAGCGAAAGCGAGTCTGAATAGGGCGACACAGTCATTGGCGGTAGACCCGAAACTGAGCGAGCTATCCATGGGCAGGCTGAAGCGGGGGTAAGACCTCGTGGAGGGCCGAACCGACCTAGGTTGAAAACTGGGCGGATGACCTGTGGATCGGAGTGAAAGGCTAATCAAGCTCAGAGATATCTGGTTCTCTCCGAAATATATTTAGGTATAGCGTCGAGTGTTTGCGTTTCGGCCGTAGAGCACTGTTTGGACTAGGGGCCCTACCAGGTTACCGACTTCAGGCAAACTCCGAAGACCGTTACGGTTAGCTCGGCAGTCAGTGTGCGGGGGATAAACTTCGTACGCAAAAGGGGAACAACCCAGACCATCAGCTAAGGTCCCCAAGTACTAGCTAAGTGGCGAACGATGTCCGAGTGCATAGACAACCAAGAGGTTGGCTTAGAAGCAGCCATCCTTGAAAGAGTGCGTAACAGCTCACTGGTCAAGTGTTCGGGCGCGGAGAATTCAACGGGGCTCAAGCTAGTCACCGAAGCTATGGGTGTGCAGGCCTGCGGGCTCTGCACGCGGTAGGAGAGCGTTCCAGTTGCGTGAAGCGGATGCGTAAGCCTCCGTGGAGCGGCTGGAAGTGAGAATGCCGGCATGAGTAACGAAAGAGGGGTGAGACTCCCCTCCACCGATTGTCCAAGGTTTCCTGAGTAAAGTTCGTCTGCTCAGGGTTAGTCGGGACCTAAGGCGAGGCCGAAAGGCGTAGCCGATGGCCAACAGGTTGATATTCCTGTACCACGTCGTTTCCGTTATGACCGATGGGGGGACGGGGAAGGGTAAGGGATCCCAGGCGATGGTCGTCCTGGGGCAAGCACGTAGCCAGTCGCTGTAGGGAAATCCGCAGCGGCGTTTTGACGCGAGGTGCGATGCCAGCTGGCTTGACCGCCGGCGAGTCCCCGATCCCATGCCTCCGAGAAAATCCTCTAGGCAGGATTCGCGTGCCCGTACCGATAACCGACACAGGTGGACAAGTAGAACATACTGAGGTGAGCGAGCTAACTCTCGTTAAGGAACTCGGCAAAATCGTCCCGTAACTTCGGGAGAAGGGACGCCCCGTTAGGGTGAACTCCATACGGAGGGAGCCTGAGGGGGCCGCAGTGAATTGGTCCAAGCGACTGTTTACCAAAAACACAGGCCTCTGCTAAGTCGCAAGACGACGTATAGGGGCTGACGCCTGCCCGGTGCCGGAAGGTTACGCGGACTTGTTAGCGCTTCGGCGCGAAGCAGCGAAGCTAAGCCCCGGTAAACGGCGGCCGTAACTATAACGGTCCTAAGGTAGCGAAATTCCTTGTCGGGTAAGTTCCGACCTGCACGAATGGCGTAACGACTTGGACGCTGTCTCAACGAGAGGCTCGGTGAAATTAAAGTCTCGGTGAAGATGCCGAGTACCCGCAGCTAGACGGAAAGACCCCGTGAACCTTTACTGCAACTTGATATTGGAGTCTGGGGTATCTCGCTCAGGATAGGTGGGAGACAGTGAACCAGCGGCTTTGGCTGCTGGGGAGTCACCCTTGAGATACCACCCTTGGTAGTCTGGGCTTCTAACACCATGCCGTGATCCGGGTGGTGAACAGTGTCAGGTGGGCAGTTTGACTGGGGCGGTCGCCTCCTAAAATGTAACGGAGGCGCCCAAAGGTTCCCTCAGCACGGTTGGAAATCGTGCGTAGAGTGTAAAGGCAATAAGGGAGCTTGACTGCGAGACCGACGGGTCGAGCAGGAACGAAAGTTGGGCTTAGTGATCCGGCGGTAGCAAGTGGAAGCGCCGTCGCTCAACGGATAAAAGGTACTCCGGGGATAACAGGCTTATCGTTTCCAAGAGTCCACATCGACGAAACGGTTTGGCACCTCGATGTCGGCTCGTCGCATCCTGGGGCTGGAGTAGGTCCCAAGGGTTGGGCTGTTCGCCCATTAAAGCGGTACGCGAGCTGGGTTCAGAACGTCGTGAGACAGTTCGGTCCCTATCTGCTGTGGGCGTTGGAGAGTTGAGAGGAGTCATCCCTAGTACGAGAGGACCGGGATGAACGTGCCGCTGGTGTATCTGTTGTCCTGCCAAGGGCATCGCAGGTTAGCTACGCACGGAACGGATAACCGCTGAAGGCATCTAAGCGGGAAGCCGTCCTCGAGATGAGCTCTCCCATCCCCTTGAGGGAGTAAGACCCCTGGTAGACCACCAGGTTGATAGGCCAGCGGTGCAAGCGCAGTGATGTGCTCAGCCGACTGGTACTAATGGGTCGAGGGCTTGACGGATGTTTTAATTTCTTACCCATTGCGGCCTTGTGCGGTTTTCAAGCTCCACCGGGGCGGTCTCGCAAAATTCCGGTGGTGCATAGCGAGAGGGAAACACCTCTTCCCATTCCGAACAGAGCAGTTAAGCCTCTCAGCGCCGATGGTACTTGGAGGGCAACCTCCTGGGAGAGTAGGTCGCCGCCGGTTCTTCTTATTGCGGTCCGCGACGGAGTTAGTCGCGGGCTGCGGCGTCCGATTAGCGGCGCGCTGCGCCCCCGTCAGGCGGCTTGCGTAGCGGTGCTACGCGGCGCCACCTGCCGGCGGCGGATCGCTTGCTACTCAGACCGCCTCGCTCCACGCCTAGCTCCGTCGCGGACCGCGGAGAGATTTATTTAGGAGCTACGACCCGCGATGAGAAGCGCCAGAGTGCGGCCGACTCCCAGCGCGACGAGCAGCAGCGCGACGCCGATGACCACGAGCGGCGCGGACGTGCCGTCGCGACCAGGCCGCCGCCGCTTGCACGTCAGGGGTGAGTGGCGAAGCGGTCGATCGCCGAGCGCCAGGAGCCGGTGCTGCGCGAAGCGAGGGCACGGGAGCGGCCCTCGCAGCTTCGGGCGGGCGGCTCGACGGGCTCGAGGCCGTACTCGCCGAGGGTGGCGAAGTCGATTGCGAGGTCGACGGCGTCGGCTAGGCGGGTGGGCAGTGTTGTCTTTGTCGTATCGAACATAGGTTCGACTGTACGGGGGGCTTCGGATGGAAGTCGGGGATTGCAGGCCTTCTTGCAGCTTGCGCCCGGAAAGGGCATTCTAGCGCGGTTTCTAGCCGGACTTTGGCTTCTTGCACCAGGGGTTCTTGGGAACGCCGGCGCAGGGGTTGGGCATCGTCGGCAGCTTCTTGGCCCTGGGTAGGGCGTGCATCTTGACGGCCGTCTTCCGTGGGTATTCGGAGCCGGCCGGGCAGGGCTTGGTGCTGAGGATCTGCGTGTTGCATTCGACCTGTTCCAATAGGGGTTGGTTGATCTCTCCGCTGCCCGTCGTGCCGCAGGTGTTCGTCAGCAGCGATTCCGGCGATACGCCGCCCGGGAGCTTGTTGCGGCGCAGGCAGTTGACCGGGTTGCCGCCGAAGAAGGTGATCTGGCCGATGTCGCCGTTGGTCGGGTTGCCGAAGAAGCCGTTTTCAGAGAATTCGTTTTCAAAGACCTGGTTGCCCCAGTCGTCGTAGAGGCAGCCGAAGCCGAGCGAGCCGGTCTGGGTGCCGCCCTCGCAGTGGGCGATCGGCGGCGGGGTGTCGGTGTCGGGGAACGGGACCAGCAGCAGGCCCCAGGCGCCGTTGTGGACGATCCGGTTGCCCATCACGGTGTCGAAGCGCCCGCCGGAGATCGAGATGCCGGTGCCGACCGGGCTGGAGGCCGCGGCGCCCGCGCCCGGCACGTTGGGGTTGTTGTTGTCGTGGACGTAGTTGTCGATGAAGACCCAGCAGGAGGCCGAGTTGGTGATCGGGCTGGTGGCGCCGTTCGGGCAGCTGCCGTCCTGCGGGCGAGGGCGCGTCGTCGTTGTTCTGGCTGTTGGTGTCGAAGCCGTCCTTGTTGTGGTCGAACTCGGAGTTCCTTGACGATCAGCTGGCCGCCGGAGTTGGTCCCCGAGTAGCCGAGGGCGTTGTACTGCGCCCACGCCCGTTGCGCATGGTCAGGTTGCACTCCTGGCGACAGGCGCCCATCGTAGTAGCCGGAGTCGTTGAAGTTGCTGGCGTAGGTCTGGGTCCAGCGTCCCGGCCCGCGAGCGTTGCTGGTGAAGATCCCGTACCTGGCCGAGCGCTCTCGTCGCCGTTGTAGAAGGTCGAGGTCGCGTTCAGGTAGGCGCCTTTGAAGGCGGCCATGCCGATCAGGCCGGTGCCGTCGCCGCCGTTCCACCAGATCTCGTTGCCGTTCTCGCCGTCGCCGGCGAGGAAGTTGCAGGCGGTCAGGTTTTCGATGCTCACGCCGCTGGCCTTGTAGACGACGATGCCGTTGCGGCCGATCCGGCTGCCGTCCTGCGCGACGCCGAGGTCCTGGGCCCCGGGCTTGCGCGAGCAGCGCGAGGAGCCCGGCTTGGTGCCGTCGACGATGACCCCGTTGCGGTTCATCCCACGCAGGTGGATGCGCGGCTTGGCGATCAGCACGCCGGCCGGGGGTACTTCGTCCGGGGCGTGAACCCGGTCGCCGCGTTCGTGGTAGTCGCCGGGGCGATCAGCACCCAGTCGCCGGGCTTGGCGGCGTCGACCGCGGCCTGGATCGTCTTGTACTTGCCGGCGACGTTGTGGAAGGTTCCAACCCGCAATACACGCGGCTTTGCCGAAGCGCTAGTTGCCGCCAGAAGAGCCGCTGTCGCCAGCAGCGCCAGCGCCAGGACCGTTGCCGGTCCGGCTTTGAGACTGCGACTGCTGTCGTTGGCGTTGGGTCCCATTGGCTGAGCCGACGCCTCCTCGCGCATTCGATCCTACGCTCCTGAGCGGTGCGTTGGCAAATCCCAGGACCAGCGCCGCCGTCTCGGCCGGTTTCTCGACGTTGGGCGAGTGTCCCGCGCCGGCGATCAGCTTCGTCTTCGCCGCGGGGTCTGCGGCGCGGTAGGCGGCCAGCGCTTCGCTGGGATCGTTGGCGATCTGCTCCTCGGCGCCCATGATCGCCAGCAGGGGCTTGCCGATGACAGCTGCCCGTTCGGGGAGCGACTTTTCGCCGGTGTACTCGTCGAAGGCGTCGTGAGAGCCGGTGTAGGCGCTGTAGGTCATCCGCTTGACGTCTTCGACGAATGCGTCGGGCACGTCGTAACCGGGGGCGAAGGCCACCCCGAGTCCGTTACGAATCGAGAAATCGGGCTTGATCCGCCACAGCGCCTCGCCGATCACCGGCTTGAACGGCATTTCTCCGATCAACCCGACGTCGCCGTAGGAGGTGTCCGGGATGCTGTCGATGGTCACCATCCGGCTGACGAGGTCCGGTGCCTGTTCGGCGAGGGCGATCGTCACCGGGCCGCCGAGCGAGTGGCCGACCACCTCCGCGTTGTCGACCCCCAGTCTTGCCCAGGGCCTGGGCGACCAGATCCGCCTGGTTCGGGATCGAGTAGCCGGACGCGGGCTTTTCCGAGCCGCCGTGGCCGAGCAGGTCGACCGCCACCACGCGGTGGTCGCGAGCGAGCAGCGGGATCATTTCGTCCCACCAGTTGATCGCGCAGGTGAAGCAGTGGATGAGGACGATCGGCTCGCCGTCCCGTGGCCCGCGTTCGACCGACCTCGAGTTCCCCGCCGGGCAGCTTGAGGATCGGCCGCCGGGTTCGGTCACGGCCGCCGCCTTGGTTTCGTGATCGACGATCACCGTGTTCAGCCCCAGCAGCACGGCCAGGGCCACTCCGACGCCGATCAGGATCTTCCAGCCTCTCCGCATGACGGTCGTTACCCTAGCCGGACCATGAAGCGCGAGGGCTCCTGATGGAGAAATTCGTCATCCAAGGCGGTGTGCCGCTCTCCGGCGAGCTCACCGTCGCCGGAAACAAGAACGCCGCGCTGCCGATCCTCGCCGCCTGCCTGCTCACCGAGGAGGAGCTGGTGCTGCACAGGGTCCCGCGCATCCGCGACACGGAGGCGCAGATCGCGCTGCTGGAGCGGCTCGGGGTGGAGGTGGCGTGGATCGCCGACAACAGCGTCCGGCTCTGCGCCGCCGGGGTCTCGGTCGCCTCGGTCGACGAGGAGCTCTCGAAGCAGATCCGGGCGTCGTTCCTGCTCGCCGGGCCGCTGCTGGCCCGCTTCGGCGAGGCGCGGATGCCACCGCCGGGCGGCGACTTCATCGGCCGCCGGCGCCTCGACGCCCACCTCGACGCCTTCAAGGACCTCGGCGCCCGCGTCGACGGCGACCGCTGGATCGAGCTGAGCGCCCCCGCGGGCGGTCTCGCCCCGTGCGCGATCTTCATGGACGAGCCCTCGGTGATGGGCACCGAGAACGCGCTGATGGCGGCGGCGCTGACGCCGGGGCCGACGACGATCTCCAACGCCGCCTGCGAGCCGCACGTCCAGGACCTCGCCCGGCTGCTCAGCGCGATGGGCGCCCAGGTCGACGGGATCGGCTCCAACGTGATGACCGTGCACGGCCGCGACAAGCTCGCCGGCGCCGAGCACACGATCTCGGCCGATCACATCGAGGTCGGCAGCTTCATGGCGCTCGCCGCCGCGACGGGCGGCGAGCTGCGCATCCGCGACGTCGAGCCGATGGACCTGCTGATGGTCCGCCGCCAGTTCCGCCGCCTCGGCTTGCACTCGGAGATCGAGGGCAGCGACATGCTCGTCCCGCCCGGCCAGCGGCTGCGAATCCAGGCCGACCTCGGCGACGCGATCCCGAAGATCGAGGACGGGCCCTGGCCGGCCTTCCCCGCCGACCTCACCTCGATCGCCCTCGCCCTCGCCACCCAGGCCGACGGCGAGATCCTGATCTTCGAGAAGATGTTCGAGAACCGCCTCTTCTTCGTCGACAAGCTCGTCGCGATGGGCGCTCGGATCACGCTGTGCGATCCCCACAGGGCGATCGTCAGCGGTCCGAGCCGGCTTCACGGCGAACGCGTCGAGAGCCCCGACATCCGCGCCGGGATGGCGATGCTCATCGCCGCCCTGGCGGCCGACGGCACCTCGGAGATCGGCAACATCCGCCAGATCGACCGCGGCTACGAGCAGATCGACGAGCGCCTGCGCGGGCTCGGCGCCCAGATTGAACGGGTCTCCTCAGAGGTTCCCGCCTAGCAGGGCTTTCTCGCCCGCTCTCGTAAGGTCCGGCGGATGATCCATCCCGATTCCACCCGGCACGCGCGACGTGCTGCCCGACGAGATGCGGGAGCTGCGACGCCTGCACCTGGCCCTGATCGAGGTCTTCGAGGGCCGCGGCTACGGCGAGGTGGCGACGCCGGCGATCGAGTACGACGAGGTGCTCGCGCGCGGCGACGGGCGCACGGCGGACTCCGCCTACCGATTCTTCGACGAGCGCGGCGACCTGCTCGCCCTGCGCTCGGACATGACGGTGCCGATCGCCCGGCTCGTCGCCAGTCGCTACGCGTCCGCAGAGCCGCCGCTGCGGCTCTGCTACCTGGCCAACGCCTTCCGCGCCGTGCGCCCGCAGCGCGGGCAGATGCGCGAGTTCGCGCAGGCGGGCGTCGAGCTGATCGGCGCCCCGGCGCCCGACGGGACGGCGGAGGTGGTCGAGGTGCTGGAGGCGGCGCTCGACGCCGCATCGCTCAACCGGGCCGTGATCGGCCTCGGCGACGCCGACCTCTACCGCCAGCTGCTCGCCGAGTTCGGGATCGAGGCAGGGGCGCGCGACGCGGTGCTGAGCCGTCTCGCCGCCCACGACCTGGTCGGCCTCGAGGTCGAGCTGTCGGAGCTGGAGGGCATAGACGACGATCAGGTTGCCACCTGCGTTGCGCTCTCGCAGCTGCGAGGGGGCCGCGAGGTCCTCGACGAGGCGCGCTCGCTGGGCGGCGCCGCGGTCGAGCGCGCGACCGCACGGATCGGCGAGACCTTCGCGGCCCTTGAGGCACGCGGCGTCTCCGACCGCGTGCAGATCGACCTCGGCCTGCTGCGTGACCTCGGCTACTACAGCGGCGCCATCCTCGAGGTCTACGACCCCGCGATCGGTCACGTGCTGGGCGGCGGCGGCCGCTACGACGGGCTGCTCAAGCGCTTCGGCGTCGACCTGCCCGCGGCGGGCTTTGCCCTCTACCTGGAGCGCGTCCACGTGGCCCAGATGGAGGAGGAGTCGCGCACCGGGGGCGAGTCATGAGCGTCGAGGTCGCCGGCATGGGGCACGCCAAGTCAGAGGGACCGCTGAAGCTCGCGGTGCCGCGTGGCGCCCTGCTCGGCGAGACGCTCGACGCGCTCGACGCGATCGGCATCGACACCAGCGAGGTGCGCGGCGGGTCGCGCTCGCTGATCTTCGAGGGCGAGGGCATCACCCTTGTGACGATGCGCCCGTCCGACGTGCCCACCTACGTCGAGGCCGGCGCCGCCGACGTCGGCATCACCGGCAAGGACGTGCTGCTCGAGCAGGCGGACCGCGTCGTCTACGAGCTGCTCGACCTCGGCTTCGGCCGCTGCCGCATGGTCCTCGCCGGGCGCGTGGGCGACGAGCGGCTGGGGGAGTCGCAGCGCCGCCTCGGGATGATGCGGATCGCGACCAAGTACCCGCGCACGGCGGAACGCCACTTCGAGAAAACCGGCCGCCAGGTCGAGGTGATCGAGGTCAAGGGCTCGGTCGAGCTGGCGCCGCTGATCGGCCTCGCCGACGGCATCGTCGACCTGGTCGCCACCGGCCGCACCCTGGAAGAGAACGACCTCGAGGTGCGCGAGGAGATCCTCGAGTGCACGGCGAGGTTCGTGGCCAACCGGGTCGCGCACAAGCTGCGTGCGGCCGAGGTGGACGAGATGACGGCGAAGTTGCGGGAGGCGATGTCGGGATGAGGGTCGAGGCGATTGAGTGGACTGACCCATCCAAGGCCGCGGTCGCAATTCGGGAGAAGGTGACCCAGGTAAGTCATCTACCTGATGTGGAGCCGATCCGGCGGGAAGTGCTCGCCGAGGGGGACGATTCCATCCTTAGACTGACCAACCGGTACGACGCGACGGAGGCTGGCATCGAGTCGCTGCGGGTTGATGTCGGTGAGATCAAGGCAGCCGAGAACGCTCTCGATTCCGCGTTGCGCGAGTCGCTTGAATTGGCGATCGAGAATGTGCGTGAGGTGGCCCTGGCCCAGATCACCGACGATGCGCGAACCATTGAGCTGCCTCAGGGGCAGAGCATTTCGACCCGGACGATCCCCGTGGATGCGGTCGGGATCTACGCTCCGGGCGGACGCGCGGCCTATCCATCGAGCGTTCTGATGTGCGCAATACCCGCCCGGGTTGCCAATGTCGACGGGATCGTCCTCGCCTCGCCTCCAGGACCAGACGGGTCCGTCGCCGCGCCTGTGCTTGCAGCCGCCTCCCTTTGCGGGATCGATGAGATCTACTCGATGGGCGGAGCGCAGGCGATTTTCGCACTCGCTTACGGCACTGACACGATCGCGCCGGTCGACGTCATCGTCGGACCCGGTAACGCCTGGGTGCAGGAGGCCAAGCGCAGTGTCTATGGGACGGTCGGAATCGATTCCTACGCCGGCCCATCGGAGCTGATGGTTGTCGCTGGGGCGGACACAGATACACGCGCAGCCGCACTCGACCTCTGTGCCCAGGCAGAGCACGGCGAGGGGGCGGTGTTGGTCCTCGCGTCGACCGACGAGGCGACGATCGAGGCGATCGGCGCCGCCGCGGCCGAGATAGGCGAGCGTCCTGGCATTGATCCCGGCGCACTGCTCAACACCGTTCTCGTGCGGAGCGTCGATGACGCGATCGGTCTGGCCAACACGCTTGCCCCAGAGCACCTCGAGCTGCTCGACGACGAGGCCGCAGCCCTCGTTCCAGAAGTCACCACCGCTGGCTGCGTCTTCGTCGGAGGCAACAGTGCCACTGCTTTCGGCGATTACGTAGCCGGCTCCAACCACGTGCTGCCCACCGGAGGCGCCGGACGTTTCTCCGGCCCCCTAAGCCCCGCCGTCTTCCGGCGGAGAATCACGTCCGTCCACGTTCCGGCCGAGGCCGCGGCAAAGCTTGCTCCACACGTCGACCGCATCGCCCGGGCCGAGGGATTCCCCGTCCACGGCGAGTCGGCGATGATTAGGGTCGAGTCATGAGCCGCACAGCAACCAGAGAACGCAGCACAGCCGAGACGCAGATCAAGCTCTCGCTCGACCTCGACGGGGGAGAGGCAAGCGCGGCCACCGGCGTCGGCTTCCTCGACCATATGCTCGACCTGCTCGCCCGCCACGGCAAGCTCGGCCTCCAGGTCGAGGCCAACGGCGATCTCGAGACCGGCGCCCACCACACGGTGGAGGACGTCGGCATCGTGCTCGGGCAGGCGCTCGACGAGGCGCTTGGCGACCGGGCCGGGATCAGGCGCTACGGCTCCGCCGTGGTGCCGATGGACGAGTCGCTGGCCGAGTGCGCGATCGACATCTCCGGGCGGCCGCTCTGCGTCTTCGACGCGGAGCTGCCGGCGACCTCGATCGCCGGCTTCGACACCGAGCTGGCCGAGGAGTTCTTCCGCGCCGTCGCCAACAGCGCCAAGCTGACCCTGCACGTCTCGGTCCGTTACGGGACAAACGCCCACCACATGATCGAGGGCTGCTTCAAGGCCTTCGCCCGCGCCCTGCGCGTCGCCGTCTCGGTCGATCCCGAGGAGAGCGGCGTGCCGTCCACGAAGGGGACGCTGAGCGAGTGACGACCCGCATCTGCATCCTCGATTACGGCATGGGCAACCTGCGCTCGGTCGAGAAGGCGCTCGAGCATGTCGGTGCGACCGCGACGATCGCCAACGACGCGGCGAATATCCGTGCCGCCGACGGCCTGATCCTGCCCGGCGTCGGCGCCTTCCCGAAGGCGATGACCGGCGTCCGCGAGCTGGGCCTCGCCGAGCTGATCGCCGAGCGCCGCGACGCCGGCGTGCCGATCCTGGGGATCTGCCTCGGGTTGCAGCTGCTCTTCGACTCGACCACCGAGCTGGGCGGGGCCGAGGGCCTCGGCCTGTTGTCCGGCGAGGTCGACAGACCTCGATGCGCCGGGGCTGAAGGTCCCCCACATCGGCTGGTCGCCCGTGCGCTGGGAGAAGCAGTCGCGGCTCACGGAGGGGATCGAGTCCGAGACACCCTTCTACCTAGTCCACTCCTTCGCGCCGAGCCCGGAGCCGGGCGATCTGCTCGGCACCGCCGCATACGGCGCCCGCTTCGCCTGTGCGGCCGAGTGCGACAACGTCTTCGGCGTCCAGTTCCACCCCGAGAAGTCGAGCGCGGCGGGCCTGCGCCTGCTCTCCAACTTCGCCGGGATCTGCGCCGCCGTACCGGCGTGATCCTCTACCCGGCAATCGACATCCGCGGCGGCCAGGCGGTCCGCCTGTTGCAGGGCGACTACGAGCGCGAGACCACCTACGACGCCGACCCAGTCGACGCGGCGAAGCGCTGGGCTGACGAAGGGGCGGAGTTCCTGCACGTCGTCGACCTCGACGGGGCGAAGGCCGGGGAACCGCAGAACCTGGACGCGATCAGCCGAATCGCAGCCGCGGTCGAGTGCCCGATCCAGGTCGGCGGCGGCCTGCGCGACGCCGAGTCGGTCGCCGCGGTCCTCGACGCAGGCGCCGAGCGAGTCGTGATCGGCACCGCGGCGCTGCGCGACCCCGAGTTCCTTGCCGCCGCGCTGGAGGCCCACGGCGACCGCGTCGTCGTCTCCGTCGACGCCCGCGACGGCAAGGTCTCCCTGGCGGGTTGGACCGAGACCAGCGACGTCGACGTCGCCGACGCGGTTTCCGACCTCGGCCGGCGCGGCGTAACCCGCTTCCTCTGCACCGCGATCGAGGTTGACGGAACCATGGAGGGCCCGGCAATGGCCGAGCTGGCCCGCATCGCAGCAGCCTCTAAAGCTCAAATAATCGCCTCGGGCGGAGTCGGCAACCTCGCCCACCTCGAAGCCCTCGCCCGAAGCGCCGCCCCCAACGTAGAGGGCGCAATAGTCGGCCGAGCCCTCTACGAGCGCAAGTTCACCGTCGCCGATGCCATCGCAGCTCTTCGGGCCAGATAGAGCCCATCCCGGTAGGGGTTCCGCTTAACTTTTTCGGTGAGACGGGGTTGGGCTGTCGCCCCGAAGCAATCGACGAAAAGTACAAGACGCTCCACCCCTACCGGGATGGGCTCTAGGCTGTCGGCATGGTCCTGAAGCGGGTCATCCCCTGCCTTGACGTAGATGCGGGACGCGTCGTCAAGGGGACGAACTTCGTTGGGTTGCGCGATGCGGGAGACCCTGTTGAGCTGGCCGAGCGCTACGACGCCGAGGGCGCCGACGAGCTGGTCTTCCTCGACATCACCGCTTCACACGAAAAGCGCGAGACGATCGTTGAGTTGGCCAGGCGGACGGCCGACAACGTCTTCATCCCTTTCACGATCGGTGGTGGGATTCGCTCAGTCGAGGATGCGCAGGCGGTGCTCGATGCCGGTGCCGACAAGGTTTCGGTTAATTCCTCGGCTCTTGCCCGACCCGAGCTGCTGACGGAGCTGGCTGACCACTTCGGCGCCCAGTGCGTGGTGATCGCGATCGACGCCAAGCGCGAGGAGGGCGGCTGGGGCGTCTACGTCAATGGCGGGCCGCAAGCGGGTCGACGGTCGCGACGCTGTGGCTTGGGCCCGCGAGGCGGTCGAGCGGGGCGCCGGGGAGGTGCTGCTGACCAGCATGGACCGCGACGGCACCAACGACGGCTACGACATCGCGCTGACGCGAGCCGTCGCCGATGCGGTGACAGTCCCCGTGATCGCCTCAGGAGGCGCCGGAACGCTTGGAGCACCTGAGCGAGGCGATCTCGGATGGCGCCGCCGACGCCGTCCTCTGCGCCTCGATCTTCCACTACGGGACCTACCGGGTTCGCGATGCGAAGGAGCGGTTGGCGGCGGACGGGATTCCAGTGCGCCTCTAGAGCCCGCCCGGCAGGGGTGAAACGTCTTGTACTTTTTCGCCGAAATCGCCCGCGCGCCAAGCAATCTCCGTCTCACCGAAAAAGTTAAGTGGAACCCCTGCCGGGGCGGGCTCTCAGCCCGATGCGAGGTCTTCCGCCAGGCCGGAGACACCGGTCGAGCCGAGGATCTCGAAGCGGCTTAGTTCGTAAGGCTTCTGCCGATCGGCGTCGCCCGGGATCTCGGTGGTGGCGCCGGTGTAGCCAGCGGCCTTCACCGCCGCGATAACGGTTTCGTCGAACTGTCCGGCCGGGTAACAGAAGTTCGCCACAGGGACGTGGTATTTGCGGCGTAGCAGCTTGCGTGAGCCGGCTACTTCTTCTGCAAGTTCGGCAGCGCCCAAGGTCGTCAGGTCGTGGTGGTTGATCGTGTGCGCGGCCAGCTCCCAGCCGGCTTCGATCATTGCTTCGACGTTGCTGATGTAGAGGTCGGAGCCTTCGGCCTTCAGGTTCAGCACTCCGGGCCAGCCGTGCTTGCGAAGCTCGGGCAGCGCATAAGTGAACTGCGGCCGGTAGCCGTCGTCGAAGGAGAGGACGACGGGCTTGGCGGGCAGCGTGCCGCCCCGGTGCCAGGCGTCCTCGACCGCTTCCAGCGTCACCGCTTCGTAGCCGCGCTCGTCGAGCCAGTCCATCTGGCGGTGGAAGTCGGACCGGGTCACGTAGAGCTCGGGGTAGGGGGCGCTGGCGGGCGCCGCCCCGAGCACGTGGTACTCGAGGATCGGCACCGGGCCGGTGTGGGGTTTCCAGTCCGGCTGGGGGGTCGCATTGCGGACGAGGGGGGACGACGTTTCCGCGCTCGCCTTGTCTTGGGCACCCGAGGCGTCGGCGCTTGCCGGCTTCGACGTCTTTCCCTGAGTCGACATTCCCCCGACCGAGGCCACGGCGACGGCGATGGCCGCCGCCCCGATCGCCAGCGCCGCGCCGGCCCCCAAGCGCCGCCGCCGCAGCTGTCGCTGCTGGGCCTCGCGCCGGGCGAGGCGCTCGGGCTGACCGGGGTCGGGCCAGTCGCTGTCGGGCTGTTCGGCCATCCGGAGAGGCGATCATGGTAGGCAACCGGACATGGCGACAGCCGAAGAGCCACAGCGAGAGCCTCGCCGAGGCGCTCGCAGCGCGTCCACCCGGAGCTCGCCGCCGTGCGCGAGGCCGCGACCGAGCCCGTCTACCTCGTCGGCGGCGCTGTGCGCGACCTGCTCCTCGGCCGCGGGCGTGCCGACATCGACCTCGTCGTCGAGGGCGACGCCGCTGAGCTCGCCGCGCGGCTCGGCGCCGACGTCGTCTCCCACGAGCGCTTCGCCACCGCCAAGGTGGGGCTCGACGGTCACGAGGTCGATATCGCCAGCGGCCCGCTCGGAGAGCTACCCGCACCCCGGCGCGCTGCCGGTGGTCGAGCCGGCGGCCGGGGTCGAGGCCGACCTCGCCCGCCGCGACTTCACGATCAACGCGATGGCGATCCCGCTGCGGCGGCGAGCCGCGGCTGATCGACCCGCACGGGGGTCGTGCCGACCTCGCTGCCGGGCTGCTGCGCGTCCTGCACCCGCGCTCCTTTGAGGACGACCCGACGCGAGCCCTGCGCGCCGCGCGCTACGCGGCGCGCTTCGGCTTCGAGCTGGAGCCGGAGACGGCGACGCTGCTGCGTCGAGGCCGATCTGAGCACGGTCTCGGCCGATCGCCGCGATGCCGAGCTGCTGCGGCTTGCCGGGGAAGACGAGGCGCCGCGCGGGTTCGCGCTGCTGGCCGAGTGGGGGTTGGTCGAGCTGCGCAGCGGAGGCGCCGAGCTGGCCGCTCGGGTCGACGACCTGCTCGGGACGGCGCTGTGGCGCGATCTGGCGCCGCGCGACCGGACTCTGCTCGCCGCGGCGGTCGGGCCGCCGGGCGGGGAGGAGGCGCTGGCCGAGCGCGAGCCCGAGCGGCCCTCGGAGGGTGTCGCACTGGCGGCGACGCCGCGATCCGGTCGAGCTGGTCCTCGCCCGGGCGCTGGGCGCCGAGTGGCTCGACCGCTACCTGGCCGAGTGGCGCGAGGTCGCTCTGGAGATCGACGGCGAGGACCTGATCGCGGCGGGCGTTCCGCAGGGCCCGGCCGTCGGCCGGGGCCTGCGAGGAGGCGCTGCGGCGCAAGCTCGACGGCGAGGTCGACGGGGCGCGATCAGGAGCTGGCGGTGGCGCTGGAGGCGGCGAGGAGCGACGATGGAGTGGCGTGAGGCGGGCGGCGTGCGCTGGCTGGAGGCCGAGCTGCCCGGTGCCACCGCCGCCTTCTCGACCCGCATCGGCGGCGTCAGCGGGCGCCCTTCGACAGCCTCAACCTCGGCGTGCTCACCGAGGACGAGCACGGTGCGGTGATCGAGAACCGCGTCGCCTCGCCGCGGCGCTCGGCTTCGAGCCCGAGCGGATCGCGATCGGCCGCCAGGTCCACGGCGCCGAGCTGGCGACCCACGGCGGACCGCAGAACCCGAGTCCCTTCGCCGAGCCCGGCAGCGCGATCCCCGAGGTCGACGGCCACGTCACCGCCGAGGCCTCGCTGCGCTGCTCGTCTTCGTCGCCGACTGCCTGCCGATCGCGCTCGCCGGTCCCGGCGGGGTGGCGATGCTGCACTGCGGCTGGCGCGGCCTGGCGGCCGGGATCGTCGCCCGCGGCGCCGAGGCGGTCGGCGCGACCGACGCCGCGATCGGCCCCGGCATCGGTCCCTGCTGCTACGAGGTGGGCGAGGAGGTCCTCGCTGCCTCCCGCCACGCCGACGGCCATGTCACGGTCGACATCGGCCCGTCGGCAGCTGACCTGCCCGAGTTGCCGCGGCTGCTGCGCGAGGCCGGGGTCGAGCGGGTCGAGCCGAGCGGCCTCTGCACCAGCTGCGAGCCCGAGCTCTTCTTCTCCCACCGGCGCGACGCCGGCCGCACGGCGCCAGGCCGGGCCTGGTCTGGCTGCGACGGGGAGGCGGCTGACGTGCCCGGCCTGATCCACGGCCTCGACCCGGCGAAGATCGCCGCCAACCTGGAGCGGGCCCGTGAGATCGCCGGCCCCGGGGTCGAGATCCTCGCCGCGACCAAGTACGTGCCGCTGGAGGAGATGGGCGCGCTCGCCGAGGCCGGGGTCACGCTGGTCGGCGAGAACCGCCAGCAGGAGCTGGTCGCCAAGCAGGAGCGCTGGGGCGACGCCTTCGAGTGGGACTTCATCGGCAACCTGCAGAGCCGCAAGGTGAAGCAGCTGCTGCCGCTCTGCCGGCTGATCCACTCGGTCGCCACCGACTCGGCCCTGGAGCAGCTCGGCAAGCACGGCGACCCCGACACCGAGGTCCTGGTCGAGGTCAACGTCGCCGGCGAGGAGGGCAAGGGCGGCGTCGCCCCCGACGAGCTGGGCGCGTTCATCGAGCGCTGCCCGGTGCGCGTCTCCGGCCTGATGACGATGCCGCCCTTCAGCCAGGACCCGGAGGACTCGCGACCCCATTTCGCCCGCCTCCGAGAGCTGGCCGCTCAGCACAGCCTCGAGCGCCTCTCCATGGGCACCTCGCAGGACTGGGAGGTCGCGGTCCAGGAGGGCGCAACCATCGTCCGCCTGGGCACGGCGCTCTACATCTGACGCATCTCCCGGCGGGTGGCGCGGTCGTGGGGGACCACCCCGAGGAGGCGGCGAAGCCGCCGCAGCGGGTGGTGGGACCAAGACCGTGACAGGACCCGCCCGGCCAATGCGCATGAGCCCGCTGGCCATCGGCCATAATCCGTAAAGGAATCGGCCTGTCAGGGCCGAAACACGCGATAACCATGGCCCTACGCGATACATGGCATAGAGCGCTGGTCTACTTCGGCCTTGCCGAGGACCACGACTACGGCCCCGAGTACGAGGACGACTTCGAGCCGGAGACCGGCACCGAAGAGGCCCTCGAGCGGCCGCCGCGAGTCCGGCCAGGTCCGTCGCCTGCCGAGCTCCCGGCGCTCGCGCCGCGACGAGATCGACGACATCTTCGCCGACGACGAGCCGATCGCGGCCTCGCGCACGCGCACGCTGCGCCCGGTTCGGCAACGGCGACTCCGACGTCCAGGTCCATCTCGTCATCCCCCGCAACTTCAACGACGCCCAGCAGGTCGCCGACCAGTTCAAGCGCTCGGTGCCGGTCATCCTCAACCTGCAGACGACCGATCACGAGCTCTCGAAGCGGATGATCGACTTCTGCTCGGGGTTGACCTACTCGCTCGACGGCGGCATGCAGCGGATCGCCGAGAAGATCTTCCTGCTGACGCCGCGCAACGTCGAGGTCTCCGCCGAGGAGAAGGCTCGGCTCCTCGACAAAGGGTTCTTCAACCAGTCCTAGCGTGGTCCGCCTGTCGGTCGCGGCTAGGCTGCGCTGCATGATCGTCGGCTTCTGTCGGCTCCGGGAGCATGGCCGCCGCGATGGCGCGCGGCCTTGCATGGCGAGGTCGACGGCGATGCTCTTCACCGACAGCGGCTCCGGGCGGGCCGCAGAGCTTGGCCGCGGAGCTTGGTGGCGAGGCGGTTGCCTCGAATCGCGAGCTGGCCGAGCGGGCCGACGTCGTCGTGCTCGCGGTGAAGCCGGCGCGGCTCGATCGAGGTGGCCGGCGGAGCTGGGCGGGGCGAAGGTGGTCGTCTCGCTGCTTGGGGCCACCTCGCTGGAGCGGGTTCGGCAGCCTTTCCCGGCTCCGAGGTCGTTCGGGTGATGCCCAACGTCGGGGTCGAGGTGCGCAAGGGCGTGCTCTGCGTGGCCGGGGACCCCGACGCGGCGGTTCGGTCGATGCTCGAAGGGCTCTGGGCCACGTGGTCGAGCTGCCCGACGCCCAGTTCGACGCCGCCACCGCGGTGATGGGCTGTGCGCCCGCCTATCTGGCGCTGGCGGTCGAGGCGATCGCCGATGCCGGGGCCGCCGACGGGCTGGACGAGGAGCTGGCGCGGGAGCTGGTGGTGGAGACGACCGCCGGGACGGCGGAGCTGCTGCGGGTTCGGCACCCCGCCGATGTGCGCAAGGCCGTGGCCTCGCCCGGGGGCAGCACCGAGGCCGGGCTGGAGGCGCTGGACCGGGAGGGGGCCCGCGAGGCCTTCGAGGCCGCGGTGCGGGCCTCGCTGGAGAGGATGCGCGGGATGATCGCGCTCGCCTTGACCCGCTTCGACGTCGCCGACTACGTCAGCGCGCTCTTCCTCGTCTACATCATCCTGATCTTCCTCAACGTGCTGATCTCCTGGGTGCCGCGCATGCCCTACAACCGGGCGCTGCGGGCGACGCTCGACTTCATCAAAGAGACGACCGATCCCTACCTGAACTTCTTCCGGCGCTTCCTGCCGCCGCTCGGGGGCGGCGGCTTCGCGCTCGACCTCAGCCCGATGCTCGGCGTGATCCTGCTCTTCATCGTCCGCGCCATCGTCGTCGGCCTGATCGAAGGGTGAGCGGCGCCGGCGCCCGCGCCTGGCGCCTGGCCGGCGCGCTCTGCGGCCTCGTCGTCGTCCTCGACCAGGCGGCCAAGGCGCTGGTCGAAGCGCACCTCGTCCCCGGCCAGGACGTCGAGGTCCTCGGGCCGCTCGAACTCACGCTCTCGCACAACAGCGGCGTCGCCTTCGGCCTCGCCGGCGGCGGCGGCGCTGCGCCTGGTGCTGCTCACCGCCCTGGCCCTCGGCGTCGTCGGCTACGTCTTCTCCCGCGACCCGACCCGGCGGTGGATGTGGGTCGCGGCCGGGCTGCTCGCCGGGGGCGCGCTCGGCAACCTCGCCGACCGCATCCGCGCCGACGCCGTCACCGACTACATCCAGATCGGCAGCTGGCCGGCCTTCAACCTCGCCGACGTCGCCGTCACCGCCGGCGTCCTCCTGCTCGCCCTCTCCTACCTCGCGACGGAAGCACCCGATGAGCTTCCGGTGCGCCTTTTACGGCCTATACCCACATAAAGCGCACCGGAACGGGGGCGGCCGTGAGCGAGGAGCTGCGCATCGTCCACGTCGACGAGGCGCTGGCGGTGGTCGACAAGCCGGCGGGCCTGGTCGTCCACCCGGCGCCGTCGCACCGCGGGCCGACCCTGGTCGACGAGCTCGGCGACCTGCTCGGCGGCGGCGCCGACCCGGAGCGGCCCGGCATCGTGCACCGCCTCGACAAGGGGACCAGCGGCCTGCTCGTCGTCGCCCGCACCGACGAGGCCCACGCGGCGCTGCAGGCGCAGGTCCAGCGCCGCGAGGTCGAACGCGTCTACCTGGCCCTGGCGCGCGGCCGCCTCGCCTCCCGCACCGGCACGATCGACGCGCCGATCGGCCGCGCCTCGCGCCAGCGCCACCGCATGGCCGTCTCCGGCGCCGCCTCGCGCCAGGCGCGGACCCACTTCACGGTGCTCGAGCTGCTCGGCGCCGAGACCTACCTCGAGGCGCGCCTGGAGACCGGCCGCACGCACCAGATCCGCGCCCACTTCGCCGCGATCGGCCACCCGCTGGCCGGCGACGTCACCTACGGCGGCGAGGCCAAGTACGGGCTCGAGCGCCAGTTCCTCCACGCGCACCGGCTCGCCTTCGACCACCCGCGCAGCGGCGAGCGGCTGAGCCTTCGTCTCCGAGCTGCCGGCGGATCTCGCGGCGGCGCTGGAGGCCGCCCGCGCCGCCTAGTCAAGCGACCCCGTCTACAATCGGCGGCTCGGAAACCGACCCCCGCACGCACCGACCCGGATCCTGACCGGCATCGCGCCGGGTCCCGGCGAGGGCGGCGGGGAACGCAACGCAAAACAAGGAGCTTCACCCATGCCAGAGGCAGGCCTCAAAGAGCTGCTGGAGGCCGGAGTCCACTTCGGCCACCAGACCCGTCGCTGGAACCCGAACATGCGCCGCTACATCTTCGGCGAGCTGGACGGGATCCACATCATCGACCTGGTCCAGACCGAGGCGCTGCTGGAGAACGCGCGCCGCTTCGCCGGCGAGCTGGCCAGCGGCGGCGGCACGGTGCTCTTCGTCGGCACCAAGAAGCAGGCCCGCGGCCCGGTCGAAGAGTGGGCCGACCGCTGCAAGATGCCCTACGTCAACCAGCGCTGGCTGGGCGGCCTGCTGACCAACTTCAACACGATGTCGGCGCGGATCGCGCGCCTGCACGAGCTGACCGGGTGGCGCGACGAGGGCAAGCTCGAGCTGCTCCCGACCAAGGAGCGGATGGGGATGCAGGCCGAACTCGCCAAGCTCGAGTTCAACCTCGGCGGCGTGCGCGACATGGAGCGCCTGCCCGACGCGGTCTTCGTCACCGACCTCAAAACCGAGGAGATCGCGGTGCGCGAGGCGGCGCGCCTGCGGATCCCGATCATCGCCCTGGTCGACACCAACTGCGACCCGACCCCGATCGACTACGTGATCCCCGGCAACGACGACGCGATCCGCTCCTGCCAGCTCGTGATCGGCACGATCGGCGGCGCGATCGACGAGGGCGCCGGCGCCTGGCGGGTCCAGGAGGAGCGCCGCATCGCCGAGGAAATGGAGCGGCGCAAGGAGGAAGAGGAAGAGCGCAAGAAGCGCGAGGAGGAAGAGAAAATGCGGGTTGCCGCTGAGGAGGCGGCGAAGAAGGCGGCGGCTGAAGCGGAGGCTGCGAAGCAGGCCGAGGCGGCGCAGGCGGCTGCCAAGGCTCCGGCTGCAGGCCCCGGCGCAGCGCCGGCTCAGGGACAGCCCAGGCCGCTCCGGCTGCGGGTCCTGTCGCGGGTCAGGCGGGCCTGCGGCCGCGGCGGGGCCTGCGTTCTCGAGCGCCCCCCAGCCCCACGCCACCCGCAGAGGCAGCGCCAAAGCCCGCGGCGCTGAGAAGGCCCCTGCGGAGGCGAAGAAAGCCGAGGAGCCCGCGGCGACCGAGAAAGCCCCGGCGGAGGCTGAGCCTGCTGCGGAGGAGAAAGCTTCCGAGGCGAAGGCTGAGGAGCCTGCGGCGGAGGAGAAAGCTTCCGAGGAGCCCGCAGCGGAGGAGAAGGCTTCTGAGGAGGCCGGCAAAGAGGGAGGGGAGTCGTGAGCGTTACTGCTGCCGATGTGAAGGCGCTTCGGGATCGGACCGGGGCGGCGATGATGGATTGCAAGGCTGCGCTGACCGAGTCCGAGGGGGACGTCGACCGGGCGATCGAGATCCTTCGGGTCAAGGGCCAGGCGTCCGCCGCCAAGCGCGAAGGGCGGGGGACGAACGAGGGGGTCGTCGCCTCCTACATCCACGCCAACGACAAGGTCGGGGCGATGGTCGAAGTGCAGTGCGAGACCGACTTCGTCGCCCGCAACGAGGACTTCAAGGCGTTCGCCTACGAGGTCGCCCTGCACGTCGCGGCGACCGCGCCTCAGTACGTCACGATCGAGGAGATCCCCGAGGAGGAGCGCGAGGCGGAGAAGCGGGTCTTCGAGGAGAAGGCGCGCGAGGACGGCAAGCCCGACAACGTGGTCGAGAAGATCGTCGAGGGCCAGCTCGCCAAGTGGGGCAAGGAAGTCGCCCTGCTCGACCAGGCCCACGTCAACGCCGAGAAGCACGACTCGAAGTCGATCGAGGAGCTGCGCCAGGAGCTGGCGGCCAAGACCGGCGAGAACATCCGCATCGCCCGCTTCGCCTACTTCCGCGTCGGCGAGTAGGCGACCGGCGGAATCGCAGGTAGTCTCCGCGACGCGGAGCGAAGCCGGCAACCCCCGATGGCCCCGAACCCCCAGTTCAAACGCATCCTGCTCGAAGCTCTCGGGCGAGGCGCTGATGGGCGATCTCGACTACGGCACCGACGCGACCGAGGTGCAGCGGATCGCCGAGCAGGTCTCCGCGATCCGCGCCCGCGGGGTCGAGGTGGCGATCGTCGTCGGCGCCGGCAACATCTACCGCGGGCTCGCCGCCGCCGCCGAAGGCATGGACCGGGCGACCGGCGACTACATGGGGATGCTGGCGACGGTGCTCAACGCGCTGACCCTCCAGGACGCGCTGGAGAAGACCGGCGAGCACACCCGCGTGCTCTCGGCGATCGACGTCAAGGAGGTCGCCGAGCCCTACATCCGCCGCCGCGCCATGCGCCACCTGGAGAAGGGCCGCGTGGTGATCTTCGCCGCCGGCACCGGCAACCCGTTCTTCACCACCGACACCGCGGCGGCGCTGCGGGCGCTGGAGATCCACGCCGAAGCGATCCTGATGGCGAAGAACGGGGTGGAGGGCGTCTACGACTCCGACCCGGCGACCAATCCCGACGCCAAGTTCATCGCCGCGATCGGCCACCGCGAGGCGATCGAGCGCGACCTCAAGGTGATGGACTCGACCGCGCTCTCGCTCTGCATGGACAACGACCTGCCGATCTACGTCTTCAACATGGGAGACGCGGGCAACATAGATAGGATCGTCAGCGGCGAGAGGGTGGGCACGCTGGTCTCCAGCGCGCCCGCCGGATGACGAGAACGGGGGCCCAGTGGAGCTGATCGACGAACTGCTCGAAGACGCCAAAGGCCGCATGGCCAAGTCGGTCGAATCGAGCCGCGGCGAGCTGGCCACGGTGCGCACCGGCCGCGCCTCGCCGCACCTGCTCGACCGCATCGTGGTCGACTACTACGGCGCCCAGACGCCGCTCAAGCAGCTCGCCAACGTGGCGACCTCCGACGCCCGCCTGCTCACCGTCACGCCCTTCGACAAGTCCTCGATCGGGGCGATCGAGAAAGCGATCCAGGAGTCCGACATCGGACTGACGCCGAGCAACGACGGCAACGTCGTCCGGCTCCAGATCCCCGAGCTGACCGAGGAGCGCCGCCGCGAGATGGTCAAGGTGGTGCACGGCGTCGCCGAGGAGGGCCGGGTCGCGATCCGCAACATCCGCCGCGACACGATGCACGACCTGCGCGAGCTGAAGAAGGAGGGCGAAGCCGGCGAGGACGACGAGCGCCGCGCCGAGGCCGCCCTGCAGAAGCAGACCGACGAGGCGATCGCCGAGATCGACGCTCTCCTGAAGGGGAAGGAAGAGGAGATCCTGGAGGTGTGAGTGCCTCCGCGCGGTACGTGGCGATCATCACCGACGGCAACGGGCGCTGGGCGCAGCAGCGGGAGCTGCCGACGGTAGAGGGGCACCGGGCCGGCGCCGACACGGTCAAGGCGCGCCTGCGCGACGCGGTCGAGCTGGGGATCGAGGAGCTGACCGTCTTCTCCTTCTCGACCGAGAACTGGTCGCGGCCGGCCGAGGAGGTCGCTGGGCTGATGGCGATGTTCGGCGAGCGGATCGAGGCCGAGACGCCCGAGCTGGACGCCGAGGGCGTGCGGATGCGCTTCGTCGGCCGCCGCGAGGGGGTCGCGCCGGAGCTGGTCGAGCGCATGGCCTGGGCCGAGGAGACGACCGCCGGCAACGAGCGGATCACCCTCTTCGTCGCCTTCAACTACGGCGGCAGGGCGGAGATCGTCGACGCCGCGCGGAGCTTCGAGGGCGGCACCGAGGAGGAGTTCCGCCGCCACCTCTACGCGCCCGAGATGCACGACCCCGACCTCCTGATCCGCACCAGCGGCGAGCAGCGCATCTCCAACTACCTGCTCTGGCAGTGCGCCTACTCGGAGCTGGTCTTCCGCGACGAGCTCTGGCCGGACTTCGGCCGCGAGGCGCTGGAGGAGTGCCTGCGGGAGTTCGAGGCGCGCCAGCGCCGCTTCGGGGCGAGGGCCTGATGCAGGACCTCTTCGACGACGAGATGTTCGCCGAGGAGCCGGCGCCGAAGCCGCGCCCGCCGCGACGGCCGCGGCGCCGCGGGCGCGGCGCGGCCAGCGGCGAGACGGTCAAGCGCATCCTCTTCGCGATCCCCTGGGCCGTCTTCGCGATCGCGATCACGGTCGCCGGCGGGCTGGTCTTCACCGTCGCGATGATCGGCATCGGCGTGCTCTGCCTGCGCGAGTACCTGGCGATGACGGGGGAGATGCGGCCGATCGCGCGAGCCGCCTACCTCGCCGTCGCGGCGCTGATCCTCGCCGCCCACTTCGGCACCGCCTTCAACGTGCTGCTCATCCTCGCCGCCTCGTTCCCGGTGCTCTTCGCCTTCGGCGCCGACCGCCACCACCGCGACGGGATCACGGTCTCGATGGGCGTCACCCTGCTCGGGATCGTCTGGATCGGCATCCCGCTGGTCCACGCCGTGCTGCTGCGCGACCTGCCGCACCACGGCGCCGCGCTGCTGGTCGACGTCCTGGTCGGCACCTTCGCCACCGACACCGGCGCCTACGCGACCGGCCGCATGTTCGGCTCGCACAAGATCGCCCCCAGCCTCTCGCCCAACAAGACCCTGGAGGGCCTGATCGGCGGCTTCCTGATCGGCACGATGGCCTTCTGGTTCGCCGGCCTCTACCAGGACTGGCTCTCGGGGGTGGACGCCCTGATCATCGGCGCCGCGGTGGCCGCGATCGCCCCGGTCGGCGACCTCTTCGAGTCGATGCTGAAGCGCGATCTCGGCAAGAAGGACACCGGCACCCTCTTCGGCCCCCACGGCGGCATCCTCGACCGCCTCGACGCCGTCTTCTTCACCGTCGTCGTCGGCTACTACCTCTCCGTCCAGCTCGTCTACTGACGAGTCCGCGTTTGCCCGTCCTATAGACGGGTACAGACGCGGACTCGCGGCCCGGCTGCCGGTCTCCTTATCCTGCTGTAGATGAAGAAGCTGCTGATTCTCGGCTCGACGGGCTCGATCGGGACGCAGGCGCTGGAGATCGTCGCCGCCTCGGATGAGCTCGAGGTGGTCGGGCTCGCCGCCGGGTCGAGCTGGGAGCGGGTGCTGGCGCAGGCGACCGAGCACGGCGTCGGCGCCGTCGCCTTCTCCGACGCGGACGCCGCCGAGGCCGCGCGCGGCGCCTGGGACGGGCAGGTGCTCGCGGGCGAGGAGGGGATCCGCGAGCTGATCGTCTCCTCCGGCGCCGACCTCGTCCTCAACGGGATCGTCGGCGCGGCCGGGCTGGGGCCGACGATCGTCGCCCTCGGCGAGGGGATCGACGTCGCGCTCGCCAACAAGGAGAGCCTGGTGATCGGCGGCGAGCTGACGATGGCGCTGGCCGAGGCGACCGGGGCGCGGCTGCTGCCGGTCGACTCCGAGCACTCGGCCCTCTTCCAGCTGATCGGCGCGGAGCCGCCGGGGACGGTCGACCGGCTGGTGCTGACCGCCTCGGGCGGCCCGTTCCGCGGCCGCACCGACCTCGACGGCGTCAGCGTCGAGGAGGCGCTCGCCCACCCGACCTGGAGCATGGGCGGGCGGATCACGATCGACTCGGCGACGCTGATGAACAAGGGCTTCGAGGCGATCGAGGCGCACCACCTCTTCGGCGTCCCCTTCGAGCGGATCGAGGTCGTCGTCCACCCGCAGTCGATCGTCCACTCGCTGATCGACCTCAACGACGGCGCCACCCTGGCCCACCTCGGCCACCCCGACATGCGGGTGCCGATCTCCTACGCGCTGCACTACCCCGAGCGCGCCGACGTCGACGTGCCGCGGCTCGACCTCGCGGCGGTCGGCGAGCTGACCTTCGAGCCGCCCGACCTGGAGACCTTCGCCTGCCTGCGCCTCGCCCTCGAGGCCGGCAGGGCGGGGGGGACCGCGCCCTGCGTCCTCAACGCCGCCGACGAGGTCGCGGTCGCCGCCTTCCTCGACGGCAAGATCGGCTTCACCGCGATCCCGGCCGCGATCGAGCGGGTCCTGGAGGCGATGCCGCCGCTGCAGCCGACCCACTTCGAAGATCTCTTCGCCGTCGACGCCGAGGCCCGCCGCCGCACCGAAGAGGAGGTCGGGGGGTTGGCGAGGGTATGAACTGGGTCCTGATCTTCCTCGGCTTCTCGCTGCTGATCGTCCTGCACGAGGCCGGGCACTTCTTCGCCGCCAAGGCGACCGGGATGCGGGTCGAGCGCTTCTTCCTCTTCTTCGGGCCGAAGCTGGTCTCGGTCAAGCGGGGCGAGACCGAGTACGGGATCGCGCGCGATCCCGCGCGGCGGCTACGTGAAGATCAGCGGCATGAACCCGGAGGAGGAGCTGCCGCCGGGGGAAGAGCACCGCGGCTACTACCACCAGCCGGTCTGGAAGCGGATCGTCGTGATCGGGGCCGGGCCGGCGGTCAACATCGTCCTCGCCTTCGCGATCCTCTTCGTCGCTCGCGCTCGGCGCCAGCGACCCGACCCAGACGGTCGACGAAGTCATCCCGGGCTCGCCGGCCGCCGAGCGTGCTCAAGCCCGGCGACCGGATCCTCGCCGTCGACGGCAAGAGCTATCCCGGCCTGAGCGCCGAAGCGCGGCTCGAACGGTTCTATCGAAGACGATCGGCATCGCACAAGTGCGCCGGCAAGCAGGTCGACGGCTGCAAGGCGGCGACGCCCGTGACGCTGCGGATCAAGCGCGACGGCCAGGTGCGAGACGCTCTCGGTCCGGCCCGAATACGACACGGCGCCAGGCGACGCGCCAGGATCGGCTTCTCCTACGGAACCGAGCCGGCCAACCTCGGCGTCGGCGAGCCGCCGCGCAGCGCGCCGGCGACGCGATCTGGCTGGTCACGAGCAAAACGCGTGACGGTCTTCGCCAACATCTTCGACTCCGAGCAGCGCAAGGAAGTCTCCGGCGTGGTCGGGGTCAGCGACGTCGCCAACCAGACGATCGACCTCGGCGCCCGCGAGGCGCTCACTCCTGCTCGCCCTGGTCAGCCTCTCGCTCGGCCTGATCAACCTCTTCCCGTTCCTGCCGCTCGACGGCGGCCACATCTTCTGGAGCCTGGTCGAGAAGGTGCGCGGCCGGCCCGTGCCCTTCCGGGTGATGGAGCGCGCCGGCGCGCTCGGCTTCGTCCTCGTGATCATGCTCTTCTTCCTCGGCCTCACGCAACGACATCGGCCGCCTCACCGGCGAAGGCTTCAACGTCCGCTAGCGCGCGGGTCAGGCTCTTCGCGATGACCTTGAACCGGCAGGAGGCCGGCGTCGGATCCAGCTCGCCGGAGTCGTCGCGGGCGCGCACCTTGAAGACGTGGCGGCCCAGCGACAGCCTCTTCGTCGTGAAGGGTGAGCGGCAGGGCTTGAACGGCTTGCCGTCGAGCTTGCACTGGAAGGTCGCGCCGGCTCGTCGGCGGCGAAGCGGAAGGTCGGGGTGCGGTCGTGGGTCCTGTGCGGCGGCGCTTCGCTTCAGCAGTGGTCTGGGGCGCGTCTGCCACCTGGAGCCGCCCTGTCCGGCCGCCGCCCGCGGATTTTTCGCAGGGGCTGCTCGGTCGGGGCGACCGAGTTGCGGCGCGGGTTCGGGTTCGACTGCGGCGAAGTCGGTGGCGCTGTCGTCGCTGTCCTCGGTCGTCGGCGGACTCGAGCAGGGTGGCGCAGCCTGGTGCGATCGTGCGGCGCAGGGCCATGCCCGTCCGGGACCCCTCCCGGAGAAGCCGGGTTGCCGACTTTCAGAGCGGGGACATGCGAGGGCAGCGGGCCGGTGAACCCGCCCCAGGCGACGCAGTCGACGTTCCTCCCAGCAGACCGCGCCGCCGGCCGGGTCGAGCTGGTCGGACGGGGAGAGCGGCGCATCGGCCACGATCCCGAACTCGGCTTCGGCCTCCGGGGTCGCGATCAGGACCGTGCTCTGATTGGCTCCGTTGGGCACGTCGGACGGGAGCACGGTCGTCGGTTGGCGGTGCCGCCGGCGTCGTAGGTGCGACAGGGTGTGGCCGCCGACGAGGTTCTGCCCGGCGTTCCACATCTGCAGCTCGACGTACTCGGCGCCGGGCTCGACGGCGGTGCCGGGATAGACCTCGCGGATCGACATCTGTGGAAGGTCGCCGATGCGGCGGGCACGCCGAGGACGAGCCCGCGCCAGGGCGAGTACGGCGAGCTGCCTTCCGAGCCCTGCTGCCCATGCCTTTTTGCATACGACGCATCGTAGGCGGAGGTTCAACCGGCGCCAAGTGCCCTGCTCGCTACGCTTGCGCCATGGCTTCGAAGCGGCAGATATTCGTCGGCGGCGTGCCGATCGGCGGCGGCGCGCCGGTCGCCGTGCAGACGATGACCAAGACCGAGACCGCCAACCTGGCGGCGACGATGGAGCAGATCCGCAAGGTCGCCGACGCCGGGGCCGACATCGTCCGGGTCGCGGTGCCGCGCGACGACGACGTCGAGGCGCTGAAGACGATCGTCAAGGAGTCGCCGATCCCGGTGATCGCCGACATCCACTTCAACCACACGCTGGCGCTGAAGGCGATCGACGCCGGGCGCCCACTGCATCCGGCTCAACCCCGGCAACATCGGCGGCCGCGAGAAGGTCGCCGAGGTGGCCGAGAGGGCGACCGCGGCCGGCGTGCCGATGCGGATCGGCGTCAACTCCGGCTCGCTGCCCAAGCACCTGCACGCGCTCGAGCGCGAGAGCCCGGTCGAGGCGCTGGTCGCCGCCGCGGTCGAGTTCGTCGAGCTGATGGAGGGCCTCGACTTCGAGAACTTCAAGGTCTCGATCAAGTCGACCAACGTGCCCAACACGATCGCCGCCAACCGCCTGCTCTCCGAGAAGATCCCCTACCCGCTGCACCTCGGGATCACCGAGGCGGGGACGAAGTGGTCGGGCTCGCTCAAGTCCTCGGTCGGCCTCGGCACGCTGCTCGCCGACGGGATCGGCGACACGATCCGGATCAGCCTCTCGACCTTCCACGCCGAGGAGGAGGTCAAGGTCGCCTGGGAGATCCTCAAGGCGCTGCAGCTGCGCGAGCGCGGCCCGGTGCTGATCGCCTGCCCGACCTGCGGCCGCCTCCAGTTCGACATGGACTCGGTCGTGGCCGAGATCGAGCAGCGGCTGGAAGGCTACGCCGAGCCGATCGAGGTCGCCGTGCTCGGCTGCGCGGTGAACGGGATCGGCGAGGCCTCGCACGCCGACTTCGGCATCGCCGGCGCCAAGAACGAGGGCCTGATCTACGCGCACGGCAAGCCGCTGCGCAAGGTCCCGCAGGCGACGCTGGTCGACACCCTCTTCGAGGAGATCGACAAGTCGCTCGATCGCGGCGGGGTCGAGTTCGACGAGGACGAGTCGCGCGAGGGTGCGGCCTGGCTGGCGAAGATCGAGGCGGAAAACGCGGGCGAACTGACGCCGGAGAAGATCGCTCGGATGGAGCACGAAGCGGCCGAAAAGGGGGAGTCGGACAAGGTTCTGCTCGACGAGGAGGCTTCTCCTACTGCGGGGCGGCGGTTCACCCGGGCGTAACTGGCGCGGCGGGTCCTGTCACGGATTGGTCCCACCACCCCGCTGCGGGGGCGGCTGCGCCGCCTCCTCGGGGGTGGTCCCCCAAATCCGCGCCACCCCCCGCGAGGAACGGTCTGGGTAGACGGTGCCCTCTGTTGGGGATCGAGCTTCCTGGGTCCGGGTGGATAGGTTTCTCGCGTGACCCGGTTCAGCCAGAGCTTTATTCCGACCCTGAAGGACGCGCCTGCGGATGCTGAGGCTTTGTCGCACAAGCTGATGGTGCGGGCTGGGTCTGATTCGTCAGGTTGGGGCGGGCTTGTGGAGCTATCTGCCGGCGGGGTGGCGGGTCCACCGGAAGGTCGAAGCGATCATTCGGGAGGAGATGGAGGGGATCGGGTGCCAGGAGATGCTGATGCCGGTGCTGCAGCCTTCCGAGGCCTGGGAGAAGACCGGGCGGTACTCGATCGACGAGCTGTTCAAGCTGGAGGATCGGAAGGGGGCGCCGATGGTGCTGGCGATGACGCACGAGGAGTGCGTGACCCAGCACGTGGCGCGGGAGGTGCGGTCCTACCGCGACCTGCCGCTGATGCTCTTCCACATCCAGACCAAGGAGCGCGACGAGCCGCGGCCGCGGGCCGGGGTGCTGCGCACGCGCGAGTTCACGATGAAGGACGCCTACTCCTTCGACCGCGACGAGGAGGGGCTGGCGCGGTCCTACGAGCTGCAGAGCGAGGCCTACGCGCGGATCTTCGATCGCAGCGGGCTGCGCTGGTACCGGGTCGAGTCCGACGTCGGGATGATGGGCGGCTCCGGCGCCCACGAGTACATGGCGCCCTGCGCGGCGGGCGAGAACGAGGTCGCGCTGGCGCCCGGCTACGCCGCCAACGTCGAGGTCGCCTCGGCCGAGGCGCAGCCGGTCGAGCTGCCGGCCCGCGCTCGACGCGCCGGAGCGTGTCTCCACGCCCGGCCTGACCACGGTCGAGGAGGTCTCCGGGCACTCTCGGCGTTCCCGCCGGGGCGCTGATCAAGGCGCTGCCGGTCCTGGTCGAGGGCCGCGGCATGGTCCTCGTCCTGCTCCGCGGCGACCACCGCCTCAACGAGATCAAGCTGCGCAACGCGCTCGGCGCCGACTTCCGCCAGGCGCGCCCGGAGGAGATCGAGGCCGAGCTCGGCCCGGTCGGCTTCATCGGCCCGGTCGGCGCCAAGGTGCCGGTGATCAAGGACGCGGCGATCGTCGGCGACTCCTTCGTCTGCGGCGCCAACGAGCCCGACACCCACCTGCGCGGCGTCCGCCCCGGCCGCGACTTCGAGTTCGAGGAGCTCGACGTGCGCACGGTCGAGGCCGGCGACACCGCTCCCGGCGGCGGCACGATCGAGATCGAGCCGGCGATCGAGGTCGGCAACATCTTCAAGCTCGGCACGCGCTACTCGGAGCCGCTCGGCGCCACCTTCCTCGACGAGTCCGGGACCGAGCGGCCGATCGTGATGGGCAGCTACGGGATCGGCCCGGCGCGGATCGCCGCCGCGGCGATCGAGCAGGGCGCCGACGAGCGCGGCATCGTCTGGCCGCGTTCCCTCGCGCCCTGGCAGGTCCACCTCGTCTCGCTGGCGAAGGCGGGCGAGGAGGAGCGCGAGGCCGCCGACCGCCTCTACGAGGAGCTCTCCGCCGCCGGCGTCGAGACGCTCTACGACGAGCGCGACGCCGGGACGGGGGAGAAGCTGACCGACGCCGAGCTGCTCGGCTGCCCGCTGCGGATCGTCGTCGGCCGCCGCGGCCTCGCCGAGGGCGTGGTCGAGGCGAGCGAGCGCGCCAGCGGCGCCGAGCACAAGCTGCCCGTCGGGGAGGCGGCCGCCCAGGCCCAGGCCCTCCTCCAGGGCGCCGATGGCTGACACCGCCCCCTTCGGCCGCGGCCGCGTGCGCCGCCTCTTCGGCCTCGACCGCAGCGGCCCGCCGCCGCGCCAGACCGCAGAAGGGCGAACCGCTCAACCCCTGGACGCTCCCCAACCTGGTCGGCTACCTGCGCCTCGCGGCGCTGCCGCTCTTCCTCTGGCTCGCCTTCGAATCGGGCGACGGCCGCAGCGCCCCCGCCGCGATCGTCTTCTGGCTGATCGCCGCCGGCGACTACCTCGACGGCTTCCTCGCCCGCGTCACCGGCCAGTACAGCCGCCTCGGCTCGATCCTCGACCCGCTCGTCGACCGCCTCACGATCCTCTCCGGCGCCGTCGTCTGCTGGCACTTCGAGCTGCTGCCGCGCTGGGCCCTGGCGCTGCTCGCGTCCGCGAGCTGGCGATGCTCGTCCTCGCCCAGTACGGCTTGCGCCACGGCGTCGAGGTCCGCGTCAACTGGCCGGGCCGGATCTCGGTCTTCCCGATCATGGGCGGGATCTTCTTCGCCATGGTCTTCGCCGGCTGGGTCCCGGCCGCGCTGCTGATCGTCGGCCTGGCCCTGGCGATCGTCGCCACGGTCCTCTACGCCCAGACCGGCATCCGCGAAGTGCGGCAGGCCCAAGCCCCCGCAGGCTGACTTCGCCTTTCTTGGTCGCTATTGCACGCCCAAACGACGAAGTCAGCGGTTGCAAGAGGCGCGGTCAGATGAGCCAAACCTTCAACCTTCGGTTGAACCTTGGGGCGACGGGCGTCCTATAATCGCCTGACCGAGGCCGAACGGGCCGAGACCCGCGAACAAGGAGCGAGATGGAGGACACATTTCCCGATCTCGGTTCCCTCAGCGACGAAGAGCTGAAGGACCTGATCGACAAGCTCACGCAGGAGGAGAACGAGATCTCCTACAAACGGCGCGTCCTGCACGGCAAGATCGACATCCTCCGGGCGGAGCTGGTCAACCGGCTGCGCCAGAAGCGCGAGCGCGGCGACACGCTCTTCTCCGGCGACGACGTCGCCCAGCTGACCGAGATCCTCGCCGGCAAGGCGCAGCCGTCCGAGGACGAGCCCGCCGCCTAGCGGGAGAGCTCGATGGCGGTCCACTGTCCCGAATGCGGCTTCGTCAACCCCGAGGGCGCGAACTACTGCCAGAAGTGCGGCGCCTACCTCGGCGGCCCGGCTGAGGGCGGCGAGGGCGGCGAGGAGCCGACGACGATGACCTACACCGTCGACGACACCGGCGAGATGCAGCCGGTCGACATCGACGAGACGATCGAGCGCAGCGGCGCGGCGCTGGTGATCCGCGCCGGCGGCGGCCGCGCGGGGGAGAGCTTCGCGCTCGACGAGGACCGGGTCAGCATCGGCCGCAGCCCCGACGCCGGCGTCTTCCTCGACGACGTCACCGTGTCCCGCAACCACGCCCTGCTGGTGCGCCGCCGCGACGGCCTCTACATCGACGACCTCGGCTCGCTCAACGGCACCTACGTCAACCGGCGGCGGATCGAGTCCCACCGGCTCGCCGACGGCGACGAGATCCAGGTCGGCAAGTACAAGCTCAGCTACCTGGAGAAGTAGGCGGCTCGGTGGCCGATCTCGGAGCAGCAGGCCCGCCAGCGCGACTCGCGCCCGCGCAAGGCGCTGACGATCGGCGCCGTCTGCAAGATCCTGCAGAGCGAGTTCGACGACGTCTCGATCTCGAAGATCCGCTACCTCGAGGACCAGAAGCTGTTGACGCCGCGGCGCACGCCGGGCGGCTACCGCCTCTACAGCCAGGCCGACGTCGAACGCCTGCGCACGATCCTGCGCCTGCAGCGCGACGAGTTCCTGCCGCTGCGGGTGATCCGCCAGGAGCTGGCGGCCGGCGGCGACATCCTCTCCGCCGCGAGCGGGGCGGACAAACGCCCCTCCGGGGGCGCCGTGCGGCGGGCGATCCTGGTCAGCACCTCGCGCGCCTACCTGACCCTGGAGGAGGTGATCGAGGAGACCGGCGCCCGCGAGGAGCTGATCGCCGAGCTGGAGAACTTCGGCATCGTGCAGCCGGAGAAGCGCGAGGGCAAGACCGTCTACGACGAGACCGACCGCGAAGTCATCCGCTCCGCCAACGAGCTCTCGCGGGTCGGCGTCGGCGCCCGCAACCTGCGCGTCTTCCGCTCCTCGGCCGACCGCGAGGCGAACCTGCTGGAAGCCCTGCTCGGGCCCTCGCTGCGCTCGCGCAACCCCGATCGCCGCAAGGAGGCTCTGGAGAGCCTGGAGAGCCTGGCGGCGACCGTCAGCCACCTCAAGCATCTGCTGCTGGTTCGAGACCTGCGGCGACTTGCCGGCGACTAAGGGCCCATCCCGGCAGGGGTTCCGCTTAACTTTTTCGGTGGGGCGGCGCAGGGCTTGGCGCCTCCATGCGAATCGACGAAAAAGTACAAGACGCTCCACCCCTGCCGGGATGGGCCCTGTAGCGCGACGATGCCGCGGGTGACTCGCCGACGCACGGTCGCGGCGCCGCCCGCTGCGGTTTGGGAGCTTGTTTCGGACCCCTACAACCTGCCGCGCTGGTGGCCGCGCACGAGCGGGTCGAGAGCGTCGAGGGGGCGGGGGCCGGAGCGCAGTGGACCAAGGTGCTCGGGACCGCCGAGGGGCGCGGCGTGCGGGCCGACTTCCGTTGCACGGAGGCGGTCGAGGGCGAGCGCTTCGCCTGGGAGCAGCTGATCCCCGGCACGCCGTTCGAGCGCCACCTGCGGCGCTACGAGGTCGAGATCGTCCTGAGCGGAGGCGGATGGCGGCACGGCCGTCGGCATCGGTGCAAGCCAGACCCTGCGCGGCCTCTCGCGGCTCGGCTCGCCGATGATGCGCCGCGGGCAGGGCGCGCTGCTCGACGAGGCCCTCGACGGGATCGAGCGGGCGCTGCCGTGAGCGCCCCAATCGTCACGGCGATCGCCGGTGGCTCGAATCCGTGGCGATTGGGGCGCGAACGAGAGGTTGTCCTATGAGCGCGCCGCGCCGCGACTCGAAGTGGTGGGGGTGGGGCGACCCCGCGACCGAGCCCGAGCTGGATGCCGCGGCGCGGGGGGTCCTGCGCGAGCGCATCGGCGAGCTGCGGCCCTCGCCGCGTGCCGCCGAGCTGGAGGACTTCGAGCTGCCGCCGGCCGAGCCGCTGCCGCAGGCGCTCGTCGACGCGGTCGGCGAGGAGAACGTCTTCACTGGGTCCGAGGACCGGGTCCGCCACGCGACCGGCTGCGGCTACGCCGACCTCGCCCGGCTGCGCTCCGGCCGCCTCGACGCGGCGCCCGATGCCGTGCTGCTGCCGGCCGACGCCGATGCCGTGCGCCGTGCGCTCGATGCCTGCGCCGGCGAGGGCGTTGCCGTCGTCCCCTTCGGCGGCGGCACCAGCGTCGTCGGCGGGATCGAGCCGCTGCGCGGCGCCCACGGCCGCCTGATCAGCCTCGATCTGGCCCGGCTGCGCGGAGTCGAGGTCGACGACCGCTCGCTCACGGCCCGCCTCGGCGCCGGCCTGCGCGGCCCGGAGGCCGAAGCGGAGCTGGCCAAGCACGGCGTCGTCCTCGGCCACTACCCGCAGTCGTTCGAGTACGCGACGATCGGCGGCTTCGCCGCCACCCGCTCGGCCGGGCAGGCGTCGAGCGGCTACGGCCGCTTCGACTCCCTGGTCAGCTCGGTCCGCCTGATCGCCCCGGCCGGCGACCTGCACACCCTGGAGACGCCGCACACCGCCGCCGGCCCGGCCCTGCGCGAGCTGGTGGTCGGCTCGGAGGGGATCTTCGGCGTGATCCCGGACGTGACCGTGCGGGTGCGGCCGGCGCCGCGCCAGCGGCGTTACGAGGCCTGGATGGCCGAGAGCTTCGAGGCCGGGGCCGAGATCGTCCGCGCCCTGGCGCAGGGACCCGGACTGCCCGACGTGATCCGGGTCTCCGACGAGGAGGAGACGGAGGTCTCGCTGGCGCTCTCTGGCCCGCGCGGGATCGCCGGCAGCCTCTTCGGCGGCTACCTCGGCCTGCGCCGCAGGCGCGGCGGCTGCCTGATCGTCGTCGGCCTCGAGGGCGAGGAGGAGTCGGTCGCCCGTCGCCGGGCGCTGAGCGTGCGCGAGCTGCGCCGAGGCGGCGCCGTCTACCTGGGCCAGTCCGCCGGGCGCTCCTGGGAGCACGGCCGCTACCAGGGCCCCTACCTGCGCGACACGCTGATGGAGATGGGGGCGATGGTGGAGACCCTGGAGACCTCGCACACCTGGAGCAGGCTCGGCGAGCTGCACGCGGCCGTCGGCACCGCGATCCGCGACTCGCTCGCCGCCCAGGGCACGCCCGGGCTCGTCTTCTGCCACCTCTCCCACGCCTACGCCGACGGCGCCTCGCTCTACTTCACCTTCATCGCCCGCGCCCGCCAGGGCGAGGAGGTCGAGCAGTGGCGCCAGGTCAAGCGCGCTGCCTCGGAGGCGATCGTCGCCGCCGGCGGCACGATCACCCACCACCACGCCGTCGGCCGCGACCACGCCCCCTACATGGAGGCCGAGGTGGGTCCGACCGGGCTCGACGTGCTGCGCGCGGTCAAGGACCAGCTCGATCCGACCGGGATCATGAACCCCGGCAAGCTCCTCGGCTGACCTGATGCGTGCTCCTTTTGGTGCGTATGCGAGCCCAAACGGAGCACGGAACAGATCAGGGCCGCCTATTTCTTTTTGGCCGCTGCGCCTACGAAGGGGCCGGTGATCTTGCCCCGCATCAGGTCGGTGCCGGTGTAGGCGGATTCGGTCTTGTCCTTGCGCGCCGTCGCGATCGCCGCGCTCAGGGTGGCGTCGGAGGTGCGGGTGAGGTCGACTTCGTCGAAGGCGCCGCGGGCGATCAGGAGGAGCACCGCCGCCGGGATCTGGAACCGCGCGGCGAGATCGCCCGAGTCGGGGACCTTCGCCGTGCCCACCGGGACCATCGCCTTGCCGGAGTGGGAGAGCCAGATCGCGTAGGACTGGCCCGACCGCGAGGGTTCGAGGCCTTCTGCGGTGACCTGCAGGAGGACGTTCTTCTTGAAGCGGCCGAAGAGGGCGACGCCGCTGGCTTCGCCGCCGTCGACCGGCTCGAGGATCGCCTGGGTCAGGTTCTGATTTCCGGCCGTGGTCGGGCGTCCGCGCCGCCTTCGCTTGCGGCGGTGGTGGGGCTCGAGCCGCCCCGCTCGCCGCCGACGATCAGGACGATGACCATGACCAGGACGACGGCCGCTCCGGCGCCAAGCCCGATCAGGGCACCGCGGTCCTTCGGCAGCTTCGGGCCGGAAGCCGCGGCGGGCGGTTGCCGGGACGCCCGGTGAAGCAGGCGCCTTGACAGTGGGCTGCGGCGGCTCAGCGGCTGGCGGCGCAGGGGAGGATGGCGGCGGCTCCTCGGCGACTGGGCGCGGCGGCTCGGCGCAGGGGGCGATGGAGGTGCGGGTACAGGCTCGGGCAGCGAGGGCTCAGCCACCGGGGGCGGAGCGGGTGTGGGCTCTGCCGGCTCCTCGGCGGCCACCTCGGACTCGTCGACCTCGGCGAGCGCCTCCTTGACGCGGCTCGCGCACCTCCTCGACGCTGATGCCCATCAGGGCGGCCATGTCCTCGTAGCCCTCTTCGCGCTGCGCGAGCAGCCGCAGCATCGCCTTCTGGTCGTCGGTCAGCGCCACGGAGCCGGAAGCCTATGCGAGCGCCCCTCCCTAGGGGCGTGTCTGAGGTTAAGCACCGTTATGGGTGGGTTAGCTCAGACACGCCCCCTGGAGATAGGGTCCTGGCCGCGATGGCCGACGATCCGCACGGACTGGTTTCCCACTTCGACGCCCTGCTCGGGACGGAGTGGCTCGACGACGACCCCGAGCACGCCCGCGTGCGGGTGGCGATGCGCGACGAGCTGCGCCAGCCGGTCGGCCTCCTGCACGGCGGCGTGATGTCGAGCCTGGTCGAGAGCGTCTGCTCGCGGGCGACCGCGCTGGCCGTGCTCGACGACGGGATGATGGCGATGGGCCAGTCGATCAGCGTCAACTTCATCCGCCCGGTCACCGAGGGCCACGCCGAAGTCCAGCGCCAAGGCCCGCCACCGCGGCCGCACCACCTGGGTCTGGGACGCCGAGGTCCGCGACGCGGAGGACCGACTCTGCGCTCTCGCGCAGATGACGATCGCCGTCCGGCCGCTCCCAGGGCGAGCCTGACAAGGACGCAGGGAGCGCAGCGTGCTCTGCACGTAAGCGACCGAGGACGCCGACAGGCTCGCCCTGGGAGCGGCGCCTAGCCGCCGAAGCGGTTCGTGATCGGCAGCCGCCGGTCGCGGCCGAAGGCCTTCGGCGTGATCCGGATCCCGGGCGCGGCCTGGCGGCGCTTGTACTCGGAGCGGTCGACCATCCGCACGACCTCGTCGACGACGTCGGCGGGCAGGCCGGCGGCGATCATCTCCTCGCGGCCCTGGTCGCGCTCGACGTAGGACTCGAGGATGCGGTCGAGCAGCTCGTAGGGCGGCAGCGAGTCGCTGTCGAGCTGGTCGGGGCGCAGCTCGGCCGAGGGCGCCCGCTCCAGCACCGAGGCCGGGATCAGCTCGCGGCCGGCGCGCTCGTTGCGGTGGCGGACCAGCTCGTAGACGAGCGTCTTCGGCACGTCCTTGATCGCCGCGAAGCCGCCCGCCATGTCGCCGTAGAGGGTCGCGTAGCCGACCGACATCTCGCTCTTGTTGCCGGTGGTCAGGACCAGCCAGCCGTGCTTGTTGGAGAGCGCCATCATCAGGTTGCCCCGGATCCGCGCCTGGATGTTCTCGGCGGCGAGGTCGGGCTCCGAGGGGCGGGTCGGGTCGCGCGGCAGCGGCTCTCCCGCGGCGCAGTCGTCGCGGCCGCCGCCGAACGCGTCGGAGAGGGCGCTGCTCGTACTCGGCCATCGCCGCCTCGATCGGGATCTCGATCAGCTCGGCGCCGAGGTTGGCGGCGATATTCCGCGCGTCCGCCTGTGTTTCAACGCTCGAATGCGGCGAGGGCATCACCACGCAGCTGACGTGCTCGGGGCCGAGCGCGTCGACGGCGAGCAGGGCGACGAGGGCGGAGTCGATGCCGCCCGAGAGGGCGACGCCGACGTGGCGGAAGCCGTTCTTGCGCACGTAGTCGCGCAGGCCGAGGGCGAGCGCCGCGTAGACCTCGGCGAGGTCGGGCAGCGGCTCGGCGAGCCGGCCCGGGCGCGGGGGAGGGGACCTCGCAGACCAGCAGCTCCTCCTCGAACTGGGCCGCGCGGGCGATCACCTTGCCCTCGGGGTCGACGACGAAGCTGTGTCCGTCGAAGACGAGCTCGTCCTGGCCGCCGACGAGGTTGCAGAAGGCGAAGTGGGCGCCGTAGGCGCGGGCGCGCTCGGCGAGCATCGCTTCGCGCTCGCGCCCCTTGCCGCGGTGGTACGGCGAGCCCGAGGGGTTGGCGATCAGGCTCGCGCCCGCCGCCGCCTCGCCCGAGGCCGGCGGGCCCGGCGCCCAGACGTCCTCGCAGACGGTCAGGCCGACCTGCCTGTCCGGCGACCTCGACCGTCGCCGGCTCCGTCGCCCGGGATGAAGTAGCGCTGCTCGTCGAAGACCGCGTAGTTGGGCAGCCGGTTCTTGCGGTAGACGGCGCGCACGGCGCCGTCGGCGAGCACCGCGAGCGAGTTGTGGGCGTGGCGGAAGTCGCCGTCCGCCGGCGACCGGCTCGGCGAAGCCGACCAGGGCGACGATCTCCTCGACCTCGCGCGGCCAGCTCCTCGACCGCGCGCCGGTTGGCCTCGACGAAGTGGCGCTTCAGGTAGAGGTCCTCGGCCGGGTAGCCGGGGACGCAGAGCTCGGGGAAGATCGCCAGCTCGGCGCCCTCGGCGCGGGCACGCCCGATCCACTCGGCGATCTTGGCCGCGTTGCCGTCGATGTCGCCGACGGTCGGGTCGATCTGGGCCAGGGCTACGCGCAAGCGGGTGATCCTCGGGGCGCTCACGCGCTGAAGTATCGCCGCCCAACGCTGACTTCGCCTCTGTTCGCCGTATTGGCGAAGAAGTGCGAACTCAGCCCGGGGGCGCCCCCGGACGGGCTGTAGATTGACCGCGGTGCGGGCGCGCTGGCGGCTGATAGGGGCTTCGCTGGCGTCGGTGGCGCTGCTCGCCCTGGCGCCCGGCTCGGCTGCCGCCGGGGATCAGTGGGTCTTCCGGGCCCCCGCGGCCCGCCCCACCGACCATCCCGACCCCAACCGCAACGCCTACACGGTGCCCGAGGCGCCGCGGTCGCCCGCCTGCACGCGTCACTTCTGCGTCCACTGGGTCGCCGAGGGAATCGACGCGCCCAACCTGGCCGACGCCAACGGCGACGGCGTGCCCGACTACGTCGAGCGGGTGCAGGCGGTCGCCGAACACGTCTACTCGATCGAGAACGACAAGCTCGGCTGGCGCGACCCCCGGTCCGACGGCCGCAAGGGCGGGGGCAACGGCAAGACCGACATCTACCTGGACGAGATCGGCGGCGCGCTCTTCGGCTACGCCGCGCCCGACCGCGGCCAGGCGACGCAGAGCGCACCGGCTGCCGCGCCACCTGCACGGCTACCTCGTCCTCGACAACGACTACGACCCGTGCGAGTTCCCGGGCACGACTCCGCTGCACGACCTCGAGGTGACCTTCGCCCACGAGTACAACCACATCCTCCAGTTCGGCTACGACGCCTACCAGGACGCCTGGTTCGCCGAGTCGACCGCGGTCTGGATGGAGGACCAGGTCTACAACGGCATCAACGACTACCTGCGCTACGTGCGGCGCTGGGTGAAGCGCTACGACACGCCGCTGACGGCCAACTCGATCAAGGAGTACGGCTCGGCGGTCTGGAACAAGTGGCTGGCGCACCGCTACGGCCGCGCGATCGTCCGCGCGGCCTGGGCTCGCGCGGTGCACACCAGGCCGGGCGGCTTCTCGGTCGCCGCCTACGACTCGGCGATCGAGGCCGCCGGGGGCTCGGACTTCAGCCGCGACTTCGCCCGCTTCGCCGCCGACCTGCCGAGTGGCGCACCGACACGGTCTTCCCCGAGGGCGCATCTCTACCCCGACGTCTCACGCCAGGGCAGCCTGTCGCGACGGCGGCGCGGTCCTCGAACGCCGGCTCAACCACACGACCTTCCAGCTGCTGCGCGTCCACGCCCGCGGCGGGCGGGCGCTCGTCGTCCGCGCGATGGCGCCGCGCGGCGTCGCCGCCGGGCTGGCGCTGGTCGGGCGGATCGGCAGCGAGCGGGACGGCGCGCGTCGGTCAAGGTCTCCCGCTTCAAGCGGGCACGGCGGCCGGATGACGGTGCGCCTCTCGCGCCCGGGGCGCTTCGCCGGATCACCGCGGTGCTGGTCAACGCCGACACGAGCGCGTCGGGCTTCAGCGCCCGGCGGCTCGACTGGGACTACTTGACCGACAGCGCGCCGTTCCGCGTCTCGGCGCGGCTGGTGCGCTGAGCCCGGCCGCCGGCCGCGCGGGCTCGCCGGTCGAGTTCCGCGATCGCGCCCTCGAGGTCGAGGCCGAAGCTGTCGAGGTCGGCCATCGCGTCGTAGTCGCCGATCAGGCCGAAGTTGACCTGGCCGTCGTAGGACATGATCCCGACGCAGAGCGCCTGGCGGCGGGCCAGCGGCACCATCGGGAAGATCGACTCCATCTGCCGCCCCAGCACGTAGAGCGGGAACTGCGGCCCCGGCACGTTGGTGACGACGAGGTTGAAGAAGCGCTGGGCCGGCTGCAGGCGGGCGGCCTGGGAGGCGATCGTGGTCGGCGCGAAGTCGACGATCCGGGTGAGGATCTCGGCGCCGACCGCCTGGCCGGAGCCCTTCAGGTCGCCCATCGTCTCGGTGACCAGGTGCAGGCGCTCGACCGGGTCCTCGCACCAGACCGGCAGCGGCGCCATCATCGCCGAGATCCGGTTGCCGAGCGCGCCGTGCTCCTCCTCGGCGCGGACGCTGACCGGGACCATCGCCCGCATCTCCAGCTCCTCGGTGTCGTGGCCGCGGGCGCGCAGGTAGTTGCCGATCGCCCCGGTGACGACCGAGAGGACGACGTCGTTGACGGTGCCGCCGTGCTCGTTCTTGACCGCTTTCAGGGCAGTCGAGGTCGGTGCGGACGAAGGCGATGCGGCGGTGGGGGCCGATTTCGACGTTGAAGGGGGTCGAGGGCGCGGACATGCCGGCGCCGATCATCTTGCTCGCGTCGCCGATCCCGCGCAGGACCTGGCGCGGGCCGCGCAGCGCGGCGCGGACGCCGCGGACGATCTCGCGCGGGCTGGTGGCGCGCTCGCGCAGGGCGTCGCCGAGCAGCTTGAGGTCGGTCGGCTCCGGGCGCGGCGCCCACTTCGGCGGCCGCACCGGCGGGTTCGCCGGCTCCTGCTCGAGGTCGAAGAGGACGGTGGTGATGTCGACGCCGGAGACGCCGTCGACGAGCGCGTGGTGGCTCTTGCCGACGATCGCGAAGCGGTCGCCGTCGAGGCCCTCGACCAGCCACAGCTCCCAGAGCGGCTTGCTGCGGTCGAGCTGCTGGGAGAAGATCCGCGCCGCCAGGTTGCGCAGCTGCTCCTCGGAGCCGGGCGCCGGCAGCGCGGTCTGGCGCACGTGGTAGTCGAGGTTGAGGTGGGGGTCGTCGACCCAGACCGGGCGGCCCTGGTCGAAGGGGACGAAGCGCAGCTTCTGGCGGAAGCGCGGGACGAGGTGCAGGCGCGAGGCGATGTGGTCGCGGAACTCCGCGTGGCTCGGCGCCGGCCCCTCGAAGATGATCGTCGAGGCGACGTGCATGTGGGCGCCGGCTCGCTCCATGTGGAGGAACGAGGAGTCGAGCCCAGTCAGCCGATCTTCACTCACGGGGCCAATCTTCGCACACGCTCGGCGCGCCTGTAAGGGTCTTGCAATCGGCTTTCCAGAGCGGTTTGCACGATCGCGTGGGGAATCCGGCAGTGTGATCGCCGCTCACCGATGGCGCCGGTCGGAGGCCCCTACGGTGCCTCGTTCACAACGAACGAGCCCATCTGCCGAGTCCCGCGCGAGCGCGCCGGGAGCGGGGGACCCAAGGTCACGGCCAAGTCTCGGCCGCGACGGGGGCGAATCGGACGGCGATCCGTCCGTAGCGGCTGCCCGGCACCGTGCCGGCACCCGCGAGCCCGTCAGCTAACCCCGTAGGCAGCCGAGAAAGCGAGTGATCGAACGATGCGATACCTCCTGCCCGCGGTGGCAGCCGCTGCTCTGGCCTGTGCCGCAAGCACGTCCGTGGCGGCCCAGCCGCGGCAGCATCACAGGCACGCCAGGATGGCCTCCCACGTCTCCCTCCACGTCTCCCGGCACAGCGTGCTGAGCGGCCGGAGCCTCGTCGTCCGCGGCCGGGTCCGACCGGCCGGGCGCGCACCGGGTGAAGCTGGTGCTGCGGGGGTCCGGCGGCGGCGTTGCGCAAGGCGACCAGCCGCGCGAGCGGCTCCTTCGCGGTGCGCTGGAGCCCGACGGCACCCCGGCACCTACCGCGTCCGCGCCTACGGCATCCACGACCGTACGGTGCGGGGCTCGGCGAGCGTCTCGCGCCGGCTCACCGTCTACCGCCAGGCCGCGGCCTCCTACTACGGCCCCGGCCTCTACGGCGGCGGGCTCGCCTGCGGCGGCACCCTGCAGCCGGGCACGCTCGGCGTCGCCAACAAGACGCTGCCCTGCGGGACCAAGGTGACGCTCCGCTACCACGGCCGCACGGTCACCGTGCCGGTGGTCGACCGCGGCCCCTACGTCGCCGGCCGCGACTTCGACCTGACCGAGGCGACCAGGGAGCGGCTCCGCTTCCCCGGCGTCGGCGTCGTGCTCTCCAGCCGGTAGTCAGCCGGCGAGGCCGAGCTGCATCTGGGCCTCCGGGGCGTCGCTTGCCTCGGCGGCGCTCTCCGTCGCCGAAGCCGGCGACCCGCACGCCGAGCAGGCGCACCGGGCGCGGCGGGTCGTAGGCGCGCAGCAGGTCGAGGGCGACGGGCCGACGACCGCGGGGTCGTTGGTCGGCGCCTCGACCGTGTGGGAGCGGGTGACGTTGGTCCAGTCGTCGAGCCGGATCTTGATCCCGATCGTGCGGCCCTCCAGCTCGCGCGTGCGCAGCCGCCGGCAGAGCTCCTCGGCGAGCTGGGCGAGATGGGCCTCGATCTCGGCCCGGTCGCCGACGTCGACGTCGAAGGTGATCTCGGTCGACTGCGACTTGGTCTCGCGGGACGACGGTGATCGGCGTCTCGTCTTCGAAGCGGGCGCGGCGGTGCAGCCAGCGCCCCTGCCGCGGCCCGAAGGACTGCTCCAGCGCGAGCCGGGTCCTGCGCGCGCAGCTCGGCCAGCGTGCGGATCCCCATCGCCTCCAGCTTGGCGACCGACTTCGGCCCGATCCCGGGGATCAGGCCGGGGGAGTCGCCCGCGAACCGCTCCAGCGCTTCCTCCCGCGAGAGCACGACCAGCCCGGCGGGCTTGCCCAGCTCGCTGGTGATCTTGGCCAGCATCCGGCTCTCCGAGATCCCGATCGAGCAGGTGAGCCCGGTCTCCTCGCGGATCTCAGCCGCGATCCGCCGCATCGTCGCCTTCGGCGAGAAGATCCCGGTCAGGTCGACGTAGGCCTCGTCGAGCCCGACCACCTCGACCGTCTCGGCGTTGCGCCGCAGGATCGCCATCACCTGCCCGGAGGCCTCGCGGTAGGCGGTGAAGTCGGGCTGCAGGTAGACGGCGTCCGGCAGCCGCCGCCGAGCCACCGCGGCCGGCATCGCCGAGTGGATCCCGGCCAGCTTCCGCGCCTCGTAGCTGGCCGTCGTCACCACCGCCCGCGGCCCCGACCCGCAGACCACAACCGGCTTCCCCCTCAGCTCCGGCCGCCGCCGCAGCTCGACCGACGCGTAGAAGGCGTCCATGTCGAGATGAGCGATCGTCCGCGAACCGGCCACGAAGCGATGGTAGATCCGAGGAGGGACGCGACGGCTCGCGTGTCCGGTGTCGCCCGCCTAGACTCCGCCGCATGGCTTCCCCCGAGGCGAAGAACCTCGAGGCGATCTCGAAGGCGATCGACCAGCACAACTCGAATTGCCCGTTTCCGGCGGCCGAGGTGCGGATGAACCCGTTCGAGGTCGAACGGCTGGGCTGGGATCACATCCGCGGCCTGCCGGTGGTGCCCGATGCGGAGATCGGGACCGGGCGGTTCCGGATCGTCTGCTCGCGCGACCTCGACGGCGAAGGGCTCGAGGAGGTCGAGGCGGTCGGCCAAGAGCTCGAGACCGTCGCGCCGGCCAACAACTGATGCACGAAGCTGCCGATTTTCCATGCCGGACATGGAAAATCGGCCTTCGTCAACTCAGACGCCGTTCCAGAAGTCGAGGCCCAGGCCGGAGAGCCAGCTCTGGGCTTCGTCGTTGAGCTCGGTCAGCTGGTTGGTCCAGATCAGGATGCCCATCGCGATCAGGATCACGCCGCCGGTGGCGACTATCGCCTGGTAGTGGCGCTTGACCACGGTGAAGGCGGTCGTCATGCGGGAGAAGGCGACCGCGGTGAGCAGGAAGGGGATCGCCAGGCCGGCCGAGTAGACGGCGAGGAGGAAGGCGCCGCGGGCGGCCGAGCCGGAGAGCGAGGCGGCGGAGAGGATCGCGCCGAGGGTGGGGCCGATGCAGGGGGTCCAGGCGATCGCGAAGGCGGCGCCGGCGACGATCGGGCCGCCCTTGCCGGCGCGCTCCAGCAGCGCGTCGACGTGCCACTCGCGGTTGAGCCGGGTGACGAAGAGCGAGGCGACGAAGAGGACGCCCATCGCGACGATCAGCGCCGCGGCGATCTTGGTCAGCAGCTCTTCGTGGTCCTGGAAGGCGGAGCCGAGGGCGGTCGCGGTCAGGCCCTCGGCGACGAAGATCGCCGAGAAGCTGGCGACGAAGAGCAGGCTGGGGCCGAGGATGCGCCGCCAGCCGGCGGTCTCCAGCTCCGCCGCCGAGACGCCGCTGACCGCCGAGAGGTAGCCCGGCACCAGCGGCAGCACGCAGGGGGAGAGGAAGGAGACGACGCCCGCGGCGAGGGCGGCGAAGATCCCCACGCCGGCGGCGGGATCGGTGCTCAGCGCAGCGAGGATCACGGCCCCCAGGTTACCCCCGCCCAAATGACGGCGTGACTTCGCCTTTATGGGTCCATATGGACCCATAAAGGCGAAGTCAGCGCGGGTTGCGCCGCCGGTGCCGGGGCGAGACTCTTGGATGTGGAACTGTTCAACGCGAGCGGCGCGGCGCGGCGGCTGCGGGCATCGCCGCTCTTCGCGTTCGGGCCAAGCGAGCCGGGGCCGGCGCTGCGTCGCGGCGCGCTCGTCGCGGTTCCGGTCGGCCTGGCGCTGCTGCTCGAGCTGGGGCTCGACAGCGCGACCAAGGGCGCGATCGGGACCGGCGCCCTGCTCGCCGGCTTTCCCGGTCTCGACGCCCCGGCGCGCACCCGGGCCGGCTGGCAGGCCGCGACGGCGCCGCTGATCGGCCTCGCGGCGGCGCTCGGCGTGCTCACCGGCTCGAGCCCCTTTCTCGCCGTGCCGGCGATGGCCCTGGTCGGCGCCGCCGCCGGCTACTGCTTCTCCGTTTCGCTGCGCTTCTCGATCGCCGGTCTCTCGGTGGCGCTCTCGCTGCTGATCGCCCAGGGCCTGCCGCTCGACGCCGCCGACACGATTCCGGCGCTGCTGCTCGCCACCGCCGGGCGGCCTGCTCCAGGCGGCCTTCTCGCTCTGCGTCTGGGCCGCAGGCGACCGCGTGGGGGAGGGGGAGGCGAGGCCTGGAGCACTCCCGCGGCGGTGGCGGCCCTCCGCTCCAACCTCACCCTGCGCTCGGCCAGCTTCCGCCACGCCCTGCGCTTCGGCGCCGCCCTCGCCGCCGGCGTCGCCGCCTACTGGCTGCTGGGGATGAGCGAGCACGGCTTCTGGATCCCGCTGACGATCCTCTTCGTCCTGCGCCCCGAGGAGGGGGAGACCTTCCACCGCCTCGCCCTGCGGGCGATCGGCACCGCGATCGGCCTCGTCTTCGCCACCGCCTTGGCCGAGTGGCTGGGCGGGGATGCGTGTCGCCGTCGCGCTCGCCATCGCGACGGGCTTCGCCTACGGCCTGTTGACGGTCCAGTACGCCCTCTTCACGGCGGCGATCACCACTTACGCCGTGCTGCTCGCCGACTCGATCGGCGAGGCGGCGCTGCGCGCGGCGGGCCAGCGGGCCCTGGCGACGGCGATCGGCATCGCTATCTCCGCCGTCGCCTTCCTGCTCTGGCCCAACCCCGGGGAAGGGATCGGGGGAACTCGGGGCAAAGCCGGTAGATTTCCTGGCCAGGCAGCCAAACTCGCCCGCGGGGCGCGGCGACGACACAGGAGCAGACTTTGAGCAACCGCACGTTCGTGATCGGGGTCGGGATGACCAAGTTCGAGAAGCCCGGCAGCAAGGAGGGCGACTACCCGGACTGGGCCAAGGAGGCGGGGGAGAAGGCGCTCGCCGACGCCGGCATCCCCTACGAGGACGTCGAGCAGGCCTACGCCGGCTACTGCTACGGCGACTCGACCTACGGCCAGCGGGCGCTCTACCAGCTCGGCCTCACCGGGATCCCGGTCGTCAACGTCAACAACAACTGCTCGACCGGCTCCTCGGCGCTCTTCCTCGCCCGCCAGGCGGTCAAGGGCGGCCTCGTCGAGTGCGCGCTGGCGCTCGGCTTCGAGAAGATGGAGCCCGGCTCGCTCGGCGTCAAGTACACCGACCGCACCAACGCGCTCGACAAGCACGCGATGCGGATGTTCGAGATCCGCGACCCCGAGCAGTCGCCGCCGGCGCCGCAGATGTTCGGCAACGCCGGCCGCGACCACATGGAGAAGTACGGCTCCAACCCCGACCACTACGCCTGGATCGGCTGGAAGAACCACAAGCACTCGGTCAACAACCCCTACGCCCAGTTCCAGGACGAGTACTCGCTCGAGGACATCAAGGCGCGCGCGGATGATCCACGACCCGCTGACCAAGCTGCAGTGCTCGCCCACCTCCGACGGCTCGGCCTGCGCGATCGTCGCCTCCGAGCGCTACGTCGACGAGCACGACCTCTGGGACCAGGCGATCGAGATCGCCGGCCAGTCGATGGTCACCGACCTCTCCTCGACCTTCGCCGAGGACACCGACTGCATGAAGATCGTCGGCGCCGACATGTCGAAGCAGGCCGCCGACGAGGCCTACGCCGAGGCCGGCGTCGCCGCCGAGGAAGTCGACGTCTGCGAGCTGCACGACTGCTTCAGCGCCAACGAGCTGATCACCTACGAAGCGCTCGGCTTCGCCGCCGAGGGCGAGGCGCACAAGCTGGTCGAGGAAGAAGCGACCACCTACGGCGGCAAGGTCGTCGTCAACCCCTCGGGCGGGCTGATCTCCAAGGGCCACCCGCTCGGCGCGACCGGGCTGGCGCAGTGCTCGGAGCTGACCTGGCAGCTGCGCGGCCAGGCCGACAAGCGCCAGGTGGAGGGCGCGAAGACCGCGCTGCAGCACAACATCGGCCTCGGCGGCGCCGCCGTGGTCACCGTCTACAAGCCGGCGGCCTAGGGCCCGCCGGAGGAGGAGGGCCGATGGCGAAGGAGCGACGCTCGCTCAGCGGCAAGGTCGTGGCGATCACCGGGGGCGCCCGGGGGATCGGCAAGGCGACGGCGACGGCGCTGGTCCGCAAGGGCTGCCGCGTCGCGATCGGCGACCTCGACCTGGCGCTGGCCGAAGAGACGGCGGCGGGCCTGGGCGGCGGCACGGTCGCGCTGCCGCTCGACGTCACCGACCGCGGCTCCTTCGCCGCCTTCCTCGACGCCGCCGAGCGCGAGCTCGGCCCGCGTCGACGTGGTGGTCAACAACGCCGGGATCATGCCGGTGACGCCGCTTCGTCGAGGAGTCCGACGACTCGATCAAGCGCCAGCTCGACATCAACGTCTACGGCGTCATCGTCGGCACCCAGCTGGCGATCGAACGGCTGCGCCCGCGCGGCCAGCGGCCACATCGTCAACCTCGCCTCGCAGGCCGGCAAGGGCGGCTTCCCGGGCATCGCCACCTACTCCGGCACCAAGCACGCCGTGGTCGGCATCAGCGAGGCCGTCGCGCCGAGCTGCGCGGCAGCGGGGTCGAGATCGCCTGCGTGATGCCGACCGTGGTCAACACCGAGCTGACCGCCGGCGTCGGCCAGCGGCTGATCAAACCGGTCGAGGCCGAGGACGTCGCCAACGAGATCGTCGACGCGCTGGAAGTGCCGCGCTTCGACGTCTGGGTGCCGCGCGCCAACGGCGCCATGTTCAAGGTCGTCGCCAACTCTGCCGCGCGGCATGCGCGAGGGGCTCGGCCGCCTGATGAAGGTCGACAAGCTGATGACCGAAGTCGACCACGGCGCCCGCCAGCGCCTACGAGGAGCGGGCCGCGCCAGCGAGCCGAGCCGGCTCGACGCCGGAGGCCGCAGAGGCCGAGCGCGAGCCGGCCTGAGCTCGAAGGCCGCTTGAGCCGGTGTGCAGCTCGATGGGCCGGATCTACGACGCGACATGGGGGAGGGCCTTCGCGGCGGTCTACGACCGCGGGCTGAAGGCGACCGAGGAGGCCGGCCTGCGGGAGATGCGGCGCGAGATGCTCGGCGGAGGCGAGCGGGCGGACGATCGACATCGGCGCCGGCACCGGGGTCAACCTCGAGCTGTTCCCGGCGGCGGTGAGCGAGCTGGTGCTCGCCGAGCCCGACCCGCACATGCTCAAGCAGACTTCGAGCGAAAGCCGCGAGCGTGGGGGAGGGCGGTCGAGGTCGTCCAGGCCCCGGCCGAGAAGCCTGCCGTTCGCCGACGACAGCTTCGACACCGCCGTCTTCACCCTGGTCCTCTGCACGGTCCCCGACCCGGCGGCCGCCCTCGCGCGAGGCGGCGCGGGTGCTGAGGCCCGGCGGCAAGCTGCTCTTCGTCGAGCACGTGCGCTCCGAGGAGCCCGGGCCTGGCCCGCTGGCAGGACCGCCTCGAGAAGCCCTGGCGCTTCCTCGGCGACGGCTGCCACTGCAACCGCGACACCGTCGCGACGATCGAAGCCTCTCCGTTCGAGATCGAGAAGGTCGAGAAAGGCGAGCTGCCGAAGGCGCCGCCGCTCGTCAGGCCGCTCGTGCACGCGGCAGCGCCACGCCTGGCGCTAGGTCGCCTGAGCTTCCGGTCGCGCTTTATCGCTGACCTCATGGGGAGCGACAAGGCGCACCGGAACGGCTCGGTTCTGGCGCCGAGATCATCAACGCACGATAATGGTGGTTATGTCTACTTAGGCCTGGGCGGGCAGCGCGAAGCAGCCGTGGATCGAGGAGCAGGAGATCGGCTGCTCCCCCGAGGCGGCCATCCTTTCCGCGCTGAGCGCGGCCTCCTCCTCGATTTCGAGCCTGGCGCGATCGTGGATCTCGATCGCCGCTGGCGCCCTGCGTGCGTCGAAGACGAGCTTCGTGCGCGCGAGGCAGAAATTCTTGTCGCTGCCGAGGATCCTCGCCTGCAGCGAGAGCAGCATGTCGTCGACGATCTTCTGGGCGAATTCGCCGCTGAGGTGCTCCTTGAGCTCGGGCTGCAGCTCTTCCCATTCCTCCGTGTCGACCAGGTGGCGCTCGGTGGCGCGGAAGAAGTGCTCGATGGCGCCGCGCACCGGCCGATCGCCGACCTGCTCCGCGCAGCCGAGCTTGACGAGCTTGTTGACGTGGTAGCTGACGTTGCCCACCGGTTCGCCCAGTCGCCTGCGCCATCATCGCCGGGCTCGCCGATTCTTCGGTGAGGATCATCAGCAGTTCCGCGCGCAGCGGGTGCGACATCGCCTTGAAGCGGTCCAGGGTCGCGCGTCTCCGTTGGGTGTCCACCGCCATGCTCGTGCTCCTCTCTAGGGGAATTGGAGCACTTGATGGTATTGGCTCTAAAGCGCTTTTGCATTGATTTCCCACTTCTTAGGCGACGTTCGTACATTGGTGGAACTTCCTCCACTAATCGCCAGGTCTAGCCAGTGCAGGCACTTTCTCTCGCGCACGAAGGGAGGTGATGCGCGATGAAGCCCATCAAGACCGAGCCTCTGGTCCCTCTGATGTCAATCGGCAAGGGGAACTAAGTGGTGGCAGGGGTCGATCTCCGTCCATCCGGTCGGAGGTCGGCCCCCTCGATCGCGCTGCTCTGCGCTGCTCAGCCGGCGCTGCGAGATCGCCGATTCGAGCGCGCCGGCAGAGCCCGGCGTCCCCAGGGTTTCCAGGCCGGCGGTGCCGGGGCCTTCGACGGCGAACGACGGCGTGCCGGTGAAGCCGAGGCTTTCGGCTTCGGCGGTCGATCGCGGCCACCTCGCCGAGGACGCGCTTGCTCTTGCGGTCGCTGTTCCACCTGGCGATGTCGGGCACCCCGGCGCCCTTGGCGATCGCGGTCAGGAACTCGTCGGTGACGTAGCCGGAGTCCTCGCTGCCCTGGTTGCGGTAGAAGAGCTCGACGAAGTTCCAGCCGCGGCCCTGTTCGCCGGCGGCGATCGCGGCGGCGCCGGCGGGCGTCGATTCGGCGCCGATGATCGTGTAGTTGCGGAAGCTCGAGCTTCGCTTCGCCGCTGCGCACCTGGTTTTCGATCACCTGCGGCAGCACTTCTTCCGAGTAGCCCTTGCAGACCGGGCACTGCAGGTCGGCGAACTCGAGCACGGTCACCTTGGCGCTCGGCTTGCCGAGGACCATGCCGTTCTGCGGGATGCCGGCGAGTTCCTGCTTCACCTCGGCGACGCCCGTCGATGTTGCTGCTGTCGCCGCCGCTGCTCTGGCTCTGGCTGATCACGATCAGCACGGCGACGACCGCCAGGGCCAGGAAGGCCGGCGGCGCTGGCCAGCTTGATCAGCGCTGGCGCCGCTCCGCCGCTCCGGCCTGCTCTTCTTCGCGCAGGCGCTCTTCGCGGCGCGCCTCTCTGTCGCTGCGGCCGCTCATCGGCTCGGTCCCGACGTAGGCGAGCATCCGGATCGCGTTGGTGGCGAAGAGCAGGGTCATCAGCACCGCGCTGGCGACGCACCACTGGCAGATCGCGTCGATCGTGAAGAGCTCGAGGTAGGTCAGGTAGAGGCTGAAGCCGAAGCCGACCAGCGAGAGCGCGAAGCCGGCCATGCGGGCGCCGTCGCCGCGCAGCAGCGCGCAGGCGAGCAGCAGCACGTAGCCGGCGATGCCGAAGACGGCGACGTTGACGCCGAGCAGGTGCGAGTAGGAGCTTTCGGCGACGGTCTGGCAGCCGTGGCCGCCGGCGATGCAGACCGGCGACCCGCCGCCGGAGTCGGCGATCGCGATGTAGGTGGCGACGCCGATGCCGAAGGTCGCGAGGAAGGTCGCGATCCCCCGCAATGTCCCCTCGGCCGGCGCCTTCATCGCCGGAAAGCTATTCGAACCGCCTGCGGGGAACCTAAGGACCGGCCGGCCTCGGCGGCGAAGGCGGCGATCTCGCGCGAGAGCCGGCCGCCCTGCCAGGCGAGCGGCGACTGCCCTTCGGCCTCGCTGATCAGCCGCGCCCGCGGCAGGCGCTCGGCGTAGGCGGCGGCGACCGCGTAGGGATGGCCGGGATCGGCGGCGTCGTGGCTCGCCACGACCAGCGCCGGCACGTCGATCGACTCCAGCTCGTCGAGCGCCTCGAACGGGCGCGAGCGCGGCACCTCGCGCAGGGCCGCGACGATGGCGTCGAGGTGGCGGTGGCGCAGCATCCGCTCGCGGGTGAAGCGCAGGACCGAGTCGCGCCAGGCCGGGTCGATCCCCTGGAAGCGGTCGATGTAGTCGACGAATCCGTCGACGCCGCCCTCCTCGAGCGCCCCGGCGAGGCCGTCCCAGTAGCCCAGCGACTCGGCCGCGATCGTGCCGTCGTACGCCGGGCCGATCGCGACCAGGCCGGCGAGGCGCTCGGGATGGCGCAGGGCGTAGGCGATCGCGGTGTGGGCGCCCATCGAGTGGCCGGCGAGGACGAAGCGGGCCCTCGCCCACCTCCGTCGGCGACCACCGACTCCAGGTCGCCGACCAGCTCCGGGTATCCATAACCCTCGCCCGCCGGCGCGGGGTCGGACTCGCCGTGCCCGCGGGCGTCGTAGGCGATCACGGTGTGGCCGGCGCGCTCCAGCGCTCGCGAGCCGTGGATCACCGAGTGGCGGGTCGCCGTGATCCCGTGGCAGAGGACGATCGGCGGCCCCTCCCCCGCCGTCTCGCCGCGGATCGCGAGGCCGGTGCCGGCGCGTGAAGGCTCGCGGCGCGGCGCCTGCCGCCGGCATCAGCCGAGCGAGGCGAGCGGCCCGCTCGAGGTCGTCGACCGACTGGAAGGTCGAGCCGGTCCGCGAGACGTGGCGGTAGCGGACGATCCCCTCGCCGTCGATGACGAAGATCGCCCGCATCACGTAGCGCCCGCCCGGCGTGTCCTTCAGCTCGGTGAACCGCGCCAGCGGGCCGAGCCAGCCGGTGACGCCGTAGCGCTTGCTGACCTCGAGGTCCTCGTCGGCCAGCAGCGGCACGTTCAGCTCCTTCTCCTCGGCCCAGCGCTCGTGCGAGTCGACCGACTGCGGCGAGATCCCGACCACCTCGGCGTCGAGCTGGTCGAGCCGCTCGGAGTTGTCGCGGTAGGAGCAGAACTGCGCGGTGCAGACGCGGGTCGCGTCGCCCGGGTAGAAGGCGAGCACGACGTTGTGGCCGCGGTGCTCGGAGAGCTTGAAGGTCTGCCCGCCCGTGCCCGGCAGCTCGAAGTCCGGTGCCGCGTCGCCTACGTCGACCTTGGCCATGGCCCTGAGCCTAGTGGAGCTGGGCGGTCGATTTCGGGGCGGGGTTGGGGTCTTGTTTCGCTCGCGCATTCCGGGCGCACCCGCCAGGCCTCTCGAAGCGGGGACAAGGCTTCGAAAAAACGGCTTCCGGTGCGCTTTATCCACTCATAGGGGGATAAAGCGCACCGGAGGGGCGTGTGGGCGCTTCGAAGCTTTCGCTTTATCGGGGCGTGTCGAGGGGGAGCCAGGCTCCCCCAACCCCACGCGGGACGAGGCAGCTAGCCCTTTTCGATCGTGATCGATTCGATCAGCACCGTCCGCTTGGGCGCTTCGCCTTCGCCGCCGAGCTTTTCGATCCGTTTGACCACGTCGTAGCCCTTGTCGACCTTGCCGACGAGGGCGTATTCGGGCGGCAGGCCGGCATCGGGGGCGGTGACGACGAAGAACTGGCTGCCCGAGCGCCCGGGTGGCTCGGCCGAGGTCTTGGCCATCGCCACGGTGCCTTTGGTGTAGGAGAGGTTCGCCGGCGGCTTCTCGTCGACGCTGTAGCCGGGGCCGCCGGTGCCGGTGCCTTCCGGGTCGCCGCCCTGGATCACGAAGCCGGGTGCGATCCGGTGGAAGGTGAGGTCGTCGTAGAAGCCTTCGTCGGCGAGGTAGGCGAACGAGTTGACCGTCTTCGGCGCCTGCTTCGTGTCGAGGGCGATCTCGAAGGTGCCGCAGCTGGTCTCGACGACGGCGGTCAGGGCTTCGCCCTTCTTCACGGTCTGCTTCGGCGCCGGAGGCTGACGGTCTTGGGCTTCGGGCGCTTCGACTTCCTTGCAGCCGCCGGGGCTCGCCGCCGTGGTCGAAGAGTCGCTGCCGCCGCTGCGGCCGATCAGGATCGCCGCGACCACGCCGACCGCGACGAGCGCGAAGACGGCGAGGATGATCAAGCGGCGGTCGGGCCCCTCCTGCATCGGCCGGGAAGCCTAGACGATGGCCACCCGTCTCCGCGTCTCGCGCTTGCGATCATCGGCGGCGTGCCCGCTCCCCCGCTGACGTCCCTGGCCGCCGCGGTCCTCCACGTGCCGGCGCCGGAGCGGGCCCTGGTGATCGGCTGCGGCGACGGCGAGGCGGTGCTCTTTCTCGCCCGCGAGTTCCCGGCGGCGCGGGTCCGCGGCGTCGATCCCTCGGCAGGCGTTGGTGCGAGAGGCGAGCGCCCGGGTCGGCCTCGACCCCGAGGGACGGGTCGCCTTCAAGGTGGGCAAGCCCGGCGCGCTGCCCTACCCCGACGACTTCTTCGACCTCGTCGTCCAGCTCGGCGGACGCCCGGCGGCCGCCGAGGTCGGCGCGGGTGCTGCGGCCGGGCGGCGCACCTGATCCTCACCGGCGCAAGGCGGGCGCGCCCTGCGGCCGGCGCCGCGAGGCCCTGCGTCGCCGCCTTCTCGCCCGCGCGGGATTCGAGCCGGTCGCAGATCGACGCGGCCGGGGCCGGCAACTTCTTCGTCGGCCGCCTCGCGCCGGACGGCTGAGCGCCGCCTGCCATTTAGGCTGCGGCGCGATGGCGATCGAGGGGATGCCGTTCACCTTGCTGGTCAACCCGCACTCGGCGCACGGGCGCACGCTGAAGCTGCTGCCCCAGGTCGAGCAGGAGCTCGACGCGCTGCGGATCCCCTTCCGGGTCGAGCGCACCCGCGGCCTCGAGGACGGCGTCGAGCGGGCGCTGCGCGCGGTCGAGGCCGGCGAGGTGCCCGTGGTGATCAGCGGCGACGGCCTGATCGGCGCCGTCGGCGGTGCGATGGCGGGCTCGGAGACGCCGCTGGGAATCGTTCCCGGCGGGCGCGGCAACGACCTCGCCCGGGTGCTCGGCATCCCCGACGACCCGGCCGCGCCGTCGCCGTGCTGGCCGCCGGCGAGACGCGCCGGATCGACGTCGGCGAGGCGAACGGCAAGCGCTTCCTCGGCATCGTCAGCGTCGGCTTCGACTCCGAAGCGAACCGCCTCGCCAACGAGACCGGCTTCATGCGCGGCAACCTGGTCTACGCCTACGCCGCCCTGCGCACGCTCCTCACCTGGAAGCCGGGCCGCTTCACCGTCCGGGTCGACGACGAACGGGTCCGCTTCACCGGCTACTCGGTCTCGGTCGCGAACAGCCGGGCCTTCGGCGGCGGCATGTACATCGCGCCCGACGCCGAGCTCGACGACGGCGAGTTCGACATCGTCGCCGTCGGCGAGGTCGGAAAGCTGCGCTTCGTGGGTAACCTGCCGAAGGTGTTCAAGGGCACCCACGTGGACGAGGACGAGGTGCGCGTCTTCCGTGCCCCGCACCTGGAACTGACCGCCAGCCGGCCCTTCCCGGTCTACGCCGACGGCGAGCACATCACCGACCTTCCCGCCTCGCTCCGCATCCTGCCCCGGGCGCTCAGCGTGCTCGCCCCGCCTGCGTCCGGGGATTGACGGCCTTGGCCGCGGCGGGGATCGGCGCGAGAGCGAGACCGGGGCGCTTTTCGGCGTGAAGCTCGCCGCGGCGCGCGCGGTCGGCGCCGCCAGCCGGGCCAGCGGCCGCGGCGGCGGCACGACCCTGCCGGGGCGGCTCCTGCTGAAGTGGGAGCCGGAGGCCCTCGGTCGCCTCGGCGCGCGGCTCGATCGCGGCACGACGCTCGTCAGCGCCACCAACGGCAAGACGACGACCGCGGGGATGATCGCCGCCGCCCTGGAGGCCGACGGCCGCAGCCCGGTCCACAACCGGGCCGGCTCGAACATGACCTGGGGCGTCGCCACCGCGCTGCTCGAGCAGGACGGGCACGAGGGCCTCTTCGAGGTCGACGAGGCCTGGCTTCCGGAGGTCGCGAGCGCCCTCGACCCCTCCCTGGTCGTGCTCGGCAACCTCTTCCGCGACCAGCTCGATCGCTACGGGGAGATGGAGTCGCTGGCCGCGGGCTGGGCCGAGACCGTCGAGGCGCGGTCGGGCCGCACCCGCTTCGTCCTCAATGCCGACGACCCGACGATCGCCGACCTCGGGCGCGACGCCGCCGGAGAGCCCCGCGACGGCGTCGTCTACTTCGGCATCGAGGACCCCTCGCAGGCACTGCCCGAGCTCCAGCACGCCTTCGACGCCAAGCACTGTCGCCGCTGCGGGCATCCCTACTCATACGAGCGCGCCTTCGTCGGCCACCTCGGCCACTACTCCTGCCCGAGCTGCGGCGCCGCGGCGGCCGCGCCCGGATGTGGCGGCGACCGAGATCGAGCTGCTCGGCATGGACGGCTCGCGGGTCCTGCTGCGCACGCCCCAGGGCCCGCTGCGGCTGGAGCTGCCGGTGCCCGGCCTCTACAACGTCTACAACGCCCTCGCCGCGGTCGCCGCGGCCCTGCAGCTCGGCGTGGCGCCCGAGCGGATCGCCTCCGCCCTGGCCGGCATGCGCGCCGCCTTCGGCCGGGTGGAGACGATCGACGCCGCTGGCACGCCGCTCTCGATCCTCCTGATCAAGAACCCCGCGGGCGCCAACGAGGTGCTGCGCACGCTGCGCCTCGAGGCGGGCGAGGAGGGCCTCGACCTCTGGATCGCCCTCAACGACCGGATCGCCGACGGCCGCGACGTCTCCTGGGTCTGGGACGCGGACTTCGAGCTGCTCGACGGCGCGGTGCGCCGCGTCGTCTGCGCCGGCACGCGAGCCGCCGAGATGGCCGTGCGGCTGAAGTACGCTGGCTGGCCAGTGGAGGCGATCGAGGTCGAGCCGGGCATCGAGCGCTCGCTCGACCGGGCGCTGGAGGGCGCCCGCGGACGCCTCTTCGCGCTCCCCACCTACACCGCCCTGCTGGAGCTGCGCAAGCTGCTGGCGCGTCGCGGCCTCGCCGAGGAGTTCTGGCGATGAGCGAGGTGATCTGGCACGACGTCGAGTGCGGCGCTACAGGGCCGACCTGCCGCTCTGGGAGGAGCTCGCCGACGGCCTCGGCGAGGAGGAGGCGATCATGGAGCTCGGCTGCGGGACCGGGCGGGTGACCCTGCACCTGGCCGAGCGCGGTGCCTATCTGGTGATCGGCCTCGAGCGCGACAAGGAGCTGGTCGAGGCCGTCTGGGAAAGGGGGCACGGGACCACCGGCGACGCGGAGTTCGCCGACGTGCGCGAATTCAATTTCCCCTCCACGCCCTTCGGCTTGATCCTGGCGCCGATGCAGCTGATCCAGCTGCTCGAGAGCGAAGGCGACCGGATTCGCTGCCTGAGCTGCGTCGCCGCGCACCTGACGCCGGGGGGCCGCGCCGCGTTCGCGATCGTCGAGGAGCCGCCGCCGGCTCCGGAGGGCGCCTCCCCCCGCTTCCCGACGTGCGCCAGATCGAAGGCTGGGTCTACTCGAGCCTGCCGCTCGAGCCGGTGGTCGGCAGCGAGTCGATCGTCCTGCGGCGCCTGCGCCAGACCGTGACCCCCGACGGCGAGCTCTCCGAGGAGCCGAACGAGGTCGAGCTGCAGCTGCTCTCCGCCGACGCGCTCGAGCGGGAGGCTGTCGAAGTGGGCCTGCGGCCGATCGGCCGTCGCCAGATCCCGGCCACCGAATCGCACGTCGGCTCGACCGTCGTGCTGCTGGAAAGGGAGCCCTGATGGAGCTCCGGCTGCTCGCCCTCTACCCCGAGCAGATGAACATCTACGCGGATCGCGGCAACATCGTCTTCCTGCGGCGGCGCTGCGAGTGGCGGGGCATCGGCTTCGCCTACGCCGCCGCCGGCCTGGGCGAGGGCTTCGACCCGGGCGCCCACGACCTCCTCTACCTGGGCGGCGGGCAGGACCGCGACCAGCGCGCGGTTGCCGCCGACATGGTCGAGACCAAGCAGGGGGCGATGGCCGCGGCGGTGCAGGACGGCGCCGCGGTGCTGGCGGTCTGCGGCGGCTACCAGCTGCTCGGCCACAGCTACCAGCTGGGCGAGGAGCGGCTGCCGGGGCTCGGCCTGGTCGACCTGGAGACGGTCCGCAAGCCCGGCCCGCGGCTGATCGGCAACGTCGCGATCGAGGTCGACCTGGGGACCGGCCCACGGACCGTGGCCGGGTTCGAGAACCACGGCGGCCGCACCTACCTGGGCGCAGGCGAGGCAGCCGCTCGGCCGCGTGATCAAGGGCTTCGGCAACAACGGCGAGGACGGCACCGAGGGCGTGCGGCTGAACAACCTGATCGGCACCTACCTGCACGGCCCGCTCCTCCCCAAGAACGCCTGGCTGGCAGACCACCTGATCGCCCTGGCCCTGGAGCGCCGCTACGGCGACCGCCCCGACCTGGAGCCTCTCGACGACACCCTGGAGCAAGCCGCTCACGAATCGGCCCGATCGGCTGCCGGCGTTCGTTGAAGGATTGTGCGCGCCATACGGCCCTGAAATCGCTTCAACGAAAGGCGTGGCTCAGCGGCCGCTGGAGCCGAAGCCGCCGTCGCCGCGGACGGACTCCGCAAGGGTCTCCGCCTCGACCGGCTCGGCAAGCGCGATCGGCGCGATCACGAGCTGCGCGATCCGGTCGCCCGGCTCGACCCGGAACGTCTCGGCCGGGTCGGTGTTGAGCAGCAGGACCCGGATCTCACCGCGGTAGCCGGAGTCGATCAGCCCGGGGCTGTTGACCAGCGCGATCCCGTGCTTCTTCGCCAGCCCGGACCTTGGCAGCACCAGCCCCGCATGGCCCTCCGGAATCTCCACGGCAACCCCGGTCCCGACGCTCCACCTCTCCCCCGGCCCGATATGCGCTGCCTCGCAGGCGTAGAGGTCCAAGCCCGGCATCGCCCTCATGCGCCCGGCTGGGCAGCATCGCGTCGTCCTGCAGGCGTGCGACCGGCAGCTCCACGGCCGCAGCCTAGCGGCGTCTTCGGGAAGCGTTCGCACGGCACTCGCGTGGGTGGCGCGGGGTCGAGGACGGACCGTGGCCCGCCCGCAGCGCCCCCCTCACCCTGTGACGGGACCCGCGCGCCACTCGTCTGCCCCGATCGGTCAGGCGATCGCGTTGAGGTCGTCGAAGCGGTGCAGCTCGGCCCTCGGAACCTTGGCGCGGACGAGGACGCCGTCGTCGCGGTCGGTGCGGTCGAGATCGCCGGCGATCTCGTGCAGCTCGTGCAGCCGCCCGCCCTCGCGCGTAGGGGATCAGCAGCTCGACCTCGGCGAGGGTGTCCTCGAAGGCCGCCTCGATCCGCTCGCGCAGCTCGTCCAGCCCCTCCCCCGCAAGCGCCGAGACGAGGACGGCGCCGGGGTGGCTGCAGCAGCACCTCGGCCCGCTCGTCCTCGTCGAGCAGATCGGCCTTGTTGAGGACGAGCAGGCGCGGCGCCTCGCCGGCGCCGATCTCCTCCAGCACCTCGTCGACCGCGCGCATGTCGGCCAGCCGCCGCTCCTCCGGCGCGGCCGCGTCGACGACGTGGAGGATCAGGTCGGCGAGGACGGTCTCCTCCAGGGTCGCCTTGAAGGCCTCGACCAGCTGGTGGGGCAGCTTCTCGATGAAGCCGACGGTGTCGGTCAGCAGGTAGTCGCGGCCGGAGAGCTCGACGCTGCGCGTGGTCGGGTCGAGGGTGTGGAAGAGCCTGTCGCCGACGCCGACCTCGGCCCCGGTCAGCGCGTTCAGCAGGGTCGACTTGCCCGCGTTGGTGTAGCCGGCGAGGGCGACGCGCGGCAGCGAGGAGCGCTCGCGCCGCGCCCGCATCACGCCGCGGTTGCGTTCGAGCCGCTCCAGGCGGCGGCGCAGGGCCGCGATCCGGTCGCGGGCGAGGCGGCGGTCGGTCTCGATCTGGCTCTCGCCCGGGCCCCTGGTGCCGATGCCGCCGCCGAGCCGCTCGAGGTGGGTCCACAGCCCCCTCATCCGCGCCAGGTTGTACTCGAGCTGGGCGAGCTCGACCTGCAGTTTGCCCTCGGCCGAGTGGGCGTGGTCGGCGAAGATGTCGAGGATCACCGCGGTGCGGTCGATCACCGGGACGCCGAGCGCCGCCTCGAGGTTGCGCTCCTGGCGCGGCGCCAGCTCGTCGTCGCAGGCGACGAGGTTGGCGTCGCAGGCGGCGATCTCGGCCTTCAGCTCGGCGAGCTTGCCGCGGCCGAAGTAGCGGTCGGGGTCGGGCGCCTCGCGCTGCTGCACGGCCTCGCCGGCGGTGGCGACGCCGGCGGTGCGCAGCAGCTCCTTCAGCTCGGCCAGCGGGTCGCCGTCCTCGCCGCCGCTCGTCACGCCGATCGCCAGCGCCCGCTGGCGGGCCCGCGGGTTGGAGACGCCGGCGCCGTTGTCGGCCGCGTATCGGGTCGGCGTCTTGCGCCCGTTTCTCGATCGTTGCACCTGCTCCGATTGTAGGCGGACGGGCCTGGTCTGGATAGGCTTAGCGGCCGTGAAGGTCTTCGTGACGGGAGGGACGGGCTTCATCGGCGGCGAGGTCGTGCGCCAGCTGCGCGCCCGCGGCGACGACGTGGCCTGCCTGGTCCGCAACCCCGAGAAGGGCGAGAAGGTCTGCCGCGCTCGGCTGCGAGCTCGTCAGCGGCGACCTCGGCGACGCCGAGGCGATCCGCAAGGGCATGGAGGGCTGCGACGCCGTCGTCCACGCCGCGGCGATGTACGAGGTCGGGATCCCGGCCAAGCAGCACCCGGCGATGTACGAGGCCAACGTGCGCGGGACCGAGCGCGTGCTGCGCGCGGCCCTGGAGGCCGGCGTCGCCAAGGTCGTCTACGTCTCCACCGTGCGGCGTCTTCGGCAACACCCACCGCAAGGTCGTCGACGAGACCTACGAGCACCCGGGCAAGGAATTCACCTCCTACTACGAGGAGACCAAGCTCGAGGCGCACCGGGTCGCCAAGCGGATGATCGCCGAGGAGAAACTGCCCTGCGTGATCGTCCAGCCCGGCGGCGTCTACGGCCCCGGCGACACCTCGCAGGTCGCCGACCTGCTCGAGCAGTTCCTCGCCGGCAAGCTGCCGCTGCTGCCCTTCCCCGAGCTGGGGATCTGCCTCACCCACGTCGAAGACATCGCCGCCGGCATCCTGCTCGCGCTCGACAAGGGCAAGGTCGGCGAGGCCTACGTGCTCAGCGGCCCGGTGACGACGATGCGCGACGCGATCGAGGTCGTTGCCGGCCTCAGCGGCCGCAAGGCCCCCAAACACGCGCTGCCCACCGCGGCTGATGAAGGCGATGACGCCGATCGGGCCGCTGGTCGGCAAGCTGATGGGCCAGCCGCCGAACCTGCGCGAGCTGATCTCCTCCGCCGACGGCGTCACCTTCTGGGCCAGCCACGAGAAGGCGAGCCGCGAGCTCGGCTACGCCCCGCGCGGCATGGAGGAGGGCATGCGCCAGACGCTGGAAGCCGACGAGCGGTTCCCCTCCCCTGCCGCAGCCTGAGCAGGCCCGGGCCGCGATGCGCGTCATCGACGTCAAGCACCTCGGGCGCCCGCACGTGATCGGCTGCTGGGAGGTCGACGGAGCGCTCGTCGACCCCGGTCCCCAGTCCTCGATGGAGACGCTGCTCGAGGCGCTCGGCGACGAGCGGCCGCGGGCGCTGCTGCTCACCCACATCCACCTCGACCACGCCGCCGCGACCGGCGCCCTGGTGCGGCGCTGGCCGGACCTGGAGGTCTACGTCCACGAGCGCGGCGCCCCGCACCTGATCGACCCCTCGAAGCTGCTGGCCAGCGCCGAGCGCCTCTACGGCGACGCGATGGAGCGGCTCTGGGGCGAGATCGTGCCGGTGCCGGAGGCGAACGTCAGGCCGCTCGCCGGCGGCGAGGACGTGCTCGGGATGCGCGTCGCCTACACGCCCGGCCACGCCTCCCACCACGTCTGCTACCTGCACGAGGAGAGCGGCACGGCCTTCGTCGGCGACGTCGCCGCGGTCCGCATCCCGCCCTCGGACCTGATCGTCCCCCCCACGCCGCCTCCCGACATCGACATCGAGACCTGGCTCGAATCGATCGCGATCGGTCGAGTCCTGGCGCCCCGAGCGCCTCGCGCTCACCCACTTCGGCGCGGTCGAGGACCCGATCCCCCACCTGGAGAAGGTCCGCGAACGCCTGCGCGAGGAGGCCGACCTGGCCCGCGAGCCTGAGCGAGCCCGAGTACGAGCGCCACCATCGCGAACGCGTAGTCGAGAGCGTCGACCCCGAGACCGCAGAGGAGCTGATCCAGTGCGTCCCGCCCGAGTACCAGTGGCGCGGCCTTAATCGCTACTGGCGCAAGCGCGAGGAGGCGCCCGCAGGCAGCGGAGTACGTGCCGGGCCACCGCAGCCATCGCAGGAGGCAAGCGTGAAACCGATCTCCCTCGGCGGAGTTCCGGCTCGTTGCTCTCTACGTCTTCGTCGCAACGACTTCCGTCGGTCTGGTCGGCCGCGGCGGGAGCGACGAGGAGCGAGCGGCGAACTACTGACCTTCACGGTCACTCAGGAAGGCGCCGACTCCGAAGGCGGTGGGCCGCATAGCGCCGAGTCCGCCTCGCAGACATTCGCACGTCCGGGACGAGGGGAAGGCCGTGGAGTTCAACCACAGAAGGTGAATACATCAGCAATTTCGGCAGCTATGGCTCAGGTAGTGGACAGCTCTCCTATCCGATTGGCATCGCCGTTGACTCCGAAGGCCATGTTTGGGTTGCCGATATGGGCAACAATCGGATTCAAGAGTTCACGGCTGAAGGCGAATACATCCGTAAAGTCGGTTTTCCTGGTCAGTTTTCTCATCCGCAAGGCATCGCGATTGATCCTGAAGGCCATGTTTGGCTTGTCGACAGTGGTAACGACCGAATTGTTGAGTTCACCACTGAAGGCGCATACATTAGTGAAATCGGCACTCAAGGATCAGGCAACGGACAATTTAACCAGCCGGTTGGTATCGCTGCAGACTCCGAAGGAAATCTCGTGATTACCGATAGTATCAACAACCGAGTCGAGGAATTCAACGCCGAAGGTGAATACGTTCGTAAATTCGGCGGCTCCGGGACCGGTAACGGTCAGTTCAACTGGCCCGCGGGTATCGCTGTCGACCCTGAAGACAAGACGAGGAGTCGTCGACCATCGGGCAGCAGCACAGCTGCGCTGGAGGCGCCGTCGATCGTCGCGCCCGGCACGTCGCCGAAGGTACAACAACCGTGTAGCACGGCCGAACGCTACAGGGTCGCTCGAAGGCGGCGAGCCGGCTGGATCGCCGCCTGCAACTGCGTTCTTGAGCAATCCGCCAGTCGTCGCGACCGCGCACCCATGCCCTCGAGGGCTTGGTCGATCGAACCGGGTCGAGCGTCGACGCTCGCGGGCTCGGCTCAGGAAATGGTCAATTCAAATTGCCAAGAGGTATTGCGGTGGACTCCGAAGGCAATATCGTGATAGCGGATACCGGGAACAGCCGGATCGAGGAATTCAACTCAGAAGGAGAATACGTCCGTAAATTTGGAACCTATGGCTCAGGTACTGGGCAGTTTGGTGATCCAACTGGCATCGCGGTCGACTCTGAAGACAAGACTTGGGTGGTGGACAGTAGCAATCATCGGGTTGCGCATTTCAATGGAAAAGGAGGCTTTATTAGCCAGTTTGGCACCTTTGGTACTGGGGCCGAACAGTTCTGGGAACCTCAGGGCATCGCCATTGATGGCGAAGACAAGATTTGGGTTTTGGACTCGGGTAATGATCGTGTCCAGGAGTGGAAAATCGTGTGCATCTAGGGGTCGGCACGAAAGCGCCGGGGCTTGGTGGCATCCTCAATTAGGCCAGGTGCTCTCGCATCCGCTCAACCGCCTCTGAGATCCGCTCGTCGGGAGTGGTAAGCGAGATGCGGAAGAAGCCCTCGCCGCTGGGCCCGTACATCGAGCCCGGCGAGACGACCACGGCGGCCTCTTCGAGGACCAGCTCGGCGAAGGAGGTCGAGGTGTGGCCCTCGGGGACGGGCGCCCAGACGTAGATCGTGCCCTTCGGCGGCGTCACCTCGACGCCGATCTCGCGCAGCGCCCCGACCACGAGGTCGCGGCGGCGGGTGTAGGTCTCGTTCATCCGCTCCAGCGGTCCGCTCGGTCCCTTCAGGGCGGCTGACGCCGGCCATCTGCACCGCCTCGAAGAGGCCGGAGTCGACGTTCGTCTTCAGCCGCCAGTAGGTCTGCACCGCCTCGGCGTTGCCGAGGATCGCCGCGCAGCGCCAGCCGGTCATGTTGAAGCCCTTGGAGAGCGAGAAGACCTCGACCCCGACCTCCTTGGCCCCCGGGGTGGCGAGGAAGCTTGGCGCCACGTAGCCGTCGTAGGTCGTCTCCGAGTAGGCGTTGTCGTGGACGACGAGGATCTCGTGCTCGCGGGCGAAGGAGACGACCAGCTCGAAGAAGCCCTCGGGAGCGACGGCCCCGCTCGGGTTGTTGGGGAAGTTGAGGAACATCAGCCGCGCCTTCGCCGCGACCTCGGCGGGGATCGCGCTGAGGTCGGGGGCGAAGCCGAGCTCGGGAACGAGCGGCAGCAGCTCCGCCGTCGCCCCGGCGAGGATCGGGCCGCCCGTGTAGACCGGATAGCCGGGGTCGGAGGCGAGCGCGACGCCGCCTGGGTCGAGGAAGGCGAAGCAGAGGTTGTAGATGCACTCCTTGGCCCCGATCGCCGGGATCACCTCGCTTTCGGGGTCGATCTCCACCCCGAAGCGGCGGTCGTAGAACTCGGCGAAGGCCTCGCGGAACTCGGCCCGGCCGCGGTTGCTGGGGTACTTCTGGTTGTCGTTCTCGGCGACCGCCGCCTGCATCGCCGAGACGATGTGCGGGTAGGTCGGTTCGTCGGGATCGCCGATCCCGAGGCTGATCACGTCGATGCCGGCGGCGCGCTTGTCGGCGATCGTCCGCTCCAGCTCCTGGAACTTGTAGGGAGGCATCGCCTCCAGCCGCTTGGACGGGTCCGAGATCCCCATGGGCGCGGAAATCTAGTCGTCCAGCGCGGCAAGCGCGGCGAGCAGCTCGGCCGACAGCTCACCGGAGCAGATCGGCTCGGCCCAGCCGGTGAGGGTCACGTCGAGATCGGGTGAGACCTCGACCTCCAGCTCGCCGCCGTCGAGCTCGACCGTGATCGGGCTGGGAGCGCCGCGGAGGAAGGCGGCGATGGCGGCACCGCTGGCGCCGGTGCCAGAGGAGAGCGTCTCCCCCACGCCGCGCTCGAAGATCCGCGCCCGCACGTGGCTGCCTTCGACGCGAAAGAAGGAGACGTTGGTGCGATTCGGGAAGAGCTCGTGGCCTTCGATTCCGGGCCCGATCTCGCCCAGCTCCAAGTTCCTCCAGCTTCGTCCCCGACCTCGATCGCGCACTGCGGGATTGCCGATCGAGACGTGCTGAAAGCCCCAATCGCGCCCGGCCACGCTCAGCGTCCCGCGCCCGTCTGGGTTCCCGGAGGGAAAGTCCTTCGAGCTCGTCGAGGCTCGCCCCATCTCGACCGAGCAGGTCCGCTCCGAGGTGATCGTCGGCGTGATCGGCCCGGCCGCTGTGAGGATCGAGAACGTGTCCTCGTCGGTCCAGCCATTGTCGGCGCAGGTAGAGGATCGCCTCCCGCGCCCCGTTCCCGGAGAGCTCAGCCTCCGAGCCGTCGGGGTTGAAGATTCGCAGCCTGGCGACGAACTCCGGATCCTCGCTGCGCGAGAGCAGCAGTATGCCGTCCGAGCCGATCCCGAAGTGCGGGTCGCAGAGCCGCCGCACCCGCGCTGCCGTCAACTCCCAGGAAAGTCTCTCCTGGCCTCAAGGATCAGGTAGTCGTTGCCCAGCGCCTGCCACTTCTCGAATCGCACGCGGACAGCCTAATGACCGTCCCTCTTATTCCGCCGTGTCACGGTTGCCGCCCTCACCGCCCGACGGCGTGCACAGTTGCGGGGGGCTGCTTCCCTGCGGTGACCTCTGCCCAGGAAGTCAGGAAACCAGGTAGAGCGGGTTTGGCAGCGTGAATTTGTACTTGATTTCACCGCCTGCGCCGGCCACGCCTTCCCATTTCGCCGTCGCGCTGCAGGTCGCTTCCGACAGAGGGGGGGCTTCCTTGCCCAGCGAGACGCTGGTGGGTTTGACGAATTTGGCCGGGCCCCCGCCCGTGACGTTGAACCCGATCGACGAGACTCCGTAGGTGCATTCCATTGCCCCCGGGCATCCCGTGATCCTGAACGCGGGCTGCCCGTTGCCGCCGCTGCTCCAAGTCATCGTGTCCGGCGTCCCGTCGAGCATTTCAACCCGGTACGGCAGGCGCAGCGCTTCGATGTTGCAGAGCCCGCCGGAGCATTCTCCAAATGTGAGAGCGGTCAGTTCGCCAACGAGCGGGGAGCCGTTGGTGGTCGTTTTGCCTTCGACTGTGGAGATTTTGCATGCCGGTTGCTTCGGGACCCCGCCGTAGACGAACGGGAACTTCACTTCTGCTTCGAGTTCGCCTTTGAAGGTTTGGGGCACCGCGTAGACATTGCGGCATGGCGCAGGCGGAACGTTCTGCTGACACATCACGGTGCCGGGAACCCTGGCCGCACCGGGGAAGAGCGGTGGCTGTTCCACGTTGTAGGTGGCACTGAAGGTTCCCCCTTCTTTCGGGCAGAATTTGCCCGAGCGGGTGAGTTCGACGGCCGCGGCTCTTATCGCAGGGGAGCTGCTTTCCCCTTCGAGTGCCAGTTCCGGTTCACTGGCGGAGTATGTGCAATTGATGAAAAAGCCGCATTTGACGTAAAAATTGGGTTCTTCAAGTGTCAGGCTGGCAACGACCCCGCCCAGGTATTCGATTGGCGAGGAATAGGGAAGGCCTTCGGCTTCGATGGTGCATGGCACCGAGCTGATGAAACAGCTGTTGAAAGTGAGTGCGGTGACTTCGGCCTGCAGCGGTTTGCCTTCTTTTTCGCTCGTGATCGCCGTCAGCGACGATGTAGCGCAGGAGATCGCGCCAACGCTGGTGTTGATTTCCGCTTCCCCCGTCCCTTTGATTTCGGTTTCGGCTGGATAGGTTGCTCCGCTGGGGCATTCCGGTCCGGCAACGGTGCAGAGCACCGTTGCCGAGGCCGTCTCAGAGCCAACCGCCGCAACCACAACGAGGGCAGCGAGTGCGGTCAGGCAGCCGACCCACAGGCGGGACGTCTGACCACCCAGGCTTCGGTCGAGAGTCTCTGGCGAGCGCATTTTCGGTATCCCTACCACAGGCGGTCATAAATAGTCAAATAAATTTTAGGTTTAGGTTTCGGCCGCAGCTCGGGCCAGGCTACGTGCAACGTCCACGTCGGAGCGCTTGGTGCGATCGATCCAGTGGAGATTGGGGATCTTGCGCATCCAGGTGAGCTGGCGGCGGGCGTAGTTGCGCGAGCGCTTCTTCATCAGCTCCACGTCATCCCCTGAGTACTTCGTCGAAGCCGAGCGCCTTGCGTGCCGTGCGCGACGGCCCCAGCTCTTCGGCACGCAGGACCTCCTCCTTCGCGCCGGCGGCGACGATCGCCTCGGTGCGGGCGTCGATTCGCTCGTACAGCTTGCGCACGATCCATGTCGAGGCCGAAGATCGCCGTCGGGTGTCTCGTCTCGGGTGACCAGAGCTCGGAGTCCTCGGATTCAGGGGGCGCCTTGACCAACGAGAGCTCTCGCCAGTGCTGCACGCAGATAGAGGCCCGTCCCCCCCACCACGATCGGCCGTCGTCCGGCCGCGAGGGCAGCGTCGATCTCGGCGTGCGCCAGCGGCATGTAGTCGCCCACCGAGAACGGCTCGGTGACTGGAACGAAGCCGACCAGCCGATGCTCGAGCCTCGCCTGCTCTTCCAGGCGTGGCAACGCCTGTGAGCACCGACAAGCCCTCGTAGACCTGCAGCGCGTCGCAGGAGATCGCGACCGGGTCCTCGCCGCGCTCCCGCAGCAGCTTTGCCAGCTCGATCGCTACGCCGGTCTTGCCGACGCCGGTGGGGCCAAAGATCGCAACGACCTTCATAGGGGGATCGGCTGCGCCGCCACCCCGCTCAGAGTCTGCGAAGTCGCCTCACCGATCTCGACGTTGACAAACTCACCCGGCTCGGCCGTCCCCGTCGAAGTTGACCGCCTTGTTGTGCCGCGACCGCCCGCGCAGCCGCGTCTCGTCGGTCCGGCTCGTCCCTTCGACAAGCACCTCGATCTCGCGCCCGACGAATCGCTGCGCGCGTTCCGCCGCGCGCCGCTGCACCAGCTCGACCAGCCGCTCCATCCGCTCTGTCTTGACCGGGTGCGGCACCTGGTCGCCGAACTCGGCGGCCTCGGTTTCGCGTCGCGGCGAGAAGACGAAGGTGAAGGCGCTGTCGTAGCCGACCTCGTCGACGACTTCCAGCGTCTGCTCGAAGTCGGCCTCGGTCTCGCCCGGGAAGCCGACGATGATGTCGGTGGTGATCGCGCAGTCGGGCACGTGCTCGCGGATCAGCGAGACGCGGTCCATGTAGCGCCGGCGGTCGTAGGTGCGCCGCATCCGCTTGAGCACGGCGCTGGAGCCGGACTGCAGCGGCAGGTGGATGTGCTCGCAGACTGCCGGCAGCTCGGCGTGGGCGCGGATCACGTCCTCCTTCATGTCCTTCGGGTGCGGGCTGGTGTAGCGGATGCGGTCGATGCCGTCGACCGCGTCGATCCGCGCCAGCAGCTCGGCAAAGCCGATCCGCGCCTCCTTTGGCAGGTCGCGGCCGTAGCTGTTGACGTTCTGCCCCAGCAGGGTCACCTCGCGCACGCCGTCGGCGGCGAGCGCCTCGGCCTCGACGACCAGCTCCGCCGGGTCGCGGCTGACCTCCCGCCCCCGGGTCGAGGGCACGATGCAGTAGGCGCACCTGCAGTTGCAGCCCTGGGAGACCTGCAGCCAGCCCTGGAACTCGCGCACGCGCCGGGTCGGCAGGTGGCCGGAGAAGTCCTCGAACTCGAAGTAGCCCTGGGCGCTGAGCGAGTCGGAGTTGAGGAACTCGGCCAGCTTGTGGATCTGGCCCGGCCCGAAGGCGACGTCGACGAAGGGGAAGCGCTGGAAGACCTCGTCCTTGACCGACTGGGCCCAGCAGCCGCCGACGCCGACGACGCGTTCGGGATCTTCGGACTTGAGCCGCTTCGCCTCGCCGAGGTGGGCGATGAAGCGGTTGTCGGCGGACTCGCGGATCGAGCAGGTGTTGAAGAGGATCAGGTCGGCGCCTTCGCGATCCGCCGCCTCGTCGTAGCCCAGCGACTCGAGCATCCCGCGCATGCGCTCTGAGTCGTGCACGTTCATCTGGCAGCCGAACGTGGTGACGTGGTAGCTGGGCATGCGCTCAGCGTACCGAGAGCAAAGCCCCTTTTCCTACTGGGACTCCTCGAGTTCGGCCTCTTCGGAGGCCTTGGTCAGCTCAGCTTTCTTTTCCGCCTGCTCGTCCTTGGCGTGCAGGACGGCGAAGGTCGTGCTGGCTCCCGACCAGGGCGACGAACCAGAGGGCGACGAGCGGCGCCGCGCGCCCGGGAAAGCCCTTGACGCGCAGCCCGACGAAGCTGACCACCACCGCGGAGACCGCGAGGGCAATGCCGCAGACGTAAAAAAGATCTTCGTTGCTCATGATCCGCGCGGAATCCTATCCGTAAGGTCGCCTGACCGGCGCAACCGGCGTCCTCAGTCGCTCGCGTGCAGAGCACGCGGCGCTGCTCCCTGCGTCCTTGGCCTGCTTGACCAGGCAACCTTACGCGGCTTCTGCGACTGGGGGTGCTTCTTCCTCTGTGGCGCCTGCCTCGGCACCGATGCCGAGCGCGGTGCGGATCTTGGCCTCGATCTCGTCGGCGACCTCGGGGTTCTCGACCAGGAACTGCTTGGCGTTGTTGCGGCCCTGTCCGAGCCGGGTCTCGCCGTAGGAGAAGAACGCCCCCGACTTCTGCACCAGGTCGTGCTCGATGCCGAAGTCGAGCAGCTCGCCTTCGCGCGAGATGCCCTGGCCGTACTCGATCTCGAACTCGGCCTGGCGGAAGGGCGCGGCGCACTTGTTCTTGACGACTTTGACCCGGACCCGGTTGCCGACCGCCTCGGTGCCGTCCTTGAGGGTCTCGATGCGGCGGATGTCGAGCCGCTGCGAGGCGTAGAACTTCAGCGCCCGGCCGCCCGGCTGGGTCTCCGGCGAGCCGAACTGGACCCCGACCTTTTCGCGGATCTGGTTGGTGAAGACGCAGACGGTGTTGGTGCGGTTGAGGTTGCCGGCGAGCTTGCGCATCGCCTGCGACATCAGGCGGGCCTGCAGGCCGACCGTGGTGTCGCCGATCTGGCCGTCCAGCTCGGCCTTCGGCGTCAGCGCCGCGACCGAGTCGATCGCGACCACGTCGACCGCGGCGGAGGCGATCAGGCGGTCGGCGATCTGCAGCGCCTGCTCGCCGTAGTCGGGCTGGGAGACGAGCAGCTCGTCGGTGTCGACGCCGATCGCCCGCGCGTAGATCGGGTCCATCGCGTGCTCGGTGTCGATGAAGACGCAGACCCCGCCCTTCGCCTGGGCCTCGGCGATGATGTGGTAGATCAGCGTCGTCTTGCCCGAGGACTCGGGGCCGAAGATCTCGACGATCCGCCCCCGCGGCACGCCGCCGATGCCGAGCGCGAGGTCGAGCGCGAGGGCGCCGGTCGGGATCGCTTCGACCGGCAGCGCGCTGTCGGCGCCGAGCCGCATCAGCGCGCCCTGGCCGAAGTCGCGCTCGATCTGGGTCACGGCGGCCTCCAGGGCCGCGTCCTTCGCCTTGGCGTCCTTCGCCGAGGCGTCCTTCAAAGCCGCTTTCTTGTCTGCCATCTCTTTCACCTCACTGCCGCCCGTCTTCGGACAGCTCGACTTGCGCCAGCGGGGTGTATCGCGCACCCTGCGGCTGGAGTTCAGAACGGTAGAGCGTGACCCGGACGAGATTCGCGGGCTGCAAGAGAGCATTCGGCAGCCCTCCGGGCGCCCTCTCGACCCGTCGCGGTCGCTTCGACCCGCGACCCTCGGGCTTGACCCTGGCAACCGTGACGTGGGGCCAGAATGGGCGCTTCTCCGGCTCGTAGAGCCGTGCGGCGACGAGCTTCTCCTCGAGCTCGGCCTGCAGGGCCACGGCACCGGGTGAGCTCGACGGGCAGGGCGAACAGCCGCGGCTGCTTGCGCGAGGGCCTGGCCACGGGGTCGCCCAGCTCGAGCGAGGGCGCCGGGGCCCCCAGCCCCTCGACGATCTCCCCCAGCCGCCCGATCTCCTTCTCCGGCAGGTAGCCGAGGAAGGCGAGGGTGATGTGCAGCGACTCGGGCGGCACCACCCGCAGCGCCGGGTCGCCCAGCTCCCTCCTCCCCCAGGCCACGATCCCGCCCCGCAGCTCCTCGGGCAGGTCCAGCGCCACGAACAGGCGCGCCCGCGGGCTCTTCAGTCTCTCCTTCGCCATCCCCGCCCACGCTAAGGGGCGGCGACGCACGGGACAACACCCCGATGTGACAAAAGCGCGCCGAGCGACGCTACAGAGGCGCCTCGTCGCCGCTGAGCAGGATGCGCAGCAGGTGCATCCCGACCAGGGCCGAGCGCTCGCGGATGTCGGCGCGGCCGCCGGGGATGACCGGGTCGCGGGCGATCGCGGTGCCGTCGGCGAGGCGGGCGTTGAAGCAGACGTAGCCGACGGGCTTCTCCTCGCTGCCGCCGTCGGGGCCGGCGATGCCGGTGATCGAGACGGCGACGTCGGCGTCGAAGCGCTCCAGCGCGCCCAGGGCCATCGCCTCGGCCACCTCGGCGGAGACCGCGCCCTTCTCCTCGATCAGCCCGGGATCGACGCCGAGCAGCTCCGCCTTGGCCTCGTTCGAGTAGGCGACGACGCCGCCCGCCATGTAGGCCGAGGCGCCGGGCAGGTCGGTGATCCGCGCCGCCAGCAGGCCGCCGCTGCAGGACTCCGCCAGGCCGAGGCGGTGTCCCCGCAGCAGCCGCGCCACCTGCGAGTCGATCGTCTCGCCCGTCGAGGCTGAAGAGGTGGCGCTCGTGGCGCTCGGCGAGGCCGGCCCGCACGGCCTCGGCGGTGCCCGCCGCCTCGTCGCGGTAGCGGACGTCGATCTCGATCTCGCCGCGGCGCAGGCAGGTGGTGATCTCGACCTCGGGCAGGGCGATCCCGCCCTCCTCCATCTCGCGCAGGCTCTTGGCGATCTCGGACTCGGGGACGCCGAACATGCGCAGCGTGTAGCCGTGCAGCGGCGTGGCGCGCTCGAGCAGCTCCCGGACCGGCTCGGTCGCCAGCGCGGCCGGCCACATCGGCTGCAGCTCGCGCGGCGGGCCGGGCAGGACGACGACCACGCGCCCGTCCGCCGGGACGACCAGGCCGGGCGCGGTGCCGACCGGGTCGAGCGCGATCGCGCCCTCCGGCACCATCGCCTGCTTGCGGTTGGCCTCCCGCACCGCCTCGGGGTCGAAGTTGAAGCGGCGGGCGAAGCCGCGCAGGATCGCCGCGATCTTCTCCTCGACCTCCTCGTCGAGGACCAGCTCGCGACCCGCGAAGCTGGCGACGATCTCGGCGGTGAGGTCGTCGGCGGTCGGGCCGAGGCCGCCCGAGGTGACGATCAGGTCCATCCCCTCGGCGGCCATGAAGCGCAGCGCCGCCTCGAGGTCGTCGGGCCGGTCGCCGACGACGAGGATGTGGGCGACGTCGACGCCGAGCTCGGCCAGGCGTTCGGAGACCCAGGGCCCGTTGCGATCGGCGATCCGCCCGGTCAGGACCTCGGTGCCGGTGACGACTATCCCGCCGCAGCCGCCCCGGGCGCGGAAGCGAATCCCGTCCATATCCGATCTTCAGGCATTCGCGGGCAGAGGAGGCGGCGTTCGTCGTCATGTGCAGGTGGGCCGTTCGCGCTCAGCTGGGTCAGGGCGCCCGCGGAGTCGATCGAGTAGCCGATCGGGCTGGACGTCGCCGGGATTTCAGCTTCCTTGCCGTCGATGAGCATCGAGACCTCCCCGTTGCCGAAGGAGACGGTGAAGCTACCGGAGTGGAACGGTCCCTCCTCCGCTCCCGCTTCGAGGATCTGGCCGTCGACCAGGCGCTGGCCCGTGGCGTCGAGCAGGCAGACCCAGACTTCGGCGCTGGCGGCGAGGCGCACCGACACGCCGCTGGGCTGGGGCGCGGTCGTCGCCTGGCGCCTGCTTGGCGTGCCCTCTTGCCGCCGCCGAGGCGGCGAGGCGGCTGACGGGTGGCCTCGGACCCGCCTCCGCCCCGCCTCTGGCAGGGCGACGATCGCGAGCGACGGCGATCAGGAGCACGGCCGCGACGGCGACCCATCCGGCCCGGCGCACCGAACGTCGAGCGCTCGGCGTCCGTCTGCCCCGCGCAGGCGCGTGCTCGACATCGGGTTCCCGCCCGCCGCCCGCCCCTTCGACGCTCGCGCCGGTAGTCCTCGGCGAGCCGGTCGCCGTCGAGGCCGAGGTAGGAGGCGTAGGTGCGGATGAAGCCGCGGGTGTAGACGCCGCCCGGCAGCACGTCCCATTCCTCGTTCTCGATCGCGCGCAGGAAGCGCGGGCGGATCCGGGTCGCCGCCTCGACCTCGGAAAGCTCGATCTCGCGGCGCTTCCGCGCCTCGCGCAGGGTTGGGCCGACTCCGTTGGCCATCGACCCATTGTCCTACCCGGGCGTTGCGCTGCCTGCCACGCCGATCCGCCGCGGCCCGGCTACTCGGGCACTACAGTGGGAGCCTCGGCCTCAGGCACCGGGCGCCTCCGCCGGGCGCCGTCGCGCCAGGTCGGCCTGGGTGATCAGGACCTGGCGCGGCTTGGAGCCTTCGTAGCCGGAGATCACGCCGCGCCGCTCGAGCATGTCGATCAGGCGGCCGGCGCGCGTGTAGCCGACCCGCAGGCGGCGCTGGATCATCGAGACCGAGGCGGTTTCGGTCTCGACCACGACGCGGATCGCCTCGTCGAGCAGGTCGTCGCTGTCGGGGTCGAAGTCGCCCTCGGCTTCGACGCCCTTCTCGTCGTGAACCTCGAGCAGCTCCTCCTCGAATTCGGGTTCGCCCTGCTTGGCCCAGTGGCCGGTGATCCGGGCGATCTCCTCCTCGGTGATGAAGGCGCCCTGGATCCGCTGCAGCTTCGAGGTGCCGGCGCCGCGGAAGAGCATGTCGCCCTGGCCGAGCAGCGCCTCCGCCCCGCCCTGGTCGAGGATCACCCGCGAGTCGGTCTGCGAGGAGACGGCGAAGGCGATCCGGGCCGGGATGTTGACCTTGATCGTGCCGGTGATGATGTCGGTCGAGGGGCGCTGGGTCGCCAGCACCAGGTGGATGCCGGTGGCGCGCGACTTCTGGGCGAGCCGGATGATCGAGTCCTCGACCTCGGCCGGGGAGACCATCATCAGGTCCGCGAGCTCGTCGATCACGCAGAGGATGTGCGGCAGCGGCGGCTCTCCGGCCTTGGCCCGGGCGCGGTTGAGCTCGCCGAGGTTGCGGCAGCGCGCCTGGCCCATGATCCCGTAGCGGCTCTCCATCTCGCCGATCAGGTTGGCGAGGACGTTGGCCGCCAGGCGCGGCGAGGTGACCACCGGCGTCAGCAGGTGCGGCACGTTCTCGTAGTGGTTGAGCTCGACCTGCTTGGGGTCGACGAGGACGAGGCGCACGTCGTTGGGCGAGGCCTGCATCAGGATCGAGGAGAGGATCGCGTTGACGCAGCCGGACTTGCCCGAGCCGGTGGTGCCGGCGACGAGCACGTGCGGCATCTTCGCCAGGTCGGTCCAGACGGCGTTGCCGTCGATCCCCTTGCCGAGCCAGGCGACCAGCGGCGAGGTCTTCTCGGGACGGCCGGCGTAGATGTCGCCGAGGCGGACGATGCGGCGGCGCGTGTTGGGGACCTCGACCCCGACCGCCTGCTTGCCGGGGATCGGCGCCAGGATGCGGATGTCGGTCGAGGCAAGCGCGTAGGCGAGGTCGTTGGCCAGCTCGGTCACCTTCTTGACCTTGGTGCCGGGCGCGAGGCGCAGTTCGTAGCGCGAGACGTGCGGGCCGCTGACGATGCCGACGATCTTCGCCTCGACGCCGAAGTGCCCGAGCGTCTCGACCAGCTTGCGGCCGACGGCTTCGTGGTCGCGCGGGTCGACGCCCTTGTCGGCCTTGCCCCTTCTCCAGCGCTTTGGCCGGCGGCGGCCGGTAGTCGATCTCCTCCGAGGTCGTGACCCCGCGCTTGTTGCCCTGCGGCGTCAGGGCGATCTGCTCCGACGACGGGCTCGACCTCGGGCGCGGCGGCATCTTCCTCCGCCTCGATCTCGGCGATCTCCGCGTCGAAGTCCTGGGTGACGGGCTCCTCGACGGCCTCCTCGGGCTCCTCGACCAGGGCCACGGTCGGCTCGACCTCGTCCTCGTCGGGATAGGCGCTCATCACGTCCGTGGGCCCAGCCGGTCTCGAAGGCAAAGGTCTTCTCCTCGCGCCGATCCCGCCGGCTCTGAACAGCGGTCTGCGCAACCCCGCGGCTGCCGAGGAAGACGCGCCGCAACCCCCGGCCGATCCCCCGGAACAGGGTCGAGATCGAGGTCCCGGTGACCAGCAGCCCGCCGACCACCAGCATCAGGACGGTGAAGATCCGGGCCCCAACCGTCCCCGACCAGGTAGTCGAGCGCCGGTCTCGAGCCCGTAGCCGACCTTGCCGCCCTCCCAGCCGAAAAAGAGCACGAAGCTCAGGTAGACACCGGCGGCGATCAGAAAGAGCCCGATCAGGTCGAGATGCCGCTGCTCCAAAGCCTGCGGCAGATGCAGCTTGGGCCCCCGAGCTTTCGCTTTGGCTTTCGGCTTGCGGCGGGCCGCGCAGTCTTCTTCTTGCGCACGAACATGAGTGCCCGCTTCGACGTGCAAGGCCTCTCCCCTGCGCCCGGCCCTGGTTGAAGCTTTTTAGCGCTATGAGGCGAAAATGCTTCAACGAACGACGTGAATCGGAGGCTGCGCTGATTTCCGTCACCGACGGCCTAAATCCGAGGTAAATCGTCCGCGGCTCGCAAGCCAGGTTTTCGCCTTTAACATCGACAGCAGATGCTCACAACCGACCCCGAAACAGCCACCGGCCGCGTCCTCGTCGTCGAGGACGACGCCGAGATCGCCGACGTCCTGCGCCGCTCGCTGCGCCAGGAGGGCTACGAGGTGAAGACCTCCGCCGACGGCGTCGACGCGCTCGACGTCGCCGCCGGCTTCGTCCCCGACCTGGTCGTCCTCGACCTCGGCCTCCCCCGCCTCGACGGGATCGAGGTCTGCCGGCGCCTGCGCGCCGAGGGCGACGTGCCGATCCTGATGCTGACCGCCCGGGCGGAGACCGAGGACCGCGTCGACGGCCTCGACAGCGGCGCCGACGACTACCTGGTCAAGCCCTTCGAGCGCCACGAGCTGCTGGCGCGGATCCGGGCGCTGCTGCGGCGCCGGCCCCCGCGCGGCGCGGCCTCGCTCGCCGTCGGCGACCTCACCCTCAACCCCGACACCCGCGAGGTGAAGCGCGGCGAGCGCGAGCTCGAGCTGACCAACCGCGAGTTCGAGCTGCTCGAGTACCTGATGCGCAACGAGCGCCTCGTCGTCTCCCGCGAGCGCCTGCTCGACGACGTCTGGGGCTACGACCCGACCGCGGCGACCAACACGATCGACGTCTTCATCTCCAACCTGCGCCGCAAGCTCGAGGCCGGCGGCGAGCCGCGGCTCCTGCACACCAAACGCGGCGCCGGCTACGTGCTCAAGGAGTAGATGAACGGGCTCTCGGCAGAGCGGCCGCTTCGTGGCCGAGCAGGCTGCGGCCCGGCAGCTGGCCGGTCCGCTGGCGCCTGGCGGGCGTCTCCGCCGGCCTGACGCTGGTCATCCTGCTCGTCTTCGGCGCGGTGATCGGCCAGGTCGCGACGAACCGCATCCGCGACGACTTCAACCGCGAGGTGAGCAGCGCCGCCCAGACGCTGGCCGCGGAAATCCGCATCTTCAACACCGCCGCTCGGCACGATCTCTCGCGGCCCCGACCTCGACGACTTCGTCCGCCCCGACGGCGCCTCCGCCCGCGTCTTCGACGTCAACGGCAATCTGCTCGACCTGATCGGCGAAAGCCACCGACGCCGCAGCCGCTCGGCTCGCCGGTCGCCGGGCTCTCCGACTACGGCCAGATGCGCGTCGCGACCGCCCGGATCACGGGCGACACCGGCGCCACCACCGGCTTCGTCCAGTACGGGCGCAGCCTCGCCCACGTCGACTCGACCGTCGACCGCCTCTGGCTCTTCATCGCCGCCGGCATCCTCGGCGGCACCCTGCTCGCCAGCCTCGCCGGCGTCGCGATCGCCGCGCGCGCGATGCGGCCGATCTCGGCCCTGACCGCGACCGCGCGCCAGATCGCCGACACCGGCGACCCCTCCCGCCACATGCCCGACCCGAAGGTCGACGACGAGGTCGGCGAGCTGGCCCGCACCCTGGAGCAGATGCTGCGCTCGCTCGACGCCGCCCGCACCGAGCGCGAGGCGGCGATGAAGAAGCAGCGCGAGTTCGTCGCCGACGCCTCGCACGAGCTGCGCACGCCGCTGACCAGCGTCCTCGCCAACCTCGAGCTGCTGCAGGCCTCGCTGCGCGAGCCCGCAGCAGGACGAGGACCGGGCGATGGTCGACTCGGCCCTGCGCTCCTCGCGGCGGATGAGCCGCCTCGTCGCCGACCTGCTGCTGCTCGCCCGCGCCGACGCCGGCCGGGTCGGCACGCACCGCCCCTGCGACCTCGCCGAGGTCGCCGGCAACGCCGCCGTCGAGGTGGCGCCGGTGCTGGGCGATCGCGAGCTGGAGATCGAGAACGAGCGCCCGCTGCCGGTCGAGGGCAACCCCGACGAGCTGCACCGGATGGTCCTCAACCTGCTCGACAACGCCGCCCGCCACACGCCGCCCGGGCGCCCGGATCGAGCTGCGCCTGCGCGTCGGCCGGCGGCGACGCGGTGGTCGAGGTCGCCGACGACGGCCCCGGCATCCCGGCCCGAGCTCCGCGACCCAGATCTTCGACCGCTTCGTCCGCGGCGAGGGCCCGGCCGACACCGCCGTCGGCCCCGGCAGCGGCCTCGGCCTGGCGATCGTCCGCGCCGTCGCCACCTCGCACGGCGGCACGGTCGAGGTCGCGGAGTCCGAGCCGGCGGCGCCCTCTTCCGGGTCCGCCTCCCCCTGGACCACGTCTGAGCAACCAGTTACGACCGCTTTAGCCCCCCTTTAGCGGCCGCCCTAGATTTCCCCGCGGACGAGACACAAGGCCCGCCGGAGCTCTCCCCAACGGTCTCCGGCGGGCCTCAATTCTTCCTGAGTCACATCCAAGGCCACCTGCTCATCCTTGAAGCGTCCTGCGTCTCAACGTCCCTCGCGCGGGTGGCGCGTGGTGAGGGGGCTCGAGGACGGCGCCGTGGACCGCCCGCAGGCCCCCTCACCACGCGACAGGACCCGCGCGCCAGCAGCGCTGCTCAGACCTCGACGACCACCGGGAGGATCATCGGCCGCCGCTGCAGCTTCTCGTAGACGAGCCCGGCGACCGCGTCGTGCAGGTCTTCCTGGATCAGGTGCAGCTCGCGGGTGCCGGCGTGTCGGCCGCGTCCTCGAGCGAGTCCTCGACCACGTCCTTCAGCTCCTCGACCAGGGCGTCGGCCTCCTCGAGGAAGGCGACGCCGCGGAAGATCACTTCGGGGTCGGCGACGACCTGGCCGTCGTCGGAGGAGATCGTCGCGACGACGATGAAGATGCCGTCGGCCGAGATCTCCCGGCGGTCGCGCAGGGCGACGTCGTCGGGCTCGCCGACGTTGACGCCGTCGACGAAGATCACGCCGGCGTGGATGTCCTCGCCGAAGCGGGCGCCGTTCTCGTCGATCTCCAGCGGCAGGCCGTTGCGGCCCTGGAAGACGTTCTCCGGGTCGATCGCCGACCGACTGGGCCAGCTCGGCGTGCAGGCGCAGGCGCTGGTGGTCGCCGTGGACCGGCAGCACGTAGCGCGGCTTGGTCAGGTTGAGCATCAGCTTCAGCTCCTCCTGCCAGCCGTGGCCGGAGGCGTGGATCGGCGCGTCTGCTTGGCGGTCACCACGGAGGCGCCGATCTCGTAGATGCGGTCGATCGTCTCGTTGACGGCGCGCTCGTTGCCGGGCACCGGCGTCGCCGAGAAGACGACCGTGTCGCCCGAGTGCAGCTCGACGTCGCGGTGGTCGTTGTTGGCCATCCGCCGCAGCGCCGAGAGCGGCTCGCCCTGGCTGCCGGTCGAGATCACGACGACCTTCTCGTCGGGGAAGTTCTCGATCTCGCGCGGCTGGATGAAGAGGCCCTGAGGGCGCCTCGGCGATGCCGAGGTTGGAGGCGATGTTGAAGTTCTTGCGCATCGAGCGGCCGACCAGCGCCACCCGCCGGTCGAGCTTCACCGCCGCGTCGATCACCTGCTGGACGCGGTGGATGTTGGAGGCGAAGGAGGTGACGATGATGCGGCCCTCGCAGCCGGAGAAGGTCTCCAGCAGCGCCGGGCCGACGCTCGACTCCGAGGGCGCGATGCCCGGGCCGGTCGGCGTTGGTCGAGTCGCCGCAGAGCAGCAGCAGGCCGTCGCGGCCGAGCTCGGCCAGCCGCGAGATGTCGGCCGGGCGGCCGTCGACCGGGGTCTGGTCGAACTTGTAGTCGCCGGTCATCAGCACCGAGCCGAGCTCGGTGGTGAGCAGGACGCCGCGGGCGTCGGGGATCGAGTGCGAGAGGTGGATCAGCTCCAGCTCGAAGGGGCCGAGCCTGGACCTTCTCCCCCGCCGGCAGCTCCTGCAGCGGCGCGTCGTCGAGCTTGTGCTCGTCGAGCTTGGAGCGGACCATGCCGATCGTCAGCAGGCCGCCGTAGATCACCGGCGGCGAGCCGATCTCGCGCAGCACGTAGGGCAGCGCCCCGACGTGGTCCTCGTGGCCGTGGGTGAGGACGATCGCCTCGATGTCGTCGGCGCGCTCGCGCAGGTAGGAGAAGTCGGGCAGGACGAGGTCGATGCCGAGCATCTCGGCGGTCGGGAACATCAGGCCGGTGTCGACGACGACGATGCGGCCGTCGTACTCGACCACGGTCATGTTCTTGCCGATCTCGCCCAGTCCCCCGAGCGGCAGCACGCGGAGCTTGCGGTCGGGCACTAGGGCGTCACCGGGGTGAGGCCGACGCTCTCCAGCGCCGCGCGCACGGTCGCCCGCTGCTCCGCGTCGGCGGGCACGAGGGGAAGTCGCAGGGTGTCGGTCGGGATCAGGCCCAGTCATCGCCAGCGCCGCCTTGACCGGGATCGGGTTGGTGGTCACGCCCATCGCGGCGTAGAGCTGGCCGCAGGCCTGGCGTCGATCTCGCGCGCCCGCTCGAGGTCTCCGGCCTGGGCCGCGTCCCAGATTTCGCGCATCTGCGGGCCGACCAGGTGCGAGGCGACGCAGGATGCCGCCGGCGCCGCCGATTTCCAGCGTCTTGAGGAAGATGTCGTCGTTGCCGGCGAGGATCGTCCATCCCCTCGATCGGCTGCAGCTCGTCGTTGTTGGCCTGCTTGACCGCGACCACGTTGTCGATCTTGGCCAGCTCGGCGAGCTGCTCGGGCGGCACGTTGACCACCACCCGCGAGGGGATGTTGTAGGCGATCAGGGGCAGGTCGGGAACGGCCGCGGCGATCGCCTCGAAGTGGGCGAGGATCCCGGCCGGGTTGGGCTTGTTGTAGTAGGGCGTGACGATCAGGGCCGCGTCGGCGCCGGCCTCGGCCGCGCCCTCGGTCAGCTCGATCGAGTGCTCGGTGTAGTTGGTGCCGGTGCCGCAGATCAGCAGCGCCTCCTCGCCGACCTCCTTGCGGATCGCGCGCACCAGGACCAGCGCCTCCTCGTCGGTCAGCGTCGGCGCCTCGCCGGTCGAGCCGGAGATCACCAGCCCGTGCGAGCCGTGCTCGAGCAGGTGGGTCGCCAGCTTCAGCGCCGCGGCCTCGTCGACCGCGCCGTTCTCGTCGAACGGCGTCGCCATCGCCGTGATCACTCCGCGAATCTCCTTCATCGGGCCAGGGTATCGCGGGCAATCCCTATCGGCGCCAGGGTATCGCGGCCGATCGGTCGGGATGCCTCAGAGCAGCTTCTCCAGCCCGACCGTGAAGCGGTCCGGCAGGCCGCCGACCTTGCGCACCGCGAGCAGCACGCCGGGCATGAAGGAGCGGCGGTCGATCGAGTCGTGGCGGATGCTCAGCGTCTGCCCCTCGCCGCCGAAGATGACCTCCTGGTGGGCGACCAGGCCGGGCAGCCGCACCGAGTGGATCGGCTCGTGGACGTTGCCGCCGGCGCCCGTCGATCAGCTCGGCGGTGCGCTTGGCCGTGCCCGAGGGGGCGTCGAGCTTCTTGTCGTGGTGCAGCTCGACGATCTCGCACTCGGGCATGTGCGGCGCGATCGTCTGCGCGACCTCCATCAGCAGCACGGCGCCGATCGCGAAGTTGGGGGCGACGAAGCAGTTGGCGCTGCGAGGCCTCGGCGGCCGGCCGCAGCGCGTCGAGGTCGAAGCCGGTGGTGCCGACGACGACGTGGACGCCCGCCTCCAGGCAGGCCTTCGGCGTTGGCGAGCGCGGTGTCGGGCGTGGTGAAGTCGACGACGACGTCGGCCTCGCCGAGCACGTCGGCCAGCTCGACCCCGAGGGCCGGGATCGGCCTTCGCCGCCGAGCTCGGTGTCCTCGGCGCCTTCGACCGCCTCGCAGACGGCCTGGCCCATGCGCCCCGCGGCGCCGGAGACGGCGACCCTGATCACGCGGCCACCAGGCTCTCGCTGACCGGGCCGAGCGCCTCGCGGAAGCGGCTCTCGTCGCGGCCGACGCAGGCGGCGGAGAGGCGCTCGGGGCCGTAGAGCTCGGCGGCCAGCGCGGTCAGGTCGTCGACGCGTGACCGCGTCGACCTTGGCCAGCATCTCGTCGAGGCTGTCGATCGGCAGGTCGAACAGCGTCGCGCGGGAGATCCGCGTCATCCGCGCCGCGGTCGACTCGGAGGAGAGGACGAGGCGGCCCTTGACGTTCTCCTTGGCGCGGGTCAGCTCCTCGGCGGTGACCGGCTCGCTGCGCAGCCGCGCCAGCTCGGCGCCGATGATCGAGCAGGCCTCCTCGACGTTGTCCTCGCGGGTGCCGACGTAGGTCGCGACCAGGCCGGAGTCGGTGTACTGCTCGCTGTAGGAGCCGACCGAGTAGGCGAGGCCGCGCTTCTCGCGGACCTCGACGAAGAGGCGCGAGGAGCTGGAGCCGCCGAAGATCGAGTCGAGCACGGCCAGCGCGTAGCGGCGCTCGTCGTCGCGGATGATCCCGGGCGCCCCGAAGCAGATGTGGTACTGCTCGGTGTCCTTCTCGTAGAAGCGCAGGCGCGCCTCGCCGTCGGCCTGCGGCGGCCGCGCCGTTGGCGGCGGCGCCGGCGGGCGGCGAGACCAGGCGCTCGGCGAGGTCGGCGATCTGCGTGCGTGGTCGACGTTGCCGGCGGCGCCGACGACGATGTTGGCGCCGGTGTAGCGGGCGCTGCGGTAGGCCTCGATCTCGGGCACCGGGACCGAGCTGATCACCTCGGCCTCGCCCAGCACCCGCCGCCCGAGCGGGTGCTCGCCGAAGACCGCGTCGGCGAGGATGTCGTGGACGCGGTCCTGGGGCTCGTCCTCGTACATCGCGATCTCCTCGAGCACGACGTCGCGCTCGGAGTCGATTTCGGGGTAGGTCGGCGCCAGCAGCATCTCGGCCAGCAGGTCGAAGACCTCCTCGGTGTGCTCGTCGAGGAAGCGGGCGTGGATGTGCGTCGTCTCCTTGCCGGTGGCGGCGTTGACCGAGGCGCCGAGCCCGTCGAGGCGCTCGGCGATCTCGATCGCCGAGAAGCGCTCGGTGCCCTTGAACAGCAGGTGCTCGAGGAAGTGCGAGACGCCCGGCCTGGGCCGGCGTCTCGTCGCGCGAGCCGGTGCGCACCCAGAGCCCGAGCGCCACGGATCGCACCGAGGGAACCTCCTCGGTGACGACCCGGACGCCCGTGCCCTGCTCAGTTAGCTGCGGTGCGCTCAATGCTCGTGCTTAGCCGCGGCGCTCGCGGTCGCCGCCGCGGGGACGGCGACCCTCACGGCCGCCGCGGCCGCCGCGATCTCCGCCGTTGCGACGCGGGCCGCCGTCGCCGGAGCCGACCGAAGCCAGTTCCTCCGGGCTCTTGCCGGCGACCGAGGGGTCGTCGGAGAGGCGCAGGCCGATCCGGCCGCGCTCGCGGTCGACCTCGACCACGGTGACGTCGATTTCCTCGCCGGCGGTGAGCACGTCGTCGACCGAGTCGACCCGCTCGCCGGGCTTGACGTTGGAGATGTGCAGCAGGCCGTCGGTGCCCTTGACCAGCTCGACGAAGGCGCCGAAGGTGGTCGTCTTGACGACCTTGGCGGCGTTGTAGCGGTCGCCGATCTCGGCCTCCTTGGTCATCGACTCGATCCGGGCGACGCAGGCTTCGACCAGCGAGCCGGTCGGCGCGTAGATGCGGATCGTGCCGTCGTCCTCGACGTCGATTTCGGCTTCGAACTCCTCGCAGAGGGCGCGGATGGTTTCGCCGCCCTTGCCGATCACGGCGCCGATCTTCTCCTGGTCGATCTTGATCGACTTCGATCCGCGGCGCGTGCTGGGAGAGCTGCTCGCGCGGGCCGTCGATCGCCTCGGCCATCTTGCCGAGGATGAACTGGCGGCCCTTGTTGGCCTGCTCCAGCGCGTCGGTGAGGATCTCGAAGGTGACGCCGGTGATCTTGATGTCCATCTGCAGGGCGGTGATCCCGTCCGCGGTGCCGGCGACCTTGAAGTCCATGTCGCCGAGGTGGTCCTCGACGCCGGCGATGTCGGTGAGGACGATGTAGTCGTCGCCCTCCTTGATCAGCCCCATCGCCACGCCGGCGACCGGAGCGCTGACCGGCACGCCCGCGGCCTGCAGGGCCATCGAGGAGGCGCAGACCGAGCCCATCGAGGAGGAGCCGTTGGACTCCAGCGTCTCCGAGACGACCCGGATCACGTAGGGGAAGTCCTCTTCGTTGGGGATCGTCGCCACCAGGGCCCGCTCGGCGAGCGCGCCGTGGCCGATGTCGCGGCGCTTCGGGCCGCGCATGAAGCCGGCCTCCCCGACCGAGAAGGGCGGGAAGTTGTAGTGGTGCCAGAACTTCTTCGAGGTCTCCAGGCCCAGCGTGTCGATGCGCATGTCCATGCGCGTCGTGCCGAGGGCGGCGTTGGAGAGGATCTGGGTCTCGCCGCGGGTGAACAGCGCCGAGCCGTGCACGCGCGGGGAGATGTCGACCTCGCACTCGATCGGCCGGATCTCGTCCTGGGCGCGGCCGTCGGGGCGCTTCTTGTCGACGGCGATCGCCTTGCGGATCGTGTCCTTCTCGATCGAGCCGAAGGCTGCCTTGACTTCGGCCACCTGCTTCTCGTCGGTCTCTCCGTCGGCGGACTCGGGCGCGTACTTGGCGACCACCTCGTCCTTGACCTCGTCGATCGCCTCGTAGCGCTCGAGCTTGCCCTCGGTGGCGATCGCGTCGACCAGCGCCTGGCCGTGGGAGGAGCGGATGTCGCTGAGCAGGCCCTCGTCGATCGAGGGGGCCTCGACCTCGATCTTCTCCTTGCCGGCCTTCTGCTGCAGCTCCTCCATCGCGGCGACGAGCTTCTTGATCTCGCCGTGGGCGATGTCGAGCGCGTCGAGGATCTCCTGCTCGGTGACGCCGTTGGCGCCGGCCTCGACCATCAGGATCGCCTCGTCGGTGCCGGCGACGATCAGGTCGAGGTCGAGCTCGGCGTGGTCCTCCTCGGAGGGGTTGACGACGAAGTCGCCGTCGAGCTTGCCGATCCGCACCGCGCCGACGTGGGCGGCGACGGGAACCGGGGAGATCGCCAGCGCCGCGGAGGCGCCGTTCATCGCGAGGATGTCGTAGGGGTGGATCTGGTCCACCGACATCGGGATCGCGACCAGCTGGGTCTCGTAGTGCCAGCCCTTGGGGAAGAGCGGCCGGATCGGCCGGTCGATCATGCGCGCGGTCAGCGTCGCCTTCTCGCCGGAGCGACCCTCGCGACGGAAGAACGAGCCGGGGATCTTGCCCGCGGCGTACATCCGCTCCTCGACGTCGACGGTGAGGGGAAGGAAGTCCACGTCGCGAAGGTTCCCGACGGTTGCGGTGCAGAGCACCATCGTGTCGCCGGCCTGAACCACGACCGCGCCACCCGCCTGCTTCGCGAGTTTTCCGGTCTCGAAGGAAATCTGGCTGTCGCCGATGTCCGCCGAAACGCGGGTTACGTCAAACATGCTCATTTAGTTGTCCTACCTCCGGCCGCCCGGATGGCGGCCATCTGCTTTCAGAACTCTCGTTCTCTTTCGCAAAGAGGGTACAGGTGGCGCGCCGCAGGGGGTGTCTGAGCTTAGGGGTGCATAGGACCCCTTAGATCAGACACCCCCTTCGCGGGGAAGATCGCGGGGGTGCCGGTGACGCCGGCGCGGATGCCGGACTCGAAGTCGCGGCGGACGCGGGCGGCGACGGCGTCGGAGCGGCGATCGGCCTCGAAGCGCTCGAGGTCGAGGCCGAGGCGCTCGGCCCGCTGCCAGAGGTGCGGGTCGTCGACGTGGCCGCGGTCGGCGTAGAGCGAGTCGACCATCTCGAAGAAGCGTCCCTGCAGGCCGGCCGCCTCGGCGGCGGCGTGCAGTGCCGGCGAGCGCGGGTGCTTGCTGGCGACCGGGAAGTGGCGGAAGACGACCGTCGCCTCGCGCGCGGCGATCTCGGCCCAGGCCGAGGCGCAGTGCGGGCAGCCGAGGTCGGCGTAGACGATCAGCTCCGGCCCCTCGCCCCGACCGGTGATCCTCCGGGCCCGGCGGCGGAACCGCGGCGCTGGTCAGATCGTTCACGTCCCTCTGAAGGATTTTCGGGCCTATGGCACCGAAAATGCTTCAGCAGTGCTGGGGAGCGAGGCGTCGAAGATCAGGTTGGCGCCGGGGATCTCCAGGGGCGTCGGGCGACTCGTGCACCCACTCGACCGTGCCCTCCTCGTCGACCAGGACGAGCGAGCGGTTGGCGTGGCCGATCTTCTCGATGTAGGCGCCGTAGGCGCGCGCCACCTCGCCCTTGGGCTCGAAGTCGGCGAGCAGCGGCGTGTCGATCCCGAGCTTCTCCTGGAAGGCCTTGTGGGCGAAGCCGCTGTCGACGCTGATCCCGACCATCGTCACGCCCTTGGCCTCGATCTCCGGCTTGACCTCCTGGTAGACCGAGAGCTGGTCGCTGCAGACCGGGCTGAAGTCGAGCGGGTAGAAGACGAGCAGGACCTTGCTGCCGCGGAAGTCGGAGAGCGAGACCTTCTGCCCGTCCTGGTCGCGCAGGGTGAAGTCGGGCGCCGGCTCGCCGGCGGCGATCATCGCCGCAGGCCGAGTTCGGCGACCAGGGCGCGGTAGCGCTCGAGGTCGTGGCGCTCGAGGTAGCGCAGCATGCGGCGGCGCTTGCCGACCAGCATCAGCAGGCCGCGGCGCGAGTGGTGGTCTTTGGCGTGCGTGCGCAGGTGCTCGGTGAGTTCGTTGATCCGCTCGGTGAGCAGGGCGACCTGGACCTCGGCCGAGCCGGTATCGCCGTCGGCGCGGCCGTACTTGCCGATCAGCTCGCTCTTTTTCTCCTTGGTCAGGCTCATCTCGAAAAAAGTGCCGCGCTCCAGGCGGAGCTCACGGCCGCTGGAAGCTAGCACAGACCCGCTTCGCGTCCTCGACATCGACGCGCATCTGGGCGATCAGCTCCTCGACGCCGGCGAAGCGCTTCTCGCCCCGCAGGCGGGCGACGAAGGCGACCCGCAGGTCGGTGCCGTAGAGATCGCCGTCGAAGTCGATCAGGTAGGTCTCGATCAGCACGCCGCGGCCGGTCTCGAAGGTCGGCCGCACGCCGACGTTGACCGCGGCCGGGACGCCGTTGGCGAAGGCCGCGTAGACGCCGTGGCCGGGGATCGCGAGGCGGTCGTCGGGGACGATGTTGGCGGTCGGGAAGCCGAGCTCGCGGCCGCGCTGGTCGCCGCCGACGACCTCGCCCTCGACCATGAACGGCGCGCCGAGGCAGTGGCGGGCGCCCTCCATGTCGCCGGCCGCGACCAGCGCCCGGATCCGGGTCGAGGAGACGGTCTCGCCGTCGACCTCGACCAGGGGCACGACGCGGGTCTCGAACTCCGAGTCGCGCCGCCAGCATCGCCGGGTCGCCCTTCGCCTTGGCGCCGAAGCGGAAGTTCTCGCCGACCGAGACCCGCTCGGCGCCGAGCCGCTCGACCAGCACTCCCTCGATGAACTCCTCGGCGCTGCGCCTGGCGAACTCTGCGTCGAAGGGGATCACGACCAGCTCGCGCACGCCGAGCCCCTCGATCACGTCGCGCTTGACCCCGAAGGGCATGATCAGCTTCGGCAGCGCCGCCGGGTGCAGGATCTCGAGCGGGTGCGGGTCGAAGGTGAGCACCGTGTCGGCGTCGTCGATCACCGCCTGGTGGCCGCGGTGGACGCCGTCGAAGGTGCCGATCGCGACGTGGCGCGGCCGCGGCTCGGCGTCGGGCAGCGAGGTGACCTGGATGCTCATCGCAACCCCTTCCGGTGCGCTTATCGGGCATAGTCAAAAGGCGCACCGGAAGCTCATCGCAGCGCCTCCGCGGCGGCCGGGACCAGCTCGGCGACCTGCTCCAGGCTCAGCTCCCGCCGGCGTCCTCGACCCGGAAGGGCCCGATCGCGGTGCGGCGCAGCTCGGCGCAGTAGGCGTCCTCGAGGGTCTCGACCAGGGTGCGGATGTAGGTGCCCGGCCGAGCACTCGATCTCGTATTCGGCGCTCTCGGCGTCGCTGCGCGAGCAGCTCGGCCCGGTAGACGTCGACCTCGCGCTCGGGGGTCTCGACCGTCTCGCCGCGGTGCGCCTTGCGGTAGAGGCGCTCGCCGCCGACCCGCACCGCGGAGGTCATCGGCACGCGCTGGCGCACGCGGCCGGTCGGCAGCTCCAGCGAGTCCGGGATGCGGCCGGTCTCGGTCAGCTCGCCGTCGGGGTCGCCGGTGCTCGAGCGCCAGCCGAGCCGCGCCCGGGCCACGTAGGTCTTCGGCAGCCCGGTGAGGAAGCGCTGCAGCCGGGTCGCCCGGCCGAGCAGGACCAGCAGCAGGCCGGTCGCGAAGGGGTCGAGGGTGCCGGCGTGGCCGGCCTTGCAGCCGCGCTCTCGCCGCACCGCCACGACCACGTCGTGCGAGGTCATCCCCGCCGGCTTGTCGCAGAGCAGCACGGCGCCGTCGCTTGCCGCCGCCATCGCTCAGGGGCCGAGCTGGGCTTCGACCTCGCCGCAGAGGAAGGCTGACCAGCTCGTCGAGCTCGAGGTCGGTGGAGAAGCCGGCGGCGCGCTTGTGCCCCCCTCCCCCGTGCTCGCGGGCCATCGCCGAGACGTCGATCTCGCCGCCGCTGGAGCGCAGGCTGACCTTGCGCGCGGCGCGGCCGCGGTCGCCCTGGTCGCGGATCAGCGCCGCCACCTTCGTCCCCTCGACCGAGCGCAGGTGGTCGATGATCCCCTCGGTCATCTCCTCGCCGGCCCCGCTCGCCTCGTAGTCGGCGTCGGTGATGTAGGTGACGACGAGCCTGCTCGTCGCAGTAGCGCTCGATGCCGTCGAGGGCGCGCGAGACGAGCCGCAGCTTCTCGATCGGCACGTGCTCGTAGAGGCGGCGGTAGGTCTCGTCGACCTGCGACCCCGGCGTCGATCAGCTCGGCGGCGATCCGGTGGGTGTGGGCGTTGGTGTTCTCGTACATGAACTTGCCCGTGTCGGTGATCAGGCCGACGTAGAGCGCCGAGGCGATCTCCGGCGTGATCTCGACCCCGAGCAGCGATCGCCAGCTCGTAGACGATCTCCGCCGTGCAGGAGGCGGCGGTGTCGACCAGGTTGACGTCGCCGAAGAGGGTGTTGTCGTGGTGGTGGTCGATGTTGATGCGGAAGTTGTCGCCGTCGGTGAGGAACTCGACCGGCATGCGGTCGATGTTGCCGCAGTCGAGGAAGATCACGGTGCGATCGGCCATGTCGGCCGGGGCCTCGTGGAAGACCTCCTCCAGCGGCAGGAAGCGGTACTCGATCGGCAGCGGGAACTCCTTCGCCGCCATGAACATCACCGAGTCCTTGCCGAGCTGGGTGAGCAGGTGGTGCATGCCGAGCAGCGAGCCGAGCGCGTCGCCGTCGGGGCCCTCGTGGGCGGTGAGCAGGAAGCGCTCGCGCGAGCGCAGCTCGGCGGCGACCTGCTCGAGCCTCGCCGTGGCGACGCCGGTGCCCTCGCTCACTGCTCCTCCTCCGAGCAGCTGCGAGATCCGCATGCCCTGCTCGACCGTCTCGTCGTAGTGGAAGGTCAGCGTCGGGGTGCGCTTCATCCGCGTCTCGGCGGCGATCTTCGCCTGCAGCACGCCGTGCGAGGAGCTGCAGGCCGGCCATCGTCGCCTCCCGCTCCTCCTCGGAGCCGAGCACGCTGACGTGCACCTTGGCGGCGCGCAGATCTGGGCTGGTCTCGACCGATGTCACGGTTACGAAGCCGATGCGGGGGTCGCTCAGCTCGGCGATCGCAGCGCCGATCACCTCGCGAAGCACCTCGTTGATGCGGCGCATGCGAGGAGTGGCCATCCTACTCCAGCGTCTGCTCGACCTGCTTTGTCTTGAAGAACTCGAGCACGTCGCCCTCCTTGACGTCAGCGTAGCCGTCGAGGACGATGCCGCACTCCTGGCCCTCCTCGACTTCCTGCACGTTGTCTTTGAAGCGGCGCAGGGAGCCGAGCTTGCCGTCCCAGATCACGGTGCCCTCGCGGATCAGGCGGACGCTGGCGTCGCGGCGTGACCTTGCCCTCGCTGACGATGCAGCCGGCGATGCGGCCGACCTTGGAGGCCTTGAAGGTCTGCTTGATCTCGGCCTCGCCGAGGATCTCCTCGACCTCGACCGCCTCCAGCATGCCCTCCATCGCGTTGCGCAGGTCCTCGGTGATTTTGTAGATGACCGAGTAGGTGCGGACGTCGACGCCCTCGCGCTCGGCGGCGCGGCGGGCGTCGGCCAGCGGGCGCACGTTGAAGCCGATGATGATCGCTTCCGAGGCCGAGGCCAGCATCACGTCGGACTCGTTGATGCCGCCGGTCTGCGAGTGGATGATGTTGATCGCGACCTGCTCCTGCGGCACCTTGGCGATCTCGTCCTGGAGCGCCTCCAGCGAGCCGGCGACGTCGGCCTTGAGGACGATGTTGAGCTCCTTGATGTCGCCCTCCTGGACCCGCGAGAAGACCTCCTCGAGGCTGACCTTGCGCGCCTGGCGGCGGGCCAGCGCCTCGGTCTTGAGCCGGTTTGCCCGCTCCTGGGCCTCCTGGCGGGCGCGGCGGTCGTTCTCGACCGCGTGCACGAACTCGCCGGCGTCGCAGACGCCGTCGAAGCCGAGCACCTCGACCGGCATCCCCGGCCCGGCGCTCTGCACGCGCTGTGCCGGTGAAGTCGTGCATCGCCCGCACCCGGCCCCACTGCGGCCCGGCGACGAGCGAGTCGCCGACCTTCAGCGTGCCGCGCTGGACCAGGATCGTGACCACGGGGCCGCGGCCGGGGTCGAGCTGGGACTCGACCACCGTGCCCGAGGCGGGAGCGTCGGGGTTGGCGCCCAGCTCCTCGAGCTCGGTGACCAGCAGGATCATCTCGAGCAGCTTGTCGAGGCCCTCGCGGGTCTTGGCCGAGACGTCGACGTAGACCGTCTCCCCGCCCCAGTCCTCGGGGGTGAGGCCGTCGGCGGCGAGCTCGTTGCGGACGCGGTCGGGCTGGGCGCCCTCCTTGTCGATCTTGTTGACCGCGATCAGGATCGGCACGTCGGCGGCGCGGGCGTGGTCGATCGCCTCTTTGGTCTGCGGCATGACGCCGTCGTCGGCGGCGACGACGACCACGGCGATGTCGGTGACCTTGGCGCCGCGGGCGCGCATCGCGGTGAAGGCGGCGTGGCCGGGCGTGTCGAGGAAGGTGATCGTCTTCTCGTCGTGGTGGACCTGGTAGGCGCCGATGTGCTGGGTGATGCCGCCGGCCTCGCCCGCGGCGACCTCGGTCTCGCGGATCGCGTCGAGCAGCGAGGTCTTGCCGTGGTCGACGTGGCCCATGATCGTGACCACCGGCGGGCGGTCGGCGAGCTCCTCCTCGGCGTCCTCGAACTCGGGCGCCTCGGGCTCCTCCTCGGCGGCGGTGACGATCTCGATCTTGCGGTCGTACTCGTCGGCGATCGCCGCGATCGACTCGTCGGTCAGGGTCTGGGTGAGGGTCGCCATCTCCCCCATCGTCATCAGCTTCTTGATCACCTCGGCGCTGCCGAGGCCGAGCAGCTCGGCGACCTCGCGCACGGTCGCCCCGGAGGGCACCGTGGTCGCCTCGGGCTCGGCCGCCTCGACTTTGGGCGGCGGCTCCTCCAGCATCGGCCGGCGTCGCCGTCCACCCCGCCTGCGCGGCGGGCGCTGCGGCGGCGGCCCGCCCATCTGGTCGCGGCGAGCGGCCTGCGAGTCGATCACGACACGGCGCTTCTTCCCGCTGGCGGCGCCGCCGCCACCGCCGGCGGCGGGTTTGCCGGCCGGCCGCACCGGGCCTTTCGAGGTCGCCGGGGGCTTCGCGGCGGGTTTGGGTGCCGGCGGCGGTCTTGGCGGGCGCCTCCGCCTTGGCGGCCGGCTTCGGCTTCTCCTCGGTGGCGGCCGGAGCCCCACCGTCCCCCTTGGCCGCCTGGATCGCCTTCAGCGCATCGGCCTCCTCGACGCTGGAGGCAGCAGCTTTGGCCTCGATCCCAGCGCTTTTCAGCGCGGCAAGGACCTCCTTGCTCTGCAGCCCCTGCGCTTTGGCGATCTCGTGAACCCGTTTTTTCGCCACTAGGACTGCTCTGCCTCCTCGGCAACGGGCTCCGCCTCGGACTCCGCAAGCTCAGGCGCAGGCTCCTCGCCGGCGTTCGTCGCCAGCTCCGGTTTCGGGCCCATCCGTCTCTTCCGCGGGTGGCGTGGAGTCGGGGGGGCCGAGGACGGAGGCCTCGCCCTCGCCCGCAGGCCCCCGACTCCACGTCGGGACCCGCGGCCGATTCCTCTGGAGCCTCTCCTCCGGAGCCTCCTCGACGAATTCGGCTTCGGCCCGGCGACGATCTCGTCGACCTGCCCCTGATCCGCATCCGGGTCGGCGAGGATCTCGACCTCGGTCTCGGATACCGGCCCGAGCACCGCCATCTGGTTGGTCTCGAAGCGGCTCAGCGCCTGGTGCTGGGGCAGGCCGCAGTAGGTCGACCCCTCGATCGCCGCGTTCGGGCAGCGGCGACCGTTGGAGAGCACCGCCATGCAGCGCCCGTCGAAGGTCTCTTCGCCCTCGTACTCGACGTCCTGGTCCTCCTGGGAGAACTCGGTCTCCGACTTGATGTCGACCCGCCAGCCGGTGAGGCGGGCGGCGAGGCGGGCGTTCTGGCCGTCGCGGCCGATCGCCAGCGAGAGCTGGTCGTCGGGGACGATCACGGTCGCCTGGCGCTCCTCGTCGTCGACGATCACCTCGCGCACGCGCGCCGGCGAGAGCGCCTTGGCGACGAAGCGGGCGGGCTCGTCGTTGTGGGGAATGATGTCGATCTTCTCGCCGCGCAGCTCGGAGACGACCATCCGCACCCGCGAGCCGCGCGGGCCGACGCAGGCGCCGACCGGGTCGACGCCGTCGGCGTGGGAGATCACCGCGATCTTCGAGCGGTAGCCCGGCTCGCGGGCGACGCCGACGATCTCGACCAGCTTGTCGGCGATCTCGGGGACCTCCATTTCGAAGAGCTTCTTGATCAGCTCGGAGCTGCGCCGGGAGACGACGATCGCCGGGCCTTTGGTCGAGTCGGAGACGTCGGTGATCACGGCCTTGACCCGCATGCCGTGGTCGTAGCGCTCGTTGTAGACCTGCTCGGACTTGGGCAGCAGCGCCTCGACCCGCTCGCGCAGCTGGACCAGCGTGTAGCGCTTGTCGGACTGCTGGATGATCCCGGTGATCAGCTCGCCGACGCGGTCCTGGTACTCGTCGAACATCATCATCCGTTCGGCCTCGCGGATCCGCTGCAGGATCACCTGCTTGGCGGTCTGGGCGGCGATCCGGCCGAAGTCTTCGGGGGTGACGTCGCGGGTCTCGATCTGGTCCTCGTAGGGGGCGATCATCTCCGGGTCCAGCTCGGGGTCCTCGGGCTCGCGCAGCTCGCCCGTTTCGGGGTCGATTTCGCGCTCTTCCTCCTCCTGCGCCTCGGCCGCCTCGGCGAGCAGCTTCTCCTCCAGCTCGGGCGGCAGGATCAGTTCGAAGACGAGGAAGTCGCCGGTTTCGTGATCGAGGTCGACGCGGGCGTATTTGGCCGCCCCGGGCGTCTTCTTGTAGGCGGAGAGGAGCGCGTCCTCGAGCGCGTCCATCAGCTTGTCGGCGGAGATCCCCTTCTCCTGCTCCAGTGCCTTGACTGCTTCGACGATCTCCTTGCTCACTGGATCTCCTTGCGATTGCTGTACTTGGGACCGGGCGAGGAGACCTCCAGCGAGTACTCGGCCCGCAGATGGTTGAGGTGCTTCGTCACCTTTTCGCAGAGGGCGAGGTCGACGCCCTCCGGGTGGTCGATGAAGAGGCGCAGCGCTTCGGAGCCCGGCTGCTCGAGCGCGACCAGGTCGAGCTCGGAGTCGAGCTCGCGAAGCTGCTGCTGGATGTCTTGCTGGAGGTCTTGCATTGGGTTGAGGCCGTAAAAAAAGTGGGCCAGGCCCACTTCGGGTACATCGGGACGAGCAAAAGCTTGAGGCGAGTATAGCTCGCGTGGTGCGCTCGGCCGGCGGGTCCTGTCGTCGGATGGGACCCCTCCCGCTGCGCGCGGCTCGCGGCCTCCGGGGTGGATCGCCCGCAGACCATGCCTGCCCTCCGCAGCATCCGCCGTGCGGAGGACCGACTCGCGCCACCCTCTGGTCAGCCGCTGGGGAGCTTGACTTGCTTCTGAGCTGGTCGACTCTCTCGAGGATCGCGTCCGCGATGGTGTCCTTTGAAGCTTGTGGGACGGGGTCGTCGCTCGCTGAGTCGATCAGGGTTACGGCGTTTTCTTGGCTCTCGAAGCCGATCTAGGGGTTCGAGATGTCGTTTAGGACGATCAGGTCGGCTTTCTTACGTGCCAGCTTCTCTCGTGCCCGCTCGACGTTCTCTCCGGCTTCGGCGGCGAAGGCGACGACCGTTTGCTCGTCGGTCGTGGTGGCGGTGAGGCTGGCGAGGATGTCCTCTGTGGGCTCCAGGTGGAGGTCCAGGGAGGCGTCGCGGGTCAGCTTGCCCGTCGGCTTGGCTCGCCGTGCGGAAGTCGGCTGGGGCGGCGGCCATCAGGAGGACGTGGGCGCTGGGGAACTCGGCTCGGGCGGCCTTGGCGAGTTGCTCGCCGGTCTCCACGTCTATGCGGTGGACGCCGGGGGGCTCGGGCAGGGCTGACGTTGGCTGCGATCAGGGTCACGTCTGCGCCGCGGCGGGCTGCGGCTGCGGCGAGGGCGATGCCCATGCGGCCGCTGGAGCGGTTGCCCAGGAAGCGGACCGAGTCGATCGGCTCGCGGGTGCCGCCGGCGGTGACGAGGACGCGGAGGCCGTCCCAGGGGCGGTGGCCGGTCGGCAGCTCGGCTTCGAGCAGGGCGAGGAGGCGGGCCGGGTCGGGCAGCCTGCCCTTGCCGTGCTCGCCGCGCGAGGCGAGGGCGCCCTCGTCGGGGTCGATCACGGTGACGCCGCGCTCGCGCAGGGTCGCCAGGTTGGCCTGGGTCGCCGCGTCGGCGTACATGCGGTCGTTCATCGCCGGCGCGACCAGGCGCGGCGCCGTGCAGGCGAGGAAGGAGGTGGTGAGCATCGAGTCGGCGTTGCCGGCGGCGAGCTTGGCCAGCGTGTTGGCCGAGGCCGGGGCGACGAGGTAGGCGTCGCAGTTGGCGGCCAGCTCGAGGTGGCCGATCGGGTCGTGCGCCGGGCGCCGGGTCGCCGGGGAAGGCGCCGCGCATCGGGTCGCGCTCGAACTCGGAGAGTCAGCACCGGGGCGCCGACGATGCCCTCGAAGGAGGCGGCGCCGACGAAGCGGGTGGCGCCCTCGGTCATCAGCACGCGCACGCCGTGGCCGGCCGCGGTGGCCAGGCGCGCCAGCTCAAGCGCCTTGTAGGCGGCGATCCCTCCGCTTACGCCAAGCAGGATTCTGGCCATGGCTTTCTCCTCGTTCCGGCCGCGCCGGCGGCGCGCCTAGGAGCGGTACTCGTATTTGAGCTTGCCCTCGGCGATCTCCTCGAGGGCGATCGAGAGGTAGTTCCGCTCGCCGGGGACGTCGACCATCGGCGGCGGGTACTCGCCGAAGCTGCCCTCGCCGAGGCTGTGGAAGTAGCTGTTGATCTGCCGGGCCCGCTTGGCGGCGACGACTACGGCCGCGTAGTGGGAGTCGGTGTGGTCGAGAAGCTTGTCAACGCGTGGTTTGATCATTCGGCTCCGGAGTCTAGAGGTATGCCGAGCTCGGCGCGCACGATCCCCTCCAGCTCGTCGGCGGCCCGCTCCAGATCGTCGTTGACGACGCTGTGGGCGAACTCGTCCTGCGCGGCCAGCTCCTGCTCGGCCACTTCGAGCCGGGAGTCGATCGCCTCGAGGCTGTCGGTGCCGCGCGACTCGAGCCGGCGGCGCAGCGAGGCGGGGTCCGGCGGGGCGATGAAGACCTGGACCGACTCGCGCATCGCGGCGCGCACCTGGCGCGCGCCCTGCACCTCGATCTCCAGGACGACCGAGTGGCCCTCGTCGAGCCGGCGGCGCACCTCCGAGCGCAGCGTGCCGTAGCGGTTGCCGCTGTAGGTGGCGAACTCGAGGAAGTCTTCGGCCTCGATCCTGCGATCGAACTCCTCCGGCGTGAGGAAGTGGTAGTCGCGCCCGTCCACCTCTCCCTCGCGCGGCTCCCGGGTCGTCGCCGAGATCGACAGCTCCAAGGTCGGGCACGCGCTCGAGCAGCCTGGAGATCAGCGTCCCCTTGCCGACCCCGGATGGGGCCGGTGATTACGAAGACCTTCGCCATGCGGCCGCGAAAACCAAGCAGATCGGCCGGACGCAGGGAGCGTGGCGTCTCGCACGCGAGCGACCGAGGACGCCGATTGCGCCGGTTTGCAGCGGTCGCTATCGGCGGAGCTGGGAGACCAGCTCGCCGCGCTGCCGCTCGGACAGGCCCCCGATCGTCTTCGACGGGGAGATCCGGCACTGGTTGAGGATCCTGTTGGTCTTCACCCGGCCGTACTTGGGTACGGCCAGCAGCATGTCGAAGACCTTCGCGGTCAGCAGGTACTCCGGCGGGTCGAGCAGCAGCGTGTGGATGTTGGCCTTGCCCGCTTTGAGGTCCTTCTTCAGCTTGGCTCGCGCGGTGCGGATGTCGTTGGCGCGTTTGAGCGCATCCATCCGCTGGTCGAGCGATCTCTCGGGGGCTGCGGCGGAGGTCTTGACTGGGGGGCAGGCATGTGGGCGGCGAGTATAGCCGCGGGCCGGCGACGTGCAAGGCCTTCCGACCCATTTGCGCCGAAATTCACCTTAACCTCGAGTCGAGGTTTAGCCACTTGGACCGATCGCACGGGCACTTCGAATCGTTCTTGAGCGCTACGGCAATCTCGCTTGCAACCCGGCTTCCGGCCCGTGGGTCGCGGAAGTTCTCGGTGCCGACCGCGACCAGCGTCGCTCCCGCGGCGATCATTTCCACCGCGTCGGCGCCGCTGGCGACCCCGCCCATCCCGACGATCGGGACGCTGGACCGCGGCCGCCACGGCCCGCAGCTGCGCGACCGCGATCGGCCGCACGGCGGGCCCGGACAGCCCGCCGTGGCCCGCCGCGATGCCCGGCTCTCCGGTCGCCGGGTCGATCGCGCTCGCCTTCAGCGTGTTGATCAGCGAGACCGCATCGGCCCCACCCTGCTCGGCGGCCACGGCGACATCCGCCGGGTTGGCGACGTTGGGCGTCAGCTTCACGATCAGCGGCTTCTCGGTCAGCGGCCGCAGCGCTTCCAGCAGCGCCTCGGTCTCGGCCGGCTGCTCGCCGACGATCAGGCCGGAGTGAACGTTGGGGCAGGAGACGTTGAGCTCGATCGCTGCGACCTCGTCCCTCTCCCCCACGCCTCTGACCAGCCGCGAGAACTCCTCGCGGCTGGTGCCCATCACGGAGACGATCAGCGGCACCGGCAGCTCGGCAAGCTGAGGCAGATCCTCGGCCAGGAACCCGTCCAGCCCCTTGTTCGGCAGCCCGATCGAGTTGATCATCCCCGCCGGCGTCTCCCAGATCCGCTGCGGCTCGTTGCCGGCTCGCGGCTCCGGCGTGATCGTCTTCGAGACGAACGCGCGAGAACGGGAATTCGCGCCAGCAGCTCATCGCCGTAGACCCGTCGCGCCGCGATCGCGTCGAAGGTGCCCGAGGCGTTGATGACGGGTGTTCGAGCTCGATCCCGCAGAACTCGACGGCGGTAGACCGTCCGTGTGATCCGTCCCTGCCGGGGGGTGGCGTCGATAGGGGGACCGCCCCGAGGAAGCTTTAGCCGCCGCAGCGGGTGGTGGTCCACCTCGGCGACAGGACCCGCCGGCCCAGCGCGCAACACAGGCCCGTCGACACACAGCCGCAGGTAGCCACCGCCCGGCTTGGGCACGGCGCAGCCGAAGCAGGCGCCGTAGCCGCAGGCCATCGGGGACTCCATCGCGAGCTCACAGGGGACGTCGCGGCCTCAGGCAGAGCGCCCCGACCGCATCGAGCATCTGCGGCGGGCCGCAGGCGTAGACGGCGGCGCTGAGCCCGCGTCGTCGCCTTCGAGCATCGTCGCCAGCAGGTCGGTGACGTAGCCGTGGTGGCCGACGTGGCCGTCGTCGCTGGCGAGGCGGACCTCGCAGCAGGAGAAGAGGTCGTCGAGGCCGCCGGAGTGGGCTTCGTCGCGGAAGCCGAGCAGGACGCGGGTCGGGATGTTGCTTGGCGGCGAACGTGCGTCGCAGCAGCGCCAGCGGGGCGATGCCGATGCCGCCGCCGACGAGGATCGCGCCGGCCGCACCGGGCGAGAGCTCCTTGGGAGTCGAGAAGGAGTTGCCCAGCGGGCCGTTGACCCAGACGCTGCTCGCCCGGCTCCAGCTCGCAGAGCCGGTCGGTGCCCGGGCCGATCCCCTCGATCAGGAAGTCGAGCCGCATCCGCTGACTTCGTCTTTCTTCGCCGTATCGGCGAGCAAAGGCGAAGTCAGCGGCGGGCTGTTCGGCGACCGAGAGGGCTCGGGGTAGGAAGGGGCGCTGGGACCGCTGCTCCCAGTGCTCCTCGGTGGCGAGCATGTAGAACTGGCCCGGCTGGGGCTCCGGGCCCTCCTCGTCCAGCAGCGAGAAGACCCGGTAGCCGCCCGACGCGCGGTTCTCGGTGACCTCGCAGAGGCGGCGCCCGAAGGGGGCGGTCATCGGGGCTGCTTCGCCCTTTCCAGGCCGTGGATCTCCTGGAGGGAGCGGACGTCCGCGTCGCCTTCGATCTTGGCGGCGATCGCGCGGACGGCCGCGGAGGCGCCGGTCATCGTCGTCACGCAGGGGATGCCGTGGCGGACGGCGGCGGTGCGGATCTCGTAGCCGTCGGCGCGGGCGCCGGAGCCGGTCGGGGTGTTGATCACCAGGTCGCAGCGGCGCTCGCGGATCAGGTCGACGACGTGCGGCGAGCCCTCGGCGATCTTGTTGATCGGGGTCACCGGCACGCCCATCGCCGAGATCGCCTGGGCGGTGCCGCCGGTGGCGATCAGCTCGAAGCCGAGGTCGTGGAAGCGGGCGGCGATCTGGGTCGCCGCCGGCTTGTCGGTGTCGGTGACCGTGATGAAGACCGACCCCTCGGTGGGCAGCGAGACGCCCGCCGCGGCCTGCGCTTTGCCGAACGCGGTCGGGAAGTCGGCGGCGATGCCCATCACCTCGCCGGTGCTCTTCATCTCCGGGCCGAGGACCGAGTCGGCGCCGGCGAAGCGGGCGAAGGGCAGCACCGCCTCCTTGACGCTGACCATGCCCGCGGGCGGGTCGCGCAGCTCCTGGTCGGCGAGCTTCTCGCCCAGCATCAGCCGCGCCGCGACCTTGGCCAGGGGCACGCCGGTCGCCTTGGAGACGAAGGGCACGGTGCGCGAGGCGCGCGGGTTGGCCTCGATCACGTAGAGCTCGCCGCCGGCGACGCCGTACTGGATGTTGATCAGGCCGATCACGCCCAGCTCCAGGGCGATCCGCTTGGTCGTCGCGCGGATCTCCTCCAGCATCTCCTCGCCGAGGCTCATCGGCGGGATCACGCAGGCCGAGTCGCCCGAGTGGACGCCGGCCTCCTCGACGTGCTGCATGATCCCGGCGACGTGGACGTCGGTGCCGTCGGCGAGCGCGTCGACGTCGACCTCGATCGCGTTCTCGAGGAAGCGGTCGAGCAGCAGCGGGTGCTCCTGGTCGGCCTTGACGTTGGCCTCCAGGTAGGCGCTCAGGTCCTCGGTCGAGTAGCAGATCTCCATCGCCCGGCCGCCGAGCACGTAGGAGGGCCGCACCAGCAGCGGGAAGCCGACCTCTTCGGCAATCACGGCCGCCTCTTCGGCGGAGAGCGCGGTGCCGTAGGGCGGGTGCTTGATGCCGAGCCGGCGCAGCAGGGCGCCGAAGCGGCCGCGGTCCTCGGCCAGGTCGATCGCGTCGACCGGGGTGCCGAGCAGCGGCACGCCCGCCTCCTCGAGGGCGCGGGCCAGCTTCAGCGGGGTCTGGCCGCCGAACTGGACGATCACACCCTCGGGGCGCTCCTGCTCGCAGACCGCGAGCACGTCCTCCGCCGTCAGCGGCTCGAAGTAGAGGCGGTCGGAGGTGTCGTAGTCGGTCGAGACGGTCTCCGGGTTGCAGTTGATCATCACCGCGTCGCGGTCGAGCTCGCGGGCGGTCATCGCTGCGTGCACGCAGCAGTAGTCGAACTCGATCCCCTGGCCGATCCGGTTGGGCCCGGCGCCGAGGATGACGACCGAGTCGCGCTCGCCGCGGCGGACCTCCGAGGCGCCGGCACCGGCCGAGGGCCGCTCGTGGGCCGAGTAGTAGTAGGGCGTCGCCGCCTCGAACTCGGCGGCGCAGGTGTCGACCGCCTTGTAGGTGCGGGTGAGGCCGTCGGTGCCGTCGCCCTCGCGGGCGAGCGCCTGCAGCTCGCGCAGGAACCAGCGGTCGACCAGGCAGCGCTCGTGCACGGCCTCGACGTCGATCCCGCGCTCGAAGGCGGCGAGGATCCAGTCGAAGCGCTCCGGGCAGGGCTTCTCGAGGAGCTCGAGCAGCGCCTCGTCGCTGGCCGGGATCTCGGCCTCGGAGTCGAGCTCGCGCGAGCGCATCGCCTTGGCGAAGGACTCGCGGAAGGTGCGGCCGATCGCCATCACCTCGCCGACGCTCTGCATGTGGGTCGAGAGCCGGCCCTCGGCACCGGGGAACTTCTCGAAGGCGAAGCGCGGGATCTTGGTCACGACGTAGTCGATCGTCGGCTCGAAGCAGGCCATCGTCTTCTGGGTGATGTCGTTGGGGATCTCCTCCAGGGCGTAGCCGACCGCCAGCTTCGCCGCCATCTTGGCGATCGGGAAGCCGGTCGCCTTCGAGGCCAGGGCCGAGGAGCGCGAGACGCGCGGGTTCATCTCGATCACGGCGATCTCGCCGCTCTCGGGGTTGACGGCGAACTGCACGTTGGAGCCGCCGGTCTCGACCCCGACGGCGCGGATCACGGCGATCGCCTGGTCGCGCAGGTCCTGGTAGAGCTGCGTCGGTGAGCGTCTGGGCGGGCGCGACGGTGACCGAGTCGCCGGTGTGGACGCCCATCGGGTCGACGTTCTCGATCGAGCAGATGATCACCGCGTTGTCGTTGCGGTCGCGCATCACCTCGAGCTCGAACTCGCCCCAGCCGATCACCGACTCCTCGACCAGGACCTGGTTGATCGGGCTGGCGGCGAGGCCCTCGGAGACGACCTGGCGCAGCTCGGTCTCGGTCCTCCCCACGCCGCCGCCCTGGCCCCCCATGGTGAAGGCGGGGCGGACGATCGCCGGCAGGGTGATGCGTCCGTCGGCGAGGGCCGCGTCGACCTCGACCAGGCTCTCGACCGTCATCGACCAGGGGATCCGCAGCCCCGCCTCGGTCATCGTGCGGCGGAACTCCTCGCGGTCCTCGGCGCGGCGGATCGCGGCGTGGTCGGCGCCGATCAGCTCGACCCCGAAGCGCTCCAGGGTGCCGTCCTCGTGCAGCGCCATCGCCAGGTTGAGCGCGGTCTGCCCACCGAGGGTCGGCAGCAGGGCGTCCGGGCGCTCCTTCTCGATGATCCGCGTCACCGGGCCGGGCAGCAGCGGCTCGATGTAGGTCGAGGTGGCGAACTCGGGGTCGGTCATGATCGTCGCCGGGTTGGAGTTGACGAGGACGACCTCGTAGCCCTCCTCGAGCAGCACCTTGCAGGCCTGCACGCCGGAGTAGTCGAACTCGGCGGCCTGGCCGATCACGATCGGGCCGGAGCCGATCAGCAGGATCTTCTGCGATGTCGGTGCGCCTAGGCATGGGCAAGCTCCAGGAAGGTGTCGAAGAGGTGGCGGGCGTCGTGCGGGCCGGGGCCGGCCTCGGGGTGGTACTGGACGGTCGCTGCGGAGACGTCCTTGAGCACCAGGCCCTCGACCGTGCGGTCGTAGAGGTTGAGGTGGGAGAGCTCGGCGACGCCGAAGTCGGTCTCCCAGCGGACCGGCTCGTCGGCCTCGATCCGCGGCTCTCCGCCCGGTCCCTGAACGGCGAAGCCGTGGTTCTGCGAGGTGATGTCGATCCTCCCCGTCGCCAGCTCCTTGACCGGGTGGTTGGCGCCGCGGTGGCCGAAGGGCAGCTTGAAGGTCTCCAGGCCGACGGCGCGGCAGAGCAGCTGGTGACCGAGGCAGATGCCGAAGACGGGTCGCTTGCCGACCAGCTCGCGGACCGTGTCGACGACGTAGCCGAGGGCCGCAGGGTCGCCGGGGCCGTTGGCGAGGAAGACGAGGTCGGGGCTCTCGCCGAGGACCTCCTCGGCCGAGGCTGGTGCAGGGAAGCAGCGTCACCCGGCAGCCGCGCTCGCGCAGCTGGCGCACGATGTTCAGCTTGACGCCGGTGTCGATCCCGACGACGTGCGGGCCGTCGCCCTCGAAGCGGACCGGCTCCGGCGGGGTCACGGTGCGGGCGAGGTCGGCGCCGTCCATCGAGGGCTCGGCCGCGACCCGCTCGCGCGCCTCGGCCTCGGTCCGTGCCTGCCGGGAAGATGCCGCCGCGCATCGCGCCGCGGTCGCGGATGTGACGGACGACGGCGCGGGTGTCGACGCCGCCGATCCCCGGCACGCCGCAATCGGCGAGCCAGTCGAGCCAGCCGCCCTCGGCGGTGGCCACGTCCTCGCCGTTCTTCGGGTCGCGCATGACCACGCCGCGGGCGTGGATGCGGTCGGACTCCATCGCCGCGGCCGAGACTCCGTAGTTGCCGACCAGCGGGTAGGTGAAGACGATGATCTGGCCCGCGTAGGAGGGATCGGTGACCGACTCCTGGTAGCCGGTCATCGCGGTGTTGAAGACGACCTCGCCGGTGACCGGGCCATCGGCCGCACAGGCCACCCCGTCAAACCGGCCCCGTCCTCGAGCAGCAGGAAACCGTCCGCCACGCTCATTCCGGTGCGCCTTTTGAACCCATGGGGTGCATAAAGCGCACCGGAACGGCGGTCACCGGGCGACTCCCAGCGAGAAGGCGCGGAGGCGGTAGGCGACCTGGCCGCCGGCGAGGGTCATCACCACCTGCCCGGTGAGCCTGCGACCGGCGCACCAGGAGTTCGAGGAGCGGCTCTCGTAGCCGTTCTCCCCGACCGTCCACTCGGCCGCGAGGTCGCAGAGGGCGATGTTGGCCTCGCTTCCGGGCGCCAGGAGTCGGGCGCTCGATGTCGAAGGGCGCGGCCCCGCCTGACATTCGCTCGACCACGAGGCCGAGATCGAGCACACCGGGAATCACGAGCTCGGTGTGCAGGGCGGCGAACGCCGTCTCCAGCCCGGTGACCCCCATCGCCGCCTCCTCGAAGGGGACGTCCTTTTCCTCGGCCGCGTGCGGGGCGTGGTCGGTGGCGACGCAATCGATCGTGCCGTCGCGCAGCCCCTCGATCAGCGCCTGGCGGTCGGCCTCGGTGCGCAGCGGCGGGTTCATCTTGAAGCGGTGTGGGATCGAGGCTGCGCACCTCCTCGTCGGTGAGGCAGAGGTGGTGTGGCGAGGCCTCGCAGCTGATCTGCACACCCGCTGCCTTGGCGGTGCGGACCGCGTCGACCGACTCGGCGGCGGAGAGGTGCTGGACGTGGATGCGCCCGCCCTCGTAGCCGGCCAGCGCCGCGTCGCGGGCGATCGTCGTCGACTCCGAGACCGAGGGAATGCCCTCCAGGCCCAGCGCCGCTGAGACCGGCCCCTCGTGCATGACGCCGGCCCCGGAGAGCTCGGGGTCCTCCTCGTGCAGCGCGATCGTGCCGCCGCAGAGCCGCTGGTACTGGAGGGCGCGGCGCAGCAGGCGAGCGCTGCGGATCGGCAGCCCGTCGTCGCTGAAGCCGACGGCGCCGGCCTCGCGCAGCGGAGGCCATCTCGGTCAGCTCCTCGCCCTCCATGCCCGCTGGTGACGGTGGCGAGGAAGCCGGCCGCGGACCGAGGCGGTGTCGCGGGCGGCCTCGCGCAGCGACTCGATGTCGGCGGGCGTGCGAGACCGGCGGTTCGGTGTTGGCCATCGCGAGGACTCCGCAGAAGCCACCGGCGGCCGCAGCGCGCGTACCGGTCTCGATGTCCTCCTTGTGCTCGTGGCCCGGCACGCGCAGGTGGACGTGGGGGTCGAAGAAGGCCGGGAAAGCGTGCAGGCCGCCCGCGTCGACCTCCTCGAGGCCGTCGGACGAGGCCGCGCCAGGAGGGGCCAGCTCGGCGATCCGGCCGTCGCGGACCACCAGATCGTGCTGGGCGTCGATCCCGGCGACGGGGTCGAGCACGGTGGCGCCGCGCAGGACCAGGTCCGCGCTCTCTCCGGCGCGCATGTCCAGCTTCGCCGGGCTCACGCGGGCTGCCCGATCGGGGTCGGTTGGGTGGTGTCGTCGCCGGCGGCCGGGACCGGCGTCTCGTCGCCCGCGGCAAGCAGCTCGTAGAGGATCGCCATCCGCACCACCAGCCCGGAGGCCACCTGCTCGGAGATCAGCGACTGCGGCGAGTCGATCACCTCGCCGGAGAGCTCGACACCGCGGTTGACCGGGCCAGGGTGCATGAGCAGTTGGCGCCGCCCGAGACGCCGCGAGTCGATCTGGAAGTGGGCCGCGTACTCGCGGATCGAGGGGACGAAGCTCTCCCGCATCCGCTCCCGCTGCAGGCGCAGCGCGTAGACCACGTCGGCCTCGCTGAGCCGGTCGAGCGAGTACTCGACCTCGCAGCCGAGCTCCTCCAGTCCGCGCGGGATCAAGGGCCGGCGGGCCGCAGACCGTCAGCTCGGCCCCCATGGCCTTGAAGGCGATCAGGTTGGAGCGGGCGACCCGGCTGTGCAGGACGTCGCCGACGATCCAGATCCGCTTGCCCTCCAGGCTGCCGAGCCGGCGGCGCAGCGTGTAGACGTCGAGCAGCGCCTGACTGGGATGCTCGTGCTTGCCGTCGCCGGCGTTGACCACCGCCGCGTCGGCCCACCCGGCGACCAGCTGGGCGGCGCCGGCGTGCGGGTGGCGGATCACGATCGCCGCCGGTTCGTAGGCGGAGAGGGTGGCGACGGTGTCCTTCAGCGACTCGCCCTTGTCGACCGAGGACCCCGCCGCCTTGACCGAGACGAGGTCGGCGGAGAGGCGCTTGGCGGCCAGCTCGAAGGAGGAGCTGGTGCGGGTGCTCGACTCGTAGAAGAGGGTGACGACGGTGCGCCCGCGCAGGGTCGGCACCTTCTTGATGTCGCGGCGGCCGACCTCGGCGAAGCTCTCGGCGCGATCGAGGATCGCCTCGATCTCGGCTTTGGAGAGGTCGTCGATCGAGAGCAGGTGCTTCACGCGCCCACCCCGGCCAGCTCGGAGATCGTCACCTCGTCGACCTCGTCCAGCTCATCCAGTCTCACGTTGACCCGCTCCTCGCGCGCGGTCGGAAGGTTCTTGCCGACGTAGTCGGGCCGGATCGGCAGCTCGCGGTGGCCGCGGTCGCAGAGCACCGCGAGCTGCACCCGCTGCGGGCGGCCGTAGTCGAAGAGGGCGTCGATCGCGGCGCGCACGGTGCGGCCGGTGAAGAGCACGTCGTCGACCAGGACGACGGTCTTGCCGCCGATGTCGAAGTCGATGTGGGAGGCGTGCACGACCGGCTGCGCGGCGGGTGACTTCGCCCCCAGGTCGTCGCGGTAGAAGGAGATGTCGAGGTCGCCGATCGGCGCCTCGGAGCCGGTCAGCTCGCCGAGCACGGCCTGGAGACGGCGGGCGAGCAGGGCGCCGCGAGTGTGGATGCCGACGATCGCCAACGCATCGGGGGCCGGGTTCTTCTCGGCGATCTCGTGGGCGATCCGCCGCAGCGTTCGCCTCAGGTCGTCGCGCTCGAGCACGACCTTCTCACTGGCTGGCACTCTTGCTTCCTTCCTGGCCTCGCGGGACCGGGTTAAAGGACGGGGGCAGCGTAGCAATGCGTCGCGACGCTGCGGGGGATGCCTGGATCGTGAGCGAGGCCGATCGCGCATAGTCCGCGAGCATGTGGGTGCCGACAGGCGGTTCAAGGACGGCGAGCCGACCGCGGAAAGAGCTTCCTCTTCGGGGATGCCCGGGTGGCTCCAGGTTGCATAGGGTCCCGCCATGGTTGTTCAGGACGACCGCCGAGAGACCGAGATGCGGAACCTGTTCGGACTGGAAGAGCTGGACGGGGCGGGTCGAGGCGGCACCGACGCGATCCTTCGCCTGTCCGGCGAGAGCGTTCCCGACGATCTTCGGGGCACGATCGTCCACTTCGAGCTGAAGAGCACGACGAAGGGGAGCGTGACGACCGTTCGCGACTTCGGCCCGGACCACCTCGAGAAGTGGCGAACCCGGCATTGGCTGGTCGGCTTCTACGACCCAAGGGGAGAGAGGCTCCAGCACTCCTGCTACGGCTCCCCCGCCGCGATGAGCCCCTGGATCGAGGAAAAGGCCGAGTACGTCAGAAGAGATTTCGAGCTCGCCTCGATGGCGCCGGAGTACCTGACCCTGGGCGACCTTTACGCACTGATGGGCAAGGCCGAGAGCTACTCGATCGAGCAGGCCAAGCTGCTGCAGAAGAAGCAGCTCTCGGCGGCGGCGTACCTGGAGCGTGCGGATCTTGAAAATGCATACTCGCCCGAGGCGATGCTGGGCCTCCTCAGGGAGCGCTGTGCATACCTGATTCGCAGGGGTTCAACTCTCAACAATCCCCACATTTCCCCGAGCTACTTCGCGGATTTCGAGAAGATCACCGAGAAGCACTCGGAGCGACTGCTGGAGCTTGTCGTCGGTGCATACGGCTCAGGCGCCGCCCGGGTCTGAGCACTGGTCTGCAAGCGCCGATCGCACTGCTTTGGCGACCTGGTAGGCAACCGGCGGCGCGACCGAGTTGCCCACCTGGCCGAGCGCCATGTAGACCGCTCCGTGGAAGGCCCATCCCGAGGGGAAGCCCTGCAGAACCGCACAATCGGGCACCGCCATCCGGAAGTGTCCGTTCTCGGCGGGGAACGCCTGTGCGGCCTCGCGGTCAGCCGCCACGCCATTCGGCCATATCTGAAGCGCGGCCCACGTTTTTTGAGAGGCAGCGCTGTTGAGCACCGAAGTCGTATGCCGCGGGCCGGTGAGCGTGCTCCTGAGAGTCGGCGCCAGGGCGTCGGAACCGATCGCAGGGAGCCCGAGCGCCTCTCTGGCCCCCATGCACCTCTCCCGCGGCGGGCGGTCGAGCGCCCCCCCCTGCTTCTCTGCCCGGAATTCATGAGTTGGCTCCGGAGGCCGAAAGCGCGAGACCGCGGCTTCGTCGTCGAAGCCGACGAAAAAGCATCGCTTCCTGGTCTGTGGCACGCCGAAGTCTGGGGCGGCGAGCTTGAAGCTCGTCATCGCGTAGGCGCTGAGCGGCTCGAACAGGGCCTTCGTGAGGTACGGCGAGAACTTCCGCCCGGCGATGGCTGGCACGTTCTCCATCACAAAGGCGCGCGGGCGAACCTCAAGGACCGCCCGGGCAAATTCCGGGAGCAGGTTTCGCTCATCGTCGACGCCTCGCTGCCGTCCCGCCACAGAGAAGGGCTGGCAGGGAGGCCCCCCGTGCAGGACGTCGATCGCTCCGCGCAGCGGGCGCCAGTCGAGGTCGCGAACGTCGCCATCCTCGCCAGCGTGAACCACCCAATCGGGCCTGTTCAGCCTGAGCGTCTCGCCGGACGCCGCGAGCGTGTCGTAAGACGCGGCGTGGGTGAAACCCGCTCGGTCAAAGCCGAGATCGAGCCCTCCTCCCCCGCTGAAGAGAGACAGGCTCACAAGCTCAGAGCGCTCCAGCTGCGGCATCAGGTCCTCGGGGTCGAGGAGGGGAACGTTGATCGGGTGGGCCCCTGAGCGCTGCGGATCCATTTCGGCCGAGAGCTTGGCCTCCCTCGAGCGCCTGGCCTTCTCCCTGAAGAACTCGCGCTTCTCGTCGGTGATGCTCCTCGCCTCGTACCACGGCGCGGAAATCCCGCCTCGGTGATCGAGAAGGCGGTCGTCTGCCTCGGCCTCGGACATGTCAGGCACGCTAAGCGATGTCGCGGACGGCGGGCGCGCTTCCGGCTCTTCTGTGATCCTTTCCTCTCAGCCTTGTCGCAGCCTCGTCACATTCCGTCTCCGCCTGCCTCGTCGCACATCGCCTTGGCCACGATGCAGGCGAACCGGTCGGTCGACACCCGGCCAGAGCTGGCCCTTCGCTCAGCCCTGCACCGTCGTGGGCTGCGTTTTCGCAAGCATGTCTCGCCAGTGCCCGGCTTGCGCTGCAAGGCAGACATCGTCTTCCCGGCGGCTCGGATCGCCGTGTTTGTCGACGGCTGCTTTTGGCACGGCTGCGAGCTGCATGGTGCGATCCCCCGGGCAAATGCGGCGTACTGGCGTCAAAAGCTCGGTGCCAACGTCGAACGCGACCGGCGCAACGACCGGGCGCTGGGGGAGGCAGGATGGAACGTCATCCGTGTCTGGGAGCACGAGGATGTCGCGGAGGCGGCTCAGAGGGTCGAGGCGCGGGTCCGGCAGGCGCTAGTCGCCTGACTCGGGCGCCGGCTCGTCGCGTTCGCGGGCGCCGTTGGGAACCAGGGCCGGCTCGCCGCGCTCGGGAAAGGGGATCTCGATGACGTCGAAGTCGCGAGGGGCGACGCAGGGCTCGAAGACGTCGCGGGCCTCTTCCAGGACCGTGCCCACGTGGTAGCGGGAGGAGATGTGGACCAGGGCGAGCATCTTCACGTGGGCCTCGCGGGCGACGGCGGCAGCCTGGCCCACGGTCGCGTGGCCGGTGTCGGCAGCTCGCTGCACCTCCTCCTCAGAGAAGCTGGCGTCGTGGATCAGGAGGTCGGCGTCGGCCGCTGCCGAGACGGTCGCGTGACAGGGGGCGGTGTCGCCGGTGATCGCGACCGTGCGGCCCGGCCGCGGCTCGCCCATCACGTCCTCGGGGCGGACCGGGCCGTCGCCGCCCTCGATCTCCTCCCCGCGCTGCAGGGCGGCAAAGGCCGGGCCTTCGGCTACGCCGAGGCGCTTGGCGGCGTCCGGGTCGAAGCGACCTGGCCGCGCCTCCTCGATCAGGGCGTAACCGTTGGCACGCACGCTGTGCTCCACCGCGAAGGCCTGTACCTCAGCGCCGTCGTGGGGCACCGCGTCACCAGGATCGAGTTCGACCAGGTCGAGGTCGTAGTCGGTGCGGCCGATCAGCCGTCCCAGGGTCTTGAAGAGGTCCCGAAGCCCGCGCGGGCCGTAGATCGTCAGCGGCTCCTCGCGGGCGGTCAGGTCGTAGGTCTTCAGCATTCCCGGCAGGCCGAGGATGTGGTCGGCGTGGAAGTGGGTGAGGAAGATCTCGTCGACCTGTGCCAGGCCCACCGAGCGCTGCAGCTGGCGCTGCGTCCCTTCGCCGCAGTCGAACATCATCCGCCGGCCGCCCCGCACCAGCATCACGCTTGCGGTCGAGCGTCGCGCCGAGGGCACCGATCCGCCGGTGCCGAGGAATATCGCCGAGAGATCCATGCGGCCTGCGAGCCTACGCGAAGGGCGCGCTGGCCACCCGAAGCTAGACTGGCCCCTGAGCGCCCGTAGCTCAGCTGGATAGAGCGCCACCCTCCGGAGGTGGAAGTCGCAGGTTCGAATCCTGCCGGGCGCGTCTCGGCCAGCTCAGGCGGTCTTGAGCCTGGCCAGCCACCCCTCGCGTCGAAGCTCGCCGGAGCTGCCGCCTTCGACGCAGGAAGACCGCGATTCCGCTGCCGCGTCCAATACTGTCGCGGCCATGGACGACGGGAAGCAGAATCGCCCGCCGCGGGGCGCCCTGGTCGTGATCGCGGTGGGGCTCGTCGCCACCGTATTCGCGGCGCTGCTCAGCACCGACGAGCCGATCGGGGCGGCGACGCTGGAATGGGTCGAAAAGGCGCCGATGCCCGACTCCAAGGCCATTCCCATTCCCGGCGGCGGACGGATGCAGTTCACCGAAGCCGGCATCCGCGCGACCGAAGCCAACGTCAGCGACTACACCCTCTATCGCGTCTCGGCGGTACTGACGATCGACGCGGGCTCGGCCGTCGGGCACGGCCGGTTGCGCTGCACGGTCCACGTGCCCCACGGAGCGGAAGCCGCGAAGACTCAGAAAAGCCGGGCCGCCTACCCGCGCTCCAGCGAAGACCTGATCAAACAGGACGTGTCCGAAACTTCGCTGGTCGAATTCAGCTCGCACAGCGCAGAACTGGCCTCGGTCGCGGTTGCCGACGTGCTGGGCAAGCGCTACACCGACGAGCCCGGCATCGTCGTCGAGTGGGCGCCCTACCGGGTTGGCAAGCAGGTCTGGCAGCTGGGACTGCCGGCCGGGCAGCCCAAGGCGCCGCTGCGCCTCCCCTTCGTCTCGATCTGGCGGACGACCGTCACCCCGGCGGCGCGCATGGCCTGCACGGTCGACACCGCAGCCGGCTCGGGCACCGTCCGGACAGCGGGCGCCCTGCCCGGCTGAGCTCGGGCCGAATCAGGGCGCGACGAGGAGCTCGGGCCCCTCGATCCCTTTGCCGACCTTGTTCAGCTTGGGATTGGCCGGGGCGCTTTCCATGCGCGAGGCGGGCAGCGTCGCGCACATCGCCACCGCGTCCTCCAGCTCCAGGTCCGGGCGCAGCCAGGCGGCCTCGGCCTCGGGCCCCGGCAGGATCGCCGGCATCCGGTCGTGGACCTTGGCGACCAGCTCGTTCGGGGTCGTGGTGACGATCGTGCAGCTGTAGAGCCAGCCGTCGTCGAAGCCCCGGTCCTCCTCGTCCTCCCACTCCTTGCGGGTGCAGATCCCGGCGAAGGCGAAGGGCTCGCCGCCGTCTACCGTGAAGCGCCAGGGCTGGCGCGGCTGCTTGGGGTCCTCCGCCACCATCCACTCGTAGAAACCGTCGGCGACGATCAGGCAGCGGTGGCGGAACTTGCCGATCAGGGGCGAGTAGGCGCGGCTGGAGGTGAGGTTCTCGGCCTTGGCATTGATCATCCGGTAGCCGACTTTGAGGTCCTTGGCCCAGCGCGGCACCAGGCCCCAGCGCATCAGCCGGGCCTCGCGCTCGCCCTGCGCCGCCTCCTCGGGATCGGGCGAGGAGCGGATTGTCAGCACCTCCTGGGTCGGCGCCACGTTGAACCGCCCCAGGCCCGATTCGACCTCCTTGACCCGCTCGGCCCGCGGTGGCGGCGCCTTGCCCGCCGAATTGCGCTCCAGCGCCTTCTCCAACTCGACCTGGAAGCGATCGGCGACTTTCTTCGCGTCCTTGGCCGTAACGGTGAATCGCCCGCACATGGCTACACGCCGGCCTTTGCGGGCCGGGCCTCTGGGTGGGCGGCGTACCACTCGAGGGTGCTCCGCAGCCCGGTTCGCAAGTCGGTCTCCGGGCGCCAACCAGTCAGCTCGCGCAGCTTGGCCGAGTCGACGTACTGGCGGTCAATCTCACCGTCGGGGGTGCCGGTGCCGAGGTATTCCGGCTCCACGCCGGTGTTCGCGGCGGCGACGATCAGGTCAATCACCTCGCGCACCGGGTACGGCCGCTCGCCACCAGCGTTGAAGGCCTCGCCCGCTGCTCCCTCTCCGTCAAGGGCCCGGGCGATCGCGAGGTAGGCAGAGACCGCGTCGTCGACATGGAGGAAGTCGCGCTCGGGACTGCCGTCGGAGCGGATCTGTGGTGGGCGGCCGTCGAGTACGGCGATGACGGTCTCCGGGATCAAGCGGGAGAAGTTGAGGTCGCCGCCCCCGTAGACGTTGGCAAAGCGGGTGACGGCAAGCGGTACCCCGTAGGCGCTGGTGTAGCTGCGGGCGATGACGTCGGCTGCGGCCTTGCTGGCGTCATACGGGTTGGCGGCGCGAAGCGGGAAGTCCTCGCGGTAGGGAAGCTCCGGACTGGGGCCGTATGCCTTGTCTGAGGAGGCGAAGACAACCCTCGTCACCTCGTGCTCGCGACAGGCCTCGAAGACGTTCCAGGCACCGCGGACATTTACCTCCAGAGTCTCGAGGGGCGACTTGCGGGCGACGCCGACAATCGTCTGCGCCGCCAGGTGGAAGACGGAATCGCAGCCGGCGACCGCTGCTGCAACGGCATCGGCGTCGCACAAATCCCCCTCAGCCAGCTCGACCTCGCTCCGCAGGTCAAGTAGGTCGAGTCCGGACAGCCGAGGCCCGCCAACGTCGGCAATGCGTGGGTCGGGCCGGTCGAGCACCCGCACCCTGTCTCCCCGCGTCACCAGGGCCTGCGTCAGGTGTGAGGCGACGAAGCCGTGGGCGCCGGTCACCAGGACGCGCTCACTCATCGTCAAACTCCTTCCGGTGCGCTTTATGTGGGCATAGACCGTAAAAGGCGCACCGGAAGCTCATCGGGCTGCCGCTCCGCTCGCCGACCAGGTGGGCCAGGGTGGGGTGCCGCTCTCCCAGAGATCGTTGAGCACGACCGCGTCCTTGTAGGTGTCCATGCAGTCCCAAAAACCTCCGTGGCGGTGCGCGTGCAGCTGGCCGTCAGCGGCCAGCCTCTCCAGCGGCTCGCGCTCGAGCACGCTGTCCTCGTCCAGATAGCCGAGTGCGCCGGGCTCGAAACAGAAGAAGCCACCGTTGATCCAGTGCTCGCTGCGCGGCTTCTCGACGAAGCCCTCGACCCGCCCGTCGTCGGCAAGCTCGACGACGCCCCACTGCAGTCGCGGCTGCACGACCGTGACGCTGGCAAGGGCGCCATGGCCACGGTGGAAGGCGAGCAAGGCGCTGAGGTCAACGTCGGCGATGCCATCGGCGTAAGTGGCGCAGAAGCTGTCACCTGCCAAACGCTCGCCGAGCCTGGCGATCCGCCCTCCGGTGGGCGTGTCCAGCCCCGTGTCCACGCACTCGACCTCGATCCCATCCGGCCAGGACTCCGTGGCGACGAAATCCTCGACCATCTCACCCAGGTATCCGGTGGCAAGAATGAAGCTCTTGAACCCCTGCGCCGCATAGATCCCGATCACGTGCCAGAGAATCGGCTTGTCGCCAATCTCAACCAGCGCCTTGGGCACGGTCTCCGTGCGCTCACGCAGCCGCGTCCCGCGCCCTCCGCAGAGGATGACTACGGTCGGCTTAGCGGTCATCCCGGCAGGGGTGGAGCGTCTTGTACTTTTTCGCCGCCAACCTCGGCGCGCCAGCAGTCCACCGTTCCACCGAAAAAGTTAAGCGGAACCCCTGCCGGGATGACCGCTCAACCACCCGCAACAGCGGGCAGAATCGTCACCTCTGCGCCATCGTCGATCTGGGTTGCCAATCCCTCCTGGAAGCGAATGTCCTCGCCGCTGACGTAGACGTTGACGAAGCGGCGCAGGTCGCCGTCCTGGGTGATCCGATCGCGCAGGCTGCCGTGGGCCTCGAAGACCGCGTCGAGGACCTCGCCCACGGTTGAGCCGGCGACCTCGAGCTCCGCCTCCCCCCCGGTCGCGGCGCGCAGCTGGGTCGGGATCTTCACGGTGACTGGCATCAGACGGTCGCCTCCTGGCGGAACTCGGCCTCGAAGCTGTCGAGGTCGGGGTCGATCTCGTGCATGCTGAACCTATCGCGAGTTGCGTCGAGGGTCTTCAGCCCCTCGCCGGTGATGTAGACGACGACGCGCTCGCCGGCGCCGATGTCGCCCCGTTCGGCCAGCTTCGCCAGCACACCGACCGTGACGCCACCGGCGGTCTCGGTGAAGATTCCTGTCGTCTCGGCCAGCAGGCTGATCCCGTCGCGGATCTCGTCGTCGCTGACCGAGTCGATCGCGCCCTTGGTGCGGCGCGCGTGCTCGACCGCGTAGGGCCCGTCGGCGGGATCGCCGATCGCCAGGCTCTTGGCGATCGTCTCCGGCCGCTGCGGCTTGCAGACGTCCCAGCCTTCGGCGAAGGCGGTGGCTACGGGGCTGCAGCCCTCCGCCTGGGCGCCGTTGAAGACGGGTTGTCCCCCCTCGAGCAGGCCCAGGTCGAGCCACTCCTGGAAGCCGCGGCCGACCTTGGTGAAGAGCGAGCCCGAGGCGATCGGGCAGACCACCCGGTCGGGCAGCTCCCAGCCGAGCTGCTCGGCCGTCTCGTAGGCGAGCGTCTTCGAGCCCTCGGCGTAGTAGGGGCGCAGGTTGACGTTGACGAAGGCCCAGGGGCGGGTTTCGGCAAGCTGCGTGCAGAGCCGGTTGACGTCGTCGTAGTTGCCGCGGACGCCGACCAGGTTGGTGCCGTAGATCCCGGTGGCGAGGAGCTTCTGCTCCTCGAGGTTGGCGGGGACGAAGACGTAGGACTTGAGGCCGGCGGCGGCGGCATGGGCGGCAACGGCGTTGGCCAGGTTGCCGGTCGAAGCGCAGGCGACGGTGTCGAAGCCCAGCTCCTGCGCCTTGGCCACCGCGACCGCGACGACACGGTCCTTGAAGGAGTGCGTGGGGTTGGCGGCGTCGTTCTTGATCCAGAGCTCGGCGTCGAGCCCGAGGCGCTCGGCGAGGCGGTCGGCGCGCAGCAGCGGCGTCAGCCCGGGCTCGAGTGGGTCGCCCGGGCGCCCCTCGAAGGGAAGGAAGTCGGCGTAGCGCCAGATCCCCTGCGAGCCGGCCTGGATCTTGCGCTTGGCCTCGACCGGGTCCAGCGACGAGTGGTCATATGCCACCTCCAATGGGCCAAAGCAGTTCTCGCAGGCGAAATGGGCCTCCAGCGAGTAGCTCGCTCCGCACTCCTTGCACTTCAGGCTTTCTACTGCCATCCGATCCTTCTTTCCGTAGCCAAAAGAAAAAACCTCCGCCTTTTGTGGGGCAGAGGTCCGATCGGACTTTCCCCACATCTTCCAGGCCTTCAGTCGACCTGCTGGAGTTGGCACCTCCCCCCGGACCGATGGTCCGAGGTGGTTGCCGGGGCTTCACTGGGCCAGTCCCTCCACCCCTCTAGATGTGGCGCTTATGCAGTGGTGACCATAGCGAAATCGTTGACGCGCGGCAACCATTTACGGCGGGCACGATCACGTCTGGCATCGATCACCCACGATTTTCCTTGCGTAGGTCTAGTCTTGTCCGCCCATGCCCGACGAGACGATGAGCCAGAACGATGCCGAACCTTCCGAAGCCGAGGCTGCGGCGCGTCGGCCGGCGCGGCGAGCTCATCCCCGCGGCGCCTCCTGCTGAGCCGCAGGCGCCGAGCGTCGAGGAGGTCGAGTCCTCCGGCCTGCGCTGGGTCAACATCGAGCGCCCAGGCGCCCTCGAGCGCGCCTGGCTGGAGGAGAACTTCGACTTCCACGCCCTCGACCTCGAGGACGTGCTCTCGCGCAACCAGCGGCCGAAGATCGACGTCTACGACGACTACCTCTTCATCGTCCTGCACTTTCCCGTATTCGACCCAGCCGCCGGGCGGCTGGGCACGGGCGAGCTCGACCTCTTCGTCGGGCCCGGCTACCTGGTGACGATCCCCAACCAGCCGCTGCAGCCGGTCGAGTACCTCTTCGAGCGCTGCCGGGCCAAGGGGGAGATGCGCGAGCAGCTCTTCTCGCGCGGCTCGGGTTACCTGCTCTACCGGCTCGTCGACGACAGCTTCGACTACTGCTTCCCGATGCTGCGCAAGATCGGCAACAAGCTCGACGCGCTCGAGGACGACATCTTCGAGGGCCGCTCGGAGGAGGTCGTGCGCGACATCTCCAACGTCAAGCAGGAGATCATCAACTTCCGCAAGGTGATCCGGCCGCAGCGGCCCGTCCTGCGCGACCTGGAGAAGGTCAAGCAGCGCTACCTCGCCACCGACCTCGACCTCGAGATCTACTTCGACGACATCGTCGACGCCCACGAGCGGATCTGGGACATGCTCGAGAACTACAAGGAGGTGGTCGATTCGCTGGCCGAGACCAACGAGTCGGTGATCTCGCACCGCGTCAACGACATCCTCCGCGTGCTCACCTCGATCAGCGTCATCGTCCTGCCGCTGACCCTCTTGGCGAGCATCTGGGGAATGAACGTCGCCGTCCCCGGCGAGCAGAACATGACGGCATTTTGGATCGTCGTCGGCGTGATGGTCGGCCTGCTGCTGGGAATGGTCGGTTACTTCCGCCGTCGCGGCTGGCTGTAGCCTGCCGCCGTGGCAAATTTCCGCATCTGGGCGCCCTGGCGCCTCGCCTACGTGAAGGACGCGTCGAAGGACATCGAGGAGGAGTGCATCTTCTGCGCCAAGCCGGCCGCCGGAGACGACGAGGCGAGTTTGATCGTCCACCGCGGCGAGCGCTGCTTCGTGATCCTCAACCTCTTCCCTTACACGAACGGGCACCTGATGGTCGCTCCCTACGAGCACATCGGGCGGATCCAGGGGCTGCCGGCGGAGACGGTCGCGGAGATGATGGATCTGGCCCAGCGGGCGATGAGCCGGCTCGAAGACGTCTACCAGCCGCACGGCTACAACGTCGGCTTCAACCAGGGCCGCGTCGCCGGCGCCGGGGTCGAGCATCACATCCACATGCACGTCGTGCCGCGCTGGGGGGGCGATACGAACTTCATGCCGGTGATCGCCGACACGAAAGTCATGCCGCAGACGCTTGAGCAGAGCTATGAGGCGCTGAAGGGGGCGTTTTGAGCGAGCAGCCAATCCTCGCCCCGCCGGGGATATTCAAGGCCTATGACATCCGTGGCCTGCATGGCGAGGAGATGGACGAGACGACTGCGCACGCGATCGGGCGCGCCTTCGCCCGCGTACTGGCGCGCCTGCGCGGTAAGCAGCCTGGTGACCTGCGCGTCGGCCTCGGCCGTGACATGCGCCTCACCGCGCCGGCGATGGCGGCCGAGCTGCGCGACGGCCTGATCTTCGAGGGCGCAGCCGTGCTGGACGCGGGCATGGTGCCCACCGAGATGCTCTATTTCCTGGTCGGCTCGCGCGAGCTCGACGGTGGGGCGATGGTCACCGCCTCGCACAACCCGAAGGCCTACACCGGAGTCAAGCTCGTCCGCGAGGGCGCGCTGGCGCTCTCCGGCGATGCCGGCATCGGCGACGTGAAGAGGGAGATCGAAGCGGGGCTGGGTCACGCCCCGGGCGGGGGCTCGCTCGAGGAGGTCGACGCATGGGAGGAATTCCGCGCCCGCGCGCTGTCGTTCATCGACCCGGCCAAGGTGAGGCCGATGAAGCTGGTGGTCGACGGCGGCAACGGGATGTCCGGCCCGATGGTCGGCCCGATCCTGCGCGACCTTGGCCTCGAGCTGGATGAGATGTACTTCAAGCCCGACGGCGAGTTTCCCGATCACGAGCCCAACCCGCTTCTTCCCGAGAACCGGCGGATGATCATCGACCGCGTGCGGGCGAGCGGTGCCGACCTCGGCATCGCCTGGGACGGCGACGCCGACCGCTGCTTCTTCATCGACGGCGACGGGGAGTTCTGCGACGGCGACTTCATCTGCGCCCTGCTGGCCCGCGCGGCGCTGGCAAAGGATCCCGGCGCGACGATCCTCTACGACCCGCGCTCCAGCCGCGCCGTCCCCGACCTGGTCGCCGCCGAGGGAGGCCGCGCCGACCTCTCCCGCGTCGGCCACGCCTTCTTCAAGATCCGCATGCGCGAAGAGGGCGCGGTCTTCGGCGGCGAGGTCTCCGGCCACTACTACTTCCGCGACTTCTGGTGCGCCGATTCGGGCACGATCCCGGCCCTGCTGATGCTGGAGCTGCTTTCGGTCGAGGGCCGTTCGCTCGCGGAGCTGATGGCCGAGTTCCGCTCTCGCTACTTCATCTCCGGAGAGATCAACTCCGAAGTCGACGACCCGGTGGCGAAGATGGCCGAGCTGGCCGAGCGCTACTCGGACGGCGAGCAGACCGGCCTCGACGGGATCTCGGTCGACTACCCGGACTGGCACTTCAACGTCCGCCCCTCCAACACCGAGCCGCTGCTGCGGCTCAACCTCGAGTCGCTGGTCTCGCGCGAGGACATGGAGCGCAAGCGCGACGAGGTCCTGGGACTCATCCGCGCATGAGCCCCAGCCCGGAGGAGGCGCTCGAGCAGGCGGCGCTGGCCGGGATCCACTGCCTGCGCATTCCCACCCCCTTCGCGGTCGGGCGCGTCAACTGCTACCTGGTCGAGGACGAGCCGCTGACCCTGGTCGACACCGGCCCCAACTCGGGCAAGGCGCTCGACGAGCTGCAGTCCCAGCTGGCCGGGCATGGCCACTCGATCGACGACATCGAGCTCGTCATCGTCACCCATCAGCACATCGACCACCTCGGCCTGGTCGAGATCGTGGTCCAGCGCTCCGGCGCCGAGGTGGCGGCGCTCGGCGTCGCCAGCGAGCGGCTGGCCAACTTCGACGAGGACGCTGAGGCCGAGGACCGTTTCGCGGTGGACCTGATGCTGCGCAACGGCATCCCCGAGGAGGTCACGGCGGCGTTGCGCAGCGTTTCGCGCAGCTTCCGCGGCTGGGGCTCCCACGTAACGGTGACGAAACCGCTTGCCGACGGCCAGGCCCTGCCGTTCGCGGACCGCCTGCTGCAGGCGATCCACCGCCCCGGCCACAGCCCCTCCGACACGATCTTCTGGGACGAGGAGCGCAAGATCCTGATCGCCGCCGATCACCTGATCGCCCACATCTCCTCCAACCCCCTGATCAGCCGGCCCCTGGACGGCTCCGACGAGCGCCCGCAGGCGCTCGTCACCTACATCGAGTCGATGCGAAAGACCCGGGAGATGCCGGCCGAGATCGTCCTCTCCGGCCACGGCGAGCCGATCGTCGACCACGCGGCCCTGATCGACGAGCGCATCGCCAAGCACGACCGCCGCAAGGAGAAGATCTGCAAGCTGATCGCGGAGCAGCCCCGCAGCGGCTACGAGTTGGCCCAGGCGATCTGGGGCAACGTCGCCGTCACCCAGGCCTTCCTCACCCTCTCCGAGGTGATCGGTCATGCCGACCTCCTCGTCAACGAGGGCCGGGTGCGGGAAATCGACGACGATGACGACGTGATCCGCTACGAGGCGATCGAGTAGACGCCCCCCGGGCCGAGGCGACCGCTGCGAGCGGGGGCTCCGAACCGAGGCGAATCGCCCCGGTTCGGAGTACCACTTGGTCAAACGATCCGTTTGATGCACCGCACACCTCAAGCCAATGAATCCGCCAGCACTGGCCTCAGGAGGGAAAGTGCCCGGGTGGATATAAGACCCATTCTTTATTCCCCATGCCGTACCCGGTGCATTCGGTTTGATTGTCCAGATTCCGCCCAGCGTATAAACCTTGGTTCGGCGACAACTGGATGCACGACATGGACTGCGATATGTAGGCCGCGCTTAACGGCGTCAGGGTCACGTCTAATTTGGCAGTGCTCGGACAGAAGGCACCGCTCTCTTTGCTTACCGCCTGTTCTTTGAAGGAAGCTTCCCCGTTTTTCTGCGACGCTAATAAGGGTCCCTTGCCGATTCCTTCCAAGCCGACGCCACTGTACCTGCAGTTCAGAATGCCGCAGTTTACGTGCAGTAAGCCTGTGTCAGCCACGCTCGACGTTTCGTGCCCTGTCTTTAAGATTTCGACTTCGGCAGGGCCGTTTTCTTCGGTGACTTCACAGCTGCTGCTGCAGCTTGAGTAGGTGAAAACTCCGGCGATTATCAGCGGATCGGCTTCCACCGCATCGCCTAAGAATAAGACTTCGCATTCGACGGTGGTCATGCCGGTTAACAGTTTCGCTTTGCCCACGGATGTTTCGTGCACATGCAGGATCAAATTTTCAACTTCGCAGGGGTTTTCATCCGCCGTGCACAGCGCGGTGTCTTCTTCCGCCATCGCCGTGGAGGCCCCGACGAAAGCCATGGCCGTCAACGCCGCCAGCGCGACGAGGCAGAACATCTTGATCGGTTTCATTTGATTCTCCCTTTAGAAACGTGCTTCCCTGGGCTCGCCCCAGGCTTAGACTCTTATAGCCCTTGGTCGTCACACGATCAAACTTGTCAGTGCGATCGTCGGCAGATCGCCTCGTCGTTCAGGGGGCAGACCCGGTTTTGCGCTGGAAATCCGGGAATGGGCAGTAAGCGAATGCGCCATTTTGCACGTTGCAGGAATGCGCCCGACCGGCCTCCCAGAGCCCTGCCGGCCGGGCATTCGGAGTCTTCGCTGAATCCCAGATAGCAATACGCTCACGCGCATGAACCCACAGCGGACCAGCGGGCGACGGTCGAGGATCTCTAGGCGTTCCGGCAAGAAGAGGATGCTGCTGATCGTCAATCCGTATGCCACGACGGTCTCCGATCGGCTGAAGAACCTGGTCGTCTACGCGCTGCAGGGCCGCTATGAGGTCGAAACGGTGTCCACCGAGGCGCAGAATCACGCAACCGAGATCGGGCGGGAGGTCCGGGACCACGGTTACGACGTGGTCGTGGCCTTCGGCGGGGACGGGACGCTGAACGAGGTCGCTAATGGACTGGCCGGGACGGACGTGCCGGTCTCGGTGCTGCCGGGGGGCTCGACCAACGTGGTCTGCCGCACGCTCGGGCATCCCCAACGACGTCGTCGACGCGACCGAGCACCTGCTGGCGCTCGTCGACGACTGGCAGCCTCGAAAGATCGACCTCGGCAAGGCCGACGGACGCCACTTCGTCTTCTCCTGCGGGGTCGGAATCGACGCGACCGTGGTCAAGCGGGTCGACGCCCATCCGCGGCTGAAGTCCAGCGCCGGGCCCTACTACTACACGTGGTCAACGATCTCGTCCTTCTACCGCTCCTACCTGATCAACCCGGTGCGGCTGAGAGCCCGGACCAGCGGCGGCGATTCCGCCGAGGGAGTCACGGCCCTGGCTCAGAACTCCGATCCCTTCACCTACTTCGCAAGCAGCCCCGTGCGGGTCTGCGAGGACGTCGCGATCGACGACGGGACGCTGGCCCTCGGCGTCCTCAAGCGTGCCGCGGCGCGCGACATGCCGACCCTGATCGCGCGCCTTTTCAGCGAGCGTGGCCCCGCCGCCCACCACCGCCAGATCGAGCATTTCGCGGGCATCTCGGAGGCCACGGTAACCTCGGTCTCCAAGACCAAGGACGGCGTCACCCGGCCCTTCCCCGTCCAGGTCGACGGCGACTACATCGGCGAGAGGACCGAGCTGACCCTGAAGGTGGATCCAGGCGCCTTGACAGTCGTCTCCTGACGCTCAGGAGCGCCGGGGTGATCCGGTAGGCGTCGAAGACTCCCTCGACGTTGCGCAGGCGGGCGATGCACTGTTTGAGCTGCTCGGTGTCGCCGACCTCGATCACGAACTTGTTTTTCACCATCGGGTCGTTGGTCGTGCAGCTGGCGCCGAGGATGTTGATGCCGGCCTCCGAGAAGGTGCGCGAGAGGTCCTCGAGCAGGCGGGTGCGGTCGTAGGCGTCGATCTGCAGCTCGACCCGGTATGAGGACTCGTTCTCTCCGTCCCAGCTCACCTCGACAAACCTTTCCGGCGCCCGCTTCAGCGCCTTCATGTTCTTGCAGTCGCTGCGGTGGATCGTTATCCCGCGGCCCAGCGAGACGTAGCCGGCGATCTCGTCGCCGGGCACCGGGCGGCAGCACTTCGCCAGGCGGACCGCGATGTTGGCGCGCGCCCTTGACGCTGATCCCGTAGTTGGAGGCGTCCTTGGTGCGGCGCGCCTTGTCCTCGCGGTGGCCGCCGGCGATGCCGAGCGGGTCGCTGTCCTCGACCGCCTCCCCCGCCTTCAGGCGCTGCATCAGCTTGTTGGCGACGGCCTTGGTCGAGACCTTGCCCTGGCCGAGGGCGATGTAGAACTCGGTCGCCTTGCGGAAGCCCATCTCGCGGATCACGTCGACGAGCAGCGGCGAGGCGGCGACCTTCTGCATCGGCAGGCCGTGCTTGCGCAGCGCCGCCTCGAGGCCCTCGCGCCCCTTGCGCTCGGCGTCCTCGCGGCTCTCCTCCTTGAAGAAGGCGCGGATCTTGTTGCGGGCGCGGCTGGTCCGCACCAGCTTCAGCCAGTCGCGCGAGGGGCCGCGCTTCTGCTTCGCGGTCAGCACCTCGACGATGTCGCCGGAGCGCAGCTGGTAATGCAGCGGCACGATCGAGCCGTTGACCTTGGCGCCGACGCAGGCGTGGCCGACGTCGGTGTGGACCGCGTAGGCGAAGTCGAGCGGGGTCGAGCCGGCCGAGAGGTTCTTCACTTCGCCCTTCGGCGTGAAGACGAAGACTTCGTCCTCGAAGAGGTCGACCTTGAGCGACTCGAGGAACTCGGCCGGGTCCTGCTCTCCCTCGGCCTCGACCAGCTGGCGCAGCCAGGTCATCTTCTCCCGCCGCGGGTCGTCGACGCCGCCCTCCTTGTAGGCGACGTGGGCGGCGATCCCGTACTCGGCCAGCTTGTGCATCTCCTCGGTGCGGATCTGGATCTCCAGCGGCTTGCCTTCGGGCCCGATCACGGTCGTGTGCAGCGCCTGGTACATGTTGGCCTTCGGCATCGCGACCCAGTCCTTGAAGCGGCCGGGCAGCGGCTTCCAGAGCGAGTGGATGACGCCGATCGCGCCGTAGCAGTCCTTGACCGAGCCGACGATCACCCGCATCGCGGTGAGGTCGAAGATCTCGTTGAACTCGCGGCCCTTCTTGGTCATCTTCGTGTAGATCGAGTAGAAGTGCTTGGCGCGGCCGGAGATCTCGGCCTCGATCCCGACCTCGCGCAGCTCGCCGGCGAGGAAGCTGCCGGCGTCGGCGACGTAGGTCTCGCGCTCGTTGCGCTGCTGGGCGACGAGCTGCTTGATCTCGGCGTACTTGCGCGGGTGCAGGGTCGCGAAGGCGAGGTCCTCGAGCTCCCACTTGATCGCGTGGATTCCCAGGCGGTGCGCCAGCGGCGCGTAGATCTCCAGCGTCTCGCGCGCCTTCGACAGCTGCTTCTGCTTCGGCAGGGCACCGAGCGTGCGCATGTTGTGGAGGCGATCGGCCAGCTTGATCAGGATCACCCTGACGTCGGTGGCCATCGCCACCATCATCTTCCGGTAGTTCTCGGCCTGGCGCTCGTCGCGGCTCTCGAAGGTGATCCCGGTCAGCTTGGTGACGCCGTCGACCAGCTGGGCGATCTCCTCGCCGAACTCCGTCGCGGATCTCCTCGAGGCTGGCGCTGGTGTCCTCGACCGTGTCGTGCAGCAGCGCCGCGCAGAGCGTCTCGGTGTCGAGGCGCATCCCGGCGCAGATCTGCGCCACCCCGACCGGGTGGGTGATGAACTCGTCGCCGGAGCGCCGCAGCTGGTCGGCGTGGCGGTCGCAGGCGAAGTCGAAGGCGCGGGTCAGCGCATCGCGGTCGATCGTCGCCGGTGAGACGGCGACGTCCCCGTTCCGCGCCGCCGCCGTTCTCGCCCGGCGAGGAGTCGAACTCCTCGACCACGGCGAAGAGATCGCCCAGGAGCCCCTGGTTCGCTACGGCTGTCTCTGTCCTTCTAGGTATTGGCGAGCCTCCTGATGGCGGGCGCTGTAGGCGCGAAACGCCGCCGAGCGCTCGAGATCGGTGCCCTCTGAGGATACGACCCCGACCTCCCCGCGCCGCCATCCGGCGGCTCCCTGCACCAGGCCCAGCTCGGCGAGGACGCGAAAGCAGCGGGCGGCGGTCTCGGGACTGCGCGGGTGCGGGCCGCTCCCCAGCAGGGCCGCGCGCAGCTCCTCGCCGCTCGCCTCGCCGGCATCGCGGAGGTCGCGGAAGGCGGCGATCAGGGTCGGTCGCTGGGCGAGCTGCTCATCGAGGGCACTGATGGCGAAGCGCCACTCGGCCTCGCCCCAGACCCGGTGCAGGTAGCCGCCCTCCCGGCGCAGTGTGCGCAAGCGCGGGCTCCAGATGGGCGAAGGCCGGCGGATCGACGAGGACGACATGGGTGAAGTCACGGCACAGATCGGGCGAGCGCTCGAGCTCGGCGTAGTCGACCAGCCGCAGCCCCTCGCGCGCCATGCCCTGCCCGCAGCTCGGCGTCGGCGCAGACGGCGAGAACGCTCTCGCCGCAGGAGGCCAGCTCCCCGGCCACGGCGGCCGGGGCGTTGGCGCTGGTCAGGACCCGGCGCTGGTGGCCCCCGACCTCGGCCTGCTGGGCGGCTGGGCGCTGCTCGGGATCGCGCGCCAGCTCGGCCTCGAAGCGCCGCCACCACTCCGCCGCCTCGAGCGAGCCTTCGCCTCGCGTCACGGGGGTAGAGCTCGCGCAGCACGACCTGCGGCTCGACCGCCCCGTTCCAGCGGTTCACCTCCAGCCGCACCGCGACATCGACCGGGTCTTCCTCGCCGACGCCGAGCGTGGATCGGCCAAAGGCGACGCCGAGCGCCCGGTGGGCTCCGCTGTGGAGGCTGAAGCGGGCGTGCTTGCCTTCGCCCATCGACCGCACGTCGCGCACCCGCGCCGAGGGAACCAGCAGCCGCACCCCGGGATTGCCCATCCCGAACGGCGCCAGCTGCCTCAGCTCCTCGGCCAGGTCGAACCCGAGCGAGGCGCCGCCGACGATCGCGTCGACCCGTTCGGTCCGCTTCAAGTCCTCCGGGCCCAGCACCTCCGCCGCATGAGCCGCAAAGGCCTCGCGGAAGGCATCGAGCCTGGTCCTCCTCCAGCTCCAGCCCGGCCGCCGCCTTGTGCCCCCCGAACCGCGCCAGGTGCTCAGAACAGGCCTCGAGCCCAGCGAGCAGGTCGAAGCCGGGGATGCTGCGCCCCGAGCCACGCCCGCCGCCTTCGCCGTCGAGCGAGATGACGACCACGGGCCGGTGATGCTTCTCGACCAAGCGCGAGGCGACGATCCCGATCACCCCGGGGTGCCAGCCCTCGCCGGCGAGGACCAGGCCAGGGGCATCGCGCAGGTGCTCAGGCAGCTCACGCAACGCCGCCTCGGCCGCATTGGCGACCTCTCGCTCGGTGGCCCGCCGCTCGCCGTTGGCCCGGCTCAGCTCGATGGCGATCTCCGCCGCCCGCTCCTCGTCCTCGGTGAGGAAGAGCTCTACCCCCGCATCGGCTCGTAGAGCCGCCCCGCAGCGTTGATCCGCGGACCCAGCCGGAACGCAAGATCGCCCTCGTCGAGCTGGCTCGGATCGCATTTCGCCGCAGCCAGCAGCGCCCGCATCCCCGGCCGCCGGGCACGCCGCACCTCCTCGAGCCCACGCTTCACCAGCGACCGGTTCTCCCCCACCAGCGGCACCACATCGGCGACCGTGGCCAGCGCGACTAGATCGAGGTCGGCGATAGGGCGTCTGGGGCGGGGTCCCCGGGGACTCCGCGCGAACGCGCGCCCGGGGACCCCGCCCCGGACGCCCCCCGCAAAGCACAGACAAGCTTCCACGCCACGGCGGTCCCACAGAGCTCGGCGAACGGATAGCCATCGAGAGCCGGGTGCAGAATCGGGCAATCCGGCAGCTCACCCCCGGGCTGGTGGTGGTCGGTGACGATGACCTCCACTCCCAGCTCTCTGGCAAGCGCGACCTCCTCGACCGCGGTGATCCCGCAATCGACGGTGATCACGAGCTGCGTCCCACGCTCGGCCAGCTTTCGCACGTTCTCTGCGCTGAGCCCGTAGCCGTCCGCCATCCGGTCGGGGATCAGCCAGTCGCACTCGGCGCCCAGTTCGCGCAGCGCGCCGACCAGCAGCGTCGTGGCGCTGACCCCGTCGACGTCGAAGTCACCGTGCACGGTGATCCGCCGCCCGCCCTCGATCGCGCCGAGCACCTGATCCACGACGGCGCCCATCGACTCGAAGGCGCCGGGCTCGTGGGACTCGTCGGCGGCGAGGAAGGCCCGGGCGTCCTCGGGCGTGCGGTAGCCGCGCCGCACCAGGGCGATCGCGACCGGATCGCTCAGGCCCAGCTCCGTCGAGAGCGCCCCGCGCCTCCTCATAGGAGTACGGCTCGGCCTTGTAGGCGTGCGCAGTCGCGGCCACGACAGGCAGGCTAGGAAGCCGCCTAGGACGGATACGCGCTGCCGTGCACGGAAGCGCAAAATGCAGGGGCTTTAGAGCGCTGGCCGGCTCAGTCTGCTCGCGCGCTCTTCGCGAACGCCGATGACGTAGACGATCGCCAGTCCGATCACTACGCCCGGGACCGCGGTCAGCGCCGTCGCGACGTCGGTGTCGCCGAGGCCGCTGCCGCTGATCGTCTCGACGATCGCGCCGAAGACGATCGCGCCGATCACCGCGCCGAGGAAGGCGCCGACGATTCCCTGCCAGAAGCGGTCGGGCAGGAAGACGGTGAAGTGCCAGAGGGCGATCCCCATCGTGAACCAGACGAGCAGTGCCATGGCCTAGCGGTTCCTCCCGTGTTTGCGGCGCTGCTGGCGGCGCGAGCGCCGGCGCTCGTCGCGCTCGCGCTTTGCCGCCGTCGCCGGGTCGACCGCGGGCGGCTCCCCGTTGCTGGAGGGCTGCCGCCGCTGCGCTCCGGCTCGACCGTCGCCACCGCGCCGGCCTTGGGCACCTGTTCCTCCTGGGCGGCGATCGCCGCCTCCAGCTCCGCGTCGGTCGCCTCGCCGTCGCCGAGCTTGGCCAGCTCGATCTCGTCGGCGAAGGCCGGGACGCTGCCGTCGATCGCGGCGATCCGCTCGCGACGGCGGGCGAAGCCCGGCTCACGTTCCTTCCAGGCCGTCAGCACCGGCGAGGCGATGAAGATCGACGAGTAGGTGCCCGAGATGATCCCGACCATCATCGCGAAGGCGAAGTCCTGCAGCGTGGCGCCGCCGAAGACGAGCAGCGAGATGACCGCGAGCAGGGTCGTGAAGCTGGTCGCCAGCGAGCGGGTCAGCACCTCGCTCATCGAGCGGTTGACGATCTGCGAGAACGCCGCCCGCGGCATTCGCGGCATGTTCTCGCGTATTCGGTCGAAGACGATGATCGTGTCGTAGAGCGAGTAGCCGAGGATGGTGAGGAAAGCGGCGACCGTTCCGCTCGTCACCTCCCGGCCGGTCAGGGAGTAGATGCCCGCGGTGATCAGGATGTCGTGGAAGATGCGCGATCAGCACCGGCACGGCGAACTTCGGGTCGAAGCGGAAGGCGATGTAGGCGCAGATCACCAGCAGCGAGAAGATCAGCGCGTTGCGGGCGCTCTTGGCCACGGTTTCGCCGAAGGTGGGACCGACGCTGGTGCTGTCGAAGCCGTTCGCCACGATCCCGAACTGCTCGTCCAGCTCTTTCTGCAGCTCGTTGATCTGGCTCGGCTTCAGGGTCTTGGACTGGATCAGGAAGACGTTCGACCCCAGTCCTGGATTGCTCTCTCGCTGCACCTCGCCCCCGGAGACCCCGGCGCTCTCGAGCGCTTCTCGCACTCCGCTCTCGTCGGTCGACTGCTTCAGCGCCACCTCGACCCGGGTGCCGGACTCGAAGTCGATGCCGAGGTTGAACTGCTTGGTCGCCATCGCGAGCGCACCGACCAGCAGGATCACCCCCGAGACCGTGAAGAACCAGCGACTCGCCCCCATGAAGTCGAAGTGCCAGCGCATCCCCTGGCGCGTCGCGCCGAGGGCGCTGGGCGAGCGCAGCAGCCGGGTGCGGCTCATCGAGCCCAGCAGCGCCTGGGTGAAGACGACCGCGGTCAGCAGCGAGACGATCGTGCCGACGCCGAGGACGAAGGCGAAGCCCTTGACCCCGGCCGTCGCGAGCACGAAGAGGACGAAGGCGGTGAGCAGGGTGACGACGTTGGCGTCGATGATGGTGGCGATCCCGCGCCGATAGCCGGCCGCGATCGCGCTCGACATCGAGCGGCCCGCCCGCACCTCCTCCTTGATGCGCTCGAAGATGACGATGTTGGAGTCGGCCGCGACGCCGATCGTCAGAACCAGGCCCGCGATCCCCGGCAGCGTCAGGGTGATCGGGATCAGTTTGATCAGGGCGAAGAAGATCACCCCGTAGGCACCCAGGGCCAGTGCCGCGACCAGGCCGAGGAAGCGGTAGAAGATGAGCAGGAAGAGGATGGTGAGGGCGAGGCCGATCAGCCCGGCCTTGATCCCGGCGTGCAGCGCCTGGCTTCCCAGCGTCGCCGAGACCTGCGTCTGGCTGATCAGGTTGAGGTTGATCGGCAGGGCGCCGCGCTGCAGGAAGCTGGCCAGTTCCTGGGCGTCGGCGTTGCTGGTGAAGCCGCCGGAGATCTGCGCCCCGGTGCGCCCGTCGATCCCGTCGGGGTTCTCGGCGAAGTTGATGATCGGGCGGGTCTTGACTTCGTTGTCGAGAACCACCGCGAAGTGGCCGGAGCGCGCTTCGGCTTCCTGCCCGGCGGTCGGGCCGATCGCCTGCGCGGCGCCGCGCTGGGCGATCTTGCGGGTGACTTCCTGGAAGGCCTGGCGGCCGCTGTCGGTGAATTTGAAGGTGACGTTGGGCTGGCCGAGTTCGTCGGTTTCCTGCTTGGGGTTGGTGATTTCGGTGCCCGAGAGAGCCGGGTTGTCCTTCAGCGCGTACCAGCCCGGTTCGGCGTTCTCGATCACCTGGCCGCTGCTGTCGTTCGGCTTTTCGGAGACGACGATGGTCCCCTGCGGGACCTTGAGGACCAGGCCGATGTCGCGCGGGCGCTTTCTTGCCGTTGGGGTCGATGTAGAGGTCGTCCTTCGGTGTACTCCGGCCCGTCGATCAGTTTGTGCGGCGCCTCTTTCTCGAAGAGGTAGTAGGTGGCGGGCTGGCTGCACTTTGGGCAGTCGGGTTTCGGCTTCTGTTCGGAGGCGAGCTTGACGGCGGCGTACTCGGTCGGGTAGGCGCCGGCGAGGATCAGCTGCTGGTCCTGGCTGCTCGGTCGTGCTGCGGCCGGCTTTGCTCCATTCTTTGTTCGCTTCTTCGAACGGCCCTTCGGGCGGTTCCGCGCCCGGGATGGCCGCCGATCGCGGCCTCGCGGCCGATCAGGTTCGGTTCCCAGTCGTAGAAGAAGAGGCGCGCCGGCTTGGTCGCGCATTCGGTCGCCTTGCCGACGCTGGTCGCGCCCGGGATCCCGACCTGGATCTGGTCGGTGCCCACCTGCGACACCTCGATCTCGGAGACTCCCAGCTGGTCGCAGCCGGAGCGGATGATGTCGATCGCCCTGCTCATCGAGCCGTTGTCGATGGTCGGCTGCTGAGGCGTCGGGCGTGCCTGCAGGACGAGCTGGACGCCGCCCTTGAGGTCGAGGCCCAGCTGCGTCGGCTTGTTGACGATGACCAGCGCCGAGACGGCGATCAGGCCGAAGACGAAGAGCAGGACGAAGAGGTGTTTGCGCCGGTTGCCCATTCCCTCAGCCTTCCGGGGTGAGGACGATCAGCAGTCCCCCGTCGTCGTCGTAGGCCGGGAAGACGTCGGCGACGGCCTCGGCGGGAAGGTCGCCCTCGGCGTTGACCGAGACGCGCTTGCCGAGCGAGCGGACGCCCCACTCGAGCGAGGTCTCGATCGGGTCGGTGGTCCCGTCGCCGTTGGTGTCGGCGGCCTCGTCTCCGCCGCCGCGCTCGCGCCATTGCAGGCCGAGGACCTCCTGCACCGGCCGGCCGATCACGTCCTCGTCGGTGAGGCCGGTGAGCTCGAAGCTGCCGCGGCCGGCGTCGATCACCCGCGCCTTCTGGTCGCAGACGAAGAAGGCCGCGTTGGGCGCCGGGTAGTAGTCGTCGAGCAGCTCGAAGACGAAGCCGAAGCCGCATTTCGAGCAGCCCTTCGGGCGCGTGCTGAAGCCCGCCGTTCGCTCGGCGCTGACCTCCCGATGGCCGCAGTTGGGGCAGATGAAGAACGGCACACCCGGCAGGTTACTGAGAGTCGCTTTTAGAAGAGGCTTCTTGCGGCATCGGGAACCGGCAGGCCCAGGTGGTCGTAGGCCCGGGGCGTGATCACGCGGCCGCGCGGGGTGCGCTTCAGCAGGCCCTGCTGGAGCAGGTAGGGCTCGAGCACGTCCTCGATCGTGTCGGCCTCCTCGCCGATCGCGACGGCCAGGGTCGAGAGGCCGACCGGGCCGCCGGCGAACTTGGTCGCGACGGTGTCGAGCAGGGCGCGGTCGCTGCGGTCCAGGCCGCCGGCGTCGACCTCGAGCATCTCCAGGGCGGCGGCGGCGACCTCGCCGTCGATCGAGCCGCGGTCCTTGACCTGGGCGAAGTCGCGCACCCGCTTCAGCAGCCGGTTTGCCACCCGCGGGGTGCCGCGCGAGCGCGGTGGCGATCGTCTCCGCCCCCTCGGCGTCGATCTCGACCCCGAGGATGCCGGCCGAGCGCAGGACTATCTCGCCCAGGTGCTCGGGGCTGTAGTGCTCGACCCGGTGCGAGAGGCCGAAGCGGTCGCGCAGCGGCGTCGTCAGCAGGCCCGGCCCGCGTTGTCGCGCCGACCAGGGTGAAGGGCGGCAGCGGCAGCGTCACGGTCCGTGCTCCGGCGCCCTGGCCCAGCACCACCGGCAGCTCACCGTCCTCCATCGCCGGGTAGAGCGTCTCCTCGACCGCGCGGCCGAGCCGGTGGATCTCGTCGACGAAGAAGACGCTGCCCGGCTCCAGGGCGGTGAGGAAGGAGGCGACGTCGGCCTTGCGCTCCAGGGCCGGGCCGGCCGTCTGCACCATCGGCACGCCCATCTCCTCGGCGACGATGTGGGCGAGCGAGGTCTTGCCGAGGCCCGGGGGGCCGGCGAGCAGCACGTGGTCGAGCGGCTCGCCGCGGCCGCGGGCGGCCTCGATGAAGATCGCCAGCTGCTCGGTGACCTGGGCCTGGTTGACGAAGTCGGCCAGCCTGCGCGGCCGCAGCGAGCGATCCAGGTCCTCGTCCGGCACGTCGGCCCGGGCGTCGTGCACGCGCACCTCGTCCGCGGCCGGGAGGTCGTCGATGTCCGGGGTGCGGATGCGGCGGGGGCCGATCGCGCTCACGCCTTGCTCCTCGAGGCGCCGGCCTTGCGCAGGGCGGCGGCGACCAGCTCCTCGGCCTCGCCGCCCTCGATGCCGTCGAGCAGCTGCTCGGCCTCCAGCGGCGCGTAGCCGAGGTTGACCAGGCCGTCGCGGGCGAGGCCGCGGGCGTCGGTGCCGTCGGCCGGCCGCCAGCGCCACCTCCTCCTCGAGCGCGCCGGCGACCTTCTCGCGCAGCTCGACGATGATCCGCTCCGAGGTCCGTTTGCCGATCCCGGGCACCGCCTGGAAGCGCTTCGCGTCGCCGCTGGCGATCGCCCGCAGCAGCTCGCGGGCCGGGCCGCCGGAGAGGGCGGCGAGCGCCACCTTGGGCCCGACCCCGCTGACCGAGATCAGCTCGCCGAAGAGGTCGCGCTCCTCCTCGGAGGCGAAGCCGTAGAGGGCGAGCGAGTCGTCGCGGGCGATCAGCTCGGCGTGCAGGAAGGCCTCGCGCCCGGTCGCCGGAACCGCCTTCAGGGTCTCGGCCGAGACGGCCAGCCGGTAGCCGACGCCGCCGGCGTCGATGACGACGTGATCGGGTCGGCGCACCATCACCTCTCCGCGGACGGCGGCGATCATCCGGCCAGGCTCTCCCGCGGCGCGCTCGCCAGGCCGGCGGCTGCGTCGATCGCTTCCTGGCGCCCGGTTCCGCCGCCGTGGCAGATCGCCACCGCGAGCGCGTCGGCCGCGTGGTCGGGCGTGGGCGGCTCCGGCAGGCCGAGCAGCGTGCCGACCATCCGCTGCACCTGCTCCTTGCCGGCCCCGCCCGAGCCGCAGACGGCCTTCTTGATCGCCTGCGGCGTGTAGGTGAAGCAGCGAACGCCGCGCTGCGCCGCCGCGAGCATCGCCGCGCCGCTGGCGCGCCCGACCGCCATCGCCGAGTGCACGTTCTTGCCGAAGTAGAGGTCCTCCAGCGCCATCGCCTTCGGCTCGTGCCACTCGATCAGCTCCGAGAGGGCACTGTGGATCCGCTCCAGGCGCTGCTCCATCGGCATCTCGGGCGAGGTCTCCACCACGCCGCCGTCGAGGGCGACCATGCGGTTGCCCTCGATCCTGACCACGCCGAAGCCGAGGTTGGCTGCGCCGGGGTCGATCCCCATCACGACTTGCATGAAGACTGATTCTGGAGCCAAGCCCGGATGCCTTCAGGACCTATCCCGGCAGGGGTGGAACGTCTTGTACTTTTTCGTCAATCCGCTCGCGGATCAGCTGACCACGTTCCACCGAAAAAGTTAAGTGGAGCCCCTGCCGGGATAGGTCCTCAGGCCGCGGCCAGCTTTTCGATGATCTCCGCCGGGACGTCGAAGTTGGCGTGCACCTCGTTGACGTCGTCGTGCTCCTCCAGGGCGTCGACCAGGCGCAGCAGCGATTCCGCCTCGGTGCCCTTGACCAGGACGGTGCTCTTCGGCTCCATCGCGACCTCCGCCGACTGCACCTCGACTCCGGCCTGCTCGAGCGCCTCGCGAACCGCGCTCAGGTCGCTCGGCTCGCAGACGACGCGGAGCTGTTCGCCGTCCTCGCGCACGTCCTCGGCGCCGGCGTCGATCGCAACGATCAGGTCGTCCTCGCCGTAGCGGCCGGCGTCGACCGCGACGACGCCGCGTTTCTCGAAGATCCAGGCGACCGAGCCCGGCTCGCCGAGGCTGCCGTGGTGCTTGCTGAAGGCGTGCCGGATGTCGGCGCTGGCGCGGTTGCGGTTGTCGGTCAGGGCCATCGACCAGGATCGCCGCGCCGCCGGGGCCATAGCCCTCGAAGAGGATGCTCTCGATCGCCTCGGCGTCGCTGCCGATCGCCGCTGCCGCGGTCGATCGCGCGCTGGATGTTGTCCTTCGGCATCGAGGCGTCGCGCGCCTTCTGGATCGCCGTCGCCAGCGGCGCGTTTGCCTCGGGCTCTCACCGCCGTCGCGGGCGGCGACGGTGATCGCCCGCGCCAGCTTGGTGAACTGCTTGCCCCGCTTGGCGTCGGCGGCGCCCTTCTTGTGCTTAATCGAAGACCACTTCGAGTGACCGGACATACCTGGCATTCTATGAATGTGGAGATGGCCACCGAATCGCACCGCGACGGGCCGGCCAGGGGCATGGCCGCCGCGGTTGTCTTCGTCGCGATGTTGCTGGCTGCGCTCTCGATCTGGACCGCGATCCCGCTGAGCTGGATCTACATCGGGTCCAAGGTCTCGCATACCCAGTTCCCAAGCACAGGCCCCTACTTCGTCGTCGCCGCCGGGATCATCGTCTCGGTCCTTCTCATCGCCTGGCTGATCGGACGCCTCAACCGCCTCTACGTCCAGATCACCGGCACCAACCGGCTCGCCCCGATGCGGCCCACCTGGCTGCGGAGCATGCGCGACACCTCACCAGCACAGGGGACGACGACGGTGATCGAGGCCGTCCTGATGGGCTCCGTCATCCTCGCCGCCGTCACGTTGACGGTCTGGTTCTTCCTGCTGGCGGGGTCGCCGATTCCCAATCAGTAGCAGTTTCGGGCGGGTTTCAGGAGCCCTGGCGGGTGCGCCTCTGCGGGAATTGACGTCAACCGCGCCTATGGCGCGGTTGACGAGATGAGGTGCGCGGGCTAGGCCCGCGCAGGAATCGGATTGCATTTCCGCCGCTTCGCGACATTCCCGCAGAGGCGCACCCGCCAGGCCTCCCGAAGCGCGGACAAGCCCCGGAATCCACCGCGCTGCCGACATTGACCACACCAGGGTGGGGAAAATACGCGCAGCGCCGAGGGCGGTTGGGGCTTTCCGGCCGAGGGCAGCTTTCGGCTTGAAGCTTTCCCCACCCAGGGCGGCTTTCGGCCTGAAGCTTCTCCAAGCTTCCAAAGCTCAGCCCCGGTTTCGGAAGCTTCCGTATGTCGGGGCGTGTCGAGGGGGAGCCTGGCCGCCCTCCAGGCGAATGTCGCGAAGCGGCGGAAATGCAATCCGATCTTTGCGCGGCGCAGCCGCGCTCCTCATTGCACCGCGCGCTTCGCGCGCGGTGCATCAATTCGCCTGGAGGGCGGCCAGGCTCCCTCACATCCCGGCCTATACGACAAACTTGCCGTCTTCCTGCATCACGATCCCGTCGACTTCGATCTTGCCGCCGCGGCGCAGGTCGCAGACGAGGTCGGTGTGGACGGCGGACTCGTTGACGCCGCCGGACTCGGGGTAGCTGCGACCGACCGCCATGTGGACGGTGCCGCCCATCTTCTCGTCGAGCAGGACCTCCAGGGTGCCGCGGTCGATCGCGTAGTTGGTGCCGATTCCGAGCTCGCCGAGGCGGCGGGCGCCCTCGTCGGTGTCGAGCAGCTGGATCAGGAACTCCTCGCCGCGCTCCGCGCTCGCGTCGACGACTTTTCCGGACTCGAAGCGCAGCCGCACGCCGGAGACCTCGCGGCCGCCGATCACCGCAGGCAGGTGGAAGGAGACCTCGCCCTGCACCGAGTCCTCGATCGGCCCGGTGAAGAACTCGCCGTCGGGCATGTTGCGATCGCCGACGCAGGGGATGAACTTGCGGCCGGCGATGCCGAGCGTGATGTCGGTCCCCGGCGCGGTCACCCGCACCTCCTCGTGGCCCTCGATCCACTCGGCGAGGCGTTCGCACTCGGCCGAGGCGCGCTTCCAGGCAGTCAGCGGGTCGGGGTCGTCGGCCAGGCAGGCGCCGAAGTAGAAGTCCTCGTAGTCGGCGAGGCTCATCTCGGCCTCCGACGCGTAGGCGTTGGTCGGGTAGAGCGTGTAGCACCAGCGGAACTCGCCCGTGGCGCTGCGGTCCATCATCCGCGCCAGCACCGGGCCGACGGCCGTCTGCCGCATGGGTCTGCCGCTCGGGTGGGACCGCGGAGAGTTCGCGCGTGTTGGCGCTGGCCCCGATGCCGATGCGCACGTCGGCGTTCTCGACCATCCACTCCGTCACCGGCGAGATCCACTGAAGCTGCTCGTCGCTGGCATGGCTGTAGTAGGCGGCGGCGAGGCCGTCGAGCGCGACGTTGAGGATCGGGTTGGCGCCGGCCTTGAGCACCTCCTCGTAGACCGCGCGCAGCAGCGGCTCGGCGCCGACCTCGCCGTCGATCGCGACCACGTCGCCCGCCTTCACCTCGGTCGAGTAGCCGACCAGGATCTTCGCCAAGTTCTTCACTCTCGGGTCCCTCACGCCCCCGCCTCCTCTCTCGCTCGATTTCGCGCACTCGTCGTCATCGCCATGAAATATGCATGCAGGCGCGGATCGTCGGTCAGCTCCGGATGAAAGGCACAGCAGAGCACGCCTCCCTCGCGGATCGCCACCGGGTGCCCCTCGTACGAGGCGAGCACGCCGACGTCCGGCGCCGCATCGCTCGACCCAGGGCGCGCGGATGAAGACGGCTCGCAGCGGCTCGTCGCCGATTCCCTCCACCTCCAGATCCGTCTCGAAGCTCTGCGCTGCCGCCCGAAGGCGTTGCGCGTTGCCGTCGCGTCGATCAGGCCCAGGTGCGAGTCGTCGCAGACGATCATCCCGGCGCAGGTGCCGAATACCGTTCCCCCCGCCTCGCGGTGCGCTCGGATCGGCTCCTCCAGGCCAGCCGACTCGATCCCCATCGAGATGGTCGTGCTCTCGCCGCCGGGAATCACCAGCCCGTCCAGACCCTCCAGATCGACCGGGCCCCTCACCTCTCGCACGCCGGCTCCGAGGCCTCGCAACGCGTTTGCGTGGGCTTCGAACCCTCCCTGGATGGCGAGGACGCCGAGGCGCAGCTCAGGCACCGCGGTCCTGCAGAAGCGCGTCGGCCGCTGCCAGGTCGGCGATCTCGAGCCCCGGCATGGCCTCCCCCAGGCCGATCGACGCCGCGGCCACCCGCTCGGGGTCGTTGAAGTGAGTTGTCGCCTCGACGATCGCCTTGGCCCGCCGCTGGGGGTCACTGCTCTTGAAGATGCCCGAGCCGACGAAGTTGCCTTCGGCGCCCAGCTGCATCATCAGCGCCGCGTCGGCCGGGGTCGCGATGCCGCCGGCGCAGAAGAGCGGCACCGGCAGGCGACCGCGCTCGGCCACCTCGTGGACGACTTCCAGGGGCGCTTGGTGCTCCTTTGCGGCAGCGGCCAGCTCCTCGGGGCCGAGCTGGGCGAGCCGCTTGATGCCGGAGACGATTTCGCGCATGTGGCGCACCGCCTCGACCACGTTGCCGGTGCCTGCCTCGCCCTTGGAGCGGATCATCGCCGCTCCCTCTCCGATCCGGCGCAGGGCCTCTCCAAGGTTGGTGGCGCCGCAGACAAAGGGAATCTCGAAGGCGAGCTTGTCGATGTGGTTGCGCTCGTCGGCCGGGGTCAGCACCTCGGACTCGTCGATGTAGTCGACCTCGAGCGCCTGAAGGACCTGCGCCTCGGCAAAGTGGCCGATCCGGGCCTTCGCCATCACCGGGATCGTCACCGCCTCCTGAATGCCCTTGATCATCGCCGGATCGGACATGCGCGCAACACCGCCGTCCCTGCGGATGTCGGCGGGGACACGCTCCAGGGCCATAACCGCGCAGGCGCCCGCCTCCTCGGCGATCCCCGCCTGCTCGGGCGTGACCACGTCCATGATCACGCCGCCCTTGAGCATCTCGGCAAGGCCGGTCTTGACTCTGAAAGTTGCTCGCTTGCTCACGCGGTCCCCAATATACGGGGACGCGCTCTACTTCAACTTGTAGGCACGAATTCGGTCTTTGTGCGTGTCTTCGTCACGCGCGTAGAGACCGTGAGCCAAAGCTTGGACGAGCGCCATCAACGCGGTGTTCGAACGCGCGAACGACGGGCTGTTGGACGAGAAGTAGAGGGTCAGCTCGGCGTGCTCGCCCACCTCGGACATCGAGGCGTCGGAGATCGCCAGCGTGCGCGCGTTGCGGTGCAGCGCGAGCTTCATCGCCCGCAGCAGGAGTGGATGGGCGCGGCCGGAGGAGAGAACGATGACGAGCGTCTCGTCGTCGATTCGCCCGAGGCGCTGAAGCGATTCGCCGCCGGTGCTGGCGACGATCTCGGCCCGGATGTCGAGCAGGCTCAGCATGTGGCGCAGGTAGCTTGCGAAGAAGGCCATCTGGTCGACGCCGACGATCACCACGCGCTGGGCTTCGGCGAGGGCGGCGACCGCCCCGTCGACCTGCTCGCGGGTCAGGTTGCGCGCCGTTTCCTCGAGGTTCGAGTAGTCGGCCCCCAGCGATCCCTCCAGCTCGGAGTGATCGAAGGAGAACAGGGAGCCGGCGCTGGGGCCGCCGTTGACGACCTGCCCGGCCGTGCGGTACTCCTCGATCGCGGCCTGCTGCAGCTCGGGGTAGCCCTCGAAGCCGAGGGCCTGGGAGAAGCGCACCACCGTCGATGACGAGGTGCTCGCTCTCCGGGCCAGCTCCTCGGCTGTGAGGAAGGCTGCCTCGTCGAGATGGTCGACGATGTAGCGGGCGACGTCTTTCTGGGAGCGCGAGAACTCGTCGAAACGCTCCTGGATGTATTCGGAAAGGCTCTTGAGCTGTGGGGATGTTTTGGTCGCAGTCTTGGTCACGGCGTCAGATTCGCCGGACCCCACCCTTTCCCTTCCGGGACCGTGTTCGCCACGCCGCCGGCCCGATCTGGTTGGATGGGCGTTGCGATGACGCTCGAACAGGCGCTGCGCCTCACCAACCGGAACATGATCGCCTTCGACCTGATCCTCGGCAGCGCCGCGATCGCCGCCCCGGCAGCCACGCTGAAGGTGCTGGGCCACGATCACCCCTCTCCCGACGCGGAACACCTCTTCCGCCGCTGCGGCCCGATCTGGCTCACCTTCGCGGCGGCCCACGCGCTCGCCGCGCGGCGCGGATCGGAGCGGGACTGGTGGGCGCTGGCCTGGCTGCGCGGCACCGAGATCGCAACCGACGCGCTCTGGGCCGAGTCGCCGGCGGTCACCCGCCCCGGCGCCAAGCTGGGACTGCGGCTGGCGGGAGTCAGCAACATGGCGATGGCCGCCGGTTTCGCCTGGCTCTCGAGGCGTTAGCCCGATGGGCGACCTCGCCGGCCTGCCCGACAAGCGCTGGAGCCTGCGGGGCCTGACCGAAGAGGGCGACGAGGCATGGCTGATCCGCGGCATCTCCCGCAAGCTCTACCGCTGCCCCGCCTGCCACGGCGAGATCGAGATCGGCAGCGACCACGTCGTCGTCCAGTACGTGTTCCGCCTCGGCGGCACCGAACATCACCACTGGCACCGGCGCTGCGCCGAAGAGATCCTGATCGGGGACCTGGGCCAGGTGCGGCGGGTGCCGGCCTCGGAGTCCTCGCAGTCGAGGCTGGACCAGCGCGGCCGCTCCCCGTCCGGCCGCCGTCGCCACCGCTGACGTGAGCCGCCGCGCCGAGCTGATCTCGATCTACGCCCGGATCGGCCGCACCTATCTCAGGTGGGCGCCCTCGCTGCTGCTGCTCGCCGTGGTCGTCTTCGTCCCGCTCGGCCTCCTCCACGCGCTCACGGTCAATGCCGAAATCGGCTCGATCGGCTTCAGCGCCGGCTTCAGGCTGCTGGCGACGGTGCTGGCGGTGCTGGCGATCACCGCCACCGGCCTCGTCGGCGAGGTCTTCTACGCCGGCGCCGTCGCGATCTCGCTGACCCATCCCCGCGAAGGCCGGCCCCCCTCGCTGCGCGAGGTCGCTGGCATGATCAACTACGGGCCGCTGATCGCGATCGACCTGATCTACGGCGCCCTGGTCGCGGTCGGGCTCGTGTTCTTCTTCCTGCCGGGGGTGCTCGCCTTCGTCTGGCTCGGCCTCGCGGCGCCGGTGGTCGAGATCGAGCACCGCGGGGGCCGCGCCGCCTTCGCCCGCAGCGTCCATCTCGTCCGCGGCAGGTTCTGGCTTGTCGCCCTCGTCTTGATCCCGATCGAGGTGATCGGCGACGCGCTGACCGGGTGGATCGGCGACCTCACCCACAACCTCTTCGCCTCGGAGCTGCTCAGCGAGTGGCTCGCCGACGTCGCCTCCAATATCGCCTTCACGCCGTTCTACGCAGTCGCCGCCGTGCTGCTCACGGTCGACCTGATCCGCGAGAAGGGCGGCGGCGCCGAACTACACTCGAAACCGTCGCCGTGATCGCCGCCTCCATCTTCACCGACTTCTGGGACAGCCTCGTCGAGCACGACGAGCAGGGGATCTTCCTGGTCCTCGCCGGCTTCATCCTCTCCTTCGCCTTCATCCGAATGAGCACCCGCCTGATGCGCAGCCCGAGGGTCACCTGGTGGCCGGGCAGCGTCGTCAGCGACAGCGGCGTCCACCTCCACCACCTCGTCTTCGGGATCGTCACGATGATGATCGCCGGCACGCTCGGCTTTGCCGCGCTCGCCCACAGCCCCTACGCTGAGATCTGCGCCTTCGCCTTCGGCGTCGGGGCGGGGTTGACGATCGACGAGTTCGCGCTCTGGGTGTACCTCGACGACGTCTACTGGGCCGAGGAGGGCCGCAGCTCGATCGACGCCACCGTTATCGCCGCGGCGGGAATGTTCCTGATCCTGCTCGGCTTCAGTCCCTTCAACTTCGACACCAGCTCGGTCGAGGAGACGATCGGCAGCATCGTCGCGGCCGCCGCGGTCTTTTCGCTGGTCGCGATCTGCTTTGCCAAGCAGCGGATCATGCACGGCACGGTCGGCTTCTTCATCTTCCCGATCTCGATCTACGGCGCGGCGCGGATCGGCAAGCCGGGCTCACCCTGGGGCCGGCGGCGCTACGACGAGCGGAACCCGGGCAAGCAGGCGAAGGCGGAGGAGCGCTTCCCGCCCGACCGCCGCACCGAGCGATTCAAGAACGCCTTCCGCGACATCGTCGGTGGCAAGCCGAGCGAGGGCGTGGCCGCCGTGCAGAAGGAGACGCTTGCCGCAACGCGCGAGGCGGCCGACGAAGTCCGCCACCGGGCGGAACAGATCACGCACCCTGGTGGGGATTCCAGTTGATCTAGGCGGGGTCCAGGAGGCCTGGCGGGTGCGCCTCTGCGGGAATTGACGCCGCCCGCGCCTATGGCGCGGTTGACGGGATGAGGTGCGCGGGCTGCGCCCGCGCAGATATCGGATTGCATTTCCGCCGCTTCGCGACATTCCCGCAGAGGCGCACCCGCCAGGCCTCTCGAAGCGGGGACAAGCCCCGGGATCCACTGCGCTGCCGACATTGACCACACCAGGGTGGGGAAAATACGCGCAACGTCGAGGGTGGTTGGGGCTTTCCGGCCGAGGGCAGCTTTCGGCCTGAAGCTTCTCCAAGCTTCCAAAGCCGGATCCCGGTTTCGGAAGCTTCCGTATGTCGGGGCGTGTCGAGGGGGAGCCTGGCCGCCCTCCGGGCGAATGTCGCGAAGCGGCGGAAATGCAATCCGGTTATTGCGCGGCGAAGCCGCGCTCCTGATTGCACCGCGCGGTGCCTCAATTCGCCCGGAGGGCGGCCAGGCTCCCCCACCACCCCACGTCAGCGCGGCTCACTCGGCGCTGGCCTCCGCCGGGCGGTGCGTCCGGGTCCGCTCCAGCACTCGCTCGACCCGCTCGGGCAGGTACCAGTTCCAGTCGCCGAGCAGCTTCATCAGCGCCGGGACGAGGATCGCGCGGACGATCGTCGCGTCGAGCAGGATCGCCGCCGAAAGGCCGACGCCGAACTCCTGCAGGCCGACGAAGGAGCCGGCGGTGAAGCCCGAGAAGGCGGCGATCATGATCAGCGCCGCGGCGGTGATGATGCGGCCGGTGTGCTCGAGGCCGTAGGCGACCGCCTCCTCGTTGTCGTGCCGCTTGTCCCACTCCTCGCGAATGCGCGAGAGCAGGAAGACCTCGTAGTCCATCGAGAGCCCGAAGAGCATCGCGAAGAGGAAGATCGGGATCCAGCCTTCGATCTGGGGCGACCCCTCGAGGCCGAGGGTCGAGTGCAGCCCTGCTGGAAGACGAGGACGAGGACGCCGTAGGTGGCGCTGACCGAGAGCAGGTTCAGCAGCACCGCCTTGAGCGGCAGCACGAGCGAGCGGAAGGCGCGCAGGAGCAGCAGGTAGGAGAGGACAGCACCGCGAGCGACGAGCCACGGGAAGGCGCCGTAGGCCGTTGTCGACGAAGTCGACGCCGAAGGCGGGCGCCCCGGAAAGGAGCGACTTCGGCGTCGCCGGAAGCGGGCCCTGGGAATGTAGGGTCGCGAATCCGGTGGACCAGGTCCTGCGCTTCGGAGGTGCCGGAGTCGTCGTGGCCGGCGACGCGGATCTGGGCGATCTGGCCGCTGCTGTCGACGAGGCTGTTGCGTTCGGCTATGGCGCGGCCACGCGGCCCCGGCGGCAGTTCCGACGGCGAGAGGATCGTCGCCGACTTCACCTCGGGATCGCGGCGCAGCTGGGCGACCAGCCGGTGCTCGGCGGCGATCACGGCCGGCGCGTAGGCGCCATCGGGGCGGCCGGTTTCGATCACGATCTGGTTCGGGGCGAGGGCGCCGGGGCCGAGGGTGTCGCTCAGCAGCTCGAGACCGCGGGTCGACTCCGTGGTCAGCGGCACGCCACGGTTGTCGCCGCTGGTCACGTGCAGGCCGAGCGCCGGCAGCGCCAGCCGATCATCAGCCCGCCGGCGACGACGAGGTAGAGGACCGGGCGGCGCATGATCGAACGGGCCAGCCGGGTCCAGACGCCGGTGTCTGCCGCTGCGCGCGGCGCTCGAGGATGCTGCGCGGGATAACCCGCAGCCGGTTGACCTTGCGTTCCCATCACCGCCAGCAGCGCCGGCAGGAAGGTGGCCGAGGCGGCGATCGAGACGAGCGGGACGAGCAGGCCGCCCACTCCCATCGAGCGCATGAACGGCACCGGCATGAAGACCAGCAGCGCCAGTCCGACCGCCACCACCGCGCCGGAGAAGAGGGTCGCCCGTCCCGCGGTCTTCATCGTCTCGACCAGGGCTTCGCTGGGCGTCGTCGTGTTTCTCGAGCTCTTCGCGGTAGCGGAAGACGACCAGCATCGAGTAGTCGATCGCGATCGCCAGGCCGATCAGGGTGACGATGTTGGTGACGTAGATCGCCATGTCCATGAAGTGGGCGACGACCCAGATCGACCCCGAGGGTGGAGGGGATGGTCACCGCGGCGAAGGCGAAGGGGACGGCGATGCCGCCGAGCGTGCCGAACATGAAGGCCATCACGATCAGGGCGATCGGGATCGCAATCGTCTCGCCTTTGGCGAGGTCTTCGTTGTAGATCTTCTGGGTGTCGTGGTTGATCGCCGGGAAGCCGGAGAGGTACGTAGTGACCCCTGCGAGCGCGGGGGTGGCGTCGCGGATGTCCGGTGTCTTCTTCGCCGCGTCCTCGTTTTCGAGCGGCGTGTTGATCTGCGCGTAGGCGACGTGCGGAGAGGCGTAGAGGACCGGTCCCGGCCGCGCTCCCTGCACCGCCGTGGCGGCCTCGGTCGTGGCCCTGCTCGCTTCGCGGTGGAACCCCGGGCGCAGCAGGCGCGGCCGCCCGCCGGCTGCGGCCTCGGCGGGCGCGACCACGATCGGCTGCCGGCTCTGGAAGACCAGCGTGAAGGCACCGTCGCCGCGCTCGTTGAAGTTTTCCTGGAGAAGGTTCAGCCCCCGTTCGGCGTCGGAGCCGGGGACCTTGAAGCGGTTGGTGAGCAGGTCGCCGAGGTGGGAGGCGCCGTATCCGCCCAGGACGAAGAGGACGAGCCAGGCGGCGATTACCTTCTTGCGGTTGGCGATGACGGCGCGTGTCCAGCGCTCCACGGAAAGCCTTTCGCTTCGGCTAGTAGGGGACGGGACGTGCGCGATTCTACGAAAGTCGCTCGGCCGGCTCGGGCGACGCGACGATCTGCTGCCCGGGCCAGAAGGACCTCAGCGGTTGGTGCTGCACTTCTTCAGTCCTACTTCACGGGCGAGGTCATAGCGTTCTTCCGTCTCGGCATCGCGGCTTTCGCGGGCCTTCAGGTAGGCGATCGTGTCGCCGTTTTCGGCTGCTTGCAGCGCCTGGCGGTCGTAGTTCTTCACCCGTTCCTGGGCAGCGACGTATTCGCGGTAGGGCCTGTCCAGGCTCGCGGGTGGAGTCAGCGAGTTGAACTTGCGAACCGCGCGAGTCGATATGCCGGCGAGGGTCGTCGAGTAGGGAACGCTTGGCGTGGTCTCCCCCTCCGGGTATTCGTGCAGCGTTGCCACGTAGGTGACCTTGCTGTCGGTGCAGATCGCATCCGCCTTGGCGATCAGTTCCGACTTGCTCAGGGCCTTCGGCGGCGCCTTGGGCTTTGGATTGGCCGGCTTTGCGGCGCTATCGGCGGCGACTGGGCTCGAGCCCCCTCCCCCGCTCGCCAGCGTCACGATCACGGCGATCGCGACCACCAGCGCGAGCGCACCTCCGGCAAGCGCGATTCGTCCCCGGCTGCGCGGGGCCCGCGGCGATTCGGGCTCGGCGGGAAGCTGCCTGGTTGCCGCGGTTCCCTCTGCCCCTTGGACGGCAACCGTCTCTGCGGTACGCGTAGCGGCGGCGCCGGTTGCGACCGTCTGCTCCGGCAGGGACGGCCGCTCGCCGCGTAGCGCCGCCTGCGCCGCACGGCCAAGATCGCCGGCGGACGGATAGCGATCCCCCGGGCTCTTCGACATCGCCCGGACCACCACGTCGTCGAGCGCCATCGGCACCTGCGGCACGTACAGCGAGGGCTCCGGCGGGGGGTCGTTGAGGTGCGCGAAGAGGCGCGCCGCATCGCCCTCCTTGGGGAAGGGCACCTCTCCGGTGAGCAGCTTGAAGAGCAGGCAGCCGAGTGCGTAGACGTCGGTGCGGGCGTCGATCTCTGCGCCGGATATCTGCTCCGGCGCAACGTAGTCGAGCGTGCCGACGAAGCGTCCGGTCTGGGTCAAGCCCGACTCGGAGGCGACGTTGCGGGCGACGCCGAAGTCGGTGATGTAGGCGTGTGCGGTCCCAGCGTCCCCGGTGAGCAGCACGTTGGCCGGCTTGACGTCGCGGTGGACGAGCCCGGCGGCGTGGATCGCGTCAAGGCCGCTGCCGACCTGCGCGATCAGGTCGACGGCGGCCTCGGGGCTCAGCCGGCCCTCGCGAGCCAGCCGCTTGGCGAGGTCGGCGCCAGTGACGTAACGCATGGCGATGAAGGGGACGCCGGCCTCTTCTCCGGCCGCGTAGATCGGCACCACGTTGGGATGCTCGATCGAGGCGGCGATCCTCGACTCCTCGGAGAAGCGGCGGGCGAAAACCTCGTCGGCCGCAGCCTCGGGAGCGATCAGCTTCAGCGCAACGCGGCGCTCCAGCCCCGGCTCCAACGCCAGATAGAGGACGCCCATGCCGCCGCGCCCGAGCCTGCTCTCGATTCTGTAACCGGCGAACCCATCTCCCCCGGAGAGCTCGATTCCGCGATCCGGTCCGGCCATGCGACAGACCCTAGGGGCTTGACGCGTGTCGCGAGGGAAATCGATTCGCAAGGCCAGGTTAATCCGGCCCCAACATCACAGACCTAGACTGGGATTCACCCCATGCGCCGCCTTGCCATCGCAGCCGTACTTGCCATAACCCTGCTGGGTGTTGCGGTCGTGGCTCAGGGCGAGGTGATCCAACGAGAAAACGTGCGGGTGTTCTTTGGCGGTCGACTTCTGCCCCACGATCTCCCGCGCGAACGGCCGGCCCCCGTGACCGTGAGCCTCGAAGGCTCGATCGGCACCGTCGACGGCAGCCGGCCCCCGCAGTTGCGCGAAATCACCGTCGCGATGAACCGCGCCGGCAAGATCTTCTCCAAGGGTCTTCCCACCTGCACCGCGTCGACGCTGCGGCAGACCAGCAGCGAAGCCGCGCTGAGGCTCTGTCGGTCTGCCCTGGTCGGCCACGGGACCTTTGCCGCGAAGGTTGACTTTCCCAGTGCGCCGCTGATTCCCGCCAAAGGGAAAGTGCTCGTCTTCAACTCCCGCGTCAACGGGAAGCAGGAGATGCTGCTGCACCTCTACGGGTCGAGCCCGGTGCGGGCGGCCTTCGTCCTGCCCTTCAAGGTCGAACACCGCAGCCACGGCGAGTTCGGCACGGTGTTCTCGACCAGGATTCCCACCCTCGCCTCCGACCTCGGCTACGTCACCGAAATCAACCTGACGATCGGACGCAGGTACCGCTACGCCGGCAAGCCCCGCGGCTTTCTCAGTGCAAGCTGCGCCGCGCCGGCTGGCTTTGCCAGCGCGAGCTACAAGCTCGCCAAGATCACCTTCGCCTTTTCCGACGGGAAGAACATGGCCACCCCCCCGCTCACCCGCGACTGCAAGGTCCGCTAGGGCCGCGCCTCAGAGCCCCAGCTCCCCCACACCTCGCTCGTCCCAGCCGAGATGGTGAGCAAGCTCGTGGCGCAGTGTGCGCTCCACCTGCCTGGCAAGCAGCGCCCGGTCGTGGCCGAAGTCGCGTTCAAGCGTGTCCCGGTAGATCACGATCCGGTCCTCGTAGCGCTCGCGGGCGACTCCGTCGCCGAAGTAGTGGCCGTATGCGTGAGCCTCGGCACCGCGATCGGAGATGACGACGGCAACCTTTTCCAGGACCCTCTGGAATTCGGCGGGAAGAGCGTCGATCGCATCGACGACCAGGGCTTCGAACTCGTCCGCTTCGCTGGCACCGGGCATCGGACTGCAAAGGATGGCCTACCAGCGGATTTGCCCCCTCCCCCAACCCCAGCGGCCTGCGAATGCCGCCGGGGTTGGGGGAGGAGCCGGGATCAGTAGCCGTACTTCTGCGCCTGCTTTTCGGCTTCTTCGATTCCGCGTTCGGCTTCCGCCTTGCCCTTTTCAATCCCCTGTTGGGCTTCCTTCTTGGCTTTTTCGATCGCCTCCTGCGCCTGTGCCTTGCCCTTTTCGACCCCGCCCTGGGCCTTGTTCTTGCCCTTTTCGAGACCTTCCTTGGTCGCCTGTTCGGCTTCCTTGAAGCCCTTCTTCACTTCTTCTTTCGCCGTTTCGATGCCCTGCTTGGCTTCTTCGGCGCCCTTTTCGATCCCCTGCTGGGCTTCCGAGGAGGCACTGCTGCTGTCGCTGCTCCCTCCGCAGCCACCCGCGGCCAGGGCCGCGATCCCGATCGCCAAGGCCAGCGGCAGCCTCCAGGCCCGTCCTGTCTTGCGCCACCTTGAGTCTCTTGCTGACACGTTCGCTCCTATCTCTCGTAGCCGTTGGATTGCGATTTTCGCATCGCTGGCGGCTGCCGGCCAGTGCCGGCGGACGAAGTTGTCGATCGAGCCGCACTCTCTCTTCAGCGCCGACACAGTGGCTAGGTTGCTGCGATGGACGCCGACGCCGGGCTGCTGGGAGCGGCCGCACTCAGACGCTGCCCCACCGCCTCGGCTGGTCCTCGCCTCCTATGCGGCGGCGGTGGCCCTGAACGGCTTCCTGTCGGCCAACCTCGGCACATTCGTGATGCTGGTGATGTTCACGACGCTGATCGCCGGGGCGACTTTTCCCCTCGTCTTCTCCGGCCTGCTGGTCGAGAAGATCCCCTTCTCGGTCCTCAATATCGCCCTCTACCTCTACCTGTTCATAACCGTCAGCGGCTCCTTCTCGATCAAGCTCGGCTTTCTCGCCGACCACGTCGGGCTCGTCGCGCTGCTCGCCCTGGGGGCGATCGTCCTTCTCGTCCTGCTGGCGCGCGTCTTCTGGGGGCGCCTGGCGAAGATCAGGGCCCAGCTCCTCGCTGGCGGCGCGATCCTGCGTACGCCGCGACGGGCCCTCGTCCGGCTCGGCCTGCCCGTGCTCGGCAGCTACCTGGCCCGGCTCGCGATCGTCGCCGTCTTCCTCGGCGCTTACGGGATCCCGGTCAGCTTCCAGAACGTCGCCACCGTCACCGCCTCCAACTCGATCTCCAACAGCGTCTCCGCCACGCCCGGCGGCGTCGGCGTCACCCAGGCGATGAACTCAGCCGCCCTCTCCGGAGAAGCCTCGGCCAAGACCGCGACCGCGTACTCGATCGGCCAGCAGCTGATCGTCTCCGCCTGGGACGTCATCTTCGCGATCGTCCTCGTCTCCTGGGCCTTCGGCTGGTCCGGCGGAAAGCAGCTGGTCGAGTCCTCCTACGCGGAGGCGAAGACAAAGAGTCGCGAGATGCGCTCGAAGGAGAAGAGCCGGTCTTAGTGGCTGCTCCTGAACTGGCCAGACAGCCAGTAATATGCGCGGACCTGGTTGCACCGAACCGATGACGGAAACCACAGACAGACTCGAGGATGCGCTCGTCATCGAGCGCGAACACTGGGCCGACGGCCCTCCCCACGCCCTCTTCAAGGAGCTGCGCGGCGGCTGTCCCGTCCACTGGACCTCCCGTGTCACCGAGTTCCCCGACACGGCCGGCTTCTGGTCGGTGACCACGGCTGACGACGTCTACGAGGTGAGCCGCGACTGGCAGACCTACTCCTCCGAGCTGGGCGGCGTCACGGCGATCAGCGAGGTCTTCCCGATCGAGCTCTCGCGGGCGATGTTCATCGGCATGGACCCGCCCAAGCACGACCGGATCAAGGCGCTGTTCCAGGCGGGCTTCACGCCGAAGCGGATCGCCGCGCACGAGGAGGCGATCCGAGAGATCGTCGTGGGCGTGCTCGACCGCCTCGAGGGCCGCGATGCCTGCGATCTCGTGATCGACGTCGCCCAGCCCGCGGTCTCGCGGGTGATCGGCAGCTTCATGGGCATCCCCGAGGAGGACGACGAGGCCTGGGCCACGCTGATGAACTCGACCCTGGGGGCCGGCGATCCCGACCTCAGCCCCGGCGGGGTCGAGGAAGCCCTCGAAAAGGCGATCCCGGAAATCTTCGCCCGCTGCAACAAGATGATCGCGGCGCGGCGCGAGGACCCCACCGACGACCTGACCAGCGTCCTCGTCCACTCCGAGGTCGAAGGGCAGATGCTCGAGGAGCACGAGATCGTGATGGGCTTCTTCCTCCTCGTCGCCGCCGGCAACGACAGCACCAGGTCGACCTACGCCAGCGGGATGCGGGCGCTGATGGAAGACCGCGAGCAGCTCCAGCTGGTCCTCGACGACCCGAGCCTGATCCCCGGCGTGGTCGAGGAGTCCCTGCGGATGTTCCCCGCCTTCGCCCACTTCCGCCGCACGGCGACCTGCGACACCGAGCTGAACGGCAAGAAGATCAAGGAGGGCGACAAGGTGGTGATGTGGTACGCCTCGTCGAACCGCGACGAGACGCGCTACGAGGACCCCGATCGCTTCGACGTCCTGCGCAATCCCGAGCACCAGGCCTTCGGCGCCGGCGGTCGCCACTTCTGCCTCGGCACCGCCCTGGCCCGGCTGGAGCTGAAGATTCTCTTCGAGGAGACCCTCGCCCGTTATCCCGAGATGGCCATCGACGGCAGGCCCAGGTTCGTCGAGTCGGCCTTTCTCAACCAGCTGAAGACGCTGCCGGTGCGGCTGCGGCCGTAGGCCGCCCGCCGGCCTCTCCTCCTCAATCCGCTCAGGAAGCGAGCAGCTTGGCCTTCTGGGCCGCAAACTCCTCCTCGGTGAGGATCCCCTGGGCCTTCAGCTCGCCGAGCTCCTTGAGCTGGTCGATCGTCGACTGGCCGCCGGCTTCCGGGGCTGGGGCAGCGGGTGCCGCCGGGGGCGGGGCCTGGGCGGCTTCCTCCTGCTGTGCCCAGCGCTCACCCTGGCGCCTGGAGACGCGATTGCTCACCGCGGTGGCGGTCCCGGCGATTGCCGCCGTCCTTGCAACTCCTCGAAGTAGTCCCGGCATGATCGTCCTCCTCAGGATTCCGCCTCGGCCGCGTCGAGCGCGGCGAGCACGGCTTGGATTGGGATGCGCCCGCTGGCGACGAGCTGGCCGCCGCTGCGGCGCACGGCAGCGGCGAACGGCGCTGCCCAGCGATTCTCGTAGACCAGCAGGGCAGCGGATGTCCCCGGCTCCAGCGCCGCCGCGGCCTCGGTCGTGTCTTCGTCTGTCAGAAGTTCGGAGGAGGCGCCCTCGAAGGCCGCAAACGCCTCCACCTGGTCGCCCAGGTCGGCGATCTCGAGCACGGCGACGGAGCCGTCCTCGGCCTTGGCGATGAAGGCGAGGTCGAGGATGCGAATCAGCCCGCGGTCGACCAGGTCGATCAGGTGCGGGGCGGCCTCTCCCGTCGGCTGCCGATCCGGCCACTCGACGATCAGGTAGTCGATCGGGCCCATCTCGTTGAGCTCTTCGCCGTTCAACTTCGTTCCTTCCGTGTGGGGTGCGGATGAGCCGGGGTCGCCGGCAGCAGGGACCCTAGCGGGTGAGGCAACCCGCGCGGGATCTACGCGGCAGCGTCCATGGGATGAAGCTCGCCCTTGACCAGGGCCTCGCTGCGGAGATGTTCGATCGCCCGGTACCCCTCGGACCCAACCATGTCGAGGAAGGCCTGGCGCGTTGGGTATTCGACAAGGACGACCAGGTCCCACGACCCATCGCCCAGCAACGGCGCGGCAGGCGCCCCAAACCAGACGATCCGCCCGCCGGCCTTCTCGAGCAGCGGCGCGACCGCAGCCCCGTACTCTTCGTAGCGCTCCCGGCCGCCTTCGGACCGGAAGGCGAGCAGGTTCAGCATCACCACCGGCGTGCCGTCATCCGCGCGCGCCGCAAATGCCGCGAATCCCTCCTGATTAGGTCGCTCCGGTTGTGTCGATGAGTCCATTCGCTCCCCCTGTCAGTCGTTCCCTTGGCCGCAATCTATCCAGACGAGGGCCGCTGCCCTCACGGAGATGACGTTCGGCACGAGCTCTATCGGAGGCATTCGCACTCATCTGCCGGGACCAACAAGCCGTCAAGGCTTTGGGCTACCTTGACGCCATGACGACGAGAATCTGATCGCGGAGGCCGGGAGGCGACTGGCAAAGGCGGCGCCCGGGGCGCGGGTGATCCTCTTCGGTTCGCGCGCCCGCGGCGAGGCCCGTCCGGACAGCGACCTCGATTTGCTCGTAATCGAGCCCGGCGAGGTCACGAAGCGTCGTGCCGAGTCGGCTCGTTTGCGTCGTGAGCTGCGAAGTCTCGAAGTTGCCCTCGATGTCGTTGTCGTCAGCGCGAGTCACGTCGACGAATGGGGCAACGTCCCGGGCACGATGGTCAAACGAGGCACTGCGAGAGGGCCGTGTCCTCGTCGACGCCTGAGGAACCAATCAGGCAGCCGTCCTAGCGCGAAAGGCGGAGGCGGATGCGATTGCCGTCCGCGAGCTCGCCGGCAACCCCGGGTAACTAGGCGCTCCGGCGCTGTCAAGCAGATCAAAGAAAAGCGGTCTTAGCGTCGACTGGCCCTGTGAGCCCGGAAGGAGAGTAGTTCGTCGCCAGGGCCGAACCCCCCGGTGTGGCAGTCGCTGCTTTCTTCGCCGATATGGAGACGGAAGCGACCCGAGATCACCTTCGGACCGACCCGACCAAAGAAGTCCTCCATCCACAGCAACTGTTCTTTGTCGTGGATTTGGAATCTAAAGCGGCCACTTGCGCGAATAGGGATCGCACCGAGGGCGACGTATCTCGTATTGGGTGGCCACAAGCCCTTGTTGCCAAGGTAGATACGCAACCGCTCCGTGTACTGGCGTCCAGTAGCGTCGGTGCAGTAGAAGGTGGTCGTGATCAAGGCATAGACGACCTTGTGGTAGCGGGCGCGCAGTTCGACCTTGATCTGCTGACCGCCCCCTCGATAGTGGCTGGTGTCTTTCTCCAAGGTCGAAGCTTGAGCAGCCGAAACTAGTAAGAGCGTGAGCATCAGCAGCAAGGCAATAGCCTTCGCTCGTTTCCACGTCACGCTATCCACGCTCCGATGCCCCACGGATTCGGACGGACGCTGTACCGCTGGAAATGCACGCGGTCCTAGTTTCAAGCTAGTTGTCCGTTGATGACTCCTCCTCCGAACCGATCACAAGCTCGACCCCCTTAGCTTTCAAGCTGCTGAGGATCTCCTCCAGCGAGTGCGGTACACCCTCGGGAGTTGCATCTTCAAGATGGACCGCGAGAACGTCTGCGCCGTCAACCGAGAGCCAAGGCAGGCTGATTGCCCCCTGCTCGCGCCGACCTTGATCGACCTCCGCGAGGATCCGTTCGGCTTCGGCCCTTGGGAATGCAGCCGGAGAGATACACGTCTGCTTCCCAGGCCCCCTGAGCAGCACGCATACTCTGAACTCCGAGTGGTCATCCATCCCGGTCATCTCAGTTACTCTCCACCACCATCGCCATCGGATGCTGATCGACGAGGAAGCAACGCGTGTACCGCGGTCCCATGCTCAGCACGCCTCCCATTGTCTTCGTCGCGGGCAAATACCCGGCGACCCAGCAGAATTCGCTCCTCGTTCTTAGCGTCCTCGGGTAGCGGCTCGATGAACGGGCTGAAAGCTGCCAAGTCAAGATGCAGCTTCGATGCTCGTTCCTCTCGATGGCGGTGTTGCGCGCTCTGACGCGCCGTGTAGCCCGCAACCCCCGCCAGAAGTACGCCCACCGCGATCTTGCCAGCGATGTGCGCAGGCTCCTGGTCGCTTAGGAAAGCCGCCGATCCCGCAACCAAACCTGCGAGCAGGCCGATGACGACCGTGACGCGGCGCCACCTGTCAGCGATTTCACCCTGAGTCTTGGCCTCCCGCTCGTATCGATCGGCGGTTCCTCGAATGCTGATCGAGCCGACAAGTTCCTCAGCGTCGGCATCCTTTCGCCTAAGGTCCTCCACGACTTCCTCGGCAGCCGCACTATTCGCCTTCAGACTTGTTTGAAGGCGCGCATTGGCATCCTCCCGCTGCTGGCTTAGCTCACCGAACTGGTCATCGCGCTTCTGGTCAAAATCTGACCGAAGCTCCTCCTGCATTTTTTGGAATGCCTCGCGCTGCTCGTCTAGGAGCTGAGACTGGCCCTGTTCAGTCGCCTCTAGTTGCGATCCGATCTCAGCGGCACGTGCCTCAAGTGCATTGGTTCGCTCATCCATTGCAGCCGAAAGCTCACCCTTTGCGCCCTCGACTTTCTGCTCCAAATCTGAGACTTGAGCGCCGACAGATTCAAGGTCCGCACGCACCGAACGCTCGCGGACCCGCGCCGACCGCTGAAAGCTCTGTGCAAGCGCCTTGCCCTGCTCCGCTGCCTCCTCAATTGGGCGATGCGGCAACGCGGCCACCGTATCCAGCAGACGATCTGCGGCCTGATCGGCAGGCTCCAGATCAGGGGCAGACTCAGGGTCAAATGCCTCAACCGCCGTCTGAATTTCATTGATGGTCGTCTGCATTTGGGCGATCCGGCTTGCAGAGACAAGCGATGCATCGACCTGACGTACAAGGGCCTCCGTAAACGAGAGAGCAGAGTCGATCCTCTTCAGGATTGTCCGGTGCAAAAGAGTGCCCTCCTTGGTTTGAGCCGTACCGGTACGACGCTCTGCCTCGGCGAGACCATCAAGGATCGGACTAAGTCGCTCTTCGTACCTATCCACGTGGGCATCATCGCCACTGCCGCAGACAGACTTGCCTGCGACCGGCAGGGCAACTTTCTGAAACCGGCGTGCGATAGGTCCAATCCCCGTACATATCCCCAGCCATCCGCTCGCTTCGTCGGCTAAACAGAGCTATCGTCGCCGCGCCAATTGAATAAGCGCCCCGGCGGCGGTGGAACGCCCCGGGGCATGGCACCGAAGATCAAGCCTTCGATGCAAGCGAAAAGCTACTCGCCGTAGTTCTCCGACGAGAACTGCATCCCCGGCGGCTCTTCGGTGCCCTACCGAAAGGAGGGCACCATGCCCCGCCCCACTCTGAAAATCGTCGCCAGCCAGCGCGACGCGCTCTACGAGCAGGTGCGCAACCACCTGGCCGGTCTGGGCGACATCTAACGGGCCGAGCGGTCGGCGAAGACTTCCGCTCGTGTTGGCGGGAACGACTGGCTTATCGCGGCTGACGCCGCACGCTTCGGCGACTGCTGTCGCTGCGAAAGGGGCGTGTGCGCTCAGGCCAGATGAGGAAAACGCTGAACACGACCATGCCGGCAAAGAGGAAGGCGTACGCGCCGCCGGCGCCTGTCCCTGTCAAGGCCGTCAGCGCAATCGCACCGGCAGCCACGAGAGCAGAGCCGATTAGAAGGCCGACTGTCGAAGTGCGGTGCATTGTCTTCATAGTATCTGCCCCAGCAGCGCTGCAGCGTAAAAGAGCGCACCCGCCACAAATCCCATGCTGACACCGCGGCGCGCCCACGCGTCGAGTTCAGCCGCAGACAGCCCCAACATAGATCCAAAGACGAGCATGACGACGCCTCCGGCGCACCAGCCATCGGGCACGAGGCTAGGCGGATCGAGCGCGCCCATGGCGCGCAGAGTCACACGGTTATCGCGCAACTTCGTGGCGGAAACAAGTCTCGTCATGGGGCGGGAAGGACTCGAACCTTCGACCGACGGATTATGAGTCGCGCCGGAACCTGTCTATAGAGACGAATCTGTCCTGATAGAGCGAATCAAGTCCAAGGAGTTCGGCTGAGTTCGGTGGAGTCGGGGACCAATTTCGGGACCAAGTTTCGGTGTCTTCAGACCACAGATTTGCCTCGGCGATTTCATACGCGCAGCGCACCGTGATTAAGGCCCGTCCCCCGGACGGATGAAGCGAGCAGCGTGCGCTCTACCTCCTGCCCGAGGTGACAGATTGGATGACCGCGCCGCCCTTAGCGCCGATTACCCAGATTGCGGTTGACCTGCCCTGCGGATCGACAGCGATCTGCGGTTCGCCAAGGCCATTCGTCCAACGGGAGATATCGGTCGGCCGCGACCAGGCACCTCCGAGCGGATGCTTCGCCGCCTGGATGGCGAAGCTGGGGCCGGGGCGGGTGTCGTAGCCCTCCCAGATCGCGGTCGCGTTGCCCCAGGAATCCACCACCAGCTGCAGATGCTGCCCACCCCGTCCGTAACCGGTAGTGATGTCGACCGGCCTCGACCAGCCCCCTTCGGCCGGGCGGGTCGCTCCCTGGACGACGAGATAACTACCGTTGGAACGTTGCCAGATCGCGGTCGCGTCGCCCTGGGGGCTGACCACGATCTGCGGGTCCTGTACGAGGCGGTGCCCCGCCTTGGAGATGCTGACCGGCGCCGACCAGATCCCGCCGGCCGGGCGGGTCGCAGTTTGGATTCGACGGCCATAGGCAGAGAACCGACGGCCATTGGGCACCCTTCCCACCCAGACCGCTGTGGCGTTGCCCTGGGCATCCACAGCCACCTGTGGCCAAGCGCCCCTTACTCCATTGGCAGAGAGTGTGACCGGCGCCGACCAAATCCCTTCGGATGAGCGGGTCGAGCTTTCAATTGCACCGCTGTATTCCTCTTCCCAGACCGCAGTTGCGCCACCCTGGGGATCAAGTGCGATTTGCGGAGATCGGGCGGCCTTTCTCGGTGGAGACACGGTTACCGGTGCCGACCAGCTCCCTCCAGTCGGCCGGGTCGCGCTTTGGACGACTGAACGCCAACCTTCCTCCCGTTCCAAGAGCCAGACCGCAGTCACGGTGCCTTCAGGGCCAGCCGCGAGGAGCCCCGGCCACGCGCCAGCCGCAGAGAGGGTGACCGGTGGGGACCAGCTCCCTCCAGTCGGCCGGGTCGCGCTTTGGACGACGCCGGAGCGACCCAGACGGCGTCCCCAGATGGCCGTCTCGTTGCCCAGGAGGTCAACCGCAATCTGCAATCCGTACGCATCTTCCAAACCGCCAAAGAAAGGGGATGGAGTGGACCAAGGTCCGCCAGCTGGCCGCACCGCGCTTTCGTAGATGAGTTTTCCGCCGCGGTATCGCCGCCACACGGCGGTCGCATTGCCTGCGGAATCAATATCGAACAACGGAGATTCTTCGCCGATATTGATGACCCCGGAGACATTCACCGGGTACGACCAACCTGGCGCGGCGCTCACGGGCGATGCGACCAAACCCGCCGCCAAGCAACCGGCGATGGTCAAGCACAGAAACCACGAGCGAGGTGCGTGCGTACGCAAGCGACTCGTGGCCCCTCCGAACATCATCGATCTCCCCCACATCCCGCGATCTTCATTTCGGTACTTAGCGAGTCTACTTTGCCGACGCGAGAGCGAGCCCACTGGGATGGGGCGGGCAGGACTCGAACCTGCGCTCCACGGATTATGAGTCGCGCCGGAACCCGTCTACAGAGGCGAGTCTGGCCTGACAGAGCGAATCACGTCCAAGGAGTTCGGCTGAGTTCGGTGGAGTCGGGGACCAATTTCGGGACCAAGTTCTTCGGTGACTTGCGCGCCTGTCCATAGCTACGGGGAGATGTCAGCACCCGCAACTTGGCATCGGTGGCACCCAACGATCCTGCCGTTGATTGCAGACGGCTAGGCTGGCGCGATGGTCCTGCTCTATATCGATCTCCTGGGAATGAAGGCGCGATGGCAGTCAAGTCGCGAGTTGTGGTGTAACGGGACTCGCCGGCACTTCTCTCAGCGCTCCAGGGCCGCCACCTCCTTTCCGCTCGCCTCGGCCTGGTCCTCGAGGACCAGGCCGATCGACTCCTTCGAGAGGTAGCCGCGGGTCAGCAGCCACTCGTCGTTCTGCTCGATCAAGAGCGCCCCGACCAGGCGGATCGCCGAGCGGTCGTTGGGGAAGATGCCGACGACGTCAGAGCGACGGGCGATCTCCTTGTTGACGCGCTCGATGTTGTTGGTGGAGCGCAGCTTCGGCCAGTGCGCGGCCGGGAAGCGGTAGAAGGCCAGCAGGTCCTCCTCGGCGGCTTCGAGCAGATGCCGCCACCTTCGGCACCGTCGGGGCGAGGCGCTCGATGCACCGACGCCGAGCGCTCCTTGGCGTCGGCGAGGTCCTCGGCGTTGAAGACCTCGCGCAGGGCGGCGGAGACCATGTTGCGCTGGCCCTTCTTGCAGTGGCCGTGCATGTTGCGGATGAAGTGCACGGTGCAGCGCTGCCAGGGACAGCCGAGCACCTTGGCGATCGCGGCCTTGAGCCCGAGATGGTCGTCGGAGACGCAGAGCCTCACCCCCTCAAGGCCACGGGCAACCAGCTCGCGCAGGAAGGCCGCCCAGCCGGCCTCGGTCTCTGCCTCGGCGATCTCGATGCCGATCACCTCCCGGCGACCGGACTCGTGCACCGCGAAGGCGACCATCAGCGCCTTGGAGTGGACGTGGCCGCGGTCTCTGACCTTCAGGTGCTTGGCATCGAGCCACAGGTAGGGGTAGGCGCCCTCCAGGGGGCGGGTACGGAAGGCCTGCGACCTGGCCGTCGAGCTCGCGGCAGATGCGCGAGACCTGGTCCTTTGACATCCGTGGATGCCGAGCTCGGAGACCAGGTGGTCGACCTTGCGCGTGGAGACGCCGTTGACGTAGGCCTCCATGACCACCCCGAGCAAGCGCCTTCTCGCTCCTCTTTCGGGGCTCCAGGAAGCTCGGGAAGTAGCTCTCCCCCGAGCGCTTTCTGGGCACCGCCAGCTCGATCTCCCCGACCCTCGTCGCCCAGCGGCCTTGGGCGATAGCCGTTTCGGTGCGTGGAGCGCGCCTCGCTCACCTCTCCTTTGCCGGCGCCGATCTGGCGGGCGATCTCTGCCTCCATGATCTCGGCGGCGATCGTCGCCACGCTCTCGCGCAGGAAGTCGGAGTGCTCCTCGATCAGGGCCTTGGCTACGACCCCGGCGCTCGTCATGCTTTGGCTCTCGGCCATCGTGGTGCTTCCTTTCGTCAGTCGACTTGCAGGTCAACCGACGAGTCTGGGGCCCGCGGTGGCCGGAACTTCGTTCCGGCCCCTACGTGGCGGTTACACCACTTCTAGCGACGTGACCGCGATGGCAAACGGCTGGGGTGGCAGGTGCTAAGGCGGCGTACCAGACTCTCGACTTGGTCGTCCGGCATGCATTGGAGTCAGTGCCCCAGGACACAGCCAAGAGCGTGATTGGTGGAATCCAGTCAGATGCAGCAGCGCTCGCTTGTCGCGACGTTACAGACGCAGTAGCCCTGGGGCTAGTCGTTTTCAAGGAGACGTTTCGGCGATGCGGAGCCCTGGATGCTGGCCGCGAGCGGCATTGGATAAGGGGGGTCATCGTGGAGATGGCCGAGGCGGAGCTTGAATCAACCCAGACTCTTGTGGGGCCGGCAACCCAAGTCGCTAAGCGTGTCTTCTCAGACGATCTCCTCGAAGCGATCAATATCGAGCAGTCTGGATTTCGGGGTCAGCGGCTGCTTGTCGCTGAGTCCCTTATCGACCCGAACGTCGAGTCTCGTTTCGCAGTTAACCTTGGGGACGATCGCTCGCTATCCCTGTTGACGAGGCTCGCCTACTCCGACGCCCTTCCCGGGTTTCGCGACGCCCTTTGGATGTTCCCGGCGGACCAAACGCCCAGCAATATCGACGAGAGCTGGCGACTCATGCGGAGGGCAATGGAGAATCGGCTCCGCTGGGCTGGGGAAGGAGGGCCTGGGGAGTTCACCCAAGCCGCAGCCACCCAGCTTGTATTTGCAGAGTGCAATGCGATCTATCGAGATCTCCTCCCCGACTAAGCGCCCCGCCCGAAGTACGCAACTTCGTGCCTCGACGAGGGGGCGGCAGTATTCGGGCGATCATCGCCCTTAGGTGACCTGCCCGGGGTTCTTCGCCGTCCTGAGCACCGCTGGTCAGGCCAAGCTGCTGCTAATCCAGTCGTCTAGCCGCTTGGCCACAGTGTTAGGTTTGTCGAGCTTCACTTCGTGGAAGATTTGGCCAACCAAGTCCGTCGGCATGACCTTCAGCGACTCATCCTTCAACAGAGCAAGCCGTCGCCCAAGGACGAGACAGCTACCTACCTCGATGTTCAGGTTGTAGTTGAGACCCCTGTCGCTCACCGCCTCGAAGAACGCGATTCCGTAGCGACAGCCCCACATGTGGGCCGCTACGTTGGGCCAAAGGTCATCGACAATGCTCCGATCCGAGGCGAGGTGGAACGTCAGCCCATGCTTCTCGCAGACCTTCTTGGCTGCTTCAAGCGCCGGGCCGATCGGGTCGGGCTTGCCGTCTGTTTGCTGCCCCGGGAACCGAGTCATGCCGAAGACGTTGGTCTCGAACGGGTGCTCTTCAAGAAATGCGTGCAGGGGTTTGATGAGCGCGGGCGGCGCGAGACTTGGAGGAACGACCGGATGCTCCGTCTCGCCAAGCAGGGTGGCGGCCGGGCCACTCGCCTCCGTTAGCAAGATCGCTAGGTCCATGTCCGTCGCAAGGTCTTCGGCCTGTCCCTTGCCCTCCGGCGTCAGCTTCCATGCGGTGCCGCTCGCACCCTTCACTCGCGTCAACAACTTCTTCTTTTGCAGCGCCGCCAAATAGTTTGAGACCTTGACGGGGCGAGGAAGGCCGATTTCATCGAACAGAGCCTCGACATCGCGGGGCGCGAAAAGGCCGTTCGCAGCCCGCACCTGGCAGAGACGGGATAGGGCGAGAGTTTGCTCCCCAATCTCCAGCTTCTGAAGCCTGCGGCCTACTGAGTCAATCGGATTATGCCCCGTCGCTCGTCGCCCATGTCTCGACCTGTTGTTGCTCATAGGCGTCGGCGTAAAAGACTTGGTCCCCGCGCTCGCCTTCCTTCCTGAGCAAACCTTCCTTGACCGCCTTGTTTAGATCACGGGTCAGGTTGCCACGGGTCGAGGGCAGTTTGTACTTCGTCTGTTTCCAGAGAGTCTGGACATCGGCAGGGGTCAGCTTGTCCTTGTCTGCGTATTGAGCGCTCCACGCGATGATCGCGGTTCCGACTTGCGCGCCGCCTTTCAGCGTTAGCCGCGCAAGGAAAGCCGGAAGAGTCATGTTGCCAGGTGATTTCGGCGCTTTCGGAGCTTTCGCCTTGCCGGCGTTGGTGCCTTTTTGTTCGGCAGCGCCGTGCGCATCCCCCCGCCCCGCTAGCACCTTGAAGTCCTCGAATGCCTTGAGGACGAGAGCAGGTTTCCCCGAGGCGGAGAACGAGTGCTCGCCAAGGGTCACAGATAGCGTGAAGGAACTGGCCGACGTCGGCATATGGCGCACCGTAGCGAAGCCCTCGGACGTACCGGGTCGACAAACGGCCGTAGCACGACGGCAGCGGTTTCTCGGGGGCCGAAGCCATTCAGGGAGTCCCTGTGGCCTGCGCTTGCACCCTATTGGGGAAGCAAGCACCCCCCGAGCGCTTCGACCCCCGAGAAACCGCTGTCACCGCCAGGCTGCCCAGCCGTCACCCCCGCTCAATCGCCTGACGTGGAGCGCCGAACGGCTCGGCAGGACGAGTAAGCCGTTGCTGTACAGCAAGCCCTCCTCGACCAGATCGCGGACGGCGCGGGCCAGCGCCATGCCGCCAGCAAGATCGTTCGGGTTCTCGAACAACTCGCAGGCGAGCGCCGGGAAGGTCAGCAGCACCGGGTATTCGCGCAGGATCACGGCGAGGACGACACGCTGCATTTCGTCGTCGGTCATGACCGTGAGCCCTGGGGAGCGGCGCAGGCGACGCCGCCACGCTCCGCTGCCTCCCCATCGCATCAACCGCGTTCCCCCTCAAGCAGCGAGAGGAGGCCGCGCAGCGCGTCGTGGTTGGCGGCAACCTCGGCGTAATTGCTCGCCTCGTCGTCCGCCGTGGCGATCTTCTTGACCGCCGACAACGCCGCTTCGTCGGGGGCGAGAATCTTTCCCCGCGCCAGCCCCGCCAGGAGCCGCTGGTAGGCGTCGGCTTCTTCGCGGGCCTGCTCTGGGTCTTTCACCGCCTCCGGGGTCTCCAGGTCGTCCCGCACCCCTTCGAGGCAGTCGGCGAGGGTGCCGCGCAGGATCAGCAGATGGTTGGCGGGAAGGTCGAGGGGCACAGCCCGCTCGCCGCCCGTAGGGTTCTCATTAGCCATGAGGAGGCACCGTCTCCTTGTGGTCAGGCGGCCCGTCGCGTTGTCGCGCGGCGGGCCGCCGCTTTTATGTCGTGGCGGCCAGCCTAGCAGGTTTTGTGGGGTCTATACCCCACAAACTCATTCGCCGCGGATGATCTCGGCAACGTGGCTGAAGTTGAGACCGGCCTCGTCAGCAATCTCGCGGACGGTCAGGCCATTTTTTTGCGCCTGCGCGAATCGCTTGCGGCGCGCGGCTCGCGCATCCGCGCGTTCACGTTGGACGCGCTCCTGGGCGCGTTCAAACTCCGTTTGGGCGCGCCGCACCTCGGCGCGGGCCTTCTGCTTCGGATCGCTCGGCATCGCCGCAGACTATTCGCCGGGTCCGCGGATACGTTTCGCCGATGACCGATCCGTTCACTCGCGGGCTCGCTGACGACGCACGCATTCTGGTCGAGTTCGACGGCCGCCCGCTGGAGCGCTACGCGATCATGCTCCAGCTGCGGATTGGAGGCAAATGGCAGACGATTCGCCTGTTCGACAATGCCCACGGTGACCACGACATGCACCGCTACACTGGAAGCGAGAAGCAGCCCGCAGAGCGGTTTGCCGAAGGAGCGGTCAACGAGGTTGCACCTCAAGCCATCGACTACCTGATCGAACACTGGGAAGCAATCGCGGACTCATGGAGAAGCTAGAGCGCAGCAAGTTCACCCGAGCAGGCGAAATCGCCAATGAGCGGCTGGTTGAAGCCGTGCTCGATCCTGATCGCTATCCCGAGGGGACTACCTTCATCGCCGCCGATCAGAAGGGCTTTGAGTCGATTCTCGCCGAAGCCGTAGAGAACCACCGGCCGCTCGCAATCATCTACCCCGATGGGCGGGAGATTGTCGCCGCCCCCCGGGGTGGGGCTCTCGCCTTCATCGAGCATCTGCTGACCCGTCACCGCGAGGCAAAGCACGGCACTCCATCCGTGCCGCTTCCTGCTGACTACCGGGTCGAGATCAGGGGCGGCCAAGCACTCGCCGCTGCCTGAGCGAACCTCTCCTCTCCCCTCCTCGACCTACCCGCCAAGCAGCGCCGCGCAGGGCGGCAGTCAAGGGCGCGAAGCGCCCGACCCCCGCAGGGGTTGACGGCCACCCGAGCGGTGCTTCAATCGCCGGTAGGTCGGGGGTCAACGGCCGATGCTTAGCCCTCTGCCGAGCTGCCGCGCTCTCGCTGCGTGTTGTCCCAGGCCAAGCGCTCGCTGTGCCTCTCGGATTCGTCGCCACATCGCCTGCTGGCGCGCTCGCTCGACTCCTCGTTTCGCCTCCCGGCCAAGGGCTTTGTTCGGGTCCTTGATGCCGTGCTCCTGGCGGTAGCGCTCAATCTGCGCGACGCCGCGATCCCATGCTTTCCGCTTCGCCGGGTCGCTCGGCCTCTCCCCCAGCTCGGCCTTGACATAGGCGGGCGGGGAGATCCGCGCGGCAATGATCGCCAGCTCGCGCCGCTGCGCGAGAACCTGATCGGCGACGGCCAACTCGCGGCGGGCGGCATCCCCAATGGCGGGCATGTCCGCCAACTCGGCTTCAAGGCGCGCAGTCTCGCGCCGCGACCTCGCCTCCCAGGAGTCGATGCGGGTCAGCTCCTCGCGGCGCTCGCGGCGCGGTAGCGCTTGCGCCGCCTCGCGCTCGGCCGCAAAGGCTTCGATGCGCTCGCGGGCTCGCTCGATCCGCTCCTGCAAGCTGCGCCGCTGGCTCTCCCGGCTCTCCTCATGGCTTGCGGCGATCCGCAGCTCGTCGCGGCGGGCGACCAGCTCCTCGGTCGGCACGCCCGAGAACTTCGAGCGCAGGGCCTCGTCGTGGGCGGCGAGCTGCGCGCGGTCGCGCTCGGCGGCTTCGCCGATGTGCGGGATGCCCTCGCGCAGGTGGGGCGACTCCGGCGCGATCTCCTCGCGGTGGGTCTGAATCTCCGGCGTGGCGTAGATGAACGTCTCCTCGCGACTGCGCGAGGCGGCGACGTAAAGCTCCTGCTTGTCCATCGACGGGTCAGCCGCGACGAATGCCCGGTCTACGGTCGTGCCCTGTGCCGAGTAGGTCGTTACGGCGTAGGCGTGTTCGAGCGCCGGGGCCTCGGAGTGCGGGTTGGTCCGCGCCAGGTAGTCGGCTCCGATCTCGACCGCCTTGGCCTGGTCGATGCCTTCGAGGGTCATGCGCCCCTCGGCCGCGTCGACCTCGCCGATCCGCCAGCGCTCGCGGTTGAAGATTTCGGCGCGCGGATCGTTGACTCGGGTGATGACGAGGTCGCCGGCGGCGAAGCTCGCCTCGCCGACTTCGAGCTCCTGCCGGCCGAGCTGCCCGGTCTGACGGCGGACCTCTCGCGCGATCTCGTTCAGCTTCCTGACCTCGGCCTTCTGCTTGGCGACCATCACCGCGTCCTCGCCGCGCTCGAAGGACTCGTGCCAGTCGCGGACCATCGCCTCGCGGCGCTCCTCGGCGTTCGGGGCGACCGTGACCCGCTCTTGCGACTGGTAGAGGGCAAGCGCCTCGCGGCCCTCGCCCTCGCGTATTCGCTTTGCGGCGTCTCGGTCGAGGTCGTGGCGGTGGCGGATCACCTCGTCCAAGTGGATTACCTCGCCACGCTCCACGAGCGCCCGAAACAGCCCGCCCGCCTCGATCTCTCCAAGCTGCTCGGTATCGCCGACGAGGACGAGCTTCGCCTGTGCTCGCTCGGCGTGGGAGACGAGTCGTGCCAGGGTGGCCGAGTCCACCATCCCCGCCTCGTCGATGAGCAGGACCGATGCTTGTGGCAAGCCCTCCCCGCCTTCGTGCTCGGCTCGGTCGAGCTTCAAGAGCAGGCTTGCGATGCTCGAAGCGGGCAGGCCCTCGGCTCGCATCACGTTCGCCGCCCGCCAGGTCGGCGCTGCGGCCCGCAGCTCGATCCCGGCCTGAGCCCAGCCCTCGGCTGCGGCGACGATGGCGAAGGTCTTGCCGCTCCCCGCCTCGCCGATCACCACGGCGACCCCCTCGGGGCTCGTCAGCAGGCGGCGGATCATCTCGCGCTGGTCGGCCTTCAAGGTCGGGCGAGCGCCGATCACGCGGGACGCGATCAGCTCGCCTGCCGGGTTCGGCCCCTGCGCTCGCATTCGCTCGGCGGCTGCCAGCGCTTCGCGCTCAAGCTCCCAGATTCGCCGCGTCGTGTAGCGAGGGCCTTTCGCACCGTCGCTGATCTGGATCACGGAGTCGGACACGAGGAAGGCGTCGGCCAAGCGCTCGACCTCCGCGCCGGATGCTCCTTGGCGCAGCGAGTCGGCGACGGCTTGGATCGCCTCGCGGCGGTCGAAGTGTGACGCCGCCGCCGTGACGGCGCGACCAAGCTGCGCCTCCGAAAGAAGGGGCGCGTCGGGGCGGTCGATTCGCAGCGCCGCCTCCGAGTCGAAGGTGCGCGCGATCGCCTCGCGGTCCAAGCCGATCTCATCGGCCCTCGATCGCCAGCGCTCAAGCAGCTCGCCGTGGCCGACATCGCGCTCCTTCGGTTGGCGCGTGGCGAGTGCGGCGACCTGCATCGAGCGAGCCGAGGCGTCCGCGCCCGCCGCCTCGAGTATCTGTTGGCGGCGGGTTGAGAAGGCCCGTAGGTGCTCGTCGGCGAAGCCCGCGATCTCGGCGATGCCCTTGCGGGTGGGCTGCCATTCGACGCCGAGGCGGCGGGTCAGCTCGTGGCGAAGGTGGGCCTCGTAGATGTAGCTGGCGGTCTTGGCGTGGTTGTAAATCGCCGGGTGGTAGAGGCGCGTCCAGTGTCCGTCCGGTCCCTGCGTCGCGTTGGCGATGAGGACGTGGGTGTGCAGCTGCGGATCGCCCGCTCGGGAGGAGCGGTGGACATAGCCCGCCGCTAGGTAGCCGTTGCCCTGGACGAACTCCGAGCCTCCGGCTCCGCGCCGGGTCCAGCACGCCTCGCGCTGCATGTAGTCGAGGGCGGCTCCTGCCGCTTCGCGGTGGGCTGCTTTGACCTCTACGGCGGCGACAGGACCGCCAAGGCCCCAAAGCAGGGAGACGGACTTGGGAGCCGAGAAGGTGAGATCGAAGCCGGGAACCGAGCCGCTGGAAGGGACGCCGCGCATCCCGACCAGCGGCTCCCCGTCTACGGGGTTGCGGCCGGTCAGCATCGCTTCGAGCTGGACCGCCTCGACCTCGCCGGAGAGACCCAAGTCCTCGGCGGCGTCGCCGAGCCATTCTCCGGCAACCTCGCCCTCGCCGGAGTAGTAGTCCTCAGCGCCTTCCGCGACCTTGTCGAGGTAGTAGCACTCCTGGCCTTTGCCTAGCTTGCCGATTGAGAGCATCCACGGGGTATGTCCGTGGAGAGCGCTCAATGCACCGATCTCTTAACAAAGTGATAGGGCGTGAGGGTGGTTGCTGTTGGCTGTTGGGGCTTCGGGTCTGGGTGGCTTCTCATGGCTGGGTAGCTGCCATGAGTGCCTTGCTTTTTGCCGTTGCTCTTGCCTGGCTGTTTGGTCTTTTGCTGGCTGGTTGATCTTGGCTTTGGGGATTGCCTGGCTGTGGGATTCGTGGCTGTGCTCGCCGCCCCTGGTGTCGAGGATCGCCGCGGATTTCCGGGGGCGCTCGCGGGAGTTTTCGGACGTATCCGATGCAAATGGCCGATGCAAACGACATCCGTGGTGGACAACAGCAATAGAGAGATGCCCGACACTCCGATCCCTACCGAGTCCTTGATGACCGCCGACGAAGCGGCGCAGTTCTTGCACGTCCCTCGCAGCACGCTCTACGAGCTCGTCCGCTCGCGGGGATTGCCACACGTCCGGATCGGCGAACGGGGGTTGAGGTTCACCCGCTCTGACCTCGGGGGCTGGATCGCCGAGAACACCTATGGGACGCGAGGGCGACGCTAGGCGAGCGTCAGGCTGCGCCGGCCGATGCCGGCGACTCCTGCGGCTCCTCCAACCTGAACGCTTCCGAGACTCGCTTGGCCGCGTCCTCGCGGTCAACGAAGGCGAGATAGCGCCTGGTCGTCGTCAAGTCGGCGTGGCCCATCCACTCCATCACCTCGCGGGAGTCGGCGTGGCGGATCACGGTGCTGCCAAAGGTGTGACGCAGGTTGTGAAAGCGGAAGTCCTCACGCAGGTCTGCTTCCCTCAGCGCGGCCCGGTAGCGCTCCTTCAAGGACTTGTAGCCGACGTGTTGACCGCGCGGCGTGCAGAAGACGAGATCGTCGTCGGCGGTGAAGTGTTTGCGCTGGCCGAGACGCGCGAGCCGTTCGGCGACCTCCTCCGCCATTGGCACCGCCCGCTCGGTCCCGCCCTTCGGAGTCGTCGTCTCGCCCTGAGTCCAGTTCTCGCGTACGTGAATCGTGCGACGGGTGAAATCCACGTCGCGCCAACGCAGCGCCAGCAGCTCGCCCATTCGCAAGCCGGCGAATGCGGCCGTGTGGAAGATCGCTGCGTCCTGCTCAGACTCCGCAGCCCGAACGAGCGCCAAGACCTCCTCCGGCCGCAGGACGTCGATCTTGGCCGCCCGACGGACTCGCGGGCGCTCAACCAGATCGGCCGGATTGCGAGGCAGGCCGTAGACCTTCATCGCCCGCTTGAAGATCGAGCCGAGGCAGACGAGGTACTTCTGCCGCGTCCGGTTAGAGCCGCCGTAGCCGCTGATCCAGAGGTCGATATCCTCGGTCGTGATCGTCTCGATCTTGCGCTTGCCGAACTGGCGATCGAGAACGCGGACCATGTTGCGGTAGTCGCGCATCGTGGACGGCTTGCAGTCGCGGACGTTCTCGCAGTAGGCGAGCCACTCGGCCGTGGCGTCCGTGAACATCTTGCCGGTCTTGACCATCCCCGGCAACGAGCCGTCCCGCGCCTGGCGCAGCATCTCGTCCAGGTGCGCTTGCGCCTTGCCTTTCGTGAAGTAGCCATCGGGCGGCGCGGTCTTCTCCGTCCAAGCTGGCCCGAGTCGTTTCTTCTGCTGCTGCCCGTCCGGCAGTCGGAACTTGGCGTACCAGACGGTGCCGCGCTTGCCCTTGCGTTTGAAGACGTGGCCGGAGATCGGGCGGGGCGCTGGCTGTCGCATCGCCCCAAATTCTAGCGCGTTTCGGGACTAATTCGGGACCAATTTCGGCATATCGTGCCGAACGGCTCAAATTGATTTGGCTCTGTAATTGACTTTTCTTAGTGGGGCGGGAAGGACTCGAACCTTCGACCGACGGATTATGAGTCCGCTGCTCTAACCAACTGAGCTACCGCCCCGCTGGCTGGGGAGGGTAGCGCTATGCGCTGAAGAGCTGGGCCAGGGAGCGGCCCACGTCCGGGGGCTCCTCCTCGCCCTTGGACGCGGCGGCTGCGCCCTCGGCTATGGCTTTGGCGGCGTCGGCGATCTGGTGGGTGCGGCCGCCGCGGATGCTGCCGGACGTCTTTGCTTCGGCGAGGTCGGATTCCATCAGGCCGGCGAGCTCGGCCAGGCGGCGCAGGCCGACGACTCCGGCGGCGCCCTTGAGGGCGTGGGCCTCCATCCGCATCGTCTCGAAATCGGTGGTCTCGGTTGCCAGGCCGGCGGCGATCACGTCGCAGCGGCGGCGGGCCTCCTCGGCGAAGGAGGCAAGCAGCTCCTCGTCGGCTTTCGTCTTCTCGCTCATTCTCCGGTCAGTCCCTTCACTACGCGGGTCAGTTCTTCGACGCCGAACGCACCCTCGATCACGGCCTCGATCCTTCCATCTCGGCCGATCGCAAACAACCACGGCTCGCTGGGAAGGTGGAAGGCGCGCACCTGGGGCCTCACGTCCTTGCTCGGATCGTTGTCGTTGTAGATCTCCATGTGGATGAAGGCCGCCTTGTCGCCGTAGAGCTGCTTGACCTGCTCGGCCACGTCGACGACCGGGCCGCAGACGCGACTCTGGCAGAACTGGGGGGTCGCGAACAAGAGCACGATCGGCTCCTTGCCCAGAACGTCCGCGTAATCGACCTTGTTCTGCGTGTCCGGCGGGATGCGGGTGGTGATCTTGGAGAGGTCGCCACCCACGTCCGCCGGCGTCGGCGTGTGGATCAGGGGCGCCTTCTGTCCCACCTGCGGCACTTTCGAGAAGGCCCCGACCACGGCGCTGGGCAGCAGGGAGGTCGTGAGCTTGTCGCCTTCCTTGACCAGGGCGGCAATCCGCCACTCGCCGTCGCTTGGGAAATCGACCTGGGTCGAGTAGACGACGCTGGCCGCGTCGGGATCGCTGCTCGTCGTCTGGGCGCGGAAGGCGGGCTTGGTCAGCATCGATTCGATCGAGGCCGGGAAGGGACCCATGGCGGGCTGGCCCAGGGCGCGTTCCTCGGCTTCCTTCGAGCCTGGGGTCCCCGCCGGGGGGCTGGATTCACCGGCCGAGCCCTTTCCCCTGAGCGGCGGAACCTTGGCGAAGTAGAGCGCCACGTCGGCGTCGGACACCTGGGTCCGGTCGCGTTCGAAGACGCCGAACGGGTAGCGGTTCTCGCCCTTGTTGAAGACCTGGGCGGCTGGCGAGACCACGAGTTCGGAGGGAGTGGCTCCTTCGGATTCCAGCACCTCGGCCAGCGTCTTCCCCTTGGCGCTGGGGAATTCGCTCTTGGGCGAGGCCGGGCGGTTCTGGGCGGTGCTCGAGGTGGAGCCGGTGGAGGAGCCCGAGCTGCCGCAGCCGGCGAGCACGACCGCGAGGAGGCAGGCGAGGGCGGCGAGGGCTCGGCTCGGGCGCATCGGCGGCATGTTATTGACGCCGATGCCACGGCAGTCGAGCCATCCGGCACGCGGCTTGAGGGGGAGGTAGGGTCCGCGGCGAACTTGGGCGAGCGGAAGGGGATGTTTTGGCGGATCGAGCGGCACTCATAACTGGAGCATCGAGCGGCATCGGCCTGGCAATCGCCCGGGTCCTTGGCAAGGAGGGCTACGCGTTGACGGTTTCCGCCCGGCGCCCGGACAAGCTCGAGGCCGCCGCAGAGGGCCTGCGCGCCGACGGCTGCGAGGTGCAGAGCGTCGCCGCCAACATGGCCGACGAGGAGGACGTGGTCGGCGTCTTCGCCAGGCATCGCGAGGCCTACGGCCGCCTCGACGTCCTCATGAACAACGCCGGGGTCGGGATCGGCGCGCCGATGGAGGAGATCCAGACCAAGTACCTGGACATGCAGCTCGCGGTCAACCTGCGGGCGCTGATCATCGGAACCCGCGAGGGCCTGCCGATGCTGCGCCAGGCAGGCGCCGAGCACGGCAAGGCGCTGATCGTCAACACCGCCTCGATCGCCGGCAAGGGCGGGCAGGCTTGGCTCTCGATCTATGCCGCCACCAAGGCCGCGGTGATCAACTTCACCCAGTCCACGCACCGCGAGGTAGGCAGTGCTGGGATCCAGTGCACGGCGCTGGCGCCGGGCTTCGTCGAGACGCCGATGACCGAGTTCGTCCAGGGGCAGATACCGGGCGAGGAAATGATCCGTCCCGAGGATCTCGGCGAAGCGGTCCGCTTCCTCCTGCGCACTTCCAAGAATTGCCACGTGCCCGAGATTGTCTTCACCCGACCAGGCGAGGGACTCGATACCCCCTGACGGGCTCTGGGGCCGCCATACGGCGTCCTCGGTCGCCGGAGCAGCGCTGCTGCTCCGGCTTCCTGCGTCCTTGCCTGGCGGCCCCAGAGCCTCGTCAACATGCGATTTCTAGTCGCCGCGTTTGGTGATCCGGGTCATGTGTTCCCAGCGATCGCGCTCGGACGGGCGCTGCGGGGCCGCGGCCACGAGGTGACGATCGAGACCTGGGAGGAGCGCCGCAAGGCTGTGGAGGGTGCCGGGCTCGGCTTCGCCGCGGCCGAGGAATACCGGATGTTCCCGCCCCCCGATCCCGACTCGCCCGAGGGTGCCCACGCGGCGGAGGCAGCACGGGCGCTGCTGCCGCTTCTGGAGGAGATGCGGCCGCACGCCGTCGTCAGCGACATCCTCACCCTGGCGCCGTCGCTGGCCGCCGAGAAGGCCGGGGTGCCACTGGCGACCCTGATCCCCCATATCTACCCGGTCGTCGAGCCGGGGCTGCCGTTCTTCGCGGTGGGCCTGCAGCCACCGCGCACCCCGGTCGGGCGCGCCGTCTGGCGAGCTGGGCAGCGAGCGCTGAACATCGGCCTCGAGCACGGCAGGCGCGACCTCAACCGGCAGCGGGACCGACTTGGGCTGGCGCCGGTCGAGCGCTTCCACGGCGGCATCAGCCCCGACCTGGCCATGGTCGGGACCTTCCCCCAGCTCGAGTACCCGCGCAACTGGCCGGCCGGAGTCGAGGTCACCGGGCCGATGACCTTCGAGGTGCCGCATCCGGAGATGGGGCTGCCGCCGGGGGACGAGCCGCTGGTCCTGGTCGCCCCGAGCACCGCGCACGACTCGGGCAACCACCTCGTGCGCACGGCCCTGGCTGCGCTCGCCGAGGAGCCCGTGCGGGTGGTCGCTACGACCAATCGCGTGGTCCCGCAGAGCCCGATCGAGGTCCCCGCCAACGCGATCCTGGTCGACTGGCTCAGCTACAGCCAGCTGATGCCGGCCGCCTCGCTGGTCGTCTCCCACGGCGGCCACGGCACCGTCGCGCGTGCCCTCGGCGCCGGCACGCCGGTCCTGATCTGCCCGATCATCGGCGACATGAGCGAGACCGCGATGCGCGTCTCCTGGGCCGGTTGCGGCCTTTCCCTCCCCTGGCGCCTCTGCCAGCCGGCGCCTCTGCGCTGGGCCTCCCGGCGCCTCCTGGAAGACCCCTCCTTCGCCCGGCGCGCGGGAGAGCTGGCCGCCTGGTCCGCTGGGAACAACGGCGCCGAGCGCGGCGCCGAGCTGATCGAGCGGCTCGCCCGCGGCCGCATGCCAGCCTAAAAGAGCTCCGGGGGTGGGACTCGAACCCACAACCTCTCGGTTAACAGCCGAGCGCATCTACCAGATTGAGCTACCCCGGACCGATGTGAGCCACTAAGGATGATCCTGCAGCACGACAACTCTAGCGTTCTTCGGCTGGCACTTTCTTGACCCGCGCCTCTACCAAGGCGTGGCAGTTTGCGCAGAGCAGGACGCACTTACGGGCCTCTGCCCGCATCCGGCCGATGCTCCGCGTCGTACCTCCATGGCTGAGATGGAAGTGCTTTTTGGACGGATCCCGGTGATGAAACTGAAGCGCTGCCGGGTGTGTGTCAAATTCGCACAGCCTGCAGCTGCCTCCCGCTTCGGCAACGAGTTTGCGCTTGACGTCGCGGCGGCGTTCAGACACGGCAACTGTGTTGCACTTCGCGCACCTGAAGCCGCCGTCTGGGCGCTCGAAGAAGGCGGTGTGCCCGTGCTTCGCACACCGCAAATATGCTCGTCGAAGGCCAGCTTTCCGCGCGGCATCCCCTTCTTGCCGGCGAATGGATCTATCGGTTTCCAGCCCAAGGCGCTTGAGCCAATAGCGGACCGTCGAGTACCCGACACCGAGCTCGTCAGCCATGTGCCTGATGGAAACACCCTCCAGAACCAGCTCGCGCAGGCGATCGGTGTCGATCGAGCCCTTGGGCGCGTGCCGCCCTCTCCCAGCGGCAACGAGTCCATGCTTCTTCAGCCAGTAACTAACCGTCGAGGGGTGCTTGCCCTTCAACTCGCCGATTGAGTCCAGTGACATCCTCTTCGCAAGACAATCTTCTAGAAACCCTTTATCCATGCGGAAATCATGGCGTTTGCCTCGGACGGAAGAGCGCACGTATGTTCGCTATTCGGACGTGAAAGGCACTATCTCGGCAAGACGCTGGAGGTTCGTCTCGTGCTCGCGGCGAACCATGCTCTCCGGCTTCTCAGTCGGCTGGACCTGCGAGAGATCTGGTTCGCCGGAGTCGTCCTCACGAATCTTCGGCGCTTTGGTGCGAGGCGGCACCAGGCCTTGAACCAGGTCGCCGTAGAACTCGGTTGCCTGGCGGCGGGTCTCGGCGACGAACGAACCCTCTTTGCGCCCATCCTTCCTCCCCATCGGCATCGAAAGGGCGACGACGAAGCTGCGTGGCTCGCGTTTCGGTTCGTCCTTCATCAACAATCGCTCGGGCGACTCGCGGCAATCTCGCAACAACTCCGACCGGGTGGCTCGCACCCAGTTGAAGCGAACGTCGATGCGTAGATCGTCAGACGCGTCGCTCAGCTGCCGCAGCAGCCAGTTGATCCGCGTCTTCGGCCTTCCTTCCTTGGGAGCAGGGACCTCGATACTCGTCGTGACGAGCCGCGTTCGCAGATTGGCCTCGACTCCCATCGGACCCACGGCGTCGGGCACCTGAATCGAGCAGCCGAAGACTCCGTCGGTGGCGAGCCGCTGGGTTGCGGCCGCGATCTGCTCATCCGGCGACTTGCCACGTGGACGCAGATGCTTGACGTCAACCCCCAGTTCCTGACTGAGATGCAGACACAGGTACTCGACGAACTGCTCCCAGCGGGCGCTGATCGCCGCCGCCTCCAGGTCGTCCGCCCGCAAGGTTCCATTTCGAGCGCTTTCGCGCACTCGCACCCACTCCCGTCCCATTCCGGCGAATCCGCCCGCGCCTGACCTCTCGTCATCGAGGTAGCGGATAAGCTCGCCGAGAATCCACGCCTGGTCAGGATCGCTGATCCCGCGAAAGCGGTGCTGAACGATTGCCTCGGTGAGCACCCGCCACCAGGAGAGGTGATAGACGGTGAGCCCTCGCAGTTTCTGCTTGTGAACCGAATATGGCAGCGACCGCGCGTCGCCCGGGATCTGGTTGGAAATAGTCAGAAGTCCGTCGAAACCATGCTCACGGGCAAGGTCCAGGTATCGGGAGATCTGCTCGGCCTCCAACGCGACCCCGCTCGTCTTGATCTCGACCAAGCATCTCCAGCGCTTCTTGCCGCGATCGATCACTACCGCACCGTCGGGGATGTGCAGCTTCTCTTCGCCATCCCGGAAGCGCAGCTCGGTGTAGGTGGAGATCTTACCCTTCGGTGCTTTCATTCCGGACAGAAGTGCATGACAGAAGTCCGGAACAGCACTCATTACCGCTAGCAGGGCCGAGGCGGCACGCCTCTCCTGCTCGTTCTGATTGCGAATGCCTGCGGTCGGCAGCAGACGTGCCGGCACCCACTCATCCTGCATCGTCAAGTCTGCGTTAATCATTTGATCTCCTCGCGTACCCGATAGAGGCGAGAGACTATTCGCTACGGAACCTGCTCTATCCCCTGACCCGCTCGGTGCGGGCTATGCGCTCGACCAGGGCGGCGCGGTCGCGGCTCAGGGCGGCGCGGCGCTCGTAGTCGTTCTGTTCCCCGGCGGCGGCGATCTCGGCCTCTATGCGGCGCTGCTCGAGCAGGAGGTAGTTGAGCTCCATCGCCTCCGGGGAGGCGGGCTCGTCGTGGGCGAGGATGACCAGCTCGGCGATCAGGCCGGCCAACTCGGAGTCGTCATGGGGAAGGTTGGATGCGGGATCCTCAGGGTGCTCACGGAGCCACCCCGCAGCGCGGAGGCCGCCCGGTGACAGGTGCTCTCCGGTCAAGCGCGCCAGGTACTCCTTGCCCTCGGCCGGCAGGGCGATGCACATCGCCAGCAAAGCGCGCTCGCGGCGCTCGCGCGAGGTCAGCTCCGCCGTGCGTCGCGGCGGGAGCGCTGGGCCGTCATTCCCGGGTCTCGCGGCGGAACCGCCGCTCACGGGACGAGCCGCGACCACCTTGCCCATCACCATCGCCGGCTCCATGTCGAACTTCTCGGCGACCTGGCGGATCAGGTCGTCGCGGCTTGCACCCTCTCCCATCCCGGCCAGGATCGGCGCGATTTCCATATCCAGCGCACGGTCGCGCTCCGCCGGGACGGAGGTGTCCGTCCTGGCGATCACCAGGCCGACCTGGAAGGCGGTCAGCTCCAGGGCCTGGTCGACCAGGCCCTGGAAGCGCTCGGCTCCCCCCTCCCCAGCGATCATCTCCGCGGGATCCTCGCCCGCCGGCATCGCGGCCACCCGCAGGCGCATCCTGCGGTCCCCCGCCACCCGCTGCGCCCGCAGCATTGCCTCCTGGCCCGCCGCATCGGCGTCGAGAGCCAACACCACCTCGTCGACCATGCCCGAGAGCGCCGCCACCTGCTCCTCGGTGATCGCGGTCCCCATCACCCCGACCGCCTCCCCCACCCCTGCCTGGTGCAGGGCGAGGACGTCGGTGTAGCCCTCGACCACGACCGCCCGCCCGGCCTTGGCGATCGCCGCCTTGGCCAGGTCGATCCCGTAGAGCATCTGGCTCTTGTGGAAGAAGTCGGTCTCCGCCGTGTTGACGTACTTCGCACCCTGGTCGGAGCGCATCGCCCGGCCGCCGAAGCCGAGCGTGCGGCCACGGCGATCGCGAATCGGGAACATGATCCGGGAGCGGAAGCGGTCGTACTCGCCGCCCCCCCGGCCGCGCTGGGCCAGGCCGACGCCGCGCAGCTCCTCGACCTTGAAGCCGGCCCGCTGCCCGCGCAGCAGCACCTTGTCCCAGGCGCTGGGCGCGTAGCCGACGGCGAACGCCCGCAGCACCTCCTCGCCGAGCCCGCGCTGGGCCAGGTACTCGCGCGCCTTGCCGGCCTCGTCCGACTCCCAGAGGTAGGCCGCGTAGAAGGATGCGGTGCGGTCGAGCAGCTCGCCGAGGCGCCGGCGCTGCTGGCGCTTGGCCTCCGCCCGCGGGTCCTCGCGCTCGCGCTCAAGCTCGACCCCGTAGCGGTCGGCGAGCAGCTCCACGGCCTCGGCGAAGCCCAGCCCCTCCTTCTCCTCGATGAACTTGATCGTGTCGCCGCCGACCCCGCAGCCGAAGCAGTGGTAGAGCTTTTCCTGCGCGTCGACCGAGAACGAGGGCGTGCGCTCCTCGTGAAAGGGGCAGAGGCCGACCCAGCGCGTCCCCTGGCGGCGCAGGTCGGTGTGCGCCGAGATCACCTCGACGATGTCGACCGCCTGCTTGACCCGCTCCAGGCTCTCGGTGGAGATCAGCGCCACGCGGCCACCGTAGCGCCCCGGCGCCGGCTCAGAGCCTTGCCTCCTCCGCGGCCCTCAGCTCGGCGTACTTGGCGATGCAGTAGCGGTCGGTCATCCCGGCCAGGTAGTCGGCGACGCGCTGGCAGTCGCCGGCTCCCGGCTCCAGCTCCGGGGCCTCTCTCGGATGCTCCATGTAGTGGTCGAAGAGCCCCCGCATCGTGCGGTGGACCCGCTCGTGCTCGCCGCGCGCCAGCGGCCCGAGGTAGACGCGGTCGAACATGAACTTGCGCAGCCGCAGCATCGCACCGCCGATCTCCTCGCTCTGGGCGATGTCCCCGGCTACCCGCGAGCGCTCGACGATGTCGCGCACCAGGGTGTCGATCCGGGTCGAGCCGGTCGCACCGAGCAGCTCGATCTCGTTGGCCGGAAGATCCTCGGGGCGAAGGATCCCGGCCCGCAGCGCGTCGTCGATGTCGTGGTTGATGTAGGCGACGCGGTCGACGAGCTTGACGATCCGCCCCTCCTGCGTCGCCGGCTTGCGCGAACCGGTGTGGTTGAGGATGCCGTCGCGCACCTGCTCGGTCAGGTTGAGCCCGCGCCCGTCGCGCTCCAGCACCTCGACCACGCGCAGCGAGTGCTCGTTGTGCTTGAAGCCAGCACCGCAGCGCTCGCTCAGCGCGGCATCCAGGGCCTCCTCGCCGGCGTGCCCGAAGGGCGGGTGGCCGAGGTCGTGGCCGAGCCCGATCGCCTCGGTCAGGTCCTCGTTGAGGCCGAGCGCGCGGGCGACGGTGCGGGCGATCCCGCAGGCCTCCAGGGTGTGGGTGAGGCGGGTCCTGTAGTGATCCCCCTCGGGCGCGACGAAGACCTGGGTCTTGTGCTTGAGCCGCCGGAAGGCCTTCGAGTGGACGATGCGGTCCCGGTCGCGCTGGAAGGGCGTGCGGACGGGGCTGTCGGCCTCCTCGACGGCACGGCACGCAGGGTAAGAGCGCGCCGCCTCGGGAGCAAGAAACCCCACCTCCCAGGCGCAGACCCGATCCTCGAACGTCACCGTCGCATCCATCCGTCGATCCTAAGGCCCGATCCCGGCAGGGGTGGAGCGTCTTGTACTTTTTGGTCAGCCCGGCTCTCGAAAGGCCGCCGCCGACCCGCCAAAAAGTTAAGCGGAGCCCCTGCCGGGATCGGGACTCACGCCGCGGATCGCAATTGAACGTGGGCATGATGCTCAAGGGTTTCGCCCACGGCCCGCTCGGCCTGGCGCAGCGCCGAGTCGTCAGCCTGCGGAGCATCGGCGAGGGGGCTGCCGATCGCGCCGACCATGAAGCGGTGCGCCTCCTCGGAGAGCGGAAAGGAGCCCGCTTCGCAGCTCGCGCAGACGACTCCCCCCGCGGCTCCGGAGAAGCCGCTCAGGTGCTCCGCATCGCCGCACTGCGCGCAGGAGGCGAGCTCGGGCGCGAAGCCGGCCGCCAGAGCAAGCTTGAGCCGGAAGGACAGCGCGGTCTCCAGGCTCGCCGCCCGCTCGGCCGCGGGATCGTCGAGCAGCAACAGGTAGCGGCAGAGCAGGTTGTAGGCGGGTGGGTTCGGCTCGACCGAGTCGAGCAGGCGCAGGACCGCATCGCAGGCCCGGGCCCCGGCGTTCAGGGCCGCCCCCGAGGAGCGCAGGCGTGGGTAGCCGTCAAGGGTGGAGGCATTGGTCACCGTGAGCAGCTCGCCGCGGCCTTCGTGGAGCACCAGATCAAGGCGGAAAAAGGGCTCGAGCCGTCCGCCGAAGCGCGACTTCGGGCGCCGCGCCCCCTTCGCGATCGCGCCGATACGCCCGCGCGTCTTCGAGTAGAGGTGGAGGATGCGGTCGGCCTCGGAGTAGCGGATGCTGCGCAGCACCACCGCCTCGGTCTTTATCGTCGTTCCGGCCATGGCGGGTCAACGGTGCCGGATGGGCCGGACGACCTGTCCCGTCGCACTCGGGCAGAGCGACGCTCAGCGAGAGGCGCCGCGTCGGCGGCGTGGACGTTTGCGCAGTCGCACCTGGCAGTTCGGGCAGTAGTAGGTCGAGCGCCCCGAGACGACAATCCGCGCGATCGGGCCATCGCACCGTGGGCAGGGCTGTCCCTCGCGGGTGTGGACCAGGAACTCGTCCTGCATCGTCCCCTTCTCGCCGCGTCCGTCCCTGTAATCGTCAATCGAGGCACCACCCCCGTCGATCCCGGCTTCGAGCGCGGCAACGACGGCGTCGCGCAAGGCCTCCTGGTGCTCGGGCTTCATCGAGCCCGCCGGCGAGAGCGGGTGCAAGCGGGCCCGGAAGAGCGCCTCGTCGGCGTAGATGTTGCCGACCCCGGCAACCCCGGACTGATCGAGCAGGAACGACTTCAGCGGTGCCGTGCGCCCGGTCGCCATCTCCCCAAGCGCCTCCGGGGTAAAGGCAGCGGAAAGTGGCTCGACCCCGAGCCTTGCGAAGCGCTCGCCCAAATCGGCATCGTCGATCAGGAAGGCCTCGCCGAAGCGACGCGGGTCGGTGAACCAGAGCTCCCGCCCGTCGTCCAGGGAGAAGCGGGCGCGCAGGTGGCGCTCGGAGACCGAGCGCTCGCCCTCGTACAGCCGTCTGCCCTCCGAGGGATCGAGCTTGTCCTCGCCCTCCACGAGAACCAGGTTCCCGGTCATCCGCAGGTGCATCACCAGCGTCCGGTTGCCCTCCAACCCCAGCAGCAGGTACTTGCCGCGCCTACCGAGCCCCTCGATCGTCGCTCCCTCCACCGCCGCCTCCAGCGTGCTGGGAGGGACGGGCCGGCACCAGCGAGCATCGAGCACCTCCAGCACATCGATCCTGCGTCCAGTCAGCTCCGGATCGAGCTGCCGGCAAACGGTCTCCACCTCCGGCAGCTCGGGCATGCGCCAGTTCTACACGACGGTGACTTCGTACTTATTCGCCAATAGGGCGAGTAAAGGCGAAGTCAGCGGGGATTAGCTGGCGGTGGCGCGGGGGTGGGCTTTGAAGTAGGCGTTCTTCAGGCCCTCGCCGGAGAGGTGGGTGTAGAGCTGGGTGGTCGAGATGTCGGCGTGGCCGAGCATCTCTTGGACGGCGCGCAGGTCGCAGCCCCCCGCCAGCAGATGGGTGGCGAAGCTGTGGCGCAGCGTGTGCGGGCTCATCTGGCCACTGAGGCCGGCAGTGCGGGCGTTGCGCTGGACGATTTTGTAGAGGCCCTGGCGGCTCAGCGGCCCGCCGCGGAAGTTGACGAAGAGCTTCGCCTCGTGGCGTTCGCCGACGAGCTTGGGACGGCCGCCCCGCAGGTAGGCCGAGATCGCGGCGATCGCCTTGCGGCCGAGCGGCACCAGCCTTTCCTTGCTGCCCTTGCCGCGCGCCCGGAGGAAGCCCTCGTGCAGGTCGATGTCGGCGATCTCGAGCCCGATCGTCTCCGAGGCGCGCAGCCCGCAGGCGTACATCACCTCGAGCAGCGCCCGGTCGCGCAGGGTCGTCGGCTCGTCACCACGCGGGGCCGCGAGCAGCCTCTGCACCTCGGCGTAGTTGAGGACCTGGGGCAGCTTCTTGGCGCGGCGCGGCGCACTGAGCGCCGCCGTGGGGTCGTCGCCGATCAGCTCGTCGCGGCGCAGCTGCTTGTAGAAGGAGCGCAGGCATGCGGCCTTGCGGTGGACCGTTGCGGACGAGCAGGCGGGACGGACCTCGCCGGTCGCCAGCTCGGCGAGGAACTCGCTGATGTCAGCGGGCCCCGCGGCGAGAGCGTCGAGGTGGTGGGCGGTCGAGGTACTCGCCGTACTGGTGGAGGTCGGTGCGGTAGGCGTCGAGCGTGTTGCGCGAGAGGCCTCGCTCCAGCTCCAGGTAGGAGAGGAAGTCGAGGACGAGGCCCTCGAAGCGGGTCTCTGCGCGTGGGGGCGATGGGGTTGCGATTGCCATGGCCGGGTGGTTCTCCCTCGGCCGCCAGAGACCTTGGTTGGCAAGGGACCGTGCGGTTGGCCGCGGGTCCTGTCACGGGGGTGGGGTGCCCCTTGCCCTGCGCGCTGCTCCGGGCAGAGGTGCGAAGCGATACTGGCTATGGGCGTCGCCCTCCGCAGCCTCCGGGCGGCGGAGATCACCCCACCCCCGCGCCACCCGCGGAAGATTCGGCTAGGGCCCGGCCCGAAGCCAGTGCTGCTGCGAAGAAGAGCGGGTCCTCGTCGATGGTCCGGCCCATCGTCCGGGCCGGCAGGCCTGAAGCTTTGTATCCCGCCAGGTCTGCTGGTGCCTCACGGAGGTGGTGACTCTTCCCCGCTGCGGTGGCGATAGCGGCAATGGGCGTCTGCTCGCCGGCGGGGACCGGTACCCCTACTCCACCCAGCAGCAGTTCCATCACCGTGAGGGTGTGGTGGCTTACCGGGCGGTGGCGCTCGCGGGGGTCGGCGCTGGAGAGGCGGGGCGAGAGCAGGGTCGGGAAGCCCAGGGCGAGCGAGGCGTGGGCCGTGTCCAGGGCGGCGATGCCGCCGTGGCCGAAGGCGGTGTCGGAGCCGATGATGCCCGGGCCCGGGCCTGCGATCGCCGCGTCCCAGCCGAGCTTTCGGGCGGCGGCATCGAGGGCCCCTGCCGTGGAGATCGCCTCATGCTCGCCGCCGTAGGCGGGGGCCGCGGTGATGTGTCCGCAGAGCAGGCCGCGCCGACGAAGCTCGCCGACGTCGCGGCTGAAAGACCCGGGCAGGGCCCCTCCCCCGGTCTGCACGTATCCGACCTCGATTCCCGGTGACACCTGCGCGGCCGCCCATGCCGCAGGCGCGAGGTGGCCGTGTAGGGGCATAACCAAGACGGGTATCTCCGCCCCAGACTGTTCCGGTGCGCCTTTTCCGGCTATATCCCGCATAAAGCGCACCGGAAGCTCGATTGGGTCGACTGGGTGCTGCAGCGGGGTGTAGTTGAGCTTGATTACGTGCTCGTCGCCCTGGGGGCCGCCGCCCTCCAGGCCGCGGGTCAGGTTGACGTGGACCACGTCGAAGCCGCCCGAGCCGAGACCGAGGTCGAGGGCCTCGACGTTGACGACCACCTCGTCGCCCTCGCGCATCTCCCCAAGCAGAGCGGTGTCGGCCCAGGCTGCTCGGCGCTCGCCGTCGACCTCCACTGCCAGCGGCTCCTCGCTGACGACGACGCCGCGGCGCAGCTTCAGCCGGCCGCTCACCCTGCGCCCACGGCCGCCTCGGCGACAATGCCCTCGCATACCTCGAGCATCGCGTCGAGGTTGCGCGCGCTCACCGCCTCGTCCGCGGTGTGGTTGGCCTCGGTGCCGTTGGCCAGCAGGACGCAGTCGAAGCCGGCGACGATCAGGGCGTTGGCATCGCTGCCGCCGCCGGTCGAAGTTCGCTCGGGCTCGAATCCTGCCCGCCGCAGGCCCGCCTCGGCCAGGGCCAGCGCCCGCGACGAAGACGGGATTTGGTAACCGCGGAAGAGCTCTTCGATTCGCACGTCGGCGTCGCAGCCATGCTCGTTGGCGCCCCAGGCGCAGGCGTCGCTCAGCGCGCCCGCGACCTCTGCCGCCCGCGCGGAATCGAGGCCGCGGGACTCGGCGACGATCTCGCAATGGCCGGGGACGACGTTGCCGGACGTCCCGCCCGCGATCAGTCCGACGTTGGCGGTCGTCTCCTCGTCGAGGCGCCCCAGCTCCATGCGCGAGATCGCCGACGCCGCGGCAGCGATCGCGTTGTTGCCGTCCTCGGGGCGGATGCCGGCGTGGGCCTCGACCCCGGTGAAGTCAGCCAGCACCCGCTGCTGGGTCGGCGAGGTGACGATCACCTCGCCGACCGTGCTGGCGTGGTCGAGGACGAAGCCGCAGTCCGAGCGCAGGGAGCTGACGTCGAAGGCCTTGGCGCCCCGCAGGCCCTGCTCCTCAGCGACGGTCAGCACCAGCTCGATCCCGACCGGCGGCGGCTCGAAAGCATGCCGCGCGACCAGCTCCATGAAGACCGCCACCGCGGCCTTGTTGTCGGCGCCGAGGATCGTCTCGCCGGCGCTGCGGAAGACGCCCTCGGATTCGACCACCTCGATCAGGCCCTTGTGCGGAACCGTGTCGATGTGGGCGCAGAACATCACCCACTCGTCACTCTGCCCCGGCAGCCGCGCGATCAGGTTCCCGGCGCCCGCTTCCGCCGGGCCGGCGGCATCGTCCTCGCTCACTTCCAGCCCCAGCGCGCGCAGCTCGGCGGCGATCGTGTCCGCCACCTCGCGCTCCTCGCCGGTCGGGCTGCGGATCTCACAGAGCCGAACAAAGGTCTCGTGCAACCGATCCACGGTCGGACAGGCTAACCGGGCAGCCGACCGACCGCGGATCAGCGCCTATCCCGGCAGGGGTGGAGCGTCTTGTACTTTTTCGCCAACTCCGTAGCGAGCGTCCAGCAGTCCCCGCCCCACCGAAAAAGTTAAGCGGAACCCCTGCCGGGATAGGCGCTGCTACCGGGACAGACGCTCAGCCCGACTGCCGCACGCTTGCTTCGCTGCCCTGCGCTTCCACCTCGGAAAGCTCACCGCCCTCGGCTGGCCGCTCGCCGGCCTGCCGCGCGGCGGCGCCGACGAAGTCGCGGAAGAGCGGCTCGGGGCGGTTGGGGCGCGAGTTGAACTCGGGGTGGAACTGGGAGGCGACGAAGAAGGGGTGGTCTGGCAGCTCGACCATCTCGACCAGGCGCTCGTCGGGCGAGGTGCCGCCGCAGACCAGGCCCTCGTCCTCGAGCCGCCGCCGCAGCTGGTTGTTGACCTCGTAGCGGTGGCGGTGGCGCTTGTAGATGACGGCCTCGCCAAAGATCTCGCGCGCCCGCGTGCCCTCGTGCAGCTTCACCGGGTCGGCGCCGAGCCGCATCGTGCCGCCCATCTCGTTGACTTCCTTCTGCTCGGGAAGCAGGTCGACCACCGGGAACGGCGTCTCGGGGTCGAACTCGGAGGAGTTGGCACCCTCCATGCCGGCCACGGTGCGGGCGAACTCGACCACGGCGATCTGCATCCCGAGGCAGATCCCCAGGTAGGGGATCGCGCGCTCGCGCGCGATCCGCGCTGCCGCCACCTTGCCCTCGATGCCGCGCTCGCCGAAGCCGCCGGGGATGAGGATCCCGTCGGCGCCCTCGAGTCGCTCGGGGTCGAAGTTCTCGGAATCGACCAGCTCGACCTCGACCTCGACGCCGTGGTGGATGCCGCCGTGCTCGAGCGCCTCGATCACCGACTTGTAGGCGTCGGCAAGCTGCACGTACTTGCCGACCAGGGCGATCCGCACCTTGCCCTCGGCGGCGTCGGCGCGGCGGATCATCGTCTCCCACTCGGCCAGCTCCGCCGCCGGCCCCTCCATGTCGAAGTGGTCGAGAACCAGGTCGTCGACGCCCTCGGCGCGGAAGACGAGTGGCACCTTGTAGATGTTGTCTACGTCGTGAGCCGAGATCACCGCGTCGACGGGGAGGCTGGCGAAGAGCGCGATCTTCTCGCGGATCTCGCGGTCCAGGCGGCCCTCGGAGCGGCAGACCAGGGCGTGCGGCTGGATCCCGATCCGGCGCAGCTCGTTGACCGAGTGCTGGGTCGGCTTCGTCTTCAGCTCGCCGGCGTGGCCGACGTAGGGCACCAGGGTCAGGTGGACGAACATCGAGCGCTTCGGCCCCAGGTCGGTGTAGAGCTGGCGGATCGACTCGAGGAAGGGCAGCGACTCGATGTCGCCGACCGTGCCGCCGATCTCGGTGATGACGAAGTCGACGGACTGCGACTCGGCGACGATCCGGATCCGGTTCTTGATCTCGTTGGTGATGTGGGGGATCACCTGCACCGTGGCACCGAGGTAGTCGCCGCGGCGCTCGCGGTTGATCACCGAGTTGTAGACGGCGCCCGCGGTGACGTTGGAGGCGCGCGAGGTGTTCTCGTCGGTGAAGCGCTCGTAGTGGCCGAGGTCGAGGTCGGTCTCCGCCCCGTCCTCGGTGACGAAGACCTCGCCGTGCTGGAAGGGGCTCATCGTCCCCGGGTCGACGTTGATGTAGGGGTCGAACTTCTGCAGCTGGACCCGGTAGCCGCGCGAGACGAGGAGGCGGCCGATCGAGGCGGCGGCGATCCCCTTTCCGAGAGCCGAGACCACCCCGCCAGTGACGAAGATGAACCGCGTGTCTCCTTGGGAGGGCCTGCTCATGCTCTGCCGAGCGAGTCTAGCCATCGCAGTGGCGGAACCGAGTCGATCGTCGCCGAGATCGAACGCAACTCTCCGTAAATGGTCAGTCCGGCGACGGCGGCAAGGGCGATCAGGCGCGCGTCCGCGCCCAGTGTCGTCAGCAGCCAGACGCCCGCGACCGCGCCGACGAGGTTCGAGCCCGTGTCGCCCAGCATCGCCTGCTCGCGCAGGGTGAACCAGGCGCCGACCAGGACGGGACCGGCGAAGATCCCCAGCAGCTCGATCGGCGCGATCGTCCAGGCGCCGAGGCAGAGGCCGGCGCCGAGCAGCGCCATCCCCTTCTCCGCCCGCCCCGGCCGCAGGTCGAGCAGGTTGAAGAGGTTGGTGGCGAGGATCAGCAGCATCACGTCGGCGAGGTAGCGCCACGATTCGAGGCCGCGGCCGGAGACGACGTAGGCGGCCAGCGCCAGCGCCCCCAGCGCCTTCACCGCGCCGGTCGAGAGGCTGCCCGCGCGCAGCGCCCGCGCGTGCCCGCGCCAGCCGCGCGGCGCGTCGGCCGCCGCCCCCCGCCCCAGCGAGTCGTCGAGGAAGCCGAGGAAGGCGACCCCGAGCAGGTAGGGCATCCACTGGCGCAGGCCGGGGGCGAGCAGGTCGAGGTCGGCGCGGTCGTTGAGGAAGGCCAGCGGCGCCAGGGCGACCAGCGCCGCCGTCGCAAGCACGGCGCCGAGCGGGAAAGGCGAGCCGGGCCCCCCGGTAGTTCTCGCGCACCAGGCCGGCGTCGCGCAGCCCCCGCACCCCCGCCGGCACGACGAGCAGGGCGACCGCGATCGCGACCGGGAAGCCGACCCAGGTCACGGTCTGCTCGTCCCGGCCGGGGTCTTGGACGTCCCAGCCGATTCGAGCAGGTCCGGCAACAGTTGGCTCGCGGAGCCCTTGACCCCGAAGCTGCCCTCGGCGCCGAGCAGCGCGAACACGGTCGCCACCCGACCCGCCGGCAGGTCGACGTCGTCGACGCTGGAGAGGTCGTTGCCGTGGAAGAAGGAGACCGACGAGGGTTCGGCGGTCGAGGTCTCGACCCCGACGGCGGGCGTCCGCGTGCCCGGCGATCCCGCTCAGCAGGGCAGCTTCGAGCTGGCCTGCGTTGGTGCGCTGCACCGGGCCCATCTCTTCGGGCTGCTGGCGGACGACGATCACCCCGTCGAGGCCGCCGAAGTTGCCGCTCGCGCGGGAGAAGAGGTGGCCGCGCACCCGGTCGAGCAGGGTGCCGCCGCGGACGATCTGGCGGCCGACGCCGGTGCCGAATTCGGCCAGCGTGTCCGGGTTGTCCCTGATCGCGGCGAAGGCGGGTCTTCGACAGGTCGCTGGCAAGCGCGTGCAGGTCGACCGGCTCGCGCACGACCCCGACTCCGACAAGCCGTGCCCCGGTCGGGCCCGAGCGCGTCCTCGATCGCCGGCCGATGCATCGCCGGACAGGTCGCCGAAGGCGATCACGCCGATCCGCCGCCCGTGCAGCTGGTTGCGCACCAGCGCCGGGTAGACGCGCTCGGCGAATTCGTTCGAGCGCCCGAGCTGGTCGCTCAGTTCGTCGGCGCGGCTGCGGGCGTCCTGCAGGTTGCCGGTGAGGCTGTGCTCGAGGTCCTTGCGGGTGCTGGTCAGCGCGTCGCCGCCGAACTCGGCGCCGATCAGGATCCCGATCGCGAGGGCGAGGAAGACCGCGACCAGTGAGGTCGCGTGGTATCGGGCGCTGTAACCCACTGCGACCGAAGGCTATTGGGCCGGGATACCCAGGGCTGGGAACCCATGGGAAGAGCTGCCAGCCCGCGCCACGCCCTCTACAGCCCGAGCTAGATCTTGATCTTCAGCCAGATCAGCTGGACGAGGTCGTTGAGCGCGGGCGAGGTGATCACGACGATCGCCAGCAGGATCGTGAAGGCCGCCAGGAAGAGCACGAGGGGGCCGAACGGCGAGCTGGGGTTGTAGAGGCGGCTCACCCCCTTGGCGTCGACCAGCTTCTCGCCGATTCGCAGGCGGGTGAGGAAGGTCGAGGACATGCCGCCGCGCTTGCGGTCGAGGAACTCGATCAGGTTGAAGTGGGCGCCGACGCTGACGATCAGCGCCGCGCCCTTCTCGTAGGCCATCAGCATCGCCACGTCCTCGCTGGTCCCGGCGGCGGGCAGCAGGGTGTGCTCGAGGCCCAGGTCGAGCAGGCGCTCGCGACCGGGGGCGCGCCCGTCTGGATAGGCGTGGACGATCAGCTCGGCACCGCAGCGCAGCGCCTCGTCGCCCGGCCGAGTCCATGTCGCCGAGGATCACGTCGGGCTTCATCCCGGCCTCGAGCGCGCCGTTGGCCCCGCCGTCGACGGCGACGATCAGCGGGCGCACGTCGCGGACGTAGGCACGCAGCGCCTTCAGGTCGCGGCGGTGGCGGTCACCGCGGACGACGATCAGCACGTGGCGGTCGCGGAAGGAGGCCCGCGTCGGCGGGAACTCGACGCTGCCGGTGAGCAGATCGGTCTCCTGGCGCACGTGGGCGACCGTGTTCTCGGCGAACTCGGCCAGCGCCTCGTCGACCCGCTTGCAGCTGCTCGTCGCGCCGGCGCTCCAGCTCCTCGACACCGAGCACGCGCCCGCGCAGTACCTCGCGCTCGCCGGCGAGAATCACGCCGCCGGAAATCGTCACCTGCTCGCCGTCGGCGAGCAGCTCGAAGGGGTCGCCCTCCTCGACGTCGATCAGGGTCACGCCAGCCTGCGCCAGCAGCAGCGGGCCGGCGTTCGGGTAGCGGCCGTCGGAGGACGGTGAGGCGTTGATCACGACACCCACCCCGGTGGAGATCAGCTCCTCGGCCGCGATCCGGTCGACGTTGACGTGGTCGATCACCGCGACGTCGCCGGGGGCGAGCCGGCGGACGAGGTGCTTCGTACGGCGGCCAAGCCGTGCAGTGCCCTCGACTCGCCTCGCTCGCGGGGGCTCCGTTTCGGCGCGAGAGCAGTTCGGGGATGCGACGGCGACTGGCGACGGTAGCCATCGGAGCAGGTTATCCCGCTCCGCAAGTGGAGCAAAGGGCTTCAGGCCGCGGCGAGCAGCTCACGGGCGTGGCGGGTGGCGGCGTCGTCGGAGTGCTCGCCGCCGAGCATGCGGCGGATCTCCTCGACGACGCCCTCGCCGTCGAGGCGCCGGACGCTGGCGGTGGCGCGATCCCCCGAGACGTCCTTCTCCAGGGTGAAGTGGGTCCCCGCCAGCGAAGCGACCTGCGGCAGGTGGGTGATGCAGAGGACCTGGCGGCCCTGGCCGAGGGCGCGCAGCCGTTCGCCGACCGCCCGGGCGGTCACGCCGCCCACGCCGGCGTCGATCTCGTCGAAGACCAGCGTGCCGGTGCCGGCGGTCCCGCCGAAGCCGCTCAGGGCGAGCATCACCCGCGAGAGCTCGCCGCCCGAGGCGGCATCGCGCAACGGTGCCGGCTCGAGGCCCGGGTTCGGCGCCAGGCGCAGCTCGACCGTCTCAGCGCCGTTCGGGCCAAAGCCGTCGGGATGCGGCCCCAGCACCACTTCCAGCTTCGCGCCCGGCATCGCCAGGCGCTCCAGCTCTTCTGCCGCCTCGCGCTCCAGCGGCGCAGCGGCTTTGGCGCGGGCCTTCCCCAGCTTCGCGGCGAGCTTGGAGCGAGCCGCTTCGGCCTCGGCCAGGACGGCCTCTGCCTCGGCGCCGCGCTCCTCGGCGCCCTCGAGCCTGGCGATCTCGGCACGGCAGCGCTCGGCGTGGGCGAGAACGGACTCGACGCTGCCGCCGTGCTTGCGCTGCAGGCGGTCGAGCGCGTCGAGGCGTTCCTCGACAGCGGCAAGCCTGTCCGGATCCGCCTCCAGTCCGTCGAGGTAGGCGTGCAGCTCACCGGCGAGATCGCCCAGCTCAATCGCCACCGCGCTGAGCCGGGCGGTGAGCGCGTCGAGGTTGGCGTCGACCCCGCCCACTCCCTGCAGAAGCGACTCGGCCCGGGCCAGCGCCGCCGCCGCGCCGCCGTCCTCCTCGGCCCCGATCGCCGCCTCGCGGGCACCCCCGGCCGCCTCGCGCAGGCCCTCGGCATGGCGAAGTCGCTCACGCTCGGCGCCCAGCTCGGCCTCCTCCGCCGGGTCGGGCCCCACCTCTTCGATCTCGGAGAGCTCGTAGCGAAAGAGGTCCAGGTCGCGCTCCCGCGAGCCATCGCGCTCCCGCAGCTCGGCCAGCTCCGCCTCCAGGCGCAGGCACTCGCGATGCGCCCCGCGATAGTCCTCGCGCAGCTTCAGGTGGGCGGCGCCGGCGAACCCGTCCAGCACCTCCATCTGCGCCGAGGCGATCGTCAGCTTGCGATGCTCGTGCTGGCCGAAGAAGGCGAGCAGCCGCCCGCCCAGGAGCTTCAGGTCCGACGCCGAAGCAGCGCGCCCGCCGACGAAAGCACTGGTCCGCCCGCTCGCAGAGACACGGCGCCCCAGCACCACCTCTTCCGTGCCTTCGGGGAGCCGTTCAGCAATTTCGGCCGTCTCCGGCTCGGTCAGGAGTCCGGCCGGAAGATCGAATACACCCTCGACCCATGCCTCCTCGGCCCCGGGCCGCACGATCTGCGGCCGGGCCTTGCCTCCCATCAGCGAGATCGAGCGAATGCGCCAGTACGGTCTTCCCGGCCCCCGTCTCCCCGGTGATGGCATTAAGCCCCTCGCCAAGGCGGAGCTCCGCCCTCTCAATCAAGAGCAGGTTCTCAATGCGAAGCTCACGCAACATTCCCCTCTTATCTAGCACCGCACGCGGACGCAGGCCGCTGCTCTAAACCGCTCTTCGCGGGGGGTGGCGCGGATTTGGGGGACCACCCCCGAGGAGGCGGCGCAGCCGCCCCCGCAGCGGGGTGGTGGAACCAAATCCGTGACAGGACCCGCCGCGCCAGGGCCGCTACGCCGCAGTCGCCTCCGGCACGGCGTCTGCCGCTTGCACGAAGTCGCTGGAACGGACGAGGAGGAAACCGAGGGCGGCGACGACGAATGAGAGGATCGCGCCGATCAGGAGGATCTCGTTGAAGCCGCTGACGAAGGCGGCCTTTGAAGCCTCGACGATCTTGTGTTCCTGGCCCGGAGGCGCAAAAGCGGCGGCCGCGCGAGAGCCGCCAGACGAGACGACCTCGGCAAGGCCGTGGGGGCCGTTCGGCAGCAATTCCGAGAGCTTTGACGCGACCTGGGACTGGAAGATCGCCCCCAGCGAGGCGACGCCGGTGGCGATGCCGACCTGGCGAAAGGTGGTGTTGATGCCCGAGCCCATGCCCGCCTTCTCGACGGGCACGACCGCGATCGCGGCCTGGCCGATGCCGGGGTTGGCGGTGCCGATGCCGATGCCGGCGATGATGAAGCCGGGCAGCAGGTCGCTGACCGGCGAGTCGGGGCTGAGGCCGTGCATCAAGTACAGGCCCAGTCCGACCGTTCCCAGCCCCACGCCGAGCAGCACCCGGATCGGGACGCGATCGGAGAGCTTGCCGGCGATCGGCGAGGCGACGAAGGAGAGGACCGTGAGCGGCAGGAAGCGCAGCCCGGTCTCCAGCGGCGAGTAGTCGAGCACGCCCTGCATGTAGATCGTCAGGTAGAGGAACAGCGCGAACATCCCCGCCGAGAGACCGAAGGCGACGGCGGAGACCCCGTTGAAGGCCGGCTTGCGAAAGAGCGTCAGGTCCAGCATCGGGTGTGCGCTGCGCGCCTCGATCGCGACGAAGGCGACGAGCAGGGCAGCCGCCCCGCCGAGAGAGGCGACGATCACGCCGCTGCCCCAGCCCTCGGGGTTGCCGCGGATCAGCCCGAAGATGAGCAGGAAGAGGCCGAGCGAGAAGGCGGCCAGCCCCGGCAGGTCGATCGGCGCAGGGTCCTGGGCGGCGACGTTGGCGAGCTTGCGCTCGGTCAGGGCGATCGCAAGCGCCCCGATCGGCACGTTGACGAAGAAGATCCATTCCCAGCCGAGGTGCTCGGTGATCAGGCCACCGACCAGCGGGCCGATCGCCACGGCACCGCCGATCGTCGCCCCCCAGACGCCGAAGGCCGTCGCCCGGTCCTTGCCGTGGAACTCCTGGCCGATCAGCGCCAGCGAGGTGGCGAACATCGCCGCCCCGCCGACTCCCTGCAGGCCGCGTGCCAGGTTGAGCAGGGTCGGGTCGCCGGCGATGCCGCAGAGGAACGAGGCGAAAGTGAAGATGCCGAAGCCGAACGAGAAGACACGGCGCCGTCCCAGCCTGTCGCCCAGCGATCCAGCCGTGAGCAGGAAGGCGGCAAGCGTCAGCGAGTAGGCGTCGACGACCCACTGCAGGCTGGAGAGACTGGCGTTGAGGTCGCGCTGGATGTCGGGCAGGGCGACGTTGACGACCGTGATGTCCAGCAGCAGCATGAACGTCGCGATCGAGATCAGGACGAGGGTCCACCACTTGCGCTCCATGCGTCGAAACCCTAGAGAACCGACTTCCTCGGCTCGAAGGCCTGTCTCGGCAGGGGTTCCGCTTAACTTTTTCGAGGAGTGGGGATCGCTTGACGCTCGGGCGGAGGCGGCGAAAAAGTACAAGACGCTCCACCCCTGCCGAGACAGGCCTTTAGACGGCTAGATGGCCGAACTTCTCCCTGATGCGGTGATAGAAGCTTGTGCCTGGGAGCTGGGCGAGCTTCGCGATGTTGTCGGCGAAGCTGACGTCCAAGGCTGCGCCGGGATCGAGGGTGGTGACCTGGGCGCCGTCGATTGCGACGTCGACCGGCTCGCGGCCGGCGGCATTGCCGACGCTGAGCACGTCGCCGGGTGCGACGACCAGGGCCCGTGCCGTCAGCGAGTGGGGCGAGATGTAGCTGACCACGTAGCCCTTCACCCCCCAGGCGAGGATCGGTCCCTGGTTGGCGAGGTTGTAGCCGGTGGACCCGGCCGGCGTGGCGGCGACGAGGCCGTCGCAGCGCACGTTGCCCACCTCCTCGCCGGCGATCCGGTAGCTCAGCTCGGCGATGCGATCGCTGGGCCGGCGGCTGAAGCTGACGTCGTTGAGGGCGAAGCGCTCCTCTCCGCCGACGTCTATCGCCAGGCCGGGCAGGTCGACCGTCTCGGTCTCCCCGGCCAGGGCGCGCCGGATTCCCTGCTCTGCCTCGTCGCGCTCGACCGCGGCCAGGAAGCCCACGGTGCCGAAGTTGACGCCGAAGATGGGGACCCCGGCGCGGGCGAACTGACGCAACGCGTAGAGGATCGAGCCGTCGCCACCGAGGACGAGGCAGAGGTCGGGATCGAGGGGCAATGCGTCCACCTGCTCAACCCCGGAAGCGGCGTGGTTGTGCTTGGCAACCTCCTCGGCGGTCGCAACCAGGCGCCAGCCGGCCTCGCGGGCGACAGCGACCACGATCGTGACGGCATCGGTGGCAGCCGGGGGGTGCGAGTGCGTGATCAGCGCGGCGGTCTTCATCGTTCCGGCTCCGGCTCGACCCCGGCGATCGCCGCCTCGACGTCGGCGATGTCGCTTCCGTCCGCTCCGCACCAGACGAAGGTCTCGCGGTTGCCCTTCGGCCCCGGCAGGCCGGAGGATGCGAACCCGCGGATAGAGAGACCCAGCTCTCGCGCAGCGAGCGAAACGCCGAGGATCGCCTCGCGCCGATCTGCCACGGAGCGCACGACTCCCTTGCTGACCCGCTCGCGGCCCAGCTCGAACTGCGGCTTGACCATCGCCAGGATCTCGCCGTTCGGCGCCAGGCAGCGCGCCACCGCCGGCAGCACCTTGGCAAGCGAGATGAAGGAGACGTCCACCGTCGCCAGCGCCGGCGCGAAGGGCAGGTCGGCCGGCACCAGCTCGCGGGCGTTCAGCCGCTCGATCACGGTCACGCGCGGGTCCTCCCGAAGGCCGACGTCCAGCTGACCGTAGGCGACGTCGACCGCCGCGACGCGTGCCGCGCCGCGCTGGAGCATGCAGTCGCTGAAGCCGCCGGTGGAGGCGCCGGCGTCGAGGCAATCAAGTCCGGACACGTCAATGCCGAGCGCCTCGAGGGCGTTGTCGAGCTTGATCCCCCCGCGCGAGACGAAACGCGGGCCCTGCTCGACGATCAGCGCAGCTCCGGGCTCGACCAACTGGCTCGGGCGCAGGGCCACGGGGCCGTCCTGACCCACCCGCACCGCGCCGGCCCGCACCGCGCCGGCGGCGGCCGTGCGCGAGGGGAACAGGCCGCGCTCCGCCAAGACCGCGTCTATCCGTGCCTTCTTCATCCGCCGGAACGGTAGCGCCGCTCAGCTCCCGTCCCGTCGATCTCGCCCTGCTACAGCTTTTTAACCAGCCTTTGACTTGGCCTGGTTTGATCGCTTCGAGCCGGGCCACAACCGGCAAGTCCACTCAAATGCATTGGACTGTGATCGCACTCACATAAAAAGCGCACATATGTTCGTATGCTGTTCAAGGATTCGCAGAGGACAACCGATAGGGGAAACGAACAAAGAACTTCTTGGCTGGGCCCGGCGCCGCCCCATATGGCGCCATCGCCTCCCACGATGACGTTCCAGCGGCACATCAAAGGGCCCACCTACCTCCCACGGATCCACATATATAGAGATAAATATCTCTCCTCCCTGTAGTAACCCCAGAACTCGCCCCGGCTCCCCGCCGGGGCGTTTTCTGTTGGAGCGGCTCTACAGAGCCAAATGCGAGCAGTGCTGTCGCCATCGAAGGTGACTTTGAGATCGCTCCGAGCGACCCCGTGCCACAGTCGGTGCCACAGTCAGACGGCAGCCATGCAGAAACCACCGGCCCGGCAAGGGTCGCACTAGCCAGCCTGATTTCTTAAGAGAGCGCCTCGGTCCAGTGCCCAGATGCGAACGGATCGCTCGTCTTCTCCAAGCGTCGCCAGCGCCAGCTGCGTGGGATGGAATTCAAGGCTTCCCCACCCCTCCGGATTTGCCTCCGGGATAGAGGCGACCTGTTGCCAGGTGTCGGATCGCCAGATGCACATGCTGCCATCGACGGACTTGGTCGCGAGAAAAGCTCCGTCGTACGAGAAGTCAAGGCAGCTAACGCAGTCCTCGTGACCCTCAAGCGCTTGGATCTCATCCAGGGTCGTCGGATCCCAAACGAGGACCCTGCCCTCGTCGTCGGAAGAGACGGCCATCGACGCCCCCGGTGACCAAACCACGTTGGCCACGCAGTCCTTGTGCTTGCGAAAACAGCGAAGCTCGTTCCCGCTAAGACAGTCCCACACCCGGACCGATCGGTCGTAGGAGGCCGATGCCAGGCGTCGTCCATTGGACGACCAGCAAAGATTGGATACCCCGCGCGAATGGCCCATGAGGGGCTCACTGGAACGCCAACCCGCGCCACTACGACGCCAAAGGTAGATGCGGCTATCCCCGCAGCCCGAAGCCAGGGTAGCGCCGTCAGGGGACCACGCCACGCACGACGCCCTTTTCTCAAAAGCGGGGAGCGTCAGTGGAGATCCGGGAGCTTCCGAATCCCAAAAGCGGATCGAGCCGTCCTCGTGCGCCGAGGCAAGACAGGGAAACGTCGGTGCCCAAGCGACGGAATACGCGATACCTCCATCCGGATCCAACGGTGGGGAGATTGGAGATGTGCTCGCCGATGGGCTCCAGAGTCTGATTGTCCCGTCGAAAGACGACGACGCCACCCGACTCCCGTCGGGAGACCACGAAACGTCGATGATGCGGTCCAGATGCCCGCCCGGAAGGCTGGCCGCCAAGTCCACCCCATCACTAGTCTGCCTCATGCCGCCGAAAAAGATACGGGTTCGGCGGGGAGCGAAGGGCCCTGGTTCAGGACGAACCGCGGTTGCGCCGCAGGTAGGCGTCCATCCTCTCTCGCACCTCGTCGCGGCTGCCGGGCAAAAGGTGCCCGTACACGTCGAAGGTCGTCTGGATTTTCGAGTGGCCCATGAAGTCCTGAATCGCCTTGGGGTTGGCGCCGGAGTCGATCAGCAGGGAGGCGAAGGTGTGGCGGCACTCGTGCATCGTGATTGGCCGGAGCAGGTTCGGCTCTCGGCCGGCGGCCTCGGCCGCTTCCCGCTCGCGCTTGTTGGCCGTAGCCCAGGCGCGCCCAGCCCGCCTGTCGACGGTCGCGGCGTAGAAAGCGTGGGAGATCGCACGGCCGAAGACAAGCTCCTCTCCCCTCCTCCCGGTGCGCCGCAGATGCTCCTCCAGGTCTTGGCGCAAGATGGCCAACAGGGGAACGGAGCGCCGCCCCGCTCGCGACTTCGGGTCGATCACGCCCTCCACCTGGTCCCAGCCGCGCTCGACGGCGATCAGGCTTGCCGCAAGATCGATGTCGCAGACGCGAAGGGCCTGCAGCTCCCCGCGTCGCAGCCCGGCGTAGAAGGCCGTGGCCCAGAGCGGCCGGTCCTCGGCGTCGAGGGCGGCGAGCAGCGCTGCGGCTTCCTGCGGGGAGGCGATCCGCCTCGGGCGCTTGGAGTGCCCATTGGGAAGGTCGATCCGCTCGGAAGGGTTGTAGGTCAGCTCGTCGCGATCGATGGCCCTCCGATAGAACGCCTGGATCGGATTGAGGACGTTGCTCACGGTGCCGGCCGACAGGCCACCTGCGAGTAGATCGTCGGCGAGTTCCTGCAGGTCGCGCCGACGAGCCTCGCCGACCTTGATGCCGGCAACCGCCGACGGCGCAATGTGGACTCGCAGGGCGCGCTCGTAGGAGCGGATCGTGTTCGGCTTGTAGCGCTCGCGGCCCTTCGGTCGAACGGTCCCCGCCTGCATCCCGTCGATGAACTCCCGCAGAGCCTCGGCGAGCGTCCGAGCGTCCCGCGACGTAGCTCGCAGTGTTCCCTTGTCGGCGGCGCGCTTGACTTCGGAGCGCCAGCTCTTGGCCTCGGCCTCCCGGCGGAACGTCTTGGTCACCCGCTTGTCTTCCCGCGCTAGATAGATCGACGCCTCCCACCCCGCTTTGCAATTGCAGCGCCCACCCGCACGGACGTTGCAACCTGTGGAGTGCCGTCTGCGGATGCCCTCTGCCATCAGCCCCCGCCCCCCTCGGTGAATCGCCCAAGCCGTGTCCCGCCGGGGTCCCAGCCCATCCCGTCGAGGAGTTCGCCCGGCGGGATGCCGAGGGAGCCGGCGAGCTTGACCACGGTGTCGACGCGGGCGACTCGTTCGCCGCGCTCCAACTGCCCGACCGCCGTGCGGTGAAGGGAGGCACGCACCGCCAACTCTTCTTGGGAGAGCTTGGCCCGCCTGCGGCAGTAGGCGAGGTTGCGGCCGAACTGATCGGCGACCATCAACCCTCCTCCCTGAAGCGGCCGACCCGCATGTCCCCGGTCTGCCACTCGATCCCCTCAAAGAACTCCCCCGGATCGACTTCGAGCGCGGCGGCGAGCTTGGCGACCCTGTCGACGCGGGCGATGCGGTAGCCGCGCTCAAGGTGGCTGATCTCGGTGCGATGCAGCGAGGCCCGTACGGCAGTCTCCTCCTGGGATAGATCGGCCCGCCTGCGAAGGCGAGCGAGGTTTGCACCGAAGCGCTGCGCAACGTTCATCGCTCGGGCTCCGTGAATCCGCCCGGCCGGTAGCTGCCGACGCGCCAGGTGATCCCGGCGAGTAGGTCGTCGGCCGAGACTTCGAGGGCGTCCCTGAGCTTTATGAGCGTGTCTACTCGGGGAAGTCGCAGGCCCCTCTCCAATTGGCTGACCTCGGTTCGGTGCAGCGAGGCGAGGTGGCTGACCTCCTCTTGGGAGAGGTCGGCACGCCTGCGGCAGCGGGCTAGGTTGTCCCCGAACTGTCCGGCGATGTCGATCATCGGGCATCGCCTCCGGCGAGCTGGCCGAGCAAGCCCTGCAGGGCTTCGTGCTCGGAGACGACCCGGCTGTACTCGTTGCTTCCGTCGATGATCTTCGCCAGGTCTCCGACGACCACGCGCACGTCGGCGTCGGGAACGATCATCAGCTCGTCAAGTGCCGCGAGGAGCCGCCTGTAAGCGGCATCCTCGCGGCGCAGGCGGGTCGGTTCTTTGAGTTGCTTCGGGTAGTCCTCCAGCTCTTGACGGACACCCGCTCGGGCATCCTTGAAGAGGCTCCGCAGGAAGCGGACCTGATTGGCGGGGATCTTGAGGGCGACAGCATTGCCGCGACCCGTAGGGTTCTCGTCAGCCATGAGGAGCTTGCTCTCCTTGTGGTCAGCCCCCCGGTTGGCGTTTGCGCGCCGCCGGGGGGCGCTTATTTGCTTTGGCGATCCGCAGCTTAGCAGCGTCGTAGGACTTTCCCTACGACATTGACTACTCGCCCCGGAGGATTTCCCCGATACGGGTCCAGTGCAGGCCGACCTCCTGGGAGATTTCCCGGAGGGACAACCCAGCCCTCTGCGCCCGTTTGAAGCTCTCCAGCCGTTCCGCGTGCGCCTCGCCAGTCTTGCGCTTGAAGTTGCCCTGAGCGCGGCGTAGGTCTTTGCGAGCTTTCTTTCGGGCAGCGTCGTCAGCCATCCCGGGCAGCCTAGAAGCTGCTCCCTATCCAGCGCAGTCGCGCCTTCGCATCGCAGGTCGCCGGTCATGCGTCTCACCGAGCGCACGGCTCGCGTTCTCCACCGTCCACCGTTCAAGCTCAGTCACGGGAACAAGCCGCTTGCGCCCCCGGCGAACGAGCCGCAGCTCCGGGGCGACGTTTGCATCGAAGAAGTCCGGCCCGACCCCGATGGCGGCCGCCGCCTCGGACGGTGTGAGAGCGATACGCGGGATTGATGCGGGCAGCTTCTTCGCCATCTCTCTACCTCTGTAGTCAGATCAGGGCGGCCAATCCGTCGGGTACGTCAGATTCGAGGGGCAAGCGCCCCCGGAAATTTCTCGCCGCCCACCTTGCGAGCAGGGTTGCCGTCGTCGCGAACTTCACGCCTTCCCTGTCCAGCGCGGGCAGCAAATGCATCGGCCGAAAGCCAAAGCCACCAGCCAACAACCACCCAAACAGAGCCACCAAAGCCAGTCAGGCAAGAGCCAAGAGCCAGGCATTCAAGGCAGCAACGCAGCCATGAATGCCACCTCACCCAGGCACCCCTCAACAGCCACAGCACCACCCTCACGCACTATCACCGCCCGGTGATCTCCGGGGGCGCTCGGCGCCGCCAACGGACGTTAAGGGCAGATGCTTTCCCCGCCCCGACCCGACGCATTGCGCCTTCGGATTTGACAACGAAGGCAGATGCTCAGCATTGGAAAGCTCGGAAAAGGCCAGGAGAACTACTACCTGGAGAAGGTCGCCGAAGGCGCCGAGGACTACTACTCCGGCGAGGGCGAGGCCGAGGGCCAGTGGCTCGGCGACGCCGCTGCCGAGCTTGGCCTCTCCGGCGAGATCGACCCTGACCAGCTCACGGCGATGCTCACCGGCAATGAACCCGGCCACAGGCGAGCCGCTCGGCCTGCGCCCGGTCCCCGACCCAGGCCCGGTCCCCGGCTTCGATCTCACCTTCTCGGCCCCCAAGTCGGTCTCGCTGACCTGGGCGCTCGGAGGCCCCGAGGCAGCCGCCGAGGTAGCGCCAGCCCACCAGCCGATCCGTAGAAGCCGCCCTCACCTACATGCAGCAAAACGCCTGCTGGACACGACGAGGCGCCGGAGGCGCCGAGTTCGTCCAAGGCAACGGCTACCTCGCCGCCGCCTACCTGCACCGCTCCTCCCGAAACGGCGACCCCCAGCTCCACACCCACGTCCTCATCGCCAACGCGACCAGGGGTCCCGACGGCAAGTGGACCCGCCTCTACCACCCGGCGATCTACGAGCACGCGAAGACCGCCGGCTACCTCTACGAGGCCAACCTGCGCCATGAGCTGAGCCGCCGCCTCGGCGTCGAGTGGCAGGCGGTCAGAAACGGCATCGCCGAGATCGAGGGCTTCGCCGACTCCCACCTGCGCGAGTTCTCCACCCGCCGGGCGGAAATCCTCGAGGCCGCCGGTCCCGACGCCTCCGCCCGCGCCCGCCAGGTCGCCACCCTGACCACCCGCCAGGGCAAGGAGCACGAGCTGAGCACGCGAGACGATGCGCGAGCGCTGGCAGGCCAAGGCGAGGAGATCGGCCTCGACCGCGAGGCCATCGAGGCGACCTTCGGCGCCGAGGTCGATCTGCAGGCCAAGCTGACCCTCGACCAGCTCGACCGCCAGGTGACAGCCCACGCCTCCCACTTCGACCGCCGCGATGCGATCCAGGCCGTCGCCGAACCTGCTTCCCAACGGCGCTCCGGCGCCCGAGGTCGAGAGCGCTCGCCGACGCCTTCCTCGCCTCCGATGCCGTGGTCTCGGTATCGGAGAGCCCCAAAGGCGAGCGCTTCACCACGCAGCGCATCTGGGAGCTTGAGCGCGAGGCGCTGGCGGCGGCCGAGCGGATGGCAGCCGAGCCGCGCGGCGCAGGCCGGGGAGCTGATCGCCGCCAGGGTGATCCAGAGCCCGCCCGACCCTGAAGCCCGACCAGCGCGAGATGGTCCGCCGCCTGCTCGCAGGACGGCGAGGGCATCGTCGTCGTGATCGGCGAGGCCGGGACCGGCAAGACCTTCGCCACCGTCGCCGCAGCCGAAGGCTGGGCGCAGGCGGGCTATGAGCTGCGGGTGGCGGCGCCGACCTGGCGGGCGGCGAACGTGCTGCGGGCCGAGGGCCTTGAGGCGACGAGCGTCGCCGGGCTGCTCAGCGACCTTGACGGCGGCGAGTGCCAGCCTCTCCTCGCGCTCGGTCCTCCTGGTCGACGAGGCCGGGATGGTCGGCTCCGAGGACATGGCCGCGCTTGATCGACCACGCCGACGCCGCCGGGGCAAAGCTCGTCCTGATCGGCGACCCCCAGCAGCTCGGCGCGATCGAGGCGGGCGGGCTGTTCTCCGCGCTTCGCCGACCGCACCGAGCCGATCCTGCTCGACGAAGTGATCCGCCACAACCACGAGCTCGACCGCGAAGCCGCGCAAGCGCATCCGCGAGGGCGAAGGCAGCGAGGCCCTGAGCCTCTACCGCTCCGCGGAGCGGGTCACGGTCGCCCCCGACGCCGAGCAGCGCCGGGAGGCGATGGTCGAGGACTGGTGGCGCTCCTACCGCGAGGGCGAGGACGCGCTGATGGTCGCCAAGCGAAACGCCGAGGTCGAGCGGCTGAACGCGATGGCGCGGGAGGTGATGCGGACCGAAGGCCGGCTCGGGCAAGGAGGAGATCGAGGTCGGGGATGCCCGCTTCGCCGCCGGCGATCAGGTCATCACCCGCGTCAACGACCACGCCGCCGAGATCTACAACCGCGAGCGCTGGGAGGTGGCCGAGGTCGACGCGGAGAAGGCACAGCGTCGTCCTTGACGGCATCGACCAGGCAAGGCGGGTCGAGGTCGACGCCGACTACCTGGCGCAGACCACCCTGGGCGGCGACGTGCCCGGCCCTCCAGCACGCCTACGCCGTCACCACCTACTGCGCCCAGGGCACGACGGTGGACCGCGCCTACGTGATGGCCGATCCCTCGATGGACAAGCAGGAGTTCTACGTCGCCACTTCGCGCAGTCGCGAGGAGACCTACCTCTACGCGACGCCGGAGATTCAGGCCGAGCGCGACGAGTACGCGCCCAAGCCGTCCCGAGCGCGAGGCCCTCGACCACATCGCCGAAGCCGCCGAGCGCGACCGCGCCCAGACCGCCGCCCACGACGAGGCGCTTCGGGCCGAGCTTCGCAGGCTGTCCATCAATGAGATCGCCGAGCGCTACGCCAAGCTCGACACCCCGTCCCGCTTCGAGGCCCAACAGGCCGACCAATACGCGCGCCAGCACGAGCGCGTCGAGGAACGCCGGATTCAGTACGAGCAGGCCGTCGCCAACCGCGAAGCCACCGAAGGACTGGGCTGGCGCGAGCGCCGCCAAGAGCTGCCCCACGCCCGCGAAAGCGAGGAGCTGTTGCGGGACAGGCTGAGCGAAAACGTCGAGAAGCTGGAGCGCATGGAGCCGCCGAGGAGCGAGCCACGGCGCGAGCGCGAGATCGCCGATCAGATCCTCACCAAGCGCTCAGAGCAGGCCCTCGCCGCTGCCCGCACCCAGACTCCCTCCTACATCGTCAAGGAGCTGGGGCAAAGGCCCACCGATCCGGCCAAGGCGAGGGCGTGGGACCGAGGCGTCGAAGGGATCGAGCGCTACCGCCAGGAGCATCGGCGTCAAGGAGCAGGGAAGCGCCCTTGGCGCCGAGCCAAAAGGTACATCCCAGGGCCTGGCACGAGAGGCGGCGCTAAGGAGCGCTGCGCGATGCCCAACGCAGGCTCGGCAGGGAGCAGCTTGCAAAGTCGAGAGAGCGGATCAGGAGCATCGAGCGCGGCGGCGGCTTCGGCATCAGCATGTGAGCGCCCCGACTCTTGGGATTGAAGCACCGCGCTCGCGGCCGTCAACCCCCCTGCGGGGGTCGGGCGCTGCGCGCCCTTGACTGCCGCTTCGCGCGGCGCTGGGGTGGCGAGTAGGTCGGGGGCTGGGCTTGTGACAGTTGACCAAGCGCGGCATCAATGCGTCCGCGGTCACGGCAATAGTCACTGACTACATGCTCGCCGCCCACCTCTCAACCTCTGAGTACATTGATCTCGCGATCGCACTTGCGACCCTCGGACTCGCCGTAGCGACTTTCTCAATGGCGAGGGGAACGACAAAGCTTGCTCGGATTACGCAGCAACAACATGAGGCGACAATCACCCCTGTCGTACGAGTGGCTCGGATCGGACAGCCTGGTCATGCCGACATTTGCACGGTGAATGAAGGACAGTCGGATGAGGCTCTGGTGGTCGTGCTTGAGAACCACGGGCCTACAGCTGCCGAAATCGAGAAGTGCACCTTGATCCCAGGTGGGAACGGAGAAATCTCTGATCCAGATCAGCGCTTCAGTCCAGTTATGCAACGCGGCGATACACGAGAGTTCGACTTCAAGCCGTCTGAGGAGATCAAGGCTCGGATCAGATCGGGAGAGCGATTGACCCTGCGAATCACCTGCATGGCTGTTTCCTCTGGCAGCCGTTATCGATGTATTGAGTTTCTTAAATGCGACTTTGCCCATGGGGACGAAAAGTGGAGCATCATCGGCTCACAGGCTCCCCGCCTGTTTTCCACTCCCTAGATGGACCTGGGGCCTATTGAGAGCGAGGGCTTCGTAGCTGACGCATGAAGGTCGCCACCACGTCCGCGGGTGAATTCCGGCACTCCTCGGAATCGAACCTCTCCACGATCCAACCAAGCTGCCGGAATCTTCGGTCGCGGCGGTGATCGACCGCTGCCCGCTCGGCTGGATGCCACGGTGCCCCATCAACTTCGAGGATGCCGATGCGGTGCTTGTCGATGATCAGGAAGTCAGGCTCAAGGTTTCGACGGTTGTCGGCGTCCTCGCCATGCCGCAGCATGCAGTTCGGCAAGTAGTTCACGTTTGCTCGATCCAGCGCTTTTGCAATCGCGACCTCCGAATGAGACCGAAACCTCATCCCTTGCCAGGTGTGTGGAGCATTGATGCGGGCGAAGTCAGCGCCCTGGTTGCTCCATTCCCGCGACGGCCTCGGCTCGACGTAGAAACGGTCCAGTCGGCCGATTGCTTCCTCTAGAACCCCGCCGATTCGTCCTATCTGTTCCTGGACCTCAGCATAGAACTCGGCGGGAACGATCAGCACCGCGGAGACAAGCGGATGGTAGTCGGCCTCTAGCTTGTCGATCAGCGCGAGCCACTCGTCGCGTTCGTGCCAGACACGTAGATGGCAATCGCCAAGAAGCAGCGCGAGCCTTGGCTCGTCTTCCGCCTTGAGGAAGCCAATCGACCAATCGAGCGGCGAATCTGACGCTTCAATTGCCACGAAGGCAGTCTAGGCAATAGAGCATCATGACGTTGCGGCCAATCGAGGTGCCGACGTTCGCCACCCGAAAAAGATGGCCACCTGCTTGCCATGAAATACCTTCCCTCCATGACATCCCCTGCCGAAGGGCGATCTGAGGGCGAGAGCTATGAAGAGAAGGAGGTCGCGCGACACGAGCGACAGACGCTCGCTGGGTCGTACCTGGAACGCGCCCTCAGCGAGCTTCGGGCCAGCGGCTCCTCCGATGACCTTTACCCCTTTATCCGCAGCGGCGTGCGTGTCAGTCCCCCATTGCGAGGCGAGCTAGGGAAGCGGATCGCCAAGGGACGGCAACGCGAGGCCACCCGTTCGGCGGTGTTGTTCTCCATGCTGGCGGCAGAGGCTTATGTCAACCAGTATCTCCAGATTCACCTTAGCGGCGAGGAGTTCTCAGCCGCTGACCGTCTGTCCACATTTGAGAAGTTCATTCTTGGGCCGCGTCTAGTCCGTGGCGAGAGCCTGCTGGACCGGGGCCGCGAGCCCGCGCAAACCCTTAAAAAGCTACTGAATCAGCGTAGTGCCCTCGTCCACCCCAAGTTGGCACCGCCCGGCAGTGACGGTCCTGAGTACACCCCCCTTGAAACCGCAGAGTTCATCGTGGCAGTCGCCGATGCGGCCGGATGGTTGCTCGCCAACTCTGAGCCTCAACCCAAGACCGACATGACAGTGATTATGGTCGACCAAGAACGCGATTACTTCTTGGAGTTCGCCCACAAAGCCACCAAACGGCTCCCCGAGACCACCGACACACCGGCACCTCACCTGGTGCTATCTATTTGGAGCCGCAAGGTCGAGCAGCACCTGGATAAGGAAGCCTAGCTAGAAAGAGTCCCTACCCTCCTGCATGGTCCCTTCGGCGTCCTGAATCTGCCGGGTTTAGGTAGCCGTCAAGCGGTGCCGCGGCTTCGGCGGGGGCGCAGGGCTTCAGGTGGCCGTACAGGTCAAACGACACGGATCAAAGATACGCTGCGGCGGGCGATACCATCTTGGGTATGGCTCAAGCCACCAAGCTCAAGAACTCCGAGATAGAGCGACGACGCGCGGCAGCCGAGCGGCTACGTGGGCTGTTTGCTGACGTGGCCCCTGATCGCAGCTTGGTCGATGAGTTGATCGCAGATCGCCGCGCCGAAGCACGGGCCGAGGGTCGCGAAGCCGGCGGGCATCGCCGTGCCGGACACTGAGGCGACCGCTGTACTGGACGCCTCGGCGTTGATGGCCGTCCTGCACGGAGAGGACGGTGCCGAGGCGGTCATTGAGGCAATCGCCGAAGGGGCCGCTATAAGCGTGGCCAATTGGGCGGAGGTGCTGACCAAGCTCGCCGAACGCGGCAGGGACCCGGAGCGGGCAGCGAGCGAAACGCGGAAAGCCGAGGGGTCCCGGCGGGCGCTGATGATCGAGCCGATGACTGCGGCCGACTGCATCGCGATTGCTCGACTTCGCGTGGCTACGAAAGCGCAGGGGCTCTCGTTGGCCGACCGGGCCTGCCTTGCCCTGGCAAAGCGTCTCGGAGTCCCGGCCCTCACAGCAGATCGCGAATGGGCAAAGGCCGACGTTGAGGCGGAGGTTCAGCTCGATCCGCTGAGCCGTCCCGTGCCACACTCGTGCCACAGTCAGGCACGGATTCAGCCGGTTACAACCGGAGTCAGCCGGACAAGACTTGGCTCTGTAAGCGGTGTTCCGCTTTGCAGTGCGGGTGGGCGGAGTTCTCTCCTCCCTGTAGTAACCCCAGAACTCGCCTCGGCTCCCCGCCGGGGCGTTTTCTGTTGTGGAGGGCTCTGGCAAGCCGATCTCGGGGGGATCCAGGCAGCAATTATCGAGGGTGCCACCCACCTCGGGTCAGAGCGCCGTGCCACAGTCCAAGCGCCTCGCCGCAATGCAGAGAAGGCAATTACAGCGCTGCTCTAGAGGCTTGATGCGGGTTACCCACACACACCTCGCCGGGTTGCTCGACGGCCCGGCCCGCCACTTTGCCGAGCGCGCGCGGTGCTGGTCGGGCAGCGGGTCAGAGCGGACCTGGGCGGACCTGGCCGAGGCAGTGGCGCGGCGGGCTCGCCGAGGGCTTCGGGGCCTCAGTCCCCGGCGACGCGGTCGCGATCTTCGCCGCCAACCACCCCCACCTACCTGGAGGCGCTGTTCTCGATCCGGCACGACGGCCGCGGTCGCTGTGCCGATCTCAAGCCGCGCGCGCCGTGCGCCATCACCGGCGGCTCGGAAAGTGCGCCCACGCGGTCCGAGGTGCTCGGCTTCGACGCCTGCTCGACCACCGCGCCGAGGACTCGGCATCGAGTCCGCACCCGAGGCCTGTCCCGCTCTTCGACGCGGCTCCAACCTCGGCAAGCTGCTCGTCCGTCAGCGACTGACATCCGGGTAGCCGGGCTTCTTCTGGCAGGGCAGCTTGCCTCCCAGCGAGCCAGGGACGGGAGCACGGAGGCGTTCCTGGGACCCAGACGCGCCTACCTTTCGTAGCGCTCTCGCCGCCGCCTTTACTAGGGCCTTCTCGTTGCCCCAGATGACAACCGTGGCCCGGCCAGTGAAGATTTCCATCGGTGAGATTTCGTAGCGACCGTCGCCGCCGCGGGCCTTCGCGCCTTTGAAGCCATACAGCCTGTGGCTCTGGTTCAGCGCCGCGGCCCAGCGCTTGCAGGTGCTCTGGCTCTGGATCTGGAGCGGGGTGGAGCACCCGCCCTCGCCCGGCGGCGGATCGCAATCGCCGTAGATGAAGCTCCAGGTCTGCGCACGCGGTTCCCGCCAGTCTTCGCCCACGACGTTTTCCAGTGGCAATCCGGCGACTTCCTCGCCCGCGAAGTAGACCGGGAAGGCGTGGAATTCTTCGACTTCGCCCAGGTCGGCGGCGGCGGCCGCGGCGCAACCACAAGCAACGAGGCTCCAGAGGAGGCCGAAGCAGGCAAGACGGAGGGGTCGCTTCGCGTTCAAGACAGGGAAGAGTATTCGGACTGCGGAGGTACCCGTTCATCCGCTCCCGGACCTCGTCATGACTCCCTGGGGGGCAGATGGCCGTATACGTCGAAGGTGGTTTGGGATCTTGGAATGCCCCATAAATTGCTGAATCGCCTTCGGATTCGCGCCCGCGTCGATCAGGAGCGAGGCAAAGGTATGACGACACCCGTGGAGCTTGAGGAAACTGGCCTCCCCTCCCTCCCGCTCTGCCTCTTTGACTGCGGCCGTCAGAGGGCGAACATCAGGCTGCCCAGGCGCGAGAAGCAGGGCTAGCGTCCCCTTCACGCGGCCTATAGCCAGTCCCCGTTCAGGGCGCTTCGTAGTGGACGTGCCCGGAACCATCCCGCTCAACGACGACGAATCGCGTGCTGACAGACCCAACAATCGCCCTACAGGAGAACTTCAGCCCTTCCTTCTGGGGCACCCCCGAGGGACAGCTCACCTGGGCGCGCTGTCCTCGCTGAGCCATGCTGCTGTGCGCAATCGCCCGCTCGATCTTCGCCGTGTCGAGGATGGCGGTCGATCCCGAGGAGCCGCAGGCTGCGAGAACGAGGCTTCCCCCCACGAAGAATCCCGAGATCAACATCCGGCGGCGGAGTGGCGCCGTGGCGTGCTCTGAGCTGGATATCGGGGTGGGCTCATAGGCGTTTTGCATGGTGGCCTTCTCTTGGGCTGGATTGAGCCTCGGGCGCTAGGCGAGCTTCTCGATGACTACGGAAGCGTTCGAGCTTGGCTGCGTTCCCCCGATCGGCGTCGCGAGACCGACCGCCGCACTCGAGGTGTGGTTCTTGACCGTCAGCACGGCGCCCGCCGGAGCGCTGAAGATCGCCTGTCCTACGTTCTGCTGGGTCCCGGCGCCGGAGCCGTAGATCGCGCCTGGGACAAGCGTTCCGTTTAGGAAGAGGGCCATCTGGCTCGGCTCGGTGCCAGACACCGAGAAGGTGAGCTCGTAGGTGCCAGCTTCGGCGATTTCGATCCCGGCACTTCCAGGGGCATGTTTGATGCCGGGGGTCATGACGCCGTTCGAGTCGAAGGTGACATCGGCCTCGAGCGCGACGGTCTCCCCGCCAAGGTTGTAGACGTAGGCGTATTGGGACAGACCGTTCGAGCCAGCCGGGCCAGTTGCGCCGGTGGCACCTTTCGCGCCGATCGCCCCCTGAGCCCCTTCGGCTCCAGCAGCTCCCTGCGGGCCAGCTTCGCCGGGGGGTCCGGCGGGACCCTCTCCGCCCGTTGCCCCGACGCTTCCCGGGAGTCCTTCCGTGCCCTGAGCGCCCACTGTTCCAGGTGATCCGGCTTCTCCTTCAGACCCAGTGGCTCCAGTCGCCCCCGCGGCGCCAACTTCGCCCTGGACGCCTTCTAGGCCCCGAGGGCCTGCGGCTCCTTCCGGGCCCGTTTCACCCTGAACACCTGTAGCGCCAGTCAATCCAGCTTTGCCTTCGACGCCCGCGCCTCCAGTTGCCCCCGCTTCGCCTTGTGAGCCCGTAGCGCCGTTCGATCCCGCTGCGCCTGCCGGGCCGGTCGACCCTGCGGTTCCCGGCGAGCCGGCGGCACCGGTTTCGCCCTGGACGCCCTGCAGACCCGGAGGACCGGCGACACCTTCGGAGCCGCTGGCTCCCGTCGATCCTCTCGGACCGGCGGGACCAGACTCGCCGTTAGTTCCCTGCTGACCCTGAAGGCCCCGGGGCCCTCGATGTGCATGGCAGGCCGGCGGCGGCTTGTGGCCGCAGCGAGAAGAGGTTCCAGCCCTGCCCGTGAAACCAGGTGAGCCACAGGGCGGAAGGGGGTGCAGCGGACATGCCGCGACAGCGACCGCCGTCGGGCAGAGAGCGGCAATCGCACCTATTGCGAAGAGCAGGATGGTTCGGTACCGCCGAGTGCACATGTGGGAGTATCGACAGCGGGTATACATAACGTGACCCCTTCACCGCACGATGGTCAGCGGAACGCCGGCGCCGATGCGCCTCGCCAGCCAGGTGATTGCGCGGGTGCCGAGCCGGATGCAGCCGTGTGAGGCCGCCGTTCCGAGCGCGCCCGTGAGGTTGTTTGTCCCGTGGATGCCGATCTGCCCCGGGCCTCCCTCGAATTCCTGAAAGACATTCGACCTCGCACTCGTGGCCAGGGCAAACGGTCCGCCGGCTTCGTAGGAGGAAAGCGCGAGAGCCTCTTCGATGAAGAACACGCCCCGTGGAGTCGGTGTCGAAGGCTTTCCGACCACCGCTCGGAAATGGCGGCGAACGAAACCGCTGTGGTAGACGGTGACTCGTCGGGTCGAGAGCTTCACCACTATGTGCCAATCGGTGGAGGTGCGGGTGGTCCGATGAGCGGAGATCCAGCCCTTGTGTCCGTTGGGCCGCCCGGGAAGGCGGACGTGCAGCCATGAGCCGCCAGTGCGGCTGGTCGCATGACCGAGGAGAGGAAGAACCGTACGAGTCCGAGTCAGCGGGCGCCGGTCATCGAGGGATTCGATCCGGCCTGCATGCGCGTTTGGCCCACTCCGGGCGACGTGCTCGTGCAGGATCACGACAAGCGGCTGCCTTGTGGGTACTCGCGGGCCGCCAGCTCCAGCCGGAGCACTGAAGACGCAACCGATCGCTACCGCGACCAGCATCGATGCCAACGCCGAACCCTTCCGGCGAAAGCCGGAAGGGTTCGATGCGTCGTCAACCACGCGGCTCATCCGGTGAACTGGGATGGGCCGTGGCGCGGGTGGAGCACCGCCGCTGCGCAGGCACGATAGGGGAGCGTCATGGTCTTCGCGTGGGTGGCGTCCGTATATGTGACGCGCACCCTGACCTGGTGCGCACCGGGAGCGGCACGCACCGACATCGCGAACGGCGAGTCAGTCCGGCTGCCGATCGACTTGCCATCGAGGCTGAAGACGACGCGCTTGATCATGTGGCCGCTGGCCGTGGCGCGAAATCCGGATGTGCAAGCCTCGCGCGGCGCAGACCGTACGACGGCCCTACCGTTACGGGTTGACTTGCGGCCTGTCACCTGACTAACGGGGACAGCCTGGCTTGGAGCGACCGCCGGACCGGTGGTTCCCGGGCCGCCCGGCGGTTCGGCAGAGGGCGGCGGCGTGGATCCGGTCCCGCACAGCGACCCGGTGAGAACGTTGTTGATCAGGCTGACCTGGCCGTTGCGGGCAAGCACCCGCCCGATTACCGACGCTCCATTGTTCAGCGAAATGCTCGTGAGTGCCATCAGGTTTCCCTGGAAGGCCGTGGTCGTGCCAAGCGTTGCCGAGCTGCCGACCTGCCAGTAGACGTTGCATGGGGAGGCCCCATTGACCAGCACGACCGAGCTGGCCGATTCGGTGGTCAGTTCCGAGCCGATCTCAAAGACGAACTGCGCGTTTGGGTCGCCTTCGGCATCGAGGGTGAGCGCACCCGTGAGGAGGGCGGCCGAGGTGTACCGGTAGGCACCGGCAGCCAGTGTCCTATTACCCAGGTCCGTACCCGAGAGGTCGTCGGCGGGTGCGACCGGCTGGCCGGCCGCGACGTTGTAGGCGTTGGTGAGGTCGGACTGCGCCTGGCTCGCGACAGCATCATTTTCATGCGTGGCTCCGTTGACCACGGCAGGAAGGCCGAAGCCTGTGAGAGCCGTCCCCGGGGCGACCCCGAGATCGCCATTGAGCACCGACGGACCGGTGTTCGTGACGGTGGTGCCGGCCAGAGCTACGAAGGGGCTGGCGGTGGCAAGGTTCACCGGCGCAGCCTGGGCGGCTGCCGGGAGAGCAACGAGCGCGAGGGTCACAGCAAGGATGATCCCCGCGAACCCGCGCTTGAGATGCATTGGGCTGGACATAGGTGTCCTTCCTATTTGGAGCGGCCGATACAACGTTCCTTGACTGTCACTGATCGCCGACCTGAGCGATTGGAGTAGTGGCAGTCCTACGGCAGCCCGGCGAACTCCGGTGGAGTCCCGTGGCTTTGCGAGCCCGCCTCGCGACGGGGGTGCCTGGGTAGAGATGGTCTGCTCCGGTGTCCAACTTGGATCGGTGCGGGGATCAGAGACCTGAGCTGAAAGCTTTCTCGCGGACGAATGTTTCCTGAGTTCTTAGCCGCGCCTGACCGTGTTGCGGCCTGCGTTCTTGGCGTCATAGAGAGCGACATCCGCGTGTAGCAGCGCCCGCCGAACATCGTCCTCCAGCATGGCGACGCCGATGCTGGCGGTGACAGAGTCTCCAGAGCCGGCGTCCTCCACACTCCCCCTCAAGCGCTCGGCCAGCGCTTCTGCCTCCCCTGGCCCCGTTCGCGGCAGCAACGCGGCAAACTCATCGCCGCCCAGCCGGGCGACAAAGTCGCCCTCTCGAAGGCCATCGGCGATCGTTCGGGCCATTAGCGCCAAGACCCGGTCCCCGGCCTCGTGGCCCTGTGAGTCGTTCACCGGCTTGAATCCATCGAGGTCCATCATCAATATCGCGAGAGGCTTGGCATCGGAGAAGTCCCGCAGGCGAGCCGCGCGGTCCTCGAACGCCCGGCGATTGGGCAGGCCGCTGAGCGTGTCGGTGTAGGCGAGGTCCTTGTAGGTGTTGGCCTGACGGGCAAGCGACCGCGCAAGGTCGGCCGTCTCGGCGGCGATGCCGGAGAGGCTCTGCTCAAGCGACTCGTCCCCCGCCGGGCCACCGGATGGCGAGTCGGCGTCGCCCCGCGAAGCTACTTTGACGGCTCGCTCCGGCGGTGCCTCGCCGCACGCCGGGGAGCTTTTTGAGTCCAAGCCACGAGCGTCAAGAGCGTCGCGAACCGCTGCGGGCAATTGCTCGAGACTCTGAACGAGCACCGCTTCCTCGTCCCCCTGGCGGGGTCGCGCACCCTGGCCGCCGAAGAGGACGATCAGGTTGGAATTGGCGCGATGGATTTCGGAGATGGCACGATCGAGGGCGGGCGCGGAGTTCGGCATCGTCGCCGCAAGGGCGATCAGGTCGGGGGCGCGAGTTGCCACGGCCTGGAGCAGATCGTCGGTGGGGACGTCGGCCCCGAGGTAGATCGTCTCGTAGCCTGCCAACTCGATCACGTCAGCGGCCATCCTCAGCCCGAGGGCGTGCTGCTCGCGCTCTACCGCAGCAAGCAGTATTCGTCCCGGCATCACCTTGTGACCGAGGCTGGGGCCGTAGATGCCGACCATCACCTGGTAGGTGAGCGCGGTTGCGAGGTGCTCGTCGGCGACCGAGATCGCTCCTTGTTCCCAGAGCTCGCCAATACGCCACATCGCCGGGGCGATCACTCTCTGGTAGAGGCCCGCGACGCTCATGCCCTCGCCCAGCGCCTGCCTCGCCACGCGCTCCGCGCCTGCAGCGTCGGCAACCCCGAGGGCGTCCTGGTAAGCGCGAGACAAACGCCGAAGGGCCTTGTCCGCCTCTCGCCTGGCGGGCTCAATTGATGCGGACACAGCCAGCCCAGGTTACGCAGGTGAACACAGCCAAAGTCGAAAAGTCGGCCCTGGTGTCATAACAGGAGTACTTAAAGTACTTAATGTTGGCTCAATTGCATATGGTGTCTTAGTGCCTTAAGATTATACAACTAGTCTAATTCCTTAGTATCAGACTAGGCCAATCAACCGGCCAAAGGAGTTGCCGGTAAATCTCTTGGAAGGCAACCAGATCCGGCATGTACAGCTCGACATTCGAGCGGTTCACGACGACTTCAGAGGCGATTCGTCAGGATGAACTGCCGCGTCGAGGACGGTAGATGACCGTCAACCCCACCGAATCGAGGACCCCTCAGCTCGGAAATGCACGGCCAGGGCTGGCGCGCATCCTGATAACGGATGACCGACCGGAGATGCTGCAATTTGTCGACCGTGCATTGGGGAAGCGGTACCGATGCGAGTACGCGGCCAGCGTTGCTCAAGCTCACAAAAAACTTTCCTCCACCAATTTCCAACTAGCCCTATGTGACCTTCAGATGCTGGGCGGGTCGGGGCTGTCCCTGGCCGAAGAAATCACCGAAGAGCACCCCGAGACCGCTGTAGTCCTGGTCACTGAGAAGGATGATCCAGAGATCGCAAGACAGGCATTCGGCCTTGGCGGTCACGGTGTCCACGGTTACTTGGTCAAGCCGTTCTGGCCGGGGCAGCTGCTGATCACGGCAATGAATGCGCTGCGACGGCGCGAACTCGAAAACTTCGAGAGGGCACACAGGCTCAACCTCGAAGAGCGACGTCAGACGATCATCGACATGGCGCCGATGCCTGTCTATGTCAAGGACGAGGACTTCCGTTACGTTTTCGCAAATGCGCAGGCAGACGATCTGGCAGGACAGGACAGAGGCCAGCTGCTCGGTCAAACCGACGAGGCGATCATGGCTCACGAGGCGCTGGCCCACACCCGCGCCGTCGATCGTCGGATCCTCGAGGAGGGCACGACTTATAGAGCAGAAGAAACGCTTGGGATCGGCGGAGCCGAGCGGACTTTCCAGACCGTCAAGTTTCCTCTCGTCGATGAGGAAGGGAAGGCAACCGCGGTCTGTGGCATCTCCACCGATGTCACCGCTCAGAAGGAGGCAATACAGCTTCGCGATGAGTTGACAACCGCCCAGCGGCAGGCAATCGACGAGTTGCGGTCCTCCCGCCTAGAGACCGTGGAGCGGCTCGCGAGGGCAATCGAGTTTCACGACTCCTCCACCGGCCAGCACGTCACCCGCATGGCAGTGATCGCCGCCTTTTTGGGGAGCCAGCTGAAGCTTGATGCCGAGCACGTTCAGTTGCTCCGCGAGGCAGCTCCGATGCACGACGTGGGGAAGATCGGCACCTCCGAAGAAATCCTCCGCAAGCCCGGGCCTCTGACCATCGAGGAGCGCAAAGAGATGGAACGCCACACGGTGGTCGGCCACGAGATACTTGCTGGCTCCGATAGCGAGCTTTTGCAGATCGCTGCCACGATCGCTTTGACTCATCACGAGCACTACGACGGCACTGGGTATCCGCAGGGCCTAGCCGGGGAAGAGATTCCGCTCGTGGGGCGAATCAGCGCCGTTGCCGATGTCTTTGATGCCTTGCTGAGCGACCGCTGTTACCGGCCTGCGCTATCGGTGCCGGACGCAGTCGAAATCATCCAAGACGGCAGAGGAACCCACTTCGATCCCCGAATCGCGGATCTGTTGATTGATGGCCTGGGCGAAGCGCTTTCGCTTCGCGAGTAACGAGAGTGTTTGCAGTCGAAGTCTCGCGTCCGGTCGACTGAGTTGCACTCTCGCATTGTGCGACGAGCAGAACGGGGACGACACATAAACAGCCAAGCGAAACCGGAGGGGCAACCCGCCGGCCAGTGGTCGGAGGCTTCTCCTGGGCCCAACGACGAAGAGGAGCAGGGCGATCGTGGCGAGGGCGGCGCCGAGCGCCCCCAGAGCCGATCCCTGCCCGCAGACGTATCGAGAGGTCGATGCCGTCGAGGCAGAGGACGCTGGAACGCCTGCTTGACCCGGATGTCCACTGGACGACCGCGATAGAGGAGCACCTGCATGGACCAGGCGAGGTGATTGCTCTTCTATCCAGCGATCCTCCTCCGGCTCCACCCGCGTTTCACGAAGTGCGCGATGGGTTAATAGTGCGCTGGATCGATATCCCTGGTTGAAACGAGGTGTCGCCGTGCTCGCTCGGGCGTACCACCGTACGGTGGCTGCGGAGGCAGGTGTCCCGGCTGCGAGGATCTCCCGGCGCACCGCGACGCGGTGCTCTCGGCACCGGCGCGGTCAACACAGCGAATCCACGACGCTCCCTAGACGCGTGGAGCCACATGCATAGAGATGTCTCTCCTCCCTCAAGTAACCCCAGAAGAGACATTGGGAGGCTAACCGATTGAGCGATTTGGTGCAAGCTCGGCCCCAGGGTGCGGGAATCAGCGCAGGGCGGGCTCGCCTGAGCGCAGCGCGGCGAGGACTCGCTCGGCGACCAAGTCTCCACTGAGACCGGCCTCCCCGCGCAGGATCGACGGCTTGCCGTGGGTCACGTAGCGATCGGGGAGGCCGACGCGCAGGACGCGGGCCCGTTCCTCCGACCGGGCAGCGAAGGCGTCCTCGAGGTGCTCCAACACGCCCGAGCCGAAGCCACCAGGCAGCACGTTCTCCTCGATCGTCACAAGCAGGTCATGGTCGAGGGCGAGGCGCTCCAGCAGCGCGCCGTCAAGCGGCTTGGCAAAGCGTGCGTCGGCGACGGTCGCGGTGAGGTCGTGGCCCGCGAGGATCCTGGCCGCGTCCAGGGCGACCGAGACCCCGTAGCCGTAGCCGAGCAGCGCGACCCGCTCGCCGCTCGCCAGCAGCTCGCCGCTGCCGATCGGGATCTCCCGCGCCTCCGAAGGCAGCTCCACGCCCTCGGCCGCCCCGCGCGGATAGCGCAGCGCCGCGGGGCCGTCGTGGGCGATCGCCGTGCGCAGCATGTGGACCAGCATCGCCTCGTCGCGGGGCGCCATCACGACGACGTTGGGGATCGGGCGGAAGTAGGAGACGTCGAAGGCGCCGTGGTGCGTCGGCCCGTCGTCGCCGACGAGGCCGGCGCGGTCCATCGCGAAGGTGACGTCGAGCTCCTGCAGGCAGACGTCGTGGATGATCTGGTCGTAGGCGCGCTGGAGGAAGGTCGAGTAGATCGCGCAGACGGGCTTGGCGCCCTGAATCGCCAGGCCGGAGGCGAGCAGTACCGCGTTCTGCTCGGCGATGCCGACGTCGTAGTAGCGCTCCGGCACCTCGTCGGCCAGCTTCTGTAGGCCGGTCCCCCCCGCCATCGCCGCGGTGATCCCGATCACGCGCTCGTCGCGCCGCGCCTCGGCGACGATCGCCTCGCCGAACACCTGCGTGTACTGCGGTGGCGCGCTCGGCGCCGGCGGCACCTCCAGCCGCTCCGGCGCGATCCCCTGCGGCGAATCCGATTCCTGCACCCCGACCGGCCGCCGATGGGCCGATATGTCAACCCTGAGTTGACTTTTCGGCCCGTCGGCGGACTGTTTTTCGGCGGGGGCGCCGTTGACTATGGACTTGGGCTTGGCGGCATGCCATTTCTCCATGCCGGCGAGGCCGCCCTCCTCTGCTGGGGAGAAGCCCTTGCCCTTGACCGTGTGGATGTGGACGATCACCGGGCGGTCGGCCTCGAAGGCCTCGCGCAGGGCCTCGCGCAGGGCGTGGACGTCGTGGCCGTCGATCACGCCCATGTAGGCGAGGTCGAGCTCCTCGAAGAAGAGGCCGGGCGCCCAGTAGGCCTTGATCGCCGACTTGATCTCCGGTCCCAGCCGCTCGATCCGCTTGCCGAGCCCGAGCGGCAGCTTGGTCAGCCGGTCCTCGACCCCCTCGCGGGCGTGGTAAAGGCGCCGGTTGAGCCGCACCCGGTTGAAGTAGCGCGAGAGCGCGCCGACGTTGGGCGAGATCGACATGCCGTTGTCGTTGAGCACGATCACGATCGGCGTCTGCAGGCCGCCGGCCGCGTGCAGCGCCTCGTAGGCGACGCCGCCGGTCAGCGCCCCGTCGCCTATGACGGCCGCCACCTTCCCGTCCTCGCCGATGCCCTTGCGCATCGCCTCCTTCAGCCCGACCGCGTAGCCGATCGAGGTCGAGGCGTGGCCCGCGCCCATGATGTCGTGCTCGGACTCGAAGACCGAGCAGAACGGCGCCAGGCCGCCGTACTGGCGGATCGTCGGCAGCCCCTCGCGGCGCCCGGTGAGGACCTTGTGGGGGTAGGCCTGGTGGCCGACGTCCCAGAGGACCTTGTCACGGGGCGAGTCGAGCAGGCTGTGCAGCGCCACCGCCAGCTCGCAGGTGCCGAGGTTGGCGCCGAAGTGGCCGCCGATCTCGCCGATCGTGTCGATGATGTAGGTGCGCATCTCCTGCGCCACCTGCTGCAGCTGGGCATCGTCGAGGCCGTGCAGGTCCGCCGGCCCGGCTATCGCGTCGAGGAGTCGCCCGTCGTCGTGGTTCCCTGCGGCTTTGCCGTTCTCAGTCATTCGTTCCTGGCGAAGATGTAGTCGGCCACCCGCCGCAGGTCCTCGGTTTCGCCGCCGGCCGCGGCCAGCGCCTCGATCGTCCTTTCGTGGGACTCGGCGGCGAGGCTGCGCGCCCGCTCGAGGCCGAAGAGGCTGACGTAGGTGAGTTTGCCATGTCGCTCGTCGCTTCCATGGGACTTGCCGAGCCGCTCGTCGCTTCCGGTCACGTCGAGGATGTCGTCGACTATCTGGAAGAGGACGCCCAGCTCGCCGGCAAACTGGCGAAAGGGAATTGTCTCAGGTTCTTCGACTCCCTCGAGGACGAGCACGACGCCGACGCTGGCGGCGATCAGCCGCCCGGTCTTCAGCGCGTGCAGCGTCCGCAGGCCCTCCGCGTCGCGCTCCTCGACTGCCACGTCGACGTACTGGCCGCCGACCATGCCGTCGACGCCGGTGGCCCCACTCAGCTCGCGCAGGGCGCCGAGCACCCGCGCCGGCTCGCCCGGTTGTGCGCAGGCGAGCCGCATCGCCTCGGCGAAGAGGCCGTCGCCGGCGAGGATCGCCACGTCCTCGCCGAATTTGAGATGGGAAGTCGGCAAGCCGCGGCGCAGGTCGTCGTCGTCCATCGCCGGCAGGTCGTCGTGGATCAGCGAGTAGGTGTGGATCAGCTCGATCGCGCAGGCGACGGGCAGGAACCGCTCCGGCTCGGCGCCAAGCGCCCGCGCCGTCGCCAGCGCAAGCACAGGCCGCACGCGCTTGCCGCCGGCGAGCAGCGAGTAGAGCATCGCCTCGACGAGGCCGCCGGTCGCAGCAGGCCCCGGAAATTGGAGCTGCTCAAGCTCGGCGTCGACGAGGGCTCGAAGGTCCTCCGGATAGCTCACGGGCGGGGGCCGGCCTCGCCCTCGCGGATGCGACGGTTCGCCTCCTCGACCGCCTCGGCAGAGAGCTCGGCCGCCTCCTTGGCGAGCTCGCCGGCGCGCGTGTCGCCGGCGCCCTCTCCCTCCAACTCGCCGGCGATGGCAGCGAGGCGCTCGGAGATCTCTCGCAGCCGGTTCACCGAACCCCCTCGCGCTCGCGAGCGATCGCGCCGAGGACGCCATTGACGAAGCCGGGCGCGTCGGCGCCGCAGTACTCCTTGGCGATCTCGACCGCCTCGTCGATCGCGACCTCTGTCGGCACGTCGGCGCTGTGCTCGATCTCATAGAGGGCGACCCGCATCACGTTGCGCTCCAGCGGCGCGATCCGCTCCAGCTCCCAGCCCTTGGAATGAGTGGCAATCGCCGCGTCCAGCTCGGGGCGGTGGGCCTCGACTCCCGCGGCCAGCTCCCGCGTGAACGGGCGCGACTCGGCCACCAGCTCCTCGAGCGGCCGGCCGGTGACGTCGCGCTGGTAGCAGGCGAAGACGGCGTCGCGGCGCTGGTCGGACCTACGCATCAGCCTGCATTCTCGCGCTTTCTCCGGTCTAGGCCCGCGAGACGTACTCGCCGCTGCGGGTGTCGACGCGGACCATCTCGCCCTCCTCGATGAAGAGGGGCACCTGGACGGTGACGCCGGACTCCAGCGTCGCCGCCTTGTTGCCGCCGCCCGAGGCGGTGTCCCCCTTCACGCCGGGCTCGGTCTGCGTCACCTTCATCTCGATCGCGCTCGGCACCTGCACGTCGCTGGGCCGCTCGTCGACGAAGAGGACGTCGACCTCGGAGTTGGGAACCACCCACTGCATCGCATCGCCGAGCACGTCGCTGGGGATCTCGATCTGCTCGTAGTCGCGGCTGTCCATGAAGACCGCCGCCTCGCCGGAGTCGTAGAGGTACTGCATCTTGCGCGACTCGGTGTGCACCGGGCGGAACTTCTCCCCCGCCCGGAAAGTCTTGTCCTGCACCGTGCCGTCCTCGATCTTGCGCAGCTTGGTCCGCACGAACGCCCCGCCCTTGCCGGGCTTGACGTGCTGGAACTCGATGATCCGGAAGATCGTCCCGTCGATCTCGATGTGCGAGCCGTTCTTGAACTGGTTGGTGCTGATCACGGCGGCGAATCCTAGATGGTTGATTCCGCGGCCGCAGGTGCGCGGGGTCGTGGAATCAACGATCTGGAGAAGCCGAGTCGAAGGACGTATGCTTGGGTTAGCCAGGGAATGAGGGGAACGCACCGAATCGCCGTCTTGATCGCAGCCGCGACGCTTCTCGTCGCCGCCAGCGCACGCGCTGAAGGGGAAACCCCGCCGAACCGGGCCGAATACGTGTCGCAGGTCGAGCCGATCTGCGAAGCGAACACGCTTGCCAACAAACGGATCCTCAAGGACGTGCGCAAGAAGGTGAAGGCGGGCAAGCTCGATGTTGCCGGAGGGCAGTTCATCCACGCCTCGGCGGCCTTTGGGGCCACCGTCGGGAAGCTCTCCGAAGTGCCCCGCCCCCCGGCTGACGACGAACGGCTGCTGAAGTGGTTCAAATTCCTGGGCGTCGTGAAGACGAACCTGCGCAAACTCGGGGTGGCGCTCAAGGCTGGCGAAAAGATCAGGGCGACCCACGAATCGATCCGGGTCGAACACAGCAGCAACGCCGCCAACAACGTCGGCTTCGTCTTCGACTTCCACTACTGCCGGATCACCCCCTCGCGCTTCACCTGAGCGGCCCACGGCGGACGGGTCGCTAGCCGGGGTCGTCCATTTCGGCAGCGGTGGTCGTCGTCAACCTCGCTGCGGAGCCTCCCGCGAGAACGCGGCGGACCAGGCCGGGAACGAGGATCCGAAGCGCTGCGGCGACGGCGTATCCGCGCGGCACGTAGCGCTCGGCCTTGCCGCGAAGCCCGGTCTCGACGATCGCCTCCGCCACCCGCTCGGGCTTCGAGACGATCCAGCGGGTCAGCGCTTTCTCGCGCAGCTCGGTCGCCGGGAAGCCCTCCGTGGCGATGAAGCCGGGCAGGACGAGGCCGACGTGAACCCCGCGAGAGCGCTCCTCGGCGTAGAGCGAATCGGTCCAGCCGATCAGCGCGAACTTGCTGGCCGAGTAGGAGCCGGTGCCGGCACGCGACACCCGACCCGCGGTACTGGCGATGTTGACGATCGAGCTCGGAGCCGAGGAGCGCAGTGCCGGCAACAGCGCCTCGGTGAGGCGGACGACCGCGTCGAAGTTGAGCTCCATGTGGCGGTGGACGTTGGCGTAGCCGCCCTCGGCGAACGTGCCGCGCCAGGCTGCCCCGGCGTTGTTGACGAGCAGGGTCAGCCGACCACCCTGAGCGACGACGTGCGCGCCGACTCGCTCGGGCGCGGCAGCATCGGTGAGGTCGACGGCGACGCAGGTGGCCTTGCAGGGCAACGACTCGGCCAGCGCCTTCAAGCGATCCTCGCGGCGGGCGACGAGGATCAGCTCGGCGCCCGGCTCGCGGGCAAGCCTGCGCGCGGTGGCCTCACCGATACCGCTGGAGGCGCCGGTGATCAGCGCCGTTGTGCCACTCCCACTCACCGCGGGAACGCTATTCGATCGTGACAAATACGGACGCCTGTTCGATTCGACATACTGCCGCACTCGTGAGCGAGACCCCCGGACTACTCGACAAGCTCCTACGCGTCGCCGCCCCCTCCGGCTACGAGACTCCCGCGGCGGCACTCTGGCGCCAGGAAGCCTCATTCGCATCGCTCTCGGCAGACGGGATCGGCTCTTCGGTGGCCCGCATCGGCGATGCCTCCCCCCTGCTCGCGGTGGTCGGTCACATCGACGAGATCGGCCTGGTCGTCCGCCACATCGACGAGAAGGGCTTCCTCTGGTTTGCCCCGATTGGCGGCTGGGACCCGCAGATCCTGGTCGGGCAGCGGGTCGAGGTGCAGGGTCGGGAGGGGCCGGTGCTCGGAGTCGCCGGGCGCAAGCCGCTGCACCTCCTCGACGCCGACGCGCGCAAGAAGGTGGTCGAGCTGAAAGGGCTGCACATCGACATCGGCGCCGCCAGTCGCGAGGAGGCGGCCGAGCTGGTCCGGGTCGGCGACCCCGTCGTGATCGCAAGCGAGCCCGTGCCCCTTGTCGGCGATCGCCTGGTCTCCCGCTCGATGGACAACCGCCTCGGCGCCTACGTCGCACTCGAGGCGCTGCGGCGCTGTCACGAGGACGGCCCCCTGAGCGCCAGCTTTGCCGCGATCGCCGCCGTACAGGAGGAGATCGGCCTCTTTGGCGCCCGCACCTCGGCCTTCGCGGTCCGTCCGGACCTCGCCGTGGTGGTTGACGTCACCCATGCCACCGACGCCCCCGGGATCGACGAGAAGGAGCTGGGCACGCACGCGCTCGGCACGGGCCCGGTGATCTTCCGCGGCGCGACCCTCTCGCCCAAGGTCTTCGAGCTGCTTGTCGAGACGGCCGAGGAGGCGGGCATCGAGTACACGCTCGGCGCCACGGGCAACTCCACCGGCACCGATGCCGACGGCGTCCAGTTCGCCCGCTCTGGCATTCCCACCGGCCTCGTCGCAATCCCCCTGCGCTACATGCACTCCCCGGTCGAGATGGTCGACCTCGCCGATGTCGAGGCCACGGTCCAGCTGATCGCCGCCTTCGCGGCGCGGCTGGACGACAGCGTCGACCTGACGCGATAAACGACGCGGCCCAGGCGCCGCCAAAAAACGGCGTCCTCAGTCGCCCAAACAGCGCTGCTGTTCGGGCCCCCTGCGTCTTTGCCTGGCGGCGCCTGGAACCGTCATTTTCAGGTGCCGACGACGAACCGGTCGCGGCCGCCGGCCTTGGCCGAGTAGAGGGCGGCGTCGGCCCGAGCGACCAGATCGTCTGTGTTGACGAGATCGGGCTGGGAGACGGCGACTCCGATGCTCACGGTCACAGAGACGCCGACCGGTCGGCTCCGGCGCACTTCCTGCCGCAGGCGCCCGGCTATCTCCACGGCGGCCTCCTCGTCGGCGCCCGGGAGGATGACCAGGATCTCCTCGCCCCCGACCCGGTAGATCGAGTCGCCGGCGCGCAGCGTCGCACGCATCGTGTAGGCAACGTCCTGGAGCACCGCGTCGCCGGCGGCGTGGCCAAGCAGGTCGTTGACACGCTTGAAGTGATCGAGGTCGCAGAGCAGCAGGGCGTGTGAGAGGCCCTCTTCCTGGTTCGAGGGCTGGCCGTCGAGCTCGGCCAGGCGCTGCTCAAGGGCGTTGCGGTTGAAGAGCCCGGTGAGCGGGTCAAGGGTCGAGCGGCGCCGGTGGGCGCGGTCGGACTCGACCAGGGCGCCGGAGAGGATCACCGTGCTGAGGACGAGCGCGGCTGCCGCGATCACCTCCTTGTGGTGTTCCGACGCGGTCGCCTGGTCGAGGCCGAAGGTGCTGATGAGAAGCAGCGCCAGGATGTAGGCGGTTCCGAGGACCATCCCGCGGGGCGAGAATCGCGCGCCCAGTGTCACCGCCGGCAGCGCGAACCACATCAGGACCGGGCTGGCGGCGCCGCCGGTCGTCACGACCGCGTCGCCGAGCAGCAGCGGCAGGATCCCCCACGCCGTGGCGGCCCAGAGGCCAGGATGGGTGCTGCTCTTCATGAAGTGGTCGGCTGCCGCGAAGCCGGCGAAGCCAAGCGAGAGCGGCACCACCCACCACCAGCCCACCTCGGTGGAGACCGAGGCGAGCGCCAGGGCGAGGATCGCGAAGCAAGCGGTCCTGTAGGGACGCAGCCGGACCTGCATATCGAGCAGGCGCTCACGCCGGGCGTCGTCGCGGATTTCCGCCAGCGAGTCCGCCTGCCGGATCGGGCCGGTGCTGTCGGGGGACGCGCCCACGGCGCTCGCGATCTTGGTGCTGGTCTCCACCCGGTGCCATCGGCCGCCAGGCGCACCGACTTGAGACTGCAGGGGGCCTCTCGCCTAGGCGTTCTGTCTGCCCGCGCTAATCGACGAGCTGCAGGTCCTTGGGCAGGCCGCTGAGGTTGCGGTGGCCGCCCTCGGTGACGACGACCAGGTCCTCGATCCGAACGCCCAGCTCACCCGGCAGGTAGATGCCCGGCTCGATCGTCACCACTTCGCCTGCCTCGAGCACGTCCTCGGAGCGCTGCGAGACGCGCGGTTCCTCGTGCACCTCCAGGCCAACCCCGTGGCCGAGCCCGTGGCCGAAGCGCTCGCCGTGGCCTGCGGCCGCGATCGGGTCGCGCGCGACCGCGTCGATTGCCTCCCCGCGCTCCCCGGCACGAACCGCGGCAAGCGCAGCCTCCTGCGCCCGGCGTACGACTTCGTAGACCTCGCGGGCGCGCTCGCCCGGCTCACCGGTGGCGAAGGTGCGCGTGCCGTCGGAGCAGTAGCCGTCGAGCTTTGCCCCCATGTCGAAGACGACCAGCTCGCCGGAGCCGATCTGGCGCTCGCCCGGCTCGGCATGGGGCAGGGCGCCGTTGGGGCCGGCGGCGACGATCGTGGGGAACGACGGCTCGGCGCCCAGCTCCCGCATCCGCGCCTCGGCGGCGCGCGCGACGTCGAGCTCGCTGCGCCCGGAAAGGCCGCGCTGCAGCGACCAGTGCCAGATCTCGTCGGCGAGCTCGGCCGCGGCCGCGATCGCCGACAGCTCGGCCCCGTCCTTGATCCGGCGCAGCTTCTCCACCGTCCCCCCCGCCCCCTCCAGCACGACGCCATCGGGCAGCTTCTCCTCGAGCTTCTTCAAGCTGCGGACGGACATCTGGTTGTCCTCGAAGCCGGACCTGCCCGCGAGGTGCTCTGCGATCCCACCGAGCCAGTCGTCGGTGACCGTGACGACCTCCCAGCCCTCGACCTCCGCCTCGGCGCGCTCCGTGTAGCGGAAGTCGGTGAGGAAGACGCGGGCATCGGCACCGCAGACGCAGGCCCCGTTGGTGCCGCCAAAGCCGGTCAGGTAACGGACGTTGACCAGGTCGGTGACGAGCAGGCGGTCCAGCTCACGCTCGGCTGCCAGCGCCGCGAGACGATCGCCGCGTGTCCCCATCAGGCGGGGCCGGCGCCCAGCTTGGCGGCGAGCAGGTCGAGCGCGTCGCGGTAGCCGTCAGGGCCCTTGCCCGAGATCTTCGCCAGCACCAGACCGTCGAAGACGGAGAGCCTGCGCCACTCGTCGCGTGACTCGACATCGGAGAGGTGCACCTCGACCGCGGGCAGGCGAGCGACGTCCAGGGCGTCGGCGATCGCGCGGCTGTAGTGGGACCAGGCGCCTGCATTGACGATGGTTGCATCGGCCAGCTCCGGCACCCGGTGCAGGTACTCGACGAACTCGCCCTCGGAGTTGGTCTGGAAGAAGATCGCTTCGAGGCCCAGCTCGCGCGCCCAGCCACCGACCTTCCGCTCCAGCTCGGCGAGTGAGAGCCCGCCGTAAACCGCGGGGTCGCGGCGGTCGAGGATGTCGAAGTTGACGCCGTGCAGGACGGCAACGCGGTTGTGGGCAGTGGTCATCGGTACAGCTCCTCCACGGCGGCACGGACCTTAGCCGGATCGACCAGCTCTCCAATTCGAGGGGCCCCGGGCTTGCCGAGAAGGACAAAGCCGACCCCGGCCGCGGTTCGCTTCTTGTCGCGCTCCAGGGCGGCGAGGGCTTGCTCGAGGTCGACTCCCGGATCAAGGGCGACCGGCAGGCCATGACGGCTCAAGATCGCCTCGACCTCCTCGCGCAGCTCGGACGCGTCGGAGAGGCGCAGCGCCGCCAGCAGGCCGAGGCCAATGGCCTCGCCATGGCGATAGCGCTCGTAGCCGCTCGCCGCCTCGATCGCGTGGCCGACGGTGTGGCCCAGGTTGAGCACCGCGCGCCGCCCGGCGTCGCGCTCGTCGGCGGCGACGACCTCGCACTTGTAGCGGGCACAGGCGAAGACGAGGCCTCCAAGGGACTCGGGGTCGAGCGAGTCGAGGGCGGCAGCCCGCTCCCAGAGCCCTCCCCCCGCCAGCAGCCCCGTCTTCAGCAGCTCGACGAAGCCGGCCGCGAGCTCCTCCGCTGGCAGCGTCGCCAAGGCCGAGGTGTCTGCAATCACCGCCGCCGGAAGGTGGTAGGCCCCGGCGTAGTTCTTGCCCTCGGGCAGGTCGACGCCCGTCTTTCCCCCGTAGGCGGAGTCGACCTGGGCAACGAGGGTGGTCGGCGCCTGGACGACCGCGACGCCGCGCTGGTAGAGGTGGGCACAGAAGCCGGCAAGGTCGCCGACCACCCCGCCCCCGAGGGCGACGACGTGGTCCTCGCGGGTCATCCCGGCGCGGGCCAGCTCGCGCAGGACCCGCTCGGCCTCGGCCATCGTCTTCGCCGACTCCCCCGGTTCGACCTCGACCACCCCGGCCAGTGGCCCGATGCGCGAGGCGTAGAGGCCTCCGACGCTCTTATCGGTGACGCAGAAGCGACGCCCGGGCAGCGGCCAGGGCCCTTTCCCGAGCAGGTCGGAGCCGACGAACACCGGGTACTCGCCGGAGGCGCTGGCCGCCCAGAGCATCCGCGTCCCTGCGGGAAGCTCAGTCAGGGCGAGGAGCGACGGCATCGCACGGTCGATCATGTCGCGGTCCCCGGGTGGAACGGTCGCATCGGCAAGCTGCTCGTAGAGGGGGATCCGTTCCCCCAGCAGGCGTGCGACGCCGACGGCGTCCCGGGCAAGCGGACGGTCGCTGCGAGCGATCCGCCTCCACGCCTCGACTGCGTCGACCTGGAGCCAGACGACGACGTGGCGGCCCAGCGCGTCGCGGACCCGCTCGGAAAGGACGCTGCCGCCACCGAGGGCGACAGCACCGCCGTCGGCCTGCTCCAGCAGCGCGCCGACCACCTCAGCCTCCTGAGCACGGAACACCGCCTCGCCATCCTCCTCAAAGGCGGCAGCGATGGGCTTGCCGAGTGCATCCTCGATCAGCGCATCGGTCTCGATCGCCTCCAGCCCAACGCCGCGAGCAGCCGTCAGCGCCGTCGACTTCCCCGCCCCCATGAAGCCAATGAAGACGAGAGCGGGCCGCATCACCGAACGAAACGCCGATTTCCCATGTAGTGCATGGAAAATCGCGACCTCATCCGCGGAAATCGATTCTGCGCTTGTATGCCTCGACGGCCGCGAGGACGTCGTCGATGTGGTCGCCGCCGAACTTCTCGCGGTAGGTGCGCGCCAGAGTGAGGCAGACCATCGCCTCGGCGACAACGGCTGCGGCCGGCACCACGGTCGAGTCGGTGCGCTCGCGCAGCGCCTGGGCCGGCGCCTTGGTCTCGGTATCGACCGAGCGCAGCGGCTTGGTCAGGGTCGAGATCGGCTTGATCGCGGCGCGGACCGAGAGCGGCAGGCCGTTGGTCATCCCGCCCTCGACGCCGCCGGCGTGGTTGGTCTCGCGGTAGTAGCCGCGCTCCTGCGACCAGAAGATCTCGTCGTGGGCCTCGGATCCCGGCCGGCCGGCGACGTCCCAGGCTTCCCCGATCGAGACACCCTTCACCGACTGAATCGAGGCGACGGCCCCGGCGAGGCGCCCGTCGAGGCGGTCTTCCCAGGAGATGTGCGAGCCGAGGCCGGGGACGAGGCCGAAGGCGCGCACCTCGAAGGCGCCGCCGAGGCTCTCGTTGGCCTTGCGCAGGCGGTTGATCTCCTCGACCATCGCGGAACTCGCCTCGCCGTCGAGGCAGCGAACCGGATCGTCATCGACGCCCGCAAAGTCCCCGGGGCCCAGATCGGGTCGCTCCGGGGCAGTGACGGAGGCGATCTGGGTGACGTGGCTGTGCACGCTGACGCCCAGCGCGGCGAGGAAGCCGCGGGCGATCGAGCCGGCAGCGACCCGGGCGGCGGTCTCCCGTGCGCTCGCGCGCTCGAGGACGTTGCGGATGTCGTCGTGGCCGTACTTCTGGGCGCCGACCAGATCGGCGTGCCCTGGCCTCGGCAGGTGGACCTCGTCGACCTCGGCGTCGACCGGCCAGGGGTTCATCCGCTCCTCCCAGTTGGTGTAGTCGCGGTTGGCGACGAGGACGGCGATCGGGCTGCCGAGGGTGCGGCCGTGGCGCAGGCCCGAGCGGATCTCGACCGTGTCGGTCTCGATTTTCATCCGCCCGCCGCGGCCGTGGCCGAGCTGGCGGCGCGCCATGTCGCGGTCCAGCACCTCGCGGTCCAGCGCGAGCCCGGCCGGCATCCCCTCGACGATCGCGACGAGCCCAGGCCCGTGCGACTCCCCCGCTGTGGTGAACCGGAAGCGCGTGCTCATGAGCGCAAGGCTATAGGCGGCAGGCGTGCGGGGGGCATATCCGGCAGGGGTTCCGCTTAACTTTTTCGTTGATCGCTGGATTGCTGGCGCTTCGGGTGAGCGCCGGCGAAAAAGTACAAGACGCTCCACCCCTGCCGGATATGCCCTATGCCCGAGCGGCGGCGCGCATGACGTCTAGCGGTGGCTTGCATCCCGTCCAGGTCTCCAGCGAGAGGGCGCCCTGCTGGATGAGGATCTCGAGGCCGTCGACTGTGCCCGATCCAGCCGCCACGGCGGCGCGCAACAAGCTGGTCGATCCCTGGCCGTAGACCATGTCCACCACGGTCTGCCCGGGCGCGAAGCGGGCTGGATCCAGCGGCAGCTCCACGAAGGGATCCTCGCCTCCCAGGCCCACCGCGGTCGAGTTGACGATCAGCTCGTAGGCCGCCTGGTCGGGGTTGGAGGCCGGCGTGCCCCCCAGCTCCGCGCAGAGGTTGCGGGAGCGCAGCTCGGTGCGGTTCCAGACCGCCACCTCGGCGCCCTCCCGGAGCAGGGCCCAGACGACGGCTCGCGCGGCGCCCCCTGCGCCGAGGACGAGCGCGCGCTTGCCCGCGGGCGAGGCCGGGAGCGCATTCAGCAGGCCGCCGGCATCGGTGTTCTCGGCGCGGATCTCGCCGCTGGCGAAGACAAGCGTGTTGGCGGCGCCGATCTCGCGCGCAGTCTCGGACAGCTCGTCGGCGAGCGCGAGTGCCGCGCCCTTGTGCGGGACGGTGACGTTGGCCCCGGCGAAGCCTTCCGCCGGCATCGCCCGCACGCGAGGCTCGAAAGCGTCGGGCGTGACGTCGATCGCCTCGTAGCTCCACTCCCCCCCCATGCCGAGCGCGGCCAGCGCGGCGTTGTGGATCGCCGGCGAGCGCGAGTGGCCGACCGGGTGTCCGAGGACGGCTAGGCGAGGCACGGCCGCTATCCCCCGCAGCTGTCCGGCGAGTTGCCGCCGGCTGCTTCGCGGGCCGAGTTGTAGCGTTCGGCGTCGGCGTTGAATTCGGCTTCGGTCGAGGAGAAGGCGAGCTTGTTGCACGCCCCCGGTTCGGCGACGTAGAAGAGGTAGCCGACCTTGGCCGGGTGCGCGGCGGCTTCGATCGAGGCGAGGCCGGGGCTGTCGATCGGCCCCGGCGGCAAGCCGGTATTGGTGCGCGTGTTGTAGGGGGAGTCGACCGCCAGTTCGGATTCGGTCAGAGGGCGGGTGTAGTTGCCGGTGGCGAAGCGGGTCGTCGCGTCGATTCCCAGCGGCATCCCTTCGTGCAGGCGGTTGTAGATCACCGCCGCGACCAGCTTGCGCTGGCTCGCGATTCCAGCCTCGTGCTCGATCATCGAGGCGATCGTGACCACGTCGTAGACCGTCAGGTTCTTCGAGTGCGCGTAGCTCATGTCAACGCCCGCGATCCGGCGCTTGAAGTCTTCGAGCTGGAGCTGGACCAGATCGGTGACCTTGGCGTGCTTCTCCAGCTCGAAGGTGTCGGGGAAGAGGAAGCCCTCGAGGTCCTTAGCGTCATTGCCCCCGTACTTGGCGGGGTTGAGGTGCTTGGAGTGAACGCTCTCCTTGACGTAGCTGCCCCGCAGGCCTTCCTGCTTGGCAATCTCGCCGGTCTGGGAGCGGGTGTATCCCTCCGGGATCGTCACCGTGATCGTGCGAACCACCACCGGCGGCGGCGTGCTGCGGTGGAAGTGGCGGTAGGCGAGGGCGGCGATCGCCGCCAATCCGAGGAACACCACGCCGAGGGCCAGGGCAACGCCGAGCCGCTGCCGGCTCGAGCGGACGGGCTCGGGCTTGGAGGCCCTGGGCTTCTTGCTTGGCTTGGGCCCGGGATGTGCCCCGCTGCGGCGTGCTTCCCGCTCGCGGCGGCGCTGCTCGCGCTCCGCTGCAGACGGATCGTCACTCATCTTCGGGCTCCTCGATGGTGGCGCGACCCTCGAGGTACGTCTGCAGCAGATGCGCCGCGGCGAGCGAGTCCGGCGACGCCGATGCCCCCTCTCGCTTGCTTGCCTCCGCCATGCGGGTCGTCAGGCGCTCGTCGTAGACCTCAACCGGGACGTCGAGGATCGCCTCCAGTTCGGCGCAGAAGGAGCGAGCCAGTGCCGCCTGGCTCCCTTCCTCGCCGCTGAGGTGAAGCGGCAGGCCGACGACGACCACCTCGACCTCGTACCTGGTGACCAGTTCGGCTACCGCCCGCGGCTCCGGCGGTTCGATCACCGGCAGCGGCGTCGCCAGGGTTCCGCTCGGGTCCGACATCGCGCAGCCGATGCGGGCGGTGCCGTGGTCGAGGGCGAGGACGCGCATGGCCTATCCGATCTTGCGCTCGATCGCCGCCCGCGCCGCCGCCAGGGCCTCGTCGAGCTTCGAGGGGTCCTTCCCCCCGGCCTGCGCCATGTCATCGCGCCCCCCGCCCCCACCGCCGACAATCGGTGCCGCCTCGCGGACGATCTCCGCTGCGGAGAGCCCGCGGGCGACGGCACCCTTGGAGACGAGCACGACGAGTGCAGCCTTGCCCGCCTCGCCGCCGCCCAGCGCCACTGCCGAGTCGGCGCCAAGCTTGGACTGGACGCGGTTGGCCAGCTCGAGCAGCTGCTTCTGATCGGCAAAGGGCGAACGGGAGGCGACCAGCTTCAGCCCGCCCGTCTCGGTCGCCTCGGCGACCAGCCGCTCTGCCTCGTCGCCGAGCAACTGCTTCTGTGCCTGCTGCGCCCCCTTGCCGACCTCGCTCAGTCGCTCGGCGGCGCGGCGGGCGCCCGCGAGGGGATCCTGCGGCGCCCCAAGCAGCTCTCCGATCTCCCCCAGGCGGTCCTCACGCTCGCGGAACCAGTCGATAGCCGCCGGGCCGGTGAGCGCTTCTATGCGGCGCACGTTGGCGGCGCTCGAGCCCTCCGAGGGGATCTTGAAGATGCCGACCTCGGCCGTGTTGGCGACGTGGGTGCCGCCGCAGAGCTCGCGGGAGACGCCGTCGACTTCGACCATCCGCACCCACTCGCCGTACTTCTCGCCAAAGAGGGCCATCGCGCCGAGGCGCTCAGCCTCCGCCCGCTCCATCTCCAGCCAGCGCACAGGCCGGCTCGCCTTGATCCACTCGTTGACCCGGTCCTCGACGATCCGCAGCTCGGCCGCGCCGAGCGCCTGGCCGTGGGTGAAGTCGAAGCGCAGCTTGTCGGGGCGGACGGCCGAGCCGGCTTGGCGCACGTGGGTGCCGAGCCGCTCGCGCAGAGCCGCGTGCAGGAGGTGCGTCGCGGTGTGGTTGCGCATCGTCGCGTGGCGGGCCTCGCGGTCCACCTCTGCCTCCACCGGGACAAACGCGGTCTCCTCCGCTCCCGCGGGGGCGGGTTCATCGTCACCGGCGATCTCGCGCCCCCGCTCCCGCGTCCGGGGACCGCTTCCCTCGACCTCAAGCACTTGGTCATCTCCGACGCGATAGACGTCTAGAACCTTGGCCTCGCCGCCCGGCCAGCTCAGCACGCCCGAGTCGGCGACCTGGCCGCCGCCCTCGGCGTAGAAGGGGCTCTCCTCGAGCTTGACCAGGGCCCGACCGTCGTCGCTCTCGATCGCGGCAAGGCCGGTGGTTGCCCGCAATGTCTCGTAGCCGACGAAGCGGGTCGGAGGCGCCTCGCCGGCGAAGGCGATCACCCGCTCGTGGCGGTCCTCGGAGCCATGCGCGGTTGCGGAGCCGACGCGGGCGCGCTGGCGCTGCTCCTCCATCAGCTCCTCGAAGCCGCCGTCGTCGACCGAGAGGCCCTGCTCGGCGAGCAGCTCCTTGGTCAGGTCATAGGGGAAACCGAAGGTGTCGTGCAGCTTGAAGGCATCGGCCGCGTCGATCCATGAGGTCTTCGACTCCCCCGCTTCGGCGACCAGCCGCTCGAGCAGCTCGGTGCCGCGCTCCAGGGTGCGGCCGAAGCTCTCCTCCTCGTCGCCGACCCAGCGGGCGATCGTCTCGCGCTCCGCCGCGAGGTCCGGGTAGGCCTCGCCCATGATCTCGATCGCGCGCTCGGAGAAGCGGCCGAGCCAGGGCGCCTCGAGGCCGAGCGTGCGCCCCTGCTGGATCGCCCGCCGCATGATCCGTCGCAGGATGTAGCCGCGGTCCTCGTTGGAGGGGACGACGCCGTCGGCGATCAGAAAGGCGGCGCCGCGGGAGTGGTCGGCGACGATCCGCATCGCGCGGGTCACGGCGCCGCCCTCTTCGTAGGAGTGACCAGACATCTCCTCGGCGAGGTCGATCAGCGGCCGGACCAGGTCGGTCTCGAAGACCGAGGGCACGTCCTGGAGGATCGCCGCCATCCGGTCCAGCCCCATGCCGGTGTCGATGCTGCGCATCGGCAGCTCGGTCAGCGAGCCGTCGGCGCCGAGGTCGTAGGTCATGAAGACGTGGTTCCAGAACTCGAGGAAGCGGTCGGTGTCGTCGCCGGGGCGCTCGCCGGGGGCGCCGAAGCCCTCGCCGCGGTCGAGGTAGAGCTCCGAGCAGGGGCCGCAGGGGCCGGCCGGGCCGGCCTGCCAGAAGTTGTCCTCGCGACCGAGGCGGACGATCCGCTCGTCGGGCACCCCGACCTCGCGCCAGACCGCGATCGCCTCTTCGTCGGGGCCGAGCCCGAGCTCCTCGTCGCCGCCGAAGACCGTCACCCAGATCCGCTCGGGGTCCATCCCGAAGCCCTGCGTCGAGAGCTCCCAGCCCCACGGGATCGACTCCTCCTTGAAGTAGTCGCCGAAGCTCCAGTTGCCAAGCATCTCGAAGAAGGTGAGGTGGCGGGCGGTGTTGCCGACCTCCTCGATGTCGGTGGTGCGGAAGCACTTCTGCACGTCGGCGAGGCGCGGGGCGGGCGGCTCTTCGCGGCCGAGGAAATAGGGCTTGAACGGTTGCATCCCGGCCGTCGTCAGCAGCACCGAGGGATCGTGCGCCGCGGGGACCAGCGATGCCGAGGGCACGATCTTGTGCCCCCGCTCCTCGAAGAAGGAGAGGTAGGTCTGGCGGATCTCGGCGGCCTTCATCAGCGAGAGCCTAAGGACTAACGGCGCCGTCAGGCGGCCGCGACGATGGTGCCGTGGCCGACGATCGCCTCCCCGGCGAGCAGCACGGCCGTCTGGCCGGGTGAGGCGCCGGCGAAGTCCTCGCCCAGCTCGACCTCCAGCTCGCGGTGGCTGCCGGCCTCGGCTCCGCCGACGGCAGCAGGCACGGGCTGTGAGCGATAGCGCAGTCGCACGGCGTCGATGCTCGGCCCGCCGCGGTGCAGGACGGCGTCGCGGAGCAGCACCGAGCGTGCCAGCAGATCCCGACGCGGACCGACGGTGACCGTGTTGGCGGCCGCGTCCGTGGCAAGCACGTAGAGCGGCTCGTCGGCCCCGCCGCCGATCCCGCGCCGCTGCCCGACGGTGAAGTTGTGGTGACCGCGGTGGCGGCCGACCGCCCGGCCCGAACGGTCGATCAGGTCCCCCTCGCGCTCGCGCAACCCGCCGTGGCGGCGCAGGAAGTCGGCCTTTCCCTGGCCGGAGAGGAAGCAGAGGTCCTGGCTCTCCGGCCTGCGGGCGACGGCAAGTTCGTGACGGGCGGCGATCTCGCGCACCTCGGGCTTGGTCAGCTCGACGAGTGGGAAGCGCACCCGCTCGAGCAGGCCCGGCGGCAGCGCCGCCAGCATGTAGCTCTGATCCTTGTTCTCGTCGGAGGCCGCGGCAAGCAGCGGGCCGCTCCCGTCGTCGACGATGCGGGCGTAGTGGCCGGTGACGAGATGGGTTGCACCCAGCCGCCCGGCCAGGTCGACCATCGCCGCGATCCGCACCTCGCCGTTGCAGGCGATGCACGGGTTGGGAGTGCTGCCGGCGGCATAGCCATCGATGAACTCGGCGACGACGCGGCGGCGGAACTCCTCCTCCAGGTCCAGCGTCAGGTGCGGGATCCCAAGCGAGTGCGCCAGCGACCGCGCGCCGAGCACCGCCTCCGGCGAGCAGCAGGCCTTGGCGCCATCCGTCTGAGGATCGGCCCAGAGCTTCAGCGTCACGCCGACCACCTCCACCCCCTGCTCCTGTTCGAGCAGTGCCGCCACTGCGCTGTCCACGCCGCCCGACATCGCCACCAGCACCCGGTCGCCATCGGACCCTCCCAACACCTCCGCCGACGCAGCAGCCTGAGCCAGCGCCCGGTGCAGGGCATCGGCAGCGAGCTGCGCCGCATGCCGCTTGGCCGGAGTCAGCCCCCCGATCGCCTCGTCGACCTCATCCGTCCCAACCCGGGCCGCCTCGAGCACAGCCTCGCCCTCGACCATCTCCGCCACAGCCGCGGTGGCCGCCCGCGTGGCCCCACACCCCTCGGCGTCGAAGGTCACCCGTGCGACCACCCCGTCCTCGACCGAAAGCGAGACGCGCGACAGATCCCCGCAGGCCGCACCCCCAGCCGCGCCCGTGAAGGCACCCTCACCTGCCGGCCCGACCCGGCTCCCGTCCCGCAGGTAGGCCTCGAAGATCTCCTGGCTCATTGGATACAGGGTAGGAGTCGCGGGCTATGGGCGCAGCACCCTGCGCAGGTCTGCGAGCACGGACGGCGCATCGTCGCGGAGTTGGCGCCACGTGATCCGGGCCACCCGCCACCCCTCGGCAATCAGCAGACGGTCACGTTCGCGGTCCTTCTCGAAAGCCAAATCGGTCCCGTGCGCCTGCCTCCCGTCGAGCTCGACGATCACACGCTGCTTCCGCCACAGGCAATCGACCTCGAAGAACCGCCCGCGCATCGCGAGGCTGGCGTTGAGCTGCGGGCGAGGCAGATCCGAGCGGACGAGGAGGGCGGCGAAACGCTCCTCCAGCCTGCTCCGGGTGATTCCACGCGTCTCCGCGCGATCGTCGAGCAGCGCCCGCAGCATCGGCGCCCCTCGCCGCCGTGGGTACCGTTCCAACAGGTCGTAAATCGACAGCGAGCAAGTCAGGTGCCGCACCTCGATCTGGTTGATCGCGCGCTCCAATTCGTCCCGGGAAGTCGACCCGGCGAGGTCGAGGCTCGTGCGGGGGGCGCAGGTACACGGTATCCCTGCGACTGTCTCGATCTCGTCCGCGGAGATCGAGTTGCGATGGACCACGATCCCGGGGGATGCGCGCCAGCCCCTTCTGCGGGTGACGTCGATCGCCCGGCTGCGACGAGACGCAATACCCCAGAGCTCGGCCGCGGATCTATGACTGAGAACGGCTTCCGGGCCGCCGAAGAGCACGGCGGCCATCCAACGACCGCGCTGGCTCAGCAGGCGGTGGCCAACCGCGTAGACACCGCGGTGCACGACGTGGAGGCGCCCCCGGTCGATCCGTCCCTTGATCCGGGCATCGGTCAGGCCGAGCTCGATCAGTTGCCGGCGAGCGACCACGCCGTGCTGGCCCTCGGCCAGCCGCGCAATGCCTTGGTCCAACCCCACACCGGGATGCGTGCTCCCTTTCGTCTCCATAGGCGACAGAAAGGAGCGCGCTTTCGCCTTGGGAGCCGTTTCGCGTTGCACGCGGCTGATGATGCGAGGCCGCAACGCATATGTGGCGCGCTGAGTGTCACGTTTGCGCAACGAAAAAGAGGCTCCAGCCCGCCGGTACCGCCTCTGGCTTTGATCCCTTGAAGTAAAGGGTGGGCGCCTCCTCGCAGTCCCACAGGACCGAGAGAGATCGGCTCCCGCGCCGTTTGTGTTGGGTCAAACGGTGAGACGGCTTGCGTACGGGCTCGAACCTCGGGCCAACCGTAGCACCGCCCGGCCTTGCCGCAAGCGATCAATCGTCCAGATTTGAGAGCAGCCACTCGGCCTCGCCCCAGTCTGGGGACTGGACGCGCAGCGCTATGTCGCCGCGGCCGAACCGGTCGAGTGGCCAGTCGGCCGTCAGCACGGCTTCGATCTTCGCCTCTTCGAGGGCCTGGTGCCAAGCCCTCGCGGTCTTCACGTCGGCGAAGTCGCGTACGACCTCCCAGCTGTCGAAGCGCGGGTCGCCGACGTGGACCGGGGTCGCGCCGGGCCCCGGCGGCCGGGCTCCGAACACGGCCCGGATCCGGCCGAAGAGGCTCATCTCAGTGGCCGGCAAGGCGGCGCTGGTGGAGGGAGATCCCCAGGTCCCTCAGCTGCATGTCGTCGACGGGAGCCGGTGCGCCGGTCAGCAGGTCGAAGCCCGAGGCGGTCTTGGGAAAGGCGATCACGTCGCGGATGGTCTCAGCCCCGTAGAGCCGCTGCGCGATGCGGTCGACCCCGTAGGCGATGCCGCCGTGCGGGGGGGCGCCGTAACTCAGCGCCTCGAGCAGGAAGCCGAAGCGCGCCTCCGCCTGCTCGGCGTCGATTCCGAGCGCGGCGAATACCGCCTGCTGCACGTCGGCGCGGTTGATGCGGATCGAGCCGCCGCCGAGCTCCTGGCCGTTCCAGACGATGTCGTAGGCGAGCGCCCGGGCCGCGCCGGGGTCGTCTGGATCGAACTCGCCCGCCGGAGCGGTGAACGGGTGGTGCAGAGCATCCCAGCGCCCCTCGGCCGCGTTCCACTCCATCAGCGGCCAGTCGACGATCCAGACAAGGCGGTCCTCGCCCTCGGGGATCAGCTCGAAGCGCTCGGCAAGGTCGATGCGCAACTGACCCAGCACCGCGTCGGTGACCGGGCGCTCGTCGGCGACGAGCAGCAGCAGGTCGCCCTCCTCGGCGCCGAGCCGGGCGTTGAGGTCGCGCAGCTCGCCCTCGGAGAGGAACTTGGCGGTCGGCGAGCGCCAGCCCTCGCCCTCGCGGAAGGCCCAGACCAGGCCCTTGGCGCCGAGCTCCTGGGCGCGCGAGATCAGCCCGTCCAACTCCGAGCGCGGCATCTCTCGCTTGCCCGCGTTGAGCCCGCGCACCGCGCCGCCGCCCTTCAGCACCGATTGGAAGACCTTGAACTCGGTCTCGCGCAGCGCCTCGCCGAGGTCGGCAAGCTCGAGCCCGAAGCGGAGGTCGGGACGGTCGGTCCCGAAGCGGTCCATCGCCTCGTCGTAGGCCATCCGCTCCATCGGCAGCTCGATCGCCGGCCCGCCGGCCCGCTCGAAGACGTGGGCGAGCAGCCGTTCGTTGACCTCGATCACGTCGTCGACGCCGACGAAGGACATCTCGACGTCGAGCTGGGTGAACTCAGCCTGGCGGTCGGCGCGGGTCGTCTCGTCGCGGAAACAGCGCGCCACCTGGTAGTAGCGCTCGAAACCGGCCACCATCAGCAGCTGCTTGAAGAGCTGGGGCGACTGCGGCAGGGCGTAGAAGGAACCCTGCTGCTGCCGGCTTGGGACGAGGAAGTCGCGCGCGCCCTCGGGGGTGGAGCGGGTCAACACCGGCGTCTCGATGTCAAGGAAGCCCTCGCCGTCGAGGAACTCGCGCATCGCCGCGGTGACTCGGTGGCGGAGGACGAGCGCGTCGCGCATCTGGTCGCGGCGCAGGTCGAGGTAGCGGTGGCGCATGCGCGCGTCCTCGCCGGCCTCGCCGGCGAAGCCCTCGATCTGGAAGGGCGGCGTCTCGGCGTCGGCGAGCAGCTCGGCGGCGCCCACCTTGAGCTCGACCTCGCCGGTCGGGAGATCGGCGTTCACCGTCTCTGCAGAGCGCTGCACGATGCTGCCGGTCACGCTCAGCACGTCCTCGGCGCGCAGCTTGTGGCCGAGCTCGAAGGCGCCGCCGGCCTCGTCTGCGTTGAAGACGAGCTGGACGATGCCGGTGCGGTCACGCAGGTCGATGAAGACCAGGCCGCCGTGGTCCCGGCGACGGTGGACCCAGCCGGCAACCCGCGCCTCGGAGCCGACGCGGTCTGCGAGCACCTGGCCGCACCATGTGTCGCGGTAGCCGTTCGGCTGCAGGGCCGGAAAGTCGCTCATGACTCGCTCCCGGCGATCTCGCCGACCAGGTTGGCGGTGTCAACCGGGCGCTGCTCGCCGCTCGCCATGTCGCGCAGCTGGGCAGCCCCTTCGGCTTCGAGGATAAGCACACGGCGCGCCCCGATCCGGTCGGCGTGCTTGAGCTGGCCCTTGAGCCCGCGCCCAGCGAGGTCGAACTCGGCTGAGAGGCCCGCCCGGCGCAGGTCGCGGGCCAGGCTCAGGGCCAGCGCCCGCTGGCCGCCATCCTCGACGGCGCAGGAGATGAAGACGTCGCGTCCCTCCGCGGCCGTCTCCTCGTCCAGGGCCAGGAGGATCCGCTCGATCCCGGCAGCCCAGCCGATCGCAGGGGTCGGGGGGCCGCCAAGCTGCTCGACCAGCCCGTCGTAGCGCCCGCCGCCGCCGATCTCCGACTGGGCGCCGAGCCGGTCGCAGACGAAGGAGAAGATCGTGCGCGTGTAGTAGTCGAGCCCGCGCACCAGGGTCGGGTCGATCGTGTATTCGACCCCGGCCGCGTCGAGCAGGGAGCGCACCTCGGCGAAGTGCTCGGCGTCCTCGCCCTCGAGCTGCTCGACCAGCTTCGGGGCCGTCGCCATCACCGCCTGGGTCCCCTCGTCGTCTGAGTCGAAGGCGCGCAGCGGGTTGGCGTCGATCCGCTCGCGCACGTCCCTGGACAGCTCCCCCTCGTGGGCGCGCAGATGGGCCTTCAGATCCCCGAGATAGGCCTGTCGCGCGCCGAGCGAGCCGAGGCTGCCCAGCCGCAGCTCCACCCCCGGCACACCCAGCTCCGCCAGCAGTTCAGCCTGCAGGCCGATCACCTCGGCGTCGGCGAGGGGCGAGTCGGTGCCGATCGCCTCGACGCCGAGCTGGTGGAACTGGCGGTAGCGGCCAGCCTGCGGGCGCTCGTGCCGGAAGAACGGTCCGAGGTAGGAGAGCTTCACCGGCTGCGCCAGCTTGTGCATCCCGTGCTCGACGTAGGCGCGGCAGATCGGCGCCGTGCCCTCCGGACGCAGGGTGAGGCCGCGCCCGCCCTTGTCCTCGAAGCTGAACATCTCCTTGCGGACGATGTCGGTGGAGTGGCCGACGCCGCGTTCGAACAGCTCGGTGTCCTCGAAGGCCGGCGTAGCGATCGGTTCGTAGCCGGCCCGGGAGAAGATCGCGGCGGCGGTGCGCTCGACCCGGCCGCGAGCGCCCGCGGCGTCGGGCAGGACGTCGAAGGTCCCGCGGGGTGCCTGGTACTTGTGTCCCGCCACAGTGGGCGACCTTACCTGCGCCGGGGACCGTCCGGCTGCCTACCGTCGCAGCTCGGCCAGGAACGGGTTGGTCGCCCGCTCGGCTCCGAGGGTCGTCATGCCCATGTGGCCCGGGTAGACGCCGGTCTCGGGTAAGTGCCCCTCGACCAGGGTGGCGATCGAGCGCAGCAGGGTTGGGCCGTCGCCTCCCGGCAGGTCCACCCTCCCGACCGATCCCTGAAACAACACGTCGCCGGAGAAGATCGCCTCCTCGTCGCGCACCGAGTAGGTGACGTGGCCGGGACTGTGCCCCGGGGTGAAGATGACGTCCAGGGTGAGGCCCGCCAGCTCGAGCGCCTCACCCCCCTCCACCTCCACGTCCGCCTCGTAGCTCTCGTAAGGGCCGAAGCCGGGCATCGGCACGAAGGACATGATGTCGGCGAGCACCGGCACCTCGATCTTGGGGCAGTAGACGGGGGCACCGGTCATCGTCGCGAGCGGCGCGACCGCGCCGATGTGGTCGAAGTGGCAATGGGTGATCAGGATCGCCTCGACCCTTACTCCCATCTCCTCGATCTCGGCGGAGATCCGCTCCGGCTCCTCCCCGGGATCGATCACCAGTCCGGTGTCCGAGCCCTCGCGGCGGACGATGAAGCAGTTCTCGGCGATCGCGCCGACCGTGAGCTGGTGGACGTCGAGGCTCACGAGCGGTCGCCGGAGCGCATCCGCGCCCGCTCGCGACGCCGCCACATCATCGTGTCGATGTAGTAGCCGGCCGGGATGTAGAAGACGAGCATGAAGGCGCCGAGGCCGATAGCTGCACCGACCGAGCGTTTGAAGATCAACAGCAGCAGGACGGTGAAGATGACGGCCGCGCCGATGCCGCGCAGTGCCGAGTTGCGCCAGGTCGGCGGACTGTCGACCCTGGAGGCCCGTTTCGTGCCGGCTCGGGCCCGTGCTTTCGCCTCGGCGCGGCTGCGGGGACGGGCGGCGCGGCGGTTGGCGTCGATGCGACCGCCCTGGGTGCCGCGGTGCTTGCGACGGCGCTTCTTCTTGGTCTGGGCCATGCCGGGAATCTAGCGAGCAGCGCCGCTCAGGAGGCGGCCGGCAGGCGCGCCTCGATCGTATGCACGGTGGGATCGAAGTCGCGAATCGGCACCTCGACGGGATAGCCGGCGAGGGCTGCCGCCGGCACGAGGCCGACGATCTCGGCTTCGACCGGGGTGGCGCCGAGCGGGGAGGCCAGCCTCCGGATGCGCTCGACGACCTCGCCCAGCGGCACCGCGAAAGGGTCGTGGACGTTGGTTGAAACCTGCGTGCGCCCGCTGGAGAGCACCAGCCCCATCGCCCTCACGCCCCGGGGGCCCCCGCCGGACTCGCGCAGCCCCGCGGCGACGGCGCGGGCGAGATCGAGGTCGCCGCTGTCGAGCTCGACGTTGAAAGCAGCCAGAGGGGGACGCGCCGTCACCAGGGTCACGCCCGCAGTGCGATGCGGCAGGCCCGGGCCGTGATCGGAGCGAAGCCCGCCTCCCTCCATCCGCAACCACAGCTCGCCCAGGCCTCCGTTGCGGAAGTAGGCTCGCTCGGCGTGCTCGGGGCGGGTGGCCATCTCGCCGTAGAGGAAGACCGGGACGCCGAGGCCGCCGATCTGCTCGGCGACCTCCACCGCCGCGGTCCGGGCTGCCTCCCGGTCGGCGGGATCGATCCAGACCACCGGGCAGACGTCGAGCGCGCCGACGGCCGGGTGCAGCCCGTCGTAGGCGGTCATCTCGACGATCTCGACCGTCTGCTCCGCGCCGGAGAGCAGGGCCTCACGCAAATGAGCGGCGCCGCCGCCGAGGGTGAAGACGGTGCGGTTGTGGTCCGGATCGGAGTGGCGGTCAAGCAGAAGAGCACCGCGCGAGAAGGCTGCCTGCAGGCCCTCGATGCGGCCAGCGTCGCGGCCCTCGGAGACGTTGGGTACGGCGAGGAGGTTCGTCGTCACCGGGTCAGACGAGCAGGTCGCCGCCGCGGACGATCTCGGTGCCGTCGATTTCAACCGTCGGTTCGACGATCACACAGTCGAGGTGGACGGGGACCTGGACCTCGCCCCCGATCGCTGCCGAGGCCCCGAAGGCAACGTGGGCGGTGCCGAGAATCTTCTCGTCCTCGAGGATGTTCCCGGTCAGCGTCGCCTCTTCGTTGGTCCCGATCCCAAGCTCGGCGACGTTGGTGCCGTCCTCGCCGTGCATGGTCAAAAGTTCGAGCAGGGTCGCGCCCTCGGGCCCGGTCGCGTCGGTCAGGTGGCCACCGCGGACAGTCAGCTCCACCGGGGTCTCCACCTTGCCCACGCCGGCGATCGAGCCATCGACCACCAGGGTGCCCTCGGCCGTCCCCTCGAGCGGGGAGACGAAGGCCTCGCCGCAGGGCAGATTGCCGAAAGCGCCAGGGGCGTTGAGGGCGCCGGCATCGGCGATCGGCACCCGGTCCTTCAGCCCCAACCGCAGGTCGCTGCCATGGCGGCAGGTGATCCGCGCCTCCTCGCCGTCGCGCAGGGCAGCGGCGACGGAGGCGCCGCGCCGGCGCAGCTTGCGCATGTCGGCGTTCATCAGCCGCCCGAGCATCTCCTCGGTGACGCCGGGCAACGTCGCGATCCGCACCCCGGCCTGACTCGCCGCCCGGCGAGCGGAGGTGTGGGACAGCGACTGGATCGTCGGCGCCAGGACCACCTGCGAGGCGACCATCGCGGCGGCAACCGCCATCGGCGGCTCGGCCCCGTTGGAGTCGAGCTCCGAGATCACGGCCAGCGTCGCGAAGGCCCCATCGCCCTCGGCCTCGATCCGCATCAGCGCGCCGATGTCCTCAGTCACCGGGTTGCAGATCACCAGCACCTCTTCGCCCGGTTCCACGCGCAGGCAATCGCGCAAAATCGTCCGAACGGCCCTGTCCAATTCCTGAGTCATCGCCACCAAGGCTATGCCCTAGCCGCCCCCGACGAAAGCCACCCGACCATCGCTACGATCCCCCAACCCCGCCGGAGTAGCTCAGCTGGTTAGAGCAGCGGAATCATAATCCGCGTGTCGGGGGTTCGAGTCCCTCCTCCGGCATGGCATCACCAAGCGGAAAGCAAGCAAGAACCGGTCAAGATCGGCCGGGAAAATGCTGAGGGTGGCAAGGGAAGTGGCAAGGTTTTCCCGCTGAAGCCCACGAGATGGCGAAGCTGACGACCACGCCATCGACGTAATCCTGTTCGGCAGCGCTCCTGCCAGAGCGGGGAAAGCCCCGATCACCACGGCATATGACCGGGGCGCTGTCTCCTTCCTCCCGAAAATCGACAACTCCAGTTCCCCGCCTTGCGCGCGCCTCAGCGCGTCTTGTAGAGCGAAAGCATCGGAACCGTCGTTGGGCACGGTTTGATCGTCATCCCTGTTCACCTCCTCATTGCTAAAAATATTTTGAGCAAACGAGGAGGAGCCTAGCGCACTTTGCTTTGCTCCTTTTGAGCAAAGTTCAGCTAGCTTCTCGCCCCACTCGATATCGCCATACCGGTCTGCGGCTGGGCGAGTACCGCAACGGCTATGGACTACGAAAGGAGCAGAGCCAAGTGGCCGCAAAAAAAGGGGCGGGCCGAAAAGGAGCGAAGCGATCCAAAGCGAGCGCGTCGTCAAAGACCAAGGGGCCAGGCCGCAAACGCAGCACCGCGAAGCAGCGCGAGGCGGCCAGTCGAGAGGCCGCGACTTGCATCGCCAAGGCGTTGTCGCATCCGATGCGGGTGCAGCTCCTCACGATCCTCAACGACGGGATGGCGAGTCCCAACGAACTCTCGAAGGAGCTAGAAGAGGGCCTGAGCCAGGTCAGCTACCACGTCAAAGTCCTCAAGGACTTCAAGATGATCGAGATGGTGAAGACGGAGCCGAGACGAGGCGCTGTCGAGCACTACTACCGGGCGACCTCGAAAGTCTATGTCCCGTCGTGGGTCGCAGCATTGTGGCCGAAGTCGGTGAGGGGCACGCTGTCGGCCTCGATACTGGAGGAAATTGAGGCTGACCTAGTGGAGTCGATCCAGGCCGGACTCCTTGCCAACCGGCTTGATGAGGTAATGAGTCGGGACAGCCGCACCTTGGACGGCCAAGGCCGCGAAGACGTAGAGGAGGCGGCGGCCGAGTTCTACAAACGGTTCGAGAAAGCTGGAATCGAATCAAACAAGCGCCTGCGCAATGGCGAAGGCGGTGGCGAGAAAATTCAAACGACCGCCGCCGTAATGGTGTTCAGTTCACTGAAAGGCCGAAAGCTGAGAGTGAAAAAGCGCAGCAAATAGCACCAGCCAGCAGGTGCCTGGTGGACTACCGCTCAGATTTGCCTGTTAAGAATCTGAAATCTTCGCTTTAGTTGCCTAGCATCGCGCCCGCATCGGGCGTCTGTCCCAGGAGCACTGTCGCAAGCTGTGTCCCTGGGGCGGGACGTGGCGCTCGATGCAGCAGGGAACCGGGGAGGGCGGCGTTCCGAGCTCGCCGCCCTCCTCCCAAATACGACCCTCGCCTCGCGGCGGGCGTCCGACCCAAGCGACGCGATACTTGCCCACCCCCCTGGAGAACAGAAAGCGGCTCGATGTTCTTCGCGCCACGGAAGCCATCGAGGGGCGATCCCGGCATGGAATGGCGAGCATGTACAAGAAGGGCTGCCGCTGTAGGGCCTGCCGCGACGCGAGCAACGAATACGACCGCGAGCGGCGACGAAAGCGTCGTGGCCAGCGACCCCCCGCGAAGGCCCACGGAACGCTGTATGGGTTCAAGAATTGGGGCTGCCGCTGCGACCGGTGCAAGGCCGCAGCAGAGGAGCACCGCCAGGCGGTCTTAAGCGATCCAAGCGTGCACGGCAGGGAGAGGACCCATCGGGTTTTTGGCTGCCGCTGTCGCTCTTGCAGGCTTGCGGCGGCGAAGCATCGCAAGTCCGTTCGCGAAGATCCCACCAGGGCGCACGGCACAGAAACCATGTACGGCAAGTTCGGCTGTCGCTGTCGCGCCTGTACCGAAGCCCACCGGGAAGCGCTGCGGGAATCTCGCGCCAAAGCCGCTCGTAAACCCATCCCGGAGAAGGCCCACGGAACTCCTACCGGCTATTCGCATTACGGCTGCCGCTGCTCGGAATGCAAAGCCGCATCGAGGGCAGCGGCCAAGAGGGCGCGCCGCAGGGTCCGCTCGCGGCCCGTTCCAGAGAGGGTCCACGGAACGCAGAACGGCTATGCGAATTACGGGTGCAGATGCGACGCCTGCAAAGCCGCAGGGTCGGCCTACGCAAAGAAGATACGCATCAAAGCTCGGCTAAAGACCGTGCCCGAGAAGGCCCACGGAACTCCTACCGGCTACAAGCATTACGGGTGTCGGTGCGAGGGCTGCAAAGCCGCTGGCGCCGCCCACAAGAGGAAGCTTCGGAAAGCACGTGCCGCCGGGGGCTAGGCTCACCGCCTCCTCCCCCCGACCTACCCGCCAACCAGCACCGCGCTCGCGCTTGTCAAGGGCGCTGTGCGCCCGACCCCCGCAGGGGGTTGACCAGCACGAGCGCGGTGCTTCAATCGCTCGGGTCGGGGCGCTCACATGCTGATCCCGAATCCGCCGCGCTCGATGCTCCTGACCCGCTCCCTCGACTTCGCTAGCTGCTGCTCCCTGCCGAGCCTGCGCTGAGCCTCCAGCAGCCTCCTTTGCGCGGCCTCCCGCGCTGCGCGCTGCAACGCGCTCTGTGGCTCTCGGCCAAGGGCGCTTTGCCTGTCGGTGACGCCGTTCTCCTGGCGGTAGCGCTCGATTCCCTCCACGCCGCGATCCCAAGCCCTGGCCTTGGTCGGGTCGGTGGGCCTCTCCCCCAGCTCCTTGGCGATGTAGGGAGGCGGTGAGGTGCGCATCGCAGTCATCACCCGCTCCTCTCTCTCCGCGAGGACCTGGCGGGCAATCGCCTGCTCGCGCCGGGCGTCGTATGTGGGCGGCTCCACCTTGTGCTGCTCCCGTAGCGCCAGTTCATAGCCAGCCCGGCGCGATCCCTCGCGGGCCTGGGCATTGGGCAGCTCGCGCTTTCGCTCCTTGCGCCCCAAGCGCTTCGCGGCTTCGAGCCTTGCGATTGCCTCTTCATGGCCCGCGCTTGTCCGCTCTACGTTCTCCTGTGCCCGCTCGTATCGGCGCTCGACGCTCTCCTCTTGGCGCGCAGCGTGGTCAAGGCCATTGTGCCTGACCTCGATCTCTTGCGTCGGCAGCCTGCGAAGCTCTGCCCGCAGCGCCTCGTCGTGGGCTGCGGTCTGTGCCCGGTCGCGCCCGGCGGCTTCTGCGATATGGCCGATGGCATCGCGCTCGAGAGGCTTCGGCGCGTACTCGCTGCGCTCTGCCTGGATCTCCGGCGTCGCGTAAAGGTAAGTCTCCTCGCGGCTGCGCGAGGTGGCGACGTAGAACTCCTGCTTGTCCATCGAGGGATCGGCCATCACGTAGGCGCGGTCAACTGTGGTCCCCTGGGCGCAGTACGTTGTGACCGCGTAGGCGTGTTGGAGGGCCGGTGCCTCTCCCCCGCGAGTCGTCAGCTCAAGGTAGTCGGCGCCGACCTCCACCCGTCGCGCCTGGTCGATGCCCTCAAGGACGACGCTTCGCTTCTCCGCGTCGACCGCGGCCACCTCCCAGCGCTCGCGGTTGTAAATCTCGGCGCTGCGGTCGTTGACTCGGGTGATTACCCGGTCGCCGGCGGCGAAGCGGGCTTCCCCCACTTCGATCTCCTCGGTGCCCAACCGGCCTCGGCTTGCATCACCTCACGGGCGGTGGCATTTAGCCGCTCGACCTCGGCGTTTCGCTTCGCCACCATCAGCGCGTCCTCTCCTTGTGAGTAGGAGCGCCACCAGTCCTCGACCATCGCCTCCCGGCGCTGCTCAGCGTCGGGGGCGACGGTGACGCGCTCGGCTGAGCGGTAGAGGCTCAGGGCCTCCCTGCCCTCGCCCTCGCGGATTCGCTTCGCCGCGTCGCGGTCGAGGTCGTGGTTGTGGCGGATCACTTCGTCAAGGACGATCGGGTCGGTGCGATCGGCGATCGCCGAGAACAAGCCGCCCGCCTCGATCGCGCCGAGCTGCTGGGGATCGCCGATCAGGACGAGCTTGGCTTCTGCGGCCTCGGCGTGGCCGATCAGGGTGGCCATGTCCTCGGAGCCGACCATCCCCGCCTCGTCGACGAGGAGAATCGTTCGGGAACTCAGAGAGACGGCCGTGTGTCGAGCATTAAAATCTTTAATGCTCTTATCAAGCTGGCCGAGCAAGCTCGCCACGGTGGTTGCCTCCAAGCCCTCGCCACGAAGCACGTTCGCCGCCCGCCAAGTCGGTGCTGCGACCCGCAACTCATACCCCGCCTGCGCCCAGCCTTCGGCTGCGGCGACGGTGGCGAAGCTCTTGCCGGTCCCGGCCTCGCCGATCACGACGACGATCCCCTCGCGCCCGGAGAGGAGGCGGCGGACCATCTCGCGCTGGTCGGGCTTCAGGGTCGGGCGACTCTGGATCACCCTGGCGGCGATCAGCTCCCCGGCCTCCCCACGCGGCTCGGCTGCCATTTGCGCCGCGCTCGTCAAGGCTTCGCGCTCAAGCTCCCAAATGCGCTGCGTGGTGAAGCGCTGGCCTTTGGCAGCCTCGCGGATCGGCACCACCGAATCGGAAGCGAGGAAGGCATCGGCGACGCTCTCCACCTCCGGCGCTGGCGCCCCGTTGGGAAGCAGGTTCGCCACGGCCTGCACGGCATCGCGGCGGTCGGAAGTGGGAGGCGTGGGCGGTCACCTCGCGGCCGAGCCGGTCAAGGGTCAGCTTGGCTTTCAGCTCGACCTCAGCGCCGAAGGTGGCCTCGATGGCCTCGCGGTCAAGGCCGATCTCGGTAGCCCGCGTCTGCCAGCGCTCGCGCAGGGTCTCCCGGGAGAGGTCTTTCTCCTTGACGTGGCGGGTCGTCAAGGTGGCGATCTGGCGCGCCCGGGCGGAAGCGCCGGGGCCGGCCGCCTCAAGGATTTCCGCCCGGCGGGTGGAGAAGGTCCGCAGCCACTCGTCCTTGAATCCCTCGATCTCGGCGATGCCCTTGCGGACCTCCTGCCAGCGGACGCCGAGGCGGCGGCTCAACTCATGGCGCAGGCTGGCCTCATAGAGGTAGGAGGCGGTCTTTGCGTGATCGTAGATCGCCGGGTGGTAAAGCCGCGACCATTTGCCATCTGGTCCCTTGGTCGCGTTGGCGATCAGGACGTGGGTGTGAAGCTGGGGGTCGCCGTTTCGGGAGGAGCGGTGGCGGTAGGCGGCGGCGAGGTAGCCGTTGCCCGGGACGAACTCCGAGCCTCCGGCTCCACGGCGGGTCCAGCAGGCGTTTTGCTGCATGTAGCCGAGGGCGGCTTCTACCGATTGCTGGTGGGCCTGGGCTACCTCGGCGGCAGCCTCCTTGCCGCCAAGCGCCCAGGTGAGCGATACGGACTTGGGGGCGGAGAAGGTTAGATCGAAGCCGGGGACCGGACCTCTGCCGCCGACCTCTCGCAGCCCGAGCGGCTCGCCCGTTGCCGGGTTCACTCCGGTCAGCATTGCCGTCAGTTGCTCCGGCTCGATCTCGCCGGAGAGGCCAAGGTCTTTAGCCGCGTCGCCGAGCCACTGGCCCTGGGCCTCGCCCTCGCCGGAGTAGTAGTCCTCGGCGCCTTCGGCGACCTTTTCTGTGTAGTAGCGCTCCTGGCCTTTTCCGAGCTCTCCAATGCTGAGCATCTGGCTTCGTTGTCAAAGCCGGAGGCTTTTTGCGTCGGGTCGGGGCGAGAAATACATGCGCCCTTAACGTCCGGGGAGGAACCGGAGTGCCCCCGGAAATCACTGAGAGTGATAGGGCGTGAGGTGGTGGCTGTTGGCGTTTAGGCTGCGGCCTGGAGGATGTGGGGCTGCCTGGCTGGTGCAGGATGCCTACTCAGTGGGTTCCTGCTGGCAGGCATTCGTGGTGGCTGACTGCGGACTTCTTGGCTTCGTGGCTGGCTCTGATTCTTGGCGCTTTGCGTAATCCGGAGGGAATTGGCCGGGGCATTGACGAAATGGGTATCCGGTTAGCTAGCCCTGTTCGCGCAAAGCGGGAGCTGGGCCCAAACGCTTCAGCCACTCGATGCGGCCCGCCAGCTAACTTGACATTCCAATGACTGGGTTCGCCGTCACTGTCGGAGAGCGAACGTTCATGTGTTCGGGCGGTCGTCTTATGACCGAGATCAACCAGCCGGACAACGCGAGCGGCGTCATCGGCGCCGAGGATCTGTCTGGGCGCGGTGTTGACTGGGCGGGACCCACCCAGGTCATGATCGACAACCGCGATGGGACCCATGGGCGCATCATTGAGGCGAAACCCGAGAGTGGGAATGTCGCTTTGTCGGTCCAAAACGCGACGATGCTGTCGGAGTCGCTCCTGCCGCCGTTGCTGGTCCAGCAGACTGACGCGCGCGAGGTCGTCTACTTAGTCGCGCGCGAGGCAGGGTTCGAGCCGGAGGACATCGACATCCACGGCCTCGCCGAGGCAGTGAGATTCGAGCAGCTCTGGGTGGTCACGCCCCTCCGCGGTTTGGTCGTGCGCCAGACGGTGAAGGTCGGCGTGGTCGAGTTGATGGCCGGCGACGCCGGACGGGAGATGCTCCTTCGCTTCAGTCCGGCGCTGCCGGCCCAGGTGACTGGCCCTTTGGAGGACATTGAGGCCTTCGCGCGAGTAGCCGTCTCGGCGAAGTTCATGTGCGAGGCCGAGCGGGAGGGTCTCAGCCTGATCGACGACGCGGCGGCGTGGCTAACCACGCGCCTGCGTTATTCGTGGTCACATGCACCCGATGGACAGCTCGAACCGTATGAGCGCGCCGCCACGATCTCGACCGTGGAGCGGTTGTCGGAAGTAGTGGTTTTCCCGGTGGCAGGAACGGGGCGCCGCTGGTGGCGCGACACCTCCGTTGCGCGGGCCGAGAAGGATCTCGAACTCCTTCCGGATTCGCGATGGCTCACACCTGCAATGCCCGTGCGGGTGAGTTCCGGCGACCGCCAAGCCCTGCTTGCGCTCCAGCGCGCGATCACCGCTCGCGACCCTGTGCAGCGGGTTGCAGCGCTATGGGAGGCCATTGAGTTCTATCTCGGAGACCGCGGCCCGAGTCCGGAGTTCACCGATGACGAGATCACCGCTGCGATTGCACGTGCCAGCGAGGGAATGGGCGACGCGAAGTCCGAGCGCGTTGGGAACGTGCTCCGGCAGTGGCTCAACTCTAGGTCGCCCCAAGCCCGGCTGAAGAACGTGTTGACTGAGGAACGCGTTCCGTTCACGGACGAGGACATGCAGCGCATCCGGCGCCTACGAAGATCACGAAACAGGGCTCTTCATGGTGCCGAGTCGACGCCCCGACACGATGAGATCGACCAAGCGGTGGGCCTAATAAGCCGCGCGATGACGACGCGGTGGCAAGAGCGATAGCTCTTCGAGCCAGGAGCATCGTCGGCGACCGGTCCGAGTGCATCGCCGACGATCCCTCTACCCCCTGCCGGTTCCAGCCCTCGCCGATCGTGTTGCTCCTCGCGGAAAGCGGGAGAATGCTGCCATGAGCGAAGGAGCTGATTCAATCCCGAACCCGTGGCGGATTCAGGTGCGTGGACACCCAGCGCGCCGCGATAGCTCCGATGGAGGGACGCCATAGGCGCCGCGGTGAAGACCACCTATCCGCAGGCGCCGTTCACTTCGCCTCACCTGAAGGCCGCCAGGTTCACCGTCGAGGTGATCTTCCGGATGACTCCAGAGGACCTGGCGAGACCGGCCGTCGACCTCGACAACTTCGTCAAGCCTGTCCTCGACACTCTCTTCACCTCGCAGAACGTCCGGAGACTCACCGGGGTCCTTCTCCCCGACGTGAACGACACGTGGGTGTTCCGGCTCCTCATCGAGAAGGACGAAGTAAATAGTCCCGAGAACCAGGGGGCGGATATCACCATCTCTTGGGACCCTGCGACCACCCCGGACCTAAGCGCCACCTGAAGCTCCGCGCGCGGAGCGGGAGCGCAGCGAGGCCGCGGCCGATGGCCAGAGCGACGGCACGCAGCGCGGGTCTTCTGGATGGCGCTAAGTTCGACGCGCCATGCTTGCTGTGTCCCAGCCGCTAGACAAGGACCTCTGCCAGCAGGTCTGGCGGTTCGTCGATGAGGCGCGGCTGAAGTTCCTCGAGTTCCAGTCTGGCGGCGGCACGATTGGCACTGACTACAAAGTGCAGGCGCTGGGCAGATTCGAGAACAGCGGCTTCCCGTCCTTCACGACGGACTACCGATCCCAAACGACGGACTACGAGGCGAACTTCGTGGCAGGCTCCGGGCGAGGTGGACTTGAGTACGAAGACTGGCAAAGCTGGAAAGAACTTGTCCGCCACGTGGAAGCGAATCAGCCCCTGCGCGACTCGTTCTTGGTCTCGGCCCCAGGTCGAGACGATGAGCGGCTCCGGCGGGACTTTTTCCTTATTGGTATTTGGCTCTTTGCCGGAGGCATTCTCGATCGCGTCATGCGCCTACACAGAGAGAAGTTCTCGCGAGACGAGTTTCTAGGGGTCTACTGTGAACGCGAGGCGGGGGCGTTGCGCACGACTCTCGGATACAACGTCATTGTCCCGGTGGCGCTAACTCGCTTCGAGAACACTGGGTCCGTCGACCTGGCAGACGATTGCGCCGTCGTTGAACTCGCGGAGGCGATGCAGCTTGCCCGAATGCCAGAGCATCCCGGGCCGACTTCCTCCGCGAACGAAATCGTCGTCGGGGCAGCCACTCACGCCCTTGTTGTGAGAGATCTCAAAATGGAAAATTGCTCGGCGGAGCCGTGGCCGCCTTACGAACGCCCGGATTGGTATCCGATAGGCAAGATCGAGCGATTCTTTGCCGCCCTGCGAATAGTCACGGGGGTCGACACCGGATACGCCCAGCTGTGTCTTGAGCCCGCCGATGGCTGGGCTTTCGGTTTCGAGAGAAACCTGCCTCCGGTCATCCATGGCCCATTTGTCCGTCGCTATCCGTTGGCGTTCGATGATTTTGGCTGGCTCAAGGCAAGGCAGCCTGTGCAACACAAAGACCTTTGCCGCGTCGCTGACGTAATGGCTGCCCTGAAGCGGCGGCCCTCGCTAGGGCTCGCGGGCCGCCGACTCAGCGCGGCGATGCTGCGAGAGGAGGACGACGATCGCATTCTTGATCTGTTGATTGGCCTGGAGGCCGTGCTCGGGGATGGGGATAAGAGCGAGATGACTCACAAGCTCGCGCTGCGTACCGCCGCGGTTCTTGCTGACGCTAGGGCGAGCGATCCGACTCGAATCGCTGCCGACGTCAAGCAGCTGTACGCGTACAGATCTGCGATTGCACACGGGCGGGACCGAAGCGCCAGAAAGCACAGGTATCTGGGTGAGGCCGGCAATCAAGTGGCAGCATCAACGCTCGGGACTCTGTATCTGCGGAAGGTCGTCTTGCGATTGGCCGAGCGCCCAGACCTCCACGACGCAAAGGCGATCGATGCGGAGCTCATCCTGAAGCGGTTGGCCACCATCGAAGGATCTCCCGAAGCTGGGGACGACTGAGCGTGACCGCTTAGAGAACAGACTCGAACTGCTTCAGCGATCTCAAGGTGATCACGCTCGCCTTGGGGGCAACGCGCCCAAAAAAATCGACGTGGCGCACAAGCGTCGTCTCACTCGGGTCCACAAGGACAATGTCCTCCAGAAACTCGCTCAGGTCCGTCGCAAGTAGCGTTCGCACGAGACCGTCGGCCGAAGGCATTGAGTACCCAACGATGACGAGGCGGCGCATTCTGCCGACGATGGTTCGCGCCTTTCGCCATATCTCGCTGAGCGGCGGATCGGTAACCGGCTTGTTCGTCAAGGGCGGCGCAATTACTCCGTTGGCAACCTCCTTGTAGGGCTCCGCTCGAAGACGGAGGGGGACGGCTGGTCCCCTCCAGTTCAAGGACCCATGGAGCTTCAGGAGCTGGATGGAGCCTTGAGCACGCTTGCCTTTGCCGTGCCGCCGCCAAACATTGGCACCATCGGCGACCTCCACTCCATAGCCACCGCGCTCTGGGTCGAAGCGGAAACCGGCATGACACCGCAGAGCGTCATCCATCACGCAGTCGTAGTTCAGCGAAACGACGGCGTCTCCCACGTAGAGGCGACTCGCGATGGCGCCGTGCGTGCTGCACGAGCCCGTAATGCTCTCTCCGAGTAGCTCTGGAAGCACGATCCGAAGAGCGTCAATGAGTCGCTTCGGCTCTTCCAGGATGCGGCCTCTAGTCACATTGAATTCCTTGTGAAAGATTCGAGCCGCATCGAGATTGTTAAACACGGTCTCTAGGCCGATGTTGAGCGCCGGCCCATACACGGTTCGCACATGCTCGATGAGCTTGCGGCCCTCATCCGTACGTCCTGCGGCGGACATCTGGAGAACCTGGAAGAAGTCTTGGTCGAGCGGTGGCGGGACCGGGGACTCCGGGTCCACGAACGACGCACCACGAGTTGCGCCGGCCCCAAGAATTACCAGGGTCTTCCGATCCTTCAAGCCGAGCGATGGGACATCCACGGGGTAAACACTAGCCCGCTCTCTCCGGGGTGCTGCTTCCGCGTGAAAGCTAGTGCGTCGGCGAACCCATCCAATGCGATCAGGGGCAGCTAACCGGGTACCCCGTTTAACGAAACCGCCAGGACGTACCCGATGCAATGAGCGCCCGCGACGGACAGCAGGGGCAGGAGATGCCCGAGACCGATCTACTCACCGAGCCACTACTCAATGCCCGCGAGGCGGCGAAGCTGCTCCATGTGCCGCGCAGCACGCTCTATGAGCTGGTGCGCTCGCGGGGGCTGCCGCATGTGAAGGTCGGGCGCGGGCTGCGGTTCACTCGCGCGGACTTGGGTGGCTGGGTCGCTGAGAACTCTTACGGCCGGAGGTCGCGGCGGCGTTAGGAATGATCGCGGGGGAGCGAATCCGCAGCCGCCATTCGCTCGGCTTCGGTGGAGAACTCGCGCCGTAGGTCCCGAAGTTCGGCCTCGGCGGCGGGACCTTCGGCCTTTGCCTCGGCCTCGATCTCCTCGATCAGTCCTTGGAAGTCGTCGCTCATCCCTGCCTTGCCACGTGGTCGATGCCGAGAGAATCGACGAGCATCTGCCGCGTCCGAGCGCTGACGGCGTGCTGACCGCTCTCGACCCGAGAAACCGTCGCAACTGTCGTGCCTATCTGAGCCGCCAGCTTCATCTGCGTCAGGCCAAGCTCGCCGCGACGTTTGATGACGAGTCGGGCGAGCGCGTCGTAGGGCGCGAGTCGTTCGTACTCGGCTCGGAACTCGGGGTCCTCGAAGGACTCCTGAATGTCGTCGGACACGGCCGTCCCGATGGGGCTGATTCCCGCGCTCATCGTCTGGATGTTACGGCCAGCCGCCAGTCCTACCGGCGCACGATCTCCTCGGCGAACTCGACGAGGTGCCGGGCCTGGCGCAGAGATCGTTTGAGCTGGGCAGCGCTTACGTCGATGAACCCGTAGTGGGCGGTGTCCTTGATGTCGATCAGCTGGCGCAGCTGGCTGGCCGCCCGCTTGCCGCCGGGGGTGATCTGTTCGAGCAGCAGCTCGGCGTCGTGGTGGTTGTCGGAGCGGGAACGTTTCCCCAGCTCCTTGCAGCAGGCGGCATCGGCGGCTGCGATCCCGGCGAGGATGGCGACGGAGGCGGCCACGCTTCCGTACTCCAGCGAGGGGTCGCTCACGTCAGCGGCCAGCTCGGCGACGTCGAGGAAGCTCCGCGCATGCTCGAGGCGCTGCCGCGCCTGGGGCTCTCCGCACGCTTGGGTCCGGGGCTGCTTGCGCGCCATCACAATCGCCTGAGGAGCTTGCGCGTGTCTTCACCGGCGAGGTCGACGGCGTCCTCGCTGACCTCTTCCACAACGGGCGGACGGTCTTTGCGGAGTCGAGGAAGCTCGCTCTCGGAGACCTCGGCGATGCCGGCGTTGTTGCCGGTCCAGCGGCGCACCGAGTCGGCGAGTTCGTCGAGCTGCTCGCGCCAGTTCGCGTCCTCGGGGTCGAGATCGGCGGGCCGCACGATGAGAAGGTCGATGTCGCTGCTCGTGTCGCCGTCGCCGCGAGCCGCGCTGCCGAAGAGGGAGGCGTGAACGGGCGCAGGCTCCCAGGCGCCGATCACCTTGCGAAGCCGGCGGATCAGCTCGGTTCGCGCCCCCGCCATCTGCTCGACGGTCGGAGCCAGCAGGTGATCGCGGTTCAACTCGTAGAGGAAGGTCCGCCCCACCTCTTCCCGGTGGACCAGTCCGTGCTCGACGAGGCGGTCGAGGACATGCTGGACGCCGGTATTGGAGCGTCCCGCCCGACGGGCCAGCTCACGCCCGCTGCGGGGCTTCGTGGAACCCGCCAGCACCACGAGCACGTCGACATCGACGCTTGAAGATATGGCCGTGAAGGGTTTCGAGACATCCATCGCTGAGTGTCCTAAGGGTAGATCAGGTGGACTAAATATAGGTCACTTGGCCTACATCTAGGTCACCGTGCACGAAGTGGAAGCCTTCGTTCATCAGGCCGCTGGCCGAGCCGCCGACAGAGGCGGACCGGTCGACGCCTCGCGCAGCGCCGCGGACAGCTTTTCGGCGGCGTCCACCTGCGGGACGTGGTGGACGTAGATCATCGTCGTCGCTATGTCGGCGTGGCCCATGTACGCCTTGACGTCGGTGAGCGGGAAGACCTGGACGGCGAGGGTGCCGAAGCTGTGGCGGAGATCGTGGAAGCGGATGTGCTTGAGGCCGGCTGCTTTGAGGGCGGCATAGAAGCGGCGGCGCAGGGCGCTGTCCTCGATGTGCACGCCGGTCGGGTTGACGAAGACGAGATCCTCCTCCCCGGTCCAGCCGTTGCGACGGCTCAGTTGGTCCAACGCCACAGCCACCTGGTCGATCATCGGGACGCTGCGGACGCGGCCGGACTTCGGCGCGTCCTCGTTGCGCATCACGTAGGAGTGGCGGACGTGGATCAGACGCTTGCCGAAGTCGAGGTCACGCCAGCGCAAGCTGCGCAGCTCACCGAGGCGAAGGCCCGCGTAGGCGGCGGTGAGGAAGATCGCGCCGTCCTGCTGGTCCTGCTGGCGCAGCTTCGCCCGCCATTCAAGGCCGGTCGAGTGCTTGGGCGGCTTGCGGTGGCGCCCCTCGCGGGCGACGCGAGCAAGGGCCTCGACCTCCGCCGCCGAGAGCACGTCGAAGTCGCCGGAGCGGGTCACGGGCTGGCGCTCGGCCCATGCCGCGGCGTTCGCCGCGAGGCCGTAGGTTCGCTGCGCTCGCTTGAGGATGCTGTGCATGACTCCGAGGTACTTGTTGATCGTGCGGGCCGAGAGGCCCTCGCCGTCGGCAAGCCCTCCCGCCGCGACCAGCTCGACCCGCCAGTTGTCGATCCGCTGCGTCGTGACCGACTCAAGCGCAAGCTCGCCGAAGTCGGGGAGCAATCGCCGCTCAACGATCCAGCGGTAATCGGTGATGGTCGACGGGCGCCGCTTGCGGTCGTGCTCGACGTAGCGCAGCCACTCGCGGGCCGCCTCCGCGAAGGTGACCGTGCTGGCGAGGCGCGGCTGGCTCGTCAGACGATGACGCCTGGCATCGGCGAGGATCGCGTCGAGCTCCCGCTGGGCGCCCTGCTTGGTCAGGTAGCCCTCGGCGGGCCTTCCCCGCTTCGTCCACACCTTGCCGAGCACGGCCTGATGCTGGCCCTCGGCGTCGCGCCACTTCGCCATCCATCGGTCGCCCGACTTCCGCTTGCGGCGGAAGACGTGGCCGCTGATCGGCGCTTCTCGAAAGACGATCGAGGAGGAACTCATGCCTCCAAGGTAGGCCGCTCTCCGGACCGAAAAATGTGTCCCGAAATGTGTCCCCAACTAGGCAAAAACGTACCCTTCGGGACACAACGAACTGGACGATTTTCGGCTCTACAAAGCCAACTGGAGAGACAAGACGCCGATCATAATCCGCGTGTCGGGGGTTCGAGTCCCTCCTCCGGCATCGCTTGACAGGGCGGAAACAGAGTCTCTACCGCGCGCTCTGTGACGGCGGCCCAAAGAACCGGACTCCAGTTGTCGCTAACGCCGCCAGCGAGGCGTATCACGGGACCAAATGGCCGGGCGTGCGTTTTGGATCCTGTCGCGGGTTTCCTCCGCTATTTCCTCCAGCTGCTCGTCGGTCTGAAGTTGCTCCATTGAGAGCATTAGGTGAATTCCAGCATAGGGTGAAGCCAGTTCACGCCATGCCGTATGACTCACCGCTTCTGCGACGGCGCCCTGATGGGTCTTCCATTGGTAATCCGAGATGATGCCGGTTTTTATTGCGTCTCTAAGCTCGTTGGCGTCAGTGGCGGTCTCAAGTGTGGCGATGGCCATGCCCAACTCGACCTGAATCAAGCGAAGCGCTCCCCTGATTTCGCGACTCCCTTGCCGCCACTCGCGCAACGCCCGAAGCACCTCTGACGAGATAGCCCCCAGAAGCACGCCTGCCAGCCCCGCTGCCACCTCCGCGCTCATCCGCGCGAGCCTACCGAGGCTGATTACAGGCGTAGCTCCATCTCTCAACGCTTCCCAACCGCGAGCACACCTGCCCGTGACCCGCTCAGGTGTTCTGGTACAGCGGGCCGTCGCCGCCCTCGGGCGTCGTCAGGCGGCCGCCCTTGGCCGTGATCGCACCGCACTGGATGCAGTTTGTGTAGTTGACGATCACGTCCACGTCGCCCGTCTCGGGGGCGTCGTCGGGGATCTCGTAGACGCCCGCCGGGCACATCCATTGCCAGGTCTCGGCGATCTCGCGAGGGACGCGCTTCTGGACGCGGATGTGGTTGGGGGCGTCGTCGCGGGTGGCGTTGCCGGTGATGAAGACGCTGGAGAGCTTGTCGAAGGTGAGCTTGCCGTCGGGCTGGGGATAGCCGTCCACGCTGTCGCCGACGAACATCGGCTGGGCGTCGTTGCGGTGCAGCTTCCAGCGGCCGCCCGGAAAGCGGCCCTTGGTGAGGATCATCATGCCGACCAGCGGCATCCCCTTGAGCAGGCCCTTCTGGAAGGGCTGGCGCGCGTTGCGCTGCTCGTAGAGGTCCTTGCCGACGATCGACTCGGCGATCGCCTCCTCATAGCCGGAGAAGTCGTTGCTGCCGGCCTTCAGGGACGCGTAGATCGCCTCGGCGGCCAGCATCCCGGACTTGATCGCGTAGTGGACGCCCTTCAGTGCCGTCAGGTTCATCATGCCGGCGCCGTCGCCGACCAGCACGGCTCCGGGCGCGGAGAGCTTTGGGCATCGCCCAGTAGCCGCCGGCCGGGAGCGCCTTGGCGCCCCAGCCGACCCGCTCGCCGCCCTCGAGGACCTTGCGCACCATCGGATGGGTCTTGAACTCCTGCAGCAGGTCGTGGGCGAAGCTGGTGGCGTCGGCGTAGTCGAGGTCGACGATGAAGCCGATCGAGACGAGGTCGTCGCCGGTCTTCTCGTCCACCATCGGGTAGATCCAGGAGCCGCCGATCTGGCCGTACTTCGGCGAGATCTTCAGCGGCCAGCCGCCGACGGTGTGGATGACGCGGTCCAGCGGCTTCTTCACCTTCCAGACCTCCTTGACGCCGAGCTCCCAGACCCGCGGCTCGCGCCCCTCGTCGAGCTCGAACTCGCGCACGGCGGCGTCGGTGAGGTGCCCCCAGCAGCCCTCGGCCAGGACGGTGGCCTTGGCGGCGATATCGGTGCCGGGCTCGAAGTTGCCCAGCTCCTCGCCGTCTTTGCCACGCCCCTTGTCGCCCGAGCGCACACCGGCAACCGCGCCGTCCTCGACGATCAGCTGCGTCGCCGCGGTCTCGGTCAGCAGGTAGGCGCCGGCCTCCTCGGCCTGGGCCTGCATGTAGCGGCAGAGCGCGGAGACCGAGATCACCTCGTTGCCGTGGTTGCGCAGCGGCGGCGGTGGCGGGATGCGGACCTTGGTCTTGCCGTTGGGCAGGACGTAGATCGCCTCCTTCTTCACCTCGCCGAAGGCGAAGCCCTGCTGGCGCCACTGCTCGCGGCTCAGCTCGGGAAAGAGCTCCTGCAGGGGACCGGGCCGCATCACCGCGCCGGAGAGGTTGTGGCCGCCGCAGGTCTTCGCCTTCTCGATCACGGCGACGGGGACCTCACCGAGCTTCTCCATCGTCTCCGGGTCGTCGGCGAGGAGCTGCAGCAGGCGGTTCGCGCAGGCCAGGCCGGCGGTGCCGCCGCCGACGATCGCGACGCCGATCTCGATCCGCTCGTCCTCGCCGTCGAGCGAGCGCTTGACGAACTCCTCGGCGACGTCGACCGGGGGCGGAAAGTCGGCCGGGACGACCTTGCCGTTGGCGCCTGCCATCGGCGGCCATTATATCCGTTGACTGACCAGTCAATCAGTGACCAATTGCACAGGGGCGCAACCCACCGTTCCCCCTGTCAGGGGTGTAGGCGTTGCACTCACTGGGGGCAGCGATGCCGTGCAAAACGTGTCTCCCTCGCCAGAGAGGAAGAGGGCGTCGCGCGCGGGACCGGGGCTCAGCCGAGGGTGGCGCCGACGCCGTGCAGGCGGAACTCTTCGAGCATCTCGGTCATCGAGTCGACCTCGCAGGCGACGCCTTCGGCCCAGGGCTTGTCGGGGTGCTCGTCGAGCGTCTTGTAGCCGTTGCCGCTGATGATCGCGACGACGGTGTCGTCGGGCCCGAGCTTGCCTTCGTTGGCCAGCTTGATCGTCGAGGCCACCGTGGTGCCGCCGGCGGGCTCGGTGAGGATGCCCTCGGTGGCGCCGAGCAGGTCGATCGCGTCGAAGATCTCGGAGTCGGTGGCGGTCGCGGCGGAGCCGCCGCGCGACATCACCGCGTCGACGACGAGCGGGCCGTCGCCGGGCGCGCCGATCGCCATCGAGTGCGCCGCGGTGTGCGGGGTCTGCGGCTCGATCTCGCCGCTGCCGTCGAGGATCGCGGTCGGCGATCGGGCCGCAGCCGTCGGCCTGGGCGACGTTGATCTTGGTCTGCTCGACGTCTCCGCCAGCCCGACCATCTCGAGCTCGTTCAGCCCCTTGTGGACGCGCGAAGAAAGCGTGCCCGCCGGCGGCCGGGATGACGATGTGGTCGGGCGCGATCCACTCGAGCTGCTCGACGACCTCGTAGGCGACCGTCTTCGCCCCCTCGGCGTAGAACGGGCCGCAGGGTGATGTTGGCGAACTGGATGCCGCTGGCCAGCGCCAGCTCGCGACAGGCGCGGTTGGCTTCGTCGTAGTTGCCGTCGAGCTGGCAGACGGCGGCGCCCAGCGCCCGGCAGGCACGCGCCTTGCCGCGCTCCATGTTCGACGGGTAGAAGACGTAGGCGGTGACGCCGGCCTTGGCCGCCAGCGAGGCGACCGCGGTGCCGACGTTGCCGGTGGAGACGCAGCCGATCTCCTCTTTGCCCAGCTCCAGCAGGCGGGCGATCGCCATCGAGACGACCCGGTCCTTGTAGGAGAGGCTGGGACGCGAGGTGCTGTCGTCCTTGAGGTAGAGCTTCTTCAGGCCCAGCTCGGCGCCGAGGCGGTCGGCGTGGATCAGCGGCGTGCGGCCGCTGTAGCGGCCGACTCGCGCCTGCGCCCTGGCGTCGACGATCGGCAGCAGCTCCTCGAAGCGCCAGATGTTGATCTCGCGCTCCGCCGGCGGCACTTCGCCGAGGCGCGCCTTCGCCAGCTCGTAGTCGTAGTCGATGTCGAGGCCGTGGCCGCAGCCCAGGCACTTCGAGGTCGTGTCGAGGAGCGGCAGCCGGCGGCCGCAGTCCCGACAGACCAGTTCGGTTGCGCAAGAGCGGGTGCGATCCTCGGGGCTCAACATGGCGAAATCTCCTCCGAGCAGGGTACCGAGCGCCCCCCGGCCCTGTCGAACGGCCTCGTCCTTTGCGCACCCTCATCAGATCAAGGGGTATAACAGACCGGGGAGCATCGATCAAGAATTTCTGTGCATTGCCGGACGGGAAGAAGAATTGGGCCCGCCCCGGCGGTGTCAGCTTCCGCGGGACGGGCCCAATTCCTGGCCACACTTGCCGACGCCCGGCCTTACACGGCCGCTCTCCCTCTCCGGGGAACCAAGCGCCAGAGGTGGGAGGGCGAAACGGCTGTGGTGCTGGGCAGCGCCGTCGGCTGGAGGTGGGGCAGTGCCCGCGACGCCGTCGCCTCCCATCTGCACTCGAAACAGCCGTCATCTCGACTCATGACTGGACACACTCCCATCGCCATCGCAAGGCGAGTCGCCCCTGTCCGGGGCCTCCCACCTCTCAGCTTGGTACTTGGTCGTCAGCAGATCTAGCTATAACAGACCGCGACTACCGGTCAAGGCTTTCTGCGCAAACCAAACGGCGGAGTGTCGCTGCGCGACACCCATCACCGGCGTCAGCGAGGGACTGCACTGCAGAGGCCGCGCGACCACATCGGACAAATCGCGCAGGAAGAGGCGGGGGCGACTGAGGACGGCACCTAGGTGCCGTCGCCGCTGTCGCGGCTCACGTACTGGACTCTCCCTTTGCCGTGCCAGGCGAGCCTTCCCGGTTAAGGGGACCCCCGCCTCTTCGCTGCGCTTGATCGTCAGCGGTTCTATTCATAACAGGTTTAAACAAACCAGTCAACCCAGATTGTTCAATCGAGGACGTCTAGGAGGGACCGGCCCCGGGGGCCGGTACGGGAGCACAAGGGACCCGGGCCAGGAATCCGGGGTCCTGGAGCCATCCTCCCCACCCGAGGCCAGAATCGCCTCGGCCGCGTGCGGCGCGAAGGGCGCCAGGACTCGAGCGAGCAGGAGGAGGGCCGCGACCTGAGCCTCGGCGTCGGGGCGACTCAGCTCTCCGCGGCGCGCGACCACCCGCTTCTCGAAGTCCTGGATGCGCTCGAAGAGCCGGGTGACGTTGCGGACGGCCTTGTGCATCTGCAGGCTCCTCGATGTCGGCCGTGATGCGCTCCAGGCCGTTGTCGCACCACTTGCGCAGGCGCTCTCGCAGGAACTCGGTGTCGGCGGCGGCCTCCTCGTCGGCCGGCGCGCCGGCGGCGGCCTCGAAGCGCTGCGTGGGCGTACTCCCAGACGTTGTGGAGGAAGCGGCTGGCGAAGCGCAGCGCGCCGTCGTTCCAGTTCAGCGTCTTGGCCGGGCCCGGCCGCGTAGAGGACGGCGAGCCGGACCGTGTCGGCGCCGTAGCGCTCGACCAGCTCGTCGGGGTCGACGACGTTGCCGAGGTGCTTGCTCATCTTGCGGCCGTCGGCGATCACCATCTCGTGGAAGAGGCAGCCGGAGAAGGGCTCGCCCTGCTCGAGGAAGGCGAAGGGCCCGATGTCGCGCAGGGCCTTGGTGACGACGCGCTGGTCGAAGACGAAGCCGCCGCAGTCGGCGCCGGCGACGAGGCGCTCGGAGGGCAGCCAGCGCTGCAGGTCGGGGTGGGTGAACATCTCCTCGGCCCGCGCCTCGGGCGGCACCGCCGAGGGCACCCAGAGCCAGAGGGCGTCGAAGTGGCAGTCGAGGGTGTCGGTCTCGCGCCGGGCCGGCTCGCCGCAGCGGGGGCAGGCGACCTCGACGAAGTCGGCGCGCTCGGCCAGCGGGTTGCCCTCCCCGGTCGGCTCGATGTCGCGCGGCAGCACGACCGGCAGGTCCTCCTCGGGCACGGGCACCGCGCCGCAGCTCTCGCAGTGGACGATCGGGATCGGCGTGCCCCAGAAGCGCTGGCGGGAGATCGAGAAGTCGGCGGCGCGGTAGCGGACGGCCTGCCGAGCCTCGAGGCGGGGCCTCCGCGCCCTCCACTGCCGAGCGCCCTCCCCCAGCCGCGGCACCCGCGCCGCGATCATCGCGTCGGCCTCGTCGACCGCGGGGATCCCGAGCGCCGCGGTGGGCCCGTAGCGCGCGTCGACGATCGGCGAGACGAGGACCGGCAGCGGCGCCCCGCTCCACGGCGCCTCGGCCGACGGCGCCGGTGTCGACCAGCGGCACCGACCTGGCGTCGCGGGCGCTGCGCTCCCAGCCGCCCGAGCGCAGCTCGTCGAGCTGCTCGCGCACGGCCGGCTCGGTCGCCCAGGCCTCCACGTCGGGATGGCGGGGCGAGAGCAGCACGAAGGACGCCTGCGGCGACGGAATCGCCGTGCGGCGAGAAGACCGTGAGCGCCGTCCCCTGCGGGCCCGCGAGGTCGACCTCCACCCCGTCGCTGCGGCCGAGGATGTAGCGCTGGGTCGAGAGCGAGATCTCGTCCCAGTCGGCTCGAGGTCGGCGAGGCGGCGGTCGTTCTCCTCGAGGTAGGGCGTGATGCGCAGGAACCAGGTCGGGCGGCGGATCAGGCGGACCTCGTTGTGGCAGCGCCAGCAGGTGCCGTCCTCGACCTGGAGCGAGGCGAGCGTCGTGCGGCAGTGGTCGCACCAGTCGACGGTGGTGTCGTCGCGGTAGATCAGGCCGGCCTCGAGCAGGGTCAGGAAGAGCCACTGCGACCAGCGGTACTGCGCCTCGTCGGAGCTGTAGAAGACGCGGTCGTAGTCGAAGGAGAAGCCGAGCCGCTTCATCTGCTCCAGCATGCGCTCGCCGCAGCCCTCGACCCAGTCGGCCGGCGCCACCTTGCGCTCGATCGCGGCCATCTCGGCCGGCAGGCCGAAGGCGTCGAAGCCGAAGCCGAAGAGGACGGCGTCGCCGCGGGCGCGGCGAAAGCGGGCGTAGGCGTCGCCGATCGCGTAGTCGCGGACGTGGCCCATGTGGAGTTTGCCCGAGGTGAACGGGCTCGAGGGCTTGATGTAGACGCCCTGCTGGCCGTCGGCCGGAACCGGCGTCGCAAAGGCGTCGTCCCGCGCCCAGGCGGCCTGCCGCTCGGCCTCTACCGCCGTCGCGTCGTAGCTCGATCTTCCGCTGCTCATCTTCGTGGCCCTCCCATGCGCTTCCGTGCCCCCGGGTGCGTCGCAAAGAGATTATTTGACCATTGAGCGGCGGGCGCTTATTGTCTTCAGGCGAGTCTACACGCGCAAACTCTCAAAAGGCGACCCCGGCGGTGCTTGCGACACCCCGGGGCCTGGCCGAGACCTAAAGAGGAGGTCCCAACATGACAGAGGGTAGAGCAGTCTCCGCGGTAGTCGACGGTCGCTTGGACGAACGAATGGTGGAGCGGGCGCTCGAAGCCGCTGCCGACGCGCCGCCGCAGCTCCAGGTCCGCGATGCGGTGGAGAAAGCGATCGACGTTGCCGAGGTCGATCCGGCGGGAGCGCGAGAGGCGCTCTGGTCACTGCGCGGCGACCGCGTGACCATGGAGCGCCTCGAGGCTCGTCTGCAGCCTGAGCACCAAACGGGCCACGCTCGCCCTCGGTGCCGCGATCCAGCTTGCCGATGCCGAGCTGGCCTCGCCGGACCCCGACCTGCGCAGCCGCACGCCCGAGCTGCTGCACTGGCTGGAGGGCGCCTGGTAGGGCTCAGGCCTTGCGGCCCTCGACGAAGAGCTCGAACTGGCTGTCCTTCGGCGGGCGGGGCTTACCGCTGCCCCGGAAGACGTTGGCGAGCGACATGCCCACGGACGAGTAGAGCTCCGCAAGCTCGTCGACCGAGTAGAGGCGCTGGCGGAACGGGATCGGCGAGACGCCCTCGAAGACGTCGCCGAAGTGGATCGGCGTCGTCGTCCCTTCTAAGTAGCGGCTCCCGGCGTCCCAGCGGTGGTCGATCAGTTCGATCATCGAGTCGCCCTCGATCCAGGTTTTCTGCGGCAGGTGGGCTTCCGCGTAGAGGACGTTCGGAAGCTGCATCAGGTGGCCGCCGCCGGCACGCAAGCGCCCGCGCCACGATCTCGAACGTGCGGCGGTTCTCCTCCTCGGTCTCGAAGTAGCCGACGGCACCGTCGTTGAGGCTCAGGACGAGGTCGAACTCGTCCTCGAAAGTCCAGCTCGCGCAGGTCGGCTTCGAGGAAGGAGGCCTCCAGCGACTGGTCCGCCGCATCGCTTTCGGCGATGTCGAGCAGGTCCCTGGCGATGTCGACGCCGACCACCGAGAAGCCGCGCCGGGCCAGCTCAAGCGCGTGCCTGCCCGTTCCGCAGGCCAGATCCAGCACCCGCTCGGAACCGGACGCGCCCAGCATCGCCAGCGCTCGGTCAACTTCGGCCTCGGTCTGATCCGCCCAAGGCCGCCTCGTCGTCTCCTCGGCGGGAAACGCCCTCCGGTACCAGTCCGAAGGGATCTCGGTGGCAGCACCCTGCTCCATCGCTCAGGAATATTAACGCTTATGGCGGGGTGGGTGGGCCTGGCGGGTGCGCCTGGCGGGTGCGCCTCTGCGGGAATTGGCGTCGCCCGCGCCTATGGCGCGGTTGACGGGATGAGGTGCGCGGCCTACGGCCGCGCAGGAACCGGATTGCATTTCCGCCGCTTCGCGACATTCCCGCAGAGGCGCACCCGCCAGGCCTCTCGAAGCGGAACAGAGCTTTGAGTCCTCTCGGCTCAAAGCTCCTTTGTTCGCTTGGAGCTTTCAAGCTTTGGAAGGCTTGCCTGCCTTTCAAAAGCTTCTCCCATCCGAAACGGCTTCTCCGCCTGGAAGCTTTTCCAAGCTTCCAAAGCTCAGTCCCGGTTTCGGAAGCTTCCGTATGTCGGGGCGTGTCGAGGGGGAGCCTGGCCGCCCTCCAGGCGAATGTCGCGAAGCGGCGGAAATGCAATCCGGTGATTGCGCGGCGAAGCCGCGCTCCTGATTGCACCGCGCGCTTCGCGCGCGGTGCCTCAATTCGCCCGGAGGGCGGCCAGGCTCCCCCTGCCACCACCCACCAACGCAACGCAGAAATCAGGATCGAACGACTAGGCAAACGCCCAGAGCTTGTTGCCGAGGAAGTTGAACGGCATCGCAACCGCGACGGCGATCGCCTGGGCGGAGAGCTCGCCGAGCGAGGTCCCCGCGACCAGCGCCTCGAGCACGACCAGGTTGATCAGCAGGGCGGCGACGCTGATCGTGAAGAAGCGAACTGCCTGGAAGCCGGCGTGGCCGTCGCCGGCGGCGAAGGTCCAGTGGCGGTTCCAGAAGAAGTTGCTGCTGACGGCGACGCAGAAGGCGCCGATCGCGGCGAAGGAGTAGTGGACGCCGAGGCTGCCGTTGAGCAGGGCGAACACGGCGAGGTTGATCAGGTAGCCCGAGGCGCCGACGAGCCCGAACTTGAAGAGCTGCCACCAGCTCGCCGGACGGCGGGCGGCGGCGCCCAGCCGGTAGGCGAATTCTTCGATCGGGCTCACCGGCTGGACTCCGGGCTGCCCGTCGACGACGACGGCGTTGTCGCCAAAGCCGGTTCGCACCTTGTTCAGCGCGTAGAAGGGAACTTGGCGGATTCGACTCGACATGTAGCGGGAAAGCGTCAGCCGTTCGAACCTTACTCGGCCCGACTGGGTGGAACCCCGAGGGCACACCGGTCACCGGCCTTCCTTCCGCCGACTTGCTGATCACGTCGATCTCGCGCAGCGGCATCTCGCCGCTGTAGACCCGCACCGAGCTGTCGTGCAGGTAGAAGCGGACCGGATCGGCGGCGAGCTTCCAGGTGACGATCGCCCGCGGCCCGCGCGGCGGCCCCAGCCCCTCGGTGATGCCGCGAAAGTCGGGGCGCTGCAGGTTCGGCGTCTGGGTGACGTGGACGTCGAAGGCCGATCCAGTAGGCGCAGAGGACGACCGCGAGCAGCAGGCCGAGGCGGCGGGCTCGGTCGGTGGCGAAGCCGATCGCGGCCGCGACCGCGAGCGGCACCAGGGCGGGCAGCAGGTTGCGCTCGACCACGTAGTCCTTGCCGATCGCCGCGGCCAGCGCCGCGAGGGCAACCACGCCCAGCCCGATCGCCGCGCCGAGCAGCGCCCCGCGCCGCTCCGTCCTCGACCCCCGAACGGCGACGAGCAGGAAGGCCGACGCCGATCAGGATCGCCGGCAGCAGGGCGTAGCGCTCGCGCGGCGGCTCGGCGATCACGTGCCCGGTCTCGCCGACGAGGAAGCTGACACCGGTCTGGAAGAGGCGGGTGGAGAGCAGGCTGTGGTCGATCCAGCCGATGTGGGTCGGGTTGACCTGGGCGGAGATCAGCGGGATCAGGGCGAGCCCGACGATCGCGACGCCGCCGACGGCGGGCAGCACGGCCCGCCAGCGCGAGCGCAGCGCGACGAGCAGCCAGAGCGCCTCGATCCCGACCGCGAAGACGGCGAAGTAGTGGCTGCAGAGCGCGAGCGCCGAGGCGAGCGCCCAGAGCGCCAGGTCCCGCCCGTCGCGGGTGCGCAGGGCGCGGGCGAAGAAGAGCAGCGAGGCGGCGCAGAAGAAGACCAGCAGCGCGTAGGAGCGGGCCTCCTGCGAGTACCAGATCAGCATCGGGTTGACGGCGACGAGGGCCGCTGCGATCAGGCCGGCGCGCCGGCTGGACAGCTCGGCGGCCGACGCAGTAGGCGAGCGGGATCGTGGCCACGCCGAACAGCGCCGAGAGCGAGCGCATCGTCACCTCGCCGGTGCCGAACGCCTTCGCCCAGCCCCAGGCGAGCACGTAGTAGAGGGGCGGGTTGGACTCGCTCCCCTTCACCTGCGTGCAGCATGTCGGTGAAGCTGCCGGGGATGACGCGGGCGACGGTGATCACCTCGTCGTGGTGGTAGCTCTGCAGGCCGAGCGTCGCGAAGCGCACCGCGGCGCCGAGCGCGATCAGGCCGGCGAGCACCCAGAGGGCGCCTGTGCGAGACGGGGTGAGGGTCACGGCGTGCAGGCGTTCCTCGGCATTCGCCGGTGCGGCCCGAAGGACGGCGGCAGCGCCGCGGCGGACGCTGCCCCAGTCGCGGTTCGGGTGCGGGCCGAGCTGGAAGGCGAGATGCGCGCCCCTGGCCAGGGCGCAGTAGGTGGTCCACGGCTTCCCGTAGGGACGGCCGTTGAGCTGCAGCGAGCGAATGTAGGGCGCGGCCGACGGGCTGAGCGCGACCCGGCGAGCCTTTGGTCGCTTGCCGTGCCCCTTGTGCCGCGGGCGCCTGAACGCGTAGGCAGCTGGCAGAGATCGTCGCGCGCCGGTGATGCGGAAGCGCGATCGAGGCGCGTCCGAACAGCGGGCTGCCGATCGCCAGCAGGCCGACCCCGGGCACCTCCGGGTAGAGGCCGAGGGCCCCGAACACGTACCAGGAGGAGAGCGTGCCGAGGTCGTCGTTGCCGGGGTAGCCGTCCGGGGCGGTGCTGTAGAGGCGGAGCGCGCGCCGGACCGCCGCCTGGGTCCCGTAGGGGCGTCGCGTCCAGTCGTAGAGCCAGGGCACGTGCAGCGTCGGCTCGTTGCCGAGCAGGGCGTGGTCGGTGTGGGTGCCCCCGGCGCCGCCGTTGAGCTTGCGCAGGAAGCGGTCGAGCCGCACGGAGGCGCTTCACCGCTGCCCCCCATCCGGCGGAAGAGGCCGGCCGGGTCGTGCGGCACCATCCAGGTGTACTGGGCGGAGTCGCCCTCGACGAAGCCGCCGCCGCGCGAGGTTGTCGTAATTGGCTGGAAAGGCGCCATTTTCGTAGCGCGGCTCGATCATGCCGCTCGCTGCGGTCGAAGAGCTTGCGCCAGTTGCCTGAACGCTGCATAAAACGGCGGTAGGTGGCGCGATCGCGCAGGGCGCGGGCGGCGAACTGGGCGATCGCGAAGTCGTCGACCGCGTACTCGAGCGAGGTCGCCGCCGAGCCCCAGACGTCGTCGGGGCTGCCGTAGATCGAGTTGGCGTTGCGGACGTTGGTGTCGAGGTCGTAGGGGACGTAGCCGAGCGCGAGGTAGGCGGCGAGGCCCTGGCGCTCGAGGTATTCGCCGTTGGCGCTGCGGCAGGGTTCGTCGGCGCCCCTGAGCATCGCCGCGAGGGCGGCGCGGCGATCGAAGGCGGTGGCGCCGAAGGCCGCGGCGGAGGCGATCAGCGGGTCGGCCGAGTCGCCGACCATGGTCATGCTCTGGCCGTTGGCGTAGGGCCAGCGCGGCAGGCAGCCGCTCTCGGCGGCGTCGGCGAGCAGCGAGCGGACCATCTCGCTGGCCCGCCGCGGGGCCAGGATCGAGAGCAGCTGGATCTGCGTGCGGTAGGTGTCCCAGCCGGAGAAGTCGGCGTACTGGATGCGCCCGCGGGCGCGGTGGACGAGCCCGTCCATGCCGATGTAGGCGCCGCCGACGTCGCTGAAGGTTCGCGGCGCCAGGAAGACGTGGTAGAGCGCCGTGTAGAAGGTGTCGAGCAGGCGCCGCGGACCGCCGTCGACGCGGATCCGGCCGAGCGACCTGTTCCAGTCGCCCTCGGCACGCTTGGCGACCTCGCCGAAGCCGAGGCCCGGATTTTCGGCGGCGAGGTTGGCGCGAGCGTCCTCGACGCTGACGAAGGAGACGCCGACCCGCGCGACGACGACCCGGTTGCGACGGGTGTCGAAGGTCGCGAAGGCGCCGGCGTCCGCCGTCGTCGCCGGGTTCGCGGCCGGCTTCTGGCTGTCGCTCGCCGCGCTCGAGCCGGCGGAGGCCTTGTTGCCTTCCCAGGTGCCGTAGGCGTCGAAGCGGCGGTTGAAGACGGCCGCGATGTAGACACGGTAGCGAGGGCGCTGCCCGCAGAAGAGGCCGCTCGAGGCGGTGCCGTCGATCTCGCGGCGCGCGGGGTCGACCTGCACCGCCGCGAAGTCGTCGGGCTGGGCGCTGCCGCCGGCGTTGATCAGGACGCTCGAGTGAGGGTTGCGGGGAAAGGTGAAGCGGGCCATCCCGGTGCGGGTCGTCGCCGTCAGCTCGGCTCCGATGGCGCCTCCGTCGACCGGGTTGAGGCGCACGGAGTAGTAGCCGGGCCGGCCGCTCTCGTGGGCGTGGGAGAAGCCGGGCTGGAACTCGCCCGTCGAGCGAAGAGCCGCGAGCGGCCGGCGAGGAGCTCAGCGGCTCGGTGGTCGGCAGGAAGGGGAAATCGCCGTAGAGCGAGCAGCCGGCCCCGGAGAGGTGGGTGAGGCTGAAGCCCTTGACGTGGGAGTCGCGGTAGTCGTAGCCGCCGCGGCCGTCGAGGTCGGCCGGAGTCGTGTCGGGACTCCACTGGACCATGCCGAACGGCACGGTCGCGCCGGGGAAGTTGTGACCGCCGCCGAAGGTGTCCGAGCCCGGCCTGGTGCCGGCGAAGACGTGCACGCGGTCGGCCAGCCCGGCGCCCGAGGCGGCCGGGGCCAGCAGGGAAAGGGAGGCGAGCGCTGCCGCGATGGCGATGCCTGCGCTTCGGATCAAGCCGTGAACGTTACGGCCCTCGCTTAATGTTCCCGGGCCATGCGTGGCAGAACCGCCATCCTCGTCGTCGGCGCCGCGGCCGCGGTCACGCTCGTCGCCGTCCTCGCCCTGGGCGGCGGCAAGGCAGGGCACGATCGCTGCGGCGAACGGCGAGCCGGCACCGGGAGAGCCCAGCGTCGAGGTGATCTCCCCCCGCAACGGCGCCCGCCAGGCCAGCCACGCGGTCGTGGTCAAGGTCAAGGTCCACAACTTCCAGCTCGCGCCGCGGCACTTCGGCGGCGAACCGCAGCTCGGCGAGGGCAACATCCGCTTCGGCCTCAACCGGGTCCCCGACTGCGTCGATCCGGTGAAGCTGCAGCGGGCGATCGACAGCCCGTTCGGCAACGGCCGCCTCGTCGGCGCCTCCTTCGACTACCCCGAATACGCGGGGCCCAACGGCGTGCTCGCCGAACGAATCGGCTCGGCCGGCAGCTACTCGCCGGCGACCCGGCCCGAGATCTACTACCACGACCTCAAGCCCGGCTTCTACCGGCTCGTCATCAACCTCGCCCAGAACGACGGCTCGACAACCCCGTTCCACGCCGTCACCAACTTCCAGATCCTCTCCAGCCTCCGGCTACGGCCCGAACTGCAAGGGCGGCAAGGTGCCGAGCGTCAAGGCCGCCGCGTTCGGCTGAGGGGGTTTTGCTGCGGGGTCCAGGAGGCCTGGCGGGTGCGCCTCTGCGGGAATTGACGTCGCCCGCGCCTATGGCGCGAGTTGACGGGATGAGGTGCGCGGGCTGCGCCCGCGCAGGGACCGGATTGCATTTCCGCCGCTTCGCGACATTCCCGCAGAGGCGCACCCGCCAGGCCTCTCGAAGCCGCATGAAGCTTTGAAGCTTTCTCCTCGAAGCGATTTCTTCGCCTGAAGCTTTCAAGCTTCGGAAGCTTGGATTGCTTTTCGATGCTTCTTTCCCATTGGGCGCCTTCTCGGCCTGAAGCTCTCCAAGCCTCTAAAGCCCGATCCCGGCTTCGGGGGCTTCCGTATGTCGGGCCGTGTCGAGGGGAGCCTGGCCGCCCTCCGGGCGAATGTCGCGAAGCGGCGGAAATGCAATCCGGTGATTGCGCGGCCGCAGGCCGCGCTCCTCATCGCACCGCGCGCTTCGCGCGCGGTGCATCAATTCGACCGGAGGGCGGCCAGGCTCCCCCTGCCACCCAACCCAACACACAAGCAAGATCGGGCACCCAATACTTCACTTTGTATAGTGAGCTCTAATGCGGACCTACCGTCGTTTGCTGGGCTTCCTGCGCCCCTACCGCCGCCAGCTCTGGGGGTCGCTTGTCTTCGCCTGGGCGGCGATGGGGATGACGGTGCTGATCCCGTGGCTGATCGGGCGTGCCGTCAACGCGATCCAGGACGGCGACAAGCCCGACCTGCTGCCGCTGGCGCTGGCGATCGTCGGCGCCGGGATCCTGCGCCTGGGGCTGACCGTGGTGCGGCGGGTCGTCGCCGGCAAGGTCTCGCTGGCGGTCGAATTCGACCTGCGCCAGCTCTTCTACGCGCACCTGCAGCGGCTCGAGCTGGGCTTCTTCGACTCCCAGCAGACCGGGCAGCTGATGTCGCGGGCGACGGTCGACCTGCAGTCGATCCGCTTCTTCCTCGGCTACGGGCTGATCTTCATCACCCAGAACCTGCTGACGATCACGCTCGCCAGCGCGGTGATGATCGCGATCAACCCGCTGCTGGCGCTGATCGCGCTGCTGCCGGCCCCGTTCGTCGTCTACGCCGCCTCCCGCTACAACCGGGTCTCGCGCCCGGCCGTGCAGGAGGTGCAGCAGCGGATCGCCGAGCTGACCGCGGAAGCCGAGGAGAACATCTCCGGCATCCGCATCGTCAAGGCCTTCGCCCGCGAGGAGCACCAGCTGCACCGCTTCCGGCGCGCCGTCACCCGTGTCTTCGACCAGAGCATCTACTCGACCCGCCTGCAGGCGACCTTCTCGCCGCTGATCGGGCTGCTGCCGCAGATCGGCATCGCCCTGGTGCTGCTGGTCGGCGGCCGCGAGGTGATCGCCGGCAACCTCAGCCTCGGCAGCTTCACCGCCTTCTACACCTACGTGGTGATGCTGGCCGGGCCGATGCGGATGCTCGGGATGACCCTGGGGATGGCGCAGCGGGCGATCGCCTCCGGCAACCGCCTCTTCGAAATCCTCGATCGCGAGCCGCGGATCGAGAGCCCGCCCGGCGCACCCGGGCTGCCGGCGGGCGGCGGGCGGGTCGAGCTGCGCGGCGTGACGCTGCGCTACGACGGCCCCCACGCCAGCGCATCCGACATTGACCACACGGGAGGGGGGTCAAAGTCGGATGCGGCCCTGACCGACGTCGACCTCGAGGTGGCAGCGGGCAGCACGGTGGCGCTGGTCGGGCCCTCGGGCTCGGGCAAGACGAGCCTGGTCGCGCTTGGTCGCACGGCTGTACGACCCGAGCGAGGGAGCGGTGCTGGTCGACGGCGCCGACGTGCGCGACGTCGACGTGACCTCGCTGCGCTCGGAGGTCGCCTTCGTCGCCGACGACAGCTTCCTCTTCAGCGCCAGCGTCGCCGACAACATCGCCTACGCGCGGCCCGAGGCCAGCCGCGAGGAGATCGAAGCGGCGGCGCGACGCGCCCAGGCCGACGAGTTCATCGCCGACCTTCCGGGCGGCTACGAGACCGTCGTCGGCGAGCGCGGCCTCACCCTCTCGGGCGGCCAGCGCCAGCGGCTGGCGATCGCCCGCGCCCTGCTCGCCGACCCGCGCATCCTCATCCTCGACGACGCCACCTCCTCGGTCGACGCGACCACCGAGGCGGCGATCAAGGACGGGCTGCGCGAGGCGATGGCCGGCCGCACGACCTTCGTCATCGCCCACCGGCTCTCGACCGTCTCCCTCGCCGACGAGGTGGTCGTGATGGACGGCGGCCGCATCGTCGACCGCGGCACCCACGAGGAGCTGCTCGAGGGCTGCGGCTTCTACCGGGAGATCGCCGAGCACGGCCTCGCCGACACGGTCTTCCTGCAGCGAGACCTCGAGCAGCGCGAGGAGATGGCAAGGCTGTGAAAGACGAGCGCAACCGCTTGCGCGACATCTACCTCCTCTTCGCCTCGGTCTGGCGCCTGATCCGCGGCGCAGGACCAGCGCGGCCGCAAGGTGCGCTGGATGATCGGCCTGCTGCGCCCCTATCGCGGGCGGGTGGCGATGATGTTCCTGGCGCTGCTGGTCGCGACCGGAGCGGGCCTCGCCCCGCCCTACCTGGCCGGCCAGGCGGTCGACGCCGGGATCGTCACCGGCGACGTCATCCGCCCTCGACCTGATCGTCGTCGCCTTCGTCGTCGTCGCGGCGCTCTACGCCGGCGCCACCTTCCTGCAGACCTACCTGGTCGGCTGGGTCGGGACGCGGGCGCTTCAGGACCTGCGCGAGCGGGTCTTCGCCCACCTGCAGTCGATGTCGATCGGCTTCTTCACCCGGCGCAGCCCGGGGGTGCTGATCTCGCGGATGACCAACGACATCGAGGCGCTCAACCAGCTCGTCACCGACGGCGTGGTGACGATGTTCTCCAGCACCCTGACGCTGATCGGCGTGGTCGTGATCCTGCTCGTGCTCGACGTCCAGCTGGCCCTGGTCACCTTCCTCACCTTCCCGCTGCTCGCTGCCGCCAGCGTCTTCTTCCGCATCGTCTCCCACGGCGCCTACCGGGCGACCCGGGAGCGGATCGCCGCGGTCACCGCCTACCTGCAGGAGACGCTGAGCGGCGTCCGGGTGGTGCGCAGCTTCGGCCAGGAGCCGCGCCACGCGGCGGCGATGACCGAGCTCAACGAGGCCAACCGCGACGCGAACCTGAAGACCGTCTACCTCAACGCCTCCTACTTCCCGGCGGTCGAACTGCTCTCCGCCGTCGCGATCGCCGCGATCCTGCTCTACGGCGGCAGCCAGGCGATCGACCACGCGATCCAGATCGGCGTGATCGTCGCCTTCGTCGGCTACCTGCAGGTCTTCTTCGAACCGATCCAGCAGCTCTCCCAGCTCTACACCACCTACCAGCAGGGAATGGCGGCGCTGGACAAGATCTTCGACCTGCTCGACACGGCGCCCGACATGGTCGACGCCCCGGGCGCGATCGACCCTGGCACCCTGCGCGGCGAGATCGAGATGCAGGGCGTCTGGTTCTCCTACTCCGACGAGTGACGAGGACTGGGCGCTGCGCGACGTCGACCTGCACGTGCCGCCAGGGCAGACGCTGGCGCTGGTCGGCGCGACCGGGAGCCGGCAAGTCGACCTTCGCCAAGCTGGTCGCACGCTTCTACGACCCGCAGCGGGGCCATGTGCTGGTCGACGGACACGACCTGAACGAGATGCAGCAGCAGGCGCTGCGACGCCAGCTCGGGATCGTGCCGCAGGAGGGATTCCTCTTCTCCGGCACCGTGCGCGAGAACATCGCCTTCGGCCGCCCCGAGGCGACGCTGGAGGAGATCGAAGACGCGGCCGCGGCGGTCGGCGCGACCGAGTTCATCGCCGCCCTGCCGGAGGGGATCGAGACCGCAGGTCGGCGAGCGCGGCGTCCAGCTCTCCTCCGGGCAGCGCCAGCTGGTCGCCTTCGCCCGGGCGCTGCTGGCCGAGCCCCGCATCCTGATCCTCGACGAGGCGACCTCAAACGTCGACGTGCGCACCGAGAAGACGATCGAGCGGGGCCTGGAGCGCCTGCTCGCCGGCCGCACCGCGATCGTCATCGCCCACCGCCTCTCGACGATCCGCCGCGCCGGCAAGATCGTCGTCCTCGAAGGCGGCCGCATCGCCGAGGCCGGCACCCACGACGAGCTGATCGAGGCCGGCGGCCCGTACTCCCGCCTCTACGGCGCCTGGCGAGACTCCTCGGCCGCCTGAGGGGGGAACCGTGCCCCTTTCGGCGTCATATGGACGCCAAAGGGAGCACGCATCGTTGAGAAAGAGCCTTACCCGGGGCCGATGCCGCCGGATCCGCCACCGCTGGCCCCGCCGCCTTCTGAGCCGCCACCGGTGCCGCCTCCCGCCGCCTTCAGCCGTGCCCCCGGCGCCGCCGGTTTCGGGAGCGGGTTCGGGCGCCGGTTCGGCTTCAGGTTCGACCGCTTCGGCTTCCGGTTCTTCCGGCGCTTCCGCCGATCCGGCTCCGCCGGCTTCGGGTGCGGCCGCGGCCGGAGCGCTGGGGCCTTCGCCGCACTCTTTGAAGCCGTATTCCTGCGCCTCTTCCTGAAACGAGGCGAGCGTCGTCGACGCGTTCGATTCGGCTGCTTCGAGGCCGGCGACGTCGCCGCGCTCGGAGGCAAGTTTGACTTCGCCCTCGGCCGTCGCGAGTTCGATCGGCGGCAGCGGTGAATTCGGCGTATCCGTCCGCTTCCTGTGGCACACCCAGGTTCTTCAGGCTGGCGACCATGCCGCTGTAGAGGTCTGCTGCCTGGGCGGCCGGGCTGCCGGTTTCGGCGCTGCTCGCGCCGACCGTGCCAACCGCTGCGTTCACCTCGGCGCAGATCGCGTCGCCCTGTTCGATCAGCTCGGCCTTGGTCAGCGCCGCCGTCGTCGCCGTGGTCGTCGGAGTCGATTCGGTCGAGTCACTCCCGCCTCCGCAGCCAGCGAGCAGCGCGGCGACAACCAGGGCGACGATCAAGGCGTAAGGGGGTCTCATGCGAGGGCGAAGGTAGCAGAGCGATTAGACGGCTCAGCCGGGGCATTTCAAGCTCCTCAACCTCGGTGTCCCTGGGGCGCGCGAGGGCTTGGATCGCCGGGCCTCGGGGGTCCTTCCTCAGGAACTCCCGCGAAGCGGCCTGAGGAAGGACCCCCGAGGCCCGGCCAGCGACCATAGAACTGCGGCCCAGGGACTCGAACCCCGACTACCTCGTCCAGAGCGAGGCGTGCTGCCATTACACCAGGCCGCAAACGAGACCGCTTCAGGATATCGACGCCAGATCGCTGCCGGGGTCGGCGATCAGATCCTTGGCGCTGGAGACGTCGACGCCGTCGGCGAGCAGGCGGCGGGCCTCGGCCAGGTCCTCGGAGCGCTCGACGCTGAGGGCGCCGGCGACGCGGCCGTCCTTCAGGTACCAGACGGAGAACTCGCCGCCGTCGCGGTCGCCGCGCCAGATCTCCTCGTCCCAGTCCCGGGCCGGGCCGACGTACTCGAGGCTTGCCCAGTCGGCGAGGTCGCTGAAGAAGTAGGGCACGACCTCGTAGTCGGCGTCGTCGCCGAGCATGTTGCGCGGCGGCGTGCATCCCCTGCTGCATCGCCACGTCCCAGTGCTCGACCCGCAGGCGACGACCGTGGACGACGCTGTCGTAGGAGCAGCAGTCGCCCGCCGCGTAGATGCCCTCGGCCGAGGTCTGCAGCTTCGAGTCGCAGACGATCCCGTCGTCGACCTCGAGGCCGGCGCGCTGCGGCCAGCATCGCGTCGGGCCGCACGCCCGGCGCCGACGACGACCGCGTCGCACTCGATCGCGAGGCCGCTCTTGGTCAGGACGGCCTTGACCCGGCCGTCGCCCTCGTAGGCCTCGAGCTCCTCGCCGCCGTGGACGGTGACGCCCTTGCGACTCGAGCAGCTCGTGGAACCAGCGGCCGGCGTCCTCGCCGAAGGTCCGCGAGAGCGCCACGTCCTCCATCGTCACGATCGTGCACTTCGTCCCCCGCGCGGTCAGCGAGGCGGCGACCTCGGCGCCGATGTAGCTGCCGCCGATCAGGACGACGTGCTCGGCCGCCTCGGCGTCGGCGCGGATCGCGTCGGAGTTGCCGAAGGCGCGCAGGTAGTGGATGCCCTCGTTCTCGGCGCCCTCGACGCGGAGGATGTTGACCATCGCCCCGGTGGCGAGCAGCGCCTTGCCGAAGGCGACCTCGCTCGCCGCCCTGCAGCTTCGCCGTGCGCGCCTCCGGGTCGAGCGACATCACGTTGACGCCGCTCAGCAGCTCGACCCCGTTCTCCTCGTACCAGGAGGGCGGGTTGACGTAGGCGTCGCGCGCGCTCGGCCTCGCCGCGCAGGTACTCCTTGGAGAGCGGCGGGCGTTCGTAGGGCGGCTCCGGCTCGCGGCCGACCAGCAGCACCGACCCCTCTGCCCCGCGCCGGCGCAGCTCCGCCGCGCAGTGGGCGGAGGCCATGCCGCCGCCGACGAGGAGGAAGTCGACCTCCCGGTCAGCCACCGTTGCCCGTGCCGTTGCCGCCCGGCCCGAAGAGGACCTTGAGCTGCTCCTCGTGGCCGGGGTCGAGCACCGCCAGCACCTCGTCGCCGGCCTCGAGCACGGTGTCGGGGCCGGGCACGAAGCCCTTGCCGTTGCGCAGGACCGAGATCAGCAGGCTGCCTTCCGGCATCTCCAGGTCGCCGACGCGGCGGCCGGTGACACCGGAGTCCTTGCCGAGCAGCATCTCGATGATCTCCAGCTGCTCCTCCTGCAGGTCGAGCAGGTGGACGAGGCCGTACTCGGGCACCTCGTGCTCGAGCAGGCGCAGGATCAGGTCGGTGGCCGAGACCGAGGGCTTGATCCCGAGCAGGTCGAAGTGGGGCTTGTTGCGCGGGTTGTTGACGCGGGCGATGATCCGCTCGACCTCGTACTTCTCGCGCGCGACCTGGCAGATCAGCATGTTGTCCTCGTCGTCGCCGGTGACCGCGATCACCATGTCGGCCCGCTGGATCCCCGCCCGCTCCAGCACCCAGAGCTCGGAGGCGTCGCCGTAGGAGACGTTGTGCTCGAGCTCCTGCTCGACGGTCAGGTAGCGGCGCCGGTTGCTCTCGATCACCGTCACCTCGTGGTCCTTTTCGAGCAGCTCGCGGGCCAGGTTCCAGCCCACCTTCCCCGCTCCGACGACGATGATGTACACGCGACCCGTCGCCTCCCCTACGCGGCTTCCGCCGAGCCGTCCGAGGGCCCGGCGCCACCGCGCGGGGCGCCCTCGCGGACGGCGCTCTCGAGCATGTCGATCGCGACCCGGGTCGGGCAGACGGTGTGCAGGCCCTGGCGCTCGTACCACTCGGCGCGCAGCGGGTCGAGGATGCGGGCGATCACGGTCGGCACTTCGTAGCGGCGCTGGGCGATCTGGGCGATCACGATGTTCGTGTTGTCGCCGTCGGTGGAGGCGATGAAGGCATCGGCCTTCTCGATCCCGGCGGCGACGAGGGCATCGGTCTCCAGCCCGGCGCCGACGGTGAACTGCCCACCGAGGTCCTCCCAGCCCTTGTCGAGCCCGACCTCGAGCCGCGCGTGCGACTCGGGGTCCTCGTCGAGGCAGGAGACTTCGTGCCCCTCGCGCAGCATCGCGCGGGCGACGGAGGAGCCGACCCGGCCGCATCCGACGATCAGAATGAACACGCGCCGGATACTAGATGCCCAGGCCGAGGACGCGCAGGGCCAAGCAGATCAAGGCTCAGGGAGCTGGCGTGCTCTCACGGGAGCGGCCGGGGCGCCGATTGCGCTGGCCCTGCGCGTCCTCGGGAGGGGCGGTCGAGCAGGACCCGGCAGGGCGCCTTCTTCAGCACGTACTCGGTCGCGGCGCCGATCTCGGCCGGCTTGGCGGCGCCGATCCCGCCCAGCGTCGCGCCGCCCTTGATCCTGCTCGGCGGCTCGCCGCCGATCACGATCGCCTCGGCCCCGCGCTGCCGCGCCGCGTCGACGATCCCGGCGCCGACGTCGCGGGCGCGCACGACCTCCGCCCTCACCCGCACGTCCTCGTACTCCTCGCCGACGTCGCTGGCGCGCTTCAGCGCCCGCTGCGCCTCCCCCTCGATCTCGGGCGGCAGCTCGGCGTCGAGCGGCAGCGTCAGCGGCACCTCGATCACGTAGACGAGGTGCGAGCCGGGTCTCGCCCTCGTCCCCGCCGGACTCCTCCTGCTCGGCCGCGGCGAGCCGCCCGGCGGTGGCGACGATGTCGTCGTCGAGCTTGGTGCCGAAGACGGGCACGAGGATGTTGCGGAAGGCGACTTCCGGCACCTGCTTGGTCAGCGCCTTCTCGGTCACCGAGACCCGCTTGGTCAGCGTCGTTCCCTCGAAGACCTTGCGGTAGACGACGTAGAAGAGCAGGCCGAACAGCATCCAGCCGCCGCCGACCCAGCGGGCGCGGTCGTGGTAGGCGAGCACGCTGACGAAGGCGAGGCCGCTGACGAGGGCGGCGAAGATCGCCGGGACCGGCAGGCGGGCGCCGCGCCAGGGGACGTCGAACGGCACCCGGAACGGCCGCGGGCGCTCCGGCTCGGTGACCCGCAGGCGCACGATCGAGAGCTGGGCGATCGTGATCGCCAGGGTCGCGCCGAAGGCGTAGATGCCGGCCAGCAGCTTGACGTCGGTCGGCGCGACGAGGCCGATCGCGATCACGCCGGAGATCGCGATCGCCACGTGCGGGGTCGCGTGGCGGCTGTTCAGCTTGCCCAGCCAGCTCGGGATCTGGCGGTTGATCGCCAGCGTGTAGATGTGCCGGGAGACGCCCAGCAGGGCCGTCGTCGTCGCCCAGAAGAGCACCGGGGTGGCGACCAGCGCGACGAGCCAGCGCATCGCGTCGCGAGACCCAGACGGGGTGGTAGGCGGAGACGACGCCCAGCACCGGCGCCTCGACGAATTCGTTGCCCAGCGCGGTCTCGGGGCCGTGCGGCCCGGCGACGACCGGCACCGCCATCAGCGCGATCGCCGCCATGCCGGCGTAGACGAGCGGCACCGCGAAGGCACCCAGCGAGACGATCCGCTTCAGGTCGCGCGGCTCGACGTCGATGTCGGGGGCGAGGTCGGAGGCGGCCTCGATCCCGGCGTAGGCGAGCATCGCGACGACCGCCGCGTAGACGATGTCGCGGAAGCTCGGGCTGGTGAAGAGGTGGACCTGGTCGGTGAGGCGGTCGGGGTGCAGGACGGCCAGCAGCGCCGACGACGATCACCGCCAGCTGCAGGGCGATGTCGGCGAGGGCGAGCACGGCCAGCGGCCGCTCCCGGCCGCGGCCGGTGATGTTGAGGACGTTGAGCACGCAGGCGGCGACGATCACCGCGCCGGCGACGCCGATCTCCCAGCCGGCCTTCGAGAGGTCGGACGGAGATCGGCTCCAGGTAGTGCGGGACCGAGATCGCCGCCAGGGCGGCGACGATCAGGTAGTCGATCAGGATCGCCCAGCCGGCGATGAAGGCGATCAGCTCGTTGAAGGCGTGGCGGGCGAAGCTGGAGGAGCCGCCGCGCTCGCGGAACATCGCCCCGCCCTCGACGTAGCTGAGCGTGGTCAGCACGAAGAGCAGGCCGGCGACGAGGAAGATCAGCGGCGTCAGGCCGAGGCCGCGGTCGGCGACGACGCCGAGCGCGAAGTAGATCGAGAAGCCGACCGCGGAGTAGACGGCGACGAAGAGGCCGGGCACGCCGAGGCCGCGCCGCAGGAACGGCTCCAGGCGCTGCCTCTGCGGCTTCTCGGGCTCGCTCACGTTCGCGCCGAGATCCAGAGCCGCCCGGCCCCGACCGCGAGGAAGGCGACGCCCGAGCAGGGTCCCGACCGAGAGCGGGCCGCCGCCGTTGGCGAGCGTGCTGACGAGGAGCGCCAGGCCGAGGACGAGGAAGACGAGCGAGAAGGCGCGGACGGAGCCGCTGGTAGATCCGCTCGGGCGAGTCCATCAGGGGGCGATTCTAGGCCAGGGCCGGCGCTGGATCGGTCCCCCGCTGGGCGTCCTGTTCGGAGACGACGATGACGCGGCAGGGACGCTCGCCGAGCACGGTCTGCAGCGTCTTGTCGTAGAGCGGCCGGCCGTTGCGGTAGCGCAGGCCGACGACCACGGCGGCGGCGTCGATCAGCTTCGCCTCGTCGGCGATCTCGTAGCCGGCCTGGCCGGGCCGGACCCGCTCGACGTGGCCGGTCACGCGCTGGCCGCCGATCAGCTTCGCCTGCTCGATCTTGCTCTGCGCCTCGGCTTCGGCGTCGGGCAGCTCGGCGTCGAGCGGCAGGTGTGGTGGGCACGGTCAGCATCGAGTGGATGTGGATGCCGCGGCGGCGCTTGGAGGCGAGCTTGATCGCGGTCGCGACCATCTCCTCGGAGAAGGGCTCGCCGTCCTCGAAGGCGACCAGGACGCTGCGGTACTCGATCTCCTCGACCCCGAGCGGCTCGGGCGTCAGCACCTTGACCGTCTCGGTGAGCGGCAGGCGCTGGTTGCGGCGGTAGAGCACGTAGACGGCGATCCCGAAGACCATCCAGCCGATCCCGACCGCGAGCGTGCGCGGGTTCAGCGCCATCACCACGATCCAGGCGGCGAAGGTGCCGAGGCCGCCGAGCACGGCGGTCAGCGGCACCTCGACGCCGAAGGCGCGGAAGTTGAGCGGCGGCTTCCAGGTTCGCTCGACCTGGCCGTTATTGCGGCGCAGCTGGATCACCGAGACGTGGGCGATCGTGAAGGAGAGCATCGCGCCGAACGAGTACATCGTCGCCAGGAAGTCGGTCTGGCCCGGGATCAGGGTGATCATCGCCACCGCGGCGAAGACGAGGATCGCGATGTAGGGGGTGCGGTAGCGGGGGTGGACCTGGCGCAGTCCCTCGGGCAGCTGGCGGTGCTGGCCCATCGAGTAGGTGAGGCGGGAGACGCCGATCAGGCCGGCGTTGGTGGCGATCAGGAGGATCACCGCGGCGAGGATGCCGACGTAGAAGCGCAGCGCTTCGGTCGGGCCGGCGCTGAGGCCGAGGTTCTCGACGATGCCGAGGATCGGGTCGTTGGCGAACTCGCTGCCGAGCGCGGTCGACGTAGTGGCCGGCGGCGTCCTGGATGACCGGCATCGCCGAGAGCGCGACGACCGGGATCAGCAGGTAGAGGCCGAGCACGGCGACGACGGTGAGGCCGACGCTGCGCGGGATCGTCCGCGCCGCGTCCTTCGCCTCCTCGGCCATGTTGGAGATCGTCTCGATGCCGGTGTAGGCGATCATCCCGACCGCGATCCCGAGCGCGAAGTCGCTCCAGGTCGGGGCGACGCCGAGGTGGATGTTGTCGACCAGCACCTGCGGGCTGAGGACCAGGACGACGCCGATCCCGACCAGGACCACCTGGGTGGCGAGGTCGGCGACGGCGAGGACCAGGTTGAGCTTGGCCGACTCCTGCGAGCCGCGGATGTTGAGCAGGGCCAGGGCGGCGATCAGCACCGCGCCGCCGATGATGTCCCCGGGGGCACGCCCCAGCGGCTCCCAGAAGACGGCCAGGTAGTGGGGCACGAAGTAGGCCGAGATCGCGACCGTGATCGTGTAGTTGAGCATCTGGCCCCAGGCGGCGACGAAGCTGACCAGCTCGTTGAAGGCGTGGCGGGCGAAGCTCGAGGAGCCGCCCGCCTCCGGGAACATCACCGTCGCCTCGGCGTAGGTCGCGGCGGTGGCGGCGAAGATCAGGCCCGAGATGACGAAGGCGACCGGCGTCAGGCCGAGGGCGAAGGCGGCGGTGACGCCGAGCGCGTAGTAGATCGAGGAGCCGACGTTGCCGTAGGCGGCGGCGAACAGCGCGCCGACGCCGTGGACGCGGCTCAGCGATTCGTCGCGGGGGATTCGCTGGGCCATCAGGCGGGAGACGAGGTGGTCATCCAGCCCGAATATACGGACGCCGACGGTGCCCGGCGGACGTGGGCGCGGCCCAGCTCGGCGGGGGACGAGCAGCCGCAGAGGGCGAGGGCGAGCTCCAGCTCGCCGCGCAGCAGCTCGAGCACGCGGAGCGCCCCGCCTCCCCGCCGGCCGCGAGCCCCCAGAGCGCTGGCCGGCCGACCAGCACCGCGTCGGCGCCGAGCGCGAGGGCGATCGCGACGTCGGTGCCGCGCCGGATGCCGCCGTCGACGAGGACGGCGCCCCGACCCTCGACCGCGTCGACCGACCTCGGGCAGCGCGTCGGCGGTCGCCAGGCGCAGTCGAGCTGCCGACCACCGTGATTGGAGACGACGACACCGGCAGCCCCGTGCTCGACGGCGAGCGCCGCATCCTCCCCGGTCAGCACCCCCTTGACGAGCACTGGCACGTCGCAACCGGATGCGAGCTCCTCCAGGTCCGGCCCAGCTCAGGCCCGGATCCATCAGGGCGAAGGTCTCCTCGATCGTCACCGCGCGCTCGGAGCCGAGCGCGGCCTGGACGCTGGGCACGCCGAGGCCCTCCGGGATCCTGAAGCCGGTGCGCAGGTCGCGCTCGCGACGGCCTCCGCGCGGGGCGTCGACGGTGACGACGATCGCCTCGAAGCCAGCGTCGACGGCCTCGTCCAGCAAGGCGTGCGTCACCCCTGCGTCGCGGAAGCAGTAGAGCTGAAACCAGCGCCGCCCGCCCGGCGCCGCCGCCGCGACCTCTGCCGGGCGAGCGGTGGCCAGGGTCGAGAGGCACATCACGGTCCCAGCCGCAGCGGCCGCGCGTGCCATCGCCACCTCGCCCTCGGGGTCGACGAGCCGCTGGTAGGCGACCGGCGCCACCAGGATCGGCATCGAGACCTCGGCCCCGAGGACCTCCACCCGCGTGGTCCACTCGACGTGCCCGGCAAGCATCCGCGGCCGCAGCCGCCACCGCCTCCAGGCAGCGACGTTCTCGCCCAGCGTCACCTCGTCGCAGGCGCCGCCGAAGAAGTAGCCGGCGACACCGGCGTCGAGCCTCTCGGCCGCCGCCCGCTCGAAGTCGGCGACGTTGATCAGATCGTCGTTCACCGTGCCCGCGACCCTAGCGACACCCCCAGCCTCGGAGCCTGCGTCGGTGGTGACCGGGGTGGCTGAGAGGATCGCGCCGTCCCGTCCCGTCAGCGAGCCCAGTGGGCTCCGCAGCACCCGGAGGAAGCAAGTGGAAAACGAGAGTCGTCAGTCCTGGGTCCTCATCGCGATCGCCTCACTCGGCTTGGTGCTGGGCGTGATCGCGCTGATCGTCGCCTTCAACGCGAAGAGCGCCAGCGACGACGACGCCACTCAGCAATCGGTCGAAGAAGTCTCCAGTGAGCTCTCCAACCTGGTCGACCGGCTCGGCATCGCCGAGGCCAGCCTCACCGGCGAGCAGAAAGAACTGCAGGGCAGGGCGAAGCGCGCTGCGAGGGAATCCCGCAACGCCGTGGTCAACCTCTCCAACCGCCTCGACAGGCTGGAGCGCGAGACGGCGAAGCTCAACGCCACCTCCGAACAGACCGCCAAGCTGACGAAACAGGTCGGGTCGATGGAAAACCAGATCGCCACCCTCGACTCCCAGGTCACCGCGGTCAACCAGCGGGTGACCAAGCTGAGCAGGCGAGTGAACAGCGCCAGCAGCAGCTCCAACGGCGGCGGCCAAACCGCCCCGTAGCCACCGACCCCCTCTTACTGAGGGGGAGAACTTTGCCTGTGGCGCCTTATGGTCGGTATGCGACTGCAAGGCGCCACAGGCGATGCGGCGATTGCGAAGCTCGCCGCCCGGCAACACGCAATCGTGTCCGTTCGGCAACTTCAGGCGGCTGGATTGACCAGCGGCGCCATAACTCGACGAGTGCGGGCCGGCCGGCTGCATCGGGTTCACCGTGGCGTTTACGCCGTTGGCCACGTCGCTCTAGATCTTCCAAGCCACTGGATGGCCGCCGCGCTGGCCTACGGGAACGAGGCAGTCGTCAGCCACCGCACCGCGGCTGCCCTGTGGGGCCTATTGACCCCGCGCAGCGAACCCGTGGACATCTCGATTCCGGGCCTCGCAAACAAGGGCCGGCGCAGGGGGATTCGCCTTCATCGATCAAGAACGCTGACCCCCGCACAGATGACACGCAGGCGCGGCATACCCGTCACAACGCCGGCCCGAACGATCGCGGACCTACAACGGGTCGCTGATCCTGGCGAAGTGCAGCGAGCGGTTCGGCAGGCTGGCGTGCTTGGGCTGCACGTAGAAACCGGAGCGCTGCCAGACCCAACTCGCAGCGAGCTTGAGCGAGCTTTCTTGCGCCTGTGCACGCACCACGGGCTGCCAACGCCAGAGGTCAACGCCAGGATCGCGAAACTCGAGGTCGACTTCCTCTGGCGCGAGCGGCGCCTGATCGTCGAGACCGACGGCTACCGGTACCACCGAGGACGCGCCGCGTTCGAGGGCGACCGCGCCCGCGACCTACGACTCCGCACCCTCGGTTACGAAGTGATCCGACTCAGCTGCCGACAGGTGGTCGACGAACCGGAGCGGGTAGCCGACGCCCTGAGGCCTTTGCTTGCCACCGTCGCGCACGCTGCAGGCCCCACCTAGGAAAGCGCGTCGGAAGCTGCGCCACGAGGAGCCCTTCGATCATCCCGTGCCACACCTCAACATGGCCGAACCCTGAGAGGGGCGTCGGGTGCCCCTCCCCGCGGCTTGTACTTTCGTCAACCCGCCTGCAGCTGGCCAGCGACGCCTCACCGAAAAAGTTGAGCGGGGAGGGGCACCCGACGCCCCAACCCCGCTCGGGCCTATCTAGAAGTGGACGATCGGGATGATCAGGATCGCGACGATGTTGGCGACCTTGATCATCGGGTTGATCGCCGGCCCGGCCGTGTCCTTGTAGGGATCGCCGACGGTGTCGCCGGTCACCGAGGCGTCGTGGGCCTCGGAGCCCTTGCCGCCGTGGGCACCGTCCTCGATCAGCTTCTTGGCGTTGTCCCAGGCGCCGCCGCCGGCGGTCATCGAGATCGCGGCGAAGAGGCCGACGACGATGACGCCGATCAGCAGGCCGCCGAGCGCGTCGACGCTGAGCAGGCCGACGATGACGGGGACGACGATCGGGATCAGCGAGGGCAGGATCATCTCCTTCTGCGCCGCCAGGGTGACGATGCTGACCGTCTTGCCGTAGTCGGGCTTTTCGGTCCCCTCCATGATCCCCGGGTGTTCGCGGAACTGCTCGCGGACCTGTTCGACCACCTGGCCGCCGGCACGACCGACCGCCTCGATCGCGAAAGCGGCGAAGAGGTAGACCATCATGCCGCCGATGATCAGCCCGATCAGCACGTCGGGGCTGCTCAGGTTGAAGAGGCCGTTGAGGTCGAACCCGGCCGGCGCCTCGTCGGCCAGTTCGCTCTTGAAGGCGGCGAACAGCACCAGCGCGGCAAGCGCCGCGGAGCCGATCGCGTAGCCCTTGGTGACTGCCTTGGTCGTGTTGCCGACCGCGTCGAGCGGGTCGGTGACGTTGCGCACGTCCTCGGGCAGGTCGGCCATCTCGGCGATGCCGCCGGCGTTGTCGGTGATCGGCCCGAAGGCGTCGAGGGCGACGATCAGGCCGCAGAGCGAGAGCTGCGCCATCACGGCGATGCCGATGCCGTAGATGCCGGCCAGCTCGTTGGCACCGAGGATCGCCAGGGCGATGACCAGCGCCGGAGCGGCGGTCGACTGGAAGCCCTGAGCAAGCCCCTGGATGATGTTCGTCGCGTGACCGGTCTCCGATGCCTGGGCGATCGTCTTGACCGGTCGGAAACGGGTCGACGTATAAAATTCGGTGATCACGAAGAGCAGCGCGGTCACCGCGACGCCGATCACGGCGCAGAGCCAGAGGTCGGTGGTGCTGACCGCGTTGGCGCCGGCGCTGAGCCCGAGCTGCACCGGTTCGCTCATCAACCAGTCGGTGATCGGGTAGAAGGCGGCGATCGAGAGGATTCCGGCGGCGATCACCCCGGTGTAGAGAGCTCCCTCGACGCGGTCGGTTTTGGTCCGCACCATGAGTGCCCCGATGATCGAGGCGATGATCGCGACGGCGCCGATCACCAGCGGGTAGATCGCGACCTCGCGGGAGAAGTCGCCGCCCGCGCCGGTGAAGGTGAGCACGCCGAGCAGCATCACGGCGACCGAGGTGACCGCGTAGGTCTCGAAGAGGTCGGCGGCCATGCCGGCGCAGTCGCCGACGTTGTCGCCGACGTTGTCGGCGATCACGGCCGGGTTGCGCGGATCGTCCTCGGGGATCCCCGCCTCGACCTTGCCGACCAGGTCGGCGCCGACGTCGGCGGCCTTGGTGAAGATGCCGCCGCCGAGCCGGGCGAAGACCGAGATCAGCGAGCCGCCGAAGCCGAGGCCGACGAGAGCGTCGACGGCCTCCTTGTCGGTGCTGCCGGTGATCACCAGGAGGCCGTAGTAGCCGGCGACGCCGAGCAGCGCCAGGCCGACGACGAGCATGCCGGTCACCGAGCCGCCCTTGAAGGCGACGTCGAGCGCCGGCGGCACTCCGCCGCGCGCCGCCTCGGCGACACGCGAGTTGGCGCGCACCGAGACGTTCATGCCGATGAAGCCGGCCGCACCCGAGAGGATGCCGCCGATGACGAATCCGATCGCGGTCTGGTAGTCCTGCAGCAGCCAGAGCACGATCGCGATCGGCACGGCGACCGCGGCGATGATCGTGTACTGGCGGTTGAGGTAGGCCTTGGCGCCTTCCTGGACCGCGCCTGAGATTTCCTGCATGCGGTCGTTGCCTGGCGACTTCGCCAGCAGGCGCTGGGTGATGATGATTCCGTACAGGACTGCCGCCGCTGCGCAGACAAGCGCGACGACGACTCCGTATTCGGTCAAGAAGCTGGTCAAGTTGAGTTCCTCCGGCTGGGTTCTAAGCGGCGCGGGAGTCTATCTACGCGCGCCGACATCGGCTGTGTAGGTGCGTTTCGTCTCCGCCACGGCGTCGCGGTAGACGTCCTCGACCGACGCCCCCGCGTCGATCGCCTCGCGCGCTCGCTGGGCGCCGTTGCTGGCCGGGAGCTCGATCCCGATGCCGAGCCGGGAGCGCGCCGGCTCGGTCCAGGCGAGCAGCGCCTCGCGAGCTCCGGTCGCGCCTCGACCTCCACCCCGCGGCGGAAATCGATCAGGCGACCGCTCATCCCGTGGCGGATCGCCCGCCAGAGGTTCTCCTCGATCTCGCGGTCGGCGAGCGGGCTGCCGGCGCCGTCGTAGCCGTGCTCGTCGTAGTCCAGCGCCGTCTGCGCGATGCAGGCGGCGATCAGCCCGGCCAGGGCGAAGGACTCCTCGCCGCGGGTCTGGGCGTCGCAGATCCGCACCTCGACCGTGCCGAACAAGTGGTGCGGGCGCACGCTCCACCAGAGCTGGGTCGACTCGACCACGGAACCGGTCCGCTCGAGCATGCCGACGAACTCGGCGTAGCTGGCCCAGTCGACGAAGGGGCTGGGCACGCCGCAGCGCGGAAAGGTGCGGGTGAAGATCTCGGTGCGCACCGTGTGCAGGCCGCTGTCGCGGCGGTCGAGGAAGGGCGAGTTGGCCGAGACCGCAAGCAGCGTCGGCAGCAGCTCGCGCATCCAGTCGCAGACCGCGATCGCCCGGTCGGCGCCGCGCACCCCCATGTGCACGTGCATGCTCCAGGTGTTGTTGCGCTGGGCGACGTAGCCGAGTTCGTGCCGCAGTCGGTTGTAGTGCGGCGTGTCGATGATCCGCTGGTCGAGGTAGTCGGCCCAGGGATGGGTGCCCATCGCCCCGAGCGCCAGGCCCATCCCCTCGACCAGCTCGAAGAGCCGGCCGCGGCGCTCGCGCTGCAGCGCCATCGCCTCGGCGAAGGTGGCGGCGCGCCCCGAGCGGATCTCGATCTCCGAGGCGATCAGCTCGCCGGCCGCGGACTCGGCCAGGAGGTCGTCTCGCTGGCAGGCCGCGTAGACGTCCTCGAAGCGGTGCTCCAGCTCCAGCGTCGCCGGGTCGAGGATCGCGAACTCCTCCTCCAGCCCGATCGTGAAGTCGGTCGAGGACTCGAATGTCTCCCGAGCGAGGTCGAGGTCCAGGGACAAGGTCAGCCTCAGGTCAGGTAGAAGTAGAGCGCGTAGAGCAGGTCGACGGCCGGGCTGGAGGTGTGCACCGTCACCTCCGGCGGCACCTGGAGCAGCTGCTCGGAGTAGTTGAAGATGATCTTGACCCCGGCCTCGACCAGGCGGTCGGCGACGGCCTGGGCCGCGGCGGCCGGGACGGCGAGCACGCCGACGACGATCTCCTGCTCGGCGACGATCGCGCTCAGCTCGCCGAAGTCGCGCACGCGCAGGTCGCCGACCTCGGTCCCGACCACCTCGCTGTCGACGTCGAACATGGCGACGATCTGGAAGCCGTGGTCGGCGAAGATGTCGGAGCTGGCGATCGCCTGGCCGAGGTTGCCGGCGCCGAAGAGGGCGATGTTGTGCTGGCCCGAGGTGCGCAGGATCTTGCGGATCTCCGCGACCAGCGAGTCGACGTTGTAGCCGACGCCGCGCTTGCCGAACTTGCCGAAGCCGGAGAGGTCGCGGCGGATCTGGGTCGGGTTGATGTGCGTGTACTCGGAGAGTTCCTGCGAGGAGATCGTCTCGCGGCCCATCTTGCGGGCCTGGGTGAGCACCTGGAGGTAGCGCGAGAGGCGCGCCGCGACGCCGAGCGAGAGGCGCTCGCCGTCGACGATCAGCCCGCCGGGCACATCCTGCTCTTCGATCGTGGCGCTCACGCCCCCACAGTATCGAGCCTCGCCCGCACCGCGGCCTCGTCGAGGAGCAGCTCGGAGACGACCACGCCGTCGATCTCGACCACCGGGATCTTCTCCAGCATGCGCCGGAGCAGCAGCTCCTCGCTCTCGATGTCGACCTCGTGCAGCTCGAAGCGGTAGCCCTCCCCGTGCAGCGCGACGAGCGCCTCCACCGCCTCCTCGCAGAGGTGGCACCCGGGCCGCGAGTAGACCGTGACGACGCTCATACGGCGGCGGCGGTTGCGGGTGGGGAAGGCGTCGTAGGCGAGGTAGTCCGGGTACGGGATCGGGGTGGCGAAGCGGGCGGCGGAGCCGATCATCGCGGCGTTGTCGGTGCAGAGCTCGCGGGCGACGAGCTTGAGCCGGACGCCGCGGCGCTCGCAGAGAGCCGCCACGGCCTCGCGCAGGGCGCCGTTGGCGGCGACGCCGCCGCCGAGCGCGACCGCCTGCCACTCCCCCCGCTTCAGCGCCCGCTCCAGCTTGGCGACGAGCTGGCCGACGGCGGCGGCCTGGAAGCTCGCGGCGAGGTCGGCGCGGCGCTCGCCCGACGCCCTCCGGGCCGAGGTCGCGGCAGAGGTAGACGAGCGCCGTCTTCAGGCCGCTGAAGCTGAAGTCGAGGCCGGGGTCGCGGCTCATCGCCACCGGCATCTCGAACGCCGCGGGATCGCCCTCGCGCGCCAGCCTCTCCAGCGCCGGGCCGCCCGGGTAGCCGAGCCCGAGCAGGCGCGCGACCTTGTCGAAGGCCTCTCCGGCCGCGTCGTCGAGGGTCTGGCCGAGCACCTCGTGGCCGGCGTGGTCGCGCACCCCGGCGAGCAGCGTGTGGCCGCCGCTGGCGACGAGGCAGAGGAAGGGCGGCTCGAGCGGCTCGGGCTCGAGGAAGTTGGCGGCGACGTGGCCCTGCAGGTGGTCGACCGGGATCAGCGGCAGCCGGCGCGGCGCGGCGATCGCCTTCGCCGTGCTGACGCCGACCAGCAGGGCCCCGATCAGGCCCGGGCCGGCGGTCACCGCGACGGCCTCGATGTCGTCGAGCGTGACGCCCGCCTCCGCCAGGGCCGCCTCGACGACCGGCACGGTCAGCTCGAGGTGGTGGCGCGAGGCGACCTCGGGCACGACGCCGCCGAACTGGGCGTGCGCCGCGTCCTGCGAGGAGATCATGTTGGCGAGCACGCGCGGCCCGTCGAGGACCGCGGCGCAGGTGTCGTCGCAGGAGGTCTCTATCGCGAGGATCATCCGGCAGTCCCTCGACCGGCCAGCTCAGTCCAGCCACATGATCAGCGCGTCCTCGCCGTTGTCCTGGTAGTAGCGAGGGCGCACCCCGGCCGAGCGGAAGCCGAGCCGCTCGTACATCGCGATCGCCGGCCGGTTGGAGACCCGCACCTCGAGCGTGAAGGGCAGCCTGCCGCCCCGCCTCCTCGAGCAGCCGCGAGATCAGGCCGCGCGCGACCCCGGCGCGGCGGCGCTCCGGCGCCACGGCGACGTTCATCAGGTGCCAGACCTGGTCGTAGCGCGAGCAGACCAGGTAGCCGAGCAGCTCGTCGCCGTCGGTCGCCGCCAGGCAGATGCCCGACGGCTTGGAGAGCTCGAGCACGAACATCGCCAGCGACCAGGGCGCCGGGAAGGAGCGGCGCTCGATCGAGATCACCGCGGGCAGGTCGCTGTAGGCGAGCCGCCTGATCGCGGTCGCCCCGGCCACCTCACTCGGCTGTCTGGAGATTGTCTCGCTCACGCCATCGCTGCGCATCGGGAGGCCTCAGGTAGATCGGGTCGAGGCGGCCGCCGTCCCGTCCGTCCGCGGCCGCCGCCAGGGCGCAGACGTGCCGCGCGGCGACCCGGTGCACGGGGTCGGCGTCGTCGGGGATCTCGACGCCCCGACTCGCCAGCTCCTGGCGAAATCGTACCGCGCCCGACCCGGCCGCCAGCGGCGGCTCGGGAAGCCCGGCGACCCGCTCGGCGAGCTCGCCGGGGGTAGCGACGAACGGCTCCCAGAGCCGCTCGCCGGCCGCCGAGTAGAGCGCGGCGAACGCCTCGCCGCGGCGCGCGTCGAGCACGGCGAGGACGGCAGCGCTCGGGCCAGCGGCCTCGCCGATCCCCCGGCCGAGCGCGTCGAGGGTGCAGACCCCGGCGACCGGCAGGCCGCGTGCTCGCCGCCAGGCCCGCGCGCCGTGGCGATGCCCGATCCGGATGCCGACGAAGGAGCCCGGCCCGAGGCCGACCGCGATCCGCTCGACCGCGTCCCAGCCACCGGCCGCCGCCGCCGCCCGCTCGACCTCGGCCAGCAGCGCGGTCGAGTGCCGCGGGCTGCCGTCTGGCGCGAGCCCGAGCAGCTCCTCGTGCAGCACCTCGCCGCCGCGGCGTCGCGCAGACGGCGGTGTCCGCGGTCGCCGTGTCGAAGCCGACGACCGCCATGGCCTCGCCAGCCGGTCAGCCGGGGACCGTGAAGATGAAAGACGCCGACGCGTTTGCCTTCGACGAACCAGGTCACCCGGTGCTTGCCGGGGATGTTGGAGGTGATCTTGTTGACGTAGAGCGTGCCCTGTTTCGCCGGCTGGGCTTTGGCGCAGATGTTTTTGCCGGTCGGGAACTTGACGCAGACGCTGTAGTAGACGTCGCCGTTGAGGCTCTTGAAGAAGGCGCCCTTCTTGCTTTTCTTCTGGCACACGTGCGGCGGGTTTCGCGTTCTGGGAGACGCCGCAGGCGACGTAGTGCTTGTACGCGGCGGCCTCCGCCGAGGCCGGTGCGGCGCTCGCCAGCAGCGCGATCCCCAGCAGCGCCGCGGTCAGCGTCTTCAGTCCCTTCATCGGGGCGTCCCTCCAGTTCGCGTTTCGACTTTCGCCCGATGCTACATGCACCGGCTCCCTCTCGAACACGCCTATTTGCGGGCAGATGCGGCGGGCAGCTCGATCTCGCGGCGGTCGCCGCCCGCGTGGCCGAGGCGCACCGCGAGGACGCGCCGGCCGGCGAGCTGCGGCTCGGCCACGGCGGGCCACTCGACGAAGGCGACCGCGTCCGGGGTCAGGTAGTCGTCGAGCAGCGCCGGGTCCTCGCCCTCGAGGCCCCCGAGCCGGTAGAGGTCGAGGTGGGAGACCGGCAGGCGCCCGCCCTCGTAGCGCTGGCCGATCGTGAAGGTCGGCGAGGTGACCGGGCCCTCGATCCCGAGCGCCCGGCAGGCGCCGCGGATCAGGGTCGTCTTGCCGGCGCCGACCTCGCCGCTGACGACGACCACGTCGCCGGGCTCGAGCCGCTCGGCGAGCCGCGCGCCGAGCGCTTCGGTCTCGGCGGCGGAGCTGCGTCATCGGCGCTCACCCGAAGAAGTCGAGCTGGTCGGCGGAGGGCTCGGGCGCCGGCTCGGCCTCCTCCTCCAGCGGCTCGTCGCCGGGCTCGGCGGCCGGCGGGCGGGCCCATCGCGAGCAGGCCCGGCAGCGTGGCGAAGTCGTCGCGCAGGGTCTCCTTCACCGCCGGCGTGCGCAGCGCCGCCGCCGGGTGGAAGAGCGGCAGCAGGAAGACGGTGCGGCCGCCCAGCTCGTGCACCTGCGGCGTGCCCCGCACCCGGGTGATCCCGGCCGGGTTGCCGCTGAGCAGCTTGGTGGCGAAGTTGCCCAGCGTGCAGATCGACGCGTCGGCTCGATCAGGCGCACCTGCTCGAAGAGGTAGGGCCGGCAGGCCTCGATCTCCAGCGGCTGCGGGTCGCGGTTGCCCGGCGGGCGGCTCTTCAGCACGTTGGCGATGAAGACCTCCTCGCGCGAGAGCCCGATCTCCTCCAGCATCTGGTTGAGCAGCTGGCCGGCGCGGCCGACGAAGGGCAGGCCCTGGCGGTCCTCTTCGGCACCCGGCGCCTCGCCGACGAACATCAGGTCGGCGTCGGCGTCGCCGGCCCCGAAGACCGCCTTGGTGCGCGTCTCGTGCAGGGGGCACTGCGTGCAGGCCTGGACCTCCTTGTAGAGGGCGACCAGCTCCTCGCGCCGCTCCTCGGCGGTGGCCATCAGAGCTCCCCCGCCGCGCGCTTGCGCTTGGTCTCGGCCAGGCGCTCGCCGCGCGCCGCTTCGCGCTCGCGGCGCTGCGATTCGCCCGACTCCGCACCCCGGCCCCACGCGGCTGGCGCCCGGCCGGCGAGACCGGCGAGAGCAGGCGCCGCGTCCGCTCCGAGCCGCAGGCCGGGACAGGCGAGGCTGCGCGTATCGCTGGGCGTCAGCTCCTCGAAGCGGTCGCCGCACTCCTCGCACTCGAACTCGTAGACGGGCATCGGCGCGCCAATCGTAGTTCGAGCAGTGACTTCGAGTTAGGACAGCGGCTCCCAGTCCCACGCCTTCGCCGAGGTGAGGCTCTCCTGCTCCAGGTAGCGCCGGAGCTCGGCCAGCTCGGCGGGCTCGACGCCGTAGACGTGGTCGGGTTCGGGGAAGTGGCGCGAGCGCACCTCGTCGACGTAGCGGCTCACCCCGTCGACCATCTCGCCGTGGACGTCGGCGTAGCGCTTGACGAATTTGGCCATGCGGCCGGTGGTGATGCCGAGCAGGTCGTGGAAGACGAGCACCTGGCCCGCGGTCGCCGGGCCGGCGCCGATGCCGATCGTCGGGATCTCGAGCTTCTCGACGATCGCCTCGGTGACGGCGGCCGGGACGGCCTCGAAGACGATCGCGAAGCAGCCGACCGCCTGCAGCGCGAGGGCGTCCTCGCAGAGCTGGATCGCGCTCTGCGCGGTCTTGCCCTGGGCCTTGTAGCCGCCGAGGGCGGTGGCGGTCTGCGGCGTCAGGCCGACGTGGCCCATCACCGGGATGCCGGAGCGGACGATCGCGCGGGCGCGCTCGACCGAGATCCCCCCCGCCTCCAGCTTGACCGTCTGGCAGCCGGTCTCCTTGACCAGGCGCTGGGCGTTCTGGATCGGCCAGCTCGTTGCTCGCCTCGTAGCTGCCCATCGGCATGTCGCCGACCATCAGCGGCGTCTTCAGGCCGCGCCGCACGGCCTTGCCGAGCACGATCATCTCCTCCATCGAGACCGCCTCGGTGCCGGGGTAGCCGAGCACGACCATCGCCGCCGAGTCGCCGACGAGGACGATGTCGACGCCGGCCTCCTCGGCGACCTGGGCCGAGGGGTAGTCGTAGGCGGTGACCATCGCGATCGGTTCGCCGGCCGCCTTCATCTCGGCCAGGCGCGGCAGGGTGACCGGCGGCGTCCCTCGGGCGGCGGTGCGGTGTGCGAGCGGGCGCCGGAGCTCATCGAGAGCAGCACCTCGGGGTGGCTGTCGACGGCGACGATCGCGTTGCTCGTCGTCGACGTGGACGACGACCGGCGAGTAGGACTCGAGGTCGCTCTCGTCGTAGGCGCCGAAGGAGGCGACGATGATCTTGTGGCCGGGCCGGGTCAGGTGGGCGGCGGCGCCGTTGACCTGCATCGTGCCGGAGCCGGGCTCGCCGTCGATCACGTAGGTGACGAAGCGGGCGCCGTTGTCGATGTCCCAGACGTGGACCTGCTCGTTGGTGATCAGGTCGGCGCTGGCCATCAGCTCGGTGTCGACCGTGATGCTGCCGATGTAGTCGACGTCGCAGTCGGTCACCGTCGCCCGGTGGATCTTGGACTTGAGCATCTGCCTCTGCATCAGATAGTTGCCTCCGTGTCAGCTCTCTCGGGTTGAAGGTTTCAAGGTCGATCAAGACGTTGTCGATCAGCCGCGCGCCGCCGACCTGGGCGGCGACCGCGATCAGGACCGGTCGGCCGTCCAGCTCGGCCACCGGGGTCAAGCTCTCGGCGTCGCGCGCCTCCAGGTACTCGGGCTCGACCCCGGCGGCGCGCAGCTCGGCGCGGGCGGCGTCGAGGCGCGGCGGCGAGGCCCTCGGCGCGGGCGGTCGCCTCGGCGGCGCGCAGCGCCCGCGAGAGCGCCGTCGCCTGCTCGCGGGCACGCGGGTCGAGGTAGGCGTTGCGCGAGCTCATCGCCAGGCCGTCGGCCTCGCGCACGGTCGGCAGCACCTCGATCCGCACCGGGATGTCGAGGTCGCGGACCATGCGGCGGATCACCGCCACCTGCTGGGCGTCCTTCTGGCCGAAGTAGGCGACGTCGGGCTGGACGGTGTTGAAGAGCTTGGCGACGACGGTGGTGACGCCGCGGAAGTGCTCGGGGCCGCGCCGGGAGGGGTCGCCGTCGAGGACCGTCGGTGAGGCTCCCCTCGACCTCGACGTCGGTCGAGAAGCCCTCCGGGTAGACCTCCTCGACCGGCGGCGCGTAGACGAGGTCGACGCCGGCCTCGGCGGCGAGGCGGAGGTCGCGCTCCTCGTCGCGCGGGTAGCGGTCGAGGTCCTCGCCGGGGCCGAACTGGGCCGGGTTGACGAAGAGGCTCATGACGACGAGGTCGCACTCGGCGCGGGCGGCGCGCAGCAGCGAGAGGTGGCCCTCGTGCAGGTAGCCCATCGTCGGCACGAGGCCGATCGAGCGGCCCTCGCGGCGCGCCGGAGCAAGCGCGGCTCGAAGCTCGTCCTTGGCGCGGACGAGCTTCACGTCGCCTTGTACGTGAGGGGATTCGGCGAGTTCGACGAGGTTCATGGGTCCATGCCCTTCGGGTCACGGCCGAACTGCGGATTATAGGCGACCTGTCCGGCGCGCCTTAGATCGACTTGATCACAGAGGCCGGGGCGCCCGCCGCGATCGTGCCCGGGGGCAGGTCGCGGGTGACCACCGAGTTGGCGCCGATCACGCAGCGATCGCCGATCGTGACGCCGCTGGTGACGACGCAGTTGACGCCGAACCAGCAGTTGGAGCCGATCCTGACCGGCCCCTTGGAGGTGAAGCCCTGCCGGGTGATCGGCGTCTCGGGGTCGTCGAAGCGGTGCTCGGCGTCGCCGACGAAGCAGCCGTTGGCGAACATCGTGTGGTCGCCGATCTCGATCCGCTCGAGCGCGGCCAGCATCGTGTTGCGGTTGAGGAAGCAGCCCGCGCCGATCTCGATCCGCGCCTCGGGCGCCAGGGTCAGCCAGCAGCCGGGCTCCAGCAGCGTCCCTTCGCCGATCCGCAGCCGCCCCTCGTCGAGCGCCTCGAGCATCTCGCCCTCGACCGGCTGGCGGACGAAGAAGCCGCCGCGGGCCGCGTGGCGGGCGAGCCGCCAGCGCCGCGGCGGCCGCCGGTTGCGCTCGTACCAGCGCCGCTTCGCCCACCAGATGCGCCAACCCGTCTGATCTCGGCCACGCCTCTAGCTTTCCAGAGCAGCCGTCAGTAGGGTCGGCTCGCAACCCTGCCAAGGAGGAAGTCCGCGATGGGAATGTTCGAGATGAGCCCGGATCAGGTCGCCGAGTGGCGGCAGCAGTGCCTCGATCTGGTCGAGTCGCGCGTAAACGGCGAAGAGGTGCTTGCGGCCGCGGGCTTCCGCCAGGGCGGCGCCAGCGCCAACTACGTCGCCTCCAAGGCGCAGATGGGCGGGCTCGTCTACGCCGGGATCAAGATGCTGCGCAAGAAGAAGGCGGGCGGCCTCCCCGACAAGGTGATGCTCGCCGTGACACCGGACAAGCTCTACGCCTTCAAGCTCAACGTCGGCCGCGGCTACAAGCTCGGAGACGAGGTCGCGCTCTGGGACGCGGGCGGGCCTGAAGATCGGCACCGATGCAAGCGGCGGCATGACGGCGCTGACGATCGAGTCCCCGGCCGAGGGCGAGAAGGCGACCCTGGTCGGCATCAGCGTCAAGGACGACCCGGTCAGCCAGGAGCTGATCGGCGTGCTGCAGGGCGCTGCCCCGGCCGGCGCCTGACGATGGCGATCCACAGGCCGCGCGGCGGCCACTACTGGCACTACTGGCTCGTGATCGTCGGCGGGTCTGTTTCGTGATCGCCTACCACGCTGACCGACGGCTTCGGGGTGCAAGCCTTGAGTCCGCTCGAAGGCGCTGCGCGGCGGCATCGACCTCGGCGGGACGAAGATCCAGACCGCGATCGTCGACGCCAGCGGCAAGGTCCTGGGGCAGTCGCGCCGGCCGACGCCGACCAGCGGCGGGCCCGCAGGACGTCGCCGACGAGATGGCGGCGGCGATGCGCGAGGCGGCCGAGGAGGCCGGGGTGGAGACCGAGGCGCTGGCCGGGGTCGGCGTCGGCTCGCCCGGCGACGCCGACGAGAAGACCGGCGTCGTCTCCGGCGCCCGCAACCTGCCCGGCTGGGAGGGCAGCTTCCCGCTCGCGGCGACGCTGAAGGAGGCGCTCGGGAGCCGAGGTCCGGGTCGGCAACGACGTCCAGGTCGCGACCGAAGCCGAGTTCCACCTCGGCGCCGGGCGCGAGTTCTCCAGCCTGATCGGCGTCTTCTGGGGAACCGGCGTCGGCGGCGGCCTCGTCCTCGACGGCAAGCCCTGGCTCGGCCGCGGCGCCGCCGGCGAGATCGGCCACATGGTCGTCAAGCGCGGCGGCGCCAAGTGCCCCTGCGGGCGCAAGGGCTGCATGGAGGCCTACGCGGGGCGGGCCGCGATGGAAGCCGAGGCGCGGCGCCAGCACGAAGAGGGCGCCAAGACCGACCTCTTCAAGCTGATGCACAAGCACGAGAAAGACCGGCTGACCAGCGGCATCTGGGAGCGCGCGCTCGACCACGGCGACCATCTCGCCGAGAAGCTGATCGACCGGGCGATCGAGGCGCTGGGCACCGGGATCGCCTCGGCGGTCAACCTGCTCGACCCCGAAGCGGTGATCATCGGCGGCGGCCTCGGCGTTCGCTTCGGCGAGCGCTACATGGAGCCGCTGACCAAGGAGATGGGCAAGCACCTCTTCGTCGACGAACGCCCGCCCGCGGTGCGGGTCGCCTCGCTCGGCGACCTCGGCGGCGCGATCGGCGCCTCGCTGCTCTTCGCCCGCTGAGACGCTAGACCCGGCCGCTGCCTGGCGCTGCTGGCGGGCGATCGCGTCGACGATCACGGCGAGCAGCAGGACGCCGCCGGTGACCATGAACTTGACCGCCGAGGAGAGCGCGAGCAGGTCCATGCCGTTGGAGATCGAGCCGATCACGAGGGCGCCGAGCAGCGCCGTCCAGACCGAGCCGCGGCCGCCGAAGAGGCTGGTGCCGGCGATCACCGGGCCGGCGATCGCGAGCAGCAGCAGTTCGCTGCCGCCGGAGCTCTGGTTGACGGCGAGCAGGCGCGAGGCGGCCATGATGCCGCCGATCGCCGCCATCGTGCCGGCAGATGGCGAAGACCGCGACGCGGATCGCTGTTGACCCGGATGCCGGCCCGGCGCGCCGCCTCGGCGTTGCCGCCGACGGCGTAGACGTGGCGGCCGAAGCGGGTCCGCTTGGCGACGTACTCCATGCCGACGACGAAGGCGAGCAGGATCAGCACCGCCAGCGGCACGCCGCGGTCGGAGTTGAGGATCGGCGACGGCGACGATCGCGACTCGCGGCGACGAGAGCGATCCGCACCGCCAGCGGCGTCAGGCCTCTCCCCGGCGAGGCCGTGCCGCGACTCGGCTGCCGGTGGCCGACGAGCACGACGCCGGCGTAGGCCGCGATCACGACCGCGGCGATGATCCAGCCGACCGCGTCCGAGTAGAAGGTGTTGGCGAGGCCGGTGATCTTCGGGTCGGTGATGTTGATCGAGCCGGTCGAGCCGAGCACCTGGAGCAGCGCGCCCTGCCAGGCGAGCAGGCCGGCGAGGGTGACGACGAAGGAGGGCACGCCGAAGCGGCTGAAGAGCGACCCCTGGAGCAGGCCGATCGCCGTGCCGACGAGGATCGCCGGCGGCGATCGCCAGGTAGGGGCTCCAGCCGTGCTTGACGTTGAGCACGGCCATCACCGCGGCGGCCAGGCCGCTGACCGCGCCGACCGAGAGGTCGATCTCGCCGAGCAGCAGCACGTAGACGATGCCGACCGAGATCAGGCCGATCGCCGTGATCTGCAGCATCAGGTTGGTCAGGTTCTCGGCCGAGAGGAAGCGGTCGTTCTCGAACTGGAAGATCACCCAGATCACGGCCAGGCCGAGGACGACCCGCAGCGAGGCGAGGTCGCCCTGGACGAAGCGCCGCAGGGTCTCGCTGCGGGCGGCGCGCACCTTCCTCGGCGTCCCGCCGCCGCGCCGCGGTGCGCTCGTCGGCACTCACGCAGTCGCCTCCCCATCGCCACCGGACGCCGGTGATCGCCGCGACGACGTGCTCCTCGGTGGTCTGCTCGGCGTCGAAGCTCGCCGGCGGCCGCGCCCGAGGCGCAGGACGACGATCCGGTCGGCGACCTCGAAGACGTCGGCGAGGTTGTGGCTGATCACGACGACGCCGAGGCCGCGCTCGCGCAGGCGCCCGATCAGCTCCAGCACCTGCTCGGTCTGCGGCACGCCGAGCGCCGCCGTCGGCTCGTCGAGCAGCACGACCTTCGGCTCGCCGAGCAGCGAGCGCGCGACCGCGACCTGCTGGCGCTGACCGCCGGAGAGCGTGCCGACCTCGCTGCGCAGGCTGGGGATCGTCACCGCGAGGCCGGAGAGCAGCTCGCCGGCCTGGTGCTCCATCCTCGCCTCGTCGAGCTGGCGCGAAACGGTCCCGGGCCGGCCCGCCGGAGATCTCCTCCTGGCCGAGGAAGAGGTTGGCGACGACGTCGAGGTTGTCGCAGAGCGCGAGGTCCTGGTAGACGGTCGCGATCCCGAGCGCGGTGGCGTCCTGCGGCCGGGAGATCGGGACCCGCTCCGCCGTCGAAGCGGATCGCCCCGGCGTCCGGCGCAGTGGATGCCGGCGATCGTCTTCACCAGGGTCGACTTGCCGGCGCCGTTGTCGCCGACCAGGCCGACCACCTCGCCTGCGCTTGACGCGCGAAGTCGACCCGGTCCAGCGCCTGGACCGGGCCGAACCTCTTGCTCACCCCGTCGATCTCGAGCAACGGAGCGGTCGCGCTCATCGCATCCCTCCGGCTAGGAGATCCCCGCTTCTTCGCAGGCCTTGGCGTACGGGCCGGTGCAGAGTTCGTCGGCCGATGACTGAACTTCGTCGGCGATCACCGTCTGCTTGACGTTGTCTTTGGTCACCGCGACCGGTTCGAGCAGCACCGACGGCACCTTCGCCTTGCCGTTGTCGAGCTCGTCGGTGACTTTGCCCTGCGGGACTTCTTCGCCTTCGGCCAGGGCGACGGCGATTTCGGCGCTGACCGTGGCCTCGGGCTTGTCGATGGCCTTGTAGACCGTCATGTACTGCTGGCCGGCGAGGATCCGCTGCAGGCCGGCGACGGTCGCGTCCTGGCCGGTGGTCGGCCGTTCTTCGGGATCGATGCCGGCCGACTTCATCGCCGCGATCGCGCCGCCGCCGGTGTCGTCGTTGGCCGCGTAGACGCCGGCGAACCCGTCTGTTGCCGAGCGCGGTGATCGCCTGCTGCATCTCGTTCTGGGCGTTCGTCGCCGACCATTCGGGCGTGTCGTACTCCTTGGCGATCTCGACGCCGGCGGCGTCGAACCCGTTGTGCGCGCCTTCCTTGAACAGCGCGGCGTTGCTGTCGGCCGGGTCGCCGTTGATCATCACGATCGGCCCGTTGGGGCTGCCGTCTTCTTTCAGCTTCTTCGCCAGAGCGATTCGGCCTGCAGTTCGCCGACCTGGACGTTGTCGAAGGAGACGTAGTACGTCGACTTCGGCGTTTCGATCAGGCGGTCGTAGCTGAGCACCGGCACGTCCTGCGGCCTTCGGCCTTTTCGACGATCGCGGCCGCCGAGGCGGCGTCGACCGGGTCGAGCACCAGCACGTCGGCGCCCTGGGTCAGCGCCGCTTCGGCCTGGCTCTGCTGCTTGGAGGCGTCCTCGGTCGCGTTGCTGTAGAGGATTTCGCAGTCGGGGCAGAGTTCTTCGACCTTTTCTTCGAATTCGGGCCGATCGTGAGGCCTCGTAGCGCGGGGTTTGGTTCTCGGGCAGCAGGCAGGGCGATCGTCGGACCGCCTCCGCCACCGCCGCCGTCCGCATCCGTCGTCGCCGCAGCCGGCGGCGAGGACGATGGCCGCGAGCGATGCAGCTGCGACGACCGCGAAGTCGCTTCAAACGCTGAGTGGGACATGAGCGTTCTCCTTTCGCCCTGCCTGAAACCGCTTACCCGCTTGCCGCGATTTCTCACTCTCCAAGGTAGCGCTCGGCCACCGTCGACGGCGAATTTCCGCTAGCGACTATCGCGGCTAGGCGGCGACCGGCTCGCGCCGCTTGCGCGCGGCGCGCTTCGGCTTCGCCGGCTCGACCAGCTCGGCGAGGAAGCGGCCGGTGTAGGAGCCCTCGACCGCGGCGACCTCCTCGGGGGTGCCGGTGGCGACCACCTCTCCCCCCTCTTCGCCCCCCTCGGGGCCGAGGTCGATGAGGCGGTCGGCGGTCTTGATCACGTCGAGGTTGTGCTCGATCACGACCACGGTGTTGCCGGCGTCGACGAGGCGGCCGAGCACGTCGAGCAGGCGCTGCACGTCGGCGAAGTGCAGGCCGGTGGTCGGCTCGTCGAGGATGTAGAGGGTGTTGCCGGTGGCGACCTTGGAGAGCTCGGTCGCCAGCTTCACCCGCTGCGCCTCGCCGCCGGAGAGCGTCGTCGCCGCCTGGCCGAGGCGGATGTAGTCGAGGCCGACGTCGTGCAGGGTGCGCAGGCGGCGGGCGATCTTCGGCACGTTCTCGAAGAAGACGACCGCCTCCTCGACCGACATCTCCAGCACGTCGCCGATGTTCTTGCCCTTGAAGCGGACCTCGAGCGTCTCGCGGTTGTAGCGCTTGCCGTGGCACTGCTCGCAGGGCACGTAGACGTCGGGCAGGAAGTGCATCTCGATCTTGATCTGGCCGTCGCCGCGGCAGACCTCGCAGCGGCCGCCCTTGACGTTGAAGCTGAAGCGGCCCGGCTTGTAGCCGCGCGCCCGCGACTCCTGGGTCTGGGTGAAGAGCTGGCGGATGTGGTCGAAGACGCCGGTGTAGGTGGCCGGGTTGGAGCGCGGCGTGCGGCCGATCGGCGACTGGTCGATGTTGATGATCTTGTCGATCTGGCTGAGCCCGTCGACGCCGTCGTGGGCGCCGGGGCGCAGCTTCGCCTGGTGCAGGCGGTTGGCGACCGCGTGGTGCAGGGTCTCGTTGACCAGCGTCGACTTGCCCGAGCCGGAGACGCCGGTGACGCAGCAGAAGACGCCGAGCGGGACGGCGACGTCGATCCCCTTCAGGTTGTGTTCGCGGGCGCCGCGCACGCGCAGCGCGCCGCTCGGCTCGCGCCGCTCCTCGGGCAGCTCGATCCGGCGCTTGCCGGAGAGGTACTGGCCGGTCAGCGAGGCGGGGTTCTTGGCGACCTCGGCGGGCGTGCCGGCGGCGATCACGTGGCCGCCGTGTTCGCCGGCGCCGGGGCCGAGGTCGACCAGGTGGTCGGCGGCCAGCATCGTGCCCTCGTCGTGCTCGACCACGATCACCGTGTTGCCGAGGTCGCGGAGGCGGTCGAGGGTGGCGATCAGCTTCTCGTTGTCGCGCTGGTGCAGGCCGATCGAGGGCTCGTCGAGCACGTACATCACGCCGACCAGGCTGGAGCCGATCTGGGTCGCCAGGCGGATCCGCTGCGCCTCGCCGCCGGAGAGCGAGCGCGCCGAGCGGCCCAGCGAGAGGTAGCCGATGCCGACGTTCTCGAGGAAGGCGAGCCGTTCGGAGATCTCGCGCACGATCAGGCGGGCGATCGCCCGCTCGGTCTCGGTCAGCTCCAGCGCGGCGATCCACTCGGCGGCGCCGCGGGCCGACATCTGGCTGAAGTCGGCGATGCTGATCCCGCCGACCTTGACCGCGAGGCTCTCGGGCCGCAGGCGGGCGCCCTCGCAGTCCGGGCAGGGCTGCTCGGCCATGTAGCCCTCGATCCGCTCGCGGTTGATCTCGGAGTCGGTCTCCTCGTAGCGGCGCTGGAGCTGGTTGACGATCCCCTCGAAGCGGACCTTGTAGGAGCGGCGGCGGCCGAAGCGGTTGGTGTAGGTGACCTGGTGGCGATCGCCGCCGGTGCCGTAGAGGAAGATCTCTTTCTCGGATTTCTTCAGCTTCGACCAGGGCTTGTCGGCGTCGACCCCGTACTCCTCGGCGACGGCCGCGATCAGCCGCCGCCAGTAGGCGGTGACGCCGCGGTTCCAGGGCTGCAGGGCGCCCTCGGCGAGCGAGAGGGTCGGGTCGGGGACGACCAGCTCGGGGTCGATCACGCGCTGGAAGCCGAGCCCGTGGCAGCGCTCGCAGGCGCCGTGCGGGCGAGTTGAAGGAGAAGATCCGCGGCTCCAGCTCGGGGATCGAGGTGCCGCAGCTGAGGCAGGCGAACTGCTCGGAGAAGAGCAGCGGCTCGCTCGCCTTGCGCCGTCGACCATCTCGACTTCGACCAGGCCGGCGGCGAGCCCGGCGGCGGCCTCGACCGACTCGGAGAGGCGCCGGCGCAGGTCCGGCTTCATCACCAGCCGGTCGACGACGACCGAGACGTCGTGTTTGAACTTCTTGTCGAGGACGATCTCCTCGTCGAGGCGGCGCAGCTCGCCGTCGACTTTGACCCGCGAGTAGCCCTCGAGCCGGAACTGCTCGAGCAGCTTCCCGTACTCGCCTTTGCGCCCGCGCACGACCGGCGCCATGACCATGAACTTCGATGCCCTCCTCGAGGGTCATCAGCCGGTCGACGATCTGCTCCTGGGTCTGGCCGGTGATCTCCGCCCCGCACTCGGGGCAGTGCGGCACGCCGATCCGCGCCCAGAGCAGGCGCAGGTAGTCGTGGATCTCGGTCACCGTGCCGACGGTCGAGCGCGGGTTGCGCGAGGTCGTCTTCTGGTCGATCGAGATCGCCGGCGAGAGCCCCTCGATCGAGTCGACGTCGGGCTTCTCCATCAGCCCGAGGAACTGGCGCGCGTAGGCGGAGAGCGACTCGACGTAGCGCCGCTGCCCCTCGGCGTAGATCGTGTCGAAGGCGAGGCTCGACTTCCCCGAGCCCGAGAGCCCGGTGATCACGATCAGCGCGTCGCGGGGCAGCTCGACGTCGACGTCCTTGAGGTTGTGCTCACGGGCACCCGAGATGACGATCCGATCAGAAGCGGCCACCGGCGCCGATTCTACGCACACGAACAGATGTTCCCGGGGGGAGAACTCCGCTGACTTCGCCCTTAGTAGTCCGTATGCACGGAGAAAGGCGAAGTCACCATCTGTTGGCGTCGTTGGCGGAGGGGCAGCACGGGGTCGTCTCCGTCGCGCAGTTGGTGGGGCTTGGATACTCGAGGGAAGCGCTGCGGCACGCGGCCAAGACCGGGAGGCTCCATCCGGTTCACCGCGGCGTCTACGCCGTGGGCCATGCCCGACTATCGCGGCAGGGGCGAGCCTTTCTGCGGTGCTCAGTTGCGGAGACGGTGCATTGCTCAGCCACCGATCGGCAGCCTGGCTGTGGGGATTGACCTCGAGCTTCCATCTGCCGTCGAAGTCACGGCCGCGAGCCCTCGCAGAACTCGAGGGACGATCCGGGTGCACAGCGCCGAGGCTCTGACGCTCGCCGACAGGGCCACATCCGAAGGCATACCCGTTACCGCGATACCGAGAGCGCTCCTGGACTTTGCCGCGGTTGAACCTCGATTCCTGGGCGCGGCTCTGGAGAGGGCACAGCGCCTGGGCCTGCTCGACCTCGTCGCGATCGACGACCTGATGTCGCGCAGCCGGGGCTTCCGAGGCGTGGCGCGGCTGCGCCGGGCACTCGAGATCTACCGGGTCCCGGCTTTCACCCGCTCGGGATTGGAGCGTCGCTTCCTCTCCCTGGCACGGGAGGCCGACCTGCCCCTGCCCTCGATGAACCTCGTCGTCGCCGGCTACGAGCTGGATGCCTACTGGCCCGCGGAGCGCTTCGCCGTCGAACTCGATACCTACGACTACCACGGGAGCCCCGCCGCCTTCGAGGCGCGACCGGATCCGCCAGGAGAATCTGAAGCTGGCCGGCATCGAGATCGTCCGGATCACCGGCGCTCGCATGGATCGTGAACCAAAAGCGGTGGCCACTCGACTCCGCCGCCTGCTCGCTCAGCGCCGCCGACACCTTGAACGCCGGTGAGTTCGCCTTTTTGGGGGCATGCGGACTGCAAAAGACGAAGTCAGCGGCGGTGGCGATTGTCTTGGCGGCGAATGGGCCTTGCGCGCGACGCCGGTCGCGAGTAGCTTGAACCGCGAGGCAGGGCCCAGTACTCCAAAGGAGGAGAGATGTCGAATCTCGACACAGCCCGGTCCGCCTACGAGGCCTTCGGTCGCGGAGACCTGGAAGCGCTGAAGGAGATGATGGCCGAGGACGGCACCTGGCTCACCTCCGACGAGCTGCCGCTCGGAGGAGAAACCCACGGGCGCGACGAGATCATCGGGAACTTCGCCCAGATCCCCAACTACTGGTCGTCGTTCAGCGTCGAGCCGGAGGAGTTCATCGACGCCGGCGAGTGGGTGGTGGTGAGGGGAACCCAGCGGGCAGGCCACAACGGCGACAGCTTCGAGGCGCCGTTTGCGCACCTGATCAAGTTCGCCGACGGCAAGATCGTGCGCGGCGAGTTCTACGCCGACAGCGCCAAGGCAGCGAAGGTCCTGGCCTAGAAGGCTAGCGGGGGCGGCGCGGGCTGCGACGCGACGCCCCAGCGAATCAGGCCCTGGCAGGGGCGCCGGCGACCGCGAGGCGCTCCTCGACCACGGCGCGCTGCTCGGCGAGCGGGCGGCCGCAGGAGCCGGGCTCGCTGCCCTCGACGACGCGGGTCGAGCCGTCGCGCAGGCGGAAGCGCAGGCGGCTGGGGAAGGTCATCCGCAGCGCCGCCGTGTCGAGCCCGTCGATGCCGCCGTCTCCCCCACCGCCCGCCAGCCGCTCCCGCAGCGAGCGACCGAGGTGGCGGCGCAGGCCGCTGTCGGCGCGCAGCGCCCGCAGCACCGCCGGGGCCGGGATTGGCCTCGTCCATGTTGGCGTCGCCGAGCCGGCGGCGGATGCGCAGCAGGTCGCGCAGGCCGAGGTCGGGAGAGGCGCCCGCGTCGAGCGATGCCCAGCATCGTCTTCGCGGTCAGCGCCGGGTCGTGGCTGACGGAGACCCGCGCGGCGAGCGCGCGGATCTCCGGCTCGCGCTCGGCCAGCCAGGCGGGGTCCAGCTCGGCCGGGGTCAGCCTGCCGGCGAGCAGCGCGATCGCCGTGGTCAGGGTGGCGGAGAAGTTGACCCGGATCGGGGTCAGGTCGGGGCCCCGCCCGAGCTCCTCCATCTCGCAGGTGAGCCAGCCGGCCTCGATCTCGACGCCCGCGACCTCCTCCGCGTCGACGCCGGAGGCGAGCGCGGCCTCGCCGACCGACTGCAGGTAGGCGCAGCCGGGCAGGCGCTTGAAGGCGAGCGTGTCGGTCAGCCAGACGCGCGCCGAGGGCGCCGAACATCGCCGGCCGCGGCGCGAAGGAGAGGCTGGCGAGGACGCCGCGCGGGTGCTCGATCACGTCGAGGGCGCCGGTGACGCCGTCGGCGGCGAGCAGCGCTGCCCGCGCGCCCACCGCGGCCGGCTCGGCCGCGGTCAGGAGCTTGCTCTTCGGACCCATGAAGCCGGGCCACATCCCGTAGGGCGGCTGGTAGAGCGCGATCGCCAGCGCGTGGGCGGTGCGCTCGGCGTCGAGGCCGAGCCCGACCGAGGCGGCAACGGCCGCCGAGGCGCAGTGGATCGAGGCCCAGAACTGGCCGTTGTGGGGACCGAGGAAGAGCGCCGCGCCGAGTCGCCCGGCGACCTCGTTGGCCGCGACCTGGGCGAGCAGCGCCCGCTCGGGGTCGGCTGCGAAGGCCGCGGCAGCCGGCACCGCGGAGTGCCCGGTGTGCCCCATGAACAGGTAGTCGTCCCAGTCGTGGGCGATCGAGGCCGCCGCGGAGCGGTAGACCTCCCCGACCGGCCCGTCCGGGCGCGACGGCGGCAAACGGCGCGGCAGCCTCCTCGCCGGCGGCCCGCCCGGCGGCAACGCACAACGCCTGCAGCTCGGCCCGCTCGCGGACGCTCGCGGGCAGGTCACTCGACCCGCAGCCCTGCCGCCCACTCGGCAATCTCCTCGCAGATCGTCATGGGACCGATGCTCTCACGAACGGTGGATAGGGCCTATCCCGGCAGGGGTGGAGCGTCTTGTACTTTTTCGTCGACCCCGCCCGGGCGTCAAGCCCAACCCCGATCCACCGAAAAAGTTAAGCGGAACCCCTGCCGGGATAGGCCCTACGCGCCCGCCCGCATCCCGTCGAGGTCGCGCCGCAGCTCCTTCAGCTCGTCGCGGAGGCGGGCCGCCTCCTCGAAGCGGAGGTCGTCGGCGGCGGCCAGCATCTCCTCCTCGAGGGCGACGATCGTGCGCTCCAGCTCGGCCGGGTCGGCGAACTCGGCGGCGCGCTTGCCGCGGCGCTTGCGCGGCGCCCGGTCCTCCATCGCCAGGAACTCGCTCATCTCGGAGATCCCCTTGCGCACGGTCTCCGGGGTGATCCCGTGCTCTTCGTTGTAGGCGAGCTGGATCGCGCGGCGGCGGTCGGTCTCGCGCATCGCGGCGCGCATCGCGTCGGTCTCCCTGTCGGCGTACATCAGCACCCGCCCGTTGACGTTGCGGGCGGCCCGGCCGATCGTCTGCACGAGGCTGGTCTCGCCGCGCAGGAAGCCCTCCTTGTCGGCGTCGAGGATCGCCACCAGCGAGACCTCGGGCAGGTCGAGCCCCTCGCGCAGCAGGTTGACCCCGACCAGGACGTCGTACTCGCCGAGGCGCAGGTCGCGGACGATCTGGATCCGCTCCAGGGTGTCGATCTCGGAGTGCAGGTAGCGGACCTTGACCCCGTACTCGAGCAGGTAGTTGGTCAGGTCCTCGGCCATCTTCTTGGTCAGCGTCGTGACCAGGACGCGGTCGCCGGCCTCGGCCCGCACCTTGATCTCGTTCATCAGGTCGTCGATCTGGTTGCTTCGTCTCGCGCACCTCGATCTCGGGGTCGACGATCCCGGTCGGGCGCACGATCTGCTCGACGATCCGGGTCGACTCGGCCCGCTCGAACGGCCCCGGCGTCGCCGAGACCATCACCAGCCGCGGCACCCGTTCGAGGAACTCGTCGAACTTGAGCGGCCGGTTGTCGATCGCCGAGGGCAGGCGGAAGCCGTAGTCGATCAGCGTCTGCTTGCGCGAGCGATCCCCCTCGTACATGCCGCCGATCTGGGGGATCGTCTGGTGGGACTCGTCGACGAAGACGACGAAGTCGTCGGGGAAGTAGTCGATCAGCGTGTGCGGCGGGCTGCCCTGCGGGCGGCCGTCGAGGATGCGCGAGTAGTTCTCGATCCCCGAGGTGAAGCCGATCTCCTTCAGCATCTCGATGTCGTAGGCGGTGCGCTGGCGCAGGCGGTGCGCCTCCAGCTGCTTGCCCTCGGCCTCCAGCTCGGCGGTGCGCGAGCTCAGTTCGGCGCGGATTTCCTCGACCGCGCGCTCCAGCGTCTCGTCCCGGGTCACGTAGTGGGAGGCCGGCCAGACCGAGACGTGGTCGATCGTGTCGAGGATCTCGCCGGTCAGCGGGTCGAAGTGCTGGACGCCCTCGATCTCGTCGCCGAAGAGGGCGATCCGGTAGGCCGACTCGGCGTAGGAGGGCATGATCTCCAGCACCTCGCCGCGCACCCGGAAGCTGCCGCGGCCGAGGACCGAGTCGTTGCGCTGGTACTGCATCTTGACCAGCTTGCGCAGCACCTCGTCGCGGTCGATCTCCTCGCCGACCTTGAAGAGCTGCATTTTTTCGTTGTAGACCTGGGGCGAGCCGATCCCGTAGATGCAGGAGACCGAGGCGACGATGATCACGTCGCGGCGGGCGAAGAGCGCCGCCGTGGCCGCGTGGCGCAGGCGGTCGATCTCGTCGTTGATCGAGGAGTCCTTCTCGATGTAGAGGTCCTGGGCCGGGACGTAGGCCTCGGGCTGGTAGTAGTCGTAGTAGGAGACGAAGTACTCGACCGCGTTGTCGGGGAAGAACTCGCGGAACTCGTTGCAGAGCTGCGCCGCCAGCGTCTTGTTGTGGGCGATCACCAGCGAGGGGCGCTGCACCGCCGCGATCGTCGCCGCCATCGTGAAGGTCTTGCCGGTGCCGGTCGCCCCGAGCAGGGTCTGGAACCGCTCCCCCTCCCCCAGCCCCTCGGCGAGGCCGGCGATCGCCTTCGGCTGGTCGGCCGTCGGCGTGTAGGCGGGGTTGAGCTCGAACTCAGGCACCGGATGACCATAGCGGGCGCGTTTAGACTGCCCGCCGATGACCCGCTCGCAGAGACTGCTGGCCGGATTCTTCGCCTTCGCCGGGACGATGCACTTCGTCATCCCGCGCAGCTACGAAGCGATCATGCCGCCTTCGCTGCCGCGCCATCGCGAGGCGGTCGTCGCTCAGCGGCATCGCCGAGATCGCCGGCGGCGCGGCGGTGCTGGCGCGCCCGACCCGCCGCTTCGCCCGCTGGTGGCTGCTGGCCCTGCTGCTCGCCGTCTTCCCCGCCAACGTGCACATGGCGGTCAACCCGGAGCAGGTCGACGGCCTCGATCTGAAGCGGATCCCCCGCTGGGCGCTCTGGGCACGGCTGCCGCTGCAGCCGCTGGCGATGCTCTGGGTCTGGCGCGCAACCCGCGCCTGATTCGTATATAAACGTGCGGTTTTGTCTGTAGGTGTTTTGGCTGTAGCGCTTCTGTCTTAGCAGACAGAGAATTGCCGAATGAAACCACGCGAACGATTCGCCATCAATCTGCGCAAAGCGCGCAAGAAGAAGGGTGTCTCGCAGGAGGAGCTCGGCTTCCTCTGCGACCTGCACCGCACCGAGATCTCGCTGCTGGAGCGCGGCGGGCGCGAGCCACGGCTCGGCACGATCGTCAAGCTGGCCGGCTCTCTCGACACGACGCCGGAACAGCTCTGCGAGGGCATCGCCTGGCTCCCCGGCAAGAGCCGGTTCCAGTTCAAGAAGTAGCGGGGAACAAGGCAGCCCCTCCTAAGGGAGGAACTGTTCGAGCAGGCCCTGGGCGGGGCCGAGGAAGCTCTGCACGTTGTCGAGCAGGGATCCGGCGTCATTGATCAGTTCGATCGCCTGGTCGAGCGGGATGTTCCTCAGCGCCTCGCGCAGGGGGACGGCGAGGAGCGGGTTGAGGGCGCCGGCTTCTTCGGCGTCGTCGACCGCGCGCAGCAGGCCGGCGCGGATCGCCCGGGCCAGCTGCGCGTCGTCGATCCCGTAGCGCTCGGTGAAGCGTTCGCGCGCCTCCGGCGTCGCCAGCGCCCGGGCCAGGGTCTCGCGGCTCACCCCCAGCTCGCAGGCGGCGCCGTCGAGCGCCGAGAGCGAGAACTGCTCGGCGATCTGTTCCAGGCCTTCCGGGTTGCGCCAGGGCCGGTGCTTGCAGGGGTCCTGCGTCTTCGCCGGCGCATAGGAGGAGCCGCCCGCGGCGAGGTAGATCCCGACCAGCGCGACAGCGGCGACGATCGCCCCGCCGACCAGCACCCGCGCCTCTCAGCACCGCGCTCACAGGTCCACCCTCCGCGCCAGGCCGATCGGGATCAGGGCCAGCAGGCCGAGGAGGGCCGCGAGGCCGAAGGAGGGACTGAAGGCGTGGGTCGCGCCGCGGTTGAGCTGCTCCTGGAGTTCTTCGCGCAGCTCGACGACCGCGGCGCGCTCCCCGGGATCGCTCGGGCAGCGGCTCGAAGGCGGGGCCGATCGTCGGCACCCTCCCCTTCTCTCCTTCCAGGCGCGCCTCGATCCGCTGCGCCAGGCTCGAGCTTGAGCAGCGGCGGCACGCGCGAGTCGAGGATCACCGCGGTGCCGGCGTCGATCGCGTCCTGGCGCTGCTCGGCGATGTCGGCGGTGAAGATCGGCGTCAGCGCGAGCAGGCCGATGACGACGCCGGCGTGGCGGGCGGAGATCGTCCAGCCGCCGTGGATCGCCTGCGGCGCACGGCCGGCCAGCGCCGTCTCGGTCAGCGCCGAGAGGACCAGGGCCAGCCCGATCCCGACCATCACCTGCGGCGGCACGGTCAGCGCCACCTCCGCCTTCGGCAGCAGCGCCAGGCCGCCGAGCCCGCCGGAGACGAGGATCGCCCCCGCCGCCGCGCGCGCCCGGGCGCTGGGCACGAGGCGGCCGAAGCGGCTGCCGAGCAAGCGCCGCGAGGGGCATCACGCTGACCACGATCGCGGCGCCGATCGGGGTCAGGCGCCAGCCCTCGATCAGCAGCAGGACGAGCAGGAAGAGGGCGGCGGCGATCGCCGCCGAGACCATCGCCAGCGCCAGGTTGGCGAGCAGGTGCGGGCGGCCGGTCTGGCGCAGCTCGGCGGAGAGCACGCCGGTCGCCGCCTCGTGCCTGGCGACGGCGAGGATCGGCACCGCGGCGGCCAGCGCGATCGGCACCTGGATCAGGAAGATCGACTGCCAGGAGACGAGCTCGGTCAGCAGGCCGCCGACCGCCGGGCCGAGCGCGGCGCCGGTCGCGCCCGCGGTCGCCCAGATCGCCGTCGCCCGCCGCTCCGAGCCGACCGTGGCCGGCAGCAGCTCCAGCACCGCGGTCACCGCCGCGGCGCCGCCGAGCGCCTGCACGCAGCGGGCCGCGATCAGGGTGCTGAGCTCGGCCGAGGCGCCGCAGGCGAGGCCGGCGCCGGCGAAGACCGCGAGCCCGACCGCGGCGGCGCGACCGGGGCCGACGCGGCGCGCGAGGTGGGCGGCCGGCACGGCCGCCAGCGCCATCACCAGGTTGAAGGAGACCAGCACCCAGGTGACGCCGGCGACGCTGGTGTCGAGCTCGCGGTAGATCTCCGGCAGGGCGAGGACGACGATCGAGGAGTCGGCCAGGACCAGGCCGACGGCGATCGCCAGCGCCGTCGACGCGCGGTCGGGGGGCCTCGCGGGCTCAGTAGCCCAGCTCCCTCGCGTACTTGTCGCGGTAGGCGCGCTGCTTGTCGAGCACCTCTTCGACGTAGGCGCGGGTTTCGGGGAAGGGGATCGCCGTCCACGGTCAGGTCGCTGCCGCCCCACTCGTCGACGTTCGCCGGGCCGGCGTTGTAGGCGGCGAGGGCGGCGACCACGTCGCCGTCGTAGCGGTCGAGCAGTTCGCGCAGCAGGTAGGTGCCGTAGCGGATGTTGATTTCAGGGTCGCCGAGGTCCTCGAGCTTGAAGGTCGTGCCGCCGCTGTGGCGCTCGATGTCGTTCGCCGCTTCGGGCGTGATCTGCATCAGGCCGCGCGCGCCGGCGCTCGAGGTGCGGTCGCTGAACTTCGACTCCGCGTAGATCACGGCGGCGATCAGCGCGGCGTCGACGTCCTTTTCGCGCGACTGCTGGCGGATGACGTCCTCGTGGCGCAGGGGCAGGGTGAGCTCCTGGATCGCCCGGTCGACCGTCCCCACCACTCCCAGCAGCACGCCGGCGACGATACCGGCGCGCGACCACCGCGGCGCCAATCGCCAGCCGGCGCCTTCTCCGTTTCCTAACCGGGCGGTTTCGCGCCGCGCTCATCCCTCCAGCTTCTCGACCAGGGCGGACAGCCGCCGCTCGAGGTCCTCGAGCTGCCGTCGTTCTCGATCACGTGCTCGGCCGGGCGGCCTTCTCCTCCTGGGCGAGCTGGCGCGCCTCGCGCTCGTCGACCAGGGCGTGACCGCGCGCCTCGGCGCGGGCGCGGCGCACCTCGTCGGCGGTGACGACGGCGACGGTGGTGTCGAAGACCGGCGCCATCTCACCCTCGAACAGCAGCGGCACCTCGACCACGGCGATCCCGACGTCCGTCGTCCAGCGAGCCGAGCCAGGCGCCGATCCGCTCCCCGACCAGGGGATGGATCTGCGCCTCCAGCCACTTCAGCTCGTCGGGGTCGGCAAAGACGATCTCGCCGATCCGGTCGCGGTCGACCCGCCCGTCCGGCGCGACCTCCTCCCCCCAGCGCTCGGTCAGCGCGACCGAGCAGCGGCTCGGACTCGAGCAGCTCGTGCACGACCGCGTCGCTGGAGATCGTCGCCGCCCCCAACCGCTCAAAGGCAGCAAGCGCCTCGGACTTCCCAGCCGCGATACCACCGGTCAACCCGATAGTCAGCGGCACGACGAACTAAGACTCGGAGGAATCCTCAGGCGACTCGGCCTCATCGGCGGGCTCCGCCTCGGCAACCGGCTCCTCAACCTCAGGCGCCGCCTCCTCCGCCGGAGCCTCAGCTTCGGCAACAGGCTCCTCAGCAGACTCGGCCTCATCGGCCGGTGCCTCGACAAGCTCCTCCTCCGCAGCGGGCTCAGCCACCTCGGCAGCAGGCTCCTCGACAGCCTCAGCCGCCTCATCCGCGGGTGGCGTGGAGGATGGGTCGTCGCCCGCAGCTTGCGAGGACGACGGGTCCTCCTCCGCGACAGGACCCGCGGCCGACTCGTCCGAGCCCTCGTCAGAAACCCCTTCGACCTCACCCGCAGCCTCGATCTGCTCGCCAAGGTCGCCCATCGGCATCTTGCCCTCGGCAACCTGCTTGATGCTGAGCGAGAGCCGCCGCCGCTCCTCGTCGATCTCGAGGATCTTGACGTTGAGCTTGGTGCCCGGCTCGACCACCTCGCTCGGGCTCTCGACGTGGTGGTCGGCGAGCTCGGAGATGTGGACGAGGCCCTCGACCCCGGGCAGGATCTCGACGAAGGCGCCGAAGGCGACGACCTTGGTCACCGTCGCCCTCGAGCACGTCGCCGGGACGGTGGGTGCTGATCACCCGCTGCCACGGGTCCTCCTGGGTCTGCTTGAGGCCGAGCGAGATGCGCTGGCGGTCGCGGTCGATGTCGAGCACCTTGATCCGCACCGTGTCGCCGATCGCGACCACCTCGGAGGGGTGGTTGACGTGGCTCCAGGAAAGCTCGGAGATGTGGATCAGGCCGTCGATCCCGTCGAGGTCGACGAAGGCGCCGAAGTCGACGATGTTGGAGATCTTGCCCTCGACGACCTGGCCGGGCTCGAGGCGGCCGAGGATCTGCTCGCGCACCTCCTTGCGCTCTTCCTCGAGCACGGCGCGGCGGGAGAGCACGACGTTGTTGCGGCTGCGGTTGAGCTCGATCACTTTGCACTCGAGCGTCTGGCCGAGTGAACTCGTCGAGGTTGTGGACGCGGCGGATGTCGACCAGCGAGGCGGGCAGGAAGCCGCGCACCCCGAGGTCGAGGATGAGGCCGCCCTTGACGACCTCGATCACGCTGCCTTCGACCGGTTCGCCCGACTCGGCGGCGGCCTCGATGCGGCGCCAGGCCTTCTCGAAGCGGGCGCGCTTCTTGGAGAGGACGAGGCGGCCCTCGGCGTCCTCCTTGGTGAGGACGAGGGCGTCGACCTCCTCGCCCAGCTCGACCTCGTCGGCCGGGTCGACCGACTTGCGGATCGAGAGCTCGTGCGAGGGGATGACGCCCTCCGACTTGTAGCCGATGTCGACCAGGACCTCGTCCTTGTCGATCCGCACGACCTTGCCCTTGACGACGTCGCCCTCCTCGAAGGAGACCATCGTCGCCGCGTAGTTCGGCACGATCTTGCCGTCGATTTCGAGCAGCAGGCCGTTGGAGCCCTCGACCGGCGTGCCGGTGGGCGCAGGCGCAGTCAGGTGTCGGTCGCGGACACTGCGGCATCACGGCAGAACATAGCGGCACGTCCTCTGCGGGCCGATCACGCTCGCAGACCGAGATCGCGCTGGCCTAGCGTCGGGTGCCGCGATGCCCGGATGCCAGCGGCACCAAACGCGGCGACGAGCGCACGCCCCTCGACGGCAGCCACGACGTGCTGATCTGCGGCGCGAGCTTCGCCGGGCTCGCGGTCGCCCGGGAGCTGGCCGGCTCGGGCGCCGACGTGCTGATCGTCGACCGCTACGAGATCGGCGAGCGGCAGACCTCGGCCTGCGGGATCCCGACCGAGTGGCTGCGGGCGATGGGTCTGATGGAGGCCGAGCGCCAGCGCTTCGACTCGCTGCTGATGCACACCCCCCACGGCGACTACGCGCTTCCGCCTGCCCTGGACCTTCTCGACCTTCGACTACCGCGAGCTCTGCGAGCTGCTCTGGCGCGACTGCGACGCCCGCTTCGAGACGGCGAAGGTGAACGGCCGCGCGCGCCCGGCCAACGGCGACGGCGCGATCGCGGTCGAGACCGACCGCGGCGACGATCTCGCGCGCCGCTCGTCGTCGACGCGCTCGGCTGGCGCCGCATGCTCGCCAGCGGCGACGGCTACCAGCCGCCCGACGCGCCGCTCTCGCGCGGCCTCGAGGTCCACCCCGAGCGGCGAGGGCGAGGACCTCGAGGTCTGGATCGACCGCCGCTACGTCCCCGCCGGCTACGGCTGGTCGCTTCCCGGCCGGCGACGAGCTGCGGATCGGCGTCGGCTCCTTCGACCCCCGCTTCCACGTCCGCGAGACGACCGAGCTGCTCGCCGAGGACCTCGGACGCGCGACCGCGTCCGCTACCAGGGCAACTGGATCCCGCACAAGCTGCGCCGCGGCACCGAGGGCGGCGTCTTCTTCGCCGGCGACTCGGCCGGCCACTGCCTGCCGCTGACCGCCGAGGGGATCCGCACCGCGCTCTACTTCGGGATCGCCCTGGGCCGCGAGCTGCGCGGCGTCGTCGAGGGCCGGCAGGACCGCGAGCAGGCGCGCCGCCCGCTACGCCGAGTTCAACGACTCGCACGAGTGGAAGTTCCGCTGGATGCTGCGCGTGCAGCGGCTCGTCCCACGGATCCCGCCGCGCCTGCTCGGGCCGCTCGTCCGCCTGCTCGGCGCCAAGCGCTTCGTCGACTGGTCCTTCGACCACTACCTGCGGATCGCGCCGCCGGAGTTCGCGACCCTCAGCGAACGATCAGAACGGTGCCGGCCAGCAGCAGCACGACGCCGACCACGCGCTCGGGGCTGAGCGGGACCTGGTCGAGGCCGAACAGGCCGAGCCGGTCGATCGCCACCGAGGCGGTGAGCTGGCCGGCGATCGTCGCCGCCGCGACGCCGCCGGCGCCGATCGCCGGCGACCGCGATCAGCGCGTTGGCGACGTAGACCGCGCCGAGCAGGCCGCCGAGCAGGTAGTACCAGCTGACGTCGAAGGTCGAGCCGAGGCCGCCCGCCTTGCCGCTGAGAACGACGATCGCGGCGAGGGCGACCGTGCCGACGAGAAAGGAGACCAGCGCCGCCGGCAGGCTGCCGGTCGCCTTGCCCAGCCCGGCGTTGATCGGCGCCTGCAGGGCGATCAGCCCCCCGGCGAGGGCGGTGAGCAGGACGGCCAGGCCCCGGTCCATGCCAGATGGGTCATATCAGCCCAGCACGCACCGACTGTGGTGAGTTCGCCTTTTTGGGTCCAATAGCGACCCTAAAGGCGAACTCACGCTTCTTGGGGGCGGCGTTCGGCGGTGGAGCTGGCCGGCTGAGCTACTTGGCGTCGAGCCAGTCCTCGCCGACGCCGATGTCGACCTCCAGCGGCGGGTCGAGCTCGGTAGGCGGCGCACATCTCGCGCCGCACCAGCTCGACCGCGCCGTCCATCTCCTCCGGCGGGCCCTCGAAGAGCAGCTCGTCGTGGATCTGCAGGACGAGGCGCGTCTCGGCCCCCGCCTCGCGCAGCGCCCGCCGGCAGCGCACCATCGCCACCTTGATGATGTCGGCGGCGGTGCCCTGGATCACCGTGTTGACGGCGAGCCGCTCGCCCAGCCGGCGCGTGTTGGGATTGCCCGAGCGCAGCTCCGGGATCGAGCGGCGCCGCCCCATCAGCGTGTGCACGTAGCCCTCCTCCTGCGCCCGCTCGACGACCTGCTCGCGGAAGGCGCGCACGGCCGGGAAGCGCTCCAGGTAGCGGGAGACGAATTCCTCGCCCTCTTTGCGCGGGATGTTGAGCCGGTCGGCGAGGCCGAAGCCGGTGAGGCCGTAGACGATGCCGAAGTTGACCATCTTCGCCTTCGAGCGCTGGCCGACGTCGACCTCGTCGCGGCGAGATGTCGAAGACCTCGGCCGCGGTCGCCGCGTGGACGTCTTCGCCGGCGCGGAAGATCTCCTTCAGCACCTCCTCCTCGGCGACGTGGGCGAGCACGCGCAGCTCGACCTGGCTGTAGTCGGCGGAGAGCAGCCGGGCGCCCGGCTCGGCGACGAAGCAGGCGCGGACGGGGCGGCCGATCTCGGTGCGGATCGGGATGTTCTGCAGGTTCGGGTTGGTGCTGGAGAGGCGGCCGGTGGTCGTCGCCGCCTGGTTGAAGGTGGTGTGGACGCGGCCGGTCTCGGGGTCGATCAGGTCCGGCAGCGAGTCGAGGTAGGTGTTCTTCAGCTTGGTCAGCTCGCGCCAGTACTCGATCTTCTCGACGATCGGGTGCTCGTCGCGGATCTGGGCGAGCACGCGGGCGTCGGTCGAGTAGCCGGTCTTGCCGCGCCGCTTGCGGGTCAGGCCGAGCTTCTCGAAGAGGACGCGGCCGACCTGCTGCGGCGAGCCGATCGTGAACTCCTCGCCGGCCAGCTCGAAGATCTCCTTCTCCAGGGTCGCGATCCGCTCGCCGAAGCCGGCGCCGACCTCGGCCAGGCGCTCGGCGTCGAGCTTCAGCCCCTCGCGCTCCATCGCGGCGAGGACGTGGACCAGCGGCAGCTCGACCTCGCGCAGCAGGCGACTCCAGGCCGAGCTCCTCGATCCGCGGGCGCTGGGCCTCGGCCAGGGCGGCGACCAGGCGCGCCTCCTCGGCCGGGTCGAGCCCGCCTCGCCTCCTCGCCGTCGAGCGAGAGCTGGCCGTCGTCGTCGCTCGGCCGGCGGCCGCACCCGCGGCGATGCCGATCCCGGCGTCGGCGGCCAGCTCGGTCAGCTCGTAGGTGCGGCGCTGCGGCTCGAGCAGGTAGGCGGCGAGCATCGTGTCGTGGTCGAGCGCGCAGCTCGACGCCCTCGCGGGCGGCGGCGGCGAGCAGGCCGTGGCGCCCGCCGCCGAGCGACTTGGCGTCGTGGGCGACGAGCGGCCGGCCGGCGAGGGCGACCGCCAGCTCGTCGAGGGTCGCGGAGCCGGCGAGGATCCGCTCGCCGTCGGCGGCGGCCCAGCGCTCGCCGTCGATCGCCAGCGCCAGCCGGCCGCCTCCTGCGGCGAGGTCCGGCGGCGTCCCCTCCACCGCCTCGACCTCGAGCTCGGTCTCGACCCTGCGGCCGGGCACCGCGTCGCCCTCGGGCAGCGCCTCTTCGAGCCGCTCCAGCACCGCCCGCAGCTCGAACTCGCGCATGAAGTCGCGCAGGGCGCCGCGGTCGGGCTCGGCGGCCATCGCCGTCGGCGAGGTCGACGCCCGGTCTCGATGTCGTACTGGAGCGTCGCCAGCTGCTTCGACATGCGCGCGTCGTCGGCGTGCTCGACCAGGTTCTGCTTGCGCTTGGCGCCGGAGATCTCCTCGACGCTGGCCAGCACCTCCTCCAGCGAGCCGAACTGCTGCAGCAGCTGGGTCGCGGTCTTCTCGCCGATCCCGGGGACGCCGGGGATGTTGTCGGAGGTGTCGCCGCGCAGCCCCATCAGGTCGGTGATCAGCTCCGGCGGCACGCCGTAGCGCTCGACGACCGCCGTCGCTGTCGTAGATCTTGGTCTCGGTGATCCCGCGCGAGGTGCTCATCACCCGCACCCCCTCCCCGACCAGCTGGTAGGCGTCGCGGTCGCCGGTGACGACCATCACCGGGATCCCCTCCTCGCGCGCCTGCGCGGACCAGCGAGGCGATCACGTCGTCGGCCTCGTAGCCCTCGACCTTGACGTTGGTGTAGCCGAAGGCCTCGACCAGCGGCATCAGGTGCGGCCACTGCTCGCGCAGCAGGTCGGGCCGCGGTTTGCGCTGCGCCTTGTAGAGGTCGTAGGTGACCTCGCGCCCGGACATCCCGGCGTCCCAGGCGACGACGACCCCGGCCGGCGCGTGCTCGTCGATGATCTTGACCAGCATCGAGGCCAGCCCGTAGATCGCGTTCGTCGGCCGCCCGTCGCTGGTCCCGATCGACTCCGGCAGCGCGAAGAACGCCCGGTAGGCGAGCGAGTTGCCGTCGATCAGGAAGAGCTCATGCGAGTTCTCGGCCATCGCCGCCAACTCTATGGCGCGAAGAGGCGAGCAGCTCGCGGAGAGCCTCGGCGACTCGATCCGGTTCCGTCCGCGCTATTTCGGGATGGGGCCCCGCAGGCAGCCCAGCCCCGGGACGAAGCGGCCGACGCTTGCGGCGTACTCGGCGTAGGCGCTCGCCGTGGGTCCGCAGCAGGTGGGGCTCCTCGACCAGGCGCACCTGGAGCTCGAGCGCGATCACGAGGCAGGCGATCGCGGCGATCGCGAGGACGTTCGGGACCATCAGGACGAGGCCGAGGACGGTGGGGATCATCGCGCTGTAGATCGGGTTGCGAACAAGCCCGAAGGGGCCGTCGGTGACGAGCTCGGTGCGCTCCTCCGGGTCGACGCCGATCCGCCAGGCGTCACCCATCGCCAGCTGGGCGCCGAAGGTGAGGGCGATCGCCGCCGACGGCCGAGGACGAGGCCGAGCGACGTGGCCGACCGGCGCCGTCGAGCGCCGGGATCGGCTCGAGCACGCCGAGCAGGGCAAGCGCCGGCGCCGGCGCGCCCATCGCCAGAGAGGCGACGAACAGCACACCGGCGAACCGCTCGAGCGGACCGGCGCTCCGGCGAGGCCATGGACCCCGGTCGAGCCCGTGCGGCGCAGCTGCACGGCGATCCGCACTCCGAAGGTGAGGATCAGGGAGACGCCGTAGAGACAGAGTGCGAGTGCCGCCATCGGAGCCGCCGATGATATGGGGCACGGGCACACGGCCCACGACAGATGCGATCTACCCGGACGCGGACCGGCGGACTCGGATCCTGCGAACGACGGCCTCGGCGGTCCCCTCGGCGGGGGCGAAGGCGGTGCGGAGGCCAAACCGCAGCCAGCGCTTGCGAAGGCGCCCGCGGGCGGCGGCCGACAGCTCGCAACGCAAGGCCGTCCAGCCCTTCCCGGTTGCAAGCGGGGGGATGGAGCACACGTCGAGCACGCCCTCGGCGGTCTGGATCCTCGCCACCTGGCTCACGGTTCCCGGGCGCTGAAGGCGCAGCCGGGTGATCAGGACGCCGTCGTCGACCGCGAAGCCGTTGACGCGCATCGCCGCTCGCGCGAGCTGCTCGGCAGGCGGTTCTTGCGCCGACGGCTGGCCGCCCCCCGCGGACTCGACCTCCGGGTCTTTCGGCGGCGGTTCGTGCTCCCTGTGCGCGCCCAGCCACGCGGCGAGCCCCGCGGGCCGCTCGTCGACGAAGCTCCGCGTCTCCGCCACTCCTTCTTCGACCTTCCCGAGGCCGTGCTCTTCCCGCGACGCGCCGAGCCCCTGCCACGGCCCGAGCAACTCGACCGTGGTCTGCGCCAGCGAGTCGAGGTCGAGCGTCTCGACCGCCTCCCCCACCGCCACGAGCGAATCGCGGTACAGGGCCCAGCAGCTCGGGTCTGCGAGGCATTCGTCGAAGAGGAGGCCCGCCTCGGCACCGAAATCCAGTCGTCTCGACCAGGTCTGGTCGGTTCCCCAGGGGAGCATCTGGAATTCGCCCGCGGCGTCGCTGAAGAGATAGAAGTTGTTCGGAAGCACGTCGGTCCCGACCATGCTTGAACCCGCTCCCGCATAGCCGTCCCAGTGTCCGACGTACTTCTCGGCAGCCCACATCCGGGTCATCTCGCCGAGGTCGGCCAGACCGTCGACCCGATCCGAAAACGGGCTGCCCCCACCGGCCACAGCTGCGATCAGCGCTTCGAGGTCGGTGCGCACGTCCTCGTCGCCCTCGTCGACGGAGAACGCCGCGGCGCCGGCGGGGGTGACGTCAGCGCCGTACTCCCCCTCGTAGAGATGCTGGGAATCGTCGAACTCGCCGAACCAGCGTTCGAGGCCGACGTCGTCGAAGACCTCGATGTCCAGGTAGACGCCGAAGTCCTCGCCGTTGACGCGAACGTAGGCATAGCCGGTGCGCGGCGCTGGCACCCCGGCCGCCCGGAATACCGCGTAGGTCAGCGTCTCGTGGATCATCGACGGGTCCTGGACCATGTTGTTGAGGGTCAGCTTCTTCAGCCCGAGAACCCTCTGCTTCGCGTACTCGTTGAACTTGAGCTTGAAGCCGGCCTTCTCGGTCAGGGGCCGGAAGGAACCGATCTTGCCCTTGAGGCGGATGCCGATCTGGCTTGCCGGCTCGATCGTCTCGCCCTCTCCCCCGGGCGTGCCGTCCGTGAAGGTCAGGGCGAACGCGCCTTTCACGTACTCGTCCGGATCCTCTTCCAGCTCGTCGATCGCTGCGGGTGAGAGCGTGAGGTCGATCACGGCCACCGTGCTCGGGTCGTAGATCGGCCCTGCCTCGCCGGGGGCGGGGTCCGCAGTCGCCGGCAGAGGCGCGAGGGCCAGGCAAAAAGCGACACAGGCCAGCAGCCTGCCACCGCGCCCGGCATCGAAGTCGCGACCCGCCACCGACCGGCACGCTAGCGAACGGTGCGAGCCGTGGAGAACGGGCGGCCGTGCGTAGCCGTAAGGGCGGAATCTGATTCGATAGCCGTCCATGGCCGTCAGCGCCCAGTACAGCGTCACGATCCGGGTCGAGCTCGACGCGCGGCAGGAGCCGCTCGGCAAGCTGACCGCGGCGATCGCCGAGGCGGGCGGGCAGCTGCAGGGCGTCGACCTCGTGCCCGGGGCCGGCGGCGAGGGCAAGCGGGTGCGCGAGTTCACGATCGACGCCCAGGACCGCGAGCACTGGGAGCGGATCCTGCGCGCGATCGGCTCGACCCGCGGCGCCAAGGTGCTCGACTACGTCGACCGCACGATGCAGATGCACCGCGGCGGCAAGATCTCGGTCGAGAACAAGTACCCGCTGAAGACGCGCGACGACCTCTCGATGGCCTACACGCCCGGCGTCGCCCGCGTCTGCCAGGACATCCACGACGACCGCTCCAAGGCCTTCGAGTTCACGATCAAGAAGAACACCGTCGCCGTCGTCTCCGACGGCAGCGCCGTGCTCGGCCTCGGCAACATCGGCCCGGAGGCGGCGATGCCGGTGATGGAGGGCAAGGCGATGCTGTTCAAGGAGTTCGCCCAGGTCGACGCCTTCCCGATCTGCCTCGACACCCAGGACGCCGAGGAGATCATCAAGGCGGTCGAACTGATCGCCCCGACCTTCGGCGGCATCAACCTCGAGGACATCTCCGCCCCGCGCTGCTTCGAGATCGAGGACCGGCTGAAGGAGACGCTCGACATCCCCGTCTTCCACGACGACCAGCACGGCACCGCGGTGGTGACGATGGCGGCGCTCTTCAACGCGCTGAAGATCGTCGGCAAGCCGATCGAGCAGCTGCGGGTGCTGGTGGTTGGCCTCGGCGCCGCCGGGGTAGCGGTGACCAAGATGATGCTCGCCTCCGGCGTCACCCACGTCGTCGGCTGCGACCGCCAGGGCGCGCTCTCGACCGAGCGCGCGGACTACCAGTCCGGCGAGATGAGCGGGATCAAGCGCTGGTACGCGGAGAACTCGAACCCCGAGAAGCTCAGCGGCCAGCCCGACGACGTGATCGAGGGCATGGACCTCTTCATCGGCCTCTCCGGCCCCGGGATCGATCGAGGCCGAGTCGCTGGACAAGATGAACGACGACGCGATCGTCTTCGCGATGGCCAACCCCAACCCCGAGGTGATGCCCGAGGACGCCGCCCCCTACGTGCGGATCATGGCCACCGGGCGCTCGGACTACCCGAACCAGATCAACAACGTGCTCTGCTTCCCCGGCATCTTCCGCGGCGCCCTCGACGCCGGCGCGCCGCAGCATCACCGAGGAGATGAAGCTGGCCGCCGCCAAGGGCATCGCCGAAGTCGTCGCCGAGGACGACCTCTCCGAGGACTACATCATCCCCAGCGTCTTCAACCGCGACGTGGCGCCGAAGGTCGCCGAGGCCGTGGTCGAGGAGGCCAAGCGCGAGGGCATCGCCCGCTTCAGCGAGGAGACCGGCACCTTCTCCACGGTGGAGGTCACCTAGCCCGTGAAGGTCCTCGTCACCGGAGCCAGCGGCTTCATCGGGTCGGCGCTCTGCGACTCGCTGCTGGTCCGGGGCGACACGGTCGTCGGCCTGACGCGCGACCCGAAGCGGGCGCGGCAGACCAACCCGCAGCGTCATCTGGCACGCCTGGGAGCCGACCCTGGAACGGCCGCCGGCGGCGGCCTTCGAGGGCGTCGACGGCGTCGTCAACCTGCTCGGCGAGAAGATCAACCAGCGCTGGACCGACGAGGCCAAGCGGCGGATCATGGAGAGCCGCCGCACCGGCACCCACAACCTGGTCGGCGCGATCGCGGGCCTCGAGCGCAAGCCGCGGGTGCTGGTCAACCAGTCGGCGATCGGCTTCTACGGCGACCGCGGCGAGGCGATCGTCGACGAGTCGAGCGAGCCGGGCGAGGGCTTCGACGCCGAGGTCGTGCGCGAGTGGGAGAAGGCGGCGCACGAGGCCGAGGGGACCGGCGTGCGCCTCGTCGTCGTCCGCACCGGCCACGTGCTCGACCCCCGCGGCGGCTTCCTCGGCGAGCTGCTGACCCCGTTCAAGCTCGGCGTCGGCGGCCCGCTCGCCGGCGGCGCCCAGTACGTCTCCTGGGTCCACGTCGACGACGAGGTCGGCATCCTGCTCTGGGCGCTCGACAACGAGAAGGTCAGCGGCACGATCAACTCGACGGCGCCCAACCCGGTGACCAACAAGGTCTTCTCGAAGGCGCTCGGCAAAGCGCTGGGCCGGCCGGCCGTGGTGCCGGTGCCCGGGATCACGCTGGACCTGATGTACGGCAAAGAGTTCGGGGCAGGTTCTCCGCGGTGGCCAGCGGGTCATGCCGCGGCGGGCGCTGGACCTCGGGTACGAGTTCCAGCATCCGAGCTGGACGAGGCGCTGGAGGATTTGCTCTAGGCGGTGGGGAGGGTCCGGCACCCCTCCCCAAAACGCGCGGCAGGAGCCGCGCTTGAGTGTTTTGGGGAGGGGTGCCGGACCCTCCTGATGCCTCGAAAGCTTTCTCCGAAGCTCGCTACGTCTCGCGCAGCTCTTCTCGGAGCGAAGCTCGCAGGGAGCCCGAGCCTGCGGCTTCGATGAGCTTGAGGAGGCTGCGCCATCGCGGCTTTGCCCGAGCTTCCGGAGATCCAGGGGATCTCGGCGGTTTCCAGGATCGGGTGGGTGAAGCGAGCCGCTCGGGGATCGGAAGCTTCCAGATAAGCCACCGTGGTCGAGTCCTCCGTGGCTCGGCGAGCATTGGCTCCGAGCGTGGCGAGGTTGAGCTTCCCGCGGCTTCGGGGCGCTCGGGAGGCAGATGGCTTGGACGTCGAAGCTCGCCGGCACGGCCGCCTTGCCTCAAAAGCTCTTGCTTGGCCCCAGCGCAGAGGGGAGCTTCGACGTAAGCGGTGACGGTGGCGTCCTCGGCACACGCCTTCGCCGCCGCCGCAGCCAGCTACAGCCACGAGCAAGCCACAGACGACCGGGGCCAGGGCCTTACGCAAGACCAAAGAGCGACGGGTGCCCCCTCCCAAAACACTCAAGAGCGGCTCCCGCCGCTCGTTTTGGGAGGGGTCACCCGTCCCTCCCTCCGGCCTAGCCAAAGAAAACCTCAGCCTCCGAGTAAAGCGACTCGGGAACCGTCTTCAGCTCCGCGGTCGCCTCGCTGAGGTCGACCAGCTGGATGTCGGTCCCACGCAACGCAGTCATCTTGCCCCACTGCCCGGCATCGACGGCGTCGATCGCGTGCAGGCCGAAACGGGTCGCCAGCACCCGGTCGAAGGCCGTCGGCGTGCCGCCCCGCTGCACGTGGCCGAGCACCGTCGCCCGCGTCTCCTTGCCGGTCCGCCGCTCGATCTCGCCCTCCAGCCAGTGGGCGATGCCGCCGAGGTGGACGTGGCCGAACTCGTCGAGCTTCTCGTCCTTGGTCTCGGGCATCCCGCCCACCGGCTGCGCCCCCTCGGCGACGACGACGATCGGCGCGTAGTGCTGCTCGAAGCGGCGGCCGACGAACTCGCAGACCTGCTCGAGGTCGAAGGGCAGCTCGGGGATCAGGATCACGTTGGCGCCGCCGGCGAGGCCGGCGTGGAAGGCGATCCAGCCGGCGTGGCGGCCCATCACCTCGACGATCAGCACGCGGTGGTGGCTGTCGGCCGTGGTGTGCAGGCGGTCGATCGCCTCCATCGCGATGTTGACCGCGGTGTCGAAGCCGAAGGTGTAGTCGGTCGCGCCGAGGTCGTTGTCGATCGTCTTCGGCACGCCGACGACCGGCACGCCGTGCTCGCCGTGCAGGCGCGCCGCGGCGCCGAGCGTGTCCTCGCCGCCGATCGCGATCAGGCCGTCGACGCCGTCCGCCTCGAGGTTCTCGGCGATCCGCTCGGCGCCGCCGTCCTCCTTGAAGGGGTTGGTCCGCGAGGCGCCGAGGATCGTCCCGCCGCGGGGCAGGATGCCGCGCACCTCGGGCACGCCGAGCGGGCGGCTGTCGCGCTCGAGCGGGCCGCGCCAGCCGTCGCGGTAGCCGACGAACTCGTGGCCGCAGTGTTCGACCCCCTTGCGGACGATCGCGCGGATCACCGCGTTGAGGCCGGGGCAGTCGCCGCCGCCGGTGAGCACGCCGATCCGCATTGGCTCTCAGGTTATGGCCTGCGGCGGCAGGGGTTCCGCTTAACTTTTTCGAGGGGCGCTGGATTGCTGGCGCTTCGGGCGAGCACTTGCGAAAAAGTACAAGACGCTCCACCCCTGCCACCACAGGCCATAAACGTGGCGAGCTCTCTAAAGCTGTAGTTTCGTGTGGGGAGCGAAAGGAGAGCCGAGATGAGCGACGCGGTGGATCTGGAGGCGGTCAAGCAGGCGCAGCAGAAGACCTGGTCGGAGGGCGACTTCGCGATGGTCGCCGGGCTGGTGATGATGGTCGCCGAGGAGCTGGCCGAGGCGCTGGACATCGTTCCCGGCGAGCGGGTGCTCGACGTCGCCTGCGGCAGCGGCAACGGGGCGCTGGCGGCGGCGCGGCGCTCGTGGGGCAACGCGGTCGGAGTCGACTTCGTCCCGGCCCTGCTCGAGCGCGGGCGCGAGCGCGCGGCCGCGGAGCGCCTCGACGTCGAGTTCGTCGAGGGCGACGCCGCCGACCTGCCCTTCGGCGACGGCGAGTTCGACGTCGTGATCTCGATCTTCGGCGCGATGTTCGCCCCCGAACAGGAGAAGGCGGCCGCCGAGCTGCTGCGCGTCTGCAAGCCCGGCGGCCGGATCGGGATGGCCAACTGGGTCCCCGACGGCGCCGGTCGAGCAGCCTCTTCGCGACGATCGCCAAGCACGCGCCGCCGCCGCCCGGGATCGTCCCGCCGGTGCTCTGGGGCACCGAGGAGCGGGTGCGCGAGCTGTTCGGCGACGGCGTCTCCGACCTGCGGGTCGAGCGCCGGGTCTCCCGCCAGGCGTTCCGCTCGATCGACCACTACCTGGACTTCTTCCGCACCTACTTCGGCCCGATCAAGGTCGCCTTCGACCGGGTCGGGCCCGAGGGCGAAGCGGCGCTGGAGGCCGACCTGCGCGAGCAGCTGGAGAAGGCCAACACCGGCGGGGACCGGGCCTTCGTGCTCGAACCCGAGTACCTGCAGGTGATCGCGACGCGGGCTTAGGCGCCGCTGCGTCAGGAGGCCGGGCGGAAGACGCGGATCGTCGCGCCGATCAGCAGGACGGCGAAGAAGATCAGGCCGGCGACGGCGCCGCCCTGGCCGAGCACGGCGTAGGCGACCGTCGTCGTGGCGAGCGCCAGAAAGAGGGTGATGACCATTCCCATGCGGCGGGAATCCTAGCTGCCGAGGGCGACGCGCGTCTCGCGCAGGAAGGAGCCGACGGCCTCGGCAGCGCCATCGGCGACTTCCAGCCTCGCCGGCAGCGCGAACCAGCCGGCTGCCGATGATCACGCCGTCGGCGACCTCGCCCACCTGAGCGGCCTGGGCGGGCGTGCCGATGCCGAAGCCGACGGCGACCGGAACCTCGGCGTCCTCCTTCGTCGCGGCGACCAGATCGGCAAGCTGCGGCGGCATCTCATCGCGCTCCCCGGTCGTCCCCACGGTGGAGACGACGTAGACGAAACCCTGCGCCGCAGCGCAGATCCGGGCGCGCCGCTCCGGCGGCGTGGTCGGCGCAACCAGCGGCACCAGCGCCAGCCCCGCATCGTCAAAAGCGGTCCGCACCGGCTCGGCTTCCTCCAGCGGCAGATCGGGAACGATCGCCCCAGCGGCCCCGGCGGCAAGCGCCCGCTGGCGAACTCGGCCGCGCCGCCATGAGCAAGGACCATGTTCGCGTAGACCATGAAGACGACCGGAACCCGGTCCGAGATCGACTCGCAAAGCTCGAACGCAGTCTCCAGCGTCGCACCGGCCTCCAGGGCCGCGGTTGCGGCGGCATGGATCGTCGGCCCATCGGCCAGCGGATCGCGAGAAGGGAACCCCAAGCTCAACCAGATCGGCGCCGGACTCCGCGTATGACTCCGCCACCGCTCGCGAAGCCTCCCGGTCGGGATACCCGGCCATCATGTAGGGCATAAGCGCCGCCCGGCCTTCCTCCTTGGCCCCGAGGAACGCCGCCGCGATCCGCTCCGCACCGGTAGAAGCCGTCGGGCCGGGAGCAAGGGGGTGACTCGACAGAGCCTCCCCGCTGTTGCTCTGACGAGTCACCCCCTTGCTCCCCTCGCCGCTGCTGCTCCAGCGAGTCATCTCCCGGCTCCCCAACCGCCTGCTCGAGAACCTCGGCCAAGTCCTTGTCGCCCCGCCCACGAGAGACACAGCACGTCATATCCCTCGCCCGCCACCGTTCTCGAGCAGCCAGGCGATCGCGTGCGAGGACTCCAGCGCCGGGATGATCCCCTCCAGCTTGCAGAGCTCCGCGAATGCGGCCAGTGCCTGCGCATCGGTGACCGCGAAGTAGCTGGCCCGCCCGGTGTCGCGCAGATGCGCGTGCTCGGGGCCGACGCCCGGGTAGTCGAGACCGGCCGAGATCGAGTGCGCCTCGAGGATCTGGCCCTCGTCGTCGGCGATCACCGAGGAGAGCGAGCCGTGCAGGACGCCGGTGCTGCCGGCGCCGAGCGAGGCGCCGTGGCGGCCCGTGTCGAGCCCCTCTCCGGCGGCCTCGACGCCGATCAGCTCGACCCCGGCGTCCTCGACGAACGGCGTGAAGATCCCGATCGAGTTGGAGCCGCCGCCGACGCAGGCGATCACCCGCGCCGGCAGGACACCCTCGGCGGCCAGGGCCTGCTCGCGCGCCTCGTCGCCGATCACCGTCTGCAGATCGCGAACCAGCGCCGGGAACGGCGCCGGCCCGACGGCGGAGCCGATCACGTAGTGGGTCGTCTCGACGTTGGCGACCCAGTCGCGGATCGCGGCGCTGACCGCCTCCTTCAGCGTCCGCGCCCCCGCCTCGACCGGGACGACCTCGGCGCCGAGCAGGCCCATCCGCTCGACGTTGGGCCGCTGGCGGCGGATGTCCTCGGAGCCCATGTAGACGACGCACTCGAGGCCGAGCAGGGCGCAGGCGGTGGCGGTGGCGACGCCGTGCTGGCCGGCGCCGGTCTCGGCGATCACCCGCGGCTTGCCCATCCGCTCGGCGAGCAGGGCCTGGCCGATCGCGTTGTTGATCTTGTGGGCGCCGGTGTGGGCGAGGTCCTCGCGCTTCAGATAGACCCTGCGCCCGGCCCGCTCGGAGAGCCGCTCGGCGCGGTAGAGGGGCGTCGGCCGGCCGATGAAGTCGCGGTGCAGCAGGCGCAGGCGCTCGTTGAAGGCCGGGTCCTCGCGCGCCCGCGCCCAGGCCTCGGTCAGCTCGTCGAGCGCCGCGATCAGCGTCTCGGGGACGTAGCGGCCCCCGTAGGGCCCGAACCGCTCTTCGACCAGGCTCATCGAGCGGTAACGCTAGCCGCCTTGGCGGCCTCGAAGAAGGCCGCCATCGCCGCGTGGTCCTTGCGGCCGGGCTCGGCCTCCACCCCGCTCGCCACGTCGACCGCGAACGGATGGGTCACCGCGATCGCTTCGGCGACGTTCTCCGGTCGCAGCCCGCCGGCGACGATCGCCGGGATCTCGGAGCGGTGCTCGCGCAGCAGCCCCCAGTCGAAGCTTTCGCCGGTCCCGCCCCAGAGCCCCTTGCCGCGTCGGTCGAAGAGATGAAAGTCGGTGCGAAACGCCTCCGCCCCGTGCACCTCGGCGCCGCTGGAGACATGGATCGCCTTGATCACCTTCACCCCGGTCCGCCGCGCCACCTCGCCGCAGAACTGAGGCCCCTCGGCCCCGTTCAGCTGCACCATCGTCAGCCCAGCCCCCTCGACCGCCTTCGCAACTTCCTCCAGCTCGGGATTGACAAAGACCCCCACAACCTCGCACTTGCGCCGAAAGGCAGCGCAGATCGCCGCCGCTTCGTCAGCAGGGCAGGCCCGAGGGCTCTTCTCGTAATGGATCAGCCCAATAGCCCACGCCCCAAGCAGCACAGCCTCAGCTGCATCGTCCAGATTGGTAATGCCGCAGATCTTCACGCGCATACGCCCAGAGTACGGAAGCTTGCCCAGCGGCATCTCGCGCGGGTGGCGCGGTGGCGGGGGTCCCCCATAGCGCAGGGCGCGCGAAGCGCGTCCGAGCACATGGGGGAGGGCCGCCGCGACAGGACCCGCACGCCACTTCCGCCAACAACTATTTGGCGGATTCCGGCCGCACTCCGAGCGTCACCTCAAACGTCTTTTCTTCGTTGTCGCCCCGCAGCACGGTCACTTCCATCTTTTCCCCTGGGTGTGCTTCATTGACGAGCGTTGATCACGTCTTCCATCGAGGCGACCGGCTCGCCGTCGATTTCGGTGATGATGTCGCCGCCGAGGGTGACCTTGGCGCCTTCGATCGTCGCTTCGGTGTCGCCGCCTTCGATCCCCGCCTTGTCGGCCGGGCCGTCCTTGACGACTTCGTTGACGAGGACGCCTTTTTCGACCGGCAGTTTCAGCGCTTTCGCCAGGGCGGGGGTGACGCTGCCGCCGCTGATGCCGATGAAGGCGTGCTTGACTTCGCCGTGCTGCTCGAGCTGCTGGACGACTTCGCGCGCGGTGTCGATCGGCACCGCGAAGCCGATGCCGACGTTGCCGTTGCCGCCGCCGCCGGTCTGGATCTGAGAGTTGATCCCGATCACGTTGCCCGCGGCGTCGATCAGCGGCCCGCCCGAGTTGCCGGGGTTGATCGCGGCGTCGGTCTGGATCACGTGCGAGATCGAGAAGCCGTTGGGCGCCTGGATCTGGCGCTGCAGAGCGGAGACGATGCCCGCTGTCACGGTGCGATCGAGCCCGAACGGGTTGCCGATCGCGACGACCGGGTCGCCGACGTGGACCTTCGCGGAATCGCCCAGCGACAGCGGATGCTGCTGATCGGCCGGCACGTCGACCTTGAGCAGGGCGACGTCGGTTGCGGGGTCGGCGCCGACGACTTCGGCTGTGTGGCTGGTGTCCGAGGAGCCGAGCTTGACCTCGACCCGGGTCGCGCCTTCGACCACGTGGTTGTTGGTGACGATGTGGCCTTCGGTGTCGATCAGGAAGCCGGAGCCGGTCGCGATGCCGCCACCGCGGCCTCCTTCCGGTTCTCCGAAGGGATTGAGCCCGGGCGATTCTTCCGGCGCCTGTTCGGCTTCGATGAAGGCGACTCCCTGGCCGTCGCGGCGGTAGATCTGATTGACGACGTTGGTATCGCTGCTTTCCCTGGAGTCGACCGGAGCCGACAGCGGCGCGGCGACCGTTGTCGTCGTGCTGCTCTGGGAGTCGATCCAGCCCGCTGCGATCGCGATCCAACCGAAGGCCGCGACGACCGCGCCGCCGAGGAGCGCAGAGGCAAATGGAGTGCGAAGGAAACGCCGCATCGCGACAACTGTAGAGAGCCTTCCTCAGCGATTCCTAAACGGTCCTCAAACAGGCGATAAAAGCCGGTGGCGCTCAGGGAAGGCGGTGCTCGCGGGTGCCTTCGTCGGCCCCGGTCAGCTCGCGCGTCTTGCGCTCGGGGTCGGCGGCGCCCATCAGCGCCCCGCCGATCAGCACCGCGTCGACACCGACCCGCTCCAGCTCCTCGAGCTCGGTGCGCGAGGAGATGCCGCTCTCGGCGACCACCGTCTTGCCCGCCGGCACGTCGGGCATCAGCTCATACGTCCTGGAGACGTCGACCGACGCCCTCGTCGAGGTCGCGGTTGTTGATCCCGATCACGTCGGCGTCCATTGCCAGCGCCCGCTGCAGCTCCTCGGCGTCGTGGACCTCGACCAGGCAGTCGAGGTCGAGCCCACGGGCCTCCTCGTACATCGCCCTCAGCCTGCGGTCGTCGAGGGCGCGGACGATCAGCAGCACGGCGTCGGCCCCGTTCACCGCCGCCTCGTAGAGCTGGTAGGGGTCGACGATGAAGTCCTTGCGCAGGATCGGCAGGTCGCAGGTCCCCCGCGCGGCCCGCAGGTCCTCGAGCGAGCCGCCGAAATGGCGCTCGTCGGTCAGCACCGAGAGCGCCGCCGCGCCGCCGCGCTCGTAGGCCCCCACCTGCTCGGCGACGGTGGCCGAGGCGGAGATCTCTCCGGCGCTCGGCGAGCGCCGCTTGAACTCGGCGATCAGCGAGAGGCCAGGTCGCACCAGGGCCTCGTTGAAAGGGCGGTCCTCGCCGCGAGCGGACAGGCGCGACTCGAGCTCCGCCTGCGGAACCTGGCCACGGCGCTCCTCCACCCCTTCGCGCGCCACCGAGATCAGCTGCTCGATCATTGCCACTTGACAGGCGAAGCCTAGCCCGCGGGCGCGGCGGTCGTTGCGACAAGGCGCCCAAGCAACTCGGCGGCGGCCCCGGAATCGACCGCCGCGGCCGCCTTCTCGACACCCTCGGCGAGGCTCTCGGCCGCGCCGCCGACGTAGATCGCGGCGCCGGCATTGAGCAGGACGAGGTCGCGGCGCGGGCCGCTCTCGCCCTCCAGCACCGCGCGCGCGGCGGCGGCGTTCTCTTCCGGCGTGCCCCCGGCGACCTCCTCCAGCTCGGCCTCGGCGAAGCCGAAGTCGCCTGGCTCGACGAAGTGCTCCTCGGTGCGGCCCTCGACGACCTCGATCACCCGGGTGCGCGACGAGATCGAGATCTCGTCGACGCCGTCCTCGGCGGTGACGACCATCGCCCGCACGCTGCCGAGGCCGACCAGGGCCTCGGCGATCGTCTCCTGGTAGTGGCGGTCGGAGACGCCGAGGAGCTGGCGCTCCGCCCCGGCCGGGTTGGTCAGCGGGCCGAGGAAGTTGAAGATCGTCCGCACGCCCAGCTCCTTGCGAACCGGGACGACGTGCGCCATCGCCTTGTGGTGGCGCGGGGCGAACATGAAGCCGAAGCCGAGCTCGTCGATGCAGCGGCCGACCTGCTCGGGCTCCAGCTCGATGTTGACGCCGAGCGCTTCGAGCAGGTCGGCGGAACCGCACCAGCTGGTGTTGGAGCGGTTGCCGTGCTTGGCGACGGCACAGCCCGCCGCCGCGGCGACCAGCGCGGCCGTGGTCGAGACGTTGAAGGTGGACGGGCCGCCACCGGTGCCGGCAGTATCGACCAGGTCGGTGCGGGAGGTGGCGACCGGGGTGGCGAGCGAGCGCATCGTGCGGGCGAGGCCGACCAGCTCGGGGACCGTCTCCCCCTTCGCCCGCAGCGCGATCAGGAAGGCGGCGGTCTGGACCTCGCTCGAGCGCCCCTCCATGATCTCGGCGAGCACCGTGGCGGCATGGTCGGCGGTCAGGTGATCCCCGGCACAGACCGCATCGATCGCCCGGGTGACGACGTCGTTCGGAGCCACGGGCTCAGCCCACCCCCTTCCGGTGCGCTTTATGTGGTCTATGGCCGTAAAAGGCGCACCGGAAGCTCATGCTGGGTCTCCTAGGAAGTTGGCGAGTAGGTGCTTGCCCTGGGGGGTGAGGACCGACTCGGGGTGGAACTGGACGCCCTCGGCGGGCAGCTCGCGATGGCGGGCGCCCATCACGACGTCACCGAGGCTGGCGCTTAATTCGAGCTCGTCCGGGAAGGTCGGGGTCCGCCACCAGCGAGTGGTAGCGGCCGGCGACGAGCGGGCTCGGCAGGCCGGCGTAGACGGTGCGCCCGTCATGCTCGATCTCGGCCTCCTTGCCGTGGATCGGCTCGCCCTGCACGGTGCGGCCGCCGAAGGCCTCGACCAGCGACTGGTGACCGAGGCAGACGCCGAGCACGGGCGTGCCGGCCTCGGCAAAGCGGCGGATCGCCTCGACCGAGATCCCCGCCTCGGCCGGCGTGCAGGGGCCGGGCGAGACGACGAGGCGCTCGGCGCCGCGCTCGAGCAGCTCGTCCACCGTGGCCTTGTCGTTGCGGACGACGTCGAGCTCGGCGCCCAGCTCACCCAGGTACTGGACGAGGTTGTAGGTGAAGGAGTCGTAGTTGTCGATGATGAGGACGCGCATCGCTAGGCCCAATCCGGCTGTTCGCAGGCCAGCTCGACGGCGCGGAAGACCGCCCTGGCCTTGTTGACGGACTCGTTGTACTCGTAGGCGGGCTTGGCGTCGGCGACGGTGCCGCCGCCCGCCTGGACGTGGATCTGGCCGTCCTTGACGACGACGGTGCGGATGTGGATCGCCGTGTCGAGGTCGCCGTTCCAGGAGAGGTAGCCGATCGCGCCGCCGTAGGAGCAGCGCTTGACCGGCTCCAGCTCGTCGATGATCTGCATCGCCCGCACCTTGGGCGCGCCGGAGAGGGTGCCGGCCGGCAGCGCGAGCGCAGCACGTCCATCGCGCCGACGCCCTCGCGCAGCGTGCCCGAGACCTGGCTGACGATGTGGAGGACGTGCGAGTAGGTCTCGACCACCATCAGCTCGTCGACCGAGACCGAGCCGTACTCGCAGACCCGGCCGAGGTCGTTGCGGCCGAGGTCGACCAGCATCACGTGCTCGGCCCGCTCCTTGGGGTCGTTGACGAGGCGCTCGGCGAGGCGGCGGTCCTCCTCCTCGTCGCTGCCGCGCGGGTAGGTGCCGGCGATCGGCCGCGTCTCGACCCGGCGGCCGCTGACCTTGACCAGCGGCTCGGGCGAGGCGCCGGCGATCTGGAAGTCGCCGAACTCGAGGAAGTACATGTAGGGCGAGGGGTTGACTGCGCGCAGGCCGCGGTAGACCGAGAAGGCCTCGACCGGAGCCGGCGCGGAGAAGCGCTGCGAGGGGACGACCTGGAAGGCGTCGCCGGCGTGGACGTACTCGACGATCCGCTCGACCGCAGCTTCGAACTCCTCGCGCTCCATGTTCGAGGCGAACTGCGGCGGCTCGGAGATCGCCGGGCGCTCCGGCACGGGGACGGCGCCGCGCAGGCGGCGTCGCGCGTCGGCGATCGCCGCGGCGGCGCGCTCGTAGGCGGCGTCGATGCCGCCCTCGTCGTCGGCGAAGGCGCAGGCCATGATCGTCAGCTCGTGGCGCAGATGGTCGAAGACGAGCAGCAGGTCGGTGACCATCAGCGCCATGTCCGGAAGGCCGAGCGTGTCCGGGTTGGGCTCGCCGAGCGGCTCGACCGTGCGGACGAGGTCGTAGCCGAAGAAGCCGACGGCGCCGCCGCTGAAGGGCGGCAGCCCCTCGACCGGGGCCGGCCTTAAGCGCGAGAGGTGCTCGGCGACGGCGGCGTAGGGGTCGGGTGCGTCGCGCTCCTCCCCCCCGGCCTCGGAGAGCACCCCATCGCTCCAGCGCAGCACCGAGCGGGGGCGGAAGCCGACGAACGAGTAGCGGCCGACCTGGCCCTGCTCGGCCGACTCGAGCAGGAAGCAGGGCGCCCCCTCGGGCTCGCCCGCGCGCAGCTTGAGGAACGCCGAGACAGGTGTCTCGCAGTCGTCGAGCAGGCGGGCGCAGACCGGCACCACGTTGCCCTCGGCGGCCAGGGCGCGGGCCTCCTCGAGGCTCGGCTCGAGACGCAGCTCGGAGTCAGCGGCGACGGCCATCGAGCACTTCCATCGCGGCGGACTGCGGCACCTCGCGCGAGGCGAGCAGGACGGCCAGGTGGTACAGCAGGTCGGCGGCCTCTTCGGCGACCCGCTCGTCGGTCTCCTCGCGGGCGGCGCGGACGACCTCCTCGGCCTCCTCCTCGACCTTCTCGCCGATCAGCTTCGGGTCGTCGAGCAGCTGCACCGTGTAGCTGCCCTCGGGCCGCTCGGCGGCGCGGCTGCGCAGGGTGCGCTCCAGCGCCGCCAGCGTCTCGTGCAGGGCGGGCGCGGGCACGCCGTCGCCGTCGAGGTCGCGGTAAAAGCAGCTGCGCTCGCCGGTGTGACAGGCAGGGCCCGGTCGGCTCGACCAGGGCGACGATCGCGTCGCCGTCGCAGTCGTAGCGGAGCTGGCGCAGCTTCAGCACGTTCCCCGAGGTTTCCCCCTTGCGCCAGATCTCCTCCCGCGAGCGGCTGTAGAAGTGCAGCTCCCCGGTCTCGACGGTGAGCCGCAATGACTCCTCGTTGGCATAGGCCAGCGTCAGCACCTCACCGCTCGCGTGATCCTGCGCCACGACCGGCACCAGTCCCCGCTCGTCGAATTTCACCTGCTCGAACATCAGACAATCGTATGGCAGCAGGTAAACGCCTGGAGGAGATGGGGACACTCCCGAACGGGCGGATACTCAAAGCGCCGAGCTAATTAGCTCGGCGCTTGGACGTCCGGGGGTGTCCCCATCTCCTTGCCGCCCGCCAACATCTCACTCGATCCCCAGCCGATCAAGCAGATCATCGTCGCGCCGCCAATGACTGCGGACCCGGACCTTGAGGTCGAGGTGAACCTTGGCGCCCAGCTCGGCTTCGAGCGAGCGGCGGGCGCCGGTGCCGATCTCGCCGACCTTGGCGCCGCCCTTGCCGATCAGGATGCCCTTCTGGGACTCGGTCTCGGCCCAGACCTCGGCGACGACGGTGACCAGGCCGTCCTCGCGCTCGTCGATCTCCTTGACCGCGACCTCGACCGAGTGCGGGATCTCCTCGCGGGTGCGGTTGAGCACCTGCTCGCGGATCAGCTCGGCCAGCAGCAGCTCGCTCGACTGGTCGCTGTGGTCCTCGGGCGGGTAGAGGTAGTGGCCCTCGGGGACCAGCTCGCCGAGGCGCTCGATCAGCGCCTCGAGGCCTTCGCCGCTGCGGGCGCTGATCGGGAAGACCTCGTCGACGCCCGTCCAGCTCCGCGGCGGCGGCAAGCACCGGAACCAGCTCGTTCGGCCCCAGGCGGTCGACCTTGTTGACGGCGCAGATCGTCGGCAGCTTGGCGCCGGCACCGAGCAGGGCGCGGGCGATGAAGCGGTCGCCGGGCCCGACGCCCTCCTCGCCGTTGATCACGATCAGGGCCAGGTCGGAGTCGGCCAGCTCGCGCTCGACCCGCTTCTGCATCCGCTCGGTCAGCACGTCGCGGGGGCGCTGCACGCCGGGCAGGTCGACGAGGACGAGCTGGCGCCCGGCCTCGACGTCGGTGCGGATGCCGCGGATCGCCCGCCGCGTCGTCTGCGGGCGCATCGAGACGATCGCCACGTGGCTGCCGACGATCGCGTTGACCAGGGTCGACTTGCCGACGTTGGGGCGGCCGGCAAGGCCGATGAAGCCGGCGCGCGTCACGCCAGGCCCTCCAGCACCCGGGCCTGGAGGGCGAGCATCTCGCCCTCGTCGGTCTCGTGGTCGTAGCCGCAGAGGTGCAGGACGCCGTGGACGGCGGCCTCGGTGACGTCGGTGCAGTGCTGCGGGCAGATCGCCACGTCGCCCAGCTCGCGCGGGCCGGCGGTCGGGCCGGCGCCGTCGACGGGAAAGGCGAGCACGTCGGTCGGCGCGTCCTTGCCGCGGTGCTCGCGGTTCAGCTCGCGGATGCGGTCCGCGCCGACCAGCTCGACCGCGAGGTGCCCGTCGCCGACCCCGGCGGCGTCGAGCGCCGCCGCGACCGCGTCGCGCAGCTCCGCCGGCACGTCGCGTCAGGTCAACCGTCACTGGCGGGATGCGGACTGGCGCTCCGCGTGTTCGCCGTAGGCGGCGACGATGCGCTGGACGAGCTTGTGGCGGACGACGTCCTCGCCGCCGAAGTGGACGAAGGAGATGTCCTGGACCGATTCGAGGATGTCGCGGACGACGACGAGGCCGGAGCGCTGGTCGCTCGGCAGGTCGATCTGGGTGACGTCGCCGGTGACGACCATGCGCGAGTTGAAGCCGAGCCGGGTCAGGAACATCTTCATCTGCTCGGGACTGGTGTTCTGCGCCTCGTCGAGGATGACGAAGGAGTCGTTGAGGGTGCGGCCGCGCATGAAGGCGAGCGGCGCCACCTCGATCACGCCGCGCTCGAAGTAGCCGTTGACGCGGTCGGGGTCGAGCATGTCGAAGAGGGCGTCGAAGAGCGGCCGCAGGTAGGGATCGACCTTGGCCTGGATGTCGCCCGGGAGGAAGCCGAGGCGCTCGCCCGCCTCGACCGCGGGCCGGGTGAGGATGACCCGCTGCACCTTGCGTTCGGCCAGCGCCGCGGCGGCCATCGCCACGGCGAGGAAGGTCTTGCCGGTGCCGGCCGGGCCGACGCCGAAGGTGATCGTGTGGTCGCGGATCGAGTCGACGTAGCGCTTCTGGTTGAGCGTCTTCGGCGCGACCTTGGTGTTGCGGTGGCGCCAGACGACGTCGTCGAGGATCTCGGCCGGGCTCTCGTGCGCGTCGAGCGCACCGGTGACCGCTTCGATCGTCCCCGGCGCGACTTCGTGACCCTGCTCGATCAGCTCGACCAGCTCGTCGACCACGGTGGCCGCCGTCTGCACGTCGTCGGAGTCGCCGTCGAGGGTGAGCACGTTGCCGCGCAGGTGGAAGTCGCAGTCGAGGTGGCCGCGCAGCGCCCGCAGCACCGCGTCCTCGGAGCCCGCCAGCTCGGCGGCGACGCTGTTGTCGAGGGTCAGCTGCCTACGCGCCAAGCCGCTCACGCACCGCCGCGCTGACCCGCTTGCCGTCGGCGCGCCCGCCGAGCTTCGGCATCAGCGCCGACATCACCTGGCCCATCTGCTTCTGCTCGCTCGCGCCCGGTCTCGGCGACCGCGGCGTCGACCAGCTCGGCCAGCTCCTCGTCGGAGAGCTGCTGCGGGCAGGTAGCCCTCGATCAGCTCCGCCTCGAAGTTCTCGGCCGTCGCCTGCTCGGCCCGCCCGGCCTCGCCGTAGGCCTCGGCGGCTTCCAGCCGCTTCTTGCGCTCGCGCTGAAGCACCGCGACCTCGTCGCCGTCGCCGAGCTTGGCGTCCTTCTGCAGGGCGTCGACGATCATCCGCAGGGCGCCCGCCCGCTCGCGGTCGCCCGCCTTCATCGCGGTGCGCACGTCCGCCTGCACCTGCTCGAGAACGCTCATCCGGACTAAGGGTAGTCGGCGGCGTCCGGGGCCACGGCGAGGCCCTTGGAGACCAGGTCGGCGATGTCAGCGCTGACCAGGGCCCAGCCGTGGCGCCTCGCCGCGGCGACGTACGCCGCGTCGTAGGCGGTGAGGCCGTGCTCGGAGGCGATCTCGAGGGCGGAGCCGGCCAACTCCGCGTCGACCGAGACAACGCGATCGCGACAGCAGGCGAGCAATCAGACGGATCACGTTGGTGGCCTCGCGTGCGTTGCCGCGCTTCACCCCTATCGCATTGCCAACCTCGTGCAGGGTGAGGTCCAATGCCGCCAGCGACGTGGCTTGTTCGCGGACCAAGGTGACGGCATCGCTGTGACGCGGATCCTCTGGATCGACCAGCAGGACCCAGACGCTGGCGTCGAGCAGGAACACGTCAGTGCGATTCGCGGTCTTCGCGGATGAGCTGCGCGGCGCCGACTCCGCCGAGATCGACTGGGCCGATCTCGCTCAGCAACCGGTCTACCTCATCGCGCATGTGGCTGTCGGCGGACTCCAGCTCCCGCTCGGCCAAGCGGCGCAGAAAGCCGCTGCGCGTCTCGCGATCGGCGCGTGCTTGTGCGTCGAGCCGCTCGAGCAGGCTGTCGGGTATCGAGATCATCACCTTTGCCACGGGGTGAGTATATACGGTATTGCCAGATGAGATTGCTGCCGCTGTCGTCGTCATGGAACCAGCGTTCCAGGAACCGGCGCACGCGTGCGTGGATGAATGTGCCGAAACCGTGAAATTCTTCGCGGCGGCACTCAGTCGACAGCCGGGATCGTCGACCCGTTCGACTTCGCCCAGCGGCATCTGCAGGAAGCGGGTGCCGAGATCGCAAAAGGAATCGACGTCTCCGGTGCAGAGGAAGCGATATGCGCCTTCGCCGACACCGGCGCGGGCCAACCCGCGCCTCTCAAGAGTGCGCTGGACCGCGGCGGCAACGGCGTGACCGCCGCTGACCAGGCGGACGTCGCGGCCGAGGATGCGCTGCAGCATCGGCGCCACCAGCGGGTAGTGGGTGCAGCCGAGGATCAGGGTGTCGACCTCGGCCCGCTTCAGCGGCACGCAGTAGGCGCGGGCCATCTCCAGCACGCCCGCGTCGAAGGGCGAGCCGTCCTGGATGAAGGGCGCAAGCTCAGGCGCCTCCACCTCGGTCACGGCGAGGCTGCGGCCCTGCTCCTCCAGGGCACGGCGGTAGGCGCCGCTCTCGACCGTGTTCGGCGTCGCCAGCACGCCGACCCGGCCGCTGTCGGTGATCGCGGCGGCGATCTCGGCCTGCGGCTCGACGACCGGAACCACCTCCACCCCGTGCGTCGCCGCGACCTCGCGCGCCACGTCCTCGCCGATCGAGGTCGCCGTGTTGCAGGCGATCACGAGCAGCTTTGCCCGCCCGCCGAGGAGCAGCTCCGCGATCGCCCGAATCCGCGTCCCGCAGCGCCTCGGGGTCCTTCACCCCGTAGGGGAACCACTCCGTGTCGCCGAGGTAGACGAAGTCCTCTTCGGGCAGCGAGACCAGGCACTCGTGCAGCACGGTGAGGCCGCCGACCCCCGAGTCGAACATCGCGATCGGGAGCGAGGGGTCGAGCACGCTGCCGCCTGAAGCCACGGCCGTCAGAACGACGCGCCTAGAGGAACGGCTTGTAGGCCATGAAGAAGATCGTCACGACGACGATCAGCCCGGCGAGCGGTGCCGACCTTGCCGATCCGGTCGCCCAGCGCCGTGAACTCGTCACTGAGCGACGTCGCCTGACTTCAGGTCCCGTTCGGCCAGCGCCCGTGCCTGGCGCACCTTCGGCTGGAAGAAGCCGTGCTGGAGGCCGAAGAGGACGACGATCGCGAGGAAGCCGACGCTGATGAAGGCATCGCTGGCTTCCCAGGGGCCATCGGCGAGCACGTAGATCCCGGCCAAGAGCAAGACGATCATCCCGGGATTGACCAGATAGCGGTCGGTCTTCTGAATTCCGGCGAGGATCGCCGGCGTCGCCCGCGGGTACTGCGGCACCACCGAGAAGAAGAGTGCGTAGCCGAAGGTCGGCCCGAATGCCAGCACAACCGCCAGGATGTGCAGGAAGAGCGCGAACTTGTAGCCGGGGGAGACGATCGTCGCCAGCATCGGCGGAACCATATTCCACCCGGCGGCAGAAGCACGAGTCTGCATTTACCCCCGTTCAGGAGGGGTAAATGCAGACTCAGCCGCGACGCAGGAGCAGCGCCGCCCAGTCGCCTTCGTGACGGCGGTCGGCCTCGGCGAAGCCGGCGGGAGCGAAGGCGTCCGCGGTCTGATCCAACTCCGCTGGGAGCAGGCCGGAACAGACGACCGTGCAGGGAGCCGGGGGAGGGTTCCCCGGAGCCTCCCCGCTGTTGCTCTGGGGGACCCTCCCCCGGCTCCCCTCCACATCAATGAGATGCTCGGCAACCACCCTGAGAACCGGAGCGGTCATGTTGGCTACGATCGTCGTCGCGAGCTCGGGCAAGCCCTCGCGGAGGTTGCGCCGTTCGAGCTCCACCTCGACACCGTTCACCTTGGCATTCGCGGCGGTTGCCTCGATCGACGCCTCCTCGTGGTCGTAGCCGCGCACGGGTGCCCAGCCGAGCTTCGCAGCCGCGATCGCCAGGACGCCGGAGCCGGTGCCGAGGTCGGTGAGTGGGCCGCTGGCCTCTCCCGCTTCGGACAGCTCCAGCAGGAACTCCAGGCAGAGGCGCGTGGTCGGGTGGGCGCCGGTGCCGAAGGCGCGGCCGGGATCGACGACGACGTCGATCGTGCCCTCGCGCGGCTCCTCCCAGGACGGGCGCAGCCAGAGCCGGTCGCCCACGAGGAGCGGTTTGTGGAAATCCTGCCAGCGGTCCGCCCAGTCGTCGGGGACCTCGGTCGCCACCACCTCGACCAGGCCGTCGCCGGCCGTCGCCTCGATCTCACCCAGCTCGGGCAGCTCCCCCTCGCCCCCGTAGATCGCGTACTCGACGTAGCCTGGCCCGCGCTCCTCCTCGACCCCGTTCGGCGCGAGGACGGTCAGCTCGGCGAGGACGATCTCCGCCTGCTCGGGCGTGCAACGGACGGCGAGGCGGATCAACCGAAGGCCCGGCGCACGCGGGAGAAAAAGCCCTCGTCGTCCTGCTGGGAGCGCAGGTTGCGCGGCCCGATGGTCGCCCCGAGCTTCTCGGCCAGCTCGCGCTGCTCCTCGGAGAGGTTGCCGGGGACGATCACGTGGATGACGATGCGCAGGTCGCCGGGAGGCCCGCCGTTGGCGCCGGGCAGGCCGTGGCCGCGAAGGGCGAACTGGGTGCCGTGCTGGACCCCGGAGGGGAGCTCGACCTCGCGCTCTCCCTCGTGACTGGGGATCTGAACGGTCGTTCCCAGCATGGCCTGAACGGCCGAGATCTCCACCGCGTGCATCAGGTCCTGGCCGCGCATCGGGCCACGCCGCACCTCGAAGCCGAAGGCGCCACCGAAGACCGCGCCGAAGCAGGTCCTCGATCGATCCGAAGCCGGCACCGCCACCCGGCGGGAAGCCCCCCGAGCGCAGGCCTTCGTGGCCGAAGCGGTCATAGACCTGGCGCTGCTCGGGATCCGAGAGGACCTCGTAAGCCTCGGCCGCCGCCTTGAACTTCTCCTCGGCCTCTGGGTCATGGGCGTTGACGTCGGGGTGAAGCTCGCGGGCGAGCTTGCGGAAGGAGCGCTTCAGCTCCGCATCGGAGGCGCCGCGCTGGACGCCGAGGACCTCGTAGTAGTCGCGGGGCATCGGGTTCGTCAGCCGTCGTAGACCGTCTCGCAGTAGCGCGACAGCTCGCGGGCGGCGCCGCGCACCGAGGCGATCGCCGTCGCGTAGTCCATCCGCAACGGGCCGACGACTCCGACCGCGCCGAGGTTGCGGTGGGCAAGCCCGTAGTTGGCCCCGACGACGCTGACCGAACGCAGCTCCGGGCGCGGGTTCTCGCCGCCGATCCAGAGGAAGACCGAGCGCTGGTCGAGGGTCGAGCGCAGCATTGCGAGCAGCGACGCCCGCTCCTCCAGCGCCGTCATCAGCCTGTCGGCGCGGGGAAGATCGGCGGAGTGGGCTTCGGAGAGCAGGCGGGACGCGCCCTCGGTGTAGAGGGTGTCGGCGGACTCTTCGCTGCTCGAGCTCGGTGAAGGTGGCGCCGAGCGTGGCCACGAACTCGGCCTCGACGGGCCCGAGCTCGGGATCGGCAAGCCGGCCGGCGATCATCCGCGCGCCCAGCCCCATGCCCGAGAGGGACTCGTTCAGGTAGCTGGAAGCCCACTCGACCAGGCCGGGGTCGACCGGCCCGGGGAAGTCGAAGACGCGCTTGGCAACGGCGCCGTTGGAGGCGATCGCGACCGCCATCACGCGCCGCGGCCGCAGGCGCATCACCTCGACCCGGTGGATCGTCGCCTCGACGGTCTCCGGACGGCGCCGTCACCAGCGCCATCAGATCGGTCACCTGGGCCAGGGCAGCAGTCGTCTCACGCATCGCCGCATCGATCTCGCGCCGCAGCTTCAACTCCACGCCCGCCTCGGCGGGCGGCCCCCCGGCGGCCATCATCAGATCGACGTGGCGGCGATAGCCCAGCTCCGTCGGCACACGCCCGGCCGAGGTATGTGGATGCGTCAGGTACCCAGCCGCCTCCAGCGCCGCCAGCTCCGCCCGCACGGTAGAAGCCCCCCACTCAATCTCCACACGCTCCACAAGCTCTTTAGAAGGCACAGGCTTGCCCGACGCCAGGTAGGCATCGACCACAAGCTTGAGAATGAGCTCTTGTCGAGGCGAAAGCACGCTTAGAAGTCTAGGAGGAGCGCCGGGTGACCCCTCCCAAAACACTCAAGAGCGGCGCCGGCCGCTCGTTTTGGGAGGGGTCACCCGGCGCTCCCGCTCCTACAGTTGAACTTCCGCCTCGGCATTCCGAATCGTCTGGTTCTCGCCCTGCGCGGCGACCGTGTCGATGGTCACCGTGTCGCCCTCGACCGACTTGACCGTGCCGCTGACGACAATCTCCGTCTCGGGCGCGCCCATGCCGCGGAACTGGACCGAGAGTCGCTTCAGCGCCTTCGGGTCGCCGCCCACCACGTCGGTTGCGGACCGCGCCACCAGGCCCATCATGTAGAGCCCGTGGAGGATCGTGCTCGGCAGCCCGACCGCCTTGGCGAACTCGGGGTCGATGTGGATCGGGTTGAAGTCGCCCGAAGCGCCCGCGTAGCGATGCGGCAGGTACTTGTCGGGGGTGACGCTCAACCCAGGGATCGCATCCCCTGCGTTCAGATCGGCCATCTCAGACTCTCCTCACGATGTTGGTCCAGGTGCCGCGAACGACCTGCTCGCCGTTCTGGTTCACCGAGTTGGTCTCGAAGACGTAGAAGCCCTTGCCGTCCTTCTCGAAGATCTCCAGGCACTTGGCCGTGGTCGTGATCTCGTCCCCGGAGCAGGCCGGCTCGCCCCACTCGAACTCCTGGCCACCGTGCACCATCGCGGCGAAGTTCATCCCCACCTCGGGGTCGAACATCGCCGGCCCCAGCGCCGGGGCGCTGTAGACGACGCAGAACATCGGCGGCGCGACGACGTCGCGGTAGCCGGCCGCCACGGCCGCCTCGCGGTCGAGGTGGACCGGGTTGTCGAGCCCGATAACCCGCGCGTACTCGCCGATCTTCTCCTTGCCCACCTCATACGTGGTGGCGGGCCATTCCTTGCCAACAGCTTCTGTCTTAACGGTCATTGCGCGGCAGTCTAGAGACGCCCCCCGCGTCCTGGTCGTCTGGCCAATCAAGCGCCTCTGCAGGGCGGTCGGGTGGCCCTGCCCGCGGCTTGTACTTTTTCGCCGATCCAATCTCGACAGGCTGCCGCCGCTCCACCGAAAAAGTTGCGCGGGCAGGGCCACCCGACCGCCCCCACCCCTACTCGTCGATCTCCAGCACCGCCAGGAACGCCTCCTGCGGCACTTCCACCCGCCCCACGGACTTCATCCGTTTCTTGCCCGCCTTCTGCTTCTTCAGCAGCTTCTGCTTGCGGGTGACGTCGCCGCCGTAGAGCTTCGCGGTGACGTCCTTGCGCAGCGCCTTGACCGTCTCGCGGGCGAGGATGTTGGAGCCGATCGCGGCCTGCACGGGGACGTCGAAGAGCTGGCGCGGGATCGTCTTGCGCAGCCGCTCGACCAGCCGCTTGCCCTGCTCGTAGGAGAATTCGCGGTGGACGATGATCGAGAGCGCGTCGACCTTCTCGCCGGCGAGCAGGATGTCGACCTTGACCAGGTCGGAGGCCTGGTTGCCGATCGGCTCGTAGTCGAGCGAGGCGTAGCCGCGGGTCGAGGACTTCAGCAGATCGAAGAAATCGAGGACGATCTCGGCCAGCGGCATGTCGTAGCGGATCTGCACCCGCTGCGGGCTCAGGTAGTGCATGTCGACGTGGGTGCCGCGGCGCCCCTGGCAGAGCTCCATCACCGCGCCGACCTGCTCGGACGGACAGATGATCGTGGCGCGGATGTAGGGCTCTTCGATCGTCTCGATCGTGCCCGGGTCGGGCAGGTCGGTCGGGCTGTGGACCTCTTTGCGCTCGCCGTTGGTCGAGGTGGACCTCGTAGCGCACGTTCGGGGTCGTCGCCAGCAGGTCGAGGCCGTACTCGCGTTCGAGCCGCTCGCGCACGATCTCCATGTGCAGCAGGCCGAGGAAGCCGCAGCGAAAGCCGAAGCCGAGCGCCTCGGAGGTCTCCGGGTCCCAGGACAGCGCGGCGTCGTTGAGGGCCAGCTTCTCGAGCGCGTCGCGGAGGTCTTCGTAGCGGTCGGTGTCGATCGGGAAGAGCCCGCAGAAGACCATCGGCCGCACCTCGCGGTAGCCCTCCAGGGGCTCGCTCGCCGGCCGCTCCAGCGCCGTCACCGTGTCGCCGACGCGCAGCTTGGCGACGTCCTTGATCCCGGTGATCAGGTAGCCGACGTCGCCTGCCTCCATGCCCTGCACGCCGGTCATCGCCGGGCGGAAGAAGCCGATGTCGTCGATGTCGGCCTCGGTCCCGTTCTGCATCGCCAGGATGCGGCCGTGCTTGCGGAAGGAGCCGTCGACCATCCGCACGTAGGCGATCACGCCGCGGTACTGGTCGAACTCGGAGTCGAAGATCAGGGCTCGCGGCGGGGCGGCGAGGCCGCCCTCGGGCGGCGGCACGCGGGCGACGATCGCCTCCAGCACGTCGACCACCCCCTCCCCCGTCTTGGCCGAGATCGGCATCGCGTCGCCGGGGTCGGTGCCGAGCAGGTCGGCGATTTCGGCCGCGACCCGCTCCGGCTCGGCCCCCGGCAGGTCGACCTTGTTGATCACCGGGATCAGCTCCAGCCCATTCTCGATCGCCAGGTAGGTGTTGGCGACCGTCTGCGCCTCGACCCCCTGGGCGGCGTCGACGACGAGCAGGGCGCCCTCGCAGGCTGCGAGGCTGCGCGAGACCTCATAGGAGAAGTCGACGTGGCCGGGGGTGTCGATCAGGTGCAGGTGGTAGGTCTCGCCGTCGGCGGCCCGTGTACTCGACCCGCACCGCCTGGGCCTTGATCGTGATCCCGCGCTCGCGCTCGAGGTCCATCGAGTCGAGCATCTGGGCCTGCATTTTCTTCGGGTCGACGGCGCCGGTGAGCTCGAGGATGCGGTCGGCCAGGGTCGACTTGCCGTGGTCTATGTGGGCGATTATCGAGAAGTTGCGGATGTGGTCCATCGGGGGGCGGAGTATGACCTGCGTATTGGCTGGCGGGTCCTGTCGCGGCGGCCCTCCCCCATGTGCTCGGACGCCGCGAAGCGGCGCCCTGCGCTATGGGGGACCCCCGCCACCGCGCCACCCGCCAGAGGGGCGCTGAACGTTTCAGCCCCCAACGGGTCAGGCAGAGCCTGGGGTCGCCCACTTACCCCTTTTCTCCTCAGCGGGGGCAGAACGAAGCGGGAAGCTTGCCTCGAAGCCGGAATACAACCGTGGGGGGCTTGCGGAGGACGATCGTTGTGCCGGGGGCTTCGGTCCATCGGGCCGTCGGTGGGTACGGGGGCTTGCCCGGTTCTATGCGGTCTCGGGTGGTTATTGCGTAGTCGTAGTTGCCGGCGTTTAGGAGGTGGCGCCAGGCTTGGCAGGTCGTCGGGGCGGTGAAGCCGCCGTGGGGCTGTTCTTCGCCTATGTAGTCGACCTGGTTGGTCAGGTCCTTGCCGTACAGGGGGTACTGGCGGGTGCTGGTGGTGGCGATGCGGGCGTCGGCGATTCCCTGCGCCCACTTGAAGGCGGCGTTGAGGCCCGGGGTGGTGAAGGCGGGATCCTCGTAGCGGTGCTGGAGGTAGTGGCGCTGGACCGGGTAGCCGACGGCCACCACGAGCAGCGCCAGCGCAATCCCCGCCACAAGCGCCAATCGCCGCCCACCAAACCCGGCTGACTTCGTCTTTATGCGCGCTATTGGCACTTAAAGACGAAGTCAGCCATCTGCCGGTTAGGAGTTGGCGTAGTGCCGGGGCGGTTGGGAGGAGGGCCAGGCCGAGGACCAGGGCCGGGGCCAGGTAGCGGAGGCCGGACTCGAAGCCGTGCGGGGAGCCGTCGGGGCCGGAGGCAGAGGTTGGGGCGATCAGCCAGGCCAGAGCGGCGGCCAGGCCGACCAGGCCCACCACGCGCTGGACGGGACTGGCGCGGCGGCCGAGACAGAGGAGCAGGCCCGCCAGGGCGAGCGGCGCCGAGTACGGGCCAGAAGATCGTCAGGCCGTGATGGAGGCCGGGAAGGAACCAGTCCGACCAGACCGAGCCGTCGGTCAGGTAGCCGAGGACGCTGTGACCTTCGCGCCCGCCCAGTGCCTGCTCGGGAGCGGGCAGCGTGATCGGGCCGAGGTGCTTGACCCAGGGCAGCGGGTTGCCGGTGTGGGCGAGGTTTCGCAGGTACCAGTAACCGCCGCCTGCAAGGGCAGCAAGGCCGGCTGCCACGAGCGCCCGCCACCTGCGCTCCTCGCGGCGCGATCAGCGACGAGGCCAACCACGAGCACCCCGGCCGGAAGCAGGAAGTTGAGCTTGGTCCCGGCGGCCAGCCCGGCCGCGAGCCCGACGACGACCAGCGCCCCGGTCGGGAGGCCGCTGTCGGCGCCGGCCGACTTGCCGCCACGCACTTCGGATTCCTCCGCATCGATTTCCCCGACGCCTGTGTCATCAGGGCTCGAGCGAACCCCCCACGCGTTCAGGGCAACCGCAACAGCAGCAAGCAGGAAGAAGATCCCGACGATGTCGTTGCGCGCCTCACCCGCCTGGTCGCTCAGGGCGGGGACGCTCAGCGCCACCGCGGTCAGCGCCAGCGAGACAGGCGCCACCTTGTACGGCCTCCCGATGCACCAACCCGCGACCAAGCAGCCGACGAACCAGCCGAGGTTCAGCAGCGGCGACAGCAGATCCCGGTCGAAACGCGGCCATCCCCACTGCATGCAGCACTTCCGAGTTCGCCGGGTAGAACCAGGCCAGGAACTGCGGCGCGATGAAGTGCAGGTTCCACGTATTCCCGCTCTGAAAGAACCCGGCCGCGAACGGCCCGTGGTACCAAGTCGAATCGAACCCGGTCATCCCCGTCGACAGCCGCAGCTTCACCCCTGCGGCGAAATGGATCGACCGCCACTGCGGCTATCGCCAGGGCAACCAGGGTCGCATAGGCGAGGGACGGTGGGGGCGTCCCTCCGTCTTGCTGGGTTTTTCGCCAGGGAAGCGCCGCGCGTCGACAGCCGAGCGTCACTCGGGCGAAAAACAGGACGCCGCTGCGCCGGAGGGACCCCCCCACCGTCCCCCCACGCGCAGCCAGAGGCCCGATCCCACGACGACCACGACACCGAGATACGGCACAGGCTTGAACAAGCCAAAGCTGCCAAGCAGCTCTGCGAGTCCAGAGCAGGAGCGGCAATGGCGAGCACCGCGGTCGCCAGGTGCGCTGGCGTACCCCGCGAAGCTCGGGCACAAGCCATCGTGCGAGCTGCGCCGCCCCGAGCCAGGCAAAGACCAACGAGCAGGCCAAGATCTCGGTGACCCCAAGCAGGTAGCGGCCCGAGCCCGAGCATCTAGCGACGGCGCACGCAGCCGCATGATCTGCTCCAGCTCGGCGATACGGAGCAGCTTCGCCAGCCCCAGGTAGGTCAGGCCGCCGAGCCCGAGGCCCGACGCCGAGCGAGACGATCTGGCCGCCGAGCCCGCGGCCGAGCGCGTTGTCGAGCAGGTCCCAGACGCCAAAGGAGACCGCGGCCAGCGCGGCCGCCGCGATCGTGATCTTGGTCGCCGGTGCCGAGCAGCCGCCCGAGCTCGAGGCCGTCGAACTCGCGGCGCAGGACCACCGCCTGCGCGACCACCGCGGCCGTCGTGCCGATCCCGGTGCCGGCGACGATGCCGCCGGTGCCGAAGGGCTTGTAGAGGGCGAAGGCGGCCAGGGCCGAGACGGCGAGGTCGAAGCCGGCGAGGCCGGTCGCCATCCAGGGTCGCTGCAGGCTGAAGAAGGTGCGGGTCTGGAGCAGGTAGAGGCCGTTGGTCGGCAGCGAGAAGGCGAACCAGAAGAGGGCGGTCGCGACCAGCGTGGTCTGCTCGGGGGTGAACTCGCCGTGCTGGTAGACGAGGCGGATCATCGGCACCGAGAGGACCAGCACCGCGGCCGCGGCCGGGATCAGGACGAAGAGGATCTGGCGCATGCCGTTGGCCATCGTCGCCCGCAGGTTCTCGATCTCGCCGCGGGCGGCGAAGCGGGCCAGGGTCGGGAAGAGCACGGTCGCGATCGCCACCGAGAAGACCCCCTGCGGCAGCTGGTAGATGCGGAACGCCTTGTCGATCGCTGCCGGCGACTGGTCGCTGACGAGGCTGCCGAAGAGGCTGTTGACCAGCATGTTGAAGTTGATCAGGCCGAGGCTGATCGTCACCGGCAGCATCAGCAGCAGCACCCGGCGCACGTCGCGGTTGCGCCATTCGAAGCTCCATTCGAACTTGAAGGGCGTGTTGCGCAGGTCGAAGACCGGGATCAGGAGCTGGACCAGGGTGCCGACCAGGATCCCGATCGCGTAGGCGTAGATCCGGTTCTGGCCGTGGAAGGCCGGGGTGAGGAAGATCGTCACCGCGATGATCGTCAGGTTCCAGAACAGCGGCGAGATCGCGAAGGCGCCGAAGCGGTCGTAGCTGTTGAGGATGCCGACGACGACGCCGCTGACCCCGAGCAGGATCAGGATCGGGAAGAGGACCTGGGAGAGGGTGACCGTGAGGTCGAGGAGCTCGCCTTCGAAGCCGGGCGCGAAGAGCGGCATCAGGACCGGTGCGAGCAGCACGAAGAGCGCCGTGATCGCGCCGAGGACGAGGGTGACGAGCAGCAGCAGGGTCGAGGCGAGCCGGAACGCCTCGCGGTAGTTCTTCTTCTCCAGCTGCTCGGTGAAGATCGGCACGAAGGCGGGCTGCAGGGCCGCGTCGGCGAAGAGGGCGCGGACCAGGTTGGGGACCTGGAAGGCGATCGTGAAGGCCGACATCGGCCCGTAGATGCCGTAGTAGGAGGCGGCGACTATCTCGCGGACGAGGCCGGCGATCCGCGAGGCGGCCGTCGCGATCGAGAAGAACGCGGTCGAGCGGGCGATCCGGCCGGGCCTCGGCTCGGGCGTCGGTTCCTCTCCCGGGTCGAACGCCTCGGCGGCGCGCAGCGCGGCGTCCGCATCGATGTTGCGCCCATCCGGCGTCTCGGGGGTCTCCAATACCTGTCTCACTCGCTATAGTCGGCCGCCGCGAATGGCCAACATAGCCTCACAGAAGAAGCGGATCCTACGCAGCGAGCGCGAGCGAACGGAGAACCGCCTGCTCACCAGCACGGTGAAGACCTACTTCCGCCGGCTCGAAAGCGCCGTCGAGGCAGGCGACGCGAGCAAGGTCGAGGCCGAGCACCGCGCCCTGGTCTCCAAGGTCGACAAGGCCGTGCAGAAGGGCGCCATGCACAAGAACACCGGCGCCCGCAAGAAGTCGAGAGCGGCCCGGATCGCTGCGGCTGCGCGGCGAAGTAGCTACGCCGGCGCTCCCGCGGCCTTCCTCAGCGCGAGCGTCAGCGCCAGCTCGTCGCCGTAGTCGGCCCCGCCGCGGCACCAGACCTCCAGGTCGGCAAGGGCGATCGTCGCCTCATGCAGGTCGTCGAGATTGGTCTTGCCCAGCCGGGCGACCAGTTGACGTGCCGCGTACGGATGCATCCCGAGGCCGGACTCGACCTGCTTCGGCGGCACCCCCTCTTCCAGCTGGGCCGCGGCGGCGCAGGCCTTGCGCAGGCGCGAGGCGAGGCCGTAGATCAGCCCGGTCACGTTCTCGCCCTGGGAGACGAGCCGCTCGGCAATCGATGCCGCCTTGGCGGGGTCGCGCTCCAGCAGGGCATCGGAGAGCGCCCAGACCGCGGCTTCGGAGGTGTCGGAGACCATCGCGTCGAGGTCGGCGGCACTGACCCGTCCCCCCTCCCCGGCCCACAGCGCCAGGCGCTCGAGCTCGTTGCGCAGGCGCACCGGGTTGGCCCCCATGCGGTCGACGAGGACGCGGGCGGCAGCCGGCTCAAGGGCGAAGCCGAGCCGCTTGGCCTCGCCGACCAGCAGGCGCGGCATGTCCCGCGCCTTCGGCGCCTCGAACTCGTGGATCTCTCCCTTGGCCGCCTTGACGGCCTTGGACAGCTTGGCCGGCGCTTTGGCGCGGGCGATCAGGACCACCGTCAGGTCGGGTGGGAGCGTGCCGAGGGCCTCGGCAACCGCGTCGAGCTGCTTGTCGCGCCAGCGCTCCACTCCGTCGGCCAGCAGGTAGCGGCGCGTCTCGGTCAGCGACATCGCCGGGATGCCGGCCAGCAGCGCCTCGTGATCGGGCGCACCCCTGCCCTCGCTCGGCTCGAAGACCTCCAGCGCGCCGGCGCCGCCGTCGCCTTCGGCCCTGGCTCTCAGCCTGGAGCGAGTCGCGTCGATCTTGGCCTGGTCGGTGCCGGCGATCAGATAGAGCGCTGCCAAGCCCTCGGCCATCGCGCCGAGTCTAGTGATGGGACTTGTCCGACTTACCCGCGTCCCAGGTTTCCTTGCCGCCGGCTTCCGGCGGCTTCTTTTCGCTGGGATCCGCAGACAGGGGCGCATCGGAGGGTTTCGAGGGCGCAGCGTTGGATTCGCCCGACTTGCCCGGCGAATCGTCGGCCGGCTTCGGGGAGACGCCGGAATGCCCCTTTGCCTTGCCCGATTGGTGACTCTTCGGCTCCCCCGGCGGTGAAGCGTCGGACTTGGCGTCCGCCTGATCCTTTGACTTGTCCCGCGAGTGGCCCCTTGCCTTCGGCTTCGACTTCGCCGGCGAGGATTTCCTGGGCTGCGGCGACGAACCGGATTCAGGCGAGCCGGCGGTCCCGGTGGACGGTGCCGGCGATTCAGCCGCCGGTTCGCCCGTCGGCTCGGGCGCAGAGGTCGGGGGCTGGGGCGCCGGGGCGGGGGTAGAAGGGGGCTGCCCTGCGGGACCATGGCCGACCTGCTTGGAGCCACCGAGCTTCGGGCCGGTCGCCGGGTCGGATGGACGGGGAGATGGCGACCGGACGCGAGCGCTCGCCAGGGGGTGGCCGAGTCCGGGTTGCCCGACCCCTGCCCCCTGGGTCAGGGCGATCGCGTCGTGCACGGCGGCGGACCCATCCCGACCGCCTGGGATCGCCCCGTTGAAAGCACCGGGAAAACCGAGCTGGGCGATGAACGCGACGAGCCCGAGGCCAACCGCGGTGACTATGCCCAGCAACCCGATCGTCGTGCTGCGCAACCTCGACGAGCATGCTGTCTTCCGACCACGCTCGAGCGGAAGGCAGTGCGGGCAAGCGCCTGTCGAATCCTGGAGGACACCCCTACGACCATCGGACGGGACCCATGCTCTCGCGAGGGATCGCCGCAGAAACCCCCAGTATTGGGTCGGAGATCCGTTTAGACCCGCCTCATCCGCTCGTGCCGACGTCGACCCCGGCGCGGCCGACGTCGAGGACGATCGTCCCGTCGCGATCGGTGCGCAGGGTGGGTACGTGGTGCGCGGCGAGAGTCGCGAGCGTGGCCGCCGTCGGGTGACCGTAGGAGTTGTCGGCACCGACCGAGATCACGGCAAGCTTGGGTGCGACTCGATCGAGAAGCCCGTCGAGGCCGGCGTCGTCGCTGCCGTGGTGGGCCACCTTGAGCACGTCGACCGGGCCGGGATCGATCGGCACGGCCTCGGCCTCGGCATCGGCCGTCAGCAGCATCGAGAAGTCGCGCCAGCGGGCGAGCAGGACGAGGGCCTGGGTATTGGGGTCGGCACCGGCAAGCGGCGCCGCGAGCAGCTCGGGAGGTGGCCAGAGGACTTCGATCCACAGCCGCCCGGAGCGAAGCGCGTCGCCCTCGGCGATCCGCGCCGGAGCGGCACCGGCCGCCTCGGCCTCGCCGCGCAGGCGCCGACTGAGCCGGGCGTATGCCAGGCGGGCCACCGGGAAGCTCCCGAGCAGCTCCTCGATCCCGCCCGCGTGGTCGGACTGTTCGTGGGTGACCACGGCGACGCCGAGCCCCTGGACGCCAGCGGCACTGAGCTTCGCCGCGAGACCGTCACCCGGCGGGCCCCCGTCGACGAGGACAGCGGGGGCGCCGGCTGGCTGGAGCAGAATCGCATCGCCCTGCCCCACATCCAGCACCGAGATCCGCAGGCCGGTTACGGGCCCTGCCGCACCGGCGCCTCCCCCCGCGCCGGCCCAAACCAGCGCAACGGCAACGAGCCCAACCACGGCACCAACCCGCCCCCACAGCTTGGGTCGACGGGACGAAATCCGCGGCATGGGCGAGGATTTCGTCTCGTCGGCGGGGGGTTTCCAGCGGCGCCTCAGGGTTGAGAGGCGGTGGCGGCGCAGGAGCACGGGGACGCCAAGGGTGGCTACGCGCCAGCGTGACGTAGGAGGCGAGCAGGCCCGCGACGTCGAGCTGCACGTGCAGGTAGGCCCAGCTTGGGCGGCCGCACCAAGCCGCCACCTGGGCGATGTAGGCGAGCAGCGGAGCCTCGACGGCGTTGAGAAGCTCGACCGGGAAGCCGGGGACCTGACCGCTCGCAGCGGCGAGCATCCCCAGCCACATCGCCGGAGCCACCGCCGGCAGGGCAAGCAGGTTGGCGGCGAGGGTCGTGGTCGAGACGGTGCCGAAGTGGAAGGCGATCAGCGGCGCCGTGGCCAGCGTCGCGGCGGTCGTCATCGCGATTCCCTCGGCCAGCGCGCCGCGCCAACCCCGGATGCCGATCCGCGAGGACAAGCACGGCGCGCAGCGGCGCGGCAAGCGCAAGGATGCCCAGGACGGCGGCAAAGCTGAGCTGCCAGCCGATGTCGGAACCGATGTGCGGGTCGATCGCCAGTGTCAGCGACAGCCGCCACTGCCAGCCCGTAGAGGCGCGAGGAGCGCCGTCCCGCCAGGGTCGCCAGCAGGCTGAGCACGCCCATCACGCCGGCGCGGAGGATCGACGGGCCGGCGCCGGCCAGCGGCACGTAGACGACGATCGCCGCGAGGATCCAGACGAGGCGGGCCCGCAGCGGCATGCCGAGCGCCGCCAGCAGCGGCATCGCCAGCAGGGCGAGCAGCGCCACGTTCTGACCGCTGACGGCCAGAAGGTGGCTCAGGCCGGAGCGGCGGAAGTCCTCGACGGTGCCGGCGTCGATGCGCTCGTCCTCACCAAGTACGAAGCCCCGCGCCAGCGCGGCCTCGCGGGCCGGCATGCCGCGACCGAGGGCCGCCTCGGCACGACCGCGCATCTCCCCCCGGTGGACAAGCGCGAGCGCGACCACGACGGCGGCAGAGAGGACGACCAGCCTCGATGGCCAACCACTGCGCATCGCGCGACTAGGGTTGGAGGCGGGCGCGCAGCGACTCCATCGTCGCCGGCCCGATCCCGCTCACCTGATCGAGCTGGTCGACGGATGAAAGGCCGCCGTGCTGTTCGCGGAACTCGACGATGTCCTGCGCGGTGACCGGCCCGATCCCGTCGATCGTGTCGAGCTGCTCGACCGTGGCCGTGCCGAGGCTGATCGGCCCCTCTTCGCTCGCAGCCCCCGCAGCCGCAAGCGGCGCCCCGCCCGGCCCCTTCCTCGGCACCACGACCTGCTGGCCGTCGGCGAGGCGCGCCGCGAGGTTGATCGCTTCGAGCAGGGCCCCGCCGGTCGCCCCGCCGGCACGCTGAACCGCATCGGTCACCCGAGCGCCGCTGGGCAGCCGGTAGACGCCAGGGCGGGCGACGGCGCCGGTGACGTCGACCACCACGTCCCCGCCCGACCCGCCGCTGTCCAGGGTGAAGCCGTCGCTGCCCGCCGCGCTCGGGGACGAGCTCGAGCTCGACGGGTAGCTGGAGCCGTCGCTCCCCTCGGCCCGGATCGCCCGCGCCCCGAGCAGCAGCAGCGCCACGGCGACGGCGCCGTAGACGGCTATCTGCGATCTGCTCAGCTCGGGCATGGCCCGAACCGTCCCCGATGCCGGCGCGCGCGTGGCGCGCACAATCACACGGTTGCGTTACAAGTCTTCGTCGTCGTTGTAACCCGCGACCTCTGCCAGCTGGTCGCTGTAGAGCTCCGAGGCGGCAACCGGTGGCGACTGCACCGAGAGGCAGGCCAGGTCGGCGTCGCCGTCGTTGGCGATCGAGTGGTCGGTCGCGGGAGGCACGAGGATCAGATCGCCCTCGGCAACCTGCTGGGTCTCACCCACGACCGACATCGTGCCGGCACCCCTCACCACCACGTACACCTGCTCGGCCTCTTCGCTGGAGCGCAGCGTCTGCTCGGCGCCGGAGGGCAGCTCGAGCCAGGTGACCGAGAGATTGCGCGAACCGAGCTCGCCCGCGTCCATGAGCACGCGGGTGCGCAGTCGGTGCCACTCCTCGACCGGCGCCTCTGTGAGCCTCCTGACCTGCACGGCCGCTTTGTACCAGAAACCGCTAGGTCCGCGAACCGGCGCATCTCTGCGTCCTCGGTCGCTCGCGTGCAGAGCACGCCACGCTCCCTGCGTCCTTGATCTGCTTGGTTCGCGGACCTAGCGGACGACCAGGTTGACCAACTTGCCTGGAACAACGACCTCCTTGACGACATCTTTGCCGTCGAGGAAGCGGGTCACCTTCTCGCTCTCGCGGGCGAGTCGCAGCAGTTCGTCTTCCGGCGCGTCCGCGGCGGCCTCGATCCGGTCGCGCAGCTTGCCGTTGACCTGGACGACGAGGGTGACTGTGTCGCTGACCAGCAATTCGGGATCGGCGACCGGCCAGGGCGTTTCCCAGACGCGCCCACCTTCGAGGCGCTCCCAGATCTCCGCGGCGAGGTGCGGAGCGAAAGGAAAAACGAGCGAGGCCGCCGTGGCGGTGGCAAAGCGCACCGCCGCGGTCCCGCCCGGCTCGGCGTAGAGGCCCTCCTTGAGCCGGTAGGCCTCGTTGATCAGCTCCATCACCGCGGCGATCGCGGTGTTGAACTGGAAGCCGCGCTGGAAGTCCCGGGTCACCTTGTCGATCGCCCAGTGGGCCTTGGCGAGGAGGGTGCGCGCGTCGCCCCTGCGCCGCCGGAGCGTCGAGTTCGTCCCGCCGGCATCGGCTCGACCTCCTCGCAGAGCCGCCAGAGGCGCAGGAGGAAGCGGTTGACCCCCTCCACCCCCTCGTCGGCCCAGTCGGCGTCGCGCTCGGGCGGGCCCATGAAGCAGATGTAGGTGCGGGCGGTGTCGGCGCCGTAGCGCTCGACGTAGTCCGCGGGGCTGACCGTGTTGCCGCGCGACTTCGACATCTTCGCCCCGTCGCGGGTGATCATCCCCTGGGCGAAGAGGTTGGCGAAGGGCTCCTGCACGTCGAGGTGACCGCAGTCGGCGAGCGCCTTGGTGAAGAAGCGCGCGTACATCAGGTGCAGGATCGCGTGCTCGACCCCGCCGATGTACTGGTCGACCGGCAGCCAGTGATCGGAGACGGCGCGGTCCCAGGCGGCATCCCCGTTGCGCGGGTCGAGGTAGCGGATGAAGTACCAGGACGAGTCGACGAAGGTGTCCATCGTGTCGGTCTCGCGCCGGGCCGGGCCGCCGCAGCCCGGGCACTCGGTGGCAACCCAGTCCGCGGCGGCGGCCAGCGGGCTTTTGCCCTGCGGCGCGTAGTCCTCGATCTCGGGCAGCTCGACCGGGAGCTGGTCGTCGGGGACCGGGACGATGCCGCACTCGTCGCAGTAGACGACCGGGATCGGGGCGCCCCAGTAACGCTGGCGCGAGACCAGCCAGTCGCGCAGGCGGTAGTTGACGGCGGACTCGCCGCGGCCCCCCTCGGCGAGCCAGGCGACGATCTCCCCGTAGGCGTCGCGGTTGCCCACGCCGTCGAAGCGGCCCGAGCCGGTCATCGGGCCGTCGCCGGGGTAGGGCAGGCTCGCGTCGTCACGAGCGGTCTCGGGATCGGTGCCCTCGATCACCCGGCGGATCGGAAGGTCGAATGCCCTGGCGAACTCGTAGTCGCGCTCGTCGTGGGCGGGCACGGCCATGATCGCGCCGGTGCCGTACTCCATCAGCACGTAGTCGGCGACGAACATCGGGATCTCCTCGCCGTTGACCGGGTTGACGACGCTGCGCCCGAGCGCCACGCCGGTCTTCTCGCGCGTCGGATCCGCTCTTGCCAATTCGTCCAGGCCGACTTGCGGGCGATGCTGGCTCAGGTAATCGCGCACCGCCTGCTCGTGCTCGGTGCCCGCAACGAGCATCTCGAGCTCGGGGATGCTCGGGGGCCAGGACGAAGAAGGTGGCGCCGAAGAGCGTGTCGGGGCGGGTGGTGAAGACGGGAAAGTCGAGGCCCAGCTCCTCGCAGCGGAAGACGACCTCGGCGCCTTCGGAGCGGCCGATCCAGTTGCGCTGCATCGTGATCACGTGCTCGGGCCAGGACTCGAGCAGCTCGAAGTCGGCGAGCAGGCGCTCGGCGTACTCGGTGATCTTGAAGAACCACTGCTCGAGGGTTCGCTGCACGACCAACGTGCCGCAGCGCTCGCAGCGGCCGTCGACGACCTGCTCGTTGGCCAGCACCGTAGCGTCCTGCGGACACCAGTTGACAGCGGCTTTGTCACGGTAGGCGAGCCCCTTCTCGAAGAGCTGCAGGAAGATCCACTGCGTCCAGCGGTAGTACTCGGGCGTGTGGGTCGCCAGTTCGCGCGACCAGTCGATCGAGATGCCCCACTCGCGGAACTGGCGCTGGAAGGACTCGATCGAACGCTCCGTCGCCACTCGCGGCGGCTCTCCGGTCTTGATCGCGTTGTTCTCGGCCGGCAGGCCGAAGGAGTCGTAGCCCATCGGGTGGATCACCTCGAAGCCCTGGCGGCGGCGGAAGTGGGCGATCGCGTCGCCGACCGCGTAGCACTTGAGGTGGCCGACGTGGGGCTGCCCGGAGGGGTAGGGCAGCATCTCCAGCACGTAGGACTTCGGCTTGTCGGCCTCGAAGCCGGGCTGCCCGGGGTTGGCGACCTCCCAGGTCTTCTCCTCGGCCCAGACCTGCTGCCACTTCGCCTCGATCTGCTTGGGGTCGTAGGCGCTCATCGCGCGATCTTATGAGAGGTGCCACGCGCGGCGGGCCCTGTCACGGATTTGGGACCACCGCCCGCTGCGGGGGCGGCTTCGCCGCCTCCTCGGGGTGGTCCCCCAAATCCGTGCCACCGCCGCGAGATGCGCTTTCAGGTGGCGCGATGACGTCAAACGACTGGGGAAAGAGCTTCCAGCATGCGGGGCCAGACGTAGACCTCGACGGTGGCCGCGAAGATGAGGGTGGGGACCGCAATCAGGACGGTGATCAGGGTGGCGGCGAGGAGCTGGTTCCACTCGCCGCGGCGGCTGGCGATCAGCCATGCGGCGAGGGGCAGGAAGAGCGCGGTCAGCTCGGGGATCGCGTGCGGGAGGACGCTGAGCAGGAGGATCCCGATCGGGATCTGCGAGCTGGTAGGCGATCGTCGAGCCCTGGAAGCCGAGGTAGAGAGCCTGGGTCGAGAGCGAGAAGAGGGTGACGGCGCAGACGAAGAGGATCGCCAGCTCCCCCGCCTTGACGTGGACCCAGCGCGAGAAGCCGCTGCGCTGGGCGGCGGCGATCGGCATCGAGGCGCCGGCGATGAAGCCGGCGACGCAGGCGGTCGCGTGCAGGGCCAGGACCAGCGAGTTGCGCCAGAGGATCGGCAGCAGGTCGCCGGGCTCCGAGGGCTCGGTCAAGCCCGGCAGGTGGATCGGCGTGATGTCCGGGGTGAGCAGGCCGGCAACGACCCAGACAGCGCCGAGCAGGGCCAGCGCGATCGCCACGCTGAGCGCCAGCCAACCCCACAGGACCTTCCAGCGCCCCCCGCTCCAAGCGTCCAGCGCCAGCCGCGTGTCCCGCATCCCATGCGAGAAGACGTGCTCGTTGGCCGTATTCATCGCTCACTCATCGGCAGGCGGGCGCTGCTCTTTGAGCGCCGCGGGCCCGAGGCGCGCATACGGTTTGCCCCGACGCCTGATCAGGATCTCCGTCCCGGCATTGGCCCGCTCCATGTAGAAGCCGAAGTGGTTGCGGAACTTGTGTGCTCCGACCTCTTCGCACGGAGAGCCGGTGCAGCCAACTTCGAGAGTGGAGCTGAGGGGGATCGAACCCCTGACCTTTCGGATGCCATCCGAACGCTCTGCCAGCTGAGCTACAGCCCCGGGAAACTCGTAATCCGCTGCCCAGTTTAGCGCCGCACGCTGGTTATTCCTCGTTGGCTCCAAGCGCAAAAACACCATACTGCGCCCGGCCACGAGATCTATAGGCAAAAGGTAGCAGCGCTCCAAATCGCCACAGTAAACGGCAACCAAATCGATCTCGGACCCGTCGTAGGTCGATATGACGTACCCCTTGGTCGGCGAGTGATAGGAGGACCTGAGCCTGACCTCGATCACCCCATCCCGATGCGCGCCCCACTTGCATTGGACCCGGAGCAGGCAGTCGCCGATTCCAATGACAAGGTCGTAGCGCTCGTGCTCGGTCAGCGGCTTGAGGACCGAGAGACCGAGACGAGCGGCCTCTGTGGCGATCGCGAGCTCGGCGACGTTGCCCTTGTGGTTGGGATTGTCCACTCGGCAGATCCTTCAGGACCGCCCGACCCCGATCAAGGCTCAGGTGTGCCAATACAGCAACGAAACCGTGACAGTCTGGGCCGCTGGGACCCCGAGTAGAGTGCCTGCCAATGGCGACAGATCCATCGGGGTTGCCCGACCACGAGGTCACCGAGCACAAGAAGGGGATGCCGGCCGAGGGCAGCCTCGTCGACCGGATCGCCAACATGACCGTCACCGTCGTGCCCCTGGCCCTGGTCGGCTACGCCGCCTGGCTCGCCTGGGGCGGCATCCTCGACTGGCAGGCGGTGCTGATCTTCTTCGCCACCCTGATCCCCTTCGGCCTCGGGATCACGGTCGGCTTCCACCGCCTCTTCACCCACCGCTCGTTCAAGACCTCGGCGCCGATGCGGGGGCTGTGGGCGGTGCTGGGCTCGATGGCGCTGGAGGGACCGGTGATCGAGTGGGTCGCCTACCACCGCCGCCATCACGCCTTCTCCGACGAAGCCGGCGACCCCCACAGCCCCCACGTCGGCCACGGCGAGGGGTGGCGCGGTGCCCTGCGCGGCCTTTTCTACGCCCACGTCGGCTGGGTCCTGTTCAGCACCGAGCCGGCCGAGGAGGAGCGCTACGCCCCCGACCTGATGAAAGACCGGGTCGTGCGCTTCGTCGACCGCACCTTCGTGCTCTGGGCCGTGCTCGGCCTTGTCATCCCGTTTGGCCTCGGCGTGGCGCTGACGGGCACAATCTACGGCGGCCTGCTCGGCCTGCTCTGGGGCGGCGCCGTGCGGATCTTCGTCCTCCACCACATCACCTTCTGCATCAACTCCCTCTGCCACTTCTTCGGCAGCCGCGACTTCGTCACCGGCGACGAGTCGCGCAACCTGGCCCTGCTGGCGCCGTTCACCTTCGGCGAGGCCTGGCACAACAACCACCACGCCTTCCCCACCTCGGCGCGGCACGGCCTGGGGCGGGGTCAGCTCGACCCCTCGGCGGCGCTGATCTCGCTGATGGAGCGCGTCGGCCTCGTCTGGGACGTGGTCCGCGTCAGCCCCGAGCAGGTCGCCTCCAAGGCCGCCGGGTAGCCGTCGGCGTCATCCCTGGGCGGGCTCGACCACGCGGAAGGCGATCCCCGCTTGCTGCAGGCGCGCGAGCAGCGCGTCGCCCATCGCCTGCGCCGTGGTCACCTGGCCCGCGGTCTCCGGCAGCTCGTCGAAGGCGAGGCAGAGGCCCGACTCGGCCAGCATCTTGGCGGTCTCGTCGTAGCCGGGATCTCCGCCGGACACCTCGGTGACGACCCGCTCTCCGCCGCCCTCGCCGACGAAGGTGACCTTGAACCAGCTCTTCGCCCGCACCGCCTCGCTCGGCCCCTCGCCGGGCGATTTCGCCTTGAGCAGGAGCTTGCGGGTCGGCGGCAGCGGCGCCAGCAGCGCCGCTGCGCCGACGCCGACCGCGCCGCCGGCGAGCGTGTGCAGGTGCTTGGCGACGATGTTGTGGCCGTAGGTGAAGTCGGGCCCGTAGCGCTCGAGCGCGGCGGCAGAGCGGCGCACGATCGGCCCGTCGATGGTCGGGAAGGCCGCAGTCCAGCCGCCCAGCTCCGGGTCCCGGCGCAGTCGGGACGAGGCCGCGTGGACCTTGCGACCGGCCGGTCGCTGCTCGACCTGGCGCCGCCGCCGCGCGGCGGCGATGGTCTGCCGCGAGCGGGCAAACGCGTTGATCGCCGAGTGGAAGGTCCCGCCGGAGAACTGCGCGCCCATGCGCACGTAGCCGTTGACGGTCAGCGGCACCCCCTCGGGAAGCTGCTTGACGGTGAAGTAGGCGCCGAGGTCGTGCGGGATCGAGTCGAAGCCGCAGCAGTGGACGATCCGCGCGCCGCTCTGCTCGCGCCTGCTCGTGGTAGCCGAGCCACATCCGGTCGACGAACTCGGGCTCGCCGGTGAGGTCGACGTAGTCGGTCCCGGCCGCAGCGCAGGCGGCGACCAGCGGCTCGCCGTAGATGGCGTATGGCCCGACGGTCGTGGCAACCACCTTCGCCGATCCCGCGCACCTTCGCCATCGCCTCGGCGTCGGCTGCGTCGGCCTCGATCAGCGCCGGAACGCGGAACCCTGAGGCTGAGAACGTCCTCGAGCCCGGCGCGAACCGCCTCGAGCTTGCCCCGGTTGCGCCCGACCAGCGCCCAGCGCAACCCCGCTGGCCCGTTCGCAGCGAGGTACCGCGCGGTCAGCCCACCGGTGAACCCGGTCGCCCCGAAGAGCGCGAGGTCGTATTGCCGCTCACCCGCCACCGCCGGCATTCTGAAGCAAAGGCGAGCGGCGAGTAGCCGAACTCGAATTGGAACCACGCGAGCGACTGGCTGGATGCGTTCACCGAGCTTCTACGAACCGGCCGAGCGGCAGGCTCCCGGAGTGGCTCGACCGGCTGCGGCCGCGGCTCTCGGTCGTGCCCGCCCCGGCGACCCCTCACCGACCGGCGACACCGGTCGCCAAGGAGGCCTAGCCGCTCAGGTGGAGACCACGGACCGGCCCGTCGCCGACCTGGACCAGGAGGGTCGCTGGCCTGCGGTCGCGCAGCAGGAACCCGGCCGCGAACACGGTTCGCGGCTTGTCGTCGCAGGGCACATAGGTGACCGAGGCGTAGGCGGGGCGGGGATGCACTCCGAGGATCCCGACGCGATACCGCTGCGCCTCTGGCACAGAGATCGTCACCGGACGATGCCCGGCGACCATCGTCGGCGTCTTCACCGTCAGCAGGCCGCCTTCGAGCGCGCCTTCGTCGAAGTCCGGGCCAGGGCCCGGACCGGCCAGCCCGAACGGGCCGATCCACAGAGAGTGCTTGCGCCAGTCGGCCGGGCCGGGACCGTCGAAGGTGATGTCGCAGTCGCGGACCTTGGAGCCGACCGCGAGCTTCGGGTAGGTCGGCGGGGGGTGCGTGCCGGGCGCGATCCGTGCTGTCGTGTCGTCGGGCTGGGAGCCCTCGCCGCAGCCGGGGAGCAAGGTCAGACAGGCCGCGAGGACCAGCAGTACCCGTTGGATCGGCATGTGCTCGATGGTAAGGAGTCCCAGCTTCGAGCCCGCGGCGCCAGGCGCCGGGAAAAGACGGGTTCCTCTTCATGGCCCCTGCCCGACCTCGCACGCCGAGCAGATGTCCGCTCGGGGATCTGACGAGCAGTCGCTCGTCACGAATAGGCACCGCATCGAATCGCCGCCGTGGGGTATGGGGAAGTGGTGCCTCGCTTGCCCTGGATCCTCGTCGGCGCCCTGCTGGCCGTCCTTGCGGTTGTCCCACTGCATGCGGAAGCAATGTCGACCCCGCCGGGTCCGAGCTGCGCCGAGGGCCCGGAGCGGATCGGCGACACCATCGAGGGCACGCCCTGCGCCGACACAATTGTCGTTCCACCCGGTGTCGCCTCGGTTAACGGTGGCGCTGACAATGACACGATCGTGCCCGGTCCGATCGCCGCCACCTCCTCCTGCCCCGAAGGCTGCCGGCTCGGCGTCGGCAGCCAGACCTTCGGAGGCGGCCCTGGCGATGACATCGTCTTCGGCGAGCGTGGCAACGACACCCTGCTCGGCGGCGGCGGCAACGACAAGCTCTTCGGCGGCCCGGGCGATGACCTCCTGCGCGGCGGCCCCGGCAATGACCTCCTCTTCGGCGGCTTCGGCGCCGACACGATCAATGGCGAAGAAGGAAACGACTACGTCCGCGGCGACGCGACCATCGACCATCTCCGCGACTCCGGCCCGGTGTCGACGTGGACACCCTCAGCTACTCGACCGGGATCAGCCCGGGCTTCACCAGGACCGTGACCAACCCGGGCTTCCCGGCAAAAACCGAAGAAGGGCGCGGTGTCTACCTCGACCTCTCCGAAGGCCTCGGCGACAACGGCGTTGCGCCGCACGGGGGAGGGGTCGACGAAGTCGAGGGCGCCGACTTCGAGCGGATCGTCGGCAGCCCGTTCTCGGACTACATCAAGGGCTCCAAGGCGGGGCAGACGATCTACGGCGGCGGTGGCGCCGATGTGCTCGTCGCCAATGGTGCCGGGACCACCCTCAACGGTGGCGCCGATGGCGACAATTGCGCCAGCGGTGCAAGCGTTTCCGCGTGCGAGTCGACGGCGAGCAACGGGCCGGTCGCCACGCGCAACGCGGGCGAAGTCAGCGTCGGCTCGATGACCGAAGGCGAAGGCGCGTACACCGAGCTCTACCTGCTGGGAAGCGGCGGCGGCGACGGGTTCACGGTCGACCCGACCGGCGGCGCCCCGGGCGAAGCGGTGACCTTCCACTTGACTGGCGGGCCGCTCTTTCCAAACCCCCCCGGCGGCCTCCGGCTGCGCGCTGCAGGGCACCACGACAGCGGTCTGCACGCTGGCGGGGTCGCTGGACTCGCTCCTGGTCGCCGGGTTGGGCGGCGCTGACGACCTCCGCGCCGAAGGAATGTCGGCGACGAGCTCGCTGATGATGCTCGGCGGCGAAGGCAACGATGAAATCTCTGCCGGCAACGAAAGCGACGACACCCTCGTCGACGGGCCGGGGAACGACGCGCTGCACGCTGGCGGGGGCGACGACGCCATCCTCGGCAACGCGGGCCGCGATGTCCTGTTCGGAGAAGGCGGCAACGACCTCTTCCTCTCGAACTCGATCTGCGAAGGCGACACGATCGAGGGCGGAGAAGGCCGCGACAACGCCTCCTGGGCGAAATTCACGGAAGGGGCGGGGGTCAACCTCGCCACCGGGCAGGCGGGACGGCCAGGCGCGGCAGGAGCGCCGAGCTGCGCCAGCGGCTCGCTCGACTCGCTGCACAACGTCGAGGACCTCGAGGGCAGCAACTCGGCGGATGCCTTCCACGGCGACGGCGGCCCAAACCAGCTGCTCGGCCACCAAGGCGCCGATTCCTATTTACGCGGGGGCAGGCAAAGACCTGATCCTCGCCAATGCTGACGACGCCGACGCGGCAATCGACTGCGGCGCGGACAACGACATCGCGATCGTCGACTTCGCGCAGTTCGGGGACCCGCCACCGGTCGAATGCGAGACGGTCATCGAAGCCGCCCGCGAAAACTACAACCTGCCGCCGCCCGAGATCCCGCCGCCACCGATCGAAACGTCCCCCGCATCGTCGACGCCGACGCGGCACCCCGACAGCAAGCCGCCGGGGACCCGGCTCGGCGCCCCTCCGCGCAAGCTGCTCACCACGGAGACCGGCCGCCGCCGCGTCGCCTTCCGCTTCGCTTCCAGCGAGGCCGGTTCGCGCTTCCGCTGCCGCCTCGACGGCAAGCCTTTCCGCGCCTGCACCTCGCCGCGCGCCTACGTGGTGCGGCCGGGCCGCCACGCCTTCCGGGTCGTCGCGATCGACCCAGCCGGTAACGCCGACCCGACGCCGGCCCTGTTTCACTTCCTGGTTCGGCGCCGCTGACGCTGACACAGCAGCCAACTGACTCGCCATATGCCTCGACCGCTCAAGCCACTCCCAAGATCGATCTGGGCCTCAATCGGCGCAGTGTCGGGCGCCTCGCTGCTCGGGCTTGGGACGAAGCCGCGGCGCTTGGCGTATCGGATTGGCGACCCCAGCCAAGGGTGCCATAGGATTGCGCCGTGCCGTTCACGCTCAGGAACCTCAGGGAGGATCTCGAGGATCTCGGGCCCAAGTTCGACGGCGCGCCGGACCTGGAGTTCCGCATGGCGACCGAGGCGCTCGAACTCGAGAAATCCGGCCTGAGCTGCCAGCGCGTCCCACCCGGCTATCGCTTTCCATACGGCCACACGCACAAGAAGCAGGAGGAGGTGTACGTGGTCCTGCGCGGGAGCGGGCGGATGAAGCTCGACGACGAGATCGTCGAGCTCAAGGAATGGGACGCGGTGCGCGTCCCGCCCGGCACGTGGCGAGGCTACGAGGCCGGGCCGGAGGGCCTCGAGATCCTCGTCATCGGCGCGCCCAATCTCGGCGAGGATCCGCGCGAAGACGTCGATGGCCAGCGCGACTGGTGGGCTGACCGGTAGCGCCAGGCAGTGTCCGCAGCAGCGCCCACAGCACAGCCGCGGTGATGTCTGCGAAATCCACAGGCCCGCGATTCAGCTCACGAGCTGCTCCAAGGCCTGCTCCACCACATCCGCGCGGCGGCGCCCGTCGTGATCGGCGGTGATGAAGGGGCTGCCGATGAACAGGGAGAAGGCGAGCAGGCAGCGGGCCTCGACATCGTCCCCGTCTTGACAGAAGTCAGCAAACAACGCGCGCATGAACTCCATTCGCCGGTTGTCGACCCGCTTCAGCCGCTTGGCGACGGCTTTGTCGCGTCGGGCCCAATCGCGGATCGCAAGCTCGATCTTCAGCAGTTCGCCAGCTGAAGAGGAAGCCAGGGCGAACAGTCGCCTAAGCCTCGCCCTAGCGTCCCCACCCTCTCCCTCCACGCGCTCGATCACATCGTCGATAACCCTCCGCTCCCACGCGTCGAGCATCTCCTCGAGCAATGCACGCCGGTCGCTGAAGTGGCCGTAAAAGCCGCCCTTGGTGACGCCGAGCGCCTGGGCCAGCGGCTCGATCCGGACGGCATCGGGCCCACCGACCGCAAGGGCCCGCAGCCCCTCTTCGACCCACCTAGCCGGCGGCGTGCGGGTCGCCGGCATCTGTCTCTATCACGTCTCGCATGAAGTCCAACGGGCGATCATTATACGCTTTCGTATATATGCGCTACCGTATAACGCCAGTGAAGCTTCCGAAAGCCGCGCACACCTCCCAGGGCTGGCGGATCGACGAGATGGTAGGACCACGTCTCAAGTGGGAGGGGGCCGTACGCAACCTCGAAGGCATCAAGGGCAAAGTTGCAGAGTTCGCTGAATCCGATCCGCATCGCGTCACCGTCAAGTTCGAGCCGGATGCCGGCTGCCACATCGCGCGCATTGACATCAGGGAGGAACCAGATCCCCAATTGGGAGTCATGGTTGGCGAGTTCGTCCACAATCTCCGGTCCTGCCTGGATCACATCGCTTGGCAGTTGGCACGGCTCAGCAACCCGGCGAAGGTCTGCAACAAGAACCGGGCCTCTATCTACTTTCCGGTCTGCCACACCCCGGAGGCCGTTCTTGAAGCATCCCACGCTCCCGTTCGTCCCTGAGGATGCGCGGACATTTATGCGCAGGTTTCAGCCCTATGAAGGATTCAACGAGCCGCGTGACCACTGGCTCGCTGGACTCAACCTGCTCTGGAACAGTGACAAGCACCGACTGGTTCACGCCGCTATGACCCTCGCGCATATCGGGGAGCCCACGTTCAGGTCCGGCTTCCTCTCGCCCGAGAATGACAGCCCCGTGGAGGTTGAGCCGCTCCTTGATCGATACCGGGACAGAGGGGTATATGACAAGGCAGAGATCGCCTACATCCGCTTCGAGCGATCCGAACCGGACGCCCAAATAGTGGAAGCGGTAGGCCACCCTCCCGTCGAGATACGTTTCAGCGCCGGTTCGATCGAATTCAGCATCGAGTCGCTCGGAAACCTTGCTGCTCACGTCGCTGACGTGCGAACTGCATTCGCGCTGATGCTGCGCGCTAGGGACGCAGAGAAAGGATAGGCGTGACCTACGCTACGTCATCGAGCAGATCGTCGGCCTCGGCGTCGGCCTCGGCCCGGTTGAACATCGCGTGCGGCCCCCAGGCCATGAAGCGCCACTCGCCCTTCTCGTGGCCGGGGATCGCCGTCTCGCCGTCGTCGGTCTCCCGAATCCAGCGGATGCGACCAAGCTTGGTTTCGCCGTCAATGGTCAACTCGGCGTCGATCTCGCAGATCACCGGGGCCTGGAAGTCGAGCCGAACGATGCGGAAGTTCTCTAGCTCAGCGAGCATGTATTCGTCCCGGACTCGGCCCGCGCTCTTGCCGGGCGTGTCTTCGCGAGTGAGCGACGCGAGCTGTGCTCCCATCCGGCCGTAATTCTTCGCCGTCCAGGCCTCGAGGACCTCGGTCGCGAGTCCGTGGATCGGCTCGTCCTCGAAACCCGGATCGTCCGGCGTCAGCGTCCGGGGCTCCCAGTCGTCCAGCGCCCGCTGGGTCTGCTGGTCCTCGGCGATCTGGCCGAATAGCTCCCGCAGGGACGGCTTCGGCTCCGGCGGGATCGCTTGGTTCTCGCGACTGAGCGCCCAATCCGCTACAGCGAACAGGCGGTTCCAGGCCTTCGTCGCCACGACCGCGTTGTTGAAGTTGGGAAGCATCCCGTGGACGATCCCGTTCCGATACAGCTCGTGGACCTCCTCGTCGGAGGTTTTCTTGAAGGTCTTGGTGAACGTCCGATGGGCACGGGCGAGACCTTGGTGGTGGCCGACGACGCTGTTCCAAGCCGCCATTTCGTCGTCCTCGCGGGCGTGCAGCCCACGACGTGGGTCCGTCTCGAAGTCGTTGACGAAGCCGTCCATGACCGCAATCAACAGCAGGACCGTGCTGTCGTACCGCTCGGCTTCGTAGTCCTCGCGGGCGCGTTCGATCATCTGCCGTCGCACCTGCATCTCGGGGAAGTGCCAGAGGCGGCCCGTCAGGAAGCGCAGCGTTTCGGCGTCATGGTAATGCCCGATCAATTGCTGCTCAGCCTCGTCGGACGGCTGCCCGAGCAGGCTCTTGGCGAGGTCCGTATTCAGGCTCTCGTGGAAGATCCAGTGGCGGTCACCGAGCAAGTCGTAGAAGCCGTCGACCGTGGCGACGAGATTATTGAGTTGGCTCTCGATTGCTTCCAGCGAAGCTCGTTGATCGCGGGCAACGAAGCGCGTCAGCAGTTTGCCGCCGCGAATCTGCTCCAACATCTCCGCGACGATGGGAAGGTCGCGGGCGGACTTGTACGGGTCGGGCGGCGAGACGGCGGCCAACATCGAGTGTAGGTGAGCGAATGGCCGCATCAAGGAGTGGAAATCGCGGCAATGCACTTGGCGACCTGGGCTGTCGCTTGGCTCGGATCCGGTCCTTCGCATAGAACATGGTCGGTGGAGGCGTCCCTAGTAAATCCACGCGCCAAGCTCGCGCGGGCCGATGAACATCTTGTCGAGCTGGTCTCGGCGGCGCGGGACTTCGTGACAAGAGAGCCGTACCGCGTCATCAATGAGGAGCGCGCAGCGGACTTGGACGTCGCGGTTCTCCGCGTCCGGGAGTACCCGCCGCTCAGGCTCGGCCTAATCCTTGGCGATGTCCTGGCGAACTGGCGATCCGCCCTCGACAATCTCGCCAACGAGATGGTGCATCTTAACGGGCAGGACCCGGGTGCGAGGACGAGCTTCCCGATTTTCTCCAGGGAAGCCGACTTCGCCTCCAGAGGGCGGAAGCGAATCAGGGGCGTGAGCGAGGAGCACGCCGGAATCATCGCGGCCCTCCAGCCGTTCCAGACCGATATTGACCCGACTGTCCAGGCTCTGAAAGTCGTCAATGACTACGTGAACATCGACAAGCACCGAGCGATCCATCCTGCGCTGACGGCAGTCGTTGACGCGCACGGCTACGGGGCGAGCTTCCGGCGCGAGTCGCTCGACGATGAATTCCACTTCGAGATTGATCCGGTGGGGTTTGACCGTGAGCTTGTGAATGGCTTGGAGCTTGCCCATATCCGCTGGCACCATCCGGTCCCCGACCCGAAACCGCTCATGTCTGCCGAATTTTCCGTGCGACTCGCATTCGGGGAGAGGGGTCTGTTGCTCGATGCACTCCCGACCATCGGCTGGCACATCAATCTCGTAGTTGAGTGCTTCGCGCCCGACTTCGGCGAGTCGATCAACATCAAACCTGACGCTTGACCGTCGCGTTTTTTCGGCCTTCTCCCAAAGGGCTCACTTGCTTCGACTCAGGCTCTCACGAGCCGTCGTTTGTTGGGATTGGAAGCTCACGAATGCGCAGGCGATCTCTCGTGAGGCTCACGATCGCTCCCTTCTCCAGATCTTCGGCGATCTGCGGCAGGTTGGCCGCAATTAGCCCTGCCTGCTCGCTCGGGCGCAGGTGATCGGCGGAACGCAAGAGCAGGACTGACGGCGACGCCAGCGAGCCCAAAGCCAGCAATGCTCCGAAGTCGGAATCCGCCGTGAGCAGGATGCGTTCCTCTTTCGCTGCGGCCCGCAGGATCACGGGGTCAGTTGCGGTCAGCAGCCCGATGTCCGCGACGTGGATCGCATCGTGCCCTGCCTCTTTGAGGAGTCGCGCAACCCTGGGCGAGAGATTCGCGTCGAGGAGCAGCTTCACGCTGCCGGAACTACCACTGCCAGCTCACGCTCTTGCGCAGCAGCGGCTGCGTATTCGAGCGCGGCAAGGACATCCTCACGTTCCAGATAGGGGTAGTCGGCCAGCAACTCGTCGATGCTGGCGCCAGCGGCGAGCTGGCCGAGCACCGCGCTGACGGTGACGCGGGTGTCGCGAATGCTGGGAAGGCCGCGCATCCGGTTTGGGTCGACGGTGATTCGCTCCTGGGCCATAGGGCAAGGGTACCTCGCCGTCCGCCCGCCACCGCTGTGGGGGGACCAATGCAAGGCGGAATCGGCCGAAATCGCCGCTAATCGCCGCGCATCTGCGCCATTTCAGGCACTAGCTGACGTGCCTCACCACGTTCCGAACGCCATGAGATAGATCCGGGCCCGCCGAGAGGCTGTGGGTGTTGACGCCTACGACCTCAAGGAGGACCCGGATGCAGCACCGTAATGCCCCGCTCACCCCGAACGGAAGACGCCGGCTGGTGGCGCTGGTCGAAGAGGAAGGCCTCACGTTCGAGGCGGCCGCGGCCGCCTCGAACGTGGCGAAGTCCACCGCCCACACCTGGGTCTCACGCTGGCGGGAAGCCGGCAAGGAGCAGCGGCGGAATCTCAGCTGCCTGCGGGACCGCTCCTCGCGCCCCCACCGCAGCCCGCAGATGCTCAGCGACAAAGACCACGATCGCTGCTGCGAGGTGCGAAAGCGCACCGGCTGGGGGCCGCGACTGGTCGCCTCGGAGCTCGGCATCCCCCACGCGACAGTCCACCGGGCTCTGCAGCGCCGTGGCTGCTCGCGGCGCCCGCGAGAGCCGCGGGAGGCGGTGCTCCGCTACGAGTGGCCCTGCCCGGGCAACCTGCTCCACATGGACGTCAAGCGCCATGCGCGCTTCCTCGAGCCCGGCCACGCGGTCACCGGCAAGCGCACCCGCGGCTCACGTGGCGCCGGCTGGGAGTTCGTCCACACCCTGGAGGACGACTGCTCCCGGCTCGCCTATTCGGAGATCCACGACGACGAGAGGGCGCAGACCGTCACCGCCTTCACCCGCCGTGCCCTGGACTGGTTCTTGGAGCGCGGGATCGTCACCGAGCGGCTGCTCTCAGACAACGCCTGGGTCTATGTCAAGAACAAGGGCCTGGCCCAACTGCTCGGCGAACGGGGGATCGAGCACTGGCGCACCAAGCCCTACACCCCGAAAACCAATGGCAAGGTCGAGCGCCTGCAGCAGACGATGGACCGCGAGTGGGCCCGGGGGCTCACCTACCGCTCAAGCGCCGATCGCCGAGCCGCCTTGCCACACTGGCTGGCCTACTACAACGAGAGCCGTCGTCACTCAGCTCTCGGCAACCGCCCGCCTATGGCGCGCGTTCGGGACGTCCTGGGGCACGACAGCTAGTGCCTGAAATGGAGACGATATGCGGGGATGGTTCCATTTGGTTTCAGCGACCTGCGCCGAACCCGACCCGCCCACGTGCAGGGGATTCGCGAAAAAGCGGCTGATGGGATTCGAACCCACGACCTTCTGCATGGCAATTAGGCCCCTCTTCGAGGCCGGCGGACAGCGAACATCATCACTTGCAGGGGTTTTGCAGCGGGTCCGGTAACGGCCGCGATCTGGAATACGCGCGGATATGCGCCGATATGCAGCGATTTGGGAACTTCGGCGCAGAAGTGCCCGAAATAGACGGGCTCGGTTTGATTTCTGCGCAGGGACAGGCTCGGGTAAGTATCTGGCAAGTTCTACAACAGAAAAACTTGCCAGATACGCTAGACTGACGCTATGCCGAAGCCAAAGCGAAGCGGCCGGGGGGCCAGTCCCAACAGCACGGCCACCCGCGTCTACGAGCGGGTGCGCGCGGGCGGCGAGCGCTATTGGTCGCTGTCGGACTTTCGCGACCTGCCGGCGAGCGCAGTCGCCCATGCTCTTTCGCGCCTGGCAGGCAAAGGCGAGCTGCAGCGCATGCACAAGGGGCTCTACTACCGATCCAAGCAGACCGCCATCGGCCCGACTGGACCAAGCGCCAGTGCGGCGGTCGCTCATAGCCTGAGCGCGCCGTTCCATCCCGCCGGGCTGAGCGCGGGGGCTGCACTGGGATTTTCGACGCAGAATCCGGCTCGCCCCGAGTTCGCGACGCCCGCCAGCGCCGCGCCCGGCACGCTGCGAGATGCCGACGTCCGCACGCGACGCCCGGCCTCCCGCTTTGAGCTCGACGCATCCGACGGCGCCTTGTTCGAGCTTCTGCGCGACCGCGCGCGCTACAGCGACCTATCCCCCCAGGAGACGGCGCGGCGCCTCGTTTCGATGCTCTCCGACCGCGCGCGTTTCGAGCGACTCGCAAAGGCTGCCCTCTCGGAGCCACCGCGTGTACGAGCCATGCTCGGCGCGCTCGGCGAGCAGGCCAACGCTCCGGCCGCCGCGCTCGGGGAACTGCGTGAGAGCCTCAACCCGATCAGCAAGTTCGACTTCGGCATATTGGCCGCACTGCCCAACGCGCGCGCTTGGCAAGCGCGATGAGACTCGCTGAGCACCCGGATTTTGCCGCCTTCCTTACGGCGGCTGCGGCAGACTCGAGCCTGCCGGAGACCTTCGTCGAGAAGGACTACTGGATCACGGAGATCCTGCGCACGATCGCCACGACCCTCGGCGAGCGTGCCGTTTTCAAGGGCGGCACCAGCCTCTCGAAGGGGTGGAACCTGCTTGACCGCTTCTCCGAGGACATCGACCTCTTCGTCGACCCGGCGGTGGAGCCACCGCTGGCCAACGACCGGGCAATCAACCGGGCGATGAAAAAGCTGAACCGCGATGTCACCGCCATTCCGGGCCTGGAGTACGTCCCAGCCGATTCCCAGACGATCGGCGGACGCGGGCGCATGGACACCTTCCTCTACAGCTCGCACTTCCCCGCGCTTCAAGGGTTCCCGCCGACCGTCCGTCTCGAGCCTGGCATCCAGAGCGGCAAGCAGCCGACCGCCACGGTCGAGATCTCCTCGATCGTCGGTGGACTCTTGATCGAACGGGATGCCGCGGGCGAGCTTGATGTCGAGGGAATCCAGCCCTTCGAGATGACCCTGCTGCATTTCCGGCGCACGTTCGTCGAGAAGCTCTTCGCCATCCACGGCAAGGTTGAGCGGCTGAAGGAGGACAGCACTCCACTGGGTCGTGACGTTCGCCACTACGCAGATCTCTATGCCCTTGCCGGCCGTTCCGAGGTCACGGCGATGCTGGCGTCGGACGAGTACGACGAGATCAAGACCGACTACGACGAGAAGAGCAGAACCTTCTTCCCGCATAGCCATCGCCCTCCGCCGAGCCTCCGCTTCACGACCAGCGACGCCCTCTTCCCATCCGATGAGCTCCGAGCGGCCATCGAGCCCGGGTATGAAGAGGAGTGCCGCCGCCTCTTCTTTCGGCCGCACCCGAGCTTCGCTGAGGTACTTGAGCGCTTCGCCGGAATTCGCGGCCTGCTCTGACCTACCTCAATACGCGACCCAACATCGGCTGCAAACGTGCAGCGAGGTCGGGGTTGACGAGTACAGATGCGCCCGAAAGAGGGGCGTCGAGCGGTACTTCCGACTCAGCGGCCCTTGAACTTCTTGATCGAGTCATGAATGAGCGTAGGACCAGGGTGGTTACCGGAGGGCAGCTCCAGTCGCTCGGCTGACAGGTCGTCACGACGGCCAACCAAGAGCATGCCGTGGTCAAAGGTGAGGCGAAATCCCTCAATCTTCTTGGCAATCAGCGCCGTATCCTTAGCGATAGCACGCTGCGGGTCGAGACCTTCGTCGCGAAGGCGTTGGCGCAAGCGTGGGCGGTCATTCTCATCGATCGCACGGTGGATAAACGCTTCGGGTGCAATCTGTTCATCTGGCTCCTCAAGGTATGCCTGGATAGCGACTTGGTAACGGCCTTGGCGCTCAGGCGAAGTGACATCGGAGTTGATGAAGTCCTGGGCCGCGTTCCAGAAATCGTGGGTTGCCTTCTCCGGACTTCCTGCGATGTGGCAGCCAAGGAAGTCACAAAGGAAGAAGCGAGCCAGGCCGCGCGCCTCAACGCGGCTGCGCTGGTCATCAGAGGCGAGGCCGACCATTGAGAGTGGGTCGTCGAGATTGTCGAGGCGAAGTGCCGCTGCCTTGAAGACGCGAGTCTTGCGGGTGAGCGTCAGGTCACGAAGAAACTCGAGATCGATGACGCGCTGGCCGCCGACATTGTCGATCAGTACGTGGACACCGACCTCACGCTCGAGCTTCAAGACACCGACTGCCTCCTCACCGCCGGCCCTAGCTCTAATCACGGTGAGTAGACCTGGCGAGTTGGTGCGCTTCTGCAGCTCGTAAAGATGGGTGGCCATCGCCCGAGAGGCCTGTATGTGGGTACTGGGGTCGGCGAGGATGCTCTGCACCCCCTCGCGGACGGCCGCGGGCTCGTCGGAGTCTGCCTCGATTGCGACGCCCCGGCCGCCGAGACTTTCCAGCAGCTTGTCGTGGAAGTAGGAATTGAGCTCGGGATCAAGAGCGACTGGGCGATCCGTGAGAAGCAGTGACTCTGCCCCACCGGGCCTCGGTACGTCGTGGACTACGGCCTCGATGATCTCAAGGTCGGAGAGGTCGACGCTCATCCTTTCCCTGACTGCGCTGCGAGACATTGTCGCGCCCGCGCGAGGAAAGTCATTCGAGCCTCTTCAAAACGATCGACGAGTTCATCGATTTCGAGGTGCGATCGCTTATCCTCAAAGGCCTTTGCGGTACCGATAAGGCGGTCACGGGCAGCGAGATAGGCCTCACTGACGGGATCTTCTGATGACAACCGAAGCAAGAGACGCTCGTAGGTTGCATGGACCTGAGAAGGCCACGCACCGAGTTCACCCGGATCTACTTCATTGTCCGCCATCGCCCGCAGACGGCTGGCCCCAGGCGCAAGCAGTTGTGCCGCGTCGTCGAGTAGACGGGCAAGATCCTCGTAGCGCCTTTCGCTCCGCTCATGATGATGATCGGCTCGTTGACGAGCGCGGGCCCAGCGAGCGGCAACACCGGGTCCGATGACGCCTGAGACAGCAATACCGACGATTGAGATAACGGCCGTGTCCGTCAAGGTAAGCCAGGAGTATCACTCAAAGACGGCAATCGGCGCCGATCCGCGCGCATCCTGGTTATTCCAGGCACTAATTCGAATTAGTGCCTGGAATAACGGCGATATACGGGGATGGTTTGATTTGGTTTCGGGCTACTGCCCCGAACCCAACCCGCCCACGTGCAGGGGATTCGCGAAAAAGCGGCTGATGGGATTCGAACCCACGACCTTCTGCATGGCAAGCAGACGCTCTAGCCAGCTGAGCTACAGCCGCACGGGGCGGATTCTAGCTGCCAGGCGGTCGACGAGCGCAACTCGGGTCTCCCGTTTAGATTGCTGATCTTGATAGATGCAGGAACTACATTTCGATGGGCTCTGGGGCGGAGGCTTCGCAGCCTGGTCCTTATCGCCTGCCTCGGCGCGGCCATGCTTGGCCTCGCTATGACACCTGAAGCCGGCGCCAAGCCCGGCCGCCTCGATCGGACGTTTGGGGTCGACGGCAGGGCCGTGGCTACACTTGACTTCGGAGAACCCCGATTCTGGTACGCGGTGCACGTGCACCTGGCACGGACTCCGCGGGGCCAGCTTCTGGTCTCTGGTGACGACCGGATTCTGCGCTACACGCCGAACGGGCAGCTCGACCGGGGCTTCGCCTCCGGCGGCATCCTTGCGGTCGAGAGCGCCGAAGGCGAGCCCTTCGAGCTGACGGGTCTCGCGGTCGATGCCGAGGAACGGATCGTCGCCGTGGGCGACAGCGGATCCCCGGGCCGAGTGGCGATTCTCCGCTTCCGCGCCGACGGGACCCCCGACCCCGACTTCGGCAGCGGGGATGGTGCCGTCCTCACCGACTTTGGCATACCCCCGCTCCCTTCTCCTGGTTTCTGCAGCTCTTGCCCGAGCCTTCAGGCAACGGGAGTCGCGATCGATTCGACCGACAGGATCGTCGTCGGGGGCTCCGCGATGCGATCTCGGTTCTACTGCGCGGAAGTCGCCGGGTACGTCGGTCGCCTCGATTCATCCGGGGCCCTCGACTCCAGCTTTGGAGACGGCGGCTCCGCCGTCTACGAAATCGAAAGCGTCCACTCCGCCGACGGCCTGGTTCTTGACAGCTCGGGCGGGGCCCTCTCCTATGGATGGAATGGCTACTGCCACGGGGACGCCAGCCGACCGCGCATCCTCGTGAACCGCCTCGACAGCGATGGGGGCCCGAATCCCGCGTTTGGCTCGCAAGGCCAGGCGCCCGTGAGCGACTTTCCCCGCCAGATCGCGCTCGACGGAGCCGGTCGCGTCGTCGTTTTGGAGCAGAAGGCGCTTCAGCGCCTGCTTCCGGACGGAACCATCGACCGAAGCTTCGGGCGCGGCGGCAGGGTGACCATCCCGGTCCCGGGACACTGGGGAGGACTGACCGGGCTCGAGGTGGCCTCTGGCAACGGCCTGATCGTCACCGGCCACAGCACTCGGTACCTCAAGTCGCGCAAGGAACCGGTTCGTCGCCTCGTGCTTGCCCGCGTAGGCAAAAAGGGCACGCTCGACATGCGCCTCGGCCGGCGTGGCCTGGTGAGAGCGGCGTTCGGCCGGGCTTCAAACGCGCTTGGCAGGGACCTGGTGCTTGACTCGCGGGGCCGTGCAGTCGTCGCCGGGATGGTGCGAAGCCAGACGCTTCCCACCGGGGAGGGCCTGGCCCTGTACCGGTTCGACCTGAGGCGATAGGCGCAAGCAGGACCATGCCTCTCCGCTTCGGGAACGGCAGGTGGGGTTGAAGTGACTACTTATTATTTGGTAGAGTCCTTCAGGCTCGGTGGACGGTCGCCGGGCCAGCGAGACAACTGGGGGCTCAAGCAAAAGAAGCGCACCGCCCCGTTTCGTTGCTCGCGGCGCTGCTGGCCAAGGCGGTTCCTCCCTCTATCGCCTCGGCTTAGGGCGCCGGCCGGCACGGCGACCGTCCATCCGGGAGTCCAGGCCTTCACCGAAGAGCTCAACCGTCCAAGGCGGTCCTGCTCGAAACCGTCCTCGGTCGCTAACGGGAGCCCAGCTCGGCCAGCAGGTTCGTCAAGTCCAGCGGCCGCGTGTACATCTCGACCTTCTGGCCGGGCTGCGGGGCGGGCCAGTCCTCCTTCGGGCGGTCCCAGTAGAGCTCGATGCCGTTGCCGTCGGGGTCGCTGAGGTAGAGGGCCTCGCTGACGCCGTGGTCTGAGGCCCCCTCTATGCCGACCCCGGCGCCCGCGAGTCGTCGCAGGGCGTCGGCGAGGGCGGCGCGGGTCGGGTAGCGGATCGCGAAGTGGAAGAGGCCGGTCGTGCCCGGCGGGGGCGGGGAGCCGCCCTTCGAGTGCCAGGTGTTGAGGCCGATGTGGTGGTGGTAGCCGCCCGCCGAGACGAAGGCGGCGTCCTCGCCGTAGCGCTGCTGCAGCTCGAAGCCGAGCACGCCGCAGTAGAAGTCGAGCGAGCGCTCGATGTCGGCCACCTTGAGGTGGACATGGCCGATGTCGACGCCGGGATCGATCGGCTCAGCCATCCAAGCGCCTCGTTGACGAGGCGGTCGGCCTCGGCGTTGTGCTCGCGGCGGACGTGGCGGATCGACCAGCGCTCGAAGGCTCGCAGCGCCGCCTTCACCTCGGCGTGGAGCTCGCGCATGTTGGCGTCCTTGACCTTGTACTCGCCCTTTGACCTGCTTGACGACCAGCTCGGAGTCGCCGACCAGCTCCAGCTCCTCGGCGCCCCGCGCCGCCGCCAGCTCGATCCCCAGCAGGAGCGCCCTGTACTCGGCGACGTTGTTGGTCGCGTGGCCGATCCGCTCGCCGCGCTCCTCCAGCACCTCGCCCCCGGGCCCCTGCACGACGGCCGCGATCGCCGCCGGTCCGGGGTTGCCGCGGGCGCCGCCGTCGACGTTTACGACCAGCTTCTCGGGCGCCTCAGCCACGCGGCCCTCCGTTCACGGCCGCTGCCGAGCGGGCCTCCGCTCAGGACGAGCCGCCCGTCCTCGCCCGCTTTCGCGTTCCACTGGCGCGCCGAGCGGTCGAGCTGGTCGACCTCCTCGCCCCTGCCGATCAGGAAGACCGGTCGCAGCTCGTCGGCGAGGTCGACGCCCCACTGGTACCAGCAGAGCTGCCAGGCGACGGTGATCCGCACCTCGCTGGCCGAGCCGGCCGCAGCTCCGACCGAGGCCCGGGGCCTGCCCATGCTTCGGGTCAACCCGGCGGCCGTGCGGGCTGCCTCGCTCGCGTTGAAGCGAGCGACGGCGCGCTCGAGCCGGCTTCGCGGCCCTTCGCCGGGAGCCGCCCGTCGTCGGCCGACGTTTGCCCCCGGCGCCGCTGGATCGCGCCGATAGATGCTCACGCCCGCAAACTAGATGACCTGAATCCGGATGCGCCCGCGGATCACCCGGCTGCGACGACTTTGTCAGCCAGGTGCGCCGGCACCTCCTCGTAGCGGTCGAACTCGACCTCGAAATCCGCCCGGCCACCGCTGATCGAGCGCAGGTCCGGGGCGTAGTCGAGCACCTCGGCCATCGGCACCTCCGCCCTCACCTCGGTCATCGTGCCCTTCGGCTCCATCCCCAGCGGGTGGCCGCGGCGCGAGTTGAGGTCGCCGATCACGTCGCCGACGACGTCGCCCGGGGCAGCTGACGGTGAGCCGCACGATCGGCTCCAGCAGCACCGGGTCGGCGGCTTCCATCGCCTCCTTGAAGGCCATCGCGCCGGCGATCTTGAAGGCCATCTCCGAGGAGTCGACGTCGTGGTGCTTGCCGTCGACGAGCCGCACCCGCACGCCCTTGACCGGGTAGCCGGCGACGGTGCCGTGCGCCATCGCCTCTTCGACGCCCTTCTCCACCGCCGGGATGAAGCCGCCCGGGATCGAAGCGCCCTTGATCTTGTTGACGAAGTCCAGGCCGGTGCCGTCCTCGGCCGGCTCGATCTCGATCTGGCAGTCGGCGAACTGGCCGCGCCCGCCGGACTGCTTCTTGTAGCGGGCGTGGGCGCCTGCCGGGGCGCGGATCGACTCCTGGTAGGGGACGCGCGGCGGGTGCAGCTCGATCTCGACCCCGAAGCGCCGCTTCATCCGCTCGACGATCACCTCGACGTGGACCTGGGTGAGCCCGGCGATGATCTGCTCGCCGGTCTGCGCGTCGCGGTGCACGTCGAGGGTCGGGTCCTCCTCGGTGAGGCGGCGCACCGCCGCCGCGGCCTTGTCCTCGTCGCCCTTCGACTTCGCCTCGTAGGCGAAGGCCATCACCGGCGCGGGCAGGTCGAGCGGCGCGAAGGAGACCTCCTCGTGGCCAGCGCAGAGCACGTCCCCCGCGCGGGTCTCCTTCAGCTTGGCGACGGCGCCGATGTCCCCCGCCCCCAGCTCCGCCACTGGCTTCAGCTCCTTGCCGAGCGGCTGGCCGAGCTGGCCGATCCGCTCCTTCTCGCCCCGGGTCGACGTCGAAGGCGTGGGAGTCCGAGCGCAGGGTGCCGCGGTAGACGCGGAAGAGGTTGATCCGGCCCGCGTAGGGGTCGGCGAGCGTCTTGAAGACGTAGGCGACGAGCGGCCCGTCCTCGTCGGGCTCGATCTCGATCTCCTCGCCGTCCGCGCCGGTCGCCGTCACCGCGCCGCGCATCGCCGGCGAGGGCAGGTCCTCGACCAGCGCCTCGAGCAGGCGGCCGGTGCCGAGGTTGCGCGTCGCCACGCCGCAGGTGACGGGAAAGAGCCGCCCCGCCGTCACGCCCTGCTTCAGCGCCCGCACGATCTCGTCGTGGTCGATCTCCTCGCCGTCGAGGTAGCGCTCCATCAGCTCGTCGGAGTTCTCCGCCACCTCGTCCATCAGCTTCTCGCGGTACTCCTCGACCCGCTCGCGCCAGCTCCGCGGGGATCTCCACCTCCTCGGCCGCACCCGGCCCGGTCCCCTCGTAGACGAAGGCCCTGCGGTCGATCAGGTCGACCACGCCGCGCACCTCCTGCTCGGCGCCGATCGGGATCTCGGTGGCGACGACGTGCGGCCCGAAGGCCGCCTTCAGCGAGTCGAGGACAGCGAAGAAGTCGGCCCGCTCGCGGTCGAGCATGTTGACGAAGACAAGCCGCGCCAGGCCCTCGGCGTCGGCCCGGCGCCAGAGCCGCTCGGTGTGGACCTCGACCCCCATCACGCCGTTGACGACGACCACGGCGGCGTCGGCGACCCGCAGGGCGGAGATCGCGTCGGCGACGAAGCTCGGCTCTCCCGGCGTGTCGATCAGGTTGATCTCCCGCCCGGCGTGCTCGAAGCAGGCGAGCGCGGCGTCGATCGACATCGCCCGTTCCTGCTCGTCGGGCTCGTGGTCGGAGACCGTGGTCCCGTCGGCGATCGTGCCCAGGCGGCCGACCGCGCCGGCCTCGAACAGCATCGCCTCGTGCAGGCTCGTCTTGCCGCAGCCCCGGTGCCCGATCAGGGCGACGTTGCGAATCCGGTCTGCGGCCTTGTGAGGCACGCAATGAAGGTACACCTCGAGTGGCTCAACTCAAACCGCCTAAATCGGATCAGTCGGCCTGGAGGCCGGACTTCAACCGCATCACTGCCTTGGTGTGGAGCTGGGAGACGCGCGACTCGGTGACGCCGAGCACCTCGCCGATCTCGCGCAGGGTGAGGTTCTCGTAGTAGTAGAGGGCGACGACGAGCTGCTCGCGCTCGGGCAGCGAGGAGATCGCCTCGGTGAGCCGGTCCTTGACCTCGCTGGTGGCGAGCGACTCCTGCGGGTCGTCGGCGCGCGGGTCGGAGATCGTGTCGAGCAGCGAGACCTGATCGCCGGAGGAGTCCGAGACGGTCCAGAGCTCGTCGAGCGCGTAGACGGAGGAGTTGGCGATCTCCAGCAGCGAGGTCTGCAGTTCCTCCTCGCTGACGTCGAGCTTCTTCGCCAGCTCGGCCTCGCTGGGCGCCCGCTGCAGTTCGTGCTCGAGCTTGGCCTGCGCCGCCTCGATTTCGCGGGCGCGCGAGCGCACCGAGCGCGGCACCCAGTCCAGCGAGCGCAGCTCGTCGATGATCGCGCCGCGGATGCGGGTCATCGCGAAGGTCTCGAACTTGATCCCGCGCTCGGGCTCGAAGCGCTCGATCGCGCCGATCAGGCCCATCAGGCCGTAGGAGATCAGGTCGGCGTCGTCGACGTGCGAGGGAAGGCCGGCACCGAGGCGGCCGGCGACGAACTTGACCATCGGCGAGTAGGCGACCACCAGCCGCTCGCGCGCGCTCGCGTCGCCATCGTCCTTGTAGCGGCGCCAAAGATCGCGCAGCTCCACCTCTTTTACGCCTGTTTCCATGGCCTTTTGCTCGATTCTATGGTCGCAGGCAGCTTATTGGGGATCATGCGCGCGGATGGGTGGCAGCGTACGCGTCGCGCAGGCGGGCCGCATCGACGCGAGTGTAGACCTGCGTGGTCGAGATCGAGGCGTGGCCGAGCAGCTCCTGGATCGTGCGCAGGTCGGCGCCGCCCTCGAGCAGGTGGGTGGCGAAGCTGTGGCGCAGGGAGTGCGGGGAGACGCCGGCGGCCAGCGCCGCCTCGCGTACCCAGAGGCCGAGGCGGCGGGTGACGTCGGAGTTGGAGAGGCGGCGGCCGCTCTTGGAGAGGAAGAGCGCCCGCTCGCGCGGATCGCCCGCCAGGGCGTGGCGGCCGCGCTCGCAGTAGCGCCGCAGCGCCCGCTGGGCGGGCTCGCCCACCGGCAGCATCCGTTCCTTGGAGCCCTTGCCGAGCACCCGCAGCTGCTCGGTCTCGAAGTCGAGCGCGCCGAGGTCGAGGTTGACGATCTCCTCGCAGCGCAGCCCGCAGGAGTAGGCCAGCTCCAGCATCGCCCGGTCGCGCAGCTCCAGCGGCGTCCGCGCGGGAATCCCCTCCAGCAGCGAGCGGACCTGCTCGGCCGAGAGCACCCGCGGCAGCTTCTCCTCGCGCTTCGGGCTGGAGACGAGGTCGGCCGGGTTCTGGCCGACCCGCTCGGTGCGGACGAGGAAGTCGAAGAGCCCGCGGATCGCGGCCAGCTTGCGGGCGACGGTCGCCGGCGCCATTTCCCCGGAGGAAAGCCCGGCCGCGTAGCGACGCACGTCGCGGTGGCGGATCTCGCCCGGGCTCCTCTCTCCGGCCCACTCGACGAACTGCCCGAGGTCGACCCCATAGGCGCGCCGGGTCCGCTCCGCTGCATTGCGCCCCCTCAGATCACGGTCGTAAGCAGTCAGAGCTTCTGCCCAGGTCACATCACAGCATTCGCCCTGATCCAATTTCGTCCTGCGAGCGGGCGCGAAACCAAGCAGATCAAGGACGCAGGGAGCGCCGCGTGCTCCGCACGCAAGCGACCGAGGACGCCGATATGCGCCGGTTTCGCGCCCGCTCGTCAGCCGATGTAGATGGGGGTGCCCACTTCGACCCGGTCGTAGAGTTCTTCCACGTCGGGAATCGCCATCCGCACGCAGCCGTGCGAGGCGGCCGAGCCCAGCGAGTAGGTCTCTTCGGTGCCGTGGATGCCCGGCACCTTCGAAGATCCCCATCCAGCGCGCCTTGATCGGGTTGGAGGGCCCCGGCGGGATGTCCTGGCCGGCGAGGCTCCCGGCCCAGGACGATTCGGGCACGTGCCAGGTCGGGTTTTCTTCCTTTTCCTGGATGGCGTAGAGGCCTTCCGGCGTTTCGAGCCCTTCCTGGCCGACCGCCACCGTGTAGGTCTTGACCAGCTTCAGGTCTTCCCAGAGGCGGAGCGTGAACGTGGCACGGTCGAGCGTCAGGTAGGACGGGTAGGCGCTGGCGACTTCCTTGGTCGTCACCTCGGGTTTCGTGTAGTGGGTGCGGGCAGCGATCGTGTGGTCGGCGTCCGGCGTTCAGCACCGCCGCCTCGAGCTGGCGGGTGAGCAGCTTGTCGCGCAGCTTGCGCCCGTTCTGCGCCTTGACCACGCTGAGCGAGTCGCCGCTGGGTTCGACCGTCGCGTCCTGGGCTTCGCGGTCGACGGCGTCGGCGACCCGGCGCACGAAGCGGTTGATCGCGGGCTGGGAGTAGGTGACGTCGGCGCCGATCTGCTTTTCGAGGTCGCCGCCGGTCACGTAGCGGACCAGCCGGCCCGGAAACCCGCCTTCGCGGCTGTCCTCGAGCGCTTCTTCGACCGCGGCGTCGAGGTCGGCGTGAACCTTCAGGCTCTTGCCGGGTAGCGTCCAGCGCTCGCCGTCGTAGCCGACCCGCAGCGAGTGTCGCAGCGGGCCGAGCAGCTGGCGGCGCACCGCCTGCTTCGCTTCGGCTTCGTCCATGCCGCCGACGTCGACGCCGCCGATCGTCACGCCGTCGGCGATCTTGTCCTTCTGCGTGCTGTCGTAGGCGTAGCCGACGCCGGCCACCAGCAGGAGCAGTGCCACCGCGGCGACGATCGCGATCTTGGCTCCGCGCCCCATCGTGGGGAGTTTAGGCACACGCTCCGGTCGTTCCGGCGGATATCTTTCACCGTGATGCGCTCCAAGGACGATGTCCGCAAGGAGGTCTGGAAGGCGATGGACCGCGCGGGCGTGTCCCGCTTCCCGGGCGCCGAGGGCCGCATCCCCAACTTCGCCGGGGCGAAGCTGGCAGCCGAGAAGCTCGCCGGGCAGCGGCTCTGGAAGCGCGCCCGGGTGATCAAGGCCAACCCCGACTCGCCGCAGACCTACGCCCGCCGCATCGCCCTCGAAGAGGGCAAGGTCGTGATCATGGCGGTGCCGCGGCTGCGCGACCCCCACCCCTTCCGCGTCCTCGACCCCAAGAAGCTCTCCAAACGCGCGGTCAAGGAGGCGGCGACGATCAAGGGTGCGCTCAAGCACGGCCGCGTCACGGCCCTCGACGAGCTGCCCGAGATCGACTTCGTCCTCTGCGGCTCGGTCGCCGTCAACCTCAGCGGCGCCCGGGTCGGCAAGGGCGGCGGCTACTCCGACCTCGAGTACGGGGTCCTGATCGACGCCGGCAAGATCGACGGCCACACCACGGTGGCGACGACGGTCCACCCGACCCAGGTCCTGCGCCGCCACCTGATGATGACCGCGCACGACCTGCCGGTCGACGTGATCGCGACGCCGCGCGCGGTGATCGAGGTCGAGCGCCAGTACGAGCGGCCGCGGGGCATCCTCTGGGACCACCTGCAGCCACCGCAGATCCGCGAGATACCCATACTTGAACGTATGGGCTATGCCTGAGCGACTACGGCAACCCCGATCCCGACTGGCTGAAGCTCGACTGGCGGCCGCACCTGCACCGGGTCGAGCTGCCCGGCGCCACGGTCAACTACGCCGAGATCGGCGAGGGCGAGCCGATCGTCTTCGTCCACGGCATCACCAGCTCCTGGCAGACCTGGCTGGAAAACCTCCCCCACTTCGGCCGCACCCACCGCGCGATCGCCCTCGACCTGCCCGGCTTCGGCGCCAGCCCGATGCCCTCCTGGCCGATCGACATGCCCGCCTACGGCCGGCTGCTGCACGACTTCTGCGAGAAGCTCGGGCTCGACGGCGGCGTCACCCTGGTCGGCAACTCGATGGGCGGCCTGGTCGCGGCCGAGGCGGTGCTCTCGGCCCCGGAGCGCTTCGACCGCCTCGTCCTCGTCTCGGCCGCGGGCTTCATCAACACCTGGCTCCCGCACCAGCGGGGCAAGGCAACCTCGCAGGCCTGGGACACCTTCGGCCGCCCCTTCGGCGCCGCCGCGCGCTTCGTCGTCAGCCACCGCCGCGCCCGCTACCTGATGTTCCGCTTCGCGATCCGCCACCCGCACCGGCTGCGCAAGGAGCTGCTCTGGGAGCAGATGGCCTCCGGCCTGCCCTGCCCGGGCTTCGCCGACGCCCTCGACGCGGTGATCGAATACGACGCCCGCGACCGGCTGGAAGAAATCGAGATCCCGGTGATGATCGTCTGGGGAACCGACGACTGGGTGATCCCATCCGTGGCCGCGCACAGCTACCAGCGCCGCATCCCCCACTCCCGCCTGGAGATCTTCGAGCAGACGGGACACGTGCCGCAAATGGAGCGGCCGGGACGGTTCAACGCGCTGCTGGATGAGTTCCTCGCCTGACGGGACGGGGCCAGGGGGTTCCGCTTAACTTTTTCGGCGGGACGGATTAGGGCTTGGCGCCTCGGCGCGAACCGGCGAAAAAGTACAAGACGCTCCACCCCCTGGCCCCGTCCCGTCAGCCCGTGATCGCGCCCCTGGAAGCCGAGGAAACCGTTGCGGCGTACTTGGCCATTACGCCGCGGCCGAAGGGGGATGGCGGGGGCTTGTATTCGCCTACACGCTTGGCGATCTCCTCGTCGGAGAGGTCGACGTCGAGGCGGCGGTTGTCGATGTCGACGGTGATCTCGTCGCCCTCGCGAATCGCCGCGATCGGGCCTCCTCTGGCGGCCTCCGGCGCGACGTGGCCGATCATCAGGCCGCGGGTGGCGCCGGAGAAGCGTCCGTCGGTGACCATCGCGACGCTCTGCCCGAGGCCCTCGCCGACGATCGCCGCGGTGACCTGGAGCATCTCGCGCATCCCCGGACCGCCGACCGGGCCCTCGTTGCGGATCACGACGACGTCGCCCGGCTCGATCTGCTGGTCCTTGACCGCGCGGAAGCATTCCTCCTCGGACTCGAAGACCCGGGCGGGGCCGACCTGCTTGGTGCGCTCGGTGCCGGCGAGCTTGACCACGGCCCCTTCGGGCGCGAGGTTGCCGCGCAGGATCGCCAACCCGCCTTCTTTCTTGAGCGGGTCCGAGAGCGGGCGCACGACTTCCTGGCCCTCGGCCTCGCCCGCGTCTTCGGCAACCTCGCCGATCGTCTTGCCGGTGACGGTCATCGCGTCCCCGTGGAGGACGCCGGCCTCGGCCAGGCGCTTGAGGATCAGCGGCACCCCACCGGCGCGGTAGAGGTCGGTGGCGACGAAACGGCCGCCAGGCTTGAGGTCGGCGAACAGCGGCGTGGCGCGGGAGATCCGCTCGAAGTCGTCCATCTCGAGCTCGATGCCCACCTCGTGAGCGAGGGCGAGCAGGTGCAGGACCACGTTGGTCGAGCCACCCGAGGCACAGGCGCAGGCGATCGCGTTCTCCAGGGAGTCTCGGGTGATCACCCGGCTCGGGCGCAGGTCTTCGACCAGCACGTTCATCACCAGCTCGCCGATCTTCTCGGCGACCGTGCCCTTGTCGTCGTCCTCGGCCGGGACCATCGCCGAGCCGCCGGGGCTGATCCCCAGCGCCTCGAAGGCGCAGGCCATCGTGTTGGCGGTGAACTGGCCGCCGCAGGCCCCGGCGCCGGGGCTGGCGACGCCCTCCAGCTCGTGCAGTTCCTCGTCGCTCATGTCGCCGGCGGCGTGCGCGCCCATCGCCTCGAAGACGTCGAGGATGGTGACGTCGCGACCGTGCCAGTGGCCGGGCGCGATCGAGCCGCCGTAGAGCAGCACCGACGGCACGTCGAGCCGGGCCATCGCCATCGCCCCGCCCGGGATCGTCTTGTCGCAGGCGCAGAGGACGACGATCGCGTCGAACTGGTAGCCGCGGGCCATCAGCTCGATCGAGTCGGCGATCACCTCGCGGCTGACCAGCGATGCCTTCATCCCCTGGGTCCCCATCGTGATCCCGTCGGAGATCGCGACCGTGTTGAACTCCATCGGCGTGCCACCGGCGGCCCGCACCCCCTGCTTGACGTGCTCGGCGAGGCCGCGCAGGTGGAAGTTGCAGGAGTTCGCCTCGGCCCAGGTGTTGGCGATCCCGATCGTCGGCCGGCTGAGCGCGTCGTCGTCGAAGCCGACGCCCTTCATGTAGGCGCGGGCTGCGGCCCGGTCGGGGCCGTCGAAGACAGCGCTGGAGCGGGGGCGTGGAAGCTTGGTCGTGGTGGCGCCGTTAGTGCTCATGCCGGAAATCTACTCACACCTGCTTGAAGGGTTTTAGGCGTATTGCGCAGGCAACCCTTCAACGAAGGCCGAAGACGTCGACCGGACCAGGGCCTTCGCCGATCTCGTGCAGGCCGCGGGCGACCGCCGCCGAGGCCACCTCGCGGGCCTTCCGCGCCGCCTCCAGTGGTGTCTCGCCGAGCGCAAGGAAGGCCGCGAGGGCCGAGGAGTGGGTGCAGCCGGAGCCGTGAGCGGCGCCGCCGGGGTGCCGCTCGCCGGCGATCTCGGCCGACTCGCGGCCGTCAAAGAAGACGTCGACCACGCGCTCGCTGTGGCCGCCGGTGACGACGACGGCGCGCGGGCCGAGGGCGAGGACCTCGCGCGCCAGGTCCTCCTGGGAGTCGCGCTCCCCTGCCCCGGCCAGCGCCCGCGCCTCGGGGATGTTCGGGGTGACGACGGTGGCCAGCGGCAGCAGCCGCTCGACCAGGGCCGCCCGAGCCTCCTCGTCGAGCAGGACGGCGCCGCTCTCGGCGACCATCACCGGGTCGACGACCACCGGCGCCTCGCCCACCAGACTCAGCGCCTCGACCACAGCGTCGACGGTCTCCGCGGTGCCCAGCATCCCGATCTTCACCGCGTCGACGCCGATGTCTTCGGCCACCGCACCGACCTGGGCGACGATCGTCTCCGGCGAGACCGACTCGACCGCCTCGACCCCGACCGTGTTCTGGGCGGTGATCGCCGTGATCGCGGTCATCCCGTGCACCCCGCAGCGCGCGAACGCCTTCAGGTCCGCCTGGATGCCGGCGCCGCCGCCGGAGTCCGAGCCGGCGATCGAGAGCACGGCCGGGATGCGCTCCGACTCCATGCCGCGCAGCCTAGGGCCGGGCGTGGCCTGGGACGGTCCAGGAGCAAGCGGGGCGGTCGCGGCGCGGGCGATCGCCTGATGACGGATATGCGAGCCCTAGACACCGGGCACCGTGAGCAGCGTTCGCGAGTACACGCCGACCAGCGAGCAGGTGACGTAGCCGAGTGCCTCGAGCGTGGCGAGGGCGGATGCGGCCTCGGCACCGTCGAGATCCAGCTCGGCGGCGACGGCGTCGCAGGTCTCCTCCCCTCGTTCCACCGCCGCCAGCACATCGAGCAGCGCGGGCTCGAGATGCGGCCCCGCACGCTCGGCCTTGCGCACGCCCGGGCCGAGCATCGCGTCGAGCACGTCCTGGGCGTTGCGGACGAGGCAGGCGCCGCCGGCCAGCAGGTCGTTGGTGCCCGCCGAGGCGCGCGAGTTGACCGGGCCCGGCACGGCCCCCAGGTCGCGGCCGAGGTCGGCGGCGAGGTCGGCCGTGATCAGCGAGCCGGAGCGCTGCGCGGCCTCGACCACCACGGTCATCCCGGCCAGCGCGGCCATGATCCGGTTGCGCGCCGGGAAGGTCCAGCGCCAGGCGCCGGTCCCGGGCGGCAGCTCGGAGAGGACCAGGCCGTCGCTCGCAGATCCGCCGCCAGAGCGAGCGGTGCGAGGCCGGATAGGCGACGTCGGCGCCACAGCCGAGGACGGCGACCGTCGTCCCGGCCTCGAGGGCGCCCCGGTGCGCGCAGGCGTCGATGCCGAAGGCGAGCCCGCTGGTGACGAGCAGACCGGCGGCGGTCAGCTCACGACCCAGCTCGCGCGCCATCTCGCGACCGTAGGTGCTGGCCCGCCTGGCGCCGACGACCGTGACCGTGCCGTCCGGCTCGAGCCGCTCCAGCAGCGCCGGATCGCCGCGCCCGATCAGCGCCCAGGGCGCGTCGGCGAGCGTCGTGCAACCCGACCGGGAAGCGCGGGTCGTGGCGACAGCAGGCCCAGCACCGCGCCGCGGCCAGGTCGGCGACGAGGCGGCTCTCCGGCACCGCCGCGACCTGGGCCAGCACCTGCGCCGCGATCTTCGGCGCCACCGCCTCGGCGAGGTCCTCGCTGGAGAGGCGCAGCAGTTCGGGAGAGCGCGAGCCCGGCGCCCCGGTGGCGACCTTCTCGATGTAGGGGGCGAGGTGGGCGAGCAGCCGCGAGCGGCGCAGGCAGTCGGGGCAGGCGTGCGGCGCGCTCATTCCTGGTCCCTCCGGCGCAGCTGCAGCGCCTGCGCCATCTGCTCGCGACCGATCGTCTCGGCAGCGGCCAGGTCGGCGACCGTCTGCGCCAATCGCAGCACGCGGTCGTGGGCGCGGCCGCTGAGGCGCCGCCGCGCGTAGGAGTCGGCGAGCAGCGAGGCGGCTGCCTCGTCGAGCGCGCACTCGCGCACCTCCCCCGGCGTCATCGAGGCGTTGCAGCGCCCCGGTCCGAGGCGACGTTCCTGACGCTCGCGCGCGGCGCCGACCCGCTCGCGCACCGCGGCCGACGGCTCCCCCGGCGGCCCGCCGATCTCCTCGGCGCTGGGCTGGCGGATCGCAGCGAGGACGTCGATGCGGTCGGCGAGCGCCCCGCTGAGGCGCGCCTGGTAGCGGCGCACGGCCAGCGGCGCGCAGCTGCACTCCGGATCGGCCTCGCCGCGGCCGCAGGGACAGGGGTTGGCGGCAGCGACCAGCATGAAGCGGCAGGGAAGGTGGCGCCAGGCGCCGGCGCGGGCGATCGAGACCCAGCCGGTCTCCAGCGGCGCCCGCAGCGCCTCCAGCGTGTCGCGGCGGAACTCGCAGAGCTCGTCGAGGAAGAGGACGCCGCGGTGGGCGAGCGTCGCCTCGCCCGGGTTGGGCGGGTTGCCACCGCCGACCAGCCCCGCCGGGCTGACCGTGTGGTGCGGCGCCCGGAACGGCCTGCCTCCGGCCCGGTCCTCGCCGAGGCGCCCGCAGGCGCTGGCGATCCGGGCAACCTCCAGCGCCTCCGGGGCCGCCAGCGGCGGCAGGATCGAGGGCAGGCGGCTGGCGGCGAGCGACTTGCCGGCGCCGGGCGGGCCGACCATCAGCAGGCTGTGACCGCCCGCGGCGGCGACCTCGAGCGCGTAGCGGAGGTGGCGCTGGCCGCGCAGGTCGGCGAGGTCGGGGGCCCTGTCAGCAACGCTGAGCCGCAGCGGCATCGGCTGCGGCCGCTCCGGCATCCACTCGCCGGCAGCAAGGGCCGAGAGCTGAGCGACGCTCTCGAGGCAGATCACGCCGATCTCGCCCGCAAGCGCCGCCTCGGGCCCGTTCTCGGCCGGGACCACGATCGCCTCCACGTCCCGCTCCCGCGCCGCCTCGGCGATCGCCAGCACGCCGGGCACCGGACGGACGGAGCCGTCGAGGGCGAGCTCGCCGACCATCGCCAGCCTCGGCAGCCGCCCGAGGTCCAGCTGGCCCGATGCCGTCAGCAGGGCGGCGGCGATCGCCAGGTCCATCCCCGGCCCGGCCTTGCGCAGGCTGGCCGGGGCGAGGTTGGCGACGATCCGCCGCAGCGGAAAATCGAAGCCGCAGTTGACCAGCGCCGCCCGCACCCGCTCCCGCGCCTCTCGCACCGCCGCGTCGGGCAGGCCGACGACCGAGAAGGCGGGCAGGCCACGGTGGACGTCCACCTCGACCCGGACCGGACGGGCGGAGATGCCGTCGAGGGTGAATGTCTGCGCGGTGGCGAGCACGGAGACCACGCTAGGGAGCCGAATCCGACGCGTGGCGCGCTGAATGCGCCGAAACTGAAAACTCTCTGGCTCGAGAGGCGCCTCGCGGGCGGCGAAGGCGAAATCAAGCCCTATGGTCGCTGGCGATGACCGTGCAGCGACAGCGGATCGGACGCGCCGCGGAGGACCTGGTGGCCGACCGCCTCGCGCGCTCAGGCTGGGAGATCGTCGAGCGCAACGCCCGCACCCGCTTCGGCGAGCTCGACATCGTCGCCCGCGACGGCCGCACCCTCGTCTTCGTCGAGGTCAAGGCGGGGCGTGCCGGATCGTCCTTCGGCCCCGAGCGCCCGGTCCTCGGCGTCAACCGCCGCAAGCAGCAGCGCGTCCGCCGCCTCGCCACCGCCTGGATGGGCGAACGCCGCGACGCGCCCTACTACACGGAGATCCGCTTCGACGCGGTCGGCGTCACCTTCGACCGCGCAGGCCGCGCAATCGACGTCGAGCACATTCGCGGCGCCTTCTAGGCACACCAGGCGCCCCTATGCGCATCACGCAAACGGGTGGTACACCGCGCCCTCGACGATGTCCACATGAAGCCGGGCGAGTCGCGCCTTCGCCTCCAGCGGATCGTGGGCGACGGCGGCCGGCCATCCATAAGCTCGAGCGACGGCCTCGTCGAGCAATCGGTGAAGGTCGCGCAGCTCCGACCAGGCGCCTTCGTCCACCTGGTTGTAGAGCTTGGTGAGGCCGATCTCGTTCTCGACGCAGATCGCCTGACGGCGCTCGATCAGCAGTTTTGCGATATCGCCGATCTCTTCGCGGGCGCGGTCATCGGGTTGCGGCCAGGGGAAAGTCTCGAAGCACGAGGTTGGCGTGTAGCGCAGATCAACTCTGAGCGTCGACGACTCTGAACGCGCCCATGCGCCGTGAACCGATGATGTGAGCACCCCCATCGAGTAGTCGTCGTCAAACGCGAAGACGTTTGTCAGGTTGCTCGGGCAGACCGAACGATCCACCCAGGAGAACAGGAACCGCTTGCCTTGGGCGTTACCTGCGACGTAGCGCGACAGAGGCTCAAGCGCTTTTCTCATCTTGGGTCGAGGCTCCGCAAAGCGCCACCAGTACCGGCGATAAGCCTCTCGATTGTTCTTATCGCGCGCAGGCTTGACCCTCTCTCGAACCAAGCGCAGTGCCTCCGGATACTGCATCGCCTCCTCAAGCGTCTGCATTGCGAAGTCGACGATGAATCGCCTCGGGCGCTGCTCCGGCTCCTCGGTGATGTCGTCGCCGATCAGGTACGGGCGGACCACATCGGAGCAGCTCGCCTCGGTCCGATCGAGGATTTCGCGTGCCTCGTCGGGCTCCAGATAGAAGCTCCCGGCCGGGATCGGCCCCTGAAAGGAGCGGCCGAGGTTTGCGGGAAGCGACTCGTACTCCTCGATCGCCAGCTTCGACTCGCGCAAGCGAGTATTGATGCCCTCGACCGGCTCGCCGTCCAAGACGAACCGCTGCGGCGGCTCGCCAGGCTCCTGCACCCAGTTGACGATGCTGACATTCACCACCGCCTCGCCGGGCCACTTCTGACGCGATACCGCATCCGTGATCACCCCGCCCTTCTCGACAACATAGTTGAGGCTTGCCCCGCGCGCCCGGTTCTGGCTGATCGAGTTGGTGCCCACGAGGCCGGCGCGGTCGCCCGGCCGCGTCTGATCCGCCGCACGCCTGAACCAGTAGACGCAGAGATCCTTGAGGCCTGCGCCGAAATGACCCTTCAGCCATTCCACGTAGTCCTCGTCGAGAACCCCGCGAAGGTTCTGGGAGCCGTGGTAGGGCGGGTTGCCGATTATCGCGTCCGCCTCGTCCCAGTCGACCTGAAGCGCATCGGCCCGACGGATCCCGGAGAGGTTGGCGAGGGGCAGGGTGCTCTCGTCCAAGCCGAGCTCCTCGACGGCCAGCCGATGCCCCATCCACAGGGTCACCCGCGCCAGGTCGACCCCAAATTGCTCGATCTCGATGCCGCGCATGTTCTGCAGCGGGAAAAACACACTGAGGCCCTGCTGGGCCGGTCGACCCTCGGCCTGTGCCAGCTCCATCGCTCGGTTCGCCAATTCGGACTCGATCCGTCGCAGCTCCCGGTAGGCCACGTAGAGAAAGTTGCCGGAGCCGCAGGCGGGATCGAGAACGATGTAGTTGAGAAGGTCGGCCTGGGCTCGGCGTGCCTCGTCATGACTTGACAGCCCCTCTATCCGCTCCCTCCAGGGCTCGGCAACAGTCGGTCCGACGATCTTCTGGATCTCAGATTCGTGTGTGTAGTGGGCGCCCAGTCGCCACTGCTTGTCGTGGCCGAACACTCCCTGCAGGAGGGAGCCGAAGATGGACGGCTGAACCTTCCGCCAGTTCGAGGCGCAGATCTCTCGAAGCAGCGCAAGCTCTTCAGGAGCCAGGTCGATCTCTGTTCAGCGATCCGAGCCGGATCCGTTCGCATACGGGACCCCGGCGTAGAGGCCGTGGGTCGGACGCTGAGGATTGGGGTCGTCGAGATACTCGAAAAGCCGCCCAAGGTCGTCGGCGCTGGAGCGACGCGGGCTTGCGATCAAGTCGTCGATGATCCGGGTGAAGCCCTGCCCCGGGATCTGGCCAAGGTCCTCGGCGAACATGCACCACACGGACTGCAAGATGAAGCGGCGACGGGACTGAGGATCGCCCTCTCCGCGCCGCTCTAGCCGCTGGAACAGCTCCGCCAGCTTGCCGACCGCCTCAAGGGTGACCGCCTCCTGACGGGCGGTGAACACCGGCTCATCGCCGGCCAGGAAGAGCAATGACGTATAGCGATCGGGCAGCTCGTCAAGCCCGAACTCGACCCGCGGGGCATCGGGAAATCTGCCCGGCTCCCAGATCTCAAAGCGCTCGAACGAGCAGAGCACCACGTATTCCGGCGCGGGGACGTTCTCTGCTGGGTCCGCGGCCCCACGCCAGTAGTCGAGCGCCTGCTCGCGGTGCTTGTGCATGCGCTTCGACTCACTCGCAGACTTCATCTCGACGATGCAGACGCGCGGCCAAATCAGATCGACGAAGCCGCCCTTCTGGAAACGCTCGAACTCAGCGACGTCGGAGAGCCGCTGCCCGTAGCAGGCGAAAAGCTCGGTGAGAAAGGTCTGAGCCTCGCCCCTCTCATAGCCATCGCGCACGCTCCAATGGGCGACGAACCGAGTCAGGCTCGCCCTTATCTCCTCGCCCGTGAGGGACATCCCCGGTGACTACGAAGCGAGGCGCTGCTGCTCGCCAGTATCGGTGGCGAGCTCGCCCTGAGCGCCAGAGGGCGCCTGCCAGTAGACCGATTTCATCAGGCGGGCATGGTCTGCCCGTACGGCACCGGCGGCGGTTTCAAGCGCGGCAACGAGATGCGGCAACGCGTCGTCCTTCTTCAGCTCCTCGGCGGCTTCCGACAAACGGCGGGCTGCGTCTTCGACGTGGAGCATCGCGCCCTCCACCTGGCGGAAGTGCCCTTCCTCACGCGCTTGCTGTGCGATGGTCATCTCTTGCCAGCCTAAGGGCGCAGGCGGACGGGGCGTGACACATAGGCCGCAAAGTAGGGAGAACGAATCAAAACGCTCGCTCTAGCCGGCCAGCTCCAGCTGGCTGTAGGCGACCGACTGGAACGAGCGGCGGTGCAGGGGCGAGATGCCGATCCGCTCGATCGCCTCGCGGTGCTCGGGGGTCGAGTAGCCGACGTGCTCCTCGAAGCCCCAGCCCGGGTAGTCGCGGCCGGCGCCGTGCATGTAGCGGTCGCGGGTGACCTTGGCGATCACCGAGGCGGCGGCGATCGCGGCGCTGGTCCCGTCGCCTTCGATCACGGCCCGATGCGGGACCGTGCAATCGCGGAGGGAGAAGCCGTCGACCAGGCAGGTCGCGCTCTCGTCCGGGCACAGGCGTTCGAGCGCGCTGGACAGCGCTTCGATGTTGGTCACGTGCAGGCCGCGGTCGTCGATCCCCCGGGCGCTGCGCACCACGACGCTGACGCGCTCCGCGGCGCGCAGCACGCAGGGATACAGCTCCGCCCGCTTCTCGGCGCTCATCTGCTTGGAGTCGTGCAGGCCGGCGAGGGAGCGGCGGTCGGCGTGCGAGAGCGTCTCGTAGTCGATCAGCACCGCGGCGGCGACCAGCGGGCCGGCGAGGCAGCCACGGCCGGCCTCGTCGGCGCCGGCGACGAGGCGGCTGCCGAGGCCGCGATCGAAGGCGAAGAGCTTTCGGGTCCGGGCCAGCCGGCGCTGGTGGGCCTTGCCCTTGGCGGGGGGCCTAGAGGGTGCCGATGCGATCGGGAGGCCAGTAGGTGGCGAAGGCCTTGCCGATGATCCATCCACGGGGTACGGGTCCCCAGAAGCGGCTGTCGTCGCTTTCGCCACGGTTGTCGCCCATCATGAAGTAGTAGCCGGGTGGAATGGTGATCGCTTTCGGCAAATTGCAGACGGCGCACGTGGTGGAGGGCCGTGATGTAGGGCTCGTCGGTCTTCTCGACGCCGTTGACGACCGGGTGCCCGTTGCGGACGGCGAGCGTGTCGCCGGGACCGGCGACGATCCGCTTGATGAAGTTCTGGCTCGACTCGGCGGCGGTCGGCCGCGGGCAGGCTTCCTTGGGCCCGTGCGGGACGCCGCATTCGGTGCCGTTGTCGGCGCCGGCCGGCGGGTGGAAGACGACGATGTCGCCGATGCTCGGGTCGGTGAAGTGGTAGAGGAAGCGGTTGACGAGGACTCGCTGGCCGACGTCGAGCGTCGGCTCCATCGACTGGGAGGGGATCTGGTAGGGCTTGATCAGCCAGGCCTGGATCGCCAGGGCAAGGCCCAGGGCCAGGGCGACGATGACGACCAGCTCTACGAGCCCGCCGCCTCGAGTCTTCGGCTTCGGGATCGAGAGTTTCAGGCCGGGTCTCCGCCGGAGTCGCCGGACTCTTTGTCCGGCTCCTCGTCCTCGGCATCCTCCGCCGCGGCGTTGTCCTCGGTCTCCCCCGCCTCGGGCGCCTCCGCGTCCGTGTCTGCCGCCGTCTCACTACTCGCCTCAGGCGAAGCCTCCGCCTCGACTTCCTTTGAAGTCTCCACCTCCGCCGCGGGCTCACCCTTCTCCTCCTTGGAGCCCTCCGCGGCGGCCTCCTCGCTCGCCTCGGCCTCCGCGGGCGCCCAGGCGCCTCGACCTCAGCCTCAGCCGACGGCGCTTCTCCGTCAGGCGCATCCGCCTCTGCCGCGGGTGGCGTAGAGGATGGGGAGTCGCCCGCAGCTTGCGAGGACGACTCGCCGTCCTCTGCGACAGGACCCGCGGCCTGATCCGCCTCGCCTTGTGGCGTTTTCTCCGCCTGGGCCTCAGCGTCTTCAGCCGTCTGACTCACGCCCTCGGCGTCGACCGCCTCGGGCTCGCGCCGCGGTCGGCGTCGAGATCAGCTCCTCGTCGATCCCCCAGCGCCGCTCGGCGACGCGTGCCGCCTTGCCGATGCGGCCGCGCAGGTAGTAGAGCTTCGCCCGGCGCACGTCGCCGCGCGCGGCGATCTCCAGCTTCTCGATCTTCGGCGAGTGCAGCGGAAAGGTCCGCTCGACGCCGACGCCGAAGGACTGCTTGCGAACGGTGAAGGTCTCGCGCGCACCGGAGCCCTGACGCCGCAGGACGATCCCCTCGAACACCTGGGTGCGGCGGCGGTTGCCCTCGACGACCTGGAAGTGGACGCGCACGCGATCGCCGGGGTCGAAGGAAGGGAGTCCCTTCCTCAGCTGACTGCGCTCGATGTCTTGGATGACGCTGCTCATGCGAAAAAAGACCGCCGGGCCCGACTGGGCGCCGCGCGGTGCCGGGAATCGTACCTACTTGCGGCCTTGTTCGAGCTGCTCGGCCCGGGCCCGGCTCTGCTCCGCCCTCCAGAGCCGCACCCGCTCGTGGTCGCCGGAGAGCAGCACGTCCGGCACGCCCCAGCCCCGGTAGCTGGCGGGACGGGTGTAGTGCGGGTACTCCGGCGCCCCCTCCAGCACCTGGCTGAAGGACTCCTCGACGGCACTGCGCTCGTGCCCAAGCGCCCCCGGCAGCTTCCGCATCACCACGTCGGCGAGCACCATCGCCGGCAGCTCCCCCCCGGCCAGCACGTAGCGCCCGATCGAGACCTCGTCGTCGGCAAAGTGCTCATGCACCCGCTCGTCGAACCCCTCGTAGCGCCCGCAGAGCAACGCCACATGCGGCTCCCGCGTCAGCTCATCGGCCAGCTCGTCGTCGAGCAGCCGGCCGGTCGGCGAGAGCAGAACCACCCGCGGCCTCTCCCCATTCGGATAGGCCGCCTGCAGCGCAGCATCGACCACGTCGACCCGCAGAACCATCCCAGCTCCCCCGCCATACGGCGCATCGTCGACCTGCCCGGCCCCAAGCGGAGTCGTGTCGCGGTAGTTGAACAGCCGAAGCTCATTCCCTTCGGCAACCGCGTTCTGCACCGACCGCTGCGACTGAAACCAGTCGAACGCCTCCGGGAAGAGAGAGAAGATGTCGAGCTCACAAGCTGCCTTAAACGGAATCCGTATGGGGGTGGAGCGTCTTGTACTTTTTCGCCGCCCACGCCCGGGCGACAGCAAATTCCCGCTCCTCGAAAAGTTAAGCGGAACCCCCATGGGGATTCCGTTCCCGAAAAGTTAAGCGGAACCCCCACCCCGGACCCCGCCCAAACGCCCTCAGTCAAGGATGTCGACGATGACACGTCGATCGAGCCGCACAGCAGCAGCCTTCGCGATCGTCCGGATCGCGTTGGCCACGCGACCGCCCTTGCCGATCACCCGGCCCAAGGTCGTCCTCGGCCACGGTGATCTCGTAGACGAGGTCGCCGTCCTCTTCCAGCTCCTCGACCACGACCGCCGAGGGATCCTCGACCAGCGACCTGACGAGGAACTCCAGGAGCTCGGTCACGGCAAGCTCAGCTGCCCGAGGCGGCGATGCCCTTGGTGCGCAGCAGGGTGGCGACGGTCTCCGACGGCTGAGCGCCGTGCTCGAGCCAGTGCCTGGCGCGCTCCTCGTCGAACTCGATGGTCGAGGGCTCGGTCTGCGGGTTGTAGCGACCGATCGTCTCGATCGTGCGCCCGTCGCGCGGCGAGCGCTTGTCGGCGACGACGATCCGCCAGATCGGGTTCTTCTTCGACCCGACGCGTCTTAGTCTGATTCGGACTGCCATATGGACTGCGGCAGGTTAGCGCCTGCGTATCTTCGGGCGCGGCGCGGCCCCCGTCATCTGGGCAAGCTGCTGCGGGTCGGGCATCTTGCCGGAGGCCATGTGGCGCATCATCTTGCGCATCTGGTCGAACTGCTTGACCAGCTGGTTGACGTGCTGGACTTTGGTCCCTGAGCCGTTGGCGATCCGTTTGCGGCGCGAGCCCTTGATCAGCCCCGGGTTGGCCCGCTCTTCCGGGGTCATCGAGAGGATGATCGCCTCGACCCGGTCGAGCTCGCACTCGTCGACGTCGGCGTTCTTCAGCTGCTTCATCGCCCCCATCCCGGGCAGCATCCCGAGCAGGCCGCTGAGCGGGCCCATCTTGCGCACCTGCTGCATCTGCTGGAGGAAGTCCTCGAGCGTGAACTGGTTGCTCTTCAGCTTCTGCTCGAGGTCGAGCGCCTGCTTCTCGTCGATCTGCTGCTCGGCTTTCTCGATCAGGCTGAGCACGTCGCCCATGCCGAGGATGCGCGAGGCCATGCGGTCGGGGTGGAAGCGGTCGAAGGCCTCGAGCTTCTCCCCGGTCGAGGCGAAGAGGATCGGCTTGCCGGTCACCGCCTTGACCGAGAGCGCGGCGCCGCCGCGGGCGTCGCCGTCGAGCTTGGTCATCACGACGCCGTCGAACTCGGCCGCCTCGGCGAAGGACTCGGCGACGCCGACCGCGTCCTGGCCGGTCATCGCGTCGACGACGAGCAGCACGTCGTGGGGCTTGACCCGCTTGCGGATCCGCGCCAGCTCGTCCATCAGGTCCTGGTCGATGTGGAGGCGGCCGGCGGTGTCGACGATCAGCACGTCGCGGCGCTCTTCGCGGCGCGGTCGAGCGCCCAGCCGGCGATCTCGACCGGGTCGGCGTCGGTGCCCTGCTCGTAGACGTGGGCGCCGACGCGCTCGCCGACGGTGACCAGCTGGTCGACGGCGGCGGGGCGGTAGACGTCGCAGGCGGCAAGGGCCACGTCCTTCTTGCCGTTCTCGCGCAGGAAGCGGGCGAGCTTGGCGCAGGCGGTCGTCTTGCCGGAGCCCTGCAGGCCGGCCATCAGGATCACGGTCGGACCGCTCGGAGGACGAAGGCCAGCTCGCTCCCGGTGCCGCCCATCAGCCCGGTCAGCTCCTCGTTGACGATCTTGACCACCTGCTGGCCCGGATCGAGGCTCTCCAGCACCTCGGCGCCGAGGCAGCGCTCCTTCAGCGTCGCCGTGAAGGATTTGACGACCTTGAAGTTGACGTCGGCCTCGAGCAGCGCGAGCCGGATCTCCCGCATCGCCGCAGTCGACGTCGGCCTCGCTCAGCTTCCCGCGCGAGCGGACCTCGGAGAGCGTCGCCTGCAGCCGGTCTGAGAGCTGGTCGAACATCGCCCGCAGCTTAGGGGACTGAGTTCGCCCTTATTCGCCATAGTGGCGAACAAAGGCGAAGTCAGGATCGGGACTGGTTCGCCGGGGAGGGCTTGGCGAGGTCGGAGGGTTACTCGGCGAGGAGGGCGTTGGCGAAGTCGGTGGGGTCGAAGGGGCGCAGGTCCTCGAGGGACTCGCCGGTGCCGATCAGCTTTACGGGGATGCTCAGCTCGGCGGCTATCGCGAGGACGATGCCGCCCTTGGCGGTGCCGTCGAGCTTGGTCAGGACGACGCCGTCGACCTCGGCTGCCTCGGCGAAGAGCTTGGCCTGGCGCAGGCCGTTCTGGCCGGTGGTCGCGTCGATCGAGAGCAGGGTCTCGTGGGGGGCGCCGGGGAGCTGCTTGGCGATCACGCGGCGCACCTTGGCCAGCTCGTCCATCAGGTTGCTCTGGGTGTGCAGGCGGCCGGCGGTGTCGACGATGACCACGTCGGCGCCGCGGGCGCGGGCGGCCTCGACCGCGTCGAAGGCGACGGCGCCGGGGTCGGCGCCCTCTTCCCCGCGGACCAGCTCGGCGCCGGCGCGCTCGGCCCACTCGGCGAGCTGCTCGGCGGCGGCGGCGCGGTAGGTGTCGGCCGCGCCGAGGACGACGGAGAGGCCGAATTCCTCGCGAGAGGTGCCAGGCGATCTTGCCGATCGTCGTCGTCTTGCCGGTGCCGTTGACGCCGACCATCAGCAGCACCGCCGGCTCGCCGCTGAGGTCGATCGGGGCGCGCGCGGTGGCGGCGACCTCGGCGAGGATCTCGATCAGGCGCTCGCGCACCGCCTCGCCGTCGGCGGCGACGCTGCCGCCCTCGACCTCGTGCTCGAGCCGTTCGACCACCTTGGCCGTGGTCGGCGCGCCGACGTCGGCGAGGATCAGCGCCTCCTCCAGCCGCTCCCAGGTCTCGTCGTCGATGCGCTCGAAGAGGCTGGCCGAGATCTCCTCGGTCAGCGCCTGGCGGCTCTTGGAGAGGCTCTCGCGCAGGCGGCGGAAGACGCCGCGGCGCTGCTCGGGGCTCTCAGCCGCCGAGGCGTTCGCGCTCTCGCGCGAACCGAGGTCGAATATCTCCTGCCAACTGGTCGCCATCGATTTCCCCGCGGAGGCTATCCGGGCGGCGGCAAGAAGCTCCTCCACGGCCTCCCGCAGGTATCCGGAGATGCGTTCGAGGTCGGGCATCGAGGCGCGGTCGGCGAGCAGGCCGAAGCCGACCTTGCCGTTGTAGCTGATGATCGCGATCGCCAGCGCGTGGCGACGGGCGAGGAAGCCGATCGGGAAGACCCCCTCGACCTCGCGGCCGAGCACGTAGAAGGGGATCTGCGGCCCGGGGAAGTTGGTGACGAGCAGGTTGAAGAGCCGGGTCGAGAAGTTGATCGCCGCGGTCGGGCCCAGCAGCAGCGGCGGCGCGAAGTCGCGGAACCAGTCGTTGAGGCCCCAGATCGCTTCCGCGCCCAGCGGCTGCTTGGAGGCCTTCAGCGCCTCCATCGCCTCGTGGACGGCGCGCAGGCGCTCGACCGGGTCGGCGATGCCGACCGGCAGCGGCCCGCGCATCGCCGTCAGCCGGTTGCCCAGCTCGCCCTGCTCGTTGTCGGTGCGGATCGAGACCGGGCACCAGCGCCTTCAGCTCGAGGCCGTCGGCTGGAACATCACGGTCGAGCATCCAGCGGCGCAGGGCGCCGGCCGTGGCCGCGAGGATGACGTCGTTGACGGTCACCGCCGAGCGCGTTCTTGATCAGCTTGAAGTCGTCGAGCGTGAAGCTGGCCCAGGAGAAGCTGCGCGCGGGACCGATCTCGACGTTGAGCGGCACCTTCGGCGCCGGCTTGGTCAGGTTCCAGGTCACCTCCCAGAGGCCGGCGATGCCGTCGGCGGCGCGCTTGCCCGCCCGGCGCGGCCGGCGGATGGCGCCCGCCGAGCCAGCGCGCCATGCGCCGCGCGGTCGCCCAGATGCCGGCGACGGCCCGGCCGGCGAGGTCGAGGTTGGAGGGCGACGGCTGCGGGCTCCAGGGCTCCTGCCCGCGAGCGGCTCCGGATTCGGCTCGACGTCGAAGAGCAGGGCGCCGATGTCCACCGCCGAGAAGCCGTCGGCCATCGCGTGGTGGGTCTTGTAGACGATCGCGAAGCGGTCGTCCTCGAAGCCCTCGACCAGCACCAGCTCCCAGAGCGGGCGCGAGCGATCGAGCGGCGGCGAGAGGATCTCGCCGACGAGGTCGTGGAACTGAGCGTCATCGCCCGGAGGCGGCGAGGCTCGCGCGGCGGACGTGGTTGGCGAGGTCGAACTCGGGATCGTCGATCCAGAAGGGCGTGCCCAGGCGCAGGGGCGGAAAGGCGAGCCGCTGGCGCAGGCGCGGCAGGAGGTGGACGCGACTGCGGATGTGGCGACGAAGTCCTCGTGGCTCGGCGGCTCGCCGTCGCACATCAGCACGGCGCCGATCGCCATGTGCCCGTTGGACTTCTCGTTGGCCAGGAACGACGTGTCGAACGACGTCAGCCTGTCCATGTGGCGTTGGGCCACCGTCTCTCCTTTCCTTACCCGCGGACAGCGTAGCGTGGGCCCAGGTCCGGGAACGTTCTGTTTTCTTTAAGGCGAGGGCGTGCCTGACTCAGGCGGCTTCGACCGAGCTGCGCGGCTCCGCGGGCGCCGCCGGCTGCTCGCCGATCAGGCCGGGGGCGGGACAGCCTCGGCATCGCCGTCGTCGCTCGGCCGCTTCGCCGGCCACGCCGGCGAAGGGCGGCGGCGCGGCGGCCGCAGCGCTCACCTCGGCGCTCCGTCCCCCTCGGCCTCCTCGACTTCGCGCGGCAGGCGGCGGGAGACGACCTTGGTGACCCCGTCGCCGCCCATGCTGACCCCGTAGAGGACGTCGGCGGCGTCCATCGTCCGTTTCTGGTGGGTGACGATGACGAACTGGGCGCGGTCGGAGAAGCGGCGGATCAGCTGCAGGAAGCGGTCGATGTTGGCGTCGTCGAGGGCGGCCTCGACCTCGTCGAGGATGTAGAAGGGGCAGGGCCGGGCGAGGAAGACGGCGAAGACGAAGGCGATCGCGACCAGCGACTTCTCGCCGCCGGAGAGCAGCGAGAGCTTGCGGGTCGACTTGCCGGCCGGGGTGACCTCGATCTCGACCCCGAGCTCCTCGCGTTCTTCCTCGCCTCCTCGTCGTCGTCGGCCTCCGCGGCGGCCTCCTCGCCCTCCGCCTCGGCATCGCGGACCGGGCGCAGGCTGACCCGGCGCAGGCGGCCACGGCCGCCGGGGAAGAGGTGCTCGACCATCTCCTCGAAGTTCTTCGCCGTCGCCTCGAAGGTCTGCTCGAAGGCGCGCTCGATCTCGCGGTCGATGTCGCGGATCAGCGCCTCCAGCTCGCGCATCCCGCGCTCGGTGTCCTCGCGCTGGGCCTGCAGCGACTCGACGTGCTCGCGCGCCTCCTCGTACTCGCGCTCGGCCAGCGGGTTGACCGGGCCGATCTGGGCGCGGCGGCGCTCCAGCCGCTCCAGCCGCCGGTCGATCTCGGCCCGCTCCTCGTCGCTCAGGGGCTGCGTCGCCGGCTCGACCTCCTCGCCGAGGCGCTCGGCGATCGAGGCCAGCTCCTTGGCCGCCTCGGCGCGGCGGTCGCCGAGGTGCGCGGCCTCGACCTCGACCTCGGTCAGCCTGTCGGAGGCCGCCGTCATCTCGGCCTGCAGCTCGTACTCGCGCTGCGAGCAGGCCCGCATCTCCTCGGCGATCTCGTCGCCGTCGCCCTCGCCGCCGACCACGCGCTGCTCGATCCGCTCGACCCGGGCGCGGATCGCCGCCTCCGCCGCGCGACGCGGCGGCCGCGGCGGCGCGGACGTCGTCGAGCAGCTCCTCGCCGGCCGCGAGCCGCTTGCGCAGGGCCTCGCGGTGGCGCTCGCCGAGCAGGCCCTCGGCCCGGCGGGCGTGGCGGGAGGCGCGCTCGGCGCCGCTGCGGACCGCCCCCAGGGCCGCCTCGCGCGCGGCCTCGCTGGCGTCGGCGGAGCGCGCCCGGGCGAGGCCCTCGGCGGCGCCGGCGAGGCCGGCGTCGATCTCCCCCAGCTCCTCCTCCAGCTTGCGCGCCCGCTCGCCGGGCGCGGCGCCGTCGCCGACGTCGAGCGTCAGCGGGCCGAGCTCGGCCCGCAGCGCCTCCAGCCCCGCGTGCAGCTCGCCCTCGCGATCGCCGAGGCCGGCGGCGCGGACGGCGACCCGCTGCTGCTCGCCGCGCAGCTTGGTCAGCACGCCCCAGGCCTGGGTGCGCTCGCGGTCGCGGGCGGCGAAGCGCTCCTCGGCGGCGCGGCGCTTCTCGCTCACCTCGGCCAGGCGCTTCTCGATCGCGGTCCGCTGCGCGCGCGCCTCGACCGCGGCCTTCTCCGCCGCCGCCGCCCGGTCGGCGCCGAAGCGCAGCTCCTCGGCGACCAGCTGGCCGCGCAGGCCCAGCTCCTCGCGCTCGATCCGCGCGCCCAGCTCCGCCGCCTGCGCCTGGCGCTTCAGCGGCCGCAGGCGGGCGCGCGCCTCGCGCTCGAGGTCGAGGGCACGGTCGAGGTTGTCGCGCGCGGCGCGCAGCTTCAGCTCGGCGCGGCGGCGGCGCTTGCGGTGCTTGCCGAGCCCGGCCGCCTCCTCGATCAGCAGGCGGCGCTCGCGCGGTTTGGAGTGGACGATCGACTCGACCCGGCCCTGGCTGATCACCGAGTGCATCTCGCGGCCGAGGTTGGTGTCGGAGAGCACCTCGACGACGTCGACGAGGCGGCAGCGGGCGCCGTTGAGGCGGTAGCTGCCGTCGCCGGAGCGGTCGAGCGTGCGCTTGACCGCGATCTCGGAGAGCTCGGTCGCGGCGCGGCCCTCGGAGTTGTCGATCGTCACCTCGACTTCGGCGACGCGGCGCTGGCCGACGCCCTTGCCGCCGGCCGAGATCACGTCCTGCATCGAGGCGCCGCGGATCGCCCCCGGGCTCTGCTCGCCCAGCGCCCAGAGCACCGCGTCGGTGATGTTCGACTTGCCCGAGCCGTTGGGGCCGACGATCACGCTGACGCCGGGCGAGAACTCCAGCCTCGCCCGCTCGGGGAACGACTTGAACCCCTTCATCTCGATCGATCTCAGATACATCTCTTCAGTCCCTCGGCCCTTGGTCGCACAGGCTCTCGTTTGAGTCGGACGCAACGGCCAACGCTCAGCCGCCGAGGCGCTTCAGCGCCTGCTCGGCCGCGACCTGCTCGGCCGCCTTCTTGCTCCGGCCCACCCCTTCGCCGACCCGCTCGGAGTCGACGATCGCCGCGACCTCGAACTTGCGCCGGTGCGGCGGGCCGGATTCGGCGATCACCTCGTAGCTTACGTGCGAGCGGCGGCGTGCGAGCAGCTCCTGCAGCGCCGACTTGAAGTCGATCGTGGTCTCGGCGACGTGCTCGATCCGGGGCTCGAAGGCGGCCGCGACCGCCGCGGCGATCCGCTCGAAGCCGAAGGCGAGGAAGCAGGCGCCGATCAGCGCCTCGGTCGCCTCCGGCAGCGGCCGCTCGCCGCTGAGCAGGACCTCGGCCGGGATCCCCACCGTCGCATCTCCTCGGGCTCGTTGGCGCGCAGCATCTCGGGCACGCCGAGCTCGCGCCCGACCTCGGCGCAGGAGACCCCGCTCACCGCCTGGTTGTGGATCTTGGTCAGGCCGCCCGCGTCGACCTCCGGGAAAGCGCTCGACGAGGTCGCCGGCGACGGCCAGGGCGAGCACGCTGTCGCCGAGGTAGGCGAGGCGCTCGTAGGACTCGGTCCGCTCCTCGGTCCAGGAGGAGTGGGTCAGCGCCTGGCGCCGCAGGTCGTCGGGAAGCTCCGCGACCAGCTCTGCGAGCGCCGCGACGCTCACGCCGGGGCGTGCTCGAGCACGAACTCGACCGCGTCGCCGACCGTCGCGATCTTCGCCGCCTGCTCCTCGGAGACGGAGATCCCGTAGGTGTCCTCCAGCTCCATCACCAGCTCGTAGAGGTCGAGCGAGTCGGCGTCGAGGTCCTCCTTGAAGCGGGTCGCCTCGCCGATCTTGGCCGCGTCGACCTCGAGCTCCTCGGCGAGGTGGTCGCGGACCAGGGTGAGGACTTCCTCGCGGCTCATCGCCGGGTTCCTATCACGCCCGCTCCGCTCGCTCTCGGCGGCCAGCTCGCCCCGGCCGGCGCCGCCCTCGCGCAGCAGCGCCGCGGTGCGGCCGACCGCGTCGACCTCGACGCAGCGAGCCGCGAGGCGGACCGCGTTGGCGATCCCCTCGGCGCCGGAGCTGCCGTGGCCGACCACGGCGATGCCGCGCAGGCCGAGCAGGATCGCGCCGCCGGTCGTGTCCGGGTGCAGCTCGCGCCGCAGGCCGCCCAGCGCCGGGCGCATCAGCAGGCCGCCGAGCGCGGCGAGCGGGTTGGAGCGGGCGGCGTCGCGGATCGCGGCGGTGACCGTCTTCGCCGTCCCCTCCATCAGCTTCAGCGAGACGTTGCCGGTGAAGCCGTCGGTGACGACCACGTCGGCGCCGCCGGCGGGCAGGTCGCGCCCCTCGACGTTGCCGGCGAACTCGATCCCCTCGGCACGCGGAGAGGACGCCGTGGGCGGCGACCACCTCCTCGCGACCCTTGCCGGCCTCCTCGCCGACCGAGAGCAGGCCGACGCGGGGCCGCTCGACGCCGAGCACCGCCGCGCTGAAGGCGGCGCCGAGGAAGGCGAACTGGACCAGGTGCTGGGCGCGCACCTCGACGTTGGCGCCGACGTCGAGGAAGAGCACCGGCTTGCCCGGGACCGGGAGCTGCACGGCGAGCGCCGGCCGCTGCACGCCCTTGAGCCGCCGCAGGCCGAAGGTCGCGGCGGCCATCGTCGCCCCGGTCGAGCCCGGGCTGACCATCGCCTCGGCGCGGCCCTCGGCGACGTCGGCGGCGGCGCGCACGACCGAGGCCTCCTTCTTCGGCCCGGACCGCGGCCACCGGGTCCTCGTCGTTGCCGATCCACTCCGAGCGTCGGCACGACCTCGATCCCGTCGACCCCGTCCAGCCCCAGCTCCTCGGGCGGGCCGAACACCCGCAGCCGAATCCCGTCCGCCGCCGCCATCCGCGCGCCCTCGGCGAGCACGCCAAAGCCCTGCTCGGCCCCGAACCCGTCCAGGGCCACGGTCACGCCGTGCCCCGCCGCCGTCACTCCTCGGCGTCGGAGGGGGCCGCCGAGGGATCGACGACTTTGTGCTCGATCACCTCACGACCGGCGTAGGTGCCGCAGGTCGGGCAGACCCGGTGCGGCAGCCGCGGGCTGTGGCAGCGCGGGCAGCTGGTTGAGCCGCGCCTTGCCGGCCTTGTGGTTGGCGCGCCGCTTGTCGCGCCGTGCGCTGGAGGTTCTCTTCTTCGGGACAGCCATAAGCAGTGGCGCATGGTAGCGGGTCACCGAGGTTCGCCAGCTAATCCAGCTTCAGCTCCTTCAGCTTGGCCCAGCGCGGGTCGGTTCCGTCGTCGTGTTCGTGGTCGGCGGGGTCGGCGTCGTTGAGGGACTCGCCGCAGATCGGGCAGAGGCCGGCGCAATCGGGGCGGCAGAGGAACCGGGCCGGGATCGCGAGGACGGCGGCGTCGTGGGCCCAGCGGCCGAGGTCGAGCTCCTCGTCCTCGACGTAGGGGCTGCGCAGCTCCTCGTCGTCGGTGTTTTCCTGGGCGACCTCGCGGGCGTCGACCTCGGTCTCGAGCGCCGCGTCCTCCGAGGCAGCGCATGCAGGGGCCCTCGATCCGGAGCGGGAAGCGGAGGCGGAAGGCGTAGCCGCCGCTGGGGCGGGAGACGTCGAGGCGGGTCTCGACCGGCGTCCGGCGAGACGGCGTAGGTCTGCCCCGCCAGCTCCAGCGGCTCCAGGCGAACCGGCAGGTCGAGCCGGCGTCCCTCGCCGTGGGACAGGGACAGTCGCGCGAGGTCGATGATCGTGGTCGCTTGGGCCATTGGCGCTCCTCCGCTTCGGCCGGGCTTACGATGGCAGCCTCCGACGAGATTACGGAATGGGTCAATTCGACTGGACACCAGAGGTCTACCTGGAGCGGATCCGCTCGCAGATCCCGCGCTACGACGAGCTGCAGGAGCAGGCGATCGCGGCGATCCCGTTCCCGCCCGGAGCGCGTGCTCGAGCTGGGGATGGGCACCGGCGAGACGACCCGCCGGCTGATCGAGGCCTACCCGGACGCCTGGGTGATCGGCCTCGACGCCAGCCCCGACATGGTCTTCCGCGCCCGCCAGTCCTACGACGACGTCCAGCTGGCCCGCATGGAGGACCCCCTGCCCGACGGCCCCTGGGACCTGGTCATCTCCGTCCTCTCGGTCAACGAACTCGACGACGAGCAGACCCAAGCCCTCTGCCGCCGCGTCCACGAGCAATCCCGCTCCCTGGTCATAGGCGACGTCTTCGAACCAGACAAGCTCAAAGATCTGCTCGACTGGTCGGGCGGCAAAGTCACCTGGCAAGCCGACGACCTGGCCGTAGTAGCAGCCCGTACTGAGGAGAGGGTCGGGCACCCTCCGAACGGCTTGTACTTTTTCGGTAACCCGATCTCGAACGGCCCCAGCCGCTCACCGAACAAGTTGAATGAGGAGGGGTGCCCGACCCTCCCCTCCGGCCGCTACTGCTGCTCGTCGAGCTCGGCGACGGGCTGCTCTTCGTCCCGCCCGGCCAGGCGATCGCGCCCGCGCTGCACGGCCGCAAGGAACTTCTGAAGGTTGACCTCGAGCGTGTTGAGGATCTCGTCGGCGTAGTCCTCGGCACCGAGGCGGATCTCGCGCTCACGCGTGCGGGCGTCCTCGACGATCTCGTCGGCGGCCCGCTCGGCCTGCTTGGTGACCTCCTCGTCGGAGATCAGGCGGGCCTGCTGCTCGCGCGCCTCGCGCACGATCCGCTCGGCCTCGCGCTTGGCCTCGGCCAGCATCTCCTGGCGCTCCTTGACGATCCAGCGCGCCTGCTTGATCTCCTCGGGGATCGTCGCCCGCATCTGGTCGAGCAGGTCGTAGATCTCCTCGCGATCGACGCGCACCTGGTCCGTCAGCGGCACCGGGCGCGCGTTGTGAACCACATCGTCGAGCTTGTCTATGAGAACGAGAACGTCCATCAGCAGGTCGTAAGCCTACGTGTCAGAGGCATCTTCGGTGAAGAAGCGGTCATTTCCTCGGCTTTTTGCAAGCTCTCGCCCACTCCCTCCGCACCGGAAAAGCCTACCTGTCGCCGAGGCGCTCTGCCATCGCGGCCGCCACTGGCCCCGGAACGAGGTCGGATACGTCGCCCCCGAAGGTCGCCATTTCCTTGACGCCGGTCGAGGAAAGGAAGCTGTAATGAGGCGAGGCGATCATGTAGATGCTCTCGATGCCGGGGTCGAGCTTGCGGTTGAGCTGGGCCATCTCGAACTCGTACTCGAAGTCGGAGATCGCCCGCAGGCCCTTGATCGATCGGCTTCGGCGCCCAGTTCGCGGGCGAACTCGACCAGCAGGTTGGAGAAGATCTTCACCTCGACGTTGGCGAGGTGCGACTGTCGCCTCGACGATGAAGGCCTGGCGCTCCTCGGCGGTGAAGAGGGTCTTCTCCTTGCGGATCGGGTTGTTGACGACGCCGACGACGACCCGCTCGAAGACCGGCGGCGGTGCGGGTGATGATGTCGAGGTGGCCGTTGGTGACCGGGTCGTAGCTGCCCGGGCAGACGACCGTGCCGTCGCGCTCGGCCATCAGTCGTCCTCCCCGTAGATGGAGACGTCGGCGGCGCCGTAGCGGCGCTGGCGCAGCCGCGGCAGCGAGTCGATGCGCAACGGCCGGCGCGCGCCGCTCTCGACGATCGCCCGCCCTCTCGGATCGAGAAGGCGCGGCAGATGAGTATCCAGTTCCTGCCCCACGCGGTCGGCGAGTTTATAGGGGGCGTCGACGAAGACGAGGTCGAAGCCCGGGGCGCCTTCGCCCTCGGGCAGGCCGGCCAGCCAGCGCGAGACGTCGGCGCGGACCAGCTCGACCCGCTCGGCGAGGCCGAGCTGCTCGACGTTGCCGAGCGGCGGCGCGGGTGTCGCGGTCGACCAGGGTGGCGCGGGCCGCGCCGCGCGAGAGCGCCTCGATCGCCAGCGCGCCGGTCCCGCAGTAGAGGTCGAGGACGGTCGCGCCCGTCGACCCTGTCGCCGAGGACGGAGAAGATCGCCTCGCGCGCCCGGTCCGAGGTCGGGCGCACCTTCCAGCCGCGCGGCGCGACCAGGCGCTGCCCCCCCAGCTCTCCGGCAATCACCGCATCAACAAGCCCTTCCAGAGCGTGTCGATCTACCGCCATATGGCGGGTTAGATCAGACGCCTCGGCGCCGCGATCGGAGGGTTTGGCACAGGCACGTCTCAGAGTGGTATCGGGTCGGCGGCGCCGGCGCCGAAGCGGCGGCGGGCGGCTTCGAGCAGGGGGCCGAGCTCGGGGGCGTCGAGGGAGCCGTGGCGGCGCAGCAGGGCGAGCACCTCGTCGCGAGCCGCGACGAGGGTCGGCGTGTCCTCGGGCAGCTCGGCGACGGCGAAGCGCGGCAGGCCGTGCTGGCGGGTGCCGAGCACCTCGCCCTCGCCGCGCAGGCCGAGATCGACCTCGGCGAGCTTGAAGCCGTCGCTCTCGCGCTCGACCGCCTTGAGCCGCCGCCGCGCCAGCTCGCCGGCGTCTTCGGGGAAGAGCAGGCAGATCGAGTCGTGCTCGCCGCGGCCGACCCGGCCGCGCAGCTGGTGCAGCTGGGAGACGCCGTAGCGCTCGGCGCCCTCGATCACCATCACGGTCGCGTTCGGCACGTCGATCCCGACCTCGATCACCGTGGTCGCGACCAGCACGTCGGTCGCGCCGGAGACGAACGCCTCCATCGCCGCGGCCTTGTCGCGCGGAGGGCATCTGGCCGTGGATCACGCCGACCGAGAAGTCGCGCAGCTCACCCGCCGCGAGCCGCTCCGCCTCGACCTCGGCGGCGCGGCCCTGCATTTTCTCCGACTCCTCGACCAGCGGGCAGACGACGTAGGCCTGGCGGCCCTCGCGCAGCTGCTCGCGGAGGAACTCGTAGGCGCCGAGCCGCTCGTCCTCTTCGACCAGGCGCGTCCGCACCGGCCGGCGGCCGGCGGGCAGCTCGTGCAGCGCGGTCGTGTCGAGGTCGCCGTAGGCGGTCAGCGAGAGCGTGCGCGGGATCGGCGTCGCGGTCATGTGCAGCACGTGCGGCGCCATCCCCTCCACGCCCTTGGAGTCGAGCGCCTTGCGCTGCTGCGACCCCGAACCGGTGCTGCTCGTCGACCACGCAGAGGCCCAGCCGGGCGAACTTCACGGCCGGCTCGATCAGCGCGTGGGTGCCGACGATCAGCCCCAGCTCCCCGGTCGCGAGCCGCTCCAGCGCTTCCTTGCGCCGTGGCGGCCGGGGTCGACCCGGTGAGCAGCGCAAACGGAGTCGCCTCTTCCGCCAGCAGCTTCCCCAGCGTCACCGCGTGCTGCTCGGCCAACGTCTCCGTCGGCGCCATCAGCACCGCCTGGAAGCCCGCTTCCAGCGCCCGCAGCATCGAGTAGACGGCAACCACCGTCTTCCCAGACCCCACCTCGCCCATCAGCAGCCGCTGCATCGGCTCCCCGGAGTCGAGGTCGCCGTCGATCTCGTCGAACGCCCTCAGCTGATCCCGCGTCGGCTCGAACGGCAGCGATTCGATCCACCGCCCGACCTGCTCCCCGAGCTTCCCGAGTCGCGGCGCGGGCCGCGCCGTGCGATGAGCGCGCTTCCGCGTGGCCAAAATCGCCTGGTAGAGGAAGAGCTCTTCGAACCGCAACCGCTCGCGCGCCGCTTCCGACTTCCTCACCGCCCTCGGGGAAGTGCATGGCCTTGACCGCATCGGCAACGCCGGCGAGCTCGTGCCGCACTCGCAGCTCGCCGGTACCCGCTCGATCAGGTTCGGGGCCAACCCAATCGCCTGCTCCAACCACTCCCGCACCTGCTTCGCCCGCAAGCCCTCGGCAGCCGGATGAACGGGCACGAGCTCCGCCTCTCCCGCGGGTGGCGCAGGGTGAGGGGGGTCGAGGACAGCCCGTGGACTGCCCGCAGTGCCCCCCTCACCCTGCGACAGGACCCGCGGGCCAGAAGCGACGAACTCGTATTCCGACACCCGAAACCCGCGTTTGTCCAACGAACCGGTCAGCAGGAGATGCGTGCCCGACGGTGAGCTTCTGAGCAACCCACGGCTGGTTGAACCAGGTCGCCCGCACGGTGCCGCGAGTCGTCGCCGACTTTGACGCCGACGATGCTCGAAACCGCGGCGGCGAAACGGTCGCGGAGCGTTGCCGAGCACCTCGACGGCGATCGTTCGCCTGCTGGCCGGGCTCGAGGCTGGCGAGCGGGACGACGGTCCGGTCGCGGTGGCTGTGCGGAAAGCGCAGGAGGAGGTCGCCGACAGTCGCCGACGCCGGCTTCGGCCGCCGCCTCGGCCAGTCTTCGGGCCGACGCCCTCCAGTGCCTGGAGCGAGACGTCGAGGGCGCTCGGCCGCGGCCAGTGGACCGGGGCGTCGCGCAGCTGCGTCGGGGTCAGCTCGGCAGTGCTCGGCGAAGGCGCGCACTACTGGGCTGCCAGCAGCCACCACCAGCTCGGCTGGCCGCCCTCGTGGGTCTCGATCTCGACGCCGTCGGGGACGTGGGTGTCGAGCTCGTCGAGCGCGATCGGGGCCTCGTCGCCGGCGATCACGGTGACGATCTCGGCGCCCTCGGCGAGCTTCTCGATCGTCGTCGGCCAGGGTCGAGCCCGCCCCGCCCCAGGCGACGATCTCGTCGCTCGACGAAGCCGACCGCGTCGCCCTTGCGGAAGCGTCCCTGGGCGTCGTCGCGGGCGGCCGGGGCGACGCCGCCGCTGGCGATCTCGTGCAAGCGCCTCCTCCAGCCGCTCGGCGTTCTCCTCCGCCGACGCCGCCGGATCGAGTTCGACCAGGGCCAGCAGGCTTTCCTGCTGCGAGGTCGCCGGCGACGACCCGCGCCGGCTTCTCGGAGAGCTCGCAGGCCCGCTCGGCGGCCATCACCACGTTCGAGGAGCTGGGCAAGACGAGCACCTCCTCGGACGGGACCTCGTGGATGCCGGCGAGCAGCTCGTAGGTCGAGGGGTTGAGGGTCTCGCCGCCGGGTACGACGTGGGCGCCCAGCTCGGCGAAGAGGCGCTCCAGGCCCTCGCCGGCCGCCACCGCGAGGGCGCCGGTCCGGCCGCCGTCCAGCCGGGCGCGCCGCTCGGCGATCTGCTCGCGCATGTCGGCGACGTCGAGGTTGGTCACCTTGCCGGCGTCCTCGAAGAGGGCGACCGCGGCCTCGGGCTCGTCGGTGTGGACGTGGACCTTGAGCGTCACCTCGTCGCCGACGACGAGCACCGAGTCGCCGAGGCCCTCCAGGCGCGGCAGGAAGTCGCGGCCGCTCAGCCCGGTGCCGGAGACGATGAAGTTGGTGCAGTAGCGGAAGCGGCTGTCCTCGTGGTGCGGCCGGCTGAGCCGCGGCGCCTCGTGGTGGGAGATCTCCGGGACCGCCGCGCCGTCGCCGCGCAGGCCGGCGACGACGCCGGCGAGGATCAGCACCAGGCCGTAGCCGCCGGCGTCGACGACGCCGGACTCGCGCAGCACGTCGAGCTGCTCGGGCGTGCGCTCGACCGCGCGCTGGCCGTCGGCGATCGCCCGCTCCAGCACCTCGGCGAGGATCGCGTCCTGCTCCTCGTCGGCGACGCCGCGGTCGAGCCGCTGCTTCTCCGCGTCGAGGCGGGCGAGCTGGCGGGCGATCGAGTGGGCCATCTCGCGGAAGACGGTCAGCATCGTCCCCTCGGCCGGCTCGCGCACCGAGTCGTAGGCGGCGTCGGCGGCGCTGGCGAAGGCGGAGGCGACGAGCACCGGGTCGATCAGCTCGCCGGGGCGGCTCGCCAGCTCCTCGGCGGCGCCGCGGACGATCTGGCTGAGGATGACGCCGGAGTTGCCGCGGGCGCCCATCAGCGCCGCGCGGGCCAGCGCCTGCACCAGCTGGGTTCGCCCGACCTCGTCGACCTCGAGACCGTCGAGCCGGTCGAGCTCCTCCATCACCGCCCGCATCGTCATCGCCATGTTGTCGCCGGTGTCGCCGTCGGCGACCGGGAAGACGTTGAGGTCGTTGACCTCCTGGCGGCGGGCCTCCAGGTTGGCGTAGGCGGAGCCGATGACGCGCCGGAAGCGCGACGATCGAGGGATCGGGCATCAGTCGAAATCTAGCTGCCGGGACCGGATGAGCCACCCGGGGAAGTCCGGCAGCCGGGTTCGCTACGGTGCAACGCTCGATGAGACGCTTCGCCACCTGGACCACCGGGCACCGCAAGACCGTGATCCTCGGCTGGATCGTCGCCCTGATCGGGATCGGGATGATCGCCGGCTCGGTCGGCTCGGACTTCACCGAAGAATTCAAGCTGCCCTCTTCCGACTCCCAGGAAGCCTTCGACCTGCTCGAAGAACGCTTCCCGCAGCAGTCGGGGGTCACCGCGGAAATCGTCTACAAGGCACCGGCCGGGGCCGATTCGCCGGCGGTGAGGAAGAAGATGGAGGGCGTCTTCGCCGAAGCGGCAAAGCTGCCGCACGTCAGCGAAGTGGCCAGCCCCTACGTCTCCGGCGGCGCCGCCGCGATCAGCAAGGACGGCGAAATCGCCTACGCGACCGTCCAGTACGACACCACCACCGACAAGCTCGAAAAGGACGACATCAAGAAGCTGGTCGCGATCGGCCGCGCGGCCAACGGCGAGGGCCTGCAGGTCGAGGTCGGCGGGGCGCCGATCGAGGAAGTCCGCTCCGAAGAAGAAGGCGACTCCTCCTTCGCGATCGGCCTGCTCGCCGCCGTCGTCATCCTGCTGCTGACCTTCGGCTCGGTGGTGGCGATGGGCCTGCCGCTGCTCACCGCCCTCTTCGCCCTCGGCGTCGGCCTCAGCCTGGTCACGCTCGGCACCCACGTCTTCGACACGGCGGAGTTCGCGCCGCAGCTGGCGGCGATGATCGGGCTCGGCGTCGGCATCGACTACGCGCTCTTCATCCTCACCCGCTTCCGCAACGGCCTCGACGAGGGCCTCGAGCCCCGGCCGGCGGCGATCGCGGCCGTCGACACGGCGGGGCGCGCTGTGCTCTTCGCCGGCGTCACCGTGATCATCTCGCTGATGGGGATGCTGCTGCTCGGCATCAGCTTCCTCTACGGGGTCGCGATGGCGGCGGCGACTGCGCGGTCCTGTTCACGATGATCGCGGCGCTGACGCTGCTGCCGGCGCTGCTGACGATCGCCGGCAGGCGGGTCGACCGGCTGCGCATCCCCGGGCTCGGCAAGCGCGAGCCGTCAACGGCCGAAGACACGCGCTGGTTCCGCTGGAGCCGCGAGATCCAGAGGCGGCCGGTGCTGTCCGCGCTGCTCTCCGGCGGGCTCCTGCTGCTGCTCTGCGTGCCCGACCCTCTCGCTGCGGCTCGGCTCCAACGACGCCGGCACCGATCCCGCCGGGTCGAGCACGCGCGAAGCCTACGACCTGCTCGCCGAGGGCTTCGGGCCCGGCTTCAACGGGCCCTTCGCGATGGTCGCGGCGCTGCCGGGCAAGGGCGACGACGCCGCGCTGGTGACCCTGCGGCAAGCACGCTCAAGGGCGAAGAAGGGGTGGCGAAGGTCACCTCGATCACGCTCAACCCGGCCAAGGACACCGGCGTCTTCCAGCTCTACCCGACGACCTCGCCGCAGAGCGCCGACACGACCAAGCTGCTCGACCACATCCGCAGCGACGTCCTGCCGCCGATCGAGCAGAAGACCGGCGCCCAGCTCCACGTCGGCGGCATCACCGCGATCTTCGAGGACTTCGGCGACGCGATCGCCGAAAAGCTGCCGCTCTTCATCGGCGTCGTCGTGCTGCTCTCGGCGCTGCTGCTGATGGCCGTCTTCCGCTCTGTGCTGGTGCCGCTGAAGGCGATGGTGATGAACCTGCTCAGCATCGGCGCCGCCTTCGGCCTGATCGTCGCCGTCTTCCAGTGGGGCTGGGGCGCGAGCCTGATCGGGGTCGACGGCACCGGGCCGATCATCTCCTTCTTCCCCGTCTTCCTCTTCGCGATCATCTTCGGCCTCTCGATGGACTACGAGGTCTTCCTGATGTCGCGCATCCACGAGGAGTGGGAGGGCAGCCACGACGCCACGCTCGCCGTCACCCGCGGCCTCGCCCTGACCGGCCGGGTGATCACCGCCGCGGCGGCGATCATGGTCACCGTCTTCGCCTCCTTCATGATCGGCGAAGACCGGATCATCAAACTCTTCGGCCTCGGCCTCGCCTCGGCCGTCTTCATCGACGCCGTGATCATCCGCTCGGTCCTCGTGCCGGCGATCATGCAGCTCTTCGGCAAGAGCGCCTGGTGGCTGCCCGGCTGGCTCGACCGCATCCTGCCGCGCCTGCACGTGGAGCCCGCCGAGGGCGACCCGGCTCCGACCGGAGAGCACCCCGTGGTCGCTTCGGCTGATTGAGGCCCTGACGGCGTAGGGCCAAGCGAGGGCGTGCCGGCGGCGAAGCGGCAGTGCTTCTGCACGACGCGTAGCCGACGGTGCGGCCTCGCGCTGCGCCCTACGACGTCAGGCGCGCCTTGGTGACCTTGTTGGCCTTTAGGCAGCGCGTGCAGACGTAGGCCCGCAGCTTGCGCCCGCTCTTCGGATCCGCACCTTCTGCAGGTTCGGGTCGAAGCGCCGCTTGGTGGCGACCATCGAGTGGCTTCGGGACTGGCCGAACGCCGGTCCCTTGCCGCAGCTGTGGCATACCTTGGCCATCGGGTCGGGGATGGTACAGGTCGCCGTAGCCGTCGCGGACTTGCCAGCGGTAGGGGTTGACCTGCTGTTTCAGCAGGGCCATGCGGGCGACGGTCAGGGCGGCGTTGCGGCCCTGGTCGCGCTTGCCGCCGCCGGCCCGGGCGAGGGCCTGCTCCATCGTGTCGCAGGTGATCACGCCGAAGGCGCAGGGGACGCCGGTCTCCAGCTGCACGTCCTGGATGCCGCGGGCGGCCTCGGCGCAGACGAAGTCGTAGTGGTCGGTCTCGCCGCGGATGACGACGCCGAGGCAGGCGACGCCGGCGAAGCGTCCGCGTCGTGGCGTGCAGCTTGGCGGCGAAGGGAAGCTCGTAGGCGCCGGGGACGGAGACCTCGCTGACCGAGGAGGCCGGCACGCCGGCCAGCTCGAAGCCTTCGCGGGCGCCGCTCAGCAGCCGTTCGGCCAGGTCCTCGTAGAAGCGGCCGACGCAGACGGCGAACTCGCGGCCGGCGAGAGCCTCCTGCTCCTCCTCGCTGAACGCCTCGAGGAAGGCGGTCGACTCAGCCACCCGCCGCCTCGCTCTCCCCGGCCGCATCGCGCTCGTCCTCGTCGCGGATCATCTCCTCGTCGAGGGCGAGGCCCTGGTGGTGCAGCGAGTGGCCCATCTTGTCGCGCTTGGCCCGCAGGTAGGCCTCGTTGTGGGCGTTGGGCGAGGACTCGATCGGCACCTGCTCGGTGACCGAGAGGCCGTAGCCCTCGAGGCCGACGATCTTCTTCGGGTTGTTGGTGAGGATGCGGATGCTGGTCAGGCCGAGGTCGCCGAGGATCTGGGCGCCGATCCCGTAGTCGCGCAGGTCGGCGGGCAGGCCGAGCTTGAGGTTGGCCTCGACCGTGTCGGCACCCTCCTCCTGCAGCTTGTAGGCCTGCAGCTTGTTGAGCAGGCCGATCCCGCGCCCCTCCTGGGAGAGGTAGAGGAGGACGCCGCGCCCCTCGCTGCTCGATCTGGGTCAGCGCCGCGACCAGCTGCTCGCCGCAGTCGCAGCGCATGCTGTGGAAGACGTCGCCGGTGAGGCACTCGCTGTGGACGCGGACGAGCACGTCCTCGGCGCCGTCGACGTCGCCCTTGACCATCGCCACGTGGTGCTTGTCGTCGACCAGGGAGCGGTAGCCGACCGCGGTGAAGTCGCCGAACTCGGTCGGCAGCGCGGTGGCGACGACCCGCTCGACCAGCTTCTCGGTGCGGCGCCGGTAGGCGATCAGGTCGGCGACGGTGACCATCTTCAGGCCGTGGCGCTCGCAGTAGGGGATCAGGTCGGGGACGCGGGCCATCGTGCCGTCGTCGTTCATCACCTCGCAGATCACCCCGGCGGGGGTCAGGCCGGCGAGGCGGGCGAGGTCGACGCTGGCCTCGGTGTGGCCGGTGCGCTCCAGCACGCCGCCCTCCTTGGCCCGCAGCGGGAACATGTGGCCGGGGACGACGATGTCGCGCGGGCCGGAGCTGGGGTCGATCGCGACCTGGATCGTGTGGGCGCGGTCGTGGGCGGAGATGCCGGTGCTGACCCCGCCCGCGGCCTCGATCGTGACCGTGAAGGCGGTCTGCAGCGGCGCCTCGTTCTTGGCCGCCATCAGGTTGAGGCCGAGCTTCTCGCAGCGCTCCGCGGTCAGCGCCAGGCAGATCAGCCCGCGCGCCTCCTTGGCCATGAAGTTGACCGCCTCGGGAGTGGCGAACTGGGCCGCCATCACCAGGTCGCCCTCGTTCTCGCGGTCCTCGCCGTCGCAGACGACGACCATGCGGCCGCGGCGGATCTCCTCGATCGCCTCCTCGATCGTCGAGAACGGGCTCTCCCCCGCCTCCCTGCCCGCTCCGTCTGTCCGCTGCGTCTCCGTCATCTGGCTCACGCCCGCTCCTCTCCGGCGAATGGTGTCATCAATCGCTCCACGTACTTCGCCACCACGTCACACTCGACGTTGAGCCGGTCGCCGAGCGGCGACCTCGCCGAAGGTGGTCCTCTCCAGGGTCTCGGGGATCAGCGAGACCTCGACCCAATAGTCGCCCAGATCCGCGATCGTGAGGCTGACGCCGTCGAGGGTGATCGACCCCTTCTCGACCGCGTAGCGGATCAGGTCGGGGCCGAGGCCGACCCGCAGGCGCCGGGCGAACCCGTCGTCCTCGATCGAGAGCACCTCCCCGACGCCGTCGGCGTGCCCCTGGACGATGTGGCCGCCGAGCCGGTCCGACGCCTTCATCGCCAGCTCGAGGTTGACCCGGTCCCCGGCCTCCAGGCCACCGAGAGCCGTCACGGTCGAGCGTCTGGTTCATCGCCTCGGTCTCGAAGCCGTTCGCGTCGACGGCGGTCGCGGTGAGGCAGACGCCGTTGACGGCCACCGAGTCCCCGGTCGCGATCTCGGTCGCCAAGCGAGGTCGCGATGCGCAGCCGCGCGCCCTCGGCGCCGGCCTCGACCGACTCGACGCTGCCGATGTCTTCGATCAAGCCCGGTGAACATCACCACTCCTTGAACCGGGCCGTGATCAGGACGTCGTCGCCGATGGTCTCGACGGTGTGGGACAGGGGCTGTCGGCGCGCGGGTGTCGCGGATGCGGGGGGGCCTGCGGGCGGGCGCTGCGCGTCCGTTCTCGGCTCCCCCGCATCCGCGCCACCCGCGCGAGATGCGCCTTGCCCTCACCGCCGAGAAGGATCGGGGCGACGAAGGTCCGGGCCTCGTCCAGCTGGTCGGCAGCTTGGAAGGCAGCGGCGAGGGTTGGGCCGCCCTCGAGGAAGAGGCTGGTGATGTTGCGGCGGCCCAGGTCGGCGAGGGCCGCCTCGATGCCGTCGGCGACGAGGACCTCGGCTCCGGCGTCGCGAAGAGCTGCGGCCCTGGACGCGTCGACTTCCGGCGAGACGACGACGAGCACCGGCGACTGGTCGAGCGTCCGCAGCAGCTGCGAGTCGAGCGGCAGGCGGGCCTGACGGTCGAAGACGACCCGAACCGGCTGCCGCACCTCGCTTCCGGTGCGCTTTTGCGGTCCATGACCGAAAAGGCGCACCGGAACGGACTGGGGGCGGGCGGTTAGGAGGGGATCGTCGGCGAGGACGGTGCCTATGCCTACGGCGATCGCGTCGGATTCGGCGCGCCAGCGGTGGACGAGGGCGCGGGACTGCTCGCCGGAGATCCAGGGCGAGTCGCCGGGCGCGGTCGAGGTGCGCCCGTCCAGCGACATCGCCAGCTTCAGCGTCACCAGCGGCAACCCGGTGCGGGCGTGCTTGCGGAACGGCTGGTTGAGCAGCCGCGCCGCGGTCGCCTCCTCGCCGGCCGCGAACTCGACCTCGACCCCGCCGTCGCGCAGGATCCCCGGCCCCCGGCCGGCAGCCTTCTCGCTCGGATCCTCGGAGGCGATCACGACCCGCGAGATCCCGGCCTCCAGAATCGCCTCCGTGCATGGCGGCTGCCGCCCGGTGTGCGCACAGGGCTCAAGCGTCACGTACATAGTCGCCCCCGCCGGGTCCTCTCCTCTGGCCCGGCAATCCTCAAGGGCCGCTCGCTCGGCATGCAGATCACCAAGCTCGGCATGAAATCCCTCGCCGATCACCTCGCCGTCACGCACCACGACAGCTCCGACGAGAGGATTGGGACTGACCCGTCCGCGCCCACCCTCCGCAAGCTCCAGCGCCCGCGCAGAGCTGGCTCCGATCCGTGCCTGTGAGCTGCGAATTCATAGAACCGATTGACGAGTCAATCAACCAAAGCTTACTCCCCAGCGGTCAGGCTTCCGCGAAGCACGTCACACGCCTCTCGCGCGGGTGGCGCGGTGGCGGGGGTCCCCCATAGCGCAGGGCGCCGCGCAGCGGCGTCCGAGCACATGGGGGAGGGCCGCCGCGACAGGACCCGCACGCCAGGGCCGTATCGGGCCGATTCCCCGGATACCCTGACCCCGCCCCATGAAGCTGATCGTCCAGATCCCCTGCCTCAACGAGGAGGCAACCCTCCCCGCCACGATCGCCGACATCCCGCGCCAGATCCCGGGCATCGACACGGTCGAGCTCCTGGTCGTCGACGACGGCTCGACCGACCGCACGGTCGAGGTCGCCCGCGAGCACGGCGTCGAGCACATCGTGCGGCTGACCAACAACAAGGGCCTCGCGGCCGGCTTCCAGGCGGGTCTCGACGCCTGCCTCAAGCTCGGCGCCGACCTGGTCGTCAACACCGACGCCGACAACCAGTACCGCGGCGCCGACATCCCCAAGCTGCTCGCCCCGATCCTGGCCGGCGAGGCCGACATGGTCGTCGGCGACCGCCGCACCTCCCAGATCGAGCACTTCTCCGGCTCCAAGAAAGCCCTGCAGAGGCTCGGCAGCTGGGTGGTCAGCCGGCTCGCCGGGACCGAGATCGCCGACACCACCTCGGGCTTCCGCGCCTACAACCGCGAGGCGGCGCTGGGCCTGCTCGTCGTCGACAACTTCACCTACACGCTGGAGAGCCTGATCCAGGCCGGCAAGATGCTGGTCGCGGTCGAGGGGGTCGAGATCGGCACCAACCCGCAGACGCGCGAGTCGCGCCTCTTCGACTCGACCGGCGGCTACGTGCGGCGCAACGCGCTCTCGATCCTGCGCATCTACGCCCGCTACGAGCCGCTGCGGGTCTTCGCCACCGCCGGCCTGGTCGTCGCGATCCTCGCCCTCGCCGCCTGGATGCCGTTCCTGCTCGACTGGATCCTCAACGGCGACAGCACCGGCCACATCCAGTCGCTGATCCTCGGCGCCGTCCTCTTCATCGCCGCGATCCAGCTGCTCGCGCTCGGCGTGATCGGGGACCTGCTCGCCGGGCAGCGGGTGATGACCCAGCGCGTCTTCGAGCGCGTGCGCCGGGTCGAGCTGGCGCTCGACGTGCCGCCCTCGCACTACGAGCCCGGCGCCGAGCGCTGATGCGGCCTGGCAAAGGGTCGGGCGCCCCCGGGGATGCCGCCTCGGCAACCGCCGACTACGGCAAAACGGCCAGCTTCCTTGCGGTCGGCGTCGGCCTCACCGGCGTGATCACCTACGTCTACTTCTTCATCGCCTCCCACGTTCTGTCCAAGCCCGACTACGGACAGATCACGGTGCTCTGGTCGGCCGTCTTCATCACCATCTCCACCCTCTACCGGCCGGTCGAACAGCTGCTCTCCCGCCACATCTCCGAACACCTGGTCAAGGGCGAGTCGATCGGCGGCACGATGCGCAACGCGACGACGATCCAGCTCGGCCTGGCCGCCCTCTTCGCGGTCCTCGCCCTCGCCTTCCGCGGGCCGCTGCAGAACGACCTGCTGGAGGGCAACGAAACCCTCTACTGGGTCTACTTCTCGGCGGTGCTGTTCTACGCCGCGAGCTACTTCGCCCGCGGCTTCCTCGCCGGGCAGAAGCGCTTCGGCCTCTTCACGCGCTGATCCTCTCCGAGTCGTGCTTCCGCACCCTGTTCGCGGTGCTGGTCGCGGTCAGCCTGCTCGAAGGGCAGTCGGCGGTGGCGATCGGCATCGTCGCCGCACCCTCGCTGAGCCTGATGGTGGTGCCGCTCGCTTTCGCGAGGCGGGCGCGCACCGCTGCGCCACCCCCCGAGGAAACGGCTGACGATGCCGCGGTCTCGATGGCGCACGGCACCGGCTTCGCCGCCGCGGTGCTGGTGATCATGTTCAGCGAACAGGCATTCCTCAACGCCGGCCCGCTGGTCGCCCGCGGCCTGCAGGGCGCTGCGGCAGCCGGGTTCATCTTCAACGTGCTGATGCTGGCGCGGGCGCCGCTGCAGCTCTTCCAGGCCGTCTCGACCAGCATCCTCCCCCACCTGACCGGCCTTCACACCAGCGAGGACCCGGGCAGCGAGGACGAGTTCCACCGCTCGGTGCGGATGGTGCTGCTCGGTATCGTCGCCTTCACCGCGCTGATGGCGCTCGTCATCCTCGTCGCCGGCCCCCAGCTGATGCAGATCGCCTTCAGCAAGAAGTTCAGCTACGAACGCGCCGAACTGCTCGTCGTCGCCGCGGGCACCGGCCTCTACCTCTCCTCGGTGACGGTCAACCAGGCCTGCGTCGCCCAGGGCCAGGTGAGGCGGGCCGCCTTTCGCTGGATCCTCTGCGCCGTGCTCTTCATCGGCTGGAACTTCGTGCCGTTGGTGAGCAACGAGTTCCACCGGGTGGAGATCGGCTTCACCCTGGCCGCCGCAGCGCTGCTTCGGCCTGCTCTACCTGATTTACCGCCGTCCCCACGAACGGGCCGAGGACGTGCCGGTGCCGGGCTCCCCGGAGGAGCTCGAGATGCGGCTCGCCGCGGTCGACGAGAACACCTAGGGGCATGCGGTGGGTGGACACGACGCCGAGCTGATCCTGGTCGCCGGCGCCCTGCTCGCCGCCGGCATCGTCGGCGGCCTGCTCGCCGACCGGATGCGGATTCCCGGCCTGCTGCTCTTCCTCGGGCTGGGGATGCTGGCGGGATCGGAGGGAGTCGGCGGGATCGAGTTCGACAACGCCGAGCTGGCCAGGACGCTCGGCACCGTCGCACTCGTCCTGATCGTCTTCGAGGGCGGGCTGACCGCGGGCTGGTCGGAGATCCGGCCCGTGCTGGGAACGGCAGCGTCGCTGGCGACGCTGGGGACGATCCTCACCGCGCTGATCGCCGGCTTCGCGGCGAAGCTGATCTTCGGCATCGGCACCCTGGAGGGGATGCTCGTCGGCGGCGCCGTCGCCGCCACCGACTCGGCCGCGATCTTCGCCGTGCTGCGCCGCTCGAAGCTGGAGAAGAGGCTCGCCCGCTCGCTCGAGGGCGAGTCGGGGATGAACGACCCGGTCGCGCTGCTGCTCGTCGTCGGCTTCGTCGAATGGATCCAGCAGCCCGGCTACGGCGCCGCCGACATGGCGGGCCTGCTGGCGCTGAAGCTGGCGGTCGGGGCGGCGATCGGGCTGGTTCTCGGCTGGCTCGCAGTGCGGGCGCTGAACGCGGTTCGCCTGCCCACCGACGGCATCTACCCGGTGGCGACGATCGCGATCGCCGGGATCGCCTTCGGCGTGGCGGAAATCGCGCACGGATCCGGCCTGCTCTCGGTCTACCTGACCGCGCTCGCCCTCGGCGCCGGCAACGTGCCCGCGCGGCGCACGATCGCCGCCTTCCACGAGGGAGTCGGCGAGGTCGCCCAGATCGGCCTCTTCATCCTGCTCGGCCTGCTCGTCTTCCCGAGCACGCTCGGCGACGTCGCCCTCGAAGGCCTGGCCCTCTCGGCGGTGCTGATCCTCGTCGCCCGGCCGCTCGCCGCCTTCGTCGCCACCGCCCTCTCCCCCTTCGACTTCCGCGAGCGGGCGATGCTCGGCTGGGCTGGGCTGCGCGGAGCGACCCCGATTTGGCTCGCCACCTTCCCGGTCGTTGCCGGCGTCGCCGGCGGGAACGAGCTCTTCGCGATCGTCTTCTTCGTCGTCGTCACCTCGACCCTGGTCCAGGGCGCGACCTTCGAGCCCCTCGCCATCCGACTCGGCCTGACCACGAACGAGCCGGCGCTGCCGCGGCGACTGCTCGAGTCGGGCCGGATCCGCCGCATGGGCGGCGACGTCGTCTCCTACCGGCTGCGCCCGGGGGCCGCGGCCGCGGGGCACCTGGTTCGCGAACTGGGGCTGCCGCGGGAGGCGCTGGTCAACGTGATCGTGCGCGACGGCCACGCGATCCCGCCGCGCGGCTCGACCGAGGTGCGCGAGGGGGACGAGCTGCACATCCTCGTCCGCAGCGAGCTGCGCGAGGAGGTCGAGGAGCTGACCAAGCGCTGGCACGACGGCCCGGTCGGCGCCCCGGCGCCACCACGCCTGCCCCCGCGCGGCGCCCCGCAGATCTTCTCGGTCGGGCCCGGGGGCGAGATCGAGGACCCGTCGGCGCCGACCGCGGTCAACGGCATCGCCGTCTCTTCGGTGCTGCGCAGCCGGCGCGACAGCTCCACCGCCCTCGTCGCCCTGGTCGACGGCCGCTACGCGCTCACCTCAGATGCAGCGGTGGCCGTGGGGGACCGCCGATCCCTGGCGCGCTGGTGCGAGCGCCGCGCCCAGCGCGTCGGCGACGACCCGGCAGAGCGAGCCTGGTGGCAGGAGGTCATCGGCGCGTTGATCGCCCGAGGGTAAGAGCCGGTCCCGGCAGGGGTTCCGCTTAACTTTTTCGGTGGATCGGATTAGGGCTCAGCGCCTCGGCGCGAACCGACGAAAAAGTACAAGACGCTCCACCCCTGCCGGGACCGGCTCTAGGTTGCGCCCGCTGCGGCGACGATTCCCGTGTAGGCGGCAGCTGGATCGTCTGAGCCGAAGACGGCCGAACCGGCCACGAACAGCGAGGCCCCGGCGGCGGCGACCGAGCCGGCGGTCGCGACGTCGATACCCCCGTCGACCTCGATCTTCGCCTCACCGGCCAGCGGCTTCAGGCGTGAGACCTTGTCGGGGGATCCCCCGATGAACGACTGCCCGCCCCAGCCCGGGTTCACGGTCATGCAGAGGACGATGTCGGCGAGATCGCCCAGCTCGGACAGGGCCTCAACCGGGGTGCCGGGGTTGAGCGCGATTCCGGCCAGGCAACCGAGCTCGCGGATCGCGGCGAGGGTCCGGTTGGCGTGCGGCGTCGCCTCCTCGTGGAAGGTGATCGAGTCGGCTCCGGCCTCGGCGAAGGCCTCGATCTGGCGCTCGGGGCGCTCGACCATCAGGTGCACGTCGATCACCCCGCCCGCGGCGTGGACCCGATCGGCGATCGAGGCGGCGACCAGCGGCCCGATCGTGATCGGCGGGACGAAGTGCCCGTCCATCACGTCGAAGTGGATCACCCGCGCCCCCGCGTCCATCACCTCGCCCAGCTGCGTGCCCAGCCGCGCGAAGTCGGCCGAGAGGATCGAGGGCGCCACCCGCGGCGAGGCGATGATCTCGCTTATCCGCTCGCTCATACGGGCCTCAGCATCGAATCTCCGCACATCTGACAGGTCATGTCCTCGGTCGTGCTCATCCGGGCAATCGTCTGGTGTTCGCCACAGTTCGGGCACTGCGATACGAGCTCGAAGCGGCGCAGACAGTACACGCAGCGGAAGCGGCCGGGGAGCTGCGTCGGCCGCAGCCAGGGCTCCCCGCAGCCGGGGCAGGCCGCCCGGCGCATGACGCCAAGCTCCTTGTCGTCCGCTTCACTCATCGCGACCATCATCCCTGCTCAGGCGGCAGATGAAGAAACCGGTCGTGCGATCGCGGTCCGGCCGGACCTGCAGGCAGCGCGGATCGACGGGCGATGCGAGGCCCGGCGCGAGCGCCCCGAGGTCGTCGACGGTCAGCGCCGGAACCTCGCCCGCCTCGGCGGCGGCGGCGAGCGCCGCGACCTGGCCCTCGTTCTCGCGGCGGGAGACGGTGCAGGTCGAGTAGACGAGCGTGCCGCCGGGGCGCAGCGCCTCCACGCCGCGGCGCAGCAGCAGCGCCTGCTCCTCGACCAGGCGCTCGATCGCCTTCGGCGACTTGCGCCAGCGCGCGTCGGGGCGCGAGGCGAGCGCGCCCAGGTCCGAGCAGGGCGGATCGACCAGCACGCGGTCGAAGCCGGGCGCCATCCCCGCCGCGCCGGCATTGGCCTCGATCACGGTGACGCTGCGCAGGCCGAGCCGCCGCGCCTGCTCCGCGACTTCCTTGGCCCGCTCGGGGTCGTTCTCGACCGAGATCACCTCGCCGCGGTCGCCCATCCGCGCCGCGATCTGGCCGGTCTTGATCCCCGGCCCCGCGCAGAGGTCGAGCACGTGCTCGCCGGGGCGGGGGTCGAGCAGCTCGACCACCGCCGGCGGAAGCCGCGGCTCTGCGGGGTCAGCTCGCCGGCCATGACCAGCTCCGGGACTGCAGCGCCGGTGCGCCCAGAAATCACGATCGTCTCCGGCGCCGCCAGGGGCCACTCGCTTCCGGTGCGCTTTTTGCTCCCTATAGGTGCATAAGGCGCACCGGAAGCGGCTGGGGCTGCGTCTATGCCGGCATCGCGCAGCTTGGCCAGCACCGGGTCGAGATCGACGCTCAGGGTGTTGACGCGGAAGGCGTGCTCGGCGGGCTCGTTGCAGGCGGCGAGCAGGGAGCGGGCCGACTCCGGGCCAAGCTCGCTCCACCACATCCGCGCCAGCCAGAGCGGCGCCGAGTGGGCGACCGCCGCCGCCGCCGCGGTCGAGTCGTCGCCGAGCAGGGACCGCGCCAGCGCGTCGCGCTCGCGGGTCGCGCGGCGCAGGACCGCGTTGACCAGGCCAGAGGCATGCGCCGCGCCGGCTCGCTTGACCAGCTCCACCGCCTGGTCGACCGCGGCGTGGTCCGGGGTCCCGTCGGCGAAGAGCAGCTCGTACATCCCCAGCCGCAGGGCCGCCAGGACCTCCGGATCGAGGTCGCGCAGCGGCCGGTCGACCAGGCGCGAGAGCGCCGCGTCGATCGTGCCGCGGCGCTGCACGGCCCCGTAGGCGAGGCGCTGCGCCTGGGCGCGCTCGCGGCCGCCGATGCGGCGGACGTCGGCGGCTCGGCGGAAGGCGCGCTCGGTGTGCGCGTCCTGCTCGAAGGTCGTCCGGATCGTCTCGTAGGCCAGCAGCCGCGCGGGCGAAATCACGGCAACGGATCGCCTCCCAATCGCCACGGATTCGAGCACCCGGAATTCACCGTGCCGATTGGGAGGCTCACAGCTTCGGCAGCGAGTGACCGCGCAGGTAGGCGTCGGCGGCCATCGGCTTGCCCCCTGGCGGCTGCACGACCTCCAGGCGCAGCGCCCCCTGGCCGCAGCCGAGCAGCAGCGCCCCCCACTCGGCGCGTATCTCACCCGTCTTCACCCCGACGTCGACCGGGCGCGCCTTGCGCACGCCGAGCCGCTCGCCGCCGCCGGTCTCAAGGTAGGCGCCGACGTGCGGGGTGAGGGCACGGACGACCCGGGCCAGCTCGCCCGCCGGGCGCGCGGGGTCGAGCCGGCGCTCCTCGGGGGCGATCTTCACGGCGTAGGTTGCCGCGTCGTCGTCCTGCTCGGCGAACTCCAGGGCACCCTCGGCGAGGAGATCGAACGCGCGCACGAGCAGCTCGCCGCCCAGCGTGGCGAGCCGCGAGGAAAGTGCGTCGAAGTCGTCCTCGGGGCCGATTCCCATCTCCTCGCAAAGGGCGACGGGCCCGGAGTCGAGCCCGGCCGTGACGCGCATCACGCAGACGCCGGTGCGATCGTCGCCGGCCATGATCGAGCGCTCGATCGGCGCGGCGCCGCGCCAGTGGGGCAGAAGCGAGGGATGGACGTTGAGCATCGGCCACGCCGAGAGCAGTGGCTCGCGGATCAGCTGGCCGAAGGCACAGACCGCGAGCGCTTGGGGCGCGGTGGCGCGGATCCGCTCCAGCGCCGCCTCGTCGTTGACGTCCTCGGCCTGCAGCAGGTCGAGCCCGAGCTCACCCGCTGCCTCAGCGGCGGGAGGGGGCTGGGTGCGACGGCCGCGCCCCTTGGGTCGGTCGGGAGGGGCGACGACCAGCAGCGGCCGGTGGGCCGACTCCGCCAGGCGGCGCAGAACGGTCGCGGCGAACTCCGAGGTGCCAAGGTAGACCGTCCTCACGCTGTGTGCTTAGGCTCGCGATGCTCGCCATCCCGGTCGTCGGCCTGCTCGGCCAGCGGCGGGCTGTAGCTGTCACCTTCGCGCAGGGCGCGCAGGGCGGCCTTGCGCTGCGCGCGCGGGGCGCGGTCGAGGATCAGCACGCCGTCGAGGTGGTCGATCTCGTGCTGGAGCACGCGCGCCTCCAGGCCGGAGGCCTCGAGCTGCATCGGCTCTCCATCGACGTCCAACCCGCTGAAGCGGGCATGCAGCGGTCGCTCGACGTCCATCGAGACCCGCGGCAGGCTGAGGCAGCCCTCCTCGGCGACGACGGCCTCGTCCGAGGCCCACTCGACCTCCGGGTTGACGAAAGCCGTGGGCTCGCTGTCCGGGCCCGCCTGGAAGACGAGCAGGCGGCGCAGGATGCCCACCTGGGTTGCCGCCAGGCCCACCCCCATCCCGTCGCGCATGATCGCGATCATGCGCTCGGCCTCCGCCCGCAGCTCGGGGCCGAACCCCCCAACCGGGGAGGCCTTGCTCTTCAGCACGGGGTCGCCGAACTTGACGACCTGGGCAAGCGCCACCTCGCGCCGCTCCAGCAGCTCGGCTTCGAGCTCCTCTCGCTCCTGCTCGTCCAGCTCGGTCTCGGCCCGATCGCCCACGAATCAATTCTATGGACCGGCCCCCGCAGGGCTGACTTCGCCTTTTGGGTGCCTATAGGACACATAAAGGCGAAGTCACCGTCGGGACGGCTGACCGAGACGGGGCCCACAGTCGGCGAGCCGCTACTGAGGGTCGACGTCGACGCTGATCGCGACGTCGCGGAGGGAGCGATCGGCGGCGAGGCGCTCGACCGTTTCGCGGACCGCGGCCACGGTCTCCTCGCGGTCGGCAGCCTTGAGCAGCAGGCGCCGGCGATGGCGGTTGCGGACCCGGAACATCGGGGCGGGGCCGAGCAGGTCGGTGTCGTCGGGCAAGGCCGGGGACAACGCGTCGGCCAGCTCGCAAGCCACCCTCTCCAGGCGCCCCTCGGACTCGGCTTTGAGCACGATCCGGGTCAGGTGCGAGAAGGGCGGGTAGCGCAGCGCCCGGCGGCGCCCGACCTCCTCGGCGAGAAAGCCGGCCGAGTCGTGACCGGCGGCGTGGACGATGCTCGGCGCGCTCGGCGCCAGGGTCTGCACGATCACGTTGCCGCCGGCGCTGCCGCGGCCGCTGCGGCCGGCGAGCTGGGCGACCATCGCGAAGGTCCGCTCGGCGGCGCGGAAGTCGGGGAAGCGCAGGGTAGCGTCGGCATCGAGGATCGCGCTCAGGGTCACCTCGGGGAAGTCGTGCCCCTTGGCGACCATCTGCGTCCCGACGAGCACTGCGCTCTCCGCCTCGCCGAAGGCGGCGAGGATGCGGGCGTGTGCGCCGCGGCCGCTGGCGGTGTCGGCGTCGAGCCGGAAGACCGGCATCGGCGCCAGCCGCTCGGCCAGCAGCGCCTCGACCTGCTCGGTGCCGATCCCGGCCTGGGAGAGCGTCGTCGAGCCGCAGTCGCCGCAGGCATGCGGCAGTCGTTCGGAGTGGGCGCAGTGATGGCAGACGAGCCGGCCGCTGTGGCGGTGGACGATCAGCGAGACGTCGCAGTTCGGACAGTCCCAGTGCCTGCCGCAGGAGCGGCAGGTGAGCCAGGGCGCGAAGCCGCGCCGGTTGACCATCACGATCGCCTTCGCACCCGCCGCGCGCACGCCCTCCAGCGCCGCCCACGTCTCGGGGTGCAGGGGCCCGGAGCGGGGATCGGCCTCGCGCATGTCGAGCACCCGCACCGGCGGCATCGACTGTCCGTCGACCCGGCGCGGCAGCTCCAGTCGCGGCAGCTCCAGCCAGGCCTCCGGACGCGGCGTCGCGGTGCCGGCGACAAGCACCGCGCCGCTCTCCGCGGCGCGGTGGCGGGCGACGGCGCGGGCGTCGTAACAGGGGTCGCCCTCCTGCTTGTAGGAGGCGTCGTGCTCCTCGTCGATCACGATCAGGCCGAGGTCGCGGAGCGGCGCGAAGACAGCGGAGCGGGGACCGACGCAGACGCTCGCCTCGCCGCTGCGCAGTCGCCGCCATTCGTCGTAGCGCTCGCCGTCGGGCAGGGCCGAGTGCAGGACGGCGAAGCGGTCGCCGAGCCGCGCCCGGAAGCGCGCCACCGCCTGCGGGGCCAGCCCGATCTCGGGGACGAGGACTATCGCGGTCTTGCCCCGCGCCAGCGCCGCCTCGACCGCGGCAAGGTAGACCTCGGTCTTGCCCGAGCCGGTGACGCCGTGCAGGAGCAGCTCGCGGGGCGCGCCGGCCTCGCCGTCGAGGGCGGCGACGATGCCCTCGACCGCGGCCGACTGCTCCGCGAGCAGCTCGGGGCGCCCTCCCGGTGCGCCCACCTCAGGGTGGATCGAGCGCCGCCGCACCTGCGAGCTGCGGGTCGCGATCAGGCCTCGATCCTCGAGCCGGCGAAGCACGGAGCGGTCGGAGCCGACCGCGGCCGCCAGCTCCGCCGCCGACATCTCCCCCGCCCTCAGCGCCTCGAGCACGGCGCGCTGCTTCACTCCGAGGCGCTCGCCACCGCTTAGGGCAGCCTCGCCCGTCGGCGGCGATCTCGGCCCGCAGCTCGACCCGCGAGCGCACACGCTGACCGGCGGCTCCGGTCCCCGGCGGCAGCACCAGCTGAAGCCCCCGCGAGGGAGTCGAGCAGTACTCGCGGGCCACCCAGAGGCCGAGCCGGACCAGCTCGGGCGGGACCCCGGCCTCGAGCGCCTCGATCGGCTCCGCCAGCTTCTCCGCGGGCAGCTCCGAAGCGTCGGCGAGCCCGACCACGACGCCGAGGAGGCGCTGCCGGCCGAAGGGCACCCGCACGACGCTGCCCACCGCGAGATCGGCCATCGCCTCGGGCAGCCGGTAGTCGAACGGCCCGCGCAGGGCGCGTGCGGTGGTCAGCGGCTCGACCTTCGCGATGGTCACCGACTCACGTTATGGAGGCCCGCGGACGGCGAGGGTATGCTGCCGCCGTGAGCCGGAGCGACCGAACGTCCATATCTGGTTCTGCGTGAGGGAGCGCAGGCGAACTCCCTGATGCCTGGCCTCAACCTCAGTCCGGGAGAGCGGGTGATCTTCCAGGGCCACCCCTCGTGGCGGGCGATCCTCGGCTTCTACCTGAAGGGGATCCTGATCGCCGCGCTCGCCGGCGTGATCTTCAAGCTCTTCGGCGCGAGCAGCGGCACCGTCTTCCTCGTCGTCCTCGTCATCGTCGCGCGTGACCGTGCTGGCCGGCTTCGTCAGGCGGGTGGCGACGACCTACACGATCACCGACCGCCGCCTCAACATCCGCCGCGGCATCGTCTCCCGCGAGGTCCAGGAGACCCGCCTGGAGCGGGTCCAGAACGTCAACTACAAGCAGTCCGTCTACCAGCGCCTGATGCAGATCGGCGACGTCGACTTCGACACCGCGGCAGGCGACGACTACAACTTCGTCTTCTACGGGGTGGCCGAGCCCGGCGACGTGGTCCACCGCGTCGACCAGGCAACTGGGGCCAATGCGGCTGGTTCGCACGGCCTCGGAGAAGCCCAACCCCCGAGCTGAGAGGCGCAGGGGCGGGGATGCCGGTGCCCCTCCCCGGGAATTGACGTCGTGCGCGCCTATGGCGCGCTTGACGAGATGAGGTGCGCGGCCCACGGCCGCGCAGACATCGGATTGCATTTCCGCCGCTTCGCGACATTCCCGGGGAGGGACACCGGCATCCCTCTCGCAGCGCACTCAAGCTTCGAACCCGAAGCTCAAGCGGCCACCCCCTGTCGAAACACACCAAGCTTCAAGCCAAGCTTCGAGCGCACTCCCATCTGGACGCCTCGAAGCTTCGGAACGTAAGGGTCCCAAGCTCGTCTCACCGGAAGCTGTCGAGAGGAGCCTGGCCGCCCTCCAGGCGAATGTCGCGAAGCGGCGGAAATGCAATCGGTCATTGCGCGGCGCAGCCGCGCTCCTCATTGCACCGCGCGCAAGGCGCGCGGTGCCTCAATTCGCCTGGAGGGCGACCAGGCTCCCCTACCCTTCCCCGCCGGGAACTTCAGGCGGGAGCCGCTTCGAGACCTGCAGCCGCTTTGAGCTTCTCGGCCCGGTCGGTGCGCTCCCAGGTGAAGGCGTCGCCCTCGCGGCCGAAGTGGCCGTAGGCGGCCGTCTGGCCGAAGATCGGGCGGTGCAGGTCGAGGTAGCCGCGGAAGGCGCCCGGGCGGAGGTCGAACTCGGCTTCGACCAGGCGGGAGATCTGCGCGTCGGGAAGCTTGCCGGTGCCGAAGGTCTCGACCATCAGCGAGATCGGGCGGGCGACGCCGATCGCGTAGGCGACCTGGACCTCGCAGCGCTGCGCGAGGCCGGCGGCGACGACGTTCTTGGCGACGTGGCGGGCGGCGTAGGCGGCCGAGCGGTCGACCTTGGACGGGTCCTTGCCGGAGAAGGCGCCGCCGCCGTGGCGGGCCATGCCGCCGTAGGTGTCGACGATGATCTTGCGGCCGGTGAGGCCGGCGTCGCCGACCGGGCCGCCGATCACGAACTTGCCGGTCGGGTTGACGAGGAAGTGCTGGCGCAGCTCGGCCTCGTCGAAGAGGCCGGCGGCCTCGGCGCCGAGCACCGGCAGGACCACTGCCTCCCAGAGGTCGGGCTTGATCTTCGACTCCGACTCGACGCCCTCGGCGTGCTGGGTCGAGATCAGGAGCTTCTCGACCCGCACCGGGCGGCCGTCGGCGTAGCGGACCGTGACCTGGGTCTTGCCGTCGGGGCCGAGGTAGTCGAGGCTGCCGTCCTTGCGCACCGCCGCGAGCCGCTCGGCGAGCCGGTGGGCGAGGTGGATCGGCATCGGCATCAGCGCCTCGGTCTCCTCGGTCGCGTAGCCGAACATCATTCCCTGGTCGCCCGCGCCGGCGATCAGCAGCTCGTCCTCGACCGACTCGGTCCGCGTCTCGTAGGCCTTGTCGACGCCCTGGGCGATGTCGGGCGACTGCTTGTCGAGCGAGACCAGGACCGAGATGTGGTCGCAGTGGTAGCCGTAGTCGCCGTGGTCGTAGCCGATCTCGCGGATCGTCTCGCGGACCAGCTCGGGCACGTCGAGGTGGACGTCGGTCGAGATCTCGCCGGAGACCACCGCCATGCCGGTGTTGACCAGGGTCTCGCAGGCGACGCGGCCCTCCGGGTCCCCCGCCATCACCGCGTCGAGCACGGCGTCGGAGATCTGGTCGCAGACCTTGTCGGGGTGCCCCTCGGTGACGGACTCGGACGTGAAGAGGTACTCGCCCTCGGCGAGCGGCTGGGTCTCGGTCATGGATCGAAAGCCTAGCGTGGCCTTGTTGAACGACGCCCAGGTGCCGTCGCGTCACTCACGGCCTCGGCGGGTGCCGGAATGGGGGACGAAGTCGATCACCAGGGGGACTCCCTCCAGCCCGTAGGTCTCGCGCAGCCGGTTCTCCAGGTGGTAGGCCCAGTCGCGGATGATCAGCTTGCGGTCGTTGACCTGGATCGCGATCCGCGGCGGCCGCTCGCCCACCTGGGCCGCGTAGTAGAGGCGCAGGCGGCGGCCGCGGCGCGACGGGCGGCGGCGTCTTGGCGACGACGTCGGCGACGAAGCGGTTGAGCTCCGGGGTCGGGATCCGCTCGCCCGCCCGGTCGGCCAGCTCCAGCGCCTTCGGCAGCAGGTTGGCGACGTTGCGCCCGCGCGTCGCCGAGCAGGTGACGACCGCCGGGCGCAGGCGCAGCTTGCGCGTCGACCCGGGCGCGGGCGTCGTCGATGTCGGTTCGGGTGACGTCCCACTTGTTGAGCGCCAGCAGGGTCGCGCAGCCGGCCCGCATCGCGATCTCGGCCACCCGCAGGTCCTCGGCGGTGACGCCGTCGGCGGCGTCGCAGACGACGAGGGCGACGTCGGCGCGCTCGACCGCGTGTTCGGAGCGCAGCTGGGCGTAGTAGTCGACCGTGCCGGCGACCTTGGAGCGGCGGCGCAGGCCGGCGGTGTCGACGAGGATGACGCGGCGGCCGTCGACCTCGAGCTCGGTGTCGATCGCGTCGCGGGTGGTGCCGGCGCGCGTCGGAGACGATCACCCGCTCGGAGCCGAGGAAGGCGTTGACCAGCGAGGACTTGCCGGCGTTGGGGCGGCCGATCACGGCGACGCGCACGGCGTCGTCGGGCTCGCCGGGCCGCGCCCGCTCGCCGAGCAGCTCGACCACGCGGTCGAGCAGGTCGCCGCTGCCGAGGCCGTGCGTGGCCGAGACCGGCAGCGGCTCGCCGAGGCCGAGCTTGTTCAGCTCCGCGCGTCATGTGCTCGTCCTCGGGCCGGTCGAGCTTGTTGGCGACGACGAGGACCGGGACGTCCGCCCCGCGCAGGGTCTTCGCCAGCTCGGCGTCGCCGGCGCGCACGCCGGCGCGGGCGTCGACGACCAGCATCACCACGTCGGCCTCGGCGATCCCCAGCCGCGCCTGCTGCTGGATGTCGCGGGCCAGCTCGGACTCGTCCTCGAGGTCGATGCCGCCGGTGTCGAGCAGCTCGAAGGCGACCCCGTTCCACTCGCAGCGCACCCGCTTGCGGTCGCGGGTGACCCCCGGCTCGGCGTGGGTGACGGCCTCCCGCCCGCCGGCGAGCCGGTTGACCAGGGTGCTCTTGCCGACGTTGGGGAAGCCGACGATGGCGACGATCGGCAGGCGGCTCACGCCAGAGCCGCCGTCTCGCGGGCGAGGGACTCGACCCGGTCGACGACCTCGTCGAGGGCGAGGCCGGTGGTGTCGATCTCGACCGCGTCCTCGGCCGCGCGCAGGGCGCTGTGCTCGCGGGTCTCGTCGCGCGCGTCGCGCTCGCGCTGGGCGGCCAGCACGGCGGCCTGGTCCTCCCCGGTCTGCTCGGCGCGGCGGCGCGCGCGCTCCTCGGGCGAGGCGGTGAGGAAGACCTTCAGCGGCGCGTCGGGGCTGACCACGGTGCCGATGTCGCGGCCCTCGGCGACGTAGCGGCCGGCGGCGATCAGCCGCCGCTGCTCGGCGACCATCGCCTCGCGCACCGCGGGATGGACGGAGACGCGCGAGGAGGCCTCGGTGACCCGCGGCTCGCGGATCGCCGCGCTGACGTCGCGCCCGTCGAGCTCGACCCGCTCGCCGTCGAGGCCGATCGCCAGCGACCCCGCCAGCTCGCCCATCGCCTCGCCGTCGTCGAGGTCGGCGCCGCGCTCGAGCGCGGCCAGCGCCACGCAGCGGTACATCGCCCCCGAGTCGAGGTAGGTGAAGCCGAGCCGCTCGCGACGCGCGCGGGCAACGGTGGACTTGCCGGCCCCGGCGGGCCCGTCGATCGCGATGACCATGGCGGCAGCGTATGGCGCGGGCGACGGCTCAGCGCGCTGCCACCCAGCAGCGAGGCGAGGTCGGCCTCGAAGCCCGGGTAGCTGACCGCGGCCGCGTCCATGCCCTCGACCTCGACGCCCTCGCGCGAGGCGAGGCCGGCGATCGCCGCCGAGCATCGCGATGCGGTGATCGCCGTGGGAGTCGATCGTGCCGCCGCGCAGGCCGCCGCCGCCCTCGATCCGCATCCCGTCCTCGGCCGGCTCGACCGTGGCGCCGAGCGCGGTCAGCGCCTCGCAGGTCGTGGCGACGCGGTCGGACTCCTTGCGCCGCAGCTCGGCCGCGTCGCGGATCGTCGTCGCGCCCTCGGCGAAGCAGGCGGCGAGCGCGACCAGCGGCAGCTCGTCGATCGCCAGCGGGATCTCGTCGCCGCCGACCTCGGTCCCGCGCAGCTCCGAGGCCCGGGCGCGGATCGTCCCGATCGGCTCGCCGCCGCGCTTCCCCCACCGCCTCGACCTCGATCTCGGCGCCCATCCGCTCGAGGATGCGCGAGCAGGCCGGTCCGGGTCGGGTTGGTGCCGACGCCCTCCAGCATCGACCTCGCTGCCGGGCACGAGCAGCGCCGCGACGAGGAAGAAGGCCGCCGAGGAGAAGTCGGCCGGGACCGCGAGCTCGCCCGGCTCCAGGCGCTTGCAGCCGGCCGCACCGAGACCCCGCCGTCCAGCCAGATGACGTCGGCGCCGGCGGCGGCGAGCATCCGCTCGGTGTGGTCGCGGCTGCGCAGCGGCTCCCCGACCCAGGTCGTCGCCCTCGGCGAGCAGGCCGGCGAAGAGCAGGCACGACTTGACCTGGGCGCTGGCGACCGGCAGCTCGTACTCGATGCCGTGCAGCGGCGCGGCCTCGACCTCGAGCGGCGGCAGGCGGTCCTCGCGGCAGCTCAGCCGGGCGCCCATCCTGCCGCAGCGGCTCGGCGATCCGGTCGACCGGCCGGCGCCGGATCGAGTCGTCGCCGTCGAGCGTCCAGCTGCCCGCCGGCTGCCCCGCCAGCCAGCCCGGCAGCAGGCGCAGCAGCGTGCCGGCGTTGCCGACGTCGATCGGCGCCGGGCTCGCGCCGCGCAGGCCGACGCCGCGGACGCGGATCGTCGGCTCGATCGCCGCCGGGGCCGGCGCCCTCGACCTCGGCGCCGAGCGCCTGCACCGCGGCCAGGGTCGAGCGGGTGTCGGCCGAGTCGAGGTAGCCCTCGATCGTCGTCTCCCCCTCGCCCATCGCCGCGATCAGGGCGGCGCGGTGGGAGATCGACTTGTCGGCCGGCGGGCGCAGGCTGCCGCGCAGCGGGCCGGACGGATCGAAGCGGGTCGCCATTGCCACGGCTACTCGCCGTCGCCGACGACGCTGACCGTGTGGCCCAGCTCGCGCACCAGCTCCGCCGCGCGCGCCGCCTGCTCGTCGCCGGCGACCCAGAGCGAGACCGCGCCCGAGGTCATGTCCGGCGCCGGGTAGAGCGCCATGTCCTCGATGTTGACCCCGGCCTCGCCGAGCGCCAGCGCCAGCTCGGCGACCGTGCCCGGCCGGTTGGCGACGACGACGCGCAGCTCGCGCAGCGCGCCGCCGGAGAGCTCGGCCTCCAGCAGGCGGCGCCGGTCGGCCGCGGCGGCGGCGTGCCACTCGGCGACCGCCTCGCGCTCGCCGCCGCGGATCAGCTCGGCCGCCTCGCGCAGGCGCTGCGCGACCGCGTCGACCGCCTCGGCGACCGCCTCGCGGTTGCTGGCGAAGATGTCGCCCCAGATCGCCGGGTTGGCGCCGGCGACGCGGGTCGTGTCGCGGAAGCTCGGCCCGACCTCGGGCATCCGCTCGGAGTCGCGGGTCAGCTCGGCCGCGGCCTGGCCGACGAGGACGTTGGCGACCACGTGCGGCAGGTGGCTGACCGTCGCCATCAGGCGGTCGTGGGTCTCGGCGTCGATCGCCTGCACCCGCGCGCCGAGCCCGGCGACCGTCCGCTGCAGCCGGTCGTAGAGCAGGCCGCTGGAGCGCTCGGATTTCGGCGTCAGGTACCAGCGGGCGCCCTCGAAGAGGTCCGCGCGGGCGTTCTCGACCCCGGAGGTCTCGGCGCCGGCCAGCGGGTGGCCGCCGATGAAGCGCTCGTCGGCGCCGAGCGCGGCGACGATGTCGCGCTTGGTCGAGCCGACGTCGGTGACGACGGTGTCGGGGCCGCAGGCCTCCAGCGCGGCGGCCGCGAGCTCGGTCAGGCCGGCGACCGGCGCCGCGCAGAAGACGACCTCGGCGCCCTCGCAGGCCTCGGCGATCGAGCTGGCGGCGCGATCGATCGCGCCCGCTTCGCAGCGCGCGCTCGAGCGTCGCCGGGTCGGGGTCGAAGCCGGCGACCTCGCCCTCGAGCCGCCGCGCGGGCGGCGAGCCCGATCGAGCCTCCGATCAGGCCGACGCCGAGGACGGCGATCCTCATCAGCCGCGCCGCGCCACTACCGCCGCGCCGAACTGTTCCAGCATCGAGACCGTCGTCTCCCAGTCGATGCAGGGGTCGGTGATCGACTGCCCGTAGACGAGGTCGCTGCCGTCGCCGAGGTCCTGGCGGCCCTCGACCAGGAAGGACTCGAGCATGACGCCGACGATGTCGCGGTTGCCGTCGGCGATCTGGTCGGCGATCTGGCCGGCGGCGAGGAACTGCTCGCCGGGGTCCTTGCCGCTGTTGTCGTGGGAGGCGTCGACCACGACGCGCTCGGGCAGGCCGGCGTCGCGCAGCAGCATCAGCGCTGCGGCGACGCCTTCGGCGTCGTGGTTGGGGGCGCCGCGGCCGCCGCGCAGGATCACGTGGCCGTCGGGGTTGCCGGTCGTGTAGAGGATCGCCGGCGTGCCGGCGTCGTCGATCCCGGCGAAGGCGTGGGGCGCCGCGGCGGCGCGCACCGCGTCGACCGCGACCTGGACGTCGCCGTCGGTGCGGTTCTTGAAGCCGATCGGCATCGAGAGGCCGGAGCCGAGCTGGCGGTGGATCTGGCTCTCGGTCGTGCGCGCGCCGATCGCGCCCCAGGAGACCGCGTCGGCGATGTACTGCGGCGTGATCGGGTCGAGGAACTCGGTGCCCACCGGCAGGCCGAGGTCGAGCACCTCCAGCAGCAGCTTGCGCGCCATCCGCAGGCCGGTGTTGACGTCGCAGGAGCCGTCGAGGTGCGGGTCGTTGATCAGGCCCTTCCAGCCGGTCGTCGTGCGCGGCTTCTCGAAGTAGACGCGCATCGCGATCAGCACGTCCTTGCTCAGCTTGCGGGAGAGTTCGGCCAGGCGGCCGGCGTAGTCGAGCGCCGCCTCGGGGTCGTGGACGCTGCACGGCCCGACCACGACCAGGACCCGGTCGTCGGTGCCGTCGAGCACGTTGCCGACTTCGCCGCGGCCGCGCACGACCGCTTTTTCCCGCTCCTCGCCCAGGGGCAGTTCCTCCAGCAGCTTCGCCGGGGAGACCAGCTCCTCGATCCGCTCGATCCGCTGGTCCCGGACCCGGTCCCGCGTCTCGCCCTGCATCCCGATCATCATTTTGCCTTCACCTTCCTCCACGCTCAAAAGCCTACTTCCGGGTTGGCCTCGGCGCACGAGCTGCTGCGCCAAAGGCGGAATCTGTCCGACGCCCGGCCAAAACGCTTATGTCTCGCGGCTCTCGCCGCGGGCCGGACGCCTAGCTAAATCGCCAGAAATAGACGAAGCGAGCAGGAAGGGACGCGGCGGCGCCGCAGGCGCTGCGGGTGCACGTCGTGTCGGCGGATCGCTTCATCTCCAGACTTTGTAGCAGGTGAAACGCGTTTAGTCGAGCAGTTCGCGCGAGGGCGGCGAGGAAGCGGCCGTTCTCCTCGGCGGTGCCGTAGGAGACGCGGATGTGGCCGGGATCGCCGAGCGGGGTGCCGGGGCGGACCGCGATCGGGCGCTCGGCCAGGCCGGCGACCACGTCGGCCTCGTCGGCGTCGCCGAGGTCGATCCAGGAGAAGTTGGCGTGGGTCTCGGAGGTGTCGAGCCCGAGCGCGCGCAGGCCCTCCTCGACGCGCAGGCGCTCGGCGATCGTGCTCTCGACCCGGCGCGTGACGTCGTCCTGGTGCAGGATCGCCTCGGCGCCCGCCGCCTGGGCGAGGGCGTTGACGCTGAAGGGCTGGCGCACGGCGTCGATCGCGGCGCGGAACTTGGGCGAGCCGAGCGCGTAGCCGACCCGCAGCCCGGCCAGGCCGTAGACCTTGCTGAAGGTGCGCAGGACGACCAGGTTGGGCAGCTCGGCGAGCAGGTCGACGGTCGCGTCGGGATCGTCGTGGGTCTGGAACTCGACGTAGGCCTCGTCGAGGATGACGGTGACGTGCGCCGGCAGGCCCTCGCAGAAGGCCGCCACCTCGGCCGCGGGCAGGTGGGTGCCGGTCGGGTTGTTGGGGTTGCAGACGAGGACGAGCTGGGTCGCCGCGGTCACCTCGGCCGCCATCGCGTCGAGGTCGTGGACGTCGCCCTCGGCCAGCGGCACGCGGATCTCGCGCGCCCCGGTCAGCGCCGGCAGGTACGGGTACATCGAGAAGGCGGGCCAGGAGTAGAGGATCTCGGCGCCGGGCTCGCAGAGCGCCTCGGCGGCGGCGAGCAGGATCTCGCAGGAGCCGTTGCCGACGGCGACCCGGGCGGGGTCGGTGTCGTAGCGCTCGGCGATGCGGCGGCGCAGCAGGGTCGCGTCGGGGTCCGGGTAGCGGTTCATCGCCCCGGCGGCGGCGGCGATCGCCTCGACCACCTTCGGGTGCGGCGGGGAGGGCGACTCGTTGGAGGCGAGCTGGGCGATGCCCCCGGCCGCGATCGCCTCAGGCGCCTGCCCGGTCGGCACGCCGGCCTGGTAGCCCGGCATGCGGGCGAGCTTCTCGGCGAAGGTGACGCTCATCGTCAGGAGTTTGAAGGATTTTGATCGTCCCGCGACCAAAATCCTTCAATGAGCAACCGGAACCCGCTTACTGCGCGGCGTGGAGATCGGCGCGGAGCTCCTGGGTTGCTCCTAAGTACACGTGGGCGGGCTGGTGGCCGACCGGCGCGTAGTAGTGGACCATCGCCCGGATCACCCGCGGCATCGCGCCCGGGACGTCGATCTCGCGGGCGCAGATCAGCGGCACCGAGTCGAGCCCGAGGCGGCGGGCGGCGACCGCCGGGAACTCGGCGTCGAGGTCGCTCGGTGGTGGTGAAGAGGCAGCTGACCATCGCCTCCGCGCTCAGCTCGTTGCGGTCGAGCAGGTCGCGCATCAGCGTCTCGGTCGCGGCGACGATCGCCTCGGCCTCGTTGGCCTCGGCCTGGACGGCCCCGCGGACCGCGAAGAGTCGCTCCTCGCTCAGAACACCACCTCCGCTTCGCTCCCGGCGCGAGGAACCAGAGATGGACGCTTGGTCGCTCCGCGATCACAGGGCCGAATCTTCCCAGAGCCGGGCGATGTCCTCCTCGCCGAGCCTGCGCCCCTGTCCCTGCGGCAGCGATCCGAGCTCGATCGGGCCGAAGCGGACGCGGCCCAGCGAGACCACCCGGTTGTCGACCGCCTCGGCCATGCGGCGCACCTGGCGGTTGCGGCCCTCGCGCAGAACGAGCTCGATCTCTCGCTCGCCGAGGCGCCTGCACCTCCGCCGGCGCGGTCGGGCCGTCGTCCAGCTCCACCCCGCTCGCAAGCTTGCCGCAGATCGGTCTCCGAGGGCGGCCTCCCCAGCTCCGCCCGGTAGGCCTTGGCAACCCCGTACCGAGGATGAGTGAGCCGGTTGGCCAGCTCCCCGTCGTTGGTAAGCAGCAACAACCCGGTCGAGTCGGCATCCAGCCGCCCCACCGGATACAGCCGAGCAGTCGAGTCGACCAGCGAGACCACCGCGGGCCGCTTCCCCGGCTCCCGCGCTGTCGACACCACTCCCGCCGGCTTGTTCACAGCCCAAACCTCCCGAGGCTCGGTCCCGACCAAGCTCCCGTCAACCCGCACTTCGTCGGCATCTCCAACATCCCGTGCCGGATCGGTCACGACCTCCCCACCGACCGTGACCCGCCCCTTGGCGATGATCAGCTCAGCTTTCCGCCGCGAAGCGACTCCCCCGTGGGCCAGAAACTTGGCGAGCCTCACGCCGCAGGAGGGACCGGGGAGAGGGCTCGACGGAGCCTCCCCGCTTTTGCTCCGTCGGGCCCTCTCCCGGTCCCTCCCGAACCTCAAGGCTCGCTCCGCTGCTCCCCGGCCTTCAGCAGCCGCTCCCGCAGCTCCCGCTCGTCCTCAGGCGTCGGGTCGAACCGCGACGGATCGGGCAGCTGGTCCAACCCGGCCAGCCCAAAGAGCCGCTCGAACAGCTCCGTCGTCTTGAAGATCGCCGCCCCGAACTGCGAGCGCCCCGACTCCTCGATCAGCCCCCGCTCGGCCAGCGTCTGCACCGCCGACTCCGAGGTGACGCCGCGGATACGCGCCACCTCCGGCCGCGTCACCGGCTGCAGGTAGGCGACGATCGCCAGCGTCTCGGCCTGGGCCTGGGTCAGCGGCGGCGTGCGCGGCTTGGCCAGCAGGCGGCGTGCCGCGGCCTCGCTGGCGGGGTCGCTGGCGAGGGAGAAGCCACCGGCCACCTCGCGCAGCACGACGCCCCGCTTGCCCTCGGCGAGGTCCTCGCGCAGCAGGTCGATCGCCTCCGCGACCTGGCCCTCGGTCGCCTCGGTCGCCTCGGCGAGGTCGCGGGCGTTGACGGGCTGCGGCGAGAGGAAGAGCAGCGCCTCGATCGTGCGGGCCAGGTCGCTCAAGAACACCACCTCCGCTTCGCTCCCGGCGCGAGGAACCAGAGATGGACGCTTGGTCGCTCCGCGATCACAGGCTCTCCCTCTTCCGAATCGTGATCGGCCCGAAGGCCTCCGACTGCTCCCAGGTCGCCTCGCCTTTGCGGTAGAGGTCGAGCAGGGCGAAGAGGGTCACGGCCTGGGTAAGCCGGTCCTCGCCGCCGAACTGCTCGTCGAAGTCGATGCTGACGTGGCTGCGCAGGGCGTCGCGCAGGGCGCGCAGGCGCTTTTCCAGCGAGACGGTCGGGCGGATGTGGTCGAGGTTCAGCTCCGGGGGCGTCGCCAGCAGGTCGCCGAGGGCGGCGCCGAGCCGGTCCGGGTCGTAGACGGCGGTCGCCGCCTCGATCGCGACCTGGCGCAGCTCCACCGGCAGCGGCGCCGCGCGGTAGAGGTAACCGCGCGCCGCCTCGAAGCTCCGCTCCAGCGTCGCTGCGGCGTCGCGGTAGCGGCGGTACTCGAGCAGCCGCGCGACCAGCTCCTCGACCGCCTCCTCGGGCGTAACGTCCTCCAGCCCCTCCTCTTCGCCCGGCAGCAGCAGGCGCGACTTCAGCTCCAGCAGGGCGGCGATCAGGACGAGGAACTCGGTCGCCACGTCGAGCTCCAGCTCGTCCTCGCGCTCGAGGTGCTCGACGTAGGCGACGACGACCTCGGCCAGCTCGACCTCGAGCAGGCTGACCTCCTCGCGCAGGACGACCGCCATCAGCAGGTCGAACGGCCCGGCGAAGACGTCGAGGTCGAGGTCCAGCTCGGCGACGGTCAAGAACGCAGCCTCCGCTTCGCTCCCGGCGCGAGGAGCCAGAGATGGACGCTTGGTCGCTCCGCGATCATCCCGGGACCGTAACGCCCCGGCGGGATGGCGACTAGGCCGGGCCGATGCCCATCCGGTCGCGGACCTCGGCGAGGGTGCCGGCGGCGATCGCGCGGGCCTTCTCGGCACCGGCGGCGAGGGTCGCCTCCAGCGCCGCCTCGTCGGGGCGCAGCTCGGCGTAGCGCTCGCGGACCGGGGCGAGGAGCTCGACCATGGCCTCGGCCACCGCCTTCTTGAAGTCGCCGTAGCCCTTGCCCTCGAACTCGCGCTCGACCTCGGCCGGGTCGATCCCGCGGGCGACGGCGAGGATGTCGATCAGGTTCGTGATCCCGGCCTTGTCCTCGCCGCGGACGCATCTCGCGGCCGGAGTCGGTGACGGCGCTGCCGAGCTTCTTGCGAATCGCCTCCGGCTCGTCGAGGACGAGCACGGTGCCCGCCTCGGTGCCGCCCGTCGTCGACATCTTCCGCTCCGGCTCCTGCAGGTCCATGATCCGCGCCCCGACCTCGGGAATGCACATCTCCGGCACGACCAGGGTCTCGCCGAAGCGCTCGTTGAAGCGGCGGGCGATCTCGCGCATCAGCTCGACGTGCTGGCGCTGGTCGTCACCGACCGGCACCTCGGTCGCCCGGTAGGCGAGCACGTCGGCGGCCATCAGCACCGGGTAGAAGAAGAGCGCCGCGGAGGCCAGCTCGCGCTGTTTGCCCGACTTTTCCTTGAACTGGTGCATGCGGTTGAGGTCGCCGTGGGCGGTGACCGAGGAGAGCAGCCAGGTCAGCTCGGTGTGCTCGCGCACGTCGGACTGGCGGAAGAAGATGCAGCGCTCGGGGTCGAGGCCGGCGGCGAGCAGGATCGCGGTCGTGTCGTAGAGCCGTTCGCGCAGCTCGGCCGGGTCGAAGGCGACCGAGATCGCGTGCAGGTCGACGATGCAGAAGATCGCCGGCTCGCCGCGGTCCTGGCCCTCGACGTACTGGCGGATCGCGCCGATGTAGTTGCCGAGGTGCTTGCGGCCGGTGGGCTGGATGCCGGAGAAGACGATCGGGGCGCTCACGGGCGGGAGCCTAGTTCAGCGGACGGGAGAGGGGTGCCCTCTCGCCCGTCCAAGTGCCGCCCTAATGAGGGCGGCACTTTGAGTATCCGCCCGTTCGAGAGGGGCACCCCTCTTCCGTCCGCTCAAGCGGGTTCGGGGGCCGGGATCTCAGTGCTGTCGGCGTCGGCTCCGTGGCCGCACTCGCCGGCCGCGGCGGCACCGCGGGTGGGAACAGCTTCTGTCCTGCGGCGCGGGTTTTCGATGCCGAAGCCGGAGACGGTGCCGCCGGCGATCATCAGGATGCCGGCGATGCCGATGCCGAGGTGGAAGGCAGAGGTCGAGGCGTCGGCCGAGGCGGTGCTCACACGAGCCGCCTGCGCGGGGGGAAGCTTGCCGGTCTTCGGGACCGCCAGGGGTTGGGCCTTGGCGTCGGAGACGGTTTGCTCCGCTCGTGGTCCGAGTGGGCGGTCGCCGAGGTTGCCGTCGAGGGTCGAGCCGAAGTAGGCGGAGATCACGGCGCCGAGGACGGCGATCGCCAGCAGGCCGGCGACCCGCGCGATGCCGTTGTTGACGCCGGAGGCGATGCCGACGTGGCGTTCCTCGACCGAGTCGAGCACGGTTGCGGTCAGCGGCGCGACGGTCGCCGAGAGGCCGAGGCCGAAGACGAGGATCGCGGGCAGCACGTCGGTCACGTAGTCGGCGCTGGCGCCGACCCGCAGGAGCAGGAGCAGGCCGATCCCGCCGACGATCGGGCCGACCGTCATCGGCAGCCGCGGCCCGGTGCCCGAGGCCAGCTTGCCCCAGCGCGGCGAGAGGAAGAAGAGGATCAGCGAGATCGGCGTCGTCGCCAGGCCGGCCTGGACCGGCGTGTAGCCGGCTACCTGCTGGAGGAAGAGGCCGACGAAGAAGAGCCCGCCGATCAGCCCCGCGTAGGCGGCGAGCGTGGTCAGGTTGGCGACCCAGAAGTTGCGGATGCGGAAGAGGGAGAGCTCGAGCATCGGGTGGCGGGCACGCGCCTCGTGCAGGACGAAGAGGGCGAAGCAGGCGATGCCGGCGATCAGCGGCACCCAGACCACCGGGTCGCCCCAGCCGCGGGTCGGCTGCTCGATCAGGGCGAAGACCGGGCCGCCGAGCCCCGCCGCCGAGAGCCCGATCCCGGTCCAGTCGATGCCGCGAAAGGCGTCGGGGTCGCGGCTCTCGCGCACCGAGTGCATGGTCAGCGCGACCGTGGCCGCGATCAGCGGCAGGTTGACCCAGAAGATCGCCCGCCAGGAGAGCGCCTCGACCAGCGCCCCGCCCCCGGCCGGACCGAGCACGGTCGCGATCCCGGTCCAGGCGGTCCAGGTGCCGACGGCCTTGCCGCGCGCCGCGCCCTCGAAGGTGGCGGCGACGATCGCCAGCGAGCCGGGGACCAGCAGCGCCCCGGCGATCCCCTGCAGGGCGCGGGCGGCGACCAGGAACTCGACCGAGGGCGCGACCGCGCAGAGCACCGAGGTGACGCCGAAGGCGATCAGGCCGATGACGAACATCCGCCGCCGCCCGAACTGGTCGCCGAGCGAGCCGCCGACCAGCAGCAGCGAGACCAGGGTCAGCATGTAGGCCTCGACCACCCACTGCTGCCCGGCCAGCCCGGCGTCGAGATTCGTCGGCGATCGCCGGCAGCGCCACGTTGACCACGGTCGAGTCGAGGAAGACGACCGTCGAGCCGAGGATCGTCGCGACCAGCGTCAGCCGTTGCTGGCGAGACATAGATCGAGTCTAGGCAGCCGGGCGCCTGACCAAGCGGGGCAAGGGCGCAGGGAGCGCCGTGTGCTCTGCACACAAGCGACCGAGGACGCCGCGCCGCGTCAGGCGCCCGGCTCGCGGAGCTGCTGGGCCGGGGTGAAGAAGTTGCGGTAGGCGAAGGTCGTCGCGACGAGGCCGGCGATGGCGACGCTGCCCAGCAGGGCGTAGAGGAGGATCAGCTGCAGGCGGACGGCGTCGGTCGGGTTGGCGCCGGCGAGCAGCATCCCGACCATCGTGCCGGGGAAGAAGATCAGGCCGGTGGTCTTGGTCGAGTCGACCAGGGTGATCATCCCCGAGCGCAGGGCGCGGCGGACGAAGGGCGCCGCCGCCTCCTGGGCGGTCGCGCCGAGCGCCAGGGTCGCCTCGATCCTGCTGCGCGAGTCCGCCATCTCGTCGCCGAGGCGGTTGAGCGCCACCGCCGAGGCGGTCATCGCGTTGCCGATCACCATGCCGCCGACCGGGACCAGGTAGCGCGCCGTCGGTTCGAAGACGCCGAGGGCGACGACGAGGCCGAGCGTGGTCGCCCCGGCCGTCGCCAGGGCGATCAGCAGCGGCCAGAAGGCGTCCGGGACCTTCTTCGCACGGCTGCGGGCGGTGAGCGCGCCGAAGGTGACCATCACGGCCAGCAGGGCGAAGACGAGCCAGATCGTGTCGGCCTCGAAGATCAGCTTGATCACGTAGCCGATCGCGGTGAGCTGGATGAAGGAGCGCAGCGCCGCGATCCCGATGTCGCGCTCGAGGTCCGCCTTGCGCCAGAAGGAGATCGCCGCCGCCAGAGCGACCAGGGCCAGCGTCGCCGCGACCTGCCCGGCGGAGACGTGGATCGAGGTGCTCACGCGAGGACCTCCGCCAGGGGGCCGGCCTCGGTCGCGCGGCCGTCCTCGAGCCGCACCACCCAGTCGCTCAGCCGTCGTGCCTGCTCGGGGTCGTGGCTGACGAGGACGATCGAGATCTCCAGCTCGCGGCGCAGCTCGGCAAGCGTCGCCTCGATCGCGTCGCGGGCGGCGTGATCGAGCGCCGAGGTCGGCTCGTCGAGCAGCAGCACCGCCGGCTCCTGGGCGAGCGCGCGGGCAAGCATCGCCCGCTGCTGCTCGCCGACCGAGAGCTTGGCGACGTCGCGCCCGGCGAACCCGGGGTCGAGGCCGGCGAGGCGCAGGCAGCGCTCGGCGTCCGGCTGCTTGCCGGCAAGCTTCGCCGCGTATTGAAGGTTTGACCCCACGGTGCCCTCGAGCAGCGCCGGCAGCTGCGGCACCAGCGAGACCTCGCGGCGCAGCGCCAGCGGGTCGTACGAGTCGAGCGGGCGGTCCCGGTAGGCGATCGTCCCGCCATCGGGATCGGTCAGCCGGTTGAGCAGGCGCAGCAGGGTCGACTTGCCGGCTCCCGAGGGGCCGACGATCGCCGTCGCCCCGGCCAGGATCCCGGCGCTGACCGAGTCGAGGACCCGGCGCTCGCCACGGATCAAGCTGACGTCGGACAGTTCGAAGAGCACCTGGCCATCCTGACCGATCGGCCCCAGTCCAGCTCCAACCCCTGGCGTGTCTGAGCTTTCCCACCGTATATGGCGGGAAAGCTCAGACACGCCCCTCGCCGGGCTAGGTGACGTGCCTCACCACGTTCCGAACGCCATGAGATAGATCCGGGCCCGCCGAGAGGCTGTGGGTGTTGACGCCTACGACCTCAAGGAGGACCCGGATGCAGCACCGTAATGCCCCGCTCACCCCGAACGGAAGACGCCGGCTGGTGGCGCTGGTCGAAGAGGAAGGCCTCACGTTCGAGGCGGCCGCGGCCGCCTCGAACGTGGCGAAGTCCACCGCCCACACCTGGGTCTCACGCTGGCGGGAAGCCGGCAAGGAGCAGCGGCGGAATCTCAGCTGCCTGCGGGACCGCTCCTCGCGCCCCCACCGCAGCCCGCAGATGCTCAGCGACAAAGACCACGATCGCTGCTGCGAGGTGCGAAAGCGCACCGGCTGGGGGCCGCGACTGGTCGCCTCGGAGCTCGGCATCCCCCACGCGACAGTCCACCGGGCTCTGCAGCGCCGTGGCTGCTCGCGGCGCCCGCGAGAGCCGCGGGAGGCGGTGCTCCGCTACGAGTGGCCCTGCCCGGGCAACCTGCTCCACATGGACGTCAAGCGCCATGCGCGCTTCCTCGAGCCCGGCCACGCGGTCACCGGCAAGCGCACCCGCGGCTCACGTGGCGCCGGCTGGGAGTTCGTCCACACCCTGGAGGACGACTGCTCCCGGCTCGCCTATTCGGAGATCCACGACGACGAGAGGGCGCAGACCGTCACCGCCTTCACCCGCCGTGCCCTGGACTGGTTCTTGGAGCGCGGGATCGTCACCGAGCGGCTGCTCTCAGACAACGCCTGGGTCTATGTCAAGAACAAGGGCCTGGCCCAACTGCTCGGCGAACGGGGGATCGAGCACTGGCGCACCAAGCCCTACACCCCGAAAACCAATGGCAAGGTCGAGCGCCTGCAGCAGACGATGGACCGCGAGTGGGCCCGGGGGCTCACCTACCGCTCAAGCGCCGATCGCCGAGCCGCCTTGCCACACTGGCTGGCCTACTACAACGAGAGCCGTCGTCACTCAGCTCTCGGCAACCGCCCGCCTATGGCGCGCGTTCGGGACGTCCTGGGGCACGACAGCTAGGCGCAAGATGGCTCCCGCTGGGCGGCTGTGGTTGCCTGCGCCGGTGGGCGGCTGGAAGAATCGGGTAGGTGAACGCCGATGGCTAGAGCGATCTGGAGCGGCTCGATCAGCTTCGGGCTCCTCAACGTGCCCGTGAAGCTCTACAGCGCGGTGGCCCGCCGCGGCATCTCGCTGCGCGAGATCCGCGAGTCCGACGGCGTCCGCATCCGCCACCGGCGCGTCGCCGAAGGGACCGACGAAGAGGTCCCCTACGAGAAGATCGTCAAGGCCTTCGAGATCACCAAGGATCACTACGTGCCGCTGGGCAAAGACGAGATGGCCTCGCTCGACCCGAAGAAGACGCCGCGCGATCGAGGTGCAGGACTTCGTCGACCTCGCCGAGATCGACCCGATCTACTTCGACAGCCCCTACTACCTCGGCCCAGCCGAGGGCGCCGAGAAGGGCCTACTCGCTGCTCGCCGAGGCGATGGAGGGGTCGGGCAAGGTGGCGATCGCCCGCTTCGTCTTCCGCAACAAGGAGCACCTCGCCGCGATCCGACCCGCCGACGGCGTGCTGACGCTGACCACGATGCGCTTCGCCGACGAGGTGGTGCCGCCGTCGGAGCTCGACGACGTGCTGCCCGCCGAGAAGCCGGAGGTCGCCAAGCGCGAGGTGCAGATGGCCGAGCAGCTGATCGAGTCGCTGACCCGCAGCTTCGACCCGGGCGCCTACCGCGACGAGTACCGCGAGGAGCTGCTGGCGATGATCGAACGCAAGGCGGCCGGCGAGGAGATCGTCGCCGCGCCCGAGGGCGATGAGCACGAGGCGACCAAGGCACCAGACCTGATGGCGGCGCTGGAGGAGAGCATCGCCGCGGTGAAGGGCAAGCGCGAGGGCAAGGCCACGAGAAGCCGGCGGCCAAGAAACGCAAGCGCGGCGCCGAAAAAAGCCCCGGCGAAGAAACGCGCCAAGGCCAAAGCCTCCAAATAGCCGGTGGCCACGAGCCGGCAGGTCGAGGTCGACGGGCGTGAGCTGAAGCTCACCAATCTCGACAAGGTCCTCTACCCGGAGGCCGGATTCACGCAAGGGCGAGGTGGTCGACTACTACGCCAAGGTCGCGCCGGCGATCGTCCCCCACCTGAAGGCCCGCGCGCTGACGCTGCGGCGCTTCCCGGAGGGCGTCGACGACACCGACGCGGCCTTCTTCGAGAAGCGCTGCCCCAAGCACCGGCCCGAGTGGGTGAAGACGGCGCGCGGTGGAAGCCGGGCCCCATGCCGGGATCATCGACTTCTGCGTCTGCGAAGACCGCGCGACGCTGGTCTGGATGGCGCAGCTGGCGGCGATCGAGCTGCACCCCTCGCTCTCGCTGGCGGCGGAGCCGGACCGGCCGACGGTGCTCGCCTTCGACCTCGACCCCGGCCCGCCCGCCGACGTGCTCGACTGCTGCCGGGTGGCGCTGCGACTGCGCGAGCTGTTCGGCCACTTCGGCGTCGAGTGCTTCCCGAAGACATCGGGGTCGAAGGGCCTGCAGATCTACGCCCCGCTGAACGACGACGCGGTCACCTACGAGGGTGACGGAGAGAACGGCCAGGGCACCAAACCGCTCGCCCGCGCGATCGCCCAGCTGCTCGAGAAGCAGACCCCCGACCTGGTCGTCTCGAAGATGAAAAAGGTCGAGCGCAAGGGCAAGGTCTTCGTCGACTGGTCCCAGAACCACCGCCGCAAGACGACGATCGCCGTCTACTCCCTGCGAGCCCGCGAGCGCCCCACCGTCTCGACTCCGGTCACCTGGGAAGAGGTTGAACAAGCGGTCCAAAAAGACGACGCCAATTCGCTCGTCTTCGAAGCCAACGACGTGCTGAAGCGAATCAAGCAGCACGGCGACCTCTTCGCCCCAGTGCTGAAGCTGAAGCAGAAGCTGCCAGAACTCTAAGAGCCCATCCCGGCAGGGGTGGAACGTCTTGTACTTTTTCGCGAGCAGCCATCGTCATCGCCAGCGACGTGGCTCGAAAAAGTTAAGTGGAACCCCTGCCGGGATGGGCTCTTGGCCTACTGCAGGGACTGGCGTACGACCGGCTTCCGGGTCGCCCTGACCTCGTCGAGGCGCCGCACCGGGGTCGTGTACGGCGCGGATTTGGCGATCTCGGGGTCCCGCTCGGCCTCGGCGAGGATCTGCTCGATCGCCTCAGCGAAGGCGTCGAGGCTCTCCTTGGTCTCCGTCTCGGTCGGCTCGATCATCAGGGCCTCCTCGACCAGGAGGGGGAAGTAGACGGTCGGCGGGTGGAAGCCGTGGTCGAGCAGGCGCTTGGCGAGGTCGAGGGTGGTGAGGCCGAGCTCCCTCTTCATCGGCTTGCCGGAGAGGACGAACTCGTGCATGCAGTGGCGCTCGAAGGCGACCGGAAGGCGCTCGCCCGGCGCGGCCCTCGGCCAGGCGCGCCTTCAGGTAGTTGGCGTTCAGCACCGCGGTCTCGGAGGCCTCGGCGAGGCCGTCGGCACCGAGGCTGAGGATGTAGGCGTAGGAGCGGACGAAGACGCCGAAGTTGCCCTGGAAGCCGCGCAGGCGGCCGATCGACTTGGGCCGGTCGAGGTCGAGGTCGAAAGCCGGCCCGCTGCCGTTGTCGCCCTCGCGCCGCACCACCTGCGGCCGCGGCAGGAAGGGCTCGATCCGCTCGGAGACGGCGATCGGGCCGGCCCCCGGCCCGCCTCCCCCGTGCGGCTGGCTGAACGACTTGTGCAGGTTGACGTGGACGATGTCGAAGCCCATGTCGCCGGGGCGCGAGTGGCCCATCACGGCGTTGAGGTTGGCGCCGTCGTAGTAGAGCGTCCCCCCCGCCGCGTGGATCAGCGCGGCGATCTCGGCGATGTTCTCGTCGAAGAGGCCGAGCGTGTTGGGGTTGGTCAGCATCAGGCAGGCGACCTGGTCGGGGTCCACGTCGATCTTCGCCCGCAGGTCGTCCATCTCGACCCCGCCGCGCTCGTTGGTGGCGACCTTGACCACCTCGTAGCCGGCCATCGTCACCGAGGCCGGGTTGGTGCCGTGCGAGGTGTCGGGCGCCAGCACCTTGGTCCGCTCTTCGCCGCGATCGGCGTGGAAGGCGCGGGTGAGCAGCAGGCCGGCGAGCTCGCCGTGGGAGCCGGCGGAGGGCTGCAGGCTGACGTGCGGCAGGCCGCAGATCTCCGCCAGCGACTCCTGCAGCAGCCACATCAGCTCCAGCGCACCCTGGGCGCGCTTGGGGTCCTGCGCCGGGTGCAGGCGGGCGTGACCGGGCAGCGCCGCGACCCGCTCGTTGAGCCGCGGGTTGTGCTTCATCGTGCAGGAGCCGAGCGGGTAGAAGCCGCTGTCGAGGTCGAAGTTGCGCCGCGAGAGCCGGTTGTAGTGGCGGACGATCTCGGGCTCGGCGACCTCCGGCAGGCACGGCGGCTCGGCACGCAGCAGCTCGGCCGGGATCAGCTCCTCCAGCGGGCCGCTCTGGGACTTCGGCCGCGGGCAGGACGGCGGCGCGCCGCCCGCGCTTCGACTTCTCGTAGATCGTCTGCGCGCGTTCGCGCTGCATCGGCGTCTCGGCGATCGCCATCAGCGGGCCCCCCGTGGCGCCCTTGTCTCGCTGTCCGACGACAGGGCCGCCACGCTCGGCCTGGACCGCGGCGCCGAGCGCCTCTGCCAGCTCGTCGATCTGCTTGCGCGTGCGGCGCTCGGTGATCGCCACCAGCAGGCCGTCCTCGTGCTCGGGGTACTCGCGACCGAGCGGGTAGCCGGCGGCGATGCCGCGCTCGGCACAGCGCTCCAGCACGCGATCGACGGGGGCGTCGAGGCGCAGGGCGAACTCGCGCGCGACAGGCGCCTCGTGGAGCAGCTCGACTCCGTCGAGACCGCGGCCAGCCGCTCCCGCGCGTAGGCGGTGCGCTGGACGAGCAGCTCGCCCAGCTCGCGGTACCCCTGGCGACCGAGCCAGGCGAGGTGGACCATCGCCGCCAGCGCGTTCAGCGCCTGGGCGGTGCAGATGTTGTGGGTCGCCTTCTCGCGGCGGATGTGCTGCTCGCGGGTCTGCAGGGCGAGGACGAAGCCGCGGCGGCCGTCGACGTCGTCGGTTTCGCCGGCGATCCGCCCCGGCATGCGGCGGATCTGCTCCTCGGTCGCGCAGAAGAAACCGAATGAAGGGCCGCCGAAGTCGAGCCGGTTGCCGAGCGGCTGGCCCTCGCCGAGGGCGATGTCGGCGCCGCACTCGCCCGGCGGCTTGAGCACCCCGAGCGTCATCGGGTCGGTGGCGACGATCAGCAGCGCGCCGTGCTCCTTCGCCGCCGCGCCGAGCGCCTCCACCCGCTCGACCGCGCCGAGGAAGTTGGGGCTCTGCAGGAAGACCGCGGCGGTCTCGCCGTCGACCGCGGCGGCAAGCGCCTCCGCGTCGGTCTCGCCGTCTTCGCAGCCCGACCTCGACGACCTCGGCGCCGTAGCCGACCGCGTAGGTCTCCAGCGTCTCGCGGCTGTGCGGGTGCAGGCCGCGGGAGACGACGAAGCGCTTGCGCCCCGTCGCCGCCATCGCCAGGTAGCCGGCCGAGGCCACCGACGAGGGGCCCTCGTAGAGGCCCGCGTTCGACACCGACAGCCCGGTCAGCTCCGACATCGCGGTCTGGAACTCGAACATGACCTGGAGGCCGCCCTGCGAGATCTCCGGTTGGTAGGGGGTGTACGGGGTGAGGAACTCGGAGCGCTGGGTGATCGCGTCGACGATCGCCGGCACGTAGTGGTCGTACATCCCGGCTCCGACGAAGCAGGCCTCGTCTTCGGCGTCGGCGTTGCGGGCGGCGAGCCCGGACAGGCGCTCGAAGACCTCCGCCTCGCTCATCCCCGTGGGCAGCGCCAGCGGGCGGCCGAGGCGCAGCGGCTCGGGAACCTGCGCGAAGAGGTCGTCGACGGAGCCGACGCCGATCGCGGCGAGCATCTCGGCTCGATCGGCGTCGGTGGCTGAGGTGTAGCGAGTCACCCGCTGAAGGCTACGGAAGCCGGGGGGCGAGACGACCTAGGAGTTTTCCAGCAGCTTGCGGTATTCGTCGGCCCCGAGCAGCGCCCCGGACTCCTCCGGCGCGGTCAGCCTGACCTTGACCAGCCAGCCGTCGCCGTAGGGATCCTCGTTGATCTTCTCCGGGGTGTCTTCGAGCGAGTCGTTGACCTCGACGATCTCACCGGACATCGGAGCGATCACGTCGGAGACCGCCTTGACCGACTCGACCTCAGCGTAGGAGGAGTCTTTGGAGATCGTCGCGCCCACCTCCGGCGGGTCGTAGAAGACGACCTCGCCGAGGCTGTCCTGGGCGTACCAGGTGATCCCGAAGACGGCGTGGTCGTCGCCGTCCAACCGCGCCCAGTCGTGCTGGTCGTGGTAGAGCAGGTCGTCGGGGTAGGTCGCGTCGGCCACCGTCACTTCTCCTTGCTGTAGAGGGGCTTGGAAGCTACCCGGGCCGGGCGGCGCCTGCCGCGCACGTCGATCTCGACCTCGGTGCCGGGCTCCGCGAGTTCGGCGCGGACGTAGGCCATCCCGATCCCGACCTCCAGTGAGGGTGAGAAGGTGCCGGAGGTGACGGTGCCGACGCGATCCTCGCCCGAGAGGACCGGATTGCCTTCGCGCGGGATGCCGGCGCCCTCGATCTTGAACGGGGCCAGCTTCTCCACCGTGCCGTCGCGGCGCGCCCGGGCGACGGCCTCGGCACCGACGAAGCCGGTGCCCTCGGCGCAGCACCAGCCGAGCCCGGCCTCGATCGGGTTGCGCTCCGGCGTCAGGTCGTTGCCGTGGAGGTGGAAGCAGGCCTCGAGCCGCAGCGTGTCGCGGGCGCCAAGGCCGCAGGGAACGACGCCGGCGTCGAGCAGCTCGATCCAGATCGCCGGCGCCACCTCGGGGTCGATCAGCAGCTCGACCCCGTCCTCGCCGGTGTACCCGGTGCCGCAGGCCAGCGCCGGGCGACCGCCGATCCGCACCGCGGAAATCCGCATCCGCGGCGGCAGCTCGACCCCGAGGGCACCGGTGACGATGCCGCGGGCGTGCGGCCCCTGCACGGCGAGCATCGCGTAGCGATCGGCGACGTCGCGCACGGCGACGTCGAAGCCGCGGCTCCAGTGCCCCAGCCAGGCAAGGTCGGCCCCGTGGTTGGCCGAGTTGGTGACGATCAGGCAGCGATCGCCGCCAAGCCGGTAGGCAAACAGGTCGTCGAGAACCCCGCCCTCCTCGTCGCAGAGACACGAGTACTGAGCCCCACCCACCTCGATCTTGGCCACGTCATTCGAGAGCACCCGCTGCAAAAACGCAAGCGCTCCGGGCCCCTCAACCTCGACCTCGCCCATATGGGAGACGTCGAACACCCCGGCATGCGTCCGCACAGCCGAGTGCTCCTCCCGAATCCCCTCGTACTGAACGGGCATCTCCCACCCAGCAAAATCAACAAGCTTCGCCCCCAGCTCGACGTGCTTCTCATACAAGGGCGTCCGCAGCGGCGTCACGGCGCGCAAGGCTATTGCTTGGCCGCGCGCTCCAGCTCGGCGACGCCGCTCTCTCGGGATGAGCCCCCTCCATCGGGGGACCGCCGGGAGTCCCCCGGCACGAACTCCCGCGAAGCGGCGGGGCGGGGGACTCCCGGCGGTCCCCACGCCTGCGCCGCTGGTCCTATTCCTTCAGGAACCCAGGCACGTCGATGTCGTCGTCCGACACACGCAATTTGCGGATATCGGTGTCCTCAGCGGAGATCCGCGGTTTGCTCTCGTAACGGCGACGCACCCGCTGCGGCGAGCGAGCGAGCAGCTCGAAGCCCTCGAAGCCGGTGGCGATCACGGTGACGCGGACCTCGTCGCGCATCGACTGGTCGACGACGGAGCCGAAGATGATGTTGGCGTTGTCGTCGGCCTCGGCCTGGACCAGCTGGGCCGCCTCGTTGACCTCGAAGAGGCCGAGGTCCTCGGGGCCAGTGATGTTGAGCAGCATCCCGGTGGCACCCTTGATCGACTCCTCGATCAGCGGCGAGGTGATCGCCGCCTTGGCGGCGTCGAGGGCGCGGGCCTCGCCGGAGGCGGAGCCGACGCCCATCAGGGCCGAGCCGGCGTCGCGCATGATCGTGCGCACGTCGGCGAAGTCGAGGTTGATCAGGCCGGGGATCGTGATCAGGTCGGTGATCCCCTGCACTCCCTGGCGAAGGATGTCGTCGGCTTGGCGGAACGCCTCCAGCACGCTGGTGCGCCGCTCGACCGCCTGCAGCAGCTTCTCGTTGGGGACGATGATCAGGGTGTCGACGTTGTTGCGCAGCTTCTCGATCCCCTCGAGCGCCTGCTGCATCCGCCGCTTGCCCTCGAACTCGAAGGGCTTGGTGACGGCGCCCACGGTCAGGGCGCCGATCTCTTCCTTGGCGATCTCGGCGATCACCGGCGCCGAGCCGGTGCCGGTGCCACCACCCTCACCGGCGGTGACGAAGACCATGTCGGCGCCCTTCAGCGCCTCCTTGATCTCGTCGCGGCTCTCCGCCGCCGCGCCCGCGCCGACCTCGGGGTTGCCGCCGGCGCCGAGGCCGCGGGTCAGCTCCTGGCCGATCGAGAGCTTGATGTCGGCGTCGCAGGCCTGCAGCGCCTGGGCGTCCGTGTTGACGGCGACGAACTCGACGCCACGAATGCCGGCGTCGACCATCCGACTGACGGCATTGGTGCCGCCGCCGCCGGCACCGACGACCTTGATCACCGCGAGGTATGTGGATTCCATCTCCCGATTTCTCCAGCCACCGAATCCTGAGGGGTCGGCGTTTGAGTTGAGCCTTTGTTCCGTCCGACGCTACAGCAATGCTTGAAGGTTCAAGGGTACGCTGCAACCACGGAAATTGCGCTCAACGTAGGGCATTGGGCGATGTCTGTCAAACCGCCGGGCAACATCTGCAAGGCAAATCTCTCAAGTCCTAGTTGAGGGTTTTGCCAACCTAACCCTGCGGTCGAGAGTTTAGGGGACAGGCGGAAGCGCATGCCCAGAGCCACCTGTGGAGGGGTGGCTCGGCGCGTACAGGTTTACATAATCGAGCGCGGTTACGGAGGGGTTTGCCAGTACCGCGGCGGCGGCTCGCCACTTGCGCGAGGCCTGGGTGGAGTCGCCAAAGCGCAATTCGATCCCCGACGTGAGGTTGACGTCGACTCCGCTTTCGCCGTAGTAGCTGCCTTCGACGTATTGGGCCAGCGCCGGCGGGGCAGCCGCCAGGACGCGAACCTGTTCGAGCATCGGGCCCTGGAGCCTGGGTCCTTTGGGCGTGGTTTCGAGCGGCAGCCTCGGCAGGCTGCCGTCTTCGGGCGCCGGCAGCCAGGGGAGGATCGTGCCGTCGCCCGCGACCGCAACGGCGCCCGAGCCGCTGCCGAGCACGGCGACCGGTTGGGAGGAGACCAGGCGGGGAGAAACCGTGGTCCCGCGCAGCAGGAACAGGTACGCGGCCACGACGAGGACGGCCGCGGCGGCGAGAACGAGCAGCGGCCGCCTCACAGATCCCAGTCGCTTGGCCATCTCACCTCCCCGAGCACCTGGACCTCGGGCTCGAGGACGACGCCGGTGCGCTCGTGCACGCGGCGGCGCCCCTCGGCCATCAGCTCAAGAACGTCGGCGGTCGTCGCCTCGCCCTCGTTCTCGACGAAGTTGGCGTGCTTCTCGGAGAAGCGGGCGCCGTTCTGGCGCAGGCCGCGGCAGCCGGCCGCCTCGAGCAGCTGGCCGGCGCTGCGCCCGGCGGCGGCTGCGTCGTCGGGGTTCTTGAAGGTCGAGCCGAAGGTCTTGATTCCCGAGGGCTGCGCCTCACGGCGCTTGTCGCGCATCGCCTCGAGCCTCCCCCTGATCGCCGCGGGATCGTCGGAGCGTAGGCTGAACGAGGCCCGCGAGACGACCTCGCCGGGAGAGAGGTTCGAGTTGCGATAGGCGAAGCCGAGCTGCTCGGGCGAGCGACGCTCGCGCCCCGCCGCCGAGCAGACGTCGACCCACTCCAGCACCTCGGCGAGCTGGCCGCCGTAGGCGTTGGCGTTCATCCGCACCGCTCCGCCTGCGGTGCCGGGGATGTTGACGCCGAATTCGAGCCCGGCCGAGGCCCCAGCCCGCGGCCTTCGCCGAGGCGCTCGGCAGCCGCGCGCCGCCACCGCACAGCAGGCGCTCGCCGTCGCGCTCGATCGTCGCCAGCTTGCCGTCCAGCTTGATCGCCAGGCCGCGGAAGCCGTCGTCGGCGACGAGAAGGTTGGAGCCGGAGCCGATCGTGCCGATCGCCAGGCCCTTCTCACCAGCCCAGGCGAGAAGCTCGAGCAGCTCCGCCTCCGAGCGGGGCCGGGCGAACCAGTCGGCGTCGCCACCGGTGCGAACCGTGGTCAGCCTGGCCAGGGGGAAGCCGCGCTGCACTCCGTCGGGCATCGGGCTCATCCGCCGCCTTCCCCGACCAGCGCCTCGCCCAGCTTGAAGACGTCCCCGGCGCCGATCGTGACCAGCACCTGGTCCTCGATGCCGACTGCCCGGTTGCGATCCAGGAGGGAAGCGAGAGCACGATCGGCCCCCTTGGCGTCGGGCAGCCACCTGACCGTCCTCCCCCCCATCCGCTCCGCTGCGGCCTGGGCGACCTGCAGTCCGCTGACCCCGGCGAGCTCGCCGACCGGCTCCTCCCGCGCCGGGTAGACGTCGAGCACGACCGCTTCGTCGGCCAGGGACAGGGCGGCGCCGAAGCCGTCCACGAAGGCCTTCGTGCGCGAGTAGAGGTGGGGCTGGAAGACGGCGATCAGGCGCCCGGGTTCCATTTCGCGCAGGGCCGAGAGGGCGGCACGGACCTCGGTCGGGTGATGGGCGTAGTCGTCGTATACGCGAGTGCCGCCCCGCGAGCCCTTCAGCTCCAGCCGTCGCTTGACGCCGGGAAAGTCCGCAAGCGCCTCCGCCGGCCCGCTGACTTCGTCTTTATTCGCCGATGCGGCGATTGAATGCGAAGTCACCGTTACCGATGGCTCGAAATCGAACCCGGCCAGCTCCAGGGCAGCCAGCGCGGCCCTGGCGTTGAGCAGGTTGTGATGGCCGGGGACGGCGAGTTCGAGACGCTTCGGCCCGGGGGCGCCCGCGTCGAAACCAGAGACCTCCTTGCCCTCCGTGACTTCCATGAGGCTGTCGTCGGCGGGAGCGACCACGGCCGCGGCGGGCGCGACGAAATCCCTGAAAGCAGCGCGCAGCTCGGCAACCGAGCCCCAGCGGCTGTGGTGGTCCATCTCGACGTTGGTGACGACGGCGATCTCGGGCCGCAGCTCGAGGAAGCTCGCGTCGCTCTCGTCGGCCTCGGCGACGACCCACTCGCCGCCGCCCCAGCCGGCGTTCGCGGTCTCGCCATCCGCGCCGAGCCCGGGCACCTCGCCGCCGACGAAGAAGGCCGGGTCGGCGCCGAGCGCGCGCAGCGCCCAGGCCAGCATCGCCGTCGTCGTCGTCTTGCCGTGCGTGCCGGCGACGGCGATCAGCCGCTTCTCGGCGCAGAGCTCGGCGAGGAGGGCGCCGCGGTGGATCGGCTCGATGCCGCGCTCGCGGGCCAGCGCCAGCTCCGGGTTGTCGTCCCCGATCGCGGTCGAGACGACCACCTCGGCGCCGTCGGGCAGGTTCGCGGCGTCGTGGCCGACGACGGGCTCGAGCCCCGGCGACCCGCAGCCGCTCCATATAAGAGGAGTCGGCCCGGTCGCTGCCGGTCACGGCCGCGCCCAGCTCGGCGCAGACCAGCGCCAGGCCGCTCATCCCGGCACCGCCGACGCCGACGAAGTGCAGCCGGCGCGAGGCCCAGTTGCGCCCAGGAGCCGTTGCGCTCACTCCTGCCGACTGGCCACCGGAAGCCTGCGTCGGCGATCGGCGAGGACCTCGTCGGCATCCGGCGCGCGCGTCAGGGCGGGCAGGACGGCGAGGCCGCGCCATCGCCGCCAGCCGGTCCTCGTCGCCCAGCAGGCTCGCCGACGCGCTCCGCCAGCAGCTCGGCGCTCAGCGTCCGCGTCCTCGATCATCTCGGCCGCGCCGCCCTCGGCCATCCAGGCGGCGTTGGCTCTCTGGTGGTCGCCGGTCGCGTGGGATAGGGGACGAGGATCGCCGGCCGGCCGGCCGCCGTCACCTCGAAGATCGAGCCGCCCGAGCGCGCGAGCACCAGGTCGCAGGCGGCGAGGACGTCGCCGAGGCCCGGCTCGTAGTCGATCAGCGTGTAGCGCTCCGGCGTGCGGGGCTCGAGGCAGCCGGTTCGCCGCTCCTCGTCGTGGTCGCGCTGCCCGGTCAGGTGGATGACGTGGAAGTCGCGGTCGCCGCTCGTCGGCCTCGGCGAAGGCCTCGATCGCGGCCAGGTTGATCGAGCGAGCGCCCTGGCTGCCGCCCATGACCAGCAGGCAGCGCGCATCGGCGGGGATCCCGAACCGCTGCCCGGGCCGTGAGCGCGGTCGGCTCGCAGAACGCCGTCGGGAACGGGGCGCCCGGTGACCAGGTAGCGCTCGCCCTCGCGGCCGGGGATCGGAAAGGAGAGGCAGACGCGGCGCGCCCGGCGCGCCAGCAGCCGGTTGGCGAGCCCGAGGTGGCTGTCGGCCTCGGTCAGGACGAGCGGCGTCCGCGAGAGAACCGCGGCCATGCCCCGCCGTACCGGCGACGTAGCCGCCGCCGCCGAGGACGACGTCGGCGCGGCGCCGGCGCAGGGCCCGCCGGGCGGCGCGGCACCGCACCGAGCGCCTTGCCGACGGCGACCGCCGCCCGCAGGGGGTTGCGCCGGTCGATCCCGCGCACGTCGAGGAGGTCGATCTCGTAGCCGGCCTCCGGCACCAGCTCGGCCTCGGCCCGCTCGCGTGCGCCGAGGAAGGAGACCTCGGCGCCGCTAGCCCGAAGCTCGGCGGCGACGGCCATCGCTGGCACGACGTGGCCGGCGGTTCCCCCCGCTGCCACCACGACTCTGGGTGCTCTTTCCACGGCTTGGTCTGCTCCTTTTTCGGGCGGGCGAGCGCCCGCCCTCGACGACGCGCAGTTTGCCAGCGCCGGCGGTCCCCCCGCGGGCGACGCCGAGGATCAGGCCGACGGCGAGGAGGGTGACGAGCAGGCTGCTGTTGCCGTAGGAGACGAAGGGCAGCGGCACCCCGGTCAGCGGCGCCAGGCCCATCACGGCGAAGAGGTTGATCGTCGCCTGCACCAGGATCAGCGAGGTGAGGCCGGCGACGAGCAGCTTCGAGTAGCGGTCCCTGGCCCGCTGGGCGACGCGCAGGCCGGCGTAGCCGAGCAGCGAGAAGAGGCCGACGACGCCGAGGATGCCGACCATGCCGAGCTCCTCGCCGATCACGGCCGAGATCATGTCCGTGTGCGCCTCGGGCAGGTAGAAGGCCTTCTGCACGCCGTGGCCGATGCCGACGCCGAAGATTCCACCGGAGCCGAGCGCGATCTTCGCCTGCGCGGCCTGGAAGCCGGCGCCGGCGGCCTCGGCGCCCGGGTGGAGGAAGCCGGTCAGGCGTTCCATCCGGTAGGGCTCGACCACGGTCATCAGCAGCGCCAGGGCACCGAGCCCGAGGGCGATCTTGCCGAGGTCGACCGGGCGGGCGCCGGCGGCGAGCAGGGTCGCGCCGACCGCGAAGGCGACGACCATCGCCGTGCCGAGGTCCGGCTCGGCGACGATCAGCAGGCAGGCGCCGCCGGCGACGAGCAGGATCGGCATCAGGCCGGCGAGGTCGCCGCACCCGCTTCGGCTCGCGGGCCAGCAGGTCGGCGGCGTAGAGGATCAGCGCCAGCTTGGCCAGCTCGGACGGCTGGAACTGCAGCGAGCTGGGGCCGAGCCAGCGACTGGCGCCGTTGGCGCTGGAGCCGGCGACGAGGACGACGAGGAGGAGGAAGAGCGATCCGACCAGCAGGGCCGGGGTGAGGCGGCGGATCGCGACCAGGCCGTGGCGCGCGGTCAGGTGCATGGCCAGCAGGCCGACGGCCCCGACCATCAGGGTTCGCTTCAGGTAGAAGGTGCTGTTGGCGAGGTTGCCGTCGCTGAGCACCTGCGTGGTCGAGCTGGCCGAGAAGACCATCACCGCGCCGAACGCGAGCAGGCAGAGGGTCGCGGTGAGCAGCAGGTTGTACTCGGTCGAGTGGGCGACGGCGCGCGATCGCTTCTTCCTCGCCTTGCTTCGCCTTCCCCTTGGCGGGCCTGGCCTGGCGACCCAGGCTGAGGGCGCGGGCGCTCACGAGCCCAGCGCCCCGACGATCTCGCGGAAGCGCTCGCCGCGCGCCTCGAAGTTCTCGAAGGCGTCGAAGCTGGCGCAGGCGGGCGAGAGCAGCACGGTCTCGCCGGGGCGAGCCGCGGCGGCGGCGCTCCGCACCGCCTCCTCGAGGTCGGCGCAGCGGTGCAGCGCGACGCCGGCCTCGATCGCCGGCGCGAGCTCCTCGGCCAGGCGCCCGGCCGAGGCGCCGGTCAGGTAGCAGGCGACGCAGCGCTCGCGGACCGGGTCGAGCAGCGGCCCGTAGGCCTCGCCCTTCTCGCTGCCGCCGAGGATCGCGTGGACGCCCCCCTCGAAGGCGCGCAGGCCGACCGTCGCCGAGGCGACGTTGGTCGCCTTGGAGTCGTTGACGAAGCGCACGCCGCCGATCTCGGCGACCTGCTCGAGCCGGTGCGGGACGCCGGCGAAGCTGCGCAGGCCCTCGCGCACGGCGTCGCGGTCGATCCCCATCGAGAGCGCCGCGGCGGCCACGGCCATCGCGTTGGCGACGTTGTGCTCGCCGAGGATGCCGAGCTCGGCGACGGCGAGCAGCGGCTCGCCGTCGTAGAAGATCGTTCCCTCGGCGAGCGCGACCTCGCAGTCGGGTCCGGCCCCGTGGCAGAAGGCGACGCGCCGCGCGCAGCCGCCCAGGTCGACGCCGGCCAGGGCCGGGTCGTCGGCGTTGTAGACGGCGACGTCGTCGTTGCCCTGGTTGGCGAAGATCCGCAGCTTGGCCTCGAGGTAGGCGTCCAGGTCCGCGTGCCGGTCGAGGTGGTCGGGCGCCAGGTTGAGGAAGACCGCGCACTCGGGCGCGAAGGCGACGCTGTCCTCGAGCTGGAAGCTGGACGCCTCGCAGATCACGGTCGCCTCGGGATCGACCTCGCCGGCCAGCGCCGAGAGCGGCGTGCCGACGTTGCCGGCCACGGCCACCGGCTCCCCGGCGGCCCGGTAGACGTGCCCAAGCCACTCGACCACGGTCGTCTTGCCGTTGGTCCCGGTCACGGCCACGAACCGGTTCGGGATCGCCCGCCAGGCAACCTCAAGCTCCCCGACCACGTCGATCCCCCGCTCCAGCGCCTCCGCGATCACCGCGCGCCTCCCGAGGCACCCCGGGGCTCTTCACCACGGTCCGGATCCCGTCGAGGAGCGCAAGTCCGTCTGCATCCAGAAAGACTTCGACACCAACCTCCCGAAGCCCTGCAACCCCATCGGGATGCCCAGAATCGACCCCGTCACGTCGCCCCCGAGCTCGGCCAGCAGCCGCGCCACGGCCCACCCCGACCGAGCCAAGCCGACGACCAGGAACGGGCCCTCCGGAAGCTCCGGGCGAAGCTTCCTAGGCGGCGGCGCGGGCATCGGATATAGCTTCGCGCTAGACCCGGTCGACCCTGTACGAGCTGTCGGCAGGGGCGTCGGGTACCCCTCCCCAAAACACTCAAGCGCCGCCTCCGGCGGCTCGTTTTGGGGAGGGTTACCCGACGCCCCCGCCCAACTACCGCCCGATCGACTGCTGATAAAGCGTGAACCCGATCCCCGAACAAACAGCGGCGACGATCCAGAAGCGGAGCATGATCTTGGTCTCCGACCAGGCCATCATCTCGAAGTGGTGGTGCAGCGGCGCCATCAGCAGGACGCGGCGGCGGAAGGCCTTGAAGGAGAAGACCTGGATCGCGACCGAGAGCGCCTCGATCACGAAGATGCCGCCGATGATGATCAGCAGCACCTCGGTCTGGGTCATCACCGCCAGGGCGCCGATCGCGCCGCCGAGGCCGAGCGAGCCGGTGTCCCCCATGAAGATCGAGGCCGGGAAGGCGTTGAACCAGAGGAAGCCGATGCAGGCGCCGACCAGGCAGGCGGAGAGCAGCGCCAGGTTCTGCTGCTCGTTGGTGACGAAGGAGATCGCCGTGTAGGCGAGCAGGACGATCGCGCAGGAGCCGGCGGCGAGGCCGTCGAGGCCGTCGGTGAGGTTGACCCCGTTGGAGGTGCCGGCGATGACGAGGAAGACGAGGACGAAGTAGAGGACCGGGCCGAGGTCGATGCTGGCGTCGCCGATGCGGAGGTAGAGGATCGGCTCGAGGCCGACCTCGTGGCGCGCCACCCACCAGAGGCCGAGGGCGAGGAAGACCTGGAAGAGCAGCTTCCAGCGGGCGGAGAGCCCGAGCGAGCGCCGCTTGACGATCTTGATGAAGTCGTCGGCGAAGCCGATCGCCGCGCAGCCCATCGCGACGCCGAAGACGGCCAGGCTCTGCGCGTCGCGGTCGGAGAGGACGAGGTAGGGGACGCAGATCGAGGCGAAGACGATCAGCCCGCCCATCGTCGGCGTCCCGGCCTTGGCGTGGTGCTCCTGCGGCCCGTCCTCGCGGATGTGCTGGCCGAACTCCTTCACCCGCAGGAACTCGATGAACTTCGGGCCGAGGAAGATGCAGATCAGCATCGCCGCCATGCCGGCGATCAGGACTTCACCCATCGAGCAGCTCCTCCAGGGTCTCGGCGACGGCCTCCAGGCCGGCCGAGCGGGAGCCCTTGACCAGGACCGTGTCGCCGGGCTCGAGCTGTGCGGCGAGCAGCTCGGCCGCCTCCTCGGGGGTGCCGACCAGCTCGTCGGGGCCGTAGTCGCGGGCCGGCTCGCCGACGCCGATCAGCAGGTCGACCTCGGCGGCGCGGGCCCGCTCGCCGATCTCGCGGTGGTAGCCGGCGGCATCGGGGCCGAGCTCGGCCATCTCGCCGAGCACGGCGATCCGCCGCCCGTCGCCGATCGAGGCGAGGTGGCTCAGCGCGGCGCGCATCGAGACTGGGTTGGCGTTGTAGCAGTCGTTCACCAGGACGATCCCGTCGCCCATCTCGAGGCGCTCGCCCCGGAAGCGGGAGAAGCCTATGTTCGCAACGCGGTCGGCCATCTCGGCGAGCGGCGCGCCCAGGGCCACCCCGACGGCGACCGCCGCCAGGGCGTTCTCGAGGTTGTGCGCCTCGGCGAAGGGAAAGTGGAAGAACTGGCGCCCGCCCGGGGTCTCGATCAGCGCGTCGGTGACGCCGTCCTCGACCCGGCTCTCGATCGCCTGGACGTCGCCGCCGGGGCCGAAGCGGAGCAGGCTCGGCGCTTCCTCCAGGTGCGGCTCCAGCGCCCCGGCGTCGACCGGGACGATCGCGGTGCCGGTGCCGCGGCAGCGCCTTCAGCACCTCGGCCTTGGCGGCCGCGATCGCCTCGACCGACCCCAGCAGCTCGACGTGCACCGGCCCGACGTTGGTGATCACGGCGAATTCGGGCTCGGCGATCGAGGCCAGCTCGGCGATCTGCCCCGGACCGCGCATCGCCATCTCCAGCACCAGGGTCTCCGTGCCCTCGGGCGCCTCGAGCACGGTGAGCGGCAGGCCGATCTCGGTGTTGAGGTTCTCGCGGTTGGCGTGCACCTGCCCGGCAGCAGCGCGCGGGCGATGTCCTTCACCGAGGTCTTGCCGACCGAGCCGGTGATGCCGACGACGCGGGCGCCGAGCGTGCGGCGCCAGCCCCGGGCGAGGGCCTGGAGGCCGGCGAGCGGGTCCTCGGTGACGAAGGTCCAGGCCTCGGGCAGGCCAGTCCGCGTGCTCGGGGCGAACGACGACGCCCCAGGCCCCGCCTCGATCGCCGCCGCGGCGAACTCGCCGCCGTCGACCCGCTCGCCGCGCAGGCCGAAGAAGAGGTCGCCCCGCGCGCTCTCGCTGGAGTCGATCGTCGCCCGCCGCGGGAAGCTCGACTCGCCCCGCGCGACGAGCTTCGAGCGGGTGACCGCCGCGATCTGCTCGGGCAGCGAGCTTCAAAGCCTGCCGCAGCTCCTCGCGCGCGACCTCGCGGTCGTCGAAGGGGATCTTGCGGCCGTCCTCGAACTCCTGGCCCTGCTCGTGGCCCTTGCCGGCGATGACGACGGTGTCGCCCGGACGCGGCCTCGGCGCAGGGCGCAGGGCGATCGCGGCGCGCCGGTCCGGCTCGACCTCGACCGACGGCGCCGTTCTCGATGCCGCCGGCGAGGATCTCGTCGATGATCGCCCCGGGGTCCTCGGAGCGCGGGTTGTCGGAGGTGACGATCGCCAGGTCGGACCAGCGCCGCACCCGCCCGGCCCATCTTCGGCCGCTTGTCGCGATCGCGATCGCCGCCGGCACCGAAGACCGCGATCAGCCGCCCCGCGGTCAGCCGCCGCGCCGCCCGCAGCACGTTCTCCAGCGAGTCCGGCGTGTGCGCGTAGTCGACCAGCACCGCGAAGTCCTGCCCCTCGTCGACCGGCTCGAACCGCCCCGGCACCCGCTCCGCCCGCGCCAGCCCCTCGGCGGCGACCTCCGGTCGCACCCCAAGCGCGAGCGCCGCCGCAAACGCCCCCAGCGCATTGGCCACGTTGAAGTCCCCCGGCAACCCGGTCCGCACCGGCAACCTCTCCGCCGACGGGCCGAAATGTCGACCCAGGGTTGACATTTCGGCCCGTCGGCGGGCTGTTCACGGTGAACTGGGCGCCCGCGGCGTCGAAGGAGACGTCGTGGGCGGTGAAGTCGGCCTCGGCGCCGTCGGCGGAGAAGGTCACGCAGTCGAACTCCTCGGCCAGGCGGCGGCCGTAGGGGTCGTCGACGTTGACGATCGACGTCTCCGGGCCCATCTCGAACAGCAGCCGCTTGGAGCGGAAGTAGTCCTCCATCGTGCCGTGGAAGTCGAGGTGGTCCTGGGTGAGGTTGGTGAAGAGGGCCACCTCGAAGTGGATCGCGTCGCAGCGGTGCAGGGCCAGCGCGTGCGAGGAGACCTCCATCGCGCAGGCCCGGTCTCCCGCCTCCAGCATCCGCCGGAAGGTCGCCTGCAGGTCGATCGCCTCCGGAGTCGTCCGCTCGACCTCCTCCTCCACCCCGCCGACCACCTGCCGCACCGTCCCCAGCAGCCCGCACTGGATCCCAGCCGCCTCGAGCACCTCCCGGATCAAGAACGCCGTGGTCGTCTTCCCGTTCGTCCCCGTGACCCCCACAACCCGCAGCTCCGCCGTCGGATCCCCCCAGAACCGAGCCGCCAGAGGCGCCATAGCCGCCCGCGCATCGGGCACAACCACCTGCGCCACGTCCAGATCCAGCTCCCGCTCGACCACAAGCCCCACCGCCCCGGCCTCAACGGCGGCAGGCCGCAAACTCATGCCCATCGACCTTCTCCCCCGGCACGCAGAAGAACAGCGTCCCAGGCCCAACTTTTCGACTGTCATAAGCAAGAGCCCCAACCTCGACGGCGGCGTCCCCCACGATCCGGGCCTCCAGAAAGCTCCGCGACAAGCGCATCCAATCTCACGCCGCCGATTCTAGGAAGGCCGCCGGGTGCCCCTCCCGGCCTAAAATCGACTCGAAGCGCAGGCTCCCGCCGAGCGTTTTGGGGAGGGGCACCCGGCGGCCCACCACCTATTCAGGCGGCACCCCGAGATAAGGCAACGCAAACGCCGCGATCTTCCCGAACGCCGGGGCGGCAACCGACCCGCCGTAGATGTCCCCCTGCGGCTGGTCGACGATCACCGACACCAGCAGCTGCGGGTCCTGCGCCGGCGCAAAGCCGATGAACGAGGCCACGTACTTGGTTTCGGAGTAGGTCCCGTTTTCGGCCACCTGCGCCGGTACCGGTCTTGCCCGCCAGCGTGTAGCCGGGCACGCTCACCTCCGAGGCGGTGCCGCCCGCGGCCAGCACGCCCTTCGAGCATTTCGCGCACCTGCGCCGGCGACGCCGGCGTCGATCACGCGATGGCCCTTGGGCTCGTGCACCGTTTCGTCGCCGACCTTCTCGATCAGCTGCGGGCGCCGCAGGATGCCGCCGTTGGCGATCGCCTCGTAGCCGGCCATCATCTGCATCGGCGTCACCGCAGAGGCCCTGGCCCATCGGCAGGTTGCCCATCGTCGAGCCCGAGTATTCGTCCAGCGCCGGCACGATCCCCTGCTCCTCGGCGGGGAACTGCACGCCGGTCGGGCGGCCGAAGCCGAAGCGGTCGATCCAGCGGCTGAAGCGCTTGCTGCCCAGCTCCAGCCCGATCGTGACCGCGCCGACGTTCGAGGACTGGGCGAGGATCTGGGCGACGCTCAGGGTCACGGTCGGGCGCGCCTCGGCGTCTTCGATCATGCGATCGGCGACCTGGAGGGCCGGCGGCAGCGTGAAGGTCGATTCCGGGGTCACCAGCTTTTCCTCCAGGGCGGCCGAGACCGTGAACGCCTTGAAGGTCGAGCCGGGCTCGTAGGTGAAGCCGGTGGCCCGGTTCATCAGGTCTTCGGGACTGGCGGCGGCCAGGTCGGCGGGATCGACCGGCGGCCAGTTGGCCATCGCCAGGACCTGCGAGCTGCGCGGGTCCATGACGATCGCCGTCGCGCCCTTCGGCGCGTAGGTTTCGCCGACTTCGGCCAGGACCTGCTCGGTCTTCGCCTCGATCGCCGGGTCGAGCGTCAGCTGGATGTCCTCGCCGTCCTCGGCTTCGTGCGCGGTTTCCAGCCGGATCGGTTCACCCTTCGCGTCGGTGACGATCCGCCGTTCGCCGTCGGTTCCGTGCAGGACCGATTCCTCGCCGGCCTCGAGGCCGGTCAGCCCTTCGTCTTCGGCGCCGACCGCGCCGATCACCTGGGCCGCCAGCTCGCCCTGCGGGTAGGTGCGGCGGCTGTCGGGGTCCTCGCCGATCCCGGACAGCCCGAGCCGTTCGATCCGCGCCGCCGTCGGCAGGTCGACCTTGTGGGCGAGCGCGGAGTAGCTCGTTTCGGCCGTCAGCTCGCTCAGGACCTTGCTCGGTCGGGAAGCTCGAGGATCGGCGCCAGTTTTTCCGCAGTCCGGGCGGCTTCTCGACTTCGGCCGGGATCGCGAAGATCGTCGCCGCGTCTTCGGAGGAGGCGAGCGGGTTGCCGTGCCGGTCGAGCAGGCTTCCGCGCAGGCTCGGCAGCGGGATCGACTGGGTCTGCTGGCTGATCGCCTCGGAGGCGAGCTTGGACCCCTGCACCCCCTGCAGCCAGAAGGCGCGGCCGGCGATGACCAGGAAGCAGAGGAGGAAGCCGGCGAAGAGGAGGCCGATCCTTCGCTCGATCACCCGCACCGGCGCGGGCCTCTAGTAGCCCGTGCCGGCGGCGGCGAGGCGCTGGGCGGCGACGGAGACGTCGTGCGCGCTCGCCCGCACGTAGCCGATCTGGTCGGTGGTCGGCCATCGTGAGGCCGAGTCGCGCGCGGCGTCGTGGCGCACCCGCGCCGCGCCGGATCGCTGCGCGTCGCGGCTGCGCAGGATCGAGTTCTCCTGACTCGAGCGCCTGGATGTTGCGGTCGATCTGGCCGGCGGAGGCGGCGAGGCTGAGGGTGACCACGTTGAGGGCGACGATCCCGGCCAGCAGCACGCCGAGCACGCCGATCCAGGCGCGGCCGCGGGTCATCCGCACCATCAGGCTGGAATCGGGCAGGTGGCGGACCGCGGTCGCGGTGCCGACCGCGATCGGGATCAGCTGGCCGCCGGGACGGCGAGCGGGCGCCCTGGACGGCCGCGGGGCGGTTCGAGCCGACGCTGACTTCGCCTTTGTGCGCCGAGCTGGCGAGGACGTGCGACTCGGCGGCCGGGCGCGGGAGCAGTCGCCCTGCGTGCGGTCGCCGCGGCGGCCATCAGGCCTCCGCCCCGGCGTACTCGGCGATCTTCATCGCGGCGCGCAGGTGGGCCGACTTGGAGCGCGGGTTGGCGGCGACCTCGTCGGGGCCCGGGCGCGACGGCGCGGCGGGTCAGCAGCTCGGCTTCGGGCTCGCGCCCGCAGACGCAGACCGGAAGCTCGGGCGGGCAGACGCAGCCGCGGGCGCGCTCGGCCAGGAAGCGCTTGACGCGGCGGTCCTCCAGCGAGTGGAAGGAGATCGCGGCGAGGCGGCCGCCGATCGGCAGCATGTCCCAGGCGGTCGGCAGCGCGTCCTCGAGCGAGTCGAGCTCGCCGTTGACGGCGATCCGGATCGCCTGGAAGGTCCGCTTCGCCGGGTGGCCGCCGCCGAAGCGGGCCGAGGCCGGCATCCCGGCCTTGATCGCGTCGACCAGCTCGGAGGTGGTCGCGAGCGGGCGGCGGCGGGCGATCTCGCGGGCGATCCCGCCCGCGTAGCGCTCCTCGCCGAAGCGGCGCAGCACCTGGGCCAGGCGCGACTCGGGCCACTCGTTGACGATGTCGGCGGCGCTCAGCTGCTGGCGGGTGTCCATGCGCATGTCGAGCGGCGCGTCGTAGGAATAGGAGAAGCCCCGCTCCCAGGCGTCGACCTGCATCGAGGACATTCCGAGGTCCATGTAGACCATGTCTGGGTGGATGCCTTCGCCGCCCAGGGTGCGAAGACCTGCCGCGAAGTCGCTGCCGAGGAAGCGGGTCGCGCAGGGGGCCTCGGCGGCGAAGGCCTCGAAGCGGGCCTCCGCGGCGGGGTCGCGGTCGATGCAGATCAGCGTTCCCGTCGGCCCGATCGCCGCCGCGATCCGGCGCGCGTGGCCGCCGCCGCCGAAGGTGCAGTCGACGGCGATCTGGCCCGGCTCGGGCGCCAGCAGCGCGGTCAGCTCGGCGGCGAGGACGGGTTTGTGCTCGGTCGGCATGTAGAGAAGGGTTGCGCGACTCTAGGGGCGCGGTCGCGGGTGACGGGGCTCGCTGCGCTCGGGCCGCCATCTCACTCAGGCGCTCCGTTCGCGGCCAGGCCCTCGGCGATCTCCGGCGCGGAGGCGTCGAGCTCGTCCTCCTGCTTGGCCCAGTCCTCGGCGTTCCAGATCTCCAGGTACTCCCCCGCGCCGATCACGACGCAGGGGCCGGCGAGGCCGGCGTGCTCGATCAGCGGCTTGGGCACGCGGATGCGCCCGGCGGAGTCGAGCTTCTCGTCGAAGGAGCCGCCGTGGAAGCGGCGGCGCAGCTGGCGCGCGTCGCGCCCGAAGGGGCTGTGCGGCGAGAGGAAGCGGTCGGAGAGCTGCTCGAACTCCTCGGTCGTGTGCACCCAGACGCAGGGGTCGAAGCCCTTGGACAGAACAACCCCGTCGGAGAGCGCGGCCCGGAACCTGGAAGGAACGGTGAGGCGATCCTTGGAATCGAGACTGTGCTCGTAGAGGCCCCGAAATGCCACCGCCGGTTCCTTTCTTGCGCGGCCTGGGAAGAGAGTTAGGACCGGAGTGATGAGGTGGGAGGAGCCTCACCACCCCGGTCCTGGGCTTCAACTCGCGGGCACAGTACCCCACTTTCCCCCACTTTGCAACACGACCCCGTCCTGCAAGCCCATTTGCATCCCCACGCCACCTCGCTCCATGGGGCGTGTCTGACCTTGAGCGCCGCATACGGACCCGCTAAGGTCAGACACGCCCTGATGGACGCGCCCGACGACGCCAACGACCTGCGCGGCTTCCACTTCCGGCGGCTGCTGCGCAAGCCGGCCGACCTGGATCGCGACCGCGATCGCGGTCGTCGCCGCCGGAGTCGCGGCGCCGATCTTCCTCGGCGCGGCGATCGGCGCTGCGGCCGCGGCCGGCGCCTTCCTGCTCTCGCTGCTGATCGTCTTCGCGATCGCCGACTCGCAGGCCGAGGACGCCTTCTTCGAGGCCTACGCCGCCCAGCGCGGCCTGACGCTCTCCGGCCGGGGACCGCTGCCGCCGGCGACGCCGCTGCTGCGCAAGGGCGACGACCGCTACGCCGAGCGCGCGCTCGCCGGCCCGCTCGCCGACGGCGTCGACGGGCATCCTCGCCCTCTACACCTACGAGGACGAGACCACCGACAGCGAGGGCAACCGCCAGACCAACTACTACCGCTACACGGTCGGCCTGATCGAGGTGCCCGAGTGCGCCGCCCACGTTCCCGAGCTCTTCTGCCAGCGCAAGTTCGGCCTGCGCTCGCTGGAGAAGCTCGAGGACGCCTTCCGCCGCTCCAAGCAGCGGGTCAAGCTGGAGAGCGAGGCGCTCGACGAGCGCTACGAGATCTTCGCCGGCACCGAGCCAGGACCAGGTCTGGCTGCGCCGCTTCTTCTCCCCCACCTTCATCGTCTGGCTGAGCGAGGAAGCGCCGAAGAAGTTCGCCTTCGAGCTGGTCGGCGGCACCCTCTGCTGCTACGTCAGCGGCCACAAGGAGAAGGCCGCCGAGCTGGACACGGTCCGCGCCGCCTCGGCCGCGGTCGCCAAGCGCCTGCGCGAGGAGTCCGAGAACAGGCGCCGCCTCCTCGCTCCCGGGCGAGCGCGCTAGCAACACCCGGCGATCTCGCGCCCGTCCCTCGCATCCGGGGCGGCTAGGCGAACCCTGCAAGGAGGACGTCGGCGTTGGCGATCAGGGCGGCGGCGATCATCAGCAGGACCGAGGGGACGAGGACGAGGGCGACGACCAGCTGGATCTTCGGCGCGGCGCGGGCGGCGTGCTCCTCGACGAGCGCGGCGCTGGTCGCGGCGCAGGGCACTCGACTGGCGGCGGAGCTGGTCGGCCAGCGGCGAGCCGTAGCGGCGCGAGCGCTCGATCGCGGCGCAGAGGGTGGCGATCTCGCTGCCGGGAACGCGAGCCCGAAGCGATTCGGAGCGCCTCGGCGAGCGGGCGGCCGCACTCGAGCTCGGCGACCGTCATCCGCAGCTCGTCGGCCAGCGGACCGACGCCGGAGCGGGCGATCTCGGCAAAGCCGGCGGCCGGGCTGCGGCCCGAGGCGGCGCCGACCGCGAGCAGGTCGAGGGCGTCGGGAAGGGCGGCGACGAGGCGGCGGCGGCGCAGCCGCGCCCGCCGCTCCAGCAGCGCGTCCGGGACGAAGAACCCCGCCAGCGGGCATGCCGATCGCGACCAGGAGCGAGAGGTGTCCGGGCGCCGCCGGCGCGGCGACGATCGCGGCGAGTCCCGCCACCGCCGCACGTCGCGAGCCTGGCGACGATCGCGCGGTGGCCTCACTCGACCACCCGCGAGAGGCGCCGGATCGCGACGAAGCCGGCGAGCTGGAGCGCCGCGGCCAGCACGAGCAGGACGGCGGAGGCGGGCGCCGCGAGCACCTTGACCAGGAAGCCCGGCTGGATCAGCTCGGCGAAGAGGGCGCCGCCGCTCGGCATCGCGACGACGAGCAGGCCGGTGAAGCGCGCCTGCGAGGTCGCCGCCCTGGCGTCCTCGGCGACCCGGTCGCGCTCGGCCGCCCCCTCGGCAAAGCGCCGCAGCAGGCCGGCCAGGTCGCCGCCGGCGAGGCGCTGGCTGAGCAGGGCCGCGGCGAAGGCGTCGACCCGGGGCGAGCGCATCCGGCCGCGCCAGGCGGCGATCGCATCGGCGGTGGGCGAGCCCAGGTCGAGGTCGGCGCCGAGGCGAGCAAGCTCGACCGCGGGCGGTCCGTCGAGCGAGGCGGCCGCGGCCGGCAGCGAGGCGCGCAGCGAGCGGCCCGGCGCTGAGCGAGTCGGCGACCGCCAGCGCGACGTCGGGCAGCGCCCGCTCGACCGCGCCGCGGTAGCGCTTCCGGCGAGCGTTGATCGCCCAGGCCGCCAGCGCCGGGCCGGCGATCGCAAGCGGCAGCGCCAGGGTCATCCCCGCCACGAACCAGCCGCCGACGATCGCGGCGACGGTGCCGAGCGCCGCGAGCCGGCGGCGCTCCGGCACGGACGGCGAGTAGCCCTCGCGCCCGGCCCGCCGCAGCGGCTCCAGCGCCACCCGCACCCAGGCGGCCAGGGCCGGCGTCGCCAGCACCGCCTCGCGCGCCGCGACCGCGGCGAGCCCGCCCGCCGCCGCGCCGACCAGCGTCAGCGCCAGGCCGGGGCCCGCCGCTCATGCCGTCGCGCGGCTTCGAGGGAGCGCACCGCGGTCGCGCCGGCCGCCCGCACGACCTCGGCGATCTCGGTGACCCGGCGAGCGCCGTCGCCGCGGCGCTCGATGTGGACGACGAGGTCGACGCCCCGCTGCACCTGCTCGGCGATCGCCCCGTGCGGCAGCCCCAGCCCAGCCATCAGCGCCAGCGTCTCCAGCCGGCTCAGGGCGTCGCCCGGAGAGTTGGCGTGGACCGTGGAGAGCGCCCCGTCGTGACCGGTGTTGAGCGCGGTCAGCAGGTCCAGCGCCTCGGGGCCGCGCACCTCGCCGATCACGATCCGGTCCGGCCGCATCCGCAGCGCGTTGCGCAGCAGGTCGCGCACGGTCACCTCTCCCCGCCCCTCGACGCTCGCCGGCCGGCTCTCCAGGCGCACCACGTGCGGCTGCTGCAGGCGCAGCTCGGCCGCGTCCTCGATCGTCACCACCCGCTCGCCGGGGGCGATGAAGCTGGAAAGGGCGTTGAGCAGGGTCGTCTTGCCCGAGCCGGTGCCGCCGCTGACCAGGACGCTGCGACGCCCGGCGACGGCGCCCTCCAGCAGCTCGGCACTGGTCCGGCGTCAGCGTGCCGAGCTCGACCAGCTCGCTCGGGCCCGGTCGCCTGGCGCCGAAGCGGCGGATCGAGAGCGCCGGCCCGTCGATCGCCAGCGGCGGGATCACCACGTTGACCCGGGAGCCGTCGGCGAGCCGCGCGTCGACCATCGGGCTGAGCTCGTCGATCCGCCGGCCCAGCGGCGCCAGGATCCGCTCGATCGCGTTGCGCAGCTCCTCCTCGTCGGGGAAGGCGACGCCGGCCGGCTCGATCCGGCCGCCGCGCTCGACGTAGACGCTGCCCGGGCCGTTGACCATCACCTCCTCGACCGAGGGATCGGCGAGGAGCTCCTCGAGCGGGCCGAGGCCGACCGTGTCGCGCACGATGCGCGCCTCGACCGCGGCGCGATCCTCGGCGCCCAGCAGCGCCGCCTCCTCCCCGACGAGGTCGCGGACCTCGTCGGGCAAGCTCCGACGCCGGCGTGCGCCCGGCCGCCGCCTCGACCCGCCGCCGCTCGATCAGGCGCACCCGCAGCGAGGCGGCGAGCTCCTCGATGTGTCGTTCGCGCGCCGCCATGCTCAGCCCTCCGGCAGCAGGGTCAGCTTGCGGGCGAAGCTTTCGGCCGCGATCAGGCGCAGGGCCTGCCGCTTGGTCAGGCCCAGGGTCGCGGCCGAGGCACCGCCTGGGCCGGGGCCGTCGGCTCCCGGGCCCAGCGCAAGAAGCGGCACCCCGGCCGCGGCTACGTAGGTGCGCCCCGGACCGGACCCGGCGGGTTCGGTCGTCACCACCACGTCGACCTTCGCCCCCCGCGGCGCCACGCCCGCGGCGAGCAGCGCTTCGGCACCGCTGACGGAGATCTCGACCGGACGGCGCCGGCCTCCCAGCAGCCGGCCCCCGCGGTCCCGTCGACGCGGCAGGCCGCAGCTGGGCGGCGAGCAGGTAGGAACCGCCGGGATCGCCGCGACCGGGGCCAGCCCGAGGGCATCGCTCGGAGAGGCCGAGCGCGCCGGGCGGGACGAAGCGCACCGGCACGCGGCGGACCTCCAGCCCCGCGGCGATCTCCTCCGGGCCGAGCGGCCGCCCCGGCCGCAGGACGCCCGTCGAGCACCACGACCGGCCGCAGCGGCCCGTAGCCCCTGGCGACGCTGGAGCCGTAGCCGTCGGCGATCGCCGCCGCCAGCCGCAGCCGCGAGCAGCGCGAGCACGAGGAAGGCAGCCGCGCGTGCCCGCCTGCTCATGCCGCCCAGCCGGCGCCGTCCTCGGCCAAGCGGCAGCTCGAGCACCGCAAGCGACCCCGCCCGGAGCACGGTCGAGGACGAAGCGGCCCTCGTGCATCGAGGCGACCCGCCGCACGACGTCAGGCCGTGGCCGTGCCGGTTCCGGCCCGAGAGGCGGGCGATCACCTCCCCGGGGCTGTTGCGGCGCGAGCGCGGTCGCGAAGCGCGGCCCGAGTCCACGACCGCGATCCGCAACCGCCCGTGGCGGCGCCGTGCGGCGACGACGATCGTCGGGCCGCCGTGCTCGATCGCGTTGACGATCAGGTTGTCGAGCGCCTGGGCGAGCGCCCGCGGTCGCCGTTGACGATCGCCCCGCCGGCACTCCAGCGCAGCTCCAGCGATCCCTCGCAGAGCCTCGCCCGCGCCTGCCAGCGCCCGACCGCCGCCTGGACCAGCGCGCGCGCGTCGACGGCGCCCCAGGCGGGCGCGTAGCGGAGCATCTCCGTTGATCTCCCGGTCGAGCCTTTCCAGCGCCGCAGCGGCAAGGTCGATCGGATCCTCGTCCTCTCCCGTCGCGGCAACCCGCGGCCCGGCGGCGAGGGCAACGGCCTGCAGGGGCCGGCGCAGCTCGTGAAGCGCCTCGTTCAGAGCGGAGCGCCGCCGGCCGTTGCGCAGGCCCTGGGCAGCGACAGTGGCCGCCATCGAGAGGGCGAGCGGCCAGCCCGCGACTATCTGGGCCAGCTCGGTCATCCGTCGATCAGCCGGTATCCGTAGCCCCAGCAATTGATCACGAAGCGGCCGTGCTCGGGGTCGAGTTTGCGCCTCAGGCGGCTCGCGTGGGAGTCGAGCGTGCGGGTGCGGGCGGGGCTGCGGTACCCCCAGACCGCCTCGAGCAGCTCCCGCTTGGCGAAGACCCGGGACGGGTCGCCCGCCAGCACCCGCAGCAGGCCGAACTCCTTGTTGGAGAGGGCGACCTCGCGATCCCCGACCCAGACCTTCCGCCGGGCCGGGTCGACGACGATGTCCCCGACCCGGCAGGGCCCCTCGCTGTGCCCCGGGCCGCGCCTCAGCACCGCGCCGATCCGCGCCCGCAGCTCCTGGTAATGGAAGGGCTTGACGACGTAGTCGTCCGCGCCGAAGTCGAGGCCGCGAACGCGGTCGGCGTCGGCGCCGCGCCCGGTGAGGACGATCACCGGCAGGCCGGGGTCGAAGCGCGAGGTGACCCCGTCCGCATCGCGGATCTCGCGCAGCACGTCGAGCCCCGAGGCGTCGGGCAGGGTCAGGTCGAGCAGCAGCAGGTCGGGGTGGTTGTAGCGGCAGAGCCGCAGCGCATCGGAAGCGCTGGGGGCCGGCATGACCCCGAACCGGTCCGCCACCAGGTTGTCGCAGAGCAGCTCCAGGGTCGCGCCTGTCGTCCTCGCAGACGACCAAGCTCGCGATCTCTCGTCGCTGGGGAAGCATGTGCCCCCTCTAAGGCTGCGGAGACGAAAACTCTCCCCCCTCTGCCGCGGGAATCTCCAGGACAGCGCCGGCCCCTCGGTGGGAGACGACGCGACGTGCGGGGATTTCGCGGCGGACTGCAAGGAGCGAAAGTCGCTCGTCGAGGAAGTAGATGTCGAGGGCAAAGCGCATGCCGAATGTGTGCACGCTCGAACAACGGGGAATGAGAAGGCCCGCGCCAACCTCATCGCGCTCGAGATGCGCAAGCCCGGACAGGCGAGCACGGAGGCCGGCCGCAACCGGAACCTGTCGGTCAAGCACCGTGCCAACCGGAAGGCGACGCAGGCGAGGTGCGAGAAGACGGTCTCCCATGAGATCTACAAGCCTCCCCGGAGGCGAATTCTCCCCACCTCCAATCGCTGACTTCGTCTTTTGATCCCGTATTGCACCCATAAACACGAACTCGGCCGAAAAGGGGGGCTAGCCTCTGGGGATGGCTCGGCACGGCAAGGTGACCGTCTTCGGCCCGCACCCGATGCTCTCGATCACGGTCGAGCCGCTGACCGCCGACGGCGGCGACGACATCCACGTCCACGCCGCCGGCCAGGGGGTCTGGGTGGCGAGGATGGCCGCCGAGCTGGGCGCCGACCCGGTCCTCTGCGGCTTCATCGGCGGCGAGACCGGAACGGTGCTGCGGCCGCTGCTCGAGCAGATGGACGTGGGGCTGCGGCTGGTCGAGACGGCCGAGGCCAGCGGCTGCTACCTGCACGACCGCCGCGGCGGCGAGCGCGAGCCGATCGCCCAGAGCGCCGCCATGCCTCCCTCACGGCACGAGATCGACGAGCTCTTCTCCAGCACCGTCGCCGCCGCCCTCGACTCCGGCGTGCTGGCGCTCTGCGGCCCCTACCCGAGCGAGGCGCTGCCGCTGGAGATCTACGGCAACCTGGTCGCCGACATCAAGGCGAACGGGACGCCGGTCGTCGTCGACCTCTCGCCGCCGCGCCTCGACAGCGCCCTGGATGGCGGCCCGGACCTGGTCAAGATCAACGACTGGGAACTGGCCAAGTACGTCAGCGGCCCGGTCGACACCGAGGAGCGGATGCGCGCCGCGGCACAGCGCCTGCTCGACGCGGGCGCCGGCGCCGCGATCGTCACCCGTGCCGAGGAACCGGCGATGGTCCTGCGCGGCGAGGAGGCGTGGACACTGGTCCCGCCGCGCTTCGAGCGCGGCTCGCGCGAGGGATGCGGCGACTCGATGATGGGCGGGCTCGCCGCCTGCATGGCCGCCGGCGCCGAGTGGGAGGAGACGCTGCGCACCGGCGCCGCGGCCGGCGCTGCCAACTTCCTTCGCCACGGCCTCGGCAGCGGCTCGCGCTCGGTGGTCGAAGACCTCGCGCAGCGGGTCGAGCTGCGGCCGCTCTGAGGCTCCACCCCGGTAGGGGTTCCGCTTAACTTTTTCGGTGGAGCGGGGAAAGCTTGGCGCTCGAAGGCGGCTGACGAAAAAGTACAAGACGCTCCACCCCTACCGGGGTGGAGCCTCAAACGGGACTGAGAGTTTTTGGCCGGTGACAATCGCTCTCGGGGCCACATCTCGCATCCACTTGAGGTGGGGAGCGACCTGCTCGAACCCGGCAAGGCGCTCGAAGGCCTCGCTCATGTGAACCGGCCGGCCGCCGTGGGAGGAATGCGCGTCGCTGCTCAGCACGTGGATCAGCCCCGCCTCGGCAAGCGCTCGCATCCCCTCGGCAGTGCGCTCGCGCAGGAAGAAGTCGGCCGTCGCCTGGACGAGCGCGCCGCGGGCGACCATCGCCGCGATCCGCTCGTACATGTCGGCCGAGAGGTGGCGCTCGGGGTGGGCGATCAGCGCCCGGTGGCCACGCTCGGCAAGGTGCTCGACCCGCCGCGCCAGGCTGTCGCGCAGCGGTCCCGGCGCCGGCTCGAGGAGGACCCATTTGCCCTTTCCCAGCGCAACCCGCCCCAGCTCATCCTCGCTCAGCCCCTCGACCGCGGTCTCCGCCACCTCGCCGCCCTGGAGGACAGTGACCGGGATGCCTTCAGCGCGCAGGCGCTCGTTCAGCTCGTCGACCCGGTCGGAGACCTCCTCGATCCGCACGTCGTGGTCGTGGCGGATGTGCGGGGTGGCGCAGATCGTCTCGATCCCGTCGCTCACCGCCTGGCGGCCCATGCCAAGGCTGTCGCGGACGTCGAGCGCGCCGTCATCCACCCCGGAAAGGATGTGGCAGTGCAGGTCGATCATCGCCTCGCCCCTCGCCGTTCGTTCGATTGTGCACACCCCAGTGTGCTCGATCCATCGAACGGCGCGATCGGCTCCCGGGCGGGACCGGGTGCAAACGCTCTTTCAGGCACGGGCACGCAGGGGCACCGGACTACGATGATCGGCATGATCCAGCACCAGCTCTCGCAGGGCTTGCGCGGGCTTGATGGGCTTCAACCGTGGATAAGAAAACGACCCGCAGAGGGAACTACGAGTCTGGCTCCGATTACGTGCTCGAGTACGGCGAGCTCCGCTTCGCCTTCAACGAGGAGGACTTCAGCCAGCGCGTCGAGCAGGCCGCCGTCAAGCTCGGCTTCGTCGACCAGGGGCTCAGCCCCGAGGAGCTCGACGACCTGCTCGACCTCGCCGTCAGCGGCGAGATCGCCGAGCCCAGCTCGCGCCTCGGCGAGCACATCAACGAGAACTGGGACGATCTTGTCGGCCCGGCCAACCGCAGCCTCGTCCACTGGCTGCGCCGCCTCGTCTTCCGCGGCGCCTGGCTCGACCAAAGGGTCAAGGAGGGTGAGCTGGACGTCGTCTTCGACGGCCGCACCCAGACCTTCGGCTACGTGCAGCCGGATCGCAGCTCTGACCTCATTGAGCTCAGCAAAGAGCCGAGCTGGCGGCGTATTGCTTATAGGCGTTAGCCGGACCCGGGGCAGGGGTTCCGCTTAACTTTTTTGGTGGGTCGGCTGGGGCCTTGCGAGGGCGGGGCTGGCAAAAAAGTACAAGACGCTCCACCCCTGCCCCGGGTCCAGCTTTCAGGCCTGGCGCTCTAGGGCCGCTACTACGGTGAGGGAGCCATTGGCCTGGCCGAGGCCGCCGTCGAAGATTTGTTTTGCTGCTTCGGTGTCGTCCAGGCGGCTCAGCGAGTCGACCAGGAGGATCACGTCTTCGCCGGTCTCGGCGCGGCGGACCGCTTGGGCCAGGGCGTCGCTTGCGTGGCGGGTCTTGCTGGCGGCGACCAGCTCGGCGTCGGGGGCCTCGCGCCTCCAGTCGGCCAGTTCCTCGGGGCTGGGGTCGATCAGGAGGGCGATCGGGTCGGGGCCGTTCGAGGCTCCGGCCAGCTCGCTGGCCACCTCGCGCAGCAGGGCCGTGCAGGCGGCGCGGCTCTCGCCGTAGACGAGCGCCTGGCGGCCGGGGGGCGGCAGCAGCAGGTCGTGGGCGCTGAGGCCCTTGCTCTTGCGGCCGAAGCGGCGGCGGCGGCGTTTGCGACGCGGTCGTCCGGCCTCAGTCTCGGCGGCGGGGACGGAGGGCTCCGGAGCGGGTGCGGCTGGCTCGGGCGTCGGCGCGGGCGCGACCTCCTCTTTCGCGGCACGCTCCCTGGGTGGACGATCCCTGGACGGACGATCGCCAGAGGTGCGCTCGCGGACGCTGCGTCGGGGCGGGCGCTCGCGTTTCGGCGTCCTCTCGGCCCTCGGCTCCCGACCCGGCCTTCGCCGGCTTGCCGTCGAGCAGCTTCTCGACCAGCTCCTCGCGGCGCAGCATCCGGTATTGGGGCACGCCCGCCTCGGCGGCGAGGGCGTGCAGCTCGGCGATGTGCTTGGACTCCAGCTCGGACTTGTTCATCGATGCGGCAGGTTATTGCAGGGGCTCGATGGGCTGACTTCAGGCCGCGTGTGGCTGAGCCCGCGGGGTCGGCGCCGGCCTCGGCCAGCGCCGCGGGCCAGGCCTCGGCGGCCTGCTTGACCTGGTGCCGCGACCAGCCCAGCTCATCGCCCAGCGCCGCGGCCACCGCTCGCGCCGCCGACCGCGTCGCGCAGCTGCGGCGCGGCGAGGATGCCGAGGCGGGTGCGGCGCAGCAGCACGTCGGCGACGCTGCGCGCCTGCTCGTGGCGGGCGGCGACCACGGCCTCGGCCAGCAGGTCGGGGCGGCCGGGGACGATCGGCGCCGCCAGCTTCGGGTCTTCCCGGGCCAGGGCGAGGACGTTGCGCGCCGCGTGCCCGTAGCGGAAGGCGAGCTGGGCGATCGCCTCCTCCCCCACGCCCTCGGGCGCCTCGAGGTTCTCCGGCTGCGCCGCCATCCCCAGCGGGATCTCCGCGGTGTGGCATGCCGCCTCGCGGCCCTCGCGCTCGACCAGCCGGTCGACCGTCTGCTTCGCCATCCGCCGCAAGGTGGTCAGCTTGCCGCCGGTGATCGTCAGCATCCCCGAGGAGGTCTCGTACAGCTCGGCCTTGCGCGAGATGTCGACCGACTTCTTCGGGTCGCCGGTGGCGATCAGCGGGCGCACGCCGGCGTAGGCACCGACCAGGTCGCGCTCGCCGAGCGAGACGCCGAAGAACTCGTTGACGGCGTCGAGCAGGTAGGCGACGTCGTCGTCCGCAGGGCGGGGATGGTCGATGTCGCCCTCGAAGTCGTTGTCGGTGGTGCCGATCAGGGTGCGGCCGTACCAGGGCAGGGCGAAGATCGCCCGCCCCTCGCCGGCGGGGACGATGCAGGCCGCCTCGCCGGTGGAGAGGTCGGCGCGGTCGACCAGCACGTGGGTGCCACGGCTGGGGGAGATCCGCGGCACGTCCTCCTCCTCGACCACCTCCTCGGGTCGGATGCGGTCGGCGAAGACGCCGGTGGCGTTGACGACGTTGTCGGCACCGACCTCGATCCGCTCGCCCGACTCGGCCTCGACGAAGGCGACCCCGGTTGCGCGGCCGTCGCCGCCGAGCGTCACCTCGGTCACCTCGGCGCCGTTCAGCATCGTCGCGCCGAAGCGCTCGGCCTCGCCGAGGACGGTCAGCACCATGCGCACGTCGTCGGTCTGGCAGTCGTAGAAGAGGTAGGCGCTCTTCGGGTCGCGCGGCTCCAAGCGAGGGCACCAGCTCGAGCACCTCGTCGCGGTCGATCGTGCGGTGGCGGTCGGGCGACCAGTAGAAGTCCTCGTCGCCCTCCTTGGAGGAGCGCATCTCGCGGCGGCTGCGACCGACCCGCGTCGTCGCCATCACGTCGTACATGTTGAGGCCGATGCCGAGGCCGCGCTGCCGGCGCTCGTCGCGGAAGGCGGGGACCAGGAACGGCGTCGGGTAGACGAGGTGCGGCGCCAGCTGGACGAGGAGCTGGCGCTCGAGCAGCGCCTCGCGCACCAGGCCGAGGTCGAGGTTCTGCAGGTAGCGAAGGCCGCCGTGGACCATCTTCGAGGAGCGGCTGGATGTGCCTTCGGCGTAGTCGCCTCGCTCCAGCAGCGCCACCGAGTAGCCGCGCGAGGCGGCGTCAAACGCCACGCCGGCCCCGGTGACGCCGCCGCCGATCACGACGACCTCGAAATGCCGGCCGGCGATCGACTCGATGGCTGCGGCGCGGGAGAGCATCAGTCGAGGAAGACGGTCGACTGCTCGACGGGCGGGCGCTCAGGGGGCTCCTTCTCCTGGCGCGCCCGCCCCAGGTGCAGGAGGCCGACGAAGCGCTCGTTGTCGGGCAGGCCCACGGCCGTGCGGCCCCCGGTCGAGCGCAGCAGGCCGGGGGTGCGCCAGTAGCCGGCGAGCCCGCGGGCGTGGGCGCCGAGCAGGACGATGTAGGAGGCGACCGCGGTGGCGTGCAGGTCCTCCTCGTTGCGGATCGGGTCGGCGCCGAGCGCACAGGAGACGACGATCAGGGTCGGGGCGCGGTCGAGCTTCGCCGCGCCCTCCGGCCCGGCGGCCTGCTTGAGGCGCTCCAAGCGCCGCCGCCCCGACGACGCGAAAGCGCCACGGCGCGGTCAGGTGATGATTCGGGGCCCAGCGGGCCAGCTCGAGCAGCTCGAGGATCTCGTCCCGCCCGAGCGGCTCCGGCCCGAACGCCTTGTGCGTGCGGCGCGTCCTGATCGCGGTCTCGACATCCACGCCTTCAACATAGCCGCGCGCGGTGCAGGACAACGTTTTATCCAAGTACGGGAGGGACAAAGCGCTGTCACCCTCGGCTACCAGCCGTAGCGGCGGCCGAGCCACCAGGGGGCGGCTATGGCGAGGGAGGCGGTGGCCAGGCCGATGCCTATCGGGGCCCAGGGCGAGGGAGCGGGGCCGCTGGTCGGCAACCGGCTTCGCAAGCGCTGGCGATTCCGGTTCGTCGGCTCCGGCCCCTTCGGGTGACTCGCCGCCACCCTTCGCCCCCGGCAGCGGGATCACCCCGCCCGTCGCCGGGGGCAGGGGCGGCGTCGTGCTCGGTGAGACGCCACCGCTGCCGGGGCCGCCGCCCGCAGCCGGCGGCGATTCGGACGGCGCCAGGGAGCCCGCGCCCACGCCCGAGCCCGCATGATTCGCCTGCGGCGAATCCGCCGCCGACTTCTTCTCGCGCGGCGGCGGCAAGATCGGCAGCGCCTCGCCGGCTGCGGCCACCAGCGCCTCGGCGGTTACCCAGACCGGCGTCTGGTCGCTGGAGGCCGAGTAGCGGAAGTGGCCGTTGCTCGCCTGCTGGGCGGTCAGGTAGTCGACGGCGCTGTTGCCGTCCGAAGCGATCCCGGCGGGGTCGGCACCGACCGCGATCATCCCCTGGACGGCCCAGCCAGTCGATTGCGAGTTGACCCCGCCCGAGCCGCCAAGGGCGAAGCCGCCGTTGGAGTGCTGGTGCTTTCGCAGGTAGGAGAAGCCGCGTTCCGCTGCCTTCGTATCCGGCATCGCCTGCATCACGGAGGCGGTGACGTCGGCGTTGCTCGGCTGCCCCGGCTCATCGCCCCAGCCGCCGTCGTCGTTCTGGACCTTGCCCAGCCAGGACAGCGTCTTTTCCAGGCCGCCGGTCGCGCCCGCGGCCCGGAGGGCGATCACGCTGTAGGCGGTCGTCCCGGGCCAGCCCTCGAAGGAGCCGTTGCTGGCACGGCGCCCCCGCAGCTCGTCGATCAGGTCGTGAGCGGCGAAGGAGCGCGGGTCCACGCCGGCGCCCTCGAGCGCGACGATCGTGCGGGCGAGATCGCCGCTGCTGCTCATTTCGTCGATGTGCGAGCGCAGGAAGTCGACCGGGGTGGTGCCACCGCGGGAAACGTCGAGCGGGTTGCGGCCCGCCGCCTCCAGCCCCAGCATCGCCCAGCCGGTGATCGCGGCGCCGGAGGGATCGCCGGGAGAGGAGCCGAACCCGCCATCGGAGTTCTGCATCGATTCGAGCCAGTCGGCGGCGCGATCGGCGCTCGCGGCCCGAGCCGAGCCGGGGACGATCGCCGGCAGCAACAGCGCCACCAGGACGGTCGTCGCCACGGCCGGGGTGCGCCACTCGAAACGCTCGCGGAAGCGAACCAGCATCCGCACCATCGCCGGCCCGGCGAGCAGGGCAAAGGCGACGTTGCCGATCGCATGGGCGAGGTCGAACGGGATGGCGCGCGCCTCCAGCGCCAGGAAGCGCTCGATCGAGAGGTCTCCACCGTAGGTAGCCATCAGAGAGAAGTTCAACAGCAAACCGTAGGCGATCCCGGCGAAGCCGCAAGCCGCGGCAAGGGTGAGGCGACTCGCGTTGCGAGCACCGAGCGCCAGCGCGGCCCCGATCACACCGCAAAGGCCCCAGCCCGCCATCTGCCACGGCGTCCAGGGGCCCTGGCCGAACCAGAAGTTGGAGACCAGGCCGGCGAGGGCACCGACGGCGAAGCCGGGCGCCGGCCCGAGCGCGTAGCCGGCAAAGACGACGATGTCCGTGGTCGGCTTGACGTTGGGGAAGGCGGCGAAGGCGATCCGGCCGGCGATCGCCAGGGCGGCGAGCGCCGCGACCAGCGCCACCACCTGCGACGGCGGACGGGAGCGCTCGTACCAGGCGAAGCCGCCGATCAGAACCGCGCCGAGGATCAGGAAGCTGGTCAGCTGCCAGGACATCAGCCGTCCTCCGGGCGGTGAGTTCGTACTTGTGCGCCCATATGGCGAACAAAGGCGAACTCACCGGAGGTTTGGAGGGCGGCGGCGCCCTGCTCGGGGGTGACGACGCCCGGTAGGTCGAGGACTCGGGCCACTTCGGTGGCGAAGTACCAGCCGCCAGAGAGCACCTCGGCGGCCGGGCCGTCGGCGATGACGACGCCGTCCCCGAGCAGGACGACCCGCTCGGCGAAGGCGGCAGCGAACTCGACGTCGTGGGTGGCGACGAGGAGGCCGGCGCCGCGGCCGGCGAGGTCGCCGATCAGGTCGACGAGATCACGCTTGCGCGCCCGGTCCATCCCTCGCGTTGGCTCGTCGAGCGCTACGGCCCCTGGCAGCCCTTCGCCGTCGATCCGCCCGGCAAGTGCAATCGCCAGCGCCAGCCGCTGGCGCTCGCCGCCGGAGAGGTCTCGCGGGTCAACGTCGACCGCATGCTCAAGCCCGACGAGCCGCAGGGCCATCTGCCCCTCCTCCCCCGGCAGCTCGTCCCCGACGCGCTCCCGCACCAGATAGTCGCTGGGGTTCTGCATCAGCAGTGCGACACCATCAGGCCCCTCAGCCTTGCCGCGGACTGGATCGATCAGTCCCGCGACTGTCTTCAGCAACGTGCTCTTGCCGGCGCCGTTGCGGCCCATAAGCGCAACCCGTTCGCCCCGATGCACGTCCAGATCGATGCCCTTCAGGACATCGCGGGGCGTATCGCCAGGAACAAGCTCGACCCAAAGATCCCGCACTTCGACCACGGTGGTCGAAGACGAGCCGGACCCCCTCCGAACGGCTTGTACTTTTTCGTCGATCCGCCCAGGACTCGCCGACCCCGCTCCACCGAAAAAGTTGAGTGAGGAGGGGGTCCGGCTCGTCTTCCCCCCACGCTCAGCCGACGCGAGAGTTCGGCGCGCATCGCGGACTCCGACGGGCAAGGGTTCGATGCCGGCGAGAGAGAAAAGGCGCGCGGCGGGGGTCTCCAGAGCTTCGTCGGCCTCCTGCGCCCAGGTGAGGAAGTCGCGGGGTCGGCCGTCGAAAGCGATGGAGCCCGGAGCCATCGCGATGACGCGGTCGGCCGCAGCGAGGCAGCGCTCCAGGCGATGCTCGGCCAGGAGGATGGTCACCCCCCACTCCTCGTTGAGGCGGCGGAGGAGCCAGATCAACTCGTCGCCGGCGACGGGGTCCAGCTGGGAGGTCGGCTCGTCGAGGAGGACGAGCTGCGGGCGGGTCACCAGAGCGGCCGCGAGGGCTACGCGTTGGAGCTCTCCACCCGAGAGGGTGTCCACGGCTCGGTCGAGCAGGTGCGGGATCGCGAGGGCAAGCGCCACCTCCTCCACGGCTCTTGCGCGGGAGCTTGGTGGGTCTCCCCGCATCTCCAGCGGCAGCTCTATCTCTGCCGCGACCGTGGTCGAGACGACCTGGGTCTCGGGGTCCTGGGCCACGTAGCCGACAGCGGCTGCCAGCTCGCCCGGGCCGTTGGCTATCGCGTCGATGCCCGCCACCTCTATGCGGCCCTCGATCTCGCCGCCGTGGAAGTGCGGGACGAGGCCGCAGGCGGCTCGCAGGAGGGTCGACTTGCCGCAGGCGGAGCGGCCGGCCAGGAGGACGAACTCGCCGGGGCGAAGGCGGAGGGAGACATCGCGCGAGGGCCGGCTCGGGGGCGTTGGGGTAGGCGTAGGTGAGGCCGTCGATCGCGAGGGCCGGGGCGGCGCGCGCGGAAGTGGCGAGGTCAGGCACGAGAGGCTCCTCCTGCGTGCTCCGTTTGGGCTCCCTGGGCGCCCGAAACGGAGCACGCTTCGGGAGCGGCGCTTGCGATGCAGCGGTGCCAGGCCGCTGAGGACGAGCAGGGCGGAGAGCGCGAGCGTCGCTGAGCCGGCGCCGATCTCGATCGCCGGGTATTCGGCGAAGGCGTCGGCGCCGAGGAGCTTGCCGGCGATCGCGGCGACGAGCACCGTGGCACCCGTCGCGTAGAAGCGGCGGTCGTAGCGGGACTGCCGCCCGAAGGATCTTGGGTGCCATAGGCCCGAAAAACCTTCGCGGAGTCGTCCTGGGGCTCGCGGGGCGTCCAGCGAGTAGCCGCGGAGCTCCAGCGTCGCCGCGACGTCGACGGCGCGGTCGAGCGAGCCGGCAAGCAGTCGCCGGGCCAGGGGAGCGCGCCCGACCGGGGCCGCGCCGGGGCCGCGCAGGCGGGCGGCGTCGCGCAGGCGGGCGGCGTCCGCCGCGGCCACCGGCACCAGGCGCGAGACCAGGCGTCGCGGTCAGGGCCGAGCGGCCCGCCAGCGGGCGCAGGGCGCGCAGGACGCGGTCGGGGTCGACGCAGGCCGAGTAGACGGCGAAGGCGACCATCACCACCGCGGCGCGCAGGCCGAGCACGGCGCCGGCGGCGATCGCCTCGGCCGTGACGTCGACCTGGCCCAGCAGCGGCCACTCGCCCGAGCCGGGCGAGCACCGTCTCGCCGCGGCTCACCACCAGGGCGTTGACGAGCGACGATCAGCAGGGCCAGCGTCAGGCCCATCCAGAGCGCGGCGCGCACCGCCGCGCGCGCGCCCGGCCAGGCGCCCGGCCAGGACCAGGGCAACGCCGGTCGCGCGCCAGCACAATCGGGTTCGAGTAGAGAAAGGCACAGGCGACCAGCGCGCCCAGGTAGGCGACCGCAGCGGCCGGCGAGGCCGCCTGCAGCGGCCCCGGCCTCGGGGTGTAGGCGAACGGCGATCTCATCGAACCGGAAGCGGCGTCTCCTCCCCCCCTTCGACCGCCACCGCGTAATGGTCGCGCAGGTCGGCTGCGTCGAGCAGGCGGGCGGCGGCCCTCACCCCGGCCATGCTCGACCCGGTCACCACCCACACCGGCGGGGCGTCGTAGCGGCGGGTGGCGGCGACCAGGCCCGCGCCGGCGCCGAAGGCCCGCGCCGGCTTGCCGTCTTCTCCGAGGCCTTCGCAGCGCGTAGCCACCGGCGGCCGGGCCGGAAGCCGGCGAAGACGCCGCTTGCCTGCGGCCCGTCCTCGATCTGGGCCGCCGCGGGATCCCGCCGCACCCGCGCCCAGGGGCCGACCAGGACCCGGATCGCCCCGTCGGGAGAGCCAGGCGCGACGGTCGCCCCAGCGCCCCGCAGCCGCTCGCGCACCGTCGCGCAGGCCGCGCCGCCGCCGAGGCACTCGACCGCGACCGGGCGCCGCCGCCCGTCGTAGCCGTCGAGGAAGGGCTGCGGCCAGGAGCCGACCACGGCCGGGACGCGCATCGCCGCGCTCCAGTCGCGGTAGTCCCACCAGACCGACTCCCCGCCGTGCAGGGGATAGTCGGCCGCGCCGACGGTCGCCTCGACCCCGTCGACGTAGAAGAACCAGTCCAGCGAGCGGTCGACGCTCTCCTGCGCTTCGAGCCCCTCGATCGACTGCACGAAGCCGCCGCCGTAGCGGGTCTCGATCTCGGCGTTGCGTTCGAGCGCCCGCATCACCGTGTCGGATTCGGTCAGGTCGCCGAGCTCACGGCGAAGCATCGGCACGGTCCCGTAGTCCCGCGTCACCGTGAGCTCGACGTCGCCGACCCCGTTGCCGGGGCCGAGGCCGCAGCCGGCGGCCGCGAGCACTGCAAGAAGCAGCAGTGCGATCGCGACCGCCGTGCCGCGGCGTGCGGTCATCTACCCGAGCTGCCGGGGCACTTCCCGCCCACGCAGACGGCCTCGCGACCGGATGGGATCTCACCGGCCGCCGCGGGCGATCAGCTTCGCCGGCGCGGCAAGGGTCACCATCGCCTTGCCGGCCGCGTCGGTCGGGCCCGAGGCGCCGCTCACCGTCACGCCCGAGGCGGGCGTCTTCTTGCCTTTTTCGTCATAGGAGAAGACGCGCACCTGGAACGGCTTGCCCGTCGCGACTTTGTCCGGAGCGACCAGAGACAGCTCGCCCGGGTACGGATAGGACGGCGCCAGGTCCCAGAGCACCTCGTCGCCGGCGTGCAGCTTGACCGCTTCGCCGCCGACCGAGGGGCTCTTGTGGTTCACCTTCAGGTACCAGGACGCTTCGCCCTTGGCCACCGAGCCGCCGACCCCGCAGAGCGCCAGCCCGAAGTCGAAGTGATCGGAGACCAGCAGCGGCTTCAGCGAGGCGGTGAATTCCGCCGCCCGCATCAGCATGCCGAGCGCGGTCGCGGTCTTGATCGTCACCTTCTTGCCGCTGCCGCCGGTGCCGGCGCCGAAGCAGGTCGCCTTCGGAGAGGTCGCCACCGATGCTTCGCCGGCGACCCCGAAGGAGTCTTCGGCGAGGATCTTGCCGCCCTTGCCGACCACGCGCAGGTCCGCGACCGGCCCCTTGGCCGCCGCCGAAGCGGCGAGCGAGAGCATGAACATGAGAGCCAGCGCGCACGCGGCGGCCAGCCGGAATGGAACGAGTCTTGGCATTTAAGCCACCCTTTCCTCGAGGGTTGTCATGGCTGGCCGGGGACAGGTCTCCTGGCTTCCGGGGTTTGTCGGCCGCACCTTCCCGGGGAATCGGTGTCCTCCCCAGTGGCTGGCGCCGAAGCGCCCGCGACGTCCTTGACCCGGTCACAGTGGCGGGACCGCGCCGGCTTCGCACCGGACTTCCCTTGACCACCGACCGTATTTACGCGGGCGAGTCTATCCCGCCCTGGGACCCCGTGCGCCCGCCCCGGCGACCTGCCCGAGCGCGACACCCGCGACATCCATTCGGTACGCCATCAGTGGTCAATAGGAGTTAGTCTTTTCTGTGACTTACTGGTTGCGTGCCAGACGGCAACCCCGCTGGCCCGCGGATCGCACATTTCGGGAACGGGGAGGCCCAGGATGGCCAACGAGCTGCCGCAGGACAACGAGCTGCCGAACTGCATGGAGGGGATCGTGCTGGAGGCCCTCAAAAAAGGTGGGCGCACGCGCGAGGAGTGGGAAGAGCTGCGCAAGGAGGATGAGCCGCCGATGAGCGACTTCGACGTCTTCCTCGAGAACATGGTCGGCGAAGTGGAGCGGCACGGGAAGATCCTCGCCCAGCTCGCGGTGGTCCCGGAGACCCGCGCCTGGCTCAAGGAAAGGGCCGAGGGCGCCGTCGACCGGGTCCCCGCCTGGATGGAGGCGTCCATCTTCGGGCCGCCGCTGATGACGCCACGCCTCTTCATGCGCGGCCTGGCCGAGCTGCTGACCGAACAGCGCGAGGGCTTCGAAGCCGTGATCGAGGACCAGGTGGTCGAGGCGGAGCCGCTCGAACAGGTCCTCGCCGAGTCCCCGGTTCCGAAGGGCACCGACGACGAGTCCGACAGCGAAATCACCCAGGGGGTGGGTCACGCGATGACGGCCCATGTGCAGGCGCTGCTCGACATCGCCCACGATCTCGACAAACGGATGCGGACGCTGCTCGGCTCGGACCCGGATTCAGCCGATCGCTGAACGTTCGTCCAGCATTCTTTGCCCTCCCCCGGGCCAGGTCTAGGCTCGCCGCGCCCAGTCGGTCCTAGCAAAGGGGGAGAAGATGAGGCAGGGGAAGCGACTTCCGTCGCCGGGGTTCGCGATCGCGGCCCTGGCGCTGTTCGTGGCGCTCGGCGGCACCGTCTACGCGGCCCAGAAGGCGAAAATCAGCGGTCGGGCGATCAAGGTGAAATCGCTGCCCGGCAACCGGCTGAAACCCGGCTCGGTCGCCATCGACCGGCTCAGCCCGGCGGCGCTCTCGGCCCTCCGCGCCCAGGGATCGGGGCCGATCACGGGCGCCGAAATCGACGAGCTGAGCCTCGGCCAGGTCCCCGACGCAGCCCACGCCGAAACCGCAGACACCGCCCTCAGCGCCGTCGACGCACAGACCGCCCTAAACGCCGTCAACGCAGTAAACGCCACCACCGTGAACGGCCACGAAGCCGGCTGCCTGCCGGGCACCCAACCCTTCGCCGGCGCCTGCTGGCAGAGCTCCGCAAGCGAAACAGCCCTAAACGCCCCGACCGCAGCCGCCTCCTGCGCAACCCAGGGCGGCACCCTCCCCGAGGCACTCCAACTAGCCGCCTTCGCCCAGCAGCCAGGAGTGATCCTCGACAAAGCCGACGAGTGGTCGGGTGACATCACGAACATGAGCGGCCTTGATGTCTATGCCGTCGTGACAGTGACAGCCGGAGGAAACGTCAACTTCACCGCATCCACTAGCGCGCGCAAGTTCCGCTGCGTGATCCCCCTACTCACCTAAGCGCACGTCGCCGGAGCCTGCGAAGGCCGGGCCCGGCAGGGGTGGAGCGTCTTGTACTTTTTTGCCAGCCCCGCCCTCGCAAGGCCACAGCCGACGACCAAAAAAGTTAAGCGGAACCCCTGCCGGGCCCGGCCCTACCCCTAGGTCTCGACCAACCCACGCTCTAGCGCGTAGCGCACCAACTCAGCGCGACTGGAAAGCCTCAGCTTCTGCTGAATATGAGCCCGATGGCTCTCCACAGTACGAATGCTGATGTAGAGCTGCTCGGCAACCTCGGCATTCGTATGCCCAAGCGCGATCAACCGCAGGACGTCCCGCTCGCGCTCGCTCAGCTCGTCGGCCTGCGCGCGCGTCGGCACCCGCCGCAAGGCGAGCACCGAGCGCCGGCTGCAGGTAGGTGTCGCCGGCGGCTGCGCGGCGCACGGCCTGCACCAGCTCGGCGTCCGCGGCCTCCTTCAGCACGTAGCCCCGCACCCCCGCCTGCAGGGCGCGGCGGGCGAAGGCGGGCTCGTTCTGCATCGTCAGCACGACGATCTCGGTCCCGGGCGAGGCCTCGCGGATGTCCGGCACGGCGTCGAGGCTGGAGCGGCCCGGCATGTTGAGGTCGAGGATCAGCACCGTCGGCTTGTGCCCGCGCACGTAGCGGACCGCGGTGTCGGCGTCGCCGGCCTCGGCGACGACCTCGAAGCCGGCCTCGGCGTCGAGCAGCATCCGCAGGGCGTTGCGCACCACGGTGTGATCGTCGGCGAGGACGATCGTGATCGCCGGCCGTCTTCTCCGCGGCGTCCGGCGCCGACTCGGGCTTCACGGCGACGAGGTTAGCGGCGCCATCGGGGCCGTGGCCTGTGCTCATAGGGCTATCTAACCGATCCGCGGCGCTTGCGCCATCGGGGTTTTCCCGCGATTCTGGTGTATTCATCAACAAGGTTTGAGTATCAAAGCTGCCTCACAGATAACCGGCTAGCATGGATGGGTCCGAAAGTCTCGGAGGTGGTCGAGGTGTCACAGGGGTACGACAGCGGTGCTCTCGATGAGCCCCGCCTGCGCGATCTGATCGACGTCGGGCGCAGGCTCGTCGCCGAGCTGGACCCGGAGGTCATCTTTCGCCGCGTGCTCGAGGTCGCCTGCGACCTGACCGGCGCCCGCTACGCGGCGCTCGGCGTGCTCGACGAAGACCGCCACGAGCTGGAGCGCTTCATCACCCACGGCATCGACGAGGAGGCGCGGCGCGCGATCGGCAACCTGCCGCGCGGGCGAGGCGTCCTCGGCCTGCTGATCGAGCAGCCGCGCCCGCTGCGCCTCACAGACGTCGGCCGCCACCCCCGCTCCTACGGCTTCCCCCCGGGCCACCCGCCGATGGCCACCTTCCTCGGCGTCCCGGTGATGATCCGCGGCCACGCCTGGGGCAACCTCTACCTGACCGAGAAGGACCGACGGCGAGTTCGACGACGCCGACGAGCAGTCGGCGGCGATCCTCGCCGAGTGGACCGCGATCGCGGTCGACAACGCGCGCCTCTACCGCAGCGTCCAGACCCGCCGCGACGAGATGGAGCGGGCGGTCCACCGGCTCGAAGCGACGACCGAGATCTCCCGCGCGGTCGGCGGCGAGACCGACCTCGAGCGCATCCTGGAGATCGTCGTCAAGCGCGGCCGGGCGCTGGTCGAAGCGCGCTCGCTGCTGATCCTGCTCCGCGAGGGCGACGAGCTGTCCCTCACCTCGATCGCCGGCGAGCGCGAGACCGGCATGGGCGAGCCCCGGATCCCGATCCGCGGCTCGATCCCGGGGCAGGTCCTCGAGGCGCGGGAGCCCCGCCGCGTCCAGGACCTCGACCCGAGCCTGCTGGCGCGGCCCGCCAGCCCGGACACCGGCATCGCCGCGCTGCTCGTGCCGCTGATCTTCCGCGGCCAGGCCCTCGGCACCCTGGTCGCGCTCGATCCGCTCGGCCGCGACACGGGATTCACCGACGAGGACGAGCAGATCCTCCTCTCGTTCGCCACCAGCGCGGCAATCGCCGTCGCGACCGCCCAGTCGGTTGCCGAAGACCGCACCCGCGACAGCATCGCCGCCGCCGAGCGCGAGCGAGGCCGCTGGGCGCGGGAGCTTCACGACGAGTCGCTGCAGAGCATGGCCGGCCTGCGGGTGATCCTCTCCGCCGCGCGCCGCGGCGAGCCCGAGGAAGTCGACCGCCTGCTCGTCCAGGGGATCGAGCACGTCGACAGCGCGATCGCCGAGATGCGCCGCCTGATCGCCGACCTGCGCCCGACCACGCTCGACGAGCTCGGCCTCGGCGCCGCCCTCGAGGCCCTCTCCGAACGCCTCGCCGCGAGCGAGACCGTGGAGGTCGAGATGAACGTCGACTTCGACGACCACTCCAGCGGCGGGGGCATCCGACTGGCCCGTGAGATCGAGGACACCGTCTACAGGCTCGTCCAGGAGGCGCTCAACAACGTGGCCCGGCACGGGGGGACCGATCGCGCCAAGGTCGACGTGACCGAGGACGGCAAAATGCTGCGGGTGCGGGTCGCGGACAAGGGGGAGGGCTTCGACCCGCGGGCCAGGACGGAGGGCTTCGGCCTGACCGGGATGCGCGAACGCGTCACCCTGGCGGGCGGGACGCTGGAGGTGCAGAGCGCACCCGGAAAAGGCACGACGATCGTCGCCTCCGTCCCCGCCCGGCGCCGCGACAAGCCTGGCGAACGACTGGGCAAGACCGCCTGAGTGCCTGAGAACCAAGCAGCTGACCCAGTGCCCTAAGACGGCCTGAGACCAAGCAGGCCAAGGACGCAGGGAGCGCCGCGTGCCCCGGCACGCAAGCGACCGAGGACGCCGGCATGCGCCGGTCTCAGGCCGTCTTAGGCGAGCATGGCGCGGTAGAAGCTGTAATCCCGACGGTCGGGTCGAAGGTTGGAGGCGAGCGCCAGATGGTGGCGGGCGCGCTCCGTCTCCCCCGTCTTGGCCAGCGCCCTGCCGAGGCAGAAGTGGGCGTAGTCGTTGACCCGCTGGCGCTCGACGACCGCCCCGAACTCGACCGCGGCGGCGGCGAAGCGGCCGGAGCGGAAGTAGGCACGGCCGAGCGCCTCGCGCACCGAGGCCTTCTCCGGGGCCCGCCGCGCCGCCTCCTCCAGCGGCTCCGCCGCCTCCTCGAAGTCCTCGTCCTCCAGCAGCTCGATCCCGCGCCGGTAGAGGGTGAAAGTCGAATCGGGCTGCGACTGCGATGGCATCGGTCAAGTGTAGGAGGCCGGCCGGCCCGGTTTGACCCGCCTGCGCGAAGGGGGATAGGCTCGCGCACCGGGATGGGGGACCAGGGGTGAAGCTCGTGATCGGCATCGTGCGCCCGGAGAAGGCGAACGACGTGCTGGAGGCGCTCTACCGCGCCGAGGTGCGCGGCGTCTCGATGAGCCGCGTGCAGGGCCACGGCGGCGAGCTGGAGCGGGTCGAGACCTACCGCGGCACGACCGTGAAGATGGGCCTCTCCGAGAAGGTCCGCTTCGAGATCGCGGTCTCCGACGAGTTCGTCGAGCCGACGGTCGACGCGCTCTGCGAGGGCGCCCGCACCGGCGAGGTCGGCGACGGCAAGATCTTCGTCCTGCCGCTCGAGCAGGCGGTCCGCATCCGCACCGGCGAGACCGACCACGGCGCCGTGACGCCGGTGGACGAGCTGAGCGCGCGTGCCGATCCTCGCCGCGGCCGCGCAGGTCGACACCGGCGACACCGCCTGGATGCTGGTCGCGACCGCGCTGGTCCTGATGATGACCCCGGCGCTCGGCCTCTTCTACGCCGGCCTGGTGCGCTCGAAGAACACGCTCAACACGTTCATGATGTGCGTCGCCGCGATCGCGTCGCCGACGGTCACCTGGGCCGCTGGTCGGCTACTCGCTCGCCTTCGACGGCGACGGCAGCCTGATCGGCGGCCTCGGCAACGCCGTCCTGCAACGGCGTCGACTTCGTCCCCGCGCGAAGGGACGACGATCCCGCACCTCGTCTTCATGGCCTTCCAGGCGACCTTCTGCATCATCACCGTCGCCCTCGTCTCCGGCGCGGTGGTCGAGCGGATGCGCTTCGGCGCCTTCCTCGTCTTCGCCGCGCTCTGGTCGGTGCTCGTCTACGCGGTGCTCGCCCACTGGGCCTTCGGCGGCGGCTGGCTGCCGCGGGCGGCACGCTCGACTTCGCCGGCGGCGTCCCGGTCGAGATGGGCTCCGGCTTCTCCGCCCTGGCGGCGGCGCTCGTGGTCGGCGCGCGCAAGGACTACGGCCGCCAGGCGCTGCTGCCCCACAACGCCGTCTACGTGCTGCTCGGCGCCGGCCTGCTCTGGTTCGGCTGGTTCGGCTTCAACGGCGGCAGCGGCTTCTCGACCGGCAACCCGAGCGTGCTCGCCTTCACCAACACGCTGCTCTGACGCCGGCCTGCACGCTGCGTCGTCTGGTTCGTGCTCGACCTGATCCGCGGCCGCAAGGTGACCGCGATCGGCGCCGCGACGGCGATCATCGTCGGCTGCGTCGCTGATCACCCCGGCGGGCGGCTTCATCAGCCCCGGCTGGGCGATGGCGCTCGGCGCCCTCGGCGCGCTGCCCAGCTACGCGATGATCGTCTGGCGGCCGCGGACCCGGGTCGACGAGACGCTCGACGTGCTCGCCGCCCACGGCATCGCCGGCTTCATCGGCATCCTCTTCATCGGCTTCTTCGCCCAGGTCGCCTGGAACGGCGTCTCCGACGGCCTCTTCTACGGCAACGCCGCCCAGCTCGGCGACCAGGCGCTGGCGGCGCTCGCCGGCCCCGCTCTACGCCTTCGGCGTGACCTTCGTCCTGCTGCAAGCTGATCGGCCTGGTCATGCCGCTGCGCGCCAGCGAGCACGAGGAGGCGATCGGCATGGACGTCGTCCAGCACGGCGAGGAGGCCTACGTCACCGGCGAGGGCGCGATCCTGGTCATGCCCGAGGACGACGGCGCAATCGAAGTACCCGTCGCCGACCCGGCCTGAGCAACCCGGTCAAGCCGTTCCGGTGCGCTTTATGCGCCCGGCGCGAACATAAAGCGCACCCGGAAAGACCTCGTGGGCCTTCAGGCCTGCGCGGCGCTGGGCTCGGTGGCTACGGGCTTGCCGTGGCGGATCAGATCGGCGGCGCGCTCGGCGATCGCGATCGTCGGCGCGTTGGTGTTGCCGCGCGGGACCGTCGGCATCACCGAGGCGTCGACGACGCGCAGCGCCTCGAGGCCCTCGACCCGCAGCTCGGCGTCGACGACCGAGCCGATCGCGCAGGTGCCGACCGGGTGGTAGACCTCGAAGGTGGTGCGGGCGACGTGGGCGCGCAGGGCGTCGTCGGAGTCGCCGGCGGGCCCGGTGAAGGGGTCGGCGCAGTAGGGCCGAAGCGAGGGCTGGGCGCAGATCTCCTCGGTCAGGCGCACGGCGTCGATCATCCGCGCCATGTCGGCCTCGGCCTCGTAGAAGGCGTTGCGGACGACCGGCTTCGCGGTCGGGTCGGCGGAGCCGAGCCGCACCGAGCCGCGGCTCTCCGCCGTCAGCAGGCAGGGCGAGACCCAGACGCCGTGCGCCTGCGGGTCCCCCATCCCGTCTTCGACGATCTGGATCGGGGCGACGTGGAACTGCACGTCGGGGGCCTCGGCGCCGGCGCCGACCCGGGCGAAGCCGCCCGACTCGGCCAGGTTGGAGGCGAAGGGCCCGGTCTGGGAGGCCTCGAACTCGGCCATCGCCTCCGGCTCCAGCGCCGCCAGCAGGCTCTCCGGCTCGGGCGTGGTCCAGACGCCGTAGGTGGCCGGGTGGTCGCCGAGGTTCTCCCCCACCGCCGGCTGGTCGAGCAGGACCTCGACTTCGCGCATCGCCAGGTGCTCGGCCGGGCCGATGCCGGAGAGCATCAGCAGCTGCGGCGAGTTGTAGGCGCCGCCGCAGAGGATCACCTCGCGCTCGGCGCGCAGCTCCTGCGCCTCGCCGAGCCGGCTCGCCTCGACGCCGACGGCGCGGGTGCCGTCGAACAGCACCCGGTTGACGTGCATGTAGGGCATCACGGTCAGGTTGGGACGCTCCGTCGCCGGGTGCAGGTAGGCGACGGCGGCGCTCGCCCGCATCCCGCCCCGCTGGGTCAGCTGGTACATGCCGACCCCGTCCTGCTCGGCGCCGTTGAAGTCCTCGTTGCGGGCCAGCCCCGCCTCGACCCCGGCCTCGACGAAGGCGGGGGTGATCTTGTTGCCCGAGCGCTGGTCGGAGACCGACAGCGGCCCGCCGACCGCGTGCCACTCCGAGGCGCCGCGCTCGTTGTCCTCGGCCTTGAGGAAGTAGGGGAAGAGGTCGTCCCAGGCCCAGCCCGGCGCGCCCCACTCGTCGTAGTCGCGGCGGTTGCCGCGGATGTAGACCATCGCGTTGATCGAGGAGGAGCCGCCGAGAACCCTGCCGCGCGGCAGCGAGACGCGCCGGTTGTCGCAGTTGGGCTCTGGCGCGGAGGCGTAGTCCCAGTCGACCTCGGTGCGGGCCAGCGAGAGGTAGCCGAGCGGCACGTGGATGTTCTGGTTGACGTCCGGCGGGCCGGCCTCGAGCAGGAGGACGCTGGTGTCCGGATCCTCCGAGAGGCGCGCCGCCAGCACGCAGCCGGCAGAGCCCGCTCCGACGATCACGTAGTCGTACATACCGCTCCTTCCGTTCGCTCACCGGCACCCGATCAAGCTGGGACGAGTGTACGCGGATACCGCGGGTTGCAGGGCCAAATCGGCGCAACTGCTACGGTTGGCAAGTCGGGTTTGGCGCATTCGCCACCCGAGAGGTTCCGTTCCCTCCGTGCGTTGCGTTGCATTTAGGGGTCGCTGGATCTCCCCTGAATCGCACATAGAAGGAGCAACAGAATCGTGTCATTTGCCGACCTCGGCATCTCCCAAGCCGTGGTGCGCGCTCTCGCCGAGCGCGACATCACTCAACCTTTCCCCGTCCAGCAGCTGGTGGTGCGCGACGCGCTCGCCGGCCACGACCTGCTCGTCCAGTCGCCTACCGGGTCCGGCAAGACGCTGGCCTTCGGCATCCCGCTGGCCGACCGGGTCGAGCCCGACGAGGGGCGGCTCTCGGCCCTCGTGCTGGCGCCCACCCGCGAGCTGGCCAGCCAGATCGTCGACGAGCTCGACTCGATCGCCCGCTCGCGCAAGCTGCGGATCGCCGCTGTCTACGGCGGCGTCGGCTTCGGCCCACAGACCAAGGCGGCCCGCCGCGCCGACATCGTCGTCGCCACGCCGGGGCGCCTCGAGGATCTGATCGAGCGCGGCGTCATCTCTCTGAACCGGGTCGGCATCCTCGTCCTCGACGAGGCCGACCGGATGCTCGACATGGGCTTCAAGCCGGCCGTCGCCCGGATCGTCGCCCAGACGCCGGAGCAGCGCCAGACGCTGTTCTTCTCGGCGACCCTGGAGGGTGCCACCGGCCAGCTCGCCGCCGCCTACACCCGCGAGCCGCGCCGCCACACCCAGGCCGCGCCGGAGCGCAACGAGGCCGAGATCGAACACCGCTTCGTCCACGTCGAGTCCCAGAGCGCCAAGCTGGACCACCTGGCCGGGCAGCTGCGTGGCCCCGACGGCGGCCGCACGCTGGTCTTCGTCCGCACCAAGCGCGGCGCCGACCGGCTGGTCAAGCGGCTGCGCAGCCGCGAACTGGAGGCTGTCGCGATGCACGGCGACAAGAGTCAGGGCCAGCGCGAACGCGCTCTCGCCCGCTTCGAGCGCGGCGACGTCGAAGTGCTGGTCGCGACCGACGTGGCCGCGCGCGGGATCGACGTCGCCGACATCGCCCACGTGGTCAACTTCGACGTTCCGGGAGACCGCGACTCCTACGTGCACCGGGTCGGCCGCACAGGCCGCGCCGGGCGCAGCGGCGCCGGGACGAGCTTCGTGCTGACCGACCAGGCGACCGAGATGGGCCGCATCGCCCGCGACCTCGGCCTCTCCCGCGAGTTCGACCAGAGCCTCGGGCACGTCGCCCGTGAGAAGCCGGCCGCAAAGCCGGGAGGGCAGGGCTCCGCGAAAGCCGGCAAGCGGAACCGTCGCAGGCGGCGCAGGGTGCCCGCATGAGCCGCGCCCAAGACCTGGCCAAGAAGTGGACGTGCGAGGGCTGCGGCGTGTCCGCCGCCCGCATCGACGGAGAGCCGGTGCCGCTGCCGGAGGCCTGGGGCAGGTCGGCGGAGGGGCTCTTCTGCCTGATCTGCCGGCGCGAGCGCGCCGCCGAGGCGGCGCTCGACTCGGCGCCCAGCGACAGCCCCGTCGACGCCCGTGCCAAGCTCCGCCGCGCCGCCCTGATCGAGTTCGAGGTAAGCCGCACGCCCGACCAGGCCGACGGGCAGATCGCCCGCGCCTGCCGCACCTCGGTATCCGCGGTGACGCGGGCGCGCCGCCGCCTGCAGCTGCCGGACCCGCCGCCGCACTCGAAAGCCTCGCGACGAGCTAAGCAAACAGCCGCGACGAGCCGATAAGGGGATCGTGGTGGCTTTCGCGTGCAGCTAGGGATCGCCCTCGCCGTCGTCGCGGCGCTGATGACGAACCTCGCTTCGCTGCTCAAGCATCGCGGTTGCCATCGCGCCGCTCCGGTCTGCATGCGGAGCCCGCTGCGCAGCGCGCGGGGCCTGGCTTCGTCTCCCTGGTTCGCGGCCGGCTGGGGGCTCGCGGCGGTCGCCTGGCTCGTCCACGTCGCCGCCCTCTCGATGGCGCCGATCTCGATCGTCCAGGCGGTGCTGGCCGGCGCCGCCGTCACCCTCGCGGTGATGGCGCAGCGCGTCTTCGGCGACCCCGTCGAGCGGCGCCAGTGGTTCGCGCTGCTGCTCGGCGGCTCCGGCCTCGCAATGCTCGTCCTCACGGTCCCCCACTTCAGCGGCAGCCACTCCGGCTTCTCGGCCGGGGCCATACTCGGCTTCGAGGGTGGGCTCGTCCTGCTTGCCGCCGGGCTCGTCACAAGTCACCGCTCCGGGCGGCTCGCCCGCCACGGCGGCGTGCTGCTCGCCACGATCGCGGGGACCCTCTTCGCCCTCGCCGGCGTCGCGGTCAAGGGCCTGATGGGAGCCGGGGGTGTCTCGATCGCGGTGATCGCACCCTGGGCCCTGCTCATCCTGATCGTCGGCGTCCTCGCCCAGTACGCGGCCGCCGCAGCTCTCCAGCGCGGCGGGGCGATCGAGACGATCGGACTGATGGGCCTGGTCGCGAACGCGGCGCAGATAGTCGGCGGCGTCCTCGTCTTCGGCGACCCGCTCTCCACCGACCCGCTCGGCCTGACCCTGCAGGCCGGTGCCTTCGCAATGGTCTGTGCCTCGGCCCTGCTGATCCCGGCCCGGCTCAACGGCGCAAGGCGCGCGGCCGCCGCAACCTGACGACAAGTCGCGCTCTGACCATGAGCCGCGAAGCTAGTCGCTGGGCTTCGCAGTCTTGCCGGGCAGCAAGGTGAAGGCGGCGACCATCTCCGAGCCGATCACGAGGTCCTCCCCGTGGGAGTTGAGGCTCACCTTGCCGTGCGGCCCCGGTGGAATCGCCGGATCCCCCTCGACGAGGAAGCCGTCCACCCGGTGCCCGGTGGTCGCCTCGACCCTGATCGGGATGTCCCCCTCCCGCCCGTCGCGGATCCCCCGAAGGACGTCGTGGAACCACGACGCAGGCTCCGCAGCCGGCCTCTCGTAGCGAGTCCCAATCGCGAAGGTCGTCATAGGACAAGAATCTACCCGGGCCACAGGGGTCGCACATCGCCGGTCCCGGGACAAAGTCCAGGGCACAACCGACGGGTTTGAGCCTGAGACAACCCAATCCTGCTCTCCAGGCCTTCATCCAGGCAGGAGCGTGGTGGCGGGACTTCCCAGCCCCGCCACACCCCGCGAGCGTTGACGGCACGGTCTATTGCCGGGCTCGTCCCATTCCCGCCGGGGCCTCCTGCTTTGCTCCAGGGCGAGCTGCTACTCGTCACTGGAAGCAAGTTCCGCGAGCTCCTCGAAGTTCTCCGCGTCCACTACGTCCCAAATCTCCTCCTCGGGTGCCGGCTCTGCCCCACACGCCGGGCATGCCGTCCGCGGCACGTTGAAGACCTCGTGCAGAGCAGCGTGCAGCGCGCCCGCCACCTCGAGCATTTCGGTCGTATACCGCACTGCGTCTGACCAGTGGTGGGCGTCGACCAGGGTCTCGCCACGGGCCCCCGCAAGCTGAACTTCTCGCTCAAGCATCATCTTCAAGATGCGGCCGGCATCAGCGCCTTCGGAGAAGGCGCGCTGTGCCCGCCAGAACGGCAAGCGCGGATCCTCCGCGTCGGCGGCACGCTTCTCGTTGCGCCGGAGCTCCGCTGCTTCCCGCTCTCGCATCCGCATTTCGTCTCGAGCAGCTTTGCGAGCTCGCGCGGCGGCCTTGTCCGCGGCCCTGTCGGCGGTCAGCGCCTCCAACAAGTCCTGGTCCTTGAAGAGCTCGCGGACCATTCGTTTCCTCAGCTCGAGCGGGCGCTTGCGGGGTGGCTTCACCCGCAGACGAAATTGCGCCTGCGCCCTTGCATCCTCGATGCGCTCGGTCGGCACCTGGGCGTACTGGCTGACCTTGCGCCCCCGCTCGTTCTCCACCACCCCGATCACCTCGACGAGTCCCTTCTTGATCAAGTCCTGCCCGATCCTCGGGCCGACGGTCTTCGGGTTGAGGCCGGTGCGGGCAACGACGTCAGCCTCCGTGCCAGGCACGGCCAGGGCGGCGTAGACCTCCCTGGCCTTGGGGCTGAGGTTCTCTGCTGGCCCCACCACTTGCTTACTCTCCCGACCCGAGGGCACCTGCCGAAGTCGTCACGCCCAGCGCGATCGACGTCTTCGCCGCCATGCTGACGAGCTCGCCCTTGATGCGGCCCTCGAGGGTCGGGCGACGCTGCATGGCGAGGCCCATATCGCGACGGGTCTTGTCGGCGACCTTGACGACCTTCTCCGACGCCGGCAGGACGAAATCGTCGACGATGAGGTCATCCGCCCGCGTGACATAGACGGTCGGCATTCCGGCGATCTTCCGGCGGCACAACATCAGGTCCGTGCTCCCCGAGCGATTGCCGAGCTCGCGTTGCACACGCCCGTCGTAAGAGGGAGTCGTCATCGACCAAACGTAGATGGCGATGTTGTCCGCGACCTCACGCTCGATCTCGTCCTCGTCGTCCAGCTTCGGCGCGTGTGGGAATACGTGCAGATAAAGCACGGCCTTAGTCATTGCCTTTTCGACACGCTCGTCGGCCGTGGCCGCGAGCGCATCATTGACCAAGACGTCGGCGATCCGCTTGACCACCTTCTCCTTCACGCGAACGATGTCCCCGTCCTCGTTCGTCCTCGCGAAGCCCTGCTCCGCGAACACCTCATCGACGCGAGTGCTGATGTCAAACGTCGAGATTTCCGGCGCGGACACCGGCACTGGTGCATTGCTCATATCTAGCCTCCTCGTTCTCCCCTTGGGGTAGCGATTGGATGGATGCGGTCTTGAGCACAGACCGCAGCCGGAACGCTACACCATTCCCCATCGCGCAACCTCCGCTGGCTACGGCCAAGCGTCGGGATCGTCGACATTCGACCTTCAAAACCGCGGCGACAACCGCATCGGGATCCGGGCTTGCTGAAGCGCCCCGGACTTCGGGAGTGTGCCGGCCGGTGCCAGCCAGGCCGATTCGCCTTCCGTATGCAATCGTCAGACGCGTGCGAGAAGCAGCGCATAGCCCGGATTTTCTTTGCGCGTCTTCATGTCCGCAATGTACGGCGACAGACTCCCAAGAGTCGAAAGCACAGCCGGGGGCACCGAAACAGGGCCAAACAAAACGCTTCCAATGGCAATCGAGCTGGCCCCCAGTACGAGAGGGACCGTCAACTTCCAAGCGCGATCTCGCTCGATAGAGCGTCGCAACCGCTCCGCTTGCTCGTCGAGGTCTTCTACGAGACCCGCCGCCGCACCTAGGCGGACTGCACTGTCTTCGCTACGAGCAACCCGAAAGGCACGTCGAACGACGGCCCGAAGAGCGGCGACAGCCTCGTCCTCAGCGGCAACTCTTGCGAGTGCTGTGGGAGATGAACCAAGCAAGATCGGAACATCAGCCCACAGCAACGCCTCGGCGCTCGCCGTTGGATGGGCCTTTCTCCGCAGAAGCCGTCCCTGAAATGGGGAACCCGCGAGGAAATCAGCGCCCAGCGCTTGGGCAATTGCAAGCTGCCGGTTCATATCCTGCAAGAACCCGACAGCCGTCTTCTGCCTAGACTGCTCGATCCAGGCTGAATAATCCCGGCTTGGATCGTAATTCTGCAAAGACTTGCTGGTGAAAAGACCAGGGTCAGCGTCCTGCCCAGGCTCGAAGTGCCCAAGGAAGTACATCGGACCTGCATCGAAATGATCCTTGGCATTCACGAACAACACCTCGCGAGCAGTAGGCCCTTCAATCTCCATCTGACTAACGAGCCAAGAAAAAAGATTTGTGTTCTCTAGGTCTGCGGCCGTTGCCACCTCGGTCCCCTCGGCCGTTAGAACCGCGAGAGCCTCGTCCAGTACAAGTCCGACCACCCCCAGCTCGATCAAGGGGCGCAGCTTGAGCAACTGTCTCAAGGCTGACTCCAAACGGGGCGCTTCCTTGACATCCGGGGACCGCAACAAGCCCTGAGCCAATTCGTCCGGAGCCAGGTAGTGATCTGCCCAAAACAGCGTCTGCGCCACCATCAAAGGCACGTCACTAGTTTCTGCCCACAGTGCGGTTGGCCGATCTGGTTGAGCAGCTTGCTCTAGAAGCCGATCAAGCATGCCCTTGGCCGTCGAGAACGTGGCATGGATCAGCGCATCGAAGTCATCGTCGGTCAACGACGCAAGGCGAGATCCCAGCGAATCTGGATTAACAAGTCCAAGGTCTTCCAAAACCGCAAAGCGCTGGCAGCCCAGCTCCGCAAGCGAGACGCTTGGAACCAATGGCTCGGTTGCGGCCAGACGAGCCGAAAATTCGGTAACCCTTAGAGGCTCTGGCTGCGGCTCCGATGAGGGCATGTGAATGGGCGCTCCCGCCATCTGCCTCGTCAGGTCATTCATCGCATCACGCGACATCGTTACATCGGGAGCAATCTGAATCGATTTCTCATCGTCGGACCTGTCGGCGGGTATAGGCGCCCCCGGGGGCCAGCGTGGACCGTCCCCGTGGCATGCCTTGTACTTCTCCCCAGAGCCACACCAGCAAGGATCGTTACGGCCGTATGGGGCGAGCGGGTCTCGCATGGACATCATCTTTCCTGCTGGCAAAATCGAGCGTCACCCCAATCCCCGGAAGTTCCGTCGATTCTGGGGGTCTGCTGCCTACTTCCCCACTCGCCGGTCGGGCCTGGAAGGTTATTGCCGATGTATTTCCTATCCGACAAGGTTGGCCGGAATTGACGAAATGACGGGGCTGAGCTTGCGTCGTCGAGCTAACCGTCTAACTCATCATCTGAGCCAGACCAGGTTTGACGGAGACTGATCTTCCCCCGATAAAACGGAGTCGCGGTTCTGGAGTCAGGCGGCTTCCCGGGTCGTGTTGTGTAGATCCTCGTATTCGGTGGGGCTGAGCATCCCGAGCGCCGAGTGACGACGCCGGGTGTTGTGGAAGAGCTCGATGTAGTCGTGGATGGCGGTGGCGAGCTCGATCCGGGTCTTCCAGCGTTTGCGGTTGAAGAGCTCGACCTGCATCCGCCCCCAGAATGACTCGACCATCGCATTGTCATAGGCGCTGCCGACGGCTCCCATCGAAGGGGCGATGCCGGCGTTGCGGACCTTGTGGCTGAAGGCCCAGGACGTAAATTGCACGCCGCGATCGGAGTGGATCACCAGGCCTTCGGCGCGGTCGCGGCGGTTGGTGGCCATCCCCAGCGCGTTGGTGACCAGAACAGTGGTCTGGGTGCTTTCGACCGACCAGCCGACGACGAGACGCGAGAAGGCGTCGAGGACGACGCAGCAGTAGACCTTGCCCTCCCTTGTCGGGTGCTCGGTGATGTCGGTCATCCAGAGCTGGTTGGGCCCGTCGCGCCCGAACTCGCGCCGGACGAGGTCCAGGGAGGTGACCTGCGCCAGTCGTGCGCCCTTGGGCAGACGGCGGGTCGGCAGGCCCTTGAGCCCGATCTCGCGCATGATCGCCCCGACCGTGTTGTGGCCGACGACGATGTCGCGGCCGTGGCGCAGCTCGGCGGTCACCCGCTGGTAGCCGTAGGTGCCGGCGGAGGCCTTGTGGACGTCGGCGATCTCGCCGGCGAGCCAGATCCGCCGCAGGGTCCGTGGCGGGGCCGGCCGGTCCTTCCAGTCGTAGTAGCCCGACTCCGAGACCCCGAGCACGCGACAGGCGTGGCGGACGTTGATCCCCTGCCCGATCAGGGACTCGGTCACCGGGAAGAGCCTTTTGGGGGGAGGTCTCCCTCGAGGAAGACCTCGTTGACCTTGCGCGAGACCGCCAACTCGGTTTCAAGCTGCTTGATCTGGCGCTTGGCGGCGGCAAGGTCGAGCGCCTCCTCGGTGCTCAGCCCGGCGACCTCACCGCGGTCGATCCTCTCCTGTTTGAGCCAGTTGTAGATGGTGGCGTCGCTCATGCCGAAGGTCTCGGCGAGCTGGGCGACCTTGGTGCCCGATCGAGCTAGCTCGATCACCTGAAAACGAACCTCTGCTGGGTAGCGGTGGGGCATCTGAATCCTCCTTGGTGCCGAAGGACTCTAGAAACCGGACTCCGTCAAGGCGGGGGTGGATCACAGTCTCCGTCAAACCTGGTCTGGCTCACTTTCCTTCTTGACGCTCTCTCCGAGGACGTACCGGAGAATGCAGAGGAGTGGCTCGCACTGATGGTTGCCGCGATCGGCGAGATACCCGCGCAAGAGCTTCCCTTGCTCCTAGACAAAGAAGGCTTCGAATCGACTCGCCTCGAGGATCTCTTCTCGGACGACGGCGAGGAGCGCGGGGCGGCGGGGACCGTACTCCTCGAGACATTGACGCCTCTGGCTCAGCGGAGCCTCGCTGAGCGAGGTCGGCGGTGCCGCTCACGGAAGTGGGGCGATCGAGGATCCTGGCCGCACCGAAATCAGCCCGATTCCGAGGACGATTCGCCTAGTCGACAAGGGCATAGGATTCAGCCTCACTCGCGTAGCCGGTCTACTGGCGGCTGCCCTTGAGGTGGCAATCGAAGAAGAGGCTCTTGAGGCACCCAGCGACGCCTCTCGCCAGGAGCTGGAGCGCCTTCCAGTCATCCTGCGCTTTGGTGCCTCAAATCCCGTCGCCCTCGCCTTGCTCAGAGCAGGCGCTCGACCTCGAGCGATCGCCCATCTGCTCGCTGAACTCCTCGAGCCGCCGGCTGAGAATCTGACCCATGAGGAGCTTCGAGATTGGGCGGGAGAGTAGCTGCGCGGACTCGATGAGGAGTTGGTTCTGGGAATAGAGCAGGAGGGCACAAGGGAACTGATCGCGCAGTTTCTGATCGCCCGTGAGGCGCGATGATCGGATTCCGAAGAAGGTAGAACGAACTCGTCTAGGACTGGCGTGCAAAACCGCACGGCCCGGACGGAGACGGAGCAGCTAGGCGCGCCGAGAAGGACGTGTGGGACGGTCAACCGGGCGCGAGGCGTAGACCCGGAGTGCCTTCAGGAGCTCTCGCAGCGGAGCCGCAAGCCTGTGATCGGGCGCAAGCCGGTAGCGGTGACTGGAGTCGGGCGGCTCTATTAGGTCCAGATCCCGCAGGACGCGGACCACTTCGTAGGCGGTGGCCTGGCCGCAGCCAGTCCTCTGCTTGAGCTCAGGGATCGTCCAGCCCCGCTCCGGCCGGGTGATGATCGCCTCTAGTAGGAGGCGCCGGCGTTCACCACCTAGGAACCAGTTGGGAACCAAATCCCCATGGGACCCGACCTTGCTAGCCATCCGAGCAGCTTATTATGGTTTAACCATAATGGGACTACAGCTAGTCGACGCCACGCCCATCAGCAACAGCTTCGAGATCCCCGATTGCGATCTGCGCCGGTTGCCGACGCGCCCAGGGGTGAGCCAGATGCGACTCTCGCTTCGGATCCCGGCAGAGTTAGCAGCGGCGGTCGGAGACGCCGCCCGGGAGGAGGGGCTTCGTGAGGACGCCTGGATCGGGCTGGTGGTCGAAAGCGAGCGGGCGCTGCGCTTGGCGGCCCCGGCCAACAGCGAGGCGGAGTCACTCCGCGCTCACCTCGACGAGGTCGCAGCGAGCCGCCTCCCCCCGTCCACGGAGCGCCGGCGCGAGCGAGCCGGTTTGCCGCCGCCCTACGTGATCTTCGCCGCCTCGAAGACTCCGAGGTGAGGCGACTGGCACCACTCGAACGAACCGAGGCCATGGTCAGCGTCAGGCTTCCAGCGTATGCGGTCGTCGCATGGCGACGCGGAGCGATCGAGGCACGACAGGCGCTCGGAGAATGGGTCGCCGAGCACCTGCGAGCGCTGCCGCGAGGTCGCGCACTCTGGGAGGCCGGGGCCGTGGAAGCCGGACAGACCCTCGCTGAGTGGGTGCTCGCTCAGGACGCGCGGCGGCGCTCGACGCGCTGATCGAGCGCGTTCGCCCACAGAAGCGCCGTCGGCGAGCCGATCGCGCGCAACGTCTCAGCGAACCGCGGGCCCTCTTTGGCGGCGAGATGCGACACACGCCGGAGCTCGCCGAAGTTGTGTGCCCGGATCAGCGCGGGTTTACCTCGAAGATCGGCCGGCACCGCCTGTTCGTCCGAGGCGGCGCTGTCGAGACGGCCGGGTAGCTCGTAGCGAAGGGGCGGGCCGCCCCCCTTCTCCTTCTCGTTGTCGTTCTCGCCGTCTTCCTCGGCGCGCTCAACCGGACGGCTGAGGAGCGTGGCAGGGATCGTGCGGAAGTAGCGAGCGCCGGCAGTCATCGCGTCGGCGCCGCCCGCGACCGCGACAGCGCCGAAGTAGCCGGCCGAGTCGGCGACTGCCCGGGCGCCCTCGGCCTCGATCATCTCGACCAGCTCCAGGTAGGCGATCAGATGATCGAAGCTGTTCGAGTCAAACCCCCTGATGCGGATGAAGATCGTCTCGGCGCCCGCCTCGACGAAGCGCTTAGCCGCTTCCTCAGCGGTGCCGTCCAGCAGAGTCCCCGGCAAAGCCTGCAAGTAGGCGAGCACCCGCTGGTCTACGGCGCGCTCAGCGATCGCGGTGATCAGCTCGCAATTGATCACCGTGGCGCGCTCTTCGCGGCGGTCGACCTCGGCATAGGGCGCCGCAAGCGGGCCAGCAGACTCCTGCAGAGTCACGCAGCGGTCGATCAGCTCGCCCCGCACTTCGGTATCGGTGAGCGCGCCGAGCGTCCAGGGAAGCGGCAAGGCCTGGGCGAGCTGGCAGGCCTGCGCCCTCGGCGCAGACCATTCCTGCGCGCGATGGTGGAAGTGCGGCGCCGTGTGGGGGTCGAACGCCCATTTCCACCCCCTCTTCTCCATTGCCTTTGCAAGGAGATCGGGGTCTTGCTCGTGGCGGCGATCCTCGGGCGGATAGGCGGCCAGATAGTTGGCCCTGATTACGCAGCCGTCGAAGGGGGGCTGATCGCCCAGCCCTTCGATGAAGATCCAATCGCGATCCTCGAGTCGTGCGTAGAAAAGGCCGCGCGAAGGCATTGGATCGAGAATCTAGAGCGAGCCCCGGACATCATCGGACACACCAAGCCGAATCATTACTTTCAACGATCGGACTTAGCGCCGCGACTAGGCGCGCAACGGAGCATTTTTGAGTGATAACACTCTTGACCGTTGACAGGGTTGACGCTATCTTCTCGACATGGCAGCCAATCCAGCCCTCCTAGATCGCACCGTCGAAGAGTTCCGGCGCACGCTTACCGAGATCGGTGGGCAGCCGAGCTCGGCTGACGATGCGGAGGTTCTTGGCCGACAGGCGGCGATGGTCGTGCTTGCCGGCGGAGCCTGGGAGCGGGCGCTTGGGGAGCTGCTGACCAGCGCTGAGGCGCGGGTTCTGCTCGGGGGGATCAGCCGGGAGGCGCTGCGCAAGCGGGTCGTCAGCGGGTCGGTGATCGCGCTGCGCGACGACGCGGGGCTGGTCCGCTATCCGCGCTGGCAGTTCGATGCGGCTAGCGGGGCGCCCTACGGGGCGGTCAAGAGGCTCAACGAGATCTTCGGCGATGCGGGGCTCGATTCGTGGACGCTCGCGGCGTTTGCCACCACTCCCCAGCCGGAGCTTGGCAACCGGGCGCCGGTTGATGCCTTCGCCGACGCGGACATCGAGCCCCTGCTTCTCTCGGCTCACCGCACCGTGGCCGACCTGAAGCGTTGAGTCCGCGCGGCCTGCCCGCTCCTCCGGACGACCTGCCCGAGCTTCCCAGCACGAAGCTCGGGACGAAACCTCTGTGGCGAATCCATGCCGCCGATGTCGCGCCCTGGTTCTTCGACGTCGGCCCGGATGGCAGGTTCAACCTCGCTGAGTCAGGCACTTGCTACCTCGCCGAGGAGCCGATCGGCGCCTTCGTCGAGAAGTTCGGGCGCCTACTGCGGCCAGGCGGGGTGATCCCAGAGCCGCTGGTCGACGCGCAGCGGCTATCCAGGCTGCGCCCACCCAAAGCAAACGTCGTCGACCTGACGGACCCAACCGTCCTCGGACTCATTGGCCTCACCGCTGAGATCCACTCAACCTCCGACTACAACCTGACCCAGGGCTGGGCACTCGCCCTCCAGGAGGCCGGCTACGCCGGCATCCGCTACAAGGCCCGCCACGACCCGCGCGGACAGCTGGTCTCCATCGCTCTCTTCGGCTCGGACAAACCGCCGCGGAGCGCCGCCAAGACGACGACCATCCCTGTCGACCTGATCCACGAAGCGTCCACCACCTTCGCGATCACGGTCCTTCCCCGCCGCCACTCGCGACGCCGGTAGGCAACACGACGGCGGACTCGGAGCCGTTACCGCAAACCGTTGCCGCTGTTGCCGCGCGGCAACAGCGGAAACCGCTTCAGCATGGGAAACGCTCGCCTTGAGGCTCGCACCCCAGTTGCCGCGTCGGCAACACCCTGTTGCCGAACTGTTGCCGCCATAGAACTAGAAAAACCCCGGCAAAACCGGGGCTTTTGGCTTTCTAGAGCGCTTCCTGCGGAAGTACCGCTACGGGGATTCGAACCCCGGTTTCCGGACTGAGAATCCGGCGTCCTAGTCCCCTAGACGATAGCGGCGAGGAGGCGTCAGTTTAGCGAGATGGGCGACTTGGCTGCCGCTGGGGGCGCCCGGTCGCCGTGCCGGATTCAGGAACATGTGTCCGCTTCTTCGTTGCCGTCTCGGTGGGCCCAACTCGGTAGATTGCAGGAGCTGGCGGCTGTGGCGAAATTGGTATACGCGCGAGCTTCAGGTGCTCGTGGGGGAAACCCCGTGGAGGTTCGAGTCCTCTCAGCCGCATCACGGTGCAGCCATCCATTGGCTGCGTGAAGCAGGGCTCCTGAGGCTTAGACGGGCTGTTTTACCGGCGCCCGCCGGCCCGCTCGGGCGGCGTTGTCGGCGATCTCGTCGACGAAGATCGGCCAGAGGGCGCGGGGCAGGTCGTGGCCCATGCCCTCGACTATGCGCAGGCGGGCGTCGGGGATGGCTCGGGCGGTGGCGCGGCCGCCGCTGGGGCGGACCAGCGGGTCGCGGGTGCCGTGGATCACGGTCACCGGCAGGCGCAGCTTGCGCAGGGCCGCGCGTGCGGTCGCCCGAGGCCGTGATCGCGTGCATCTGGCGCAGCACGCCCTTGCGGGTTGTGCGAGCGGTCGTACAGCCGCCCCGCCAGCTCCCGGAATCGCGGCTCGTCCATCGGGTAGGCGGGCGAGCCGATCACCTTGAAGGTCTTGACGATGCGCTCGATGTAGGCATCGCGTCCCCGCGGCGCCTTGGCGAGCGATGAGCCCCGAAGGCCTTCAGCGTCGGCGTCCCGACCCAGCGGCTGCCGGTCGTCGACATGATCGAGACCAGCGAGCGGACCCGGTCGGCGTGCTCGATCGCCAGCGTCTGGCCGATCATCCCGCCCATCGAGGCGCCGACCACGTGGGCCGACTCGATCCCCAGGTGATCCATCAGGCCGATCGTGTCGGCGGCCATGTCGGACAGCAGGTAGGGCGCGGTGGCGCGGCGGCCGAGGAAGAGGTCCGCCCGCTTCGGCACCCCGGCGCCTTCGAGCATGGTCGAGTGGCCGATGTCGCGGTTGTCGAAGCGCACCACGCGGAAGCCGCGCTCGGCCAGCAGCGCGCAGAACTCCTCGTCCCAGCCGAGCATCTGCGTCCCCAGCCCCATCGACCAGCAGCAGCGGCTCGCCATCGGGGTCGCCGACCTCCTGGTAGGCGATCTCGATGCCGTTGCACGGCGCCAGGCGCTCTTCGCTGAGACCGGTCATCCGGCGAAGTCTAGCCAGACTGGCTGAACAGCCAAACCGACGCGCATCACGTTTGGGGCTATTTCGACCCAAAGGTGATGCGCGTCGAAGCCGAACGGCTAGGTTGCGTCCTCGATGCGCACCGCGATCGTCTCCGACCTGCACCTGGGCAGCGCCGACGGCGAGGACCTGGGGCGCGACCCGGCGATCCGCCGCGTCCTGCTCGGAGGAGATCGCGCGGCGCCGACCGGCTCGTCCTGCTCGGCGACGTGCTCGAGCTGCGCGAGCTGCCGATGGCGCACGTGCTGGAGACCGTCCGGCCCTTCTTCGAGGAGCTGGGCGAGGCGATGGCCGGGCGCCGCGTCGTCCTCGTGCCCGGCAACCACGACCACCGCCTCGCCGAGCCGCTGCTGGACGAGGTGGCGCTGGCCGGTGGCACGCTCGGGCTCGAGCACCGCGGCCTGCCCGCCGGCGAGCCGGCGACGCGGATCGCCGCCTGGCTCGGCGACGCCGAGCTCGGCATCGCCTACCCGGGCGTCTGGCTGCGCGACGACGTCTACGCCACCCACGGCCACTACATGGACTGCCACATGAGCCTGCCGCGGCTGGAGTGCGTCGCGGCGGCAGCGGTCATGCGCGCCGCGGGACAGCCGCCGGACCCGGCCGGCCCCGCGCGACTACGAGCGCGATCCTGCGACCGATCTACGGCCTCGCCTACGCACTCGCCGAGACCGGCCTGGCGCCCGGCGCCACCGTCCCGTCCGAGCGGGCCTGGCGCGCCATCTCGGGCCGCAGCCGCAACGGCGGCCGCGCCCGGCAGGCCGCCGCGAAAGCGGCCGTCTCGCGCCGGCGTCCCGACCAGCGTCTGGCTCCTCAACCGCCTCTTCCGCGCCGGCTTCGACGCCGACCTCTCCCCCGCCTCGATCGCCCGCAGCGGCATCGACGCCGCGACCGAGATGTCGCGGCGACTGCGGGTCGAGGCGGCCCACACGATCACCGGCCACACCCACCGCGGCGGCCCCGAAGAGGGCGACGCCGAGTGGCCGCTGCCCGGCGGCGGCCGGCTCCACAACACCGGCAGCTGGGTCTACGCGGACGCCTTCCACCACCCCGGCGCCCCACCGGGGCCCTACTGGCCGGGAACCGTCACCTGGGTCGAGGACGAGGGCCCGCCGCGCCGCGCGCGCCTGCTGCTCGAGCGCCCGCGCGAGGAGCTGCGGGTGGCGGTCGCCGCCGCACGGCCGCCAACCAGCAGCCGGCTACAGCCACTCGGCGATGATGCGACCGATCTCCGGCCCGGCGTCCTCCTGGAGGAAGTGACCGGCGTTCTCGATCGGGCGCGGCGCGGGAAAGTTGAGCTGCTCGGAGACCCGCTCGCCGACCGAGAAGGGAAGGATCGGGTCGGAGTCCGCCCAGAGGACCAGGGTCGGCCGCTCGTCCTCGCGCAGGGCGTCGGCGACGCGCTTGCCCTCGGCGGCACCGGGCGCGTCGGGCTCGGTCGGCAGGATCAGCGGGAAGGCGCGCGCGCCGGCCTTGGACTCGGGGCTCGGGTAGGGCGCGTCGTAGGCGGCGATCACCTCGTCGCCGGGGTCGTTCTTGCAGCCGCCCCGGACCAGCATCCCGATCGGCACGTCGGCGGTCTCGCGGACGAAGTCGCGGAAGGCGAGCCAGGCGTCGCTCATCCGCTGGTGGCCGGTGAACGGCCCGGTCTCCATGATCACGATGCGCGAGAAGCGGTCGGGGTGCTCGACCGCGAGCCGCAGCCCGATCGGCCCGCCCCAGTCGTGGACGACGGCGGTGGCGTCGCGCACGTCGAGCTCCTCCAGCAGCTTCGAGATCAGCTCGACGTGGCGGTCGTAGGTGTACCACTCGAGGTCGGTGGGCTTGTCGGAGCGGCCGAAGCCGGCGTAGTCGGGCGCGATGCAGCGGTAGCCGGCGTCGCGCACCGGCGGGATCACCTTGCGCCAGAGGAACGACCAGGTCGGCTCGCCGTGGAAGAAGACGACCGGCTTGCCCTCGCCCTCGTCGAGGTAGGCAAGCCGCAGCCCGTCGATCTCGCGGTAGCTCGACTCGAAGGGGAAGTCGGGCAGCCCCTGCAGGCTCTCCTCCGGCGTCCGCACCGCGTCCATGGAGTGGAGACTAGATGAACGACCCCGGCCTGGAAGCGGCCGGCTAGGGCAGGCCGCGGAGGAAGCTGCCGACGGCCGCCCCGAAGTAGGGCGAGTAGAGGCGGCCGTGCTGGCGCCTGTAGCCGTAGCTGGTGACGCCGTCGACGTAGTGACCGTCGACGATCCAGGCACCGCCGCTGGAGCCCCCCGCCATGTCGCAGGACGCCGGGCATGGTCGGTGGCCCGGGGAAGCCGTTGGTGAGGGGGTCGCTGCCGAGCCCGTGCGTGTCGCAGGCCCGCAGCGACTCCCCCTGCAGGGCGCCCGCCGGGTAGCCGAAGATCTGGAAGCTGGAGAAACGCGACCGGTCGGTCGTCCATTCGCGACCGCCGACGACGTCGCCGAGCACCCCGAGCCGGTTCGGCTTCACCCTGATCGCGGCGACGTCGAAATCGGGGTTTTCGCTGCGCCGCCACTGCGGCGTCGTGTAGACGGCGCTGGCGACGAAGGTGCCGAACGGCCGCGCACCGTGGTCGTAGGCGGGGACGAAGACGATGCTCCGGCCCCAGCTGGCGGCCCTCGACCACGCAGTGGCCGGCGGTGAGCACGATCGAGCGGCTCGGCGTGCTGAGCGCCGTTCCCGAGCAGGTGTAGCGCCCCTCGACCGGATCGGTGCCGAAGATCTTGCCGTTGGTGCGGGTTTCCACCCCGGTGGCGTCGGCGACGCGCAGGCTGCTCTCGCCGGCGATCGGCGCCGAGGCAATGGCCGATGCGGAACCGATCAGGGCAAGAAGCACCAAAAAAGCCGCTCGCAGGAACAGCCTGCCGGGCAGCGAAGCCGCTCCTAGCATCAATTTCGCTCTATCCATTTTGGGTGTCAGAGAAAGGTCTACGAATGAATGAGGAGAGCACACTAAGCGGTTGGTGGGTGTTCGCCGGCGTCCTGCTGCTTGTCGCCGGTGTCCTGAACATCATCTACGGCATCGCCGCGATCGGCGACTCGAAGTTTTTCACGGAGAACGCCACATACATCATCAGCGGCCTGCACACCTGGGGCTGGATCATCCTGATCCTCGGCGTGCTCGAGCTCGTCGCCGCGTTCTCGCTCTTCTCCGGAGGAGAATTCGGGCGCTGGTTCGGCATCTTCATCGCCTCGCTCAACGCGATCGGCGCGCTTCTCTCGATCCCCGCCTACCCCTTCTGGTCGCTGGCGATCTTCGCCCTGGCGATCATCATCGTCTACAAGCTCTCCGAGGGCCCGGAAGGCTCCGTCAGCTAGAGGACGGTCCGGCAACACGCTGCGCGCGAAGGCCCCGGGATTCCGGGGCCTTCGTCGTTGATGGGGCCTCCGCCGCGACCGTCTCGGGGTCTTCGAGGCGCGACCACGGCGCGAGCCTGCGCTCGTCGCCCTCGTAGAGGACGTCGACCCCGGCTGAGCCGGTCGTCCCAGGCCCGGCGGCGCTCGTCGAAGAAGATGCCGAGGAAACCGAGGCCGAAGGCGAGCACGGCCAGCGCCATGCCGATCAGGCGCCGCACGCGAGGGCCCGAGCCGCAGCCCGCGACCCTCGACGCCCAGCCTGATCCCGACGAAGCGCATGCCGAGCGTCTGCCCGGCGAGCGACCAGAAGCCGACCAGGTAGACGGCGCCCAGCGCCAGCCAGGCCGTCGTCCCCACCGCCAGCACGAGGTCGGAGACGCCGTTGCCGTTGCCGGAGAAGGCGGAGGCGATCAGCGCCGCCACGGCGGCGATGCCGGAGAAGGCGAGGTTGATCAGCAGCGCGTCGAGCCCGAAGGCGACGCCGCGGGTGACCGCGCCGGCGCGGTCGGTCGGCTCGCTGCGGCGGCGGCGGAAGGTGACCCTCCGCACCACGCCCTCGACGGTACCGTCCAGCCGCCGCGTGCCCCTGCCGATCGTGTGACCGACGTCCTCGATCATGCCCACGCTCTGGGCGCTGATCGCGGCCCGCAGCTCCGGCGCCTCGGCGATCCGCTCGACCAGCCGCTGCGCCTCGTCGCTGGCCAGCAGCCGCCGCCAGACCTCGTCGACCAGCTCGCTGTCGAGGGCATCGATCAGGGCGTGCTTGACGGCGTCGCTCTCCAGGGCGCTGTTCATCGCCTCTTCGACGACGCGGGCCCTTCAGGACCCGTGCCAGCGCCCGTTCGACCGCCTCGCTCTCGATCGCGGCGACCATCGCCTCCTCGGCGGCGCTCTCCACCGCCCGGTCGATCCCGGCCGCCTTGGTCACGCTGCGGGCGCTGCGCACCCCGGCGCCGAGCAGGCGCACCGAGAGCGGCAGCGGCCTGCCCGAGGGCCCGTCGCCGGGCGGGGTCGAATGCGGTTCGGGGCCGTCAGCCATCGCCCGGCGAGTATAGGTCGCGTTGCAACGCGCTATCCCCGTGCATGGACAACGCGTTGCACCGGGGCTATGAGTGCACGGTGAGGCGATCGAGGAACTCGGCCTGCGCGGGGTTGATCTTCTCCCGCGCCCGCTCGAGGCCGAACCACTCCGCGCGATCGACCTCGGGGAACTCGCGCTCGGCGCCCGAGCGCGGCGGCCACTCCAGCGTGAAGGTGTTGCTGCGCAGGCCGGCGGGGTCGAAGTCGCCCTGCGCGGCCCAGCAGTGGACGACCTTGCCTCCCTTCTGGCGCACCGACCCGAGCTCGATCAGCTCCTCCGGAGGGAGCGAGAACCGAGCGCCCAGCTCCTCCTCCAGCTCGCGCAGCGCGCAGGCGAGCGGCTCCTCCCCGTCCCCCGCCTCTCCCTTCGGGATCGACCAGGCACCCTCGTCCTTCTTCGCCCAGAACGGCCCGCCGGGGTGGACGAGCAGCACCTCGACCGCGTCCTCGGCGGGGCGAAAGAGCAGGATCCCAGCGCTGGTCGACGCCACAGCCCTGACGCTAGCCGAACCGCCCATAGCCTGCGAACGCGGGGGCGCCGTCCCGCCGGCCTCGCAAGGTCCGACCGCTGGACCTGAGAAGGTCGGGCTGCCCAGACGCCCAGAAAACCGCGCCCGAAAGGAATTACCCGTCGTGCACAAGAAGATCCGGATCGCCGGGGCACTCGTCCTCGTCAGCCTCGGCCTCGTCGCGACTGGCTGCGGTGGCTCAAACTCCGACGACAGCGGTTCCAACACCTTCCGGGTCGGGCTCGAGGCACCGCTCTCCGGCGAACAGTCGGTCCTCGGCCAGGGAATGCTGAAGGGCGCGGAACTGGCGGCGACGCAGCTGAACGCGGGCAGCGGGATCCTCGGCAAGCAGGTCGAGATCGTCCCGATCGACGACGCCGCCGATCCCGCAACGGGGGTGAAGGCGGCCAAGGCGGCCATCGCCGACGGCCTCGACGGGATCGTCGGGCCCTACAACTCCGGCGTCGGCGTCGAAACGCTGCCGCTCTACATCGAAGCCGGCCTGGTGCCGATCAGGCTCACCTCCGATTCCTCGACCAACGGCCTCGGCTTCACCCTGCAGCCGATGACCTACCAGATCGCACCCGTTGCCTCGCGGGCGCTGACCGATTGGCTCGGCGCCAAATCGGTCGCGATCGCCTACGACCCGACCCAGAACTACACGGTCTCGGTCTCCAAGGCCCTGAAGAAATCGCTCAAAGAATCCGGGGTCGACCATCACCGCATACGAGAAGGTGCAGCCCGGCAAGAAGTCCTACGCCGACGTCGTCGAAAAGCTCGCCGCCGGAAAGCCCGACGTCATCTACGCCGCGGTCTACTTCCCCGAGGGCGGTCTGATCGCCAAGGAGATGCAGCAGGGCAAAGTGAAGGCGCAGTGCGTCGCCGATTACGCCTCATACGACACCGGCTTCGTCGAAACCGCGGGAGAGGCGGCCGCGCAGGCGTGTCCGGTGGTCGGCGTGCCGGCCCCCGGGGACTTCTCCGGCGCCGCCGCCAAGGTGACCTACTACCGCAACGAATTCGGCCAGGACCCCGGCACCTGGAGCCCCTACACCTACGACTCGCTGAACTTCCTCGCCTACGGCGCAGAGAAGGCAGGCGGCACCGCATCCAAGAGCCTCACCAAGGCCCTCAACGGCGTCAAGGGCTGGCAGGGCTGGACCGGCTCGGTCACGATCGACCCCCACAACGGCAACCGGCAGCCGGCAACGGTGGTGATCGTCGATACGGACGAGAACGGCCAGCTCCACGTCGACAAGAGCTGGGCCAAGGCCGTCGGCGCCCCGTATTAGGGCCCGATCCGGCAGGGCCGGGGAGCAGGCACCGAGGGCCGGGCGCAACTTCCGCGTCAGCCATTGTTCAAATCACCATGCGACCGCTCGTCATCGCGAGGCGGGGCTTGGCCGTGACCGCGCTCTGCCTGACTGGAGTGCTGGTCTTCCTTGCGCCTCGATCGGCCGCCTACGTTCCCGCCGACCTCGATCCGCTCTTCGGCACGGGCGGGCTCATCGTCTCCCCCGCCGGGGGCCTCGACCTCTCCACCAGGCACAATTTGATCAGGGACCGCAGCGGGGCGCCGATCGGGATCTTCCGCCACCTGCTGGCACCCGCCGCCTGTGGCTACGCGGTCCAGCTCGACCGGTTTGCCGCCAACGACGGCTCGCTCACGGGCTCCAGCCAGCTCTCCGTCGACGCGCAGTGCCCCTCGCCGGTCGCGAGCCAGGTGGCGATCGGCGAGGACAGCCTCGGCCGCTTCTACATCGCCACCGGCGGAGGGGACTCGCTCCGCCTCACCCGCCTGCTGGCAGACGGAACGATCGATCCGAGCTTTGGCGCGTCCGGCACGGAGGCCATCCCCACGTCCCGGCCGGTTGCGCCGGGGCAGCTGCGGGTCGGCCCGGAGGGAGAGGCGTGGATCGCCGGTGTGGCCTCCCCGATCCCCGGCGCCGCCCCGACCGAGGCGTTCCTTGCCCGGGTCATGCCGGACGGCAGTCTCGACACGACTTTCCGCGAGGGCGGGATCGCCTTCTTCGACATCGGCCTCGGAGAATCGGCCCCCGAGCCCTCAGCGCTCGAAATCGGCCCCAACGGCGAGATCTACCTGGCGGGGCCGATCGCCAGGTCCTCCGCCGGGCACGCATGGACGCCCGGCGGCGTGTGGGCCTTCCTTCCCGACGGGCGAGCCGACCGTCGCTTCGGCCATGCGGGCTTCGCCCGGTTGCGCGGGAACGAGGCGCCCGCGATGACCCTTTCGCAGGAACAGCTCCTCGTGGCGACCAACGGGGAGGGCGGGGCGCGAATCGCCCGGCTCACGCGAGCCGGGCGGCCCGACCGGGGCTTCGGAGCAGGCGGCTCGGTGAGCCTGCCGGCCAAGCAGGGCTTCCGGGTTGCGGAGATGGCGCTCGATCCGGCCGGCCGGATCGTCCTCGCTGGCACGACCGGCTGCTGCGCCCCCGCGCGGCCGAAGAAGTTCGCGGTGCGCCGCCTGGAACGGGACGGTGCAGCGGACAGGACCTTCGCTGGAGGAGGCTTCTACTTCCTCCCCTCCCCGCATGCGACCCCCCGAGAGATGATCTCGGTGGAAGGCGTCGATGTCAGCTCGGGGAACGCGGGCGGCGGGATAACGGTGTCCGGATCGATCGCGGACCGGTGCCCGCCAGGCTGCCGGGGGGCCATATCTTCACTCGTGCGGTTCCGGCTCGAAGGGCAAAGCAGCCACGAGCGATGCGACGGTCGCCGCGCCACCATCGTCGGCACCTCGAAGGGCGAGACCCTGGTCGGCACCAACCACGCCGACACGATCGTCGGCCTCGACGGCAACGACAGGATCTTCGGTCGAGGCGGCAAGGACCGCATCTGCGGGGGAAGGGGTCGCGACGTGCTCAACGGCGGCCCCAGCCAGGACAGGATCGCTCAGCCCTGAGGCGACTCGCGCCCGGCGAGCTGCACGATCGGGATCTCCCGGTCCGCCTTCGCCGCTTCCCGGCGGTACGCGGCGTAGGGCGCGAAGACCCGGTCGGCGAGGGACCAGAGTCGCCGGCGCTCGGCCTCGTCAACGACCACCGTTGCCCGCATCGGGATGCCGCCGAACGCGACGTCGGGGTGCGCCTGGAGGTTGTGAAACCAGGCCGGGTGACTCGGAAGCCCAAGCTTCGAGGCGACGATCGTGACCAGGTCCCCGTCGTGGAAGTAGATGACCACGTTGCGCCGCACCGCGCCGCTCTTCGCACCGCGGGTTTCGAGCAGGGCGGTGGGCATCACGAGGCCCATCCCCACGCGGCCCCGGGTCAATCGCATCAGATATGGATCGATCTTCCAGACGAAGTGGACCGACATGAGCCTTCCAAGGCGGGTGTTGGCCAACGCGGCGTAGACGCGGCTGAACAAGCCGGGTGGGCGGCAGGGGTCGACGTGCTTAGGCCGGGTGGGCATTGTGGGTTCAGTCAGACAAGCAACTGTTCATCCCGTGGAGCTTTTCACGGACCACTTCGGAGTGTTGCTACATCGGCCTAGCGAGACGGTATTTAAACCGGAACCGTCTCCTGCTCCGCCTACCGTTACACCAGGATGCCAATACCTGCCGAGTTTTCGGAGCGCCAGTATGAGCTCGCAGTAAGCGCTGAGCTCTTGGGTAGGAGTGGCCAATTCTCTGTGCCCAGCCAGATAGCTGAGCACGGTCTCGGCTATGACGTTGCCCTCGTCCCAGGCATATCGGCCGTGTGGTCGATGCTTGGTCTAGATGGAGGTCTACCGGGCGTGGCGCCCGGTCGGGGGGTTCTAGGTCATCCAGCCGCGCCGACTTTCGCTGCAAGTTTCTTCCTGCAATACAAGCGCCCGGAAAAGCTATGAGCCAGACCAGGTTTGACGGACCCTGATCCACCCCCGCCTTGACGGAGTCCGGTTTCTAGAGTCCTTCGGCCGTAAGGAGGATTCAGATGCCCCACAGGTACCCAGCAGAGGTTCGCCGTCAGGTGATCGAGCTAGCTCGATCAGGCACGAAAGTCGCCCAGCTCGCCGAGACCTTCGGCATGAGCGACGCCACCATCTACAACTGGCTGAAGCAGGAGAGGATCGACCGCGGTGAGGTCGCCGGGCTGAGCACCGAGGAGGCGCTCGACCTTGCCGCCGCCAAGCGCCGGATCAAGCAGCTTGAAACCGAGTTGGCGGTCTCGCGCAAGGTCAACGAGGTCTTCCTCGAGGGAGACCTCCCCCAAAAGGCTCTTCCCGGTGATCGAGTCCCTGATCGGGCAGGGGATCAACGTCCGCCACGCCTGTCGCGTGCTCGGGGTCTCGGAGTCGGGCTACTACGACTGGAAGGACCGGCCGGCCCCGCCACGGACCCTGCGGCGGATCTGGCTGGCCGGCGAGATCGCCGACGTCCACAAGGCCTCCGCCGGCACCTACGGCTACCAGCGGGTGACGGCCGAGCTGCGCCACGGCCGCGACATCGTCGTCGGCCACAACACGGTCGGGGCGATCATGCGCGAGATCGGGCTCAAGGGCCTGCCGACCCGCCGTCTGCCCAAGGGCGCACGACTGGCGCAGGTCACCTCCCTGGACCTCGTCCGGCGCGAGTTCGGGCGCGACGGGCCCAACCAGCTCTGGATGACCGACATCACCGAGCACCCGACAAGGGAGGGCAAGGTCTACTGCTGCGTCGTCCTCGACGCCTTCTCGCGTCTCGTCGTCGGCTGGTCGGTCGAAAGCACCCAGACCACTGTTCTGGTCACCAACGCGCTGGGGATGGCCACCAACCGCCGCGACCGCGCCGAAGGCCTGGTGATCCACTCCGATCGCGGGGTGCAATTTACGTCCTGGGCCTTCAGCCACAAGGTCCGCAACGCCGGCATCGCCCCTTCGATGGGAGCCGTCGGCAGCGCCTATGACAATGCGATGGTCGAGTCATTCTGGGGGCGGATGCAGGTCGAGCTCTTCAACCGCAAACGCTGGAAGACCCGGATCGAGCTCGCCACCGCCATCCACGACTACATCGAGCTCTTCCACAACACCCGGCGTCGTCACTCGGCGCTCGGGATGCTCAGCCCCACCGAATACGAGGATCTACACAACACGACCCGGGAAGCCGCCTGACTCCAGAACCGCGACTCCGTTTTATCGGGGGAAGATCAGGGCTCCGTGGAACCTGGTCCGGCTCACGGGTCTCGGTCGAGAGGTACGAGCTCGCGGTTCACATCGAAGCTTGAAGCGGTCGGGGGCAACTAGGCTCCGCACGTGGAGGCGACGGGGCAAGCCCATTCAAATGAGCATCCCGAGTTCGAGCAGCTGCTGACGGAAGTTGAGGAACGGGCGACCGCTGGGGGGCTTGATGCCGATCGTCGCGACAGCGAGGATGGCTCGCCCCGTCTAGAGATCGTGTTCGGGGACACGACTGGACACCGGCCGGTCTTCGTCTCAAGGCCAGAGCAGGCCGTCGAGCTCTTGGCAACCCCATTTGAGCAGTACCGAACCGTTCCAGGCTATGAGGCGATTTTCAACGGCTCCCAAGACGAAATAGAGGTGCGAGTACGTCCAAATGGTCCGTTTTCCCCATCGTTTCGGAACCGCCTGCCCTTCGACGAGGTTCGCAGGATGGTGGCGTCTGGTGCTCCAGGTGGTCATGAGATCGAACTCGCAACCGCGAGCGCTGCATATGTCGCCATCGGCCCCGGTCCGCGGATTCGGCCGAGGATCCACGAGGGCGCGCCAGTTCTCAGGCTCAGGGGCTTCGGGGTGGACGGTGGCGTCCGAGCACGCCAGGTTCTTGATGACCTGGCTCCTACGGTCCTTTTCGAGCTTGACATCGTCTACAACCTGGCCCTTGAAATTCCCAAGGTTCGGGATCGTCGCGTGCGTGCGATGCGTGCTCTGCCGAGTTCAAACGCCCCACCCGAGTTCCCTAAAAACGTCTATGACGAGGAGCCAGTTGCGCTCTACATGTATGCCCGCTCCGCTCGGGGCATGCCTCTCTTGGAGTACCTCGCCTATTACCAGTCGATCGAGTTCTATTTTCCGCGTTATTCCGCCGAAGAGGTCAGGCGAAGAGTTGAAGGGATCGTCAAGGACCCGAGATTCAATCCACATCTCGATCGAGACATCGGGCGGCTGGTCGAAGTCGTCCAAGGCAGGAAAGGACGAACGTACGGGTCGGAGCTCGATCAGCTCAAGGCCACCCTGCAGAGTTGCGTAGAGCCAGAGGAGGTCAAGGCGTTTGTGGAGGAGGACGAGCAGCGAGCGGAGGTGTTTCGAGACCGTCGTTCGCCCCTCACGCCACGAACCATCTCTTTGGCTGACCGCAATACGGATCTCCGGGATGCGGCGGCCGCTCGGATCTACGACCTCCGTTGTCGGATCGTTCATTCCAAGGATGAGCCGGATGAGGATCAAGAGAGACTGCTGCCCAACTCCCCAGAGGTGCATATGCTCGGCCACGACCTGACGCTCCTGCGGCTGCTGGCGATACGGGTTATCGTCGCCTCGAGCCGAGAGCTTGTGCTGTAGATCGCCAACCCCGACGGCGCATCAACGTCGGCGCGAGACGCGGTAACCAACTTTTTTGAGCGACCAGAGCTGATAGAAGTCGCTCATGCCAGTCTGGGTCTGGGTCCTTCTGGGTCTATCCGCCCTCGGCTCCGTTCTCTGGCTGCTTGATAACAGGATGGGATTGGACGCGACCGAGAGATTTGGAAAGGCGCTCGCGATCCTGTTCATCCTGGCCGTGCTCGGCGGCCTCATACTCAGCTTCGTTAATGCGGACTGGCAGTGATTCGAGCTATCGGCCGCCCCGCCCAACTGCCGCTCGACCTCTCGCCTCTGTATCCAAAGTGGTCACGGAAGCCCGCTTCCCAAGCCGGCCTGAAGAAATCGGGGAGACAGGATTTGAACCTGCGACCGCTCGGCCCCCAGCCGAGTGCGCTACCAGACTGCGCCACTCCCCGTGGCTGCCTTACATTCTTACGAATCGCATGCGGCGGTAGCTCAACGGTAGAGCCTCAGCCTTCCAAGCTGATGACGCGAGTTCGATTCTCGTCCGCCGCTCTCTCTTCTTCACCCCTGCTTCTCGATGGCGAACTGCCGCGCCTCTTCGGAGCCGAGGTAGGGGGTCAGGGCAAACTGGACCGCGTCGGGGACGAGCGCGGGCAGCTCGCCCGCCCGTCCTTGGTCGACTCGCTGGGCGACGAGCGTGGTGATGCCACTGGCGACGGCGGACTCGAGGATCTCGGGCAGTAACGCGCCTTCGGGGCTCAGGTGACGGCCCGGGGCGAGCAGGCTGGCGGCGTAGTCGATCAGGCGGTGGTAGCGAGAGATGCCGTCGTGCCCGTGAGCAAGGGCCTGGTTGGTGAGGAGGTTGGCGGCTTCCGGGTCGGCGGCGGCGAACTCGAAGCCGGCACGAATCGCGGCGGCTACCTGGTCCGGCCAGGCGGCTCGGGAAACATACGCTTCTTCGACGACCACCTGCAGACGAGCGAAGGCGGCCTCGAAGGCACGGGAAAAGTCATCCTGTGGGGAGCTTGTTGGCACCTGGCCTGCCTGACCGGGCCCTTACGCGGGTGGGCGAGCCGCCGTGACCGCCCTTCTGGCGTAAGGCCAGTTCGATCGGAGACTATAAACATGAATGTCTAGGAGTGCGCCGGAAGGTCGCTAGGTGGCCTGGACGGCCCGCCGCATCTCTTCGGTCGCCGCCGCCGGGCCGATGAAGGGAACGAGCATCGCGAAGAGCAGATCGGGCATGAGGGAGGGAAGCTGCGCCGCCCGCCCGGCCACCAGCTCGTCGAAGATCAGGCCGGAGACGGCTCCGGTCGCCATCACCGAGATGTGCTTGGGGAGTTCGCCGCCGAGGTCGAGCTCGTCCCGCCCGTCCTCGAGGTACCCGGTGAAGCGGGTCACCGCATCCCAGTGCCGCTGGCGGGCCTCGGCCCCCGCGACCGCGACCTCGACGACAGCGGTCCGCGCCAGCTCGGGCTCCCGCGCGAAAATGCCGACGAGGGTCGCCAGCCCTTTGCGCACCCGCGAGAGCCATGGCTGCTCGCCATCGCATTCGGCGACGACGGTGGCGAAGACGCGCTCGACCAGCATGTCGTAGGCGGACAAGGAAACAGTCGTGCTTATCGTCGAAGTGCTTGTAGAACGTCGTCCGGGAGGTGCCGGCCTCCTCGATCACGTCGGCGACCGAAGTCGCCTCATAGCCCTTGCGACCGACGACGCGGACCATCGCTTCGAGGAGGCTGCCGCGGCGGGTTTCAGTGGTTGCTGCCATACGGGAGAAGAGTTGGAAACTTGATTGTCTTTCCATGATAGCGCTAATGTACGAACCCGTTTATCTTTCCCCCGCCACCTCGGCGGCGGCTGCGGGCCCGACGTAGGGGACGAGGGTGGCGAAGAGGATCTCCGGAAGCATCTCGGGCAGTCGATCGGCGCGCCCCGCCTCGATCTCGTCGGAGACGAGGCCGGTGACGGCGCCGACCACCATCCGCGACGTGTTGGCCGGCAGCCTGCGCCCGCCGGGGGCGAAATCGCGGCCCTCGTCGAAGAACGGCGTCATCCGCTGCAGAGCCGCCCGGTAGCGGCGCTGCGCCTGCGGCCCGGCCGAGCCGACGTCGACCAGGGCCAGGCGGGCGATCTGAGGCTCCCCCGCAAGCGACTCCAGCAGCGCCGCCAAGCCGGCGCGCACCCGGTCCGGCCAGGCCTCCTGCGTTTCGAATGCAGAGGCGATCCGGCGCGCGAGGACGTCGGCGGCGGTGTCGTAGGCGGCGAGGAAGCAGGCTTCCTTGTCGGGGAACAGCTCGTAGAAGGTTGTCCGGGAGACGCCCGCCTCCCGGGTCAGGTCGGCGACCGTGGTGGCGCCGTAGCCCTTCTCGGCAACGACGCTGACGGCGGCGTCGAGCAGGCGCTCGCGCTGGGAGCGAGCCACCACCTCGGGCGGCAGGCGATGGCGCCCGCGGGGTGGCCGCCAGCGCTCGCGTCTCGGGCGCCCCGCCTGAGCCCCCAACTCAGCGGTCCGCCACAGGATGTTCCCTCTCGGCCTCGCGGGCTTGGCGCAGCGCCTCCTCCTGGCCGAGGTAGGGAACGGTCGTGATGTAGACGATGTCCGGCAGAAGCTCTGGCAGCCGGGTGGTGTTGCCGGTGAGGATCTGGCCGACGATCAGCGACTCGGCGGCGGAGAGCGCGGCGCGGGCGGCGCTGGAAGGGATCGCCTCTTCCTCGAGCGGATCGTCGCGGCCGCGTTCGAGCAGGGCCTGCAGGACGCGCTTGCCGGAAGCGTAGAGCTGGAAGGCGCGCTCACCCGAGGAGGGTGCCTCGATCATCGCCATGCGGGCAAAGGTGGGCCGGCTCGACAGCAGCTCGAGGAATGCCGCCGTCCCTTCGCGGACCATCGTCGCCCACGGCTTGTCGGGCGAGTAGACGGCGACCATGGTGCCCATCGCATCGGCGAGGGAGAGTTCCATCGCCGCGTTGAAGCAGTCCTCCTTGTCCTTGAAGAGCTCGTAAAAGGTGGCCCGGGAGATTCCAGCAGTGGTGCAGATGTCGGAGATCGTGGTGGCGCCGTAGCCTTTCTTCGCGCTGCTTTTCGCCATCGCATCGAGGATGCGTTCGCGTTGGGAGTGGGCGACGGGCGGCTCGAGAAGCTCCTCGCGCCCGGCCGGCAGGCGCTCCTGCTCGATCAGGTCGCTGAGTTCCTTGGGGCGGGAGACGGACGCGTTGCCGTTGGGCGAAGAGGTGGGGGGCATAGCTGCTCCTAAGGCAGACAGCGATGTTTAAAGTAAACGCGATTGTACACCCCTGACCCGCAGTGTGGGGACAACGCCGTACCGGATCAAGACGGCGACATCGATCCGCGGCGCGTGCAAGGCGAGGCACGCGAGGGCTGAGAACGGGGCAGCCAGGGCTCGACTGGCGCCGATCGCTGGGCCGAGCCGAATCGGTCGCGCGCATATCGCCGAAAGGCAGCCGTACTAAGAGCCGCGGATTGCTTTCCCGGCGATGTTCTTCAGCCGAGTTCGATCTCGCTGGAGCAACGCGCTCGGGCGCCCTTTCGACTTCTTGACCAGCCGCCAGAACTCATGCTGCTCTTTTTGAGTCAGGTTGTCCTTAACTCGATCGCGACCCTTGGCACCGAGCCAGAGCACGATCGTCCACACCATTCTCCAAGGAATTCGCCTCCAAACCGCGGGCACCGCGCGCCGAGTGATCCAGGTCGGCATTTGGGATTCTCCTGTCGGTCGTGCCTCGGGCGTTTCCGCTGGGCTGCGGACCGTCTAACGCCGCGCCGTCAACCCTTTGAGAAGGATCTCAAGCGGTGAGTTCTGCTTGCCATCGCCACCTGCGAGCCCTTCGCGCACTCGCCTGAATTCCGCGGTCAGCTCGCCGACATTTTCTCCCAAGCGGCCTACTCCCTTGGCCGCCTTCGCGAGGTCTTTGGATCTGATTTTGACTCGTTTTGGCTCCGGCAAACTGATCCCCAGCACCTTGCCTCCGGAATGGGTGGAGCCGATGACCACCCCACCCACGGTGCCCGCCAGCGCGGCACCGCCAGCGAGCAGGGGAATCTTCGCCTTTCTGATTGCATGGCCAGCCTCTTCCCCTGCGCTGCTCACTGCGTCCCGCGCAGCTTTGGCGCCACCCTCGACCCCGTTTGAGCTCTTGTTGCGAGAGGCCGATTTCGGCCTGTTGCTCGAGCGCCTTGGGCGCGACCGGGCTTTGCTTGCCGCCTTCGGTTTCCGAGTCGCTTTCGAGTCGGCACCACCCGATGCCGCCGTCCTGCTGGAAGCTTTTGCTTTTTTGATCGTCGTCTGAGCCATTTCTCTCTCCTTTGTGGCGGCCTGAAGCCGGTACTTCAGCCTGGGCCGATCAGCCCACGCGCGGGATGAGAGCACTGCGACAAATCGAGGGGAAGCCCACGAATCGCGCACGCTCCTCTCCCTCTTCTTCATATTCCCGCTATTTGCCAACTTAACCCTCGTAATCGCCGCCACGCAACCGAATGGCAGCCAGCCGTGCCAGCGCAGGACCCCCACGAGACGAGCCGGCGCACTTTCCTCTGTTCAGGTTTTGCGCTCCAGGTCGGCGACCTCGGCAGCCTTCTCGTCGGCCCGCTCCTGTGCGTGGTCCAGCTCTTCCTTCTTCTCGCCCTTCTTCTCCTCACGTTTGCCCTGACGGCGCAGCGAGGCGTCGTCGGCGATGTCACCCGCGGCCTGCTTGGCTCTGCCGGTGATCTTGTCGAGGATTCCCATATTCGACTCCTATTCCGTTCGTTATCCGTTGTGAGGGTGCTACCCCGAGGTCCATGCCTCGAAAACAGGTCGGAGCCCCAGGCCCCGCAGCTGTCACCTCGTTTCGCTTTCTCACTCCCGGGGAAGCAGGGGAACTCTGGGCAACGAGCTGAAGAGAGGAAGTGATGGAGGCCCGGGAGATAAACGGTGCCGGCTCGCCAGGATCACGCGGCGAACAGGCAATCGGCGATCGGAGCGAGCGCCGAGAGGACGGCGAGCGCCGCGACTACAGGCCCGAGGGCGCCGGCGCCGATTCCGGCATCTTCGCCACCCTCAAGCGCACCGCGACCGAGTTCAGGGAGGACAACCTCACCGACTGGGCCGCCGCGCTCACCTACTACGGCCTGCTCGCCCTCTTCCCGGCCTTGATCGCGATGGTCTCCCTGATCGGCTTGGTCGGCGACCCGAAGAGCACGACCTCGACGCTGACCGAGATCATCACCTCGATCGGGCCGCAATCCGCGGCGCGAGACCTTCTCCGGCCCGATCGAATCGATCGCCTCCAACCAAAGCGCCGCGGGCTTTGCCTTCGTCGCGGGCCTGGCGGTGGCGCTGTGGTCGGCCTCGGGTTACGTCGGCGCCTTCATCCGCGCCTCGAACGTCATCTACGAGACGCCGGAGGGGCGCCCGTTCTGGAAGCTGCGCCCGCTCCAGCTTGCCGTCACCCTGGCGATGATCGTCCTGATGGCAATCCTGGCGCTGGCCCTGGTCCTGACCGGCCCGGTGGTCGACGCGGTGGCGGGCCCGATCGGACTCGGCGACACCGCGGTCAGCGTCTGGAACATCGCCAAGTGGCCGGCGATGTTGGCGATCTTCCTGCTCATGGTCGCGATCCTCTATTACGCCTCGCCAAACGTGAAGCTGCGCGGCTTCAAATGGGTGACGCCGGGAAGCCTGGTGGCGATCGTCGTCTGGGCCATCGCCTCCGCTGCCTTCGCCTTCTACGTCGCCAACTTCGGCTCCTACGACAAGACCTACGGCACCCTCGGCGGCCTGATCGCCCTGCTGGTCTGGTTTTGGATCAGCAACCTGGCGATCCTCTTCGGCCACCAGCTGAACGCCGAGCGCGAGCGCAGCCTCGAGATCGAAGAGGGTCGCCCGAGGGCCGAGCAGGAGATCCAGCTCGAGCCGCGCAGCGAGCCCAAGGCGACTCCAGAAGGGAGCTGAGGATGAAATTCGTATTCACGCCGATCAGCCTCCTCGCCGGTCTTCTCGCCGGGTTGGTGGCAAAGAAAATCTTCGAACGGCTCTGGGGCCTGATCGACGAGGAGGAGCCGCCACGGCCCGAGCATCGGAAATTCTCGTGGCCAAAGCTGATCGCCGCCCTGCTCTTCGAGGGCGCAATTTTCCACTTGGTCAAAGGCCTCGCCGATCACGGCGCCAGACGCACTTTTGCCAAGGCGACGGGGTCCTGGCCAGGCGAGGAAGAGCCCCAATCGGAGTAGCTGCGAGGTGAGCCGAAGCCCGACCCATCTCATCCAACGGGCCTGTAAAAGCTTGACCGCAACCGCAGTGGGTACATAGACACCGTGATCGAGCGCAGGCTCCTGGCTATATATCTGAATGACCATCTAGCGGGCGCAACGGGCGGGGTCGAGCTCGCCCGACGGGCCCGCTCCAGCAATCGTGGCACTCAGTGGGGCGAAGCCCTGGAGGGAATCTGTGCCGAAATAGAAGCTGACCGGATCACCCTGGAGGAAGTGATGGAGCGGCTCGCGGTCAAGCGGAACACCGCCAAGATCGCGGGGGCATGGGCGGCCGAGAAGCTCGGGCGGCTCAAGCTGAACGGACGCTTGAGGGGCTACTCGCCACTCAGCCGACTGCTCGAGCTGGAGATGCTTCACATCGGCATCACGGGCAAGCTCGAGTTGTGGCAGGCACTGCAGCGGACGCTGGATTCCAGGCTCTCAGAAGTCGACTTTTCCGCTCTGATCGAGCGGGCCGAGTCGCAGCGCCAGACCGTAGAGCGCTTGCGCCTCGACGCCGCGACAGAAGCTCTCGCTGAGGAGTCCGAGTGAGATACCAGTCCTGCGTAGGGGCTAGACGCGGGAGGGCTTACCTGCCAAGCGGGATTGCAACTCTTCAAGCCAAAAGAATCGAGCGGGGCAGCCAGGACTCGAACCTGGAATCGCCGGTTTTGGAGACCGGTGCCTTAGCCAGTTGGGCCACTGCCCCGAGAAGGCCATGCTAGCCGGGCCGGAGCGCAGATCGCGCCGCGGCCAGACAGGCTGGAAACCATGATGCGGGCGGAGGGACTTGAACCCCCACGGGCCGAAGCCCACCAGGACCTAAACCTGGCGCGTATGCCAATTCCGCCACGCCCGCGTGGCTGCCCTGATCGGGCTTAACGCGCGACCAATGCCGCATCGTCGCTCTTAGATTCTATGATCGTCGCGTGGCGGTTGGAGAGGTCAGGCCCGGCTATGAACTTTGGCGGCCGAATCGGGAGAAGGCCGAGTCGATCACGACCAAGTTCGTGCTCGTCTTCCTGCTCGCGGCGACGTCGGCGATCGCGGCGCTGGTGACGATCACCGGCTTCTCGCTGATGACCGGCGGCAGCGGCATGGGCATCGTCTGCCTGATCTTCGCCGTGCTGTACGCGTTCTTCGCCTTCCTGGTCGCCCGCTGGAGCCGCGGCATCCTCCCCGTCGCCGCCGCGCTCTCGATGATCCTGGCGATCTTCTGCGCGGTCGGCGCCGACAGCTGGTTCGCCCGCGACAAGTCGGGCTTCGACCGATGCGCTGATCCCGGTGACGCTGATCGGCCTGCTGGTCGTGATCCTCGCGATCCTGCAGCTGATCCTGATCGCGGTCGCCCTCTACGGCTTCAACCAGAACTGGCACGTCGAGGAGGAGCGCCCGATCGGCTCCGGCGAGGACTACGGCGCCGGCGCCTCGCCCGACGACGCCGCCCCGCTGCCGGCCTGAGCAGCCCTCAGCGCCTCGATGCCGGAGGCGGGAGTCGAACCCGCACGCCCTTGCGAGCAATTGATTTTGAATCAATCGTGTCTACCGTTCCACCACTCCGGCGCGGCCCAAACGATAGACGGAATGCAAGCGACGATCCCGATGTCTCTCGGCCCGCCGGGCCTGAATAGACTTCGGCCCGCCGGCATGCGCATCCATCACCTCAACTGCGGATCGTTCTGCCCCCACGGCAGGCGCCTGGTCAACGGCAGAGGGCGGCCTGCTCGAGCGGGGCAGGATCGTCTGCCACTGCCTGCTGATCGAGAGCGAGCGACGGCCTCGTGCTCGTCGACACCGGCTTCGGCATCGAGGACACCCGCAACCCCGGCCAGCTCGGCGCCGTCTTCCGGCTGACGATGAGCCCGAGGCCCGAGATCGGCGACGACGGCGCTGACGCAGATCGAGGAGCTCGGCTTCTCCGCCGGCGACGTCAAGCACATCGTCATCACCCACCTCGACCTCGACCACAGTCCGGCGGGCTGCCGGACTTCCCCGAAGCCGAGGTCCACGTCTTCGCCCGCGAGCTCGAGGCGGCGCTCCGAGCCCGAGCCTCGCGAACGGCCCCGCTACATCGGCGGCGCCCACTGGCGGCACAAGCCCGCGCTGGGTCGAACACGCCGCCGGCGGCGACGACTGGTTCGGCTTCGCCAGCGTGCGGATCCTGCCCGACCTCGACAGCGAGGTGCTGCTGGTGCCGCTCGTCGGCCACTCGCGCGGCCACACTGGCGTCGCGATCAGGACCGGCGACGGCTGGCTGCTGCACTGCGGCGACGCCTACTTCCACCACGGCGAGATCGCCACCCCGCCGAGCTGCCCGCCGATGCTGCGCTTCTTCCAGAACCTCAACGACGCCGACCGCAAGGCGCGCCTGACAAACCAGGAGCGGCTGCGCGAGCTGGCGCGCAGCCACGGCGACGAGGTGCAAGCTCTTCTGCGCCGCACGACCCGCGCGAGCTGGAGCTGGCCCAGGCGAAGGCCGCCGGCGCCGCAGCGGCGTGAGCCAGCCCGCACCCGAGAAGCTCTGGGAGCCCTCCGCCGAGCTGGTCGAGCGCTCGCGCCTGCGCGAGTACATGCGCTGGCTCGAGGCCGAGCGCGGGCTGAAGCTCGACAGCTACGAGGAGCTGTGGCGCTGGTCGGTGTCCGACCTCGAGGCCTTCTGGAGCTCGATCTGGGACTTCTTCGGCGTCCAGGCCGACGGCGGCTACGAGCGGGTGCTCGCCAACCGCGACGATGCCGGGCGCGGAGTGGTTCGCCGGCACCAGCCTCAACTACGCCGAGCACGTCTTCGCCGGCAAGGACGACGGGGCCGAGGCGGCGATCCTGCACGCCTCGGAGCTGCGCGAGCTCGGCGAGCTGAGCTGGGGTGAGCTGCGGTCCCAGGTCGCCGCCGTCGCTGCAGGGCTGCGCGCTCTCGGCGTCGAGCGCGGCGACCGCGTCGTCGCCTACATGCCCAACATCCCCGAGGCGATCGTCGCCTTCCTCGCCACCGCGAGCATCGGCGCGGTCTGGTCGAGCTGCTCGCCCGACTTCGGCCCCGCAAGCGTGATCGACCGCTTCGCCCAGATCGAGCCCAAGGTGCTCTTCGCGGTCGACGGCTACCGCTACGGCGGCAAGGACTTCGACCGGCGCGAGACGCTGGCCCAGCTTCAGGAGGCGATGCCGAGCCTGACGCGCACCGTCGTCCTCCCCTACCTCGACCCCGACCCCGACCTCTCCGGCCTGCGCGATGCGATGCGCTGGGACGAGCTGCTCGGCCGCGGCGAGGGGGCCGAGCTTGACCTTCGAGCGCGTCCCCTTCGACCACCCGCTCTGGGTCCTCTACTCCTCCGGCACGACCGGGCTGCCGAAGGCGATCGTCCAGTCCCAGGGCGGCATCCTGCTCGAGCACCTGAAGAAGCTCCACCTCCACGTCGACGCCCATCCCGGCGACCGGCTCTTCTGGTTCACCACCACCGGCTGGATGATGTGGAACTTCCTCGTCTCCGGCCTGCTGACCCGTGCCGCGATCGTCCTCTACGACGGCAACCCCGGGCACCCCGACATGGGCGTGCTCTGGGACCTCGCCGAGCGCGCCGGGGTGACGATGTTCGGCACCAGCGCCTCCTACATCGCCGCCTGCATGAAGGCCGGCGTCGAGCCCGGCGCCGGCCGCGACCTGAGCCGGCTGAAGGCGGTCGGCTCGACCGGCTCCCCCCTCTCCCCCGAGGGCTTCGACTGGATCTACGAGCACCTCGGCTCCGACACCTGGCTCTTCTCGACCAGCGGCGGCACCGACCTCTGCACCGCCTTCGTCGGCGGCGTCGCCCTGCTCCCCGTCTACCGCGGCGAGCTGCAGGGACGCGCCCTCGGCGCCGCGGTCGAGGCCTGGGACGAAGACGGCAACTCGGTGATCGACGAGGTCGGCGAGCTGGTCGTCACCGAGCCGATGCCGTCGATGCCGGTCCGCTTCTGGGGCGATCGCCGACGGCAGCCGCTACCGCGCCAGCTACTTCGAGCACTACCCGGGCATCTGGCGCCACGGCGACTGGATCGAAATCACCTCGCGCGGCACCGCCGTCATCTACGGCCGCTCGGACTCGACGATCAACCGCTCCGGCATCCGCATGGGGACGAGCGAGATCTACCGCGCCGTACTCGGCCTCGACGAGATCGTCGACGCGCTCGTCGTCGACGTCCCCCGCCCCGGCACCGAGGGCTGGATGCCGCTCTTCGTCGTCCTCCGCGAGGGCGTCGAGCTCGATGACGACCTGCGCAAGGAGATCGCCCGCCGCGTGCGCAGCCAGTGCTCCCCGCGCCACGTCCCCGACGAGGTCTTCCCGATCGCCGAGGTGCCGCGCACGCTGAGCGGCAAGGTTCTGGAGGTCCCGGTGAAGCGCATCCTGATGGGCACGCCGCCCGAGCAGGCCGCCAGCCGCGACTCGCTCGCCAACCCAGCGGCTCTCGACTACTTCGTCGAGCTGGCAGCATCGCTCGACTAGAGCCCATCCCGGTAGGGGTGGAGCGTCTTGTACTTTTTCGTCAAGAGCGTCCGGGCGCCCAGCCCAACCCCGATCCACCGAAAAAGTTAAGCGGAACCCCTACCGGGATGGGCTCTACGCCGGGGTCACCGGATTGCGCCGTTCGGCGAATGAGCGGTCCTTGCTCGCTGCCATCGCAAAGCGCTTGATCAGGTCGGCGCGCAGGTCGGCAGGCTCGACGACTGCGTCGACGACCATCTCAGACGCCAGGTGGAGGATGTCGATGTCCTCCGCGTACTCCTCGCGCTTGGCGGCGACAAACGCCTCGCGCTCTGCCTCGTCCTCGATCGCCTGGATCTGGTTGTAGAAGACGGCGTTGATCGCCGCCTGCGGGCCCATCACCGCGATCGAGGCGCTGGGCAGGGCGATGCAGCAGTCCGGCTCGAAGGCCGGCCCGGCCATCGCGTAGAGCCCGGCGCCGTAGGCCTTGCGCACGACCACCGAGATCTTCGGCACGGTCGCTTCGGAGACGGCGCTGATCATCTTCGCCCCGTGGCGGATGATCCCGTGGCGCTCGACCGCGGTGCCGATCATGAAGCCGGGCACGTCGGCGAGGAAGAGCAGCGGCAGGTTGAAGGCGTTGCAGGTCTGGATGAAGCGGGCCGCCTTGTCGGCGGAGTCGACGAAGAGGACGCCGCCGGTGTGCTTGGGCTGGTTGGCGACGACGCCGATCGCGCGCCCGTCGAGCCGCCCGTAGCCGACGATCAGCTCCTTCGCCCAGCGCTTGTGAACCGGCAGGAAGCTGTCGGCGTCGAGCAGCGAGTCGAGCAGCAGCTGCATGTCGAAGGGCTGGTTCTCGTCGGGCGGGAGGATCTCGACGATCGGCGTGTCGGAGGCGGGCTCGGCAGGCGGACTCGGAGGGCGGCTGCCTCGCGCCAGCTCCCCGGCATGAAGGAGAGGTAGCGCTTGGCGAGGTCGATCGCCTCCTCGTCCGTCTTGACCAGGAAGTGGCCGCAACCGGAGACGCCGGTGTGCATCTTGGCGCCGCCCATCTCCTCCAGCGTCACCTTCTCGCCGATCACCATCTCCGCCATCCGCGGCGATCCCAGGTACATCGAGGCGTTGCCGTCGCGCATGATCACCACGTCGCAGAAGGCCGGGATGTAGGCGCCGCCGGCGGCGCTCGGCCCGAACAGCAGGCAGACCTGCGGCACCTGGCCGGAGAGCCGCACCTCGTTGTGGAAGATGCGCCCGGCGCCGCGGCGGCCGGGGAACATCTGCACCTGGTCGGTGATCCGCGCCCCGGCCGAGTCGACCAGGTAGAGGATCGGGACCTGCAGGGAGAGCGCCCGCTCCTGGATGCGGAGGATCTTCTCGACGGTCTTCGGGCCCCAGGAGCCGGCCTTGACGGTTGGGTCGTTGGCCATCAGGGCGACGCGGCGGCCGTCGATCGTCGCCAGCCCGGTGACGACGCCGTCGGCTCCCAGCCCCTCCTTGTCCCAGTTTGCCAGCGCCGCCTCCTCGGAGAATGAGCCCGGGTCGACGAGCCGCTCGACCCGCTCGCGCACGGGCAGCTTGCCCTGCTCGGCGGTCTTCTCGTGGTGGCGCTGCGGGCCGCCGGAGAGGGCGGCCTCGAGGGCCTTTGCGAAGTCGGTCACGCTCAGGAGCCTATTCAGCCTCGGCGAGGCACCTGACCTGCATCACATTTGGGGCCTATGAAGCCCCAAATGTGATGCAGGTTCAGCGGCGCCAGTCGACTGGCCCGGCCCGAAGCACGTGCGAGCCGAGGGGGCGGCCGAGCGCTCCCTGCGCGGCGCGCGAGGCCTCGACCAGGGCCGGCAGGTCGATGCCCGTCTCGACCCCCATCTCGTGCAGCATCGAGACGACGTCCTCGGTCGCGACGTTGCCGGTGGCGCCCGGCGGCACCGGGCAGCCGCCGAGCTCGCCAAAGCTCGACTCGAACGAGTCGACGCCCTGCTCCAGCGCCGCCAGCACGTTGGCCAGGCCCTGTCCGCGGGTGTTGTGGAAGTGGGCGGTCAACTCGACCTCGCCGAGCCGCTCGCGCGCGGCGTCGAAGAACTCGCCGACCTGGCGCGGGTTAGCCATCCCGGTCGTGTCACCGAAGCCGATCTCGTCACAGCCGGCCGCCGCCAGCCGCTCGGCGATCCCGAGCACACGGTCCGCCGGCACCTCGCCCTCGTAGGGGCAGCCGAAGGAGGTCGAGATCACCCCCTCGCAGCGCAACCCCGCCTCGCGCGCGCCCTCCAGCGTCCGCTCCAGCCCGTTCAGCGACTCCTCGATCGTGCGGTTGACGTTCTTGCGGTTGTGCGTCTCCGAGGCGGAGACGAAGACGTTGACCTCGTCGAAGCGGTCGCGCAGCGCCAGCGCCCGCTCCAGCCCGCGCTCGTTCGGGATCAGCACGGAGAAGGAGACTCCCTCGCGCCGCTCTATCCCGGCCAGCACCTCCTCGGCGTCGGAGAGCTGCGAAATCACCTCGGGGCGCACGAACGAGGTCACCTCAATCCGCTCCAGCCCCGTCCCCGAGAGCTTGTCGACCAGCCGGATCTTCTCCGCCGTGGGGATCGTCTCCGGCTCGTTCTGAAACCCGTCGCGAGGCCCAACCTCGCGGATGCGGACGTTGCTCGGCAGCGGGTTCATCGAGACGAGGCTACGCGGTCGGCGGGCCGGCTTGGCCTACCACGCGCCGCTCGTGAGTGCCGACGCCGATCGTGCGCTCGCCTTCGGTCACCTCGACCTCGAAGCGCAGCTTCCGCCCTTCGACCACTTCGCGCAGCGTCGCGCGCGTGCGGCAGATCGCGCCCTCCGCGGCCGCCGCCACGTGCTTGACGCAGACCTCGAAGCCGACCGTCGCCTTCCCCTCGGGCAGGTGCTCGTAGGCGAGCATCTGGGCGCTGCCCTCCATCATCCCGATCATGCCCGGTGTCGAGAGCACGCCGGTGCCGATCGTGCCGCCGACGTCGGTCACCAGAGGCGGCGCGACCGTGAACTCGTCGCTGCGCTCGATCCCCGGAACCAGACCCTCGGACGCGCCCATCAGACCATTCCGAGGCCGCCGCTTACGCCCAGGGTCTCGCCGGTTACGTAGGTGGCGTCGTCTGAGACCAGGAAGGCGACTGCGGCGGCCACCTCCTCGGGCTGGCCCAGGCGGCCCATCTGGGTCGCGGACTTCATCGTCTCGATCACTTTTTCGCCGATCTCGCCGAACTCCTTGGCGCCCATCAGCAGCGGGGTCTCGATCGGGCCGGGGGCGATCGAGTTGGCGGTGATCCCGTAACGGGCGTTCTCGCGCGCGATCGCCTTCATGAAGGCGACGACGCCCCCCTTCGTCGCCGAGTAGACGGCGGAGCCCTTCGAGCCGACGCGGCCGGCCTCCGAGGAGATGCTGAGGATGCGGCCGTATTTCGCCTCCTGCATGCCGGGCAGGGCGGCGTGGGTGCAGTTGAAGACGCCGACGAGGTTGATCCCGATCAACCGCTGCCACTGCTCGGGGCTGGTGTAGGTGAAGAAGCCGAACTCGTCGGTGCCGGCGTTGTTGACGAGGATGTCGAGCGTGCCCGTCGCCTCGACCGCGGCGCGAGCGGACTCAAGGTCGGTCACGTCGAGCTCGAGCGCATGCCCGTTGACCTCGCCCGCGACCCGCTCGGCGCCCTCGACGTCGACGTCGCCGACCCAGACCTCGGCGCCCTCCGCCGCCAGGCGAGCCGCGATCGCGGCGCCTATCCCACTGGCCCCGCCGGTGACCAGCGCCTTTCGTCCCTCCAGCCTCATGCGCCGGGGAGCATAGACTGGCGCGCTCGTGGCCGAGCTTCCCACCATCCCGATCGTCGGCGGCACCGGTGCGCTCGGTGCCGGACTTGCCCTGCGCTGGGCCCAGGCGGGCGCACCGATCGCGATCGGCTCCCGCTCGGCCGAGCGGGCCGAGGAGGCCGCGGCGAAGCTGCGCGACGCGGTCCCGGGCGCCGAGGTCGAGGGGCTGCTCAACGAGGAGGCAGCGCGCCGGGCCGAGATCGTCTTCCTCACCGTCCCCTTCCGCGCCCAATCGGAGAACCTCAACAACCTGCGCGAGGCGCTGCGGCCGGGCCAGATCCTGGTCGACTGCACGGTCCCGCTCGCCGCCGCGGTCAGCGGCAAGGCGACGCGCTCACTCGGCGTCTGGCAGGGCAGCGCCGCCCAGCAGGCGCAGGAGATGATGCCCGAGGGGGTCACGGTCGTCGCCGCCCTGCACACCGTCGGCGCCCCCACGCTGGGCGACGGCGACGCCGAGCTGGGCGAGGACGTGCTGGTCTGCGGCGACCGCAAGGCCGACAAGGCGCGGGTCGCGGGCCTGATCGAGCTGATTCCGGGCCTGCGCGCGGTCAACGCCGGCCCGCTGGAGATGGCGCGGATCGTCGAGCAGCTGACCCCGCTCTTGATCTCGGTCAACGTCCGCTACAAGGCCCACGCCGGGATCCGGCTGACCGGGCTCCCCGACGGCGACCACTGGGAGTAGGTCGGCCGTGCGGGTCGCGCTGCTGGCTGGCGGCACCGGCGGGGCCAAGCTCGCCGCCGGGATGCAGGAGGAGATCGGCTCCGACCTGACGGTGATCGCCAACACCGGCGACGACATCGAGTCGCTTGGCGTCCACGTCTCCCCCGACCCCGACCTCGTCACCTACTGGCTCAGTGGCGAAATCGACGAGGAGCGCGGCTGGGGGCTGCGCGACGACAGCTTCACCGTCTTCGACCGGATGACCAAGCTCGGCGCCCCGAGCTGGTTCGGGCTCTCCGACCGCGACCTCGCCGCCTGTCTCTACCGCCGCCAGTTCGTCGAGGAGGGGGGGCGGCTCACCGACGCGCAGGCGCAGATCGCCCGCGGGCTCGGGGTCGAGGCGCGAGTGCTGCCGATGTGCGAGGCGCCCGTGCGAACCAAGGTGCTGACCGCGGCGGGGGTGCGCGCCCTGCAGGAGTACCTGATCCTCGACCGCGGCGAGCCTGAGGTGCAGGGGGTCGAGCTGGAGGGAATCGAGGCGGCCGAGCCGAGCGCCGAGGTGCTCGATGCGCTGCGCTGGGCCGAGGCGATCGTGATCGGGCCCTCCAACCCGGTGATCAGCATCGGCCCGATCCTCGCCGTCCCCGGGATGACCGAGGCGATCTCCGCCTCCAGCGCCCCGGTCGTCGCGGTCAGCCCCTTCGTCGCCGGCCAGGTGGTCAAGGGGCCGACCGAGCGCTTCATGCAGGCCCTGGGCCGGCCCTCGACCGCCGCCGGCGTCGCCTCGCTCTATGCCGGGCTGATCGACGCGATGGTCGTCGACGAGGGCGACCCGGACCCACCGCCGGCGGAGATCCCGACGCTCCCCGCGCCGACCCTGATGGAGGGCGCGGCCGGGCGAGCGCGGGTGGCCCGCATCGTCTTGGACTTCGCAGCTAGCCTCGACGGGGTTTGAAAGCGACCGCGGTCCTACCGGTGAAGCGCTTCGGCGCCGCGAAGCAGCGGCTCGCCGGCGGCATCGACGACGAGCGGCGCGCCGCCGTGGTCGCCGCGATGCTCGAGGACGTGCTGGAGGCGAGCGCCGACGCGCGGTCGATCGAGCGGACGATCGTCGTCACCAGCGAGCCGGCGGCCGCAGAGCTGGCCGCCAGGGCGGGGGCCGAGGTGCTCCCGGATCCCGACGAGGGCGGCCACTCCGGCGCGGCCCTTGCCGGGGTCGCTCGCGCGCGCGAGCTGGGCGCCGACTGCGTCGTCCTTCTCCCCGGCGACTGCCCGCTGCTCGACCCGCGCGAGCTCGAACGGCTGCTGACCGGGATGCCCGAGCGCTTCGTCGCCGTCGTCCCGGACCGGCACGGGACCGGAACGAACGCCCTGGCCCTGGCGCCGCCGGAAGCGATCCGCCCCGCTTTCGGGGCGGGCAGCTGCGCCCGCCACGTCGCGGCGGCACGCGAGGCCGGCGTTCCTTACGCGATAGAGGAGTTGCCCTCGCTGGCACTCGACCTCGACACCCCGGCTGACGTGATCGCGCTCACGCGGGTGCTCGAGGCCGGCGGCAAGCGGGGAAAACGAACCGCAAGGGCGCTGGGAATATGAGCGAGCTGCGGATCCTTCCCGTCGAGGGGCTGCCGGAGATCGAGGTCGGGGTGAATCTCGGCGAGTTGATCGCGTCCCGCGGCGCGCCGCGGGACGGCGACATCGTCGTAATCGCCCAGAAGGCCGTCTCCAAGGCCGAGGACAGGATCCGCCGTCTCTCGTCGGTGAAGCCGGGGGTGGAGGCAAGCCGGCTGGCCGCCGAGCTCGACAAGGATCCCGCCCTAGTCGAGCTGATCCTCGAGGAGAGCGTCAAGGTGCTCCGGGCCGAGCGCAACGTCCTGATCACCGAAACCCGCCACGGCCTCGTCTGCGCCAACGCGGGAATCGACAGCTCCAACCTCCCCGAGGCAGGCACGGTCTGCCTGCTGCCCAAGGATCCCGACGCGTCTGCCCGTCTCATAAGAGCTGAAATAAGCGATGCCCTGGCCGCTCGGGGGGCGGGGGCCGAACTCGCCGGACACTCCTCGTCCGCCGAGTTCGGCCCCCGCCCCCTCCACGGTGTGGGCGTCGTGATCGCCGACAGCTTTGGCCGTGCGTGGCGCCTAGGCCAAGCCGAGGTGGCGATCGGCTGCGCCGGCCTCGCCCCGCTGGACGACTGGCGCGGCCGCAATGACGCTCACGGACGCAAGCTGGAAGCAACCGTGATCGCCGTCGCCGACGAGGCCGCAGCCGCCGCTGACCTGGTCCGCAGCAAGGACAGCCGCGTCCCAGCCGTAGTCGTCCGTGGCCTGAGCCGCTTCGTCACCGCAGACGACGGCCCCGGCGCGATGGCACTGCGACGCCCTCCGGTCGAGGATCTGTTCCGCTGAGACCAGACTCAAGGCGAGGATCTCTTCCGCTGGCACCAGGCCGATCCCGGCAGGGGTGGAACGTCTTGTACTTTTTCGTCGCCCACGCCCGAGCGCCAAGCCCAACCCCGATCCACCGAAAAAGTTAAGTGGAACCCCTGCCGGGATCGGCCTGGGAACCACCAACACGAAGCACAGCGACCCCCGTAAGGCTGCCGTCCCGGATCGAGGCCAGCGCCTCATTAGCCTCCTCCAGGGGGTGGACTTCCACCTCGGTGCGAATGGGAATCTGAGGCGCCAGCGCCATGAACTCCTCGCCGTCCCGCCTGGTCAGGTTTGCGACCGAGCCGAGGACGCGCTCGCCCCACAGCTCGGCATAGGGAAAGCTCGGGATGTTGCTCATGTGGATGCCGGCGCTGATGATCCGCGCCCCCTTGGCGCTGACGCGCAGGGCGGTCGTCATCAGGGAGCCGAGGGGAGCGAAGACGATCGCCCCGTCAATCTCCTCCGGCGGCGCCTGATCCGATGAGCCGGCCCACTCCGCCCCGAGCTGGCGCGCGAACTCCTGGCCCTCCTCGTCGCCCTCGCGGGTGAAGGCGAAGACGCGCCGCCCCTGGCGCACGGCGACCTGGCAGAGGATGTGGGCGGAGGCCCCGAAGCCGTAGAACCCAATCCGCTCGGCGTCGCCGACCAGGCGCAGCGCCCGGTAGCCGATCATCCCGGCGCAGAGCAGCGGCGCCGCCTGCTCGTCCGGATACCCCTCGGGGATGGGGAAGCAGAAGCGCTCGTCCGCCACGGCCATCTCCGCGTAGCCGCCATCGACGTCGTAGCCGGTGAAGCGAGCGCGGTCGCAGAGGTTCTCCCGCCCGCCCGTGCAGTAACGGCACTCGCCGCAGGTCCAGCCCAGCCAGGGCACGCCGACCCGCGCGCCGGGCTCGAAGCGCTCGGCCCCCTCCCCCGCCTCGACCACCGTGCCGACGATCTGATGGCCCGGCACGAGCGGCAGCTTCGGCTCTGACAGGTCGCCGTCGACGATGTGCAGGTCGGTGCGGCAGACGCCGCAGGCGCCGACCGTGACCAGCACCTGCCCGGGCCGTGGCCGCGGATCCGGCAGCTCGGCGAGCCCCAAGGGCTGCCCCTGCCTCTCCAGGACCATGGCGCGCATCGACTAGGGCAGAACCGGCTCCAGCCCTTCTTCGACGCTCGCCGTCGCCGTCGGGGGCTCGGAGGAACCGTCAGCCGGCTCTTCCTCGCCGGCCGGCTCGACCCTGACCGCTACGCAGTCGTCTTCGGAGATGACCTGTTCGAGCAGATCGCCGACGTCGCTGAACTTCCCTTCGAGCTGGATTTCGCTTTCGCTGCCGTCGCGCTCGACGCGCCGGATCGCGATCTCGACTTCGGCTTCGTCGGAGGGGATCGCCTCCGCTGCGAACCTGATGGTGACTTCGTATTCGTCCCCTTCGCAGCCCGGTTTTGGTTCGACTTCGACCACCGCCGTGTTTGGGCCACCCGCGCTGCCACCACTGCCGGTGACCACTGTCTGCGAAGGTGGCGGGGCTGCGGGCGCAGGAGTCGGCTGATTCGAGGTCGGCGGTTCGGGCTCCGACAGGGGCGGAGGCGGAGATGGAGCCGTAACGGTGCTCACCACCCGGGCTTGGGCGACCGCCAGGGTGGGCCCGGATCCGTCCTCCGCCGCAGGCGCCCGCTTCACCACCGGGACGGCACGAGCAAGACTCTCTCCCCCAGTCCCGGCCGGACGAGAGGACCGGTCGGGCGTGACCGCAACCGCGTCGCCGAGTGCCGCAGTCCCCGGCAAAACGCTCAGGCGGGGATCGACGGAGTCGGCCTCCCAGGGCCGCAAGCTGGCCAATGCCACAGCTGCGAGCACCAAGACCAAGCCCAGCAGCGAGAAGACCGCTAGACCGGGAAATCCCCCATCCCCAACTGGCGAGCGCGAAGCGATTGCCGAACGATAGCCGCTAAGAGCCCAGGGTCAATAGGTCTCGACGATCTCGTAAAGAGTCGTGCGCTGGGCGGGCTCGCGACCGCCGGCGCGAGCGGCGTCGATCAGCTGCTCGGGGTCGAGGCGGACGCCGTGCTGGGAGCCGGCCATGCGGGAGATGTTCTCCTCCATCAGGGTGCCGCCGAGGTCGTTGACGCCCCAGCGCAGCGACTCGGTCGCGGCGTCGAGGCCCATCTTCACCCAGCTCGCCTGCAGGTTGGGGACCGTCCTGCCCAGCGCCAGCCGGAAGGCGGCGGTGTGCTTGAGGTTCTCGCCGGCGGAGATCTCCTCGATGCCGTGGGTGCGGCCGAGCATCGTGTTGAAGGGGATGAAGCTGAGCGGGACGAACTCGGTGATGCCGCCGGTGCGCTCCTGCAGGGCACGGACGACACGCATGTGGCGGGCCAGCTCGCGCGGCTCCTCGATGTGGCCGAACATCACGGTCGAGGTCGAGCGCAGGCCGGCGCGGTGGGAGGCCTCGATGATCTCGACCCAACGGTCGACCGGCAGCTTGTTGGGTGAGATCCGCTGCCGCACCCCGTCGTCGAGCACCTCCGCCGCGGTCCCGGGGGTCGAGCCCGAGCCCGCACTCGATCAGGTACTCGAAGACCTCGTCCGGCCCCTTGCCCGAGCGCTCGCACATGTAGTCGACCTCCATCGGCGAGTAGGCGTGCAGATGCAGCTGCGGCGCCACCTCCTTCGCCAGCCGCAGCCACTTGCCGTACTCCTCCAGGGTCAGGTCGGGATGGATCCCCCCCTGCATGCAGATCTCCGTCGCGCCGAACTCGACCGCCTCGCGGATCCTTGAGGCGAACTCCTCCTCCGACACTTCATAGGCATCGGGCGAGCGCCGCCCCTGCCCGAACCCGCAGAACGCACAGCCGACCACGCAGATGTTGGTGAAGTTGATGTTGCGGTTGACCACGAACGTCACCCGGTCCCCCGCCAGCTCAGCCCGAAGCTCATCGGCAGCAGCCCGCATCTCCTCGATCACCTCAGGCCGCGTCTCGGCGAAGAGAGCAGTCAGCTCGTCCTCGCTCAGCTCCTCCCCGGCCCGGCCCTTCTCGATCGCTTCGGGTGCAAGCTTCCCGTTCAGCGACTCTTCTGATCGCCGCCCAGACCCCCGCCGCGGAATGAAGCTCCAGTACTTCAGCTTGATCACGTCCAGGACCCCCTGCTCCATCCACTCCGAGTCCATGTACTGCGGGTAGACGCAGAGCCGCTCGGTCAGCGCATATCCCTTGGGCGCAAGCTCCTTCCGCACCTCGTGGGGACTCGGGAACGCGTGCTCGGGCGAGATGTGGTCGCCGTTGGCCGAGAGGCCCCCTAGGTCCGTAGCGCCAGCCTCGACCAACTCGCCCCAGGCATCCGAGAGATTCGGCGGCACCTGAACCCCCACGTCAGGCATCAACCGCTTGCACTCCCGGATCAAGCGCTTGATGTCGTCGACGGAGACCGGGCTGGCCCAGACCGGCAGGGCCGACGGGGACCCCTCTGATGGGAACTCGCGAAGCAGCTCAACCTCTGTGCCTTCTCCAAGCCCTCGCTGCGGAGCCCCAGCAGAGGGGTCCCCGTCGGCCCCCCACCTCTCGCGGGCAGCCTCATCCGCGATATCCGCCACTTCAGCCCCGTAGTACCGCGGATGCGGCACGAAGTTCTGCAGGATCACCTCCTGGATGTGGCCATAGCGGTCGTGCAGATCTGCGAGCGCTTCGAGGGACGCGACCTGCTCGTCCTCCGTCTCACCGATGCCAACCAGGATCCCGCTCGTGAAGGGAATCTTCAGTTCGCCGGCGGCCTCGATAGTTGCCAGCCGCTGCGCGGGATGCTTGGTCGGTGAGCCGGCGTGGACGGTGTCCATCAGGCGCTCAGACACCGACTCCAGCATCAGCCCTTGTGAGGCCGTCACCTCACGCAGGCGAGCCAGGTCGGTCCGGTCGAGCACGCCGATGTTCGTGTGCGGCAGCATCCCCCGCTCGAGCGCGCGTTCACAGCTCCAGACGACGTAGGAGGTGAAGTCGTCGTGGCCCCACTCGGCCAGCCTGGCCGCCACGACGGGGTTGACCTCAGGCCGCTCCCCGGTGAGCACGAGGAGCTCCTTGGCGTTGCGCCTCACCGCTTCGTCGAGGAGCTTTTCGACCTCCTCAGGACTGCGGATATGCGCTTTGTGGGTCGCAAACGCGCAGTACTTGCAGTAGCACTGGCAGGTGCGCGAGAGGGAGAGCGTGTAGTTCCGCGAGAAGGTGACCCGGCGCACGCGGAGCACGCTACCGCACGCGCCGTCCAGGTCCGGCGCGTGCGGCTGGAGAAGCTCTTAGGAGGCCGAAGCCGAGGCGGGCTTGACCCGCTCGGGCGACTCGGTCGGGGCCGGGCCGCCGGCCTCGAGCACAAACCTGAAGACGGCCGCGGCAAGCAGCGAGCCGACGATCGGGCCGAGCAGGTAGGGCCAGACGCCGCCCCATTCGTTGCCGACCAGGGCCGGGCCGAACCAGCGCGCCGGGTTGAAGGCACCGCCGGTCAGCGGGCCGCCGACCATGACGATGAAGCCCAGCGTGGTGCCGATCGCCAGCGGCGCCCAGTCCTTGAAGCTCTTTTTCGAGAAGACGGCGGCGAGGATCACGAGCACGAGGCAGAAGGTGCCGATCGCCTCGATGATCATTCCCTGGAAGTCGCCGGCGAGCAGCCCGCTCACGGTCGCTGCTCCGTAGTGGGTGGCACGACCCTCGTCGAGCAGCAGCCCCTTGCAGAGCAGGGCGCCGAGCACGCCGCCCGAGAACTGGGCGAGCATGTAGATAACGCCGTCGATCGCCGAGATCCGTTTGATCGCCATCGCCGCGAGCGTCACCGCAGGGTTGAAGTGCCCGCCGCTGACCACGCCGAACATGACGATCAGGCCAAAGAGCAGGAAGGCGTGGACGAGCCCGATCACCGCGAAGTCCGTCCCGAACTGGGCCTGTTCGCCCGTCGAGAGGAAGAGCACGATGACGGTGGTGATGAAGAACACCAACAAGAAGGTGCCGATCAACTCAGCAAGGTATGCCGCAAGTCCTCGTTCCTGCACTATCTCTCCTCCTAGATCCCTAATTCGACTGGGGCGGCGCCAGTCTACCCAGATTGACCGCATGAAATAGGTTCCCGGCCAGATGAAGTGGGTTGTCGCGCTGCTGGCGGCCGCCCTGCTGCTCTCCGGCGCCGCCGGTTGTGGCGGGGACGGCGCTGAACCGGGCGCGCCTGTCGGCGCGACGCTGGTGCTCGACTTCACGCCGAATCCGGCCCACTCCGGGATCTACTCGGCCCAGCGCGAGGGCTACTACCGCGACGCCGGGGTCGACCTGGCGATCCGCCAGCCGGGCGAATCGGCCGACGCGCCGAAGCTGCTCGAGGCGGGCCGCGCGGACTTCGCCATCCTCGACATCCACGACCTCGGGATCGCCCGCGAGCGCGGCCTCGACCTGGTCGGCGCGATGCCGATCGTGCAGCGGCCGCTCGCCGCAGTGATCGCCCACGGCGGCAATGGCGTGAACCGGCCCCGTGACCTGCAGGGCCGGACCGTGGGCGTCACCGGCCTGCCCTCCGACGAAGCGGTGGTCGACTCCGAGGTCAGCGCCGACGGCGGCGACCCGGCCAAGGTGAAGCGGGTGACGATCGGCTTCAACGCGATCTCCTCGCTGGCCGCGCAAAAGGTCGACGCGGCGACCGGCTTCTGGAACGCCGAGGGCGTGACGCTGCGCCAGCAGGGCGTCCCGATCAGGGTCTTCAAGGTCAACGAATACGGGGCGCCGCCCTATCCCGAGCTGGTCCTGGTCGCCTCGCGGGGGACGATCGACCGGAATCCGGGACTGATCCGCTCGGTGGTCGACGCGACCAAGCGGGGCTACGGGTTCGCCGTGGACCACCCGAAACAGGCCCTCGACGACCTGCTCGCCGAAGTGCCCAGCCTCGACCGGGCCGACGAGCGGGCGCAGCTTGCGGCCCTCTTGCCTGATCTGCATCCGGCGCCGTTCGATCAGGCTGTGCTGCGGGCTTGGGCTGCTTGGGATCTCAAGCATGGGCTGCTGGAAAGGCCCTTGGACGTGGAAGCTGCATTCGCTGAACCTTGATCGGGTGGGGTCCGGGGGTGGCCTCGCCTGCTCGCTGGGTTCTTCGCCGCAGGGTGGCGTGCGTTCGTTGAGGGGACAGGGCGAAGAACAGGACGCCGCGTGCAGGCGAGGCCACCCCCGGACCCTTCCTAGATACGCTCTGGCTCGTGAGCTTGGCTGAGGACTTTCAACAGGTGCTTGACTCTCTGCCGCCGGATTGGACCGATCTGGAGCTTGATCTGCGAATTGAGGATGAAAGTCGGTATGTGGACACGGCCGTGGCTCTCAGCCAGGTCAATGCTCAGCCTTACTCGCAGGCCGACTGGGACTGGCGCTTGCTTGTAGCTCACAGCTTCGGGCACGCTGCTGCACCGGGGACGGTGATGGGCGTGCTGAAGAAGCTGGACGGCGATGGCGTGAGCGGAGAGATGGCCGTGCGCGAGGTTCGCGAGGGGCGGGCCGAGGTCGTGCAGATGTGGGGCCGTCCCGAGAGCGTTCGCGAGGAGTTCCGCGAACGCCGCTCGCTCTAGTGGCCAAGATCGTCGCCATCGTCACCGACCTGATGCTGGCGAGCCGGGTCAGCGAGAGCCTGGAAGCAGCCGGCCACGAGGTCTCCGTCGTGTCGGCACTGCCCGACCCCCTGGAAGCCGAAGCAATCGTCTGCGACCTCGACACCGCCGACATCGCCGCAGTAGCCGCCGCCCCCGTCCCAACCCTCGGCTTCTATTCCCACGTCAACGTCGAGACCAAGAAAGCTTCAGAAGCCACCGGCATCGACCTGGCAGTCCCCCGCTCCCGCATGGCCAGGGAGCTCCCCGAGCTTGTCGCCAAGCTCTTGGCCCGAGGCTAGCTCGTCCCGGAAGGGGGCGTCAGGGGGTCGTGCCCGGGGGCGGCGTCCGTTCTTCGCCCTGTCCCCCTCAGCGAAGGCACGCAACCCTGCGGCGAAGAACCCAGCCCCCGGGCACGACCCCCTGACGCCCCAACCCCGCCACAAAAGCTCAACCGAAGAACACCTGCTGCAGAAGAAACACGTTCAACCCGATGATCATCGCGGCCAAGACCCCAGCGACCCCGGTCAGCCAGCGCGGATTGACCAGCTCGCCCATCACTTTCCTACTCGAGGCAAGCATCAGCAGCGGCACCAGCGCGAAGGGGATGCCGAAAGAGAGCACGACCTGGCTGCCGACCAGGGCATCGGTGGGGTCGAGGCCGATGCCAAGCACGATCAGGGCCGGCGCAAGGGTGATCGCGCGGCGCAGGAAGATCGGGATGCGGCGGCGGATAAAGCCCTGCATCACGACCTGACCCGCCATCGTCCCCACCGAGGAGGAGGCGAAGCCGGAGGCGAGCAGGGCGATGCCGAAGACGGTGGCCGCGCGATCGGAGACAAGGGACTTGAACCCGTTGAAGGCGCCGTCGATCGAGTCGACGCCAGTCAGGCCACTGCCGTGAAAGAGCGCGGCGGCGACGATCATCATCGAGAGGTTGACGGCACCGGCAAGCGAGAGGGCGATCACGACGTCGACCCGCTCGAAGCCGAGGATCTTTCGCCGCTCGCCGTCGTTGCGGCCGACGACCCGCCGCTGGGTCAGCGCCGAGTGCAGGTAGATGACATGCGGCATCACGGTCGCGCCGATGATCCCCGTGGCGAGCAGGATGCTCTCGGTGCCGGCGAAACCGGGGACGAACAGGTGCTTGGCAACTTCCCCGCCGTCCGGGCTGGCATCGAGGAGCTCGAAGGCAAACGAGGCCACGACGACCCCGACCAGGACCGTGATCGCCGCCTCCAGGCGACGGAAGCCCCTCTGCTGCAGGCTGAGAATTCCGAAAGCGCCGGCCCCGGCGATCACACCGGCCGGGAAGAGCGGGATCCCGAACAACAGGTTGAGCCCGAGCGCGGCCCCGACCACCTCGGCGATATCGCAGGCCATCGCCACCAGCTCGGCCTGCAGCCAGAGGCCGATCGAGGCGCGGTGCGAGAACCTCTCGCGACACAGCTCGGCGAGGTTCTTGCCGGTCGCGATGCCGAGCTTCGCCGACTGCGTCTGCACGACCATCGCGATCAGGTTCGCCGCAAGCACGACCCAGAGCAGCAGGTAGCCGAACTTGGCGCCGCCGGCGATGTTGGTGGCGAAGTTGCCGGGGTCGATATAGGCGACGGCAGCGACGAAGGCGGGGCCGAGGAAGGGCCAGACGCGGGCGAGGCCGCGAGCATGGCCGTCCAGCGAGCGGCGGGCGGCGCGGGCGACAGCCGCCTCGCCGGGGAGGACGTCCTCGACCGTGGCCTCGGGCGCGACCACGTCCACGGGCGGGGCCTCGACGGCCTCGGGCGGCCTCACCGGCCGCCCCCCTCTTCGACCGGCGGGCGCAGGTCGGGGCCGGGGATCGGCGTGCCGTGCGGGTCGTGGCTGGGTTCGCCGAGCTTGGCCGCGATCAGCAGCTCCAGCTCCTCGGAGATGTAGTGCTCGAGCACCTCCGCCTCCTCGTGGACGCGGTCCTCGGGCATCCCCAGGGCCTCGGAGAGGTAGGCCTCGATCAGCCTGTGGTGGCGGATCACCTCGAGCGCGACCTTCTCCCCGGCGGGCGTCAGGGTGACGCCCTTGTAGGGGAGGTAATCGACCAGGCCGAGGCCCGCTAGCCGCTTCAGCATCGAGGTCGCCGTCGCCGGCGTCACCCCGAGGCGCTCGGCAACCTCACCATTGAGAACCGGGCCCTCTCGACTGCCGGAGATCGCGTATATCGCCTTCGCGTAGTCCTCGATCGCCTCCGTGTGGAGGCGACGCTCCGGGCGAGGGTCCGCGCCACGGGAAGCCATCAGGCGCTCACCAGCAGCCCCGTCGCGAACATCAGCGCCAAGCCGGCCAGGATGCCCGCGACGCTGAGTGGATGAAGCGCCCGGCCGGCCGCGTCGCGGATAGAGGGCAGGATCTGCTGGACCACCTGCGCGATCGCCCCGGCTCCGACGCCGAGCAGAAAGGCAGCGAGGCTCGAGTCAAAGGCGGTCGCCCCGATCGCCGCGCCGAGGACCGCCGGCGCTCCGGCGATAAACCCCAATGCAACCAGCCGGCGCATCGGCGCCGGCTCAGAGGCGAGCGGGGCGACGATCGCCAGCCCCTCGGTGGTGTTATGGATCGCGAAGCCGACGACGAGAAAGGTGCCGAGGGCGAGAGCGCCGAGGGCGTAGGAGGAGCCGATCGCAAGGCCCTCGCCGAGGTTGTGCAAGCCGATGCCGATCGCGATCAGCAGCGCCAGGTGCGCCCCTCCGGGCCCGCCCGCCGCTTCGGCTCGGCTACGACGCTCGGCCAGGTAGCCGTCGATCCCGGCCAGCAGCAGGTAGGCGGCGAGTGCGCCGACGAAGACGAGCGCGGCGCCGCCGAACGCCTGCGGCCCCGCCTGCGCCGCGTCAACCCCCTCCTGCACCGCGTCGATCGCCAGGAAGGCAAGCAGCCCGATCGTCAGCGCCAGCAGGAACTGGACCCAGCGCCGGTCGATGCGCCGCACGAAGGGCAGCCAGAGCATCCCGAGGGCGACCGGGATCACGCCCACGTAGATGCCCAGCAGGGCCATCAGGCCGAAGAAGCCGGCATCGGCTTCCGGGGTCTCGGTGGCGACGTCGATCGTGTGGTCGATCGTGCCGCCGGTCGCGGTGAGCAGGAAGATCTCGTAGGCCTCGCCCTCGATCCAGTCATAGGGGACCGTGATCGTGGTCGAGCCGAGCCGGCCGACCTCCCCTGCGCTCGCCGCGAAATCGACGTAGGCGTCGTTTACCGACACCTGTGCGACCCGAGCCGGGTCGGGGCCGTCGTTGCGAACGGTCAGCTCGATCTCTCCGGGGCGCAGGGCGGTCCGCTCGATCGCCAGGTCCTCCACCGGCGGGCCGCTGCGCTCGCCGAGACCCGGCGCGCCGAGCAGGGCGAAGGCGGCGATCGCCGCCCCGATCAAAGCCAGCGGCAACAGGCCCGAGCAGCCAGGCCGGGGCCCGCGAGCCGGGGCCCGGGCGCATCGACGAGACGGCGGCGCCACGGGCCTCCATCAGGCCACCTCGAAGAACCCGAGCCAGCCCAGCTCGGCGAACTCGGTCTTGTGGGCGTGGAACATGTAGCGCCCCGGGTGGCGGAAGCGGAGCTCGAGGATGCCCCGCTGTCCCTGCACCTGCGCGATCGTGTCGGTGTACTCGAGCGGCTGCATCGAAGTGCCGGTCGGGAAGTAGTTGAAGAAGTTGGCGTGGACGTGAAAGGAGTTGATCGGGTCGAACTCGACGATGTTCATCAGGTGGATCCGCACCAGCTCGCCCCGCTTGACCCGGATCGGGTGCTTCGCGTAGTGGAAGCCGATCGAGTTGACCGCATAGACCTCGTTGCCGAAGTCGAAGTTGGTGTCGAAGGCGTTCATCACCATGATCAACTCGTCGGCGTCCTCCCGGCCCCGCCTAGGGTCGACGATGAAGGCGCCGTAGAGCCCCTTCGCGATGTGGGCGGCCAGAGGCGTGGCATGGCAGTGGTAGAGGTGCATGCCGAACGGCTCCGCGTCGAATTCGTAAGTGAAGCTTTCGCCGGTGGAGATCAGGCCGCCGCCGATCCCCTCGCCGAGCCCCGGCATGCCGTCCATGCCGGCCGGGTGGATGCCGTGGAAATGGATCGTGTGGGGATGCGAGGAGCCGTTGCCGAAGTGGATCCGCAGGCGCTCCCCCTCGCGACAGCGCAGGGTCGGCCCCGGCACCCGCCCGTTGTAGGCCCACGACTCGTACTTGACGCCCGGAGCGACTTCGATCTCCTTGTCCGTCGCGACTATCTCCCACTCGCGAAGCACGCGGCCGCTCGCGAGGCGGCGGGTCTTCCCCCAGTCGAAGTCGCGAACCATCGCCGAAGGGTCGAATCCGTTGGCGCGGTGGTCGACCTCGCGGCCGCCGGCGAAGTCGTTGTGCGAGTGCATCCCGGCCCCGCCCATGGCCGCGGGATCGCCGCCGCCATGGGGGTGCCCCGCGGCCGAAGCGCTCGCCCCTTCGATCGAGTGGTGCAGGCCCTGGTGCGGAATCAGCTCGTGCAGAGCCGGCAGCGCAACCCCGGCAGCAGCCACCCCACCCAGCAGCTTGCGCCTGCTGATGCGCCCGCCGTCCTTCGCGATTGCCCTGTCGTCCGGAGATTTCGACACGTCAAAATCAGATTTTGGCATATCTAAAAGACGTTGGGTGGGGCGATGGGGATGACCTCGAACGAGCAACAGCGGGAAGGCTCGTTCGAGGTCATCCCCATCGCCCTTGACGCGGCCTTCCTAGAATCGAGGGGTGGCCGGAACGTTGACAGTCGAGCTCGATGCCCAGTACAGGCAGCTGCGGGAGGAGTGCGGGGTGCTCGATCGGTCCGAGCGCGGCAAGCTGGTTCTGAGTGGAGCTGAGGCAGCCGAATACCTGCAGGGGCAGCTGACCAACGACATCGAGGCGCTTGCGGTGGGTGAGGGCTGCTACGCGGCGCTGCTCGACCGCAAGGGGCACATGCAGGCCGACATGCGGGTGCTGCGGCCTGCGGAGGATGAGATCTGGGTCGATGTCGAGGCCGGGGCGCTGGAGGCGACCCGCCGTCACCTCGAGATGTACAAGATCGGGCGCGACGTGGCGATCGAGGACGCGACCGGGGCGCGGGCGCTGCTCTCGATGATCGGTCCGCGCAGTGCCGAGATCGCCGGCTCCCCCCCGCTTCCCGAGCACGCCTGCGAAGCGCTTGCCGTCGGCGGCATCGAGTGCCTCGCAGTCGGGACCGCACTCGGCATCGATCTGATCCTCCCGTCCAAGGACGCCGGGCGGCTGCGCGCGGCCCTGAGCGCTGCCGGCGCCGTAGAGGTCGGCCCCGAGGCGGCCGAGATCCTGCGGATCGAGATGGGGACGCCGCGCTTCGGCGCCGAGATGAATTCCTCGACGATGCCCGCCGAGGCCGGCATAGTCGAGGCCGCCGTCAACTTCGAGAAGGGCTGCTACATCGGCCAGGAGACGGTCGCCCGGCTCCACTACCGGGGCAAGCCCAACCGCCACCTGCGCGGCCTGCGCCTGAGCGGGGTGGCGGCCCCCGGAGCCGCCCTCAACCTTGGCGACAAGGAGGTCGGCAGGGTCGGCGGCAGCTGCGTCTCTCCCGTGCACGGACCGATCGCCCTGGCGATCCTGCGCCGCGAGGCGGAGCCCGGCGCCGAGCTGGCCGTAGGTGAAGATGGCGTTACGGCTCGCGTAGTCGACTTGCCCTTCGGCTAGATTCCGCCTGGATGGGTCGTGGGAGAGGCAGACTGGTCGCGGGTTGCGTCCTCGCCGTGCTGGCGCTGGCGGCAAACGGCTGCGGCGCCGAAGAGAGCGCCAACGACCCGCGGCCGCAGCCACCGACGCGGGTCAGCGTCACGATCACCCCGCGGGGGATCACCGTGCAACCGCCTCGGATCGCGATCGGGCCCGAACCGACCCAGCAGATCCCCCAGAACCAGCACGCGGGCCAACCGCCGATCCGCTCCAACGCGCCCGTCGTCGTCGTCTTCGTGGCCGCCAACCTGACCGACTTCGACTCGAAGCTGGAAGTGCGTGGGCCAAAAGATGCGATCTCCGGCCCACTGATCGCCAACGGCAACGCCTCGCTGCTCACCGCGCTGCCGACCGGCATCTACCGGGTCAGCGCCGCCGACATCCCGAACGCCAGGCCGGTGCGCTTCGTGGTCGGCCCGTACCGCACCTCGTCGAAAAACGACGTGCTGCTTCCGTAATAGCGAGGTTCTCGACGCCCCGGTCCGTCTGCCGGCCCCGTCACCATCGGTCGGGTGACGATCGTTCTCGCCATCGCCGTGCTCGCGCTCGCCGCGGCGCTCGTCTATCTCGTCGCCCAGCGCCCCGAGCAGCAGCCACCGCTCGACCACGGGCCGGCGATCCAGGAGGCGACGTCGAAGGCCGTCGCCGACCTGCTGCGGGTCAACGAGGAGTCGCGCAAAGTCGACGCCCAGGCCGCCGAGGCTGCACTGCAGAAGCGGGAGGCCGAGTTCCGCCGGCTCACCGAGCCGATCGGCAAGAACCTCGAGCGGATAGAAAAAGAGGTCTCGACCCTGAGCCGCGACCGCAGCAAGGCGGACGGCGCGATGAAAACCCTGCTGGACGAGATGAAGGTCGGTCTGGGCGACCTCGGCACCCAGACCGGCACCCTGGTCAAGGCGCTGCGCCAGCCCCAGACCCGCGGCCAGTGGGGGGAGGTGCAGCTGAAGCGCTGCGTCGAGATCGCCGGCATGACCGAGCACGTCGACTTCGAGCTGCAGCAGACGATGAACGACGGCGAGTCCGTGCTGCGGCCCGACGCGGTGGTGATGCTGCCCGGCAACCGTCGCGTCGTGATCGACTCCAAGGTGCCGCTCGACGCCTACCTCGAGGTGCTCGAGGCCGAGGACGACCCGACCCGCAAGGGCGAGCTGATCCGCCATGCCCGCCAGGTGCGCGACCACATCACCAAACTCTCCTCGAAGCGTTACCAGGACCAGTTCGACAGCGGCGAGACGCCCGACTTCGTCGTCTGCTTCATGCCCTCGGAGGCCGCCCTGCACGCCGCCTTCGAGGCGGAGCCATCGCTTTACGACTACGCGCTCGAGCAGAAGATCCTGATCGCCACGCCGACCACGCTGGTCGGCCTGCTGCGCACCGTGGAGCTCGGCTGGCGCCAGGAGCAGATCGCCGAGCAGGCGCAGGAGATCGCCTCCGCCTCGCGCGAGCTGCACAGCCGAATGGGGGCCTTCCTCGAACACTTCGCCAAGGCCGGGCGGCAGCTCAACTCCGCGACCAAATCCTTCGACGACGCCGTCGGCTCGCTGGAGAGCCGGATCATGCCGCAGCTGCGGCGCATCGAGGAGATGGGCGCCGCCTCGGGCAAGGAGCTCGAGGAGCCGGCCCGCGTCGATCGCGCCGTTCGGCCGATCCTCGCCGACGAGCTGCAGGAGCTTGAGGAGAAGACCAAGGCCGAGACTCCCGTGCTTGACTAGGATTCGCCGGCCCCGTTTCCCGAAGACCTGCGGAGGACTCAGTTGGCCGTTGACACGAGCGCAGTCGCGAAGTTGGATGTCGAGCCCGGAACCCTGCCCAAGACGATGGCAGCCTGGGTCATCCGTCAGGAGCGGGAGGGCGAGCCCAATGACGCTTTCCAGCTGGAGCAGATCGAGGTTCCCGAGCCAGGGGCCTTCGAGGTGATTGTCCGCGTGATGGCGGCCGGAGTCAACTTCAACAACGTCTGGGCGGCGCTGGGCAAGCCGGTCTCGGTCTTCGGCTACGGCGATCACCCGGAGTACGGCCACCACATCGGCGGCTCCGACGCGTCCGGGATCGTCTGGAAGGTCGGCGAGGGCGTCACCCGCTGGAAGCCCGGCGACGAGGTCGTCGTCCACTGCAACCAGGCCTCCTACGAGGACGTCGAGGTCCACGGGCTCGATCCGCTGGCAGCGCCGAGCCAGAAGATCTGGGGCTACGAGACGACCTGGGGATCCTTTGCCCAGTTCACCAAGGTGCAGGCGCAGCAGCTCCTCCCCCGCCCCCAGAACCTCTCCTGGGCCGACTCCTCCGCCTACGGCCTCACCTACTTCACCGCCTACCGGATGCTGATCGACCAGTGCAAGCTGCAGCCCGGCCACAACGTCCTGATCTGGGGCGCCGCCGGCGGCCTCGGCGTCTTCGCCGTGCAGCTCTGCAAGGCGGCCGGCGCCAACGCGGTCGGCGTCGTCTCCTCCGAGGAGAAGGGCGAGCTGATCAAGCAGCTCGGCGCGGTCGACTACATTAACCGGGCCGAGTTCGGCGAGATGATGCGGACGCCGGAGAACCTCGCCGACAAGGCCGCCGACAAGGAGCGCTTCAAGGCCTCGCGCGGCTTCGCCAAGCGGGTCAAGGAGATCCTCGGCGACGCCCCCGACATCGTCTTCGAGCACGTCGGCCAGGCGACCTTCCCGACCTCGGTCTTCGTCGTCAAGCCGTTCGGCAAAGTGGTCATCTGCGGCGCCACCTCGGGCTTCCAGCTCGACTTCGACGTGCGCTACCTGTGGATGCGCCAGAAGCAGATCATCGGCTCGCATTTCGCCAACGCCTACGAGTGCATGAAGGCCAACCAGCTGATGGCCGAGGGCAAGGTCCGCCCGGTGATCTGGAAGACGATGGGCTTCGACGGCGTCGCCGGTGCGCACCAGCTTCTGCACGAAAACAAGCACCTCGGCAAGATCTCGATCCTGGTCGGGGCCGGGTCCGAGGACGAGGGCAAGAACGAAGACGGCCCGGGCGCGATCCGGGCGGAGGTGGGAGCCTGATGAGCGAGGTATGCGTACTTGACTGGCACATCGCCCCCTTCCGGGCGGACCGCTGGCTCGACCTCTGGGAACCGGCGGCGGAGCGGATGCCCGCCTTCGGCGCCAAGAGCTGGTCGCTGACCCGCGCGGTCGACGACCCGCTGTCCTTCCGCCAGTCCTCGGTCTGGGAGAGCCGCTCCGACTTCGAGCGTTACTGGTTCTCGGAGGAGATCGAGACCGCCCGCGCCGCGATCATCGATCTCTACGACCTGCCGCTGCTGCCGGCCTGGCACACGCTGCTCGCCGCCGAGTAGGGACTAGGCGCGCTCAAGCGGGGCCATCGTCAGGCCCGCTGAGTCGAGCTGCTCCCAGTAGTGCTCAGCCGGCTCGCGCGGGCCGGTCCAGACGATCGCCTGGCCGGCATTGTGGATCGCGTCGGCGAGCCGGTGGCCCTGCTCGAGGCCGACGCCGGGCAGGACGCGCGCGAGGGTCTCGGCGACGTGATCGAAGGTGTTGTGGTTGTCGTTGCGGACGATCACCCGCCAGTCCCCGCCCAGTCCCGAGCCCGGCCCCCCCGCGCGTGGCCTCTCCACCGTCGTAGTCGACACCCCTGCATTATGCGGAAACTCTGCTGACCGGGGGGATGCCGCCGCAAGCTTTCCGGCGCCTGGCTTAAAGCGGACTTAACTACTCAAAATATCTATGGCCTAGACTTTTGCTGATCATTGCAAACCAGTCTGGAGGCTCGGACCCCCATGCAACGGCGCCCAGTTTCGATCGACCAGCAACTCGCCAAAGCCCTGTCCAGCGAGTTGCGAGCGCAGGCCCTCGCCCTGATCTCGGAAGGCATCGCCAGTCCCAAATTGATCGCCGCCAAACTGGACCTCGACCTTCGCAACGTCGCCTACCACGTCCGCGTGTTGAAAAGGCTCGGCTGCATCGAGCTGGTCGAGACCGAGAAGCGCCGCGGTGCAGTCGAACACATCTACCGGGTGACCGAGCGGGGGCTGGGGAAGGGCTAGCGCGCGGCGGGTTGGGTCTTGTTTTGCTGCGGGGGTTGGGGAGGCCTGGCGGGTGCGCCTCTGCGGGAATTGACGTCGCCCGCGCCTATGGCGCGGTTGACGAGATGAGGTGCGCGGGCTGCGCCCGCGCAGGAATCGGATTGCATTTCCGCCGCTTCGCGACATTCCCGCAGAGGCGCACCCGCCAGGCCTCTCGAAGCGGAACAGAGCTTTGAGTCCTCTCGGCTCGAAGCTCCCGCTTGAAGCTTTCAAGCTTTGGAAGCCTGCCCTGTTTTCAAAAAGCTTCTCCCATCCGAAACGGCTTCTCCGCCTGGAAGCTTTTCCAAGCTTCCAAAGCCCGATCCCGGTTTCGGGGGCTTCCGTATATCGGGGGCGTGTCGAGGGGGAGCCTGGCCGCCCTCCAGGCGAATGTCGCGAAGCGGCGGAAATGCAATCCGGTGATTGCGCGGCGAAGCCGCGCTCCTGATTGCACCGCGCGCAAAGCGCGCGGTGCATCAATTCGACTGGAGGGCGGCCAGGCTCCCCTAACCCTCAGCGCAAAATGGAATCGATGCCCTAAAACGGGCTGGGCACACGCACGACCACGTCGTCGAAGCTGGCCTGAGCACCCTTGGCGGGCTTGGCGGAGCCGACCGAGAAGCCCGATGCCCGGCCGCTCAGCTCCCCCGCACCTTCGTCGGTGACGTCGCTGACGAGCTTGCCCCCGACGTAGGCGAGGATGTGACAGTTGCCCTTTTCGTCGCCCTCGGTCACGTTGAAGGCACGGAGGCGGAGCTTGTTGGCCCTGTCGATCCCTTCGATCCCCGCAACGTCCTTCTCGATGTCAAGGTAGACGACGCTGCCGTCGCTGAGGATCTTGCGCACCTGGGCCTTGCGCTGCATCGGGTAGACGGCGAGCTGGTAGCGGGCGCCGCCGCCGGAGCGCAGGTCGAGCGCCAGGTAGGCCGAGCTCTGCAGCGCCTTCGGGGTCTCGCTGAGCAGCCGCTCGGTGGCGGCGATCTCCAGGTCGCGGCCGAACACCGGCGTGCGGTAGGAGCACTCCCTGGTCTGCTTGCCGACGACGACGAGCAGGGCGCGGCCGGAGCCGCCGCGGCCGCAGCGCGACCCGGAGAGCTTGACGACCTGAGCCAGCTGGCCCTTGCTCTCCATCCCGTTGCGGTAGATGCCGACCAGCGAAGCCCCCGCGGTGGAGGCGAAAGCCAGCGCCGCGACAAGCAGAGCGCCGATCGCGGCTGTGCGTAGCGGTCTCACGATCCTGGCAGCCTAAACACAGGCAAGGGGGAAAGATGCGGCCCCGCAACCGGTGAACGGCGGATTTCGGAGCCCGCCAAATATCATTGGAAGCGTGAGCGAGCACCGCCTTCCCGAGCGCGACCGCCCCTGGGTGATGCGCACCTACGCCGGCCACTCCGACGCCCGGCGCTCAAACGAGCTCTACCGGGGCAACCTCGCCAAGGGCCAGACCGGCCTCTCGGTCGCCTTCGACCTGCCCACCCAGACCGGCTATGACCCCGACCACGTCCTCGCCCGCGGCGAGGTCGGCAAGGTCGGCGTCTCGGTCGCCCACAAGGGCGACATGCACCAGCTCCTCGACGGGATCCCGCTCGACGAGATGAACACCTCGATGACGATCAACGCGACCGCTGCCTGGCTGCTCGGCCTCTACGTCACGGTCGCCGAGGAGAACGGGGTCGACCGCGCCGAGCTGAAGGGGACGACCCAGAACGACATCATCAAGGAGTACCTCTCGCGCGGCACCTACGCCTTCCCGCCCGAGCCCTCGATGCGGCTGATCGCCGACATGGTCGCCTTCACCGTCAACGAGGTGCCGAGCTGGAACCCGACCAACATCTGCAGCTACCACCTGCAGGAGGCCGGGGCGACGCCGGTGCAGGAGATCGCCTACGCGCTCTCCACCGGGATCGCCGTGCTCGACGAGGTGAAGGCGCGCGGCCAGGTCTCCGACGCCGACTTCCCCAAGGTCTTCGGCCGCATCTCCTTCTTCGTCAACGCCGGCATCCGCCTGATCGAGGAGATCGCCAAGCTGCGCGCGATGGGCCGGCTCTGGAACGAGATCGGCCGCGAGCGCTACGGCGTCACCGACGAGAAGATGCTGCGCTTCCGCTACGGCGTCCAGGTCAACAGCCTCGGCCTGACCGAGGCCCAGCCGGAGAACAACATCCAGCGGATCGTGCTCGAGGCGCTGGCGGTGACGCTGAGCCGCGACGCCCGCGCCCGCGCGATCCAGCTGCCGGCCTGGAACGAGGCGATGGGCCTCCCCCGCCCCTGGGACCAGCAGTGGAGCCTGCGCATCCAGCAGGTGCTGGCCAACGAGACCGACCTGCTCGAGTACCCCGACGTCTTCGAGGGCTCGGTGGTGATGGACGGCCTGGTCGAGGAGCTGATCGAGGGCGCCCGCGCCGAGATGGCGGTGGTCGAGGAGCACGGCGGCGCCGTCGCCGCCGTCCCCTACATGAAGGCCCGCCTGGTCGAGTCCCACCGCGAGCGGGTGGCGCGGATCGAGTCCGGCGAGCAGAAGGTGATCGGCCAGAACAGCTTCACCGAGACCGAGGACTCGCCGCTGACCGCGGGCGCCGACGGCGGCATCCTCACCCCCGACCCCGAGGTCGAGCGCGAGCGGATCGAGGCGCTGGAGAGCTGGAAGGCCGAGCGCGACGACGGCGCGGTGCGGGCGGCGCTCGAGGAGCTGGCCCGGGTCGCCGCCGACGACGGTCAGAACGTGATGCCGGCGACGATCGCCGCCGCCAAGGCCGGGCGCGACGACCGGCGAGTGGGCGGAGGTGCTGCGCGAGGCCTTCGGCGCCTACCGCGGCCCGACCGGCGTCAGCGGCGCCGCGCCGGCCACCGATCGCGAGCAGCTGGAGGCGATCCGCGCCAAGGTCGACGAGGTCTCCGAGCGGCTCGGCCACCGGATCAAGATCCTCGTCGGCAAGCCCGGCCTCGACGGCCACTCCAACGGCTCCGAGCAGATCGCCCTGCGCGCCCGCGACGCCGGCATGGAGGTGATCTACCAGGGCATCCGCCTCACCCCCGAGGAGATCGCCGAGTCCGCCCTGCAGGAGGACGTCGACGTCGTCGGCCTCTCGATCCTCTCCGGCTCGCACCTCGAGCTGGTCCCCGAGGTCGTGCGGATCCTGCGCGCCGAGCGACGTCGACGTGCCGGTCGTCGTCGGCGGGATCATCCCCGCGGCCGACGCCGAGCGCCTGCGCGCCGCCGGCGTCGACGGCGTCTACACGCCGAAGGACTTCGACATCAACAGGATCATGGGCGAGATCGTCGACCTCGTCGCCGGCCGGGCCGGCACCCCGGCGCCCGCCTGAGCGCTCCGGCGCCGCGCCGAAGCCCGCTCCGCGCCACAATGAGGCGATGAGCGAGCTGAACGGGGACCGCTCGGCCTGGCTGCGCTGCTACCGCTGCTGGTCCCAGAACCTCGAGATCCAGATCCACTACGACGCGATCCGCCGCGTCGACCCCGACAGCGGCGTCCTCGCCGAGGGCATCGACGAGGTGCAGGAGTCGGTCGTGCAGTGCGTCGACTGCATGCACGACCAGCCCCACCTGACCTTCCAGGACGACCACGTGGTCCCGATCGAGGACCGCTGGGAGCGGATGGTCGCCGGCACCCCCTGGGTCGCCTCCTGCACGGTCAGCGTCGACCAGGACCGGGTCGAGACCTGCTCCGGCCCGGAAGCGATCGAGTTCCTCACCTACGGCGCCTTCGGCGACGCCGGCGTGCGCGAGTTCTTCACCCACGTCCGCTTCCACAAGCACGACGAGGAGCAGATCGTCGTCCACATGCTGGTCGAGCTCTACGCCCGCTCCGCCGAGGAGGCGACCGAGGTGCTCGAGGAGGCCGCCCACGGCCCGCTCGAGATCACCTCGCTGGCCGAGGAGTCGCGCCCCCCGGCCCACGCCTCCGACGAGGCGCACTGAGGCCCGCGATCACAGAAACGCGCCCACGCGCCAGTTCATCGCAACGCGAATCAGCGTTCGGTGGAAACTGCCCCCAACCGTGATTCGCATCAGGTGAGGAGGGAGCGGCGAACAAGCCGCATGAACGAGTCGGGATCGCGGCTGAGCATTCGACGAGTCGCGCGATGGACCTCGTAGCCCGCCGCCGCCAGCGCCACGGTGCGTTCATGGTCGCGCTCAAACGCGAGACGGTCGCCGTGGTAGCTGTAGCTGTCGGTTTCGACGACGACCCGCTGTGCAGTCCAGAGGAAGTCGACTAGATGGCCACTGGCGAAGACGTTTACCGATGGCTCGGGAAGGCCCGCCTCACGACACAGTGCCAGGAAATCGACCTCGGTCGGAGATTTGGCGTCCACAGCGTGGGGGCTCGACTCGGTTCGCCACCCGGCGCAATCGTCCTGCTCCCGGCCGGCGCGGGGTCCGCTCCAGCAGGCGCTGCAGCTCGGACCAGCGAAGCCGACCGGTTCGGTCGGCCGCCACCACGTCGTGCTCCAATTGCCGCTCGTCGCGACTCACCGCGATGTCCAGCAGCGTTCGCTCTATCGACGTCACCGGTATGCCGGCCTCGATCGTCCTCTCGACCGGCTCCAGAACTCGGGTCTGGTGCAGGCGCACCGCCGATCTGGTCGTTCCCCCTGATCGTCGGGTCACCTCCGGCAACCCCCTGCTGCGGCGTATCGCCCAAAGCTCCGCAGCGCTGCCGTGAGAAAGCACCGCGTGCGGGCCGGTCGCCAGCACCGCCGCCATCCATCGCGCCCATCGAGTGATTCGCAGGTGTCCCACAGCGAATACGCCTTCGTAGATCGGAACGAGATAGCCACTGGCCAGCCTCCCCTTGACCAGCTCGGACGAGAGACCGCATTCGAGGAGCTGGCGCCGTGCAACGACTCCGTGCTGTCGCTCGGCAAGCCTCCGAATCACCTGCGTGGCCGTATCGCCCTCGGCAACCCGATTCGCAACCACCCCAAGCGCATCACGCATGGGGGCGATATCCCCCGAATCGTGATGCACGCGGAGGGTGGGTCGGGCGACAGTGGACATACGCCGACGATGACGCAGCCCAACGCATGGGTGGTGCGCGGGAACCGCTGATACTGCGACCGGACTCGCACGCAAGTGCGAAACCGGGCTGGGCTACTCGACGGCGGCCGCGGCCTAGGAGACCTCGCCCGGGTTCTTGCGCGGGACGAGGACAAGGCGCTTGAACTCGGCCACCAGGACGCCGTCCTGGTTGAGGACCCGGGTGTGGACCTTGACCACGCCGCGGTCTGGCTTCGACTTGGAGGGCTTGACCTCGAGCACCTCGGTCTCGCAGAAGAGGGTGTCGCCGTGGAAGACCGGGTTGGGGTGGCTGAGGTCTTCGGTCGCCAGGTTGGCGATCGCCTTGCCTGAGACGTCGCTCACCGACATCCCCAGGGCCAGGGAGTAGACGAGCGGGCCGACGACGACGTTGCGGCCCTGCTGGGAGCCCGCCGCGTAGACGTCGTTGAGGTGCAGCGGGTGGTGATTCATCGTGATCAGGCAGAAGAGGTGGTCATCGGACTCGGTCACCGTCTTCGCCGGCCAGTGCTTGTAGACGGCGCCGATCTCGAACTCCTCGAGGTAGCGGCCGTAGGCGTGGGCGCCGGATGCCTCGCGCTCGGCCTGGTCAGTGGTCAGCTCGTACTTCTCGTCGCTCATTGTCGTTCTCGTCTCCTGTCGGGGTGCGGCGCGGCATCCTACAGAGCGCCGCGTCTTGTCCGCGCGACGGGAATAGACTCCCGCCGATGAAGATTGGAATCGTTGGCCTCGGCTACGTCGGCCTGCCCCTTGCCGTCGCCTTCGGCGAGGCGGGGCACGACGTGATCGCGCTCGACGCCGACTCGCGCAAGATCGAGAGCCTCGAACGGAGCAGCAGCTACATCGAGGACATCGCGGACTCCGCCCTGGCCTCGATCGCCGAGCGCCTCCACCCCACCCTGCGCCACGCCGACCTCGCCTCCTGCGACGCCGTGATCGTCTGCGTGCCGACGCCGCTCACCGGGTCGCGCGAGCCCGACCTGACCTACCTGCTCGATGCGGGCACCGCGCTCTCAGCGGTCCTCCAGCCCGGACAGCTGGTCGTGCTCGAGTCGACCACCTACCCCGGCACCACCCGCGAGCGCCTGGCACCGATCCTCGAGGAGTCGGGCCTCGCCGCCGGCACCGACTTCCACCTCGCCTTCTCGCCCGAGCGGATCGACCCCGGCCGCACCGACTACACCGTCCGCACCACGCCGAAGCTGGTCGGCGGCCTGACCGAGGCCTGCTCGGAGCGCGCCCGCGAGCTCTACGAGCTGATCTGCGAAGAGGTCGTCGTCCTCTCCGGGCCTGAGCCGGCGGAGCTCGCCAAGCTGCTCGAGAACATCTTCCGCTCGGTCAACATCGCCTTCGTCAACGAGCTCGCCCAGCTCTGCGACCGGCTCGGGATCGACGTCTGGGAGGTGATCGACGCCGCCTCGACGAAGCCGTTCGGCTTCATGCGCTTCGACCCCGGCCCGGGCATGGGCGGCCACTGCCTGCCGATCGACCCCTTCTACCTCGCCTTCAAGGCGCGAGAACATGACTTCTACCCCGAGTTCATCGAGCTGGCGGGAAAGATGAACCAGGCTCAGCCCGTGTTCTGCGTGGAGCGCATCGAGCGGGCGCTGAACGACACCGGCAAGCCGGTCAAGGGCTCCAAGATCCTGATCCTCGGGATGAGCTACAAGGCCGGCGTCGGCGACACCCGCGAGTCTCCGGCGCTGAAGATCGCCACGCTGCTGCGCGACCTCGGCGGTGACGTCTCCTACCACGACCCGCACGTGCCGGAGCTCGCCTCGCTGGGGCTCAGCTCAGTCGACCTCGGCGAGGCCCTGGGTGCCTCGGACGTGGTGGCGATCGTCACCGCACACCCGAGCCTCGACTACGAGGAGATCGCCGCCAGCGCACCGTTGGTCGTCGACTTCCGCGGCGTCACCCGCGGCATCGACGCAAAGAACCTGATCCGCCTCTAGCCGAACGCGAGGTCAGTGGGCTTTTTTGAGCCGGGAGCGTTCCTCTTGGCGCTCGACCACCTGGGCGATCAGTTTCTTCACGTTTGAGTCGCCGGTGGCCTTGATGTGGCCCGTCTCGTACGCCTTGCGGTAGCTCTTCAGAGTTCCGTTCTCGGCCAGGTCGTTGAACTGGGGGCGATCGATCTGGACCAGCACCCGCTCGTCCTGGGAGAGGTCCTTCTTGATAACCGGCCCCGGCACCTCGACCCGGTAGAGCTGGATGTCGTGCTTGGCCTTCAGTTCCAGGCCGAAGACCAGTTTCAACTTCGCCAGCGCCGGGATCTCGGCCTGGAAGCGCTCGACCGCGGTCTTGATCAGGTCTGGCGTCGAAGCCATGATGTCTCCGCGAGCACCAGCGCGCCGTCCGGGCTGGCCGCTGCACCATTCCCCGTGCCCGCCGACGGGAGGTGGCAGTAGTCGACGAACGTCGGCGGGCTCGCGATCGAGTAACTCCCGCCGCTGGTGCTGACGCTGCGGACCAGGCGGCTGCTCGACAGCGCCGATGACAGCGCGGCTACTGTTTTGCTGGTCGTCGTCCCCGCTTCGTAGTGCGCGCTGGCCCGCGCCGCCGGCAGGGCGCTGGCGTAGAGGGCGACGTCGTCGATCGTGCCGTTGAAGGGCTCCGTGCCTTCGCTCCAGGAGGCGATGTCGAGCGCGTTGGAGTTGGTGGTGATCGCCCCGGTCAGCGGCGCGCTGGCGACTTCGGTGCCGTTGACGTAGAGGCGCTGGGTGATGCCGTCGTAGGTGCCGAGGACGTGGTAGGCCTGACCGACCGCGATCGCCCCAGCCGGCGCCTGAAGGCGCCTGCGGGCCTTCGACTGCATGATCGTGAACTCGAGCCTGGGGCCGTTGAACTGGATCGAGTAGGACTCGGGCTTGCTGGCGACGCTGGCGAAGTTGCCGGTCGTGGGCAGGGCGTTGGGCTTGATCCAGGCCTCGACCGAGACTTTCGAGGCCGGGCTGAGCGAGCTGGAGCTGGGGACGTTGACGTAGTCGTTGCTGCCGTCGAAGCGGACCGAGCGGTTGGCGCTGTCGGCGGGCAGCAGGCTCGCCTGGCCGAGCAGGGCGCCGTTTTTGTAGCTGCCGGGGTTGAGGCCCTTCTCGTCGGCCGCGACGCTGCCGCTCGTCTCACCAAGGCGCCAGTAGCTCACCGGGGTGTCGGCGAGCACCGTTTCCCGGTAGTCGGTGGAGGGAGGCGGAGGCGGCGGGGGTGCATCCAGCGTTTTCGCGCTGGCCGTGTTCGAGTAGCCGGAGCTGTCGGTCGCGTTCCTCGCCCTGACGCGGTAGTAGTAGGTCGTGCTGGGCGAGAGACCGGTGTCGGAGAAGGTGGTGCTGTTCGCCCAGGCGCCCATCGTCGTCGGCGAGCCGAAGCCGGCGCTGGTGTCGCGCTCGATCAGGAATTCGCCCTCGTTGGTGGAGTTGTCGACCCACTGCAGGTCGATCCTCGTTTCCGACACGGGGCTTGCCGTCAGGCCGCTGGGGTCTTTGACGGTCGGGTCGGGCGGAGGCCCGCCGAGCGCTGCCTGGTAGTGCGCGCTGGCCCGCGCCGCCGGCAGGGCGCTGGTGTAGAGGGCGACGTCGTCGATCGTGCCGTTGAAGGGCTCCGCTGCCTTCGCTCCAGGAGGCGATGTCGAGCGCGTTGGAGTTGGTGGTGATCGCCCCGGTCAGCGGCGCGCTGGCGACTTCGGTGCCGTTGACGTAGAGGCGCTGGGTGGTGCCGTCGTAGGTGCCGAGGACGTGGTAGGCCTGACCCACCGCGATCGCCCCAGCCGGCGCCTGCAGGCGCCTGCGGGCCTTCGACTGGATGATCGTGAACTCGAGCCTGGGGCCGTTGAACTGGATCGAGTAGGACTCGGGCTTGCTGGCGACGCTGGCGAAGTTGCCGGTCGTGGGCAGGGCGTTGGGCTTGATCCAGGCCTCGACCGAGACTTTCGAGGCCGGGCTGAGCGAGCTGGAGCTGGGGACGTTGACGTAGTCGTTGCTGCCGTCGAAGCGGACCGAGCGGTTGGCGCTGTCGGCGGGCAGCAGGCTCGCCTGGCCGAGCAGGGCGCCGTTTTTGTAGCTGCCGGGGTTGAGGCCGGCGGCATCGTTAGCGGTCGTCCCGCTCGTCTCCCCCAGCCTCCAGTAGCCGGACGGCCCGTCGCTGAGCACCGCGTTCGAGTAGGGCGAGGAACCGCCACCGCGGTCGAGGAGGATCGTGTCGGTCTCCGAAGCCGACCACTTGCCGGACGCGTCCTTGAACTGGACGTAGACGGTCTTCGTCCCGTCGGCGTTGTTACCGCCGTAGGCGGCGTCGGTCAGGTTCCAAGCGATCGCCTGCGCGGTCGATTCTTTGCCCGTGTAGGCCTGGGGGGTCGACCAGGTGCTGCCGTCGTTGGAGAGGCGCAGCTGGGTGACGCCGCTGATGTCGTCCCGGCCCAGCACCCTCACGGTCACGTTCGGCGAGGTCGTGGCCGCGTCGATGTTGTTGATCCGCACCGTGCCGGTCGGCGGGTTGGTGTCGACGAGCTGCCCTTTCTGGACGCCGAAAATGGTGATCGCTTCGTTGTCTTCCGCGCTCTCGCGGCTCGGGTCGGCCTTGCCCGGGCTCTCGTAGACCTTGTTCAGCGGGTCGGCGACCGAGCGCAGGACGTACTGCCCGTCCGGCAGGGACCCGCTCGGGCCGAGGTCGATCCACTGCTCGAAGCGGAAGTAGTCGTAGGTGTCCCCCCAGCCAGGCGAGATCCCCTGCAGCATTTTCCCCTGGCCATCAGGGAAGCAGCCTCCGGTCCCGTAAACCTCCGGATATGGCTGGTTGGGAACGTCGCTGCGGATGAACTCCTCGTCGATCATGCAGCTCGTCGTCTTGGACCCGACCGTCGGCGTTCCTTTGGTTTTGCCGCTGGCGAGCCAGGCGTCGTAGTCGGCTTTGGTCCAGAGCTCGTAGCGGCCCCAGTCGTCGTAGTGGTAGTGCGCGTGGGCGGCGTGGTAGTAGAAGTTGCCGGCGGCGAAGTCGGTCGAGCCGCCGGAGTCGTCGTAGACGCGCTGGGTCGCGGGCCCCGCTTTCGTTTTGGGGTCGATCAGGCCGCGCATCTCTAGTTTGCCGGGGCCGCTGTTCCAGGTGGTGTTGGAGAAGCGCAGGACGTTGTGCATCACGGTGGCTTCGCTCGCATCGACGTCGGCGTTGTCGAGGCGCAGGTCGCGCGGGGCCAGCGTCTTCAGGTTCGGGTACAGCAGCGTGGCCGCATGGGCGGGCACGGCGGACAGCGCGACCAAGAGCGCCGCCAGCAGGAGCGAGGCGAATGAGCCGCGCTTCCCAGCAGCGACGCTTTTCCGGAAACCGGAGAGCATCGAAGGAACGTTACCGCCCTGAGCAGGAATGTCCCGCTCAGCAATTCGTCTAGAAAGAGAACGAATGGCTAAAGCTCAAATTTTGTGCCGCTGCAAGAGCTTCTTGCCGATCACCATGCGCTGGATCTCCGAGGTTCCCTCGCCGATCAGCAGCAGCGGCGCGTCGCGGTAGAGGCGCTCGATCTCGTACTCCTTCGAGTAGCCGTAGCCGCCGTGGATGCGGAAGCACTCCTCGACGCACTCCTTGCCGGTCTCCGAGGCGAGCAGCTTCGCCATCCCGGCCTCGAGGTCGGAGCGCTCGCCGGCGTCCTTCATCCGCGCCGCCTTGCGGGTGACGAGACGGGCGGCCTCGATCTTGGTCGCCATGTCGGCGAGCTTGAACTGGATCGCCTGGTGCTGGGCGATCGGCTTGCCGAAGGCCCTGCGCTCCTGGCTGTAGCGCAGGGCCAGCTCGAGGGCGCGCTGGGCGATGCCGACGCCGCGGGCGGCGACGTTGACCCGGCCGACCTCGAGCGCGTCCATCATCTGGATGAAGCCCTCGCCAACCCCCGCCTCCTCGCCGCCGAGCACGCGCTCGGGCGGGCAGCGGTAGCCGTCGTAGACAAGCTCGGTCGACTCGACGCCCTTGTAGCCCATCTTCTTGATCTTTGGCGGGATCGTCAGGCCGGAAAAGTCGCCCTCGTTGACTTCCTTCCAGGGCTCCTTCTCGGTGATGAAGCAGGTCATCCCCTTGTATGGGGGGTCGGCCTTGGTGTCGGTCTTCATCAGGACGAAGACGACGCTGGAGCCGAGGCCGTTGGTGACCCACATCTTCTGGCCGTTGAGCTCCCAGTTGCCGTCGTCGCCCTTCTTCGCGGTCGCCTTGATCCCCTGGACGTCAGAGCCGACCTCGGGCTCCGAGAGCGAGAAGGCGGCGCGGATCTCGCCGGTCGCCATCTTCGGCAGGAAGTAGTTCTTCTGCTCGTCGGTGCCGAACTTCATCAAGAGGTAGGAGCCGATGAAGTGGGTGTTGACGACGCCGGAGATCGAGATCCAGCCGCGCGAGAGCTCTTCGACGATCATCGCGTAGGTGGTCAGATCCAAGCCCATGCCGCCGTACTCCTCGGGGATCGTCACCCCGAAGAGGCCGAGCTCCTTCATCTGCTCGACGATCGGCTCCGGGAAGGAGTCCTCGTGGTCGTAGTGCTCGGCGTTGGGGATGATCTGCTCGTCGGCGAACTGCCGGACCATCTCGGTGATGTCGCGCTGGATGTCGGTCTGCTCGCTGTAGGCGGTCTCTACGGCCATGTCTCCTGCTCGGGTCGGTGGCGGAGGCGCAAAGGTTATCGGCGCCGCACCGGCGGGCGTCCCGCAATGCCCGGCCCCGAGCTCGCAACGAACAGGACACCGCGCTCAGGCGAGAGCGCGGAGGCCCCCGCCCTGGCCTTCAGCAGCATCTCCTCAAACTCGTCCCCGGGATCTGACTGCGTCACGATCGCGCCCCCAGCGCCAATCGCCACCGAGTGGCCATCCCGCACGATCGTCCGGATCGCAACGCTCAGGTCACAGCCGCCACCAAGCCCCAGGTAGCCGATCGCGCCTGAGTAGACGCCGCGCGCCTCGCCCTCCAGCTCGTCGATGATCTCCATCGTTCGCAGCTTCGGAGCGCCGGTCATCGATCCGGGCGGGAAGCAGGCGCGAACGCACTCCGCCGCGCCGATCTCCTCGGGCAGGCGACCGCGCACGCTGGAGACGAGCTGGTGCACGGTCTCATACGTCTCGACGCGCATCAGCTCGGGCACGCTCACGGTGCCGACCTCGCAGACGCGACCGAGATCGTTGCGCAGCAGATCGACGATCGTGACGTTCTCGGCGCGGCTCTTCTCGTCGGCGCCCAAGTCACGGGCGAGGCGCAGGTCCTCTTCGGGCGCATCCCCCCGGCGGCTGGTGCCCTTGATCGGCCGCGCTTCCACCCAACCCCGCCGGTCGACGCTGAGGAAGCGCTCCGGCGAAGAGCTCAGCACGGCAAGGTCGCCGAAGCGCAGGTAGGCGGCGAACGGCGCCGGATTCGCTCGGCGCAAGACGCGGTAGAGCTCGAGCGGATCGGAGCTCGCCTCGGCGACGAGCTTGTTGGTGAGGCAGATCTCGTAGCTGTGCCCGGCGGCCAGGTAGCGCTTGCAGGCTTCGATGTCGTCGCGGTAGCGCTCGGGCGTCCGGCACAGGCGGAGCTCGACCGGCTCCGAGCCGGGCGCGGGCTTGGCGAGCGCCGGCAAGGCGGCAAGGCGCCGGCTCGTCTCCTCAATCCAGCGCTCCCCTTCCGCAACTAGGCGAACTGCATCGCCTTCTACGCCTCCCAGACCTGGAAGTCGATGCAGTTCGGGTGGAGACGGGTTGGACGGAGTGAGGGCGAGGAGGTAGGTGCGGCTCTCCTCGTGGTCGAAGGCGATCAGGCGGTCGGCGAAGATGAAGGCGGCGTCGGGGGTCGGGGCGCGGTGGGCGGCAGCGCCGTCGCAGTCCGCCTTCAGCTCGTAGCCGAAGTAGCCGGCGAAGCCGCAGTCGAAGTCGAAGGGAAGCTCGGCGGCAAGCGGGCGCAGGTCGCGCAGCGCCCGGTCGAGGTAGTCGAAGATCGATTCCTCCCGGACCTCGACCTCCTCGCCGCGCTGCACCCGGACCCGACCGTCCTCGACGTCGTAGGAGATGACCGCGCCCAGCGGGCCCCCGCCGTCGCCGATGAAGGAGAAGCGCCCCCGCTCCCCGCCCATGCTGCTGTCGAGCCAGAAGGCGTTCTGGCTCTCCCCGTATATGTGGACGAAGGCGCGCTCGGAGTCGGGCAGGATGTCGAGCTGGCGCACCAGGAGCCGCGGGCATTCCGCTGCCGCCGGGGCGCTCGTCTGGCTTGCAGCGGCCATCTCGTCAAGATATCCCGGCATGCGCGCCATTTCCCACGTCGACCCCGGCAGGGGCGTCTTCGAGACGATGCTCGTCCTCGACGGCCGGCCGGTCGAGCTCGATGCCCACCTCGAACGGCTCGCCGTCAGCGTCGACGCCCTCTTCGGCACCGCGCTGCCCGGCGAGGCGCGCGAGCTGGTCCTCGATCGCGCTCAGGGCATCCGGCACGGAAAACTTCGCCTCACCGCGGTGCCCGAGGAAGGCCGCCTGAAGACCGAGGTCGCGACGACCGAGGTCGAGCCCACCCACGTCTTCCCTCCGCCCGATCGAAGCATCGCCCTGCGCAGCTTCGTCGTCGCCGGCGGCCTGGGCGCGCACAAGTGGGCGGATCGGCGGCTGCTCGAGCACGCCGCTGCGGCGGGCGCAGCCGGAGAGCTGCCGCTCCTCGTCGACGCCGACGGTTCCGCGCTGGAGGCCTCGCGCGGAAGCGTCTTCGCAGCGGGCGAGGGATGGCTGGCGACGCCGCCGACCGACGGGCGCATCCTGCCCAGCATCGCCCGGCGCCAGGCGATCGAGGTGGCCCGGGACGAGGGGATCGAGGCCCGTGAGGAACGGCTGGCCGTGGACGACCTGCGCCGCGGAGAGGTGTTCCTGGCCGGCTCCGTGCGCGGGGTGGAGCCGGTGAGCTTCCTCGACGGGGTCGAACTTGCCCCCCCTGGCGAGGTCAGTGCCCGAATTGCGGCTGGCCTGCGACGTCGCTGGCTGCGGGTCCCGCAAGGGGAATCCGTTGCAGTTGTCGCAGGCGGGCGACGAGCCGGTCCGCTCGCTCGCTGAAGTCCTTGAGGCTCGCGTCCCCGGGCACCGGTCTGCGCGCCGGTGCCGGTGCGGGCGTCCGTGCGGTCGCCACGGCAGGGGGAGCGACGGACGCGACAGGTGCCCGGGCTTCGACGGCCATTGCGCTGGCGCGCTCCGCCAGCTCGGCCGCCCGGCGCGCCTGCTCGGCGGCGTCGAGCGCCGCGGCGCCGACCGTCATCACCGCGGCCTCGGAGGCCCGTGCGGTCGCCAGCGCCTCGTCGATCCGCCGCTCGAGCTCACCGATCAGCGGCGGTCGGGAGGGCTCGGGGAGCAGCCAATCCTGCGTCGTCTCGCGCGCGGCAGCGTCCATCCCCCCAAGGTACGGCGGCGGGCGGCGAAGTCCTCCGCCTCGCCCCGAACGCGCGTTTGGCTAGATTTCCCCGCGACGAGAGAATCGAACGACGCGAGGAGCAGTGTGAGAAACCCCAGAGACTTCTTCCAGCCGCAGGCGATCGGCGCCCCCGAGCCGCTGCGCGAGATCCCGGTCAAGCCCTCGCGGATGATCCACTTCCTCGACTTCTCGAACGAGAAGATGGTCGCCAAGGCAGCCGCCATCGCAGAAAAGACAGACATCCTGCTCGGCAACCTGGAGGACGCGATCCCGGTCGACCGCAAGGAGGCGGCGCGCCAGGGCCTGATCCGGGCGGCGAAGGAGTCGGACTTCGGCGGAACCGCGCTCTGGACTCGGGTCAACTCGCTGGAGAGCCCCTGGGTGCTCGACGACCTGACCACACTGGTCACCGAGATCGGTGAGAAGCTCGAGGTCGTGATGGTGCCCAAGGTCGAGGGTGCCTGGGACATTCACTACGTCGACCGCCTGCTCGCCCAGCTCGAGGCGAAGGCGGGGCTGGACCGGCCGATTCTGATCCACGCGATCCTCGAGACCGCGCAGGGCGTCGTCAACCTCGAGGAGATAGCCGCCGCCAGCCCCCGCATGCAGGGGATGAGCTTCGGCCCCGCCGACCTCGCCGCCTCGCGGCGGATGAAGACGACCCGCGTCGGCGGCGGCCACCCCGGCTACCGCGTGATGGAGGACCCAGCCGATCCCGAGAACCCCGAGGCCGACCGGATCAGCTCCCAACAGGATCTCTGGCACTACTCGATCGCCCGCATGGTCGATGCCTGCGCGGCGACCGGCATCCTCCCCTTCTACGGCCCCTTCGGCGACATCAAGGACACCGCCGGCTGCGAGACCCAGTTCCGCGCCGCCTTCCTGATGGGCTGCGTCGGCGCCTGGTCGCTGCACCCGGTGCAGATCGGCATCGCCAAGAAGGTCTTCAGCCCCCCGCCCGAGGAGGTCAAGTTCGCCAAGAAGGTGCTGGAGGCGATCCCCGACGGCCGTGGCGTGCACATGATCGATGGCAAGATGCAGGACGACGCGACCTGGAAGCAGTGCAAGGTGATGGTCGAGCTGGCCGAGATGCTGGCTGTCAAGGACCCCGATCTGGCCGCTGCGTACGGCCTCTGACACAGTTTCACTCTGTAGAAACTGAACTGTTTGCCTTCCCCCGGGAAAAAGGCTGCGCAGTCCGACGTAGAGGGAATTTCAACATACAATTTCCGTGAAGCGCTAACGTGGGCACAGGCAGTTGCCGATAGGGGGGAGGATTGGAATCTGCATCCTCAAATATGGAAATTTCTCATAGAACCCCCGCGCTTCAGACCTCCTCCAATGCATAGCTCCACGGACGCCCCTGTCGACAGTCGCATACCTGCCCGCATGCGGCACAACGAGGCCGTGGTCCAGGACCGGCCAACGCTCGGCAGCATGCCTCGCACGAGGCGCGGGGCGTCTTGGTGGCTCCAGCCCGCGGTCGATCTCGCTTCCTCCTCGGTCGCGCTCACCGTCGTCGCGCTGGTCAGCGGTGCGCACCTCTTCCCCGCCCTGCCGCTCTCGCCCCTGATCCTCGTGCTCGTCTACGGCATGCTGGGCGTCTACGGGGCCAAGCCTCAGCGTGGAGGCCTTGGCGGAGACGACGGGATGGCCTGGCCGGTGATGCGCCTCCTGGTCGCGGCCCTCTTCGCCTGGTCGTCCTCGCTCCTGATCCCGCTCGACGGCGGCGCCCAGCTGGCGCTCTGGGGGGTCTTCGTGGTCCTCGACGCCGCGGCTCGCGCGGTCAGCCTGCCGCTCATGCAGCGCCTCGATCGCGGCGAGCGCTGGGTGCTGGTCGGCGACGAGATGACCGCCGAACGGCTGAAAGCGTACGAGCCGCTCCGCGCCTACGCCACCGTCGTGGCCACGGTGCCCGCCCAGCGAAGGGGACTCGCAGGATCCCGGGCGCGTCGCGGCGCTGCAGGTGGTCGATCGCTACCACGCCGACCGCGTCGTGATCGCAAGCCGCCACGCCGACGACGAGGGCCTGCTCGACCTCGTTCGCGCCTTCAAGTCGATCGGCGTGCCGGTCGAGCCTGCTGCCCCGTCCGCTCGACCTGCTCGAGGCGCCGGCGGCGACGCCGAGCCAGGTCGGCGGAGTGCCCCTGATCGACGTCGAGGCGCTCGCCGCCCGCGGCGCGGTTCCCTACGCGGGTCCCGACCGGCGGCGAGAGCCGCAAGACCCTGGTCAGCGTCGTCGTGCCGGCGATGAACGAGGCGAAGAACATCGGCCACGTGCTGAGCCAGCTGCCCGGAGGACCTGCACGAGGTGATCCTGGTCGACGGCAACTCGCGCGACGACACGATCGAGGCCGCCCGCGAGGCCTACCCGACGATCCGCGTGCTCACCCAGAGCGGCCGCGGCAAGGGCGACGCCTTCCGCACCGGCTTCGCCGCCGTGACCGGCAACCTCGTCGTGATGCTCGACGCCGACGGCTCGGCCGACCCGGCCGAGATCCCGCGCTTCGTCGAAGCGCTCGAGGCGGGCGCCGACTTCGCCAAGGGCTCGCGCTTCCTCCCCGGCGGCGGCAGCGCCGACATCACCAAGCTGCGCAGCTTCGGCAACACCTGCCTCAGCGGCACCGCCAACCTCCTGCACGGCACCCACTTCACCGACCTCTGCTACGGCTACAACGCCTTCTGGGCGCGCTGCCTGCCGTTCATCTCGCTCGACGTGCCCGGCTTCGAGGTCGAGACGCTGATCAACCTGCGCATCGCCGGCGCCGGGATGAAGATCACCGAGGTGCCGAGCTACGAGGCCGATCGCATCTCCGGCCAGAGCAACCTCAACACCTTCCGCGACGGCTTCCGGGTGCTGGGGACGATCCTCGGCGAGGCCCGCCGGCGCCGCACCATCCACAACGGACGCCACGTCGCGCCCTCCCAGATCCGCAAAGCCGAGACGGCGTCCGCCGCCTGAGCTTGCCGTCAAGCCGTCGCTCTGCCGCCCGGGAATTCGAGCGCCAGCGCCGAACTACTCGACAACGGTGAGAGGAGCAGCCCATAACAGCGTCTCGGTGATCGTCCCGACCTGGAATTCCGAGCGCCGCGACGAGCTCGAGCGCTGCCTGCGTGCGATCGAGCGACAGACCCTCGCCCCAACCGAGACGATCGTCGTGATCGACCACAACCCGGAGCTGCTCGCCTGGACGCAGGACGCCTTTCCCGCGGTCGAAGCGGTCGCCAACCGCCACGAGCGCGGCGTCGTCGGAGCCCGCAACACCGGTGTCGAGATCGCGCAGCGGCGACATCGTCGTCCTCACCGACGACGACACCGAAGCGGAGCCGACCTGGCTCGAGAGCCTCGCGTCCTGCTTCGACGACCCCGGGGTGGTCGGGGTGACCGGCGAGCTGCTCCCCAACTGGGAAGGCACCCAGCCGCGCTGGTTCCCAGCCGAGTTCTACTGGGTCTTCGGCTGCAGCTACACCGGCCTGCCGACCGAGATCGCCCCGGTCCGCAACCCGATCGCGCGCCAACATGGCCGTTCGCGGCGAGGCCTTGCGCGAGATCGGCGGCTTCCAGCAGGGCGTGGCCCCGCGTGAGATCAGCGTACCGCGGCACCGTCATCGCCGGCGGGCATGCTTTCGGAGGACACCGAGCTCGGCATCCGCATCGGGCAGCGGTGGCCTGAGATGAGCTGGCTCTACCAACCCGCACGCAACCGTGCACCACACGGTCACCACGGAGCAGGCGACGCTGGGCTACCTGATTCGCCGCAGCTTCGAGGAGGGTGCCGGCAAGGCCCAGCTTGCCCGGCCATGGGAGCCCAGGAGGGCCTCAGCTCCGAGCGCCGCTACGTCTCGCGTCGTCCTGCCGCGCGGCGTGCTGCGGGGCCTGCGCGACCTGCTGCGCGGCGATCTCTCCGGCCCGCTGCGCTCAGGGGCGATCGCGATCGGGCTGCTGACGAGCGGACTCGGCTTCCTGGCGGGGAACCTCGCTCGCGCGCGGCGGCCGCGACGATGAGCAAGGGCAGGGGCGGCAACAGGGAGCTGGCCTCGCCCGACTTCGCCCCGGTTCTGATCGCCGACGTGGAGATCGGCGCATCCGCTCCCCACGCTCGGCGCCAACGGGGGCCCGAACAGCGCCCATACGCAGCGGCGCTCTGCCTGGTTCGCCTGCACGGGCGCGCCGCTTGGCTCTGTCCGCGCCGGGCTGCCCGTGGGAGGGCTCGACCCCGAGCGGCTGGCCGAGCAGATCTGGACGGAGCTGAGCGGCAAGATCGCGCGATCACCTCCGCGAGGACGGCCTCGACGACGTTGCCGGGCTCGGCACAGAGGGCATCCAGACGGCGGGCCGGCCAGCGTGCGTCGCCGCGCTCGACGAGTTCCTGCGGGAGGCGCCCAGCATCTCGGTGGTGATCCCCACCCGCAACCGCCCCGCCTTCGCGGCCGAAGCGGTGGGCGCGGCGCTGTGCTCCAACTACCCGAGCGACCGCTACGAGGTGATCGTCGTCGACAACGGGTCCGGCTCCGACGATCGGGTCGCCCTGCCCGATGCCGAGGCGAACGGCGGCGTCAAGGTCCGGCTGCTTCAGGAAGCCGTGCCCGGCGGATCCAACGCCCGCAACGCCGGCCTCTACGCCGCCGAGGGCGAGATCGTCGTCTTCGCCGACGACGACGTCGACTGGTCGACCGCGACTGGTTGGCGTCGATAGCCAGAGCCTTCGACTCGCGCGACCGGGTGGGCGGCCGTCTCCGGGCTGACGGTGCCGCGGGAGCTGGAGACACCGGCCCAGGTCTGGTACGAGGGCTTCGCCAAAGCCGACCCGGACTTCGAGGGCCGCGTGCTCGATCGGCGCGATCCCCCTCCCGACCGGCCGCTCTTCCCGTTCACGATCGGCGACTTCGGCAGCGGTCGCAGAACATGGCCTTCCGCCGCGACGTGCTGATCGGGCTCGGCGGCTTCGACCCGGCCCTGGGGACAGCCACGCACGACGCTCGGCGGCGAGGACGTCGAGGCGATGCTGCGGGTCCTGCTCGCCGACCATCAGGTGTCTACGAGCCGGCCGCGATGGTCCGCCACGCGCACCCGCGCGAGTTCGAGCAGCTTCGAACGCCGGGTATGGGGCTACGGCGTCGGGCCTCACCGCCTGCCTGACCAAGATCCTGATCCAGCAACCCGCGCCTGCTGCCAGAGCTGATCCGCAAGCTGCCCGGGGGCGCTGGCCTGTACGCGCTCTCGCCGCGCTCGGAGAAGAACGAGAACAAGCCGGGCGACTACCCGGCCGCACTGATCCGGCTCGAGCTGCGCGGGCATCGCCTACGGACCGCTTGCCTACGCGCGCAGCCGCTGGCAGCAGCGCAAGCGGGCGCCGGGCCGGGCGGAAGGCCCCGGCGGCGCCCACCGCCGCGCCGCTGCGGGCGCTGATCGTCACCGACTCCTACTGGCCCGCTGATCGGCGGCTCCAACCGCAGCATCGAACTGCTCGCGCGACAACCTCTCCCGGCAGGGCCACACGGTGGCCGATCGCGACCTCCTGGCAGGAGGGCGTTCCGACCGTCGAGGACCAGGGCGAGGTGCGGGTCCACCGCCTGCGCGACCTGACCAGCCGCGATGCGCTGGATCTCCGAGGACCCCTACAAGCACAACCCGCCCCCGTTCCCCGACCCCGAGGCGGTCCTGGCGGCTGCGCCGCCTGATCAAGGAGTTCGAACCCGACCTCGTCCACTCCTATGGCTGGCTCACCCACTCGATCGCCGTCGGCGCTGCTCGGCAAGAGGGTGCCGCTGCTGATCTCCGCCCGCGACTACGGGAACGTCTGCGCGGTGCGACACCCTGGTCGCGCAAGGACGAGCATCTGCGACGGGCCCGGCGCCGCTCAAGTGCCTCGCCTGCTCCGGCCGCACCTACGGGGTCGCGAAGGGCGCCGCAGCGGTCGCCGGCGTCTTCGGCTCCGGGCCGGTGCTGCGCCGCAAGACCACCGCGATCCACAGCGTCAGCCGCTTCGTCGCCGGGAAGATGGATCGCTTCCTCGCACGTCGAGGGAGCCCGCGACGTGGTCGTCCCGAACTTCCACGAGGACGTCTCCGGCCGGCCCGTGGACGAGGAGCATTCTCGCTCGCCTGCCGGAGGAGCCGTTCGTCCTCTTCGTCGGCGCCTTCAGCGAAGATCAAGGGGATCGAGGAGCTCTTCGCGGCCTACGCGCAGCTCGACGACCCGCCACCCCTGGTCCTTGCCGGGACGCCGTGCACCGACACGCCGAAGCGAGTTCCCCGCCGGCGTAACGGTGATCGAAGACGTGCCCTACCCGACCGTGCTGGCGATGTGGGAGCGGGCCCTGTTCGGCGTCTTCCCGACCAGGATCCCGGAGGCGCTCGGCAACGTCGTCCACGAGGCGATGAGCAAGGGGCGTGCGATGATCGGCACCCGGCCCGGAGGCCACGAGGACATGATCGAGGACGGCGTGAACGGCCTGCTCGTGCCCGCCGGCGACGCCGACGCGCTGTCCGCGGCAATGGCGCGGCTGCTCGGGGACGCGGCGCTGCGCGAGCGGCTCGGCGCCGCCGCCCTGCGTGCGATCGCGCGACTTCACGCCGGAGGTCGTCATGCCCCAGATGGAGCAGCTCTACCGCCAGACGATCGCCGACTTCCACGAGGCGCACTGATGAGCAAGGCCAGCGGGACGCGCTCGCGCGACCTGACTCGGGTGCAAGCGGCTTCGCTCGTCTCGCTGGTCCTGATGGTGCTCCCCTTCGGCGGCCTGCTGAAGGAGCTGGCGCTGGTCCCCCTGGCCCTGATCCTGCCGGGCTACGCGATCTCAGCCGCGATGTTCATGCCCGGGTCCATCACCCGGGGCGAGCGGCTCGTCGTACACGCTGAGCCTCAGCGTCGGGGCGGCGGCGATCGGCGGCCTGGCCTGGCAGCTGCTGTTCGGCCTCAGCCGCGCCAGTCTGGGCTTTCGTCCTGGTGGCGATCGTGCTGGTCGCCGCACGGATCGCGAGAGGCAGGCGCGCTGCGACGTCGTCCGACCCGGCCGAACGACGCTCCCGCCTTCCGCGCCTCGGCCTGCCGACCGCGCTGGCGATCCTCGCCGCCGTGACCCTCACCGTCGTAGCCGTCGACCTCGCCATCGAAGGGCTCCGCGACCAGCAGGGCCGAATCTCATTTCAGCTCGCTCTGGATCCTCCCCCACGGGCCCGCCGAGGAATCGGTTGAAATCGGCGTCCAGAACCATCAGGGAGCCGTCTACACCTACCGGCTGAGCGTCGACCGGGTCGGCATCCCCCTGTGGCTGTGGGAAGGCCGCCTCGGTGCGCACAAACGCAAGCAGGTGATCCTCAACCTCAGTGAAATCCCCGGCGCCGCGCCTTCTGGTCGTGACCCTGTACAAGTCCGGCGTCCCGTACCGGCGCACCGAGCTTCAGCCCGGGAGCGGGACATGACCCAGGCGGCAGCCAAGCGCGCCGGCGCCCGTTCCGCCGGCAAAGGGAGCAGGGCCGCGAGCGCCATCAACGGCCCAGGGCGAACGCTCCCGAAGTCGTTCGGCGCCACCGGCGTCTTCGCGCTGCTCGTCGGCGTCGGCCTGCTGCTGATCGCCCTCGGCAACAACGCCGCCCGCGAAGGCGCCGGAACGCCCAGCCGCTGTTCTGGGGCGGCCTGGTGCTGATCTACACGCCGATCGCCTTCCGCCTGCTCTCCCCCTCGACCTCGCGGAGGAGTCGCTGGCGCTCTCGCGTGCTGCTCGGCGGCGGCCTGTTCATGGTCAAGATCCTCTACAACCCGGTCGGGCTTCATCCTGCACGACGAGCTGGCGACCTGCCGCCAGACCTGGGAGCTGCTCGAAACCGGTCACTTCTTCTCGGCCAACCCGATCGTCCAGGGCTACGCCGGCTACCCCGGCGTGGAGGCCGTGACCGCGGCGATCTCTCAGATCTCCGAGCTGAGCCCGTTCGTCTCGGCGATGATCGTGATCGGCGCGGCGCGGGTGATGCTGATGCTGGCGCTGTTCCTCTTCCTCGAGCGGGTCAGCAACTCCGCACCGGGTCGCCGGCTTCGGGGTTGCCGTCTACGTCTGCAACCCCAGCTTCCTCTACTTCGACTCGCAGTACGGCTACGAGTCGCTGGCCCTGGCGATCGCCGCCGCGCTGCTGCTCGCTCGCCCTGCGCTGGACCAGGCTCGACCTGTCTGAACGCAGCTCGAACGCGGCGGGGCTCGTATCCGGAATGGCGGTGCTCGCCGCTGACCCTGGTGATGACCCACCACCTCACCTCCTACGCGTGATCGCCTTCCTCGGCATCTGGGCGCTGGCGATCGCCTACGGGAACCGCAGCCTCGCGCTGCTCAGGATCCCCGCCCTGCACGGGAAGAGCTCGGCGAGGGAACGGGAGCGAAGGTGGTTCGACGGCCCGGCGCTCCCCGCCCTCTTCCTTGCCGCGGCGGGCGCGGTCTGGTTCACGCTGGTCGCGGGCGACGTCACGACCAGCGAGCTCGGCGGGGTGTTCACGGAATCCTTCATCGGCGATCGCCCACCTGATCACCGGCCAGTCCGGCTCGAAGACGCTGTTCGAAGCGGGCACCGAAGCAGACCAACACGACGACCGCTCGTGCTCTCGGCGTCGCCTCGATCATCCCGCTGCTCGATCGTGATCCCGTTCGGCCTCTGGCGAACCTGGACGAAGAAAGACTCCAGCCCGCTCTGGCGCACGCTCGCCCTCGTCGCCCTCCTCTACCCGGTCACCCTGCGGCTGCGCCTGACGCAGGCGGGCACGGAGACCTCGCAGCGAGCCTCCGAGTTCGTCTTCGTCGGGCTCGCCTTCGTCACCGGACTGCTGATCGTCGAGGCCGCCGGGCCAGACAACCCGCTGCGGCGCACGGTCAGGAACCTGGGGATAGCGGTGGTGGCGACCGTCGTCTTCCTCGGCGGGTTCATCGTCGGCGAGTCGCCGATCACGCGCCAGCCCGGGCCGTTCCTGGTCGCGGCGGAGTCGCGTTCGGTCAGCCCCCAGGTCCTCGCCGCGGCCGAATTCGCCGACGAACACCTCCCGCCCCGCAGCCGCGTGCTCGTCGACCGCGTCAACGCGCACGCTGGTGGCGGCCTACGGCCACCTCGACCCGGTCGTCGGCGAAGTCAACGGGATTCGTGTCTCGCGCGTCTTCTTCAGCAAGACGTATGACCGGAAGACCAGCAGGTGATCAGCGAACGACGCGATCGACTACATCGTCGTCGACCGCCGCTTCGCCGACAAAGGAGCCCGCCTCCGGCTTCTACTACGAACACGACGAGCCCTCCGGGGGGAAGCCGATCAGCAGCGAAGCGATCGAGAAGTTCGCCGACCTCGAAGGCCTCGACCGCATCTACGACAACGGGGCGATCGCGATCTACGACACCGCCGCGCTGAGGTCCCTGCCGTGACCTTCCGCCAGCGAGCCGGGGGCCTTCTCGGCCGCGCTCGGATCGCCGCCGAGGAAAACCGCTCGCTGCTCTCCAACGCGGGCTCGATGGTGGCGACCGCGGTGGTCACCTCCTTCCTCGGGGCGGCCTTCTGGTGGATCGCCACCCACTACTTCACCCAGGACTCCGTCGGCCTCGCCAGCGCCGCGATCTCGGCGATGACCCTGCTCGGCTTCATGGCCACGGTCGGGCTCGGGACCCTGCTGATGGGCGAGCTGCCCCGCCTCGACAGCGGACACCGCTCGGTGATCAACGCCGCCCTGGTGATCACCGGCTCGCTCGGCGCCGGCCTCGGCGTGGCCTTCGTCCTGATCGCACCGCTCGCGTCCTCGAACTTCGACCCGCTCAGCCAGACCTGGGAGGCGGCGGTGGTCTTCGCGATCGGCGTCGGCCTGACCGCCCTCACCTTCGTCCTCGACCAGTCCCTGATCGGGCTCCTGCGGGGAGGGCTCCAGCTACGCCGCAACATCGTCTTCACCGTGGTCAAGCTGGTCGCCCTGATCCCGGTCGCCGCGGTCGTGGCCGACGCCGGCTCGCAGTGGATCTACGGCACCTGGACCCTGGGGATCGCCGTCTCCCTCGTCGTCCTGGTGCGGTTCTTCCGCGACCGCGACGGCGACTCCCTGCGCCCGGACTTCGGCCTGCTCAAGGACATGCGCGTGCACGCGATCACGCATCACGCCGTCAACGTCGCCCTGCGCACGCCGGAGCTGGCACTGCCGATCGTGGTCGTCACCTTCCTCTCGGCCTCCGCCAACGCCAGCTTCTACATCGCCTACATGATCACCGGCTTCATGTTCTTCGTGCCGCTCTCGCTCAGCACGGTGCTCTACGCCGTCGGCTCGGGCGAATCGGAGCGGCTCGCCAGTCGCTTCAGGCTGACCGTCTACGTCTCGCTCGGCTTCGGCGTGATCTCCAACCTGGTCCTGCTGGTGCTCGGCACCCCCCTGCTGGAAATCTTCGGCGCCAGCTACGCCAGCGAAGCGTCGAGCACCCTGCACGTCCTCGCCCTGGACATCTTCCCCTCGACGATCCTCACCCATTACGTCGCGCTTCGCCGGATCGAGCGGCGGCTGGCGACAGCGCTGCCGGTCATCTGGGGCGGCGCGCTGCTCCAGGTGGGGGGCGGCGTCATCGGCGCCCTCCTGGACGGCCTGGTCGGCGTCGCGATCGGCTGGGTAGCCGGCGCCACGATCGAGGCGATGATCATGGGCCCCGAGGTACTGCGGGCCCTCCGGGCGAAAGCCATCGACGCTCCCCCGGAGAAGAGCCCCCAGGAAGACGAAGCGGAGGCGCTGGCGGCGTTCGAGACCGCGACGACCGAGAGGTTCTGAGTTTGGCCGGGTGCAAAGGGGGCCTGGCCGCCCTCCAGTCGAATTGATGCACCGCGCGCGAAGCGCGCGGTGCAATGAGGAGCGCGGCTTCGCCGCCATAGGCCGCGCACTACATCTCGTCGCTGCGCGCCATAGGAGCGGGCGACGTCAATTCACGGAGAGGGGCACCCGCCGGGACTACTTCTTCGGCGGAACGATGTGGAAGCCGTGATGGCGAGGGTGCGAGCGCTTGCCGCTGCTGCTGAAGGCGACGACCGAGACGTTGTAGCGGCCGCGGCCGAGGTGGTGCTTGCCGACCAGCTTCGCCAGCGGGACGCGCTTGTGCCCGGCGTTCTGTTCCGCGCTGAAGACGAGTGGCCTGGCGTCGCTGCCGCGCCGGTGCAGGGCGACCCGAACCGTTCCGCGATGGGAGAGACGGTAGGTGACCCGGCCGCGCAGCGTGATCCCGCGCCGGTGGTGCCGGTGCGAACGCTTCGGCTTTTCGCTCGTGGGCTGGGTCGTAGGGGCCGGAGCGGGAACTGGCGCCGTAGTGGACTCCGGGGCCGAGGCCGCTTCGGGAGCCGGGGCCGGAGTGGTTTCGGGAGCCGGGGCCGGCGCCGCTTCGGGAGCCGGGGCCGGAGTGGTTTCGGGGGCCGGTGCCGGTGCCGGCGCGGGCGTCACGACCGGGATGACCTCGAGCTCTTTCACGATCGGAGCCGCTTCTTCGGTTCCCGGGAGGGGCTGCGTGCCGCCGTAGAGGCCGGAGGCGACGACCTTGCGGTAGGCATCGAGGGAAGACTGGGAGGACTCGACCCGCCAGTCGCGCTCCTTGTTGTCGTTGAACCAGATGACGCCGGCGACGCGCGGCATCTTCTGCGGGATCGTTTCGAAGTAGGTTTCTTCGATCCACGAGGCCTTGTTGCCACCTGTCTCGCTGGCGGCAGTCTCGGTGACGATCACCGGCTTGCTGCTGAGCTGGGTGATCGTCGTGTAGGACGAGAGGAAGATCTTCGAGAACGTCTGGAAGGAGCCTCCCGAGGAGGTGCCCCAGTTGTAGCCGTCGAGCGCCGTGTAGTCGACCCATTCGTCACCCGGGTAGAACTGGTTGAAGGGGCGTCCGCCGTAGTCGACGTTGGGCGCCCAGACCCACTTGACGTTGTTGGCGCCCTCCGTGCGGAAGACGGTGACGATGTGCCGCCACGCTTCGACGTAGCCGGCGGCGGTGTTGCCGACCTTGCCTGCCGCCCAGTCGCTGCTGAGCAGGTTCATCTCGTGGGCGAAACGCACCATGACCGTCATGTTCAGGCCGCGAATCGCGTCCGCTTCTTTTTTGAAGTAGCTGTCGTACTTGCCGGCGGCGATGTCGGCGAAGGAGGCCACGCCACCGGAGATGTAGGGCTCCAGGGTGACCATCGGGGTCTCCCCGCGGTTGCGCAGGTTGGTGATCTCGCTGGAGTAGAGCATCGGCCCGCCCATGTTGCGGAAGACCAGGAAGATGTCCGGCTTGCGCCCGACCATCGTCGCGTAGTTGTCGAGGGTGCTGGCGCTTCCGCCACCGCCCGTCAGGTAGGCGCCGAGCTGAATCTGCGCCTGGGCGGACGCCGGGGCCGGCCGGATCGCCGAGGCGAAGAGGGCCAGGAAGAGGGCCAGGGCGGCGAGGACAGGAGCGAGTTTGTGTTGGGCTGAAGTGGTCACACCCATCACTCGGCCCCACCGCCATCGGTGCGAGCGATGCTCGGCGTAACTGGACGTATGTATGAGGGGCTGAAGCCGCTCTCGGAGAGCGGCTCAGGCGTCGGTGAGCACCGGTGCTACACCTGGTCGCGGGCGCGATTCTCAGCCCAGCGAGGCGTAAGCCCGGGAGACGCGAACCCGCCGCACGGCGCGGGAGGTCTTGGCCGCGAAAATCGGCCACCCGGTCGAGCGGTAGATGGCCTCACGCGGAACCTCCAGCCGACCCCGGCCGCGCAGTGGCGCGGCGATCCGCTCGTCCAGGGTGACGGCTGCCTCATAGCCCGCAGCGGACACCAGATCCATAACGCCGCGGTCGTAGCTGCCGAACGGATAGGCGAGTGAAGCGCAGGGGCGCTGCAGCGCGTCCTCACAGGCGGCGCGGGAGGCGTTCAGCTCGGCAGCAGCCTCCTCTGCGCCGATCTCGGTCAGATGGGGATGCGAGCAGGTGTGCGAGCCGATCTCCCAGCCCCGGCCCGAGAGGGTGCGCAGCTGCTCCCAGGACATGCAGCGCAGCTCGTGCTCGTGCTCGGTGCCGACCCACTGGCGCAGCTCCGACCAGGTCATCTGGCCGGCGTCGCCGGCCGCGTCGGTTGGCACGAAGACCGTCGCCGGCACCCCGAGCTGGTCGAGCACCGACAGTCCCCCTTCCAGGATCGAGACGTAGGCGTCGTCGAAGGTGACGGCCATCGCCCTGCGAGGGGCGCCCTCGGCAAGGGCCGCGGAGAGCGTCAGTGGCCGGTACCCACGCCGGAGCAGGAACCGCAGCTGGGCCCGCAGCCTGGCCGGGGCGATCGCGGCCGGGCTCGGCCAGGCCTCGCTGACCGCGTGGTAGCAGAGGACGAGGAGGTCGGAGACCCCGGGTTCCCCGCCGGCGTCATTGCCCGAACCGGCGCTCATCCCGCGGCCCCGCCCCGGGCGGCCCTGTGGGAACGGGAGCGGCGAAGGCCCAGCACCAGCGCCCCGGCAACCACGACGATCGCCACCCCGATCCCGATCGCCAGGGCCAGGTACTTGCCGTGGAGCTTCAGTCGCTGCTCTTCGAGGAAGGAGGGTGCGCCGTAGCCGTCGTCGGGCGGGGAGGGGGCGGGATCGCCCGCCGCCAGCGAGGCCGGGGTCGCCAGCAGGGTGGCGCGGGTGCCCGCGTAGCGCGGGGACGCGATCGCCTTCCTGAAGGCCGCCAGCGAGGCCCGGCTGCTGTCGACGCGGAGGTCGGCGTGGGTATCGACGTCGTTGAACCAGGCCAGGGCCCGGATGTGCGAGAAGGCGGGCGCCTCGCGTTCCAGGGCGCTGCTGATCCATTCCGGCTTGTCGCCGCCCTCTTCCCCCACCCCGGTCTCGGCGATCATCACCGGCTTCGAGGTCAGCTTGACGATCCGGTCATAGGTGCTGCCGAAGATCGTCGTGAATGAGGGCCAGCTGATCGTCCCCCCCAGCAGAAGCCGTCGATCCCGACCCAGTCGACGAACTCGTCGCCCGGGTAGAAGACGGCGAGCCCGTGGCCGCCGCCGGCGTCCTCGTTCGGGGCCCACACCCACCTGACGTTGCTGGCGCCGTGGTTGCGGAAGATCCAGAAGATGTGGTGCCAGGCTTCGCGGTACTGGGTCGGGGTGTTGCCGTCGACGCCGGCGCCCCACGGATACCAGTCGCCGTTCATCTCCTGCGCGAGGCGCAGGAAGATCGGCTTGCCCCAGGCGGCCGCCGCTTCGGCCGACTGGCGGATGTAGCGGTCGTAGCGGCCGGCTGCGATCTCCCGCAGCGGGATGCCCTTTTCGGAGGCGGTCTGCGGCTCCCAGGTGACCATCGGCACGGCGCCGTCGTCCCACACGTGCCGCAGTTCGGGCGGGTAGAACGGTTCGATGCTCCAGTTCTTGTAGGAGACGACGATCACTGGCTGGCGCCCGACCTGGTGCCCGTAGGCCGGGATCACCCCTGGGTGGTCGAACACGTTCGGGACGAAGACGCCGAGGGCGATCGGCACTCCCTGGGCGGCGGCGGGAAGCAGGAGCAGGCTGGCCAGCGCAGCGACGAGGAAGCGCCCGGCCCTCGGCGCCCGCCGGTGCCTCACCAGGTGGGCCGGAGGGCCACCCGGCCGAGGCCGCGCGAGAGGCGTCGGGGCGTTCTCAGCAGGATCTTGCGGCTGGATGCATAGAGGGGCGCGCTGGTCCAGCGGCGCAGCGATCTCAGCGCGGCCCCGGACGTGTCCACCTGCAGGTCCCCCTTGGTGTCGTCGGAAGCGTCGTACCAGACCACCGCCCGGAAATTCCTCATCCGCGGCAGGTCGCGGCGCAGCATCAGGCGCAGCCAGCGGGGCTTGTTACCGCCGAACTCCCCGCAGCCGACCTCGCCGATCATCAAAGGCCGGTCGGTGAGGCGGACGAGGTCGCGGTTGGAGCGGGCGAAGAGCTCGTGGAACGACTTCCAGGCGAACTTTCCACCCCAGTTATACCCGTCCACGCCGGCCCAGTCGACGTAGCGGTCGCCGGGGTAGAAGCGCCTGAAGGGCAGGTTGTTATCGGTCTCGACGTAGGGGGTCCAGACCCACTCGACGTTGCCGGCGCCGGCGCGCCGGAAGACCCTGACGATGTGGCGCCAGGCATGCACGAAGGAGCGAGCCGAGTTGCCGAAGGCCGGCGACCACGGGTACCAGGAGCCGTTCATCTCCTGCCCGAAGCGGATCATCATCGGCTTGCCCCAGTTCGCCGCCGCCTGGGCAGCGGCGTCGATGTAGCCGTCGTAGCGCCCGCGGGCGATCTTGGAGAGGTCGATCCGCCCTTCCGAGGAGGTCTGCGGCTCCCAGGTGATCATCGGCACGGCACCGCTGTCGTGGATTCCGTTGAGCTGGGGGTAGTAGATCGGCGCCTGGTCGAACGTCTTGAACGAGGTGACTATCAGCGGGTTCCGGCCGACCTCCGCTCCGAACGAGTCGATCAGGGAGGGGCTCTCGTCGGCGTGCGGGATGTAGGCGCCCAGCGAAACCGGCGCGCGCTGCGCGCCGGCGCCCGTCGGGGCGAGCGAGCAGGCGAGGGCCACGAGGAATACGAGCAGGCTCACGCGCTTCATCGGTTGGCTATCGGCACTCCGGTCAGGGCAGATGAGGTTATCGAGGACGATGGCGGCTTGGCACGGATATTGCAGACCAACCCGTCACCTACCGCGAAAGAGCGCCGGCCGTGAGGCGCCACGGCCCCGAATCCCTCGCTCGCCTCGTGGCCGAGGACGTCTTCGCCGCGAACCTCGCCCAGCCGTCGCCCCGATAGATCCCTGACCTGAGCAGCTCGAACGGGTCCGAGCTTCGTCCCCCCGGGACGGGCCGGCTGCCTTCCGGGATGGCAAGGTGGTTGTCCAGGATCGCCGCCGTGCTGTAGCCGGCCTCTCTGGCCGTGGCCTTGACCCGGGCGTCGTAGGCCGAAAACGGATAGGCGAGCGCAGTGCACGGCCGCTGGATCTCGCCCTCGCATTCCTCGCGCGAGCCCCGCAGCTCGGCCTCGAGCTCGGCATCGCCGAGCGAGGTCAGGTCCCGGTGGGAGCTGGAGTGCGAGCCGATCTCCCAGCCGGCGGCCGAGAGCCCCTGCAGCTCCTCCCAGGACATGCAGTCCAGCTCGGCCTCGAACGGCGTGCCTACCCAATCCGCCATCTCCGCCCACGCCATCGGCGCCTGCGACGTCGCGAAGGCGCTCGGCACGAAGACGGTCGCCGGCACGCCGAGCCGCTCCAGGACCGGAAGCCCCTCGCGCAGGACCGACCGGTAGGCGTCGTCGAAGGTGACGACGACCGTCTTGCCTCGGGGGGGGGCCTCGACGGCAGCGGTCAGCGTCGATGGCCTGTAGCCGCGCCGGAGCAGGAACCGGACCTGGGCCTCGAGCCGCCCGGGATCGATCGCGTACTCGGTCGGCCAGCTAGGGCTGACCGCGTGATAGCAGAGAATCAGGAGGTCGTTCACCTTGTGCGTCACACGATCGTCGTTGCCCGCCGAAGCCGTCGAAGTATGCCAGTACGCTGCCGCTTCCGATGAAGCCCGGAGTCCTCCTCACAGACGCGCACGCGCGCTCCGCCGCCGCGACCTGCGAGTGCCTCGGCCGCCACGGCTACCGCGTTGGCGCCGCCACCAGCGACCCGCCCGCGCCCGGCCAGTGGTCGCGCTACGTGAACGCGCGACCGCGGGTGTGCGACCCGCGCGAGGACCCGCGGCTCTTTGCCCAGCAGATCGCCGATGCCGCGGCCGCGGGTGGCCTCGCCACCGTGCTGCCGGGCAGCGACGCCTCGGTGCTGGCGATCTCCAACCACCGCGATGTCTTCCACGAGGAGGTGCAACTCGGCATGCCGCCGCGCGAGGCCGTCGACCGCTGCGTCAACAAGGCAGCGCTGGGCGACTACTCCGCGCGGGCCGGCATCGTCTCGCCGGAGACCGTGGCCTGCGCGAGCCCGGACGAGGCGAGGGCGACCGCCGCCCGACTCGGATATCCGGTGCTGCTGAAGCCGCGCCAGACCGTCTTCGACGATCGGGGCCAGATGAAACAGCGCCAGAGCTTCATCGCCCATGACGAGGAGGCGCTACTGGGCGCCGTCCCCGGCTTCGGCCTGCCCTGCCTGCTGCAGCGCTTCGAGCACGGTGATCTCGTCTCGATCGCTGGCGTGGCGGCTGGGGACGAACTGCTGTCAGTCACCTTCTCGCGTTACATCCGGACCTGGCCGCCGGACGCGGGGCCAGTCTCCTTCTCGCGCACCGAGGCGCCTCCGGTCGACCTGGTTCAGAGCGTGTCGGCGCTGATGCGGTCGCTGGGCTGGCAGGGGATCTTCGAGCTGGAGCTGATCGCGCGCGAGGAGGGCGGCTTCGCCGCGATCGACTTCAACCCGCGCCTCTACGGCTCGGTCGCCCTCGCCGTGCGAGCTGGGGCACCGATCCCGGCTGTTTGGTGTGACTGGCTGCTGAAGGGCGAGACCGCCGAGTGCCCCGCGAGAGCCGGCGTCTCTTACCGCTGGGAGGAGGCCGAGGCCCGCAACGCGCTGCGGCACCTGCGGGCGGGAAGGCCCGGTGAGGCGTTCTCGGTGATCCGCCCGCGCCGGCCCCTGGCCCGGGCCTACCTGCACTGGTCCGACCCCGGTCCGGCCCTAGGTATGCTCGCCCGCCTCTTCAGGAGCCGCTGGGCGGATATGCGCTCGGCACGGGCCGAACGCGCACGGGCCGGCTGAGCGCGGCCCTGCGGCGGTCGAGGCCCCGCCGCGCCGGAGCTGCGAGGGCAGCCAGCGCCAATGTGACTGCACAAACCGCGTACGGGAGGGTGAAGGTGGCGTCCGTGAGCGGCCAGAGGAAGGGCACGCCGGGGCCCGTTGCGAGGTCGCGAAAAAGATGGGTGGCAACGCCCAAGGCCAGGCCGTAGGACACCTGGCGCGCGGTCCTGCGCGAAACGCGGCCAAAGCCGACAAGCAGGAGGACCACGAGCAGGCTATGTGAGTACGGCCGCGGCAGTGTCCCGGTGAGCCCGTTCCAGCCGAGATAGGCCGGGAGGTGATCGACGTCGATCGCGACGCTGGCAATCAGCGCCGCAACGACGAAGGGCAAGGGCGGACGGCGACCTGAGATCGCGATCACCGCGAGCAGGACGACCAGGCAGGTGGCAAGGTGGGCGGGCTCGTCGACGATCCCGTACGCGATCGCGCCGGTGGAGCCCTCGACGAGGTTCCAGAGCAGGTCGATGCAGACAATCGCCCCGACCAGGGCGACCGCCAGCCGGGTCGGCTCAGCGCGGCGCGGTGCCAAGGGCGGAACGATAGCCGCCGCCCGTCACGGCGACGGCCATGCGCCCCTAACCGAGGCGCCGCTCGAGGTCCGCCAGCTGCTCGTGCAGCTCGTCAGGCAGGTGCCCGCCGAAGCGGGCGAAGTGCTCCTGCATCGCCGGCAGCTCGACCTTCCAGTCGGCGGCGTCAACCGCGACCAGCTCGGACATCGCATCGTCTGAGATGTCGAGGCCCTCGACGTTGAGGGCACCGGGGCCCGGCACATTGCCGATCGGCGTCTCCTCCGCCTCGGCTGTTCCCTCACAACGGCGGAAGACCCACTCGAGGACACGGCTGTTCTCGCCGAAGCCGGGCCAGAGGAAGTCGCCCTCGTCGTCTTTGCGGAACCAGTTGACGTAGAAGACCCGCGGCATCCGGGCGCCTTCGCGGGCGCCGACCTTGAGCCAGTGGCTGAAGTAGTCACCCATGTGGTAGCCGCAGAAGGGCAACATCGCCATCGGGTCGTAGCGCAGCTTGCCGACCTCGCCGGCGGCGGCGGCCGTCGTCTCCGAGGACATGATCGAGCCGAGGAAGACGCCGTGCTCCCAGCCGAAGGCTTCGCGCACCAGCGGCACGACCTTGGAGCGGCGCCCGCCGAAGAGGAAGGCGTCGATCGGCACGCCGGCCGGGTCCTCCCACTCCGGCGCGATCGCCGGGCAGGCGCTGGCCGGCGTGGTGAAGCGGGCGTTCGGGTGGGCCGAGGGTTTGTCGGAGTCCGGCGTCCACTCGTTGCCGTGCCAGTCGATCAGGTGGTCCGGTGCCTCCTTCGTCATCCCCTCCCACCAGACGTCGCCGTCGTCGGTTTTGGCGCAGTTGGTGAAGATCGAGTCGCGGGCGACCGTCTTCATCGCATTCGGGTTCGTCTTCTCGCCCGTGCCGGGCGCAACGCCGAAGAAGCCGGCCTCGGGGTTGATCGCGTAGAGGCGGCCGTCGTCGCCGAACTTCATCCAGGCGATGTCGTCGCCGATCGTCTCGACCTTCCAGCCGGGCAGGGTCGGGATCAGCATCGCCAGGTTGGTCTTTCCGCAGGCCGAGGGGAAGGCGCCGCCGACGTACTTGACCGCGCCCTCGGGCGAGGTCAGCTTGAGGATCAGCATGTGCTCGGCGAGCCAGCCCTCGTCGCGCGCCATCGCCGAGGCGATCCGCAGCGCGAAGCACTTCTTGCCGAGCAGGGCGTTGCCGCCGTAGCCGGAGCCGTAGGACCAGATTTCGCGCGTCTCGGGGAAGTGGACGATCCACTTGTTCTCGGCGTCGCAGGGCCAGGGCACGTCCTCCTCGCCCTCGGCGAGGGGGGCGCCGACCGAGTGCAGGCAGGGGACGAACTCGCCGTCGGTGCCGAGCACGTCGAGGGCGCCCTTGCCCATCCGGGTCATGATCCGCATGCTCGCGGCGACGTAGGCGGAGTCGGTCAGCTGCACGCCGATGTGGGCGATCGGCGAGCCCAGCGGGCCCATCGAGAAGGGCACCACGTACATCGTGCGGCCGGCCATGCAGCCCCCGAAGAGGCCGGTCAGCATCGTCCGCATCTCGGCCGGCTCGCGCCAGTTGTTGGTCGGGCCGGCGTCGGCCTCGTCCTCGGAGCAGATGAAGGTGCGGTCCTCGACCCGGGCGACGTCGCCCGGGTCCGACAGCGCCAGGTAGGAGTTGGGGCGCTTGGCGTCGGAGAGACGCTCGAAGGTCCCGGCGTCGATCAGGGTCTGGGCGAGGGAATCGTACTCCTCGGCCGAGCCGTCGCACCAGTGGACGGAGTCGGGCTGGGTCAGATCTGCGATCTCCCCGACCCAGTCGAGGAGCTTTGCGTGCGTGGTCGGCGCTGCGGCCGCGATGGTTTGGCTCATCGGCGGGACTTTATTCATTAGATCCCCCGTAGTGCGCTGACGCGGAAGTCGGCGTCCTTGTTGGTGATTTCGATCGCCGCGACCTTCTCCTTGCCTTCCTTCAACGTCACGTCGCACTTGACGATCAGGCCGGGATCGACCGGCTGGTCGGAGGGGCAGCTGACCGACTTCACGTCTTCGTGCAGGGATTTTTGGAGGTAGGCGCTGAGCGTTTCCTCCATCTTCTGGCTGTCGATCACCGTCCCCCCGCAACCAAGGACGAGAGTGGTCGCAAGCAGCCCAGCCGTCAAGCCGAGGCACTCGTAGACGCGCTTTCGTCTCCCCTTCTGTCGGGCCACCAAGAGGAAGTATCCCAAGCTCAACTACAAGCCCGACCGGCCCTCGTTGACCCAGGTGGCGAGCAGCGGATCGACGAGGCGCCAGCCGCTCGCCGCGCTGGGGTCCTCCGCGATCTCGCCACGATCTCGAAGCCCCTCCACGGCAGTGCGCACCGCCCCTCCTCGCGAGCCGCCCTGGCGCCGCCCGGCCGCGTAAAGGCCCTCGCGATTCTCCGCGATCGCGGTGAGCGCCCGCCGCTGGGACGTCGGCAGCGAGGACCAGGCCGCGCGCAGCTCATCGCGCACGCGATGCATGACCTCGTCGAAGGCCGACAGCCAGAGCTCCTCGGTGACCTCCTCGCCTTCGTCGGTCAGCTCCCAGAGGACGTGAGCGAGCAGCATCGTCCGCTGCGGGTGGCCTCGCGACGCCTCGAGCAACGGGTCGAGCGCAGCGCCAAGCTTCCGCCCGTTGACCTCGAAGCGCTCCGACACATCCTGGGCTATGTCGACGGGGGACAGCGGGGGGAGATCGACCGGGCCGGCCTGGCCGTAGAAGGCACGACGACGGTCCGAGAAGAGCTCGCGCATCGTCCCCATGTGCGAGCCGGCGAAGACGTAGCTTGCCGCGTCGCCGTGGTGCTGGATCTCCGAGCGGATCACCGCGTCGGCCCGCTCCTTCGTCGCGAGGATGTCCTGAAACTCGTCGAAGACGACCAGGGTGCGGCTGCCGTCGCGCTCATGCAGGCGCGCGGGGAGCGCGAGCCGCTCCAGCAGTGGCGGCTCCGCCTGGGGGTCGACCGTCACCTCCACTCCCACTGGAACGGGTCCGCCCCCAAGGCGCAGCGTGGGACGCAGCATGCGCCGGAAGCCCGCGAACCAGGTCGCCGAACTGCCCTGAAGCTGCTCGGCGTAGGCGCGCTCGACCCGCCGCGCGATGTCGTCCAAGGTGAGCACGCCGAAAAAGTCGACGTAGACGGCATTCCAGCCTGCCCGGCGGGCATCTTCCACGACACGGTTCAGAAGGGAGGTCTTGCCATAGCGCCGGGGTGCGACAAGACGGCTGTTGTTGCCGCCGTCCGCCCTCTTCAACAGCAGGCGCGTCTCGTCCTCGCGCTCGAGCAGCTCCTCGGCGGGCACGGGCTCGCTGAAACGGAATGGATTTCTGCTCTTATTCACAGAGCAAATCTGCTCTCAACTATAGAGCAGACCGGATCCGTTGTAGGGTTCCGCGCCGCGATGAGGTTCTTCGAGTACGAGGCAAGGCAGATCGTCGAGGCGGCGGGGATTCCCGTCACCAAGTACGGCTTCTGCACGAGCGCTGAGGAAGCGCGCAAGGTCGCCGAGGAGATCGGCGGCCCGGTCGTGATCAAGTCGCAGGTGCTGAGCGGCGGCCGGATGAAGGCCGGCGGGGTCAAGTTCGCCGACACGCCCGAGGAGGCCGCCGCCCACGCCGAGGACATCCTCAAGCTGGAGATCAACGGGCAGATGCCGCGCGGCGTCCTCGTCGACCCGAAGGCCGAGGTCAAGCAGGAGTACTACGCCGGGGTCGTCTGGGACGGCACCGCGAAGAAGCCGCTGATGCTGTTCAGCGACATGGGCGGGATCGACATCGAGGAGGTCGCCGAGACCCACCCCGACCACGTCGGCCGCGGCCACGTCTCCAACCTGCTGCCGATCGCCGACTTCGAGGCCAAGCAGGTCGTCGCCGCGACCGGCGTCACCGGCTCGCAGCTCAACCGCGCGACGCCGGTCCTCGCCCGCCTCGCCCGCCTCTTCCGCGACAACGACATGACCCTGGCCGAGATCAACCCGCTGGCCGAGCTGACCGACGGCAGCTTCGTCGCCCTCGACGCCCACATGGAGATGGAGAACGAGGCGGTCGGCCGCCAGAAGGGCCTGCTGCGCAAGCGGCTCGAGATCGCCGAGGAGGACACCCGCGAGACCTACGAGCCATCCGACTTCGAGCGCCACGTCGCCGCGATCGACGCCGCCGACCACCGCGGCGTGATCCAGGGCAAGGACCACGGCTTCGAGGGCAACCTCGGCCTCGTGATCGGCGCCGGCGGCGGCTCGCTGACGCTGACCGACGCGGTCCGCAGCCAGGGCGGCAAGCCCGCCAACTACTCCGAGATCGGCGGCAACCCCTCGGTGGCCAAGGCCTGCGGCCTGGCCAAGGAGGTGCTCGAAAAGGACGGCGTCGAGAAGATCGCGGTGATGATGTCGATCGTCTCCAACACCCGCGTCGACATCGTCGCCCGCGGCGTGATCAAGGCCTGCCTCGAGCTCGGCAAGGACCCCGGCGAGACGATCGCGATCTTCCGCATCCCCGGCGCCTGGGAGGACGAGGGCTTCAAGATCCTCGAGCGCTACGGGGTCGAGTACTGCGACCGCTCGGTCTCGATGTGGGAGGCGGCGGGACGCGCCGTCGCCAAGATCCAGGGAGCGCCGGCATGAGCGCCTGTGGCGACTTTTCGGTCGGTATGCGTCTAGTAAGGTCGCCAGGGGGGAGCCGATGAGCATCCTGCTCGAGCAAGGAGACGACCTTCATCGTCCAGGGGATCACCGGGCGCGAGGCGGTCAACCTGACCCGCGAGTGCCTCGACTACGGCTCCAAGGTCGTCGGCGGCGTCACCCCCGGCCGCAAGGGCCGCGAGGTGCACGGCGTGCCGGTCTTCGACACCGTCGCCCAGGCGGTCGAGAACCACGGCGGCCCGATCGACGGCTCGGTCGTCACCGTCCCCCCCGCCTTCACCAAGGACGCCGTCCTGGAGGCGATCGAGAACGGGATCAAGCTGATCGTGATCGTCACCGAGCGCATCCCGCGCCGCGACGTCGCCCAGATGGTCGAGCTGGCCAACCTGCGCGGGGCGCGGATCATCGGCCCCAACTGCCTCGGCCTGATCGTCCCCGAGGTCTGCAAGATGGGCGGCATCGGCGGCCCCGCCAAGGACGCGGCCAAGGCCTACGCGCCCGGGCCCGGTCGGCGTGATGAGCCGCTCCGGCGGGATGACCACCGAGATCTCCTCCTCGCTGACCCAGGCGGGCCTCGGGCGTCTCGACCGCGGTCTCGATCGGCGGCGACGCGATCATCGGCTCCACCTACGCCGAGCTGATGCCCTACTTCGAGGCCGACGAGCAGACCCAGGCGATCGTGATCTACACCGAGCCCGGCGGCCGCATGGAGGCGCAGCTCTCCGAATGGGTCAAGGAGAACGACTCGCGCCTGCCGATCGTCGCCTTCATGGCCGGCAAGTTCATGGACGACGAGGAGATGAAGGGGATGAGCTTCGGCCACGCCGGCACGATCGTCGAGGGCGTCGAGGACACCGCGACCGAGAAGATCGCCCGGCTCGAAGCCGCCGGCATCCGCGTGGTCGAGCGGATCGACGAGATCCCCGACGCGGTCAAGCAGAAGCTGGGGGTGGCCGCCTGATGGCCGAGGCGCTGAGCAAGGTCTTCATCGACGTCGAGGTCGACGCCTCGGTCGCCGCCGACGCGGCGCTGGCCGCCAAGCTGGAGGAAGTCTGCCCGGTCGACATCTTCAAGGCGACCGACTCCGGGGTCGAGGTCGTCGAAGGCAACCTCGACGAGTGCGTCCTCTGCAACCTCTGCGTCGACGCCGCGCCCGAGGGCGCGGTCCGCGTCGTCAAGCTGTACGAGCGGTAGCGGCAGCTCCGCCGTGCCGAGCGTCGCCTGCGCGTCCTCGCGCAGGCGCTCGGGCAGGACGACCATCGCGCGCAGCGCCTCGAGCGCCTCGCGGTCGCCGGCGATCTCGACCTCGGCCGCTCGCCTCGCTCGCCGACGACCAGGGCGCCGAGGACGGCTCGCGGCAGCGCCGGCTATCGTCAGGTCGGGATCGGCCACCTCACCCCGCTCGGCCGTCGATCCAGCCATCGGCGATCTCGCAGGCGGAAGCTGTGGCCCCGCTGCGCAGCTGCACGCGTCATCTCCGCGTCCGGCGGGGGCTGCAGGACGACGCGCAGCGAGTTGGGCAGCCACGACGGCTTCGCAGCTCGTCGACGTCGCTCGTCTCGAAGAAGTTGAGGCCCCAGCGACCGAGCTCGAGCATCGGCCGGTCCAGCTCGCGGCCGAGCTCGGTCAGCTCGTAGGCGACCGCCGAGGCGGGCGGGTCGAGCTCGCGGCGGGCGACGATGCCGTCGCGCTCGAGGTCGCGCAGGCGTTTGGTCAGCACGTCGGTCGGGGCGCCGCCGACGGCGCGGGCGAGATCGGAGAAGCGCAGCGGCCCGAGCAGCAGCTCGCGCACGATCAGCAGCGACCAGCGCTCGCCGATCCGGTCGAGAGCGCCGGCGAGGCTGCAGGCCTGGCCGTAGTGTGCGCCGCGTCATCGCTCGATTCTATCAGTGTAATTGGATTTTCAAAGGACTAACTTTGAATATCTGGTACGGTCTCGCCGATGCCCCGTCTCACGTCCCCCGCCCGCGGCCCGTTGAACCGTCGATGACCCGGATCGCCAACCTCACCTGGAAGCACCCGAAGCTGGTCCTGCTCGCCGTCGGCGCCTTCGCCCTGCTGGCCGTCGCGGTCGGCCACGACGTCGAGCAGCACCTGAAGGCGGCGGGATTCACCGACCCGAGCCTCCGAGAGCGAGCAGGCGACGCAACGTCCTGCGCGAATCGCTCGGCTACGACCCCAACCCGGCGATCGTCCTCGTCGTCCGCTCCCCCGACGGCGGCCGGCTGGACCTGACCAACCCCGCCGTGCGACGCGAGGTCGACCGGCTCGCCGACGGCATGGCCAAGGGTCGAGTACGTCGGCCGCGTCGTCAACCCCCTGCGCGAACCCACGGGCCGGCGCCGAGCTGATCGCCAAGGACGGCCAGTCGCTGGCGATCGCCGGCTACCTCTCGACCAGCGACATCGAGGACGCCGGCGGGATCGCGGCCGAACGGGTCAAGGCGCTGGTCGACGCGAGCCCGCTCGACGTCGCCGAGGGCGGCTTCGCGCAGGGCTTCAACGAGACCAACGACCAGACCCGCGAAGGACCTGACCAAGGCCGAGCTGATCGCCTTCCCGGTGCTGGCGCTGCTGCTGCTCTTCGTCTTCCGCGGCGTCGTCGCCGCCTCGATCCCGCTGCTGATCGGGGGCATCTCGATCGTCGGCACGCTCTTCGTGCTGCGGATCATGTCGGGCTTCGTCGACACCTCGGTCTTCGCGCTCAACATCGCCACCGGGCTCAGCCTCGGCCTCGCCGTCGACTACGCGCTGCTGATGGTCTCGCGATACCGCGAGGAGATCGCCGCCGACGGCGCCACCCGGGAGGCGCATCGGCGCACCGTCGTCACCGCCGGGCGCACCGCGGTCTTCTCCGGGCTCACGGTCGCCGCGGCGATGGCGGCGCTGATCTTCATGCCGCAGCGCTTCCTCTACTCGATGGCCGTCGCCGGCGCCTCGGTCGCGGTGCTCTCCTCGGTGATCGCGATCCTCGTCGTCCCCTCGCTGCTGCGGCTGCTCGGGACCCGCATCGACGCCCTCTCGATCCGCCGCGGGCCCGGCGGTCTCGGACACCTCCGACGGCTGGTACCGGCTGGCGCGCGGCGTGATGCGGCGCCCGGTCGCCGTCGCGCTGGCCAGCTCGGCACTGCTCCTCGCCGCCGCGGCCCCGCTGCTCTGGACGACCCTGACCGGGCCCAGCGCCGAAGCGGTGCCGCCGAACCAGCCCTCCTACGACGCCTACCGCTACCTGGAAGCCCACTACCCGCGCGACGTCACCGAGGCGGTCACCGTCGCCGTCGACGGCAGCGCCAGCGACGCCCAGCTCGCCGCCTTCCACCGGCGGATCGAGGCGGTCGGCGACGTCGTCCGCGGCACCCCGTTCGCCCGCGCGTGACAGGCGACGTCGCCTACGCCAACTTCGCCCTCTCCCAGCCCGGCCCTCGCGGACGCCTCGCAGGACGCGGTGCGCGAAATCCGCGACCTCGCACCCGCCCGGCAGCGCGACCGTGCTGGTCTCCGGCAACACGGCCCGCTTCATCGACCAGAAGCAGAGCCTGCTCGAGCACGCGCCGCTGGTGGTGGCGATCATCGCCCTGACCACGGTCGTCGTCCTCTTCCTGCTCACCGGCTCGGTGCTGCTGCCGCTGAAGACGCTGGTGATGAACTCGCTGACGCTCGGCGCCACGCTCGGCATCCTCGTCCTCGCCTTCCAGGCCGGCTGGCTCGACGGCCCGCTCGACTACACCGGCCCGGCCGCGGTCGAGGTGACCAGCCTGGTCTTCCTCTTCGCGGTCATCTTCGGCCTCGCCACCGACTACGCGGTGCTGGTGATGGCGCGGATCAAGGAACGCCACGACCTCGGCGACAGCAACGAGGAGGCCGTCGCGGTCGGCATCGGCCGCACCGGCCGGGTGATCACCGCCGCCGCGGTGGCGATCGCGATCGTCTTCCTCGCCTTCGGCGTCAGCACCGTCTTCTTCGTCAAGCAGATCGCGATCGGGATGGCCTTCGGCGTGATGATCGACGCCACCATCGTCCGCGCCCTCCTCGTCCCCTCCCTGATGCGCCTCTTCGGCGAGTGGAACTGGTGGGCGCCCAGCCCACTCCGCCGCATCTACCTGCGCCTCGGCATCTCCGAGGCCTGAGAACCCGTCCTTTCCCGAGGTGGGGGCGGGGGTGCCTCTCGGCCGTCCAATTGCCGGTCTAATGAGACCGGCAATTTGAGTATTCGCCCGTCCGAGAGGCACCCCCGCCCCCCACCTCTCAACGCTGACTTCGTCTTTATGGGTGCTATTGGGCGCATAAAGACGAAGTCAGCGGGAGTGTGCGGGGCGTCACGGTGGAGCTTTATTACCTTGACACGGATCGGTGGCGCGTTAACCTGTACATCGATCCCTGTCACGAAAGGTTGGACCTCGTTGATCGATAAGCCACGCCGGGTCGCCATTGTCGGCGGCAACCGGATCCCTTTTGCGCGCTCGAACTCCGTCTACTCGCGCGCTTCCAATCAGGACATGCTCACCGCTGCGCTCGACGGTCTGGTCGCGCGCTTCTCGCTGGAGGGCGAGCGGCTCGGCGAGGTCGCCGGCGGCGCCGTGCTCAAGCACTCGCGCGACCGCGACCTGACCCGCGAGAGCGTGCTCGGCACGCGGCTCGCACCCGAGACGCCCGCCTACGACGTGCAGCAGGCCTGCGGCACCGGGCTGGAGACGACGATCCTCGTCGCCAACAAGATCGCCCTCGGCCAGATCGACGCCGGCATCGCCTGCGGCGCCGACACCACCTCCGACGCCCCGATCGGCCTCAACGAGGACCTGCGCGAGGTGCTGCTCGACGCCAACCGCGAGAAGTCGAACCTCGGCCGCCTCAAGCAGTTGACCCGGGTCCGCCCCAGTCACGTCGTGCCCTCGATCCCCCGCAACGAGGAGCCGCGCACCGGCCTCTCGATGGGCGAGCACTGCGCGATCATGGCCTCCGAGTGGGAGCGTCGGCCGCGAGGAGCAGGACGAGCTCGCCGTGCGCAGCCACCACAACCTCGCCGCCGCCTACGAGCGCGGCTTCATGGACGACCTGGTCAACCCCTACCTCGGCCTCGAGCGCGACCAGAACCTGCGCCCGGACTCCTCGGCGGAGAAGCTGGCCAAGCTCGGCCCCGTCTTCGGCGGCGAGGAGGGGACGATGACCGCCGCCAACTCGACCCCGCTCAGCGACGGCGCCTCGGCGGTGCTGCTGGCCAGCGAGGAGTGGGCGAAGCGAGCGCGACCTGCCGGTCCTCGCCTACTTCGCCGACGGCCAGACGGCGGCGATCGACCACGTCCACAAGCGCGAGGGCCTGCTGATGGCGCCGGCCTACGCGATGCCGGCGATGCTCGACCGCGCCGGCCTCAGCCTGCAGGACTTCGACCTCTACGAGATCCACGAGGCCTTCGCCGCCCAGGTGCTCTGCACGCTGCGGGCCTGGGAGGACCCGGCGTTCTGCCGCGAGCGGCTCGGCCGGGAGAAGCCGCTCGGAGAGATCGACCGCGAGCGGCTCAACGTCAACGGCGGCTCGCTCGCCGCCGGGCACCCCTTCGCCGCGACCGGCGGGCGCATCGTCGCCAGCCTCGCCAAGGCGCTGCACGAGCGCGGCTCGGGCCGCGGCGCGATCAGCATCTGCGCGGCCGCCGGCCAGGGCGTCGTCGCCATGCTCGAAGCCCCCGAAGGAGCGAGCAAATGAGCTTCCGGTGCGCCTTTCCCCCCCTATTCCTGGATAAAGCGCACCGGAAGGGGCTGGGGCGGCGTGAGCGACCTCTACTCGCAGATCGTCAACTCACCGCCGGGCCGTTTCCTCGCGCCGCGCGTCGGCCTGCCCCGGCCGGCGACGCTGGATCGCCACGCCCCCGGCGTGCCGGTCGTCTCCGGCCCGGTCCTCTTCGGCGCCGCCCCCGGCGGGCGGCTCGGCAAGCAGGTGGAGCGCCTGCTGGGCGAGATCGGCGCTCCCCGTCCCGAGAAATCCGACTCGCCCGGTAAAGGCGCTCGTCTTCGACGCCACCGGGATCGCCGACTCGACCGAGCTGGTCGAGCTGCAGCGCTTCTTCCACCCCAACGTGAAGCGGGTGCAGGCCTCGGGCCGCGTCGTCGTGCTCGGCACGCCACCCGGCGGGCCTGCCGCCGCGCGAGGCCACCGCGCAGCGCGCGCTCGAGGGCTTCACCCGCTCGCTCGGCAAGGAGATCGGCCGGGGAATCGCCGTGCAGCTGGTCCACGTCGCCGAGGGCGCCGAGGAGGAGATCGGCTCGACCATGCGCTTCCTGCTCTCGCCCCGCTCGGCCTACGTCTCCGGCCAGGTGATCGAGGTCGGCGCCGCGGTCGCCAAGATGCCGGCGATCGACTGGGCCCTGCCGCTCGACGGCAAGATCGCCCTGGTCACCGGCGCCTCGCGCGGCATCGGCGAGGCGATCGCCACCACCCTGCACCGCGACGGCGCCGGGCTGGTCCTGCTCGACGTGCCGGCGCTTGCCGGCGACCTGGCAAAGGTCGCCAAGGAACTCGACGCCGAGACGATCGAACTCGACATCACCGAGGAGGACGCGCCGCAGCGGATCGCCGACCAGCTCGCCGGCGGCGTCGACATCGTCGTCCACAACGCCGGCGTCACCCGCGACCGCACGATCGCCAAGATGCCCGAGGACCGCTGGACCTCGCTGATGGAGATCAACCTCTCCAGCGAGGAGCGGATCAACGACGAGCTGCTCGGAGCGCAAGCTGCTGCGCGAGAACGGCCGGATCGTCTGCGTCTCCTCGATGAGCGGCGTCGCCGGCAACTCCGGCCAGACCAACTACGCGACCTCGAAGGCGGGCGTGATCGGCATGGTCGAAGCGCTCGCGCCGGAGCTGGCGGAGCGCGGGGCGACGATCAACGCGGTCGCCCCCGGCTTCATCGAGACCCAGATGACGGCGGCGATGCCGATCACGATCCGCGAAGCGGGGCGGCGGATGAACAGCATGTCGCAGGGCGGCCTGCCGGTCGACGTCGCCGAGACGATCGCCTGGTTCGCCAGCCCGGCCTCGACCGGGGTCAGCGGCAACGTCGTCCGCGTCTGCGGCCAGAGCCTGCTGGGGGCCTGATGGAGACGCGCACGCTCCAAAGCCCGCCCAGCATCCTGCCGCTCTACGCGCGCGCCGCGGCGCCGATGATCCCGGGCGCCTCGCTGCTCCCCTTCGTGCCGGGCCGCGGCAGCGAGATCCCGGAGATCGAGCTGGAGCTGGCGGGGTGCGGCCCGACCCCGAGAAGGTCGCCGCCTACGCCCGCGTCTGCGGCTTCGCCCTGCGCGACCACCTCCCCCCCACCTACCCGCACGTGCTCGCCTTCCCGCTGCACATGGCGGTGATGGCGGATGGCGGCTTCCCCTTCGGCGCCGTCGGCCTCGTCCACGTCGAGAACCGGATCGTCCAGCAGCGCCGGATCGGCATCGGCGAGGAGCTGACGATCCGCGTCCGGCCGACCAAGCTCGAGCCCCACCCCAAGGGCCGCACCTTCTCCCTGGTCACCGAGGCCAGCGCGGACGGCGAGATGGTCTGGGAGAGCACCAGCACCATGCTCCGTCGCGGCAAGGCCTCCGCCGACGAAGCCACCTCCAACGCCCGAGCGCATCACGTTCGGGCGGAAATGGCCCCCAACGGTGATGCGGATGGCAAAGCTCGCTCGGATGGGGGCGCGGAGTGGAAGCTTGGCGGGCGACCTGGGGCGGCGATACGCCGCCGTCTCCGGCGACCGCAACCCGATTCACATGCACTCGCTGAGCGCCAAGGCCGCTTGGCTTCCCCCGCGCGATCGCGCACGGCATGTGGACCAAGGCGCGCTGCCTGGCCGCGCTGGAGAGCACGCTGCCCGACGCCTTCGGCGTCGACGGTGCGCTTCCGCAAGCCGATCCTGCTTCCCGGCAGGGTCGAGTTCGCCAGCGCGGCGGACGACGGGGAAATCGACTTCGCGGTGCGTGACGCAAAGCGCGGCACGCCGCACCTCGACGGCCGCATCGAGCCGCTCGAGGACCAAGCCAAAGACGAGAGGAAGTAGAGATGCCCACCACAACCGACGACAGGGGCGTGGCCGAGCGCAGCATGGGCCTCGGCCTGCGCTGGCTGAGCCGGCTCGCCGGCTCGGACCTGCTCGACCGCATCCGCATCCGCAAGCAGGTCGAGCGGGCGCTGTTCACCGGAACCAAGAACGGCTTCCGCTCCGCGACCGCCGCCGGGCGCACCTTCAAGGCCGCCCAGAAGCTGACCGGGCCGGCGCGACAGGCGCCGGGCAAGCCACGAGCCTCTTCGACCTCACCCCCGACGACGAGCAGCAGATGCTGCAGGAAGGGGTCCGCGACTTCGCCGAGGCGAAGGTGCGGCCGGTCGCCGAGCAAGGCCGACTCCGACTGCTCGACCCCGGCGGAGCTGCTCGGCCAAGGCCAACGAGCTCGGCATCAACATGCTCGGCGTGCCCGAGGAGCTGGGCGGCGTGATGCACGAGCAGGCGGCCGTGACCAGCGTCCTGATCGGCGAGGCCCTCGCCCACGGCGACATGGGGATCGCCTACGCGGCGCTCGCCCCCGGCGCCGTCGCCACCGCGATCGGCCACTGGGGCACGCCGGAGCAGGAGGCGACCTACCTGCCCGCCTTCACCGGCGAGGACACGCCCGCGGCGGCGCTGGCGATGCTCGAGCCGCGGCCGCTCTTCGACCCGCTGAAGCTGGAGACGACGTCGCGCGCGCGACGGCGGCGACTGGGTCCTCGACGGAACCAAGTCGCTGCGTCGCCCGCCCCGGAGAGTGCGAGCTCTTCGTCGTCGCCGCCGAGGCCGAGGGCCTGGGACCGGCCCTCTTCGTGATCGAGTCCGGCACCTCCGGGCTCTCCGGTCGAGGAGGAGCCGGCGATGGGGCTGCGGCCGGCCGCCACCGGACGCCTCGTGCTCGAGGACGTGCGCCTGCCCGGCGCCGCGCTGATGGCCGAGGGCAAGCGCGAGGCCTACGTCGAGTGCGTGCAGCGGGCGCGCGTCGCCTGGTGCTCGCTCGCCGTCGGCACCGCCCAGGCGGTGCTCGACTACGTCATCCCCTACGTCAACGAGCGCACCGCCTTCGGCGAACCGATCTCCAACCGCCAGGCGGTCGCCTTCGCGCGTCTCCGACATCGGCATCGAGAGCGAAGGCATGCGCCTCGCCACCTACCGCGCGGCCAGCCGCGCCGACCAGGGCCAGGACTTCGCCCGCGAGGCGGCGCTGGCCCGCCGGCTCTGCGCCCGGAAGGGAATGCAGATCGGCTCCGAAGGCGTGCAGCTGCTCGGCGGCCACGGCTTCGTCAAGGAGCACCCGGTCGAGCGCTGGTACCGCGACCTCCGCGCAGCGGGCGTGATGGAGGGCGCCCTGCTCGTCTAGAGCCAAGGAGAGAGATGATCAACCTCGAGATACCGAAGAAGTTCAAGCCGCTGGCCAGCCAGGCCAACCAGGTCGCCCAGGAGGTCTTCCGCCCGATCTCGCGCAAGTACGACGAGGCCGAGCACTCCTACCCGAAGGAGCTCGACATGCTCGCCTCGCTGATCGACGGGATGAACGAGGGCTCCGACATCGGCGGCGCCGGAGCCGCCGGCGTGCGCCGCGAGTCCAACGGAGGCGACGAGGGCAACCGCAACGGCTCCAACCTCTCGACCGTGCTCGGCATCATCGAGCTCTGCTGGGGCGACGTCGGCCTGCTGCTCTCGATGCCGCGCCAGGGCCTCGGCAACTCGGCGATCGCCTCGGTGGCGAGCGACGAGCAGCTCGAGCGCTACGGCGGCAAGTGGGCGGCGATGGCGATCACCGAGCCCGAGGCGGGCTCGGACTCGGCCTCGATCCGCACCACGGCCGAGCTCGACGGCGACGAGTACGTGCTCAACGGCGAGAAGATCTTCGTCACCTCCGGCGACCGCGCCGACCTGATCGTGGTCTGGGCCTCGCTCGACCGCGACAAGGGCCGGGCGGCGATCAAGTCGTTCATCGTCGAGCGCGACAACCCGGGCCTGAAGCTCGACCGGCTCGAGCACAAGCTCGGCATCCGCGCCTCGGACACGGCCAACTTCACCCTGCAGGACTGCCGGGTGCCGAAGGAGGCGCTGCTCGGCAGCCCCGAGATCGACACGAAGCAGGGCTTCGGCGGGGCGATGCAGACCTTCGACAACACGCGGCCGCTGGTCGCGGCGATGGCGGTCGGCGTCGCCCGCGCCTCGCTGGAGGAGACGCGCAAGCGGCTCGAGGAGGCCGGCGTCGAGGTCGACTACGACACGCCGGCTCTCTCGCAGCACGCCGCGGCAGCGCGCTACCTGGAGATGGAGGCCGACTACGAGGCGGCGCTGCTGCTCACCCTGCAGGCGGCCTGGATGGCCGACAACGGCAAGCCCAACTCGCTGCAGGCCTCGATGGCCAAGGCGAAGGCGGGACGCACCTGCGTCGACGTCGCCCTCGGCTGCGTCGAGCTCTGCGGCAGCGTCGGCTACGGCGAGAACGAGCTGCTGGAGAAGTGGGCGCGGGACGCGAAGATCCTCGACATCTTCGAGGGGACTCAGCAGATCCAGTTGCTCATCGTTGCTCGGCAGTTGCTGGGCAAGTCCTCAAGCGAATTGCGGTAGGGAGAGCCGGGCGCCCCTCCCCAAAACGCGCGGCAGGAGCCGCGCTTGAGTGTTTTGGGGAGGGGCGCCCGGCTCTCTTCCACAGGCATAGGAGAGACTGGCGGCGTGAATTTCGTCGAGCTGATGGAGCGGTCGCCGGCTTCGCGGCTTGGGATCGTTGCTGTCGATGCGGAGGGGAAGCGGCGGGACTGGTACTTCGGCGAATTGATTGCTTGCTCGGCTGGGCTCTCCGGTGCTTTTGCGGCCCGTGGCGTTAGGCGCGGGGACGTGGTGATGACGCTGGTTGGGAACCGGATCGAGTGGGTGCTCTCGCTGCTTGCCTGCTGGCGGATGGGGGCGGTGGCGCTGCCTTGCAGCACGCAGCTGCGGCGGCATGACCTGGAGGTGCGGGTGGCGGCCGCAGATCCGAAGCTCTGCGTTGGCGAAGAAGCGCTGCTCGCCGAGCTGCCCGGCGGGGTCGCGACTATGAGCATGGACGAGGTCGCCGTCGTTCTCGACGAGGACCGGCCGCAGGAGACGCCGGCGGCGATCGAGGCGATGGAGGCGGAGGACCCGGCGTTGATCGTCTTCACCTCGGGCACGACGGGAGAGCCGCGGGGGGTTGTCCACGCCTACCGATACCTGGAGGGCCAGCGGGCCCAGGCCGAGCACTGGCTCGGCTCGCGCAAGGGCGAGCTGGTCTGGTGCACGACCGCGACCGGCTGGTCGAAGTCGGCTCGCAACGTCTTCCTCGCTCCCTGGCTGACCGGCGCCGCGGCGGTGATCCACGACGGTCGCTTCGACCCGGCGCGAGCGGCTCGACATGGCCGAGGCGCTCGGCGTCAACGTCCTCTGCCAGGCGCCGACCGAGTACCGGATGCTCGCCAAGCGCACCGCCCTGCGCCCCCTCCCCGCCCTGCGCCGCATGGTCTCGGCCGGCGAGCCGCTGGAGGCGGAGACGATCGCGGCGTTCCGCGAAGCGATGGGCCTGGAGCCGGCCGACGGCTACGGCCAGACCGAGACCGGTCACATCAGCGGCAACCTCGCCGGCGAACCGGTCCGGCCCGGCTCGATGGGAAAGCCGCTGCCCGGGATCGAGACGCGGATCGTCGAGGGCGAGCTGCAGCTCCGCGCCGCCTCCTCCCCCACCTTCTTCTCGCGCTACCTCGACGGCGAGCGCTTCGAGGGCGAGTGGTGGCGAACCGGGGACCTGGTCCGCGAGGACGAGGACGGCTACCTCTACTTCGAAGGCCGCGGCGACGACATCATCCTCTCCTCCGGCTACCGGATCGGCCCCATCGAGGTCGAGTCGGCGCTGCTCTCCCACCCCGACGTCGCCGAGGCCGCCGCGGTCGCCGCCCCCGACCCCGAGCGCGGCGCCGTGGTCCGGGCGATCGTCGTACCCCGCGGGCGCGAGCCGAGCGAGGAACTGGCCCGCGAGCTGCAGGAGCACTGCAAGCGCGAGACCGCCCCCTACAAGTTCCCCCGCATCGTCGAGTTCGCCGAGGAGCTGCCGAAGACGACCAGCGGCAAGATCAAGCGGGCCGAGCTGCGGCAGGGGTAGGCGGCCGATCATGTTCCGGAACGGGCGAGGACCGCGGGCGCCCCTCCCCAAAACGCGCGGGTGGGTGGGATGCCGGCGCCCCTTCCCCAAAACGCGCGGCGGGAGCCGCGCTTGAGTGTTTTGGGGAAGGGGCGCCGGCATCCCTCGACAGCGGCCAAACTTCAAAAGCTCCCTCCCCGAATGTCACTCGGCTCCCGAAAAGCTCCAGATGCCTGGATGCCGTAACGGGCGCCGCAGCTCTTTTTAAAAGCTTGGAGACCCTGGCACCGGTTCAACAGCCTGGGCGTCAACCGGTGACGTCTTGGGAGGAGCCTGGCCGCCCTTCGGGCGAATGTCGCGAAGCGGCGACATGCAATCTGTCCTGGGGCGCGGCGCAGCCGCGCACTTGATTGCACCGCGCGCAAAGCGCGTGGTGCTCAATTCGCCTGAAGGGCGGCCAGGCTCCTTTCACCCCGAACGGGAAATCACCATCTAGGCTTGAGACCATGGAGGAGATCGACCGCAAGCGGATCGCGGCGCTGACCGAGGCCCAGCAGGAGCGCTTCCGCAACAACACGGGCCAGTCGGCGAAGACCTACGAGCGGGCGGTGAAGGTGATGCCGAACGGCGTCCCCTCCTCGTTCCAGGAGAACGACCCCTGGCCGATCTACATCGAGCGCGGCCAGGGCAGCCGCGTCTGGGACGTCGACGGCAACGAGTACGCCGACTTCCACAACGGCTTCGGCGTGATGTGCATCGGCCACGCCAACCCCACCGTCGGCGCCGCGGTCAAGGCGCGGATCGACGAGGGCACCCACTTCGCCGCGCCGACCGACGGCTCGATCGCGGTCGCCGAGGAGCTGACGCGCCGCTTCGGCCTGCCCCAGTGGCGCTTCAACAACTCCGGCACCGAGGCGACGATGGACGCGGTCCACCTCGCCCGCGGCGCCACCGGCCGCGACACGATCCTCAAGATCGAGGGCTCCTACCACGGCCACCACGACACGGTGATGGTCTCCGTCTACCCGCCGCTGGAGGCGCTCGGCGCCCGCGACGACCCGGTCAGCGTCCCCTACGGCGGCGGCGTTCCCGAGGCGATGACGGCGCTCACCCGCGCCGTCCCCTTCAACGACGCCGAGGCCCTGCAGAGCGTGCTGGAGAAGATCGGCGAGCAGGTCGCCGGGCTGATCATGGAGCCGGCGATGATGAACATCAACATCATCCCGCCGCGCGAGGGCTACCTGGAGCGGGTCCGCGAGCTGACCGCCGAGCACGGCGTCAAGCTGATCTTCGACGAGGTCAAGACCGGCGCCACGATCTCACCCGGCGGCGCCACCGCCCGCTTCGGCGTCGTCCCCGACATGATCACCCTGGCCAAGGCAAGCTGCGGCGGCTACCCCGGCGGGGCGATCGGGATGAGCGAGGAGCTGGCGGCGATCGTCGCCGACGGCACGGTCAAGCAGTACGGCACCTTCAACGGCAACCCGCTGGTGATGGCCGCCGCCGAGGCGACCCTGACCGAAGTCCTCACCGACGACGTCTACGAGCGCTTCGAGGCGACCAACCGGCGCCTGCTCGACGGCTGCCAGCAGATCGTCGACGGCTACGGCCTCCCGGCCTACACCGAGGGCATGGGCGCCAAGGGCTGCGTGATCTTCTCGCCGACCCGGATGCACGAGTACCGCGACTACCTCATCAGACGTCGACGACGACCTCTCGACCCTGGCCTGGCTCTACCACATGAACCACGGCATCTTCATGACGCCCGGGGTCGAGGAGGAGTGGACGCTCTCGATCGCCCACGCCGACGAGGACCTGCAGCGCTACCTCGACGCCTTCGAGGCCTTCGCCCGCGACGTAACCGCATAACCACCCGCCGACGGGCCTCAGATATGCCTATATGTCTCCTTTGAGGCCCGTCGGCGGCGAAGCGAACTAGGCGGCCAGGGCCTCGTCGACGGCTACGGGGCGGCCCAGGTGGTAGCCCTGGGCCATGTCGACGCCGTATTCGCGCAGCATCTGCGCCGTGACGTCGTCCTGGACGTACTCGGCGATCGTCGTCTTGCCCAGGCCGCGGGCGATCTGCACGATCGCCTGGACCGTCAGCTGGTCGGCGTCGCTGTTGGGCATGTCGCGGACGAAGGAGCCGTCGATCTTGATCAGGTCGAAGGGGATCTGCTTCAGGTAGTGGAAGGGGCCGAAGCCGGCGCCGTAGTCGTCGATCGCCACCTGGCAGCCGAACTCGGTCAGGCGGTCGGCGAAGCCCCCCGCTGCTTCGTAGTCGTGGACGCGCGCCGTCTCGGTGATCTCGAAGGTGCAGCGAGCCGGGTCGGCCTCGCCTTCGTCGAGGCGGCGCTCGATGAATTCGAGCACCGAGAGGTCGGCGACCGAGGCACCGGAGAGGTTGACGTGCAGCGAGACCGGATTGCCCTCGCGCTCGCGCGACGCGAGCAGCTCCAGGGCGCGAACGACGACCCAGCGGTCGAGCTCCTGGACCATGCCGGAGCGCTCCGCGGCCTCGATGAAGGACGCAGCCGGCAGCAGCTCGCCGTTGTCGCCGGTCATCCGCAGCAGCAGCTCGTAGCGCTCGATCCCACCCGAGGCGAGGCTGCGGATCGGCTGGGTGTGAAGGCTGAGGCGATCGTGGGTGAGCGCGTCGCGGATCCGCGCCGTCGTGGTCTGGCGGCGCTGCAGGTGGCGTTGCGGCTCGCGGGGGTCCTGGAAGAGGGCGATCTGGTTCCGCCCTTCCTCCTTGGCCCGGTACATCGCCTGATCGGCAGCGAGCAGGACCGCCTCGGCGCCGATCTCACGCTCACCGCCGAACATCGTGATCCCGACGCTGATCGTGGCGCTCTCGGCGCCGGACACCGGCACCGCGCTCTCGGCGACCTGGGCGCGCAGGTCCTCGCCCAGCTGCAGCGCGCCCGCGGTGTCGGTCTGCGGCATCAGCACGGCGAACTCGTCGCCGGAGAGCCGGGCGACGATGTCGGTGGTCCGCACCCGCTCGCGCATGATCGCGGCGATCTGGCGAATCAGGTTGTCGCCGGCGTGGTGGCCGTGCTCGTCGTTGACCGCCTTGAGGCCGTCGATGTCGATGATCATCACCGCGCCCTGGCCGCCGTAGCGGGCGCTGAAGGAGACGTACTGGTCCAGCTCGGCGCGGAAGCGGCGGCGGTCGAGCAGCCCGGTGAGCGAGTCGTGGTCGGCGATATAGCGAAGCTGCGCCTCGGTCTTCTCGGCCTGCGCGAGGGCCTCGGCGACGACCTTGCGGTCCTCGGGATCGAGCTTGGCGAGCACCGACTCGATCGCCGGGTTGCTCTGGATGGGGAGCTCTTCGTTCGTCACTCAGTGAAGTTAGAACTTTCGGCGACCGATCGGATCGCAGCCCACGCACGAGCGCTGAGAATGCGTCCAAGTATCGGCTACGCCCGACCGCCAATAGTGGGCGTCCAAGAGTCCACGGGTAGTGTGAGCCCATGCCCAATCGCCTGGCGCAGGAGACCAGCCCGTACCTGCTCCAGCACCGCGACAACCCGGTCGACTGGTACCCGTGGGGCGAGGAGGCGCTTTCCCGGGCGCAGCGAGGAGGACCGCCCGATCCTGCTCTCGGTCGGCTACTCGGCCTGCCACTGGTGCCACGTGATGGAGCGCGAGTCCTTCGAGGACGCCGAGACCGCCGCCTACATGAACGAGCACTTCGTCAACGTCAAGGTCGACCGCGAGGAGCGCCCCGACGTCGACGCCCTCTACATGGAGGCGGTGCAGGCGATCAGCGGCCAGGGCGGCTGGCCGATGACGGTCTTCCTCGACCCCGAGGGCGTGCCCTTCTACGGCGGCACCTACTTCCCGCCCGACGAGGGCCGCGGGATGCCGAGCTTCCGCATGGTGATGGAAGCCGTCGTCGACGCCTTCGAGCGCAAGCGCGACGAGATCCACGAGCGGGCGCCCGAGATGCGGGCGCGGCTCGGGGCGATCGGGCAGGTCGAGCCCGCGGCGGAGCCTGCCGAGGCGGCGATGCTGGAGGAGGCGGTCGCGCGAGCTGCTGACGGCTGCCGACGTCGAGCGCGGCGGCTTCGGCGGCGCGCCCAAGTTCCCGCCGGCCTCGGCGCTGGAGCTGCTGCTCGCCCGCGGCGAGCGCGACGCCGGTCGAGCGGACCCTCGACGCGATGCTCGGCCGGCGGCATCTACGACCAGCTCGGCGGCGGCTTCGCCCGCTACTCGGTCGACGCCGCCTGGCTCGTCCCCCACTTCGAGAAGATGCTCTACGACAACGCCCTGCTCGCCCGCGCCTACCTGCACGGCTGGCAGGCGCTCGGCCACGAGCGCTACCGGCGGGTCTGCGAGGAGACGCTCGACTGGGCGCTGCGCGAGATGCGCGGCCCCGAGGGCGGCTTCTACTCGGCGCTCGACGCCGACTCCGAGGGCGAGGAGGGCCGCTTCTACGTCTGGACCCCGGACGAGATCCGCGAGGTCCTGCCGGAGCGACCACGGACGACGCGAACTGCATCAACTTCTCGGCCCAGCGATCGAGAAGTTGATGCAGTTCTACGGCGTCACCGAGGAGGGGAACTTCGAGGGGCGGAACATCCTGCACCTCGCCGGGGGCGCGGACGCCGATGAGCCGGAGGGCACTCGGCGAGATGCGGCACGCCCTCTACGAGGCGCGCGCCAAGCGCGTCTGGCCCGGCCTCGACGACAAGCGCCTCGCCTCCTGGAACGCCCTGATGATCGCCGCCCTGGCCGAGGCCGGCGCGGTGCTGGGGCGCGAGGACTACCTCGACGCCGCCCGCGCCTGCGCCGACTTCGTCTGGGAGCAGATGCGCGACTCCGACGGCAACCTGCTGCGCACCTACAAGGACGGGCGCGCCCACCTCAACGCCTACCTCGAGGACCACGCCTTCCTGCTCGAGGCGCTGCTCACCCTCTACGAAGCGACCTTCGAGCAGCACTGGTTCGAGCGCGCCCGCGACGCTCGCCGAGACGATGATCGCCCGCTTCGGCGACCCCGAGCGCGGCGGCTTCTTCTCCACCTCCGACGACCACGAATCGCTGATCGCCCGCCGCAAGGAGATCGGCGACCACCCGATCCCCTCCGGCAACTCGCTCGGCCGCGATCGGCCTGCTGCGCCTCGCGGCCCTGACCGGCGAGCGCGCAGCTACGAGCAGCAGGCCGAATCGCGTCTTCCGCCTCTTCGCCGAGCCGGCCGCCCAGCACCCCGAGGCCTTCGCCCACCTCCTGAGAGCGATCGACTTCCACCTCTCCCCCACCAAGGAGGTCGCCCTGATCGGCGACGACCTGGCCGAGCTGGCCGACAGTCGTCCGCTCGCAGCTTCCGCCCCCACCTGGTCCTGGCCGGCGGCCCCGAGGGCACCGCAACGCCCGGAGCTGCTCGCAGACCGAACGACCGTCGACGGCAAGCCCACCGCCTACGTCTGCGAGCACTTCACCTGCCAGGCCCCGACCACCGACCCGAAGCACCTCGCGAACTGCTCTGACGCCTCTCGCGCAGGCTGGGCGTCGGAGGAGGTCTCTCCTGGCGCGCGACGTCGCTACCCTGCCGCGATCCTGCGGCGAAACCCGCGCCAGGACCCTCCCCCCGGCACCTCAGAGAACCGGCAGGAACTGCTCGATCTCGTACGGAGTGACCTGCACCCGGTACTCGTCCCACTCCTGCCGCTTGATCTCGACGAAGCGCCGGAAGGTGTGCTCGCCCAGCGTCCGCAGGACCAGCTCGGAGTCGGCGGCGACCTCGATCGCCTCGCCCAGCGTCGCCGGCAGCTGCTCGATCCCCTGGTGGGAGAGCTCCTCCGGCGAGAGGTGGTAGAGGTTCTGCTCCATCGGCTCGGGCAGCTCGTAGCCCTTCTCGATCCCTTCCAGCCCGGCCTGCAGCATGCCGGCGAAGCAGAGGTAGGGATTGCAGGCGGGGTCGGGGCAGCGCAGCTCGGCCCGGGTCGCCCCCTCCTTGCCGGGGTGGTAGAGCGGCACCCGGATCAGCGCCGAGCGGTTGCGCCGCGACCAGGCCAGGTAGACCGGCGCCTCGTAGCCGGGGACGAGCCGCTTGTAGGAGTTGACCCACTGGGCGAAGAGCGGTGAGATCTCGCGCGCGTGCTTGAGCTGGCCGGCGATGAAGGCCTTCGCGGTCGGCGAGAGGAAGTACTGGTCGTCGGGATCGAAGAAGGCGTTCTTGCCGTCTTTGGTCAGCGACTGGTGGACGTGCATCCCGGAGCCGTTCTCGCCGAACAGCGGCTTCGGCATGAAGGTCGCGTGCCAGCCGTACTTCATCGCGTACTCCTTGACGACGATGCGGTAGGTCATGCAGTCGTCGGCCATCGCGAGCGCGTTCTTGTAGCGCATGTCGACCTCGTGCTGGGAGGGGCCGACCTCGTGGTGGGTGTACTCGACGTGGATGCCCATCTTCTCCAGCGCCAGGACGGTGTCGCGGCGCACGTCGGAGCCGGCGTCGAGCGTGGTCAGGTCGAAGTAGCCGCCCTCGTCGAGCACCTCGGGCACGCCGCCCTCGGGCTTGGCGGAGCGGAAGTAGAAGAACTCGAGCTCGGGACCGATGTTGAAGGCGTCGAAGCCCATCTCCTCGGCCCGTTTCAGGGCGCGCTTCATGATCCAGCGCGGGTCGCCCTCGTAGGGGTCGCCGCCGGGCACCTGGATGTCGCAGAACATGCGGGCGACGGCGTTCTCGCCCTCGGGCCGCCAGGGGATCAGGGCGAAGGTCGAGGGGTCGGGCATCGCGATCATGTCCGACTCCTCGATCGGGTTGAAGCCGGTGATCGAGGAGCCGTCGAAGCCCATGCCGCCCGTCGAAGGCGTCCTCGAGCTCGGCGGCGTTGATCGAGAAGCTCTTCAGCTGCCCGAGCACGTCGGTGAACCAGAGGCGGACGAAGCGGACGTCGTGTTCCTTGACGATCTGGGCGACGTCAGCGGCACTCTTGGGTTGGTCTGCCATTCCGGGGCCTCCTGGGCTCGCGCTTGTCCGCTCGGGAGGCGCAACGATAGGCGAAGTGAACCGGGCGGGTAGAGGTCGCCGTATACGGGTAGAGAGGCGATGCCGCCGATGCGGAGGCCCAGGCGACCCTGGGCGAGCTTGCACGGCAACCCAAAAGCAGGTATAACTTACCGGACGTAAGTAAATGGCTGAAAGTAAAGTAAAGGCCATCTAAAGGCTCTGTAAAGCGGAATCTCCCCGAACTAGAGCCGGAGGCGGATGCAAGTGACAGTAAAAACAGACGTGAGCAGGTTCCAGATCCACGACGAGTTGACGGCACCTGACGAGAGCGCGCCGCTGATCAAAACGATCCAGGCCACCGGCGGTGCGGTGACCAAGTTCGTCGGCGTGCTCGCCGGCGCCCCCGCCGTGCTGCGCGCCTACACGCGGATGCGCTCGGAGCTCCGCGGCGGCGTCCTGCCGCGGGCGACCCGCGAGCGGATCGCCCTGGCGGTCGCCGAGTACCGCGAGGACAGCTACAGCATCGCCCAGCACGCGAAGTCGGCGCGCAGCGCCGGCCTCGGCCTCGACGAGGTCTCGCGGGCCCGCAGCTTCAGCTCGGCCGACCCCAAGGAGGCGGCGCTGCTCGAGTACCTGCACGGAGCGCTCGAGGCCAACGGCCACCCGCCCCTCCACCTCCACGAGGAGGCGCGCGAGATCGGCTGGACCGACGAGGAGCTGCTCGAGGCGGTCGCCCACCTGGCCCTGAACGAGTTCCAGAGCCTGATCGCCGGGGCGGCTGAGCTGCCCAAAGACCAGAGCGGCCCGCGGGTTCTTCCCTCAGTGGCGTAAGGCGGTTGAGAGGGGCCGGGCGCCCCCTCCCAAAACGATCGGCAGAGCCGCTCTTGAGTGTTTTGAGAGGGGGCGCCCGCGCCCTTCAGCAGCTTAAGCAATGCAGAGGTGCCGGGCCACTCGTGAACAGCAGCCCACCGCTCCCGCTGTGCTTGAGCTGTCACGGACGAGCCGCGGCGACTACGCCAGGCGCTTCGGGAGGGGCCCGCTGCTTCAGTCCTCTACGACGGTGACCGTGTAGAGCAGGCGGGCGGTGGAGTAGCGGCAGCCGTAGGTGGCGCGGCGTGCCGACCTTCTGCTGCGGTTCGCCCTGGCGGACGTCGGTTGAGTTGATGCACTTGCCGGGTTCGCGGCTGGCGCGCCAGGCGTTGTTGGCGGGCAGGCCCTGGGCGAAGGCCGGGGCCCAGGTCGGCACCGTGAGGCCGACGATGTCGTCCTTCTGGACCTTGCAGCGAGGCGCCGAACTTGACCGTCTGGCCGAGGTAGGGGCTGAGCACGTGGATCGAGCCCTGGGCGCGCAGGTTGTAGCGGGGCGGGTTGGTGCCGGGGATGCGGCGCAGGATCGCCAGGCGCGCCTCGGGCGGCGTGCCGAAGAAGCCGTTGAAGAAGGAGCGCTGGCTGCTGGTCGGCTGCGGAGAGGGTCAGCGTCCAGGACTTGATCTTGCCGTTCTTGCGGACGCGGAAGGGCAGCGATCCCTGGCCGGTGCTGACCTGGAAGCCGGTGACGCTGCCGATCGCCTGGCAGGGCGACTCGGGGCAGGACGGGTCCGGCATCGTCGCGGTGTTGCCGAGGACCACCGTCGTTTTCGACGTGGTCGCCGCGCCGGCGCTCGCCGCCAGCGCGACGAGGAGCGCGAGGCAGCCCGCCAGCGCCGATGGCCAGCGCCAGCCGACCGCGACCTCCGGCCGAACCGGCGTTGACAGCTCCGTGCGAAGACCTCGACATGCCCATGCTCCTCTCGTTGGAAATCCTGCCCTTCGCGGGCAGATTAGCCGCCGGAGCGGCCAAATCCTGCTTCGAGGCCGCTCTAGCGGGCGGGCGTACTGACGGCGACCGCGTAGCGCACCTGGCCGACGCCTTCGAAGCCGAGCGCGCGGCGGGCGCCGTTGGTGAGGTCGAAGGCGTTGCCGTGGGTGTAGGGACCGCGGTCGATCACCTGGTGACCAGGGAGTGGCCGTGGTAGGCGAACTTGACCGTGGTCCCGCAGGGCAGCGTGCGATGGGCGACGCCGATCGGTTCCCGGCCGCAGGGTCTCGCCGCAGGCGGTGTGGTTGCCGTAGAGGCCGGGCCCGTACCAGGTGGCGCCGGCGATGCGCATCGGGCTGCTGAAGACGATGCCCTGCCCGGCGCTCGGCGCCGGTTCGGAGGCGGCGGCGCCGACGCCGCCGGTCTCGGCCTGGGCGGGCACGGCGCCGAGGGCCAGGGCGGCAACCGCGCGCCGAGAGCGGCCCGGCGCAGCCGCCGGCCGAGGCGCCCGCCGCGTGCGTGCGCCCAGCCCTGAGTGATCTTTCCGCCCGTGGCGGTTTCTGCCTGCCTTCATTGCTCTTTGCGACGCTTACGGGGTTAGCTGACGGGCTCGCGCTGAAAGAGCTGCGCTACGCGGCAGATGCCGGCGATTCGCCCCAACTAATTGGGTCCCCCGCTCCCCGCGATATGTAGGCGGAGATTCAGCGGAAGTTGGCGGCAGGTTAGCAAACGCTAAGACATGAAACCGTGACAGAGATTGGGAAAGGCCCCCTTTCGGGGGCCTTTCCGTTAGCGGGCCTGTAAGCCGGATCCTGTCTTGAGCGACCATCTGTCTCCCGGAGCCGGAGCCCCGGGGGGCCGCCGAAGCGGCCCTGCGGCCTACCTGGACCTCGCCGGGCAGGGTCGACGGTCCTGCTTGGCCTTGCACCGGGCGGGGTTTGCCTGGCCGCCGCGTCACCGCGACGCCGGTGCGCTCTTACCGCACCATTTCACCTTTGCCTGTACGCGACTCACGTGTGGCCGCGCCATCGGCTGTGTATTTCTGTGGCACTTTCCCGCGGGTTTCCCCGGGTGGGCGTTACCCACCGCCTTGCCCTTTGGTGTCCGGACTTTCCTCGAGGGGTTTTCTCTCCCCCCGCGGTCGCTCGGCCCGCCCGCCGATGGTAGCGCGGAGCCCGCAGCCCGCTCGGCTTGAAGGCTTTGGGCGCTGGCGCCCAAATGCCTTCGACGAATATCCTGCGCGGCGATGCCGACGGCAGTCGTCACGGGAGCGGGCAGCGGCCTCGGCCGCGCGATCGCCCTCGAGCTGGCCGGCCGCGGCTTCCTCGTCCACGCCACCGACGTCGACGCCGACGCGGCCGCCCGCACCGCGGCGGAGATCGGCGCCGGGGCGCGCTCGGCGGGGCTCGACGTCCGCGACGAGGCGGCCTGCCGGGCGCTCGCCGCCGAAGCCGCGACGCGCGGCGGCTCGCTCGACCTCTGGGTCAACAACGCCGGCGTCCTCGTCACCGGGCCGTCCTGGGACGCAGGACGAGGCGACGCGCAGGACGATGCTCGAGGTCAACACGCTCGGGACGATGAACGGGACGTCGCCGCGCTGGAGCCGATGATCGGCCGCCGGCCGCGGCCACGTGATCAACGTGATCTCGCTGGCCGGCATCGTCGCCGCGCCGGGCGAGGTCAACTACTCGGCGAGCAAGCACGCGGCGATGGCCTTCACCCTCGGCACCCTCTTCGACCTGCGCCGCGCCGGCATCGGCGGGATCGAGCTCTCGGCGGTCTGCCCGGACGGCATCTGGACGCCGATGCTGGAGGACAAGCTCGACGACCCCGACGCGGCCGGCTCCTTCTCGGGCCACCTGCTCACCCCCGAGCAGGTCGCGACCGAGGTCGGCAAGCTGACCGAGCGCCCGCGGCCGATCCTGATCCTGCCCCGCTGGCGCGGCCCGCTGCTGCGCCTCTTCGACCTCTTCCCCCGCCTCGCCCTGCGCCTGCTGCCGCTGGTGATGCGCGACGCGCCACGGCGCAAACAGCGGCGCTACAAGAAGCTGATCGAGTCCGGCCGCTGGCCCTGACGAGCTCAGGCCGCGCGTCAGACCTTGCGGAAGACGCCGACGACCTTGCCCGAGGACCGTGGCCTCGGTGGTCCGGATCGGCTCCATCGTCTCGTTCTCGGGCTGCAGGCGGATGTGGTCGTCTTCGCGGAAGAAGCGCTTGACGGTCGCCTCCTCGCCGATCAGGGCGACGACGATCTCGCCGTTGACGGCGTCGTCGGCCGGGCGCACGACGACGTAGTCGCCCTCGAAGATGCCGGCTTCCACCATGCTCTCGCCGCGCACGTTGAGGATGTAGTCGCCGTCCTCGCCGCCGATCACGTCGGGGACTTCGATGTACTCCTCGACGTTCTCCTCGGCGAGGATCGGCTCGCCGGCGGCGACCTGGCCGACCAGCGGCAGCCCGCTCTCCGGCCGGATCGTCCGCTTGGCCTTGTCGAAGAGCAGCTCGATCGCCCGCGGCTTGGAGGGATCGCGCCGCAGCAGCCCGATCTTCTCCAGGTTGGCCAGGTGCGCGTGCACGGTCGAGGACGAGTGCAGCCCGACCGCTTTGCCGATCTCCCGCACCGTCGGCGGGTAGCCGGTCTTGGCGGCGTACTTGCCGATGAAGTCGAAGATCTCCTTCTGCCTCTTGGTCAGATCCAGCTCCACGCCAGCTCCCCTCCCAGGCCTCGCATCCGGGTATCGAAATCGTTCGAACACTTGTTCGCAAGCGTACCGCGCCCCCCGGATACCCGCAACCGAAACACGCCCCCGGGCCCCAAACATCTAGAATCGACGCCCCTCGAGCGGCTGTGGCGGAACTGGTAGACGCGCAAGGTTGAGGGCCTTGTGCCCCTTACGGGGCGTGATGGTTCGACTCCATTCAGCCGCACTCGGAAGCCCCCGCAAATCGGGGGTTTTCGCGTTGCAGAGCGGTTCGGTCGGAAATCGCTGACGGTTCTCGTGCGCCAGTCCGTGCGCCAGTCAGCCCAGTGTCCCCTGTCAACCAGCGGAGGCACCTCAATCTAGGACCCATGGCAACAACGGCTTTGCGGCCGATTCGCCAGACTGTCCCGCTCGTGAAATTCCGACGTGAAACCCAAGCGGATGGCTTTTTCCTTGAGGAGGGAGTCGAGTCGGTTCGCTTTGACGTTCCGGGAGAGCATCGCCCTTTCCTAGTGGTTCTCCCACTCGCAAAAGATCCAAAGTCGCACCGCTTGCGAGCGCTGCTTCGGGCGGAGGTTGAGTTTGAGCCCAGTGGGGCCATAGTTGACGCCTTCGCCTCCCTAGAAGACGGTCGATTGCCCCGCGACACACCCCGGCGAGACGACTGGCCCGACTACATCAGCGACGACGGAGTGATCGAGGATGGCCGTTTGATCCCCGAGCTGATCTTGTCCAACAAGCTTCAGGCTTTTTTCAACTCGGTGCACAACGAACTGACGCGGGTGACCCACGATGTATTTGGCGTACTGCGGTGGCGCATGGCAATTGAGGGACCCCGTGAGCCATCGCTCGGGGGCGAGGCAACTTGGTGGGCCGAGAAAAAACAGCAATGGCTGCCTTTCCCGTCAAGCACAAGCGTGAAATTGTCGGTCCGTGCCATATCTCCTTTGCGACCCGACATTCAGGCAGACGCTCAGCGGATGCTCGATTGCCAGCACCAAGAGCCCCTCGCACACCTGTTGCTCCGGGAGGCGCGGGGACAGCAAGCTGCCAACCCACGCAGCGCCGTCCTCATCGGCTTGTCAGCCCTTGAGACAGGCGTCAAGCAGTTCGTGTCAGGCCGGGTGCCCGATGCTTCTTGGCTGGTTGAGGAGTCCCAGGCACCACCAATCGTGCGCATGCTCACTGAGTACCTTCCAAAGCTTCTCGACTCCGACGGAGCGTCCTTTCGACCGCCAGAAGGGCAGGTTCTAAACACCCTCAAGAAGGGCGTGCGGCTCCGCAATAGAGTTGCCCACCTCGGCTATAGCGATTTTCGTGAAGACACGGTCGAGGATGTTCTGGATGCTGTTGAGAGCATGCTTTGGCGACTCGACGCCGCTGCTGGCTTTTCTTGGGCCGACTGGCGGACCACAGACTACGAGGACCAGTCATGAAGCCGTAGCGGCGGCTATGTAGACATCCACCAATTGACGCGCCTGATCGCGGTGCCCGGCATCAGGTGTCCGTAGCGCGAGAACGTCTCCTCGATTGTCGCGTGACTCAGCGCCGGCTCGGCTTGGAGCGCCAGCTCGCGCAGTCGCGGATATGAGCAGGGGCATCGAGCGCGGCGGTGGCCTTGGGATCAGCATGTCAGCGCCCCGACCCGCGCGATTGAAGCACCGCGCTCGCGGCCGTCAACCCCTCCGGGGTCGGGCGCAAGCGCCCTTGACTGCCGCTTCGCGCGGCGCTGGGTTGGCGGGTAGGTCGGGAGGCAGTAAAGGTTCACGCCCTCCGAAAGCCAGTTCTGCAAGGGACCTGCCCGTCGTAGACCGTTCGATGCATGGACGTTGGAGAACTTATGACTAGATGTGAACTGGCTGTGCGCCTTCAGCAAACAATTGGACCCGCCGCGAGCTTCGTCGACTACCGGTGTCGGCTGGCTGGACATGGAATCGTCTGCGTTGTAAAAACTCTACGACTGCCTAAGATATAGCTATGATTGCGCTAATTCTATTCGTCCTTATACTCGTCGCATGGTCGCTTATAACTCGGCGTTACATTCGGCACCGCGCTGAGCCCGGGACGCCGAGCAAGCAGCGCTCAATGACTGCTTCTGAAGTTCGAGCGGCAGGACATCTATGGCTACTGGGTTTCATAATGTCCGTGCTCTTCGCTATCGGTACGCTGTTGCAGCTTAATCATTCTCACAGTCAAATAGATTTGGTTGCATTGCTAGTCATAGTAGTCATTAGCCTTGCCCTCGCCGTAAGGTGCGAAACCCAGGCAGTTCACGCCTACAGGCGAGCACGTGTTATCAGGCAACCATAGTTGACTTAGCAGCACAACATAATGCAGTTACCAAAGGTGACGAATAAAATGGATGACGCCTTCGGCAACTTTTGACTACGTCATCTCCCTTTGTACCAACCTGATATGTCGCATTAGGTGCTCTTGATCCTAGCTGGGTAACCCCTGCTGCACCGATGGGTGCTAGCTCCGGGAATACTGGACTCAGACACAAAGTTGTACCGACTCCCGCGGCTTGCGATCCTTCGTAGGTTTCCGATTCGTAATCAAGCCCTCCCTGAAGGTCAAACTTATCGCGTACGTAAGACGAAAAGCCACCAGTTGCTCCGTCAACGAAACCAACATAGGCCGTGGCAACTTCTCGAAAAGAAACCAAGCCGTATGGGTCGGTTCGATTGAGCGGATTATCGGTGACATAGTCATAGGGTGCACGAGTAACGACAGTTAGCGGATCGCGTGTGAGGAACCCCAGTGCCTGGGTCATACGTCCGTACCCTTAGGTACTGCAACCCGCTCTCGGCATTCGTGTACTGGCTGGCGTATCCGAGAGGAGTGGTTTGAGCGTCAGTCCTACCTGCCGGCGCCCCATACGCCCCATACGTGAACGTGCCCGTCGCTAACTGATGGCGATAGCCGCTGGGTGATCGGCGGCGCCTTACGGAAGGTGTCGAACGCGGTTCTTCAGCGCTTCGTTGGCTGGATGCTCAGTCAAGACTTTCTCTAGGGCCTTTACCCAGAGCGGGATCGATGCCTTGTTGCGGGGCATCGTGGAGTCGCTGGTGAAGATCAGGCCGTAGTGCTCTTCGCCGGCGGCCAGCATCTGGTTGTGGATCAGCTGGAAGTCGAGCACGTCGTTGGTTACGAGGGTCCGCTGCTCGGCGGCGATGCGGCGGACGATCTCGCGGTCGGCGACCGCCTCCAAGTCCGGCCTGTCGCCCTTGATCGCCTGGACGTCGAAGTCCCCCCTACCCCGTAGCTCGCGAGCGATCTTCGGCGAGATCATCTCGTCGAGCAGGAGCTTCACGCAAGAGCCTCGTGACCCCGGCGCCAGCGCTCGCGCTCGCGCTCGCTGGCGGCCCGGGAGCGCTCGGCCAGCTCGTCCACCTCGTCGGTGTACTCGCCGTAGTAGCGCGCCGCGGCCTCCAGCTGCTCAACCGGGATCTCGAGGTAGGAGGCGGCCTCCTCGACCGAGCCATCGTTCTGGCGGATCGTCTCGATCGCCTCGGCAACGTCGAGGCGGGAGCCGAGCAGGGCTGGCCGGCGGCCGGCGGCCCCCTCCCGGAAATAGATCAGGGGGTGCTCGTCCTGGCGGATGCCCTCCTCGATGTAGCGCTCGGCTAGCGCCGTCTGGCCGGAGCCCGCATCGGCGGCATGGTCCTTGAGGCGCCGAACCGTGATCGGGTCGAAGCGGAAGCTGACGCTCTGCTTACCTTGCTTGCTCTGTTTGCTGGCCATCGTGCACTCTCCGTATTGTTGCGTATTGCGAAGTATAGCGAGAGATGCACTAACGGCTTCCCCCACCCTTCAGCGAGCAGGGACAGCGACTATGCGCTCGACCGATGCCACCACCTAGCCTTCGGCTCAGGAAAGGCGCGCACGCGAACGAAGAGCGGACTGGCCATAACCATCGTGCGCGTATTCGTCGACTGCGACGAAGGTCGCCTGAGCGACGCCTTCGCAGGGGCCGCCGTTGAGGAGGCGTGGAAACAGCGGCGGATCCGTCCAGCGCTGTTCGGAGAAAACGCGGTACGTCTCCATTGCAATGTAGGTATCGCGCGGCGGGAGCTCCTCATCCAGATACTCGCAATGCAGCGTGCCGAGGTCGGCTTCAGGGTCTGCCTCTAGAGCGCGGCGGGCTTCCTCGAGCCAGATGAAGAGATGGTCTGACGAGGAACCCGAGCGACTGCCCGGTGCATTGCGCATCTCGCCCGTTGCATAGGGATCGAGGACGTGGGCAACCGAGCCGTTCATCAGCAAGCCAGGGATGGAAAGACCAACGGGCACTTGCTCCTCATCGACGACGATCAGGGCCTTGAATTCCGGAATCGCATCGGCGTGACCAACCCCGAAACGCAGCTGGCGATGGAAGCGGAACCACCTCCCCTCCCTGATTCCATCCTCGCCGTTCTCGAGGTTCGGCAGGCGGTCGCCGCCGAGCTTGCGAACAACGGCCTCAAGCTGACGAGCGAGCGCCTTCTGTCGACTGGCCGGATCGACGTACTCGGCGCGGACCGAACCCTGCGCGGACGCACCCCCCAGTGGCGGAATGCCAGCGTCGAGCCCTGCGTGACCCTCGAGAGCGATGTCGCGGTCGATCGAGCCGGTCCGCACGCCGAACTCGGTCGCGAGATTGAGCAGCTTGCGCTCGGAGAGATAGACGAGATCGCCCGCGGCTGCAAGTCTTTTCTTCATCGGCCTGTATAGCTAGCGAGCATGGCAGACGACAGAGAGATAGAGGCAGCCTTCGAGCGCGGGCGGCGGGTCGGCCAGCTCGAAGGGATCCCCTTTGAGGGCGTGAAGAGCATTGGATCCTGGCTGCCGGGAGCCCGCTTCACTTTCTTTTCCAGTTGGTTCGAATCGTTCGCCAACTATGAGCGCCGGGTCATCGAGAACCTGCGAGAGCTCCAACGCATGCGTTGGCTTCTGCAGCAAGGCGCCGTCGACGCGAAGACACGCGCCCTTCTTGGCGGTCACTCCAGCGAGACCCTGGAGCAGCTCGAACGGGAAGTCCAAGACGAGCTGATGAAAGTGAGGTGGGCCGTGGATGGCACGCTTGAGGAAGGATGCGGTCGAGCCTGCGTCGCCGCCGTTCTGCGAGCGTCGCCGCAGCGGCCCGTCTCGGTCACCGAATATGACGACGCTGCTGCTTTCATCGCAGAGGATCCTCGGCGGGGGATCCGCAATCCGGAGTACGTCGCGGTAAAGCCGGGAATGAGTTTCGGCAATGATTGGCGGCTTGAGAATCCCTTCCGACGCTGGGAGATGAGCAGCTGGCGCATTGCCTGGCTCTGCGACCCCAACAGGCCGGTGTGGGAAACCTGGGAAGACGAGGAATGGTTCGTCGCCGACGAAGAGGACGTGACCAACGAGGTCTATGCGATCGAGACCCCCGACAAATCCGATCCCTTTGCCGAGGATGGACGCGTCTGGCTGCTGGGCACAGTCCGGAAAAGCGCTGCCATCGACCGAGCGTTGGACGAGTTGAAGCTAAACGCGATGCGCGACCGAAACTCGCTGGTCGCTGCTGCGGACGCCATTGCCACATCGCAGGCAGAGGAAGCCAAACGGCCGACACCGTAATCACGTCAAGGTGCTTGAGTCACGCGATCCGAATTCCTTCGGACCATTCGCGGACCGTTTTCGACGTTCCAGGCGTGAGCCCAGAGCAGCTAAGATCGTCTGGCAAGGCCAAATGCCATCGAGAAAGGCTCTCCCGTCGTGGCTGAGGGCCTTGTGCCCCTTACGGGGCGTGATGGTTCGACTCCATTCAGCCGCACTCGGAAGCCCCCGCAAAGCGGGGGTTTTCGCGTTGTGGAGCGCTTGGCATGACGTGGGCGCTCGAGCCCTTCGACTCCGAAGGCTTAGCCATCAGCGTGGGCCCAGCTCTTCCAGGACCCGCGTCGCGGCCTGTCGCATACGCGTAGGCGTAGGTTGGCGTGCTCTCACAGCTCTTTCATGGGGCGCTCGCCCGGCGCGAGTGTTCTTCCCAGGCGTATGCCGTCGCGATCCTCTGCATTGTCGTGGGGTGGGTGGCGTAGAAGGCATAGGCCCAGCCCGGGGGGGTCGGGGCGCTCAGGCTGGTGGTTGCGAGGCGGTGCATCAGGACGCGGTCGGTGACCGGTTCGCGGGTTGCGTTGAGGGCCGACCAGTCCGCCGCCTCCTCTTGGCGGCGCGAGACGATGTTGAACAGAGGGGTTGCGAGCAGTTGCAACGTCACCAGAACGAGCAGCGCAACTGGTACGGCCTCAGGACGGGCAAGGCCTCCGCGGCTGCGGGTGAGGAGAGCGATCAGCGCGGTGGTGGGTATGAGGAACAGCGCCAGCCATCCGACTCGCTTGAGGGCGTCGTCGTTTGCGAGGTGGCCGATCTCGTGGGCGATGACGAAGTGGATTTCACGGTTATTGAAGCGGCCGTCCAGCAGCGTGTCCCACAGGATCACCGTGCGGGTGGGGCCGAAGCCAGTGGACTCCGCGTTGGGCGCGCTCGTGAAGCGATGGGCTTCCTGGACGCGCACCCTCGTGTCCCCCACTCCCTCGCTGCGCTCCAGCTCTTTTGCGCCGGCCAGCAGTTGCGGATCGTGCGGCGGCGAGGTGCCCGGGACCAGATAGGGGCTGACGAAGGTGAAGAGCAGCGCGAGCCCGACGAAGATCGGGGCGGCGACGATCCACCACCAGCGCCGGAGCACGCCGGCCAGGCCCATCGCGACCGCCAGCGCCATCGAGATGAAGAGGAACTCGGAGCCGAGGCTGAAAAAGCTGCCGAACAGCCACGAGAGATAGCCCTGGTGCGAGACGCCGTGACGGCGCTCCCACCAGACGGCGACCAGCCCGAACGGGACCTCGGCGAGCCACACGATTGCGAACCCGAGCATCCCCAGCAACATGCCGGTGCCGATGCGGCCCGCCGCCGACTCGCGCATCAGGCGGTGCCCGCGGCGGGCATACACCGCGAGCACCGCGAGCAGCGTCGCCCAGGCAAGCAGGCCCTCGATCTCCAGGAAGCGCTGATAGGAGGCGCTGCGCCGGAGAAACGAGGCGCTGAAATAGTGGCTCGCGTCGAGGTGAGGCAGGTGCAGCGACGCGGGGACGGTGGAGCTCCACAGCACGTGCGCTGCCCACACCCACAGCGCGACGCCGACGAGCAGGGCCAGCGTGGCGGGCCGCGTCAGGCGAAGGGCTAGTGACCGCAAGCCTCCCCCTCTCCTACCCGCAAGACCCACCGCCCTCAAACGGCGGGCGGCAGCGCAACCGGTTCGGGCGTCGCGTCCGCAGGCGGAGGCGCCAGGCAGGGGCCGCTGTAGGGATAGGCACCGGTCACGAGCAAGAGGTAGCCGTTGGCTTGGGCCCCGTAGCGCAGCGCCAGAGCGCCGGCGTTGCGCAGGCCGAGCGGCATCCGGCCGGTGAAGAGCGCCGCGAACCAGCCGAGGATGGCAACGGTGAAAACGAGCGATCCGTAGGCGCTTGCGATCAGCAGCGCCGGCAACGCGAGCACCGAGCGGAAGAGGACGCTCCAGCGATTCTGGCGGGCGCGCTCCGCGACGCGCAGCTCGATCGGGTAGCTCCCCTCGGCCCCGGTGAAGCCCGGAAAGGGGTTGCCGATCAGGTACAGGTAGGCGGCCACGTGGAGCTGGTAGCGAACGTAGGCGGCGAGGAAGCGGTGCAGGGGCTGCGGAGAGATTCCGGTGATCAGGGTGGCAACCCAGTTGACGACCGCGACGAGCAGCGCGGCAATTCCCCACAGCGAGAGCCAGATCAGGTGGGGAAGCGCGAGCAGGAGGCGAAAGAAGACGGTCAGGCGGCTGCGCCGCAGGTCGTCGTCCGCCTCCAGCCGCACCGGGTCGTCGCGGGTGGGGAGCGGGCCGATCGCGGTGAGGGGATCACTGGAGGGATAGCGGTCGGTGAGCACCAGCAGGTAGGCCCAGAGCTGCACTCCATAGGAAAGCGCGTACGCGATCAGGTCGCGCAGCCCACGCGGCATGCGCCCGCGCGCCACCGCGAAAAACCATCCGAGAAAGGCAGCGGCCCCCAGCAAGCCGATGCCGTAGCTGCTCGCGGGAGAGAGGTAGCTGTAGTAGTTGGTGCTGGAACCGAGGAGGACGGCTGCAAGCAGCAGCGCCGGGACAGCGAGGACGAGGCGGAAGGCGACGCTCCAGCGGTTCTGCCTACCCGGCGGGTCGATCTCCAGGTCGATCGGGTAGCCCGGCCTGCCGCCTATGCCGGGAAACGGCTCGGCAGCAAGGTTGAGGAATGCGTAGACCTGGGTTGCGTACCTGACGAACCGTGCCAGGAACCCGTGCAGATGCCGATCCGGCCGCCCCATCACAAGCGTCACCGCCCAGTTGAAGATCGCGGCGAAGAACGCCGCGACAGACCAGATCGCGAGCCAGATCAGGAACGGCAGGGCGAGCAGGAAGCGGAAGAAGACGCTGGCCCGACCGCGCTGGCGGTCATCGGAGACGGTCAGGCGAACGGGCCGCTCGTTCACGGCGCTAATCCCTAACCCCAGCCTCGGACGCCATTGGTCGAATATCGGCAGCGGGCGACCCGACTGTAGAAGCGCAAGCTAGGCGGAAACCTCTGCCACCTCGATCCGGCCGTCGTCGGCCGCGGCCTGCAGCGCCGCGTAGTCGCTTTCGTTCTGGTCGGCGTAGGTCTCGGCGAAGGCGGCGATCGCTTTGTCGAAGGTGTCGCTCTTGCCGAGGTAGGCGGCGATCGCGATGCGGTCGCCGCTGCGGGCGTGGGCGTGAGCCAGGGTCGTGCCGCAGATCTGGGCGTAGGCGGTGAGGGCCGCGGGGTCCATGCGCTCGACCTTCGCCGAGCCCTTCTGTCCCAGAGCTGGCGCACGTAGAAGTCGCGCCGCTCGCCGTCGATGCCCTTCGCCTTGACCCAGCCGAGCAGGATGTCGCTGGCGGCCTGGACCAGGCGCTGGCCCTGGACGACGCGCTCGCCCTGGTTGTCGAAGGCGCTCGGCTCGGCGTAGGGCTCGAGCACCGAGCGCTGGGCTTCCTTGACCTGGAGGAAGAGCGGGTCGCCGTCGTCGCGGCCCAGCATCAGCACGATCCAGGCGCGGGTGCCGACGCTGCCGACCCCGACCACCTTGAGCGCCGCGTCGACGAAGCGGTAGCTGTCGAGGAGGACGCGGCGGTCCTCGGAGAGCGTGTCGCGGTAGTCGGCGAGGATCTCCAGCACCCGCGCTTCGACGTCCGCTCCGGTCGTCCTCGAGCCAGCTCGTCGATCGGCACGATCAGCGGCGGTTCGCTGACGATGCGCAGCCTGCCGTCGACTTCGCGGGTGAGCTTGGAGAGGGCGCGCATCCGGTCCTTGGCCTGGGTCTTCGCCAGGTTGCGCCGGAAGGCCGCGACCTCCTTCTCGCCGGCCGCGGCGCCCCAGCGCTCGGCGACCGTCGGCACGTCCATCTTCGTGTACCAGACCTCGAGGTTGCCGAGGTCGGCCAGGCGCCGCATCGCCCCCCGGTACTCCTCGGCCATCGCGGCGACGATCGCCAGCCGCTCGCGGCGCTTGAAGCCGCTCTCGCGCCCGGCGACGGCGAAGCTCGCGGCGAGCCGCATCACGTCCCACTCCCACGGCCCCGGCAGCGTCTCGTCGAAGTCGTTGACGTCGAAGACCAGCTCGCGGTCGGGCGAGGCGTAGGCGCCGAAGTTGGAGAGGTGGGCGTCGCCGCAGAGCTGCACGTCGAAGCCGCTGCGCGGGGTGCCGGCCAGGTCCGCCGCCATCACCGCCGCGGCGCCGCGGTAGAAGGCGAAGGGCGAGGCGAGCATCCGCCCGTAGCGAAGCGGGACGAGCTGGCCGACCCGCGAGGTCGCCTGGCCCTCGAGCAGCTCGACCGGGTCGGGCCGGTCGCCCGCCGGCGCCCACTCGCCGTGACTCGAGCGCGGCGCCTCGGCGCGCGCGGCCTTGCCGGCGGCGGCGCGCTCGGCCGGCGACCTCGGGCTCTGCAGCGGATCGACCATCAGGCGGGCGCGGGCTCGGGTCGAGCTGCGGCGGATCGGGCCCCGCCTGCAGCTCGTCGAAGCGGCGGTCGGGCAGGCGCCGCGTCGACCAGAAGGAGGCCAGCGGTGAGGAAGGCGGCGAAGAGGAAGGCGGTCTTCAGCGCGTTCGAGCTGGGCGTCTTCGTAGTGCTCGACCAGGGCGTCGGTGGTCGCGGCGTCGACGCCCGGCCGCGGTCGCGCCGGCCCGGACCTCTTCGGAGGAGACGAAGCTCCCGCCCGCGCTCAGCTTGCACCTCGAGCTGGCCGCTGACGTCGCTGGAGATGCGCGGGTCGCTCGGCGACGTTGGCGGTGAAGGCGGCGATCAGGCCGGTGATCACGATCGCGCCGAGCAGCGCCGTGCCGAGCGAGGAGCCGAGCTGCTGCGAGGTGCTCTGCAGGCCCGCCGGCCTCGCTGCGGTCGTCGTCGCCGACCGCCGACTGGACGACGTTGCCGAGCTGGGAGACGATCAGGCCCATGCCGATCCCGAGCACCCCCATCGCGACGAGGAAGGAGGCGTTGTCGAGCTCGGGCTCGATCGTCCCCAGCAGCATCAGGATCGAGACGAAGACGATCGCCAGGCCGGTGCGGACCAGCGGCCGCGGGGCGAAGCGCTTGGCCAGCGCCGAGCCGGCGATCGCGGCGAAGAAGAGCCCGGCCGAGGCGGGCAGCATCCGCACCCCCGTTTCGAGCGCGTCGAGGCCCTGGACGACCTGGAGGAAGAGCGGGATCGTGAAGAAGACGCCCATCAGGATCAGGTTCTGGGCGAGGAACATCGCGACCCCGCCGCGCAGCTGGGGGATGCGCAGCAGCGGCAGGTGGACGAGCGGTTCGAGGCCGCCGCTCTTCGCGGCGCCGCTCCCAGGCGACGAAGCCGGCGAGCACCAGCGCCCCGGCGGCGATCACGAACGGGGTCAGCGAGAAGCCGAAGGGCTCGATCGGCGAGCTGCGCGGCGCCAGCCAGCCCCAGTTGCTCGCCTGCAGGACGCCGAAGACGACCAGGGCCAGGCCGGCGGCGGAGAGCACGCTGCCGACCCAGTCGAGGCTGGGGGCCGCGCTGCTCGCGCTCCGGCTCGCGGATCAGCCGCGTCCCCAGCAGGATCCCGATGCGCGACGACGACCTCGCCGACGAAGACGACCCGCCAGCTCAGCTCGGTCGTCGCCCAGCCGCCGAGGATCGGGCCGACGGCGATGCCGGCGCCGGCGACGCCGCCCAGCACCCCGTAGGCGATCGCCCGGTCGGCGCCCTTGTAGTTGCCGGCGACCAGGGCGATCAGGGCCGGGATGACGAGCGCCGCGCCGATGCCCTCGAGGATCGACCAGCCGAGCATCAGCGAGGGCACGCTCCAGGAGGCGGCGGTCAGCGCCGAGCCGACGCCGTAGATGCAGAGGCCGATCGTGAAGGCGCGGCGCCGTCCCCAGATGTCGCCCAGCTTGCCGCCGGTCAGCATCAGCCCCGCCATCACCAGCGCGTAGAAGGCGATCACGGCCTGGATCGTGGTGACGGTGGTGTCGAAGTCTTCGACCAGCTGGGAGATCGCGACGTTCATCACCGCCTGGTCGAGCACCATCAGGAACTGGGCGGCGCCGAGGACGACGAGGACTCCCCACTTGGCCATCGTCAGCTCACCAGCTCGACGATTCCGCGGACGATCAGGAGCGCGCCGAGCACGGCGGCGACGATTATCCCGGCGCGGCGACCGTTGCGGGCGAGCCAGGCGCGGAAGCCGTTGACGGCGTCCTGGGTCCGCTCCGGCGCCAGGGCGTAGCCGACCAGCGGCACCTCGAGCAGGGTCTGCTGGATCAGGCAGAAGCCGATGACCAGCAGGACGGTCGGCGCGACGGCGGCGTCGAGCTGGTCGATGCGGCTGAGCGCCGGCCAGGTAGGAGACGCCGGGGAAGCTGAGCAGGAGGCCGACGACGAAGGCGATCCGCGGCGAGCCGCGTCCGAGCAGGCGAATCGGCAGCGCTTCCTTCTCCTCTCCGCCGTTCTTCGCCAGCTTGGCGCTCTTGCGCCGCGCTTTGCGCTCGCGCAGCGCCTGGTCGCGATCGGTCGCCAGGACGAAGGCGACGACCAGCAGCAGCAGGCCGACGACGATGTCCTCGGCCGGGCTGATCGTCTGCTTGCTGGTGCTGACCAGCGCCCGAGTCGTGCAGGGCGAAGACGATCACCAGGCCGAGGGTGATGCTGGTCGTGTAGGCGCCCAGCAGGTAGCCGAGCATCAGCCGCTTCGGGCTCGGCAGCAGCAGCATCAGGGTGACGGCGGCGAGCAGCGTCGGGTTGAACATCGCCAGCAGGGCCGAGCAGGAAGATCTCGCCGAGGTCGCTCACCGCGCAGCGCTCGCAGAGGCCGCGCAGGACCACGTCGTGGTCGGTGACCTCGAAGCTGATCTCGCTCGGAGAGCCTGTCGATCGCGCGCTCCAGCGACGGGTCCTCGAAGGGGACCATGCGCCCGCAGCGGCGGCAGATCGCGTGGTGGTGGTGCTCGCCGCCGGGCTCGACCCGCTCGTAGCCGGCGGTGCCGCGCGTCACCTCGAGCCGCTGCACCAGGCCGAGCTGCTCGAGCTGCTCGAGCGCCCGGTAGACGCTGGCGCGGCCGACCGCGGGCTTGCGCCGGCGCAGCTCGTCGTCGAGCTCGAGCGCGGTGACGGCGCAGTCGTGGCGGGCCAGCGCCTCGACCACCGCGGTGCGGGCGCCGCCGCGGCGGTAGCCCGCCTCCTGCAGGGCGGCGAGGGCGTGCTCGGCCCAGGCGCTGTCGGCCCTGGTCGGCATTCAGCCGATCGTAACCCCAGTCGGGGCGCGCGCCTGGCGCCGCAGCGCGCGCAGCCGCCCGCGGCACGGAGAGCAGGTAGACGGCGACGATCGCCAGCGCCATCGAGGCGCCGCCGGCCGTGCCCGCGTAGTAGGAGAGGTAGAGGCCGGCGACGCCGGCGAGGACGGCGAGCGCCGCGGCGAGAGCCATCATCGGCACGCATCCGGTCGGTGAGCCGGCGCGCGGCCGCGGCCGGGCCGACGAAGACGGCGACGACGAGCAGGTTGCCGAGGCCCTGCACGGCGACGACGATCGCCGCCGCGAGCAGGAGCAGCAGCGCGGCGTCGGCGAGCGCCGGGGAGACGCCGAGCGCGCGCGCCGCGCCGCGGTCGAAGCCGGCGACCAGCAGCCGGCCGTGCAGGAGGCGCAGCGCCGACGGCGACGAGCACGGCGAGCGCCGGCGGCGACAGCCAGGTCGGCGTCGGTGGCGCCGAGGACGTCGCCGAAGAGCAGCGACTCGATCCCCGGCGGCGAGTCGCGGCGAGAGCGCCAGCAGCACGCCGAGGCCGAACATCGTCGTCACCACGACCGCGACCGCGGCGTCGCGGCCGACCCCGGCGACCCGCGCGGCGAGCGCGATCGCCAGCGCCGCGACGACGATCGCCGGCGCCGCGCCGAGCAGCAGCGGGACGCCGGCGAGGGCGGCGAGCGACCAGCCCGGGGAAGATCGAGTGGGCGAGCGACTCGGCCGCGTAGGAGAAGCTCGTAGAGGACGACCCAGCAGCCGAGCGCGCCGCCGGCGACGCCGATCAGGACGATCTCGGCGAGCGCGCGCTGCATGAACGGCTTCCTGCAGGGGCTCGAGCATCGTCAGTGGTGGTGATGGTGGGGCGGCAGGATCGCCGCGGCCCCCGGCGCCGGGGATCTCGACGATCGCGCCGCCGTAGGTCGCTTCGAGCACGCCGCGGTCGAGCGGTCTCGGCCGGGCGGGCCGACGGCGATCTGGCGCCGGTTGAGGCAGAGGACGAGGTCCCAGCGCGCGCGCCTGCTCGAGGTCGTGGGTGGCGATCGACGACCGCCCGCCCCTCCGCCGGCCAGCTCGCGCGATCAGCGCCTCGAGCCGCTCGGCGCTGGGCCGGTCGAGGCCGGAGAAGGGCTCGTCGAGCAGCAGCACGCCGGCGTCCTGGACGAGGGCGCGGGCGATCAGCACGCGCTGGCGCTGGCCGCCGGAGAGCTCGCCGAAGGTCTCCCCGGCCAGCGCGCCGAGGCCGACCCGCGTCGAGCGCCCGCGCCGCCGCCTCGCGCTCGCGCGCGGCCCGGGCGCCGCCACCAGGGCAGGCGCGAGAGCGCGCCCATCGTCGCCACGTCGAGGGCCGAGACCGGGTAGTCGAGGCGCGAGCGCTCGGTCTGCGGCACGGTGCCGCAGCGCGGCGCCGACCCGCAGCGTCCCGCCGAGCGGGCGCAGCTCGCCGAGCAGCGCGCGCAGCAGGGTCGTCTTGCCGCCGCCGTTGGGGCCGAGCAGCGCCAGCCGCTCGCCGCGGCGCAGCGAGAAGTCGACGCCCGGAGATCGCCGGCGCCGCCGCCGTAGCCGGCGGCGAGGCCCGTCGGCCTCGATCAGCGGCTCGGCCGGCATCCGCGCCTCCCTCCGGTGAAGCCGCGGACCATCGCGTCGGCGTTGGCCGCCTCCATCCGCAGGTAGGTGGCGCCGTCGGAGCCCTCCGGGCCGAGCGTGTCGCCGTAGAGCGTGTAGTCGGCCGAGGCGCCGGTCTGGCGCGGCGATCGCCTCGGCGACCTTCGGGCTGAGCGAGCTCTCGGGGAAGATCGCCTCGACGCGCTTCGCGTTCGATCAGCTCGCGCCAGCTCGCTGAGGTCCTTGGCCGAGGGCTGCGCCTGGGTCGTCTGCGAGGGGATCACGGCGCCGACCACGTCGATCCCGTAGCGGCGGGCGAAGTAGCCGAAGGCGTCGTGGTCGGTGACGAGCTTGCGCGCGGGCGGCGGGACCGACGCCGATGCAGCGGGCGATGCCGCGCGTCGAGCGCGCGCAGCCTGGCCAGGTAGGCGTCGGCGTTGCGCTCGAACAGGCGCCTGTGCGACGGGTCGGCGGCGGCAAGGCTGGCGCTCGATCTCGCGCACCGCGGCCTCGGCGTTGCGCGGGTCGTGCCACCAGTGCGGGTCGTAGCGCGACGCCTCGGCGCCGCTCGACTCGCCCGGCAGCCGCTCGGGCACGCGTCGCGCCGAGGTCGACGACCTCGGGCGTCGCTGCCGCTGTCGGAGACGACCTCGTCGATCCAGTCGTCGAGCTCGTCGCCGTTGGCGAAGACGAGCTTCGCGCCCGGCGGCGCCGTCGACGTCGCTGGGCCGCGGCTCGTACTCGTGCGGGTCGGTGTTCGGCTGCAGGATCTGGTCGACCGCGACCGCGTCGCCGCCGACCTCGCGGACGAAGTCGCCGATCTGGGTCGTCGTCGCGACCACCTCGAGCTGGCCGTCGCCGGCGCCGGAGCCGCCGCCGCAGCCGGCGCGCGAGCAGGGCGAGCGCCGCCAGAGCGGCCGCGGCGAGGGCCGGGGCGCGCGGGGCCCGCGCCAGCGCCCGCGCCGCGGCGACGAGGGCGAAGACCGCGCCGGCGACGACGGCGATCGTCGCCCCCGGCGGCGCGTCGGTCTTGACCGAGAGCCAGAGCCCGACGCGTGCCCTCGAGCGGCGACCAGGGCGACGCTGGCGAGCTGCCAGGCTCCGCATCCGCCGGGCGAAGAGGCGGGCGGTGACCGCCGGGACGACGAAGAGCGCGGCGACGAGCAGCGCGCCGACCACCGAGAGCGCCGCGGTCGTCGCGAGCGCGATCAGGCCGAGCAGGGCGACGTCGAGGGCGCGCGGCGCCGGTCCCGAGCGGCGCCGGCCGCGCCGGGGTCGAAGCCGGCCGCCAGCCAGCGGTGGCCGACCAGCAGCGCTGGCGAGCAGCGGTCGCGCCGGCCGCGACCGCGGCGAGGGCGATGTCGCCGCCGTCGACCAGCAGCAGGCTGCCGAAGAGCAGGGTCTCGACGTTGGCGCCGGAGCCGAAGACGTCGCTGGCGAGGATCACGCCGGCGGCGAGGCAGCCGACGAGGACGATCGCGACGACGCTGTCGCGTCCCTCCTCGTCGCGGCCGGCCGAGCAGCCGAGTCGCCGGCGCTGAAGACGACGCGCGGCGCCGAAGGCGCCGAGCGGCGCCGCGAAGCCGAGCCCGTCGGCGAGCACCAGCCCGGGGAAGGCCGCGGTGCCGACCGCGTGCGAGAAGAAGGCGAGCCCGCGCAGGACGATCCAGGTGCCGAGCAGCCCGGCCGGGACGGCGAGGATCAGGACCTCGATCAGGCCGCGCTGGACGAAGGGCAGCTGGAAGGGCTCGAGCACAGGCCGCGATTAAATCAAAATGAGATCCATTTTTATTTTCTGCGCCTCGATGCGCATCAAGTTGGCTATCTCCACCTAACGGTGATGCGCTCGTGCCGGGCCGATCGTGCGCGTGGAGACCGGAGACGACCTGAGAGCGCTCGTCCAGCGGGTCAGCCAGGCCGCCGTCGACGTCGAGGGCGAGCGGGTGGCGCAGATCGGGCCCGGGATGCTGGTCCTGCTCGGCGTGCGGCGCGGCGACACCGCCGAGACGCCGACCGGCTGGCCGACAAGGTCCGCGCGCTGCGGATCTTCGACGACGCCGAGGGGCGGATGAACGAGCCGCTGGGCGAGCGCGAGGTGCTCTGCGTCAGCCAGTTCACCCTCTACGGCGACGCCCGCAAGGGCAACCGGCCCAGCTACGTCGACGCGGCGCCCGGCCGCCGAGGCCGAGCCGCTCTACGACCGCTTCTGCGAGCGCCTCGGCGCCGCCAAGGGCGTCTTCGGCGCCTGCATGGGCGTGGCCCTCGTCAACGACGGCCCGGTCACACTGCTGCTGCGTCCTGACGAAGCCGGTTTCACAAATTGGAGTTGCAATCCGAATGAACGAAGCGCTGGTCAGCCCGGGCGCCGTGCGCCAAGAGGCCTACGGCGACTTCGTCGAGCTGCTCGTCAAGCCCTTGCGCGAGCGGGGCGGGGCCGCCCGCGACGCGGGCCGGAACGAACCGCCGCGGCCGGCCCGATGAGCAATCCGACCTACAACCGGATGGGCGTCAACTACAGCGACTTCCGCCGGCCGGACCCGCGGATCGAGGCGGCGATCTGGGCCGCGCTCGGCGATGCCCGCAGCGTCGTCAACGTGGGAGCGGGCACGGGCTCCTACGAGCCCACCGACCGAGAGGTCGTCGCGGTCGAGCCCTCGCCGGTGATGATCGCCCAGCGCCCGCCGGAGGCGGCACCGGCGCTCGAAGGCGTCGCGGAAGCCCTGCCGCTCGACGACAAGAGCGTCGACGCCGCGATGGGCGTGCTGACGATCCACCACTGGCCGGACTTCGACGCCGGCCTGGCCGAGATGCGCCGGGTCGCCCGGCGCCGGATCGTGCTGCTGACGCTCGACACCGACGCGATGGCCAGGACCTGGATCGTCGACGACTACTTCCCCGAGACCGGCTCGATGGACCGCGACGTGATGCCGTCGATGACGGCGCTGCGCGCCAAGCTGCCGGGCGCCCGCATCGAGGTCGTTCCGGTGCCGCGCGGCTGCCTCGACGGGTTCACGATCGCGCTCTGGGACCGGCCGGAGATGCTGCTCGACCCCGAGGTCCGCCGCGCGAGCTCGATCTGGCACCGGATGCCGCCGGAGGCCGCCGAGCGGGGGCTCGAGCGACTGCGCGCCGACCTCGAGAGCGGGCGCTGGGACGAGAAGTACGGCCATCTCCGCATCCCGGCCCGAGCTGGACATCGGCCTGCGCCTGGTCTGCGAGGAGCTGTGAGCGACGGGGAGCTCATCCGCGACGCGAGCGAGCGCGACGCCGCCGCGATCGTCGATCTCTGGACCGAGGCCTACTTCACCGAAGGCGAGGGCGGCCGGACGCTCCCTACGCGCGAGGCCGACTTCACGCGAGACCGCCCGCGCGGCCAGCTCCTCGTCGCCGAGCGGCAGGGAGCGGTGGTCGGCGTCGTCGCGCTGCTCGCTCCCGGGAGCGCCGGGCCGCGCGGTCGCGCAAGCCGGCGAGGCGGAGCTGGCGCGGCTCGTCGTCGCGCGCTCCGGCGCGGCGCCTCGGCATCGGCCGGGCGCTGGCCGGGCGCTGCGCAGGAGCTGGCGCGGGCGCCGGCTGGGACGCGATCGCGCTCTGGAGCCGCCGCTACCAGACGGCCGGCCCACCGCCTCTACGAATCGCTCGGCTACGAGCGCGTGCCCGAGCGCGACAGCGGTCGACGAGACCGGCTTCGAGCGCCTCGTCTTCCGGCTCTGCTCGAGCGACTGCCGCCCTGAACGCTGACTTCTCACTGCCATGAGCGCTGATCAGTCCGTCCATACGACGCAGCAGCGCTTGCCAGAATGGCCGCCGTGGAGAACCTGACCGCACGCCTCGAGGGATCGATCGTCACGCTCGAGCCGCTGCGGGAGGAGCACGCGGAGGAGCTCTGGGAGGCGGCGCAGGCGCCGGAGATCTGGGCCTGGCTGGCGAACCTGAACGAGCGCGAGCGCTTCGACCTCTGGATGCGGCTGACGCTCGAAGCGGCGCAGGCCGGCACCGAGGGCCCCTTCACCACCCGCGACGCCCGCACCGGCAGGGCGATCGGCAGCAGCCGCTACCTCAACGTCCGCCCCGCACGACCGCGTGGTCGAGATCGGCTGGACCTGGCTGCAACCCGAGCGCCTGGCGCAGCGGCGCCAACGTCGAGGCCAAGCTGCTGATGATGCGCCACGCCTTCGAGACGCTCGGCTGCGTCCGGGTCGAGTTCAAGACCGACGCCCGCAACGAGCGCTCGCGCGCCGCCCTCGCCGCCCTGCCCGCCAAGTTCGAGGGCATCCTGCGCAACCACATGATCGTCCCCGACGTCGGCCAGCGCGACTCCGCCTACTACAGCGTGATCGACTCCGAGTGGCCCGAGGTGCGCGCCAACCTGGAACGCCGCCTTGCCCGCGGCGACCGGAGGCCGATCTTCACTGAGCAGACGCGGAGCGCTTCGCTGCGCGTGCAGACAACTGCTGTCGCTCGAACTGATGCCAACGTCGAGCGATCGACGCCCTGCACGAAGCAGATGACGAACACGTGGCTCGCCATAGCCATGTGGGCCCACGGCCCGACGCTCTGTAGTCGGCCCTGGCGCCACCGACTCGATCGCAACCAGAGCCTCGGGGACTACCACGACCTTCGCAGTGCGTCGGCCTGGCGGTCGCTTCCGCTGGCCAAGCAACGGCGAACCCGCACCGTCGAAGCCAGAAACGCAACGACGAGCAGCATGGCTGACCGATCGGCCAGGCATCGAGCCGGATCGTCCGAGCCGCGCGCTGCCAAGTAGAGCAGGCTGCAAAACCGCAAAAGCGAATACGAGAACCGCCGACGAAATCGGCAGCGGTGCTCCGACCAAGCCCGCAGGGACAGTCGCCATCCCGAGCACTGCAAAGAAGACCGTGACAACTCGCGCATCGCAGATCTGTGACTCGACGCCGCACGATTCGTCTCTAACGGGCGATCAGACCGAGCCCAGCGCCCGGTCGATGAACGGGCCGAGCAGGTCGCCGGCCTGGGCGGCGGTCTTCTCGGGGGAGTCGCTGGGCGCCGTGATGTAGCTGATCGCGAGGCGGACCAGGGACTCGGCGAGGAGCTTCACGTCGGCGTCCGGCGCCTGGGGCCAGCCCTCTTCGATCGTCGCGGTGAGGCGGGCGGTGGCCCACTGGACCACGGGCATGCCCTGGGTGGTGACGAAGGGGAGCATGCCGCCGGTGCCGTCGTCGCTGAGCAGGATGCGGACGAGCGGGTCCTCGCCGGCGGTGCGGAGGAAGGTTTCGAGCGCGGCGCCGACCGCGGCGCGGGGGTCGTCGAGGTGCTCGCGCACGGCGGCCTCGACGCCGTCGAGGAAGCGTTCGCCCTCGTGGATGACGAAGGCCTGGCCGAACTCGTCGCGGCTGCCGAACTCCTTGTAGAGGGTCTGGCGGCTGACGCCGGCGGCGCTGGCGATGTCGGACATCGTGATCTCCGACCAGGCGCGGCTGCTGCAGCTCGTCGCGGGCGGCGCCGAAGAGCGTCTCGCGCAGCAGCTCTTTGGCCGCCTGCGGATAGGGCGTGCGAGCGGTGGCCACGGCGGGAATCGTGCCAGCGGACGCGGTCACTCGCCGCCGTCCCCCTCGTCGGGCTCGAAGTCGACCTTGTCGCGCACGCCGCAGTCGGGGCAGGCCCAGTCGTCGGGGACCTCGCTCCAGGGCGTGCCGGGCGGGAAGCCCTCGCGCGGGTGGCCCGGCTCCTCGTCGTAGACGTACCCGCAGCCCGGGCAGCGCCAGCGGCTCACGCGCCCGCTCCGTAGCGGGCGAGGATGCCGCCGGCGCTTGCGCGGCTGGATGTTGGCGCGGGTGACGTCGCCGTCGTAGTGCTCGAGCAGGCGCGGGTCCATCACCCGCCGCCACAGCGGCGGGATCCAGGCGAGCACGATCATCCCGGCGTAGCCGGTGGGCAGCTGCGGCGCCTCGTCGACGTGGCGCAGCGCCTGGTAGCGGCGGGTCGGGTTGGCGTGGTGGTCGCTGTGGCGCTGCAGGTGGTAGAGCAGGACGTTGGAGGCGACGTTGTTGCTGTTCCAGCTGTGCTCGGGGAGGCAGCGCTCGTAGCGGCCGTCCTCGCGCTTCTGGCGCAGCAGGCCGTAGTGCTCGAGGTAGTTGACGACCTCCAGCAGCGAGAAGCCGAGCACCGCCTGGATCAGCAGGTAGGGCAGGACGACCGGGCCGAAGGCGATCGCCAGGCCGGCGAAGAGCGACGACCGTCATCGCCCAGGCGCCGAGGATGTCGTTGCGCAGGGTCCAGTGCGACTTGCCCATGCGGTCGAGGCGGGCGCACTCGATCCCCCAGGCCGAGGTCAGGCTGCCCTTGACGGTGCGCGGCAGGAAGGCCCAGAAGCTCTCCCCCAGCCGCGAGCTGGCCGGGTCCTCGGGGGTGGCGACGCGGACGTGGTGGCCGCGGTTGTGCTCGATGAAGAAGTGGCCGTAGCCGGTCTGCGCCAGCGCCACCCGGCTCAGCCAGCGCTCGGTGCCGTCGCGCTTGTGGCCGAGCTCGTGGGCGGTGTTGATCGCGATCCCGCCGACGACCCCCATCGTCAGCGCCAGGCCGAGGTTCTCGACAGTCGAGAGGTCGCCGCTCGACCAGAGCCAGCAGGCGAAGACGAGGCCCGCGTACTGGACCGGGATGAAGAGGTAGGTGCACCAGCGGTAGTAGCGGTCCTGCTCGAGCCACTTGAGCACGCTGTCGGGCGGGTTGGTCGGGTCGACCCCGATCGCGATGTCGAGGATCGGGAAGGCGACGAAGACGAGCAGCGGCCCGAAGAACCAGAAGAAGTCGAAGCCGGTCACCTCGACGCTGGCCCAGGCGATGAAGGGCGCGAAGGGGACGATCAGGCCGAGCAGCCAGGCGTAGCGCTTGGCGTCGCGCCAGGTGGCCGGGTTGAGCTCGATCGCGGGCCCGTGGTCGTGGCTATGGGTTGCAGCCTCCATCGCTCCTCCTTGTCAAATCCCGAGCAGACGTCTTCTTAGTTGACAAGATAGCGATATTTGTAAACCAACGCAACATCATGAACTGTCTGTTGGCGTCAAGCCCAGACTGCAACGCGTCCCCCAGGACCGGAAAGCGTTGCAGCACGGGTGGACGATGCCGCTACCATCCGCCCCGTGTACACGCTCCTCGGCATCCTCCAGGTGATCATCTCCGGGGTGCTGATCTTCCTGATCCTGCTGCACTCCGGCAAAGACACCGGCCTCTCCGGCGCCTTCGGCATCGGCGGCGGGGGCAGCTCCTTCGGCGGCGGCTCGATGGTCGAGCGCAACCTCGACCGGGCGACGATCTTCTTCGCGGTGCTGTTCGCGCTCAACACCCTCGTCCTGCTGAAGATCTAAGCCACCAGGCCGGTGGGCCTGCAGCCCATCCCGGTAGGGGCGGAGCGTCGTACTTTCGCGAGTGCCGCTCGCGCGCCAGCATCCCCGTCCTCGAAGTTAAGCGGACCCCTACCGGGATGGGCGGTCGAGGATCTCGACCGCCTCGCTGCGCAGCTCGGCGTCGAGCAGGGCGAAGTCCTCGTCGGAGAGCTTGCCGGCGGCGTGGTCCAGCTCGGCGTCGCGGATCTCGCGGTACTTGGCTTCCTTCAGCGCCTCCAGCTCGGAGTCGGCGACGAGGGCGCGGCGGGTGCTGCGGGTCGGCCAGAGGCCGATCAGCGCCCCGGCGAGGGCGATCAGGCCGCCGATCCACATCCAGGTGACGAGCGGGTTGACGATGACGCGGAAGGTCGCCGGCGGTGCCTTCGGCGACGTAGCCGCGCGGCGATCTGCTTCGCCGTCGCAGCCTGCAGCAGTTCGATCTGCGCCAGGGCCGCCGGGCGCAGGCGCGGGTTGGCGAGCGCGGCGCGCATCAGCGCCGCCACGGCCCGGCACTGGGGAGGCGCTCCCGGCCCGCCGCCCACGCAGCGTTTGAAGCCGAGGTCGGCGGCGCGCGCGTGCCGCTGGACCCCGGTGATGTCCGGCTGGATCGCGGTCCAGAAGTCGCTGCCGAGCCCCGCCTTCAGGCCGATCTCGCTGTCGGATTCGCCGGCGAAGTAGCTGGAGATCGTCCGCCGCCCTGCCCGCCGGTCGGCCGGTAGAAGCGGCGCGTCGGGTGCAGGGTGAAGTCGTCTGCCGCCCTCCTGCACGCGCAGGACCGCCCCGGCGGTGAAGGCGAGCTTGTCGACGCTCGCGGTCGGCCGCACGTAGGTGACCTTGCGGCCGTCGACCACGGCGCTTTCGCCCGGCCTCAGGTCGCACGTCGCGCTTGGTCTGGAAGCTGGAGGAGGCGGCGATCCCGATCAGCAGCACGGCGATGCCGATGTGGACGATGTAGCCGCCGTAGCGGCGCCGGTTGCGCGAGACGACCCCGACCAGCGCCGCCGGCATCGAGCCGCCCTTGAGCGAGCGGCGCGCCGTCGCCCCGCGCCAGAACTCCTGCCCCAGGCCGACCAGGGCGAAGCTGGCGAAGACGAAGAGCGCGAAGGCCCAGGGCTTGTGCGGCCGCGTCGGTGAAGAGCGCGAGGACGACCCCGACCACGGCGGCGGAGACCAGCGCGGGAGCGAGGAAGACCCGCTTGGCCGTCGCCCAGCTGACCCGGCGCCAGGCGAGCAGCGGCCCGATCCCGGTGAAGAGGACGAGCAGGATCGCCAGCGGCGTCGTGTAGCGGTCGAACCAGGGCGCCGCCAGCGAGGACTTGGTCGCCGGTGAACAGTTCGGAGATCAGCGGGAAGAAGGTGCCCCAGAAGATCGTCGCGCAGAGCGCCACCAGGAGCAGGTTGTTGACGACGAAGACGGACTCGCGCGAGGCCAGCGAGTCGATCCGCTTCTCGCGAGCGCAGGTCGTCGAGGCGGGAGACGATCAGCGCCGTCGAGCCGATCAGCACCACCGCGATCAGGCCGAGGATGTAGGGGCCGACGGTGCTGTCGCCGAAGGCGTGGATCGACTGCAGGACGCCGGAGCGGACGAGGAAGGTGCCGAGCAGCGCCAGCGAGAAGGTGGCGACGATCAGGCAGGCGTTCCAGACCTTCAGCATGCCGCGCTTCTCCTGGACCATGATCGAGTGCAGGAAGGCGGTGCCGATCAGCCACGGCATCAGCGCCGCGTTCTCGACCGGGTCCCAGGCCCAGTAGCCGCCCCAGCCGAGCTCGGTGTAGGACCAGCGGGCGCCGAGCAGCAGGCCGAAGCCGAGCAAGGCCCAGGCGATCAGGGCGAAGCGGCGGGTGGCGCGGATCCAGGAGGCGTCGAGGCGGCGGGTGACGAGGGCGCCGATCGCGAAGGCGAAGGGGATCGTGAAGGCGACGTACCCCGAGTAGAGCATCGGCGGGTGGATCATCATGCTCGGGTGCTGCAGCAGCGGGTTGAGGCCGATCCCGTCGACCGGCGCCGGGCTCAGCTTGGCGAACGGGTTGACGCCGCCGGCGAAGAGCATCAGCCCGGTGAAGAAGCTGGCGATGCCCGCCATCACCGCGGTCGCGTAGGGGACGATCTCGCGCAGCCGGTTGCGGGTCGCGTAGAGCGCCAGCGAGGAGGCGATCGAGAGCACCCAGGCCCAGAGCAGCAGCGAGCCTTCCTGGCTCGACCACATCGCCGCCAGCTTGTAGAAGGTCGGGGTCTCGATCGAGGAGTGCTGCTGGACGATGTTGAAGGAGAAGTCGTCGGAGGCGAAGGCGATCTCGATCAGGACGACGCAGAGGGTGAGCAGGCCGCAGGCCGCGTAGACGGCGCGGCGCGAGGCGAGGACCCAGCGCTCGTCGCCCTTGCGGCCGAGCGAGCGCGGCGACGGCCGCGAAGACCATCGTCGACGAAGGCGAGCGCCAGCGCGGCGCTGCCGAGGCTAGCTGTCATTCGAGGTGGTGAACTTCGACGGGCACTTGGTCACCAGCGTGTCGGGCTCGCCGACGAAGACGCCGTGCGCGACTTCGCCGGTGAGGACGATCTCGCGGCCGCCGCGGAACGGGTCGGGGACGGTGCCGCTGTAGGTGACCGGGAGGGTCGGGCCGCCGCCTTCGCGGTCGACGACCCGGAAGCGCAGCCCCTCGCCCTCGCGGCGGATCGACCCCGGCACGACCTTGCCGGTCATGTCGTAGCTGGTGCCGGGCGCGGCGCCGATCAGTTGCGAGGGCTCCTTCGCTTCGCTGGCGGCGCTGAAGGACGTGTAGACGAGCGCCGCCGCCAGGAGAACGGCGACGCTGAGGGCGACCACGAGCCGGATCTTCCGCTTGCGCTGGGGATCCACGGGACTCGGGATTATCGCAAGGTGGGTTGGGGCGAGTGCCGGGTCGCGGACGCGCTTCGCGCTGAGTGTCCGCCGACCCCGCACTCGCCCGCAAGCCGAGCTGAGAGAATCGGCGATGAGCGACGACCCAGTGCTGCTGATCACCGGAGCTTCCAGCGGTATCGGTGCTGCGACCGCGCGGGCTGCGGCTGGGAAGTACCGGCTGGTGCTGGCGGCGCGGCGGCTGGAGCCGCTGGAGGAGCTGGTCGCGGAGCTTGGCGGTGAGGAGCGGGCGCTGGCGGTGCGCTGCGACGTCACCGAGTGGGACCAGGTGGAGGCGATGGCCGCGGCGGCGATCGAGCGCTTCGGCCGCATCGACGCCGTCTTCGCCAACGCCGGCTTCGGCGCCACCCGCGGCTTCCTCGAGGAGTCGCTCGAGCACTGGCGCTCGATGGTCCTCACCAACGTCTACGGCGTCGCGCTGACGATCCGCGCCACCCTCCCCCACCTGCTCGAGCGCGGCGACGGCCACTTCCTCGTCACCAGCTCGGTGGCCGGGCGCCGGGCGCTGCCCGGCTCGCTCTACTCGGCGACCAAGTGGGCGGCGACGGCGATCGGCGAGGCGCTGCGGGCCGAGCTGCGCCAGATGCACGAGAACCGCGACATCCGCGTCACCCTGATCGAGCCGGGGATGACCGACACCCCGTTCTTCGACAACCGCCCCGGCGAGTGGGCGCTGCGCGACGACGACATCGCCAAGGCGGTGATCTACGCCCTCGAACAGCGCCCCGGCGTCGACGTCAACGAGATCCTGATCCGCCCGACCAGCCAGCCGATCTGAGCGCCGGCGCCGCGCGGTGCCTCGCGGCAGGCGCGTTGCCGCCTTTGCCTTTTTGCCCTTCTTGCACGGCGCGCGCAGCTTCGGCCGCTGGTTTGCCTTCTTGCCGTTCTGGCCGGTGAACCTGGCGATGACCTTGTACTTGCGGGCGCAGAGGTTGGTCGAGTTGACCAGCAGGCCGCGTTCTTGCCGCCGCGCACCGTCAGCGACGAACTTCGAGACCGGCACGTCGGGGACGACGTCGAAGGTGTTGCGCATGCGGCCCTTGACGCTGTCGATGCGGCCGTCGAGGTCGACGTCGACCTGGCCGCGCAGCGCGGCGACCAGGTCCGGCAGGTGTTGTCGGAGGAGCGCAGGTAGACCGGGCCTTTCAGCGGCCCGTCGAGCAGCGGGGTCTCCGCGTCGCGTAGCCGTAGATCGAGTTCTTCGGGCATTCGTGGGCGGCGAACTGGACCCGGGTGCAGATCGTTGGCGAGGCTGCTCTGTTCGAGGATGAACGGCCTTCGGCAGGGTGACCGCGGCGCGGCCGATGTTGGCGTCGCCCTCGCGGGCGACCAGGATCGCCCGCAGCTTCGGGCTTTTGCCCCGGCGGGTGCCGCCGAAGATGCGCATGAAGAGCTTCGGTTTGAAGCCGAGCTTGTCGCAGCCCTGCGACCTGGAAGGGCGCCGAGACCGGGAAGCGAGCTGAAGGCGGCCGGGTCGAGCGGGTTGGCGCCGCCGCCGTGCAGGGTCGCCGCCGACCGCCATCGGCGAGCAGTTGGTCGGGTTGAGCGAGAACTGCTTGCCGGTCGAGCGTGACGGCGACCGAGCGGATGTCGAGCAGGGCGCCGCCGAAGACGTGCGGGATCGGGTCGGAGACGGCGTGGACCTGCGCCGTCTCCGGATCGACGAACAGCGCCACCCTCACCACGACCGAGCCGAGATCGAACGGCCCGGCCGTGGCGGGGGTGATCACTGCCAGGGAAAGGGGGGCCCCGTGGTAGGGGCCTGCGAGGAAGGCTTTCCCGTCGATGTGGAACGGTTCGGGCCCGCTGCCGGCGGCGACCGAGGCGCTGCCGACGAGGCTCGAGGCGGGGCAGCTCGGAGCTGGCGGCCTCGGCCGCGCCGCTGTTGGCCGCGGCCGCCGCGATCGTCTCCTCGGGGCAGTAGCGGACGCCGGCCAGCTTGGCGGTCAGGCCCGGCGGCAGGTCGACGTCGACGCCCTTCAGCTCCTGGTTGCCGTCGGAGCGGGCGACGTCGACCGCGAAGTGGGCTGTAGGCGCCGCCTTTGGGGTTGGCGGTGTGGGCGCCGAAGCTCGGCGCGAAGGGGCGCTCCGCCAGCGTTTTCGCGCAGGCGCCGCCGCCGGGCGCGCTGGTGAGCGTGAAGCCTTCGCCGTCGCTGGGCGTCGCGGGCGGGTTGCCCGACCAGGGCGTCATCTCGCGTCGTCGTCTCGTTGGGGCCGCAGGTCGGCGGGCTGGTCAGCGGCGCCTGCGGCCCGCCGTCGAACTGGAGGCGGAAGGAGCTGAACGGGACCTGCGGGTTCTCGGCGAAGGTCGTGGTCAGCTGCCCGGTCTGCGGGTCGGCGCTGACGTTGCCGATCAGCCGCGCCGAGATGCCGTAGCGGGCCGACTCGGCGTCGACGAAGATCCGGTACTCCTCGCCCGGACGCCGGGTCGCGGCTGAGCTGCTGGCCGAGGTAGACGTTGCCGGTCAGCGAGCCGTCCGGCAGCGGCGGCGTGTCGATCGCGACGGTGCCGATCTTCGACGCCGGCGGGCAGGCGACCGGGTTCCGTCGTGCCCTTGCCGAACTGCGCGTCGGTGCAGGCCACGAGGCCGTTGGCGGCCGAGGGGTTGAGGCCCATGCCCTGCGGCAGCGTCGACCTTGCGCGGTCCGCAGGTTGGACTGTGCCTGATCGTCAGCGCGTTCGGTTCGAACGGGACCTCGACCTCGACCGCCGGGCCGGCGGGCGAGTCGGTCTGACCGGTGTCCGGGTCGACCGCGATCGACGGGTTCGAAGGGGATCGCGTCGCATTCGATCGGCATGTTTCCCGGGCGGCAGCGGCGACTCGATGAACGGGCGAGCCGGCGGGGAACGTGTCGGGGTCTTCGTCCTCGTAGGAGTCCGGCCCGCAGGTAGGTCGAGTAGACGTGTTCGAAGGGCGGGCCGTTTCGGGGTCGTGGCAGGTGCTCGGCGTGGTGATGAAGGTGCCGTCGCCGGAGCGCCCGTCGAAGACGAGCCGGTTCTTGGCGACGCGAGCGACTTCGCCCAGGCCAGGGACTCGGCGAGTTCGAGCTTGGCGACGTCGATCGTGAAGCCCTCGTGGTAGTCGCCGTCCCAGGCGACGTCGGCTTCGAGGAAGACGTCGTTGCCGAGCGATGCTGAAGCCCGAAGCGCGCCGGTTCGCCCTGCGGGGGAACGAGGTTGTAGACGGGAACCGGCGGTATCGGCACGGCGAGGCCGGTGAGCCGGGTTGGTCGCGGTGACGGCGCTGGTCCCGACCTGCGGTTCGGCCGGGCACGTCGTCGGGCTTTCGCCGGTCGCCAGCTCGCACTGCGGCGGTCGCCTGCGGGTTGACGCTGAGCCCGACCGGCAGGTCGACGCGGACGGTCTTCAGGTTGCCGACCGGGGTCTGGCCCAGCGGCGGCCCCGATTCGTCCTTGACGATGAACTGGGTGAAGCCGACCGGCGGGTGGCCGGCGGCCTGTTCGAAGAACTGGCTCGGCGTGTCGACGCGAGCAGGTCGGCGACGTCGACCGTGCAGGTCCCCGCCTGCCAGCCGTCGTCGGCCTGTTGGGGCGACGTGCTGCGGGGCGATGATGTCGATTCGTCGATGTCCGCCCCGAGGCGCGGAGGCCCCGAAAACCAGGCACCAGCGCTGCGACAAGCGCCGGCGATGCCGCTGAAAACCCCTGCTCCTGCGGCCCATTCGAGTCTCCCTTTCCAAGAACCATGCTGGATTGATGATACCCGATTTTGATGATCTATATCAATATTTTTTGGTATCAATTACCCTAGAAGTTGGTATCGACCACTCGAACAAGACGGAGGAGCACTCATGAACTGGCAGCTTCTGGCTCGAGCGAATACCCATCCGCTGCGGATCTCAATCCTCGAAGTCCTCGCCCTGGACGGAGGGCGCACCCTCTCCCCCAGCGACCTCAGCTACGAGCTGCGCATGCCGCTCAGCAACGTCAACTACCACGTCACCGAGCTGTACCGCACGGGCCTGGTGGAGCTGACCGGAGAACGCCCCGTGCGCGGCGCCACCGAGCACTTCTACCGTGAGAAGCGGACGGCGGGGGTCAGGCCGGCGATGGCAGGCGCAGCCTGAGTCGGGCCGAGGACAGCCCGGCTAGGGTTCGTCCATGGCGGAACCGAATCCCGGCGTGAGGCCGGCGACCGAGGACGACCACGAGGCGGCTGCCGAGGCATTGGCGCTGGCCTTCACCGACGATCCCGCCTGGGCGCACCTGCTCCCCGACGACGCGACGAGGGCGGAGCGGCTTCTCGTCTTCTTCGCGGCCGAGATCGACAACCTGATCCCCGAGCACCGCCAGCTCTGGGTCACCGAGGACGGCAGCGCCGCCGCGATCTGGGCTCATCCGGGCCGCTGGCGGGTGCCACTGGCCCGGACCCTGCGGCCGGCACGCCGGATGGCGAGGGTCTTCGGCACCCGCCTGCCGCTGGCGACCTGGACCCAGCTGCGGCTGGAGCGCCACCATCCGGCGGCTTCCGAGCACTGGTACCTCCACTACCTGGGCGTCGAACCCCGCCGCCAGGGACGCGGCCTCGGCGGAGACCTGCTCAGGCCGGTGCTCGAAACGTGCGACCGCGAGGGAATCCCCTCCTACCTGGAGTCGAGCACCGAGCGCAACAGAGGCCTCTACGAGCGCAATGGGTTCAGCCTGACGGGAACCTTCCCCATGCCCGCGTCGGGGCCGATGCTCCGTGAGATGTGGCGGGACCCGATCTGAGAGCGCTTCCCCTCCGGCGCTTGAATATCGCTGGACCCAACTAAGAAAAAGGTTAGTCTCCTTTTGTGGGGGTTGCGGCAGCACCGAAAACCGGGGCGGAGTGGGCGAAGCGCGCATACGAGGGCACGGCGGCGGCCTACGACGATTTCACCGCCCACCACGAAGACGAGGCCTGGCTCGCCGACCTGCTGGACGGGCTGAGGGACCACGGCCTGCGGGGCAACCGCCTGCTCGACGTCGGCTGTGGCACCGGCAAGAGCTTCGTGCCGATGCTGCCGCGCGGCTGGGAGATCACCGGCTGCGACATCTCTCCTTCCATGCTCGAGCTCGCCCGCGAAAAGGCCGGCAACGCGGTCCGGCTCGAGGTCGCCGACATGCTGGCGCTGCCGAAGCTCGGCGAGTTCGATCTCGTCTGGGCGCTCGACGACACGGTCAACTACCTGCTCGGCACGGAGGAACTGCTGCGGGCGCTGACGGGGATGCGGGAGAACCTGGCGCGGACGGGGCTGCTTCTCTTCGACGTCAACACCCTGCTCGCGTATCGCACCTTCTTTGCCGAGACCACGGTGGTCGAGCGGTCGGGAAGGCGGCTGGTCTGGCGCGGCCTGGCGGCGCCTGACGTCGCCCCCGGCTCGACCTGCGAGTCGCGCCTCGAAGTGGTGCCAGGCGGGGAAGGCGAGGGGCAAGGCGAAGCGACCTTCGTCACCCACCGCCAGCGGCACTTCCCCCAAGCGGAGGTGCTGGCGACGCTGGCGCGGGCCGGGCTGAAGTGCCTCGGCACCTACGGCATCTACACCGACGGGGTCCGGAAACAGCCGCTTGACGAAGCGGTTCACACGAAGGCGATCTACGTCGCTCGGCGCCCTCACGCACAGGGATCGGCCCAGGGGCCCGGGTGACCGCGATGCAGAGACCGCGGATCAAGCGCACCGTTCAGCGATTTGACGCGCCGAACGGCGACGTCTACCTGATGCGCGGCGGTGCTCCCACCGACATCCAGATCGAGCAGCCCGAAGCGAAGGAACGACGCCTTCTGGCCGCCGTCGACGGTACGCGCAGCCGCGATCAGCTGGCAGTCGAGTTCGGGGGGCAGGCAGTCGACGACATCCTTGCCCAGTTCGGCACGCTTGGCCTGCTCGAGGACGCAGCCGACGACGACCTGATCGCACCCGACGTCGTCGCGCGCTTCGACCGCCAGCTTCGCTACTTCAGCGATATCTCCGAGGGCGAGGGCCCCACGGCATCGGAATGCCAGGGTCGCCTGGAAGCCGCGCGAGTCGCCGTGCTGGGCGTGGGCGGGCTGGGGGGATGGTCGGCGCTCGGCCTGGCCTGCTGCGGCATCGGCGAGATGCTGCTGATCGATTTCGATCGCGTCGAGCTGACCAACCTCAACCGGCAGGTCCTCTACACCGAGGCGGACATCGGCCAGCCCAAGGCATCGGCCGCGGCAGAGCGCCTGCGCGCGTTCAACTCCTCGATGCGAGTCGAGGAGCGCATCCAGCGCCTCGACGGCGAGGCGGCGGTTGCCGAAGCGATCCGGGGCTGCGACCTGGTGATCGCCTCCTGCGACTGGCCCGCCCACGACATCGAGCGCTGGATCAACTCCGCCTGCTTCGCCGCCGGCATCCCCTTCATCGCGATGAGCCACTTCCCGCCGATCGCACGGGTCGGCCCGCTCTACGTGCCCGGCGTGACCGGCTGCTACGCCTGCCAGGAGATCGGCTACCGCCGCAGCTACCCCCTCTTCGACGAGGCGATGGCGCAGCAGCGCGGCAAGGCCTCCTCCGCTGGCACGCTCGGCCCCGCCTGCGAGCTGATCGGAGGCCAGGTCTCCATCGACGCGATGCACCTGCTCACCGGCCTCGCCAAGCCCTCGACCCTCGGCGCCATCCACATCTACGACCTGCGCACGATGGAGGTCGAGCACGAATCGATCTCCCCGGAGCCCGACTGCCCGGTCTGCGGGGGGCTCCCGGTAGATCGGCCCGCTATTCGTGCCTACTAGTGCTGTTTCAGAATTTGCAGCAGAGGCATGACCTGCTCGACCGGCTTGACCGTCATCCCACTCACCTCCTCCCCGCTGGCAGCACCAGCCTTCTTTGCGGGCCGGCCCCCTGTCCTCCACGAGCGTCCGGAGACCGGCCCACATCCGTACCTAGTGCTGCTTGAAAATCTGCAGCAGAGGCATGACCTGCTCGACAGGCTTGACCGTCATCCCACTCACCTCCCTCTCGCTCGTCAGCACCCGGCCTTCTGCCAGGGCGGGAGTGAGAGAGTAAGAAATTTATTAGCGCTGTGAATTTCGTTACTTCATAATTCGTCTTCAGGCAGTCACTATGCTCGGGTGCCACTGATTACGAGCGCGGACGCTGACTGGAGGACTAGCCGTTGAACCAGCACGAACTGCAGATCGGACGGAAGCCGATCAAGGAGCGCACCAAGCAGCCGGCCGATGCGCTGCCCCATGCCCTCAACCACTGGATCAGGCTCGAAGCGATCTCCATCTTGCATCAGGGCGAGTTCAGCGCTGGAGAGGTCGCCGAGATGATCGGCGAGGACGTCAGATACGTCACCGGCCACATCCGCGACCTCTACGAAGCGGGCTGCATCGAATTCGTCGGCTACAAGTTGATTGGCAGCCGCATGAGGCCCGTCTTTCGCGCTGTTGTCCTGCCGGTAATCACCGATGAGGCATATCGCACGATGTCGAGGGAAGAGCGCTACGACGCGGCCGGCGCAATGACTCAGGGGTTTCTGGCAGAGACCTTGTCTTCGTACCGCAACCGGAAGATGGATGGCGATGAACCGCCGTGCGTGGTCTGGGATGCCCCGCCGCTCGACGCCGAGGGCAGGCGGAAACTTCGAGAGCGCCTGACCGAGGTATGGGAGGAGGACGTGCTGGCGATCCATGGCGAATCCGCCAACCGCGTTGCAAAGTCGGGAGAGGAGCCCGTTCCCACCGTCGTCGGCCTGTTCAGCTTTGAACGGGGCCGACCAGAGGAGTCGAAGGTCTACTACAGCACGACAGGAAATAAAAAAATTAGTAGTAACTAAATTCCGGTTGTCGTGTGCACATTGAACTGAAACAGTTCAATACTCTAAATAAGGTGAATCGCTTGGAGCCTCAGTAGGCCGGCGAGTTCATAGGGTCTGCAACCTGACGGGAGTCCCCATGCACGACAACGAAGCGGAGCCGATGACCCGGCTGCAGAGCTTCGCGCGCAGCCACACCACGCGAGCCAACATCCTCGCCCTGTTCGCCCAAGACGAAGGACGGTCGCTCGATCCGGGCGACCTGAGCCGCGACCTGCCGAACGAACCCGCGACGGCCGTGGTCGCCTACCACCTGACAACGCTGAGATCCGCCTCTCTCCTACCGCCCCAGGGCGCAGTTCGAGCCGACTGACCTAGGGTTCGCCCCAAGGCGGGGACGAACCCCGGGGTGAGACCGGCAGCGGCGCCGCGATGACCTGCTGCGCCTCGCCACCCACCTTCGCCGCGCCTCGATCGAGGAGGTCGCCGGTGGCCTGCTCGAAGGCGTCGAGCGCGACCATTCCGCGCAACTGGGGACGGTCAACGCCGAGGTCGATCGCTTCTTCGCTGCGTTGCCGGCTCGCCGGGCCTCTGAGCCCGACGAGTTCCTGGCCGAGCTATATGGAGCTCTTCCAAAGCGATACGCCAAGCAGGCAGAGGCGATCTACCTCCGTCACGCGGACAGCTCGAAGTAGTCGCCCTCATAGCCGCCGCGGGATCACCGTCACGGCGGCCCGCCTCCACGACTATTGCTTCGGCAAACGCTCGAGCAACAGCTGAGAGACCTTCCCCTACGCCCAGTGCGGCGGTCCCTCGCTGGCATGCACCACTCCACGGCCGGAGATCACGGCGCCCCCCCGCCAAGCACCTGCCGATCGGGCAAACTGCAGACAGCGAGACGAGCGGACTCCCGATCCAATCGCTCCCGCGGCGGTAGCTCAATGGCCAGAGCCCCAGCTTCCCAAGCTGGTGATGCGGGTTCGATTCCCGTCCGCCGCTTCCGTTGGGCGCATAGTTCAAAGCCCATTGCAGAGCCAAAAGAACCTGCAAGGTCGGTCGGTATAGCGACGCCGCAGAGAGTGCCCAGGAGAGAGCCAGCTGCAGAGGCCGAAACCGTGGCTTTTCCGGCTGCCACTGCAGCGCGGCCCCGTATGCGGCGGTCATGGGCTGGCTGGGCTGGTGAGAGCGCTTGTTCTAGTTCTCGGCCAGCCAGGCTTTTGCGGCAGCGAGCTCGGCGACGCGAAACCCCTTCGCTTTACCGGGCAGGAGAAAGGAAAGAGTCGCGAGCGCCGGGCGCAGCCAATCCTCGTCGCTGACGACCGCCACCCGTTCAAACGATGTCGCGTGACGTGCCTGGAACTTGGCGCCAGCGCCGACCGCATCGCCCTCAACCTCCTGCACACCGGGGCCAAGGAGGTACAGGAGGCGAAGCTTTCCCCCCTCGCCAACGCCTCTCGGAGCACGGGCTCGGCAACGTGCTCCCAGTCGTCGTCCTCCACCTCGCCACTCCCTTCAAAGCCGATCGTGTTGGGTGGCATGTCGTCGATTCGTCTCAGCATCAAGATCTCCATCCATCGGTGGGACGTTCAGGTGGAGGCTAATCTACTCGTGGACGACTCAAGCGATCAGTGTTACCACGCCACGCGCGACCAACAGCATTCCCGCGACGGTCGCTATCCGGATCGCGATCCGCCGACCGTCTCGGCGCAACGAGGCCTTGAAGCGCTCCACCCGCCCTGGCGTCACATCCGGCTGCAGCAGATAGGAGAGGAGCGGCAGCTCGAGCAGGGCCAGCATGATCAGGTTGAAGCCGATGACCACGAGGACGGACTCCGGCGTGCCGAGATCGTCCTTCGCCAAGCGGGTGAGGGCAACGAGATAGGAGGCCCCCGGAAGGGTCAGGAGCGCTCCGATGACGAAGGTGGTACGCGGGGTCCCCCGGCTCAGAGCCTGTTGCCAGCGCGGGGGGCCCTTCTCTCCCTTCGCCTTGCCCTTTGCGGCCCTGCGTCGTTCCCGGCGTTCCTTGAGGATCGCATCGCGTTCGGCGCTGAGGGCCCGCGCGACGATGAGAAAGATGGCTCCCATGGCGATGTCAGCCGCCGGGCTGAACGTGTTCTGGGTGGCTTCGACCGCGCCTGATTCCTCCAATGAGAAGACGATCACCAGCCCCAGGGAGACGCTGGTCATCATCGCCCCGAGCAGGTAGCCGAGCATCAGGCTTCGCGGCTTCGGCAGCAGCAGCATCACCGTAGTTGCGGCAAGCAGCGTCGGATTCAATGCGGCCGAGAAGGCCAGCAGGAGGATGTCCACGCCCGGACTCAATCACCTTGTCGCTGTGGTTCACCACGGATAGGCTGGACTGAGCGCCGCCATAGGTCGTTCTCTCGTTTGTCAACCGCGATTCCATCGCACGAGGATGAGGAGCACTTCAATGCTGAGAAGAGATAGGCGTCAGCTCAGGCGCGTCGCCGCAGCCGAGGCCAAGCTGCTTGGGACGGCCTCATGATCCTCGCTGCCGACTACCCGTTCCTCGAAGTCATGTGGACGATGGTGATCTTCTTCGCCTTCGTCATCTGGCTATGGATTCTGTTCACCGTGCTGGCCGACATCTTCCGCCGCCACGATGCGTCCGGGGGCCTCAAGGTCCTCTGGATCATCTTCGTGGTGGTCCTGCCCTACCTCGGGGTCTTCGTGTACCTGATCGCCGAGCACAAGGGGATGACCGAACGGGCAATCGAGAAGCAACGGGAAGCCAAGGCCCAAGCCGATGAGTACGTGAGGTCGGTCGCCCAGGCGAGCCCGGCCGAGCAGATCGCCAAAGCAAAGGAGCTGCTCGACGGCGACGCGATCACGCAGTCCGAGTTCGACCAGATCAAGCAGCGGGCGCTCGCTGGGTAAAACGGTGTTACTCGCGACCGGGGAAGCCCGTGCCTATGCCGGCTGAGCAGGACGGCCGGCACCGGCTAGCCGCGCTCGCGGCTCTCGCGAGCGCGGCGGTCCTCGCAGTCCTCGGCATCGACATCGTCCTTTCGCAGTTTCCCAGGGGACTGGTCGTCCTCGCCGGCCTCGGGCTCGCATTCGCTGCGGCTTGGTACGGCCTGACCCGCACCGGCGGCGCGAGGCTTCTGGGATCGGGAATCGCGATCCTGGCAGTGGCGGGAATCGTGGCCTCATTGATCACTGACGGCGATCACGTCGTGCAGGCTCTCGTGATCGTGGTGGGCCTGGGGCTGATGGTCCTTGCGACGCGATCGGCCTTCAAGATCAATGTCCCGCTCCACCCGGCGCCGGACCCCCATCGCCCCGTGCTCTTCTACAACCCCAAGTCGGGTGGGGGAAAGGCCGAGAAGTTCCACCTTGCCGACGAGGCGCGGGCACGTGGCATCGAGCCGATCGAGTTGAAGCTCGGCACCGACCTCGAGCAGCTCGTGCGCGGCGCGGTGGCCGATGGAGCCGACGCGCTGGCGATGGCCGGCGGCGACGGCTCCCAGGCCGTCGTTGCCATGGTTGCCGCCGAGCAGGATCTGCCCTATGCCTGTATTCCGGCCGGGACCCGCAACCACTTCGCGCTCGACCTCGGGGTCGACCGCGACGACGTCGTCGGCGCCCTCGACGCCTTCGTCGGCGGTCGCGAAAGGCGGGTCGATCTTGCTGAGGTCAACGGCCGCGTATTCGTCAACAACGTCTCGATCGGCCTCTACGCCGAGGCCGTCCAGCGCGAGGGCTATCGGGAGGCGAAGCTGCGGACCATCCTCGACACGCTGCCCGAGGTGCTGGGGCCCGAGGGCAAGGGGCTGGACCTGCGCTGGACCGGGCCCGGAGGGCATGTGCACTCCTCCGGCACGGCGATCCTCGTCTCCAACAATCGCTACCGCCTCGGGCGCGCGGTCGGCTCGGGCACTCGACCGAGGATCGACGACGAGCTGCTGGGGATCACCGTTGCTGCCTCGCCGGCCGGGGGCCAGCGGTTGATCCAGCGTCCCTGGCGAGAGTGGTCCACGCCCGCGTTCGAGGTTGACGCGGACGGCCCGATCGCCGCAGGCATCGACGGCGAGGCCGTAACCCTGGACACGCCGCTGCGCTTCAGAATCCTGCCGTCGGCGCTGCGGGTGCGGATCGCCGCCGCGCACCCCGGAGCCTCTCCGTCTGCGGCGATGCCCGAGGGCGCCTGGGAGACTGTTCTCGCGCTGGCGCGGATCACTATGGGGAGGACACCGAAACCACAAGCTCAGCGGAAGGAGAGTTGATGGATATCTTCGAGGTAGAGCAGAAGGAAACCCTCAGGCGGGAGGAGGTCGCTGAGCGTCTTCACACCCTCGCCGACATGCTCGCGCGCCACAACGACATCGATTTCGAGCGGGCCGGGATGAAGATCACGGTGCACGTTCCCGACGAGGTCCAGCTCAAGGTCGAGCTGGAGATCGAGACCGACGAGCGAGAGCTCGAGATCGAGCTGAAGTGGTGAGCCGATGCCCGAGTGGCTCAGCGAGGCGAAGGCGGTCGATACCGCCGTCTACGGAGCGATTGCTGCCAGCGATACCCCCTCGCTGGACGTCGTCATGCGCGGTCTCTCCCGCGCCGCCGACCAGAGCAAGCTCTGGTTCGCCACCGCGGCCGCGCTGGCCCTCCTTGGCGGGTCCAGCGGCCGGCTTGCGGCTCGGAAGGGCCTCGTCTCGCTCGGCATCGCCTCCGGCTTCGGCAACCTCGTCGCCAAGCCGCTGAGCGCCCGGCGGCGCCCGGCGAGGAAGGAGGCCGAGGAGCTCGCGAGCCGCCACGTCCAAATGCCGCGCTCGAGCTCCTTCCCCTCCGGCCACACCGCCTCCGCCTTCGCCTTTGCCACCGGCGCCGCCAAGGCGCAGCCGATGCTCTCGGCGCCGCTGCGGGGCCTAGCGACGCTGGTCGGGTACTCCAGAGTCCATACCGGTGTCCACTATCCCGCGGACGTGCTCGCGGGTGCGTTCATCGGGGTCAGCGCAGCGGAGCTGACCGGCCACCTGCTGGACCGCTGAGCCTGCGGTGGACTTGCAGCGGCTACCGAGGGACTGGCTACGAGCCAGCTCTGCCTGTCGGACTGCCAGTGTCGAAGGACACATGGAAATCGTTCATCCTTCATCGCCCCGCCTCTCGCTCAGCCCAACGTCGTCCCCTCGATCGAGGCGCGCGGCTCGATTTCCCGCAGCCGCATCATCCGGAAGGAATTGAAGAGCCCGATCAGGCCGGCGATGATCGGAACCAACAGAGCCACCTGCAGGGAGCGGTTCGTCGCATCCGTGTTGATGCGGACGACTTCATCCTGAACCGCCTCCGGCTCTTCGGCGAGCAGCTGTTCGAGTTTCGCTTTGCTCGTCACTTCCGCGTCTTCGTCGAGCTTTTCCGCGATCCGCTGCTGCTGGTCCGCTGGGATCACGGTGCTTGCCTCGGTCATGTTGGTGAAGCTGAGTGAGAGGACTGCCAGTAGCACGCCCCCCCCCCCGCCCGCCATCGCCAGTCCGAATGAGACCCGAAGGACCCCGCCGCCGAGTTCACCCCGGCTGCCTCGCTGATCCGCTCCTCGTCGATCGGGGCAAGCGTGTAGTTGTTGAGCTGGGAAACCAACAGCCCGAGCCCGGTTCCGGCCAGCGCCAGCGGGATGGCCAGATACCAGCCGGAGTCTCGCCTCGGGCACGATCGGGACGAGCAATGCCATGCCGAGGGTGCTGAGGGCGAAGCCCACGCGGATGATCGAAGCAGGGCGACGACCCCCGGCCTCCGGCCCGCGAGAACCGCTGCCCCAAACATCGTCAGAGAGAGCGGAGCGAGGGTCAGGCCGGTCTGCAGCGCGTTGTATTCGAGCGAAATCTGGAGAAAGATCGGCAGCGCGATCATCGCCCCGCCCAGGGTGATGTTCTGGAGCGCCTGCTGGGAAATTCCGATCCTGAAGTTGGGGTGCCGGAAAAGGTCTGGGTCAAGCAGGGTCGCCTTTCCTTCACGGTGACGCCGCACCAGCCAGCGGGCCAACGCCCAGAGCGCAAGCACCCCGATCGCGATCGTCAGCCCGACGAACTCGCCCCCCTCCTGCCAGATCAGAATCCCCCCGACCACGCCGCCCATGCCGATGACGGAGAGGATCGAACCCGTTACATCGATTTGACGGGGGCCGGTGTAGGGCACGTCGCGGACGAGCTTGATGTTGAGCAGTACGACCGCGATCACGATCAGCTCGAGGAAGAAGCCGACCCGCCATGAGAGGAAGGTGGTCACGAAGCCGCCAAGGAGCGGCCCAACCGCCGCCGCGACGGCGGCCGACGCGCCAACCAGGGCATACGCCTTCTTCTGCGCCGCGCCCTCGAAGTTCCCGCGGATCAGTGACTGCATTGCGGGCAACAGCAAGGAAGCGCCCAGGCCGCCGACAATCGCCCAGAAGACGACGATCACACCGAGGCCTTGAGCCAGCGTCATCGCCAGGGCGCCGGTCGCATAACCCAGCAAGCCCAGCACAAATGCGCGCTTTCGCCCGATCAGGTCGCCTACCTTGCTGCTGATCAAGATGAACGCCGCAGAGACCAGGGCCTCCAGCGCGATCGCCGACTGGACGCCGCTGACGGTCGTATGGAGGTCCCCGACCACGGCGGAGATCGAGACGTTCATCAACGAGGTGTCGACGACGAGCACAAACATCGCCATCGCGAGAACGAAGGGCAACCGCTTGCTGCCCGTTGCCTGCGTACTGGCAGGAGCAGGCTCTGGAGTCACAGGCACTCAGGCAAGCAACTTCGACTTTGCCCGGTCGAACTCCTCAGCCGACAGCGCTCCTTTGTCTTTCAGCTCGGCGAGCTTGTGGAGTTCATCTGCGGGAGAGCCGGCCTGCGTCTGCTCTCGAACATAGCTATCAAACTCCTTCTTGGCATCTACCTGGGCCTTGATCGTGCGGTCGCGCATCCCGTTACCGCGAACGATCAGGTAGAGCAGTACCCCAAGGAACGGCAGGAAGACCAGGAAGAACACCCAAACGGCCTTCGCCACCCCCGACAGCTCGTGGTCGCGAAAGAGGTCCGAGATGATCGAGATGAGAATCCAGATCCAGGCGAAGAGCAGAAAGAACTCAAAGATGAAGAGCAGTCCTTCGCCGAAGCTGATGTCTGCGAGCGGCACGGTTATCCCTCCTGCTCAGTCCAGTTGACAGTCAACTGGTAGATGATCACGACGTCGAGGACGATCATCAAGAACGCCCACAGCGGCGCTGCCGGGAACCAGACGACCTGCAGAACGGCGTTGATCGCCAAGAGGGCCCCCAGATCGCATCGAGGGAGCCGAGGATCACCATCATCACTCCTGCGAATGCGATCCAGGTGGAACGCTGGCCTCCGACAGGTGGCCTCGAGCTCTGACCAGCCTCCATTTGAATCTCCTTCCTCAAGGCAGTGCGGCTCCGTTCTCATTCCGGGCCGACAGCTCGGTAGCTTGCTCGCCAGGGCCACTTTAACCGCGCCTCGGGACAAGTAAAGAATCTTCATCCGATCATTGAGCCGGCGATGGCGGAGCTTCGAGGCACCGCAGAGCTTTCGGCACCTAGAGGAAGCCTGCGCCCCCGTCGCTGTCGAACGGCTCCTGACTCCCCAATCGATCCCAACAAAAACCCAACAGCGACGGTGGGAACCCAGGCAAACGGAGGCGAACCGAGGCTAAATCGCGACCGCAGACAAAACAGCGAAACCGCTCTGTAGAGCCAAATGCCAATTCGGCGATTTAGCTTCCGTTCTCCCCCGTTCTCGTTTAGCCGAAGCTTGGGAAGCTCGCGCTGAGGCTCAGCTCCAGCCGCTTTCCAATGCGGTTTCCCTGCAAATCTCCACTTTTTGAAAGTGGACACCGAAAGACCGCGCTGGACACGATGGGTCCGATTTTGTTCCTACCCGTGTTCCTACCCAGCACCGCTTCGAGAACGCTCGCGATGCAGGCCAGTCGATACTAACCCCGCTGCATCGCCGAGGGGCGGGCGCCGGCGGCTAGCTGAGCAAGCCAGTGAGCCGGCGCCTGATACTTTCAATTCTTCCAACTCTTGCGCTACACTTCCAGGAGCCATGGCAGCCGTCGACTCAACCCGCGCTGACTACGTCCGCGCCCTGCCGACCCTCTCGCGCGCCGCCGAGCTGATCGACATCAGCCCCGCCGGGATCACGCGCGGGATCGAGGAGCTTGGCTTGGAGCCGATCCCTTGGGGCCGCCGCGAGAAGCACCTTGCCGTAGGTGACTTGCTGCGCCTCGCCACCCACCTTCGCCGCGCCTCGATCGAGGAGGTCGCCGGTGGCCTGCTCGAAGGCGTCGAGCGCGACCATTCCGCGCAACTGGGGACGGTCAACGCCGAGGTCGATCGCTTCTTCGCTGCGTTGCCGGCTCGCCGGGCCTCTGAGCCCGACGAGTTCCTGGCCGAGCTATATGGAGCTCTTCCAAAGCGATACGCCAAGCAGGCAGAGGCGATCTACCTCCGTCACGCGGACAGCTCGAAGTAGTCGCCCTCATAGCCGCCGCGGGATCACCGTCACGGCGGCCCGCCTCCACGACTATTGCTTCGGCAAACGCTCGAGCAACAGCTGAGAGACCTTCCCCTACGCCCAGTGCGGCGGTCCCTCGCTGGCATGCACCACTCCACGGCCGGAGATCACGGCGCCCCCCCGCCAAGCACCTGCCGATCGGGCAAACTGCAGACAGCGAGACGAGCGGACTCCCGATCCAATCGCTCCCGCGGCGGTAGCTCAATGGCCAGAGCCCCAGCTTCCCAAGCTGGTGATGCGGGTTCGATTCCCGTCCGCCGCTTTGTAGGCATCCATCCCCGTGAACGCTGCAGCCAGCCGTTGCACGCCATCGGGTTAGCGCCCCATTAAGCCGGACCGGATTTGACGAACTCCGTCAGATCGGGGTAGATCAAGGTCTCCGTCAAATCTGGCCTGGTTCAGCAGCGAGGATCATGTCAATGGACGGAGCCCCGGGCTAGCATCGCCGCATGGAGATCCTGGTGGTTGAGGACGAGCCTGCAATCGTCGACTTCCTCGGGCGGGGCCTCGAGGCGGAGGGTTACGACGTAATCACGGCCAGCGATGGGATCGAGGGTGCGCGGCTGGTTCTCGGTGGCAACGTTGACATCGTCATCCTCGATCGGATGCTGCCGGGACGCGACGGGATCGAGATGCTGGCCGCGATCAGACGGGTCAAGCCAACCTTGCCTGTGATCATGCTGACTGCCAAGGGTGAGATCGCAGATCGCGTCGAAGGCCTCGATATGGGCGCGACTGACTACATGACCAAGCCCTTCGCCTTCGAGGAGCTGCTCGCGCGGATAAGGGCTCGCCTCCAACAGCCCGACACCCAGGTCGCGACCGTGCTGGAGGCTGGGGGCATGCGACTTGACCTGCTGGCGCGCCGGGTCGAGCGCGGCAGTCTCTCGGTCAACCTTCCCGAGCGCGAGGCTGCACTGCTCGCTTACCTGATGCGACGCCCCGGCCATGTCTGTACACACCGCGAGATCCTCACCTCGGTCTGGGGCTACGACCACGATCCCGGCACCAACATCGTTCAGGTCTACATCGGCTACCTGCGCAAGCGCCTCGCCCTGCCCGACTCCCCTGCCCCAATCGAGACGGTCCGCTCAGTCGGCTATCGACTGAGAGACAGTAAATGAGAAGCGTCTGGGCGAGGCTGGGGCTGCGGGGGAGGCTGGCGTTCTCCATCGGCACGATCGTCGTGGTCGCGTTTGCAGTCGTCTTTGTAGCGGTACGGGCTCAGATGTCACACGAGTCGAGCGTGATCAAGCGTGAGGAGGCGCGGGAGACGAGCACTCCCGGCGCGACCGAGCCGGGAGAGGGCTCGGCGATCTCGCCGATCGAGGATGCTCAGTCGGACGCCGAAAAGACCTTTCTCGCGATCGGCGGAGCGACGCTGCTCGCGGCACTTCTCGCCGGTTATCTACTCGCCGCGCGCACCGCCTCCCCCCTGCGACGCTTCGCCGCGACCGCCGCTGAGGTTGATGCTGGCGACCTCTCCCCCCGACTGGAATCCAACCCGGCTTCTGCGGCGGAGCTGCGAACCCTCGCCGAAGCGTTCAACCACATGCTCAACCGCCTCGACGACGCCTTCTCACGCCAGCGGCAGTTCGTCTCCGACGCCTCTCACGAGCTGCGCACCCCACTGACCGCGATTCGCGGTCAGCTCGAAGTCCTGACCCGCAGCGCCAACCCAGCCCCGGCAGAGCTTCAGCGGGTCGAGAGCATGGTGCTGACCGAGATGGCGAGGATCGAACGGCTGGTCGACGATCTGCTCACCCTCGCACGACTCGACGAGGAAGCGCCGCTGCGACGCGAAGGGATCTTGCTCGCGCCCTACCTACGGCGCCTCGCCGAAGAGGAAACGCTCGGCGACGTCACAGTCGGCGAGCTTCAGCCCGGCACTCTTCACGCCGATCCTGACCGGCTGACCCAGGTCATCCGCAATCTGCTCGTCAACGCCCGCCGCCACACCGGGCCACCGGGGTGGGTCGCAATCTCCGCCGAGGCGTGCGGCGAACGACTGACGATCCGCGTCGATGACGACGGCCCTGGGATCTCCCCAGCGGACCGGGAGCGGGTCTTCGGGCGTTTCCACCGCAGCGAGGCCTCTCGTGCCCGAGACAGCGGTGGCAGTGGCCTCGGCCTGGCGATCGCCCGCTCGATCGTCGAGCTCCACGGCGGCCGGATCTGGGTTGAGAGCTCCCCCCGGGGAGGAGCCCGGATCGCTTTCGAGCTGGACGGGTTCGAGCCTCAGCTCGGAACGGCGTAGATCTGCCCGCCCGCCTCCAGTACTTTCTTCGGTGCCAGGCCGCTGGGCGGCGGACCGGCGATCACTTCACCGGTTTCGGCGCTGTACTCGCCGCCGTGGCAGGGGCAGATGATGACGCCGCCCTCGTAGCCAACCGTGCAGCCGGCGTGGGTGCAGACGGCGCTGAAGGCCTTGAGGCTGCCGTCGGACTCGCGAATCAGGATGTCGGGAGAGCCATCGGCGGGGTCGCTGTAAGTCGCCGCCTGTCCTTTGGGAAGACGGCTTGCGGGGCCGAGCTTGACGACGCCGCTGGGGACCGAGGAGGAGTCCCCTGCCGGGTTGGATCCTCCAGCGTTGCCGCCGCCCCCGGAGCCGCTGCCCCCCCTGCCGCTCTTCGAGGAGCCGCCGGCGCCCGACACCCTGGATCCCGCGGTCAGCGCTCGCGGCGCCGAATAGCCCCCCTTTGCCAGGGCCGAGATGCCGGCGATCGCCAACGCCATCCCGGCGAACTCCGCCAACAGCACGCGGCGGGTCGAGGTGGCGGTGACCTCTCCCCCTCCCCCATCCTCCACCGGTCGCAGGCGGGTTCGCCGCACCATCGCCGCCGAGGGGCGCTTGGCGACGTTGTCGAGGGCGGGCTGTCCGGTCGCTCCGGCGAGCACGAACGGCAGCCAGGCGAAGGAGAAGACGAGGTCGGGGCCGAGGAAGTAGGGCGTGGTGTGCCAACTCGCGGTGAGGAAGAGGACGAGGTTGAGGCCCATCCCGGCGGCGGCCGCGATCCGGGTGAAGAGCCCGGCGGTAACCATAAGGCCGATCAGGATCTCGGCGATCGCGACACCCACCCCAGCCAGCCGGGGGTGGGGCAGGGCGAAGACCCGCAGGACGAAGCCGCCGGGGGTCCCGGCGGCAAAGCCGTGCAGCTGGGTGCCGATGTAGGTCGGCGCCCCGGGGTGCAGGAAGCCCGGGTCGCTCAGCTTCTGGATGCCGGCGTAAACAAAGGTGACGCCGAGGAACAGGCGCAGCGGGAACAACGCCAGGGCAGGCGATAGGGCCGGCGCGCATCGCGCCGATGCGCGCTGGCGTGATCGCGGCGGTGACGCCGGATCGAAGCCCGGGCTGTCGACGTCCTCATACATCGGCCACCACGGTCGAGCCGACGGTTAAACGCCTGCTCAGGAGAGGATGAGAGACCTCTCACCCGAGCGTTAGCCGGCCGTAAGCGTGCCTCGCGAGCATCGCCGGCGATGCACCCCACCGAGACCCTCGCCGATCCAATCCGAGCCGAGCGCCAAGCGCAGCCGCGCCGCGACGGCGTCGCCGGCAACGCCCGCCTCACCGGCGGCGCCGCGGCGATGCTGCTTGTGCTGCTGGCCCTCGAGGGGGCGACGATCCCGCTGATCGGCGGCCTGCGCGGTCCGCACATCTTCATCGGCATGCTGCTGATCCCGCCGGTCCTGCTGAAGCTCGGCAGCACCGGCTACCGGTTCCTCCGCTACTACACCCGCAATCCCTCCTACCTCCGCAAAGGACCGCCGCACCTGCTGATGCGCCTGCTCGCCCCGGGCGTCGTCATCGCCAGCCTGGCACTGTTCGCGACCGGGGTTCTGCTGCTGATCGACGGCCCGGGCAGCGGCTCCCTCAAGTTCCTGCACAAGGCGAGCTTCATCCTCTGGTTCGCACTGATGACCGTCCATGTCCTCGGCCACATCCTCGAGGTCCCGACGCTCGCGGTCCCCGACTGGCGCAGCAAGGGCGGGCGCGAGGCGCAGCTTGCCGGATCCGGCCTGCGGCTGGCGCTGCTGGGGATGTCGCTCCTGGCCGGGTTCGCCCTGGCCCTCGCGACCTACCACCTGGCCGGTTCCTGGCTCTCCCGCCACTGAGCTGCCCGTGGGCGAGCACGACATCAGCTTCGATGCGATGGGTTCCCATCTGCGGCTGCTGATTGGGGAGCCCGGGCCGGGGATGGCCCCAGCTCCGGAGGCGGTAGCGCGGGCGCGGCGGTTCGTCGCCGAGTTCGACGGGGCGCTGTCCCGCTTCAAACCCAGCAGCGAGCTGTGCGCGCTGAACGAGGACCCGCGCGAGCGCGTTCCCACCTCCGAGCTGCTGCGCGGCGCGGTGAAAGCCGGCCTGGCGGCGGCGGAGCGCAGCGGCGGCCTGGTCGACCCGACCCTGGTCGGGGAGATCGAGTCCGCCGGCTACGTCGCCTCGCGGGCCGGGGTGCCAGGCGCGCCGCTCGGGGCCGCCCTCGCCAAAGCCCCTCCTCGCCGCCCGGCACAGCCCAGCCCGGACGCGCGCTGGCGCCGGTTCGAGGTCGACGACACAGCGGGGACGATCGCTCGCCCGCCCGGCATCCGCTTCGACACCGGCGGCGCCGGCAAGGGCCTGGCCGCCGACATGATCGCCACCCGGCTGCGCGGCTACTCGCGCTTCGTCGTCAATTGCGGCGGCGACATCCGGATCGGCGGCGCCGACGCTCTCCTTCGCCCTTACGACGTCCTGGTCGAGCACCCGCTGACGGGGCAGCGCCAGTACGTACTGCGCCTCGGCTCGGGCGCGGTCGCGACGTCCGGCCTCGGCGTACGGATCTGGCGCAACGCCGACGGGCGCTACGCGCACCACCTGCTCGACCCCTCCACCGGAGAGCCGGCCTGGACCGGACTGATCGGCGCCACCGCGCTCGGCGAGACCGCGCTGGAGGCAGAGACCCTCGCCAAGGCCGCGCTCCTCTCGGGGCCGGACGGCGGTCGCGCCATCCTCACCGAGGGCGGTGGGCTGCTCGTCCACGACAGCGGCCGGATCGAGACGGTCGGCCCGCTCAGCGCTCGGCGCGTACCGGCGATCGGGTCTCGACCACGGGCGTCGGCGCCCCTGGCCGCTCGCCGTACCCGCGGCTGAGCCTGCCCAGCAGCAGGGTCAGGGCGGGAATGGCGGAGACGGCCAGGGCGATCAGGAACCAAGGCTGCCCGGCGTCGGTGCCGGAACCGAGCGAGTGGGCTATGCCCAGGATCCAGAAGACGGCAGTGAAGCGATGCAGGGCCCGCCAGCGCGATTGGCCGACCCATCCCCGGGCGTAGTAGGAGAGGCCAAGGGCCGCCAGCGCCCAGCCGGCGGCGATCCCGAGGCCGGTCCAGAAGGACCGGTACCCACCGGTGAACGGGACCGAGATGTCGAGGATCGTCGGGTGGAGGAAGTGGTCGCCGAGCAGGGATACCCCGTGGATCGCGATCGCGACGAGGGTTGCCAGGGAGAGCGCCTCGTGCAATGCCCTGGCATCGCTGCGAAGTCGAAGTCCCTTGCCGGACCCGCCTTGGCCGGAGATCAGCAACCCGGCGCCAACCGAGGCACTGGAGAGGACCAGCGCCGCAATCCCTGCGGCGCGGCTGGTGATCCAGAAGATGTGCGGCCCGACAGAGGCCGCGCCGACCGCGATCATGACGCCGACGTGACGACCGGTTCCGGTTCAGGTGCTGATTCCACTTCAGGAGCTGGTTCTTCGACTTCGGGCACAGGTTCGGATTCGACCTGGGCCACCGCGCTTTCCTCTTCGAACTCCGGCGTCGGCCGGACAGGCGTGCTTGCGGCCCGTTCGTTTCGGTGCCCGGAAGCGAGCGGCTTGCGGGTGCTGTGGACGCGGCTGAGCGCCGAGTCGTTGCCGGTGACGAGTTGACCGAAGACGATCGCCCAGGCGATGGCGAAAAGGGCCAACGATCCCCGGATCGTGCGACGCCGGATCGCGGAGACCCGGCGTCGCTTCGAGCGGATCTTGGCGCGGGCAAGGCCCTTGGCCTCGAGGCGGTGGAGGTCATCCATCGACGGCATCATCGGCTCGGTTCCCTAAGCGGAGGCGAAATCCGCCTTAGAAAGCTCTTAGCTCTGGTGAGAATTCTCTTCACGGACAACTACCGCCCAGCCGTGCGGTAATCCCCCGATACCGACCATTCATCCTTCATATAGGTTCGACGGCGAGATGCATCGCAGGCCCTCACTCCCGCTTCTCGTCGGCGCTGCTTCTGCCTTCAGCGAGTGCCCACGCCGGTCACGGGCTTCGCTTTGTCACCGGTGGGCAGGCAGGGAATCGCGCTCGGTCAGTGGCAATGCATCACAATCCCATAGCTCAAGCTAGGAGTCGCGGTGAAGGTCTCAAGCAAGATGTCCGTAAGCGCACTTTGCCTGGCCATGCTCTTCGCAGTGACAGTCCCGAGTGCTCGGGCAGAAGGCGACCCGCTTGCGAGCGGAACCACAAAACTGATCCTTGAGAAAGGGCTAAAGGGATCGCTTAAACACAGCGGGGTCAAGCTGGTGGCCAAGCGACCCGCGAAGTCAAACGGGAGAACGGCAACCCTGCCGGTGGACGGCGGCGAGATCGATCCGACGACGGGCGAAGGCCTCGCAACCCATCGGGGTGAAATTGGCTTCGTTCGCGGGAGACGGAGCCTCTTCCTGAAGTCCCTGGGCCTCGATACAAGAAGGCGGCTGCTCACCGCCAGGCTCGGCGGTAAAAAGACGAAGGTCGCCCTCGCGGGAAAGATCTCATTCGTCCGCAAGGGCTACGGCACCAAGATCACGGTCGGCGAGCTGAGCCTGACGGGGTCACTTGCCAGAAAGCTCAACTCCCGGCTGCACGTTCGCTTCTTCAAAGCCGGTCGCAGCTTCGCACGTGGCTCAAGCGCCACCGAACCGCTCACGGTGAAGATCATACCGGTTACTCCGGGCATCCACGGACAGGGACTTATGTACCTCCGTCCCTTGGACGAGGCGGTGTCGAAGCTGGCGGCCAAGGGCGTCATTTATCCGGAAATCCCCTGCGCCGTCTCGTGTTCAAGCACGGTCAGTCTCATCGGGAACGTTCAATACTTCGGAAAAGGCCACCCCGCATTGGGATTCCACATCACCGGTGGAAGGATCGCCCCCGACCGCTCAATGGGGGAAATCACGGCCGAGGGCGGCATTCGGGTGTCTACGAACAACCCCGAAATCAATCCGGCGGTCGTTACGCTCAGGGACTTCTCGCTCGACCTGACGGTGGACACCGTCACGGCAGATGTCGAATTTCAGCCCTCCCCACCGGCGCTGGGCGACATCGGACGCGTGACGGTCGGAACCATCGATCGCGACGGGATCAAATTGGCGGGCATTGGAGACGAAACCTTCGACGCCGTGCGGCTGACGGCTGGAACGGCATCCGTGATCAACCAAGTCTTCCCAGGACCGACCACCGCTGACTTCTCTGCCGGTGATGCCCTGTTCTCTTTGAGTTACGAGCCCGTCACGCGCTGATCCGGCCGAACTGGTGCTGCTTGAGATACGGCCACACGGGCGTCCCGGGCCACAGCTCCGACCATCTCCACATACCCGACGGTTTCGATCTGCTGGCCCCGAACGGAGGCACACCGGCCCATCCGTATACGGGCTGAGTGCGAGCTGCTCAGACGGCCCGGCGGCGGCGAACTTTTCACCTTTTCTTGGCGTTTGCTTGGGCGGCCCGTTGCCTCCCCTCGCGCAATATGGATCGACCGATTTCGAAGGAGCGATCCATGAACAACCGAAGAGCAAAGCTCGCTGCAGGCGCCACGGTCCTGGGGCTCGGCGCCCTGGGCGGTGTCGCACTCGGGACGAACCCGGGCGTCCCGGCCACCGCGACCCAGCAGGTGGCTGGCGGCGGCTCGGCGCCGATCGTTACCAGCGCCAGCGGCGCGGCCGCCACTCCCGCCAGCCAGCCGATCGCGGTCCGCACTGGCCCTGGCAGTCGTCCACCGATCGTCACTCGCGCCAGTGGCGGCGCGCTTCCCGCATCGGAGATCGACGACTAGTTCCCCGAACCTTCAGAGAACTCTCACAGCGACCTTAGGCCCCGGTTAGCAAGCCGTCGCAACCTGAGTCCACGAACCAACTTCCGAGAGGAGAAGCCAATGTCCCCAAAGGCAAGTGTTCTGGTGGTGGCAAACCGCACCGCCGACTCGGCAGAGCTGATTGCGGCACTGCGACAGCGTGCCGCTCGTTCGCCGGCCCGCTTCAGGCTCCTCGTCCCCGCGGTTCCGCGCGGCCTCGCCTGGGCCGCCGACATGAAGGCAGGCGAGGACGACGCGATCACCCGAGCCGAGGCCAGCTTGCGACGGCTGCGACTCGCCGGCCTCGATATGGAGGGCGCGATCGTCGGCGACCCGGATCCGTTCGCCGCCGTCGGAGACGCTCTGCACAGCCACGAGTTCGAAGAGGTGATCGTCTCGACCCTGCCGCGCGGCGCTTCCCGCTGGCTGCGGCTCAGTCTGCCCGATCGCCTCAGGAGGGCAACCGACGTGCCCGTCACCCACGTCGTCACGGCCCACCCCGGCCGCGTGCATCGAGCAATCCGCCAGCGACAGCCGGCAGGCCTGCCTTCCTGAGGATCCTCTCCTGAAGGGCGCTCAGTCGTCCGCGTGCCCGCTGCCTCCGCCGCCGTGATCCTGCTCGCCGCCGGAAGGGCTCGAGCCGCTCGGAGGCGCTGGGACCGCCGGGACCGTGGAGGGCGACTGCGGTTCGGCGCTCGCTGGCGGGGGAGCGGTCGTTTCGGCGGGCGCTGGTTCGGTGGGCGTCTTTGCCGGAGACGCTTTGTGCCGGGAGGCCTGGTGGCGATTCGCCTGGGACGATGCCTGCGGCGCCAGGGCATCGCCGGCAGAGATCGGTTCGGAGGCGAGGCCGATCTGCTGGCTCACCAGGCTGCTGGCGGCGATCGACACGCCCGCGGCGATCAGCAAGCCAAGCAGCGCCAGCGCGACCCAGCGAATCGTCGCGGGCACCCTCACGCCGGCCTCTCGTCGCACTCGTCCAAGTAGACCAAGCTAGAACAGCGTCGGTAAAGGCTCGGCAAAGTCATGGGCGCTCCGCTCGCTCGCCGTCGAGAGCGAATGAGATCGCCGCCCGAATCCCTCCACCCTCCCTGACCGCAAGGGTCACCTCGCCATCCCACTGACGGGTCAGCTCGCGGGCGATCGGCAGGCCGAGCCCGGTCCCGCTCGGCCCGCGCCGTCCCGCGCTGCCTCGCCTGAAGCGATCGAAGACAGCCTCCTCCTCACCGGGCTCCAGCCCCGGTCCTTCGTCGAGGATCTCGATTCGATCGGCGCCGACTCCGATCGTCACAGTCGAGCCGGTGGGCGAGTAGCGCAGCGCGTTCTCGAGGAGGGCGTCGATCGAGCGGTCCAGGTCAGGGCGCGCGCACCAGACGACGCCGGCCCCGCCGGCGCTGCTGACCTCCAGCCCGATAGCCCGCTCCCGGGCGGCGCCCTGCCAGCGCTCAGCCGCCCTATTGGCCGCGTCGACAAGCTCGATCTTCTCGCCGGGCAGCTCGTGCTCGCCGGCGCGGCTGAGGATCAGCAGCTCGTCGACGATCAGCGAGAGCCGGTCGATCTCCCCCATCGCCGCCTCCAGCTCACCCGCGACGCGGTCATCGCCGCGGAAGCGATCCGCGAGGCCCTCGAGCCTCAGCCGCAGGCCGGTCAGCGGGGTCCGCAGCTGATGGGAGGCATCGGCGACGAAGTCCTGCTGCACCCGCAACAGGCGCTTGACCCGCTGGGTCATCTCGTTGAAGGTGCGGGCCAGCGAGCGCTGCTCGGTGCTGCCTTCGACCGTGACCGTGGCGTCGAGGTCGCCGCCGGCGACGCTGCGCGCCGCCCGATCGAGGCGGCGGATCGGGCGGGCTATCTGCTGGGCGATCAGCGCCGCGGCGATCAGCGCCAGCAGCAGCACCACACCGGCCAGCGCCGCCAGATCGAGGATCGAGGTCTTCACGGCGCGGCTGACGGCCGCAACGCTCTGGGTCACCCGCACGGCACCGTGCGGCCGGCCGTGCTCGAGCACCGGCACGGCGGTGGCGAGGATGTCGGCGCCGAGCGTCTTGCTGTTGCGGGTGATCTGCTCGGCGCGCCCGCGCAGTGCGGCCCTGATCTCCGGACGACTGGCATAGCTGCGCCCGCTGGGGGCACCGGCGGAGTCGGCGATCAGGCGGCCGCGGCCGTCGACCACGATCACCCGGCCGCGCACGCTGGCGGCCGAGACGCGGACGAGGCGCTGGAGAGCCGGTCGCCGGGCGGGACGGAGGAGCTCTGAGGAGGACGCGGCCACCACGTCGGCCTGGCTGCGGGCCTGACCTCGCACCTCGGAGTCGACCCGGTCGCGCAGGCTCACCGCCAGGGGCACGCCGAGGGCGATCAGCGCCAGCAGCAGAACGTAGGCAAGCGCCAGCAGGAGGGCGGCTCGGAGGCTTACGGTTCCTCGACCTCCGGCGCGGCGAAGCGGAAGCCGACCCCCCGCACCGTCTCGATGTAGCGAGGTCGGTTGGGGTCGTCGCCGAGCTTGCGCCGCAGCCATCCGATGTGGACGTCGAGCGTCTTGGTCGAGCCGAACCAGTTGACGTCCCAGACCTTCGACATCAGGTCCTCTCGCTTGACCACCCGGCCGGCATTGCGCATCAGCTCGGCGAGCAGGTCGAACTCCTTGCGCGAGAGATCGAGCTGCTCGCCGCCGAGGCGTGCGACGCGGGCCGCGGAGTCGAGCTCCAGCTCACCGATCCGAATCGGCTTCTCGTCCGCGCTGGCGCCGTCTCGCGGGGCGCTCCGTCGCAGCACGGCCCGGATCCGCGAGATCACCTCGCGGGCGCTGAACGGCTTGACCACGTAGTCGTCGGCACCCAGCTCGAGGCCGACGATCTTGTCCATCTCGGTGCCGCGCGCGGTCAGCATCACGATCGGCACGTCGGAGCGCCGCCGCAGCTCGCGGCAGACGTCGCGGCCATCGCCGTCGGGGAGGCTGAGATCGAGCATCACCAGATCCGGCTCGGCCTCTCCCGCCAGCTCCAGCGCGCCGGCCGCGGTCCGGGTGACCAGCGGCCTCGAATCCCGCCCGGCGCAGCGCCTCCGCGAAGGGCGCCGAGATCGAGTCCTCGTCCTCGACGACGAGGATGCGCCCGCCCGGCGCCGAGTGGTTCGCCATCTGGCCACTGTAACGCTGCCCTTGGGGGTTCCCCGTGGGCCGCCGCAAGGTTTTGCCGTCTCTTTACCCCGACCTGGCACGCCCTTGAACGCCCCCTCCCCAGACTGCGCCGTGCAATCCAGAGGAGGTAGATGAGGTGAAGAACTTGAAGACCAGGCTCGCAGCCGCCGCCACGATTCTCGGCCTGGGTGGCCTCACTGGCATTGCACTCAGTGCCGGCAATCAGAAGTCGGCGCCGGTTGCGGTCAAGCCGATGATCCGCACCAAGGTGATCCACCGCACGATCCGGGTCACCAAGCACATCAAGCCAAAACACCCGATGAGCGCCGGTGCGGCGGGAACCGCTTACACCGGTGGCGAAGGTGGCTCCGGCGCTGCCGCCACCACGGGTTCATCCTCGACTGGCTCCGCCTCCTACTCCTCTTCGTCTTCGCCATCGCCGGTGACGACGGCATCCAGCGGCGCCTCGACCTCCGTTCCCACCTCGGGCTCGCCCTCGACGCCTGTCGTCACCCACACCAGCGGCTCGCACCAAGGCTCGCACGGCGGCCGTCATCATCACAGCCCCGTCGTTACCCACACGAGCGGCTCTCACCACGCATCGGGCGGCACCCGTCATCACAGCCCGGTGACGACCCACACCAGCGGCGCCAGCGCCGGCTCTGGGGGCGGCAGCACCACTCCGGTCACCACCGCGAGCAGCGGCGGGGGTGGGGCCGGCGGTGGTGGCGAGGGCGGCGACCATGAGGGCGGGGGCGGCGGAGGTGACTGAGCCCGCTCGCAAATCGCGCCGACCCGGCCCCGCGCTGGTGGTCTGGAGCTCGATCGTCCTCTTCGGAGTGCTGTTCGCGCTCCTCACCTACCAGCTCAGCGCCTCTCAGCCGCCGCCACCGCGCCCCGTCGTGGTGCGCAAGGTGCTGAAGCGCCGCGTCGTCACTACGTACGTGCCGACCCCCGGCCGCAACAGCATCTCCAGCAGCGGCGCGGTCGCCGCCGAAAGCTCATCCCCCGCCTACACCCCCGTCACGACTGGAGCCTCCTGACCATGAGTGAGCACGACGTCATCTTCGATGCGATGGGCTCGCACGTGCGGCTGCTGATCGGCGAGCCGGGGCCGGGCATGGCTCCGGCACCGGCTGCCGCCGAGCAGGCGCGCCAGCTGATCGTCGAGTTCGACGCGACGCTGTCGCGCTTCAAGCCCGAAAGCGAGCTCTGCGCACTCAACGCCGACCCCCGCGAGCGTGTCCCAGCCTCGGAGCTGCTGCGCATGGCGGTCAAAGCCGGGCTCGAGGCGGCGCGAGCGCAGCGGCGGGTTGGTCGACCCGACCCTGGTCGGGGAGATCGAAACCGCCGGCTACGTCGCCTCGCGGGCGGGAGTTCCGGGGGCGCCGCTGGGCGCCGCGTTGGCCGAGGCGCCAGCGCGGCACCCGGCGCGCCCGAGCCCGGCCCAGCAGTGGCGCCGCATCGAGGTCGACGATGCCGCAGGCACGATCACCCGGCCTCCGGGACTTCGCTTCGACACCGGCGGCGCCGGCAAGGGCCTCGCGGCGGACCTCGTCGCCCAGCGGTTGCGCGGCTACTCGCGCTTCATCGTCGACTGCGGAGGTGACATCCGCATCGGCGGCGCCGACGCTCTCGTCTCTCCCTACGAGATCTTCGTCGAGCACCCGTTGACCGGCGAGCGCGCTTTCGTGCTCAAGCTCGGCTTCGGCGCCGTCGCAACCTCGGGCCTCAACGTGCGAATCTGGCGCGACGAGGACGGCCGCTACTCCCACCACCTGCTCGATCCGGCGACGGGCGAGCCGGCGTGGACCGGGCTGATCGGCGCCACCGCCCTCGGCGACACGGCGGTCGAAGCGGAGACCTTCGCCAAGGCGGCGCTGCTCTCCGGCCCCGAGGGCGGTCGCACCGTGCTCGCCGAGCGCGGCGGCCTGCTCGTCCACGACAGCGGCCGGATCGAGACCGTCGGCCCGCTCGCCGCCCGTCCGCGCATTCGCATCCCTGACCTTGCGGCGAGCGCATGAACGCCGCCGCCACCGAAACCCTGCAGACCCACGGCTGGTGGATCGCCAGCCGTGCTTCCGGTCTGCTCGCCCTCGTCCTGGTGACGATCTCGGTCGGGATCGGGCTGATGATGGCGGGAAAGGTGATGCGCCGCCCCGGTCTCTCGCGCAAGCTGATGGCGATCCACGAGCACACCGCGCTCGCCGGCATCATCGCGATCGCCGTGCACGGCATCACCCTGCTCGGCGACCCTTGGCTCAACCCCGGCCTCGACGGCATCGCCGTCCCCTTCACGATGGGCTTCCGGCCGCTCTTCACCGGCCTCGGCATCGTCGGCGGCTACCTGGCTGCGCTGCTCGGGCTCAGCTTCTACTTCCGCAGGCGAATCGGCGCAAAGCTATGGCGCAAAGCCCACCGGGCGACGGTTGTCGTCTACCTGCTCGGCCTGATTCACGCCTTCGGTGCCGGCACCGACGCCTCCACCGTCTGGTTTCGCTGGTGGGTGCTGATGACCGCGCCGGTGATCGGCGGCCTCTTCGTCTACCGGGTCTTCGCGGGCGGCGCCAAGCGCGCTCGCTCGCGGGGACGGGAGGACGACCGAGCGCACGAAGGAGCGCGCGAACACCGCTCCAGCCTGCCCGCCACCCGCCCGCACGGCGCCCCTATTTCCCGATCCCCCGTTCCTGAGGAGGCATGATGGAAGACCAAGGAGTCCTGATCGTCGGCGGTGGGCTCGCGGCGCAGCGCTGCGCCGAGACGCTGCGCCGGCGTGGGTACGAGAGCCCGGTGCGGATGGTCTGCGCCGAGCCAGACCCGCCCTATGACCGCCCGCCGCTCTCCAAGGAGCTGCTGGCGGGAACGGTCGAGGAAGAGTCGGTCGCCTACCGCCCGGCCTGGTGGTATGAGGAGAAGCAGGTCGAGCTGCTGCTCGGCGCCCGCGCCGAGGCGCTGGACCCCGGGACCCGCACGGTCGTGCTCGACTCCGGCGCCGAGCTGCGCTACGAGAAGCTGCTGATCGCGACCGGGAGCGCGGCGCGGCGGCTGCCCTTCCTCGAGGGCTACGAGAACGTCCACGCTCTCCGCACCCTCGCCGACGCCCGCCTGCTGCGCCAGGAGCTGGCTCCCGGGAGCGCGGCTGGCGATCGTCGGCGCCGGCTTCATCGGCCAGGAGGTCGCCGCCACCGCGCGCCGGCTCGGCGTCGAGGTGACGATGATCGAGGCACTTGAGACCCCGCTCGCGCCGATCCTCGGCGAGGAGGTGGGTGGCTGGTTCGCCGACCTGCACCTGAGCGAGGGCGTGCGGGTGATGACCGGCGCGATGCTCGAGGGCGCCCGCGGCAAGCGGGCGGGTCGAGGAGCTGACCCTCGCCGGCGGCGAGGCGGTCGCCTGCGACGCGGTCGTCGTCGGCGTCGGCACCGCGCCGGCCACGGCCTGGCTACGCGGCAGCGGCCTTGACGAGTCCGGAGTTCGCACCGACACCTCGGGGCGCGCCAGGCTGCCCGGCGTCTTCGCCGCCGGAGACGCCTCCGTCCCCTTCGACCCCCGCTTCGGCGCCCACGCCCGCACCGAGCACTGGGACGCCGCCGCCTGGCAGGGCGCTGCCGCCGCCCGGGCGATGCTCGGCGAGTACCCCGGGACCCCACCGCTGCCCAGCTTCTGGAGCGATCAGTACGGGCTGCGGATCCAGTACGTCGGCCACGCGCACCACGCCGACGCAGTCTTGGTCGAGGGCGATCCCGGCAGAGCGCGACTTCGAAGCCGTCTTCACCCGCAGCGGCATCCCGATCGCCGGCCTCGCCGTCGGCCGTCCCCGCGCGATCCCGGTCTTGAAGAAGCGCATCGAGCACGGTCACTTTCCCGCGCAAGACAGAGCAGAGGAGGCTGCATGACCTACATACCCGTGGTGGACCCCAACGAGTGCAGCGCCCACGGCGATTGCGTCGAGATCGCCCCCGAGGTCTTCCGGCTCGACGACGACGTCGCGGTGGTGATCGGCACCGGCCCCTCCGAGAAGATTCTCGAAGCCGCCGAGGCATGCCCCGCGGTAGCTATCTCGGTGGTCGATGATCAGACAGGAGAAACGGTTTTCCCGTGACGGCGCGAATCGCCACCCCGCCAGTGGGCGCAGGGACCCTTCCTCCGATTGCCTCTACTTGGTGACCGTGACCGTCCCGTACATGCCCTGGGCATAATGGCCCGGCAGATTGCAGAACATCACGTACTTGCCCGGAGAGAGGTCGAATTCTTCGGACTTGGTGTCGCCAGCCTCGACGTCGGCGATCTCGCCGGCCTCTTCCGCTTCCTTGTCCAGCTTCTCCTCGTCGACACCGCCGTTAGCTTCGGTCGGGAGGCTGGCGGGATCGGCATTCGTCTTGAAGAGCACCAGCTCATGCTCGACCGAACCTTCGTTGGGCGCTTCGATCGTCGTCTGCCCAGCCTTGGCCGTGGCGCTGCTCGGTTCGAAGTAGAACTCGCCCATCTTGATCTCCAGGGTCTTTCCCCCCGTGCCGCTGGTCGCTTCGGTCTCGGTCGCGGCCTGGGTCGTATTCGTCGTGTCGTCGCCGCCGCCGCAACCCGCCAAGAGAACCCCGGCAATCGCCACCGACACCATCATTCCCACTGGCCCGTAAATCCGGAATCTCATCTTCAGCGCCTCCCCAACGTAGCCTAAACCTGGACCCTGCTCTCCACCTTGCAGAACGAGGCCTATCACATTCCGTCGCCAGAAATCCAGGCTGAGGCGGGTAATCGCCGGACCTCTGCGCCTAGCTCATACTTAGTCGTGCCGCAGCTGCGAGTGAGGAAGCGAAACCAAAAGGAGGTCACAATGGCTGACGAGACGGTCACTCTGACGATTTCGAAGGCTGACGCCGAGGTGCTGCTGGGCGTTCTTTCTTCCGAGCGCTACAACGCCGATGTCGAGGCAGTGTGCGACACGGTGCGCAAACAACTCGACGAGAAGCTGGCCGAGCTGGGGTGAGCATTCACATGGCTCCGTGCCCGGTGCTGGCGGTGCCGCGCCCGAGCGAGGCCGAGGGTCGCTCTGACCGAAGAACCGGGTCAGGTGGCATCGACGCGATCTCGGTAAACCTCGACCCGGTCGAGAGGGCACGCGGCCTGATCGCGGCGGCGGAGGCGAAGCACCCACTCGAGCAGGCCTCCGACGAAGGAGGAGGCAGATGAAGGCCTACCAGCTGACCGCGTGGCAGGCGCCACCGGAGATGCGCGAGGTCGCCGTTCCCGAACCTGGCCCGGGCGAGGTTCTGGTCAAGGTAGGTGGAGCAGGCGCCTGTCACTCCGACCTGCACCTGATGGAGTGGCCGGAGGGGACGATGGACTTCGACCTGCCCTTCACCCTCGGCCACGAGAACGCCGGCTGGGTCGAGGCCCTCGGCGCCGGGGTCGAAGGGCTGGAGTCCGGTGAAGCAGTTGCCGTCTACGGCCCCTGGGGCTGCGGCCGCTGCCGCGCCTGCCGCCGCTCGGCCGAGAACTACTGCGAACGGCAAGCCGAGATCGGCGCCTTCGGCGGCGGCCTCGGCCTCGACGGCGGCATGGCCGAGTACATGCTCGTCCCCCACTCGCGGCTGTTGTTGCCATTGAGCGATCTCGATCCCCGCGACGCCGCGCCGCTGTCCGATGCCGCCCTCACCCCCTACCACGCGATCAAGCGCTCGCTGCACCTGCTGGTGCCCGGCTCGACCGGGGTGGTGATCGGCGTCGGCGGGCTCGGCCACATGGCGGTGCAGATCCTTCGCGCCCTCAGCCCGGCCAAGGTGATCGCGGTCGACACCTCGCCCGAGAAGCTCGCCCTGGCGCGCGAGGTCGGTGCCGAGGAGACGGTCGAGTCGGGCGAGGATGCAGCCGAGCAGATTCGCGAGCTGACCGGCGGGCGCGGCACCGAGCTGGTCCTCGATGACGTCGGCGCCGACGACACCCTGGCGCTGGCCCGCGAGATCACCCGCTTCGAGGCGCACCTGACGGTGGTCGGCCTGGCCGGCGGCAAGCTGCAGTTCGCCTTCGGGGCGCTGCCTTTCGAGTCGCAGCTGACGATTCCCTACTGGGGAACCGCGATCGAGCTGATCGAGGTACTCGACCTCGCTCGCGCCGGCAGGATCCGCGCCCACGTCGAGCGCTTCCCGCTCGATCGGGTCGAGGACGCCTATGCGCGAATGCGGGAGGGGACCCTCGACGGCCGAGCGGTTATCTGCCCCCAGGACTGACTCCTAGCCGGAAAGATCGCGGCGCTCGAACAACCAAGCACCAAATGCCGCGAGAACGATCGCGGCGACGGTGACACCGAAGAAGGCCAGCGGTTCGATCCCGTCTTCAATCGCATTGCCGTAGTACCTGAAGACCGAGACGTAGCGGATCCCGGAGAGGTCGGGATCGAGACGGCCGATCAAGTCGATCACGTACATCGACACCAGCACCCCCGCGACCGCACCGGTGACGACGCTCGTTCGCAACGAGAAGCCGGTGGCGAGGATGCCGAGGCCGGCGAAGACCAGAGCCAGGGGCCAGACGTTGGCGTAGCCCGCGAGGGCGGCGCCGAAGGAGAGGTCGGCGCCGGAGACGAGGCTGCCGAGGCCGGTGAAAAAGGACAGTGAGTACCAGGACGATCGCCAGCTCGACAGCGGTCGCGGCGAAGCTTGCCGCGGCGAGGCGCGAGCGCGAGACCGGCGCTGAGAGCAAGACGTCGAGGCGGCCGCTTTCGGCGGCGCCGGAGAGCCCGCTGGCGACGGCGCGCACGGCGAGGTAGCCGAGCGCGAGCGGCACGATCAGGCTCAGCATCTCCGCGTGCAGGTACTGCTCCACGTTGGTCAGCTCGCCGATCCCGAACGCTTCCTTCAACGCCGGCGGGTAGTTCTTGATCGCCTTCGAGAGCGCGCCTTCGACCGAGGGGAAGATCAAGACGATGAAGGCGGACCAGAGGCCGAGCGGCACGCCCCAGGCCAGCAGCGAGCGCCGACGGTCGGAGAGATGGGTACCGACGAGCGCCGCCACTTGCGAGCTCATGCCTTTCCCTCTCGGTAGTAGGTGAGGAAGATCTCCTCGAGCGTCGGGTGGGTCAGCTCCATGTCGAGGACGTGGCACCGCGCGATCGCCTTGACCACCGGGTCGAGGTCGCCGCCGACCTTGAAGGAGACCTTGCCGTCGGAGGCCTGCAGGTCGCTGACGCCGGGCAGCGCCCGCAGATCCGCGAGATCGCCGGGGTCGACCAACTCGAGGGTGACTGTGCGCCGCGCCTTGCCCAGCAGGTCATGGATCCGCTCGACCGCGATCAGCTTGCCCTCGCGCACGATGCCGACCCGGTCGCAGACCCGCTCGACCTCGTCGAGCTCGTGGGAGGAGAGCAGGACCGTGCAGCCGCGCTCTCGCTCCTCGGCGACCAACGCCAGGAACTCCTCCTGCATCAGCGGATCGAGCCCGCTGGTCGGCTCGTCGAGAATCAGCAGCTCAGGCGAGTGGAAGGTAGTGAGGATGAGGCCGACCTTCTGCCGGTTGCCACGCGAGAGCTGGCCCAGCGGGCGGTCGAGGTCGGCGCGAAAGCGCTCGGCCAAGGCCTCGGTACGGCCGAGCCCCTCGATTCCCCTCAGGCGAGCGACGAGCCGAATCGCCTCGCGGCCCGTTGCCTGTTTTCCGTAGCCGAAGTCACCCGGGAGGTTGCCCAGGCGAGCGCGGATGGCGACGCTGTCGCGGTGGCTGTCGAGGCCGAAGATGCGGGCGCTGCCGCTGCTCGGGTGAAGCAGGTCGAGCAGGGTACGGATCGCCGTCGTCTTACCCGCCCCGTTGGGGCCGAGGAAGCCGAAGACCTCAGCGGCCTCGACTGAGATCGTCACGTCCTCGATGCCCCGTGCGCTTCCGTAGGACTTCGTCAGCCGCTCGGTCTCGATCACTGGCACGGCGCCATGCTCGCAGGCTCGCGACCAATGATGCATATCTATATCCACCCCGAGTCAAGGGGGGTAACGCGAGGACTACGGTAGGTGCGGTGTCCGTCGCAGCCCAATACGCAATTGCGCTTGGGGTTGTCTTCGGCGTCAACCTTCTCCCGGCATTCGGACCGCCAACCTGGGCGCTGCTGGTCTTCTTCAGCCTCGACTTCAACCTGCCGGCAGTGCCGCTGATCGTGGGCGGCGCGCTGACCGCGGCATCGGGGCGGTTCCTGCTGGCCAGCGGCGTGCGTTGGCTCCGCCCACACTTCTCGGTCGCTCGGCTGGAGCGCCTCGATCGTGCCGAGGCAGCCTTGACCGCCAACCGCAGGCGCTCCGCAGCCGGGCTCGGGCTCTTTGCCCTTTCGCCGTTGCCTTCGGGACAGCTTTTCGTCGCCGCCGGCTTGATGACCGTTCCCCTCGCGCCGCTGACCGCGGCTTTCTTCGCTGGGCGGCTCGTCTCCTACTCGCTCTATGTCGCGGTCGCCTCCGTAGCTGAGCGCAACCTGGGCTCGGTGGCCATCGACTCTTTGACCTCTCCCGTCGGAATGGCTTTGCAGTTGGCGATGCTTGCCGGACTGGCCGTGCTCCTCGGACGCTCAGGGAGCTTCGGGTTGAAAGACTCGACTCCATGAGGCCGCGTTTTGTCATCGCCGCCCTGGCTGCTATCGCCTGTGTGCTCTACCGGACACTGTTGCGCCAACCGATCCTCACCTGGGGCGCGACCGAAGCGGAGGCCACGTCCCGTCTTCCCGGGGACGAGCTGCTCGAGGATGCCGATGGCGTTTCGACCCGCGCGATCGAGATCGGCGCCCCTGCCGCTGACGTATGGCCCTGGCTGGCGCAGATGGGTCCCTCCCCACGCGGGGGCGCCTACACCTATGACTGGATCGAGAACCTGCTCCGCCTCGATATGCATAGCATCGACCGCGTCCTGCCGGAGTTCCAACACCCCGAGATTGGTGACACGATCGGCTTCGGCTCAAACCAGATGCGGGTCGAGCGGGTCGAGCCCCAGCGAGTGCTCTCCTGGCGCTCGCAGGATGGCAATTGGGCCTGGACGTTTGTGCTTGCCGAGCGGGACGACAGGACGAGGCTGATCAGCCGCAACCGCTTTCGTCTTCCGACGCTCGGTGCGCGCATCGGCATGCTGCCGATGGAGCCAGGCTCACTGGTGATGGAGCGGAAGATGCTGCGAGGGATCAAGCAGCGCGCCGAGCGGATGGCGTCCCCAACCGCCGGCTGACTTCAGCAGGCAAGGGCCACCGGCGTGAGGAAATCTCGCCAGGGTTGGCGCGCGCTGCCTGGCATCGGAGCTGGCGGTCAAGGTGTGGGCGTGCCTGAGCTACGAGCCCGCCGCACGCCCGGTCGCCACCTGCACTGGCACCTGACCCGGCGTCGCCCCCTCCTGCTCCGGGCCGGCGGGATCGCGGCGCTGCTCGCCGTGGTCGGCCCCGGCGTGCTGGCCGGCCTCTCCGATGACGACCCGGCCGGGATAACCACGTACTCGATCCTCGGCGCCAAGTACGGCTACGAGCTGCTCTGGGTGCTCGCGCTCTCGACCGCGGCGTTGATCGTCTTTCATGAGCTCGGCGTGCGGCTGGGGATCGTCACCGGCAAGGGGCTGCTGACGTTGGTGCGCGAGCGCTACGGCAAGCGCGCCGCGGCCCTTGTCCTGTCGGCCCTAGTCATCGCTAACACCGGGACGCTCTGCGCGGAGTTCGCCGGGGTGGCAGCCGGCATGGAACTTCTTGGTGGAATGAGCCGCTATCTCAGCGTGCCGCTTGCGGCCATCGGCGTGTCGGCCCTCGTCCTGCGGGCGAGCTTCCGCCACGTCGAGCATTTCCTGCTCGCCCTCAGCTCTGTCTTCGTCACCTACGTGATCTCGGGCGTGCTCGCCCATCCTGATTGGGGTGCCGCCGCCAAGGGCCTCGTGGTGCCAAGCCTGCCGCTCAATCGTGAGGCCCTGCTCGTCGCCGTGGCGACGATCGGCACGACCCTGGCGCCCTGGGGGCTGGCGTTCATCCAGTCCTACGCGGTCGACAAGAAGCTCCACGTCAAGGACCTCCGCTACGAGCGGATCGACGTCATCGTCGGCGCGGTGCTGACCGGCGTGATCGGATTTTTCGTCGTGATCGCATGCGCGGCGACGCTGCACGTCCAGGGCATCGACATCAACGACGCCAGCGACGCCGCTCGGGCTCTCGAACCGCTGGCGGGGAACACCGCGGCGACCCTCTTCGGCCTCGGCTTCCTCGGCGCCGCCCTGCTTGCGGCGGCGATCGTCCCGCTCTCAACCGCCTACTCGGTGTCGGAGACCCTTGGCAGGAAGGCAGACATAAACGACACCTTCGAGGAGGCGCGGTCCTTCTACGTCAGCTACGGCATCGTTGTCATCGTTGCCGCTGTCTTTGTACTCATCCCCGGTGCCCCGCTGATCCCGATCCTCTTCCTCTCCCAGGCTCTCAACGCCATCCTGCTCCTGGTCTTGCTCCCATTCATGCGCTCGCTCGGCCGCGACCTGGAGCTAATGGGGAGCCACGCCCTGGGGCGCGGGGACAGGCTCGTGACCGGGGTCGCCCTGGCCGTGATCGCGGTCTCGGTGCTGGCGCTCGGAGTGCTGACCGTCTTCCAGCGATCAGACACCGAGCAGGAGGCTCAGGATCAGCATCAGCGCGGCGCCACCGGCCACGCCAAGGCCCGGCCCACGACGTCCCGGTCCCGAGAAGGCCTGGGGCAACATCTCGACGACGATCAGCGCCAGCATCGCTCCGGCGGCGAATGCAAAGGAGAACGACAGCAGGCCGCTGATCTGCTCGACGGCGACGAACGCGATCAGGGCACCGACCGGCTGGGGAGCACTGGTTCCGACCGCCGCCCAGAATTGACGAGTGCGGCTGAAACCGGCTGCCGCCACCATCACCCCCGCGGCAAAGCCTAGGAGGAGTGGCGTCAGCTGCGCCGCTCGGTCGCCGAGAAAGAAGACCGGGATCGCACCTAGTCCGGTGGCAAGGGTCGTGCCGCAAGCGGCAAGCAGCAAAACGACTACCTGCGGCATGTCGCGAAACTAGGAGCGGTCCAACGAAGACCGAAGGGCCCGCGCGACGGCATCGGAGGTCGAGGCCAGAAATGGCGCCAGGTATTTCCCGACGATCTTGCCTTCATCGCGCCACGGTGGATCGTCGCTAAAGGTCGAAGTGTCTCCGTGGCCGCCTCCCAGCTTCCCATAGAGGTATTTCGGCTCCTCACCAGTGAGCAGCACCGCGCGCAGGATCGGCTCGAATGGTTGGGGCTCGACCTTGCTACCGACCTGAGCCGCAATTACCTCCGCAGCGGCGTCTGCCTGCTGCGTGGCGATGCCGCCCTGCTTGACGGGAAAGTTCGTCACATCCCCGACGGCAAAGACGTTTGGGAGACCTCGAACCAGACTGTGCTCGTCAACTGGGATGAAGCCGTCCTCGTCGTGGGGAAGACCCTCGACGGACCTTCCCTTGAAACCTGGCGCACTGATTACGGCGTCGGCTTCGATGGGATCCCCTGGCGCGACGTCCAGTTGCCCGTTCTCAAACTTGACAGGGCTGGTGCCGGTGACAATCTCGATGCCACGTTCGGCGAGCAGTTGGCCCATCTGCTCGCTGGCACGCACCCCAAATAGTTGAAGGGGCCCATCCTCCGGGGTTACGATTCCCAGCTTCGCGCTCGGGTCGTCTGCATCCTTCAACTGCGCGGCGGCGAGGAGCGCCAACTCGTAGATCGGCAGCGGCCAGCCCAGTCCACCTGGCATCGTGAAAATCACCTTCCGCAGCGCGCCGGCCTGGAGCTCGCGCACCACATCAGCGGAAGCATCTTCATCTGAGCTGCCCCAAAACGTCGCCGCACCGGGAATAGTCCAAAGCATCCGCGCACCACATGCAACGACCAAGTTGTCGTATTCGACCTCAGCCCCATCGTGCGTCTTGACGCGCTGTTGGTCCGGGTCTACAGAAACGATGCTGTCGAGGGAGAAGGAAGCGCCGCAGCGCTCGGTCAACTGCTGAAGATCAAACTTGAGCACCTCGCCGGCACCGAAGGGCTCGGTGACAGCCAAGGGCCGGTAGAGGAACTCGCGGCGCGGCGCATAGAGTGCGATCTCAACTCGGTCTCCGCAGAGGTCGCGCAGAGCAACCATCTCCTCGACCCCGCCAACCCCGCCGCCGACGATGAGCACCTTCGGCTTGGAAGCGCCCTGCGCTGGAGTTTGAGCCATGCTGCTCACACTACAGCGGCCAGACAGCTCGTTAGTGCAAACGTCAGCTCGAATCTCGTCACAGCGAGCGGCTTTCGATGGTAGGAATCCGCCATATCTTGCCTCAGGAGGGCGAGTGCTCACACTTGGTCCTTCGCATCGGAAGCACAGGTGTTTTCAGCTACCGGCAAGCCCTTGCAACGCGTCCCGAACGCGCTCATAGTGAGCCGGACCAGGTTTGACGGAGCCCTGATCCACCCCCGCCTTGACGGAGTCCGGTTTCTAGAGTCCTTCGGCACCAAGGAGGATTCAGATGCCCCACCGCTACCCAGCAGAGGTTCGTTTTCAGGTGATCGAGCTAGCTCGATCGGGCACCAAGGTCGCCCAGCTCGCCGAGACCTTCGGCATGAGCGACGCCACCATCTACAACTGGCTCAAACAGGAGCGGATCGATCGCGGTGAGGTCGCCGGGCTGAGCACCGAGGAGGCGCTCGACCTTGCCGCCGCCAAGCGCCAGATCAAGCAGCTTGAAACCGAGTTGGCGGTCTCGCGCAAGGTCAACGAGGTCTTCCTCGAGGGAGACCTCCCCCCAAAAGGCTCTTCCCGGTGACCGAGTCCCTGATCGGGCAGGGGATCAACGTCCGCCACGCCTGTCGCGTGCTCGGGGTCTCGGAGTCGGGCTACTACGACTGGAAGGACCGGCCGGCCCCGCCACGGACCCTGCGGCGGATCTGGCTCGCCGGCGAGATCGCCGACGTCCACAAGGCCTCCGCCGGCACCTACGGCTACCAGCGGGTGACGGCCGAGCTGCGCCACGGCCGCGACATCGTCGTCGGCCACAACACGGTCGGGGCGATCATGCGCGAGATCGGGCTCAAGGGCCTGCCGACCCGCCGTCTGCCCAAGGGCGCACGACTGGCGCAGGTCACCTCCCTGGACCTCGTCCGGCGCGAGTTCGGGCGCGACGGGCCCAACCAGCTCTGGATGACCGACATCACCGAGCACCCGACAAGGGAGGGCAAGGTCTACTGCTGCGTCGTCCTCGACGCCTTCTCGCGTCTCGTCGTCGGCTGGTCGGTCGAAAGCACCCAGACCACTGTTCTGGTCACCAACGCGCTGGGGATGGCCACCAACCGCCGCGACCGCGCCGAAGGCCTGGTGATCCACTCCGATCGCGGGGTGCAATTTACGTCCTGGGCCTTCAGCCACAAGGTCCGCAACGCCGGCATCGCCCCTTCGATGGGAGCCGTCGGCAGCGCCTATGACAATGCGATGGTCGAGTCATTCTGGGGGCGGATGCAGGTCGAGCTCTTCAACCGCAAACGCTGGAAGACCCGGATCGAGCTCGCCACCGCCATCCACGACTACATCGAGCTCTTCCACAACACCCGGCGTCGTCACTCGGCGCTCGGGATGCTCAGCCCCACCGAATACGAGGATCTACACAACACGACCCGGGAAGCCGCCTGACTCCAGAACCGCGACTCCGTTTTATCGGGGGAAGATCACCTCGCCGAAGTACCAAACGTTGCCGGCCTTGTCCTGGGCGTACCAATCCTGCGTGCGCTCCTCCAGGCGCCCGCGCAGGTAAAGCCTGTCGCGAACGACCGTGCAGCGCACCCCCTGGATGACCCTCGTCCTCGCGGTGACCGTGAACACGTCACGCGAAGGTTGGCCGTCCTTGATCCCGCGATATAGGTCGGTGGTGCCGGGGCGGAGGGGGAACCACGGGTTGTCCACCCGAGGGACGAATTCGACCGGAACCGGAGGTGGGGCAGAAGCCCCGAGGCTCGCGGCTGTTCCCACCGAGGCCGTGGCGATCGTGGCGGCAGCAAGCAGGCTGGTGAATTTCATCTTCATCGTCACGTTAGTGGGTCGCGGTCACCGTCTTAAGCGGGTAGCCGAGGGCGGCGACGCGCTCGGGGAGATCGACGTGCAGCCAGTGGGAGACATGGCTGGGGAAGGTCTCGAGGATGATTTCGCTGTAGCCGCCCCGGTTCAGCTCCTCGACGATGTCGTCATAGGCGTTGGGGCTTCTCGCGACGCGCCCGGAGACCTCTCCGCCGGCAGGCTCCTCCAGCTTGGGCAGCGCTCGGTCGAGGACTTTCTCGCCCAGGCTGGTGTCGTCGCTGACGCGGTCGAACGCCGCGTGGGCCGGATTGGGGACGAGTACGAAGAAGCTGGCCGGGCCGGCGATCGCCCGTTCCCGCACCGCTTCGACCACGGCCGGCGTGGCATCGGTCTTGTTGGTGACGACGAGGATGCGGGCCTCGCCGTCGGCCGGCGGCCCCTCTGCTTCTCTGGCCGCCCCGGTCGGGATCACGTCGCGCTTGGAGATCGCCAGGTAGACGACCAGCGCCAGGATCGTGCCGAGGAAGAGGAAGCTGGTCAGGTTGGTGCCGAGCCCGAGGCCGCCTTCGGACTTTGGCGAAGCGAGGTAGTCTCCGATCGAGGCGCCGAGCGGGCGGGTGAGGATATAGGCGAGCCAGAAGGAGAGGATCGCGTTCATCCGCAGGCCGAAGTGCAGCACCGCGATCACCACGATCGCCCCGGCGAAGATGCCGAGCGCCAGCAGGTAGCCGAGTTCGAGCTGCTCGGAGAGGAAGTCGCCGGCGGAGGTGCCGAGGGCGAAGGTGAAGAGGATCGCCAGCCAGTAGAACGCCTCCCGCTTCGTGGTGACGATCGTGTGGACCGAGAGCGTCCGCTCGCTTGCATACCAGGTGGCGAAGACCGCGATCAGGATCGCGCTGAAGGCGATCGTCGTCGTCTGCAGGGTGACGCCGTAGTTTTCGACCAGGTTGTCGCTGACCAGGGTGCCGACGACGCTGATCAGGACGACGGCGAGCCAGTAGATGCCGGGCACGTATTTCTTCGCCCGGAACTGGAAGACGAGGACGCCGACCAGGAGCGCACCCATGATGCAGCTGGTCCCGCTGAGTCCGAGGCCGAGGTTTTCATTGAGGTTGTCGGCGAAGGTCTCGCCGACGGTGGTGCAGAGGATCTTGATCACCCAGAAGTAGAGGGTGATCTCGGGGACCTTGTTGAGCATCGGGCGGCCGAGGGATTTGGCCGAAGGAGGGGGGACGGGCTTGGGGGGCGCCTGCGCGAGAGAGTTCATGGCGCCGCAGGGTGCAGGGTGCGTCTTAAGTCTGGATGAGAGAGCTGGCTCGCCCCGGCGGACCCTTCCTGCCTGCCGCTGCAGACCTCAGGCGAGGCACGGTTGCCAGGGCTTCGCGAAGAGGCCGTAGGACTTGTGAATCGCGCTGAAGCCGATTGCCAGCGCGGTATCGCAGTACTGCTTCGGCCGCTGTTCGTACTCCGCCTCGAATACCGGCATGTTCTGTTCAACGAAGGGACGGTAGTAACCGCATTCGTCATATTGGAAGCACTGCTCGACGATCGCGAAGTCGAAGGAGCGGATGAGTTGGGGGGCCTGGCGGCCATCGTTCTTCAGTGCCACCGCCATTCCGCGGTTATGTACCTGGAGGGCGACCCAGCGGTTGAAGCGAAGCTGATCGGCGCGGGTGATCTTGAAGCCGGTGTGGTTTTCCTTTTCCCAGCCCGCGAGGTTGTCGGGCTCGACCGCGTCGAAGCCCTTGCGGGCGCACATCGCGAAGCGGCGCTTCAACGGCCGTTCGAAGAGGTGGAAGCGACTGACGTCAAGCCAGCGCTCGTCGGGGAAGCCGGCATAGCGGCGGCCGATCACCGAAGGCGGGAACTCTCCCTTATCGGGCCGGTAGCCCTCCCAGCTGCCGACGTCGAGGTAGCAGACGACCTTCCGGCCCTGCCGGTGCAGCTTGCGAACGGTCTGTGCGGACGTATCGAAGCCGTCGACGTCGTAGACGGCGGCGGCCACGGAGGTGTCGATCGGTCCTTGCAGTTGCCACTGCCAGGGTTCGGTGGTCGCCCTGGGGTGCCAGCGTCCGGGTTCGTCGCGTCGGTGGCCGTCACCGCCATGGCCGCCGCTTGCGATCGCACCTTGCGCGGACAGCCCCAGGGCCAAGAGACATGTGATGAGCATGAACCCGGTGAAGCGAGAAGAGAGGCGCATGGGATCCGTCACCCCACAAAGATGAACTAAAGGCCTGGGCAGCAGCGGCAAACTCTGAAGCGAGCGCGCGGCTCCCGATCTCATTCCGATCGCGGCTTGGGCGCTTGAGCCTGCGCGACCGCAGGCCGGTGACGCTCTTGGTCAAGGTCGGCGACGGGACCCGTCCGCCGCCTCGAGATGACCGGCTAGGACCCCCGCAACCTCAGAGCTTCGGGCCCCTGTTGCGAACCTGAGCCGCTTGCGTGTTCAGTTGCTGGGCATCCCTCTCAGCGTCCTCGGCCTGGGCTCGGGTGTCCGCCGCCGCCTCCTGATCGCCAGCGGCAGCGAACTTCGCGAACTCTCCGCGCAGCCAACCGGCCCCAGCGAGTAGGGCCCTGGCATTGTTCTCAAGCTCGGTCGCCTCCTTCTCCGCTCCATCCTGGGCGTCCTTCTCAGCCTCCGCCTCGTCCTCCTCGGCCTCCGCCACCATGTCCTGGCCGTTGTCCACGTCGGGAGTGAGCTCGGGCGTGGTCTCCTCGGTGCCCTTGGAGCCCTTACCGTCATCGCCCTCGCTATCGCCTCCCTGGTCGGTCTCGTCATCCGGCTCGGGCTGTGCAAGCTCGTCGAATGCGTCCTCGTGACTGCCGTACTCCGGTCGTGAGGGTGGGGGCGGCGGGGGCGGGGGCGGAACGTCGCTGTCGGAATCGATGGGCACGGTCACTCCTCGTCGGTCGGGGGTGGGTTTCTCTCGGCGAAAGCCTGCGCCAGCTTCTCCGGAACCATGTAGTCACCAACTTGGTGGTAACCGGCATCCTGCAGCTGGTCAATCTCGGTGGAGAAGACCGAGGGATGCTGGTGGTCGCTGCTGTCCAGGTTGTCTCCCGCAGGCTCGCTCCCGAGGTACACGATCGCGCGGTTCTCGACGATTGAGCCGATCCAATCCTCGTTCAGCTCCGGCGACCAACCCACCTCGGTAACGGGGCGTCCGTCGGGGCGCAGGTCGCCACGCTCGTGTGCCTCGGCCCAAACCTCGTCGTTCGCGGCCCGCGGCACGACGAAGTCGGAGAACTCCTCGTCATCCGGCTCGGGCTGTGCGGCTTTGTCGAATGCGTCCTCGTGGCTGCCGTACTCGGGTCGAGGGGGCGGCGGGGGCGAGTCCGTCTCCGGTTTGTGGGAATCAATCGTCATCCTTGGGTCCCTCCAATCCAAGCCTCAGGCAGGCCTCGCCGCCCAAGACCTTTGCCCCGGGCCCCGGCACTGCCGTTTCAAACGCCATGCGCACCGAATCGGCTGAGCGACCCCCGGCAGCGCCGGCGACAGCGTCCAGAAGCCCGGTTTGCGACGTATCGCCGAGGATGCCTCCGCCGTCCTGGCCGCGGGCCAGAGCACGAAGCTGCAGCTCGATCTCGTCGAGCGTCTGGTCGTCCGTCACGGCCAGTCCACGCGCCCGCCAGCGGGCGCGTTTGTCAGGCTCCAATGGACGGTTCTGCTTGCGCCGATTCTTGATCGTCTGCCTCACGTCGCCGAAGCGGTGCGGACCCACCAGCCATCTGGTGTACCCCTCGATGGGCGGGGGCTCCCCGGTCGGTATCTGGCTCTCCAGGTGGCCCATGACGACCGCCTTGAAGTCGGCGATGTCGAAGTACCGGCGCAGGTGGGTAGACCGAGCCCCCACCGCCCTGTCGACGCCGTGCGAGAGAGCGCAGCGCCGCGGGCGGGGATCGAGCTCCCTCAGGCGTCCGTACGTGGCAGGCACAGCCGCCGGGGGCCGCAGCCCACACAGGAACGAAATCACGGTCCCCTCGATCCACAGCAGGACGTTGGGCTCTGCGGCGAGGTGCGTGGCTTCGCTGATCTCCCGCAGGGTGCACGGCGTCGTGCTGCACGCGGCATCGCACAGCGGGCTGCGACTCCCGAGGAGGGGAGCGGTGTCGTTCACACCCTCGGGCGACTCACGGCTATTGCCGGCCGTCATCCTCGCTAGGACGGGATGGTCCATCCCATCGACCGAGATGGCGGCGACACCGGGAGTGAGGGAGACGACGAACTGGGACTGCTCCTCGGTCAGGTTCATCGTTCCGCCCACAGCGCGGCGATCGTCATCTGCGGGGAGCCGGTGCACGATCTTCAACGCCGTGTTCTTGATCACGTCGACCGACACCTTGGCCGGGATCTGCTCTACGACCAGGATCCCCTCGCCATAGGCCCTGATCTCTGCGAGCATCGACGCGAACAACTCGACTGCGGCCGCCGCCGGTCCCTCTTCGACGTTCTTCAGCAGCCGGTGCGCCTCCTCGACGACGAGTACGTGCTTCAGCTCGTCGGTCCCGGTGTCGCCGTACCGAACACGGAGATGCTCAACTATCCGGATGATGAAAGCACCGATCAGGAACGCCTTGTCCTGATCGTCGGTCACTCCCTCCAACTCGACCACCACGTGTTGGCGTAGCAGGCTCTCGATGTCGAGCGGGTGTCCTCCCTGGAAGAAGCGCCCGGGGGTGCCGGTGCAGAGGCTGCCGATGCGGACATCCACAAAGCCACGGACGTCCGCCATCATCTTCGGCCCGTACCCGATCCCTTCGACCGCCGCCCTGGCGGAGCGCTGGAGGTCAGACAGGGTCGGATAAGAAGGCGTAGCGTCCTGCAGCTTCTCGTCGGCGGTCTGCCTCGGTTTCTGCGCCGGGTGGAGCTCACCGGTCACGAGATCCCAGCCCGCCTCTTCGTAGCAACGTGTCAGAGCGACCGCGAGGACCTGTGGGAACGGCTCGCCGGCCTCGAACGCAGCCATGAACAGGGCTCGCACAAGATCCAGGTGGCTTTGAAGCGGGAAGCCCGGGGCAGGCTCCAGCGGGTTGAGGCAGGGCGGAGGAATATCTGGCGCACCCGGGCGGATACGTGTGACCGGCGCCACGCCCTGCAGGCGCCCCGCCATGCGTACGTACTCAGCCTTGGCCGGCTCCAGCACAAGCCACGGAACCGGCTCCTCGGCCCGCGCCAGTTGCTCCAGGAGCCATCTGGTCGTCTGTGACTTGCCGGACCCGGTCGCACCGGTGACGAACGTGTGTCGGTTGAGCGTCGATCGAGTCACCGAGACGGTTTGAGCGGCCTCGCTTGACTGATCGAGGGTGGCGCCGAGGGGAATGGCGCCTCCCCCACTCGGCTCCGGCGTGACGTCGAACGGGTTGGTGTCGTGGAGGCGGATGCCCGGCATCTCAACCGAAGGCGGCCCCGCGAGGTTGGATAGGTACTCGGTGCTGGCAAGGAACGGAGAGGTGGCCGCCCGGCTGGAGGCGTTGTCCTGAAGTTGGCGGTCCAACCCACCCACGTCCGCGCCGGGAACAAGCACGTATGGCAGGCCCATTCCGGCGTTGGAGCTGCAGAGAAGCTGGGTGGCCCGTCGGGCGGCTTGCTCGTCGGATGCGCCAACCAGGATCCGGACCTGCCACAGCCCGTGCACCCTGCCACGGCTCACCTCCTCAAAGCGGGCCTCGTTGCGAGCGACGGTCAGCCGGTCACTCTCGAGCGTCGTCTTAGATCGCAGCAGTGCCAGCTCGTTCTCCAGCTTCTGGAGCTCCTGCTCGATCCCATCCGCGTCGACCGGAGCCGCCAGCACCAGCCAGGCGAACGCCCCGCTCAGGTGCGTCACGTACTGGCTGAAGAGCCGGTGGCTCTCCTGTCGGCCAGCTGACGCCGACCACAGGACATCCGGCTCGCCCAGGCAGAGCGACCAGGACGGGAACGTCGCCCCCAATCCGCCGAGCCAGTCGTCCCCGACCTCGTGCCCCCGGCAGCCCGGGGGGTAGGGAATGGCCTCGGTCAGCCCGTCCGAGGCCTGACGGACGGACGGCAACTCAGGCCTGCCTCCCAGCATGAATCGGAATCCGGTCTCCCCCGGCTCACGGAGCCAGAGGCTCACGAGCAGCGAGTCAGGCGATGCGCCGGCCAGAGCCCCGTGCGCGGAGACGAGTGCCGCAAACGAGGGGCTCGGCGAATCATCCTCAGCCGCCGCGGTGATTTCGGGGGGCCTGGGAGCTATGTCGATCTGGTGCAGTGAAACCGACCCGAGCGCACTCACAGCATGCACCGAGAGGTCACCCAGCTGGCTCCAGCACTCAGACCTGATCGGCCACAAGGCTCTGCGGCGCGACCTGACGCTGGGTGTCTGGCGGGGGATACGAGTACAGCTCGAGCGGCACCTCTGAAACCCCCTTCTGCAGGCCGATCCCCATATTGCAGTCCCCGGCCAGCAAGGGACGGCCAGAGGCTCCAGCCTCGGCTCCGGAGACCAGGATGAAGGCCGTCTCCGGAAGCGTCTGTATGACCGTCGGCTCGACGCTGTACTCATACACGCGCTGTTTGGCCTCAGTGTTGTTCTCGGACTCGGCGCGAGACCAGTTGGTCATCTCCTGGCTGGACTCGGAAATCGCCATCGAGTACGACTGGGTCCTGCTGGAGTTCTCGGTGCGCGACGAGCTGTTTCCACTGGAGCTGCCGCCGTAACTACTCGTGGACGAGCTCCCTCGCGTGTCGGCAATTCCGGTCGTGGTCGAGTCGCTGTCCGTCCTGGTGTCGGTGTGGCCGGTGGTGGTGCCCCCACCGTTGGTGTTGGTGATACCGATCTGGATGCTGAGACTGGAGAGCTTGAAGCTATAACCGCGACCGATGTACTCGGCTGCGGCATTCGCCTCATTCGCATTCCCCAGCCGCATCATCACGGTGGCGCTCTGCCCGGTGCCGATGATGTTCAGGCTCTCGCCTCTCAGGTGCTCAAACAGCAGCACCGTCTTGACGCCGCGCTGCACGGCCACGCGGTCGAGCTCCTCCAATCCCTCCGTGCCGATGGCGTCCGCGCCGGCGATCACAAGGATGCGATCCCCTGCAGGGAAATTGTCGGCCTTCAGGCGCTGCAACGTTGACTGGAAGACGATCCGTTCAACAAACTCCTTGCGCAGGCGTCCGGGGTCGGCGGTGGCGACCACCATGAGACCTGCTTCAGGGAACATCCGAAGCGGGGACTCCGCATCGGAATCCGTCCCCCCGACGAGCATCTCGAGCGCCTCCTGAAGGAAGAACAGCTGGCCGCGCACGGCATCGGTGTTGGCACCCAACTGGTCAATCGCCTGGATGAGCGTCGTCACCTCCCCGGGAGCGAGGACATCGTCGTTTGGGGCGGCGGAGCCGAGCAGCACTCGCACGCCTGCCAGCAGCCTCCGCGGTGACACCGAGCCACCGAGGGCTTCGGTGAGCTGCTTCAGGATCCGGCGGTCCTGCGCGAGAAGCATCGGGTCGGCGTTCTGACGCAGCGCCCGGAGCGATTCGGTCACCACCTCGGTCACGTCGTCCGGCGAGAGGTCCGCCAGGAGGTTGATGCTGTCCACGTCACGCGGGATCTGCACACCGCCAACCGGAACCTTGTCGAGCGCGAGATCGATAAACGGCGCGGCGACGTCCCTCTGGCTGAAGTCCAGCACCGTCGTGGGCACGCCGCCCGTAACCACATACGTGACGAGATGCGCGAGCAGATGCGGCCAGCCACGGGCCACGCCACCGAACACATCTACCCTGTCGACCTCAGGCGGTGAGGCGACCGGGAACCAGACGGCGGTGGCATCCTCCGCCCGGGCTTTTGCCCGCAGCTCGTCCTGCTTGGCCTTCTCCCAATCCTCCAGTGCCTGCCGATGGCGCGCCTCCGCCGCGGCCACCACGGCCTGGTGCTCGCGTTCCAAGTTCCTTATCTTGCGGTTCCTGTTGATCGTCGGCCCGAACCAGAACACCGCCAGGAGCAGGCCGACAATGACGCCGACGCCGTGAGTCAACGCCCCGCACGCTACGGCAACCACGATGACGATCAGGAGTCGCTTCCAGAGCTTCCTCCTGGCCGCAGCGTTCTTCTCGGCGTACTTGGACGTGTCGGGCGGGGGAACCACTTCCGCGGTGGGACGCTGGTCGAAGAGGTCGCTCAGCGGAATTTCAGGGGGCTCCACGTACTGCCAACCCCAACGATGATGCTGTGCGAAAAGCCGATCGTAGGTGGTCGTCTCGTTAACCACAACCCGTTCCACCCCCGTTCCAGTTCACACTACCTCGAGACGCCAACGCGCTGTCAGCGTCGACTGAGGCCGCCAGAATAACAGACTATTAATGCTGATTGGATCGGTTGCGGTCGGCCTTGGGTCGCGCAGTGGCGTCGGTGCCGCGCCCTCCTGTGGTCAAGGGTGTGCAGGCGAGGCGTCGATCTTCGCAGGCAGATCGCTCAGATCCGAGAGCTGAACAGCATTGACGACAGGCTCGCTTCAGGAGTTGGCGAAGGTCGAACTGCCAGTAGGAAACGGAGCAAGATGTACGGGGCCGCTTCGACGATTCGAGCGGTCGCTCCGAGGTCTTCGCCGGCGATGTCGAAGAGAAGGAGTGAGTAGTCGGGGGGCGAGCCGTTTTGCTCGCGCTGGCCGGTGTTGAGCTTGTATCCCAGCTCGCGGACGATGGCAGCTGAGCTGCGTCCGCGTGGGGGCTGATTCTACGGCTGCCGGGCGGCTGCCGGGGGCGGGCGCGATCTAGAGTCCGTCGCCGTGAGTGCGCGCTCGTTCTTCGCCTTCCTCGCCGTGCTGGCCGTCGTCGGCCTGCTCGCCTTCGGCCTGCTCAGCAAGGGCAACCCGAAGATCGCCGTCGGCGACCCGGTTCCCGACAAGGTGCTGCCCGCCCTGCCGGGCCCCAGCCACGGCTCGATCGCCGAACACCGCGGCAAGTGGGTCCTGGTCAACCTCTGGGCCTCCTGGTGCATTCCCTGTCGCGAGGAGGCTCCCGTCCTGGAGCGTTTCTACCGCCGCCATCGCACCCAAGGCACGACCGTCGTCGGCATCGACGTGCAGGACAACCACGACGACGCCGTCGCCTTCCTTCGCGACCACCCGACCACCTACCCGCAGCTGCGCTCGATCGGCAACGAGCGCAGCGCCGCCTTCGGCTCCACCGGGGTGCCGGAGAACTTCCTCGTCGACCCGCGCGGCCGCCTCGCCCTGATCTGGCGCGCGCCGGTCGACGATCGCATCCTGCACGAACGCGTCGTCCCACTGATCGAGGGAGGGAAGTGAGCCGCGCGGTGGCGCTTGCCGCGCTCGCTTTCGGCCTGCTGGCGCTCGCCCCCGCAGCGGGCGCGGCGCCGCAGACGACCGTGAACGACATCGAAGGCGAAGTGATGTGCCCGATCTGCGGCACCCTGCTCGAGCTCTCCGATTCGCCGCAGGCCCAGCGTGAGAAGGTCTACGTCGCCAAGCTGGTCGCCGCCGGCAAGACCAAGGCCGAGATCAAGGACGACCTCGTCGCCCAGTACGGGCCGGCGGTCCTGGCCCTGCCGAAGGCTTCCGGGTTCGACCTCTCTGCCTACCTGGTCCCGGTGCTGGCGATCCTCGTCGCGGTCGTGGTCCTGGCCTTCAGCGTCGCCCGCTGGCGGCGCGACGGGAAGCGCTCGCCGCCCGGAGGCTCGACAGCAGCGGCACCGCGGGGCGAGGACGCCGAGCGGCTCGAGGCCGACATCTCCCGCTACGACCTCTAGGCAGAGCTCAGTCGAGCAGGACGAGCCCGGTGACCGGGACCGGCAGCCGCTTCGGGATCTCCGCCCGCTCCGCCGCAGGCGACGACCGTGCCGGCGTGTTCCGCCAGCGCCTGCAGCGCGTCCTGGGCTTCCGTCAGCGGCGGGCCGTCGATGACGAGCAGATCGTAGGCGTGGCGCAGATCCTGGATCGCATGGTCGCAGCGCTCCGAGTCGAGCAGGGCCACAGGCGCGGCCTCGGGCTCCCCGGCGACGATGCAGACGAGCGGCTCGCTCGCCCGCCCGGAAGCCGGGCCCCGCAAGCACCAGCGGCTGGAGGATCCCCGTCGCATCGGCCTCTCCGAGCAGGTGCTCGTGAAAGCCCGGCCTCGCGGACAACCCGAGCCTGCCGGCAAGCGTCGGCGAGGCGAGGTCGCACTCGAGCAGCGCCACGCGCAGCCCGTCGGCAGTCGCCGCGGCAGCGAGCCCCAGGGCGACGAGCGACTTCGCCGGCCCGGTCGCGAGGACGGCTTGCGACGGAACGATCGACGACGCCAGCTTGGAGTACGCGTCCAGGCTGCCCCGATCGAGAGCGCCCGGGCGCGACGCTCCCCCGGCAACCGGAACCTCTGCCAGCACCGGGTGCTTCTGCCGCCGGCCCAGCATCACATCCTCTCGGGAGCGGAGATGCCGAGCAGGCCGAGCGTGCCGGCGATCGTGCGCTTGGTGAGCAGGGCGAGCGCCAGGCGCGAATCGCTCCACGCCCTCGCCCTCGGCACCGACCACCTGACAGTCGCGGTAGAAACCGTGGAAGTCGGCGGCGACCGAGGTCGAGTAGGTGCAGATCCTGTGGGGGGCGCGGCGCTCGGCGGCCTCTCGCACCTCGCCGGGGAACTCGAGCAGGCGCTTGACCAGCTCGCGCTCGGCCGGCTCGAGCGGGGTGTCCGGCGTGAGGATGCCAGCCCCCGCGGCCACCTGCTCTGAGTCCCGCTCTGCTTTGCGCAGGATGCTGGCGATGCGGGCGTGGGCGTACTGGACGTAGTAGACGGGGTTGTCGTTGGACTGGCGGCGCGCCAGCTCGAGATCGAGGTCGACGGTGGTGTCGTGGCTGCGCCAGAGCATGAACCAGCGGGTCGCGTCGACGCCGATGTCGTCGAGCAGTTCGTCGAGGCTGACGAAGTCGCCGCTGCGCTTCGACATCTGCGCCCGCTCACCGCTTTCGACGATGTGGACGAGGCGCATGATCAGCGCCTCGAAGCGGTCGGGGTCGGCACCGAGGCCGGCGATCGCCGCCCGCAGCCGCGCCACGTAGCCGTGGTGGTCGGCGCCGAACACGTTGATCAGCCGCTCGAAGCCGCGCTCCAGCTTGTCCCAGTGGTAGGCGACGTCGGCGGCGAGGTAGGTCGGTTCGCCGTTGGCCCGGATCAGCACCCGGTCCTTGTCGTCGCCGAAGGTCGTGGTGCGCAGCCAGAGCGCCTCTTCGCTGCGATAGGTGTGCCCCTCCCGCTCGAGCTGGGCGAGCGCGGCATCGACCTCGCCGCGGCTGTAGAGGTCGCGCTCGGAGAACCAGTTGTCGAAGCGGACGCCGAAGCGGTCGAGGGTCGCCCGCACGCCCTCGAGGACCAGCTCGACGCCGCGCCTGCCGACCGCGGCGAGATCGCCCGCGTCGATCCCCTCGGCGGCGATCCGCTCCCCCAGCTCGCTCACGTAGGCGCCTTCGTAGCCGTCCTCAGGGAGCTCCTCGCCGCGCATGCGGGCGACGATCGAGGCGGCGAAGCGGTCGACCTGCCCGCCGGCGTCGTTGACGTAGAACTCGCGCTTCACCTCGTGGCCGACGGCCTCCAGGAGGCGGACCAGGGCGTCGCCGTAGGCGGCGTGGCGGCCGCCGCCGACGTGCAGCGGGCCGGTCGGGTTGGCGGAGACGAACTCGACCAGGATCCGTTCGGGCGACGCGGCGGGCGCGAGGCCGAGGTGCTCACCGGCGGCAGCCAGGCTCGCCATCGCGCCCCGGTACCACTCGTCGGCGAGGAAGAGGTTGACGAAGCCCGGGCCGGCGACCTCGATCCGCTCCACGCCCTCGCCGAGCTGCTCGCCCAGCTCGGCGGCGAGGCGGGCGGCGACGTCGCGCGGGTTTTCGCCAAGCGGCGCGGCGAGCAGCATCGCCGCGTTGGAGCTGTAGTCGCCCAGCTCCGGCTTGGGCGGGCGGTCCAGGGTCGGCTCGGGGCCGGTCGGCTCGCCATCGCGCAGGGCAAGCGCCGCGCGGTTGACGGCCGAGCGCAGCTCGGCGATCGGATCGCTGGTTGCGTTCATCGCGCGCATCGTATGGAGGGGCGGGCGCCGAAGTACGCTGGCTGGCGTGCGGATCGCCGCGATCACCGACGTCCACGCCAATCTGCCCGCGCTCGAAGCCGTCCTCGAGGCGATCGACGCTGCCGGGGTCGAGGAGACCTGGTGCCTCGGCGACGTCGTCGGCTACGGGGTCGAGCCCGACGCCTGCGCCGACCTCGTGCGCGAGCGCTGCGACGTCTGCCTGGTCGGCAACCACGACCTGGCCGTCCTCGGCGCCCTCGACATCTCCTCCTTCTCCGAGGCGGCGGCCGAGGCGGTCGAGTGGACCCGCGACAACGTCGCCGAGCGCACGCTCGAGTTCCTCGCGCGAGCTGGAGCCCAGCGGCGAGCGCCACGGCATCGGCCTCTTCCACGCCTCTCCCCGCGATCCCGTCTGGGAGTACGTGCTCTCCGGCGAGCAGGCGGACGCCGGCATGGACGCCAGCCCCAACCGCATCGCGCTGATCGGCCACTCCCACGTCGCCCTCTTCTTCACCCGTCCGGAGGGGGACGACAGGGGAGACACTCGTGGCGCCCAGGCCAGCGACGGCGCCCTCCTCGACCTCAGCCGGGGGAGCTGGCTGGTCAACCCGGGCAGCGTCGGCCAGCCCCGCGACGGCGACCCGCGCGCGGCCTGGCTGGAACTGGACACGGAGGCGGAGACGGCGTGCTTCCACCGGGTCGCCTACGAGATCGAGCGCGCCGCGGCGCCGATCGCCGCCGCCGGGCTGCCCAGCCGCCTGGCCGACCGCCTCTACTCCGGCCAGTGACAGGTGACGCTCAATTGCAGGAAAATCTGCCCAGCAAGGCGTTCTCTAGACTCGCAACGATGCGTCGGCTGGCCGCACTCGTCCTTGCCCTCTGCCCTCGGCGCCGCAGCCGCGGTGTCGCTCGCCTCCTGCGGCGGAGGCGAAGACGCGAAGCTGCTGCCGGGAACAACCGCGCAGGAAATCACCGAAAACCTCGACCTGGTGAAGCAGTACGCGGAAGAAGGCGAATGCGTCGGCGCAGGCAATGCCGTGGCCGAAGTGAGCACCCAGGTCGAAGCCCTGAACGGGGTCGACCCGAAGCTGAAGCAGGCGCTGCAGCGCGGCGCCGAACGGCTCGGCGAAGTGGTCGCCACCTGCGAAGAATCGAGCACCGAAGCGGTCGCGCCCGCCAGCGAAGCGACGACCGAAGACAGAGGAACCCCCCGGCCAGGAAAAGAAGGCCGAAAAGGAACGGGAAAAGGAAGAAAAGGTCGGCGGAAAAGCAGAAGCCGCCGGAGCCGCCGACCACCCCGGCCGAAACGACGCCCGAAGAACCGCTCCGCACCGCCGAGCGAAAGCGGCGGCACCGGCGCGCCGGGCGGCGTCAGCCCCGGCGCCCCGGTGGAACCCGAAGGCGAATGATGGCGAGCGGAATCCTCTCCGGCCGCTACGAGATCGGCGACCGGCTCGGCTCCGGCGGCATGTCGAGCGTCCACCAGGCCACCGACCTGATCCTCGAGCGCACCGTCGCGGTCAAGATCCTCGCCGAGCACCTCTCCGACGACGAGCGCTTCGTCGAACGCTTCCGCCGCGAGGCGCTCGCGGTCGCCAAGCTGATCCACCCCAACATCGTCCAGGTCTACGACACCGGCATCGACGAGGGGCGCCACTACATCGTGATGGAGTACGTGCAGGGGCGCTCGGGGGCGCAGATCCTGCAGCGCCAGGGGCCGCTCGACGGCGAGACGACGGCCGAGATCGGCGCCCAGGCCTGCGCCGGGCTCGACTACGCCCACCGGCGCGGGATCATCCACCGCGACGTCAAGCCGGGCAACCTGATGATCGTCGGCGGCCCGGTCGGCGGCGGCGAGATGACGGTGAAGCTGACCGACTTCGGCATCGCCCGCGCGGTCGAACAGACCCGGATCACCCAGGTCGGCTCGGTGGTCGGCACCGCCGCCTACCTCTCGCCCGAGCAGGTCCGCGGCGAGGAGGCGACGCCCGGCAACCGACGTCTACGCGCTCGGCGTCGTCCTCTACCAGTTCCTCACCGGGCGGCTGCCGTACGAGGGCTCGACCCTGGCCGAGCTGGCGGTGCGCCAGCAGAACGAGAGCCCGCTGCCGCCCAGCACCTACAACGACGAGGTGCCCGAGACGCTGGGAGCGGCGGTGCTGCGCGCGCTGGAGGGCGACCCGGCGCGCCGCTACGCCAGCGCCAGCGAGCTGGCCGGCGGCCTGCAGCTCGGCCTGCAGGGCGAGGACGTGACCCTGCCGCCGGGCGAAGGCGCGACCCCGACCCGCGTGCTCGGCGGCGAGACGGCGACCCGCCACCTCGACCGCACCGCCCAGACCGAGTACCGCCCGGCGCCCTCGCAGACCCGGCGACCTGCGCCGCGCGCGCCGCAACCGCTGTCGCCCGCACCTCCGCCGGTCCAGGCCCAGCAGAAGCGCAGCGCCTTCTCCCGCTTCGCCAGATTCGTGATGGCCCTGGTGGCCCTGGTCCTGATCGCCGCCGCCGTCGCCGCGGCCGTGATCTACACGACCGACAAGGCCACCGGCGTCAGGGCCACGGAAGTCGCCGGCAACACCGTCGACAAGGTCGTCGAAGAATTCAAGGACGCTGGTCAAGAAGAACACGGAATAGCTGCCCACGGCGCCTTCCCCTGCAAGACGGCATCTGAATACGCGGTGAAGGTCCCAGCGGCGATTGCCGCTCGGGCGTGGGCCATCAGCTCCTGCAGGTAGGTGAGGTTGTGCAGGCAGAGGAGGCGGACTGCGGTCAGCTCCTCGGCCCGGGAGAGGTAGCTGAGGTAGTCGCGGTCGTGGCTCCGGCAGGCCGGGCAGGGGCAGCCGTCGACCATCGGGTTGCGGTCGCCCTCGTGGCCGGACTTGCGCAGGTCGAGGCGGAAGCGGTTCTCGGGGTCGGGAACGAGGGCGACGCCGTGGCGGGCGAGGCGGGTGGGGACGGCGCAGTCGAAGACGTCGAGGCCGAGGGCGATGCCGGCCAGCAGGTCGTCGACCTCGCCGATGCCGAGCAGGTGCTTGGGCGCCTCCTCGGGCAGCATCGGCGCGGTCATCGCCAGCACCTCGCGCATCTCGGCCTTGTCGCGGCCGAGGGTGCCGCCGATCGCGAGGCCGTCGACCCCGGCGGCCGAGACGTACTCGGCCGATTCGCGCCGCAGGTCCTCGTGGACGCCGCCCTGGACGATCCCGAACACGGCCTGGCGCTCCGGCCCCTTCTCGCCCGTGCCAGGCGAGGCAGCGATCGAGCCAGCGGTGCGTGCGCTCGGTCGAGCGCGCCGTGTACTCGCGGTCGGCGTGAAAGGGCGTGCACTCGTCGAAGACCAGCGCGATGTCGGACCCCAGCGCCGCCTGCACCTGCATCGAGACCTCGGGCGAGATGAACAGCTCGGTCCCGTCCCGGTAGGAGCGAAACCGCACCCCCTCCTCCTCGATCGAGACAACCGACCCGTGGCCGCCCCTTGCCGCCCGCTCCCCTTCACCTCGTTGGCCACCCCACCGTGGGCCAGCGAGAACACCTGGAAACCACCGGAGTCCGTGATCAGCGCCCGCTCCCACCCCATGAACCCGTGCAGGCCCCCGGCCTTGGCGATCCGCTCCGGCCCCGGGGAGACGAACAGGTGGTACGTGTTCCCCAGCACCATCTCGTAGCCAAGATCAGCTACCTCGCGAGCCTCCAGGCCGCGCACCGTCCCTTTCGTCGCCAGCGGAATGAAGGCCGGGCGTCTGGACCGGCCCGTGCGCCGTGTGCAGCACCCCGGTCCGAGCGGCCCCGTCCCGCGCAGCGATCTCGAATCTCAGTCTCTCCGGCTCGGATCCTCATCTCGCCGATCGAAGCTTTTCCGGGGCTATGGGCCGTGAAAGCCTCAATCGCCCGGTCCCGTGATCAGGGAGCGGCCGGTCATCGGCGCGGGCTGTGGAATGCCGAGCAGCTCCAGCGCGGTCGGCGCGACGTCGGCGAGGATGCCGTGGTCGCGCAGGGTCAGCCCCTCGGCGGTGACGATCAGCGGCACCGGGTTCAGCGAGTGCGCGGTGTTGGGCGAGCCGTCGGGCTCGAGCATGTGGTCGCAGTTGCCGTGGTCGGCGGTGACGATGCAGGCGCCGCCCTTGGCGGTCACCGCCTCGACCACGTCGCCGAGGCAGCCGTCGACCTCCTCGACCGCCGCCACCGCGGCCGGGATCACGCCCGTGTGGCCGACCATGTCGGGGTTGGCGAAGTTGATGATGCCGAAGCGGTAATCGCCCTCGCTCCAGTGGCTGACGAAGGTGTCGGCGGCGGCGCGGGCGCTCATCTCGGGCTTGTGGTCGTAGGTCGGCACGTCGCGCGGCGAGTCGACCAGGTGGCGCTCCTCCCCCTCCCACTCCTGCTCGCGGCCGCCGTTGAAGAAGTAGGTGACGTGGGCGTACTTCTCGGTCTCGGCGACGTGCAGCTGGCGACCGCCCGCCTCGGAGATCGTCTCCGCCAGCGTCGTCTTCGGCCGCGCCTCGGGGAAGGCGACCGGGTAGGGCCAGCCCTTGCGGTACTCGGTCATCGTCGTCAGGTCGAGGAGCGGCCCGCCCGGCCGCGAGAACTCCTCGAAGCCGGGCTCGGCCAGGGCGCGGGTCATCTCGCGCGCCCGGTCGGGGCGGAAGTTGATGAAGATCCCGACGTCGCCCTCGGCGACGCCGTCGTAGTCGCCGATCACGGTCGGCTTGACGAACTCGTCGGTCTCCTCGCGCTCGTAGGAGGCGTCGATCGCCTCCTCCGAGCTCCGCGGCGCGCAGGCCGCGCGGCGTGGACGATCGCGTCGTAGGCGAGCTTGGTCCGCTCCCAGCGGGTGTCGCGGTCCATCGCGTAGTAGCGGCCGCTGACCGTGGCGACGCGGCCGGCGTGGCGCAGCCAGCGCTCGAGCTCGTGCAGGTAGCCGCGGCCGCCGTGCGGCAGCGTGTCGCGGCCGTCGGTGAAGGCGTGGAAGACGACGTCGGGGACGCCCTCGTGCGAGGCGAGCTCGATCGTCGCCTCGATGTGCTCCCAGCCGGAGTGGACGCCGCCGTCGGAGACGAGGCCGAGCAGGTGCAGGCGCCCACGCGGGCTGCGGCGGGCACGGTCGCAGGCGGCGAGCAGCGCCTCGTTCTCGAAGAAGCTGCCGTCGGCGATCGCGTCGTCGATCCGGGCCAGGTCCTGCTTGACGATCGCCCCGGCGCCGAGGTTGAGGTGGCCGACCTCGGAGTTGCCCATCTGCCCGTCGGGCAGGCCGACGTCGCGGCCCTGGGCGGAGAGCTGGGTGTGGGGGAACGTCTCCCAGAGGCGGTCGAAGACGGGCGTCTCGGCGAGCGAGATCGCGTTTCCCGGCCCGGGCTCGGCCAGCCCCCAGCCGTCGAGGATGACCAGCGCCAGCGAGGGAAAGTTCAATGCCGTGCCTTCCGGTGGTCCTTATGCACCTATGGGGTCCAAAAAGCGCACCGGAAGATCATGCCGCCTTGACGATCGCGGCGAAGTCGGCCGGGTCCAGGCTGGCGCCGCCGACCAGGGCGCCGTCGATGTCGGGCTGGGACAGCAGCTCGGCGGCGTTGCCGGGCTTGACCGAGCCGCCGTAGAGGATCCGCACGGCGTCGGCAGCCGCGCCGCGCTCGCGCAGCAGGTCGCGGATGAAGGCGCACGCCTCCTGGGCCTGCTCGGGGGTCGCGGTGCGCCCGGTGCCGATCGCCCAGATCGGCTCGTAGGCGATCACCACCTCGCTCAGCTTGCCGCCCTCGACGCTCGGCAAGGTCGGCCTGCAGCTGGCGCTCCAGCACCGCCTCGGTCTGGCCGCGCGTCGCGCGCCTCCTCGGTCTCGCCGACGCAGAGGATCGGCTCCAGGCCGGCGGCGAGGGCAGCCGGCACCTTGCGCGCCAGCGCCTCGTCGGTCTCGCCGAAGAGCTGGCGGCGCTCGGAGTGGCCGAGGACGACGGCCTCGACGTCGAGCTCGACCAGCATCGGCGCCGAGACCTCGCCGGTGAAGGCGCCCGAGTCCTCCTCGTGCATGTTCTGCGCGGCGACCTTGACCGCGGTGCCGTAGCGACGCTCGACCACGGCGCTCAGCGCCGTGAACGGCGGGCAGATCACCACGTCGCTCTGCGTCGCCGCGATCTGCGGCAGCAGCGCGTCGACGAACTCGGCCGCCTCGGCGACCGTCTTGTGCATCTTCCAGTTGGCGGCGAGGTACGGCGTTCGCTCAGGCATGTGCTGATCATGGCCGCGTGCGCCTGGGGGCGCGTCATCCAGGTGTGCGTGGCGGGGTCAGGCATCGCGCAGTGCCTCCACGCCCGGCAGCTTCTTTCCCTCCAGCAGCTCCAACGACGCTCCTCCTCCGGTCGATAGCCAGTCCACTTTGTCAGCGAGCCCGAACTGCTGCAGCGCGGCGACGGAGTCGCCGCCGCCGACCACGGTCGTGCCCGGCGCGGCCGCGACCGCCTCGGCGACGGTGCGGGTGCCGGCGGCGAACGGCGCCAGCTCGAAGGCGCCCATCGGGCCGTTCCAGAGCACGGTGCCGGCGGCGGCGATCGCCTCGGCGTAGGCGCGCGGCGCTGCGCGGCCCGATGTCGAGGCCCATCCAGCCGTCGGGCACCTCGACCCCGTCGCTCTCGCGCACCTCGGTCTCGGCGTCGAAACGCTCGCCGAGCACCAGGTCGACGGGCAGGCGCAGCTCGCAGTTGGAGCCCTCCGCCCGCTCCAGCGCCTCGGCCGCCAGCTTCACGCCCTCCTCCTCGACCAGCGAATCGCCGGTGGCGATCCCCTGGGCGCGGAAGAAGCTGAAGCACATCGCGCCGCCGATCAGGATCTCGTCGGCGACCTCGAGGAAGCGGTCGATCACGCCGACCTTGTCGCTCACCTTGGCGCCGCCGAGGACGACGACCAGCGGCCGCTGCGGCGACTCGACCACCCGCGTCAGCTCCGTCACCTCCCGCTCGAGCAGCAGGCCGGCGTAGCCGGGCAGGTGCACCGCGACGCCGGCCGTGCTGGCGTGGGCGCGGTGGGCGGCGCCGAAGGCGTCGTTGACGTAGAGGTCGGCGAGGTCGGCAAGCGCGGCGCCAAGCGCCGGGTCGTTCTCGGTCTCGCCCGGCTCGAAGCGCACGTTCTCGAGCAGCAGCACGTCGCCGGGGCCGAGCCCGTGCGCCATCGATCTCGACCTCCTCGCCGACCACGGCCGGCGCCGCTTCACCTCGGCTGCCAAGCAGCTCGGAGAGGCGCTCGCCGACCGGCCTCATCGAGAGCGCCGGCGACCTCCTCCCCTTGGGGCGACCCAGGTGCGAGACGAGGACCACGGCCGCACCGCGCTCGCGCAGCAGCTCGATCGTCGGCAGCGCCGCACGGATGCGCGTGTCGTCGGCGACCCTGCCGCTCGTCGAGCGGGACGTTGAAGTCGACCCGGACGAGAACGCGCTTGCCGGCGACGTCGGCGTCGCGGACGCTTGCCTTGGAGAAGCTCACCGAACCATCCCGCGTTCGCGCACCAATCGCCACGGACCCGAACACCCGGAGATCACCGTGGCGATTGGTGCGCTCACAACGACCTGACCGGGATCAGAGGACCTTGCCGACCAGCTCGACGCAGCGGTTGGAGTAGCCCCACTCGTTGTCGTACCAGGCGACCACCTTGATCATCTTGCCGTCGCCGATCGCCATCGTCTGGCCCGCGTCGAAGATCGAGGAGTGCGGGTCGCCGACGATGTCGGTGGAGACGATCGGGTCCTCGGTGTAGGAGAGGATGCCCTTCAGCGGGCCCTCGGCGGCCGCCTTGACCGCGGCGTTGACGGAGTCGGGATCGGTCGGGCGCGAGGGCGTGAAGACGAGGTCGACGACCGAGCCGGTCGCCACCGGCGCCCGCATCGCGATGCCGTTCAGCTTGCCGTTCAGCTCCGGCAGGACGAGCCCGACCGCCTTCGCGGCGCCGGTCGTGGTCGGGATCAGGTTGAGCGCCGCGGCCCGCGCCCGGCGCAGGTCCTTGTGCGGCATGTCCTGCAGGCGCTGGTCGGCCGTGTAGGCGTGGATCGTCGTCATCAGGCCCTGCTCGATCCCGAACTCGTCGTTCAGCACCTTGGCCAGCGGCGCCAGGCAGTTGGTCGTGCAGGAGGCGTTGGAGATGATGTCGTGCTTGTCGCGGTCGTAGGCGCTGTCGAAGTTGACGCCGAGGGCGACGGTCACGTCGGGCTCCTTGGCGGGCGCCGAGATGATCACCTTCTTGGCCCCGGCGGAGAGGTGCTTGGCGGCGTCGTCGCGGGCGGTGAAGAAGCCGGTCGACTCGATCACGACGTCGACGCCGAGGTCGGCCCAGGGCAGCGCCGCTGGATCGCGCTCGGAGAGGACCTTGATCGGCGTCCCGTCGACCGAGATCGTCTCGCCGGAGGCGCTGACCTCGCCCGGGAAGCGCCCCAGGATCGAGTCGTACTTGAGCAGGTGGGCGAGCGTCGCCGGGTCGGTGAGGTCGTTGACGGCGACGAACTCGAGGTCGGCCCCGGCCGCGTGCGCCGCCCGGAAGACGTTGCGCCCGATCCGTCCGAAACCGTTGATGCCGACCTTCACAGCCATTCCGTCAAGCCCTCCTGGAGTCGTTTTGGGAGATATGTCGATGTTATGGGCCGGCGACGCTCGCCGGCCGCGCTCGTGCCTAGTCGGACCCGATCGTGATCTCGATCTCGTACCCGTCCGGGTCCTTGAGAAACGCCGAGTAGGAGCCGGAGCCGTAGGAGCGGCGCTCGCCCGGCTCGGAGACCTTGATGCCGCCGGCGCTCATGCCGCCTTCCCAGGCCGCCTTGACGGCGACGATCCCGAGCCCGGAGAAGCTGAGCAGGCCGAAGCCCGCCTGCGGCTCGTGGTGGGCGGAGATGAAGAAGACCGGCTTGGCGATGCCCCAGCCGATCGTTTCGTCCTCCTCGAAATGGCGCCGCCAGCCAAGGGGCGCGAGCAGCGAGTCGTAGAACGACGCGCTCCGCTCGAGGTCGGAGACCTCCAGTAGAACGTGATGCAGCATTCGGGCGGCAGGCTATACGGGCGGGCCGCCACCATGCCCGCCGATGGGCTTCAAAGCAGGGACATAGGATGCTTTGGTGCCGTCGGCCGCGATCAGCCGCCGCGCGGGGTCCAGCGGAAGAAGCGGATCGCCAGGAGCAGGCCGGCCACGCCCCAGATCGCGACGATGGCGAGGTTGCCCCACTCCAGGCTGGCGCCGGCGTGGCCGGGGTCGTAGACGGCGAAGAAGGCCTCGAAGAAGTGGCGGATCGGGAAGGCGTCGGCGAAGTGGATGACGCCGCTGGGCAGCTGGTCGTCGGGGATGAAGACGCCGGAGAGGAAGTAGAGCGGCAGCAGCAGCGCGTTGACGATCGGCGCTGCGGCGTCCTGCGAGGGGATCGCCGCGGTGAGGGCGATGCCGAGGCAGCAGAAGGCGGCTGCGCCGACCAGCAGCGTGACGACGATCTCCGGCAGCTGGCTCCAGGGGATCGCGACCCCGTAGACGAGCCGGCCGAGCCCGGCGATCAGCACCAGCATCAGCAGCGCCACCACGCCCGAGTTGCCGATCCGCCCGGCGATGAAGACCCAGGCCGGCATCGGCGTGCCGCGGCCGCGCTTCAGCCGCCCGTCCTCGCGGGCGATCACCAGCGACATCGCCAGCGACTGCATCGTCGCCGAGATCACCGCCAGGGTGATGATCGCCGGCACGTAGTAGGCGGTGGTCTCGATCCCGCCCCGCACGTCGACGGTCTGGTCGCCGAAGACGGTGGCGAAGATCAGCAGCAGGACCACCGGGAACGCCACCGTGAAGAAGACCGAGGCCGGATTGCGCCAGAAGGCCTTCTGGTCGTAGCGGAACTGGTGGGCGAAGAGGGCGAGCCCGCTCACAGCCGCCCCTTCCGGTGCGCTTTATGTGGGTATAGGACGCAAAAGGCGCACCGGAAGCTCATCCGTCGGCCTCTCGGTCTCGGAGGTGAGCGAGAGGTAGACGTCCTCGAGGTTGGGGCGGGTCACTTCCAGGCCCTCCAGCTCGAGGCCCTGCTCGACCGCACGCCCGGTCAGCTCGTGCAGGTCGGCGACCGGCGTCGTCGTCTCCACCGAGACCTCCTCGCCGCCGAGGCGGTAGCTGATCGTCGTCGGCAGGCTCTCGCGGTCGCCGAGGTCCTCGGGCGTGCCGCTGGCGACCACCTCGCCGCGCGAGATGATCGTCACCCGGTCGGCGAGCCGCTGCGCCTCGTCCATGTAGTGGGTGGTGAGGAAGACGGTCTTGCCGAGGTCGCGCAGGCCGGCGATCGTGTCCCAGGCCTGGCGGCGGGCCGAGGGGTCGAAGCCGGTGGTCGGCTCGTCGAGGAAGAGCAGCTCGGGATCGCCGACCAGGGCCATGCCGACGTCGAGGCGGCGCTGCTGGCCGCCGGAGAGGCCGCCGGTGCGGGCGTCGGCCTTGCCGCCGAGGCCGACCAGCTCGATCACCTCGTCGACCGGCCGCGGCGCGCTGTAGTAGCCGGCGTAGAGCCCGAGCGACTCGCGCACGGTCAGGTAGGGATCGAGCCGGCAGCTCTGCAGGACGATGCCGATCCGCTCGCGCCAGGCACGCCCGGCGTGCTCGGGGTCCTCGCCCAGCACCGAGACCTCTCCCCCGCTGCGCTTGCGGTACCCCTCGAGGATCTCCACCGTCGTCGTCTTGCCGGCGCCGTTGGGCCCGAGGAAGGCAAAGACCTCGCCCGCCTGCACCTCGAGGTCGATGCCGCGCACCGCCTCGAACTCGCCATAGCTCTTGCGCAGGCCGCGGATGGAGATGACGGGATCGGGCAAGGCGCGGGCGATTCTAGGTCGACGGGCCGAAACGCGGCATATATGCGCCGACATTTGCAGGCCCGTCGGCGGGCCGTCTAGTCCAGGTCGGCGTCGCGGTGCTTTACGTGGACGACCACGTCGTCGCGCGCCTCCAGCTCGCGGCGGATGCGGTCCGCCACGGTGATCGAGCGGTGGCGGCCGCCGGTGCAGCCGACGCGATCGTCAGGTGGCTCTTGCCCTCGGTCACGTAGGCGGGGACGAGGAACTCGAGCAGCGGCAGCAGGCGGCCGTAGAACTCGCCCGCCTGGGTGCCCGCCTCGACGTACTCGCGCACCCGGCTGTCGAGCCCGGTCAGCGGGCGCAGGTCGTCGACGTAGTGCGGGTTGGGCAGGAAGCGCACGTCGAGGGTGAGGTCGGCGTCGCGCGGCGGCCCGTTCTTGAAGCCGAAGGTGAGCAGGGTCAGCGCCATCTTGCCGCTCTCGTGGTGGCCGAGCATCTCCTCGGCGATGCGGCGCCGCAGCATGCCGCCGGTCAGGTCGCTGGTGTCCATCACCACGTCGGCGCGCTCGCGCAGCGGCGCCAGCAGCTCGCGCTCGGCCCGGATGCCGTCGACGATGCGGCCTTCCGGCGCCAGCGGGTGGCGGCGGCGGGTCTCCTTGTAGCGGTCGACCAGCGTCTCCTCGTCGGCCTCGAGGAAGAGCACGGTCGGCTTCAGCCCGTCGGCCTCGAGGTCGTCGAGCACCTGCAGCAGGTCGTCGAAGTAGTCGCCGCCGCGCACGTCGGAGACGACCGCGGCGCGCTCGACGCCGCTGCCCTCGTGGCGGAAGAGCTCGCCGAGGCTGCCGATCATCCGCGGCGGCAGGTTGTCGACGCAGAAGTAGCCGCCGTCCTCGAAGGCGGCGATCGCCTCCGACTTGCCGGCGCCGGAGTGGCCGGTGATCACGACCAGCGTCGACCTCGCGCCCGGCGGCCTCGCCGTCGCGTTCGGCCCCGAGTCCCTTGGCTTCTTTGGCTCTTCGCCATCAGCCCGTCCTGTTGAGTTGCTCGTGGATCTCACGGGCTACCTTGCCAGGCACGCCGGGCACCATTTCGAGTTCCTCGCGACTGGCGGCGACGAACCGCTCTGGAGAGCCGAAATGCTGGAGCAGCGCCCGCTTGCGCACCGGCCCGACCCCCTTCAGCTCGTCGAGCACCGAGCCGGTCATCGCCCGGTCGCGGCGGCCGCGGTGGTGTTCGATCGCGAAGCGGTGCGCCTCGTCGCGCACCCGCTGCAGCAGCTTCGAGGCCTCCGAGTCGGCGGGCAGGTCGATCGGCGCCGAGCGACCCGGGACGTAGACCTCCTCCAGCTGCTTGGCGAGGCCGATCACGGTGACGCCGCGCTCGACGAAGGGGCGCAGCACCCGCATCCCCGCCGAGAGCTGCCCCTTGCCGCCGTCGATCACGACCAGCGAGGGCAGCGAGGCGAAGCTCGCGTCGCGCTTGCCGTCGTGCGGCGAGAGGTCGACCTGCTCGAGGTAGCGGTTCATCCGCCGGCCCAGCACCTCTTCCATCGAGGCGAAGTCGTCGGGGCCGCGCGCGCCCGTCGCCGTTCTCGCCCCGCACCCGGAAACGCCGGTAGTCGGCCTTCTTGGTCGCACCCCCCTCGAACACCACCATCGAGGCGACGGTGTGCTCGCCGCCGAGGTTGGAGATGTCGAAGCCCTCGATCCGCACCGGCAGCTCCTGCATGCCGAGCGCCTCGCGCAGGTCGGCCAGCGACTCGACCCGGCGCTGGCGGCGGTGCTCGCGGCGCAGCCGGTCCTGGTCGAGGGCGAGGCGGGCGTTGCGCTCGGCCAGCTCGCGCAGGCGCCGCTTGTCGCCGCGCTCGGCCACCCGCACCTCGACCGCGCCGCCGCGCCGCTCGCTCAGCGCCGCCTCGAGCAGCTCGACCCGGTCGCGCAGGTAGGGGCCGACGACGATCGTCCGCGGCACCGCCGGCGAGGCCGAGTAGTACTGGCCGACGAACTCCTCGGCCACCTCGGCCAGGTCGCGTTCGGCCTGGTTGTCGAGGTAGAAGCTCTGGCGCTCGGCGAGGATCCCGTCGCGCACCTGGAAGACCTGGGCGTTGGCGTCGGCGCCCTCGGCGGCGACGCCGATCAGGTCGGCGGTGCCGACCGAGCCGCCGGCGACGCGCTGGCGCTCGAACAGCGACTGGATCGCCTTCAGCCGGTCGCGGTGCAGGGCGGCGCGCTCGAACTCGCGCGCTGCCGCCGCCGTCCTCCATCTTCGCCTGCTCGTCGGCCTCGACCTGGCGGTAGCGGCCGGAGAGGAAGTCGACGATCGCGTCGATGTTGCGCCGGTACTCGTCCTGGCTGACGTAGCCGACGCAGGGCGCCCCGCAGCGCTTGATGTAGTAGTCGAGGCAGGGACTGCCGGAGCGGCGGCCGGGCTCGGCCCCCTCGCAGGTGCGGAACTGGAACAGCTTGCCGAGCAGGTCGAGGGTCTCGCGCACCCGCTTGGCGCTGGAGAAGGGCCCGAAGTAGGCGCGACCCGGCCGGTGCTTCTCGCGGGTGAAGTAGACGCGCGGGTAGTCCTCGTCGAGGCTGACGCAGACGTAGGGGTAGGACTTGTCGTCGCGCAGGCGGATGTTGAAGCGCGGCCGGTGGCGCTTGATGAAGCTCTGCTCGGCGAGCAGCGCCTCGGCCTCGGTCGAGGTGACGAGGCACTCGATCCGGTCGACGCGCGAGGTGAGCCGGGTCTCGCCGCCGGAGAAGTGCGAGGCGACGCGCTTGCGGATCGAGCGCGCCTTGCCGACGTAGAGGATCTCGCCCGTCGCCGTCGTGGAAGAGGTAGACGCCGGGCGAGTCGGGCAGCTCGCGGCGCTGCTGCGCGATCCGTTCCGCCCGCGAGAGCCCTGCGCTGTCGTCGCCGTCGTTCACAGGCCAAAGGGTAGGCTCCTGGCCACCCGGCCAACTTCACGCCCAGATGCACGGGAGAGCGAGATGACCACCGAGACCCTGAGCAGCCCGCCCGAGCTGAACACGATGCGGATCGAGATCGACGGGGAGATCGGCACCCTCACCCTCGACCGGCCCGACGCCTTCAACGCGATGAGCCCGGAGATGATCGGCGAGATGACCGTCGCCTTCGCCTGGCTCGCCGACCAGGCGCCGCTGCGGGCGCTGATCGTGACCGGCGCCGGCAAGGCCTTCTGCTCGGGCGGCGACGTCAACTGGTTCAAAGAGGGCGTCTCCTCCGAGGAGATCGACCTGCCCTCGCAGGTGCGCCGCGGCGCCGAGGCGCTGCACACGGCGATCGTCGACTTCCGCCGCATCCCCTACCCGGTGATCTGCGCGGTCAACGGGCCGGCGGCCGGGGCCGGCTTCTCGCTGGCGCTCGCCTGCGACATCCGGATCTCCTCGGAGAACGCCTTCTTCGCCTGCGCCTACGGCCGCATCGGCGCCTCCCCGGACGGCGGCATGACCTACTTCCTGCCGCGCGTCGTCGGGCCGAGCCGGGCGCTGGAAATCCTCCTCAACGACCCCAACATGACCGCCGCAGGACGCGCTGGCCGAGAAGATCGTCTCCGAGGTCGTCGCCCCCGAGGAGCTGATGGACCGGGCGCGGGCGAAGGCCGAGAAGCTGGCGGCGAAGGCCCCCCACTACGTGCGGATGGCCAAGATCCTCGCCGGCCAGAGCATCGAGCACAACCTCACCGAGCACCTGCAGCTGGAGCGCCACGGGATCGCCGACAGCATGGCCACCGAGGACCTGCGCAACGGGGTCGAGGCCTTCTTCGGCGGCGGCACCCCCGAGTTCAAGGGACGCTGAACCGCCGCGCGCGATCTGGCCGTATGCAGTTACAGTCTCTCTGAGCGTTCCTCCCCCAGGAAAGGATTCCCAGCCATGAAGAAGGTCGTGGCACTCCTCGCCCTCGCCCTCGCATCGGTCGCCCTCGTCGCCTGCGGCGGCAGCAGCGACAACAGCAGCTCGAGCGCCACCACAGCCACGAGCGGCGGCGGTGAAACCACAAGCGGCGCCGCGAGCGGCGGCAACAAGGAAGAAGGCGGAGGCGGAGGCTCGACCCTCAAGTTCGAAGCCGACCCGGAAGGCGCCCTCGCCTACACGACCACCAAAGCCACGGCCAAGGCCGGCAAGGTGACGGTCGACTTCAACAATCCGCAGGCGACTGACCCACGACGTCGCGATCGAAGAGCTCCAGCGGCGAAGAGGTCGGCAAGACCGAACTGATCGCCGACGGCTCCGACTCGACCACGGTCAACCTCAAACCCGGCACCTACACCTTCTTCTGCACGGTTCCGGGCCACCGCGAAGCCGGCATGGAAGGCACGCTGACCGTCAAATAGGCAGGCCGCACATCGAGCTGGGGCCGGCCCCAGCTCGATGTGCAGTGGCAAGGACCTGCTTGCCACGCTTCACGCTGACCTTGGCGCCGGAAGCCAGCGCCTTCCCCGCCTTCGGACACCGATCGGTGCAGCAGTTTCGATGCCCTCGATCTCAGGTCGCGTCACTCGCCGACGCTCTGAGGAGCTGAACCGACACCCCGGCCAGAAGGAGGAGTGAGGGGGCGAGCATGAACCGCGAGAGCGGAGTGACGAACGCCAATCCGATGACGATGAGGAAAAGTGCGAGCCAACGGGGCACGAGCGCCGGCGCGCGAAACGCAACCGCCGCCGTGGCCAGAAGCAGGACGCCTACGCCCACTCCGGCGCCGGGGTAGCCGAGGGCGTAGGAGATTTCAAACAGTGCCCGAGCCAGCCCCGGCGTGAGCTGACCGTCGTCGGCGCGCAGTGCCCCAGCCATGTTGATGGTCTCGGCGCCGATCCCCGCCGCCGTCAGGAGGAGCGCGCCACCGAAGGCGGTTGTGGCGAACACGTCGTCGCCCTCGTGCTCCCGGAGAATCCCCCGGACGCCGCTCGCGAAGAGGACGAACAGCGCAACCGCAAGAAGGCTGAGGCTCCCGCCGGCGACGATCCACGCTGAGTTGTCCGCGTAGAAGGCGACGACCTCCCGCGCGGGAGCTCCGGCCTCGGGCTGGTCGAAGGCCCACAGCCCGTTGCCGACGCCGAACAGGATCACCGCCCCGAGCCCAGCCAGTCCGGTCACGCGGCGCTTGGTAAGTCTCCGATCTGCCATCAGCGTTCCCTCCATTAGACCGCACCCACCGTCGAGCCATCGGCACCGGCGGCGACCCGCATGCATGCCGGCATGCGGAAGGATGTCGCCGATGAGTCGGTGGGAGACGACGAGCAGACTGGAGGCCGACGTGTCACCGGCCGCCGTCTGGGAGAGCGCTTACGCGAGCGCCGAGGCGTGGCCGAAGTGGAACGCCGAGATCAAGCGCGCCCACCTCGACGGGCCGCTGGCCCTGGGTGCCAGGGCGAAGATCGTGTTCGGCACCGGCCTGCGCCTGCGCTTCCGCGTCGTCGAGTTCGAGGAAGGCCGTGTCTTCACCGACGAGTCGCGTATGCCGGGAGCCCGCATGGGCCACCGCCACCTGATCGAGCCAACCGGGGGCGGCGGCTGCCACCTGATCAACACGATCTACATCGAGGGTGCCCTGGCGCCATTGTGGCGGCGAATCATGGGACCGGCGGCAGCACGGGCCCTGCCCGATGCGCAGCACGCCGTTGTCGATCTGGCCCGGGGCCATCGATCAAGCCGGTAGCTCCGCACCAACCAGCTTCCGGCTCGCGTCCAAAAACGCAACGTGGGCGGCCGCGACCTCCTGAGCCCCGAGACCCTTGGCCATGAATTCCGCGTCGCTGTGACTATCGAAGGAACCTGGGCCGGAAAGCTCAGATAGCCGCACCATCGCAACTCGCACCTGAGTGAGTGCATTGCTCACCTCAGATTCTCGCGGGAGCCTAAGCATGATCCGCTGATGGCATTCGACGATCTCGACGACCTCATTGCGCAAGAGCTGCCGATGTTGCCTCAGTCGATCTTTTACACCCTCTGACTCGGCTCTCCTTATCCAGCCGGCAGCGACTTGAGCTGAAGTCTTCACTCCCTGGGACACCCGGCGGGAAGTCTCATCGAGCAGAGCACGCAACTCGGCCAGGTCGTTCAGCTCACGGTCATGCCGAAGCTGCTCGGTTTGCCGGGCACTCTCAGCCGCAAGCAGAGAGTCCGCTCGCTCCCTCTCGGCCTTGAGCTGTTTATCAAGGCGCTGATTGGTAGTACGCGCCGTAACAAGGGCCGTGAGCGCCGAGACGGCGACGGCGCCAAGGACCGTAAATGCAACGTCGCCAGCGATGTTGAGCATTCCTGTAATCACAGGGGAAGGGCGTCGACTGAGGCCGACGCGATTACCACGTATTCGTCAACCGCAGACCATTGATCTTGCCCCACGGACGGGTGTCTATCAGCGCAAGAGCGCTGGTGCGGCTCCGGAGCGGGCAGCGCTTTCAGGCCGCAGCGAGCTTCCGGGACAGGCGCCACCTCGCGCTCAGGCTCCTCGCCGCGCCGGGCGCGGCCCTGTGCTGCCTCAATGGCAGCCTTCTCCTATGGCCGTCTAGCCGGCAGGCGCCATGACCCGCGTCACCGAGTCGCCGACGAAGCACGGCTTCTCGTTGCCCTCGACCTCGAGGGTGAAGCGGGTCACCGCCTCCCACCAGCCGCCGCCCTTCTCGTCGATCGAGACGATCTCCGCTCGGGCGCGGACCCGGGCATCGGCGGGGACGGGGGCGGGAAAGCGGATCTTGTTCCAGCCGTAGTTGACGCCGAGGGTGAAGCCGGTGGAGGAGATCAATTCCGTGCGGAAGCCGTCGACGAGGGAGAGGGTCAGGTTGCCGTGGGCGATCGTGGTGCCGAAGGGGCTCTCCGCCTTGGCGCGATCCACGTCGACGTGGATCCACTGGTCGTCGCCGGAGAGGGCGGCGAAGGCGTTGATGTCCTCCTGGGTGACGGTGCGCCACTCGCTCGGGCCGACCTCCTGCCCGATCAGGGCCTGCATGCCCTCTACGCCCTGCACCTCGACCGTTGCCATCGCCCGCAGTCTAAAGGGAGACGGGACGCCGGTGCGGGCCGTCCTCCTACTTCTCGACTTCGTATGTGAAGTCGTACTCGGTTTCTTCGGGGTTGCGGGCGTGCAGGGCCATCTGGCCGCTTGCGTCCTTGTATTCGCCGGTACCGCCGGTGATCGCCAGCTCCGAGTCCACGCCGTCGTAGAAGGGACCCTCGACGGTTATCTGCCCGCCTCCGAGCGAGACCGTCCAGATGCACTCCCAGGCCTTGCCCGCCGCGGTGCGCACGCACTGCCCGTTGTCGGTCCCGACCTTCTTCTTGTTGGCGGAATCGAAGACCGGGTTGGCGAAGGCGAGCACGTCCCCGACCGAGTCTTCCTCGTTCGCCGGGCCGATGTGGCGGACCGTGTCGGTTTCGGCGTGCTCGATCAGCTTGATGGTGGTCTCGTCCGATCCACCGCCACAGCCGGCAAACAGGCCGGCGGCGCAGATGACGATCGTCGGAACCAGGCAGGCGACCTTCATATGTCTCCCCTCGGCTGGGGTTTCGACTGAGCCCTGAGTGTCGCCTCCACCCGCAAGCCGCGTCAACGGCCGCGCTGGCCAACTACCCGACCGGACGTGGCCAAATCGGCAGGCCAATTACCGCACGGGCTGTCCAGCCAACGTCAATTCGCGCCGGCCCGCGCTTTTCGGTTGAGGTTCGACTGGCCTCAGCGGGATTTCGACGCGCGCCAGCAGCGCCTTGGTGATCGGCCGCTTGGCACCCTCGTCCATCAGGGCACGAAGCAGGGCTTGCGGCCCGGCGTCATTGAGGTGAGCCGCGACGGTGCGAGCATCGGCCTCGCTCTCGTAGGGAAGGAGGTAACAGGTGTCGTCCACGAGAGACGGCCGGCCGGTTGAGCTCGGCCCGATGACGCGAAACCTTGCCGTCGAGTACAGGCCGGACACAACGACCTTCCACGGTGCCAGCGTGTACGGCCCAACGCCAAAGATCGAGAAGGGCTCCTTCCCGGCGTAGATCTTGGAGCGCCTGGCCGCGAAGACGGCCTCGTGCTCGGCCAGGTAATCGGCAAGCAGGGGCCAGCGAGAGCGCAGCTCGGGCAGGGGACCGGACAGGTTGGTCTGAAAGAGGGGGAAAACGCGCCGCGGCTCACGCCCATTTGCCACATCGGACCCCTTGTACAGGGGGCACAGTGCGTCCTGCTCGACCGAGACGACTTCGCCAAACCCGTTGATCAATTTTCCCTCGGTCGGGGTGAGCTCGAGGACCTTGGCAGCGTCGTGCTTGACCCCCTGCCGCCAGGGAACGGGCTCGGCGGCTTCCAGGTGGGCCGAGCCGGCATGGCCATCGAGGTCTTCGACGAACCGGTCATCCCAGAAGCCGGCCCTGCGGACGGGGGCGCCGCCGAGCTCCGCCGCGATGTCGACGTGCCCTGCCGGCGAATGCCCGGTCGAGGCGATGCGGGAGACGAAAAGCCCCGCGTCCACCGCGGCCCCAAAGTGCGCCATGGCGTCGATGCGGGCGAACGACAGCTCGCTCGCAGCCCCCAGAAGTCGCCGGGAGAGCTTCATCGCCACCGATCGCTTGACCAGAAAGGCGATCCGCACATCGCGGAAGTCCGCAACGGCGTCAAGCAGGCGCAGCAGCACCGCCTCCGCGATGTCGAAGTTGGCCTTGCCGGTCATCGCATCGAGCCCAGCCAGGCCGAACCTGCCGTTGCTTTTCTCCGGCAGGTTCTGAACCTCGAGGCTGCCCTGGCTGGATGAGGTCACCCAGGGGGGGTTGCCGATGGCGAGCAGGGGCCGCTCGCGATCGACGCCCGCAAGCGACTCCGCGCAAAGATCGAAGGCGTCCGCGTGCCTGACCTGGGCGTCCTCGAAACCACGCTCCTTCGCGACCGCTCGCGCCTGGTCCACATATCCCGCGTCCAGGTCGAGGCAGATCCAGCGGCATCTGAGCAGGGGCTCGGGCGCCGAGCGGAGAAACGCCCCGGTGCCGACGGTGGGCTCGATGACGGCGTTGACGTCCTTCAGCGCACCGAGGCTGGCCCAGGCTTCGGCAGCAAGCTCGGGTGGCGTCTGGAAATCCCCGCGGACGTATGAGCGACGCTCAGCCCCGGACATCGCGCACGCCATCGACGTCCGTCGATACGACCCTCTTGTACTGGAGCCTCCACTGCAGGGCATTGGAGACCGTCAGGCAGCCCTGGACCGGCGGCTCCTCCAGGAGCTGCTCCGCGTACTCGATCAGGGAGCTTTCGTCGGCCGGGAACCGCCGGTCCTGAAGATAGGCGACCAGATCCTCCACTTCGGCGCCCTCGCCGATCAGGCGCCTCAGGTACTCGGTGGTCTGGAAGTCAGCCGTCAGCCTCGCGGGAATGAACCGAACGCTGGTGAAATCGATCCTGTCCTCGTCCTTGACGTAGACGAAGACGATCAGGTTGTACCCAAGCCCCTCGATCTTCTGCCGGAAATCCCGGAACGGCGCGGAAGACTGCGGCTGGCGCGCGGACGTGACCTTGATGTCAGTCGACAGGCCGGGAAGGTCGATCCCTTTTGCAGCGTTGCCTTCGTCCTGGCCCTCGACGAAGAACTCCCTCTCCCGCAGGTGCTGCTTGAAGCGAGACTCGATGTACGTGCCCACCGCCTTGCCGTCGGTGATGCCGACGAGCTCCGGGTGCCGCACCGAGCAGAAGAGGTCGGAAAAACCCGATGCCTCCTCGCAAAGACGATCATGGTCACCGAGTGGCTCAGGCGCTTCGGGCATCCGCAGATGACGCTATCAGCGCATGCGGCTGCGAATCGACGCCTGGACGGCGTCACGCCACCGCCACACCTCGAAGCCGCACCACGGCATTTCGTTGATCATCGAAGCCGGAAACGCTCGCCGGCGCCGCGTCAGCCCACGTCGAGGTACTGGCGCAGCGCTTTGCGGATCACCGTGGACGTAGCCTCATGATCGAGCTTTGCACGTTCGGAGAGGAGGTCTCGGAGCTCTGGATCCAGGCGAACAGACTCGACCTTGGCTGGGCCAGAGCCCATTGCCGGGCGACCGCGCCGGCGACGCAGGATCTCGTCGACATCGAAGCCCTCCTCGGCTTCCTTGGCCAGCTTCCCGATCAGCTCATCGGTAATCGGCACGCCACTGGCGGTCTTGCCATAAGTCTTCTTGGGCGCCATTGTCATTCTCCCGGCAGCAGTCGTCGGTACTTCGGCCTCATCTTCATCGCATGAATCCGAGCAGATGGATATATGAATATTATCGTACTACGAAATTTGGACATTACGCCACCAGCCTCACCTCGAAGCTCGGGACCACCAGTGCCCCAGCACCGCCGAGCAGGGCGAGGATCCGGCTGACGTAGGCCGTGGTCTCCGGGATGGCCGGGACGCAGTGGCAGGCTTCGACCGGGGCGGGACCGGCGTTGTAGGCGGCCAGGGCAAGCTGGGGAGAGCCGAGCTGGCGGATCAGGTCCGACATCAGGCGGGCCTGGGCGCCGATCGCTTCGACCGGGTCGAAGGGGTCGCGAAGGCCGTAGGCGGCTGCCGTGGAGGGGATGAACTGGGCGATGCCCTGGGCCCCGGCCGGCGAGCTCGCGAAGGGGTTGAAGTTGGACTCGGCCATCAGCTGTGCTGCCAGCAGGGCCGCCGAGACGTTCCAGCGGGCCGCGGCGCGGAGCAGCGGCGCCCGAAAGCGGGCCGGGACGAAGGCGGGAAGGCCGGCTGCGCCGGCGAGTGCGCCGTCCGCACCCCCGCCCGCTGGCCGCGCGGTCGCCCCGACGGCGTTCCCGGCAGCAGAGCACGGCGGCGGCCCGGCGTCGAAACCGAAATGCCAAGCCTCCCAGTCGTAGCGCTGGACAAAGCCGAAGCGGCTTGCGTTGGCCGCCAGCCAGCCGTACGCCGTCTCCGGCCCGAGGTCCAGCTCGGTGGCGCAGCGATGCAGCGACTGCCCCGGCGGGGCCACCCACCTTGGGTCCGGGTGGGCGGCGAAGAGCGCTGCCTGTTCGGCGTCGGAGCGGAAGCCGGAGACGACGAGGAGGGCGATCCCCTCAACCCGGGCGGCGGCGGCCACCCGATCGAAGGCGGCCGCAACGTCGGGGCGCATCCCCTCGCCCTGCCTGTAGACGAGCGTGCCGCTGAAGCCGCCACCGGTCGCGGTCGCCGGCATCGATCCTCCCGGGGTGCCCGCCGTCGCGCCGGCTTCGGCGATCGCGGAGGCTTCCGTGCGGGCTCGCCCGTCGCCGACGTCGACGCGGGCGACCACGGCCGCCCTGGCACGGACCGGGGCGAACGAGCCCGCGTCCGGGAACGAGAGTCGCAGCCGGGCCGCGCTGACCTCGTTCGCCCATGCGGCGTCGAGCGCCGCGGCCCGTGCGCGCGCCAGGTAGGCGGCCTTCTCGAGGTGATCGGGGTTCGGCTGGCCGCCGGGCAGCCTCGGCGGCGAGAGCAGCCGAGGCAGGTCGTCGCGCATCGAGCGCGCGGCCGAGATCGCAGCCAGGTCCGCCGCCCGCTGCAGCCTCCCCTTCCCGGTCATCGCGCCGGCGATCGCGACCAGGGCCAGCGCCGCGGCGACCAGCGCGAGTGCCCCGCCAAGCGCCAGCGGCAGCGCCTGCCCCTTCTCGCCCCACCTGGCCATGCCCGCACCCTTGCGGGGCGCAGCGCGCGCGTGGCGCGCTGAATCAAACAAATCGACGCCATGGGCGTGACCGAACCTTTCCGGGCCCAGGCCCGTAGACCCGGCCAGTGACCACACCGAGCCGAGGAGGCCCAATGCCACAACGCCGCACGTCCCGCTCCCGGAGTCCCAAATTTCGCCTCGTCCTGCTTGCGATCTCGGCGACGGCGCTGGTGGCCGCCGGTGCCGTCGGCGCCAACGCGCAGGCCAGCAAGCGCGTCGCGAAGCAGGCGCGGAACGCGAAGCTCGGCAAGACGATCCTCACGACCCTCAGCGGCCGCACTCTCTACAGCCTCAGCGCCGAGACGAACGGCACCTTCATCTGCAAGACGCACTCGTGCCTGGCCGACTGGCACCCGCTGTTCGTGGCGCCGGGCGTCAAGCCGACGGGCCCGGTGAAGCTCGGCGCGATCAAGCGGCCCGACAGCGGGCGGCGCCAGGTGACCTACCGCGGCCGGCCCCTCTACACGTTCGACGAAGACGAAAGGGCCGGCGAAGTGAACGGCGAGGGCTTTAAAGACGTCGGGACCTGGCACGCCGCGACCCCGTCCCAGGCCCAGCCGGGCCCGCAATCCCCCTATTCCGGGCGCTAGGTCTGGCCGGGCGGCAGGCCCGCCTCCCGCATCGCCAGCGCGAACGAGAGGAACTCCTCCTGCCAATCGTGGAGTGGCTGCGGTCGCCCGGCGCCTCCGTCGGTCACCTGCGACGGTTTGCCGGCACGGGCGCGGCGAGCCAGACGTGCCCTGGCGTACCACTCGTCGAGCTGTGCGCGAGCCTCGTCGATCTCCTGCTGAAGCGCCTTGACGTCGAGCAGCTCGGGGCGGGGATCGGCCTCGAGCAGAGCGCCGAGGTGGGGTGCGTGGCGAACCCTGGTCGGCATGTCGGCCATCGCCTGCTCCGAGTCCTCGGCGAAGGCCCGCAGGATCGTCGCGATGAGCGTCGTGTGCTCGAGCGTCTCGCTGTGGACGAAGTTCTTCACCCGCGGGCCGATCGCCATCGCCGGCACCCGCAGGCCGAGGGTGTCGTATTTGGACGGATCGCCCGCGGGAATGGGCGGGGGGTCGACGTGGTCGTAGAACCCGCCGTGCTCGTCGTAGACGACGACGAACACCGTGTCTGCCCAATCCGGGCTGTTGACGAGCGCCTCGTAGGTCTCGAGCACGAGCTGCTGGCCGGCCCGCACATCCGACGGTGGATGGTCGTCGTTGGAGTTTGGGTCGAGGATCTTCACGTCGACGAAGTTGGGATCGATCCAGCTGACCTGGCGCAGGGCGCCCACTTTGGCCGCGTCGTCGAGGAAGCCGTCGTGGAGCTCGACGATCGCCGCCTCAGCGGCCTTCGTCTTCAGGCTGATCGACTTGCGACTGAAGTAGGCAAAGTTCTCGCGATCGGTGTGTGGAAACCGACGGTACGCCTTGTCGGCTCCACGGAGAGTCGCGGGATCGTGTGAGTACCAGCGCCACTGATCCGGGCGCAGCTGGCGGGGAAAGGCCGCCACCTCGTACACGGGAATCCCTTCCAGCTTGCCGATCGGGGGGATGACCTTCATCCGCTTGATCAGCTCGTGCAGAAAGCCCGGCTTGTGCAGGACCGGATCGGCCTCCTCCCCCGCCATCGCGTAGAGGCGGTTCGGCCAGGTGTCACCGGGGATCGACGAGTGCCAAGCGTCGCAAACGCAGTATTTCCGCGCCAGCAGGTCGTAGGCCGGAAGGTGGTGCTGAGTGTAGTAACCCATCGGCAGCCGGTGGTACTCGGGGGGGATCGCCGTCGGGTTCCCATCGCTGTCTTTCCGCGTCGCGACGAAGTTCCTGACGAAGCCGCCGGGCTTCTGGCCGTCGAATTCCCTCAGCTGTTCTTCCACGCAGCCGGAGCCGTGACAGGGGTCGAGGAGTTTCCCGTTCGTGTCCTGGGGCAGGTGAAAGCTGGTTTCGTCATCGCCCCACGGAAAGACCACGTAAGGGTTTCCGTCCTTGTCGTGGTTTACCTCCTCGCCGCTCAGCCCCTCGACGCCTTTGACCCGACCTTCCAATTTGAGGAAGCCAAGCATCTGGTCGAAGGAACGGTTCTCCATCATCAGCACGACGATGTGTTTCACCTTCCTGAGGTTTTCGAGGGCGGCGTCGCCTGGCACGAATCGACCCTAGACGAATGCGACACACACAGTCAAGCAGTGTCGAGTAATAAAAAGGGAGTGCTGTGGTCTCGTGGAGCTCGCCGGGCTGGCCGAGCTTGACCACGGCGCCTTCTAGCGTGAGCGGACCGCGTCGATCGTCTGCTTCAGCGTCTCGCGCGCGTCGTAGTGCGGCATCCAGTGCAGCTTGCGGCGGGCGCGCGCGGTGTCCATCAGCACCGGACGGCGGACCGCCTCGATCCAGGCCGCCTCGTCGGGCAGGAACGGCATCAGCGCCACCGCCTCGGCGGCGACGCCGACCGCGAGGTGCGGCGCCGGCACCGCGTGCCAGCCGAGCGCGTGGGCGAGGTCGGTGATCGTCAGCTCGCCCCGGCCCGGCGAGGTTGTAGACGCCCGGCTGGCCGTGGCCGATCACCGCGGCGCAGAGGGCGGCGGCGACGTCGTCGTGGTGGACGAGCTGGAACGGCACGCCGGGGTCGGGCAGCACCGGCCGCAGCTCGGGCACCCTGCCGAGCGCCCAGCGCAGCGGCCCCGGGATCCGCTGCCCGATCGCGAGCAGCGGGATCAGGTCGAGCAGCATCGTCGCCTGCGGCCCGGCGACGATGCAGGGGCGGAAGACGTAGGCGTCGGTGGCCGAGCCGTCGAGCGCCTCGACGAGCTCCGCCTCGACCGCGGCCTTGTGGGCCGAGTAGGGGTGGCGCGAGGTGCCCTTGACCGGGTCGTCCTCGCTGAGCAGGTCGGGCATGCCGCGGCTGAAGCCGTAGGCGGCGACCGAGGAGGTGTAGACGAGCCGCTTGGCGCCGGCCGCCGCGGTCGGCCTCGAAGACGTTGCGCGAGCCGGTCAGGTTGATCTCGCGGCTCTCGTCGCCGCCGGCGACGATCGACGAAGGCCAGGTGGACGACGACGTCGGCGCCCTCGACCAGCTCGTCGACCGCCTCGCGATCGAGGATGTCGCCGCGCCGGTACTCGGTCTTCTCCCAGCCGTGCCCGGCGAGGTCGAAGGGCCGCCGCGCCATCCCGATCACCCGATCCACCTCCGGCGCCCGCTCCAGGGCGGAGATGAAGGCCCTGCCGATCTCCCCGGTGGGGCCGGTGACTGCGACGGTCAGCATGCGCGCGATTCTCGCGGAATCCGAGGCGTGGTGGCCTCCCCGCGCGGACGCGAGCCTCAGGCGCGACGTCGACGATCTCGATCAGCCCCTCGAGGCCGTGCAGATCCTTGGCGTTGCGGGTGTAGAGGGGGAGCTCGTGGGCCAGAGGCCGTGGCGGCGATCATCAGGTCGACAGCGCGGGCACCACGCGGCTTGCGGCCGCGTGGCGACCGCCGCATAGACCAGCCATAGGCGCGTGCACACGCGGGCATCGAAGGGCAACGCGTCGACGTTCGCCTCGACGCGCTGGAGGCGATGCTGCCGCCGGGCGCGCTCCAGCTCGTCGGAGGCCGCGTGGGGCCCAGCGGTCAGCTCGGCCAAGGTCAGGGCCGAGATCGAGATCTCCGCCGGAAGCCTGACGGGATCGACCTCGTCAATGGCCGATCGCGACGGAGGTGTCGACAAGCCCGCGCTCGCCGAGGGCACTTCAGCCAGCGGGGCGTAGGGTCCTGATCGACGTAACGGTCGATGTCTGCTCGGAACTCCTCGTAGTCGATATGCGGAGCGCCCTTGAAGGCAGCGAGAAGACGTCCCTGGGGACGAACTGACGCGGCTTGTACGGGCGCAGCTCACCGACCGGCTTCCCGTTGCGGGTCACGATGAAGTCCTCGCCTGCGTCGAGGGCCCGCATCACCTCGCCGCTGTTGTTGCGCAGCTCTCTCTGGGTCAGTTTCCTCGTCATCCAGGTCACTGTAGCACGCGTGCTCCGCTGAAATTTCGCTTTCCAAAAGGGACTTGAGCACGTGAGCAGGGCAAACCGCCGGGAGCGGCCGGAGGCAGGACGCCGAACAGCGCGCGGCGGGCGGGGACCCATGCGAGCGGCCGCTTGAGGACCTTCACGCGAAGGCCGCGGTCGAGCAGGTCGCGGACCGCGAGGGCGGTCAGGGCGCGGTCGGGGTCGAGATCGGCGCGCAGCAGGGCGCCGGACGGGCGGATGCCGGCCTCGGCCAGCGCGTCCTGCAGGCGAGCGGGCGGAAGGTGGACGACGGCCACCGAGTCGCGGACCAGCGGCAGCGCCGCCCGCACCGACTCGAACGCCCCCGGGTCGTCGGCGACGGCGAGATGGCAGGTCTGCCCCCGCGAGGCGGCGCGCAGCTGCGGCAGGTGGACGGCGAGCCGCTCCTCCAGCTCGCGCGCCCCCGCCGAGGCGACCAGGGTCGGACGCGGCGGCGCGACCGCCGACGTCGATCAGCAGGCCGGGACGATCGGGCTCCGAGCCGGCGCAGGCGAGCGCCGCGGCCGCCGCCTTCGAGCCGCTCGCGCCGCCGACGGCGGTGACCAGGATCACGCGGCCGTTCATCGCCCGGCCGGCCTCGCGAAGGCGGAGCTCGTCGACGGCAAGCGCATCGCCGAGCGCGGGGAGCAGCGACGGCGGGCGCAACCGCACGGTCACCTCTCCCCCGCGCACCGAGACCTCGGCGCCGTCCCTCGGCCCAGCCCGGCAGCGCCTCGCGGACCGCGCCCTTGGCCGGCCGTCCCGGCGGCCAGCGCCAGCGCCCCCGCCTCGGCGGCGCCGTCGGCCAGCGTCAGCGCGTAGCCGGCGACGAGAAGCTGCAGGGCGATCGACCCCGGCCAGCAGCAGCAGCGGGATCGCGGCGACCGCTTCGACCGTCGCCTGGCCGCTCTCCCTACCCATCGCCCAGCCCGCTCTCCGCCCCGACCGTCAGCCGCGGCAGGCCCGGCAGCAGGCGCGGGATCGCCACCCGCACCGAGACCGTGCCCGAGTCGCTCGACGCGCGCGCCGGGGCGCAGCGACGGCGGCAGCGCCCGCCGCGCCGCCGCCGTCGCGTCGCCTCCCACCAGCGCCGCGCGCGCCCCGGCCCGGGCCGCCACGCCCGCCGACCACAGCGCCTGGCCGGCGAGGCCGAGCTGTGCCGCCACCAGGACCGCCAGCAGCAGGAACGGGACCACCGCGATCAACTCGACCGAGGCGGTCCCCTCCTCCCTGTGGCCTGCGCTGCTGGCGGTCCGTGGCGGCACGCCGCGACCGTCGCAGCCGCGAGCGCACGCGTGGCGCGCTCAAGCGCGCGAATCAGTGACTTCTCCGGCGCGCGAGGCGCTCAGTAGGAGTTGGCGTCGATCCAGATCCGCCAGATCGCCGCGATCGAGGCGCCGAGCAGGACGATCCAGACCAGCGTGCCGCCGCCGCTGGAGGTCAGCTCGTCGCTGCCGGCGATCAGCAGCGCGATCATCCCCAGCGCCGCGTAGAGGATCGCCCGGCGGGCGTCGGTGAGCGTCGCCAGGGTCAGCTGGTTCTGGCGCCCGAGCACGAACACCATCCAGGCGATCGCGGCGAGGAAGCCCATCGTGATCGCGGTCAGGATCGCTTCGGCGACGTTGCCGCCGGAGGGCGTGAAGGCGACGACGCAAGCGCCAGCAGCATGACGATCGCGACGTTGCGCAGGGTTCGCACCGGAAAAATTCTACGCGCTGGGAGCGTCCGGCCGCGGCCTACTTGCTCGACATGACCACGATGCCGAAGACGACGGCCGCCAGGGTGACCAGCACGGCCAGGCCGGCCAGCGCCGCCGCCGCCCCCGCCGCCAGCGGCCGCTCGTTGCGGCTGAGGTCGGCGAAGCGGGCGACGCCCCAGATCGCGACCGAGAAGACGACGGTGATTCCGACGCCGGCGACCAGCGAGGCGACCACCGTCTCCAGCAGCTCCTTGGTCTCGACCACGACCGCCATGCTCAGCTCACCGGGACCGGGGCGCCCTGGCGCGAGCGCCGGGCGAAGACGGCGACGATCAGCGAGAGCGACATCAGCGTCACCAGGACCGGGCCCAGGGCGCCGCTGCCGAAGATCGCGGTCGCCCCGTAGGCGAGCGCGCCGATCGCCGCCGCCGCCGGCAGCGTCAGCAGCCAGGCGGTGACGATGTTGCCGGCGACGCCCCAGCGCACCGCCGAGACCCGCTTGCCGGCGCCGGCGCCCATCACGCCGCCGTTGATCACGTGGGTGGTCGAGAGCGGGAAGCCGAAGTGGGTCGAGGCGAGGATCACCGTCGCGCCCGCGCCCTGGGCCGAGAAGCCCTGCGCCGCGTCCATCTTGATGATCCGGGTCCCGGTCGTGCGGATGATCCGCCAGCCGCCGCTGTAGGTGCCGAGGGCGATCGCGGTCGCCGAGGAGACGATCACCCAGAGCGGCGGGTCGGCGTTGGCGCCGAGGGTGCCGTTGGCGACCAGGGCCAGGGTGATCACGCCCATCGTCTTCTGCGCGTCGTTGGTGCCGTGGGCCAGCGCCAGCAGGCCGCCGGAGACGATCTGGCCGTAGCGGAAGCCGCGCGTCACCATCCCCGGCCGCTGCCTGCCGACGACCCTGTAGACCAGCCCGATCGCGATCCCGGCGACGACGAAGGCGAGGATCGGCGCGATCACGGCCGGGATCAGGACCTTGCCGACCAGGCCGTCGGCGAGCACGGCGTCGAAGCCGGCGGCGGCCACGGCCGAGCCGACGCACGCCGCCGATCAGCGCGTGCGAGGAGCTGGACGGCAGGCCGAAGGACCAGGTGATCAGGTTCCAGGCGATCGCCCCGATCAGGCCGGCGAAGACGATCGTCGGCGTGATCACGGCGGAGTTGACGACGTCGTTGGCGACGGTCGCCGCGACCGAGATCGAGATGAAGGCGCCGACGAAGTTGAGCAGCGAGGCCATCCCGATCGCCACCGAGGGCCGCGCCGCCCCGGTCGAGATCGAGGTCGCGACGACGTTGGCGGTGTCGTGGAAGCCGTTGGTGAAGTCGAAGGCGAGCGCCGTGCCGACGACGATGACGAGGATGACGTCGGAGCTCATCCGCTCACGAATTCTTGATGACGATGCCCTCGATGATCTGCGCGGCGGTCTCGGTCGCGTCGATCGCGTTCTCGAGCACGGCGAACATGTCCTTCCAGCGGATCACGACCATCGGGTCGATGCCGTTGGAGAAGAGCGAGGCGACGGCGTCGCGGGAGATCCGGTCGCCCTCGTTCTCCAGGCGGTGGATTTCGATCCAGTACTTGTCGAGGTCCTTGAAGTCCGGCAGGTGCTCGAGGCCCTGCGGCGAGCTGCTCGCAGGCCTCGACCAGCACTTTGGTCAGCGCCTGCGCCTGCGCCATCGGCGCCTCGATCTTGTAGAGGCCGAGGAAGTCCGCCGCCTCCTCGGCGTAGTCGACGATGTCGTCCATCTGGGTCGCCAGCCCGTAGATGTCCTCGCGGTCGATCGGCGTGACGAAGGTCGTGTTGAGCCGCTTGATGATGTCGTGGGTGATCCGGTCGCCCTCCTGCTCGGCCTCGAAGATCTCGCGCGAGAGGCCGCTGTCGTCGGGCCAGGAGCCCATCATCTGGTCGAGCAGCCGCGCGGCCTGCAGGGTGTTCTGCCCGGCCTCGATGAAGAGGTCGAAGAAGGTTCGATCGCGGGGCAGGAGGGAGAGGCGCACGACCCGGCAATCCTATTGATCGACGCGGGCGCGCCCCGCTCAGCCGGCGCTGGCCGCGAGCTGCTCGGCGGCGCGCGCCGCGTGGCGCTCGCGCAGCTCCTCCTGGACGCTGCGCCGCTGCCCGTTTTCGGGCCCGAGCCGGGTCCAGTCGCCCTCGGCGTCGAGCTCCCAGGCGTTGGCGTTCTCGGCGAAGCAGCGCTCCAGCACGTCGAGCAGCTCTGCCCGCAGGCCCGGGTCCTCGACCGGCGTCACCAGCTCGACCCGGCTGTCGAGGTTGCGCGGCATCAGGTCGGCGGAGCCCATCAGCACGCGGGTCTCCTCGCCGCGCTGGAAGGTGTAGACGCGCGAGTGCTCGAGGAAGCGGCCGACGATCGAGATCACGCGGATGTTCTCCGAGACCCCCGGCACCCCCGGCCGCAGGCAGCAGATCCCGCGCACGTTGAGGTCGACCCGCACGCCCGCCTGCGAGGCCTCGTACAGCGCCTGGATGCAGGCGGCGTCGACCAGCGAGTTCATCTTCAGCGCGATCCGCGCCTCCTCGCCGGCGCGGTGCGCCTCGACCGTCGTCTCGATCTCCTCGAGGATGCGGTCGCGCATCGTCGTCGGCGAGACCAGGACCTTGCGGTACTCGGCCGGGCGCCCGTAGCCGGTGAGGAAGTTGAACATCTCGGCGACGTCGGCGCCGATCTCCGGGTCGGCGGTGAAGAGGCCGAAGTCGGTGTAGAGGCGGGCGGTCTTCGGGTGGTAGTTGCCGGTGCCGATGTGGACGTACTCGCGCACCCGGTCGCCCTCGCGGCGGGCGACGACGATCGCCTTGACGTGCGTCTTCAGGCCGGGGATGCCGTAGACGACGTGGACGCCGGACTCCTCCAGCGACTTCGCCCAGTGGATGTTGGCCTCCTCGTCGAAGCGGGCCTTCAGCTCGACCATGCAGACCGCCTGCTTGCCGCGTTCGGAGGCGCGGATCAGCCCCGGGACGAGGGGCGAGTCGTCGCTGGTCCGGTACACCGTCTGCTTGATCGCCAGCACGTCGGGGTCGGCGACCGCCTGCTCGACGAAGCGCTCGACCGAGGTGGCGAAGGAGTCGTAGGGGTGGTGGACGAGGATGTCGTCGTGGCGGATCGCCGCGAACATGTCGACCGGCTCGTCGTCCTCGCCCTGCAGCCGCGGCTGCGTCACCGGGGTCCAGGGCGAGAAGCGCAGCTCGGCGTGGCCGGGGACGTCGGCGACGTCGGTGAGGTCGGCGAGGTCGATCAGCCCGTCGACGTCGTAGACCTCGCGGTCCTCCAGCCGCAGCGCGTCGATCAGCTGCTGGCGCAGCTTCGGGTTCATCCCGGCGGCGATCTCCAGCCGCACGACCTCGCCGAAGCGGCGGCGGCGGATCTCGTCCTGGACCGCCTGCAGCAGGTCGTCGGCCTCGTCGGAGACGGTGAAGTCGGCGTCGCGGGTGACGCGGAAGTAGCCGTGGTCGACCACCTCGGTGCCGGGGAAGAGCACGTCGAGGTTGGCGGCGATCGCCTCCTCCAGCGGCACGAAGGCCTTGCCGCCGTCGCCGACCGGCAGGAAGCGGCCGAGCAGCTCCTTCGGCACCTTGACGCGGGCGATGATCTCGGTGCCGCTCTCGGGGTCGCGCAGCAGCACGCCGAGGCTGAGCGAGAGGTTGGAGATGTAGGGGAAGGGCCGGCCGAGGCCGATCACCAGCGGCGTCAGCGCCGGGAAGACCTGCTCGTGGAAGCGGGTGTCGATCTCGCGCCGCTCCTCCTCGCTCGCGTCGTCGAGCGAGACGATGCGGATCCCGTGCTCCTCCAGGGCCGGGCGGAGGGTGCCGTCGAAGCAGCTGTGCAGGCGGTGGTCGAGCTCCAGCACCCGCGCCTGGATCGCGTCGATCTGCTCGCCCGGCGCCAGGCCGTCGGGCCCGCGCGCGTCGATCCCGGCGTCGATCTGGTCGAAGAGGCCGGCGACCCGGACCATGAAGAACTCGTCGAGGTTGGAGGCGTAGATCGCGCAGAAGCGGATCTGCTCCAGCAGCGGCACGGCGGGGTCCTCGGCGAGTTCCAGCACCCGCTGGTTGAAGTCGAGCCAGGAGAGCTCGCGGTTGAAATAGAGGCGCCGGATCGTCGATCCGCCCATCGTACTGGCGCGCGTCGCCGCTCCCGCCGGCTCAGGCGGCAGCCGGTCGGGCGCTTCCGACTTTCGCCACGCCTGGGTGTGGTGAAAGTCGGTTGCGCGTGGAGCACCGAGGACGCGCCGTAGCCGGCGGCGAGCTGCTCCATCGCCCGCTCCCAGGAGCGGGCGCGGGCCGCGCGGACGGCGGAGGCGCCGAGGTGGCGGCGCAGCAGCGGCGAGGCGGCGAGCTGCAGGACGGTGCCGGCGATGTGATCGGGGTCGGGCTGGCAGAGCATGCCCGTGTGGCGGTTCTCGACCAGCGAGGCCGGGCCGCCTTCGGCGACGGCGACGACCGGCACGCCGCTGGCGCCGGCCTCGAGCACGACCTGCCCGTAGGTGTCGGTGGTCGAGCAGAAGAGGAAGACGTCGGCGCTTGCGTAGGCGCGGGCGAGCTCCTCGCCCTCGAGCCAGCCGAGGAACGTGGCGCTGCTCCCCCAGCCGGGCCCGCAGCTCCCCCTCCTCGGGGCCGCCGCCGGCAAGCAGCAGGTGGAGCCTGGGGTCCGCCGCCCGCGCGCGCAGGAAGCTCTCGGCAAGCAGGTCGACGCCCTTCTCGCGGGTGAGCCGGCCGGCGTAGAGCACCTTGATCTCGCCCGGGATAGTCCTCGCGTGCGGCCTTGCCGGGATCGAAGCGGGAGACGTCGACCCCGCGCTCCCAGCGCCCCAGCCGCGTCGGGCTCGACGCCGAGCTCGAGCAGCGAGCGGTCCGCCGCGGGGCTCGGCGAGAGCACCAGCGAGGGCGCGCCGTAGAAGGCGCCCAGGGCCGCCCGCGCGATCGACTCGATGCCACCGTCGCCACTGCGCAGGCCCGCGTAGGCGGCCAGCTCGGTGTGGTAGCTGGCGATCAGCGGCGTGCCGGCGATCCGGCTGAGCAGGGTCGCGGCGACGCCGGCCGGGCCCGGGCGCGGTGACGTGGACGGCGTCGTAGCGACCCTCGGCGAGGGTCTCGACCAGGCCGGGGAGGCCGGGAACGCCGAGGCTCATCCCGGCGTAGAAGGGGATCTCGAGCTCGGCGGCCGCCGGCAGCCGCCGGTCGACGCCGGGGTCGGTGCCGACCACCTCGATCTCGAAGCCGGGCACGCCCAGCTCGCGGATCTTCTCGATCGTGGCGGTGACGCCGTGCATGGCGCCGATCCCGTCGGCGATCAGCGCGATGCGCGGCCGCTCGCCCGGGCCGGGCGGCGAGCTTCGCCTTCTCGGCGCCGAGGAAGGCCGTCGCCGGCGACGTAGGGCACCGCCGGCACGAGGGCGTCGAAGAGCCCGCCGAAGGCGGCGCCGACGTCGCCCTGGGCTGCCGCCGCGGAGCCGTCTGCGACCGCAGCGCGCAGGCGCCGCTCGTGGGTGCGGCGGGCGCGGCGGTAGAGGTCGGCGTGGGAGAAGTCGTCGGCCTGCAGGTAGGCGAGCAGGTCGCGGCCGCGCAGGTCGAGCTCGATCGAGCGCAGCCAGGCCTCGAGCAGGGCCCGGGCGTCGTCGGGGCCGATGTCGGCGGCGACCTTGCCCTCGCGCTCGGCGCCCTCGCCGATCGTGCGCTGGGCGATCTTCAGCACCGCCGCCGGATCGACCGTTCCGGTGCGCCTTTACGTCTATGACCACATAAGGCGCACCGGATCGGAGCGTCGAGGGCGCGGGTCGCCAGGGCCATCGCCGCGTGCGCCCACTTGGCGGCGCTGCCCTGCTCGCCCCCGGCACGGCGTTCCCCTCGCGTATCCGGTCGCAGAAACTCTTCCGGCGTGGCGGCCGCGGGCACCTCGGTGAAGGTGCGGCCGATGTCCACGCCGGCGTGATCGTCGGAACCGCCGATGCCGGTGCCCCCGTGCGTCTCGATGTAGATCGCCGCGGGCATGTTGAGCTCCGCCGCCCGCGATCCGTTGCGCACCTCCCAGACCGGGAAGAGCTCGGCGAGCCGGCGGCGGTGGCGCGGCGCCAGCGGCGCCTCGACGTTGAAGAACGGGTGCGCGAGCGCGCAGGCGATCTCGTTCTCGTGCAGGTATGCGGCGCAGGCCTCGAGGTCGCCGGCGTGTGCCTGCAGCCACTCGTGGTCTCCGGGAGTGATCCCGTAACAGAGGACGTGAACCGCCTGTGGCTCGCCGGCGAAGCGAGCGGTCAGCTCCTCGGAGACGAAGCAGTCGGGACGGTCGGCCAGCTCCAGGCAACCGTCGATCGTGTCGTGGTCGGTGATCGTGACGAAGTCCATCCCCCGCCGCTTGGCCAGCTCGTAGACCTCCTCGGGCGGCGTCGCGCACTCGGGCAACCCCAGCGAACGCTGGACCCCGAGCCGCGAGAGCTGCGAGGCGGTGGAGTGGCAGTGCATGTCTACACGGGAAATCATCGGCGTCTCCCTGCTCGTAGTCGATCTGGTCACGACCAGAATTCGCCATGAGCAGGGAAAACATGTGAACGCCCGGGAACCAGCCAGTGAACATCCGGTGACCGCAGCGTCGAGCTGACTTCGCCTTATCGTCGCTGTATGGCGCATAAAGGCGAAGTCAGCGTTGCGGACGGCCTAGAGCGCGCGCTCGAGCGCGGCCCAGGTGCCCTTGCTGGCCTCGGCCTGCCAGAGCGCTGACGAAGTCGTGGAAGAGGCGCTCGCGGCGGTCGCGCAGGATCGCGGCCAGGGACTCGATGCCCTCGACCTTCGGCAGCATCAGGTCGCAGTCGTGCAGGTCGCCGAGGACCGACTGCAGCCCCTTGGCGGCGTCCGGTGCGCGCGCGTGGCCTCCTCGCCGATGCAGGGACCGACGATCTCCAGCACGTAGCGCAGCCGCTTCGCCGCGATCCGCATGTCGTGCTGGGCCGCGCCGGCATCCGGCGCGAGCGCCTCGTCGGCGAAGCCGCGCAGCTCGTCGAGCCTGCGTCGGACGATGCGAGCCGCGTTGGGGCGCAGCGGCGCCACCGGGATCGAGGCCCTCGACCTTGCGCGCCTTCATCGCTCCACCGCCTTGACGAGCTTGGCGAGGCGGCGGCGCAGCTTCTTCAGCCGCTTGGCGGCGACGAACGGCGCGAGCTCGTCGTTGGCCTGCCGCTGCCGGGCTCGCAGGTCCTCGATCAGCGCCGCGAGCGCCTCCCGGTCCTCCGTCGGCGACCTCGCCGGCGAGGCCTTCCAGCAGCTCGATTTCGACATCGAGGTCGCGGCGCGCGCCGAGCGCGTCGGCCAGGGCCTTCACCCGCTTCAGCGCCTTGCGGTGCCGCTTGCGCGGAAAGCAGGGCTCGAAGATCTCCAGCGCCGCGCGCAGGCGCCGGGTCGCCACCCGCATGTCGTGGACCCGCTCGACGTCGTCGAGATCGAGCACGCCCTCCGAGTGCTCGAAGACCTCAGCGGCGCGGACTTCGACCACCTGAGCAGCGGCCAGGGCGAACGACGCCTCGCAGTCGAGCTCGACCTTGCGCGCGCGTGCCACAGCCCGAGGCTAGACGGAGCGCGGCGGTCGTCGCTCCTAGGCCGCGAGGCGAACCGGCGAGCCGTTGATGCTGCCGTTGAGCATGTCGAGGACGACGCCCTCGCGCAGGCCGCCCTTGCCGATCTGCAGCGGCTGGCCGAGCAGCTCGGAGACCTTCTCCAGCAGCAGCACGCCGGTGGCGAGGATGCGCACCCGTTCGGGGTCGAGCTCGAAGCGGCGGGCGACCTCGGCCGCGGGGTCGCCGCAGAGGACGCGGACGCCCGCGCTCCAGGGTCTCGTACTCGAGCACGGCGCCGACCAGGCGGCGCAGCGAGGTGGCGCTGCCGCCGACCGCGACCGCCTGGGCCGGGTGCTCGATCTCGACCCCGGCGAAGATGTCGTCGATGCGGTCGCGGACCTTGCGGATCTCGGCCGCCGAGGGAGGGTCGGAGGAGATCAGCTCGTCGGCGAGCACGCCGGAGCCGACCCGCCAGGAGAGGACCTCGCTCGCACCGCCGGGCACCGTGCCGAGGATCACCTCGGTGGAGCCGCCGCCGACGTCGACCACGCCGATCCTGCCGGCGACCGGGTGCCCGAGCGTCTTGGTCGCGCCGATGAAGGCGAGCCGGCCCTCCTCCTCGTCGCTGAGGACCTCGACCCGCACCCCGGCCGCCTCGCCGATCGCCGCCGCAGCCTCCTCGCCGTTGGGCGCCTCGCGCACCGCCGCGGTCGCCACCGCCCGGATCTCCTCGGCCCCCAGCTCGCGGGCAAGCCGCACCTGCGTCGAGACGACCTCGGCCACTTCGTCGATCTTCTCCCCCAGGATCGCCCCATCGGAGTCGAGCGCCTTGTTGATCCGCGTATAGGCCCGCTGCTCCATCACCTTCTTCAACTGCCCATCGACGGGCTCCGCGACCAAGCACGCGCGTCGTGTTGGAGCCGATATCTATGGCAGCGCAGAGCACCCCGGGCCTCTTCGTGCATGTTCCCAGACGCCCCGGATCTCAACCGGACGCGCGCTCGTCAGCGGGGGCCGGGCACCACTCGCCGCGGCTTGTACTTTGGCGGTGCTTCGATCTCGACCAGGCCGTAGCCGCCCCAGCGAAAAAGTTCGAGCGGGGCAGTGACCCGCCGACGCCTCGCCGGCCTACCCCGCCGGATGCGAGGCGTCCTCGAACTCCCGAAAGAGCCCGGTAACCACGAACGCGACCTGCTCTCCGATATCGACTGCGTTGTCCGCGATCCGCTCGATCGCCCGCGCCGCCAGCAGCATCGTCATCGCCCATTCGCGCCGGTCGGCGTCGTCGCCGATCTCCAGCGCGAGGCGGAAGCAGTCGCGGTTGAGGTTCGTCGACCATGTCGTCCTGGAGCACCAGGTCGCGGGCCAGTTCGACGTCGCGGCCGGCGAAGGCGCGCTTCGCCTGGCTGATCAGCGTCCGGGCCTGCCCGCCCATCGAGAGGATCAGCTTCACCATCTCCCGAGTCCGCGGGCGGCTCGTTGCCCGAGAGGGGGATCATCTTGCAGATGTTCACGCACTGATCGCCCATCCGCTCGACGTTCTTCAGCACGTGCAGGAGGGCCGAGATCAGGCGCAGGTCGGTCGCCACCGGCGACTGCGTGGCGAGCAGCGTGATCAGGCTCTGGTGCACCTCCAGGTAGCGGCCGTCGATGCGGTCGTCGTCGGCGACCACCAGCTGCGCCAGCTCGACGTCCTGCTGCTCGACCGCTTCCAGGGTCCGTTCCAGCGCCGTGCTGACCATGTCGAGCCCGTCCAGCGCGCTCGCCTCGAGCCGCTCCAGCTCCTCCTGGTACTGGGTGCGGGTCTCGGTCGGGCTCATCAGCCGAACTTCCCGGTCACGTACTGCTCGGTGCGGTCGTCGTCGGGGTTGGTGAACATCTTGTCGGTCGGGCCGACCTCGACCAGCTCGCCGCTCAGCATGAAGACGGTGGTGTCGGCGACGCGCGCCGCCTGCTGCATGTTGTGGGTGACGATGACGATCGTCACCCGCTGCTTCAGCTCGCCGATCAGCTCCTCGATCTTCAGCGTCGCGACCGGGTCGAGCGCCGAGCAGGGCTCGTCCATCAGCAGCACCTCGGGCTCGACCGCGAGCGCGCGGGCAATGCAGAGCCGCTGCTGCTGGCCGCCGGAGAGGCCCGCCCCGGGCGCCTTGAGCCGGTCCTTGACCTCGTCCCAGAGCCCGGCCCCGACCAGGGCTTCGCGGCCGCGGTCGTCCAGCTCGCCGCGCGAGGCGCCGGTCAGCCGCAGGCCCGCGGTGACGTTGTCGATCACCGACATCGTCGGGAACGGGTTCGGCTTCTGGAAGACCATCCCGACGGCGCGGCGCACGGCGACGACGTCGATGGCCTTGTCGTAGAGGTCGAGGCCGTCGAGCAGCACCTCGTCCGCTGGCCCTGGCGCCGGCAATCTCCTCGTGCATGCGGTTGATGCAGCGCACCATCGTCGACTTGCCGCAGCCGGAAGGGCCGATGATCGCGGTGACGCGATCGGCGTCGAAGTCGAGGCTGACGCCGCGCACGGCGTGGTTGTTGCCGTAGTAGGCGTTGAGGCCCTTCAGCTGCGACGTTGCCGACTTCCCGGCTCTTCCTCAACGGGCGGGGCGCGCTCGGCCCGCCAATCGAGATCGCCGGGCCCCTCTGTGGGGCGCGCGCTTGGGGCTCTGGGTTGGGCTCTGTCATTGCTGGGCTCTGGGTCGAGTGTCTGCTGTCCATCCTAGGACTCCTCGGGTGGCGGGCGGACGCCTGGGGTCAGGCCCCCATGCGCTTGCGGGAACGGGCGTAGAAGGCACGGGCGACGACGTTGAGGACGAGCACGAAGGCGATCAGGATCAGCGCCGCCGCCCAGGCCTGGGTGTGCGCCTCGGGACTGGGCGACTCCGAGGACTGGAAGATGAAGACCGGGATCGAGGAGAGGGCTTCGCTCGGTTCGGTGAGCACGCCCTGGCCGAAGATCGAGCAGACCAGGATCAGCGGCGCGGTCTCCCCCGCCACGCGGGCGACGGCAAGCAGGGCGCCGGTGAGCAGGCCGCCGGCAGCGGTCGGCAGCGTCACGCGCAGACAGCGTGCGCCAGCGAGCGATGCCGAGCGCGTAGGCAGCCTCCTTCAGGGTGCCGGGAACCAGGGCCAGCACCTCCTGGGCGGTGCGGGCGACGATCGGCAGCATCACGATCGCCAGCGCCACCGAGCCGGCGTAGCCGCTCTGCGTGTTCCCGCTCGACCATCAGGCCGAAGACGAAGATGCCGGTGACGATCGTCGGCACCCCGTTGAGCAGGTCGAGCACGAAGCGGACCGGGTGGGCGACCCGCTCGGAGGCGAACTCGGAGGTGAAGATCGCGACCAGCAGGCCGACCGGGATCGCCATCAGCGCCGCGAGGCCGACGATGATCGCGGTGCCGACGATCGCGTTGGAGATGCCGCCGCTGGTGTCGCCGAAGAGGCCGGCCGGCGTGGTCAGGAAGTGGATGCTGAGGGCGCCGATCCCCTTCGAGACGACCGAGCCGACCACGATCAGCAGCACGGCGACGGCGAGCAGCGCGGCGACGGTCGAGACGACCTCGACCACCCGGTTGACGCGGTTGCGCCGCTTCAGGTTGCCGCGGTCGAGCAGCAGCGCGTGGTCGCTCACAGGATCACCTTGCGTTCGCGCTCCGATCGGCTCGGATTCGAGCACCGGAAGTCACCGTGCCGATTGGGGCGCTCACAGCGCCTCCGCCTCGGTCGGCGTCACGTCGGTGTCCTTCAGCGCGCCGCGCTGGACGATCAGCCGCGCGATCAGGTTGACGATCACCGCGAAGGCCAGCAGGATCAGGCCGAGGTAGGCCAGCGACGGCTTCTGCAGCGCCCCCGGCGCGCCCTGGAACTGGGCGGCGATCTGGGCCGCCATCGTGCTGCCGGTGTGGAAGAGGGAGACGTTGATCCCGGTGGCGCCGCCGATCACCTGGGCGACCGCGATCGCCTCGCCGATCGCCCGGCCGAGGCCGAGGATGGTGGCGCCGACGATGCCGGCGCGCGAGTAGGGCAGCACGACCTGGCGGACCATCTCCCAGCGGGTCGCGCCGAGCGCGTAGGAGCCCTCCTTCAGCTCACCCGGCACCGTCTCGAAGACCTCGCGGGTGACGCTGGTGATGATCGGCGTGATCATGATCGTCAGGATCATCGCCGCGGTGAGGTAGCCGAAAGCCGAGGGATCGCCGCTGAAGATCGGCAGGAAGCCGAACGCGCTCTTCAGCGCCGGCTCGATCGTGTCGTGCATGAAGGGGCCGAGGACGAGGATCCCCCAGAGGCCGAGGATGACGCTGGGGATCGCCGCCAGCATGTCGACGAGGGTCGCCACCGGGCGCCGGACCCGGGCCGGGGCGAGCTCGGTGAGGTAGATCGAGATCGCGATCGAGAGCGGCGCCGCGAAGAGCAGGGCGATCGCCGAGGTGACCACCGTCCCGTAGATGAAGGGGGCGGCGCCGTAGCGTTCGGTGACCGGGTTCCAGTCGTTGGTGGTGACGAAGCCGATGCCGAAGTGCGTGATCGCCGGCCAGGCGAGGTGGGTGACCTCGTAGACGATCCCGGCGATGACGGCGACGGCCAGCGCTGCTGCGAGGCCGGAGAGGCCTCGCAGCAGCGGGTCGCCGATGCGATCTATGCGGTTGCGCCGGGCCCGCAGCACTGGGTTGCTGAGGGCGCCGGCCTCCACCTAGCTGCCGATCTTGGCGATCGCCTTCTTGCCGGCGGCGACGACCTGCTTCGGCAGCGGCGCGAAGTCGAGGTCGGGGCCGTATTCCTGGCCCGGGCCGATCGCGTAGGTGATGAACTTCTTCAGCGCTTCGGCCTTTTCGCTTTCGAGCGGCACGATCACGTAGGTGTAGGTCGAGATCGGGTACGCGCCCTTGGCCGAGGCCGGCAGGTCGGCGAGCGAGATTTCGTTGTTCGGGCCGATCTTGCTCACCGCGTCGGCGGCAGCTTCGACGCTTTCCACGCCCGGTTCCGGGAAGTTCCCGGCCGAGTTTTCGACCAGCGGCATGCTGAGTTCGTTGGAGAGCGCGTAGGCGAGGCCGACGTAGCCGATCGCGCCGTCGGTCTGGCCGATCGCGGCCGCGACGCCGTCGTTCTTTTCGGCGCCGACGCCGGTCGGGAACTTGACCGTGGTCGAGGTGCCGACCTTCGACTTGAATTCGGGGCTGATCGTCGAGAGGTAGTTGGTGAACGCGTAGGTGTCGCCGCTGCCGTCGCTGCGGTAGACGGGCGTGATCTTCGTGCTCGGCAGGCTGGCGCCCGGGTTGAGCTCGGCGATCGCCGGATCGTCCCACTGGGTGACCTTGCCGAGGTAGATGTCGGCGAGGACTTCGCCGTTCAGTTTCAGGTTCTCGGGAGCGCCGCTGACGTTGTAGGCGGGCACGGTGCCGCTCAGGGCCCAGGGGATCTGCTCGACGCCGTCGGCTTCTTCGAACTGTTCCGGCGTCAGCGGAGCGTCGGAGGCGCCGAAGTCGACCGTGCGCGAGGTGATCTGGTCGATCCCCCCACCGCTGCCGATCGCGCCGTAGGTGACCGTTTCTCCCGACTTGCTCGAGTAGTCGGACTGCCACTTCGACATCAGCGGGGCGACGAGGGTGCTGCCGGCGCCGACCAGCGGCGAGCCGGACGAGCCGCCGCTGCTGTCCGACGACGAGCTGCCGCATGCTGCGACGCCGACGGCGAGCGCCAGTGCCACGCCAACAGAAAGAAGTCTCTTGGTCACGCGAATCTCCTTAGATTTGGGTACCGATTTCAAGCATCGGCGCCACACTCTCAGCGGCTCTCTGGCAGCTTGTTACCTGCCTGTATCGAAGATGTAAAAAAGATGTAAAAGACCGCTGGATCGAGCGGAAATCCCGGCATTCAGCCGTCGGGCGAGAAGCGGTAGCCGATGCCGCTGTGCGTGTGGATCAGGCTCTGGCCCGGCAGCGCCTCGCCCAGCTTCGAGCGCAGCCGGCTGACGTAGACGTCGACCGAGCGGTCGTCGTGGCGGGGCTCCCGCCCCCAGACCTCGGCGTAGAGCTCCTCGCGGGTGAGGATGCGCTGCGGGTGCGCCGCCAGCGTCGTCAGCAGCTGCAGCTCGCGCATGGTCAGGCTCAGCGGCCGGCCGTCGACCAAGGCCGCGTGCTCCTCGGGCCGAATCTCCAGCATCGGCGACGAGGATCCCCATCGCCGCCGGAGGCTCGGTTACGCGGCCGTGAAGGACCTGTGAACTAGTTGTGAATCCGCAGCCGCGGGCGCCTTCTCGGTGACGGCGTCCGCTGCCGGAGCCTCGGGACGCCTCGGGATCGAAGCGGTAGCCGACGCCGAAGTGGGTGTGGATGTAGCGCCAGCCCGGCGAGCGCTTCTCCAGCTTCTGGCGCAGCTTGCGGATGAAGACGTCGACCGAGCGATCGCCGTGGGCCATCGCGTAGCCCCAGACCCGCTGGTAGATCGCCTCGCGCTCGAGCACCTGGCCCTTGGCGTCGGCGAGCAGCTGCAGCAGCTCGAACTCGCGGCGGGTCAGGTCGAGGCTGCCGTCGCCGACGAAGGCCTGGAACTGGTCGGCGCGGATCTCCAGCTCGCCGGCAACGAGAGGGCCGGCGTCGGCGTCGGGGCGACTGCGGCGTCGGCGGCGGGAGACGGCCTCGATCCGCGCCATCACCTCCTCCGGGTGGCAGGGCTTGCCGATCCAGTCGTCGACTCCGAGCCGCAGGCCCCGCACCCGCTGGGCCACGGTCGAGCGGCCGGTGCAGACGACCACGCCGAGGTCGGGCAGCATCCCGCAGACCCGCTCCAGGTAGCCCCACGCTTCGTCGCCGAGAACGGTGAGGTCGACGCAGCAGCGCGTTCAGCTTCATCGCCACCAGCTCATCGGGCGGGATCGCGCTGCTCATCACCCGCTGCTGCCAGCCCGCCGTTTCGGTGCGCTTCGACAGCACGGTCACGAAACCGCTGTCGTCGTCGATTACCGCGAGCCTGATGGTCTGCTGTGCGTTCAAGTGCCGGACGCCGTGGTTGGCGAGGAAGAGCCCTTGCTTCGAGACGGCAGGATTGTATGCGCCCGCGACGGCGGTGTGCCACCCCGAAACCCCTGCGTTCACAGGATTTTCACAGCTCAGGCATGAACTCCCTGCTCTTTCCGGGACTTTTGGCAACACGGAAAGGGGCGCGAGCTCGGGGAGGCTTCTCTGGATGTTCACCATGAGTCACCGGGGCCGCGTCAGAATTCGCCTCGCGAGACTCCTCTCTCGTCACCGCGAACGGCCCACTGCCCCGGGCCGTTCGCCATTTCTGGACCGCGAGCCTGCAATGACACGGCAATCGGGCGGGCAGCCCGGCGGCCGTCGGGCTCGCTCAGAAGGTCGCCGGGCGCAGGCCGGTGGCGATGATCAGCAGGATGGCCGCGCCGGCGACGTAGCGGTAGTAGACGAAGGGGCGGTAGCTGGTCGTGCGCACCAAGCGCAGGAGAAATGCGATCGACAGATAGCCGGAGACCGCGGCGGCGATCGTGCCGACGATCATCGGCCCGGCGACGCCGCTGGGCAGACCGTCGTGTACCGCGCTCGCCGCCTTGAACACGGTTGCTCCGGCGACGGCGGGGATCAGCAGCAGGAAGGAGAAGCGGGCCGCGGCGTCGCGATCGAGCCCCAGGTAGCGGCCGGCGGTGATCGTGATCCCCGACCGCGAGGTCCCCGGCGCCAGCGCCAGCACCTGCGCCAGGCCGATCTTCCAGCCGTCGCGGATCGTCGTTCCCTCGAGCGCCTTGCGCTGCGGCAGGCTGTCGGCCCAGAGCAGCACGGCGCCGAAGACGATCAGCTGGATCGCGATCATCCAGGGCTCGCCGAGGTGGTCTTCGATGAACTTTGCGCCAATCCCGCCGGCGATCACCGCCGGGATCGTGCCGATCGCGATCGCCACCGAGAGCCGCTGGTCGGTGGTCTCGATCGCGCGAGCCCTGACCGCGGAGACGAAGCCACGCGTGAGGGCGACCACCTCGCGGCGGAAATAGGCGATCGCGGCGACCAGGGTCCCAGCGTGCAGTGCCACGTCGAAGGTCTTGTTGAAGCCCGGGTGTTCGAGCAGGAACGTGTAGTCCTGCAGCCAGGGGACGATGATCAGGTGGCCCGACGAGGAGATCGGCAGGAACTCGGTCAGGCCTTGGACGATGCCCAGCAGCAGGGCCTCAAGCTCAGACATTGGCGGCGCATCCTATGCGAGCGCCTAAAGAGGAGATGAAAGCGATTGGCGCCGTCGCGGTGCGCTAGATTGCCGGGCGTGAAGGCTCCCTCGCGCCGAACGGGAATCGCTGCGGCCCTCTGCGCCGCGCTGCTCTCGATGCTGCTGGCCGCGCCGGTCGCGCTGGCCGATAACGGCGTCGGCCTGGCCGGCCCGACCACCGACAAGACCGTCACCTTCTTCTGCTTCGGGGTGATCGCCTTCTTCGCCATCCTCGTCATCGTCCTGACCCTGTTCCAGGAACGGCTCGAGCGGCGCAAAGAGCGTCGGCGCTACGACCTAGAGCGCTACGGGTAGTCGGTTCTCCGCGGCGGCGGGGTTGGGTCTTGTTCTGCTGCGGGATCCAGGAGGCCTGGCGGGTGCGCCTCTGCGGGAATTGACGTCGCCCGCGCCTATGGCGCGGTTGACGAGATGAGGTGCGCGGGCTGCGCCCGCGCAGGAATCGGATTGCATTTCCGCCGCTTCGCGACATTCCCGCAGAGGCGCACCCGCCAGGCCTCTCGAAGCGGAACAGAGCTTTGAGTCCTCTCGGCTCGAAGCTCCTTTGTTCGCCTGGAGCTTTCGAGCTTTGGAAGGCTTGCCTGCCTTTCAAAAAGCTTCTCCCATCCGAAACGGCTTCTCCGCCTGAAAGCTTTTCCAAGCTTCCAAAGCTCAGCCCCGGCTTCGGAAGCTTCCGTATATCGGGACGTGTCGAGAGGGAGCCTGGCCGCCCTCCAGGCGAATGTCGCGAAGCGGCGGAAATGCAATCCGGTGTCTGCGCGGCGAAGCCGCGCTCCTCATCGCACCGCGCGCTTCGCGCGCGGTGCCTCAATTCGACTGGAGGGCGGCCAGGCTCCCCCACCCACCACCACAACCACCGCGACAGTCAGTCCAGCCTGAAGCCGGTCAACAGACGCTTCTCGGTCTCGCCCTCGATCTTGGCCAGGACTTCGACCTTGCCCTCCAGGGGGGTGTCGCGGATCTTCGTCGCCAGCAGGTCGTCGACCTGGAAGATCCCGGCTGAGTTGTTGAGCTCGATCTCGATCCGCACCGGCCGGGTCTCCCCCGCCTCGATCCGCACCTCGTCGACCGCGGCGGCGGAGATCGAGTGGATGCCCTCCTGGCCCGCTTCGATCGGCAGCCGCGTGCGGCCCTGGGCCATGTCGAGCGCGTCGGCGACCCGGACCACGCCGGCCTCCAGCGTGTAGGGCTCGCCGCGGCGGCGGTGGCCGATGATCGCGTGCAGGATCTCGGCGGTGACGATCGTCCGCTCCGGCTGGCGGTAGGAGTCGGCGAGCAGGCGCTCGAGCGCGCCGTTGGCGAGGAAGAGGCTGTAGGCCTCGTGGTCGGCGCGGTGGATCGACATGCCGACGTCGTGCAGCAGGGCGCCGCCGGCGACGACGACCTCGGCGTCGCGCGGCGACATGCCGTGGTCGGCGACGACGGCCGGCTCGACCCCGGCCTTGACCAGCAGGCGCAGCAGCCGCAGGGCGATGTTGAGCACGATCTGGGTGTGGACCCAGGAGTGGTCCGACATCCCCAGCCGCTCGGCGTGGACCTGGGCCATGTACCACCAGGCCCGCACCTGCTCGTCCTCGTTGACCGCATCGAGGAAGCCCTCCAGCTTGCGGTTGCCCCGTGTCGGAGCGCGGACCTTGGCCTCGGCGATCGCCTCTCGGGGCGGCTTGCGGGTCGGCCCTTTGGATCGGGAGTGGGAACTGCCTCGCTCATCGGCGCGATCGTAGGGGAGGGCCGGGCACCACCCGGCCCTTCCCTCAGAGGTTCAGCCGCAGACGGGCCAGGGGCTGGAGCCGGACTGCGCGTAGAGGAGCGCCGCGCGGTAGTCCTGCTCCGCTCGGAGGCTGCCGCGGGGTCGCCGCGAGCCGCCGACCGATTCCCAGGTGCCGTAGTCGAACTGGTACTTGCCACGGTAGGTGCCGTCGGAGGAGACGACAGTCGGGTCGCCACCGGACTCGCAAGCTCCTATGGCGTCGAGCGTCGCTTGCGACACGCCGCCGGGGAGGGAGGCGAAGAGCTTGCGTCGTTCGCGGCGGAGCTTGGCGCGACGGGCCGCTTCCATGTGCTGGACGGTGACGCGGATCGTCCTGTGGAAGCGGGCGACCGGCCGCTGCAGGGCGCCGATCTTGGCCGGCACCGCGTCGGCGACGCCGATCCGTGGCGGTGGGGAGTCGCCGCTTCCCGCCGCGAGGGCTGCCGCGGGGAAGGCGATGCAGGCGATCAGGACAGGGATGAAATATGTGCGTTTTGTGAGCAAGCGCGGAACCGTGGCGGTATTTCCGGCTTCGGAACGTGATCGCGCTCACACTGCTCACATATAGTGACGTCTGACACGACACCAGGCACGAATCCCGTCCTCCGCGACGAACGATGAATCGCTTCTTGCGGCACCAACTCGAACTGCATCAGATCGCTCGAGATAGAGATCGTGCAGTCGAGCGGAGCCGGGATGATGCGTCGATCGCCGAGACAGCCCGACATCGCGCCTGCTGCTCGCCTGCCCCGACCGGCCGGGCCTGATCGCCGCGGTCAGCGGCTTCCTCGCCGACGCCGGCCTCAACATCGTCGACGCCGACCAGCACTCCAGCGACGAGGGCCGCTTCTTCATGCGGATGGTGTTCGACGCGGTCCCCGAGGGCGAGCGGGAGGATCTGCAGCGGCGCTTCGAGCAGGAGATCGCCGCGCGCTTCGAGATGGACTACCGCTTCGCCGAGTCGAGCGAGCGCAAGCGGCTGGCGATCATGGTCTCGCGCGAAGACCACTGCCTCTCCGACCTGCTCTGGCGCTGGCGCAGCGGCGAGCTCGGCGCCGAGGTCGTCGCCGTCGTCTCCAACCACGCCGACCACGCCGCCCAGGTCGAGTCGCTCGGCCTCCCCTTCCACCACGTGCCGGTCGACCCGGACGCGCGAGACGAGGCCGAGGCGCGGGCGCTGGAGCTGCTCGCCGGCGTCGACCTGCTCGTCCTCGCCCGCTACATGCAGGTCCTCTCCGCCGAGTTCCTGGAGAGGCTCGGCGCCCCGGCGATCAACATCCACCACAGCTTCCTGCCCGCCTTCGTCGGCGCCGACCCATACCGCCGCGCCCACGAGCGCGGCGTCAAGCTGATCGGCGCCACCGCCCACTACGTCACCGAGGAGCTCGACGCCGGGCCGATCATCGACCAGGACGTGACCCGGGTCAGCCACCGCGACGAGGTCGAGCGACCTGAAGCGGATCGGCCGCGACATCGAGCGCCTCGTCCTCGCCCGCGCGGTCAAGGCCCACCTCGACGACCGCGTCCTCCTCGACGGCGCCCGAACCATCGTCTTCTAGCTTTCCAGCGGTGACTTCGCCTTTTGTCGCCATGTGGCGATAAGGCGAAGTCACTACTGGCTGTCTGGCCAGCCGAGTCGATATAACTGCCCGATGGAGCAGGCGACGATCCCGCGCGCACCGCCGACGGCACCGGCGCCGCGCGCTGCCGCCCGGCTCGCGGCTGCCGGCGCTGCTGCAGGCGCTGCGCTACGTCCGCGATCCGCTCGGCTTCCTGATCCGGCTGCAGCGTCGCTACGGCGACATCTTCACGCCTCTCCTTCCCCTACTTCGGCCGGCTCGTCTACGTCGCCGACCCCGCCCTGGTCAAACAGCTCTTCACCGGCTCGCCCGAGCAGCTCCACGCCGGCGAGGCGAACGCGACCGTGCTCGAGCCGGCGCTCGGGCCCGAACTCGGTGCTGACCCTCGACGAGGCGCCCGCACATGCAGCAGCGCAAGCTGCTGCTGCCGCCCTTCCACGGCGAGCGGATCGCGCCGCTACGGCGAGCTGATCCGCGAGACGACGCGCGAGGAGATGGAGAGCTGGCCGGTGGGCGAGCCGTTCGCGCTGCGTCCCCACACCCAGCGGATCACCCTGGCGGTGATCATGCGCGCCGTCTTCGGCGTCCACGACGAGGAGCGGCTGATCCGCTTCGAGCGGCTGATCGAGACCTTCAGCAAGCGGGTCAGCGCGGTGATCACCTTCCCGATGCTGCGCCGCAACCTCGGTCGCTGGAGCCCCTGGTCGCGCTTCCTGCGCGCCCGCGCCGCGCTCGACGAGTTCATCTACGAGGAGATCGCGCTGCGCCGGGCCGAGATCGACGCCGGCGAGGAGGGTCACGACGACGTGCTCTCGCTGCTGCTCGAAGCCAGGCACGACGACGGCAGCCCGATGAGCGACGAAGAGCTGCGCGACGAGCTGGTCACCGTGCTCGGCGCCGGCCACGAGACGACCGCGACCGGCCTTGCCTGGGCGATGGAGCGGCTGCTGCGCACGCCGCGAGTGCTGGCGAAGCTGCGCGACTCGCTCGCGGCCGGCGAGGACGACTACCTCGACGCGACGGTCAAGGAGACGCTGCGGGCGCGGCCGGTGATCGTCGACGTCGCCCGCAAGCTGACCGCGCCGGTCGAGATCGGCGGCTACGAGCTCGACGCCGGCACCTACGTGATGGCGGCGATCGCCGCCGCTGCACTACCGCGAGGACCTCTTCCCCGAGCCGGAGGAGTTCCGGCCCGAGCGCTTCCTCGAGGGCAAGGCCGACAACTACGCCTGGATCCCCTTCGGCGGCGGCGTGCGGCGCTGCATCGGCGCCGCCTTCGCCGAATACGAGATGCGGATCGTCCTGCGCGAGATCGTCGAACGCGCCGACCTCAGCGCCCCCGACCCCAAGCCGGAGCAGGTCAAGGTCCGCAACATCACCCTCGCCCCCGGCCGGGGCACCCGGGTCAGGCTGGATCGGCCGCTGCGCTGACGGCCCGTTCGGCCTCTTCCCAGCGCTCGTAGAGCTCGGCGAGCTTGCGCTTCGCCGCCTCGTGGCGCTCGCTCGCCCGCTCCGCCTTGGCCGGGGTCGACCAGGCGGCGGGGTCGGCGAGCTCCTCCTCGATCTCGCGCAGCTCGGCCTCGGCCGCCTCGATCTTCTCGGCCAGGCGGCTCGCCTTGCGGGCGGCGCGTCTTCGCGGCGGCGCCGGGGCGGCGGCGCTTGCCCGCTTTGCTCGGACCGCTTCGCGGCCGCGGCCTCCGCCGCCGCGGCTTCCCGCCGTTCGTCGCGGTCGCGCTGGTAGGCGGCCCAGCCGCGTCGGGTGGCTCGCCAGCTCGCCGTCCTCGCAGACGAGGGTGCGGCTGCCGACCGCCTCGAGCAGGGCGCGGTCGTGGGAGACGAGGATCACCGCGCCCTCGAAGGCCAGGAGCGCGTCCTCGAGCGCCTCGCGGCTCTCGATGTCGAGGTGGTTGGTCGGCTCGTCGAGGATCAGGACGTTGGCGCCGGAGGCGACCAGGATCGCCAGCGAGAGCCGCCGCTGCTCGCCGCCGGAGATGTCGTCGAGCGACTTCTCCGCGTCGGCGCCGGAGAAGAGGAAGCCGCCGAGCAGGTCGCGCGCCTTCTGGCCGCTGAGGCCGGTCTCGCGCTGGGCGGCGTCGAGCACCGTCCCCTCCCCCGCCGCGCTCTCGGCGTGCTGGGAGAGGTAGCCGAGCTTGACGTTGTGGCCGGTCCGCACCGAGCCGGAGGCGGGCTCGCGCTTGCCGGCGAGGGTCTCGATCAGGGTCGTCTTGCCGGCGCCGTTGGGGCCGACGAGGACGACGTGCTCGCCGCGTTCGAGTTCGAGCTCGGCGCCGTCGAGCAGGGTCCGGCCCGGCACCTCGATCGTCGCGCCTTGACCAGTTTCAGCACGACCCGCCCGGGCCGCTCCGGGGTGACGAAGGAGAAGCGCAGGTTGCGGCGGTCGCGCGCCTCGGCCTTGACCCCGTCGCGCTTGATCTTGTCGATCTGCTTCAGCCGCGACTGCGCCTGGCGCGCCTTCGTCGCCTTGTAGCGGAAGCGCTCGACGAAGCGCTCCATCCGCTCGATCTCCGCCTGCTGGCGCTCGATCGCCTTGCCGCGGGCGATCTCGCGCGCCGCCTGCTCCTTGCGCCAGGCGTGCCAGGGGCCGGCGAAGAAGCGGCCGCGCTGGGCCTCCAGCTCCAGCACCGAGGTGCCGACCGCCTCGAGGAACCAGCGGTCGTGGGCGACGAGGACGACGGCGGCGTCGAGGTCGACCAGGTAGCGCTCCAGCCACTCCAGCGAGGGGATGTCGAGGTGGTTCGTCGGCTCGTCGAGCAGCAGCAGGTCGGGGCGGGTGGCGAGCGCGCGGGCGAGCGAGGCGCGGGTCAGCTCGCCGCCGGAGAAGGTCGAGAGCCGGCGCTCGGCCGCCTCCTCGCCGAAGCCGAGGCCGCCGAGCACGGCGAGGACGTCGTCGCGCCAGCGGTAGCCGCCGCCGGCTTCGAGCCGCTGCTGCGCCGCCGCGTAGGCGCGCATCGTCTCCTCGTCGGGCTCGCCCCGCCCCATCGCCTCCTCCAGGCGCGCCAGCTCGGCCTCGGTCTCCTGCATGTCGGCGCGGCCGGAGAAGACGTAGTCGCCGAGGGAGATCTCGGCGTCGCGCGGCGGTCGCTGGTCGTGCAGCGCCACCCGCGCCCCTTTCTGCAGGGCGATGCTGCCCGAGTCGGGCGGCCGCTCTCCGGCGAGCACCCGCAGCAGGGTCGACTTGCCGGCGCCGTTTCGCCCCGAGAGCGTCATCCGCTCGCGCGGCTCGAGCTTGAAGGAGACGTCGGCGAAGAGCAGCTTGCCGCCCGCGTAGAGGTCGATGGTCGTGGCTGTGGCGATGGCCATGGGCGAGCCCTGACATTACGCGGCCCGGCGCGCAGCAGGCGTAACCTCCCCGGCGTGGAACGCGAGCAGCTGCAGGCGGTCCAGGCTCCGCTGAAGGAGCGCTACCGGGAGGACCCCGAGGCCGCGGTCGTCACCCTCTCGGCCGAGCGGCGAGCTCGGCGAGGGCGTCTCCTGCTCGGTGCAGACCGGCCGCGCGATCGCCGAGGCGGGCCTGCACCCGGCCTCGGCGGCGACGGCACGCCAGCTCTGCTCGGGCGACATGCTGCTCGAGGCGCTGGTCGCCTGCGCCGGGGTGACGCTGCGCGCGGTCGCGACCTCGCTGGGGATCGAGGTGCGGTCCGGGACGGTGCGCGCCGAGGGCGACCTCGACTTCCGCGGCACGCTCGCCGTCGACCGCGAGGCGCCGGTCGGCTTCTCGGCGATCCGCCTCGCCTTCGAGCTCGACACCGACGCCGACGAGGAGCAGCTCGACGACCCTGCTGAAGCTGACCGAGCGCTACTGCGTCGTCTTCCAGACCCATCGCCGGCTCGCCGCAGCTCTCGGCGACGCTTCGAGACCGCGTAGACGCGCGTCGATGGCGGGGCCGCTGCGACACCTGGGCGATCTGGCGAAGGCGCGGGTGACGCGGCGCTCGGCCGCGCGCGAGGACGGCCAGGCGCTCGGCGAGCTGGAGGCGAGGCCGCTGGAGCTGCCGGCCGGGCTGGAGGTCGAATGGCTCGGCGTCTCCGGCTACCGGATCAGCTTCGAGGGGCAGACGCTGTTCGTCGATCCCTACCTCTCGCGGGTGCCGTTCGGCGACCTCCTGCGGCGGCGGCCGACGCTGCCCGACCCGGCCGCGCTCGACCGCTTCGTCCACGCGCCCGGCGAGGTCGCCGGCGTCCTCGTCGGCCACACCCACTTCGACCACGCGGTCGACGCCCCGGCGATCGCGCGGCGCTTCGGCTGCAAGGCCTACGGCTCGGACTCGCTGGTGACGCTGATGGGCCTGCACGGCCTCGCCGAGCAGGCGGTGGAGGTCGAGCCCTACCGCACCTACGAGCTCGGCCCGTTCGAGGTCAGCTTCACCCCCAGCGTCCACTCGAAGCTGCTGCTCGGCCTCGCCGTCCCCTACGACGGCGACCTCACCTGCGAGCACCTCGACGCGCTCTCGCCGGGCGCCTACCGCTGCGGCCAGGTCTGGGGCATCTCGATCGAGGTCGCGGGCATCCGCTTCTACCACCAGGGCAGCGCCAACCTGATCGACGAGGCGATCCGCGAGCGCGGCGTCGACGTCTTCCTCGCCGGCGTCGCCGGCCGCAGCTTCACCGAGGACTACTGGCGACGGATCCTCCCCCGCCTCGACCCCAAGGTCGTGGTCCCGACTCACTACGACAACTTCTTCCGCCCCCTCGGCCAGCGCCTGGAGTTCGTCTCCAACGTCCAGCTCTCGGCGCTGCCCGACGAGATCGGCTCGGTCAGCCGCGACGCCCGGCTCGCCGCTCTGCCCCGCGCGGATCTCTAGAGACGCCTGCTCCGTTCGGGTCCCTATGGAGACCAAACGGAGCAGGCAGGCGGAGAGATCAGGAACGGAAGTGCTTGGCGGCGATCTGGTCGATCGTGCCCATGGTTCGCATCGTCCAGATGCCGAGCGCCGACTCGATCGCCTTCAGGTCGAGGTCGGATTCAGAGATGCCGCCGCTGGGCAGCCAGTAGAGCTCGCGGCCGTCGATCGCGAGGCGATCTTCGTCGGTGACCAGGTCGAGGGCGGCTTTCCGTTGCGCCTTCGTCGGCTGCGTCGAGGAGAAAGGCGACCTGGAGCTTGCCCTTCGAGGCCGCCACCAGCGATGCCTCGAACGGCTCCGAGGCCGCAATCGCACGCAGCTCGTCCGCGCTGCGCAGGAAGACCGGCACCTCGTAGCCGAGCGACTCCTCCAGCCCGGCTTCGATCCGCGACGTCAACTCCACCTCGTCACCTTCCTCGGCGCCGAAGATCACGTTGCCGCTGGCGCGGAAGCAGGCGACGTCGGCGAAGCCCAGCACCTCGAACTCGCGGCGCAGCTCGTCGTTCTTGATCCGCCGCCCGCCGAGGTTCATCCCGCGCAGGAAGGCGACGTAGCGCTCCATGCGCCCACTCTACGAGCCTCTCCGATGGGTGGCTTGCGAGGATGGCGGGGTGACCACTGACTACAGCGAGCTGCCGGCCGGCCTGCCGGTTCCCGAGGACGACGGCGCCGCCGATCACCTCACCGGGATGGCGCTGCCGGAAGCTACGCCTGCCCTCGACCCTCGGCGGAACCGTCGACCTGGTCGAGCTGTCTCGAGACCGCCTCGTCGCCTACGTCTACCCTCGCACCGGCACGCCCGGCCAGCCCTCGCCAGCCGGCTGGGACGACATCCCCGGCGCCCGCGGCTGCACCCCGCAGAGCTGCGCCTACCGCGACAGCCTCGCCGAGTTCACCGCGCTCGGCGCCAACGTCCTCGGCGTCAGCGCCCAGAGCCCGGACGAACAGCGCGAGTTCGCCGAGCGCGAGCACATCCCCTTCCCCCTGCTCAGCGACCGCGAGCCTTCGCCTGCCGACACACTGCGCCTGCCGACCTTCGAAGTCGAGGGCATGACCCTCTACAAGCGCCTCACCTTCGTCGCGGAAGGCGGCAAGATCGCCAAGGCCTTCTACCCCGTCTTCCCGCCCGACCGCAACGCCGCCGACGTGCTGGCCTGGCTTGGCACCGGGTCCGGCTGAGAGCCGGAGCGCCGGCCCGGTCGGCCGCCTATCCCGGTGTAGGGTGAAACGACACGACGGCAGGCCAACGAAGGGAAAAAGATGGCGGTAGGAACTATCACCCGGTTCTCCGAGGGCATGGGCGCCGATCAGTACGACGCCGTGATGGAGAAGGTGCGCCTGGCGGACGAGCCGGTGGAGGGGCTGATCTTTCACTCCGCAGGCGAGCTGGAGGGCCAATTCCAGGTCTTCAACATATGGGAGTCCCGCGAGGACTTCACCCGGTTCGCAACGGACCGACTTCGACCCGCCCAGGTCGCTGTCATGGGTGAGGAGCGCGTCGCCGCGCTGCCCGACGCCGACGTCATCGACGTCTCGATACACAACTACGTCATTCCGTAGCCGGCTCAGCGGCGCAGAAAGCGGTCCACCACTCGCGCGAAGGAGCGGCGCTCCTGAAATAGGAAGGCGTGGGCGCCGGGGAAGACGACGAGCCTGGAGCGCGGGATCCGGGCGGCGATCCTCCGCAGGTTCACCGGCGGCACCACCGGGTCCCTGGCACCGGCAGCGGCCAGGGTGGGCGCGGTGAGCGTGCCCAGCTGGCGGTAGTTGCGGTTGCTGCGCAGCCAGGGATCCTCGGCCACCACCTGAGCGCGGGTGGTTGCCGCCGGGACGTGGAAGTCGTCGGGGATCTCGCCGCTGTGGCTGGCGCGTTCGAGGCGGCGCAGGAAGCGCCGTCCCTCGCCCTGGCGGTTTGGCGGATAGAGCTCGCGCAGGATGTCGGCTTCCGAGGGGTCGGGCTCGCTGTCGATCTCCTGGGCCTTTGCGGTGCCGAGCACGGTCTGACTGCCGCCGGGGTTGGTGCCGGCGAGGATCAGGTGGGAGACGCGCTGCCGATGGTCGATGGCCAGGCGCTGGGCGACGAAGCCGCCCATCGACCAGCCCAGGACGTCCGCCCTGGACAGGCCGATCGAGCTGATCAGGCCGACGGTCGCGTCGGCGAGCGAGTCAAGGGAGCGCCCGTGCCAGGGCCCCGAAAGTCCCAGCCCGGGGTAGTCGAAGAGGATCAGCCGGTGGTCGCGGGCCAGCAGCCGAAGCAGAGCCGGATCCCATTCGGCCATCGTCGAGCCCGTGCCGATCAGCATCACCAGCGGCGGTCCCTGGCCGCGTTGGTACCAGGCGATCCCCGTGTGGGCGACTGGGGAGACGTGGACCTCGGCCCGAAACGGGCGCGCGGAGCTCTGGCCACAACCGGTGAAGAGGGCCGCCAAACCCAGGCAGATCGCCAGGCGAGCTTTCATCTGGCGGCAGCCTAAGGTCCGGGGCGGCCGGGGCCGGCTCACACGTCCCGCGTGGGGCGGGAGAAGGTGCGGGGGTAGCATCCGGCGGGGTTAACTCGAACGCCAGAGAAGGAGCGGCCGATGAATGCGAACAAGGCGTTGTGGGAGAAGGGCGACTTCACGCGCATCGCGGCAAGCATGCGAGAGAGCGGAGAGGCACTCGTCAGGGACGCTCGGCATCACCGACGGGCTCCGGGTGCTGGACCTCGGTTGCGGCGACGGGACCACGGCGTTGCCGGCGGCCCAGCTTGGCGCCGACGTCCTCGGCGTCGACATCGCCAGCAACCTGGTCGCGGCGGGCAACGCGCGCGCCGAGGATCTCGGCCTGGCCAACTGCAGGTTCCAGGAGGGCGACGCATCGGATCTGCACGAGCTCGGCGACGAGCAGCTTCGACCTCGTGATCAGCATCTTCGGGGCGATGTTCGCTCCCAAGCCGTTCGACGTGGCCAAGGAGATGGTGCGGGTGACCAAGCCGGGCGGCCGGATCGTGATGGGGAACTGGATCCCGAACGACCCGACCCTGGTCGCCCAGATCCTCAAGATCAGCTCCTCCTACTCGCCCCCGCCGCCGGAGGGCTTCGTCAGCCCGATGACCTGGGGCGTGGAGGACAACGTGATCGAGCGGTTCACGGCCGCCGGAGTCCCCGCGGAGCAGATCTCCTTCGAGCGGGACACCTACACGTTCAACTTCCCAGGCAAGCCGTCGGAGCTGGTGGCCACGTTCAGGGCCTACTACGGACCGACCATGAACGCCTTCGAGGCGGCGGCAGCGAACGGCCGCGAGGCTGAGCTCGAGGCTGAGCTGGACGCCCTGTTCAACGAGCAGAACACGAGCGATGACGCCACCTCGATCCCGGCGACGTTCCTGCGGGTGACGGTCGAGCGGTAGGGACAGAAATGGACCAAGCCGGCAAAGACCGAATCTCCCCGTCCCGGTGAACGGCCGGGATCACGACGCGGGGAGGGGCGAGTCGCAATATGTCGGCCTGGTCCGGGCTGCCTGTCCTCAGCACGATTCGTGCACAAGGGAGATATCGTGAAATGTTTTGTCTGTCTCTGATGGAGGCGGCCGGAATTGAACCGGCGTCCGAGGTCGTAGTGCGATGGTGTCTACAGGTATAGCCGGCGCTTGATTCTCGTCTCCCGGGGTCCGCGCCGGCGGGCACTGCGGGAGATAGAGCCCTCTGAAATTTCCCCTGGCAGACGGGGCGATCCGCCTGGGTGAGCCCGCGTTCTGAAGCCGGCTGCCCTCCCCGCGGGCGGGAGAGGACCGACTCTCATCGCCTAGGTTCTAGCTAGGCAGCGAGGGCGAACTCATGGTCCGCACGTATTGGTTTTTGCCGGGGTTTAACGAGGCCTCCGGCAACCTCGACCTGCAACCGTTCGCACGGACCGACCACGTCGAAGCCTGTCGCCCCCGTGCTATGTGCCGGTCGATTGTACGGTGTCGGGAGTGGCCGAGCGGCAATTCGACGCGATCGTGCTCGGCGCCGGGGCGCCGGGAGAGGTCTGCGCCGGCCGTCTGGCCGACGGCGGCATGTCGGTGGCGATCGTCGAGCAGCACCTGGTCGGCGGCGAGTGCTCCTACTACGCCTGCATGCCCTCGAAGGCGCTGCTGCGACCCGGCGACCTGCTCGACGAGGCGCGCCGCGTGCCCGGCGTCGCCGAGGCGGTGAGCGGCGACCTCGACCCGCAGGCGGTCCTCGATCGCCGCGACGAGGTGATCCACGACCTCGACGACTCGGGCCAGCTCCCCTGGCTGGAAGAACGCGGGATCGAGCTGTTCCGCGGCGAGGGCAGGCTCGACGGCGAGCGCCGGGTGCGCGTCGGCGACGATCTGCTGATCGCGAGCCGCGCCGTCGTGGTCGCCACCGGCAGCGGCGCCGCGATGCCGCCGGTCGACGGGCTCGACTCGGTGCGGGCCTGGAACAACCGCGACGGGACGACGTCCAAGCGGGTGCCGGAGAGCATGGTCGTGCTCGGCGGCGGCCCGGTCGGCTCCGAGCTGGCGCAGGCCTGGTCGACGCTCGGCACCCGGGTCACGCTGATCGAGGGCGCCGAGCGCCTGCTCTCGCGCGAGGAGCCCTTCGCCGGCGAGCAGGTCGCCGCGGCGCTGCGCGAGAGCCACGGCGTCGACGTGCGCACCGGAGCCCTCGCCCAGCGCGTCACGCAGGGCGACGGAGGCGTCAGGCTGGAGCTCGACGACGGCACCGCCGTCGAGGCCGCCGAGCTCCTCGTCGCCGTCGGGCGCAAGCCCCGCACCGAAGGCATCGGCCTCGACACCGTCGGTGTCGAGGCCGGCAAGGGCGGCTTCCTGGAGACCGACGAGCAGATGCGGGTCGGCGGACGCGACTGGCTCTACGCGGTCGGCGACGTCAACGGCCGCGCCCTCTTCACCCACATGGGCAAGTACCAGGCCTGGGTCGCCGCCGAGAACGCCCTCGGGCGCGAGGTCGAGGCCGTCGCCGAAGGGCATCGGCTCGCCCCGCGTCACCTTCACCGACCCCCAGGTCGCCGCCGCCGGCAAGACCCTCGACCAGGCCCGCGAAGCCGGAATCGACGCCCGCGCGGTCGACGTGCCCACCGACGGCACCGCCGGCGCCAGCTTCCAGGGCAAGGAAACCGGCGGCACCTCCCGCATCGTCGTCGACGAGTCCCGCCAGGTCATCGTCGGCGCCACCTTCACCGGCTTCGAGACCGCCGACTTCCTCCAAGCGGCAACCGTCGCCATCGTCGGCGAGGTCCCCCTCCCAAAGCTCCGCCACGCCGTCGCGGCCTACCCCAGCCGCAGCGAGATCTGGCTAAAGCTCCTCGAGGCATACGGCCTATAGGAGCGACCTCAGCAGGGTGGAGCGTCTTGTACTTTTTCGCAGAGCGCGGTTAGAGCGACAGCAATCTGCCGCAGCTCGAAAAAGTTAAGCGGAACCCTGCTGAGGTCGCTCCTCAGACGGTCGAACGACGCTTCAGGTCTTCCAGCAGGTCCTGGGGAAGGCCGGCGACCTCGTCGAGCTCGTCGACCGAGCCGAAGCGACCGAGCCGCTCGCGGTGGGCGAGCAGGCGGGTCGCCTGGGTGACCGAGAGGTTCTCGGCGCGGAGCTGCTCGAAGGTGACCGAGTTGAGGTCGATCGTGCCGCCCGATGGCGCAGCCGCCGGGGGCAGGGGCTGCGCGGGTGGCTCAGGCGCGAGGCGGCACGGGCGCCGGTGGCGGTCCGGTGCCGGAGGCGGGGGCGGCGGCCGGCTGCGGGGGCTCGGGAGCCGGTGCGGGGCGAGGGCGGCAGGCGGCTCGGGAGCGGCGGCGGCGGCGTGGGCTCGGGGGCGGCGTGGCGGCGGCGACGGCGGTGCTGGCGGCGTGGCGGCGCTGGCTGGTGCCCGCCTGGCCCTGGACCGACTGGATCACGGCCTGCTCGGCTTCGGCGGCGCGGCGCTCGGCTTCGCGGGCGCGCTCCTCGGCCTGGGCGACGCTGTCGCGGATCTCCTGCAGGCGCCGCTCGCGCTCCTCCTCCTCGGACTTCAGCTTGGCGAGGCGCTCGGCCTCGGCGGCGCGGCGCTCCGCTTCCTTGGTCCGCTCTTCGATCTGGCGCAGGCGCTCCTGCGCCTCTACCATCGCCCGCTCCTGCGCTTCGCGCTCCTGCTGGAGCCGTTGCTCGGCAGTCTCGAGTCCGGCGCCGATGTCGGCACGGCCGCCGGGCGGCAGAGGCTGGGCCGGAGGCGGAACGGCCTCCATGCTCTGCGTCGCCTGCCCGCCCTGAGCGCGCGCCGTCCGCTCCTCCGCCTCGCGCTGCAGGCGCTCGGCCTCGGCGATGCGGCGGTCGGCCTCGGCGCGGATCCGCTCCTCCTCGCGCTGAATCTCCTCCACCTTGGCGTGGACCCGCTGTTCGGCCGCGGCAGGACCGTCGTAGCCCGGCGGCGCGCCGGGCGGCGGCACGGCCGCGGGAGGAGCCGGCGGTCGGCTCGGCCGGCAGCGGGGGCGGCACCGCCTGCACCGCGGGTGGCTGCTGCGGCGACGGGGGCGGCTGGGACGGAAGGGGCGGCTGGAGCGGCCTGAGCCGCGCCTGCTGAAGCTGTTCGCGCTCGTGGGCGGCGCGGGCCTCGGCGAGCTGGCGCTCCGCCTTCGCCGCTTCCTTGCGCGCCCGTCGCCCGTCAGCGCGCCCGCCTCCCGGTCCAGCGGCGTTCGGCGCGCTTTGCCAGCCGCTCTTCCTTGCGGCGCTTCGCCTCGGCCTGGCGCCGCTTGCGGTGCTCGAGCCGCGCGGCGCGCTGCTGCTCGCGGGCCTGTTTGCGCTTCTCCTTGGCGTTCAGGGGCGGACCACGGTCGACGGGCGGGGGCGGCGGGGCGACGCCGGCCGCGCGCGGCGGGCTGCGCGGGCAGCTCCGCGGTCTGGGCCTGCGCGGCGGGAGGCACGGGCGGCGGCGTCGGCATCATCGCCGGCAGCCGCCGCTGCGCCTGCTTCTTCGCCTTTTCCTTGCTGCGCCGCTGGGTGATGCTGACGACCAGCAGGAGCAGCAGGATCGCCGCGACCAGGCCGGCGACGAAGTACTGGATGTTGTCGCTGACGAAGTTGCCAGCGCTCGCTCGGGAAGGATTCGGCCTCGGCCTCCGCCGGAAGGGCCAGGGCCAGCGCGGCGAGGGTCGACCGCGGACCAAAGCAGGGCAATCCTGGAACGCATCGTCCCCGAAGCTACCTCATCCTGCCCTTGAATTCGCGCTCGACTTCGCGCCGCACGTCACGGTCCGCGATCTCGCGGCGGCGGTCGCGCCCCTCCTTGCCCCGCGCCAGCGCCAGCTCGACCTTCGCGCGCGAGCCCTTGAAGTAGATCCGGGTCGGGATCAGGGTCAACCCTTTCTCCGCCGTCTTGCCGATCAGCCGTTCGATCTCGCGCCTTGTGCAGGAGCAGCTTGCGCGGCCGCTCGGGCTCGTGGTTCTCGCGGCTGGCCGGCTCATAAGGCGGGATGTGGAGGTTGCGCAGCCAAACCTCGCCCCGCTCGACGACGGCGTAGGCATCGGTCATCTGCGCCTTGCCGTTGCGCAGCGACTTCACCTCGGAGCCCTGCAGGACGATCCCCGCCTCCATCTTCTCGACCGGTTCGAACTTGTGGCGGGCGCGGCGGTTGGTGGCGACGTCACCGGAGGCGGGCGTGCGCTGCTTCTTCGGCTTCTTAGCCATCGGCGAGCTCCAGATCGACCCGTCCGCGGGGCGCCTCGACCCCCGTCACCCGGACGGATATCGGATCGCCGAGCCGCAGCGGTCGCGCCCGACTCGCGGCCGACGAGCGCCGTCTCGGTCTCGTTCAGCTCGAAGCGCTCCTCGCCCATCGTGCGCGCCGGGACGAAGCCCTCGTAGACGTCGCCCAGCTCGCCGCCGAAGGCGACGAAGGCCCCGGCCCGGATCGTCCCCGAGACCTCGCCCTCGAAGACCGACCTCGGCGCCGCGCTCGCCCAGCTCGCGCTCGAGCAGGTAGGCAGCGCAGACGTCGTCGGCGTCGCGCTCGATCCGCGCCGACTCGCGCTCGCGCTCGCTGCTGTGCCAGGCCACCTCGCGCGCTTCGGCGGCCCGCGGCGCCTCCTCCCCCTCGCCCAGCGTCGCCAGCAGCGCCCGGTGCACGAGCAGGTCGGGGTAGCGGCGGATCGGCGAGGTGAAGTGGCAGTAGGCGGGGCTGCCCAGCCCGGCGTGGCCGCTGTTGCGGTCGCTGTAGGAGGCCTGCATCAGGGAGCGGAGCACGAGCGATGTATACGCCTCGCGGCCGTGCCCGCGCCGCGCCGCCTCCTCGATCACCAGCCGGCTCGCCTCGGCCGCGACCTCGCCGGCCTGGCCCGGCGCCAGGCCCTGCCGCAGCGGCGGGGTCGGCACGCCGAGCGCGTGCAGCTGCTCGACCAGGCGCTCGACCCGCGCCGGGTCGGGCTGGGCGTGGACCCGGTAGACGGCCGGCACCCGCTTGCGCTCGAGCAGCTGGGCGACCTGTTCGTTGGCGAGGATCATCAGCCGCTCGATCAGCCGGTGCGACTCGGTCTGGGCGACCGAGCGGGCGCCGACGACGTTGCCGTCCGCGTCGAAGCGGAACTCGGGCTCGCTGGACTCGACGTCGAGGCTGGTCGTGCCGCGGTGCTCGCCCAGCGCCGCCGCCGCCTCGCGGGCGACCGCCAGCGGCTCGGCGACGTCCTCCGGGCGCGCTGCCGCGCCCGGCGAAGACCAGGTCGAGCTGGTCGTAGTCGAGGCGGGCCCCGGAGCGGATGCGGCTGCGGTAGAAGCTGGCGGCACGCGGGCGGCCGGCCGGGCCGAGCTCGATCTCGGCCGTGACCGCCAGCCGCTCCACGCCGGGCGCGAGGCTGCACGCCTCCTCGCTCAGCGCCCGCGGCAGCATCGGCTCGACCGCGCCCGGCACATAGGTGCTGTTGGCGCGCCGGCGCGCCTCGAGGTCGAGCGGCGTACCCGGGCCGGACGTGGGCGGCGACGTCGGCGATGTGGACCCAGACGCGCACGCCGTCCTCCTCGCGCTGGGCCGAGATCGCGTCGTCGAAGTCGCGCGCCGTGGCCGGGTCGACGGTGAAGGTGGGCAGCTCGGTGAGGTCGCGGCGGCGGACGCTCGCTTGCCTCGGCGGCGTCGGCGGCACGCCCGGCTTCGACCTCGAGCGCGGCGGGGAAGCCACGCCGCCCGAGGCGCTCCGCCAGCAGCGCCTCGACCGCCTCGCGAGCGTTCTTCGGCTCGCGCCTGCCCGCCGCGCCCGCGCCCGCTGTCGCTCCCGGTAGTAGCGCCAGTCGCGCTTGCTCACCGCCAGCTCCTTCCGGTGCGCTTTATGTGGGCATAGACGGCAAAAGGCGCACCGGAAGCTCATTGTTCGGCCGCGAGGACGCCGAGGGCGCGTTCGAGCGCCTCGTCGCGCGCCGTCTGCGGCAGGTCGCGCGCCCGCACGTCGGGGTGGATGCCGTGGCTCTTGGCCAGGTTGACGCCCTCGGGGGTGAAGTACTCGCCGATCGTCAGCTTCAGCGCGCCGCCGTTGGAGAGGCCGACCTCCTGCTGGAAGACGCCCTTGCCGTAGGAGCGGGTGCCGACCACCTTGGCGCCGGCGTCGTCGGCCAGCGCCGCGGTGAGGATCTCCGCCGCCGAGGCGGTGTTGCGGTCGATCAGGACGACCATCGGCACCTCCGGCAGGTTGCCGCCGACGGTCTTGTAGACGGCGTGGCCCTGGGTGCGCGAGTCGGTGCGTGACGACGACTTCGTCCTTCGGGCAGGAAGACGCTCGCGGTCAGCACCGCCTCCTCGAGCAGGCCGCCGCCGTTGCCGCGCAGGTCGAGCACGATCCCTTCGGCCCCCTTCTCGCTCGACCTTTTCGACGGCTTCGCGCAGCAGCGCGTGGACGCCTTCGCTGAAGGAGATCAGGCGCACGTAGCCGAGCTTGCGACCGCTCGACCTTCTTGACCTTGCTGGTCACCACCGGCAGCGCGATCTGGGCCCGCTCGATTTCCAGCTCGCGGACCTTGCCGCCGACCGGCCGGCTTGACGCCGATCGTCACCTCGGTCCCTTCCGGGCCCTTGATCTTCTCGGTCGAGACTTCGCTGCTCTCGCCGGCGATCGAGTCGCCGTCGACCGAGACGATCAGGTCGCCGGGCGCGAGCCCCGCCTGCGCAGCCGGCGAGTCGGGGAAGACGCTTTCGACCCGCAGGCCCTGCTTCACCTCGGAGACGGTCAGGCCGATCCCGGAGAAGCGGCCGGAGATCGCTTCGTTGAAGCGGGCCAGCGCTTCCGGCGAGAAGTAGTCGGAGAAGCGGTCGTGGTGGCGCAGGCGCAGCTCGCGGACCATGCCCTGCAGCGAGGCGTTGGTCAGCTCCTTCGAGCCGACCGGCCGGTAGTAGTTGTCCTCGATCAGTTCGGTCGCTTCGAGGTTGAGCCCGGCGGAGTCGTCGACGAAGCGGTCGCGGAGGAATTCGGGCAGCTTCGCCGGGTGGCCGCCGAGCCAGATGCCGGCGCAGAGCACGACCGCCATGGCGACCGCGAGGGCCGCGATCCCCACCCTGCCCTCACGGCGCGCTCAGACCTTGAGGAAACGGCGCAGGGTGACGCCGGAGCCGATCGCCGAGACCAGCACCGAGGCGGCGAAGAGGATCGCGACCAGCGCCGGGAAGGAGAGGGTGCTGTTGTTCTGCGCCGCGAGGAAGGAGATGGTGCCGCTCAGCGGGTCGACGATCGGTGATCTTGCCCAGCCACAGGATCAGTATGGCTACCAGGCCCCCCGCGAAGCCGACGACGACGCCCTCGATCATGAAGGGCCAGCGGATGAACCAGCGGGTCGCGCCGACCAGCCTCATCACCTCGATCTCGCGGCGGCGGGTGTAGATCGAGAGCCGGATCGTGTTGCCGACCAGCATCAGCGAGGCGACGATCAGCAGGGCGGTGATCACGGTCAGCACGATCTTCAGCGCGCTGGTCACCTGCTCGATCTTCTTGGCCTCTTCCTGGCGGTCGAAGATGTTCGTCGACGATCGGGGAGATCGGCTGCGGCTTGCCGTTCGGGGCCGGTCGGCGATCACCGCTGCCTGGACCGCGTCGAGGTTGGAGGCGTCGTCGGCCGTGATCTTGAAGTTCGCCGGCAGCGGGTTACCGTGCAGCTGCGCGAGGTCAGGTCTTCGCTCTTGCTCTTGCCGAGGCCCTTCCCGAGTTCTTCCAGGGCCGCGCGCCTTGCTGATGAAGTTGACCGACTCGACGTGCGGGATCGCCTCCAGCTTGCTTTCGAGCGCCGCGATTTCGCCCTGCGTCGCGTCGTCGTAGAGGCCGACCCGGAACTCGAGGCTGTCGCGCACCTCGTCGCTCTTGGCCTGCGTGGTCTGGAAGACCGGGATCAGGACGCCGAGCAGGATCACGGTGGTCGACCGTGGTGACGATCGCCGCCATGCTCGGCGCGCCGTTGCGGCGCAGCGCGCGGAATGCCTCCTGGGTGAAGAAGAAGAATCGCGACATCTAGAAGAGCGAATCGTGGGAGTCGTGTCCGTTGGTCTGGCCCTCGGGGGCGACGCCCATCTCGGCGCGCATCCGCACGCCGAACTCGGTCGTCGACTCCTCGGTGTAGCCGCCGCTGACCTCGTCGCGGACGACGCGGCCCTCGTAGAGCTCGATCACGCGGCGGCGCATGTTGTCGACCATCTCGCGGTCGTGGGTGACGACGACGACGGTCGTGCCGGTCTTGTTGATCCGGTAGAGCAGCTGCATCACGCCGATCGAGGTGACCGGGTCGAGGTTGCCGCTGGGCTCGTCGGCGAGCAGCAGCGGCGGGTGGTTGACGAAGGCGCGGGCGATCGAGACGCGCTGCTGCTCGCCGCCGGAGAGCTGGTCGGGATAGCTGTGCAGCTTGGTCGAGAGGCCGACGAGGCGCAGCGTCTCCGGCACCTGGGTGCGGATCGCGGCGCGGCTGGCGCCGATCACCTGCAGCGCGTAGGCGACGTTGTCGTAGACGGTGCGGTCGGGCAGCAGCTTGAAGTCCTGGAAGACGGTGCCGATGTTGCGCCGCAGCTGCGGGATCTTCTTCTCCGACAGGGCGCCGATGTCGCGGCCGGCGATGCGCACCGCGCCCTCGGTCGCCTCAGCTCGCGGATCAGCGTCTTGATCAGGGTCGACTTGCCGCAGCCGGTCGGGCCGACGAGGAAGACGAACTCGCCGCGATCGATCGCCAGCGAGACCCGGTCGAGCGCCATGTGACCGCCCGGGTAGACCTTGGTCACGTCGCGCAGCTCGATGATCGGCTTGCCACCGGCACGCCGCCGCTGCGGCTCCTCGCCGCCCGTCTTTCGCTTTCGCAATCTGGCCATGCCCGCGGACCTTCTGCGGATACAGGGTGACTCCTGCGCGCCTTCGGGCGCGCAACTCCCCGCCCAGTTGAAGTTAGCGAGAGCTTAGCGAATTGTTAGCGAGCGTTAGCAATACGCTCGGCGGCGGCGACTGCGTGCTCCGCGTCGATGCCCGCAGCGGCGAGCAGATCCGCTGGCGGGCCGCTGCCGGGGCGCTCGGTTACGGCCAGGCGCTCCAGCTTCGTGCCGATGCCCGCGTCGGCGAGCACGGTGGCGACGATCTCGCCGATGCCGCCCTCCGCCCAGTGGTCCTCGACGGTGACGATCGCGCCGGTCTCGTTGGCGGCCTTGACGATGGCCTCGGCGTCGACCGGCTTGACCGAGTAGAGGTCGATGACCCGGGCCGAGATCCCCTTGCCGGCGAGCTCCTCGGCGGCGGTCAGGCATTCGCGCAGGGTGATGCCGGCGCCGATCAGGGTGACGGCGTCCTCGTCGCTGGAGCGGACGGTGCGGCTGCCGCCGATCTCGAAGGCCTCGTCGGGCTCGTAGAGCACCGGCGTCGCCTCGCGGGTCGTGCGCAGGTAGCTGATCCCGCGGTGCTCCCGCATCGCGTCGAGCAGCTGCACCGCCTGGTTGGCGTCGCTGGGATAGAGCACCACGCTGCCGAAGACGGCGCGCAGGGAGGCGATGTCTTCGAGCGCCATCTGCGAGGGCCCGTCGGGGCCGATCGAGACGCCGACGTGGGACCCGCAGAGCTTCAGGTCGGCGTCGGATATCGCTGCCATGCGGACGAAGTCGTAGGCGCGGCTGAGAAAGGCGCCGAACGACGAGGCGAACGGCTTCCAGCCCCGCGTCTGCATGCCGACTGCGGCAGCGACCATCTGCTGCTCGGCGATGTACATCTCGAAGAAGCGGTCGGGGTGCTCCGCGGCGAAGCGCTCGGCGTAGGTCGAGTTGCCGACCTCGCCGTCGAGCGCGACGACTCTCTCGTCGATGGAGCCGATCCAGGCCAGGGCGTCGCCGTAGGCGCCGCGGGTGGCGACCTTCTCGCCGAGCGCGTAGCTCGGCCGCTGGACCGGCGCCTTCTCGATCTCGTAGGGCTTCGGCTCGGGCGGCGCCTGCACGGTGACGCTGAGCGAGCGGATCCCCCCCAGCTCCTCGACCGCGGCCTCGGGGTCCGCCAGCGGCTTGCCGTGCTGGTTCTCCTTGTCCTCGACCGCGGCTACACCGGATCCCTTCTTGGTGCGGGCGAAGATCACCGCGGGCCGGTCGGCGTCCTGCGCTCGGGCGTAGGCCGCGTCGATCGCCGTCAGGTCGTGGCCGTCGATCTCCTGCACGTCCCAGCCGCAGGCGCCTGCCCGCGCCGCCAGCGAAGAGGTGTCCCACTCGTGCATCGTCGGGCCGCGCTGGCCGAGCCGGTTGACGTCGACGATGGCGATCATGTTGTCGAGCTTGGCGTGGCCGGCCTGCTCGAAGGCCTCCCACATCGAGCCCTCGGCCAGCTCGGAGTCGCCGCAGAGCACCCAGACCCGCAGATCGGAGGACTCGAGCCGGGCGGCCGCGAGCGCGATCCCGACCGCGATCGGCAGGCCCTGGCCGAGCGAGCCGGTGGCGACGTCGACCCAGGGGATTTCCGGCGTCGGGTGCCCCTGCAGGCGCGAGCCGAACTCGCGGAAGCTGAGCAGCTCCTCGTCGTCGATCGCGCCCGCCGCCTTGTAGAGCGCGTAGAGCAGCGGCGAGGCGTGGCCCTTGGAGAAGACGAGGTGGTCGTTTGCGGTGTTCTCGGGGGCGTCGAAGTCGTAGCGCAGGTGACCGGAGAAGAGCACTGCCATCAGGTCGGCGGCCGACATCGAGGACGTCGGGTGGCCGGAGCCCGCGGCCGCACTGGCGCGGACCGCGTCGACGCGGAGCTGCTGGGCGAGCTCGTGAAGCTGCTCTGGACTGGCGGTTTGCTCGGGGGTGACCTGACTCAAGGGACGTAGACCTTTCTCGTGCCGCGGGACCCGCCGGACTTTATCTGGGGAAATCGGGCGCCGCCTCCTCCGCGCCCGCGCGGGCGCGCTGACCACACCCGGCGATTTCGCGCCCGCGCTCCCGCGTCCGGGGGCGGCTAGCCGATCGCGACCATGCGCTCGATCGGCAGCCGCGCCCTCGCGGCGATCTCCGCCGGGACGCTCACCTCGAACCTCATCTCGCGCAGGCTGTCGCGCAGCTTCGGCAGCGTGATCATCTTCATGTACTTGCAGAAGGCCATCCGGTTGGCCTCGATCAGGTTGGCCCGCGGGGCGGCCTGCTGGAGCGGGTAGAGCATGCCGTTCTCGGTGGCGACGACGAAGCTGCCGTCGGGGTTCTCTTCGACGTGCTGGAGCATCCCCGAGGTGGAGAGCATGTGGACCCCCTCCGGGTCGATGTCGCCGGCGGCGACGTACTCCATCGCCTGGGTGGCGCAGCCGCACTCGGGGTGGATCAGGAACTCGGCCTCGGGGTGCTCGGCGCGGGTCTGGGCGATGTCGTCTGGGCGGATGCCGGCGTGGACGTGGCACTCGCCGTCCCAGACGTGGAAGCGGGCACGGCGCTCGGGGTCATCGCGAAGCCCGGTCTCACGCTCGACGAAGGCGCCGAGCCACATGTCGGGGCCGAAGAGGATCTCGGTCTCGGGCCCGTGCTCGGCCCAGATGTGCTCGACCACCTTGACCGCGTTGGAGGAGGTGCAGCAGTAGTCGGTCTCGGCCTTGACCTCGGCCGAGGTGTTGACGTACATGACGACGAGGGCGCCCGGGTGTTCGGCCTTCCAGGCTCGCAGCTGGTCGGCGTCGATCGAGTCGGCGAGCGAGCAGCCGGCGTCGAGGTCGGGGATCAGAACCGTCTTCTCGGGCGAGAGGATCGCGGCCGTCTCGGCCATGAAGTGGACGCCGCAGAAGGCGATCGCGTCGGCGTCGGTGGCGGCGGCCTGGCGCGAGAGCCCGAGCGAGTCGCCCATGTGGTCGGCGACGTCCTGGACCTCGGGCAGCTGGTAGTTGTGGGCGAGGATCACCGCGTTGCGCTCGACGGCCAGCGCGCGAACCTCCTCGCTCAGGGCGCGGATCTCCTCCGGCTCCAGGGCCGGCGTCATCGCGGGTTGGAGTCGTGGGCAACTCCTGCATGGAGCCTTCCGTTTCCGATGTTCGCTGGCAGGGACGTGAGTCCCGAAAACCAGTCGAATGAACTGGGTTCAAGTCTAAGCGATTGGGCCGCTGGCCCGCGGGTCCTGTCGCGGCGGCCCTCCCCCATGTGCTCGGACGCCTGCGGCGCCCTGCGCTATGGGGGACCCCCGCCACCGCGCCACCCGCGGGAGGGGCGGAGACGGCAGACTTGTTCCATGCCCGAGTTGCCTGAGGTTGAGATCACGGCGCGGCGGCTGAACACGGCTTTGTCGGGAGCTTGTGTCGAGTCGGCGGTTGCGCCTGGGATGAACGTGATGAAGACCTTTGAGCCGGCGTTGGATGCGCTCGTCGGGCGCGAGGTGACCGGGGTTCGGCGGGTCGGGAAGATGCCGGTGGTCGAGTTTGGGGATCTGGCACTGCTGATCCACCTGATGTCCGCCGGGCGTTTGCGGGTGTTCGAGAAGCGGGCTTCGCCCAAAGACCGGGCTTCGCGGGTGCTGGTCCGACTGGAGGACGGGCGGGAGCTGCGGCTGCGGGAGTTCGGGACGAAGCAGCGGGCCTGGGCGAAGCTGCTGCCGGCCGATGCTGTCGACGAGGACGAGAGCGGTCGCGCGGCTGGGGCCGGAAGCCTGGCCGGCACCACCGCTGGAGGACTTCGCCGCAGCTGATCGACCAGCCACGCCACCTGCACCCGCTGCTGCGCCACCAGGGAGACATCTCGGGAATCGGCCGCTCCTGGGTCGACGAGATCCTCTGGGAGGCCCGGCTCTCGCCCTTCAAGAAGGGCTCGGAGCTGAACGACGAGGAGGTCGAGCGACTCCATGCGGCGCTCCACGTCCTCGGCGACGCGATCGAGCCATTACGAGGAGATCGATCGGCGAGCAGCTGCCCGACAAGGTGCCGATGCCCCTGCAGGTCCACAAGCGCGAGGGCGAGCCCTGCCCCCGCTGCGGAACCACGATCGAGGCGGTCTTCTTCTCCGAGCACCAGACCAACTACTGCCCGAAGGAGCAGACCGGCGGCCGCGTGCTCAAGGACCGCCGCCTGTCACGCCTGCTCAAGTAGACCCTGCCACAGAGAAGCGGGTGCCCCTCCGCGGAACCCGCCGCCCGCACCTGATGGAGAGCTCTGGCGTCGTTGGGCTCACAAGTTCCGCGGAGGGGCACCCGCTTCTCTCTTCAGGCGAGCTCGATCAGCAGGCTGAAATCGAGCGTCGGGGCGGAGTGAGTTAGGGCGCCGACGGAGATCAGGTCCACGCCGGTTTCGGCGATTCCCCGCACCGTCTCCAGGTTGACGCCGCCGGAAGCCTCCAGCGAGGGGCCCTTGCCTGCTGCCCGAGTTTTCGTCGCGCAGCCTCACCGCGCCGCGCAGCGCTTCGAGGTCCATGTTGTCGAGCAGGAGAACGTCGGCGCCGGTGCCGAGCGCGTAGGCGACCTCTTCGAGGTCGCGGCACTCGACCTCGACGGCCAGGTCGGGGTAGTTGGTGCGAGCGCCGTGCACGGCCTTGGCGAGGCTGCCGGCGAGGGCGATGTGGTTCTCCTTGATCAGGATCGCGTCGTAGAGGCCGATGCGGTGGTTGCGCCCGCCGCCGGCCACGACCGCCGCCTTCTCCAGCGCCCGCAGACCCGGCGTCGTCTTGCGCGTGTCGAGGATCGCGGCGCCGGTGCCGGCCACCGCCTCGACGAAGCGCGCCGTAAGCGTCGCCACGCCGGAGAGGTGCCCGAGGAAGTTGAGCGCCGTCCGCTCGGCGGCCAGCAGCGCCGCCGCCGGCCCGCTCGCGAAGAGCACCTCGGCCGGCACGGAATCCCGCCACTGCCCCTCGACCACGAGGTTGTCGACGTCCTCCACCCCACACTGCCGCATCGTCTCGGCAACGACCCCAAGCCCATAGACGACGCCGGGCTGCTTCTGCACGATCCGAGCCCGTCCCCGCGCCTCCTCGGGCACGGTCGCCGCGAGGTCACGTCCCCCGTGCCGACATCCTCAGCAAGCGCCCGGGCAACGATCTCCGACAGGGCCTCGTCCATCGGGGCACCCTAACGCCGCTCGTGAGAGAGACGGGTACCCCTCCAGAGGAACTTGTGAGCGACTAAACCCTGGGTCCCTCCATCAAGTGCCGGCGCGGGTTCCGTCGGAGGGGCACCCGTCTCTCTCACGTCTGGACGCTCCAGAGCGTTTAATCCATGAGTGACCGCCCTGCCGCCGTTCCAGAACCTGCTCGACGAGCACGCCGCCGACGTGATGGGGGTGCTGCGCGGCGCCGTGGGACGAGGCGACGCCGAGGACTGCTTTCAGGAGACCTTCCTCGCCGCGCTGCGGGCCTACCCGAAGCTCGGCGACGCGAGCAACCTGCGCGGCTGGCTGCTGACGATCGCCCACCGCAAGGCGATCGACCACCACCGCGCCAACGGGCGGCGGCCGCTGCCGGTCGCCGAGGTCGCCGAGATCGGGGTCACCGATCCCGAGCCCGACGACGGCATCTGGGCCGCTGGTCGGGGCGCTGCCGCCGAAGCAGCGCGCCGCCGTCGCCCTGCGCTACGCCTGCGACCTCCCCCACGCCGAGATCGCCGCCGCGCTCGGCTGCTCGCCCGAGGCCGCGCGCCGCAGCCTCCACGAGGGAATGAAGCGACTGAGGAAGGAGCTGGCATGAAGACCGCACTGGAACGCCTCGTCGACCGCGCCGGAGCCGAGGGCCTGCTCGACGTCGCCTACGCAACCGTCGACTCGCCCTTCGGATCGCTGCTGCTCGCCTCCACCCCGCGCGGCCTGGTCCGCGTCAACCTGCCCGACCTACGATCCCGAGGAGACGCTGGAGGAGCTCGCCGCGCGGATCTCGCCGCGCGTGCTGGAGGCCCCGGCCCGGCTCGACGACGCTCGCCGCGAGCTCGACCTCTACTTCGAGGGCAAGCTGACCGAGTTCGACCTGCCGATCGACTGGCAGCTCACCGACGGCTTCCGCAAGAAGGTCCAGCGGGCGATCAACCGCATCCCCTACGGCCAGACCCGCAGCTACACGGAGATGGCCCGCAGCGCCGGCAACGAGCGCGCCGTCCGCGCCGCCGGCACCGCCTGCGGCTCCAACCCGATCCCGATCGTCGTCCCCTGCCACCGGGTGCTGCGCAGCGGCGGCGGCCTCGGCGGCTACGGCGGCGGCCTGCCGATGAAGGAAGCGCTGCTGAAGCTCGAGGGCGTGCTGCCGTAGCGCCCCTGCTGGAGGTGGTGGGGGAGCCTCTCGACACGTCCCCGATATACGGAAGCTTCCGAAACCGGGACTGAGCTTTGGAAGCTTGGAAAAGCTTCCAGGCGGAGAAGCCGTTTCGAGGAGAAGGGCTTCAAAGCTTCATGCGGATTCGAGAGGCCTGGCGGGTGCGCCTCTGCGGGAATGTCGCGAAGCGGCGGAAATGCAATCCGGTTCCTGCGCGGGCGCAGCCCGCGCACCTCATCTCGTCAACCGCGCCATAGGCGCGGGCGACGTCAATTCCCGCAGAGGCGCACCCGCCAGGGCTCCTGGAACCCGCCCGAAATCGACCGGCTAGCCGGAATCCCCCGTCGAGGCGGTCTTGTTCAGGTAGTCGCGGATGAAGTCGTCGAGGTCGCCGTCGAGGACGCGCTGGGCGTCGCCGACCTCGTGCCCGGTGCGGTGGTCCTTGACCCGCTGGTCGGGTGCAGGAAGTAGCTGCGGATCTGCGAGCCCCAGGCGACGTCCTTGACCTCGCCGCGCACCTTGGCCAGCTCTTCGGCCCGCTTGCGCTCCTCGAGCTCGATCAGCTTCGAGCGCAGGAACTGCATCGCGACCGCCTTGTTCTGGGTCTGCGAGCGCTCGTTCTGGCACTGGACGACGACGCCGGTGGGGATGTGGGTGATCCGCACCGCCGAGTCGGTCTTGTTGACGTGCTGGCCGCCGGCCCCGGAGGCGCGGTAGGTGTCGATGCGCAGGTCGGCGTCGTCGATCTCGACCTCGACCCCCTCGTCGACCAGCGGCCCGACGTCGAGCTGGGCGAAGCTGGTGTGGCGGCGCGCCGAGGAGTCGAAGGGCGAGATCCGCACCAGGCGGTGGACGCCGCGCTCGGCGGCGAAGAGGCCGTAGGCGTTCTCGCCGCGGGCGATGAAGGTGGCTGACTTCAGCCCGGCCTCCTCCCCCGGCGAGGCCTCCTTCATCTCGACCTCGAAGCCGCGCCGCTCGGCCCAGCGCAGGTACATCCGCAGCAGCATCTCGGCCCAGTCCTGGGAGTCGGTGCCGCCGGCGCCGGCGTGGACGCTGACGACGGCGTCGCCGGAGTCGTACTCGCCGCTGAACAGGCGCGCCTCTTCGAGCTCGTCGAGGCGCCGCTCGACGCTCGCGAGCTGCGTCGCCCAGCTCGCTCGCCATCTCCTCGTCCTCCTCGGCCATCTCGGCCAGGTCGGCGAGGTCGCCGGCCTCGGACTCCAGCTCGCGGAACGTCTTCAGCCTGCGCTGGGCGCGGGCATGGGCGGCGGAGGTCCGCGCCGCGGCGTCCTGGTCGTCCCAGAAGCCGGGCCGCTGCATCTCGGCCTCGAGGCCCTCGATCTCGGCTTGCAGCGAAGCGGGGTCAAAGATAGTCCGCGAGCAGCTTCAACTGGTCGCGGATCTCGGCGAGCCGCGCCGGCACCGATTCGGTTGGCGCGGTCTCGGCCATGCCGACAGCCTATTGGACCGAGCTGCATCAAATTCCCTATCTGCTGGATAGGGAATTTGATGCAGCTCGCTAGTCGGGGACGCGGGCGCCGATGATCCAGGTCGAGGCCGGGGCGAAGACGCCGTCGGGGCCCTCGAACTCGGCCAGGGCCTCGCGAAGGTCGGCGGCGATCTTCGGCCGGATCTCGTCGACGCGGTCTTCCCAGAGGCGAAGCACCTCGCCCGCCGGCCCCAGCGACATGTTGAACTCGACCGCGTGGTCGAGATCGTTGCCGATCTTCAGCGGCAGGTCGCAGCGCTGCAGGGTGATCTCCTCGAAGCCGGCGATCTTGAGCTGCTCGCTCACCGTGTCGGCGTTCGCCATCGAGAACGGGCCGGGCCCGCAGGTCGGCTCGTCGGTCTCCTCGGGGTGATCGAGGTACTCGTCGACGACCTGCTCGGCGCGACTGACCCACTCGTTGTCGAGCTTGCGGCGCCAGACGACCGCGCAGAGCCGTCCGCCCGGAGCGAGCGCCGCCCGCACGTTGCGCAGCGCCTGCACCGGGTTGGCGAAGAACATGATCCCCATGCGCGAGAAGGCGTAGTCGAAGGTCTCCTCGAACTCGGTCACCTGGACGTCGCCGACCTCGAAGCGAACGTTCCCGACTCCGGCCTCCTCGGCCTCCTTGCGCGCGGCCTCGATGAACGGCTCCGACGACGTCGATCCCGACCGCCTCGCCGCTCGTCGCCGACCAACCCGGCAAGCCACTGGGTCGTGTCGCCGAAGCCACAGCCAAGGTCGACGACCCTGTCGCCCGGCCGCGGCGGGTGAGCCGCCATCGCCGCTTCGCCGTGGGCGCCGAGGCCGCCGGTGACGAGCTCGCGAAAGCGGACGAAGGTCTCGAACAGCGGCCCGCTCCAGGCCTCGGTCGCTTCACGATTCGATGCGGCCGGAGTCGCCATCCCCAGCATGGTACGCCTGCCAAGCGACCTCGCGGTCCTCGAACGGTCGCCAGCTGCGAATCCGGTGGTCGCGCAGCTCGAAGAGCCAGGCCATCTCGTCCTCTCCCGCCGGCGACCCGTCCTCGTCCCAGCGCCAGACCCGCCTGATCAGCGCCAACGCCCTGCCGCCGCCCGACTCGGTGTCGTCCTCGAACAGCTCCTCCAGCTCGATCGTCTGCTGCACCCCCCCGGGCGCCCGCGTCGCCCACAACCGCGCCGCCTCGCGTCCCTTCCGCAACCCCTTCATCGAATGAAGCTCGACCTCTGGATCGAGCACCGCAACGAACGCATCCAAATCGCGCTCGTTGAAGGCTCGAATGAACTCTCTGACCGGATCGTGGGTCACGAAGTGCTCACCAGCTCAGGGCATCCCGGTAGGGGTGGAACGTCTTGTACTTTTTCGCGAACGCCGCCCGCGCGCCAGCAATCTCCGCTCCTCGAAAAAGTTAAGTGGAACCCCTGCCGGGATGCCCTGGGTTAAGTGGAACCCCTGCCAGGGCAGGCCGTCACGCGCCGTGGCACTTCTTGAACTTCTTCCCCGATCCACACCAGCAGGGGTCGTTGCGGCCGATGTTCTCGTGCTCGTCCTTGACCACGGTCTCGACCACCTCGGCGGCGCCGTTGCCGCTCGCGGCCGCCCCCGCGACCGCTTCGATCTGCCCGGCGCCCACTCCCGCTCCGGCAGCGACCTGCTGCAGGGCCGAGGGCTGGCCGTCGGGGGTGCCCCCCGAGTAGGACAGCGCCGCCGGCGCGTTGCCGCCGTTGGGGCCGAAGGCCCGCTGCGCCTGGTTCGGGTCGATCTCCACCTCGACGTGGAAGATCGACTTGCTGAACTCCTCCCAGATCGAGTGCATCAGCTCCTCGAACATGCCGAAGCCCTCGTTCTTGTAGGCGACGAGCGGGTCGATCTGGGCGAAGCCGCGCAGGTGGATGCCCTCGCGCAGGTAGTCCATGTCGTAGAGGTGCTCGCGCCAGCGGTTGTCGATCACCTGCAGCAGGATCGAGCGCTCCAGGTAGCGCATCAGCTCCTCGCCGAAGACGCCTTCGCGCTCGTCGTAGGCGTTCATCGCGTCGTCGTCGAGCTCGTCCTTGAGCTTCTCGCGGTCGACCGTCTCCGGCGCCATCGAGGCGACGTCGATGCTGACCGGCCAGATCTGGCGCAGCTGGGTCTCCAGCTCCGGCATGTCCCACTCCTCGAGCACGTCGCCCGGCGTGTACTCGTCGACGAGGCGCTCGATCACGCCCTCCATCTCGTCGCGGGCGATCTCCGACATGTCGCGGCCCTCGAGGATCTCGCGCCGGTATTTGTAGACGATGCGGCGCTGCTCGTTCATCACGTCGTCGTACTCGAGCACGCGTTTGCGGATCAGGAAGTTCTGCTCCTCGACCTTCTTCTGGGCGTTCTCGACGGTCTTGGTCAGCATGCCCGCCTCCAGCGGCATCTCCCCGCCCTCGTCGTCGACCGGGCCGAGGCGATCGAGGATCTTGTAGATGCGGTCGCCGGCGAAGAGGCGGATCACGTCGTCTTCGGCGGAGAGGAAGAAGCGCGTCTCGCCGGGGTCCCCCTGGCGGCCGGAGCGACCGCGCAGCTGGTTGTCGATGCGGCGCGACTCGTGGCGCTCGGTGCCGCAGATGAAGAGGCCGCCCAGCTCGCGCACTTCCTCGGCCTCGGCGGCGCAGAGCGGCTCCAGCTCGGCGACCTTGGCCGCCAGCGCCTCCTCGTAGCCCTCGTCGCCCGGGGTGACGCCCTTCTTCTTCAGCTCGTGGATCGCCGACTGCTCGGGGTCGCCGCCGAGCTTGATGTCGACGCCGCGGCCGGCCATGTTGGTCGCGATCATCACCGCGCCCTTGCGCCCGGCCTGGGCGATCCGCTCGCCCTCTCGCTCGGCGTGCTCGGGCTTCGCGTTCAGCACCGCGTGCTCGATCCCCTGGCGCTTCAGCTCGCCGGAGATCATCTCCGAGACCTCGACCGAGACGGTGCCGACCAGGATCGGCTGGCCCTTCTCGTGGCGGGCGATGATCTCCTCCAGCACCGCCTTCCACTTGCCGTCCTTGGTCTTGAAGATCTGGTCGTTCTGGTCGGCCCGGACCATCTGGCGGTGGGTCGGGATCTCGACCACCGGCACTTTGTAGATCTTCATGAACTCGGTCGCCTCGGTCAGCGCCGTGCCGGTCATCCCGGAGAGCTTGTCGTAGAGGCGGAAGTAGTTCTGCAGGGTGATCGTGGCGAGCGTCTGGTTCTCCTCGCCGATCGCGACGCCCTCCTTCGCCTCGACCGCCTGGTGCAGGCCCTCCGACCAGCGGCGGCCCTCGAGGATGCGGCCGGTGAACTCGTCGATGATCATCACCTCGCCGTCGATCACGGCGTAGTCCTTGTCCTTCTTGTAGAGCGACTCGGCCTTCAGCGCCTGGACCAGGTGGTTGACGAGGCTGCCGTGCTCGCCGAGGTAGAGGTTGTCGACGCCGACGAACTCCTCGGCCCGTTTGACCCCCTTCTCGGTCGGCGAGACGGTCTTGTGCTTCTCGTCGAATTCGTAGTCGTGCTCGGCCTCGGAGGTGTCCTTCGATTCGCCCAGCGAGCGCAGCTTGTCTTTGGCCTGGACGCCGTCCATCTGCTTGGCCAGGCGGGCGAACGTGTAGTAGGTCTGGGCGGCCTGTTCGGGCGCGCCGGAGATGATCAGCGGCGTGCGCGCCTCGTCGATCAGGATGTTGTCGACCTCGTCGACGATCGCGAAGTGGTGGCCGCGCTGGACGCAGTGCTCGAGCGCGTCGGCCATGTTGTCGCGCAGGTAGTCGAAGCCGAACTCGGAGTTGGTGCCGTAGACGACGTCGCAGGCGTACTTCGTCTGCCGCGTCGCGTGGTCGTCGCCCTCCTGGATCGCGGCGACGCTGACCCCGAGCGCGTCGTAGATCGGCTTCATCCATTCGGCGTCGCGGCGGGCGAGGTAGTCGTTGACGGTGACGACGTGGACGCTGTCGCCGGCCAGCGTGTTGAGGAAGACGGCCAGCGTCGCGGTCAGCGTCTTGCCCTCGCCGGTCTTCATCTCGGCGATCGCCCCCTCGTGCAGGACCATGCCGCCGATCAGCTGGACGTCGTAGTGGCGCTGGCCGATCGAGCGGCGCGCCGCCTCGCGGGTCAGCGCAAACGCCTCGGGCAGGAGGTCGTCGAGCGACTCGCCGTCCTCGGCGCGCTTGCGCAGGTCGTCGGCCTCCTCGCGCAGCTCGGAGTCCTCGAGCAGCTCCATCTCGGGCTCGATCCGGTTGATCGCCTCGGCGCGCTTCTCGTAGCCCTTGAATTTGCGCCCCTCGCCGACGCGGAGCGCGCGCGTGACCATGTCCCTTGCAGCAGGCATGCTCAAGGGTAGCTGTCTACTCGAATCCCCTCCTCTGCGGGTGGCGCGGGGAAGGGGGGTCGAGGACGGACCGTGGCCCGCCCGCAGTGCCCCCCTCCCCCGCGACAGGACCCGCAGCCGGAGCGCTTCGGTCTCAGCTTGCGGGGCGGCCTCGGAGGCGGGCCACCGCTTTACGGGTTCGGGTGCGCTTGCGGCGCATCTCGCGGTGCTTCTTGACCTGGCGGCGGATGTCCTCGGCGAGCTCGTGGATCGTGTGGGCCATCTCCGGCGAGGCCTCGCTCGCCCGCAGGGTCACGCCCTTCAGCCGCAGCGTTGCCTCGGCGACCTGGCTGTCCTCGATCGAGGGGTTGCGCTCTTCGTGGAGCTCGACGTCGAGCGTCGCCAGCTCCGAGACCTGCCTGCCGACCCGGCGGAAGCGCTTCAAGACGTGCCCTCGCAGCTCGTCGGTGACCTCGACGTTGCGCCCGCGTATCTCGATCCGCATCTTGCCTCCTTGGAGTCGGGGTACCGATGCTACGCCGTCAGAGCCGCCGGGTAAAGGTGACTGCGCAACGACCCGGATCGCGCCGGCGCCTCGCAGGGCACGGGCGCAGGCCGAGAGCGTCGCGCCGGTGGTCAGCACGTCGTCGACGAGGAGGACGCTGCGGGGCACCTCGCCGCGCGGATGGACCTGCGGCGGGTGGCCGATGCGCTGGGCGCGGCGCCTGCCGACCTGGCGACCGCCGCCGCTGCGGGCCAGGCAGGGGCGGAGCGGCACGCCGGCCTGCTCGGCCAGCGCCGCGGCGATCTCGGCGGCCGGGTCGAAGCCGCGCTGCAGGGCGCGCAGCCTCGCCGTCGGCACCGGCACGATCGCGCCGCTGAGCAGGCTCGCCGGGGCGAGCCAGTGGATTCGCTCGGCGATCAGCTCGGCCACGGGGAGCAGGCGGCGGAACTTCAGCGCCGTGACCAGGTCCCGCGGCACCCCCTCGTGCGGAGCCGAGGACCAGGCGCGGTCGAGGCCCGGCGGGCCGCCGCCCTCCAGCGGCGCCGCAGCGGCGAGCCGGCGAGCGCAGCGCGTGCAGACGACCGCGCCCGGGCGGCAGGACCGGCCGCAGGCCGCGCAGAGCGAGGGGAGGAATCCAGCGGCAACCGCGTGCAGAGCCTTCATGCCCCGATCCTGCGGGGCCGCGGCGCGCGGGTGGCGCGCCGAGTGTCACGAAAGCGCTAATTCTTGGCGACGCGACCCGCGATGGCGCCGACCAGCATCGCCTCCGGCGCCAGCTCGGCGCCGGCGAGCAGGATCGAGTCGCGGACCAAGGCACCGGCGCCGATCCGGCAGCCGTCGCCGACGATCGCCGGGCCCTCGATGCGGGCGCCCGGCGCCGAGCTCGACGCCGGCGCCGACCAGCACCGGCCCCTCGACCTCGGCGCCGTCCAGCGGGCTCGCGGCGCGAATGCCCTCGCCACCTCGGGCGCGCCCGGGTCCACCCTCACCTCGCCGCGCAGCGCGTCGAGGTTGCCCTGGCGCAGCTCGTCGAGGTTGCCGATGTCGTTCCAGTAGGCGTCGATCTCGTGCGAGTAGAAGGGCGACGTCGCCCTCCAGCAGGGCCGGGAAGACGTCCATCGCCCAGTCGGCGAAGCCGTCGGGGTCGCCGGGGCCGGCCGCCTTGCTCGTCCCCGGCGCGGGGAAGAAGTCGAAGATCTCGGAGCGGAACATGTAGATGCCGCAGTTGGCCAGGTCCGAGAGCGCTTCGGCGGGGTCCGGCTTCTCCTGGAAGCCCTGGATGCGGCCGTCGGCACCGGTGATCGCGACCCCGAACTGGCTGGTGTCGGCGACCCGCTTGGTCGCCAGGGTGGCGACCCCGTCGTGGGATTCGTGGAACTCGCGCATCGCGCCGAGGTCGATGTCGGTGAGCGCGTCGCCGGAGATGACGAGGAAGGAGTCGCCGAGGAAGCCGGCCGCGTTGCGCACGCCGCCGGAGGTGCCGAGCAGCTGCTCCTCGCGGCTGTAGGAGAGCTCGAGGCCGAACTCCGAGCCGTCGCCGAAGTGGCCCTCGATCGTCTCCGGGAACCAGTGCAGGTTGGCGATCGCCTCGCCGAAGCCGTGGCGCGCCAGCAGGCGGACGATGTGCTCCATCACCGGCCGGTTCAGCACCGGCACCATCGGCTTCGGCATCGCGTAGGTGATCGGGCGCAGCCGGGTGCCGAGCCCGGCTGCGAGGATCATCGCGCGCATCGGCTCGGGTGCCTTGATCAGTAGCGGTAGTGATCGGGCTTGTAGGGACCCTCGACCGGGCACGCCGAGGTAGGCGGCCTGCTCCTCGGACAGCTCGGTCAGGTTGACGCCGAGCGCCGCGAGGTGCAGTCGCGCGACCTTCTCGTCGAGGTGCTTTGGCAGCACGGTGACGTCCTTGGCCGTGAACCCGTCGGGCTGGCCGTAGAGCTCGATCTGCGCGATCACCTGGTTGGTGAACGAGTTCGACATCACGAAGCTCGGGTGTCCGGTCGCGTTGCCGAGGTTGAGCAGGCGGCCCTCGGAGAGGAGGATGATCGAGTGGCCGTCCGGGAAGCGCCACTCGTCGACCTGCGGCTTGATGTTGACCCTCTCGGCCGGCGAGGCTTCGAGCCCGGCGACGTCGATCTCGTTGTCGAAGTGGCCGATGTTGCCGACGATCGCGTTGTGCTTCATCCGCGCCATGTGGTCGGCGGTGATGATGTCCTTGTTGCCGGTGGCGGTGATGAAGATGTCGGCCGTCTCGACGACGTCCTCGAGCGTCCGCACCTCGTAGCCCTCCATCGCCGCCTGCAGGGCGCAGATCGGGTCGATCTCGGTGACGATCACACGAGCGCCCTGGCCGCGCAGCGACTCGGCGCAGCCCTTGCCGACGTCGCCGTAGCCGCAGACGACGGCGACCTTGCCGCCGATCATCACGTCGGTGGCGCGGTTGATCCCGTCGATCAGCGAGTGACGGCAGCCGTAGAGGTTGTCGAACTTCGACTTGGTGACCGAGTCGTTGACGTTGATCGCCGGGAAGAGCAGGTCGCCGGTCTCGGCCAGCTGGTAGAGCCGGTGCACGCCGGTGGTCGTCTCCTCGGTGACCCCCTTGATCCCCTCGGCGATCTGGGTCCAGCGCTGCGGGTCGGATTCGAGCGAGCGCTGCAGGGTCTCGAGCACGACGCGGAACTCCTCCGAGTCGGCCGAGGCCGGGTCGGGCACGGCGCCCGCCTTCTCGAACTCGACGCCCTTGTGGACGAGCAGGGTGGCGTCGCCACCGTCGTCGAGGATCATGTTCGGGCCCTCGCCGTCGGGCCAGAGCAGGGCCTGCTCGGTGCACCACCAGTACTCCTCCAGGGTCTCGCCTTCCCAGGCGAAGACCGGGATGCCGGCGGCGGCGATCGCGGCGGCGGCGTGGTCCTGCGTGGAGAAGATGTTGCAGCTGGCCCAGCGGACCTCGGCGCCGAGGGCGATCAGGGTCTCGATCAGCACGGCGGTCTGCACCGTCATGTGGAGCGAGCCGGTGATCCGCGCCCCCTTCAGCGGCTGCTCGGCCGCGAACTCCTCGCGGGTCTGCATCAGGCCGGGCATCTCCACCTCGGCGAGGGCGATCTCCTTGCGCCCGAAGTCGGCGAGGCTCGATGTCGGCGACTTTGTAGTTGGCGGTGGCGGTTGCCATCGGTTCCTTTCTCAGCTCCTATTGCGTAGTCAGACCCGTCGAAGGATACGGGCCTTCTTGTGGGGAGGGTGGGCCGTCGGGGTGCCCTCCCCAAAACGCGCGGCAGAGCCGCGCTTGAGTGTTTTGGGGAGGGCACCCCGACGGCCCTTCGCCCACGCAATGCCCCACCCGAGTTCGACGGGACGTACCGTGTGCAAAAGCTTGCCGGGGGACCCTCTCCAGGAACTCCCGCGAAGCGGCCTGGAGAAGACCCCCCGGCACGCCTTACGTCCCGAGCTAAGGCCGTCCCAGGGCGCTCTTCAGCTTGTCGATCGCCTCGACGGGGAGCGGGTCGACGCCGCGCGCTTTGGCGAGCTCCAGCGAGACGAGGTCGCCCAGCATCGTCGCCCAGAGCAGGCGGGCGACGCGGGTCTCGCCCTGCGTCTCGATGCGGACGACCTCGGCACCGGTCTCCGGCGATCGCCTCGGCGGTCAGCTCGAAGCGGCGGCGCTCGCGCGGGTGCTGATCGGAGTCTTCGAGCAGGACGGCGGCAAAGCCGTCGCCCGCCCAGCCGCAGATCTCGTTGTGGTCGGCCTCGGGCAGCTCGGAGAAGAAGGCGTGGGCGTCGGCGTTCTCGTTGATCTGGGTCTTCCAGCGGCGGGCGACCGGCGCGGTGAGGTCGGCGCCGACGACGACCGGCACGTGCCCTCGCCGATCCGGCCGGCCACCTCCGCGGCAAGCGCTCGCAGGTCGGCGGTCTGCTCCTCGAGGAATGCGGCCGCGGCGTCGATCTCGGTGTGGATGCGAGGGGCGACGCCGGCCAGGGCGGCGACCTCGGTCGCGCAGACCAGCATGTAGGCGACCGCGGTGCGCGGCGCCGGCAGCAGGCCGGGCAGGCCGATCACGGGAACGCCGGCCTCGCGCGCCTCGTCGACGAGGGCGCCACCGGTGCTGGCGACGATGCGGCGAGCGCCGAGCGCCTCGGCCGCGGCGAAGCAGGCCAGCGTCTCCTCGGTGTCGCCGGAGTAGCTCGAGCAGAGCACCGTCCACTCCGGCGTCGCCCAGCTCGGCAGCTCGTAGCCGCGCACGGTGAGCAGCGGGCCGGTCAGCCGGTCGCCGAGCGCCGCGGCGGCCAGGTCGCCGCCGATCGCCGAGCCGCCCATGCCGCAGACCATCAGCCCCGCGGCGTCGGCCGGCTCGAGCCGCGCCGACTCGACCCGCCAGAGCGCGTCGCGCAGGTGATCGGGGATGGCGAGGACGTCGTCGAGCATCAGCTCGCGGAACCCTTTCACCGCCGCCGACGACGACGCCCTCGACGGTCGGCGCCGGGGGCGACCGTCGACGCCGGCGGAGAGGATCGAGCCGCTGACCCGGGCGCCCTCGCCGACCGACGCAGCCGTCGAGCAGGACCGAGTCGCGGACCTCGGCCCCGTCGGCGACGCGGCAGCCGGGGCCGAGCACGACGCGCGGCCCCACCGTCGCCCCCGTCGCGACCTCGGCGCCGGGGGCGACGAGCATCCCCGGCGCGGTCGGCTCGACCCGCGTCTCGACCCGCCGCTCGAGGATGTCCCAGCTCGCCTGCAGGTAGCGCTCCGGCGTGCCGATGTCCATCCAGTAGCCGTCCAGGCGCAGGCCGTGCAGGCCCTCGCCGACCAGCCGCGGGAAGACGTCGCGCTCGATCGAGACCTCCTCGCCGGGCGGGATCAGGTCGAGCACCGAGCGCTCGAGCACGTACATCCCGGCGTTGATCTCCCCCGGCACGCTCTCGCCGGTCTTCTCGAGGAACTCGAGGACCTCGCCCTCCGGGCCGCTGTGCACCAGGCCGTAGGCGGAGGAGTCCTCGACCGGGTGCAGGCCGAGCGTCGCCTCGCGCCCCGCGCTCGCGTGGGCGCCGAGCAGCGCGGTCAGGTCGAGGTCGGTGAGGACGTCGCCGTTGAGGGCGAGGAAGCGGTCCTCGAGGTCGGTCGCCGAGCTCGTCGGCGGCGAAGCGGATCGCGCCGGCGGTGCCGCGCCGCTCGGGCTCGACCACGTAGCGGATCGTGACCCCCGCCCGCTCCTCCTCGCCGGCGAGCGCCTCGCGCAGCACGTCGGGCAGGAAGCCGCAGGCGAGCACGACCTCGGTCACCCCGTGGCCCGCCAGCCACTCGATCATGTAGGCGAGGAACGGCCGGTCGACCAGGGTCAGCGCCGGCTTCGGCACGGTCTCGGTCAGCGGCCGCAGCCGCGTCCCCTCGCCGCCGACCAGAACAATTGCCTGCACTAGTCCGCCGTTCCCGCCGGCACCGCGCCCTCGACCGCCCGGCCGATGCCCTCGTACTCGAAGCCGGCGCTCCGCAGCAGGTTGGGGTCGAGGAAGTTGCGCCCGTCGATCAGCAGCGGCCGCGCCATCCGCTCCGGCGGCCGCCGCCCAGTCGAGCTCGGCGAACTCGGGCCACTCGGTGACCAGGACCGCGGCGTCGGCTCCGTCGAGCGCCTCCAGCGCCGAGTCGCAGAACTCGACGCCGTCGAGCAGGCTCCTCGCGGCGTCGGCGGCAACCGGGTCATAGGCGGAGACCTCGGCGCCCTCGCCCTGCAGCCGCGCCGCCAGCACCAGGCTCGACGCCTCGCGCATGTCGTCGGTGTCGGGCTTGAAGGCCAGGCCGAGCAGCGCCACGCGCCTGCCCGGCAAGCGACCCGAGGCGATGCTGGAGCTTCTTCACGACCCGCCGCTTCTGCAGCTCGTTCACCTCGATCACGGCGGTGAGCAGCTGGAAGTGGTAGCCGGTGTTGCCGGCGAGCTGCTTGAGCGCCTTGAGGTCCTTCGGGAAACACGAACCCCCGTAGCCGATTCCCGGCCCGCAGGAAGGCGGGGCCGATGCGCTGGTCGAGGCCCATGCCGCGGGCGACTTCGGCGACGTCGGCGCCGACCTCCTCGCAGACGTTGGCGATCTCGTTGACGAAGGAGATCTTGGTGGCGAGGAAGGCGTTGGAGGCGAGCTTGATCATCTCGGCGCTGGCGACGTCGGTGCGGACGATCTCGCCGCCGAGCGGCTCGTAGAGACGGGCGACCGCGTCGCCGGCGGCCTCGTCGCCCGGGTCGGCACCGATCACGACCCGGTCGGGGTGCAGGAAGTCCTCGACCGCCGAGCCCTCCTTGAGGAACTCGGGGCAGGAGACGTAGGGGACGCCGGGCAGGTCGCGGCGGATCGAGTGCCCCGTGCCCGCCGGCACGGTGCTCTTCATCACCAGCACGTGATCGCCGTCGCCCAGCTCCTCGACCACCGAGCGCACCCGCGAGAGGTCGGCGTCGCCGGAGGCGGTCGGCGGCGTGTCGACGCAGACGAAGAGCAGCCGCGCCGCGTCGAGCAGCTCGCCCATCTCGGTGGTGAAGGTGAGCCGCTCGGCGTTGCGCTTCAGCAGCTCGCCGAGCCCCGGCTCGTGGATCGTCGTCTCGCCGCGCGAGAGCGCCTCGACCTTCTCCGGCAGGATGTCGCGCGCGATCACGCGGTGGCCGAGCTCGGCGAAGCAGGCGGCGGTGACCAGGCCGACCCAGCCGACCCCGATCACGCCGATCGGCTCTCTCTCGCCCGTCATTGCTTCGCCTTCCCCTTCCTCGGCTTCTGGTTCGGGATCTTGACGCTCGCCGAGCGCGCGATCCCGATCATCTGGTCGTTGGTCAAGCTGTTGAGCAGGTCGTTCGAGACCCAGTAGGTGTTGTCCCCCCGGTGCCAGGCGACAATCGGGATGCGGTCGCCGTCGACGTAGATGTCGTATTCGCGGCCGTTGATCGTCTTGGTCAGGCTCGGGATTGTCGAGGATCGGCGGGTCCGACCAGCCCTGGATCCCCTGCAGGCCGAAGTAGTGGATGCCGTCGGAGAGCGGCAGCTCGACGACCATCCGGTAGGCGCCGTGGCGGTTGTCGTCGGTGTCCTTCAGGTGGTAGACGCGCGGGTCCTGGACGTGTTCGTAGGAGTTGCTTTCCACGTAGTAGGCGCCCGACGGCAGGCGGGTCGGGTAGAAGACGGGAAAGCCGGAGCTGACCTTGCGGGCCACCGAACTTGGCCTCCAGCTCGCCGGCTTCGCGCGCCGGGACCAGGCCGTCGCTGCCCGGCGGCTTCGGCTTGGCGATGTGCGGCTTCTGCTTGGCGCGGCTGCCGCGTGCTTCGTGCCGGAGCTTTCCCCGCGGCCTTCGTCGAGCGAGCCGCGCGGGCCCGCCGCTGGCTTCGATCCCGAGGAACTTGTCGACCGCTTCCTGGATCGCTTCCGGCGAGGCGTAGACGTAGCTCGGCCCAAGTTCGGCCGGGAAGTGGACCTCCTTGATCGCCGCGTTGCGCGAGGCGATGAAGAGCTTCAGCACCTCGAGCATCGTCTCCGTGTCGCTGATGTCGGAGGTCGTGTACTGGGTGAAGATGTCGATCAGGTCGTTGCGCCCAAGCACCAGGTCGCCGATCGGCACCCGCTGGCGGGCGGCGCTGATGAAGTCCTGCTGGCGCGCCGAGCGGACGATGTCGGTGTCGGTGTGGCGGTAGCGCACGTACTGCAGCGCCTTCTTCCCGCAGAGCAGCTGGTACCCCGGCTTTACGTTGATTTCCGAATACTGTTCGGAGGGCGGCACGCCGACGTTGGAGTGGTAGTAGCGGCGGTCGACGTCGACGTAGACGCAGCCGATCGCGTCGACCGCGCGCACGAAGCCGAGGAAGTCGACGTTGACGACGTGGTTGATCGGCAGCCCGGTCAGTTCCTTGACCACCTGCAGGGTCAGCTTCGGCCCGCCGTAGGTATAGGCGGCGTTGAACTTTTCGGTTCCGTAGCCGGGAATTTCGACCTTCAGGTCGCGCGGGATCGACATCACCGCGATCGCGTTGCGGTCGGGGTCGAGGCGCAGCAGGATCGTCGTGTCCGAGCGCCCCGGGTCTTCCTCAGGCTGGCCCGCTTGTCGGAGCCGAGGATGAGGATGTTCTCGGGCTCCCCGCCGTGCGTCTGGGCGAGGAAGCGCTCGACTTTGTTCTGCAGCACGTCGTTGTGGGAGAGCGCTTCGGCGATGCTGCCGACGTAGAGCAGGATGCTGACCGCGGTGGCGACAGCGACGGCGACCACGATCACCAGTGAGCCGAGGGTGAAGCGCCACCAGTAGCGCTTCGGCTTCGGCGGCGGCTCGTGGTCGCCCGAGGGCGGCGGCTTGCTGAATACCGGCTCAGGCATTACGGCTCAGGCGTCGAGTCGATCCGGCAGCGAGCGCAGGAAGGTGTCGAGGGTCTGCCGGTAGGTGTGCAGGGAGGAGACCGAGACCCACTCCGCCGGGCCGTGGTGCCCTTCCCCGACCGGCCCGAACTCGACCGCCGGCACCCCCACCCGCAGGAAGGAGACCGCGTCGGAGGCGCCGTCGCGGCCGACGCTCATCGGCTCGCCGTCGTGATGCGTCCGTCGCCGCCTCGCGCAGCGCCCGCACGTAGGGAAGGTCGCGGTCGACCACCGCCGGCGGCCGGGTGAAGAGCTGTTCGACCTCGGCCGCGCCGAGACCCTCCACCTGCTCCAGCACGGTGGCGGGGTCCTGGTCGGGCAGGTAGCGGATGTCGACGTCGATGGCGCATCGGTCGGGCACCTTGTTGAGCGCGTCGCCGCCCACGATCCGGCCGAGATTGATCGAGGGGCGGTCGAACAGCTCAGAGCTGTGCCGAGCGAACGGTAGCGACTCGATACTGCGGAAAACCTCGATCGCCCTCAGGACCGCGTTGTCGCCAAGCCAAGGGGTGGCGCCGTGCGCCGCAACCCCGCCGACCTGGACGCGCAGCGCCAGCACGCCCTTCGCCTCGACGCCGATGTGCAGGTCGGTCGGCTCGCCGGTGATCGCGAAGTCGCCGAGGAAGCCGCTGTCGACCAGATGGTCGCTGCCGCGCTCGGCTTCCTCCTCGGACTCCTCGTCGCCGACGATCCCCAGCCGCACCCGGACCCGGTCCTGGTCGCGCATGGCCGCGGCGCTGAGCAGCATCGCCGCCAGTGCCCCCTTCATGTCATAGGCACCGCGCCCGTAGAGCCGGTCGCCCTCGACCCGCGGCTCGAACTGTCCCGGCAGCCCGGGGACCACGTCGAGATGTCCATGAAGGACGACCGTAGGGGCATCCTCCGGCCCAACCTCGGCGCGCAGCACGGGCAACCCCCGCACCTCGTCGTGAGAAGCCTCGATGCCCCTCGCCTCGAGCCAGCCTTTGACGAACCCGGCAGCTTCCAGCACTCCCTCCGGCTCGGAGGTGTCGTAGCCGAGCAGCTGCGTGGCAAGCGCTACGAGCTCATCGCTCATCCGGAGATCCCTCCTCTCGCCAATTGTCGTGAGCTTCGAGCGTTCATGCCGAAGCGGACGGTATTTGAACCACGAGATCGCCGCCGGACCCGGCCGCCGCGCAGCTGATCCCGTCATCACAGGCGGGGCCGCTGGGACGCCTGCTCCGTTCGGGTCCCTATGGAGACCAAACGGAGCAGGCAAGGCGGGGGCCGACTCCCCGCTAAGGTGAGCGCGTGAGCAAGCGTGGCGTGCACCCACTCGCCGATGGCTCGCGTCTCGCCGCTGTCACCGGGCGGCCCCGCCGGGCATCGGCATCCGTGTTCTCCCTCGACGAGGCCTGCTCTGCGCTTGCGTCTCGCTTGCGCGGGCGGCTTCCGGAGCTGAAAGCGGCTATCGCCACCCGCGTCTTTGCCATCTCGGACCCCCGCGAGGTCGGTGACCCCACCTACCTGCACAGCCTGAACGATGCTCTCACCGCGGCCCTCGAGTACGCCCTCGCCGTCATCGAGCTCGGAGAGAATCGCGCGCCCGGCGTTCCACCGGCGCTGCGCGCAGAGGCCCGCCTGGCCTCTCGCGCCGGCGTTGCCCTCGATACCGTGCTGCGTCGCTACTCCGCCGGCAATGCCCTCCTCGGCGACTTTCTCGTCGATGAGGCTGCGCGGGCCGAAGTCTCGAGCCCCGCCCTTCGCCGCCTGCTGCGCAGGCAGGCGGTGCTCTTCGATCGCCTGCTCGGGGCGGTGAGCGAAGAGCACGCTCGCGAGGCGAAGAGCTGGCCGAGCAGCCCCACGGAGCGGCGCCGCGAGTGCGTCAAGGGCCTGCTCGCCGGCGAGCTGGTCGATCACTCAGAGCTCGGCTATGACCTCGACGCCCACCACCTCGCCTTGATGGCCAAGGGAGAGGGAGCGCCGGAGGCGATGCGCGTGCTGGCGGAGAGACTCGACCATCGCCTGCTCGCCGTCTGCCGCGAGGAGGAGCCCGTCTGGGCCTGCTGGCTCGGCGGCAGGAACCCGCTTGAAGCCGAACGGGCACTGCGAGCGCTTAGCGAGATCCCCCTGGATCGGGTGCTGGTGACCGTCGGCGAGCCCGGTGAGGGACTCCCGGGCTGGCGGCTCAGCCACCGCCAGGCCAAGGCGGCGCTGCCGATCGCCGAGCGCAGGGGACAGGCCGTCCTCCGCTATGTCGATGTCGTCCTGCAGGCATCGGTCATCCGCGACGATCTCGCCTCCACCTCGCTGCACCAGCTATATCTGGAGCCGCTCGAAAGAGCGCGGGACGGCGGCAAGGTGGGGCGAGAGACCCTGCGCGCCTACTTCGCCGCCGAGCGGAACATCTCCTCGACCGCTGCCGCGCTGGGCGTCGATCGCCGCACAGTTACGAATCGCATTCGCGCCATCGAGGACCTCTTCGGCCGCCCCCTCAAGGACTTTGCGACGGATCTGGAGACCGCATTGCGCCTGGATGGTTGATTCGCGCGCGTTCGCTTTCCCGGTTTGCGGAATCCCGGATGAGCAAAACCCCACATTGAGGAAGCGGCGGCTGGGCGCCGCCGGGGAGGATCGACTCGATCCCATCTCACGGACGCAGGGGGAAGAGCATGAGGAAGCACTTGATTTGCGCCATCGCCGTCGGAGCAGCGCTTGCGGCGATTTTCGTGGCGAGCGCCTTGGCCAGGCCGCACGTGATCCGCTCAGAAAACCTCTTTCTAAAGGACGACGGAGGGATCTTCCCGAGCAGGCTCCCCAAATACAGCCAGATGCCCATCTCGGCGCGCATCGACGCTGAAATCGGCACTACCGATGGCACTCATCCCCCCGCAGTGAAGACCCTGGACATCGATTTCGACAAGAGCATCCGGGTGAACGCCAGGGGCCTGCCTTCCTGCAGGAAGAGTCAGCTCTTGGCCCGCTCCACCGTGGCCGCGAAGAAGGCCTGCCCGAATGCGATCGTCGGCTCCGGAGAAGGCGAAGTCGAAGTCGCCCTTCCCGAACAGGAGCCGTTCGCCGCAACGGGGCCGATCGTCCTCTTCAACGGCGGCATCCACGGCGGCACCACCCTTCTCTTCGTCCACGCCTACGTCAACGTCCCAGCGCCGACCGCCGTCATTGCCATGGTCAAGATCACCCGCATCCACCGCGGCCACTACGGCATCCACACCGTCTCGCGGATCCCGGCAATCGTCGGCGGGGCCGGCTCGGTGATCAGGTTCAAGCTCACCATCGGCCGCAAATTCACCTACAAGGGAAAGAGGGAGAGCTACCTGACCGCCAGCTGCCCGACCGGGGTCTACTACACCGAAGGGAACATATTCTTCGCCGACGGCAACAAGCTGCAGGGAACCCACATCCTGCCTTGCACCCCGACGGACTAGCCGCCGGATCCTCGAACCGGCCGCACGAGATTCACGCAGTGTAAATCAACCCTCAGCGATAGCCAAAAACGCTTCGGCCCGTTCGCGGTCTTTCTGGGCTCGGGCCTCGGCGCCGTCTCCGGCGGCCTCGGTGAGGCGTTGTTCGGCGTCGGCCAGCTGCTCTTTCAGCGTTGCCTGATCGAGCTCGTCGGGGGCTATCGCCTCCTCGAGGAGGAGCTTCGCCTGGTTGCCGAAGACCTGCAGCCAGCCATGGGCCTGGGCGTAGCGGACCGTCTCCGAATCGCTTACGTGCAGGCGCAGCTCGGTCGGCTTCAGCGACGCCAGCAGCGGCGCGTGGTTGGCGAGGATGCCGACCTCGCCGACCGCGGTGCGGGTCGAGACCTGGCGGACTTCGCCGCTGAAGACCTCCCCCTCCGGGGTGAGGACCTCGACGTCGACCATGTGCTCGGCGGCCATCGTCTCCCCTAGGCGGCCGCGGCCGCTCCGGCGTCAGCGGTGACCTGGTCGATGCCGCCCTTCATGTAGAAGGCGCCCTCGGAGAGGTCGTCGTGCTCGCCGTCGAGGATCTCGCGGAAGCCGCGTACCGTCTCGGCCACCGGCACGTACTCGCCGCTGCGGCCGGTGAACTGCTCGGCGACGAAGAACGGCTGCGAGAGGAAGCGCTCGATCTTGCGGGCGCGTGTGACCGTCTGCTTGTCCTCGTCGGAGAGCTCGTCGATGCCGAGGATGGCGATGATGTCCTGCAGCTCCTTGTAGCGCTGCAGCACCTGCTGCACTTCGGTCGCGGTGCGGTAGTGCTCCTCGCCGACGACGCCGGGCTTGAGGATCGTCGAGGTCGAGTCGAGCGGGTCGACGGCCGGGTAGATCCCCTTCTCCGAGATCGCCCGCGAGAGCGTCGTGGTCGCGTTGAGGTGGGCGAACACCGAGGCCGGGGCCGGGTCGGTGAGGTCGTCGGCCGGGACGTAGATCGCCTGCACCGAGGTCACCGAGCCGCGCTCGGTCGAGGTGATCCGCTCCTGCAGTTCGCCCATCTCGGTCTCCAGCGTCGGCTGGTAGCCGACCGCGGAGGGCATGCGCCCGAGCAGGGCCGAGACCTCGGAGCCCGCCTGGACGAAGCGGAAGATGTTGTCGATGAAGAGCAGCACGTCCTGGCCGCCCTGCTCGCGGAAGTATTCGGCCATCGTCAGGCCGGAGAGGGCGACGCGGAGACGGGCCCCGGGGGGCTCGTTCATCTGGCCGAAGACCAGCATCGTCTTGTCGATGACGCCCGACTCCTTCATCTCGAGCCAGAGGTCGTTGCCCTCGCGGGAGCGCTCGCCGACGCCGCAGAAGGCCGAGAGGCCTTCGTGCTCCTCGCCGATCGAGCGGATCAGCTCCTGGATCAGGACGGTCTTGCCGACGCCGGCGCCGCCGAAGAGCCCGACCTTGCCGCCCTTGGCGTAGGGCGCGAGCAGGTCGATCACCTTGATCCCGGTCTCGAGGATCTCCTGGGTGGGAGCGAGGTCGGAAGCTGCGGGCGCCGGGCGGTGGATCGGCCAGCGCTCCTCCGCCTGCACCGGCTCGCCGAGGTCGATCGGCTCGCCGAGCAGGTTGAAGATGCGGCCCAGGGTGGCGTCGCCGACCGGGACCGAGATCGGCCCGCCGGTGTCGATCACCTTGTCGCCGCGCTGCAACCCGTCGGTGGCGTCCATCGCCACCGTGCGCACCCGGTCGTCGCCGAGGTGCTGCTGCACCTCGCAGACCAGCTCGGTCGCCTCGCGATCCTCGTCGCCGGCCATCTCGATCTTCACCGCCGAGTAGATCTCCGGCAGCTTGTCGGGGAAGACCGCGTCGACGACCACGCCGGTGACCTGCTCGACGCGTCCTGCGTTTGTTCCGTTGCTCTCAGACATTGGTTCCTTTTCTTCCGAATCGAAAGCTGTTTACCCCAGCGCCTCGGCGCCGGCGACTACCTCGAGGATCTCCTGGGTGATCTCCGCCTGGCGGACCCGGTTCATTTCCAGCGTCAGGTCCCCCATCATTTCCTCCGCGTTCTCCGCGGCGCTGCGCATCGCGGTCATCCGTGCCCCCAGCTCGGAGGCGGCGGACTCCAGCAGAGCCCGGTAGACCGAGATGTTGACGTACTCCGGAATCAGTTGGCCGAGCAGCTCCTCGGCCTCGGGCTCGTACTCCCAGATCGAGCTGCTGTGCGCCTTCTCGATCTCGCTTTCCTCGCCCTCCTCTTCCTCCTCGGCAACGCCCTCGCCGATCACGTCGGCCTGCTGAAGGGGGAGCAGCGTCTGCCGCCAGACGTGCTGGGTCAGCGGCGAGACGTAGCGGTTGTAGACCAGCTCGACCCGGTCGAGCTCCTCGTCGACGTAGCGGGCGGTGAGCTCCTCGCCGATCTCGCGGGCGTTGGCGAAGCCGGGCCGATCGGTGAAGCCGGTATAGGAGGTGCGCGGGTCCTCTTTGCGGAAGGTCAGCGCCGAGACGCCCTTGCGCCCGACCGCGGAGAAGGCGGTTTCCTTGCCCTGTTCCCGCAGCTCGGCCTTGAGCCGCATCCCGTCGCGAATGATGTTGGTGTTGAAAGCGCCGGCGAGGCCGCGATCGCCGGTGATCAGGACGATGCCGACCCGCACCTCCTCCTCGCGCTCGACCAGCACCGGCACGCGCGGAAGCCCGCCCGCCTGTTCGGCGGCGCGGCGGGTGAGCTTGCGCATCGACTGTGCGTAGGGGCGCAGCTGGTCGATCCGCTGCTCGGCCCGGCGCAGGCGCGCCGCGGCGACCATCTCCATCGCCCGCGTGATCTTGTTGATGTTCTTGATCGACGCGATGCGATTCTTGACGTCCTTCTGAGTGGCCATGGGCGGTACCGGCGCTCGAAGCTAGGCCGGGGTCGCCTCCTTCTCGGTCTCCTCGGCTTCGGCGACGCGGCTCGGCTTGGCGCGCTCCTCAGGCGACTTGATCCGGTCAGACTCGCCGGCCTCGATCGGGTCGCCGTGCTGGTCGAAGTCGGGGCCAAAGTCGTCGACGAACTCGGCAATCGCCTTGCCCAGCTCCTCCTCGTCGGCCTCCTCAAGCTTGCCGGTCTCCGAGATCCGGCCCAGCAGGTCGGCCTTCTCGGCGTGGAGGCGGATCTTCAGGTCGCCGAGGAACTCGCCCACCCGCTCGGTCTTGATCCGGTCCAGGTAGCCGCCGGTGCCCGAGTAGATCGCCGCCACCTGGTCGGCGACCTCGAGCGGCTCGCGCTCCTTCTGCTTGAGCAGCTCGACCAGCCGTTCGCCGCGGTTCAGCGTCTTCTGCGTCTCGGGATCGAGCTCGGAGCCGAACTGGGCGAAGGCCTCGAGGTCGCGGTACTGGGAGAGGTCGAGGCGCAGCTTGCCGGCGACCTTCTTCATCGCCTTGGTCTGCGCGTTGCCGCCCACCCGCGAGACCGAGATGCCGACGTTGATCGCCGGCCGCACGCCCGAGTAGAAGAGGTCGGACTCGAGGAAGATCTGGCCGTCGGTGATCGAGATCACGTTGGTCGGGATGTAGGCGGAGACGTCGGAGGCCTGGGTCTCGATGATCGGCAGCGCCGTCAGCGAGCCGCCGCCGAGGTCGTCGTTCAGCTTCACCGCCCGCTCCAGCAGGCGCGAGTGCAGGTAGAAGACGTCGCCGGGGTAGGCCTCGCGACCGGGCGGGCGCCGCAGCAGCAGCGACATCTGGCGGTAGGCGTAGGCGTGCTTGGTGAGGTCGTCGTAGACGCAGAGCGCGGCCTTGCCGTTGTAGAGGAAGTGCTCGCCCATCGCGCAGCCCGCGTAGGGGGCGATGAACTTGATCGGGGCGGCCTCGTCGGCGGGGGCGGCGACGATGATCGTGTTCTCCATCGCGCCGTTCTCCTCCAGCACCTGCTTGAGCTGGACGACGGTGGACATCTTCTGCCCGATCGCGACGTAGATGCAGACCATGTCCTTGTCGCGGTTGTTGATGATCGTGTCGATCGCGATCGCCGTCTTGCCGGTCTGGCGGTCGCCGATGATCAGCTCTCGCTGGCCGCGGCCGATCGGGATCATCCCGTCGATCGACATCAGCCCGGTCTGGACCGGTTCGGTGACCGGCTGGCGCTGGACCACGCCGGGGGCCTTGAACTCGGCCGGTCGGGTCTGCGTCGTCGCCACGTCGCCCTTGTCGTCGAGCGGGCGGCCGAGCGGGTCGACCATGCGGCCGAGCAGCTCGTCGCCGACCGGGATCCGCAGCAGGTGGCCGGTGCGCTTGACCGTGTCGCCCTCGACGATCTTGTCCCACTCGCCGAAGAGCACCGCGCCGACGTTGTCGGCCTCGAGGTTGAGGGCGAGGCCGGTGACGCCGTGGGGCAGCTCCAGCATCTCCAGCGCCATGCAGCGCTCGAGGCCGTGGATGCGGGCGATCCCGTCGGCGACCGAGAGCACCGTGCCCACCTCGGAGAGGTCGGCGCTGCCGGTGTCCAGTCCCTCGATCCTCTCGCGGAGGATGCTTGCGATCTCGTCGGGCTTGATTTCCATTGGGGTGCTCTATGCCTCCTTACGCCGCCTGGGCGACGCTCTTTCGAAGTTTCTCCAAGCGAGCGCGGATGCTCGCGTCGAGGACCATGTTTCCGACCTGCAGGACGATGCCGCCGAGGATCTCGCCGTCGACGCGGCTGGCCAGCTCGACCTTCTGGCCGGTCTGGCGCTCGATCTCCTCGCCCACCTTCTCGACCACGGCGCGGTCGAGCTCGACCGCGCTGGTCACCGTCACGTCGATGCGCCGGTTCTCCTGCTTCCAGAGCTCGTCGAGCTGACGCCGGATCCGGAACACCTCCGGCATCCGCCCCTTCTCGATCAGCAGCTCGAGGAAGTTGAGCAGCTCTTGGTCGGCGCCGCTGACGGCGCGCTGCAGGCCCGCCACCTTCTCCGCCGAGGAGAAGTAGGGGCTGAAGAAGAAGACCTGCAGCTCGCGGTCGCCGTCGAGGGCGTCGGCGAACTGGCCCAGCTCGTCGCGGATCGCGTCGAGCTTGCCCTTCTCCTTGGCCACCTCGAAGAGGGCCTCGGCGTAGACGCGGGCCGCATCGGGCATGGCTAGCCCTCCGCCCCCGAGAGGCTCGAGAAGTCGACCTCGCTGAGCGCCTCCTCGACGAGGCGGCGCTGATCCTCCTCGTTGAGCGACTTGCGGGTGACCTTCTCGGTCGCCAGCACGGTGAGGTCGGCGACCTCCTTGCGGATCTGCTGCAGCGAGCGCCGCGTCTCCGCTTCGATGTCGCGGGTCGCCGCGGCGACCAGCTCCTCGCGCTTCTCCTTGCCGGCCACCGTCGCCTCGGATTCCGCTGTCTCCGCCGCCTTGCGGGCGCGGGCCATGATGTCGTCGGCCTGCTCGCGGGCCTCGGTGAGGCGCTGGCGGTACTCGGCGAGCAGCTCGTCGGACTCCTTGCGCTGCCGTTCGGCCGCCTCGATCGACTCGCTGATCGTCTTGGCGCGCTTGTCGAGCGCCTCCTGGATCTTCGGGAAGGCGACCTTGCTCAGCACCCACATGGTGAAGAGGAAGAGAACCAGCGTCCAGATCATCAGGCCGAGGCCCGGCGAGACCAGGAAGCTGCCGCCTTCTTTCTCGGACGCCTCCGCGGCGAACGGCACCAGGCCGGCTATGTGACCGAAGAGCTCCACGCGACCGACCTAGAGGAAGAAGGCGATGAGGCCGAAGATGAAGGTGTAGAAGGCCACGGCCTCGGTCAGGGCGAAGCCGAGCCAGCGGATGCTCTGCAGCTCGTCTTTCATCTCGGGCTGGCGGGCAACCGACTCGATCTCCTTGCCGAAGATGATGCCGATGCCGATGCCGGCGCCGATCGAGCCGAGGCCGGCACCGACGCCGAGGGCGATCGCCTTGCCGGCGGCTTCGATCCCTTCGTCTGAGATCGCGGCGGCAACTGGGGACAGGTCCATTGAAGTAGCGCTCCTTTTCTAGTGGCTCGCGGAGGTCGCTCCGCCGAGATAGATAGCCGTGAGGGTCGAGAAGATAAACGCCTGCAGCGTGGCGATAAGGCCAACCTCCAGGATGAAGAAGAAGAATGCGAGGGGGAAGGTGAGGGCGCCGAGGGCGGCGATGCCAAGCAGCACGGCGAGCCCACCGCCCATGAAGAGCAGCAGCAGGTGGCCGGCGAGGATGTTGGCGAAGAGTCGCACCGAGAGCGAGATCAGCCGGGCGAAGTGGGAGATCGCCTCGATCACGAAGATGAAGCCCTTGGCGATCGGGTTCATCTCCTCCAGGCCCGGTGGCAGCCAGCTCGCCAGGTACTTGAAGAAGCCCTTGGCCCGGATCCCTTCGACGTGGTAGGAGATCCAGACGACGAGGGTGAGGACGAGCGGGATCGAGAGGTTGGCCGTCGCCGCGTAGATCGCGAACGAGGGGATCGCGACGCCGAAGACGTCGACCGTGTGCTCGGTGTTGGTCGGCAGCGGCAGGAAGCCGATCATGTTCGAGAACCAGATCCAGAAGAAGAGCGCGGCGAGGAAGGGGAACCAGCGGGTCGCGGTCGCCGCGTCGAGGTTGCCGCCGGTGATGTTGTTCTTGGTCAGGTCGTAGGCGACCTCGATCGCGGTCTGCACCCGGTTCGGTTTCTGCTCCATGCGGCGCGAGATCCAGACCATCGTGAAGATCGTCAGGGAGCTGGCCAGGACCAGGTAGAGGACCGCCTTGTTGATGCTGAGGTCGACGCCGCCTAGGTGGATCGAGACCCACGGTTCGAGCTTGAACTCGTTCTGCGGCTGGAACGCTTCGTTTTTGCCGGAGCTGCCGAAGATCAGCAGCATCAGGATCGCGATCGCGAGGTAGACGCCGAGGCCGATCAGGACCTTCGTCTGCGTCTTCATGCCTTGCCCGCCTGCGGTTCGTCGAAGAGGTGGGCGACTCCCTGGGCGGCCATCGAGACCGTGAAGAGGACCAGGACCAGGAGCGCGGAGGCGAGGCCGGCCTCCCGTTCGGCGAGCCCGGCGCAGCAGCACCGCGGTCGCCATCAGCCCGACGCGGCCAAGGGTGGACACGGCGATCGTCGCCATCGCCCGCTGGCGATTGCCGGCCGCAAGTTCGGCGTCGGCGCGGCGCACCGCGAGCATCTGGATGCCGCGCTGAAGGAGCCAGACACCGGCCCCCACCGCGAAGCCGAGCATGGGCAGCCCGCCGATCAGGAAGACGGCGAGGGCGGCGGCAAGGACCAGAAGGTCGACGTACTTGGGAGGAGACATAAAATGCGCCCGTCTTCGGCAGGCGGGCGGACGCGCGACTATAACCGAACCGGCCGACGATCCGCTTTCTAGAGCCAGTTCGTGAGGCTTGTTACAACCTGTTACTAAGTGCGCTGAACGTGCGGCTCCATCCCGGTAGGGGTTCCGCTTAACTTTTTTGTGGAGCGTCGAATTGCTTGACGCACGGGCGAGCGCTCGCAAAAAAGTACAAGACGCTCCACCCCTACCGGGATGGAGCCTTGTCAGCGGGCTTAAGGGCCTCGAATTCGCCCGTCTCCGGGTCGATCTTGCTGACGCGGCGCAGCTTGAGGATCTCTAGGACGTAGATCAGGTAGACGCTGGAGGCGAGGGCGAGCAGGCCGAAGGCGACGATCACCGCGGTCCAGAGCGCGTCGAAGTGGCCGTGGTCGTCGCTGTAGGGGACGAAGCGCAGGGCCAGGGCGAGCCCGGCGAGCGCCAGCGTCCAGCCGTAGAGGTAGGCGAGCGTGCGCCGCTGGGAGAAGCCGATGTTGGCCATGCGGTGGTGGAAGTGCCAGCTGTCGGCCTGGTAGATCGGCTGGCGGTACTTGAGCCGCTTGGCGACGACGAAGCCGGTGTCGAGGATCGGCACGGCGAGGATCACCAGCGGGAAGGCGAGGGCGACGACGGCGTTGGTCTTCAGCGCGCCCTGCACCGAGGCGGTGGCGAGCAGGTAGCCGAGCAGGTTGGAGCCGGTGTCCCCCATGAAGCTCGAGGCGGGCGGGAAGCCGTGGCGGAGGAAGCCGAGGGCGCCGCCGGCGGTCAGCGCCGCCAGCACGCCGGCGGCGTTGCGCTCCAGCGAGAGGGCGATGACCGCCAGGGCGATCGCGGCGATCGTGCAGACCCCGGCGGCGAGGCCGTCGACGCCGTCGATGAAGTTGATCACGTTGACCACGGCGACGATCCCGAGCACGGTCAGCGGGTAGGCGAGCCAGCCGAGCTCGAAGCCGCCGACGAAGGGCAGGGTCAGGTTGTCGACGCGGACGCCGCCGAGGACCGGGATCAGCGCCGCGCCGACCTGGCCGAGCAGCTTCGGCAGGGCCGGCAGGCCGCGCACGTCGTCGATCACCCCGACCGCGGCGATCGCCGCCGCCCCGAGCAGGATCGAGCGGCTCTCGCCGTCGCTCGGCAGCCAGATCCAGCCCGCGACCTCGATCCCGGCGAAGATCGCCAGGCCGGAGAGGCGCGGCATCGGCTGGTCGTGCAGGCCGCGCTCCTTCGGCATGTCGATCGCGCCGATCCGGAAGGCGAGCCGCTCGGCGTAGGGAACCAGCAGCCAGGCGATCGCGGCGGCTAGGAGGAAGGCGAGGACGGCTTCGGTGGTCGCTGCCATGTCGCGGTGCCCGAGAGGTGAGCGGGCCGGCCCAGGCTACTCGACCCACCAGCGGTGCAACGTTCTCTCCCTCCTGTGGAGGCACAACGCGTTGCGCCAGTGGGACGGCGCCTACTCGACAGCCCCGAGCACGCCCTCGACCAGCAGCTCGGGGTCGCGCGGGTTGCGCACGCCGGGCGGCGCCTCCCGCTTGCGCAGGGGAAGCTCGGCGGGGTCGGCGAGGACCCGGAGGCGACCGTCGGCGATCAGCGCCTCGTCGACCCCGCCCATGCGGCCGGCGAAGGTGGTGAAGACCGGCGTGCCGAGGGCGACGGCCTCGCGGTTCATCGTCCCCCCCGCGCTGACGACGAGGTCGGCGAAGGCGATCAGGCTCTGCGCGTCGATCGCCCGCTCGGGGACGATCAGGTTGGCGGCGCCCATCGCCCGCACCTCGGCCGCCTGGCGCTCGGTGCGCGGGATGACCACGGCCTGCGCCTCGCCGGACGCGGCCAGGTGGCGAATCGCCTCGCCGTAGAGGTCGTTGCGGGCGTGGTACTCGGAGGTCTCCGGCGGCGGCCGGACGACGACCAGCACCTTCTCGCGGTCGAGCCCCAGCTCGCCGAGCACCGCCGGGTCGGGCTCGAAGCCGGCCAGGTAGTACTCCTCCTTGAGGCCGGGATAGCGGACCAGCTTGCGCTCCTTGGCACCGACCTTCCTCAACCGCTCCAGCGGGATCGAGTCGGGGACGAGGACCCGGCGGGCGGCCCGGAAGGCGATCTGCCGCTGCCACCCGGCGAACTCGTAGTCCTGCATCTGCACCGAGGGGATGCGGAAGAGGGTCGAGACGAGGGCGAGGTCGACCGAGCCGTGGGAGAGCGCGAGCTGCGGCCGGCGCTCCCAGACGATCCGCGCCAGCCGCGCCGAGCGCCCGGCGAGCGCCCGTCCCTTGCCCAGCACCGAGGCGCCGCCGTGGCTGCCGACCGCCGCGTAGGGGATCCCGAGCCGGTCGAGGATCCCCAGCGTCTGCCCGTACTCGCGAGTGGTGACCATGACCTCGTGCCCGCGCGCTTCCAACCGCTCGACGATCGGCCGCATCACCAACGGGTGCGCAGCCGCCGTGCAGTCGACCCAGACCCTCATCAGAAGATTCCGTATTCACGCACAGCGGCTCAAGGCGAGGTCTCGAAGAGGAGGAGCGTGGCGGCCGGTAGCTCTTGACCGAGTCGTCGAGATAGCCATCCAGAACCCTCTGCCAACAGCCTCCGTGCGCCGACTCGTTCAGAACGGCAACGGACTCCAGCAGGAGCAGGAGCCGCCGAGTCAGATTCTTGTTGTCGTCGGCTTCCAGACCGATCAATTCGACGAGGTCATTGCAAGAGAAAGCACTTCCGAAGGTTCCTTGGGTGCCGGGCCTGCGCTCACCGGTCCCGACCAACTCGCCGATCTCATTCATCGAGCAACGAGCCCCGGTCACATCTGCGCCATCGACAAGGATCGCCCAATCCTCATCGCTGTGGTCGGTTAGCTCTTGACGGCCCCATGAGCCGAAAAGCACAACACTCGCCCTCGGTTCGAGCGTGACCTCAGAGAATCGTTCGCGCATAGCAGCCAGGCGTTGCGCCGTGTCCTGGCGGGCCTGAGTCAAGTTCGGGAAGCCCTCGCTGCTGTGCTCTTCGAGCGATTCGAGAGGCTTCATGCGCGTCTCAGCGCCGGGGCGGCTCAGCCTCGAGAATCCAGGGCACATCACGGCAGCGAGAGAGCAAGGGCATGAACAGCCCCTCCTGCTCCCTGCTAAGCGGCACGTGCTCCAAATCTTCGGAGATCGAGCTCAGGTGCACGTGTTTGAGGCGATCCGCAAAGCGGTCGAGCAGATCCTCCGCGACTTTCATCGTCGGATCGACAGTCCAGGCGTGGGCAACGTCAAAGCAGAAGCCAGCCGCGGGAAGCACCTCGAAGATCCGCTCGAGTTCATCGCCAAGCTTTCCGGAGGACTTTCGAGAATCCATGTTCTCGATCAGCAGGCGGCTGCCCAGCGAGGAATATAGGGCGGCGTCCTCAATCTGATCGGGATGAAGCACGATGGCATCGATGAACAGCGGCAATTCGGCGAGCCTCGCTATCAAGTCCCTCTCGGTCATTTGGCGCCCCTTGCTTGGGCCATGGACGCTGACATACCGAAACGGCAGCGGCGGCTCCTCGGTGAGGAAGCTGAGAAGGCCCGGAAGCTCATCCTCGCCCAATGCCGTCAACTCAACCGCAAAGCTGGAGACACGACTCGCCTCCTCGACGAGCGCCAGCCAATCACCTCGGTTGGCGAGCATGTAGCCCGTCGACGCTCCAACGGGATGGTGGTCGAGCAACGGCGCCATTTCAGTCGCGAGGGGGGAATTCACTCCACCCAAATTACAGTTGACGCGCGACAACCATTTTCCCGCTCGATACCCGCAACGTGCGGGTTACGGCAAGCCCGGGAGCTCAGGCCTCAGACAGTCGCCGCCGAGAGCTGCGGGTAGAGCGGGTAGCGGTCCATCAGGGCGCGGGTGCGCTCGGCAAGCGCGTCCTTCTGGGCGTCGAAGTCGTCGGAGAGGGCGGTGGCGATCACCGAGGCGATCTCGGTCATGTCGTCCTCGATCAGGCCGCGGGTGGTCAGCGCCGGGGTGCCGATCCGCAGCCCGGAGGGGTTCATCGGCGGCCGCGGGTCGAAGGGGATCGCGTTGCGGTTGACGGTGATGCCGACGGCCTCGAGTCGGTCCTCGGCGGTCTGGCCGTCGAGGCCGGTCGGGGTGAGGTCGACGAGGACCAGGTGGACGTCGGTGCCGCCGGTGAGGACCGGCACGCCGCTCGCTTCGAGCCCGGCCGCGAACGCCTGCGCGTTGGCGATCGTCTGGCGCTGGCGGGCGCGGAACTGCTCGCTTGCGGCGATCCGCAGGGCGACGGCCTTGGCGGCGATCGTGTGCATCAGCGGCCCGCCCTGCTGGCCGGGGAAGACCGCTTTGTCGATCGCCTTCGCGTGCTCCTCGCGGCAGAGGATCATGCCGCTGCGCGGCCCGCAGAGGGTCTTGTGGATCGTCGTCGTCACCACGTCGGCGTAGCGGCACCGGGTTGGGGTGCTCGCCGGCGGCGACGAGGCCGGCGAAGTGGGCCATGTCGACCATCAGCTTGGCGCCGACCGAGTCGGCGATCGCGCGGAAGGCGGCGAAGTCGAGCTGGCGCGGGTAGGCGGACCAGCCGGCGACGATCAGCTTCGGCTTGTGCTCCTCGGCAAGCGCGGCGACCTCGTCCATGTCGACCAGCAGATCGTCTTTGCTGACGTGGTACGGGACCGGGTTGTAGAGCGTGCCGGAGACGTTGATCTTCATCCCGTGACTGAGGTGGCCGCCGTGGTCGAGAGCGAGGCCGAGGAAGGTGTCCCCTGGTTCGAGCAGCGCCATGTAGACGGCGTTGTTGGCCTGCGCTCCGGAGTGGGACTGGACGTTGGCGTGCTCGGCGCCGAATAGCTCCTTGGCACGGTCGATCGCCAGCTGCTCGGCGACGTCGACCTCCTCGCAGCCGCCGTAGTAGCGGCGGCCCGGGTAGCCCTCGGCGTACTTGTTGGTCAGCACCGAGCCGACCGCGTCGAGCACCGCCTGCGGCACGAAGTTCTCCGAAGCGATCATCTCCAGCGTCCCCTGCTGGCGCCGCAGCTCGCCCTCCAGCACGGCGGCGATCGCCGGATCGACCTCGGCCAGAGGGGCGGTTTGGAAGTTCTCGGGAAGCTCGCTCACGGTTTGGCGACGATAGCAACGGACAGGGATAGCCTGGGGCGGCATGAGGATCCACTCGTCACTCATCACGGTGGCAATCTCCCTGCTCGCGCTCACCTCATTGCCGGCGAGCGCCGGGGCCGCCGATCCCTGCGCCGGCCGGGACTCGGCGCACCTGCTCTGCCCCAACCTGCGCATCGGCCCGCCATCCGATCTCTACGTCCAGAGCGGCGGCGGGCGGGTCGCTGCTGCGCGCGACGAGCGACGTGCGCAGTCGCGGCCGCGGGCCGATGGAGCTGCGCGGCAGGCGCAACGGGCGCCGCTCGATGCGGGTCAACCAGCGGATCTACCGCGCCGGGGGCGGCCATATCGACCTGCGCACGCGGGCCTCGCTGCACTTCACCGACGTCGGCGCCTACTTCGGCGGGCGCTACTGGAAGGTCCACCAGCTCGCCCGCTTCGAGCTCTGGTCGGTGGACGGCCGGCACCGGCTCCTGCACCACGTCCGCACCGGCCCCAAGCTCAACTACTGCCTGCGCGACCTCGAGCGCACCCGCCCGGGCCGGCGCTCACCCAGCTCTCCCCACTACCCCGGCTGCAACCAGAACCCGTTTCAGGATCGGGTCACCCTCGGCACCTCGGTCGGCTGGTCCGACATCTACCCCGCCGACTACTCCCAGCAGTGGATCCCGGTCAAGGGCCTGCGCGGCTGCTTCGCCTTCGTCATGCGCGTCGACCCCCACAACCTGCTCTACGAGTCGAACGAGCGCGACAACACCTCCCACCGCCTGGTCCGCCTCCCCTTCCGCAGCGACAGCGGCTGCTAGTCCGCCGACGGGCCTCAAAGCGATCTATATCTACGCTTTCAGCCCGTCGGCCGGGCGTTCAGCCGCCGATCGGGGCGCGGGGGGTCGAGCCCCAGAAGATCACGGTGCCGAGCATGCCGATGATGTGGACGAGGACGATGTTGACCGCCATCGACTGGGCGGTCGCGGTGCCGACGCCGACCGGGCCGCCGGAAGCCGTGTAGCCGTAGTAGCAGCCGACCGACACGATCGCCGTCGCCATCACCATCCCCTTGATCAGGCTGAAGAGCAGGTCGCCCGGGTTCTGGAACATCCAGAAGATCAGCAGGAAGCCCCCGGAGGAGACGTCGCCGACCTGCTGGACCACCGAGAGGTAGCTGGCGGAGTACATGACCCCGATCCCGACCAGGTACATGAAGGGAAGGGCAATCCACGCTCCCAGCAGGCGGGTCGCGCAGAGGAAGGTGACCGGCGGGATCCCCATCACCTCGAGCGCGTCGATCTCGTCGGAGATCCGCATCGCGCCGAGCTCGGCGACGATCCCGGTGCCGACCTTGGCCGAGAGGATGTAGCCGAAGGCGTAGGGCAGCGCCTCGCGAAGGTCGCACCAGGCCGCGAACAGCCCGGCGTAGGCGGGGGCGCCCTGGGCGCGGAAGAAGTAGGCGCCCTGCAGGCCGCACTGGAGGCCGAGGATGAAGACGAAGGCCCAGATCACCATCGCCGAGCCGAGGATCAGGATGCCCGCCTGGCGCAGGCTCTCGCCGTAGAAGCGCAGGACGCGACCGCTGTAGACGAGGCCGGCGACGCGCGAGCCGAAGCGCGCGAGCTCGCCGAAGGCGTCGAACCAACCGCGGGGGACGTCGAGCCAGCCGATCACCGGATCGTCTGCAGTTCGGGGTTGGTGGCGAGCAGGATCGCGGAGAAGACGAACTGGAAGAAGAAGACCGCGACGAGGGCGATGACCACCGCCTGGTTCACCGCGCGGCCGACGCCCGCGGCACCGCCGGACGCGGTCATGCCCTTGAAGGAGCAGACGACGCGATGATCGCGCCGAACATCATGCACATCAGCACCGAGCCCCAGAGGTCGGTCACCGACGCGTTGGAGAAGAGGGTCGCGAAGAAGCCGCCGAGCGACTGCTTGTAGAGCAGCTCGGCGGCGATGCCGGCGGAGAGCCCGAAGACGATGGCGAAGATGTCGAGCAGGCTGGTGACGACCATCAGGGCGATGAAGCGCGGCACGACCAGGTTCTTGATCGGGTCGACGCCGAGCACCTGGAGGGCGTCGAGCTCCTCGCGGATCTTGCGGGCGCCGAGGTCGGCCGTGATCGCGGTGCCGGCGACGCCGGCGACGACGACGGCGGTCACCAGCGGCCCGATCCAGCGGATCGCGGTCAGCACGAAGAAGCCGCCGAGCCGGTCCAGCGCCCCGAAGAGCGAGAGGGCGCCGGCCGCCTGCAGGCCCGGGGCACCGAGGTTGAGGGCGAAGGTCGAGATCAGCAGCGGGAACCAGGACAGCTTGAGCACGAAGAGGAACTGCCAGACCAGCTCCTCGCCGTACGGATAGGGGGGCCGGACAGCAGAGATGATCGTCTTCGCGGTGAGGATCATCATCTCCCCCACCTGCTCGAAGGCGGACTTGGCGGGCAGGAGGGCCCGCGTTACGACTTCGCCCGCCACCAGCTCATCGCCCTGCCGAGAGGGCCCCCGCCCGAATCCGCTGGTCCATCGCCCTTTTCCTCCTCGAGTTGGGCTTCGCGGCGGGCGCGAGCCTCGCCGACCTGTTTCGCCCGCAACTCGGCCGCCCGCTGCGCCTCGGAGAGCTGGGCGATCAGGGTGTCCCGAGTCTGCTCCAGCTCCTCGACGCCGGCGACGTGGGCTTCGGAAAAACGACTCGCGGTCGGCATCTCCGCCGGAATGTCGCGAACGTAAGCCGCCAGCTCGGCCTCGAGCCTGGCGATCTGGCGGCGCAGCTCGTGGCGCACCTCGATCGCCTCGCTCTCTCCGGCGAAGTCGGGAAGGTCGGGGGCAAGCTCGGTGGAGGCTTCGCCGTCCGCCATGCTCGCGCAAGCGGCAGCGACGACGATCAGGTCATTGGGGTCGAGCCCGGCCTCCCGCACACGCCGCAGCGCATCTCCGGCGATCTCCTCCAGCTCCGGTGCAGCCACGATCCCGTCCGCGACGAAGGTTCCCTGCCCCTGGCGGCTGACGACGAGGCCCGCTTCTTCGAGCCCAGCGTAGACTGCCCGCACGGTGTTGACGTTGACGCCCGCCCAGTCAGCGAGGCGGCGGAAGCTCGGCAGCCGCTCGCCCGCCGCGAGCCTGCCGGCGGCGATCAGCGCCCGCAGGCGCCAGGAGAGTTGAACGCCGACCGGCAGCTCCGCGGTAGGGTCGGTCGAGAACGGGGTAGCCTCAGGATCTGCGGCTTGCTGTGCCATCATAACAACACAGTAACGCGATTGACTGTTTTAGTCAACTATGACACTGAGCTACGGGGCTTCCAGGCGCGCGGCCAGGTCCCCCGCCGTCATACCCCCTTCGCGCAGGACCCTCCACTCTCCGCCCACGTCGAAGCCGGTGAGGTCGACGACCGTCGACGGCAGGCCGGTCGAGCGCGCCGCCGTCGATCGCGAGGTCGACCCCGGCGACGACCTCGTCCGGGACCTCGGCGAACCGGGCGGGCGCAGGCTCGCCGCTGAGATTCGCCGAGGTCTGGAAGATCGGGCACATCGCCCCGGCCAGCGGGCCGCCGATCAGCCGCACACCCGAGCCGCTCGGGATCCTCGCGACAGGCGAGCGGGTAACGGCGCTGCGGGTTGGCGACCACGAGCGTCACCGGGCCCGGGAGCAGGGCACCCACGGCTTCCCGCGTTCGCGGGCCGAGGCCCTCGACCAGCTCGCGCATCGCCAGCGGCGAGAAGTAGAGGACGGCCGAGGGCTTGCCGTCGTCGCGCCCCTTGATCCGGTGGATGCGCTCGATCGCCGCCGCGTCCAGCGGATCGCAGGCGAGCCCGTAGAGGCCGTCGGCGGGGAAGACGGCGACACCGCCCGCGGCGATACAGCGCTCCAGCGCAGAGCGAGCCGCATCGGCACCGTCGCCCCGATCGAGACGACCTCGGTCATCGTCGCCCCACCACGACCCGCTCGATCCCCGCCAGGTCCTCTCCGCGTTCGACAGCCAGAAACCCGCCTCCCGCAGCAGCTCGCCGACCGCCGCCGCCTGTCCCTCTCCCACCTCCAGAGCCAGCCACCGCCATCGGTGACTTCGCCGCGACGAGAGAATGCGACCGTCGGCAGGAGGAGTGCGCGGATCGCGTCGAGGCCGTCGGGGCCGGCCAGCAGGGCCTCGCGGGGCTCCCACTCCGTGACCTCGGGCTCGAGGCCGCCCCACTCCGCCTCGCTCACGTAGGGCAGGTTGGCGAGGACGAGGTCGAACTCGGCCGGCTCCGGCGGCAGCGTCCCCTCGACGAACTCGACCCGCTCGGCCAGGCCGAGGCGCTCGGCGTTGGCGCGGGCGACTTCGAGCGCCGCAGGGCGAGGTGTCGGTCAGCGGTCACCTCGCAGCCGGGCAGCTCGTCGGCGACCGCCAGCGCGATCGCGCCCGAGCCGGTGCCGACGTCGAGCACCGTGCGCGGCTGGATCTCCAGCGCCAGCTCGACCAGCAGCTCGGTCTCGGGGCGCGGGATCAGGACCCGCGGGTCGACGGCCAGCTCGATCTGCCGGAACCCCCGGCGGCCGAGGATGTAGGCGACCGGCTCACGCCGCAGCCGCCGCCGCACCGTCTCGCCGAAGCGCCGCGCCGCCGGCGGCGGGATCTCAGTCTCCGGATTGGCCGCAAGGGCGCCCGGTCCCAGCCGGTCGCCTCGCCAGACAGCAGTTCGGCATCCAGCCGCGGGGCTTCGACACCAGCAGCGCTCATCGCGTCAATCGCAGCCTGGAGGGCTTCTTTGATCACGTCAATTCGAGGGCCGTGTCACACACGGCCCTCGACGGCCGCGGTCTCCAGGCGCTGCCTCTTCTCCTCCGCCGCCAGCGCGTCGGTGAACTCCGTCAATTCCCCGCCGAGCACCCCGTCGAGGTTGTGCGAGGTGTGCTTGATCCGGTGGTCGGTCACCCGCCCCTGGGGGAAGTTGTAGGTGCGGACCTTCTCGGAGCGCTCGCCGCTGCCGACCTGCGCCTTGCGCTCGGAGGCGATCTTCGCCTGCTGCTCGGCCAGCTCGCGCTCGTAGAGGCGGGCGCGCAGCACCCGCATCGCCCGGTCCTTGTTCTGCAGCTGGGACTTCTCGTCCTGCATCGAGACGACGATCCCGCTCGGCTTGTGGGTGATCCGCACCGCCGAGTCGGTCGTGTTGACCGACTGGCCACCCGGCCCAGAGGAGCGGTAGACGTCGATCTGAAGGTCGTTCTGGTCGATCTCGACCTCGACCTCCTCGGCCTCCGGCAGCACCGCCACGGTCGCGGTCGAGGTGTGGATGCGGCCCTGGGACTCGGTCTCGGGCACGCGCTGCACGCGGTGCGTGCCGCCCTCGTACTTGAAGACCGAGTAGGCGCCCTCGCCCTTGATCGCGAAGGTCACCTCCTTGAAGCCGCCCTGCTCGGCGCTCGACTGGGAGAGCGCCTCGGTGGCGAAGCCGCGCTCCTCGGCGTAGCGGCTCAGCATCTTGTAGAGGTCCCCGGCGAAGAGTGCCGCCTCGTCCCCCCCGGTCCCGGCCCGGATCTCGACCAGCACGTTCTTGCCGTCGTTCGGGTCGCGCTCGACCATCGCCAGCCGGATCTCCTCTTCGAGCGCCTCGATCTGCCCCGGCGCCTCCTCGACGACCTTGAGCAGCTCCGAGTCGTCGCCGTCCTCCTCCAGCAGCTCCCGAGCCCCCTCCAGATCGTCCTTCAGCGTCCGGTACCGAACCCCAAGCGCCTGGGCAGGCTGCAGTTCCCGGTACTCCCGCCCAACCTCGGCATACCTCTCCCGATCCCCAATCACGGCAGGATCGGACATCTGCGCCTCAAGCTCGGCAAACCGAGCCTCAATCTGCTCAACCAAAGAATCGATCACAGCTCGAACCATAGTTCCAGCGGATCGGCGCGGCGGGTCCTGTCACGGATTTGGAACCACCACCCGCTGCGGGGGCGGCTGCGCCGCCTCCTCGGGGTGGTCCCCCAAATCCGTGCCACCCCCCGCGAGGAACCGTTGTGGACTCCGATCGACCCAGAGCGTCTATCTGAGTCGCGGGCTCGCACGGGTAGCACGGGGGAAGGGGGTCGAGGACGGACCGTGGCCCGCCCGCAGTGCCCCCCTTCCCCCTTGACAGGACCCGCGCGCCGACCCGTCAGGCGACTATCTCTATGTGCTGCTCAGCGGCCGCCTGCTCGGGGGACTCACGTGCGAGAACTGCCTCCAGTGCTGCGATCGCAACGGCCAGCTGCTCATGGTCCGGCTCGCGGGTGGTCAGGTTCTGCAGCATCAGGCCGGGCCACATGACCGCCCGCACCCAGCGCTTGCGCCGGTTCTTGCCGGCCCACTTGATCACCTCGTAGGAGAGGCCGGCGATCAGCGGGATGCCGAGGATGCGCGAGGCGAGCAGCCAGTACCAGGCCGGCAGGCCGATCGGGGCGAAGACGAAGATCGCCAGCACCATCACGATCAGCAGGAAGCTGGTCCCGCAGCGGGGGTGCAGGCGCGAGTAGAGCTTGGCGCGGGCCGGGGTCAGCTCGTCTTCGGCCTCGTAGCAGGAGATCGTCTTGTGCTCGGCCCCGTGGTACTCGAAGACGCGGCGCAGGTCGCGCAGGCGGCTGATCGCGGCGATGTAGCCGATGAAGATCCCGGTCCGCAGCAGGCCCTCGACCAGCCAGAAGAGGAAGGGCGAGCCGAGCTTGTCCTTGATCAGGCTGGTCAGGCCAACCGGGACGACGAAGAAGAGGCCGACCGCGAGGACCATCGAGAAGGCGATCGTCAGGCCCCAGACCCAGCCGCCGATCTCCTCCTTCTCACCGTCCTCGTCCTCCTCGAGCTGGGCGTTGGCGGAGATGCCCAGGGCGCGGAAGCCGATCTTCAGCGACTCTCCCAGGGCGACGATGCCGCGCAGGACCGGCAGGCGCCAGAGGCGGTGCCGCTGGGCCCAGGGCTTGATCGACTCGGAGCTGATCTCGACCTCTCCATCCGGCCGGCGCACCGCCACGGCCCAGACCGAGACGCCGCGCATCATCACGCCCTCGAGCACGGCCTGCCCGCCGACCGGCGCGTCGCGCTTGGCGACGAGGGCACCGTCGGGCATGCGCAGCGGGTCCGCCCCGTTCAGGGAGGCCGCTTCCGCTCGCGGTGAGCCCACCTCTGGGCTCACGGGCTACCTGCTCGCCTTGGCGTGCTTGGCTGCGCGGCGCTGGAACCGCTCGACCCGGCCACCGGTGTCGACGAGCTTCTGCTTGCCGGTGTAGAAGGGGTGGCACTCCGAGCAGAGCTCGACGTGGAGGTCCGACTCGGTCGAGCGCGTGTAGAACTGGTTCCCGCAGGAGCAATGGACGTTGGCGAGCGTGTACTCGGGGTGGATTCCGGCTTTCATCGCCACCCAGTCTAGATCACGCGCGCAATTTGCCCGTTCAGGGGTTTGGGAATCGCCCCCGGGCGCCGATAGCCAATCAGTGGAAAACACCGAGACGACCGCCCGCCGCCCATCGGGAACGCACGCGCTGCGCCGCGTGCTCACGATCCTCATGCTTGGAGGAACGGCGATCGTCGCCCTCCACGACTGGGCCGGCATCGGCAGCAGCCTTCACTTCGCAATTGGCGGGCCCCTCTACGACGCGGTCGTGCTGGGAGCCGGCGTCGCCTGCCTGATCAGGGCCTCCGACTACAGGCGCGAGCGCGGGGCCTGGATGCTGATCGGCCTGGCGATCCTCTGCTGGGGCGTCGGGGAGATCTGGTGGACCGCCTTCATCGAAGGCAACCCGTCCGCCCCCTACCCATCCCCGGCCGACGTCGGCTACCTCGTCTTCTACCCGCTGGCCTACGCGGGCCTAGCCCTGCTGGTCCGGGCCCGCGCCCACGAAATCAACTGGCGGCTGTGGATGGACGGTGCGATCGCCGCCCTGGGCACCGCCGCCCTGGGCACCGCGTTCGTCTTCGACTTCGTGGCGGGGAAGGCAACGGGAACCCCGATCGAAGTGGCCACCACGCTCGCCTACCCGCTTGGCGACATCGCGATGGTCGCGATGGTCGTCGGCGTGGTCGCGCTGACCGGCTGGCGGCCGGGCCGCACCTGGTCGCTTCTCCTGGCCGGCCTTTCGGCACTGGTCATCGCCGACGTCGCCTACACGCTTCAATCGACCGACGCGACCCTGCCCGGCGGCAGCTGGATCGACCCGATCTACCTGATCGCCGCCGTCTGCCTCGGCGCAGCCGTATGGCAGCCCGCCGAGGCGGCGGAGATCACCTCGCCGAAGGGCAGCGGGCGCCGCGAGATAGTCGTCCCGGCCGTCTTTGCCGCGGTGATGATCGGGCTCTTCGCGATGCGGTACTTCAGCGCCACCAGCAGCCTCTCGACGGTGCTGTGGGCAGCGACGATGACCGCCGTGATCGTCCGCCTGGCGATGAGCGACCGCGAGAACAGGCGCCTGCTGGAGGAAGTGCGGACGGATCCGCTCACCGGCCTCGGCAACCGCGGCCGCATGCAGGTCGACCTGGGCACGGTCTTCGAACGCGCCGACCCCGAGCGCCCGGCGATGCTCTACCTCTTCGACCTCAACGGCTTCAAGCGCTACAACGACACCCTCGGACACCCCGCGGGCGACGAGCTGCTCACCCGCCTCGGCCGCAACCTCCGCGACGCGGTCGGCGCCGACGGCACCGCCTACCGGATCGGCGGCGACGAGTTCTGCCTGCTCCTGAGCTGCGCGAAGGAGCGATTCGATACCGTCGCGCGCAGGGCGGCGCACGCACTGACGGCAAGCGAAAAGGGCGTCGAGGTGGCCGCATCGTGGGGAGCGGCCGAGATCCCCCGCGAGGCCGACAGCCAATCCGCCGCCATGCAGCTCGCCGACGTGCGGATGTACGCCCAGAAGGAGTCACGGCGCGTCGCCCATCCAGCGGTATCGCTGCCGGATGCGACGCCGACGGGTGAGGCGGCCAAGCACTGATGCGCTGCGGGGCTTGGGAGGCCTGGCGGGTGCGCCTCTGCGGGAATTGACGTCGCCCGCGCCTATGGCGCGGTTGACGAGATGAGGTGCGCGGGCTGCGCCCGCGCAGGAATCGGATTGCATTTCCGCCGCTTCGCGACATTCCCGCAGAGGCGCACCCGCCAGCCCCCTCGAAGCCGCATGAAGCCTTGAAGCTTTCTCCTCGAAGTGCCTTATTCGCCCAGGAGCTTCAAGCTTCAGAAGCTGGCCCTGCTTTCAAAGGCTTTTCCCATCCGAAACGGCTTCTCCGCCTGGAAGCCCTCCAAGCTTCCAAAGCCCGATCCCGGTTTCGGGGGCTTCCGTATATCGGGGGCGTGTCGAGGGGGAGCCTGGCCGCCCTCCGGGCGAATGTCGCGAAGCGGCGGAAATGCAATCCGGTTCCGCGCGGCCGCAGGCCGCGCTCCTCATCGCACCGCGCGCTTCGCGCGCGGTGCCTCAATTCGCCCGGAGGGCGGCCAGGCTCCCATTACCTCACCGGTTAACCTGGCACCAATGAACCAGTCAGAGCAGCGCCGCGAGATCGAGCTTCCCGCTGGAACGATTCGCTACCGCGAGGCCGGGGAGGGCAAGCCGGTGGTCTTCGTCCACGGCTACCTGGTCGACGGCCGGCTCTGGGACGGAGTGGTCGACCGGCTCTCCGACCGCTGCAGATGCATCGCACCCGACTGGCCGATCGGGGCTCAGCAGGTTGCGATGAGCCCGGATGCCGACCTCTCGCCTCCGGGCATCGCGGCGATCATCGACAGCTTCCTCGACGCGCTCAGCCTCGACGACGTGACGATCGTCGGCAACGACTCCGGCGGTGCGATGTCGCAGGTCCTCGTCACCCGCCACCCACAGCGAGTCGGCAGGCTGGTGCTGACCAACTGCGACACCCACGAGAACTTCCCCCCCGGGGTCTTCAAGGCGATGCCGCCGATCGCCAAGCTGCCCGGCGGCATGGGCCTGCTGGCGGCGCCGTTTCGGATCGGCGCCCTGGCCCGCGCCGCCTTTCGGCCATTCGCGCGGACCAGGATCCCGGCGGATCTGGTCGCCTCCTGGATGGCGCCCGGCCTTCACGACCCCGGCGTCAAGCGAGACGCCAAGAAGGTCACGGTGGGGATGAACAAGCGCTTCACGCTCGAGGCAGCCGAGAAGCTGAGCGAATCGGGGTTGCCGATCCTGCTCACCTGGGCGCCGGGTGACCGCTTCTTCCCGATGAAATACGCGGAACGGCTGGCGAACGAGACGCCGAACGCGCGCATTGTCGAGATCCCCGACGCGAAGACGTTCGTCCCCCTCGATCAGCCTCAGCGCCTCGCCGACGAGATCGCTCGCTTCGTCGCCGGCAATTGAAGAACGCCCAATCTGGGCGTTCTTTTCGCAACGTGCAGGTTTTTCGTCCGATCCAGGAGCGAAAGTTCCTTAACGCCCCCTACAGGACGGAGAGCCATGCGCAAGGAGATCTTCGACCAGGAACGGCCCAGGAGCACGATGGCGAGGCGCCTCGACGAGGCGTTCGCCGGCTGCGAGCAGTGGACCCTCGCACCGCCGTCTCAGCGGCGCAGCGAGACCGTTTTCAGCCCGCGGCTCTCGAGCTCCGCGAGGATCGGCGGCAGCGCTGCCGCGGTCCGCACCCAGGAGCCGCGCGCACTGTAGTAGTCGGCGTCGTGGAGGAGGACGATGTCGCCGGCCCGGATGCCGGAGCTTGAGCGGCGCGCGATCGACTCCGCCGTCGCGCGCCTCGCCCAATCCTTCCCCCAGCGCGACCAGAGCACCGGCCGCCAGCCGCGGCGGCGCACGGCCCACAGCGTCGTCGCGCTGAAGATGCCGTAGGGCGGCCTATAGTCGGCGATCGCCTGGCCGGTCGCCTCCTCGATCGCCGCACGAGCGCGTTCGGCATCCTCGAGGAACTCCCCCGCGGTGATCCGCAGCAGGTTGCGGTGGCGGTGGCAGTGCAGCTCGACCCGGTGGCCGGCGGCGACGATCTCCGCGGCCAAGGCCGGGCGGCGCACCACCTGCTCGCCGGCGAGGAAGAAGGTGGCCGTGGCGCCGTGCTCACGCAGTGCCTCCATTACGGCCGGCGTGCCCTGCGGGTGGGGGCCGTCGTCGAAGGTGAGGGCGACGCCGTCTGCGCCGTCCTGGCGGGTTGGGATGCCGAGGGCTCCGGCCAGGCCCGGCACCACGGGTGCCAGCGCCGGCCCAGCATGAAGGACCGCGGCAGCTGAGGCGCCGGCTCCGAGCAGGGGCCTGATCAATTCCCGTTGCCGGCGGCGCGGTGCAGCGCAGCGGCCGCCCGGGCTGGCCGGGCGTGCTGCACGGCAGCCGCGGGGGTATCGGGGTCCCGGCCGAAGTGAATCCGCCCCTCCAGGGGCTTGGCCGCCTTGGAGATCACGTGGTAGGGCGTGTCCCAGTGCCCGGCGAGGCTGACGCTGACGAGCAGCGCGATCGCCACGGCGGCAAGGCTGACCACCGCGGCAGCCCTGCCCGCCCGCAACCGCCAGACCGGCTGGGGCCGTACCCGCGGGCGCACCGAGAGCACGCGCGAGGCGACCGATGGCAGCGAGGCGAAGGAGGAATCTGGAGAGCGCCGCTCGCGGCTGAGGTGGCGGAGCATCGACTCCAGCTCGTGCTCGGAGCGCGCCACCTCGGCCAGCCCGAAGCGCTCGAAGGCGGCGTTGTTGGCGCGCAGGTGCCCGGCCGAGAAGCCGTAGGAGACGACCGGGCAGCCGCGGATGTGGGCCTCGAGGACGGTCAGGCCCGCGGTCGCGTGCACCATCGCGTCGGCGGCGGCCATCCAGTCGCTCATCTGATCGGTGAAGCCGAGGATCCGCACCCGCTCGTTGCCGGCGAAGCGCTGCTCGAGCTTCTCCCGGGCAACCTCGTTGCGGCCGGTGATGCAGACGACCATCGTGTCGTCGCCGGCGAGCGCCGAGCCGATCGCCCCCTCGAGGTCGCCGATGCCCCAGCCACCGCCGGAGACGAGGACGAGGCGGGCGTGCACCGGGACTCCAAGCTCCTTGCGCGCATCGCTGCGGGTCCGCGGCATCAGGAAGGCGCGTGAGATCGGCGGCCGCGTCCACTCGACGCTGCCCGGGCCGGCCAGCCTCTCGACTTCCTCGATCGACTCCGGGTGGGTGACGAAGTGCATGTCGACGCCGGGATGCACCCAGTAGCGCAGGCCGGCGAGATCGGTGATCGCCGACTGGACCGGGATCGCCAGGCGGCGGTTTTCGCGCAGCATCCCGAGCACGGCCGTGACACCGGGATAGGTGGAGACGATCGCGTCCGGTTCGTGCTTGGCGATCAGCTTCATCAGGCCGTGGGCGCCGAGCGCGTAGTTGAGGTGGTGAGAGAGCCAGCGGGTCGGCGCGAACCTGCTGATCAGCCAGTACTGGATGTCGAAGAGCCAGGGCATCCAGCGGAAGGTGATTCGCGAGCCGCCGCGCACGATCGCGGAGACGACCCGGCCCATCGCCTCGAGGCCGTTGGCGATCTCGACCTCCGCCTCGGGAATCTCGGCCTCGATGTCGGCTTTGATGATCCGCGCCGGCAGGTCGTGCCCCTCGCCGATGTCGGCGGTGAGGACAAGGACGCGGGGCGGGCGGTCCTCGGCCGAGGCCGCGCCCGCCAAGAGCGCGCCGGCAGCATGGTCGTTGCCGTTCAATGAGGGCTTCTTGCCGGGTACCGGGTCGGGCGGCCGGGTGCTCCCGCGCACCCATTCGACGTACTTGCGGACTCCTTCCTTGAAGCTGGTTTCCGCCTTCCAGCCGAGCTCGGCGAGCGCCCGCTCGTTGGAGATCGTCTTGCCGGGGAAGTCGCCAGGGCGCGGCGGCGTGTGGACGATCTCGCAGTCGTCGGTGTTTTCCTGCACGCGCTCGGCGATTTCGAGGATCGTCACCACCTCGTCGCCAGAGAGGTTGTAGGTGCGGCCCGCGGCCTCGGGGGCGAGGGCCGCGACGATCCCCTCGGCGAGATCCTCGACGTAGATGAAGCTGCGGGTTGTGCTGCCGTCGCCGGCGATCGTCAGCGCCTTGCCTTCGAAGGCGAGGTCGGTGAACTTGGCGACGACCCCGGCGGCGCGGGCGCGTGGCCCGTAGGGGATGCCGAAGCGCAGAACCGTGCTCTCAAGGTCGTAGAGCTCGGCGTAGCCGGCACAGTAGGTCTCGCCGGCCAACTTGGTCGCGGTGTAGAGGTGGCGCGGCGCCGGGATCGGCGTCTCCTCGTCAACCGCCTGCTCGGCGCAGTCGCTGTAGACCCAGGTGGTCGAGCCGTAGACGACACGTCCAACTTTTGCCCGGCAGGCAGCCTCAAGCACGTTGAGGGTGCCACGCGTGTTGACCTCCTCGGCCAGGACCGGATCGGCCAGAACGTGGCCGACATCTGCGACCGCGGCGAGGTGGATGACCGCGTCGCAGTCGCGCATCGCCAGGTCGAGGTTGGCCGGATCGGTGATGCTGCCGGTGAAGGTCTCGACCTCGAGCGGCGAGTGGTAGGGAGAGGCGCTGAGATCGAAGATCCGCGGCGTGTCGCCGCGGGCGATCAAGCGGTCGACCACGTGGGAGCCGATGAAGCCGCCGCCGCCGGTTACCAGGACCCTCATGCACCCTCCTTGGGATTCAGCGCGGCCTCGCGGCTCCGCGGCCGGTAGTAGAGCGGCACGCACCAGTGGTTCTCGGCCACCCACTCGGTGTTGGGCAGTGCGTCGGAGCGGCCCATGATGCGGTGGCAGGGCTCCTCGTAGACGCGACCGGTGGACTTCTCGATCGGGTCGAAGACGACGTACTTGTAGAGGCCCGAGGTCATCCCCTCGGGCAGCTCCAGCCGAGCCGGGTGCAGCGCGTCGAGGTGCTCGCGGGCGTACTCGTTCTTCCAGGCGACGATCTCCTCCATCCGCTCGGCCTGGACGAGGCCGAGCGCGGCGGTGAACTCGCTCATCCGGAAGTTGAGCCCGTCGACCTCGTACTCGAACTTGCCGTAGTTGCGGAACTTGCGGGCGTACTCGATCAGGTCGGCGTTGGCGGAGACGAGCACGCCGCCCTCGCCGGTGGAGACGGTCTTGGTCGCGTAGAGCGAGTAGACGCCGGCGTCGCCGAAGCCTCCCGGCCTGCGGCCGCTCCACTCGGCGCCGTGGGCGTGGGCGCAGTCCTCGAGCAGGAAGATCCCGTTCTCACGGCAGTAGGCGGCGATCCGCTCGGCGTCGAAGGCGATGTGGCCGCCGATGTGGACGAGGATCGCGGCCTTCGGCTTGTGCCGCTCGGCCTTCGCCTCGAAGTCCTCGAAGGACATGCAGAGGTCGCCGCGGCCGCAGTCGACGAACTCGACCCCGGCACCGGCATTGACCGCGGCCAGGGGCGTCGCCATGAAGGTGTTGGACGGGCAGAGCACCGTCGCCCCCCGCACGCCGGCGAACTCCAGGGCCGCCAGGGCGCCGCCGGCCCAGCTCGAGAGGCCGAGGCTGGGCAGCCCGTTCCAACCCGCCCAGCGCTGCTCGAAGGCGTCGAGCATCCGGCCCTCCGACCACTGCTCGGAATCGAGGACCTCGGTCCAGAGCTCGAAGAGCCGGGCACGATCGCGGTGGTCGAACCCGATCGCGAACTTGGTCGCGTCGGGGAGGGTTGTCTCTGGGGAACTTACGGGTAGCTCCTAGAAGGCGACGTGGCTGGGGAATTGCCCTCGCGGACGAGTCGGTGTGCGAAAGGCGCCGCAAGGCTACCAGCGGGGGCAGACCGGATCAGGTGCGCTCCCGGGCGGTTTCGATCAGCGCGCCCACCGCCTTGGATCCGGCGAGAAGGCTCGTGCCGGCAACCACGATCGCTATGAACACCACGAGCGCCGCGCCGCCGAGGGGAGTCGAGGACCACGACTCGCCGAAGATCAACGGGGCGAGCAGGACCGGCAGCAGCACCTGGATGGCGAACATCACCGGTGCCACGTGCGTCGCGGGGCGGCGCTGGAGGGCGCTCATCTCGCTGAGCAGCGCCAATCCCTCCGACGCCGCGGCCGTCGCCAGCCAGGCCAGGGCGACCAGCAGGGCACCGGACGCCAGTTCGTCGGTCAGCAGCTTGCTCGCGATCGCCGTCCAGGCGTAGCCGCAGCCGGCGCTGACCACCATCAAAGTTCCGACCCCACCCGCCCATCCGACATTGACCCCACCCTGGTGTGGTGAATGTCGGAAGCGCTTGCGCAACGCGTACGGCGCCGCGAGCGGAACCGCGACGAAGACGAGCGCGATGGCTATCGCACCCGTACTCGCATGGTCCGTGGTCCGCTCCGGCGCCGCCCAAGCGATCCCGGCAACTCCGACCACGATCGCAGTCACCGCGACCCACTCCCGCGGTCCCGGCGGCTCCCCCAGCCTCGTCGCGCCCAGCCAGAGCAGCAGGATCAGCCCGCTGGCCAGGCAGGGCTGCACCACCGTCAGCGGTGCCAGCAGCAGCGCCGCGATCTCCAGCGGCCATCCCACCAGCCCCAGCGCCGTCGCCCCGAGCCAGCGCCGGTTCCGCACCAGCCTGCCGAGCAATGACGGCCGCAGCGAATGATCGTGCGGAACCTGCCGAGCCTCCAGCGCCTGAAACGCGATCGAGGTGTTGTAGAGCAGCGAGGCCCCAACCGCCGCGGCTATGCCGAGCACCAGCACCGCGCGAGGTTAGCCGCTGGAAGGCACGGAAAGGGTGTCTACTGCCGGCCCTTCTTGCCTTTCTTCTCTTTGGGGGGGACCAGGGTCGATTTCAGCGTCATCACCTTCTTGCCGAGCGCGTCCGTGACTCGGACCCTGGTGACCAGCCGGCCCTTGCCCGCCGCTTCCAGGGCGGCAAGGCATTTGCCGTAGACCTTGATCCCGAGCCTGACGCGTTTCCCCGGGGCCAGGCTCTTCGCAAGCCTCGTCCTCACCTGGCGACACGGCGTCCCGTTGGCTTTCAACTTCGCCGAGAGAACCTTGAACGCACAGGGAGTGCCCCCGCAGGTGATCGTCCCGAGCTTTGCCCTGCCTTTCCTGTTGAGCCTGATCTTGCCTTTTCTGGCCCTCCATTTGGCGCGTGCTGCCGATGGTGGCGGGGGAGACAGCGGCTGCCAGCTGGGCGCGTACCCGTCGGCGGCGATCCGCGTGAACCCGGAACCGTCGAGGGCCATGGTGAACAGACCGGTTTCGTCTTTCCCCAGAGGGCCGTAGACCGCCCGCCGGAGGACAATCCGCGAGCCGTCCGGAGAGAAGGCCGGGGAGTTCACGTACCCGCCGGCGCCTTCCGGCGGGGCTGGCACAGGGAGAAGCTGCACGGCCCCTCCCCCAACTCCCACCTGCCCGATGTCGGCATACCCGTGGCTGAAGACGATCTTCGAGCTGTCAGGTGAAAAATCGGGGGCGCGATCGGATTGGCCCGTCGTCACCCGCCGCGGCGCGGCTCCCGGCGCATCGATGACGAAGATCGACGACCCGCCTTTGTCGCCTTCTCGCGAGAATGCAATCTTGCCATTGGCGGAATAGGTCGGCTTGGCGTCCCTTCGTTCGCCCACCAATGATGTCAGTGCTTCGATTTGAGCACCGGTCTGAGAGTCGATCGAGATCAGGTGCGACCCACACACAACGCAGCTGTATTCGTAGTTGAAGTAGGAGTTTGGATTGCCGAAGCCGAGGCATGTCTGTTCATTCAGGGCTTCGACGGCGCAAATGCTTTTGTTGGTGCGTTTTCCGCTGGCCTCGGCGACGGCGAGCTGCGAGCCGTTGGGAGAAAACGAGGGGTGGTCGAAGGTCTGCCATTCGTCAACGGAGGTTTGAATCCTGACGATCGGGATGGTTTTGCCCGAATGAGGGTCGACGTAGCCTTTTTTCCATTCGGTCTGGAAGGACTGCGAGTCGCTTCCAACCAGAAGCTGCTTGAGCCCCAAGCCGGTCCCGGTCATCACAGCGATGCCGCTTTCCCTGTCAAAGGCGATCTGGCTGCCGTCGGGGGAATAGGACGGGGTCGAGGCGCCGGGGCCGGCCGCCAGCAGCGCCGGCGAGCCCCCGTCGGCGTTCGCGGACCAAATCGCAGCGCTCGAATAGGAGTAGGAGTCGCCGGAGGAATAGGCGATCTTGCCGTTGACGCCCGGGAACGCGGCGTCGCCGGATTCGCTCATCGAGGTCGCGAGCGCTGCGAGGGCCGACAAGCCCGCAAGCGCGACGACGATCGCGAACTTCATAGCGCTCCCCGCATCTATTTCCTGCCTTTCTTGGCCTTGCCCGAGACCAGGGTCGATTTCAGGGTCAAGACCTCTTTGCCGCTTGCGTCGGTGACCCGGACCTTGACCACGAGCGATCCCCTGCCCGCTTTCTTCAACGCCGCAAGGCATTTGCCGGCGACCTTGATGCCGACCTTGGCGCTCTTTCCCGGGGCGAGCTTCTTCGCCAGCCTGGTTTTGACGGGGCAGGTCTTCTTGCCGGCTTTCAGCTTCGCCGAGAGAACCTTGAGAGCGCACGGCGAACTGCCGCAGACGATCGCGCCGACGGTCGCCTTGCCTTTTTTGTCGAGCCTGGCCTTGCCTTTCCCTCCTTTGGCTTTGGCCGGAGTGGATACTGGAGGAAGCGGGATCGGCTGCCAGCTGGGAGCGCGTGCCCCGGCCAGGATCTGGGTCAGCCCGGAGCCGTCGACCCCCATCGTGGCGATGCCGTGTTCGGCCCCCCCGACCGGGGGGAGCGCCGTGCGTTCGAAGGCGATCTTCGATCCATCGGGCGAGTACGCCGGCGATTCGACATAGCTGTATTCCGCCCCCGGCGGGGTTGGCACGGAGAGGATCGTGATCGGGCCCCCACCCACGCCGACCGCACCTACGTCATGGCTCCCGTGAGTGAACGTGATCCGCGAGCCGTCCGGCGAGAAATCGGGGGAGTAGTCGCCGGGGCCGTTGGTCACCTGGCTGGGCGCGGCACCGGGTGAGTTGACGACGAATATCGCGGAGCCCGAAGGTTCCGATTGGCGGCTGAAGGCGATCTTGCCCGTCGCGGAATACGCCGGTTCGTAATCTTCGTGGACGCTGGAGCCCGGTGTGATTTCGCTGGTCTGCACACCCGTAGTCGAGTTGACCGTGATGATGTGCGCACTGCAGCCAGTGCATCCTTCTTCGTAGTGGAAGAAGCCCCCTTCGTAGCCGCTGACGCATTTCGAGTCTTCTGCTTCTTCGACTTCGCAGGTCACCCTGGAGAAATATTCGCCCTTGCTCTCGCCGACCGCCAACTGAGACCCGTCTGGAGAGAACGAGGGACCGTTGAAGGTGTGCCATTTCCCCGTCCAGGTGGAGATCTTGACGAACGGGATTATTTCGGATGGTTCTTCAGGGTTTTCGTAGTTCTCTTCCCAGTCCGACTCGAACGAGGTGGAGAAGGGGCTGCCAGGCAACAGTTCCGTCAACCCGGAGCCGTCGGCATTCATCACGGCGACGCCGTTTTCCCGTTCGAAGGCGATCCTGTCGCCCCCGGCCGAGTAGGAGGGCCCGGAGTCCCTGCTGCCGTTCGTCAGCTTGGTGGGCAACCCACCGTCGGCGTTGGCCGACCAGATCGAACCTGTGTAGCCATCGCCATAGGAGTAGGCGATCCTGCCGTTGGCGCCGGGAAAAGCCGCGTCGCCAGGCTGGCTCATCGAAACCGCGAGCAGTCCGAAGCCAACCGCTGCCGCGAGCACCACCGCGCCTCCAATTCCCAGAACGCGCCGAATGCTCAGACGAGACACTCCCCTCATTTTCACCCTTTCGTGCAGGCGCCCGGCTGCCTTGCTTTTGAGTAACGTTGCCGGACTTTTCTGGACTGAAGCCGATCCTTATAGCAGTTGCCCCCGATGAATGCCGTTGACTATCTGACCAATCTCCTTCTTTTCGGCATCGTCGTCGCCGGGTTCTGGATCAGTGCCCAAGCGCTCGCGCACCGCCTTCTGAGCGGATGGGAAGGTGCCCCGGCCGTGCTGGGAAAGATCGTCCTCGCCCTCTCCGTCGCGGTCGCCACCTGCGAGGCCCTTGGGCTCGTCGGGCTGCTCAACGCGCCGGCCCTCCTGGCTGCCGCGACGCTCACCGCTGCCGGGCTTCGGTTCTGGAGGCCCGAGTCGCTGGACGGGCGGGAAACCCGAGTGCTTCCCGCCGGCCGGCTCGGCTTCGGCCTTGCGGTGGCCGCGGCCCTGCTGACCGCGATTCACTGGGCCGGGCCGGTCCTGCACAGCCTCGACGTCGGCATCTACCGCCAGGACAGCACCTGGTACCACCTTCCCTTCGCCGCCTGGTTCGCCCAAACAGGATCGATCGACGGCCTGCTCCTCACCGATCCGCTGAAGCTGACGGTTTGGTACTACCCGCTGAACGCCGAGCTGCTGCACGCGATCGGCATGGCCCTGCTCGGCAACGACCTGATCTCACCCCTCCTCAACTTCGGCTGGATGGCTGTCGCGCTGCTGGCCGCCTGGTGCATCGGGCGCCCGTTCGGCCTCGCTGCCGCGACGCTGCTCGGCGCCGTCATCGTCGTCGACTCCGACATGATGCTGGTGCAGGCCGGCAACGCCCCCGGCGACATCGCCGCCCTGGCCTGCCTGCTCGCGACGATCGCGATCCTCGTCAACGGGTCTGCCGGCCTTCGCGCCTCGGCCGGAGGAGGGGCTCAGTCCGCGGGGCTGCCGGTCGGGACGGGGTCGCTCGCCGTGGCCGCGCTGGCGGCGGGGCTGGCGGTCGGCACAAAGGTGACGATGCTGGTCCCGGTCGGCGTGATCACAGCGGGAGTCCTGCTCGCCGGGGGGCGCCCAGGGCTGGGCCGAAGAGCGGCAACCTGGATCGGCGGCCTGTTCGCAACCGGTGGCTTCTGGTACCTGCGCAACCTCGCCCACGCCGGCAACCCGCTGCCCTGGGTCCAGCTCGGGCCGCTTCCTGGGCCTGGCCAGGAAAGCCTCTACCCGCGTCCGGCGCACTCGATCGCCGAGTACCTGGCCAACCGCCACGCATGGACGGAGTTCTTCTTCCCGGGATTCGCGGAAACCCTCGGGCCGCTCTGGTTCGCAGTTCTCTTCGCGTCCATCGCGGGACTGGTGCTCGGCATGAGGCCCAGGCACGGGGGCCTGATCCGGATCCTCGCCCTTGCCGGCGCCGCGACCCTGGTCGCCCACGCCTTCAACCCGGTATCCGCCTCGGGCCCCGAGGGCGGGCCGTACGGGTTCGCCTCCAACCTGCGCTATGCCGCCCCGGGGCTGGCGGTCGGCCTGATCCTGCTGCCACTTTGCGAGACGCGCTGGACGGCGCGACGCGTCCTCGTCCCGGCCTATGCGCTGCTGGCGCTCGTCGCGGCGGTTGCCTCGGCCGAATGGATCCAACCCCAGCCTGCCGCGGCGGTGGCGATCGGCACCGCAGCCGTCCTCGTCCCCCTCTGGCTCCTTCGCCGCCCGCCCACCGGGCTCCGCAGGCCGGCAATCGCCGTCACGCTGGTTGCGGCAGCCGTGCTCGCGGGCTACCCGGGGCAGCGTCATTACTTCGACGAGCGCTACCGGCCGGATGTGGCCCCGGCACTCGACAACCCCGGCTTCCGCGCCGCCGCCCAGTGGAAGCTGATCCAGGCTTGGGCCCGCGAACAGCGCGAGCTCCGCATCGGCATCGTCGGCATGCCTGCCGCATACGGCCAGTACGTCCTCTACGGCGACGACCTCTCCAACCAGGTCCGCTACATCGGCGAACCCCAACCGCACGGCGGCCTCACCCCGATCCGGAGCTGCCGGCGCTGGCGCGAGCGCATCGACGCCGGCCGTTTCGACGCGATCGTCATCACCCCCGAAGACCCCGGCGCGCCGTTCCTCCCGCCACAGATCGCCTGGACCGACTCGAGCTACGCAAGCGAGCCCATCCTGCGCGCATATCCGGCGGCCGTCTTCGCCCTGACCGGCTGGCTGAATCCGGCCCAGTGCCCGCGGGGCAGAGGCCTCCGGGGCTTTCCGCCAGGCCGATACCTGCCACCGGGCCGGCAGTCGTATCCATGGCAGAGCCCAGGCGCCGGGCCACTCGGGCCTGGAAGCGGGCCTGGCTACGGGTTCGCCGGCCCAGGCGGATGAAGACCGTCGGAGCGCCGGGGCGGGTGAGAGAGAACCCGCTCCCGCTCAGGTCTCCTGGTACAGCGGCCCGTCGCCGCCCTCGGGCAGCGTCAGGCGCCCGCCCTTGGCGGTGATCGCGCCGCACTGGACGCAGTTGGAGGCGGTGACGTGGACGTCGACCGTGGCGGCGCCGTTCTCCGAGCTGCTCCTCGGGGATCTCGTAGACCTGGGCCGGGCACATCGAGACCCAGGTCTGGGCGATCTCGCGCGGCACCTTGGCCTGGATGCGGACGTGGTTGGGGGCGTCGTCGCGGGTCGCGTTGCCGGAGAGGAAGACCGAGTCGAGCTTGGCGAAGGTGAGCTCGTTGTCGGGCTTGACGTACATGTCGCCCGCCTTGCCCAGGTCCATCTCGACCTCGGAGTCGTGCTCCTGCTTCCAGTGGCCGCCGGGGAAGTTGCCTTTGGTGATCGTCATCGCCGAGGCGAAGGCGCCACCGAGGAAGAAGCCTTTGGAGAAGGGCTGGCGCATGTTGCGCGATTCGTAGAGGTCCTTCTCGATCAGGGACTTGTGGACCTTCTCGTCGTAGGCCTCGAAGTTGACCGAGTCCTGCTTGAGCGACTCGACGATCGTCTCCGCCGCGTACATCCCGGCGTGCATCGCGTAGTGGACGCCCTTCAGGGTCGGCACGTTGACCATGCTGGCCGCGTCGCCGGCGACGACCATGCCGGGCACGGCGAGGCGCTTGGGCATCGCGAAGTAGCCGCCGGAGGGAATCGTCTTGGCGCCCCAGGCGACGCGTTTGCCGCCCTCGAGCAGATCCTTGACGAAGGGGTGGGTCTTGAGCAGCTGCAGGGCGTCGTGGACGCTGAAGGTCGCGTCGGTGTAGTCGAGGCCGGCGACGAGGCCGATGCAGAGCTTGTCCTCGCCCATCGGGTAGATGAAGCTGCCGCCGAACTCGTTGAAGCGCGGCGACTTGCGCAGCGGCCAGCCCATCGTGTGGATCACCCGGTCGAGCGGCTTCGGCACCTCCCAGACCTCCTTCACCCCGAGCTCCCAGCGCATCGGGTCGGCGCCGTGCATGTCGAAGTAGTCGTAGGCGGCGTAGGTGAGGTGGCCGACGGTGCCCTCGGCGAGCACGGTCGCCTTGGCGACGACGTCGGAGCCGGGCTCGAAGTTGCCGAGCTCCTCGCCCTCCTTGCCGCGGCCGCGGTCGCCGGAGCGGATCGCCCTTGACCACCCGGTCCTCGACCAGCAGCTTGGTCGCGGCGGTCTCGGAGAGGATGTAGACGCCCGCCTCCTCCGCTTTCTCGGCCAGGAAGCGGCCCAGCTTGGAGACCGAGGTGACGTAGTTGCCGTGGTTGCGGAAGTTCGGCGGCATCGGCTTCAGCGGCAGCGCCGCCTTCGAGGTCAGCAGGTAGACCGCGTCCTTGGTCACCTCCTGGAAGACCGGCCACTCCTCCTTGGGCAGGTCGGGGAAGAGCTCTTCCATCGCCGAGGGCTTCATGTTCGCCCCCGAGAGCAGGTGGGCGCCGGCGACCTTGCCCTTCTCGATCACGGCGACCGGGACTTCGCCCAGCTTCTCGGTCAGCTCCGGCTCGTCCTCGAGCAGCTGCATGACCTTGTTGGCGCAGGCGAGCCCGGCGGGCCCGCCGCCGACGATCGCGATGCCGACCTCGATGCGCTCGTCCTCGGCGTCGGTCGGCGGGCCGATCACGTCGGCCGGGTCGAACGGCGGCGGGAACTCACTCGGTGCTACTGGCGGCATCGCTTACTCCAATCGTCGTCAGGTGAACGGCGTCCGGGGGGCCGGAGCCCCCCGGGGTGCTCAGCCCTTCTTCGCCTTGATCGCCTCGGTCAGCTTGGGGACGATCTTGTGCAGGTCGCCCACCACGCCGAGATCCGAGAACTCGAAGATCGGCGCGTTCTGGTCCTTGTTGATCGCGAGGATGTTCTCCGAGCTCTGCATCCCGACCTTGTGCTGGATCGCGCCGGAGATGCCGGCGGCCAGGTAGAGCTTCGGCGCGACCGTCTTGCCGGTCTGGCCGATCTGGGCCGCGTAGGGGTACCAGCCGGCGTCGACCACGGCGCGGGTCGCGGCAACCGCCCCGCCCATCGCCTCGGCCAGTTCCTCGCACTGCTTGAAGCCCTCGGCGGCACCGAGGCCACGGCCGCCTCCGACCAGGATCTCGGCGTCCTCGATGTTGACGTCGGCGCCGCGCTGCTCGCCGCGCTGGACCAGCTTGGCCTTGGTCGACCAGGGCGAGAGCTCGACCTCGACGTCGACGACCTCGGCGGTGCCGCCGCTCTCGACCGCGTCGAAGGCGTTGAGGCGGCCGATGATGATCCCCGGCTCGGCGACGTAGCCGACGTCGGCGATCTGGGAGTCCTGCAGGATCGGGCGCTCGACGACGAGCTTGCCGTCGGCGACCTTGACCTCGGTGACCTCCATCGTCACGCCGGCGTTGAGGCGGGCGGTGAGACCGGCGCCGATCTCGAAGCCGAGCAGGCCACCGCCGAAGAGGGCGTAGCAGAAGCCCTCGTCGGTGATCACCTTGGCCATCGCGTCGACGATCGGCTGGGCCAGGCCCTCGGGCACGTCCTTGGCGCGGTAGACCTTGGCCGCGCCCCAGTTGCCGAGCGAGGCGCAGGCGTCGTCGGCGACGTCGCCGACCACCAGCGCGGCGGCCTCGCCGCCGATCTGGCTCGGCCAGCTTGGCGGCCTCGGAGATCGCCCCCTGCGAGTTCTTGTTGAAGTTGCCCTCGTCGTCGTGGAGGGCGTAAACCAGGATGCCTGCCATCTAGATCAGCTTCCTCTCGTCGAGCCAGGCGACGATCTTTTCGACCGTCTCGTTGGTGTCCTCGTCCTCGATGATCTCGCCGGCCTCCTTGGCGGGCGGCGGGTTGAGCGCGAGGACCGATGTCTTCGAGCCGGCCTCGCCGACCATGCCGGCTTCGATGCCGACGTCGCCGGTCGCCTTGGCGTCGAGGGGCTTCTTCTTCGCCCCCATGATCGCCTTCAGGCTCGGGTAGCGCGGCTCGTTGATCGCGTCGCCGACGCTGATCACGGCGGGCAGCTCGATCTCGACCGTGTCGTAGCCGTACTCGGCCTGGCGCTCGCAGCGCAGCTTGCCGTCGGTGACGTCGATCTTGATCACCTGGGTCAGCGAGGGCATCTGCAGGTGGTCGGCGACGACGGCGCCGATCGTGTAGCACTCGCCGTCATCGGACTGCTGGCCGAGCAGGACCAGGTCGGGGCTCTCGGCCTCGAGCACCTTGGCCAGCGAGTAGCCGGTGGCGCAGACGTCGGAGCCGGCGAGCGCGTCGTCGGAGAGGTGCACGGAGCGGTCGGCTCCGAGCGCTACCGCCTTGTGCAGAGCGCGGACGGCCGAGTCGGGGCCCATCGTCACCGCGACGACCTCCTCGACCGGGATCGCGCCGCCCTCCTTGATCTGCATGGCGGCCTCGATGGCGTGTGTGTCGAAGGGGTTCAGGTTCTTCTCGCCGCTGCGGTCCAGTCGCATCGTGTTGGGGTCGATGCGCTTCTGAACGGCGGCGTCCGGAACCTCCTTGACCAGGACGCAGATCTTCAAGTTTCAAGCCTCCTTGGCTAGTTCAAAGCTGGTTGACTGACCAGTCAATCAGTCTATCTACAGATCAGGCGATGCGCGGTTCGGCGTGCACTAAATCACGCTTCGTGGCGCTCTGTGGCGCCGTCGCGGATGAACTCGACGATCTCGTCGGTTCCCGCTCCCGGGGTGAAGACCGCGGCGACCCCGAGCTTCTTCAGCTCGGGGATGTCCTCGGCGGGGATCGTCCCCCCGACCGTGACCAGGACGTCGTCGACGCCCTGCTCGGCGAGCAGCTCGACCACCCGCGGCACCAGCGTCATGTGGGCGCCGGAGAGGATCGAGAGCCCGACCGCGTCGGCGTCCTCCTGGATCACCGTCTCGGCGATCTGCTCCGGCGTCTGGTGCAGGCCGGTGTAGATCACCTCCATCCCCGCGTCGCGCAGGGCGCGGGCGATGATCTTGGCGCCGCGGTCGTGCCCGTCCAGGCCGGGCTTGGCGACGACGACGCGGATCTTGCGGGCGGTTGCGGCCTCCATGACGGCGGGGAGGTTAGACGACCGACGGCTCGAACGGGGGAGAAATCACCCCGCTGAACCCTTGACCACCATATGCGTGGGTCAAATGACCAGTCGCGGGCCGAGGTCGGGCGGGATGCGGCGATCTGGGCCTTGGTGAGACGACAGCACGGCGTGGTCGCGCGACGACAGCTACTGGAACTCGGACTCGGACCGCGACGGATTGAGCGAAGGACCTCCTCCGGACGGCTCCATCCCGTGTGGCGCGGTGTCTACGCGGTCGGCCGACCGCTGCTGGATAGACGTGGACGCTGGATGGCAGCGGTACTCGCCTGCGGACCCGATGCGGTGTTGAGCCACGGCAGCGCGGCAGCCTTGTGGGGATTCGGGACGGAGCGGGGAGATCTGATCGATGTCTCGGTACCGGCCTGGCGTCGCAGCCGCCTGCCCGGGATCCGGGTCCACCGGCGCACTGAGGCGATCCTCCGCGACGCTACCGTCCACGAAGGTATTCCCCTCACCTCACCCACTCGCACGCTGATCGACCAGGCGACACGACTGAGGCCGATGCAGCTCGAGCGCGTCGTCAACGAGGCCGACAAGCTCGACCGGATCAGAGCCAACGCTCTGCATGCGTCGCTCAACGACTACCGCAATCAACCCGGTGTGGCGCCGCTGCGAAAGCTCCTCGATCCTCTTGCATTCCGGCTCAGCGACTCCGAGCTGGAGCAGCTGATGAGGTCACTAGCACGCGCCATCAAGCTCCCAATGCCGGAGACGAAAACGTGGGTGAATGGCTACGAAGTCGACTTCTTCTGGCCCGAGCTTGGAATCGTGGTGGAGGCGGACGGATTGCGATACCACCGCACCGCGTCCCAGCAAAGGCGCGGCTTGGAACGCGATCAGGCACACCTAGCGGCTGGAATGTGGCCACTGCGCTTCTCCCACTGGCAGATCAAGTACGACCCTGCGCACGTGCAAAAGATCCTCCGCAGCGCCGTGGCGCGCGCCCAAGCGGACGCGGAGAGGTTCGACTGAACCCTTTACCACCGCATCCGTGGGCGAAGTGACCAGTCGCGGGAAGGGGTGGGAGGGTTAGAAGACCGGGGACTCGGTGTAGGTCCCGAAGACCTCCTGCATCGCCGCGATCATCTCGCCCTCGGTGGCGCGGGCGCGGGCGGCGGCGATGATCGGCGGCATCAGGTTCTCCTCGGTGGCGGCGGCGCGCTTCAGCTCGGCGAGGCGCGCTCTCGACCGCGGCGCCGTCGCGCTTGGCGCGGGTCGCCGCGAGGCGGTCGACCTGCTTGCGCTCCAGGGCCGGGTCGATGCGCAGGATCGGGGTCGGCTCTTCGCCCTCCTGGGCGAAGTCGTTGACGCCGACGACGATCCGCTTGCGCTCGTCGACCTCGCGCTGGTAGGTGAAGGCGGCGTCGGCGATCTCGCGCTGGGGGAAGTTGCGGCGGATCGCCTCGACCATCCCCCCCAGCTCGTCGATGCGGGCGAAGTAGCCGTAGGCGGCCTCCTCCATCTCGTCGGTCAGCTTCTCGACGAACCAGGAGCCGCCGAGCGGGTCGGGCGTGTTCGGCGCGCCGGACTCGAAGGCGATGATCTGCTGGGTGCGCAGCGCCACCCGCACCGCCTCCTCGGTCGGCAGCGCCAGCGCCTCGTCGAAGGAGTTGGTGTGCAGCGACTGGGTGCCGCCGAGCACCGCGGCCAGCGCCTCCAGCGAGGTGCGGACGACGTTGTTGAGCGGCTGCTGGGCGGTCAGCGAGACGCCGGCGGTCTGGGCGTGGAAGCGCAGCCGCATCGACTCCTCGCGCTTGGCGCCGTAGGTCTCCTTCATCTCGCGCGCCCAGATCCGGCGCGCGGCGCGGTACTTGGCGATCTCCTCGAAGAAGTCGATGTGGGCGTTGAAGAAGAAGGAGAGGCGGGGGGCGAAGTCGTCGACGTCGAGGCCGCGCTCGAGCGCCCGCTCGACGTAGGTGAAGCCGTCCTTGAGCGTGAAGGCGAGCTCCTGCTGCGCGGTCGAGCCGGCCTCGCGGATGTGGTAGCCGGAGATCGAGACCGGGTGCCAGCGCGGCATGTTCTCGCGAGCACCACTCGATCATGTCGGTGACCAGGCGCATCGCCGGCTCGATCGGGAAGCACCACTCCTTCTGGGCGATGTACTCCTTGAGGATGTCGGTCTGGATCGTGCCGCCGAGCTTCTCCGGCGGCACGCCCTGCTGCTCGCCGACGAGGACGTAGAAGGCGAGCAGGATCGCCGCCGGCGCGTTGATCGTCATCGAGGTGGTGACGCCGCCGAGCGGGATGCCGTCGAAGAGCTGCTCCATGTCGTCGAGGCTGTCGACGGCGACGCCCTCGCGGCCGACCTCGCCGAGGCTGCGGGCGTGGTCGGAGTCGTAGCCCATCAGGGTCGGCATGTCGAAGGCGGTCGAGAGCCCGGTCTGGCCGTGGTCGAGCAGGTAGTGGAAGCGCTCGTTGGTCTCCTCGACCGTGCCGAAGCCGGCGAACTGGCGCATCGTCCAGAGCCGCCCCCGGTACATCGACGGGTAGGGCCCGCGGGTGAACGGGTACTCGCCGGGAGCGCCGATCGTCTCCTCGGGGTCGGCCGGGGCGTCCTCGGGCCCGTAGAGCGGCTCGATCGGCTGTCCCGACATCGTCGAGAACTCCACCTCGCGCTCCTTGTACTCCGGCTTGGCACCGGGCTCTGCCGCCATGCCAGGAGTCTAGGGGCCACCGGCGGGTGCAACGCGTATCCAGCCATTGCGGACAAAGAGTCGCGCCGCGGACGAGGGGCTAGCGACGCGGGGGGAAACGGCGCGGCGGAGGCGCTTGCGGCGAGCCGCGATGCGGGAGCCGCCGAAGCCGGCGACGGTCGCCAGCAGGGTGATCGCGATCGCGACGAGGCGGCGGCCGAGGCGCTCGAAGCGCAGCGTCTGCCAGCCCTCGTCGCGGGCGATCTCGAGCCAGCGGCGGGTCGGGGTTGACGACGACCGGGTTGCCGACCGCGCGCAGCATCGGCAGGTCGGAGATCGAGTCGGAGTAGGCGTAGGAGGCGGCGAGGTCGATGTCGTGCTCGGCGGCGAAGGCCTGCATCGCCTCGACCTTGCCCTCGCCGTAGACGAAGGGGCCGTCGAAGCGGCCGGTGAGGGCGCCGTCCTCGCCGACTTCGTAGCGGGTGCCCACCCCGCCGTCCATGCCGAGCACGTGCGGCGAGCGGCTCGACCACGCCGCTGCCGGCGGCGCTGACGATGAAGGTGGGCCGGCCGGCGTCCTGGTGGGCGTAGACCTCGTCGAGCATCTGCGGGTAGACGCGCGGCAGGATCGCCGCCATCACCTCGGGGTTCATCCGCTCGAAGCTGCGGGCCGGGACGCCGGCGATCAGCTCGCGGGCCACCCGCAGCACCTCGGTGGTGCGCTCGTCGGTGGTGCCGCGCAGGCGGTAGCGCAGGTGCTCGAGCCCCCAGCTGGCCAGCTGGCGCCGGCTGACGAGCCCGTGCCGCGTCGCGACACGGGCGAACTGCATCCCCGACGACCCCGCCATCAGGGTCTTGTCCAGATCGAAGAATGCCGCTGCGCGGCCCACGGCCCTAGGAGCCGTCGACCTCGATCACGATCGCGTCGCCCTGGCCGCCGCCGGAGCAGATCGCGGCGACGCCGAGGCCGCCGCCGCGCCGGCCCAGCTCGTGGACGAGCGAGCCGACGATGCGGGAGCCGGAGGCGCCGATCGGGTGGCCGAGCGCGATCGCGCCGCCGTTGACGTTGACGTTCTCCTCGTCGACGCCGAGCATCCGCATCGAGTTGAGCGCGACCGAGGCGAAGGCCTCGTTGATCTCCCAGAGGTCGACGTCCTCGGGGCTCTTGCCGATCTTCTCCAGCGCCTGCTTGGCGGCGTTGGCCGGAGTTTTCGCCAGGTAGGGGAAGTCGTCGGCGACGGTGCCGTAGGCGAGGACGCGGGCCAGCACCGTGCGGCCCTTCCTTTTCGGCCCACTCTTCGGAGGCGACGACGATCGCGCCGGCGCCGTCGTTGACCCCGGGCGCGTTGCCGGCGGTGTGGGTGGCGTCCTCGCCGCCGATCGCCCGCAGCCCGGCGAGGGTCTCGACCGTGGTCTCGGCGCGGATCGCCTCGTCGGCCTCGATCGTGTTCTCGCCCTTGCGGGACTTGACCGTGACGCCGACGATCTCGTCGGCGAGGCGGCCGGCGTCGGTCGCCTCGGCGGCGAGCCGGTGCGAGCGCTCGGCGAAGCGGTCCATGTCGGCGCGGGTGATCTCCAGCTCGTTGGAGACCTCGCTCGCCTCGTTGATCATCTGCTTCTCGGTGAAGGGGTTGGTGAGGCCGTCGTGGACCATCGCGTCGATCGTCTCGACGTGGCCCATCCGGTAGCCGAAGCGGGCGCCGGGCAGCAGGTGCGGCGCCTGGCTCATCGACTCCATGCCGCCGGTGACGGCGACGTCGGTGTCGCCGGCGCGGATCGCCATGTCGGCGATGCCGACCGAGCGCATGCCCGAGGCGCAGACCTTGTTGATCGTCTCCGAGGGCACCTCCTTGGGGATGCCGCCCTTGATCTGGGCCTGGCGCGAGGGGATCTGGCCCTGGCCGGCCTGCAGGACCTGGCCGAAGACGACCTGCTGCGACCTGCTCGGGGTCGACGCCGGAGCGCTCCAGCGCCGCCGCGATCGCGTGGCCGCCGAGGTCGGTGGCGTCGAGCGAGGAGAGGGTGCCGCCCATCTTGCCGAAGGGCGTGCGTGCGGTACCGAGGATGACTGTGCTGGGCATGGCTGCCTTTCTTCTGAGTGTTTATGCCGGGTCTCGGCTCGATACAGGGCCGCCTGGCCCACCGCGGGACGATAGCGGGAGGCTCGCGATCGGCCGCCGTGCGCAAGGTCATAGACTCGCTTCCCCTTGAAGGTCTCCGTCAGCCAAGCCGAGCTCTCCGCGGTCGACGCCGACCTGGTCGCGATCGGCCTCTGCGAGGGCGAGGAGCTGCCGGCCGAGCTCGCCTCCGCCCGGGGCGCCGCCGACGCCAAGGGCGGCTTCAAGAAGCTGACGATGCTCCACCCCGAGCAGCCCGCCCGGGTGCTCGTCGTCGGGCTCGGCAAGCGCGAGGAGCTGGACGCCGAGCGGGCGCGGGTCGCCGCGGCGCTGGTCGCCAAAGAGGCCGGCAAGCTGGAGGCGACCTCGCTCGCCTGGGTGCTGCCCGGAAGCCGGCGACGACGAGGCAACTCGCCGAGGGCGCTCGTCACCGGCACGATCCTCGGCGCCTATCGCTTCGACCGCTTCAAGAGCGGGGACCCCGACGACCCACCGCCGCCGTCGCTCGACTCGCTGACCCTGCTGGCGACCCGAGAGCGTCGCCGGCGGCGGCCGAGGCCGCCCGCGATCTGCGCCGAGGCGCAGAACCGCGCCCGCGACCTGCAGAGCCTGCCCTCCAACGTCGCCACCCCGTCCTTCCTGGCCGAGCGCGCGCGCGGAGATCGCCGCCGCCCACGACGCGGTCAGCGTCGAGGTGCTCGGCCGCGAGGAGATCGCGGCCAAGGGGATGGGCGGCCTGGTCGCCGTCAGCCAGGGCAGCGCCGAGGAGCCGAAGCTGATCGTCCTGCGCTACAGCGGCGGCGGCTCCGGCAAGACCCTCGGCCTGGTCGGCAAGGGCGTCACCTTCGACACCGGCGGCATCTCGCTCAAGCCGCTCGCCGGCATGCACGAGATGAAGATGGACATGTCGGGCGCCGCCGCGGTGCTCGAGGCCGTCGGCGGCGATCGCCGAGCTGGGCCTGGAGATCGACCTGATCGCCGTCGTGCCCTCGACCGAGAACATGCCCTCGGGCACGGCGATCAAGCCCGGCGACATCATCACCCAGTACAACGGCAAGACGGTCGAGGTCAACAACACCGACGCCGAGGGCCGCCTGATCCTCGCCGACGCCCTCGCCTACGCGGTCGAGCTGGGCGCCGAGCGGATCGTCGACCTCGCGACCCTGACCGGCGCCGTGATGATCGCCCTCGGCTCGACCTACGCGGCGGTGATCTCCAACGACGACGAGCTCGCCGCCGAGGTCGAGCAGGTCGGCCGCGAGACCGGCGAGCTGGTCTGGCGCCTGCCCCTCCACCCCGAGTACAAGGCGCTGATGAAGGGCACCGTCGCCGACCTCACCAACGCCGCGGCCAAGCGCAAGGCCGGCACGATCTCCGCCGCCTCCTTCCTCGAGGAGTTCGTCGGCGAGACCCCCTGGGCCCACGTCGACATCGCCGGCACCGCCTGGGACGTCGGCCGCCCCTACACCGGCAACGACGCCAGCGGCTACGGCGTGCGGCTGCTCACGGCCCTGGCGCGCTCGCCTGGCCTCCTAGCTCGCGACCTCAGCCACCGAGGATCATGCAGGTGGCGACGCCGTGGGCGAGCAGCTTGCCGCTGTCGGCCGCGGTCAGGTTGGCCTCGGCGGTGGCCTGGCGGCGGCCGCCGTAGAGGACGTTGGCCTCGCAGAGGACGCGGCCGGTGTCGCGGGTGATCGGGCGCACGTACTTGGCCTCGAGGCCGAGCGAGGTGTAGCCGACGCCGGCCGGGAGGGTCGTGTGCACGGCGCAGCCGAGGGCGGAGTCGAGCAGGGTCGCCGCGTAGCCGCCGTGGACGACGCCGATCGGGTTGTAGTGCTCCTCGCCGGGCTCGCCCTCGAAGACGGCGCGGCCCTCGCCCAGCTCGATCGGCCGCATCCGCATCGTCACCGCGATCGGCGGCGGCGGCAGCTTGCCGGCGACGATCGCCTCCATGTACTCCATGCCGGTCATCGTCGCCCCGGCCGCCGCGGTCGGCACCGGGTCCTGCCAGACGAGGGTGCGGCTGCGGGTCGTCTCGGGGCTGGACTCGGCGAAGGCGAGCGCCGCGTCGACGGCCGTGCCGCCGTCGGCGGCGACGTCCTCCGCGCTCACCTGGCCGCTCCCCGCGACGCGCGTAGCGTCCTCGCCGCTCCCGGGCCGCGCGCGGGCTCGCCGGGTAGAGCAGGTCGGCGGTGATCTCCGCCTGGCTGATCGAGATCCGCGGGGCCTTGGCCGCTGGTGGTGCCTGTGTCTCGGGGTCAGCCTCATCGCAGTGCCTCCATTTCTGCCGCTCGCTGACTTCGTGTTTCGTAGCCGTATGCGCCCAAACGACGAAGTCAGCGAGTGGGTTGCTTGAAGCAACTTGCATTGGGTCGACCCTAACCGAGCTGAGTTGCTTGACGCAACTCAGTGTGCCAAGATCACTTTGTGCTGCGCAACGACTACCCGGGGCAGGTCTGCTCGATCGCCAGGTCGCTGGAGGTGGTCGGCGAGCGCTGGTCGCTGCTGATCGTGCGCGACGTGATGAACGGCAGGCGGCGCTTCGACGAGCTGCAGAAGGGGCTCGGCGTCGCCCGCAACGTGCTCTCCGCCCGCCTGCAGCGGCTGGTCGAGGAGGACATCCTCGAGCGGCGCGCCTACCAGCGACAACCCCGAGCGCTACGAGTACTTCCTCACCGAGAAGGGGCTCGACCTCTGGCCGGCCCTGGTCGCCCTGCTCGCCTGGGGCGACCGCCACTCCCCCAGCCCCGACGGGCCGCCGATGCTGATCGTCCACAAGGAGTGCGGCGGCGCGGTCAGCGACCGCGGCATCTGCGAGAGCTGCGGCAAGGTCCTGCACGCCCGCGACGCCCGCGCCCTCCCCGGCCCCGGCCTGGAGAGCACCGCCGGCAAGGCCGAGGCGCTCGCGGCGCGCTAGCTTTGGCTGCGCAGCCAGAACGGCATCGAGCGACTAGGAGGAGCGGAATGGCGACAGCGGCGGAGGCTCAGGTACGCGACAAGATCTTCATCGGCGGCGAGTGGGTCGAGCCCGCAGGGCTCGGAGACGCTCGAGGTGATCAACTCGACGACCGAGGAGGCGATGGGGACGATCCCGGCCTGCACGCCGCCGACGCCGACCGCGCCGTGCGTCGCCGCCCGCGACGCCTTCGAGTCCTGGTCGCAGACCTCGCGCGAGGAGCGCGCCGGCTACCTGAGCGCGATCGCCGCCGGGCTCGGCGAGCGCTCGCGAGGAGATCGCGGCGACGATCGCCCAGGAGCTGGGGATGCCGCTGACGCTGAGCAAGATCATCCAGGCCGGGCCTGCCGATCGCCCAGTTCGCGGCGATGCCGGGCCTGATGGAGGAAGTCGCCTGGGAGGAGGAGATCGGCAACTCGCGGGTGCTGCGCGAGCCGGCCGGCGTGCTCGGCGCGATCACCCCCTGGAACTACCCGCTGAACCAGATCGCCGCCAAGGTCGCCCCCGCCCTCGCCGCCGGCTGCACCGTGGTGCTGAAGCCGAGCGAGGTCGTGCCGCTCAACGCCTTCATCCTCGCCGAGGTGATCGAGGCCGCCGGCCTGCCCGGCCGGCGTCTTCAACCTCGTCACCGGCACCGGCCCGGTCGTCGGCGAGGCGATCGCCGGCCACCCCGGCGTCGACATGGTCTCCTTCACCGGCTCGACCCGGGCCGGCCGGCGCGTCTCCGAGCTCGCCTCGGCGACGGTGAAGCCGGTGGCGATGGAGCTCGGCGGCAAGTCGCCGAACGTGATCCTCGACGACGCCGACCTGAGCAGGGCGGTCCCCGACGGAGTCGGCAAGTGCTACCTCAACTCCGGCCAGACCTGCAGCGCCCTGACCCGGATGCTGGTGCCGCGCGAGAAGCTGGCCGAAGCCGAGGAGATCGCGGCGCAGGCGGCGCGAGGCCTTCACCCCCGGCGACCCCTTCGAGGACTCGACCCGGCTCGGCCCGCTCGTCTCCGAGGTCCAGCGCGAGCGCGTGCGCGGCTACATCGAGAAGGGCGAGGCCGAAGGGGCGAAGCTCGTCACCGGCGGCGCCGCGGCGCCCGAGGGCCTCGAGCGCGGCTACTTCGTCCGCCCCACGGTCTTCTCCGAGGTGACGCCGGAGATGACGATCGCCCAGGAGGAGATCTTCGGCCCGGTGCTCGCGATCCAGCCCTACGACGACGAGGACGACGCGGTGCGGATCGCCAACGACACCGTCTACGGCCTCGCCGGCGGCGTCTGGTCGGCCGACCAGGACCGGGCGATCGGCGTCGCCAAGCGGCATGCGCACCGGGCAGATCGAGATCAACGGCGGGGCGTTCAACCCGCTGGCTCCGTTCGGCGGCTACAAGCAGTCGGGGCACGGGCGCGAGAACGGGCGCTATGCGATCGAGGAGCTGCTGCAGGTCAAGAGCCTGCAGCTCTGACGGGTTGGGCCGGCGGGTCCTGTCATGGCTGGGTTCCACCGCCCGCTGCGGGCGGCTTCGCCGCGTCCTCGGGGCGGTCCCCAAATCCATGCCACCCCCGGCAGAGCGCCTCGCTGCCAGCTGAGCTGCGAGGCGTCGCCGGTAACGCAAGCCATAGTCTCCCGCCATGAATTTCGAGCTTTCTGACGAGCAGAGGCTTCTTCGGGACACGGTGCGGGAGTTCGCGCTGGCGGAGGTCAAGCCGGTGGCGGAGGAGCTGGATCGGACCAAGAGCTTTCCCTACGAGATCGTCGAGAAGCTTGGGGGGCTTGGGCTTATGGGGATTCCATTTCCGCAGGAGTACGGGGGCGGCGGTGCGGACACGCTCTCTTACGTGCTGGCGGTCGAAGAGCTGGCGCGGATCGACTCCTCGGTCTGCATCACGATGGCGGCGCACACCTCGCTGGGGACGATGCCGATCTATCTCTGGGGGTCGCGACGAGCAGAAGGCGGAGTGGCTGCCGCGGCTGTGCAGCGGCGGAACGGCTCGCCTCGTTCGGGCTGACCGAGCCCGAGGCCGGGTCGGACGCCGGGAACGTGCGGACCACGGCGAAGCTCGACGGCGGCGAATGGGTCGTCAACGGCGCCAAGCAGTTCATCACCAACTCGGGGACCGACATCTCCGGGCTGCGTCTCGATCACCGCGGTGACCGGCGAGGCGAACGGGCGCAAGGAGATCTCCAACCTGATCGTGCCGACCGGGACGCCCGGCTACGAGGTCGGCGAGCCCTACCGCAAGATGGGCTGGAACGCCTCGGACACGCGGCCGCTCTCGCTTCGAGGACTGCCGCGTGCCCGAGGCCAGCCTGCTCGGCCGCCGCGGCGACGGCTTCAAGAACTTCCTCCACATCCTCGACGGCGGCCGGATCGGCGTCGCCGCGATGGGCGTCGGCCTCGCCCAGGGCGCCCTCGACGAGGCGATCGCCTACGCCAAGGAGCGCCAGGCCTTCGGCCAGGCGATCTCCAAGTTCCAGTCGATCCAGGCCAAGATCGCCGACCTCTCGGCCCAGATCGAGGCGGCCCGCCTGCTCACCTGGCGCGCGGCGCTGGAGAAGGACGCGGGCAAGTCGTTCACCCTCACCGCCGCCCAGGCGAAGCTGATCACCGGCCGCCTCGCGGTCCGGGCGACCGAGGAGGCGGTGCAGATCCACGGCGGCTACGGCTACATCGAGGAGTACCCGGTCTGCCGCTTCTACCGCGACGCCAAGATCCTCACCATCGGCGAGGGCACCGACGAGGTCCAGCAGATGGTCATCGCCCGCCAGCTCGGCTGCTGAGTCCGACCGGGGCCTGGGCTAGCCGAAGGTGAACGCGTAGCCCATCACCCCCGCTTCGGGCTCCAGCGTGAGCACGTGCTGTTCGACCCTGGGCAGGTCGACGAGGTCGTAGAGGCGCTGGGCGGCGATCGTCGACCGACGCCGCCGTGGACGTCGGCGCCGGCGAGGCCGTCGGGGATCGGGCGGCCGTCGAGCAGCACCCGCATGCGGCGGGTATGGCCCGGCGAGCCCAGCACGAGGTAGACGCGGCGGGCGCCGAAGTCGAGGTCGAGCGAGCCGCCCTCGGCGGTCGCGGACTCGAGGGTGATCCTCCAGCGGCCGCGGTAGGCGAATTCGTCCGGCGGCGGCGCGGACGGGCTGCCGAAGTCGTGCGCGCCCGGCGAGAGCATCGGGTTGGCGAAGCGTTCGGCGCGGGCGGCGCCGAGGTAGGTCTCCGGGGTCGTCACGCTCGGCGAGGGCGCGATCCCGTGGGCTCCGGACTTCTTCACCGCCACCGGCCGGCCCGCTTCGGCGAGCAGCTCGCGGATCATCTGCTCCTTCTCGCCGTACTCGCCCTCGCCGAAGTGGGCGTAGCGCACCCGGCCCCGCGCGTCGACGAAGTACTCGGCCGGCCAGTACTGGTTGCCGTAGGCGCTCCAGGTCGCCAGGTCGTTGTCCTGGGCCACCGGGTAGTGGATGCCGTTGCGCTCGATCGCTTCCTCGACGTTGCCGGCGTCCTTCTCGAAGGGGAACTCCGGCGAGTGGACGCCGACGATCGTCAGGCCGTCCTTGCGGTAGCGTCCTGTCCCAGGCCGTCAGGTAGGGCAGCGTGCGCAGGCAGTTGATGCAGCTGTAGGTCCAGAAGTCGACCAGGACGACGCGGCCGCGCAGACGCGCGCAGGGTCAGCGGCCGGTCGCCCGGGGTGTTGAACCAGTCCTGGGTGTCGACGAATTCGGGCGCCGTGCCGATCACCGGCAGGTCGGCTTCGCCGTCGGGGCCGGTCGCGGGCGCAGGCGCGCTTGCCGCCACCGCGCCGACGCCGTGGGCCGCTTCGCCGCGGGCCGCTTCCAGCGCCGTCGCGGGCTGCGGCGGTGTCCTCCAGGCCTTCGGTCGGGTTGACCAGGAAGGCGGGCAGGTCGCTGGCGATCCTGTTCTGGAACTTGACGTCGTAGTTGCCGAGCATCGCCAGGGCGACGACGACCATCACCGCGCCCATCGCCATCTGCAGGCCGGTGCCGCGGCGGGCGAGCGGCGCGACGGCGCGACGGCCGCCGAGCATCAGGAGGTAGAGGACCGCGGCCGAGCCGAGCCCGTAGCTGAGCGCCACCGCGAGGCGGCCGGCGGTGAACGACTGCGAGGCGGAGACGGTGATCACCCCGGCGAGGATCGGCCCGGCGCAGGGCGCGTAGACGAGGCCGAGGCTGGCGCCGACCGCGGTCCCCGACCAGAAGCCGTCGCCGCCGCCTCCGGCGACACCGGCGCGGCCGGCGAAGCGGCTCACGCCAGGCCTCGACCCGGGCCGCCAGCGGCGGGACCATCAGCGTGATCCCGAAGCCGAGCAGGACGACGATCGCGAGCTTGCGCAGCAGGTCGTCGGGCAGCCCGAGGGCCGAGATCACGTAGACCAGGGCGACGGTCGCGAAGGTGAAGGAGACGGCGAGGCCGACGACGATCCCCAGCGGCCGCCGGCGGCCGCCGGTCGCACCGGCCGAGAGCGCGATCGGCAGCACCGGCAGCACGCAGGGCGAGAGCGCGGTGCGCCGCGCCCGCGACGAAGCCGAAGAGAATCAGCAGGGCCATCGCCTGAACCTTTCCATCTCCTCTATACGGAGCCGGGGCGGCGCCGGCTCAGGCCGGGCTGCGAGGTGATCGAGCCCTCCGGCCGCGGCCAGCGACCTCGGCCGCCCGGCCGACCCGCTCGCCGATGCCGTAGTGGGCGCAGATCGCCAGCTCGTGCTCGCGCAGCAGCGGCCGGGTCGGGTCGACCACCGGGGCGCTGCGGATCGCGTCGCCGCTCGTGGGCGACCCAGACGCGGCCGCCGCCGCCCGCGCAGTCGCGCAGCGGTATCGCGACCAGCGTGCCGCGGACGCGGCCCTGCCTGGCGATCAGCCAGGTCGGGCTCGCCGCTCTCCGGCGTCGACGAAGAAGCCGTGGACCTGCCCGACCGCCGCGCCGCCGGCGTCGTCGACCTCGAAGCCGATCCAGCCGCTCGCCTCGGCCAGGGAAGGCAGCGTCGCGGCGGCGCCTCAGCCATCGGCCTGCCTCTCGAGCAGCTCGGAGGCGGCGCTGGCCGGGTCGAGCTCGCGCCGCACGACCCGCTCCAGCAGCGCTGCGGTCTCGGGGTCGCCGGCGGCGGTCGCCTCCAGCCGCCGCCGCATCCGCGAGGCGGCGATCCCGAGCACCTCGTTGCGCAGGTTGCGGGCGCGGCGCTCCTCCAGCGTGCCCGGCCGCCTCGATGTGGGCGCGGTGCTCGTCGATCGCCTCGGCCAGCTCCGTCGACCCCCTCCCCGCGCGCCGCCTCGGTGCGCAGGATCGGCACCTTCCAGCCTTCGGGGTCGTGCGAGAGCGCCAGCACGCCGCGCACCTCGCGCACCATCGTGTCGGTCATCGGGTGGTCGGCCTTGTTGACGACGATCACGTCGGGGATCTCCATCACGCCCGCCTTCAGCGCCTGGATCGAGTCGCCCGAGCCGGGCATCAGCGCCAGCACGATCGTGTCGGCGTGGTCGACGATGTCGATCTCGGCCTGGCCGACGCCGACCGTCTCGATCAGGACGTCGTCCTTGCCGGCGGCGTCCATCGCCAGCGCCACCTGCAGGGCCGCCTCGGAGAGGCCGCCGAGGGCGCCGCGCGAGGCCATCGAGCGGATGAAGACGCCGGGGTCGAGGAAGTGGTCGGAGAGGCGGATCCGGTCGCCGAGCAGGGCGCCGTGGGTGAAGGGGCTGGAGGGGTCGATCGAGAGCACCGCGACCTGGCGCTCGGCCTTGCGCAGCTCCGCGGTCAGCGCCCCGATCAGGGTGCTCTTGCCGACCCCGGGCGGCCCGGTGAAGCCGACGATCCGCGCCTTGCCGGTGCGCGGGTAGACCTCGCGCACCAGCTCCCAGCCGGCCGGGTCGTCGGACTCGATCAGCGTGATCGCCCGCGCCAGGGCGCGCTTGTCCCCGGCGACGAGCCGCTCGGAGAGCGAGGCGGTCTTGGCGGCGTCGGCCATCGCTGCGCCAGTCTAGAGTCCCCGCCGCCGTGATCCGCCTCGATCCGCTTCATCTCCCGCAACGGGATGCTCAACCACCGCTACGGGCAGCTCCTCTGGCGCTACCTCTGGCGCCGCTTCCTGACGCGCGCCGGGCGCCGCTGGCACACCGACGGCCTGCTCTTCCTCGGCCGCGGGCTCGAACTGGAGATCGGCCGCAAGGGCAGGATCGAGTTCGGCCGCTTCGTCTGGATCGGCGACAGGACCAAGATCCGCTGCCACGAGGGCCGGGTCGAGATCGGCGCGAAGACGGTGATGGGCCAGGAGTGCACGATCTCCGCCTACCAGCGGGTGCGGATCGGCGAGCAGTGCGTGATCGCCGACCGGGCGATGTTCATCGACTTCGACCACGGCGTGGTCGAGGTCGAGCGCCCGATCCGCCAGCAGGGCATCTACAAGCGCGACGTCGAGGTCGGCTCCAACGTCTGGATCGGCTACGGCGCCTGCATCCTGCGCGGCGTCAGCGTCGGCGACAACTCGATCGTCGGCACCAACTCGGTGGTCACCAAGGACGTCCCGGCCAACGCGGTCGTCGCCGGCATCCCGGCCCGGATCATCCGCATGCGCGAGGCGCCGCAGGAGCTGCGCTGGCCCGAGCCGGTCGAGCCGGACCCGGAGGCCTGGACGACGCTGCGGCCGCCGGATGCGTAAACGCCGAGGCCTCGGCGCAGGTCAGGCGAGCGCCGCGGGCAGCGTGCGAAGTCCGTGCTCCCTGGCCGCGCGATGCAGGCGCGCGTCCCAGGTGGCGAAGATGACGTCCTCGGCGTCGAGGGACAGCGCCGAGGCCAGATGCAGAGCGTCGAGCGCACGCAATCCAGTTGACAATGCGACTCGTGCCGCCAGTTCAGCAAGCCGCTGACTGATCTCGACGACGTCGAAGAGGCCCCACTCGCGCTTCACCCTTGCGACATCGTCGGGCGCTCCTCCGAGTCCGACGGCGCGCACCGTCTCGACGTAGCCGATCCGACACATCGACCACGTGGACTCCGGGGTCATCGCATCGAGGACCGCTTCGCTGCCTTTCTCCTCTACGTAGCGCTTGACCAGCGCGCTGGTGTCCAGATAGAGGATCAACGCTCTTCTTCGCGTTCCGCGAGAATGATCGCGGATGCCGAGCGCCCGGTTTTCCGGGGTCGCGGAGGCGGTCTCTTCGGCTTCGGTCGGGACGCGGGCGTGACCCTGCCTTCGGCGATGAGCTTCTTCATCGCCTCGCTTCGCCCGGGCAATCGCCGGCACGATATCGGCGACGTGGCGGCCACCCGAGGTGACCCGCACCCGCTCGCCGTCTTCGACATCGCGAAGCACGCTGTCCAGCTGCGCCTTCAATTCGCCGCACCTCGATCTCTCGCACATGGTCATTCTAGCCCGCCATAGGGTCAACAGCGAAATCTTTTGCCTGCAGATCGAGTCTAACATGGAAAGATGTCTGTTGTCTGTCAGACAGAACATAGATTCAGCGCACGGTAGCCCGCTGTGGCCGAACGCACATTCCGTGCTGGTTGCTCGACCTGCGCTGGCAAGCAAAAGAATGCCGGCGATGGACATCGCCGTCAGCTTCGGGCAGCAACCTGGCGCGCTGCCGCAGGCGCGCCGACCTGTCCCAGGAAGAGCTTGCTGTACGCGCCTCGCTGCACCGCACCGCAGATCGGCCAGCTGGAGCGCGGCGAACGCGTCGCCCGCGTCGACACCCTGATCAAGCTGGCCGGCTCACTCGGCGATCCCTCCGGGCGACCTGCTCGAGGGCATGGACTGGGACCCGGGCGGCACCCGGGTCGGCAAGTTCGTCGCGCCGAGGACTGCAGGCCGAGGCGAACTCGAGCTCAGGCGGCGCTGGTCTCGCCGACCAGGTCGGCGTAGACGGCGGCCGTCTGCTCGGCGACGTCGCCCCAGTCGAAGCGGCGCAGGTGCTCGTAGGCTTCGGCGACGAGGCTGCGGCCGAGCTCGTCGTCGGAGAGGACGCGGATCGCGACCTCGGCGAGCGCTTCGGGGTCGTGGGCGCGGAAGCGCAGGCCGGCCTCCTCGTGGGGGACGACCTCGCGCAGGCCGCCGGTGTCGGCGACGATGCAGGGGCAGCCGGAGGCCATCGCCTCGAGCGCGACCAGGCCGAAGGGCTCGTAGATCGAGGGCACCACGGTCAGGTCGGCGATCCGGTAGAGCGAGTGCAGCACGTCGTCGCCGATCCAGCCGAGGAAGGTGCCGTGCTCCATCAGCCCCAGCTCCTCGGCCTGCTTGTGCAGCTCGGCCTCGTGGGTGCCGGAGCCGGCGATCAGGAAGCGGGTGCCGGGCACCTCCTCGATCAGCCGCGGCATCGCCTCCAGCGCCAGCTGGAAGCCCTTCTCGTAGACGAGGCGGCCGATCAGCAGGACCAGCTTCTCCTCGGGCGCGGCGAACTCGGAGCGCAGGCGGGTCAGCTCGGCGGGGTCCTGCGGCTGCAGGTCGTCGGGGTCGATCCCGTTGGGGATCACCGTGACCCGCTCCTCCTCGACGCCGAAGATGTCGGCGATCTGCTCGCGCATGTAGTGGGAGCAGGCGATCACCCGCTCGGAGCGGTTGGTGATCCAGCGCTCGACCCCGTGGATGTAGGTCTGCGGGTGCTTGTCGACCCAGCCCTGGTGGCGGCCGTGCTCGGTGGCGTGGATCGTCGTCACCAGCGGCGCGTCGAAGCGCTTGGCGAGGTGGTCGCAGGCGTTGGCGACGAGCCAGTCGTGGCCGTGGACGAGGTCGAAGCTGTAGCGGTCGCCGAGCTCGACCCCGGCGGCGAGCATGTCGGAGTTCATCCGCTCGACCCAGGCGACGAACTCGCCCAGGTCGGTCGGGCGCTTCGGCTCGCGGATGCGGTGGATGACGACGCCGCCGCGGCGCTCCTCGGCCGGCGACTCCTCCCCGCCGCGGGTCAGCACGTGGACCTCGACGTCGCGCTCGACCAGCGCCTCGGAGAGCTTGCGGACGTGGCGGGCCAGGCCGCCCTCGATCAGCGGCGGGTACTCCCAGGAGAGGATGAGGACGCGGGTCACGGCTGGAGGAGCGGCGAGAGGCTCAGGTCCGGGGCGAGTGCGCGCATGCGCGGGTCGGCGATGGCCGGGGAGTCTATGGCCTCCAGGGCGGCTTCGGAGTGGGAAATCGCCCGCTGGAAGGCGTAGTCGCCCGCCTGGCCGCGCTTGTCGAGGAAGGCCCAGTCGCTCGCCTGCGCCGCGAGCAGCTCGCGCGCGGCCCGCATCGCGGCGTCGCCGCGCAGGCCGGCGGAGAGCGCCCGCAGCAGGCGCAGCTCCAGCCGCCGCGCGCCCCAGGCGAGGTCGGCGACGGCCGGCGAGTCCCAGGTGCGCAGGTCCTTGTCCTCGCCCCAGGTCGAGGCCGCCAGCGGCCGCTCGACCGGCTCGTGCTCGGCGAGCGCCTCGGGGACGGTGAGCAGGCGCACCCCGGCGCCGGCGGCGCCGGCGAGCACCTCGCGCAGCCAGATCGCCCCCTCCGACCACCAGTGGCCGAGCAGCTCGGTGTCGATCGCGAAGACGAGCAGGCCGCGGCGGCCGCGGCGCGGCGCAGAAGTCGCGCAGGCGGGCGGCGGCCGCGGCGAGGAACTCGCCGGCCTGGCGCCGCGCCGCCGCCTCGGCGGCGGCCGGGTCGTAGCCGCCGCCGCCGACCTTCCAGATCCGCACCCCGCGCAGCGATTTGCCGGCGAACTGGGCATGGGCCGGGTCGGAGGGGTAGCCGTCGAGCGACCAGAGCCACTGGATCGCCTCCCAGTCGATCGGCAGCGCCACCGGGCCGGCCTCGGTCGCGACCGGCGTCAGCGCGTCCAGCGGCGCCGCGTGGGCGCTCTGGTCGACGCAGAACCAGCGCACCCCCTGCTCGGCCAGCCGCCACTCCAACCCCGGCGCGTAGGCGCACTCGGGCAGCCAGAAGCCGCCGTCCCAGCCGAAGCGCCGCCGGTGCGAGCGGATGCCGGCGTCGAGCTGCAGGCGCAGCCCCTCGCGCGTCGCCAGCAGCGGCAGCACCGCGTGGGTCGCGGCGGAGGCCGCGAGCGCGATCCGCCCCTCCTCGACCGCCGCCTGAAACGGCCGCAGCGGGTCTCCCCCGTGCCCGTCGAGCAGCTCCAGCGCGTGCCGGTAGCGCGCCAGCTCCGCCTCGCAGGCGTCGCGGCACTCCGCCGGCACCTCGGCCGCATCCGCCTCGGCCGCGCCGATCCGCCACTCGACCAGGAACCGCCGCAGCCGCTCGGCCGACCCCGGCGTCCTCGAGCTGGTCGGCCAGCACCGGCGTGACCGTCATCGTCAGCTTCTCGGCGACCTCCAGCACCGGCAGGTAGGAGCGGATCACCGCGTCGAACAGCCACTCCTCGCCGAACGGATAGGTCCCGAAGCCCTCGACGTAGGGCATGTGGGAGTGCAGGACGATCGCCAGATCGCCGGCGCTCGCCCTCAGGGGGCATGGCAGACGGCGAGGAAGTCCAGCGCCCGGTCGAGATCGCCCTGCCTCAAGCTCGAAGTCGGAGGCGGCGATCGCCGGGCGTGAAGCGGTCGTAGAAGGGCTTGGTCAGGCGCAGCGCCTTGTGGACGCGGTCCCAGCCGAGCTTGATCGCGATCTCGTGGACGCGCAGCTTGCGGGCGTGGAAGAGGCCGAGCAGCTCGACCCGGGGGAAGTGCGCCTCGCAGAGCTCGCGGAACTCCTCGGCCCGGTACTCGTGCACGTGCCAGGGGTTGTCGGACTTCTCCGCGCCCGGCGGCGCCAGGGTCAGCAGGTTGGGCGTGGAGACGTAGGCGACGCCGCCCGGCGCCAGCATCGACTTGAAGTGCTCGAGGATCGCGCCCGCGTCCTGGACGTGCTCGATCGTCTGCAGGAAGACGACCGCGTCGCAGGGCTCGGCGAAGCTCTCGACCAGGTCGCGCTCGAAGCGCAGGTTGGGGCGCACGTAGCGCAGGCGGGCGTGCTCGTGGGCCTCGGGGTTGGCGTCGACGCCGACGACGCTCGCCGCCGCGCCGGCCAGCACGTTCGAGCCGTAGCCCTCGCCGCAGGCCATGTCGACGACGCGCTTGCCGCCGACCCGCGCCGCGATCCACTCGTAGACGACCAGGTGGCGCCGGTACCAGTAGTTCTCCTCGGGCACGTCGGGCAGCGTGCGCTCGCCGGTCAGCGGCAGCGGCGGCACCCCCTCGGGCTGGTTGTCCTGGACGTATTCGCGCGCCACGGACTGAGACCGTATTGGGGGCTGCACGCCGTGCATTGCGCCATCCGCGTAGAGTTCCCGCCCCGATGCCGGCCTCCCCCACCGCCACCCCGGAGCACATCAAGGACGTCAACACCCGCTACCACGACGCGGCGGCCGACGAGTACGACGCCAAGTGGGGCATCGACTTCGGCGACACCGGCCAGGAGCAGGTGCGCCAGAAGCTGGTCAAGGCGCTCGGCGGGCGCGACGGCGAGAGCTTCGGCGACGGGCTGGAGATCGGCTCCGGCACCGGCTACTTCTCGCTCAACCTGCTGCAGCTCGGGGCGATCGAGAGCCTCACCGCGACCGACATCTCGCCGGGATGCTGAAGCGGCTGGCGAGCACCGCCGAGGGGCTGGGCCTCGAGGTCGAGACCGCGCAGACCGAGGCCGAGGAGCTGCCCTTCGAGGACGAGAGCTTCGACCTCGTCTTCGGCCACGCCGTCCTGCACCACATCCCCGACCTCGACAAGGCCTTCGCCGAATTCCGCCGCGTGCTGCGCCCCGGCGGCGCGATCGCCTTCGCCGGCGAGCCCTCGCGCTACGGCGACCGCCTGGCGGCGCTGCCGAAGCGCGCCGGCCTGCTCGCGGCCCCGGCCTGGCGGCGCGCTGGTGCGGGCCCAGCCCCGCGCCGTCGCCGAGACCGAGCAGTCCGAGGGCCACAGCCTCGAGGGCGAGGTCGACGTCCACGCCTTCGCCCCCGCCGACCTGCGCCGCCTGCTGCGCGACGCCGGCTTCGAGGACCGCCACGTCGGCGGCGAGGAGCTGCTCGCCAACGCCTGGGGCTGGGGCCTGCGCACGGTCGAGTCGAGCGCCGAGCCCGAATCGGTCTCCTGGAAGTGGCGCAACTTCGCCTTCCGCAGCTACATCGCCCTGCAGAAGGTCGACAGCCGCCTGCTCGAGCCCCACCTCCCGGCCGAGCTCTTCTACAACCTGCTCGTCTCCGGCCGCAAGCCGGCCTAGCCGATCGTTGAAGGGTTTTCGGGCTCATGACGCCTGAAAACCCTTCAACGAACACCGCAAGCTGAGCGATGACGGACTTCAGCGTCTGTGCGCGTCCGCCTGGCTTCGTAGCGGATTTGCGCTGCGGTGAAGCGCAAGCGTCGTCAGTGCCGGCGACCGCGTGCGCCTGATCTCGCACCAGGTCCCTCTTCTGCTGACGCAGCGGTTCTGTGGTACCGCAACCCATCGGTCTCGACCACCAGGCCAAGCTCGGGCCAGTAGAAATCGACGCGGAAGCCGTTCACCCAGGCCTGAGTCTTCGGCAGCGGACAGTCCAGCAGAACGAACTAGCCTGAGAAAACGACGCTCGAGCTCCGAATCGGTCAGAGCGAACGTCTCGGAGTCGAGCAACGAGCGGAGCTGGCCGAGCCCGGGCTGCCGAAGTGCCGAATCGAGCGCCGCAGCGCAGGCTGATCGGGATCGATCAGGTCAAGCCGATCCGCCTCGCGAATCGCTAGTCCCAAGACGTCACGAGATCTGCAGGAAGCGATGTCGATCAGCGTGGAGACCGGATCGGTGACCGGTATTCCGTCAACCTGACGTCGATGCTCTGCATCAAAACCCAGGCGACGATGCACGCGAATGCCGGGGCGACGCCGAGACACCCCGTGCGGAAGCACGATGTCGATGCCCCCGTCCCAAGCCAAGATCCCCCATAGGGCTCCCGCACTCGAATGGCTGAGGAGAGCTCTCGGCCCGCAGCAGAGCACGGCTGCCATCCAGCGCCCGCGGCAGCTCACTTCGGGCCTCCCCACCGCGTACACCCCACGCCAGAGTGGATGGAGACGTCCAGCCCCTATGCGGCGCTGAATCGATGCCCCACTCAAGCCATGTGCAAGCAACTGCGCTCGTGTGACGACACCGTGTTGTCGCCTCACCAGCGCCCAAAGCTCTGCCGACTCTGGCTGAAGCCTTTGATGCGCCATACGGACATAAGGCTTCAACGAACCAAATTCGCCCCCCCTGGCTAGGTTGGTCGGCGCGGCGCACGCGGTAGAGCTTGGTGCGGGATTCGAAGCCCTTGAGGCGGCGCTCGCCGGCGAAGGAGTAGTCGAAGGCGTCGGCGGCGGCGCTCCTTCGCGTCCTCGTCGACGAGGACGCTGCCGGGCTTGGCGATGCCGGTGATCCGGCTCGCCAGGTTGACCGAGCGGCCGTAGTAGTCGCCGGCCTGGGCCAGGGCGGGGCCGCGGGCGATGCCGGCGCGCAGGCTCGGGAACTCCTCGCCCTCCTCCTCGGAGGCCTCGACCAGGCGCAGCGCCGCGTCGGTCATCGCCTCGGCGTCGGGCGAGACCAGCATCGCGGCGTCGCCGATCGTCTTCACCAGCCGCACCGGCGGCTCGGCGACCGCGGTCGCCATCTCCTCGAGGCGACCGGCGACGAGGCCGAGCTCCTCGGGCGCGATCTCCTCGCCGAGCTTGGTGAAGCCGACCAGGTCGGCGAAGCAGACCGAGACCTCCGTGGTGGCGCCCATCTCGCCCGAGGCGAGGTCGGCGGCGCCGATCACGTCGCGGCGGATCTGCTCGAGCAGGTGGGCGCGCTGGGCGTAGAGCAGGGTCGGCTCGAAGATCGGCAGCATGTGCTCGGCCGCGGCGGCGAAGCGCAGCGCCAGGTCGCGCTCGGTGTCGCCCGGCTGCATCAGCGTGCGCCTGATCAGCTCGCGGTTGGCGTCGGCGATCCGCGCCGTCCCCATCCCGATCGTCCGCGCCACCTGGATGATGCCGTCCTCGGGCAGGCCGGCGTCGAGGAAGGCCTTGACCCGGCGGGCGGCCTCGAGATCGGCCTCGGTCAGGACCCGTTCCCCGGCGTCCGGGTAGGGAATGCCGAGCGCCGCGCTGGCGCGCTGCAGGAGGTCGAGGTCGGCGCCGGAGAGCTCGGCGACCTCCTCGCGCGTGTAGCGGGGGCCGTCGCCGGCGATGCCGCGCTCCACCGGCAGCAGGGTGAGGCGGCCGGCGGCGACGGCTTCGCGCAGCTCCTCCAGCGGCACGCCTTCGGCGGCGAGCCGTTCGAGCAGGTCGAGGCGTGCCGCGCGAGCCTCCCCCTCGACACCGTCGAGCAGCCCCTCCGCCTCGAAGTCGATTCGACGCCGACCTTTGCCACGCGCCATTCTTGCGTGTGTGGCGACTTATGCGGCTACGTGCCGATTAAGCGCCAACCAGCGGTCAGCGAGGGTGACGGCGCCACCGCGGCGCGGGTCGCCGCCGCCGCTGAGCGCGCCGGTGCCGCGCTCGCGCGCCACCGCCTGCACGCCGCCGAAGAAGAGGTTGATCGCGGGACGGCGCAGGACCGGGATGCCGCGCGCCTCGATCCGGGCCAGCGCCTCCTCGTCGATGCCCGGCTCGGCCTGGACGACGCCCTGCTCGAAGTGCAGGCGCGGCGCCCGCACCGCCTCCTCGGCCGCCATCCCCTGCTCGACCGCGCGCACGATCGTCTGCAGGATCGCCGAGCGGATCCGGTTGGAGCCGGCGCTGCCGAGCCCGAGCTCGATCTCGCCGTCGCGCAGGACCACGGTCGGCGCCATCATCGAGGGCACGCGCCGGCCCGGCGCGATCGCGTGGAAGCCGAGCGGGTTGAGGTCCTCCTCGCCGAGCATGTTGTTGAGGATCACCCCGGTGCCGGGGACGAGCACGCCGGAGCCCGAGCCGTTGGAGCAGGTGACGCTGGCGCACATCCCGTCGCGGTCGAGCACGGAGATGTGCGTGGTCGAGCCGAGCAGGTCGCCGGCGGCGAGGTCGAGCGCCGCCGGGTCGAGCAGGCTCGCCTCCAGCCCCTCGCCGTAGAGCGCCTCGGCGAAGGCCTCGCCGCGGGCGTCGTTGGCGGCGCCCATCGCGGCGACGAGCTGCTCGGGGCCGCTGCGCTCCCCCAGCCGCTCGAGCAGGCCGAGGCAGTAGGCGATCAGGATGCCGCCCGAGGACGGCGGCGGGTTGGTCAGCACCTCGGCGCCGCGGAAGGCGGCGCGGATCGGCTGGCGCTCGATCGCCTCGTAGGCGGCGAGGTCGCCGGCGCCGAGCGTGCCGCCGTGCTCGACCACGTACTCGCTCAGCGCCGCCGCGACCTCGCCGCGGCAGAACGGCTCCGCCCCTTCGGCGCCGAAGCGTTCGAGCGCCTCGGCCAGCTCCGGGAAGCGGAAGAGCTCGCCCTCGCGCAGGGTCCGCCCCGCCGGCGCGTAGAGCTCGCGGGTGCCCTCCAGCCGCGCGTGGATCGGCTCGAGGATGTCGAGGATGTAGGCCTGCTCGGCGTTGACCGGCGCGCCCTCGCGGGCGAGCCGCACCGCCGGGCTTGACCAGCTCGGCGAGCGGCACCGAGCCGAAGCGGCGCAGCGCCTCCTCCAGGCCGGCCGCGGTCCCGGGCACGCCGCAGGAGGCGGGGCCGACGTAGAACGTCTGCACGGTCTCGGCGTCGAAGTGGACCGGGACCGGGACCAGCTCGGCCCCGCGCTCGATCCCGTCGCTGCCCGGGGCGGCGACGAAGAAGTCGAGCAGGACCGTCTCCCCGCCGCGGTGGACCATCATGAAGCCGCCGGCGCCGAAGCCGGTCAGCGGGCTCTCGACGGCGAAGGAGGCGAGCACGGCGCAGACCGCGGCGTCGACCGCGTTGCCGCCCTCGCGCAGCACCTCTGCCCCCGCCTCGGCGGTGACTGGGTGGCCCGCGGCGACGACCCCGCTCATCGGCCGAGAACGGGCTAGCCGGGCAGGAACTCTGGGACGTCGATGCCGAGCTCGCCCGAGCGCTCGGAGCGGCGCGAGCGCGGCGCGTCTTTGGTGCGCCGGATCGTCGGCTCGGCGACGCGGCGCGGCGGCGCGGCGCGGCCGTCGAAGCGGGTCGCGACGACGGTCACCCAGACCTGGTCGCTCAGCTCCTCGTCGACGTTGGCGCCGAAGATGATGTTGGCGTCGGGGTGGGCGGCCTCGCCGACCAGCTTCGCCGCCTCGCTGACCTCGACCAGGGAGAGGTCGGCGCCGCCGGTGATCGAGAGCAGGATCGACCGCGCGCCCTCCATCGAGGTCTCGAGCAGGGGCGAGGAGATCGCTTTTTCGGCCGCCAGCACCGCCCGGTCGTTGCCGTGGCCCATGCCGATGCCGAGCAGCGCCCGGCCGGCCTCGGACATGATCGTGCGCACGTCGGCGAAGTCGAGGTTGATCACGGCCGGCAGCGTGACCAGGTCGGAGATGCCCTGCACGCCCTGGCGCAGCACGTCGTCGGCGACCTGGAAGGCCTCGACCATCGAGGTCTGCTGGTCGAGCACCTCGAGCAGGCGGTCGTTGGGGACGACGATCAGGGTGTCGACCTCGGCGGCCAGTTCCTCGATGCCCTTGCTGGCCTGGTTGCCGCGGCGGCTGCCCTCGAAGCTGAACGGCTTGGTGACGATGCCGACCGTGAGCGCGCCGACCTCGCGGGCGAGGCGGGCGATCACCGGGGCGGCGCCGGTGCCGGTGCCGCCGCCGGCGCCGGCGGCGACGAAGACCATGTCGGAGCCCTTCAGCAGGCGCTTGATTTTGTCCTGCTCCTCGAAGGCGGAGCGGTGGCCCAGCTCGGGGTCGGCGCCGGCGCCGAGGCCGCGCGTCTGCTCTTCGCCGATGTGGACGGTGACGTCGGCGACGCAGAGCTGCAGCGACTGAAGATCGGTGTTGACCGCCATGAACTCGACCCCGGGAATCCGGGCCTCGACCATGCGGTTGACCGCGTTGACGCCGCCGCCGCCAACGCCCGACGACGCGAATCACCGGCTGGTGCGGCTCGCCACTCCCAGGCGGCTCATACTCGGGCTCCTCCCGCCCATACCGCGGAGCTTCCACAACCGGCTCGATCTCCCGCCGCTGACGCGGCTCCTCGGAGAACACCCGCTTCAACCGCTCAGGAGGGGTCTCTGCAGAGCCTCCCTCGCTCGAGCTCTGAGCGTGAGAGCTCGACGCCTCATCCGCGGGTGGCGCGGCTCGGAGGGGCCGCGACCGGACGCCTCGCGCCGCCGCAGGCTCCTCCGGCCGCGTCAGGACCCGCGGTCGACCCTCCGAAGTCTCGTCGTCAGAGGTCGACCGGAACAGATCGGAGAGAGGCCCCTCGCGCATGCTCGCCCGCTTCTTACGCCGACTCATGTGCCAGAACCTCCTTCGCCAGCTCGCGGTAGTAGTTCGCGGCGCTGCTGCCGGAATCGTACTTGAGCACGCTGGCCCCCTTCACCGGGGCCTCGGCGAATTTGATCGCCTTGCGAATTCGGGACTTGAAGACGAGCTCGCCGAAGTTCTCCTCGAGGATCTCCACCGCCTCCTTGGCGTGGACGGTGCGCGTGTCGAGCATCGTCGGCAGGATGCCCTCGATCTTGACGTCCGGGTTGAGGTTCTCCTGGATCATCTTCAGCGTGTTCTGGAGCTGGACCAGCCCGCGCATCGAGAGATACTCGCACTGGACGGGGACGATCACCTTGTTCGCCGCGGTCAGCGCGTTGATCGTCAGCAGCCCGAGGCTGGGCGGCGTGTCGATGCAGACGAAGTCGTAGTCGCCGGAGACCTCTTTCAGCGCCTTCTCCAGCGAGCGCTCGCGGCCGATCTTGGTGCTCATCGCGATCTCGGCCCCGGCCAGGTCGATCGAGGCGACGGCGATGTCGATCTCGCGGTGCTGGATGATCTCCGAGATCGGCATGTCGTGGACGAGCACGTCGTAGAGGCTCTTCTCGACCTTGTCCGGGTCGATCCCCTGGCTCATCGTCAGGTTCCCCTGCGGATCCAGGTCGACGCAGAGCACCCGGTACCCGGACTCGGCAAAGGCCACGGCCAAGGTTCAAGGTAGTGGTCGTCTTGGCCACCCCACCCTTCTGGTTGGCAAAGGCGATCACCTCGGCATGCTTGACCGGCACCTCGGGCTCAGCCTCTCTCCACGGCGACCTCATGCCGGCGACGGCGCCAGCAGATCCCGCGGCATAAACCTCTCGGGCTCCAGCGTCAGCCGTCTCAGCTTCAGCTGCCACCGAGGCCGCAGGCGCCTCCACCTCAGACGCCTCTCCCGCGGGTGGCGCTGTAGGGGGGACCGCCCCCGAGGACGCTTTAGCGACCGCAGGGGGCGGTGGGTCCCCTGCGGCGACAGGACCCGCCGGCCGTCAGGCCCGACGCTCCGGCACCGCCTCCTCCATCCGCTCCAGCTCCTCGACGATCGGATGCGGCTCGTCGTCGACGGGGGTTGACACGAACTTGCTCTTGCGGCTCAGGAATCCCATTGCGCGGGTATTCGCATGACCACCCGCTTTTCCTGCCGCGCCCGAGAAATTGCTAGGAATCACCCGGTAACCGATCTTCTCGACAAGCGACTGGTCTTCGTCACCGGCAAGGGCGGCGTCGGCAAGACCACGGTCGCGGTCGCGCTCGGCCTGCGCGCCGCCGCCGAAGGCAAGCGGACGATCGTCTGCGAGGTCTCCGCGCAGGAGAACGCCTCGCGCATCTTCGACCACACCGAGGTCGGCTTCCACGAGGTCGAGATGGCGGAGAACCTCTGGTCGATCTCGATCGACCCCGACGAGTCGATGCGCGAGTACGTGCTGCTCCAGCTCAAGGTCCGGGCGATGCGCGACATGCTCTTCCGCAGCCGCATCTTCAACTACCTCGCCGCCGCCACGCCCGGCCTCAAGGAGCTGGTCACGATCGGCAAGATCTGGGAGCTGGCCCAGCCCGACCGCAAGGTGAAGAAGGGGCGCAAGTACGACCTGGTGATCGTCGACGCACCCGCCACCGGGCACGGGATCGGCTTCCTGCAGACGCCGCGCACCTTCGCCGCGATCGCCCGCGTCGGCCCGATCCACTCCCAGGCCCAGCAGCTCGACCGCCTGATCACCGACCAGGAGCACACCGGGCGTGGCGATCGTCGCCCTGCCCGAGGAGATGCCGGTCAACGAGTCGGCGGCGCTCGAGCACGACCTGCGCGACCGAGGTCGGCGTCGCCGTCGACCGCATCTACATGAACGGCCTCTACCCGGAGCGCTTCTCCAACGAGGAGGCCGAGCGGCTCGGCGAGCCTGGCCGACGGCGAGAACGGCGCCGTGCGGGCCGCGGCGCGGGCGGCCCTCTCCGAGCACAACCGCGCCCGCTCGCAGCGCGCCCAGCTCGCCCGCCTGCGCCGCCGGGTCGAGGCGCCGGTCAAGACGCTGCCCTTCCTCTTCGAGCCCGAGCTCGGCGTCGAGGCGGCGCGGCGGCTGGCGAAGAGGCTCGGCTGATGGCCAACGTCGGCGAGATCCTCGAGGGCAAGGACATCTGCATCTGCGCCGGCTCGGGCGGGCGTCGGCAAGACGACGACCTCGGCGGCGATCGCGACCGGGATGGCGGCGCGCGGGCTGAAGGTCTGCGTGCTGACGATCGACCCGGCGAAGCGGCTCGCCGACTCGCTCGGCCTGAAGGAGCTCGGCAACGAGGCCAGGCAGGTCGACCCGACGCTGTTCGCGCGCCCAGGGGGTCGAGATCGAGGGCGAGCTGTGGGCGATGATGCTCGACGCCAAGGCGACCTTCGACGAGCTGGTCGCCCGCCAGGCGCCCGACGAGGAGTCGCGCGACCGCGTCCTCGGCAACCGCATCTACCAGCAGATCTCCAGCGCCCTCGCCGGCTCGCAGGAGTACATGGCGATGGAGAAGCTCTTCGAGCTGCACACCGAGGGCCGCTTCGACCTGCTCGTCCTCGACACGCCGCCGACCCGCAACGCGCTCGACTTCCTCGACGCGCCGCGACGCCTCACCCAGTTCATCGAAGGCCGCTCGCTGCGCGTCTTCATGCGCCCGACCGGGCTCGCCGCCAAGGTCGCCGGCCGCGGCGCCTCGGTCGCGCTCTCGCGTCTTCAAGCGGATCGTCGGCTTCGACCTGCTCGCCGACCTGGCCGAGTTCTTCAACGCCTTCAGCGGCATGGTCGACGGCTTCCAGGCCCGCGCCAAGCGGGTCAACAGCCTGCTCGCCGACCGCCGCACCTGCTTCCTCGTCGTCTGCGGCCCGCAGGGCGAGCCGGTCGACGAGGCCGTCTACTTCCACCGCAAGCTGGTCGAGGCGAAGCTGCCCTTCGGCGGCGTGATCGTCAACAAGGTCCACTACCCGGCCGAGCGCCTGCGCGGCGACGGCGGCGACCTGCGACGGCGGCCCTGGCCGAGAAGCTGGGCGACGAGGACCTGGCGCAGCGGGTGGCCGAGAACTTCGCCGACTACCAGGCGCTGGCCGAGCGCGACGCCGCGCAACATCGAGCGCCTGGCGAGGGAGCTGCGCACCAGCGGCGTGATCCGCGTCCCCTACCTGGACGAGGACGTCCACGACCTCGCCGGCCTGGCCGAGATCAACCGCTACCTGTTCGCCAGCAACGAGGAGCGAGAGGCAATCGCCGCCGGCCGCGCCTAACCGCCGACGGGCCTGCGGCCTGGCGTTTCAGCCCGTCGGCGGGCTAGCCGGCGTCGCGCCGTAGTGGTCGTACTTGAGCTCGCGGACCTCCCAGTCGGCGTCCTCGGGGACCGGGAAGAGGTGGCGGACGCGCGGGGTGTCGATCCGCTCGCGGTGCTGCGACGTCTCCCTCGATCGCCGGGAAGTCGAGCGTGCTCTCGGGCGCCTCGACCTCGTCGAGCCAGGGGGTCGCGGTGATGCGGATCTCGTCCTCGTCCGGGATCGGCTCGAGGATGCGGGTCGTCCTGCTCGTCGTGCTCGTCCTCGTCGGCTCGTGGTGCGGCTGCGTGATCGTGACGTCACTGTCTCCTCCACCTCTCCCGTGTCGGGTGTCTCCCACTCTGAAGTCGTGCCCACGATCGCCCCGTCGCCGGCCTCGAGGCCGGTCGCGATCAGGGTCTCGTCGGCGGCGGTGCCGAGGTCGGCGCCGAGCTCGCCGAGGGCGGCGTCGCGCAGGATCCGGCGCACGCCCTCCTCGATCCAGCTCGGCCAGCGCGAGGCCGGGCAGCGACTGGGTGCCGTTCATCAGCGAGCGCTCCAGCTCCAGCGCCTGCTCGATCCGCTCGCGCGCCTCGATCCGGTCGAACGTCCTCGTCGGCGATCAGCGCCGAGGCGCGCATCGGCAGCGAGGCGCCGACCGGGCCGTGGCCGTCGAGCACCGCGCGCAGCGCCAGCAGGTGGTCGCTGAGGCCCTCCAGCGCGGAGTCCGCGCCCGCAGCCCATCTCGAAGCGGCCGACCGCCCAGGCGAGGGCGCCGTCGGGGTCGGGACGAGCCTCGAGCGCGGCGGCGAACTCGGCCAGCTGCGACCGCCTCCTCCTCGTTCAGCTCGTAGCCGCCGGGGCGCGTGCGCGGGGGCGCCGGTGGCGATGCGGGCCCAGCGGCCCTCGCCGGTCGGGGCGAAGGCGTAGGGGCCGAGCCCGACGCTGCCGGCCTTGAAGAGGTGCATGACGCTGATCAGCTCGCGCAGCTGGCTGCAGCGCGCGCCTCGGCGCTCTCGGCGCCCTCGCCCTGCTCGGCGACGGCCAGGAACTGCGGCTCCCAGGCGGCGCGGCCCATGCCCTCGCTGCGCATCGCCTCGATCGGCGCCTCGATCGCGTCGGCGCGGACGATCTGCACGCCGTGGGGAAGCTGCAGGCGCGGCAGCGGCATCCGCAGCCCGACCAGCGGCGCGATCAGCACGTCGGCCTCGTCGGCGCCGCGGGTCTCGGCCTCGAGCACGGCGAGGGCGTTGCTCGAGCCGCTCGTGGTCGAGCGAGAAGTTCGGTGCAGCCGTCCCAGAGCGAGGCGAGGAAGACGGTCAGCATCTGCGCGGCGCGCTCGCCGGGGTCGCCCGGGACCGGCTCGCCGCGGGCCTCCAGGTAGGCGGCGGCGATGCCGGCGGCGGCGACCGCGTCGCGGGCCGGGCCGAAGGCGTCCAGCGCCGCGCAGCTCGCCCTCGCGCTCGCGCACGTAGCGCGAGGTCAGCGGCCGGTAGCTGTAGAAGGCGGAGTCGTCGCCGCTCTCGGCGTCGACGTCGAAGGGGATCTGGTCGCCGCCGGCGACGAGCGCGCTGAGCCGGATCGCCGCCTCGGCGGCAAGCCGGGTCAGCGCCTCGTTGAGCAGGCGATCACGCACGCCCCTCGCTTCCGCCCCACGCCAGGCGCTCCTGCGCCTGCACGACGCCTTGCAGACGCAGCGACTGCCGGTCAGGCCACGTTGGGCCTAGACGCGCGGCCGGGGACGGCGCTCGGCGTCTTCGGAGAGCCAGCGCGTGCCGTAGCGGCGCATGTCCTCGACCAGCGGCACCAGCGCCTCGCCCTTCTCGGTCAGCGCGTACTCGACCCGGGGCGGCACCTCGGGGAAGGTGTGGCGCTCGACGATGCCCTCCTCTTCCAGCGCCCGCAGGCGCAGCGAGAGGGTGCGCGGGCTGATCCCCTCCAGCGAGCGCTCCAGCTCGCAGAAGCGGCTCGAGCCCTCGGCCAGGTCGCGGATGACGAGGAGGGTCCACTTGCCGCAGACGACTTCGGCCGTGCGGCAGACGGGACATCGGGAGTTGCTGATGCGGCACTCATCGGCAATGGCGAGGCGGTTGTGTCGATTGCCTCGCTTCAGCGAGTGTAGCGATCTCGCTTCACTTACTGAAGTTTTGGGCTAGTGCTGGCGGCTCAGTGAGTGCCCGACCGGCGACCGGCTTCGATCTTGAGCACGTTGATCTTGTAGCGGACGTCGTTGGCGCCGTAGACGAAGGTCTCGGGGAAGCCGGGTTCGACTTCGAGCAGCTGGCAGGTGTCCGTCGCCGGAGAGGCACTTGCGCTTCGCCGAAGATCGACGGTGACGTCGTTGGAGACCATGCAGCAGCGGCTTCTTGGTCGCTCGGGCCGACGCCCATGTAGGTGACGACCGGCGCCTTCTCGCCCGGCAGCGGCGTCGGCGGCATGCACCCGTGCCGCGATGCTCGGCTCGCTCTTCGGCTTCGAGCCGTCCGCCTCGCCTTCGGTGCGGGTGATCTTGCACGTCGATCGCGAAGGCGAAGAGGGTCAGCTGCGCGTCCGGGCCGGCGCCGCCGCCCTGCCGATTCGCGCCGTCGTCTCGGTGGTGGCCGTGGTCGTCGCTCGTCGTCGAGGATTCGTCGTCGTCGGTGGTCGTCGAGTCGTGCTGGTCGACGTCGTCGAGCTGGTCGAGCTCGTCGTCGGTTCGGTTCGCCGCCCAGCTCCGCGCCCTCCAGGCTGCGGGCGCGGTGTAGCGCTGTTCGAACGGGTCGGTCGGGCTGCGGCCGCGCAGCCGCTTGCGGTAGTCGCGCAGGCCCGGCTTCGCCTCGACGACGGTCGAGGCTGGGCGGCATCCGCGCCAGCCTGCGGCGCCGGATGGCCGCGACCGGCGGCCGGCGCCGGCGCGGCGCTCTCGTCCGAGCCGCCGCCGAGCAGGAACGGCGACGGCGACGATCGCGACGACGACGAGCGCCGACCAGCGGCAGCAGGCGCCGGTCGCGCAGGTCGTAGTAGAGGTCGGCGAGGAAGGGCGGCACCTTCAGCTCCGGCATCTTCAGCTCCGGTCCCTTCAGCCGCTTCACGGCGCACCTCCGGTCGTGGTCGCGGCCGGCGTGGCCGTCGCCGGCGCCGGGGCTGTCGGCGTCGCGCCCGCGGTGACGCCCTGGCTCGGGCGGCGTCAGGTAGGTGGTGACCGTGAAGGTCGCTTCCAGCGCCGGGAAGCCGCTCGTCCGGGTCGGCGGCCAGCGAGAAGCCGTCGATCGTGATCAGGCGGCCGTCGACGTCGACCTTTGCGTTCTCGGTCTTGACCAGCGAGTCGAGGCCCTTGATGAAGTCGGCGATCTGGAAGAAGTCGCCGTTGAAGGTGAGCGTGTAGGGCATCACGGCGAGGCCGGCCGGGCCGATCGCGGCGCCCAGCGGCAGCAGCGAGGCGGCCACCTCGGTCGGCCGAGACCGGCGTGCCGCCGGCGTCGCTTCGGCCGGGCGGCGCGGCTTCGGCGGCGGCGCTTCGCCGCTGCCGGCGCTCAGGCTGAAGTTCTGGAACCGCACTCGCTGGCTGCTCGGCGATCCGGTTGAGCTGCACCAGCAGCGAGGCGGTGTCGTCGTCGCCGGGAACGGCCTTGCCGAGCACGACGAGCTGCTGGTAGTCGACCGGGAACTCGCTTGCGCGCCTGCTTCGGCCTGCGTCGACTTCGGCGCTGGTGCTGGGCCAGCGATGCTTCGAGCCTGGCTCGACCTGGGTGCCGAGCTTCGCTCGCTTCCTCGCGCTTCGGGCTCAGCGCGAGCATCCAGAAGGCGACCGCGAGCACGGCGACGACGAGCATCGCGACGATCAGCTCTGTTCGTCGAGCTCATCTCAGCCGCCTTCCGAGCCTTCTTCGGAGCTTTCGCCGGAGACTTCGTTCGGCGGCGGCCTCGGATTTTTCGGTCGCGCGTCGACCGGCGCCGCTTCTTCGCTGCCGGTGACCGGGACCGGCGCCGCGTCGAAGGCGACGACGAGCTTGAACTTGGCGATGAAGCTGCGGGTGCGGCAGTCGTCGCGCCGCCGCCTCCGGAGCCGATTCGCCGGCGCTGCCGGCGCCCTCTTCCGCGTCCGGCCAGTTCGGAGGACTCGACGCCGACCCGGGTCACGCCGTCGATGTCCTTGAGCGCGGTGACGAAGCCGGCGACGGCCTCCTGGCCGGCGGCGCAGCCGCTGATCGCCAGCGCCGGGCCCGGCGATCGAGCCGCGCAGGCCGGCGCCGCCGCTCGACCGCCGCCTGACCGCTCGCTCCGGGCGACGGCGGTCGCGTCGAGGCTGATCAGCCAGACGTCGCTGGGCAGGATCAGCGACAGTTCGCGCATCACCCGCTCCCAGTCGAAGCGGCTGTCGGCGAGGCTGGCGACCGTCGCCACCCGCTGTTCGCTGCAGCGCGCGGAACTGGGTGTAGGCGGCGAGGCGCTCGGCGCGCGCCGTCGGCGGCCGCGTCTTCGCGCTTCAGCCTGCGCGACTTCGCTCTTGCGTTCGGAGATCTGGTTGCCGGTGAGGACCAGCGCGGTCGACGCCGACCAGCGACCAGCGACCAGCGCGCCGATCGACGATGTAGGCGAGCGGGCCGGTGCGCAGCGGCGCGTGCTCGCCACGGCGGTCCTCGAGCGGGATCAGGTTGACGGGGCGCATCGCTCAGTGCTCCAGGGCGAGGCCGTAGGGAAGGGTGAGGCGCGCCGCGGCGCTCGTCGTCGAAGCCGGCGAGCGCCGGCGGGCGCGAGGCCGCGATCGGCAGGCCGAGCCCGGCTTCCATCCGCGCGGCCAGGCCGGGGATCGCGCTGCCCGGGCCGCAGAGGACGATCCGCTCGACCGGCACGGCGCTCTCCTGGGCACCGTAGTAGTCGAGCGAGAGGCGCAGCTCGTCGACGCAGGCCGGCGACGCCCTCCTCGAGCGCCCGCCGCGCCTCGGCGACGAGTCTCGGGGTCGCCCTCGATCTCCTCCACGGGCCGCTCGAGGCCGACGTGGGCGAGCCACTGCGTCGGCGTGCTCGGCGCTGAGGCCCGGCTCGCCGGCGAGCCGCGCCGGCGATCGCCTCCAGGCCGACGCTGGAGACGCGGGTGAAGAGGCAGGAGCGGCCGCGCGCCACGGCGAGGTTGGTGACGTCGCCGACGTTGCAGTAGAGGACGGCCTCGCCGGCGCGGCGCTCGCGTCGCCGGGCTCGGCGCCGCCGGCCGCCGGCGCCGACGCCGGCGAGGGCGCGGATCATCGCCGAAGGCCGAGAGGTCGACCCCGACCGGCTCGCAGGCCGGCGCGGCGGATCGGCTCGAGGAAGGAGCGCGACCATGTCGCGGCGGGCGGCGACGACGACCACGTCGACCTGCGGCGTCGCGCCCTCCTCGGCGGGCACGCCGCCGACCACCTGGTGCTCGAGCACCGCCTGGTCGAGCGGCATCGGGATCTGCTCCTGGGCCTGGAAGCGGACCGCCGCCTCCATCTCCTTCGGGTCCTCGATCGCCGGCAGGCGCAGGGTGCGGACGACGACGCGCTGGTTGCCGACCCCGAGCCGCACCTGCTTGGAGAGCTTGTGCTCGGAGAAGAGCGTCCTTCAGCGCCTCGGCGAGGCCGTCGGCGTCGACCACCTCGCCCTCGTGGAAGGCGCCGGGCGCGAGCGGCTCGATCGCCGCGGCGCCGACCGGCGCCGAGCCGTTCTGCCGTGACCTCGGTCGCGGCGATGCTGCCGGCCTCGATGTCGAGGCCGACGACTGCCGCCGTCTTCTTCTTCCTGGTCAGTTGCATTGCAGGCAGGAGTCGGGCGTCGAGGCGCACCCGCCCTCTCTCAATCGACAGAAAGGCCGCAGACCTTTCGCCCTGCAACTACTCATTTCTAGGAGAACCTGGACGGAGCTCCTGAGCTGAGAAGGTGCCCAGGTACCAGTCGACCAGCTGGTCGCCGGCGAGCAGGCCGACGACGCCGCCGAGGGCGAGGAAGGGGCCGAAGGGGATCGCCTGCTTGCGCGCCGCCGCCCCGTCGCGGGCGATCATCGCCAGGCCGACGAGCGAGCCGGCGAGCAGGGCGACGAGGATCGCCGGGGCGACGTTGCGGCCGAGGAAGAGGCCCATCGTCGCCGCCAGCTTGACGTCGCCGAGGCCCATCCCGCGCGGGTAGGCGAGCGCGGCGAGGAAGAGCAGGCCGCCCGCGGCGGCCGCGGCGATCGCCCGCTCCGGCAGGCTGCCGGGGTCGGCGACCGCGGCGATCGCGACGCCGAGCACCGCGGCGACGATCAGGATCTTGTTGGGGATGATCCGCCGCTCGAGGTCGGTCAGCGTGACCGCCACCAGCATCGTGACGAAGACGAGGCCGAGCGCGATCTCGGCCGGCGTCGTCCCAGAGGACCAGGACGGTCGCCGCGTAGAGCAGCGCCGAGCGCCGAGCTCGGTCAGCGGGTAGCGGGGCGAGATCGGCGCCCCGCAGCAGCGCGCCCGGCCGCGCAGCAGCAGCCCAGGAGACGACCGGCACGTTGTCGTAGGCGGCGATCTGGGCGCCGCAGGCGGGGCAGCGCGAGCGCGGCCCGACGATCGATTCGCCGCGCGGCACCCGGTGCGCGACGACGGTCACGAAGCTGCCGACGATGAGCCCCCCGAGGAAGGCGAGCGCCGCGGCGGCGGCCACGCGCTAGCCGCCTTCGATCGGCGTGCTGGTGTCGACCTCGATCCGGGTCGGGTAGTTCGGGTGGTCGTACATGATCGGGATCGCGTCGGCGGGCGTGTTGCTCGCGGTCGACGCTGAGCGCGACGCCGAGCCGGTCGCCGGTCGGGATCGTGTACGGGGCTCCGTTGAAGGTCCATCGTCAGCCGCACCTTGGTCCACGAAGTTTCGCGGCCAGTAGCCGTTTCCCTCCGGCGTGTAGGTCCAGTAGGCGGTGCCGCCGCTTTGTTCGGTCAGCAGCGTGTCGGTCGCTACCGGCGGCGAGCCGGCTTCGTTGCGTTTGAAGAGGTAGACGCAGAGCGTCGCCGGTGTAGAGGGCGTCGTTGAGCGTCCGCGTGTAGAACTCGAGCGTCACCTTTCCGGTCATTTTGAAGTCGCTTGCCATCGGGTCGGTGACCCAGCGGTGGACCTGGGACTCGGGGTTGGTCGGCTCCGGTCGGGTCGTAGTGGCAGCCGCTGGTGTCGTCGCGGCGGATCTGCACGCCCTTGTCGGTGTCGGCGTCGGCTCGAGGTAGGTGTCGTCGGAGTAGTCGTAGAGCGCCGGGCTGCGTTCGGGTCTTCGGGCGCCGGGTCGGGCGGGCCGCCGAGCAGCAGCGCGTCCGGCGCGCCCGGCGTGGTCGCCGGTCTGCAGCCCGCTGGCGCAGGTGCCGAGCGTGTTGTGGAGCAGGTGGTCGCCGGTGATTTCCTGCGCGTTCGGTTGTCGCCGCTCGCCGCGCAGGGCGTGTCGGAGAGGAAGAACTGCTGCGCGGTGACGACGTTGCCTTCGGCGTCCGGCGCCGGGTCGTTTTCGGCGCTGTCGGTCGGGGTCGACGAAGTCCGACTGGACTTCGACGTAGCCGCGCTCGCCCGCCTGGTTGCCGGGCGTGTCGAGCTTGACCGCGACGACGATCTGCTTGTAGTCCTGCGAGGCCGGGGCAGGTCGCGCCGGCAGGCTGTCGTCGTTGCGCCAGACGACGTAGCGGTAGATCGTGCCGCTGACGTCGCCGCTTTCGAAGGGTTCGGACCGGGCTGACGACGCCGCCTTCGACGATTTCGTCCGATCGCCTTCGATTGCGCCGCCGTTGACGACCAGCTTGCGGTAGGCGCCGAGCGGCTCGCGGCTGAGCGGCGAAGGTGCCGCTGCGGTGACCCGGTAGTCGGGATCGAGCGCGTCGCTCGAGTGCGGCGGCGTCGTCGTCACCGCCAGTTCTTCGTTGGTGAGGCTGTGCAGCGCCTCCAGTTCCTGCTGGGCGAGGTCGAGCGCGACCTGGCGTCGCCTTCGCCCGCTGCGGTGTTGCTGGTCGCCGCGCTGAGCACGCCGAAGGTCGCCAGCGCCCCGATCACCAGGATCAGCGACCGCGACCAGCACCTCGATGATCGTGAAGCCCGCCTCTCTCTCGTCGCAGCCGCGTCGCTCATCAGTTGGTCGAGGGTCGCGTTGCGCAGGCTGGCGCCGTCGGAGACGGTCAGCGCCGCCGGCGCCGCTCGGGTTTGGGCATGTGCAGGGTGACTGCCGATGTAGGTCGGCTTCGCGGTCGGCGCTTGGGCGACGTAGCTGAAGACGCTGGCTGCTGTCGATGCCGCTGAAGATCGTCCTCGCGCGTGCCCGTGTAGACGCCCGGGGCGGCCTCGATCCGCGTGCAGGCGGTCGTCGTGCAGGTGTAGGTGACCTCGCATTTGATCGCCGGCGAGCGTGCTCGCCAGCGGCGCGCTGCCGCCGCAGGTGCTGTGGCGGACGTAGGTCTGGAAGGAGACCGAGGAGGCGGTCGCTTTGTCGACCGCGACGCCGTTGCGGATCTCGCGCGTCATCCGCTCCAGCACCCAGCGCGCGGTCGAGATGTCCTGCGCCCTCTTGCTGATCTGCGGCTGGGTCTTCACCGCGCTGACACCAGCGAGCCGACCGCGCCGACCAGGATCGACGCCCATCGCCGAGGCGACGAGCAGCTCGACCAGGGTGAAGCCCGCCTCGCGCCGGCGTCCGCGAGCCGCCTGCGCAGGCGCCGCCATCACTCGCACCACCTTGAAGGTGCGCTTGGCCGGCTCGGCCTCCCAGACGCCGACCGCGTTGACCGCCTTGACCTGGAAGACGTGGCGGCCGCGGCTCAGCCGCTTCGCAGCTGTCATCGGCGAGCCGCACGCCTTCCAGCGCCGGCGGTCGACCTTGCAGAAGAAGCTGCGTCCCCGGCTGTCCGGTCGCGTCGGTGAAGCGGAAGACGACCTGCGCTTCCGCGTCTTGAAGGCGGGCCCGAAGGTGATCCGCGTCTGCGGGGTGACGTAGGCGAAGCCGGTCCGTCGGCGCCGTTGCCGCCCGCCGTCCGCCGGCACCGGCGCCCGTGCCGGCACCGCTGCCGGCGCCGCCGCCCGTGGTCCACCGTCCGTCTTCGCCGGGCGGGGGCGGCGGAGGCGGCGCCGGCGTTGCCTGCGTGTAGGAGACGCCGCTCGAGCAGGGCGAGACGACGCCCTGCCAGTTCCGCCGTGGCGCGGAAGCGTCGTCGTCGAGCCGGCGGCCACCGTGACCGGCGATGCCCGGCCCGGCCAGCTGCTGCCGCGGTGCCCGGTGGCGACCGGTTCGCCGGAGCAGTCCGAGCGTCGCGTAGAGCTTGATCGCGGCGCCGGTTCGGCCTGGCCGAGGATCGACGGTGTCGGTCGATGTCGCCCGGGCGAGCGGGATCGGTCGCCTTCCAGCGACGGGCGGCGGCGGCCCGAGTGCCAGTTCGGCGTCGATTCCGCACCGAGACGAGCAGCGTCGTCGCCGAGCCCGCCGACGCGTCCATCGTAGACGTCTGTCCTCGGCGTCGGAAGTCGTCTTCGGCGGTGAGCCGCTCCTCGGGTGACGAAGAAGGCCGTGCGAGCCGTCGCTCGGAGACGCCGTCGCAAGGTCCGAGCCGAGAATGCGCCGTTGCCGCCCATCGGGACCGGTCGAGACCAGCGTCGTCTCGCCGCCGACGCGCAGGTAGATGTCGGCGCTGCGCGTCTGTGTCTTCGCCGAGCCAGAGCTTCTCGCGGTGACGAAGAAGACATGCGAGCCGTCGTCGGAGGCGCCGGCGAAGCTCGCGTCGAGCGGCACCGTTGCCGCCGGTCGCGGGCCCGGTCGAGACCAGCGTCGTCGACGCCGCCGGAGCGCTGCGTAGACGTCGCGCGCGGTGTCGGTGTCGGCGCGGTCAGCGCTTCGGTCGGTGCTGAAGATCGCCGCCGCGCTCGAGCCGTCGGCGAGACCCACTCGAAGCGCGCGGGCTGCGGGCCCGTTACCGCCTTCCGGGCCCGGTCGAGACCAGCGTCGGTCGACGCCGCCCGGCGCGCTCGTAGACGTCCTGGAGCCGAATCTGTCGTCGGCGGCCGGATCGAGCCGTTCGCTGGTCTCGAAGAAGACCGCGCCGCCGTCCGCCGAGGCCGCCGGCGAAGGTCGCGTTGGCAGGCCCGTTGCCGCCGCTCGGGCCGGTCGAGACGCAGGCGCGGCAGCGCCCGACCCGGACCAGTCGTAGACGTCCTGGGAGCTGTCGTCGTCGGCCGCCGAGATCTGTTCGTTGCTCTCGAAGAAGACGTGCGAGCCGTCGCTCGGAGGCGCCGCGGAAGGACGGGGTCGCAGTTCTGGCCCGCCGGGAAGCAGGCGGGCACGGTCCCGGAGCCGAGACGAGCTTCGTCGCGCCGCTCGTCCAGGTCGCGCTCGTAGATGTCGAGGCGTTCGTCTGTCGTCGCCGCCGGCCAGCGCCTCGGTGCTGGTGAAGAAGGCCTGTCGCCGTCGCCGGAGGCGCGCTTCGAAGACAGCCGCCGGGGCGCCGTTGCCGCAGCTTCGACCCGGCGCAGGACGCGTCGCCTGCGGAGACGAGCGCGGTCGTTTCGCGCCGCCGAGGTCGCGCACGTAGACGTCGAGGCGAGCTGTCGTCGTCGTCGCTGGCGCAGCTTTTCGGTCGCTGACGAAGAAGACCTCGTCGCCGCTCGGCGACGACGCCACCGGCGACGAAGCTCGGCGTCGACGGCGCCGTTGCCGCAGCCTTCGATGCGAGCACGAGCGCGTCGCCCTGCGAGACGAGCGTCGTCGTGTTGGCTGCCAGGTCGCGCACGTAGATGTCTTCGCGGCTGTCTTTGTCGGCCGCGACCAGCGGCTCTCTGGTCGAGAAGAAGACCTCGTCGCCGTCGCCGGTGACGCCGTCGTACTGCGCCGGCAGGCGTCGTTGCCGCCGGCCGGCCCGATCGAGACCTCGCGCGTCACGTATTCGCCGAGCGTCTCGTCGTAGGAGCGCTCGTAGACGTCGCGTTCGGTGTCGGTGTCGCCGGGGACGAGTCTGCTCGGTCGGTGCTGAAGAAGGCGACGTGCGCCGTCGGCGGCGATGCCGTCGTAGCGTGGCGGCGGCGCTGACGGCGTAGCGCGCCGCCGCGGCGACAGAGCGCGGCGAGGACGCAGCGAAGCGCATAGCAGGGCAGCCCCGACGCGAGCTCGACGCGAGGTATCGCGCTTGATCGGCATCGTCTGCGCGTATCGGCTCGAATCGGCCATTCGTTTAGCCATGCCGCGCTCTACCTGGCCGAAAGCGCGAGGGGCGGGCCAACCGGCCCGCCCCTCGGCACTTCACGCTTGGCTAGGCCAAAGCGATGCGGTCTAGAGAGCTCATTCGCCCCAGTTGCCGCCGGTCGGACAACCGCCGTTCGCCGCGGTTTCGCAGTCGAAGCGTCAGCGTCCCGGCTGCGTTTTCGACCGAGAACGTATCTTCGGTCGTTGGCTGCTTCGAGACGATCGTGTAGCTCGTTGACTAGTCGGCACGAGCTTCAGCGCTTCGGGACCGACTGACTCTCGAGGTCAGCGCTGCTCAGCGTCGGCTCGATCGCCTGCAGGTTCCGCGTCGTAGCGCCTACGTAGCTGCCGCTGTTGTCGGTCGAGTACGTCTCCATCGCGACCTGCGCCGAGTGCGCGTTCTCCTTGGCCTTGGCGTCGCCGGCCTTGTCCTTCTGGTTGAAGAACGCCGGCAGCGCGATCGCGGCCAGGATTCCGAGGATGAGCATGACGACGAGGAGCTCGATCAGCGTGAAGCCGGCCTCGCTGTCGCCGTTGAGCCGGGCGCCAACCTTGGCCCGGAGATTCTGGAGAAACATTAGTGACCTCCTATGGTCCTAATCGTTTGCGCCAGAGCCCCGTCGCATGAAGCCACGTGGTGTCTGTCGACCCCGGTGGTAGCCCGGCCGACTCCCGAAGGAGTCCCGACAGGCTTTGCGCCCCCGCCTCACAGCGGGTTTGCCTTTTGCACCGAAGCACTGGCAGATTCATCACACCTCCCTCATCGGCACCGCCCGAGCATACCTTGATCCCCGAAATTTGGACTTCATCTCCCCAAAACTCGGGTTCCAAGGCTGATTCCAGCGAAGTCCCAGATAACCGGTCAACCCCAGAGCCTCAGTCACGCTGGCTGCACCACCTTCAGTCTCGCTGTCAGCCGCGGCCTCGGCCAGGCGCTGGTCATAGGTGACGAAGACTCCGATCTCGTCTCGGACGCTGAGCGCGGTGGCGAGATGCAGCGCGTCGAGGCTGCGCAGCGTCGGCTGGATCGACGGAAGCAGCCTCATCCAGCACGGCGTCATCGAGCGGCAACAGCGCCACATCCATCAGGAAGGAACGAGCGTCCGCCGCGTACCGCTCGCCGTAGCGTCGCGCACGCTCTGAATCGCCTCCACGCCGAGCAGAGCACTGGAAACGTAGCCGTCCCACTCGGCCAGCTCCGCAGAGCAGAGCTTCGCGCTCGGCCTCCCGAAGCGGCAACTTCACGTAGGCCGAGCTGTCCAGATAGGCCAGCCGGCCGGCTACAGCCGCTCCTCGCGCAGCTCGTCGAGGACCTCAAGGCTCGGCGGGCCCACCGGCGGGCGGCAGCACTGGAGCCGCGCGCGCGGGACAGCAGATCGCCGCGAGGCATCGTCGCTCCCCGCTCGGCGACAAGCCGCGCGATCGGCGAATCCGCCGGACCCGAGGGCGTCAGCCGGGCCACCTCCCGGCCCCGCTCGGTGACGACGAAGCTCTCGCCCTCCTTGACCTCGACCAGGTAGCGCGAGAGGTTCTGCCGCAGCTCTCGGACCCCGACGCTGTTCCATGTGCGTCACGGTAGCACTTCGACGCAGCTCGGTCAGCGGATCTTTTCGTAGATGCTGAAGATCGGCAGGTACATCGAGATCACGATGAAGCCGACCATGCCGCCGACGAAGACGATCATCAGCGGCTCGATCAGGGCGGTCAGGGCCTTGACCTTGGCGTCGACCTCGGCCTCGTAGAAGTCGGCGATCTTGGTCAGCATGTGCTCGAGCTGGCCGGTCTCCTCGCCGACCGCGACCATGTGGCCGACCATCGGCGGGAAGATCGGGTTCTCCTCGATCGGGCCGGCCAGGGAGCCGCCGCGCTTGACCGAGGCGTAGACGTCGTCCATCGCCTGCTCGACGACGATGTTGCCGGCCGTTTCGCCGGTCAGCTTGATCGCCTGCAGCATCGGCACGCCGGCGGAGACCGAGCCGGAGAAGGTGCGCGACCAGCGGGCCAGCGCGACCTTCTGGATCACGTCGCCGATCTTGAACGGGAGGCGCAGGGTGAAGCGATCCCACATCTCCTTGCCCTGTTCGGTCTTCTTCCACCTGAAGAAGGCGAAGAAGCCGAGACGCCAGGCCCGGGAAGAGGATGAACCAGTAGCCGGTGAGCAGCGTTCGGAGACGGCCGACGCAGAGCTGCGTCGGCAGCGGCAGCGCGGCTGCTTCCTCCGGGTGTTCTTCGGCCGAGTTCTTTGAAGATGTTGGCGAAGACCGGGATCACGAAGATGACGATCGCGACCAGCACGACGATCGGCGAAGCCGAAGACCAGCGCCGGGTACATCATCGCCGATTTGACCTGGCGCCGCAGGGCGTCGGTTTTCTCGACCTGGAAGGCGATCCGGTCGAGCGCTTCCTCGAGCCGGCCCGACTGCTCGCCGGAGCGGACCATCGCGCGGAAGAGGCGGTCGAAGACCTTCGGGTGGCGCTCCATCGCCTGCTCCAGCGTGCTGCCGGCCTCGACGTCGGCGCGCAGGCCGGCGACCGCCTCGCGGATCGCGTCGTCCTGGGTCTGCTCTTCGAGCGTGTGCAGGGTGCGCAGCATCGGCATCCCGGAGGCGACCAGGGTCGCGAACTGGCGCGAGAAGACCGCCAGCTCGCGCATGTCGACGCTCTTGCAGCGCTTGAAGAAGTCCTCGATGTTGAACGGCTCGCTCTTCTCGCTGACGTCGAGGACGATCAGGCCGCGCTGGCGCAGCTGCTCGGTGACCTGGGCCTTGGACTCGGCCTCGACCTCGCCGGCCGTAGGCCGCGCCGGCCACGTCCATGGCGCGGAAGGCGAATGTGGTCGCGCCGGCCATCGGCTAGCCGCCCTGCGTGTAGGCGGGCGGGCGGCGGACGGCGGCGAGCGGTGGCCGGCCGTTGCCGGCGTGCCGGCCGGCGCCGCCCGGCATCACCGGCGCCTCGCCGCCGAGCAGCCGCTTCAGCTCCTCGGGCACCGAGGCGCGCTGTTCGGCCAGCGAGCGGGTGATCTTCCCCGCCCGCACCAGGCGCGCCAGGTCGGCGTCCATGGTCTGCATGCCCGACCGCGCCCGAGGTCTGCACCGCGGCGTAGATCTGGTGGGTCTTGCCCTCGCGGATCAGGTTGCGGATCGCCGGCGTCGGCACCAGCACCTCGCAGGCGACGACGCGGCCCATGCCGTCGGCGGTCGGCAGCAGCTGCTGGGTGACGATCCCCTGCAGGGCGATCGAGAGCTGGGTGCGCACCTGGCCCTGCTGCTGGGGCGGGAAGACGTCGATGATCCGGTCGACCGTCTGCGCGGTCGACTGGGTGTGCAGGGTGGCGAAGACGAGGTGGCCGGTCTCGGCCGCGGTCAGCGCGGTGGAGATCGTCTCCAGGTCGCGCATCTCGCCGACCAGGATCACGTCGGGGTCCTCTCGCAGGGCGGCGCGCAGGCCGAGGGCGAAGTCCTCGGCGTCGGAGCCGACCTCGCGCTGGTTGACGATCGAGCGTTTGTGCTGGTGCAGGAACTCGATCGGGTCCTCGATCGTGAGGATGTGGTCCTGGCGCTCGCAGTTGATCACGTCGATCATCGCCGCCAGGGTCGTCGACTTGCCCGAGCCGGTCGGGCCGGTGACGAGGACGAAGCCGCGCGGTTTGGCGGTCAGCTCGCGCAGCACCTGCGGCACGCCGAGCGAGTCGAGCGCCGGGATGTCCTGCGGCACGAGGCGGAAGGCGGCGCTGACCGCGCCGCGCTGGAAGAAGCAGTTGACGCGGAAGCGGGCGACGCCGGGGATCGCGTAGGCGAAGTCGAGCTGCTTGTGGTTCTCGAAGCGCTTGCGCTGGTCGTCGTTGAGGATGCTGTAGACGACCTCGCGGGTCTCCTGGCCGGTGAGGACCGGGAAGCCCTCCATCGGCACGATCTTGCCCTTGTCGCGGATCGCCGGCGGGAAGCCCGGCGGTCAGGTGCACGTCGGAGGCCTTGACCTCGACCATGCGGCCGAGGACCTCTGAGAAGTCGAAGTCCATGAGCTCTAGATCGTCTCCTCGGCCCGATTCCTCGATACCTGAAAGCGAGGCGCTCAGGCGGTGACACGGAGGACCTCCTCGAGGCTGGTCATGCCCGCTGCGCACCTTGGTCGAGGCCGTCCTCGCGCAGGGTCAGCATGCCCTCCTCGCGGGCGACGGCGGCGATCTCGGCCTCGGACGCCTGGGCGACGGCCATCTCCTTGATCCGCTCGCTCATCCTCATCACCGAGTAGATGCCCGACCCGGCCGCGGTAGCCGCTCTGGTTGCAGCGCGCGCAGCCGACCGGCTCGTAGGCCTCGAGCTCGCCGCCGACGCGGATGCCGGCGTCGGCCAGCGCCTGCGGCGGCACGATCGTGCGCCGCTTGCAGTGGGTGCAGAGCTTGCGGGCCAGCCGCTGGGCGACGACGCAGTCGACCGCGGAGGCGATGAGGAAGGCCTCGATCCCCATCTTGGTCAGGCGGGTGATCGCGCCGGGGGCGTCGTTGGTGTGCAGCGTGGTCAGCATCATGTGCCCGGTCAGCGCCGCCTCGATCGCGATCCGCGCCGTCTCGCCGTCGCGGATCTCGCCGACCATGACGATGTCGGGGTCGGCGCGCAGGATCGAGCGCAGGCCGGTGGCGAAGTCGAGCCCCGCCTTGCGGTTGACGTTGATCTGGTTGATGCCGTCGAGCCGGTACTCGACCGGGTCCTCGATCGTGATGATGTTCTTCTCGACCTCGTTCAGCTCCTGGAGCGCCGCGTAGAGGGTCGTCGACTTGCCCGAGCCGGTCGGGCCGGTGACGAGGACCGCGCCGTAGGCCTGGTGGAAGGCGCCCTCGAAGCGCTCGCGGCCGGTGCCGTCCATGCCGAGTTCGTCGAGCGAGCGCTGGGCGTTGTCCTTGTCGAGGATGCGGATCGTCGCCCCCTCGCCGCGCTGGGTCGGCAGGGTGGTGATACGCAGGTCGACGCGGCGGTCCTCGACCGTGATGCTGACCCGGCCGTCCTGGGGCACGCGCTTCTCGGCGATGTTGAGGTCGCTCATGATCTTGATCCGCGAGACGACGGCGTTGACCATCCGCTTCGGCACGTGGGCCGCCTCGCGCAGCACGCCGTCGACGCGGAAGCGGACCCGCATCTCGTCCTCGTCGGGCTCGAAGTGGACGTCGGAGGCCCCCTCCCCCACCGCCTGGCCGAGGATGCTGTAGACGAGCTTGATCACCGGCGCGTCCTCGGCGCTGACCTCCATGTCGCTGACCTCGGCGAGCTCGTCCTCGGCTTCGTCCTCGCCCTCGGTGACGGCCTCGCTGACCGCGCTCTGCAGCGTGTTGAGGCGGCCGATCAGCGCCTCGATGTCCTCCTCGGCGGCGACCGCGACCCGGCAGTCGAGCGCCGGTGGCGATCTGGATGTCGTCGACGGCGAGCACGTTGGTCGGGTCGGCCATCGCGACCAGCAGCGTCTCCTTGTCGACGAAGCCGACCGGCAGCGCCCGGTAGCGGCGCGCGGTGTTGACCGGGATCAGGTTCGCCGCCGCCATGTCGACCTGGTAGGCGGAGAGGTCGATGTGGTCGAGGCCGTAGCGCTCGGCGACCGCGCGCGAGAGCTGATCGGCGGTGATCGCCCCCTGCTCGCAGCAGCAGCGCCTCCGGCGGGCGGCCGGCCGTGCGCGCCTCTTCGATCGCCTGGCGGGCGCGGTCTTCGGCGACGTAGCCGAGGTCGACGAGGACGTCGGTGACGAAGCCGCTGGAGCGGCCGCGGGCGACCGGCGGGGTCAGGCCGGGAGTGCCGCCCGCGCTCGGGATCGAGCGCGGGCGCGGTCGAGTCGCCGGATTCGGGGACCGGCCGCAGGTGGCTTGGGTAGTCCCCGCTGTCCATGCTCACGGGTGGTAGTCGACGGTGCGGCCCTTCGTAGCCGGCGTCGATCACGGCCTGTTCGACGCTCTCGCGGGCTCTGGAAGCCGTAGCTGACCGAGGCGGTCGGGACCGCCTGGTCGAGCCGCTTGGGCCGCATCACGACCAGCGCCGGGACGCGGTTGACGTCGACGCCCTGGGTGATCGCCGCGTAGCGGGCGATCTCGCTCGCCGGGACGACGAAGGTGGCGACGCCGGGCAGCGAGCGCAGGCGCGTGCAGGCGCTCGGCGACCATCGCGGTCGTCGATGCCGCCGTCGCGGACGAAGAGCAGGACGACGGTGTCGCCCGACGTCGAAGGCGGCCGTGACCGGCGCGGGAGCGGCGGCGGCGGGGCGCCGAGCGCCGGATGCCGACGGCGGCGGCAGTCGAGGTGGCGGCTGCCGTTCGCGCGGCACGGCGTCGACCGCGCGGCGCCGCGCGCCGACGGTCGCCGCCTTCTTCGCCTTCTTCGCCGCCTCCGCCCATCGAGGACATCACGAAGACGCCGGCGAGCGAGCAGCAGGACGCCGATCAGGGCGATCTGGGCGAGCGGGTTGCTGTTGAGCTTCTCCCTCATACGTTCGCTTATCTAGCTCGACAGCTTCGGCGCGAGCTTGAGCCCGGGCGCTGAGCTGCCAGGGCGCGCGCTCAGCAGTTGGCGTTGGGCGGCGAGGCGCGTGGCGCCGGTGCACTCGACGTAGGACTGCGCGCGAGTAGAGCGTCGCGCCAGCCGATGCTGTCCGGCGGCTTTCGAAGCCGGCGTCCTGATTCGATCGATCGCGTTGCCGTCGAGGTGGATCGTCTTGCCGGCGATCACGCCGATGTAGGTCGCGTTGTCGCTCGAGTTCGATGTCGCTGTTCGGGCGCGTAGAGGATCAGCTCGTTGGTGCCCGAGTTGTTCGACCAGATTCGACCTGGTCGGATCGTCGTCGAGCCGAGCAGGTAGAAGCCGGGCAGTTCGAAGTTGCCCAGCGACGGGCTGATAGCCGGTCGAGACGATGTCGGCGTTGCCGGTGATGTCGATCTGCGTCGCGCCGGCTGTCAGGCCGCAGTTCTCGGGCGTGTCGAAGAAGATCCGCACTGTCGGCGCCGGCGGCCATGATCAGCTGCGCCGTTGTTGCTGAGCACGAGCCCGCAGACGAAGTAGTCGCCGCCGCCCAGCGTCAGCGTCGCGTTGTTGCGCGATCGTTGATCGTCCGCGTGTTCGCGTTCCACGGCTCGGTCGATGTTCGCGAGTTCTTCGGCGTAGGTGTCCGGCTGGCAGTTCGACCGGTGTCGACTTCGGTTTGGTCGTGCAGGTGACCAGGCGGCAGTTCGAGTTGTTGGTGGCGATGTCCGCCGGCATGAAGCTGCTGACCGCCGGCAGGTTCTGTTGCCTTCGGTGACTTCGTAGCCGTTGCACTGCGTCCGGTGTTCCGAAGTGGCTTTTTCGCCGACGCCGTGGCGGATGTTGCCGCAGATGATCGCGCTGTTCCGTTTTCGTGACGTCGACGTCGCCGTTGGTGCCGATGCCGACGCGGATGTCGGCGTTGCCTGTCGAGGTCGATGCCGTCCTGGCCGATCAGTCTTCTCGTCGGCGAAGACGTTTCTGCCGACTGTCGTCGAGTCGAGGCCGACCGTCGACCCGGCGGCTGACCGCCGTCCGACGGTGCCGGTCGCGACGACGCTGCAGCGTGCCGCCGTGCCGCTGTCGGCGCTGACCCGGTAGGTGTAGGTGGCGCCGCCGACCGTTCGCCGGCGGCTGCCGGGCACCAGCCGTCGCCGCAGGCGCGACCAGCGGTTCGCCGCCGAGCCCGACGCAGGGCGTCGGCGGCGCGTGAGGCTGCGCTGGCGTAGCGGTTGAGGCGCAGCAGCGCGACGTTGGCGCCGGCGTCGGCGGCGGCGATCGCGCTCTTGGAGTCGTGGTCGCGCTTGGTGCCCTGCTGGACGTCGACCGAGGAGATGACCGCGGCGCTGGCCAGCGCCATGCTGGCGATCATCGCGAAGAGCGCGGTCGGCAGCGCCATGCCGCGCTCGCTCGCGGAGCAGGTCGCGGAGGCGGCGGCGCAGTGGCGTCGAAGACCGCCATCGCCGAGTTGATCGGCGCCCGGCGCGGCCCGCTTGAGCCGCGCGAAGCGTCGAGTCGCGGCCGACTGGACGCTCGTACTACTGACTCGGCCGGCTCGGCCGGCGAGCTGCTCGATGCCGCTGGCGCGCTGGCCGCCGGCGGCGAGCATCAGCTTGAAGTCGTGCGGGCTGGAGGCGTAGTCGAGGGCGACGTCCTCGGTGATCTTGCCCTCCATCACGTAGCCGAGCAGGGACTGGTCGAAGGTGCGCATGCCGTAGTACTCGCCCTCGCCGATCACCTCGGTGATCTTGCCGGTTTCCTCCGGGTTCATGATCAGGTCCTGGACGCGGCCGGTGACGACCAGCACCTCGGAGGCGGGCACGCGGCCTTCGCCGGTGATGTCGGGGACGAGGCGCTGGGCGATCGCGCCCTTCAGGGTCGAGGCGAGCATCACCCGGGCCTGGTGCTGGAGGTGGGGCGGGAAGAAGTCGATGATGCGGTTGATCGTCTCGGTCGCGTCGAGGGTGTGGACGGTGGAGAGGACGAGGTGGCCGGTCTCGGCGGCGGAGAGCGCCGTGCGCACGGTCTCCTCGTCGCGCATCTCGCCGATCAGGATCACGTCGGGGTCCTGGCGCAGGACGCGGCGCATCGCCCGGCCGAAGCTCTCGGTGTCGGAGCCGACTTCGCGCTGGTTGACGATCGAGCGCTTGTCTTCGTGCAGGTACTCGATCGGGTCCTCGAGCGTGATGATGTGGTGCGGGCGGTTGCGGTTGATGTGGTCGATCATCGCCGCCAGGGTCGTGCTCTTGCCCGAGCCGGTGGTGCCGGTGACGAGGACGATCCCGCGCTGCTCTTCGGCCAGCTTGGTGACCACCGGCGGCAGCCCCAGCTCCTCGACCGAGCGGATGTCGAAGGGGATCGCGCGGCAGACGATCGAGATCGAGCCGCGCTGCTTGAAGGTGTTGACGCGGAAGCGCGAGAGGCCGGGGATCGAGTAGGAGAAGTCGGCCTCGCCGGCCTCCTCGAACTCGGTCAGCGAGCGGACCTCGGCGATGTCGTGGAAGGCCTTCTCGGTGTCCTCCGCGGTCAGCGGCTCATAGCCCTCGAGCTGGACCAGCTCGCCGTGCTGGCGGATGATCGGCGGCGAGCTGACCTTGATGTGGAGGTCGGAGCCCTCCCGCTCGATCAGCGTGCGCAGCGCTTTGTCGATCTCGAACATCCCGACCTCTATCGGCCGGGAGGTCCGAGTCTTTAGAACACGCTCCTGGCGCGTAGCGGCGTGGCAGGCAAGGACGCAGGGAGCCGTGGCGTGCTCTGCACGCGAGCCGACCGAGGACGCCGCATGCCGCGTCGCTACGCGTCAGGTGACCTCGCGCAGCTTTTGCGCTTCGCCCAGCTGCTGCAGCTTCTTCAGGCTCTGGTTCTCGATCTGGCGGATGCGCTCGCGGGTGACGTTGAAGGTCCGCCCCACCTCGTCGAGCGTGCGCGGGTGCTCGCCGCCGAGGCCGTAGCGCAGCTCCAGCACGCGCCGCTCGCGGTAGGAGAGGTTCTCCAGCGCTTCCTTCAGCGCCTCTTTGGTCAGCAGGTCGGCCGCCCGGTCGAAGGGGGACTCGGCCTTCTCGTCGGCGATGAACTGGCCGAACTCCGACTCCTCCTCGTCGCCGACCGGCTTCTCCAGCGAGACCGGGGCCTGGGCGGAGCGCTTGATCGAGTCGACCTCCTCGGGATCGATCCCGGTCACCTCGGCGATCTCCTCCGGGGTCGGCTCGCGGCCCAGCTCGGTGACCAGCTTGCGCTCGGCGCGGCCGATCTTGTTCAGCTTCTCGACCACGTGGACCGGGATGCGGATCGTGCGCGCCTTGTCGGCGAGCGCGCGGGCGATCGCCTGGCGGATCCACCAGGTCGCGTAGGTGGAGAACTTGAACCCCTTGCGGTAGTCGAACTTCTCCGCCGCGCGGACCAGGCCCAGCGTGCCCTCCTGGATCAGGTCGAGGAAGGGCAGGCCCTGGTTGCGGTAGTTCTTGGCGATCGAGACGACCAGGCGCAGGTTGGACTCGACCATTTTCTGCTTCGCGTCGAGGTCGCCGCGCTCGATCCGCTTGGCGAGTTCGACCTCCTCCGCGGCGGTCAGCAGGCGGACCTTGCCGATGTCCTTGAGGAACAGCTGCAGGCTGTCCGTGGTCATGTCCGGTTTCAGGTCGAGCGCCTGTTTCTGGCGGCGCCGGCCTTTTTTGCCGGTGTCGGCGGGCATCGCTTCCGCGGCCGCTTTCTGGGCCGGGTCCATGTCCTCGACCAGCTCGATGCCCGACTTCTCGAGGTGCCCGTAGAGGTCCTCGACGTCGGACTCGTCCAGATCGACCTCCGACACCGCCGAGGCGATGTCGCCGAAGGTCAGCACGCCAAGCTGCTGCCCTCTGGTGATGAGGCCTTTGACCTCCTCAAGCTCCTGAAGCTCTGCTACCAGCATCCGTCTCCACTCGTTTCTTTGCGCTAGGTGGTTAAGTCCTGCGACTGAAACGCCGCCGCGGGCGAAAAGTCGCGAAAAAACGGACCGGCGATCCGGTCCGCGAAGCTGAATAGTGTCTGCGCTGCCTTGGCCCTTGCGACGGGCGTCTGGGTCCGCTCAAACGTCTGTTCGCATGATAGTCGCTTCAGTTTCTGAAGTCAATGCCAAAATCGGTCCGCCATTCCCGTCCCTGGCTGCGCGCCTTCTGGCAGCGCGCCTACCGCGAGAACGTCACCGGGCTCTCGGCGATGGTCGCCTACAACCTGATGCTGGCGGTCTTCCCCTTCGCCCTGCTCGTCCTCTTCGTCTTCGGCCAGGTGCTGAAGATCGGCGGCGTCGAGACCAGCGTCGTCGACGACCTCCAGCGCCTCTTCCCCAACGTCGAGCAGGGAACGCTCACCGACGTCCTCAACCGGATCGAGGAAAACTCGACGACGATCGGGATCGCCGCCTTCTTCGGCTCGCTCTGGATCGGCGCCTCCTTCTGGGGGGCGATGGACACCGCCTTCTGCCGCATCTACCACGTCGAGTGCCGCGGCTGGGTCGAGCAGAAGCGCTTCTCCTTCGCGATGCTCGCCGTCGTCCTCCTCTTCATCGCCGCCAGCATCTTCCTGCCGGCGATGGAGAGCGCCCTCGTCTCCAGCACCGACCGGCTGCCCCTCGGCCTCTCCGACATCAAGGCGATCGACACCGCGCTGCTGCTCGGCGCCGCGATCCTGATCGTCTTCCTGATCTGCTGCGTGATCTTCTGGGCGGTGCCGAAGGGCCACATGCCCTGGCGCGCGGTCTGGCCGGGGGCGGCCTTCGTCACCGTCGGCGCCGGCATCGCCAACTGGCTCTTCCCGTTCTACCTCTCCAACGTCTCCAGCCTCTCGCGCTTCGGCTCGACCCTGGGCTTCATCCTCATCGCCCTGCTCTGGTTCTACGTGCTCAGCCTGGCGCTGATGGCGGGTGCGGTGATCAACTCGCTGCGCCACGAGCTGCACGACACCGGCGAGATGCCGTACTCGCCGGCCGGGCTCGCCGGCGGCGGATCCCGACGAGGACTGCGGCTGCGGCGGAGCGCCGAGCCGAGGGGGTCACGCTGCGGATTGAGTTGGGGCAAAGACGCCGAAGAGCACGTCGTGAAAGCCATGGACGACCTCCCGTCCCAAGCTCCGCATCGCCGCCGAAGCAGAGCAGGTCGGGGGTCGCGGCTGATCACCGCGTCAAGCCAGGCCGCGGCCGAACCGGTAACCGAATTCTCCGGCTGAGGCTCGATCCGGGCGACGCAGGAGCTGACCGCTCCCTTCTCGATCGTCAGCTGAGCGCCGGCCCAGGGCTTGCGGGAATCGCCGCGGCCGGCTTCGACCGCGACCTGGCAGAAGCCGCTGGTGCCGGCGTCCAGATCGAGCAGTCGGGGCGACGAGCAGGAACGCCGACTCGACGTCGATGCGGGCGATCGGCGCGGTCGCGTCCGCCATGTGCCTGCGCTCGCAGCGCGCCGCGACGGTGAGCGGCCCGATCGCCCAGGCGCAGCCAGGGACTGACGGTGTACTGGCGGCCCTTGCTGCCGTCGTCGCTTGCGCCCAGCTCGACCTGCCCGGCGAGGCGCATCGCGGAGAGCCGCCGCTCGAGCGCCGGATAGGTGTAGCCGTCGATCAGCTTGTCGAGCTCGGTGAGCGTCAACGGCCGCGCCGCCAGGGCTCGGACGATCGTCGAGGCCCAGCCTCCGACCAGGGCCTTGATCGCGACTTTGGCCGGGGCGCTCTCCAGCGCCACCGGCCCGTCCGGCGCCAGGCTGCAACCACGCCTCCACGGCGTCGGCTGCGAGCAGGAGATCCTCGCCGAAGAGGCGTCAGCTCGTAGGCGAGGATGCTGGGCCTGTCGCCGCAGGCCACGGGTCAGCGCCCCGATCTCGACCAGTTTGGCGAGGATGCCGCGCAGCGTCGACTGGGCCGGGCCGCCGAGCTCGGCGCGAAGGGCCGAGAGCCGCATCGGGCCATCGGCAAGGGCCCGCAGGACGAGCCCGTTCAGGGGGACGGCGAGCAGCGATAGGACAGCCGTGCCGGCGCGGGGCCGCTGACCCGTCTCAGCCGCGGGCGACGCCTCCCCAGACAGCTCCCTTAGAATACTTGAAAATATCGGATCAGTATATCCCGACGTTCCCGATAGGGACAAGATGGCGCACGGAGCCTCGGTCTCGGCCGCCGGAGCGCGAGGCGCGACGCAGACGTGGACGCTCCCAGCCCACCAGTGGTCTTGACCTGGCTCTTGCGGTTACCGGTGACCCTGTGTCGGCCCCCTTGGCTGATTCGCCCCAGCTTCTTGATGTCAACGTGGATCAACTCGCCGGGTCAGCTTGCGCTCGTAGCGGTTGGGCGGCTCGGGCGGCTCCAGGCGGCTGCGCCTGCCCAACCCGATCCGGGCCAGCCACCTGGAGACGGTCGAGAGCGCCATCCCCAGTACCTCGGCGATCTCCGCCGCTGTCATCCGCAGTCGCCGCAGGGCCTCGATCGCCTCGAGGCGATCGGCCGGCAACCGCGATGGAACCCAGCCTGGGAGCTGAGCTGCGATCCAGCAGCCCGGCTTCTCCCTCCGCTCGCCAGCGGGCCAGCCACTTGCGGGCCGATCGCTCGCTGATGCCGGCGGCCTCGGCCGCCACCATCAGCGACCAGTTCTCCTCTTCGATGCGCCCTTACCAGCAGCTTGCGGCTGTTCGGGCAGGTGCGGGCGTTAGCGTGGATCTTCATCCGGTGTCCTCCTTGATCTGGGTGGCTCGCACCCCCAGCCTTCAAGGAGGCCCGGATGAACAACGTTGTGAGGAACTACAGCTAGCCGTAGCGCTCGCCGATGATCGCGCGCAGCTTGGCGCGATCGTGGCGGGCGTGGACGCGCCGGACGGTCCCGGAGCGCGAGCGCATGACGAGCGATTCGGTGGTGGCGCCGGGGCCGCGGTAGCGGACGCCCTGCAGGACGTCGCCGTCGGTGACGCCGGTGGCGGAGAAGAAGACGTCCTCGCCGGAGCAGAGGTCGTTGGCGGTGAGGATGCGGTCGAGGTCGTAGCCGGCGTCGAGCGCGGCGCTGCGCTCCTCGTCGTTGCGCGGCCAGAGGCGGCCGAGCATCTGCGCCGCCCATCGACTTCAGCGCCGCGGCGGAGAGCACGCCCTCGGGCGTGCCGCCGATGCCCCAGAGCAGGTCGACCGGCGAGCGATCGCTGACCGCGAGCAGCGCGGCGGAGACGTCGCCGTCGGTGATCAGGCGGATGCGGCCGCCGGCCTCGCGCACTTCGCGCATCGCGTCCTCGTGGCGGGGGCGGTCGAGCATGACGACGGTGACGTCGCCGACGCTGCCGCCCTTGCGCTCGGCGATCAGCTTCAGGGTCTCGGGCAGCGGCCGGTCGAGGTCGAGCAGGTCGGCGATCTCCTCGCCGCCGGCCATCTTCTCCATGTAGACGCAGGGGCCGGGGTCGAACATCGAGCCGCGCTCGGCGAGCGCGATCACGGCGAGGGCGCTGGGCATGCCGAGCGCGCAGAGGCGCGTGCCCTCCAGCGGGTCGACGGCGATGTCGGCCACCGGCGGGCTGCCGTCGCCGATCTGCTCGCCGTTGTAGAGCATCGGCGCCTCGTCCTTCTCCCCCTCGCCGATCACGACGACGCCGTCCATCGAGACCGAGTCGAGGACGAAGCGCATCGCGTCGACGGCGGCCTGGTCGGCGGCGATCTTGTCGCCGCGGCCGACCCAGCGGGCGGCGGCGAGCGCCGCGGCCTCGGTGACGCGCACGAGCTCCAGCGCGAGGTTGCGATCCGGCTTGGTCGGCGAGGTCTCCCCCATCGGGCGTCGCAGGCTATAGGGTCGCCCGGTGGCTCAGCGCTGGGGACTGACACTTCCGCTGCCGGGGCTCTCGCTCGCCGCTCACGAGGAGCTGGTGAAGCGGGCCGAGGCCGCCGGCTACACGGACTTCTGGAGCGGCGAGACGAACGGGCCCGACGGCTTCACGCCGCTGGCGCTGAGCGCCGCCTGGACCGAGCGGGCGCGGCTCGGCACCGGCGATCGTCGGCGTCTTCCAGCGCGGCCCGGCGCTGCTGGCGCAGGAGGCGGCGGCGCTCGCCGACGCCTCCGGCGGGCGCTTCGTGCTCGGCATCGGCTCCTCCTCGGACCGGATCGTCGAAGGCTGGAACGGCATCCCCTTCGAGCGGCCGCTGAGCAGGGTGCGCGAGACGCTCGACTTCCTGCGCGTCGCGCTCGACGGCGAGCGCACGGCGAGCGGCTTCAAGCTGGAGAGCGCGCCGGCGGAGCGGGTGCCGATCGTGCTGGCGGCGCTGCGCGGCAAGATGCTCGACCTGGCGGTGGAGCGCGCCGACGGCGCCTTCACCAACTTCCTGCCGCTGGGCGGGCTGCCCAAGGTGACCGCGCAGCTCGAGGGCGCGCCGGAGGGCTTCGAGCTGCTCTGCCGCTTCTTCTGCCTGCCGGGCGAGCGCGAGGCGGTCGAGCCGCTGGCCCGCTTCATGTTCTCCTCCTACATCACGGTCCCGGTCTACGCCGCCTTCTACCGCTGGCTCGGCTACGGCGACGAGATCGACGCGATGATCGCCGCCTGGGAGTCGGGCGATCGCCAGGGGGCCGCCGCGGCCGCGCCCTGGGAGCTGATCGAGGCGATGTTCATCTTCGGCTCGCCGGAGCAGATGAAGGAGCGGATCGGCGCCTTCGTCGAGGGCGGCATCACCCTGCCGATCCTGACCCCGATCACGACGCCCGACAAGCTGGGCGAGCTGATCGAGGCCCTGGCGCCCTAGCTGCGGGGTGGGGATGGGCGGGTGCGCCTCCCCAAAACGCGCGGCAGGAGCCGCGCTTGAGTGATTTGGGGCGGGGCACCCGCGCACCCCTCTCGAGGCACACAAGCGAGGCGCCTCCATCTCGAAGCACACAAGCTCGAGCTCCCATCCGAAAGCGCCGTCTCGGCTTGAAGCTTCCCAAGCTTGGGAGCCCTGGACCGGCTTCGCGGCCCCAAGCCCCTTCGGTCCCGGGGCACTATACGCGAGAGCTTGTATATCGGGGCGTGTCGAGGGGGGGGCCTGGCCGCCCTCCAGGCGAATGTCGCGAAGCGGCGGAAATGCAATCCGGTGATTGCGCGGCCGCAGGCCGCGCTCCTGATTGCACCGCGCGCAAAGCGCGCGGTGCATCAATTCGACTGGAGGGCGGCCAGGCTCCCCCACACCCAGCGCGGGTCAATCGGCTGGCTGAGCCGGCCGCGCCAGGCTGAGCGCGTAGTCGCCGGCCGCGTCGGTGAACCAGCCGCTCATCTCCAGGCCCGCCTCCTCGTAGACCGCGTCCAGGCGCTCGCGGGTGAACTTCGAGGAGATCTCGGTCCGCATCTCCTCGCCGGCGGCGAAGCTCACCGCCATGTCGAGCTCGTCGAGGCGGATCGTCTGCTCGGCGAGCGAGCGCAGGCGGATGTCCATGCGCGCCTCGCCGGCGTCGTAGCGGGCGACGTGCTCGAAGGCGTCGAGGTCGAAGTCGGCGCCCAGCTCGCGGTTGAGCACGCGCAGGACGTTCTTGTTGAACTCGGCGGTGACGCCGCTGGAGTCGTCGTAGGCGGCCTCGAGCCGGTCAGGCTCCTTGACCAGGTCGGTGCCGAGCAGGAGGCGGTCCTCGGGGCCGATCAGCGCGGCGAGCCGGGCGAGGAAGTCGCGGCGGGCTTCGGGGTAGAGGTTGCCGATCGTGCCGCCGAGGAAGGCGACGAGGCGGCCGCCGCCGCCGTTCGGGGATGCGCTCGAGGTGGTGCTCGAAGTCGCAGACGAGGCCGCGGACGGCGAGGCCCGGGTACTCCTCGACCAGGCACTCGGCGGTCTCGTGGGTGATCTCCTCGGAGATGTCGACCGGGACGTAGGTGCCGCAGGCAGCCGGCGTCGCGCATCGCGCTGAGCAGGTGGCGGGTCTTGGCGGCGGAGCCGGAGCCGAGCTCGACCAGGGTGCGCGGGGCGCCGGCCGCGGCGACGATCTCGGCGGCCCGCTCGGCGAGGATCGAGCGCTCGGCCCGGGTCGGGTAGTACTCGGGCAGCTCGGTGATCTGCTCGAAGAGCTGCGAGCCGCGCTCGTCGTAGAAGTACTTCGGCGCCAGCTCCTTGGGATCGGCCGAGAGGCCGGCGCGGACGTCGCGCGCCATCGTCGCGGCGGCGTCGGCGTCGAGGTGGACCTCGATCGCGATCATGCGTCCCTCGCGCAGCGGATCGCCGGCGAAGATCTGGCGGCGCTGCGGCAGGTCCCAGTTGCGGAAGCTGGGGCGCATGACGTTGCGGTCGGTCGCCCAGGAGCCGCCGCGCAGCACCTTGTAGGCGTCGCCGAAGAAGGCCTCGGAGTACTCGCGGTAGGGGAACGCCTCGAAGCCCGGGTAGGCGAGGAAGTCCGAGGACGTCCACTCCCAGGCCTGGCCGACCCCCTCGCAGGCTCGGGTGCGCCGCCTCCCACTCCTGCTCGGTCGGGCAGGCGCTTGCCGGCCCAGCGGGCGAAGGCGTCGGCCTCGTGCCAGGAGACATGGAGGACGGGATGGGCCGGGTCGACCGGGTCGCGTCTTCCCATCGCCGTCCGCACCCATCCCCCGTCGCCGTCGCGCTCCCAGTACAGCGGAGGCTCGGCGCCGGTCTCCTCCATGAACTGGATGTACGCGCCGTTGCTGACCGGGGTTCGATCGATCTCGAAGGGGGCGAGCTCGACCGCGTGGCGGGCGCGCTCGTTGTCGTAGGCGAAGCCGTGGGCCGGAGCGCCGATCTCGTGCTCTCCCCCGGCCACCGCGACCATCTCGGGGCCGGATCCGCGAGGCAGGGCGCTGGGCCCGAGGCGCGGCTGCGTCGATCGGCTCGTAGCCGTCGACCATCTGCAGCAGCTGCAGCATCGTCTCGTTGTGCTGCTGCTCGTGGGCGAGCAGCATCTCGTAGACGAAGCCTTCGCGCAGCAGCGGGTCCTCGGCGTCCGGACCGATCTCGACCTCGTCCAGCACCTCGAGCGTGCGCTCGCGCACGTCGGCGAGGTAGGCGCGCAGCTCGGCGTCGCGCAGGATCGGCAGCTCGCCGCGGGTCTTGCGCGGGTTCTCGATCGCGTCGTAGAAGCGGCCGAGCTCGCCGTGCAGCGGCTCGCGGCCGCCGATCGTCTGCACCAGCCAGAGCTCCTCGAAGTTGGCGATGTGGCCGAGGTCCCAGGCCAGCGGGCTGAGGATCGGCGAGTAGACGCGGTTGAGCTGCTCGTCGTCGAGCGGCTGGATCAGCTCCAACGTGCGCAGGCGCGCCTCGGCGAGACGTTCCGCGATCGCTTCCTTGGAGCTTGGCGTCACCTCGGTGGCGATGCGAAAACCCTAGCGAGGTCAGATTGCCGGGGATGTGAAGTTCGGGAACCGGACCGAACTGCATCGATTCCTCCAGCAGGTGAGAATTGATGCAGTTCGGTGTAGGGTGCTCGCCGTGGAGATCGAGGGGACAGGAGCGCTGGTCGCCGGCGGGGCGTCCGGGCTGGGCGAGGCGACGGCTCGGGCGCTGGTCGAGGCCGGGGCGACGGTGACGATCGCCGACCTCAACGCCGAGAAGGGCGAGGCGCTGGCCGCCGAGCTTGGCGCCGGGCGCGAGCTTCGTCGCAGGCCGACGTGACCGACGAGGCGGCGGTCTCCGCCGCGGTCGAGCGGGCCGCGTCTGCCGACGGCGGCCTGCGCATCTCGGTCTGCTGCGCCGGGATCGGCTGGGCCGAGCGGGTCGCCCACAAAGGCGGACCGCACAACCTCGAGTTCTTCTCCAACGTGGTCAAGGTCAACCTGATCGGCACCTTCAACGTGCTGCGCTTCGCGGCGGCGGCGATGAGCGAGAACGAGCCCGACGGCGAGGGCGAGCGCGGCGTCTGCGTCAACACCGCCTCGATCGCCGCCTACGACGGCCAGATCGGCCAGGTCGCCTACTCGGCCTCGAAGGGCGGCATCGTCGGCATGACCCTGCCGGCGGCGCGCGACATGGCCTCGCGCGGCGTCCGCGTCGTCACCATCGCCCCCGGCCTCTTCGACACGCCCCTGCTCGCCGCCCTGCCGGAGGAGCACCGGGCAGCCCTCGGCGCCGGCATCCCCTTCCCCTCCCGCCTCGGCCGCCCCGAGGAGTACGCGAAGCTGGTCGGCCAGATCGTCGCCAACCCGATGCTCAACGGCGAGACGATCCGCCTCGACGGCGCCCTGCGGATGCCGCCGAAGTAGACGCGCGCTCCGTTCAGCCTATATAGACGCCGAAAGGGAGCGCGCTTTCAGTCGGTCCCTTCGGCCTCGGGGTCGCGCCAGACGCGCTTGCGCCACGGAGGGGTGATCGCGAAGTGGGCTTGGCTGGCGGCAGCGATCGGCTCCAGGGGGATCAGGTGGACTCGGTTGCGCGGCGTCAGGCGTTCGATGCGGGGGATGCCGCCGGCGTTGCCGGCGTGGCTGCCGCCGGAGACGAGCAGGATGTGGGTCTCGGGGCCCCAGCCGTTGTCGGGGGCGGAGGCCGACGGCTTCGGTCGGCGTCCTTGAGCGGGCCGATGCCGGCGTCGGAGCCCCAGTTGGCGACTCCCTGGCCGTGGTTGTAGCCGTTGTGGGAGGAGGCGCGCTCGTCGACGCGAGCCGTCGGGCCGGATGCGGATCTGGACGCCCTCCCAGTCGTCGCGGTGGAAGCCCTCGTCGCCGACGATCGGGACGCCGCGCAGGGTGGCCGAGTCCGCGTAGTAGGTCCAGTACTGGATGTAGAGGTTGCCGGCCCGCGGGCCGGAGCAGTCGGCGCCTTCGGCCTCGGTTTGCGCGACCGCGTCGGGCCGGCAGTCGACCACGTGGACGAAGGCGGAGACCGGCAGGCCGGCGTCGGTGCGGCGCACGTAGCCATGTTCGGCCGCGTCGCCGCAGGCGGTGCTGCGGCAGCGGCGGAAGTCGACCGGCACCGCCCGCGAGCCCCGCTCGAAGAGCAGCGACGGCATGTGCCGGCGAACCAGCCCGCCGACTTCGGTCCCGTAGGCGGCAATCAGCGCCGGTTCGTCGCCGCAGCCGTCGGCAAGCGCCGCCGCACAGAGAATCCGCGAGGCGACCGCCCGCGCCAGGGCCGTCCCCGGCACCCGCACGCCCGCCGCAAGCAGGCCGACCAGCAGCAGCGAGACGAGACAGACCAAGCCAACCCACTCGACAGTCCCCTGCCCTCGCTCCGCGTCGCCCATGCAGCTAAGGACACCGGGCACCCTATCTCTCCCCCCAAGGCCGGAAATCGCGGTCGAGTCTCGAGCGAACCGTCGTCCTCGCGGCTCCGGCGGGGTGCACCTATCCAGGCGCCCGCGAAGCGGCCTGAGAGCGGCGCCCCGAGCCGAGCGCCCTCGGCCTAAAGGTTCTGGATCTCGGCCGCGATGTCCGCCGCGGCCTGCTTGGCGTCGGCGAAGAGCATCGACGTGTTCGGTTCGTAGAAGAGGTCGTTGTCGATGCCGGCGAAGCCGGGGCTGAGCGAGCGCTTGATCACGATCACCTGCTGGGCCTGGTCGACTTCGATGATCGGCATGCCGGCGATCGGGCTGTCCGGGTCGTTCTTCGCCGCCGGGTTGGTGACGTCGTTGGCGCCGACGATGACCGCGACGTCGGTGCGCGGCATCTCCGGGTTGATCTCCTCCATCTCCTTGAGCTGCTCGTAGGGCACGTCGGCCTCGGCGAGGAGGACGTTCATGTGCCCGGGCATGCGGCCCGCGACCGGGTGGATCGCGTAGCTGACGGTGACGCCGCGCTTCTCCAGCTCGTCGCCGACCTCCTTGATCGCGTGCTGGGCCTGGGCGACGGCGAGGCCGTAGCCGGGCACGATCACGACCGAGTCGGCGTAGGCGAGCTTGATCGCCGCGTCCTGGGCGCCGATCGAGGTGTGCGGGCGTTCCTCGGTGCTGCCGGCGGCGCCGCCCGCGGGCGCGCCGCCGAAGCCGGCGAAGAGGACGTTGGCGACCGAGCGGTTCATCGCCGTCGCCATCTCCATCGTCAGGATCGTTCCCGAGGAGCCGACCAGGGTGCCGGCGACGATCAGGGCGACGTTGTCGAGGGCGAAGCCGGCGGCGGCGGCGGAGAGGCCGGTGAAGGCGTTGAGCAGCGAGATCACGACCGGCATGTCGGCGCCGCCGATCGGCAGCACGACGAGGTTGCCGAGCAGCCCCGCGGCGAGCAGGATCGCGATGAAGATCGCCTGCGAGGGATCGCCGTTGTTGGTGGCGATGTTGACGCAGGCGGCGACGATCCCGATCAGCAGCACGACGTTGATCACCTGCTGGCCGGGCACGGCCAGCGGCCGGGTCGGGATCAGGTCCTGGAGCTTGGCGAAGGCGATGTTCGAGCCCCAGAAGGAGACCGAGCCGACGACGGCGGCGAAGAGAACCGGGATCAGGGTGTCGAGCGGGATCGTCTCGCCGAGCGAGATCCCGTGGCGGATCTCCGACCAGGCGATCAGCGCGACGGCGCCGCCGCCGACGCCGTTGTAGAGCGCCACCATCTGCGGCATCTCGGTCATCTTCACCCGCACCGAGGCGATCACGCCGACGGCGGTGCCGATCCCGAGGCCGAGCGCGATCAGGCCCCAGTTGCCGATGCCGTCGAGCAGCAGCGTGGTGACGACGGCGACCGCCATGCCGACCGCGGCGACCAGGTTGCCCTGCTTGGCGGTGGTCGGGTGGGTGCCGCGCTTGACGCCGATGATGAAGAGCGAGAAGGCGACGATGTAGAGCGCGGTGGCGGCGTCGCCGCCGGGCTTGAGCACGGCCAGCAGGCTCATTTGCCGGCCTTCCCGTCGGCCTCGGCCTTGGGTTTCGGCTTTTTGGAGAACATGCCGAGCATCCGGTCGGTGACCATGAAGCCGCCGACGATGTTGATCGCGCCGAAGGCGATCGCGATCGTGCCGATCACGTACTCGAGCGGGTCGTTGGCGTAGCCGACGACGATCAGGCCGCCGAGCATGACGATGCCGTGGATCGCGTTGGTCTGCGACATCAGCGGCGTGTGCAGGGTGGTCGGCACCTTCGAGATCACCTCGAAGCCGACGAAGGCGGCGAGGACGAAGATCGTGATCTCGGTCATCACGCTCATCTTCGGCCGCCCTCTCGTTCCGGATCTCGCCGCCGTGGGTGATGCAGGCGGCGGCGACGATGTCGTCCTCGAAGTCGAGCGTCAGCTCGCCCTCCTCGGAGACCAGCAGGCCGAGCAGGTTCTCGAGGTTCTTGGCGTAGAGCTGCGAGGCGGGCCGGGGCATCTCGCTGGCGAGGTTGCGCGGCCCGATCACCTTGACGCCGTTCTCGACCACGGTCTCGCCCGGCCTCGGTCAGCTCGCAGTTGCCGCCGGTCTCGGCGGCGAGGTCGACGATCACCGAGCCGGGCTGCATGCCGCGCACCGCGTCGGCGGTGATCAGCAGCGGCGCCGGGCGGCCGGGGATCGCGGCGGTGGTGACGATCACGTCCTGCTTGGCGGCGTTCTCGCCGAGCGCGTCGCGCACCTGGGCGTTCTCCTCGTCGGTGAGCGGACGGGCGTAGCCGCCCTCGCCCTCGGCGTCGGGGATGAAGTCGAGTTCGAGCGGGCGGCCGCCGAGCGAGGCGATCTGCTCCCAGGCGGCGCGGCGGATGTCGAAGCCGGTGACGATCGCGCCGAGCCGCTTGGCGGTGGCGACCGCCTGCAGGCCGGCGACGCCGGCGCCGAGGACCAGCACCTTGGCCGGCGGGACGGTGCCGGCGGCGGTGGTCATCATGCCGAAGAAGCGGCCCGACTCGCGGGCGGCGATCAGGGTCGCGGCGTAGCCGGCGGCGGCGGCCTGCGAGGAGAGCGCGTCCATCGCCTGGGCGCGCGTCGTGCGCGGGATCGCCTCCATCGCGAAGCTGGTGACGCCGGCCGCGGCCAGCGCCTTGTTGGTCTCGGCCGCCGTCCAGGGCGAGAGGTGGCCGATCAGGACCTGGCTGGAGTTGAGGCGACCGATCTCGGCGGCGGAAGGGGCGGCGACGCGAAGGACCACGTCGGCGCCCCACGTAACCTCGCCCTCGACGACCTCGGCTCCGGCCTCGCTGTACTGGGAGTCGGGGTGGCCGGCGGCCTCGCCGGCACCGGACTCGACCAGCACCTCGACCTTCTCGTTCGCGGCGAGGGACTTGACGACGTCAGGGACGAGCGCGACCCGGCGCTCCCCCTCGGCGGTCTCTTTCGGCACTCCGATCTTCATACGACGCGGCGGCGGAGACTACGCGATGAGCGCCGCGAGGCGCTGCAAGGTGTGGAGTTGCTGGCTCCTCTCGGCGTGGACCGGCGAGACGATCAGGCGGTCGATGCCGGCGCCGCGGAAGCGCTCGACCCGCTCCGCCACCTCGGCCTCGGTGCCGACCAGCGAGGTCGCCTCGACGACCTCGTCGGGGACCGCCTCGAAGGCGCCGGCGCGGTCGCCGTCCTGGAAGCGGCGCTGGACCTCGTCGGCGACGTCGCCGAAGCCGAAGCGGTGGGCGAGGTCGACGTAGAAGTTGGTCTTGCGGCTGCCCATGCCGCCGAAGTAGAGGACGAGGCCGGCCTTGACGACGGCCTTGGCGGCCTCGAGGTCGCCGTCGATCGCGACCTGCAGCGAGGGCGAGACCTCGAGGTCGGAGCGCTGCCGGCCGCCCTTGGCGAAGCCGGCCTCCAGGTGCTCGCCCCAGGTCTGCTCGAAGGCGTCGACGCTGAAGAAGATCGGGATCCAGCCGTCGGCGATCTCGGCCGCCATCTCGACCGACTTGCGCCCGATCGCGCCGACGAAGACGGGGATCCGGTTGCGCTCCGGGTGGAAGTTGAGCTTCAGCGGCTTGCCCTCGCCGCCGGGCAGCGGCAGCTGGTAGTGCTCGCCCTGGTGGTCGACCTTGTCCTCGCGGGCGACGATCTCGCGCACGACTTCGATGTACTCGCGGGTGCGGCCCCAGGGCTTGGCGTAGGGGACGCCGTACCAGCCTTCGGAGACCTGCGGCCCGGAGGGGCCGAAGCCGAAGAGGAAGCGGCCGCCGGAGAGCTTGTCGATCGTCGCCCCGGCCATCGCCGCGGCGGCGGGCGGGCGGGCGGGCACCTGCATGATCGCGGCGCCGAGGTTGATCGTCGTCGTCTGCCCCGCCAGCCAGGCGAGCACGCTGACCACGTCGGAGCCGTAGGACTCGGCCGCCCAGACCGACTCGTAGCCGGCCGCCTCGGCGGCGTGGACCACCTCGAGGGCGTCCTCGCCGGCCGGGCCGATGCCCCAGTAGCCGAGGTTGAGTCCGAGCTTCAGTGCCATCCGGGGCGGACCCTATTGAATAGGCGCCATGACGCGATGCGGCGATCGAGCGGGGACTCTCCAGCGCAACGGCGGCGAAGCGGCTGCGCGAGCTGGGGCCGCCGCCGGAGGACTCCTCGCGCTCGGTCTCCAGCATCGTCGCCGGCAACGTCTTCACGCTGTTCAACGCGATCATCGGCGCCTTCTTCGTGCTCGACCTCGGGCTCGGGCCTCTACGCCGACTCGCTCTTCGGCCTGATCGCGGTGATCAACTCCTACATCGGGATCCGCCAGGAGCTGAAGGCGAAGCGCACCCTCGACGAGCTGGCGGTGCTGGTCGCCCCCCACGCCAAGGTCGTCCGCGACGGCGCCGTCGTCAGCCTGCTCGCCGAGGAGATCGTCCCCGGCGACATGGTCGCGGTCGAGCCCGGCGACCAGCTCGTCGCCGACGGCGAGACGCTGAGCACGCGCGGGATGACGCTCGACGAGTCGATGCTGACCGGCGAGGCCGACGGCGTGCGCAAGGGCCCCGGCGACCGGGTCGCTCTCCGGCTCCTTCTGCATCAGCGGCTCCGGCTACTACAAGGTCGACGCGGTGCGCGAGGAGAGCTACGCCGGGCAAGCTGGCCGGCGAGGCGCGCGCCTTCCGCCACCCGCCCTCGCCGCTGCAGGACGAGGTCAACCGGTGATCGTCGCCTGCGTCTACGCGATGGTGCCGCTGGCGGCGGCTCCTGATCCTCACCCTGAAGCTGCGCAGCACCGGGATCGAAGAGGCGGCCCAGACGGCGACCGCCGGGCTGGTGACGCTGATCCCCGAGGGCCTGGTGCTGCTGATGAGCGTCACCTTCGCCGTCGCCGCGGTGCGGCTGGCGCGCAAAGACACGCTGGTGCAGCAGATGAGCGCGACCGAGAGCCTCGCCGCGGTCGACACGATCTGCGTCGACAAGACCGGCACGCTGACCGACGGCGAGCTGCGCCTGCTCGGGGCCGAGGTCGCCGAGGGGCTGGAGCCGGCGACGGCGCACGCGGCGCTGGGCCGCTTCGCGGCGAGCGCCGGCGACCGCAACCGCACCCTGGAAGCGATCGCCGAGCGCTTCCCGGGCGAGGCCGGGCGGGTCGCGGCCGAGGTGCCGTTCTCCTCGGAGTGGAAGTGGAGCGGGCTGCGGATCGGCTCGACCACCTACGTGCTGGGGGCGCCCGACGTGCTCGGCGCGGCCGGGGCGCTGGCGCTGCCGCCGGCGCTCGCCCGCGTGCTCGAGCGGGAGACCGCGGCCGGGCGGCGGGTCGTCGCCTTCGGCGAATCGAGCGAGCCGCTGCCGGCCGAGCCCCGCGGAGGAGACCGCGCCGCGCCTGGCGCCGGTCGCCCTGGTCGTGCTGGAGGAGACGCTGCGGCCCGACGCGGCGGAAACGGTCGCCACCATGCGCGAGGAGAACGTCGACCTGAAGCTGATCTCCGGCGACGCCCGGGCGACGGTGACCGCGGTCGGCGGCGGCGGTCGGGGTGCCGCGGGACGCCGGCACGATCGAGGGCTCCGAGCTGCCCGAGGACGCCGAGGGCCTGGCCGAGGCGGCGCAGCGCAACACCGTCTTCTGCCGGATCAAGCCCGAGCAGAAGCGCGACCTGGTCGCGGCGCTGGCCGCCTCGGGGCGCTACGCGGCGATGATCGGCGACGGGGTCAACGACGTGCCGGCGCTGAAGCAGGCGCGGATGGCGGTGGCGATGGGCTCGGGGGCGCAGGTGACCAAGGGCGTCGCCGACGTCGTCCTGCTCAAGGACGAGTTCGCGCGGCTGCCGCAGGCGGTCGGCGAGGGGCGGCGGATCGCCCGCAACATCCACCGGCTCGGCCGCCTCTACCTGACCAAGACGGTCTACGCGGCGACGCTGATCCTGCTCGTCGCGGTCCCCGGCTTCGCCTTCCCCTTCCTGCCCAGGCACCTGACCCTGGCCGCCTTCCTGACGATCGGCATCCCCTCCTTCGTGCTCGCCCTGGCGCCCTCGGACGGGCCGCTCTACCGCGGCCGGCTGCTGCGCGCCCTGGCCGCCTTCGCGGTGCCGGCGGGCGTGGCGACGGCGCTCGGCTCGATCCTCTCCTTCTTCCTCGTCGACACCGTCTTCGGCGGCAGCCTCGAGGCCGGCCGCACCGCGGCGACGACGACCCTGATCGTGCTCGGGCTCAGCTTCGTGCTGCTGCTCGAGCGCGGCCCCGGCCGCGAGCACATCGCGATCCAGAGCTACATGCTCGCCCTGGTCGCCGGCCTCGGCGCCCTCTTCGCCCTGATCCTCGCCGCCGCCCCGGTGCGCGACTTCTTCGAAATGGTCCTGCTCAGCGCGACCCAGTGGTTCCTGGCGCTGCTCTCGGCGGCGGCGGGCCTGACGATCGCCAGCGTGCTCTGGCGGCTGCCGCAGATCGAACGCCTGGAAGCATCCGAGCAACCGCCCAAGCGTCGAGGTTCGTTGAAGGCTTTTGCGTCGTATAGCGCCTAAAAGCCTTCAACGAGCGGTCAACCGGGCGGCAGCACGAACTGGGTGACGATCAGGTTCGCCGCCAGGCGGGGCTCCTCGCCCTCGCGCATCCGCTCGATCTTGACCTCGATCACGACCGTGCTCTTGCCGACGTGCAGCGGCGTCGGCGATGGCGACGATCTCGTCGCCGAGCAGGCCGGCGGAGAAGACGTTGAGCTTCAGCTCGATCGTGGTGAAGTTGTGCTCCGGCGGGATGTTGCGGAAGGTCGCCCAGGCGGCGACGGTGTCGCCGAGCGCGGTCCAGACGCCGCCGTGGACGTAGCCGCCGGGGTGCAGGTGGCGCTTGTCGACGACGATGCGGCCGCTGGCGAAGGAGTCCTCGATCTCGAGCGGCTCGATGCCGAGGTCGCCGGGGAAGCTGCCGCCGATGAAGGCGCGCACGTTCTCGGGCGTGAACGGCGAGCGGTCGTCGCTGGTGGGCGCCTCGCTCATCGCGGCGGGACCCTATCCCAGGGCGCCGGCGACGACCGCAGTCGCGGCCCCGCTCAACTCGTAGGCACCGGGGTCGAGCCGCTCGGTGCGGCGCCGGTAGGTGCTCCACAGTCCAGGGCCAGTTGCTCGGGTCGTTGCCGTTCTCGTCGACGTACCAGTTGGTGCAGCCGCTGTGCCAGACCGTCTTCGCCAGGGCGGCGCGCAGCTCGCGGTCGAAGTCCTCGGCCGCCTCGCGGCCTGACCTCGATCCGGCTCGCCCGCGCGCGCTCCATCTCGCGCAGGGCGGCCAGCACGTGGCCGATGCCGCACTCGAGCGTGTTGACCACCGAGCCGCTGCCGCCGTTCGTGTTCGGCCCGTAGAGCAGGAACATGTTGGGGAAGCCGGGCACGCTGAGGCCGAGGTAGGCGCGCGCCACCTCGCCCCACTCCTCGGCCAGGGTGCGGCCGCCGCGGCCGGCGATCTCCATCGGCGCGACGAAGTCGTGGCTGGCGAAGCCGGTGGCGAGGACGATGACGTCGGCGGGGCGCTCGACACCGGTCGCGTCGCGGATCCCGCCCGGCGTGACCGCGTCGATCCGCTCCGCCACCAGCTCCACGTTGGGCTCGGTCAGGGTCGGGTACCACTCGTCGGTCAGCATGATCCGCTTGCAGCCGAACTCGTCGGTCGGCGTCACCTTGCGGCGCAGCTCGGGGTCGGAGATCGCCGAGTCGATCTGGCGGCGGCCGACGGCGCGGAGCACCGGCAGCAGCCAGCGCTGGTGGGTCAGGGCCGCGGCGGCGAACTCCTGGAAGGCGAAGACCGAGGCGCGGTCGAGGCGGCGCAGGGCCGGGAAGCGCTTGAAGACGGCGCTGCGCCCGCGGCGAGTACTCGAAGTCCATCTTCGGCAGGGTCCAGCCGGGCGAGCGCTGGTAGACGTCGAGCTGGGCGACCTCGGGCTGGATCGCCGGCACGACCTGGATCGCGCTGCAGCCGGTGCCGATCACGGCGACGCGCTTGCCGGCGAGGTCGACGTCGTGGCGCCACTCGGCGGTGTGGAAGGCCGGGCCCTCGAAGCTCTCCAGGCCGCGGGATCGGCGGCATCTTCGGCACCGAGAGCTGGCCGCAGGCGGTGACCAGGAGGTCGGCCTCGTGCGGGCCGGCGCTGGTCTCGAGCAGCCACTGGCCGCGCTCCTCGTCCCAGCCGGCGCTCTTCACCTCGGTCCCGGTGCGGACCTTGTCGAGCACGCCGAAGCGGCGCGCGACCCCTTCGACGTAGGCCTGGATCTCGGCCTGCGGCGCGTAGCGCCGCGACCAGCGGTTGGGCGCGAAGGAGTACTCGTAGAGGTGCGAGGGGATGTCGCAGGCGGCGCCGGGATAGGTGTTGTGATGCCAGACGCCGCCGACCCGCTCGCCCTTCTCGAAGACGGTGACGTCCTCGTAGCCCTCGCGCTGCAGCATCACCGCGGCGCCGACGCCGCCGAAGCCGCCGCCGACGACCGCGATCGGACGGCGGCTCGCTCAACGCCGAAGCCCTCCAGGCCGAAGTCGCCGAAGGGCTCGTCGCGCTCGCGCACCGCCTCTTTGAAGCCCGACTCGGCGGCGCGGCGGACGAAGCCGTGGCCCTCCTCGGTGTGGCGGGCGATGCCGTCGAAGAAGGTGCCGAGCAGCTGGGTCTGGTGCAGGCCCTGGGCGTAGAGGCTCTGGTTGACCAGCATCTTCATCATCACCAGCTGGTTGATCGGCATGCCGGGCGACGCGCTCCAGCAGCGCCTCGAAGCGCTCGTCCAGCTCGGCGGCCGGCGGCGCCTCGGTCGCCAGCCCCCACTCCTCCGCCTGCTCGCCGGTCAGCGAGTCGCCGGTCAGCAGCAGCCGCTTGGCCCGCATCGGGCCGACCCGGGCGGCCCAGAGCGCCGTCGTCGGCGAGCCCCAGACCCGCGCCGGCGGGTAGCCGATCTTGGCGTCGGCGGCGATCACCAGCAGGTCGGAGCAGAGCGCCATGTCGGTGCCGCCGGCGACGCAGTAGCCGTGCACCTTGCAGAGCACCGGCTTCTCGGAGTGGAAGAGGCTCATGAAGCCGCGCACGTTGCGCCACATGAACTGGAAGTCGGTGACCGGGTCCCAGTTCGACTCCGGCATGTGGTTGGCGCCGATCACGCCGGGTCGAGCGGCGAGCCCGCCGGCGCCTCGACCCCGTCCAGCTCGCTCATATCGCCCTCGGCCGAGGCGACCAGGTCATAGCCGCCGCAGAAGCCCGTGCCGTTGCCGGCCAGGGCGATCACGTGGACCTCGGGATCGAGATTCGCCCGCTCGACGCAGGCCGCGATCTCAGCCGGCATCCGCGGCGTGATCCCATTGCCCCGCTCCGGCCGATTCAGGGTGATGCGAGCGACCCGATCGTCGGTCTCGTAGGTCAGCGTCTCCACGAGCCGGACCATAGAGCCTGGCCCGGCAGGGGTGGAGCGTCTTGTACTTTTTCGTCAGTTCGGCCCAGGGCGACAAGCCGTAATCCGCCCCACCGAAAAAGTTAAGCGGAACCCCTGCCGGGCCAGGCTCGACGCTCAGACCCGCTCGACGATCATCGCCTTGCCCTGGCCGCCGGCGACGCACATCGTCTCGATGCCGACCTGGTGGTCGTCGGTCTCCATCACGTTGAGCAGGGTGCCCATGATGCGGGCGCCGGTCATCCCGAAGGGGTGGCCGAGGGCGATCGCGCCGCCGTGGGTGTTGAGCTTCTCCAGCGGGATGTCGCACTCGTCCATGATCGGGATCACCTGGGCGGCGAAGGCCTCGTTGAGCTCGACCGCGCCGACGTCGTCGATCGTCATCCCGGCCCGGTCGAGCACCTTCTTGATCGCGCCGATCGGGGCCACGCCCATGTACTCGGGCTCGTTGCCCCAGGTGGCGGCGGTGACGATCCGGGCGCGCGGGGTCAGGCCCAGCTCCTTGGCCTTGGTGTCGCTCATCAGCAGCACCGCGGCGGCGCCGTCGTTGAGCGGGCAGGAGTTGCCGGCGGTGACGCCGCCGCCGCCGAAGGCCTCGGGCAGTTCGGTGAGCTTCTCCAGGGTCGAGGAGGCGCGCGGGCCGTCGTCCTTGGCGACCTCGGTGCCGTCGGGCAGCGTCACCGGGACGATCTCGCGGTCGAAGAAGCCGTCCTCCTGCGACTTGCACCGCCAGTTCCTGCGAGCGCTGCGCGAACTTGTCCATGTCGGCGCGGCTGACCTCGTAGTCGTTGGCGACGTTGACCGCGGTCAGGCCCATGTCGATGTAGGCGTTGGGCTGGCCGTTGTTGCCCTGCAGGTTCTCGTTCTGGTCGGCGGCGCCGGCCGGCTCGGTGCGCTCGTTGTAGCGGCTCACCCACTCGACCCCGGCGGCGATGTAGACGTCGCCCTCGCCGGCCTTGATCGCGTTGCCGGCGTGGCGGATCGCGTCGAGGCTGGAGGAGCAGTAGCGGGAGACGGTGACGCCGTTGACGGTCTGCGGCAGCTTCTCGGAGAGCAGCGAGATGATGCGGCCGATGTTGAAGGCCTGCAGGCCCTGCGGCATGCCGCAGCCGCAGAAGACGTCCTCGACCAGGGCCGGGTCGACGCTCGGGGTTGCGCTCGAGCAGCTGGTCGACGACGTAGGCGCCCATCTCGTCGGGGCGCAGCTGGGCCAGCGAGCCCTTGAAGGCGCGGCCGATCGGCGTGCGGACGGTGTCGACGATGACTGCATCGGGCATGCGGGTATCTCCTTCGGAGCTGGGGTCGGGAAGTGCGGGCCGCAGGGTAGTGGATTAGGCTCCGGGGCCGATGTCGCTGGACGGCCTGCGGGCGTGGATCGGGGAGGTGGAGCGCAAGCTCGGCATGCGCACGCGCGTCTTCCTCGTCCTCGTCGCGATCGCGGTCGGCGGCGCCGGCGCCGCCATCTACCTGGCGATCGAAGCGCAGGACAGACTCGGTCAGCAAGGCCGACGTACAGGCGGTCCGCGACGAACTGGCAGGACGCATCGGCACGGAAGGCGGCGAAGCCGACCTGACCCAGCTCGAAGCGGAACTCAACGCCCTGCGGGCCGAAGTCGCCAGGCTGAAAGAGGAAGGAAGCGCGTCAAAGGGCACCAGCGGAAACTCGAAGGGAGCGGCGGGCAGCGGCAACCCGGAGGGAGCAGGGGACGGCGAACCGCAGGGGGCGACAGGGGAAGGCCACGCACGGAAAGTCCCGACCCCCGCAGCAAACGGCTCCTGGAATCGATCGAGAAGGCAAAGGAACAAGCCGGAAAGTAGGGGGCAGCTTGTGCGAATCCGCACGAAGATGCGCGCCGCCGTCCCCTCTCTGCGTTACATTCGCCGCAATTCGATCTCGCGACCATCGCGAGCTCTGCCGCCAAGGCAGTGAAAGGAGGGCCCCGATGCCCGAGGGTTACTGCGTCAAGGAGCGGAAGAAGGTCGAGATCAAGGACGCCAAACAGGTGACGATGAAGAACGGTCGCCCGGCGATCCAGGGAACGTGCCCGGACTGCGGCACCAAAATCTTCAAGATCGGCAAACTGGAGTAGCAGCACCCGAACAGCCTGAACCGGCACCGGCGGCTGCCCGTATGACGTGCAGCCGTGATCTGCATACCCGTCCCAAGATCGGCCTGAGATGGCCCCCGGTGCTCTGACCCGAGAGCGGGACGTCCGCGAGGCCTACGCGGCCCACGCGGCGGAGCTGTACGGCTTCGCGGTGCGGTCGCTCGGCGACTCCGGTCTCGCCGAAGAGGCCGTGCAGGAGACGTTCCTGCGCGCCTGGCGGGCAGGCGAGCGCTTCGACCCGCAGATCGGCTCGCTGCGGACCTGGCTGTTCGCGATCCTCCGCAACGTCGTGATCGACCTCGGCCGCGCCCGCGCCGCGCGGCCGGGCGTCGCCGAGGGCGGCATCGAGCCCTCGGTCGAGCCCTTCGACGAGGCGCTGCTCGCCTGGCAGATCGAGGAGGCGATGCGCAGGATCGGCGACCAGCACCGCCGCGTCCTGGTCGAGACCTACTACCGCGGCCGTCCCTACGCCGAGGTCGCCGAGGAGCTCGGCGTCCCGGAGGGCACGGTGAAGAGCCGCGTCTACTACGGCCTGCGCGCGCTGCGGGTCGTGCTCGAGGAGATGGGCTATGAAGACTGAGAGCTGCCGCGAGTGGCGCGAGACCCTCGGCGCCTACGCGCTCGGGCACCTCGCCGGACGAGGAGCGCGCGAGCCTGGAGGCCCACCTCGAGGGCTGCCCCGACTGCCGGGCCGAGGCCGAGTCGCTGCTCGCGGTCGCCCAGCGCCTCCCCCACGCCGACCCCGCGCGCTTCGGCCCGGCACCCGTCCCGCCGCCGGAGCTGGGCCAGCGAATCGCCGCGACGATCGGCGCCGAGCGGCGCTCGAGGCGCCGGCATCGCCGCCTGCGCCTCGGCCTCGGGCTGAGCGGCGCCACCGCGGCCGCGGCCGCGGCCGTGCTGGCGATCTTCGTCCTCTCCGGCAACGAGGCGGGCGGCCCCGAGCAGCACGTCACCTTCCGCTCGCTGCCCGCGGGAGTGAAGATCTCCGCCACGCTGGAGCCACGGGCGTTCGGCACCGAGATCCACATGTACGTGAAGGGCATCCGCTCGGGCACGCTCTGCCGCGTCTACATGCGCGGGCCGGGGCGGGCGGACGTCTCGGCCGGCAGCTTCCGCTACCGCTGGGGCGGCGAGGACTCGGCGGTGCTCAGCGCCGCGCTCGACCTCTCCCGCGCCAAGGCCCTCGTCGTCCACGCCGGCAACCGCACCTTCGTCGCGCCGCTCGACAGCGGCACGGCAGCTCTGCTCGATCCACCCCAATGAGGAGGAACCAACGTGAAAAGCCCTTTACCGCGATCGCCGCGCTGGCGCTGATCGCCGTGCTGGCGCTCGCCGGCTGCGGCAGCAGCGACAACAGCAGCTCGAGCTCCGGCGGCGCCTACGGCTCCGGCGAAGAATCGACCGCCAAGACCGCGTCGTCGGGCTCCTCCGGCGAGGGAGCCGCCGCGGTCGTCTCGGCCGCCAGCGCGCCCAAGCTGGGTCGCATCCTGGTCGACTCCAAGGGCTTCACCCTCTACGACTTCCACAAGGACAAGGGCAGCGACGTCGCCTGCTACGGCGCCTGCGCGGGCGTCTGGCCGCCGCTGACCACCGAAGGCGCTCCGCAGGCCGGCGAAGGCGCCGATGGCCTCGAAGCTGGGGACGACGAAGCGCAAAGACGGCACCATCCAGGTCACCTACGCCGGCCATCCGCTCTACACCTACACGGCCGACACCAAGCCGGGCGAGGCCAACGGCAACGACTTCTCCTCCTACGGCGCCCAGTGGTACGCCGCTGCAGCCCAGCGGCGAGGAGGCCGGGCGACTAGGAGCGCTTGCGCTCGGGGCGGAGATCGACGGCGGGACGAGCTCGCGGATCTCGGCCAGCAGCCGGGCCGCCAGCTCTCCCGGCTCCTCGCCGGGCTGGGCCTGGCCGCTCGGCCGGCTCGAAGAAGCGGGTGCGGACCCGGGGTCGGCTCGGGAAGCCGCGTGTAGCCGGTCGTGCCCTCGATCGCGACGCAGACCAGCTTCGCCTCGGGCACTTCGAGGGCAAGGCGGCCGACGCCGCTGCGCGCGCGCAGCACCTTGCCGCGCGAGCGCGTCCCCTCGGGGAAGACGCCGATGCAGGCGCCGCGCCGCAGTTCCTCGATCGCCCGGGCCAGGGCGTCCGCGTCGCCGGCGCCGCGCTCGATCGGGATCTGGCCCATGCCGTTGAGGACCGGGGCCAGGCCGCGCACCTTCCAGAGGTCCGATTTGGCCAGCGCTTTGATCTGGCGGCGGCGGATCGCGGCGACGCCGACCGTGACCGGATCCCAGTGGCTGTCGTGATTGCCGACGACCAGCACCGGCCCGCTCTCGGGCAGCGCCTCGAGCCCCTCCACCTCCAGCCGGCCCCAGATCGCCGCCGGCCGGCAGATCGCCATCGCCGTCCTGTACATCGGGCTCGGCTCGCGCGCGGGCTCGACGACCGGATCGTCGGTCTGCGTTTGCGTGGCGGCCTCCATCGGGGAGCGGACCGTACTCGATCCCAGCCACGGCCCACGACAGGGAGGCAAAGTGATCAACGTCACGCAGCCGGGGCCGCGCGGGATCGAAGGTAATCGTCTCGCTGCTGCGGCTCGATCCGCGGCTCGGCCCACCTGGCTGTGGCAATCCCAACTATCTAAAGTGTCAACTGTGACGCAGAGACCCCTCGAGCTGATCCTTGCTCGCAACCTGATGTCTGCGCTCTCGACGCCGGCCTTCCTGGTCGACGAGGGCGGCGTCCTCGTCTTCTACAACGAGGCCGCCGGAATGCTGCTCGGCAAGCGCTTCGAGGAGCTGGGAACCGTCGGCCCCGACGAGTGGGGCTCTCTCTTCGGGCCCTTCGACGAGCACGGCGAGCCGATCCCCTACGACGAGCTGCCGCTTGTGGTGGCGGTGCGCAACGGCCGCCCGGCGCACGCCGACTTCGAGATCAGCTCCGCCGACGGCGCCCGCCACCGGGTCGAGGCCTCGGCCTTCCCGATCCTCACCGCGCACGGCTCCCAGGGAGCGATCGCCGTCTTCTGGCCCGCCGCCTCGCCCAACGGAGCCGGCAGGCTGAGATGAAGGTCAAGCTCTGGGGCACGCGCGGCTCGATCCCCTCCCCGGGGCCGGAGACGATCCGCTACGGCGGCAACACCTCCTGCGTCGGCGTCACGCTCTCGGACGGCTCGCTGCTGGCGCTCGACGCCGGCACCGGCATCCGCAGCCTCGGGCTCGCCCTCGCCGCCGAGCCGGCCCGCCTTCACATCCTCCTCACCCACCTCCACCTCGACCACATCCAGGGCCTGGTCTTCTTCGCCCCCGCCTTCCGGGCCCAGACCGAGATCGTGATCTGGGGCCCGGCCTCGCCGGAGGCCTCGCTGCGCGATCGCATCGCCCGCTACATCTCGGCGCCGCTCTCGCCGGTCGAGGTCCGCGAGCTGCCCTGCGACGTCTCCTTCCGCCACTGCCCGGAGGCCGAGTGGGAGATCGGCCCGGCGCGGATCCGCGCCGCCTCGGTCGCCCACCGCGGCCCGACCCTCGGCTACCGCATCGACGACGGCGACTCCTCGCTCGCCTACATCCCCGACCACGAGCCCGCCCTCGGCGCCGACCTCGACACGCTCGAGGAGGACTGGATCTCCGGCCTCGGGCTCGCCCGCGACGCCTCGCTGCTGATCCACGACGGCCAGTACACCGACGCCGAGTACCCCGACCACATCGGCTGGGGCCACTCGTCCCTCTCGCACGCCGTCTCCTTCGCCCGCCGCTCGGGCGCGCACCGCACGGCTCTCTTCCACCACGATCCGATGCACTCCGACGAGCAGCTCGACCTGCTCGGTCGCGAGGCGCGGAAGCGCTGGGAGGCGCTGGGGAGCGATCCGGACGGGATCGAGCTGGCGGTGGAGCGGGCGGAGTACGAGCTGCCCGCACGAGCAGCCACCGCTGCAAGCTGAGTACCAAAAACAGACCGATTCGCGGCGCCCGCTACGCTGCGACTCGGATGTCGTCGACCCCTGGCATCGAGGCCGCAATCGAGCGATCGGAGCTGGTCAAGGACGCGCTGGAGACAGCTCGCCGCGCCCATGCGGGCCAGCTCCGCCGCGGCAGCGACGGCCTGCCCTACATCGAGCACCCGCTCGCGGTCGCCGAGCTGCTGGTCGAACATCGCTACGACGACGAGGTGCTGGCCGCGGCCTTGCTGCACGACGTGGTCGAGAAGAGCGACACAAGGGCGAGCGAGGTGCGGGAGCGCTTCGGCGACCGGGTGGCGGATCTGGTCGAAGCGCTGACCGAAGACGAGACGATCCACTCCTACGAGGAGCGCAAGGAGGAGCATCGCTGGCGGGTCGCGAAGGCTGGGCCGGAGGCGATGGCGATCTTCGCCGCCGACAAACTGACCAACGTGATGATGCTGCGCGAGGCCTACGCGCTGATCGACGAGGGCGTCAGCGAGCGAACTCGCGGTCTCGCTCGACCTGAAGATCTACGTCTGGGAGCTGGACCTCGAAATGCTCTTCGACGAGGCCGCCGAGATGCCGCTCACCGATGAATTCGCCGACGAGATGGTCGGCCTTTGGGGCGATCGCTTCAGAGCCGCTCGCTCTTCTCAAGACTGAGGCGGCGGCGCAGCGGCAGCAGCGTACCAGAGGGTGGCGAAGGTCAATGCCGCCGCGACCCCGGTGATCACGGTCACGACGCCGCCGAAGAGCACGTCGGTGATCAGCACGATCGCCCCGGTCATCGCCAGCGCCAGGAAGGAGAGTCCGGCGATCGCGAAGCGGTTGGCGAGGAAGATGAGCTCGTGCTTCTGCTGCAGGTGGAAGGTGATCCGGTGATAGGAGGATGGCGCGATCAGCAGCACCGCCGAGATCGCCGTGCAGAGCAGCGTGGCGAAATAGACCTTCTTCTCGAAAGGCGTGATCTCGGTGAAGTTCTGCTGAAACGGGACCGCGAGGAGGAAGGCGAACAGGACCTGGACGCCGGGCAGGGCAACGCGCAGCTCCTGCAGCAGCTCGCTGAGGTTGCGGTCGAGGCGTGCGTCCTCGCTCTCTTCTCTTCCCGACGGCCGTTCCGCCATCCGCTCACCATAGGCGAATGATGTCTGGGCCCCGGCTATGGGTGGGTGCACACAACCCACGGGCTGCTGGGCTTAGGATCGGGCCATGGGACGGCTGGCGGTGATACTGGGCAGCAGCGGGCTGGGGCCGGGCGGCAAGACGATCGCCGCGGCGGCTGCCGAGCACGGCGCCGCGATCGTGCAGCGCCACGGCGATGGCGGTCCACCGGCTCCCGCACGAAATCGACCACGCGGCAAACCTGCGGCCGCTCGTGGAGCAGGGCTGCGACCGCGTGCTTGCGATCGGCTCGGTCGGCTCGCTGAGCGCCGACCTCCCGGTCGGCAGCCTGGTCTGTCCCGACGACTTCATCGCCCTGCACCTCGGCCTCTCGGTCTTCGCCGACGAGCGCGCCCACGGCGTGCCGGGGTTCGACGCCGGCCCTGCGCCGAGAAGTCCTTGCCGCCTGGCCGTCGGGCGCGGGCGAGCTGCGCGACGGGGGCGTCTACTGGCAGGCGATCGGGCCCCGCTTCGAGACGCCCGGCCGAGATCCGGCTGATGGCCGCCTACGCCGACGTGGTCGGGATGACGATCGCCTCGGAGTGCATCGTCGCCGGCGAGCTGGGCCTCGCCTACGCCGCGGTCTGCGTCGTCGACAACCTCGCCAACGGGATCGGCACCGGCTCGCTCGAGATCCTCGAGCTCGAGGCGGCACGCGCCGCCAACGCCCTGCTGCTGCACGACGGGCTGGCGGCGGTGCTGCCGCGGCTCGGCGCGGTGGGACGGTGAGCGGCGCGCCGCTCACCGTCACCGGCGCCGTCCTCGACGGCGAGGCCGTGGGGCTGCGCTGCGAGGGCGGCAGGATCGCGGCGCTCGGCCCCGGGGTCGCGCCCGAGCCCGGCGACGAGACGATCGACGCAGCCGGCGGCGCCTCTGGTCGCGCCCCTGGTCAACGGCCACACCCACGCCGCGATGACCCTCTTCCGCGGCTACGGCGGCGACCTGCCGCTGATGCGCTGGCTGCGCGAGGCGATCTGGCCGGTCGAGGCGAAGCTCGAGCCCGAAGACGTCTACTGGGGGGCGCGCCTCGCCTGCGCCGAGATGATCCGCACCGGCACCACCCGCTTCTGGGACATGTACTGGCACCCGGGCGCGACGGCGCGGGCGGTGCACGACGCGGGGCTGCGGGCGACGATCGGCGGGCCGCTCTTCGACGCCGACGGCAACACGGCGGCGATGCAGGAGACGGCCCTGAGCAACCTCGAGGAGCTGGCTGAGCTCGGGCCGGAGATCGGCCGCGCCCTCACCCCGCACGCGATCTACACGGTCAGCGAAGAGCTGCTGCGCTGGACCGCCGAGCTGGCGGCGGAGCGCGGGCTGCCGGTCCACATCCACCTCTCCGAGACCGAGCAGGAGGTGAGCGACTGCCTGGAGCGGCACGGGCTGCGCCCGGCCGCCTACCTCGACCGGCTGGGGCTGCTGGGGCGAGCGCACCGTCCTCGCCCACGGCGTCTGGCTCGACGGGGCCGAGCTGGAGCTGATCGCCGAGCGCGGCTGCACGGTCGTCGCCAACCCGGTCGCCAACATGAAGCTGGCGGTCGGCGGCGTCCTTCCCTATCCGGCCGCCCGGCGGGCTGGCGTCGCGGTCGGGCTCGGCACCGACGGGGCCGGATCCAACGACTCGCTCGACCTGCTCGCCGACCTCAAGGTCTTCGCCCTGGCGCAGCGCCACGCCGCAGGCGACCCGACGATCCTTCCCGCCGAGGAGGCCTGGAGCATCGCCACCGGCGCCCAAGCCCCCCTGCTCACAAGCGTCCCACCGCACGCGCATCAAGTTCGGGGGGATGCCCCCAAGCGTGATGCGCTTCGGGTCGGGGGACCCGCGGACTTCCTCTTGCTGCGAACGCGGAACGCCCGAGCTCAGCCTCGGCGATCTGCACTCGGACCTGGTCTACGCGGCGAGCGGATCCGTCGTCGACACGACCGTGGTCGGCGGGCGGGTGCTGATGCGGGGTGGCGAGATTCCCGGCCTGGAGGAGATCGTCGCCCGGGCCGTCGAGCGAGCGCGGCGCCTCGGCATCGGCTAATGCTATATACCCCCAGGGGGTATGCTACGGTGACCCCCATGGGTGACGTCCTGAGCACGATCGCCGAGGGCTTCAAGCAGTCCCTGCTGATGGCCTACGAGGTCTGGTGGGCGCTGGTGCTCGGCTTCGCGATCTCCGCTGTGGTCCAGGCCTGGGTGCCGCGCGAGCGGATCCAGGCGACGCTCTCGGGCAACGGCGCCAGGCCGATCGCCTGGGCCACGGGCCTGGGCGCCGCCTCCTCCTCCTGCTCATACGCGGCGATCGCGATCGCCAAGAGCCTCTTCCAGAAGGGGGCCTCGGCGGCTTCCGCACTCGCCTTCCAGTTCGCCTCGACCAACCTGGTCTGGGAGCTCGGGCTGGTTCTCTGGGTGCTGCTCGGCTGGCAGTTCACCCTCGCCGAGTACGTCGGCGGCGTCGTGATGATCGTGCTGATGACGGTGCTGCTGCGCGCCTTCGTCTCACCGCACCTGGAGGAGCGAGGCACGCGCCCACGCCCAGGAGGCCGAGGCGGGCCACCAGCATGACCACGGCGGCGGACGAGGGCACACCGCCGGCCTGGCGCGAGCGCGCTGCTCTCGGCGGCGAGCTGGACCGAGGTCGCCGGCAACTTCCGCGGCGACTGGCAGATGCTCTGGAAGGAGATCTGCGTCGGCTTCCTGCTCGCCGGCTTCATCGGCCTGCTCGGCGACGACTTCTTCAACAGCCTCTTCATCAGTCGACGCCCCCGGCTGGGTCGTGACGATCGAGAACGTGATCGTCGGGCCGTTGATCGCGGTGCTCAGCTTCGTCTGCTCGATCGGCAACATCCCCCTCGCCGCGGTGCTCTGGTCGGGAGGGATCAGCTTCGCCGGGGTGATGGCCTTCATCTTCGCCGACCTGATCGTGCTGCCGATCGTCGCGATCTACCGCAAGTACTACGGCTGGCCGTTCACGATCCGGATCGTCGCCCTGATGCTGGTGACGATGATCCTCGCCGCGCTCGCCGTCGACGGCCTCTTCAGCGCGGCCGGCCTGGTCCCGACCACGCGCCCCAGTCGCGAGGACATCTTCGGCTCGGTCGAGCTCGACTACAAGCTGGTGCTCAACGTCTTGGGGCTGGCGGTCTTCGCGGCGCTGTTCTGGCTCTCGAGGCGCGGCGGGCGGCGGGCGAGCGCGACGTGCCCCGCCCACGCGGCCGAGAGCCCGGCCGAGGCGGCCAGCAGCAGCGCCACCCGCGGGCTGTAGGCCTCCGAGAGCCAGCCCGTCAGGGGGCCGCCGATCGGAGTCGAGCCGAGGAAGACGACCGAGTAGAGCGCCATCACCCGGCCGCGCATGTGGGGGGCGACGGCGAGCTGGAGCGAGGAGTTGATCGAGGCCGCGAAGGTCACCGCGGCGGCGCCGAGCACGATCAGCGCCGCGACCTCGACGATCAGGCCCGGCGCCACGGCGGCGAACAGGGCGAAGGCGCCGAAGGCAAGGGCCGCCCCGGCGATCAAGCGCGGGCCGGTGCGGCCGTGTGCGCCGGTGAGCAGGGCGCCAGCGACCGAGCCGACCGCCATCGCCGAGACCAGCGCCGCGTAGATGCCGGCACCGCCGCCGAAGCTGAACCTCGCCAGCAGCGGCAGGACGACCTGGAAGTTGAAGCCGAAGGTGCCGACCAGCGCCATCAGGGCGAGCGGTACGGCGAGCTCGGGGGTCGCGCGCACATAGCGCAGGCCGGCGCGGATGGCGCCCCGCTCGCGCGTCGCGCGCGGGGCAGGGCGCAGCCGGGCCTGGTCCATCCGCGAGAGCGCGAGGATCATCGCCGTGAAGGTGAGGGCGTTGACGGCGAAGCAGGGAGCCACGCCGAAGCCGGCGATCAGCAGCCCGGCGACGGCGGGGCCGACGATGCGCGCCGACTGGACGATGACGCTGTTGAGGCTGACCGCGTTGACGACGCGGTCGGGGCCGACGATCTCGATTACGAAGCTCTGCCTGGTCGGGTTGTCGACCGCATTGACGGCCCCCATCGCGAAGACGGCGAGGTAGACCATCCAGGGCGCTGCAACGCCGGCGACGGCGACGGCGAACAGGGCAATCGCCGGGAGCGCCATCAGCGCCTGGGTGACCATCAGCAGCTTGCGCTTCGGGAAGCGGTCGGCGAGCAGCCCGCCCCAGGCGCCGAAGAGCAGCATCGGCAGGAACTGCAGGGCGGTGGTGAGGCCGACCGCGACGCCACTGCCGGTGAGGGTGAGGACCAGCCAGACGGCGGCCACCGTCTGCATCCAGTTGCCCGACAGCGAAACCAGCTGCCCCGCGAAATAGCGGCGGTAGTTGGGAACGGAGAGGGAGTCGAAGCTGCGCCGCAAGCCGGCGCCGAAAACATCGGGTTCGCGCCAAAATCGCCACGGACTAGAGCCCCCGGAAGTGACCGTGTCGATTTGGGCGCTCACTGCCTTGCCTCCAGGATCCCCTCGAGGATCTCCGCCGCTCGGTCCAGGGTGCGCAGGTCCTCGGCGGGCAGGTCGCGCATGCGGCGCGCCAGGTAGGCGTTCTTGCGCCCGCGCAGGCGGCGCAGGCGCTCGCGCCCGGCGGCGTTGACGCTGACCAGGGCGCTGCGCCCGTCGGCCGGGTCGGGGGCACGGTCAACGAGGCCCGCTTCGCTCAGGACGCGCAGCGTGCGGGTCGCGGTCGGCCGCTTGATCCGCTCGATCTCCGCCAGCTCGCTCGGGGTGAGCGGTCCGTGCCGCTCCACCGTGGCCAGCGCCGAGGCCCCCGTGGGGGTCAGCTCCCCCCCGGTCCCCGCGGCCTCCTGGCGCAGGCGCCGCGCCGTCCGCACGATCGCCATCCGCAACCGCGCGGCGGAGTCGGTCAGGGAGGTGTCCAGCATCGCGTTCATTAATTAGCCTTGGTAATTAGTTTAGCAAACTACATGCTGACTTCGCCTTTATGCGTCCTATAGCACCCATAAAGGCGAAGTCACCGGGGCATTTGTGGTGGGGCGGCTTAGGATCTGGCCGATGACGGGATCGGCGGAGGACGCGATTGCGACGGAGCTTCGCTGGCAGGCGGAGGCCTGCCAGATGATCGGGTCGCCGCTCTACGCAGCGCTGCTGGCGTGGGCGGCGGAGGACACAGAGGCGCGCGGGCCGGTCTGGGAGGTCCTGCGCGGCCACGAGGGCGACCCGCGGTTCTCGGTGCTCGGGCTGCGGCTGCTGGGAACGGTGAACCGCATGGTGTTGACCGGGCGGGAGCCGGCCCTGGCCGCCGCCTACGATGCGGGCAATGCGTCGCGGGCCTGGGAGGCGCTCCGCGAGACGATCGAGCGCAATGCTGGGGAGATTCGCCCGCTCATCGACCTGCCGGTGCAGACAAACGAGGTCGGCCGCTGCAACGCCCTCCTCTTCGGGTTCCTGACCGTCGCCGCCGAGACCGGGCTCCCCCTGCGGCTGCTGGAGGTCGGCGCGAGCGCCGGGCTCAACTTGCGCTGGGACCGCTTTCGTTACGACGCGGACGGATTCTCCTGGGGCCCGCCCGACTCGCCCCTGCAGCTCGAGTTCGAGCTCGAAGGGAAGGCACCGGCACTGCCTGGGGTTGTCGAGGTGGCCGAGCGCCGCGGCTGCGACGCAAACCCGGTCGACGCCTCCACCTCCGAGGGTCGGTTGGCCCTGCTCTCCTACGTGTGGCCCGACCAGCCCGAGCGGATTGCTCGTGTGCGGGCAGCCTTGGCGGTGGCGGAAGAGGTGCCGGTCACGATCGAGCGCGAAACGGCCGCCACCTGGACCGAGCGGACGCTCAGGGAACGGGCACCCGGCCGGGCCACGGTGCTTTTCCACTCGATCGTCAGCCAGTACCTGAGCGACGAGGAGCGGGCGTCCTTCTTCAGTCACATCGAAGCGGCGGGCAAGAAAACCAGCAGCGATGCCCCACTGGCGTGGCTGCGGATGGAGCCAGTCGACGACCGCGCCGCCCTGGAGCTGACCACCTGGCCCGGCGGCGAAACCCGCCACCTCGCCCGCGTCGGCTACCACGGCAGCCCGGTCGAGCTGCTCTAGCCCACCGCCGCCGAGACCCCACTCTCGGTCTACTTCGCGAAAATCTGCTCTAGCGCGAAGGGCACCGCCGCCAATGCGAGCGGCCCAACCACGCCCCCGACCCGCCGGGCCAATTGCTGCGATGGAGTTCGCTGTCCAGACCTGACAAGGGTCAGTGCGGGAAGGAGCGACTTCATGCCCGTTGTCATAGCGTAGATCAAGGCGATAAAGCCGACCAGATAGATAACGCCAAACAGCGCAGATCCTAGAATCCCGCTGGGCATGAAGCTCCAGTCGATTCTCGACAGTCCCAAGACGTAGGCGATGCCGGCGATGCCGCCTACGAACATTTCGCCGGCTGCCGGCAACGCTGGCACGCGGGGCCGGCCCGCTTCGATGATTGGCGAGAGCTCTTCCTTAAGCCCACTGACTATGGCCCGATCCGAACCCTCCAGGGCGAGTGCCGTGCCCGAGCGGGAGAAGATCGCCGTGGCCAACAACGAGCCCTGACGGGTTGGCCCAATGGTGAGAGTGACCGTCTGTATTTCACGTAGGCGACCGCCAGGAGTGCCCGGGTCCGTCGAGCACACCTCGCGCTCGAACACGGCCCCGTCGACGTAGCGCTCCTCGTCATGACCGTCGAGATCAACCTCAATATTCACCTTCGGCCTCTCGGCCGAGCGGGCTTCTATCTCCGCGGTCGCCTTCTCAAGAAACCCAATCAAGTCGTCCGGTGTACCGGCCCACCGCTTCCACACCTTCGCTTTGGCGGTGATGCGCGCTGGGAGGGTCGAGTCCTTGCCCTCGCGTGAAATTGTCGCCTCCACGACCTCGCCACTCTCGAGGCGCAGGGAGACCCGCTCTCCGGGCTCAAAGCCTGGCACCCCATCCGATAGTCCTACAAGCTGTTGAGCCTGCCGTGTTGTGCTCATATCTCCCCTTAGTTAAATTGGAAAAACCTATTAAACTGTAATTTTTATATTAAGCGTAGGGTCGACACTGATTAGAGGACGACTCAGTGCGAGTTGCAGCGACTGGAGCAGTCCAGCCCGACAGACTCCAAGGTAGGCTTAGGAGCGCTTGTGTCGAAGCTGACCCGGATGAAGCCGGGCATGACCGAGACGGCGGCGCGCTACGCACCTGGAATGGACGCGCGGAGCACGCGGGTCGCCGAATGGCTGAACGCGCCGATGATGGTCGCGGCCGCGCTGACGATCCCGATGGTGGCGATCAGCGAGTCGCATCCGGGTGGAGCGCTGGAGGACGTCGCGCGGATCCTCAACTGGGTCACCTGGATCGCGTTTGCGTTCGAGCTGATCGTGATGCTGGCGGTCGTGCCAAACCGCCGGCTCTGGCTGCGCCACAACCCGCTCGACCTCATCATCGTCCTCCTCACACCCCCGGTCCTGCCGGCCGGGCTGCAGGGTCTGCGCGCGCTGCGACTGCTTCGCCTCCTGCGCCTGCTGCGCCTGGCGCAGCTCTCGCGCGAGGTCTTCTCGCTGGAGGGCCTGCACTACGCGATGCTGCTCGCCGTCCTGACCGTGGTCGGCGGAGGCGCGCTCTTCGTCGCCTTCGAGAAGCACACCCAGCACCTCACCGACTGGGAAGGGATCTACTGGGCGGTGACGACGATGACCACGCTCGGCTCGAACATCTACCCGACGACGACGGGCGGTCAGGTCGTCTCGATGTCGATCCTGATCGTCGGCATCGGCTTCGTCGCCCTGCTCACCGGCGCCTTCGCCCAGCGCTTCCTCAGCCCCGAAATCGCCGAGATCGAGGAGGAGCTGGAGAACGAGCAAATCTCAGCCGAGGATCTAGCCCTGCGCGAGCTGCGCAACGTTCAGGAACAGCTGCAATCGCTGTCACTCGCGGTCGAGCGCCTGGCAACCGAACGCACTCAGAATCCATCCCGGTAGGGGTGGAGCGTCTTGTACTTTTTCGTCGACCGCCCCGAGCGCCAAGCCCAGCCCCGCCCCACCGAAAAAGTTAAGCGGAACCCCTGCCGGGATGGATTCTGAGCCGGCCAGCCGTCAGCCCTCTGCATCAGCCCGCGCGGCGATCTTCGCCCTCCAGCTCCTTCATCACGTCGGGATCGCGCAGCGTCGTCACGTCGCCCAGCTCGCGGCCCTCGGCGATGTCGCGGAGGAGGCGGCGCATGATCTTGCCGGAGCGGGTCTTGGGCAGGTCGCCGGACCAGATCACCCGCTTCGGTCGGGCCAGCTTGCCGATCCGCTCGGCGACGTGGTCGCGCAGCTCGTCGACCATCTCGTCGCTGCCGTCGTGGTCGCCCTCGAGGGTGACGAAGGCGCAGATCGCCTGGCCGGTGTCCTCGTCGGACTGGCCGATCACCGCCGCCTCGGCGACCTTCGGGTGGGAGACGATCGCCGACTCGACCTCCGCCGTGGAGAGGCGGTGGCCGGAGACGTTGATCACGTCGTCGATCCGCCCCAGCACCCAGAAGTAGCCGTCTGAGTCGCGGCGCGCCGCGTCGCCGACCAGGTAGGTCTCCACGCCGAAGCGGGAGAAGTAGGTCTCGACGAAGCGCTCGTCCTCGCGGTAGAGCGTGCGCAGCATCCCCGGCCAGGGCCGGCGCAGGACCAGCAGCCCCTCGCCCCCCTCGACCGGCTCGCCGTCGTCGTCGAAGACCGCGGCGTCGACGCCCGGCAGTGGCATCGTCGCCGAGCCGGGCTTGGTCGCGGTGATCCCCGGCAGCGGCGAGATCATGATCTGGCCGGTCTCGGTCTGCCACCAGGTGTCGACGATCGGGCAGCGTTCGCCGCCGATCACCTTGTGGTACCAGAGCCAGGCCTTCGGGTTGATCGGCTCGCCGACGCTGCCCAGCAGCCGCAGCGAGGTGAGGTCGTGGCCGCCGGGGTGCTGCGGCCCCCACTTCATGCAGGCGCGGATCGCGGTCGGCGCGGTGTAGAGGATCGTCACCCCGTAGCGCTCGACGATGCTCCCACCAGACATCCCTGCCGGGGTAGTCGGGCGCGCCCTCGAAGATGACGCTGGTGGCGCCGTTGGCGAGCGGCCCGTAGACGATGTAGGAGTGGCCGGTGATCCAGCCGACGTCGGCGGCGCACCAGTAGACATCGGACTCCGGCTTCAGGTCGAAGACGTAGCGGTGGGTGTAGGCGACCCCGGTCATGTAGCCGCCGGTGGTGTGGAGGATCCCCTTCGGCTTCGCGGTCGAGCCCGAGGTGTAGAGGATGAAGAGCGGGTCCTCGGCGTCCATCGGCTCGGGCGCGCACTCCGGGTCGGCGGCCGCGCAGGCGTCCTCGAACCAGACGTCGCGCCCCTCCCGCATCGCGCACTCGGCGCCGGTGTGGCGGACGACGAAGATCGTCTCGATCGAGCCCACGTCGCCGATCACCTCGTCGACCTGCTGCTTGACCGGCGCGGTCTTGCCCTTGCGGCGCGCGCCGTCGACGGTGACCAGCGCCTTGGCCTCGGAGAACTCCATCCGCTCGCGCACCGCCCCGGCCGAGAAGCCGCCGAAGACGACGTTGTGGATCGCGCCGATCCGGGCGCAGGCCAGCATCGCCACGACGACCTGGGGGATCATCGGCAGGTAGATCCCGACCACGTCGCCCTTGCCGATCCCGCGGTCGCGCAGGGCGTTGGCGAAGCGCTGGGTGTCGGCGAGCAGGCCGGCGTAGGTGATCTCGCGCTCCTCCCCCTCCTCGCCGCGCCAGCGGTAGGCGACGCGGTCGCCGTTCCCCGCCTCGACGTGGCGATCGAGGCAGTTGGCCGAGGCGTTCAGCTTGCCGTCGGCGAACCACTTGTAGAAGGGCGGGTTGGACTCGTCGAGCCCCTCGCTCGGCGGCTCGGCCCAGTCGAGCAGCTCGGTCGCCTGGCGCAGCCACCAGGCCTCGGGGTCCGCCGCCGCCTCTTCGTAGACGGCCGGGTCGCTCCACAGCGCCCGCTCGCGGAACTCCGCGGGCGGCTCGAAGCGCTCCACCTCCAGAAGGGCGCTGAGCTCCGTCTCCAAGTCAGTGTTGGCCTCGCCTGCCATGCCGCTCCTTCTCTCGCCGGTACCCTGATCGAACCGTAGCCGTTCGACCGCCGCTTCGGAAAGCGCCCGACCAATGCTCTTTCGCCAGATCATCCACGAGGACCTCGGCTGCGCCTCCTATCTGGTCGGCGACACGGCCTCCGGCGTCGCCGCGGTGGTCGACCCGCAGTGGGACATCGACCCCTACCTGCACCTCAGCCGCCTGCACGGGGTGCGGATCGAGCACGTGCTGGAGACCCACAACCACGCCGACCACGTCTCCGGCCACGGCCGCCTCGCCCGCGCCACCGGGGCGACGATCCACGTCCACGAGCTGGCCGAGGCCGAGTACCCACACGAGGCGTTCGCCGACGGCTGGGCGCTGGGGCTGGGCGAGGGAGCGACGATCGAGGCGATCCACACCCCCGGCCACCGCCCCGAGCACACCTCCTTCCTGCTCCGCGACGCGGCGCGCGGCGACGACCCCTGGGCGGTGCTGACCGGCGACTCGCTCTTCGTCGGCGACGTCGCCCGTCCCGATCTCGCGATCGAGCCGCGCGAGGGCGCCACCGAGATCTTCCGCTCCCTGCACGAGCGGCTGCTGGCGCTGCCCGAGGAGACCGAGGTCTGGCCCGGGCACCTGGGCGGCTCGCTCTGCGGCAGCTCCGGGATCGACCTCAAGACCAGCTCGACGATCGGCTTCGAGAGGCGCCACAACCGTGCCCTCAGCTTCGAGAGCGAGGCCGAGTTCGTCGAGGACGCGGTCGCCACGATCGGCAGCAAGCCGCCCAACGTCGCCCACATCGTCTCGCTCAACCGCGGGCCGCTGGTCGAATCGATCGGCGCACCGACGCGGCTGACCCCGCACGGCTTCGAGGCGGCGATCGCCGCCGGCGCGCTTGCGATCGACTCGCGCACCAACGAGCAGTTCGACGAGGCCCACATCCCCGGCTCGATCAGCGCCTCCGCCTACGACACCGGCTTCGCCACCAAGGTCGCCGAGATGGTCCCGGTCGACGCCGAGCTGCTCGTCGTCGCCGCCTCCGACGGCAACGAGCTGGAGGCGGCCGAGCTGCTCGCCGCGGTCGGCCTCGAGGTGCGCGGCTTCCTCGGCGGCGGCATGACCGCCTGGCGCGCCGAGGACCGCCCGGTGGAGCGGATCGAGGCGATCGACCTGGCGGAGCTGGCGCGCCGGGTCGGGTCGGGCGACGGCCCGCAGGTCCTCGACGTGCGCGGCGACGCCGAGTACGAGGAAGGCCACGTCCCCGGCTCGATCCACATCCCCTTCGCCCAGCTTCGCGATCGCCTCGGCGAGCTGCCGCGCGAGCGGCCGATCGCGACGATCTGCAAGGCGGGCAAGCGCAGCGGCCTGGCCGCCTCGATCCTGCAGCGCGAAGGCTTCGAGGGCGTGATCCACGTCAGCCGCGGCAACGCCGCCATGTGGCAACCGACCGTGGAGAGCCTGCCCCGGTAGGGGTTCCACTTAACTTTTTCGAGAAACGGCGATTGCTGGCGCTCGAACCACGCTCGCGAAAAAGTACAAGACGTTCCACCCCTACCGGGGCAGGCCTCAGTAACCGGGCGGGTGGCGGGCGATGAAGCCTTCTGGGGAATCGACCGGCGAGCTGTGCCAGCGGGGGCCGGGGCCGCCGACGGTGTCGAAGGCGAGGCCGGCGATGATCATCCAGGCGTGGCCGGCGTTGGCGTAGACGGTGATCCAGTGGCCCGGGCCCGGTGCGCCCCAGGTCTCGAGGCCGGTCGAGTCGAGCGGGCTGGAGAGGAAGCCGCCGCCGTGCAGGGCGAAGCTGACCGCGCCCGAGCAGTCGTAGCCCGAGGATTCGAAGGAGCCGTGACCGCCGCCCCAGATGTAGGGGGTGGTGGCGATCGAGTTGGCGGCTTCGATCGCGCCGGCGATCGCGGCGGGGGCGGCGCTGGGCACGCTGGCCTGGCTTTCCGAGATGTATTCGGCGCTCTCGCCCGGCGTCAGCGGTGCCGGCGTGCCCGTCACCTGCGCCGGGACGCCGGTGGTGCTCTCGATCTGTTCGGAGATCGCCGAGAGGTTGTTGCTCAGCGCTTCTTCGCGCGACTCGAGCGATTCGAGCGCCTGCTGGCGCGCCGCCTGGGCCGACTTCAGCTCGGCGAAGCGTGCCTCCGCGGCTTCCTTGGCCGAGGCGGCTTCGCGCTCCTTGACGGCGATCGCGTCGCGGGCGTCCTTGATCTGGATGCGCACGGCGGTCATCCGCTTGACGGCGGCGCGGGCTTGGTCGCGCAGGCCCTTGACCCGCGCGGCGACCGAGTCGTCGTATTCCTGGACCTGGTTGAGGTAGTCGGCGCGGGTGGTCACTTCCGACCAGCTCGCCGAGTCGAGGACGACGTTGAGCATGTCGGGGCTGCCCGACTCGTAGATCGCGACGAGGCGCTCGCGCAGCACCCCGAGCGCCCGGTGCAGGCGGGCGCGGACGACGGCGAGGCGATGCTTGTCGGCGGCCAGCTTCGCGGTCGCCTGGTCGAGCTCGTCCTGCTTGGCCGAGAGTTCGGACTCGACCGCGGCCTGGCGCTGGCGCAGGGCCGAGACTTCGCCGATCATCGAGTCGATCGCGTGGTTCTGCTCGGCGATCGTCGCCGCCAGCGCGCTCTGGCTTTCGCGCACGTGGCTGAGCTTGCCCTGGGTGTCGTGGAGCTTTTCTTCGAGGTCCTTGGCCGGGGCCGAAGCGGCCACGCAGAGGACGGCGAGGAGCAGCGCCGCGGGCAGCAGCAGCCGCCATGAGTTACCGCGAGGGGAAGCGCGCATCGGCGGCGCACGGCTAGCGAAGTGCGCCGAAAAAATGTTAGGAGTTGCTAATAACTTGCAACTTTGGTTGCAAAATCCGCAATTTGGGAGGGTTTCCCAAGCTTACCCCGACGCCCGAGAGGGAGGCGACGCTTCAGGCGGGGAAGCTTTGAGCTCGAGGCGCTTCGGAAGGGATGCCGGTGCCCCTCCCCAAAACACTCAAGCGCGGCTCCTGCCGCGCGTTTTGGGGAGGGGCACCGGCATCCCTCATCAGCTACGCCAGCAGCTTCGCCTTCGCCTTGTCGAACTCCTCAGGCGAGAGAGCGCCCTTTTCCTTCAGCTCGTTGAGCTTGTGCAGTTCGTCGGCGGGCGTGGTGTGCGCCTGTTCGCGGACGTAGGAGTCGAAGTGCTGCTTGGCCTCGGCCTGCGCCTTGATCGTGCGGTCGCGCATGCCGCTGCCGCGGGCGATCAGGTAGATCAGCGCCGTCAGGAACGGGATGAAGACCAGGAAGAGGACCCAGGCGGCCTTCGCCCAGCCGGAGGTCTCGTGGTCGCGGAAGAGGTCGGTGAGGATCGTGATCAGGATCCAGATCCAGATCACGAAGAAGAACACCTCGAAGGCGACGAGGAGTGCTTCTCCGATGTTGATGTCTGCAAACGGCAAGGCGGCGTCCTTTCGGTCGTGGATAACGGTGGCGGCCAAAACGCCGCGGTCACATGTTCCCCACGCTATGCGCTGTACCTGCCGCGTGCATCCGTAATTTTCGCCATCGTCGCCGCGGGTCAGCCGGAGAACGGTCGGCGGGCGCGACTCAGAGGCGCCGCGCGAAGAGGACGGCGGCGACGGCGGTGGCGAGGTTGAGGCTGGAGACGCCCTCGCGCATCGGGATCGCCAGGCGAGCGTCGGCGCGCTCGAGCAGCCCGGCGCTGAGCCCGTGGCGCTCGGTGCCGAAGGCGAGGACGGAGCGGGGCGAGAGGGCACGCAGGTCGGCTCTCTCGCCCTCGGGGTCGATCGGCGACCAGCGGGCGGTCGCCCGCCGGCAGCGCCTCGATCGCCGCCACCGGCAGGGCGAAGTGCAGGCCGGCGGCACCGCGCAGCGCCTCCGGATGCCAGGGGTCGTTGCTGCCGGTGGTGAGCACCGCCGGCCGCGTCGGCGGCCGCGGCAACGCGCACGCAGGCGCCCATGTTGCCCATCGTGCGCGGGTCCTCGAGCAGGACGACCGGCGCAGGCCGCTCGTCGGCCAGCGCCTCCGCCACGTCGACCGCGGGACGGCGGGCGATCGCGACCACGCCGGTGCGCGGCGCCTGGGGGACCATCCGGGCCAGGAGCCTCGGCGTCCACCGGCGTGACCCGCTCGGCCAGCGAGCCGGCCAGGTCGGGGGCCAGCTCGGCAGCCAGCCGCTCCAGCCCCTCGGGGTCGGAGGCGACCGCCTCGATCAGCTCGGCACCGAAGCGCAGCGCGTGCTTGAGGGCGTGGAAGCCCTCGAGCACCGCCAGGCCGCGGTCGCGGCGGGCGGCTCGGTAACGCTGCACGAGAGCGTCGCTCACCGCCCCATCATGACCCGGATTCAGGAGGTGGAAGGCGAGCCGACGGCGGCGGTGGGATCGTCGTCGGCAGAGCGAGTCGACGAACGAGCGTCAGGTAGCGGCCGATCACCTTGCCGTCCTGCGGCGGCCACTGCGGCCGCTCGCCGAGGCTGGACATTTCACCGTGGCCGCCGGTCGGGCGGCCGTAGAGGTAGCGCGGCTCCCGCCCGGTCCAGAGCACCCCGCGCAGGATCGGGTCGAACGGCCGCGGGCTCGACCTCGGCGCCCACCTCGGCGGCGATCGCCTCGGCGACCGCGTCGGCCTGCTGGGTCGCGATCCCACCCTGCTTGACCGGGAAGGCGGTGACGTCGCCGGCGGCGAAGACCCGCTCCAGGCCGATCGCCCGGCCGTGCTCGTCGACGCCGACGAACCCGTCGGCGTCGTGGGGGATGCCGGCGATCCGGCGTCCCTCGAGGCGCGGCAGGCTGATCACGGCGTCGGCCTCGATCTCCTCGCCGGGCGCGATCCGCGAGGCGGCCGTCCTCGAACTTGACCGGGTGGGCGCCGGCGACGACCTCGATGCCGCGCTCCTCCAGCAGGTCGCTCATCTGCTCGCCGGCGCGGCGGCCGAAGAGCTCCAGCGGCGCGTCCTCGGGGGTGACGACGGTGAGGCGCGTGCCGCCGAGGCCGGCCTTGGCCAGCTCGGTCGCGGCCAGCAGCGCCAGCTCGTAGAGCGGCAGCGCCCAGCTGTGCCCGCCGGGCATCGTGAAGACGAGGCGGCGCAGCGACCCGGCGCGCAGGTCCGCGATCACGTCGCCGACCTGGCCTTCGTCGGCGACCCCCCAGAAGGTGACGGCCCCGGGCACCGCCCGAGCATCCGCACCCCGCTGGCGACCAGCAGGTAGTCGTAGGGCAGGCGCTCGCCGTCGCGGGTGACGGCGAGCCGGCGGCCGGCGTCGACCGAGACGATGCCGTCGGCGTGAAAGGAGGCGCCGCAGCGCTCGGCGACCTGCCGCAGGTCGTAGCGAAAGACCCGCGCCGCCCCGTAGGGCTCGCCGACGGCGAACGGGCGGAAGACGAACTCGCGGCGCGGGTCGCGCAGGTCCACCTCGACCAGGTCGCCGGCGAGGTCGCGCAGGGCCAGAGCGGCCTCGATGCCGGCAATGCCGCCCCCCGCGATCAGCGGCCTTCTCGCCCCACCTCAGGCCGCAGCGTTTCTTGCGGTGCCGAGGGCAGCGATCACCTCGTGGTCGCGAGACCTGAGAGAAGTCCCGGTACCACTGGCCCACTCCCTGCAGCCGCGCCGGCGCGACCAGGCAGACGACCTCGTCGGCCTCGCCGCGCAGGCGGGCAAGCGAGTCGGGTGGGCAGACCGGCACGGCGAGGACCAGCCGGCGCGGCCGGCGGCGGCGGATCGCGCGCAGGGCGGCGGTGTCGGTGACGCCGGTCGCAACCCCGTCGTCGACGACGATCACCGTGCGGCGGTCGAGCGGCATCGGTGCCCGGTCGCCGCGATAGGCGACCACGCGACGGCGCAGCTCCGCGGTCTCGCCGGCGACGATCGACTCGAGCGTTCGGTTGTCGATGCCCAGCACCGCCAGCGCCTCGGGGTCGAAGACCCGCGTGCCGTCCTCGGCGATCGCGCCGATCCCGTACTCGGGGTTGTGGGGAGCGCCGAGCTTGCGCACCGCGAGGATCTCCAGCGGGGCGCCCAGCGCCGTCGCCACCTCTTCGGCCACCGGCACCCCACCGCGGGGCAGGCCGACGACGACCGGTTCCTCGTCGGCCAGCGGCAGCAGCCGCTCGGCAAGCCGCCGCCCGGCGTCGCGGCGATCGTCGAAGCGGGGGACGAACACTCCACCCATGTCTCAGCTGCTTCCGGTTGCATCGCGGAAAGTCATCGGGTCGATTCTCTGCGCTTTCCTCGCGCGAGTCATCGGGGTAATCCCCAGAACTATGTTCGGCTTTACCCCGATGCCAGGGGCCTCGACGCGCAAAGATTCGCCTGGGTCGAGGAGGCCTACGACTCTTCGGCAACCAGAGCGAAGGCGTGGTCAAGGTTGGGCCGACGCCGTAGGGCGGAGCGAGATTCACCCGTTAATCGCCGCCGTTCTCTTTGAGCAGCCTCGGGGCGAAGGACTTCGTCTTGGCTCCGGCGGCCAGGCCGAGGGGGCTGAGTCCGAAGAGGTCCTCGGTGGAGCGGAGCAGCGAGTAGGGGTTGTAGGGCGCGGCGTCGGTGGAGCCGGGAGTCAGAAATGGCGAGATGAGGAGGGCGCCGGCGCGCAGTGGATCGGCTGGCGGCGTCGCTCCCGGTTCCGTGCCCGGGGGGTTCACCGAGGCGAAGTTGACGATCAGCAGGCCGTCGGCCTTGTAGGCCGGCGAGGCGAGGATCTTCGGGACCCAGTTCGCGAGGAAGGCGTCGGCGCTTGCCGGGCCTTCGGTTGCGCCAGGCGAGCACTGGCCGGTCGCGCCCGCAGTCGCATGGCGTCGGGGCGATGAACGAGTAGTTCGGCGTCTTGTCCGCCTTGCGCAGGTCCGCTGTCAACCGGTCGATCGGAAGGTCGTCGGCGGCGCAGTCGCCGAGGTCGAGCAGCGAGTGGAAGTAGACGAAGGGGTTCTGCCTTGCCGCGTATCCGCCCGGCGCGACCGTCTCGGCTTCTTCGCTGCCCGGGTGGACGCAGTTCGCCGGGGCGCCCGTCTCGTCGACCATCCCGTCGACGTAGGCGCGCCAGGTGAGGCGGCCGCTGGTCAGCTGGTCGGCGAGGGTCAGGATTTCGACCGGGTAGACGCAGCCGGCGCCGTGCACGATTCCCCGGGAATCCGTTTTGGCCGTTGACGAGAACTCAGCGTAGCTCGAGCAGCCGGCGCTGGTCGCCGCGTTCGGCGGCTGGCCGTTGAGGGCCGCGATCTGGTTGGGGAGCCCGGCTTCGCCGAGCAGCGTGTAGTTGCTGAGCAGCTCGCCCTTGGGGCGCAGGGTCGCCGAGAGGTAGGGCATCTGCGACTGGGCCCCGAGGGACTGTTCGTAGCCGGGGCTGGAGAGCGAGATCACGAAGACGTGCTTGACCGGACCCGCTTCGGCCGGCGTCGCGGCCGGTTCCTTCGGCGCCTGTTCGCTCACCGGGCCGCTCGCCCCCGGCGCCGGGGCAGGCGCCGGAGAAGCGAGCGGCCCGCCGGCATGCGACGCAGCCCCGCCCTGGGACCTGGACGGTTGGGCCGCGAGAGACGATGGGCCCGCGGCCGGCGCTGTCGCCACCGGAGTGTTGTCGGAGGCGAGGCTGCGGCCGAGCAGCGCCGCCAGGGCCCCGCTGCTGCCCGCGCCGGTCATCGCGCTGGCGACGATCGCCGAGGTCGCGACCACCGAGGAGGCGACCAGGAGCCCGAAGCGCTTGCCCGTGAGCGACGACGCGGCCTCGACCGCCGCCCTGATCGCCGCCTTCACGACGGCGCCCCGGTCTCGAACATCTCGAGCAGCCGTTCGGCCGCCAGCAGCTCCGCGTCGACCCGCTGCAGCTCGGCCGCCTTGCGGGTCAGCACGTCCATCCGCACGTGGTCGCGGATCGCCATCTCGTAGAAGGCGCCGCCGAGGTCGGCCTGCATCACGGTGAACTTCTCCAGCAGCCGGTCGCGCTGGGCGATCAGGTCCTCGCTCATGGCTGGCCCTTTCCGCCCGGCGCCGACGGAGCCGAGCCGGGGTCGCCACCGACGACGATCACGTCGGGCAGGTTCTGCTGGGCTTCGATGTAGCTTGAGCCCGTCTGTTCGGGGTTGGATTCGACCAGCTTCGTGTCTTCTTCGACCTTCTTCTGCGACGGCTTGTAGCCGGTCACCTGGTGGACCGTCCCGTTGCTGGTTTTGGCGACGACCTTGCCGCCACCCTTGCGTGCCTTGTCGGCATTCTTCGCCTTGGCCTTTTTGGCGGTTTTCGCGGCAGTGGCGCCGGCGGACGTGCTCGCGACCGCCGCGTCCTGGCGCCGCAGCGCTTCCAGCAGCGCCTCGTTTTCTCCGCCGCCGGAGCCGCCGCGGCCGACCACGACCCCGATCGCGACCGCGATCGGCAGCAGCGCGAAGAAGGCGACCGCCGCGGCCCTGCTGTTCGACATCCCTTTGGCAGGGGGGCGTGCCGCCGGTCGCCGGGCACGCTGGCTCATCGTTGCGAAGTAGCGCGAGGCCGGGTTGGCTCCGTTGCCCCGCCGCGCCGCGCAGTTGACGCAGTAGCGCTGCTGGGGGTCGAGCGGCGCGCCGCACTCCTCGCAGGACTCGTAATGGCTGGGGACGGTCATCGCTTCTGGCTCCTCTTTCGATCCGCTTGACGGTGCTTGCGTCCGAGTTCGCGCTTCTCCAGGATCCGTTTGGATTCGGCCTGCTTGCGCGCGGCGGTTTCCTGCGTCGTCGCGCAGCCGGCCAGCGCACCGGCCAGGAGCAGGCCACAGGCGACGATCGCGACGACGCGGTATATGAGCCGGCTAGCCGAACGCACCGCTCACGTACTCCTTGGTCCGCTGCTCGCGAGGCGAGCCGAAGAGGGCGGTCGCGCTGCTGTACTCGACCAGCTCGCCCAGGTACATGAAGGCGACGTGGTCGGCGATCCGGTAGGCCTGCTGGAGGTTGTGGGTGACGATCACCACGGCGACGTCGTCGCGCAGCTTCACGATCAGGTCCTCGATCACCTGGGTCGACTGCGGGTCGAGCGCCGAACAGGGCTCGTCGAGCAGCAGCACCTCCGGCTCGGCCGCCAGCGCCCGAGCGATGCAGAGCCGCTGCTGCTGGCCGCCGGAGAGCTTCAGGGCGGGATGGTCGAGGTTGTCCTTGACCTCCTCGAAGAGGCCGGCGCGGTCGAGGGCGCTGTGGACCTTGGGCTCGAGCGACTTCTTGCGCTGGCGCCGCGACCCCTGCTCGCGCAGGACGTAGGCGATGTTGTCGAAGACGCTCATCGGGAACGGGTTCGGCTGCTGGAAGACCATCGTCACCCGGCGCCGCAGCGAGGTCGGCTCGATCTGGGCGATGTCGACGTCGTCGAGCAGGATGCGACCGCTCAGGGTCGCCGTCCGGGTCAGCTCGGTGAGCCGGTTGAGCGAGCGCAGCAGGGTCGTCTTGCCGCAACCGGACGGCCCGATCATCGCCAGCACCTCGCCCTGGCGAACCGGCAGCGAGACCGACTTGACCGCTTCGCGATCCGAGTAGGAGACCGAGACGTTGTCGATCTCCATGCGCCGGATCGAGAACTGCGGAGCGCCGATCGAGCGCCGCGCCGCGGTGAAGCCTCCGGGCGCCGCGACGCCATCGCGACTGGGCACCCCGGCAGAAGCCGCCACCTGGTTGGCGGCCGGGGCATCCTCCAACGGCAGGCGCCGGATCGGCGGCGGCAAGGGGGGGTGTCTGAGCTAACCCCCCCTATATGGGGGTTAAGCTCAGACACGTCGGGGGTTACGAACTCCATGTCCCTACCTTTCGGGCGCGGCGGTGGATGACGTCGACGGCCGCGTTGAGGGCCAGCACCATCAGCAGCAGGACGAAGGCCGCCGCGTAGGCCTTGTGGGGCTGGTTGAGGTTGCCGGTCGGGGATGCCTCGTAGACGAAGTTGGTCAGCGTCGTCCCCGCCCCGCGCAGGTAGTTGAGCGGGAAGGCGCTGCCGACCGGGGCGAAGTTCTGGGTCGCACCGAGCAGGACGACGATGATCGCGGTGTCGCCGATGATCCGGCCGAGGCCCAGCATCGCCCCGGTCGCGACCTGCGGGCGAGCCGCCGGCAGCAGGATCCGCCGCGTCGTCGCGATCTTCGTCTTGCCGACCGCGAAGGAGGCCTCGCGGACGTGCTGGGGAATCGCGTTCAGTCCCTCGCGGGTGCTGGCGACGATCAGCGGCAGGGCGACCAGGGAGAGCATCGCCGAGGCGGCGAAGAAGGAGCGGCCGAAGACGACGCCTTCGGAGGTGCGGCTGAGGAAGCCGAGCGCGGTGCTGGAGAAGATCACCGTGCCGAAGAGGGCGAGGACGATCGAGGGGATGCCGGCGATCGCCTCGATCGTCGACTCGGTGATCCGGGCGAGAGCCGCCGGGCGGCCGTACTCGACCAGCCAGACCGCGACGCCGACGCCGACCGGCAGGGCGATCGAGATCCCCATCACGGCGACGATCAGGGTGCCGATGAAAGCGTCCGAGAAGCCACCGGTCTGGCTTTCGCTGAAACCGGCGGTGGCCGGCGTGACCAGCATCGAGGGCTTCAGGTACGTCAGCCCCTGGACCAGCAGGTAGACGACGATCGCCACCGCGATCGCGCAGAAGAGCAGCCCGAGCGCCCAGCAGATCGCCAGGCCGATGCGGTCCGAGAGCCGCCAGGCGGCGCTGCCCTCGACCGCGCCCTTGCCCGGTCGCGGCGGGGCAGGCCCCGGGGGCGGGCCGGCCGGCGGAGTGGCGACGGAGACGTGCGCGGCAGGTGTCCGGACTCCATCAGGCGGTCGCTCCGTATTTGCGCATCGCCCGCCGCGCCACCCAGCCGGTCAGCGAGAAGAAGGCGGCGGAGAAGAGCAGCACCGCGGCGATCGCGAAGAGGGTCGCGTTCGCCGGCGGCGAGCCGAGCGAGTCGATGTTCTTGACGATCGTCGGCGCCAGCGGCCGCGAGGGCTCGTAGATGAAGATCAGGCCGTCGGCCGGGTTCGGGGCGAAGGCGACCGAGCCGGAGACCATCGCCAGCATCACCGCCTCGCCGATCGCCCGCGCCACCGCCAGCACCGTGCCGGCGACGATCGCCGGGCGCGCGGTGCGAACGGCGATCTTCCAGGTCGTGCGCCAGCGGTTGACGCCGAGCGCCAGCGAGCCCTCCAGCCACCCGGGACGCACCGAGCGCAGGCCGTCGGAGAAGATCGAGACCATCAGCGGCGCGATCATCACGGTGAGGATCAGCACCGCGGCCAGGAGGCTGTAGCCGCTCAGCGAGATGACGCCGGCGACCGAGGCCTTCTGCGACTCGGTCACCAGGTGGTTGCCGATGAAGGGGACGATCACCAGCACGCCGAGCAGGCCGTAGATCACCGAGGGGACGCTGGCCAGGAAGCGGACCACCGGCTGCAGGATGTTGCGCATCCACTCCGGCGCGAACTCGACGATGAAGACGGAGACGAAGAGCGACGCAGAAGAGGGCGATCGTCACCGCCCCGCCGGTGATCAGGAGCGTGCTCCAGATCAGCTGCCAGGCGTGGAAGGTGTAGACGTATTCGGCGCCGCTGAGGCCGGAGAGGTAGATCTGGTTGAGCTGTTCTTCGACGCTGCCGCCGGCGCCGAACCAGGCCAGACCGTTGTGGGAGAAGGACGGCCAGGCCCGGACGAAGACGGTGACGATCATCGCCAGCAGCAGCCCGACGACGGCGCAGACCAACGCGCCGAGCATTCGCTCGGCGCGTTGGTCCGACCATTTCGGGCCGTACTCGGGGAGGTACTCCTCCTCCATCTAGTGTTTCTTGGCCTTCTTGTTGAAGGCGGGGACGCCGCCGGCCTTGGAGATCACTTCCCCGGCCAGGGGGCTGCGGCGCGCCCAGTCGATGAACTTCCCCAGCGCCGGCGGGCTCGAGCTGCCGTCCCCCGGCAGCACCAGGAAGAGGTAGCGCGAGAGCGGGTACTTGAGCGGCTCGACGCTGATCTTCGACGGCATGCAGGGGACGCCGTTGACCTTGAGCGCCTTCTGGCCTTTGCCCTGCCAGGCGAGGCCGTCGTAGCCGATCGCGTTGGGGTCCTGCTTGACCGCGTTGACGACGAGGCCGTCGGCGGTCAGCGCGTTGACGTTCGACGACGGCAGTTCGTTGTTGAGCACCGCCTGGAGGAAGAAGTTGTACGTCCCCCCGTTGGTGTCGCGGCCGACCGGGTCGATCGTCGTTTCGAGGCCCGAGCCCGGAACCTGGCTCCAGTTGGTCAGCAGCCCGCGGTAGATGTCGTGGGTCTGCTGGATGCTGATGTTGCTGAGCTTGTTCTTCGGGTTGACGTCGATGCAGAGCCCGTCGAGGAACATCTTGACGTAGGTCGTCCCGGCGTCGCTGGGCAGCGGCGTGCGGGCCTGGCCGGCGAACTGGCTGGTGCCGTTCTGGACGTCCTTGACGCCGGCGTTGCCCCCGTTCGCGGTGTAGACGAAGTGGACCTTGTGGTTGACCTTCTTCGTGTAGGTGCTGAAGAGCGCCTGCAGCACGGGCTGCGCGGCGACCGAGCCCGACCCGATCAGGGTCACGGCGCCGGCAGAAGCCGGTACGGCAAGCGCCACCAGGGCGATTGCCGATATGGCAAGGGTCTTGATTCTCATCTCGATTTTGCTTCCTTTCCTGCCGGGTACAGGAGTTTCTTGATTGGCTAACTCGACATGACCCTACCAGCTTCTGTACTTTATTGACCTCTTTACTAAGAAAGGCCACCCCGGCGGCCCTGAATACGGAGGTTCCATTGCTCAAAAGAAGACTGTCCACGCTTCGCGCCACGACCGTGGTCGCGCTGGCAGCGGTGCTTGCCGCGGCGATCGCGGTGACGCCGTCGTTCGCCGGGTCGCCCTTCCTCACCAACAAGAAGGCGGCGCATCTCTACGTCTCCAACAAGAAGGCGCCGACGCTCTACCTGAAGAAGAAGGCCGCCGGCAACATCTTCGTGAAGAAGGCCGACGCGCCGCTGACGCCGGTGGTCGGGATCGCGGCCGGGCACCGCCGTCTTCGGCCCAGCACGGCGACGACGCCCGGATACATCCCGACCGCCTTCACCTCGTTCGGGACTGCCCGGCACCGGCTCCGCGGTGATCACGTTCTCCGGCTCGGCGACGTGCACAGCGGCGAAACCGACGCTGATCTCGCCTGCCCGATCCAGATCCTGGTCGACGGCCAGACGACCGGCAAAGTCAACTTCGCCCCGGCGACGGCGAGCTCGCCGGCGCCCGTCCCGCTCGTCCACACGGTGATGCAGACGACGGTGCTGCAGAAGGGCGGCCACACCGTCGCGGTCCAGTACGCGGGCGCGAAAAACGTGGTCTTCACGCTGAAAGGCTGGAACCTGGCCGTCCAGGCCTACCCCGCAGCGCCCGGAAGCCGACCGGAAGCGTCCAAATAGCCCACGCCCGAGGGGTCGACGGGCCGAAGCTACGCCATATAGGCGATCTGAGGCCCGTCGGCCGGGTGCTGCCCGACCGCGCCGGGGGATCGGCGGCGCGGTCGGGCCTCGAGGAAGCTCAGTGGCCGCGGAGCTGGAAGCGACCGGGGCGCGGAAGCGGCTCGCCGAGGATCAGGCGGGCCCGGTAGTAGAGGGCTTCGAACGTCTGCGTGTCGAGCTCGTCCACGCTGCTCTGCTCGCGACCCGGCTGGGTGCCGCTGCCTTCGGCCGGCCCCCCTCCCGGGGGTCCCTGGCGAAGGACGCCATTCAGCCTGCCGCGTGAGACGAACGTTGTCTTGGAGGGTGGGCCGTTCACCGCGTCTCCTTTCCTAGGTTTATTGACCATCTAACTCAAGAATAACAGACAGCTGCCTAGGGAGAGACACCACAGCGGAGCCAAGGCGGCTGACTTCGCACTTATGCGGGCCATACGCCCCCAAAAGGCGAAGTCAGCAACGGCGCCGGGGGCGCATAATTCATGTCTCAGCGGCGAATTGGGGCGGGGCGCCACCCGGCAAAGCGCACCCCGCCCCGTCGCCTCTTCAGACGGCTGCAGATACCTCTGCGTCGCCGCCGTCCTGCGAGCCACGGGGAGTCGAGGCCCCGTGGCCCTGGGACGGCGGGACATCACCGCTGAAGCTCTTGGTCTGGCCGGGCCGGAGGTAGACGATCTGCCCCTCGCGCAGCTCGAGCTTCTGCAGCTCGGCGCGGGTCAGCTGCGCCCAGACCTCGGTGCCGTCGCCGAGCACGAACTCGACCCGGATCTCGAAGCCGAGGGCGACGATCCGCTGCACCATCGCCTCCTCGGCACCGTCGTCGCGGTCGAGCGCGACGGCCATGTCGTGCGGGCGCACGAAGTGCTCGCCGAGCCGGTTGACCTCGCCGACGAAGCTCATCACGAATTCGGTGGCCGGCTGCTCGTAGAGCTCGTCGGCCGTGCCCGACTGTTCGACCCGGCCCTCGTTCATCACCACGAGCTGGCCGGCGACGTCCATCGCCTCCTCCTGGTCGTGGGTGACGAAGATCGTCGTCACGTGCATCTCGTCGTGGAGGCGGCGCAGCCAGGTGCGCAGGTCCTTGCGGACCTTGGCGTCGAGCGCCCCGAAGGGCTCGTCGAGCAGCAGCACCTGCGGCTCGACCGCCAGCGCCCGCGCCAGCGCCATCCTCTGGCGCTGGCCGCCGGAGAGCTGGGACGGGTAGCGGTCGGCGAGCCCGTCGAGCTGGACGAGCTGCAGCAGCTCGTGGACGCGAGTCGGAGATCTTCGCCTTCTCCATCTTGCGGATCTTCAGCCCGAAGGCGACGTTCTCGAAGACGGTCATGTGCTTGAAGGCGGCGTAGTGCTGGAAGACGAAGCCGACTTCGCGCTTCTGGGTCGGCTTCTTCGAGACGTCCTCGCCGTCGATCAGGACGCGGCCGCCGTCGAGCGTCTCGAGCCCGGCGATCGCCCGCAGCAGGGTCGACTTGCCGCTGCCGCTCGGGCCCAGCAGGGCGGTCAGCGAGCCGTTCGGCACGTCTATCGATACGTCGTTGAGGGCCTGAAAGTCACCGAAGCGCTTGCTTGCTCCCTCGACTGTGATTCCCATCAGGCGTCCTCCTTTCTCTTTAGGACGTTCATTGCCAGGAGGGTGGTGAGGGCGAGCAGGGCCAGGAGGACAGAGGCCCCATAGGCACCCGGCGAAGTTGAAGTTCGTCGAACTGCTTCTCGACGAAGAGCGGCAGCGTTTCGGTCTCGCCGGAGATCGAGCCGGAGACGATCGAGACGGCGCCGAACTCGCCGAGCACGCGGGCCGTGGTGAGGACGACGCCGTAGGCGACGCCCCAGCGGATCGCCGGCAGGGTGACGCGCCAGAAGGTCTGCCAGGCGTTGGCGCCGAGGGTCGAGGCGGCCTGCTCCTGCTCGGTGCCGATCTCCTGCAGGACCGGCACGGTCTCGCGGACCACGAACGGCAGCGAGACGAAGATGCTGGCGAGGACCATCCCCGGGACCGAGAAGAGGATTTCGATCCCGGCTTCGGAGAGCGTCGGGCCGAACCAGCCTTTGGTGCCGTAGAGCAGGAAGAGCGAGAGGCCGATCACGACCGGCGAGATCGCGAAGGGGAGGTTGATGATCGCGTCGATCACCGCGTTGCCCTTCCACTTGTGGCGGACCAGCAGCAGCGCGCAGCCGACGCCGAAGATCGTGTTGAGCGGCACCGCGATCGCGACCATGAGCAGGCTCAGCTTCAGCGCGTGGAGGCCGTCGGGCGAGGTGATCGCGTCGATCGGCGGCGCCAGACCGTGTTCGAAGGTCTTGTAGAAGATCATCACCAGCGGCGCGAGCAGGAGCAGGGTCAGGTAGCCGAGCCCGAGGGTGCGCAGGCCCCAGCGGCTGCGCGGTAGAGCTAGCGACCTCATCGTCGTCCTCCTCGGCGGTGAAATCGACGCCGCTCATCGGCATCATCAGTCAATCCGCCTCCGCTGCTTCGCTCGTGGCGGCTGCCCCAGCGCTGAACCAGGGTGATCGCCGCCAGCATCAGCGAGCGCGCGACGAGCAGGACCACCGAGACCGCCGACGGCGCCGACGTCGTTGCCGGACTCGATCTGGCTGCGGATGAAGACCGAGGAGACCATCGTGTCCGGAAGGCCGCCGGCGAAGAGCAGGACCGAGCCGAACTCGCCGAGCGCGCGGGCGAAGGCGAGGGCGACGCCGGCAGCGAGGCCGGGCAGGAGGTTGGGGAAGATGATGCGGCGGAAGATCGTGAAGCCGCTGGCGCCGAGCGAGGCCGCGGCCTCCTCCATCTCGCGGTCCATCTCGATCAGCAGCGGCTGCACCGCGCGGACGACGAAGGGCAGGGTGACGAAGAGCAGGGCGACGACGACCGCGGCTTGGGTGAGAGCGATGTCGATGCCAACCGGGCTGTCGGGCTCCGTAGAGCGTCGATCAGGATGAGGCTGGCGACGATCGTCGGCAGCGCGAAGGGAAGGTCGATCACCGCGTTGACCGCGGACTTGCCGGGGAATTCGTCGCGGACCAGCAGCCAGGCGATGATCGTGCCGAAGACTGCGTTGATCGCGACGACGATCAGCGAGGCGACCACGGTCAGCTCCAGCGACCTGACCGCCTGCGGCGAGGTGACCTGGGTCCAGAAGGTGCCGAGCCCGTCTTCGAAGGCCTGGCTGGTCAGCGCCGCCAGCGGCAGCAGGACGATCACGCTCAGGTAGAGCACGACCGTCCCCCGGCCGAGGCCGGCGCCGACCCAGGGCAGGCGGATGCCTGCCCTGGGTGCTGCGGATCTGTCGCTGCCGGGTGCGCCTCCATCGGTCAGCCCGAGGTGGACACTCCGAGTTCGGTCTCGATCTTCGCGACGGAACCGGTTTCGTCGTCGAAGAATTCGTCGTTGACCTTGCCCCAGCCGCCGAACTGGCTGATCTTGAACAGTTCCTTCGGGGTCGGGAACTGCTTCGCGTCGACCAGCTTCGGGTTGACCGGGCGGTAGCCGTTTTCGGCCCAGATTTCCTGGCCTTCGTCAGACCAGAGGAACTTGAGGAAATCTTCCGCCGCGGGCTCCGACGCGCTTTCGGTGACCGCGATCGGGGTTTCGATCAGGATCGTCGAGGGCGGGACGACGTATTCGACGTCTTCGCCTTCCTTTTCGGCCTTGATCGCCTCGTTCTCGTAGCTGAGCAGAACGTCGCCCTCGCCCTGGGTGAAGGCGGCGAGCGCGTCGCGGGCGCTGCCCGGCTGCGCCTGAGTCTTTTCGAGCACGGTCTTGACCGCTTCGAGGGCCTGGTCGGGGGACTTGCCCTCGTTGATCGCGGTGCCGTAGACGGCCATGATGTTCCAGCGGGCCGAGCCGGAGCTGAACGGGTTCGGGGTGACGATGCCGACGTCCTTGCTCTGCAGGTCGTCGAAGGTCTGGATCCCCTTCGGGTTGCCCTTGCGGACCACGAGCACGACGACGGAGTCGGTGGCGATGCCGCCGTAGGGCTGCTTTTCCCAGTCCTTGGCGACGAGTTCGCCTTCTTCGACCAGCCGTTCCATGTCGCCGGCCTGGGAGAAGTGGACGACCGACGCCGGCTGACCGGCGACGACGGCGCGGCTCTGGTCGCCGGAGGCGCCGAACGAGTTGCTGAAGCTGACCCCTTCGCCCGCCGAGGTCTTCTCGAATGCCGGCTCCAGGGATTCCTGGTAGACCGATTCGGGCGTGGAGTAGCCGACCACGTCGAGCTTGCCTCCCCCGGAGGAGCTCGAGTCCGAGCTGCTTCCACATCCAGCGACGACAACTGCGATCAGCAGCACGAAGAGAGCGGCCACGGGGGCCGCTGTCACGCCTCGCCGCCGGGTTACCTTGCGAGCGTTCCGCATAGAACGGTTCCTTCCTATGTTGACTGACTTACTTTTCTGACTAACTTAGTTCTGAAAGTGAGCCCGGCACGGTAGCACAATGTCGATCAGCAAAGTCGTAAATGACAGCACCCCGCCCGGTCTGACCACCGGGGGCGCCCCGGTGGCTGGCTCGGGCCTCAGCCGGAGGGCAACGCGGCGCCGAGCAGAGCGGCCAGTGCGCCGATTGCGCCGGCGGACAGGAGAACCGTGACGACGCTGCTGCGGGCCACGAGGAGGGAGAAGGCGGCGGCCGCGAGAACCGCTGCCTGCCACGGCTCGCTCAGCGCCAGGGCGAGCGGCACGGCGGAGCCGACGATCGCCCCGACGGCCGCCGGGCCGGCGCCGTCGAGGAAGGCGAGGACACCGGCGTTGCCGCGCAGTCGGTCGAAGTGGCGGGCGCCGAGCAGGACGAAGGAGAACGAAGGCAGGAAGGCGACGGTGGCCGCCAGCAGCGCCCCGCCAATCCCGGCTGCCGCGTAGCCGACCACGGCGACGGTGTGGGTCACCGGGCCCGGCGTGACCTGGCCCAGCGCCACCGCGTTGAGGAACTGCGGGTCGGTCATCCAGTGGAAGCGATCGACGGCGTCGCCCTGCATCAGCGGGACGATCACGAAACCGCCGCCGTAGGAGAGGGCGCCGACCTTGAGCGCCGTCCAGGCGAGGGCGAGGAGGCCACCGCTCGCTCCGGCCGCGACGGCAAGCAGCGGCCAGGCGTTCAGCGAGAGCGCGGCCTCCGGCCGGCGCTCCCGCCGCAACAGCACCTCCAGCAGACCGCAGGCGACGAGGACGAGGACCAGCCAGGCGCCCGCCAGTGCCCCGGCGAGGCCGCCGAGCAGCGCGTAGGCGACCCAGCGGACGATGGCGCCGGCGCGCGGGCCCAGCTGGACGGGACCAGCCCCTCCCCGGCCCGCACGGCGACTGCCGCGACCGCGGCGCCCGCTCCGGCGCCGGCGCCGCGTACCCAGGCAGGCGGCGAGCCGGCCAGGAACAGGATTGAGAGGCCGATGATCAGCACGAGCCCCGGCAGGACGAAGCCGAGACCGCCCAGCAGCGCCCCCTTCCTCCCCCCACCCTCCAGGCGCAGAAGATCGCCAGCTGGGTCGAGGCCGGGCCGGGGAGCAGGTTGCAGGCGGCGATCGCGTCCTCGAACTCGTGGGCCGAGAGCCAGCCGCGCCGCTCGACGCAGAGCTCGCGAAGGAGGTTTATGTGGGCGGGAGGACCGCCGAAGCCGACGCAGCCGATCCTCCCCCACTCCCTGGCGATCTCGCCGAGGTCTGGGCTGGGGACTGGGCGGCCGCACCGGCGGAACCTACCGAGCAGACAATCGGAGCAAGGACTACTTGGCGCGCGCAGCGACAGCGGAGACGCGGGCCTCGTCGCTCGGGCCGGGGCGCAGGATCAGCACCTCGGCCGGCGCCTTGCCGCAGCAGCCAGACCATGTCCTCGCCGGAGAGGCCGGTGCTGCCGGTCGAGGTCGCGGGGACGACGACGCGGTCGAACCGCTCGTGCTCGAGCAGGCGGCGCAGCGCGTGCCGGTAGCTGCGGCCGCGCTCGATGCGGGCGTCGACCGGCACGCCCTGGCCGGTCGCCCGCTGTTCGATCGCCTCCAGGATCGACATCGCCTTCGCCGCCTCGTTGGGTATCGCGCAGTCGAGCGGGAGCTGCTTGGGGACGGTGGCGAGGTAGGCCGGCATCAGGGTCGCGTCCTCCGCCCGCGCCAGGCGCAGCGCCGCGTCGACGGCGCGGCGGGAGATCTCGGTGCCGGTGAAGGGCAGGAGGATCTGGTGCACCTCCTGCGGCCGCTCGGAGCGCTTGCCGCGCCGGCGCGAGCTGGCGATCAGGTAGCCGCCGAAGAGGCCGAGCAGGAGGGCGAAGCCGACGAGGAAGTGCTCGATCACTCGCCCTCCCCCTTGCTGCCGCGGTGGGCGACGATCCGCACGTCGACCCCGGCCGGGGTGGCGTTCATCAGCCGCTGGGGCAGCGGTTCGCGCAGGCGGGCGAGGCCGCGCCGGGGCAGCGACTCGCCGACCATCAGGTAGGTGCTGCCGCGCTCGCGCACGACCCGCGCCGCCGCGGCGACGAGGTCGTCGTGCTCCTCGATCAGCAGGGTCGCGCCCAGCACCGAGGCGAGCTGGCGCAGCGCCGTCACCTGCCGCTCGACCTCGCCCTCGATCGGCTTGCCGGGCGGCTTCACCCAGAGCAGGTCGAGGTCGGTCCCCAGCCGCTGCGCCGAGCGCCAGGCGCGGCGCACGAGGCGCTGCGAGCTTGGCGTCGGGCGGACCAGGGCCAGCAGCCGCTCGCCGACCGCCTTCGGCACCTCGGCGACGACCCGCTCCTCGCGCGTCCCCAGCGGCTCCGCCACGTGCAGGGTCAGCCGCTTGGACTCGACGTCCTCGGCCACCTGGCGCAGGCTGACCTCGCGCAGCGCCGCCAGGTTCTCGATCCGGAAGAAGTTGTTGAGGGCGGCGTCGATGTTCTCGCCCGGGTAGATCTTGCCGGCGCGCAGGCGCGCGATCAGGGCCTCCGGGGTGAGGTCGATCAGGACCACCTCGTCGGCCGTGCCGAGCACCGAGTCGGGGACCGTCTCGCGCACCCGCACCCCGGTCAGCTCGGCGACCTGGTCGTTGAGCGACTCGAGGTGCTGGACGTTGACGGTCGAGAAGACGTCGATCCCCGCGTCCAGCACGTCGGCGATGTCCTCGTAGCGCTTCTCGTGCTCGAGGTCGGGGGCGTTGGTGTGGGCGAGCTCGTCGATCAGGGCCAGGTCCGGGCGCGCGGGCGAGCACCGCCGGCAGGTCCATCTCCTCGACCTCGACGTCGCGGTAGGCGACGTGGCGGCGCGGCACGACCTCCAGGCCGACGCGCCTGCTCGCTCGTCTCCTGGCGCTTGTGCGGCTCCAGGTAGCCGATCGCCACGTCGCGGCCGGCGGCGGCTTCGGCGTGGCCCTCCTGCAGCATCCGGTAGGTCTTGCCCACGCCGGCCGCCATGCCGAGGAAGATCTTGTAGTGGCCGCGGGACATGCCGCGCCTCCGCTCAGGCTCCCAGCAGGTTGTGGACGACCAGGTCGATCAGCTTGATCCCGACGAAGGGGACGACGATCCCGCCGAGCCCGTAGATCAGCATGTTGCGGCGCAGCAGCGCGGTGGCGCCGATCGGCCGGTAGCGGACGCCGCGCAGGGAGAGCGGGATCAGCAGCGGGATGATCAGCGCGTTGAAGATCACCGCTGAGAGGATCGCCGATTGCGGCGTGCCCAGCGACATCACGTTGAGGGCGTCGAGCGGGCCCTTGTCGCCGGCCAGCGCGTAGGTGGCCGCGAACATCGCCGGCAGGATCGCGAAGTACTTGGCGACGTCGTTGGCGATCGAGAAGGTGGTCAGGGCGCCGCGGGTGATCAGCAGCTGCTTGCCGACCTCGACGATCTCGATCAGCTTCGTCGGGTTGGAGTCGAGGTCGACCATGTTGCCCGCCTCGCGCGCCGCCTGGGTGCCGGTGTTCATCGCCACGCCGACGTCGGCCTGGGCCAGGGCCGGGGCGTCGTTGGTGCCGTCCCCGGTCATCGCGATCAGGCGGCCGTCGGACTGCTGCTCGCTGGATCAGCTCCAGCTTTCGCTCCGGCGTCGCTTCGGCGAGGAAGTCGTCGACGCCGGCCTCCTCGGCGATCTTCGCCGCGGTCAGCCGGTTGTCGCCGGTGACCATGATCGTGCGGATGCCCATCGCCCGCAGCTGGTCGAAGCGCGCCCGCATCCCCTCCTTGACCACGTCCTTGAGGTAGATCACGCCGAGCACGCGCTCGTTGCGGGCGACGGCCAGCGGCGTGCCGCCCTCGCGGCCGATCCGGTCCAGCTGCGCCGCCAGCTCGGCCGGCGCCCGGCCGCCCTCCGCCGCGACCCAGGCTTCGATCGCGTCGCCGGCCCCCTTGCGCAGGCGGGTGCCGTTGTAGTCGACCCCGCTCATCCGGGTCTGCGGCGGTGAAGGGGACGAAGGTCGGCTCGTGCCCGGCGAAGTCGTGCTCGCGGATGCCGAAGCCCTTGGCGAGGACGACGATCGAGCGCCCCTCGGGCGTCTCGTCGGCGAGCGAGGACATCTGCGCCGCTTCGGCGAGCTCGCTCTCCTCGACGCCCGGCATCGGGATGAACTCGGTCGCCTCGCGGTTGCCGAGGGTGATCGTGCCGGTCTTGTCGAGCAGCAGCACGTCGCAGTCGCCCGAGGCCTCGACCGCGCGGCCCGAGAGGGCGAGCACGTTGCGGCGCACGAGGCGGTCCATGCCGGCGATCCCGATCGCCGAGAGCAGGGCGCCGATCGTGGTCGGGATCAGCGCCACCAGCAGCGCGATCAGGGTCACCTCGGAGAGTTCGGTGCCGGCGAAGAGCGCGAACGGGCGCAGCGAGACGACGACGAAGATGAAGACGAGCGTCAGCGCGGCGAGCAGGATGCCGAGCGCGATCTCGTTCGGGGTCTTGCGCCGCTCCGCGCCCTCGACCAGGGCGATCATCCGGTCGAGGAAGGATTTGCCGGGCTCCTGGGTGATCTCGACCACGATCCGGTCGGAGAGCACCTTGGTGCCGCCGGTGACGGCGCTGCGGTCGCCGCCGGCCTCGCGGATCACCGGCGCCGACTCGCCGGTGATCGCCGACTCGTCGACCGAGGCGATGCCCTCGATCACGGTGCCGTCGCCGGGGATCGTCTCCCCCGCCTCGACCACGACGACGTCGCCGCGGACCAGCTCGGAGGCCGGCTTCTCGCCGCCGTCGCGCAGGCGCGCCGTCGTCTCGGTCTGCATCGCCCGCAGGCTCGCCGCCTGGGCGCGGCCGCGACCCTCGGCCAGCGCCTCGGCGAGGTTGGCGAAGACGACCGTGAGCCAGAGCCAGACGGTGACGCTGAAGCTGAACCAGGCGGGCTCGTGGCCGCCGCCCAGCGGGCCGCCGCCGAAGACCTGGATCAGCCAGGCGACCGTGGTGATCGCGGCGCCGATCTCGACCACGAACATCACCGGGTTGCGCACCTGCACCCGCGGGTCGAGCTTGCGCAGCGACTCGAGCAGCGCCGGGCGCAGGATCTCCGGGTCGAAGAGCGAGCGGGCCTGGCTCTCGGCGCTCATCTGAGCGGCGCTTCCTCGTCGAGGGCGATGTTGAGCTGCAGGACGTTGACGCCGGGCTCGCCGAAGAGGCCGAGGAAGCGCCCGTCGGTGTGGTCGGAGATCAGGTCTTCGACCTTGGCGAGCGGCAGGTGGCGAACGGCCGCGATCCGGTGCGCCTGGATCCGGGCGTTGGCCTCGGAGATGTGGGGGTCGACGCCGGAGCCCGACATCGTGATCGCGTCGACCGGGACGCTCGGCCTTGGTCAGCGACCGGTCGTAGGGCTTCTCGAGCTTCAGGTAGGCGGCGAGGTTTTCGCGCACCGCTTCGCGCTCTTCGACGCTGTTGGGGCCGAAGTTGCTGAAGAAGGTGACGTCGGCGGCGTAGCCGGTCTGCGAGGGCCGCGGCTGGAAGTAGCGCTTGTCGGGTGCGAGCACTTCCTCGCCTTCTTCGTCGAGGACGGGCTTGCCGTCCCCGCCGACACCGGGTCGCGAGAAGTACTGGCCGATCAGGCTCGAGCCGACGAGCCTGCCGTCGATCGTGATCCTGGAGCCGTCGGCCTTGCCGGGGAAGGCGACCTGGGAGACGCCGGTCATCGCCAGCGGGTAGGCGAGGCCGAAGACCAGCGTGAAGGCGATCACGGCGAGGATCGAGGTCAGCGCGGCGCGGCGCATCTCAGAACAGCCTCGCGGTCAGGCTCTGGACGACCGGGCCGAGCAGCAGCGCGGGGAAGAAGGTGAGGGCGCCGACCAGGACGATCACCCCGATCAGCAGGATGACGAAGGTCGGCGTGTCGGTGCGCATCGTCCCCGGGCCGGCCGGGGAGACCTTCTTGCCGGCCAGCGAGCCGGCGACGGCGAGGACGAGGACGATCGGGATGAAGCGGCGCCAGCGTCATCGTCGCCCCGCCGAGCAGGTCGGCGAAGGTGATCCCGAAGGCGCCGACGTTGCCCGGGGCGTGGGGCTGGACGAAGCCGGTGTAGCCGGCGAAGGCCGAGCCGTTGTTGTTGGCCTGGGAGAGGTAGGCGTAGAGGGTCTCCGAGAAGCCCTGGGGACCGGCCTGGTAGATCGACCTCGTGCCCGCCCGGGTCGCGATCGCCAGGCCGGCCGTGGCCAGCACCGCCAGGGGGGTGACGAGGATGCCGAGGGAGACCAGCTTGATCTCCCGCGCCTGGATCTTCTTGCCCAGGTACTCGGGGGTGCGGCCGACCATCAGCCCGCCGATGAAGACCGCCAGCAGGACGTAGAGCAGCATCGTGTAGAGGCCGGTGCCGACGCCGCCGAAGACCACCTCGCTGGTGCCGAGGCCCGACATCGGGACCAGCGCCGCCGAGGCCGGTGTAGGAGTCGAGGGCGGAGTTGACCGAGCCGTTGGAGGTGACCGTGGTGGTCGTCGCCCACAGCGCCGACTCGGCGATCCCGTTGCGCTGCTCCTTGCCTTCCATGTTGCCGCCGGTCGAGCCGTCGATCGCGGCGGTGGGCGTGCCGGCGGCGTGCTCGGCGGGGGTGCCGTGCTGCTCGGCGGGCACGATCACGGCGATGAAGGCGATGTAGATCGCCAGCATCGCGGCGAAGATCGCCCAGCCCTCGCGCTGGCGCCCGACCAGCTTGCCGTAGGTGTAGGTGAGCGCCGCCGGGATCAGGACGATCGAGAGCAGCTCGACGAAGTTGGTCAGCGCGTTCGGGTTCTCGAACGGCATCGCCGAGTTGACGTTGAAGAAGCCGCCGCCGTTGGTGCCGAGCTGCTTGATCGCGACCTGCGAGGCGACCGGGCCGAGGGCGAGGGCCTGTTGGGCGCCCTCGAGCGTCTTCGCGCCGACGGCGCCGCCGAGGGTCTGGACGACGCCCTGGGAGACGAGGATCAGCCCGACGATCGACCGAGAGCGGCAGCAGCACGTAGTAGAGGGTCCGGGTCAGGTCCTGCCAGAAGTTGCCGAGCCCGGCGCCGTTGCGGCCGACGATGCCGCGGACCAGCGCCAGCAGCGCGCAGGCGCCGACCGCGGGGGTGACGAAGTTCTGCACCGTGAGCCCGGCCATCTGCGCGAAGTAGGTGAGCGTCGTTTCGCCGCCGTAGTACTGCCAGTTGGTGTTGGAGACGAACGAGGAGGCGGTGTTGAAGCTGACGTCCCAGGGGCCGGAGTGGAAGCCTTCGGGGTTGAACGGCTGGACCCCCTGGGTGCGCAGGATCAGGTAGAGGACGACCCAGGAGAAGACCGAGAAGAGGACCAGGCTCTTCGCGTAGCCCTTCCAGTCCTGTTCCTCGCCGGGATCGACCCGCAGCACCCGGTAGGTGAGCCGCTCGACCGGCCCGAGGACGGGGCTGAGGAAGACCCGCTGGCCGGTGTAGACGCGCGCCATGTAGGCACCGAGCGGCGGCGTCAGCGCGATCACGATGGCGACGAAGACGGCGATCTGCAGCCAGCCCTGGGCCATCAGAGGTTCTCCCCGCGCAGCAGCGCGTAGAGCAGGTAGGCGACGACGAGCGCCGAGACGACCAGCCCGAAGACGTCGGCGCCGCTGAACGTGGCCAGCGGCGAGCGCGCTCATATCCGGTCGATCAGGTCGATCGCCCAGTAGACGAGGGCGAAGAGGCCTACCGAGAGCGCGATCGCGAAGACGTCGGCGATCGGACGCGCCGCCGCCGGGGAAGATGTCAGCGAACGAGAGCACATAACGATCATGGACCCGCGTCGCATCAAGGGTGTGTGTGCAATCGGGACGGCCGGATAAAGATCCCGTGAAGGCAGGCGGCTACGGCGGTCCGTGCCTCGATCGCCTGCTTTGAGGTGCGGGCCTCCGCTTTCGAGCCGCCGCGCAACTGCCTGCAGAGTCGAGCGCACATGCTCCGCCTCGTAACGGACCTGCGCATGGGTGAAGCGGAGCGGCGTGAACCCGGCGGCGAGATGGGCCTGATCTCGAACCTGGTCGCGGGCCTGCTGGGCAGGCGTGCGGTGATAGCGCAGCCCGTCGGTCTCGACCACGAGCCGTAGGTCCGGCCAGAAGAAGTCGACCCGAAAGCCGTTCAGGCGCTGGCGCGTGAGCGGAAGCGGCATGCCGGCCTGCGCCACGAGCGGCAGGAAGAGCCGCTCCAGGTCCGAGTCGGTGAGGCGAAAGGTGCGTCGATCCAGAAGCTCTCGCAGCCGGGCAACCCCGGGCCGTCCCGCGTATGCGTCGAGAGCCGCGCGCAGGGTGCTCGGGTCGATCAGGTCAAGCCTGTCGGCCTCGTTGACGGCGCGCTCCAACTGGGCAGGGTCGAGGCCGCACGCGAGGTCGATCAAGGTGAGGACCACGTTCGTAAGGGGGATGCCCTCATGGAGGGTGACGTCGGACGACTGCCCAGGCCCGTCCGGCGGTGAACGCGCACGCCGGGACAACGGTGCTCCGAGGCAACGGGTACGGAGACCTCGATCGGGGATGCATGCCTCGGGCGGATGCCCCAGAGCTCCGCAGCGCTCCCGTGACTCAAGGCAGCACCTGGCCCACATGCGAGGACCGCCGCCATCCACCGTCCAAAGGGAGTCAACTCCGGGCGACCGACCGCATAGACCCCGCGCATCACCGGATGCAACCTCCCCTTGGCGATCCGATGCTGAATAGCCCGCCGACTCAGCCCCAGCCGAACAAGCTGGCCCCGCCCAACGACCCCATGCTGCCGAGCAGCCAAGCCCCCAAACCGACTCCCCTCCGGACGACTGCTCGACTTGAGCACACCATCGTGTGCTTAAGTCAGCAGTCGCGGAAACTCTCCCCCCTTAGAGCCAGCCGGCTCGTCTGAAGCGACGGTATAGGGCTAGGCAGATCAGGGCTATGAAGACGAGGACGGCCGGGTAGCCGTAGCGCCAGTGGAGCTCGGGCATGTTGTCGAAGTTCATCCCGTAGATGCCGGCGACCATGGTCGGCACGGCGATGATCGCGACCCAGGCCGAGATCTTCCGCATGTCCTCGTTCTGGCGAACGGAGACCTGGGTCAGGTTGGCCTGCAGGGCGCTGCCGAGCAGCTCGCGGAAGCCGGCGATCCGGCCGGCGACGCGGCGCAGGTGGTCGTGGACGTCGCGGAGGTACTCGTGGAGCTCGTCGGGCACGGCCTCGAAGCGGCCGGCGGAGATCTCGTCGACGGCTTCGGAGAGCGGCGCCACCGCCGCGGTAGAGGTCGAGGACCTCGCGCTCGAGCCTGTAGATCTGCTCGGCCGGGTTGGTGCGCTCGGCCGAGAAGACCTCGCGCTCGACCGCCTGGATCTCGCCGTCGATCGTCTGGGCGACGTCGCCGTAGCCGTCGACGACGTGGTCGAGGATCGCGTAGAGGACGACGCCGGTGCCGTGCGCGAGCAGGTCCGGGCGGCGCTCGACCCGCTCCCTGACCGCGCTCAGCTCCCCCTCGCCGTGGCGGACGGTGATGATGAACGCCGGGTTGACGAAGACGAGCAGCTCGCCGAGCTCGATGCCCGCCTCGGGGTGAGAGACGGTCTTGACGACGATCAGCAGGGTTTCGCCGTAGAGCTCGACCTTCGGCCTCTGGTCCGCCTTGATCGCGTCCTCGACGGCGAGCTCGTGCAGGTCGAACTCACGGGCGATCTCCTCGAACTCCTCCGCCGTGGGCTCGAACACGCCCAGCCAGACGAAGGCGTCCTCCTCGCGGCTGGCCGCCCGTGCCTGCTCCAGGGTCAGATCGCCGCTGCGGCGATGGCCGTGCTCGTAGACGGCGCAGTCGACGATCATCGGCGCAGTATCCCGCCGCGCCCGGTCCCCATCGCGACGCCTACACGGAGATCCGGTAGCCGACGCCGGGGTCGGTGCGGATCAGCCCCTCTCCCCGGTCGGATTCGACCTTGCGCCGGAGGTTGGCGACGTGGGTGCGCAGGGTCGCCGTGTCGTTGCCCCAGGCCGGTCCCCAGACCTCGGTCAGCAGGGCCCGGTGGGTCATCAGCCGGCCCCGGTTGCGGACGAGGGCGCGCAGCAGCTGGAACTCGGTGGGCGTGAGGTGGACCTCCTCGCCGTCGCGCATCACGGTGTGCGCCGCGAGGTCGACGGTGAGCGCGCCGATCTCGACCGTCGGCTCCTCGTCGCCCCCGGGGACGCGCCGCATCACCGCCCGCAACCGCGCCATCAGCTCGTTCGGCCCGAACGGCTTGGTGACGTAGTCGTCTGCCCCGGCGGCCAGCGCGCGCACCTTCTCCTCCTCCTCGCCGACGGCCGAGAGGACGATGATCGGCATCTCGCTCCACTCGCGCAGCCGCCTGGTCACCTCGACCCCGTCGATGTCGGGCAGCATCAGGTCGACGATCGCGGCGGCCGGGGGCTTCACCGCGGCCAGGTCGAGTGCTTCCTCGCCGCTGGCCGCCGGCACCGCCTCGTAGCCGGCGTCGCGGAGGATCACCTTCAGCGCGCGCAGGATCTGGGCCTCGTCGTCGCAGACGAGGACCCGCGCCGAGCCGTTCACGCAGAGGCCTCGCGCGGCCTCACGGGCGGTCCCCGCAGGGCATCGAGACGACGAAGCTGCTGCCCTGCCCGGGCAGCGACTCGACCGCGATCTCGCCGCCGTTGGCCTCGACGAAGCCCTTGGCGATCGCCAGCCCGAGACCGGCGCCGCCCTGCACGCCGTCGCCTCGCCGTGCTGGAACGGCTCGAAGATCCGTCGCCATTCGCTTTCCGGGATGCCCGGACCCTGATCGACCACGCGAACCGTGATCTTGTCACCGATCAGCCTCGACTTCACCAGCACCGGCCTGCCGCCGCCGTGCCGGATCGCGTTCTCGAGCAGGTTGGCGAAGGCGCGCTCGAGCTGGGCGGCGTCGGCGGCGACCATCGGCAGGTCGCGATCGACCGCCAGCCGCACCGCCTCGGGCTGGGCCATCGCCTCGCGAGCGCCGTCGAGCACCTCGGCGAGATCGATCGGCTCGCGGTGCGGCTCGGCCTTGCCCGCCTCCAGCCGCGACATGTCGAGCAGGTTCTCGACCAGGCGCGAGAGCCGCTCGCCCTCGGCGACGATCGCCGCGCTCAGCTCCGCCCGCTCCTCGGCGGTTGGCGTCGCCGAGCCGAGCGCCGCACCGCTGGCGATCATCGAGGTAAGGGGCGTGCGCAGGTCATGGGAGATCGAGCGCAGCAGCGCCGTCTTCAGCTCGTCGCTGCGGCGCAGCGCCTCTGCCTCGACCATCTCCGCCTGCATCCGGTCGCGCTCGCGCGCCAGCGCCGCCAGCTCGGCCAGCGCCCGGTCCGCCTCCTCGCGCCGGCGCTCGGCCTCGAGCGCCTGCTCCCGCGCCAGCCCGGCAACCGTGCTGCTGATCGCCGCCACGATCACGAAGGTCAGCAGCGCGACCCAGTTCTCTTCGTCGGCGATCGTGAAGCGATGCAGCGGCGGGAGCTGGAAGAAGTTGAAGGCGACCGCGCTCGCCACCGAGGCGATCAGCCCCAGCCGCAGGCCCCAGACGATCGAGATCAGCAGGATCCCCGGCAGGTAGACGACCCCCAGCGAGCCCACCGGAGCGATCGACTTCAGCGGGTAGACGATCAGCGTGCCCACCGCCACGGCGGCGACCGTCGCGATGAGTCCGAGCCACGCCGGCGGCGGCTCGCCGCTCAGCCCAAGCGGAAATCGGCGCCGAAGCATGCCGTCAGGGTAAGCGGCGGGCCGACGGGTCACCGCCGAAAGCTCAGTGCGGGCTGGCGATGCCGCCGCCAACCGCGGGCGGCGCTTCGGGGGCCGGTTCCGGCGCCGGCGCCGGTTCGGGCGCGGGTTCCGGTTCGGGCGCTTCCGGTTCGGGCGGCCCTTCCTTGCCGCCCCCCTTGCCCTTCGGCGCCTTCTTCGTCGATTCTTCTTCTTCGAATTCGCCTTCGCTCGGCACGGCCGACGAGGAAGAGGTGTGTTCGCTCGTTCAGGCCGGAGAGCTCGGGCAGGCTCGAGGGTTCGGGGAATTCGGGGCAGTTGCCGGCAGCCGCGGATTCCATGAAGGAGCGCCAGATCGGCCCGGCGGTCGGCCCGCCGAAGCCGGTTTCTTCGCGCGACTGCGGGTGGCCGACCCAGACCGCGGTCGAGTAGAGCGGCGTGTAGCCGACGAACCAGGCGTCGGAGAGACCCTCCGAGGTGCCGGTCTTGCCCGCCTCGGCGGGACAGCCCATGTAGGTGTAGCCGGCGCCGGTGCCCTGGGTGATCACGCCCTCCAGCAGCCTGGTCACTTCGTAGGCCTGGCCCTCGGTGAGCACGCGGTCGCCCGATTCGGGATCGGGTTCGTCGACCTTGCCGTTGGGGAACTCGACCCGGCCGATCGCGGTCGGGTCGTGGTGGATTCCGCCGCTGGCGAGCGTCGCGTAGCCGTCGGCCTGTTCGAGCGGCGTGACGCCTTCGCTGAGGCCGCCGATCGCCTCGGCCGGCACCGATTCGAGGTCGGCTTCGATGCCCATTTCGTGGGCGGTCTGGGTGACGTTTTCGGGGCCGACGTCGAGGTCGAGCTGGGCGAAGATGACGTTGACCGAGTCCCAGGTCGCGGCAGTCGAGCGACATCGTGCCACCGCCGGGCTCGGCGTTGTTGACGGTCCAGGTCCCGCCGCCGGGGATGTCGAGCGTCATCGGAGACGTGCCGTTGTAGTAGGTGGTGTCGGGGTCGATCCCCTGCTTGATCGCCGTCGCCAGGACGTAGGTCTTGAACGAGGAGCCGGGCTGGCGGTGCGCCTGCCAGGCGTAGTTGAATTCGTTTTCGCTCGCGTAGCCTTCGGTCGAGGCGAGGGCGACTATCTCGCCGTTGGACGGGTCGACCGAGGCGAGGGCCGCGGCGGGGCCGCCTTCGGAGTAGCAGACGCCGCAGGAGTCGACGGCTTCCTGCGCGCGTTCCTGCAGTTCGGGGTCGATCGTCGTGTAGGCCTTGAGACCGCCGTTGCGGACCGTGTTGAGGCCGTATTTGTCGATCAGTTCCTGCTGGACGAGGTCGAAGAGGAAGGGGTCGCGAATGACCCGGTACTTGTGGCCGGGACTGAGATCGAGGCCGCTGTGCAAGCGTTTCGCGGTATTCGGCCCCGGTGATGTAGCCCTGCTCGTGCATCGCCGCCAGCACCTCGTTGCGGCGCGCGAGCGCCGCGTGCGGGTCGAGGAAGGGGTTGTATTCGGAGGGCGCCTGCGGCAGGCCGGCGATCAGCGCCGATTCGTTCAGCCCCAGGTCCTTGGCAGGCTTGCCGAAGTAGGTCTGCGCCGCCGCCTCGACGCCGACCGCGGTCTCCCCTTCGACCGTCCCGTAGGGCGCCGTGTTGAGGTAGGCGGTGAGGATCCAGTCCTTGGAGTGGGCTTCCTCCTCCTCTTCGGCGAGGTGGGCTTCGATCAGCTTGCGTTTGAGCGTCTGTTCGGGGTTCTGGATGTAGAGGTTGCGGACCAGCTGCTGGGTGATCGTCGAGCCGCCCTCGACCGCCTTGCCGCCGGCGAGCAGGTCCTTCCATAGCGGCACGGGCGATCCCGGTGTAGTCGAGCGCGCCGTGGTTGAAGAAGTTCTTGTCCTCGATCGCGATCGTCGCGTCCCGCAGGGTCTGCGGCATCGCCGCTTCGGGGACTGGCTGGCGGATGTTTTCCGCCTGGATGAAGCCGATCAGGCTGCCGTCGGCGGCGTAGATCGCCGAGGAGCGGCCCTTCTGCACGGCTTTCAGGCTGGAGAGCGGCGGCGCCGACTCGTAGACGTCGACGGCCCAGCTCGCGGCCACCCCGCCCGCGACGAGGCACACGGCGAGGAGGATCCCCAGCGGGATCGTCACCTTCTTCCACTTCGAGGTATGCGACCTGCGTCTCCGCCGTCGCGTCCGGCGCGCCATTCGGCTGCAAATTGTAGGGAGGCCGGTAGCCTTGCTCGCGAATGGCAGCCTTCTTGCACACCTGCTACCGAATCGGCGAGATCGACCGCTCGGTCGCCTTCTACGAGAAGCTCGGCTTCCAGGAGGTCGCAAGGATGCCGATCGGCGACGAGGCGATCAACGTCTTCATGGCCCTCCCCGGCGAAGACCCGCGCCTCGAGCTGACCTACAACCACGGCGTCGACTCCTACGACCTCGGCACCGGCTACAACCACATCGCCCTCACCGTCGACGACCTCGACGCCACCCTCGCGCAGCTCGCCGCCGACGGCATCGAGCCCGAAAAGCCCCCCTACCGCCCCGGCAACCGCACCGAAGGCCACCTGATCTGCTTCCTCCGCGACCCTGACGGGTACCGCATAGAGCTGATCGGCCCGTAGTTTCTTGCGGGGCTTGGGAGGCCTGGCGGGTGCGCCTCTGCGGGAATTGGCGTCGCCCGCGCCTATGGCGCGGTTGACGGGATGAGGTGCGCGGCCTACGGCCGCGCAGGAATCGGATTGCATTTCTGCCGCTTCGCGACATTCCCGCAGAGGCGCACCCGCCAGGCCTCTCGAAGCGGAACAGAGCTTTGAGTCCTCTCGGCTCGAAGCTCCTTTGTTCGCCTGGAGCTTTCGAGCTTTGGAAGGCTTGCCTGCCTTTCAAAAAGCTTCTCCCATCCGAAACGGCTTCTCCGCCTGGAAGCTTTTCCAAGCTTCCAAAGCTCAGCCCCGGTTTCGGAAGCTTCCGTATATCGGGACGTGTCGAGAGGGAGCCTGGCCGCCCTCCAGGCGAATGTCGCGAAGCGGCGGAAATGCAATCCGGTGATTGCGCGGCGAAGCCGCGCTCCTCATCGCACCGCGCGCTTCGCGCGCGGTGCCTCAATTCGACTGGAGGGCGGCCAGGCTCCCTAACCCTCAGCGCAAGGAGTCGGCCACCTACGGCTTAACGACCTGGAACTGGGTCATCAGGCCGTGGTCCTCGTGGTCGAGCATGTGGCAGTGGATCACGAACTTGCCGGTGTAGTCGGCGAAGTGGCCGGCGAGGAGGATGCGTTCGTGGGGGTAGACGAAGAAGGTCTCCTTGAGGCAGTCTTCCCAGGGCGGCGGCGGCTTGCCGTTGCGGGAGAGCAGGTACCAGTCGGTCATGTGCAGGTGCATCATGTGGGCGACGTCGGTGCGGTTGACGATCTCCCAGGTCTCCGTCGTGCCCAGCTTCGGGTGGGCGTCGGCGCGGGCCGGGTTGAAGGTCCTGCCGTTGATCAGCCAGGTCGTCTTGAAGAGGCCGCCGATCGAGATCTCCCAGCTGCGCTTCGGCACGTGCGAGACGTGCTTGGTCCAGGCGGGAAGCGGCCGCAGCTTGCGCGGCACGCGGGTACGGTCGGGCAGGCGCCGCGAGTCGACGCGGAACTGCATCAGGGCGCCGACGTAGGGGCGCGCACCCTGCGGGTTGCGGGCGCCGTGGCGCGGGCCGCTGCGCAGCTCGACGCTCTCTCCGGCCGAGCCCGCGAAGTCGACCACGACCTCGGCGCGCTCGCCCGGGCCCAGCCTCACCTCGCGCCGCCGCACCGGCGCCGGCATCAGACCGCTGTCGGTCGCTATCTGGACCAGGGGCGCCCCGTTGGAGAGGAAGAGGTTGTAGGCACGGAACTGGGAGACGTTGAGGATGCGCAGCCGGTAGCGCTGCGCCGTGACCCGGTGGTGGGGCAGGTAGGCGCCGTTGACCAGGACGCGGTGGCCGTCGACGCCGTCGTCGGGTGGGCGCAGGCTCGTGAACGGATCGGTCAGCTGGTTGTGCCGGTCGAAGCTGCGGTCGGCGATCATCAACGGCAGGTCGCGATCGCCCCGCGGCAGCGGCAGGCCCGCGTCGAAGTCGTCATCGACGATCCACATCCCCGCCAGGCCGCGCCAGACGTTGCGGGCGGTGCGGTCGAGGCGGTGGTCGTGGTACCACTGGAAAGCGGCCCGTTCGGGCCTGCCGTCCTCCCTCAGCTCGTAGACGTAGGTGCGCCTGCCGCCCGGCTCGATCAGCAGGTCGTTGCCCGACTCGCGCGGCGAGAGGCCGCGCGAGATGTCGCAGTAGAAGGAGCGTGCATGGGACGGGGTGAGCCCGCCCGGCTGGCCGTCGAACTGGGTGTGGTTGTGGCCGCCGTGAAGGTGCACCGTCAGCTCCCCCGCGGCCCGTGGCAGTCGATGGTGAAACGTCACCTCTGTGCGATGACCGGCCGGCCGCCTGATCGTCGGGCCGGGAAAGGTCCCGCCGTAGGTCCACATCCTCGTTCGCTCGCCGGGCAGGACCTGAACCTCGGCCTCGCGGATCGGGATCGTCAAGTGCGAGTCGCCCAGCACCTCGGGGATCGTCAGGGGCGCACGGAAAGGCTCGGGGGCGGCTCGCGGCGACGCTTCGCCGGACGGCATCAGCGCCGAGGGGCGGAAGCCCAGCGGCAGGGCCGCGGCAAGCGCACCGCCGCCCAGGGCGCCGAGGAAAGCTCGGCGCCCCAGGCGGGGCGGAGATGAAGAGGAACCAGGCGTGCTCTAGGTACCGGCCGGGGGCAGGACTTCGATCTTGCCGTGCATGAACGAGTGGATCGCGCACATGAAGTAGATCGTCGTCCCGGCGGCCGCGGTCACCGGCTCGACGATCGAGGCCCCCGGTTTCGAGCCGGTGAACCAGGAGTCGCCCTTCTTGGTCAGGCTGCCGAGCGTGTCCCAGCCTTCGGCCCCGGCGGTGGCGGGGTTCGTTTTCACGGGCCCGTTGCCTTTGACGCCGTGCCAGGAGGCGATCGCCATGCAGATGTGCTTCGGGGTGAAGCAGTTTTTCCGCGCGTTCGGCGTTTTCGGGATCGAGCCCTTGGTGACCAGCGAGAAGGTGTGCGGGCCGACCTGTTTCGGGTTGGTCTGGTTGAGCACCGCCAGGTCTTCGCCGGCGAAGATCGTCTTTGGGGCGACGAAGCGAAGGCCGCCTTTGCCGTCCTTGATGTAGACGGTGTTGGCACTGCCCAGGTCACCGGCAGCGCCGGCCATGACAGGCATGAGGGCAAGAGAGGTCACCAATCCCACCGTGATCGCGATCACTGCCCTTCCCGGGACCGCACTGAAAAGTCGCTGTTTCAACTTGCTCTCCTTTCGGCGCCAACCTCCGCACGCTGCGCTCTGGACGAATGGACGAACAACCTATATTGCCGGCGGCGATCGTTCAAGCCCGATCGCGACGGCGGGGCGTGGGTTGCCGTCTGGGAACATGGCGCGCGTGGCCGGCGGGGAACGAACCAGCGACCGCGGGGAGCGCGAGGAGCTCGCCGAGGTGCTGCAGCGGCGCGCGCTGACCGAGGACGAGGCCCGCCGGGACGCGGTCGAGCGGCGCCACGCCGCGGGCGGCCGCACGGCGCGCGAGAACATCGACGACCTGGCCGACCCCGGCTCCTTCGTCGAGTACGGCCGCTTCGCGATCGCCGCCCAGCGGGGACGGCGCGACATCGACGACCTGATCGCCCGCACGCCGGCGGACGGGCTGGTGGCCGGGACCGCCCGCGTCAACGGTGAGTTCTTCGGCGAGCGCGCCGCCTGCGCCGTCCTCTCCTACGACTACACCGTCCTGGCCGGCACCCAGGGCGCCCTCGGCCACCGCAAGAAGGACCGGCTCTTCGAGCTGATCGAGCGCATGCGCCTCCCCACCGTCTTCTTCGCCGAGGGTGGCGGTGGGCGCCCCGGCGACACCGACTACCCCGTCGTCTCGGCGCTCGACACCCGCGCCTTCGCGCTCTGGGCACGCCTCTCCGGGACGGTGCCGCGGATCGCGGTCGTCGCCGGCCGCTGCTTCGCCGGCAACGCCGTGATCGCCGGCTGCTCAGACCTGATCGTCGCGACCGAGAATTCCTCGCTGGGCATGGGCGGCCCGGCGATGATCGAGGGCGGCGGCCTCGGCAGGGTCGACCCCGATGACGTCGGGCCGGCCGCGATGCAGGCCGCCAACGGGGTCGTCGACCTCCTCGTCGCCGACGAGGAGGCTGCCGTAGCCGCGACCAAGCGCCTGCTCGGCTACTTCCAGGGCGCGACGGCACCCGGCACCGCCCCCGATCAGGCGCCCCTGCGCGAGGCGATCCCCGAGCGCCGCCGCCGCGCCTACGCAGTGGGGCCGATAGTCGAGCGGCTCGCCGACGAGGGCTCGGTGACCTTCCTGCGCGAGCGCTTCGCGCCGGAGATGGTCACCGCGCTGGTGAGGATCGAGGGCCGGCCGCTCGGCGTGATCGCCAACGACACCCGCCACGTCGCCGGTGCGATCACCAGCGGCGCCTCCGAGAAGGCGGCCAGCCTCCTGCGGCTCTGCGATTCCTTCGGCCTGCCGGTCGTCTCGCTGGTCGACACGCCGGGGTTCATGGTCGGGACCGAGGCCGAGGAGACCGGCCTCGTCCGCCACGCCTCGCACCTGCTGGTCGCCGGCGCGGCCCTGCGCGTGCCGCTGGTCGCGGTGATCCTGCGCCGCGGCTACGGCCTCGGCGCCCAGGCGATGACCGGCGGCAGCATGCACGAGCCCCTGTTCACCGTCGCCTGGCCGGGGGCGCACCTGGGACCGATGGGCCTGGAGGGAGCGGTGAAGCTGGCCCTGCGCAAGGAGCTCGAGGCGATCGCCGACGAGTCCGAGCGCGAGCAGCGCGTCCGCGACCTCACCGCCGCCGCCGAGGAGAACGCCAAGGCGCTCAACGCCGCCGCCCTCTTCGAGATCGACGACGTGATCGACCCGGCGGAGACGCGGAGGTTGATCGCCTCCACGCTTGCCGCCGCCCAGGCACACCAGCCCACCCGTACAGGCGAGCGCCGCTTAATCGACGCCTGGTAGTCGCCCTCACTGGCTTTCGGCGAGGCCCTCCAACTCGTACTCGCGCAGAAAACCCTCGAAGAGCCGACGGTGGCCCTGCTCGTCGCGGAGGATCTCGATCGTCATGTCCTGGGTGACCGGGTCGACCTGATCGGTCTCCTCGACGATCCGCGTGTAGTGCTCGATGGCACCGGTCTCCGCCTTGATCACCCCGCGGATCACGTGGACCACGTCCGTCTGCTCCTCGGGCGGCTGCAGGTAGTCCTGCCCGGGCGCGAAGGCCTGGGGGCCCGGCACTACGCCGTAGAGCTCCTTGATCCGCCGCGCGAAGCGCCGCGCGTGCCCCAACTCCTCCTCGATGTCCTCGTCCAGCGACTGCTTGATCTCCTGCGCCCGCACGCCGTCGAGATTGACCGCAGCTGCCAGATAGCTGATCACCGTCTCGATCTCCATCCAGTACGCCTGGGTCAGCAGTTCGACCACATGGTGGCGCGTCTCTGAGTTGGCGCCGTCGAAGATGCCCTTGCTGGGACTGATGGCCTCCATCGCTGTTCAACTCCTTTGGTCGGCTGTCCGGTAGGTACCGGATACCCAGCCCAGCGAGTGGCAATCCGAGCTAGGCGCGCAGCTTGTAGCCGCGCGAGAAGAGGCGCAGGTTGGCGACGAAGATCGCCGCGGTCGCGGCGGTGAGGGCGAGCAGCGAGAGGCCGATGCTGACTTCGGTGTAGCCGACGAAGCCGTAGCGGACCAGGTTGATCATGTAGTAGATCGGGTCGAAGTGGGTCAGGGTCTGGAACGGCTGCGGCAGCAGCGCCGCCGAGTAGAAGACGCCGCCGAGGAAGATCAGCGGCGTGCAGGACGAAGGTCTGGACGAAGGCGACGTCGTCGAACTGCTCCGCGCGCACCCCGGTCAGCACCCCGAGCTGGGAGAAGAAGAAGCCGACCAGGAACAGCGAGGGAACAAGCACGAGGATGTGGTCGACCGGCAGGTCGACCAGGAGCGAGGCGGCGATGAAGGTCAGGCCGGCGACGATCAGGCCGCGCATGAAGCCGCCGAGCGAGAAGGCGAGCAGCAGCTCCAGCGGCGAGGCCGGCGAGGAGAGCTGGTCCTGGATCGCCCCCTGGAACTTCTGCTGCAGGATCGAGGACGAGTTGTTGGCGAAAGAGTTGATCGAGAAGGCCATCATGATCAGGCCGGGGATGACGAAGACGACGTAGTCGATCCCGTGCAGCTGCTTGATCCGCGAGCCTAGCGCGGCGCCGAAGACGGTGATGTAGAGGAAGGTTTCCAGCAGCGGCGCGCCCAGCGTCTGCTTCTTGATCTTCATGAAGCGGTTGACCTCGCGCCGCCAGAGCGTGGCGAAGCGGATCTGGGCGGCGCTCATAGCAATGCCTCGCGCCCGAAATCGCGCCACGGATTCGAGCACCCGGAAGTCACCGTGACGATTTGGGCGCTCCCGCACGATGGGCCGGCCACCTCGATCCGCGAGCGCGAGAGCTCGTTGCGCCCGACCAGGGCCAGGTAGGCGTCCTCGAGGTTGGCGACGCCGTAGCGCGCGGCCAGCTCCGCGCTGGTCCCCTCGCCGACGATCTGCCCGTCGTCGATGAAGGCGATCCGGTCGCAGAGCTGCTCGGCCTCCTCCAGATAATGAGTGGTGAGCAGGATCGTCGTCCCCTCCTGGTTGATCCGCTGCATGTAGTGCCAGAGCTCCAGGCGCAGCTCGACGTCGACCCCGGCGGTGGGCTCGTCGAGGATCAGCAGCCGCGGCCGGTGCATCATCGCCCGGGCCAGGATCAGCCGCCGCTTCATCCCGCCCGAGAGCGTGCGCGTGCGTTCGTCGCGCTTCTCGGTCAGCGAGAAGGTCTCGAGCAGCTCCACCGTCCGCTCGCGACGATCGCGCTTCGGCATCCCGAAGTAGCCGGCGTGGTAGTCGAGCGTCTCCTCGACCGTGAGGAACCAGTCGAGGTTGAGCTCCTGCGGGGCGAGCCCGACCGCCTGCCGCGCCGCGCCGTAGTCGCCGATCGCGTCGTGGCCGAAGATGCGGATCGCGCCCGAGGTCGGCTGTGCCAGCCCGGTCGAGCAATGGATCATGGTCGACTTGCCGGCCCCGTTCGGCCCCAGCAGCCCGAACAGCTCCCCCGGCGCGATCTCCAGCGAGACCCCGCGCAGCGCCTCCACCCCGGTCGGGTAGCGCTTGACCAGATCCTCGATGTGCAGGGCGCTGTCATCCACGGCGGCTAACCGTAGTCGACCGCCCCTTTCCGGCTGACTTCGCCTTTAGGGGTCCATATGGACCCCTAAAGGCGAAGTCAGCCGGAAGTCAGCCGCGGGGATGGGCGTAGGGTGGGGCGATGGCCAGGCCCCTGCTTGTCGTCGACACGCCCTCGATGCTTTTTCGGGCGTTTTACGCGTTGCCGGACTCGATCGTGGGAGCGGACGGCAGGCCGGTCAACGCGCTGCTGGGGACGGCCAACCTGGTTCTGCGCGAGATCGAGCTGCACCGGCCCCGTGCGGTCGTCCTCTGCTTCGGGCCCGACGCGGCCTCCTACCGCACCGAGCTCTACCCCGCCTACCACGCCGAGCGCGAGGCGGCGATGCCGGATGACCTCTCGCCGCAGTTCGCCGCCGCCCGCGACTTCTTCGGGGCCTTCGGCTGGACCGTCGCGACGAGCGACTCGCTCGAGGCCGACGACCTGCTCGGCACCTACGCCCGTCACGAGGCGGAGGCGGGCGGGAGGGCCCTGCTGCTGACCGGCGACCGCGACATGTACCAGTGCGCCGCCGAGCGGGTCACAGTGCTCTACGTCAAGACCGGCGGCAAGGGCAAAGGCGCCGAAGAGGTGGCGCCGGAGGAGGTCGAGGAGCGCTACGGGATCCCGCCCGGGCTGGTTCCCGACTTCATCGCCCTGCGCGGCGACCCCTCTGACGGCCTGCCCGGCGCCAAGGGGGTCGGCCCGAAGACGGCGGCGGAGCTGCTGCGCCGCCACGGCTCGCTCGAGGCGGTGCTCGACAACGCGATCCGCGAGCGGCGCCCGGCGCTGCGCAGCGCTCTGCTCGATGCGGCGGACGACCTGCGCGCCTTCAAGGACATTGCGACGCTGCGCGATGCCGGGGTCGAGCCACCGCCCAGCCGCGAGACCGACTGGAGCGCCGCGGCGGCCGCCGCCCGCGAGCGCGGCATGAACCGCCTCGCCGAGCGACTCGAGGAAATCGATTCCCCGGCCTGAAACGTAAGTTTTCGAGTCACAATCCAACCCGGTGCATCCGATGCGCCGAAGGAGGAGTCATGAAGAAGCTGCTCTCGGCGTCCCTCACGGCGCTGGTTCTCTGCCTGGCGTTCTCGGCCGGTGCCGAGGCAAAGTGCAATCTCACCTGCCTCAACCACAGGGTCAATTCCCTCAGCACGGCACTCACCAAGGCCCAGAAAAAGATCGCGACGCAGGGCAAGACGATCGCTGACCTGAGCCAGAAGGTCAGTGCTCAGGGCCAGACGGTCTCGGGTCAGGGCAGTGCGATCAACAAAGTGAACTCGGCACTCGACTGCCTGTTCGAGGCGCCGCTCACCGAGTACGGCGAACCGGAAGGGCCCTTCGGCTACATCTTCCAGTACGAAGACGAAGAAGAACTCCAGACCATCCCGACCACGGCCCTCGACGTGACCTACCCTGAAGACTTCGTCAGCGGCTGGGCGCTGTTCGACGGCTGCAACACGTCCGAAATCGCCTCGGCGGCTTCGCGCAGGGCGGTCGCGCCATCCGGTGAGCTGCGCGAGCGCCCCCGGACGCAGGCGCGGTTGCCGTAGCCGACGCCGTCTCAAGCGCTGCTTCCGACTTTCGACCCCAAGCCGGTGGGGGGGACGCGGCGCTCAGCGATGCTCGGGGTTCGGAAAGTCGGAGCGGCAGCCAGCGTCCCAGGCGGTGCGCTGGTTGCCGTGGGCCGGGATGCCGCCGGCGTCCTTGAGGATGCGTGCCAGGTGGAGCATGTTCCAGGCGGCGAAGGTCGTGTTGCGGTTGGTGAAGTCGTTCTCGGGGCCGCCCGAGCCCTGGTCGAGGTATGACGGGCCGGGCCCCGCCTCGCCGATCCAGCCGGCGTCGGCCTGGGGCGGGATCGTGTAGCCGAGGTGCTGCAGCGAGTAGAGCGTGTTCATCGCGCAGTGCTTGACCCCGTCCTCGTTGCCGGTCACCAGGCAGCCGCCGACCCGGCCGTAGTAGGCGTACTGGCCGGCCTCGTTGAGCAGGTGGGAGTTGCCGTAGAGCCGCTCGATCACCTGCGTCGCCACCGAGGACTTCTCCCCCAGCCAGATCGGCATGCCGAGGACGAGGATGTCGGCAGCCATCACCTTCTCGAAGATCTCGGGCCACTCGTCGCGCTCCCAGCCGTGCTCGGTCATGTCGGGCCAGACGCCGGTGGCGATCTCGTGGTCGACCGCACGGATGCCCTCGACCCCGACGCCGTTGCGGCGCATGATCTCCATCGAGATGTCCATCAGCCCCTGGGTGTTGGAGACCTCGGGGCTGCGCTTCAGGGTGCAGTTGACGAAGAGGGCCTTCAGGTCGGTGTAGTCGGTCTCGCTGCTCTCGCAGAGCTCGGCCTGCTTGTCGGTCAGCTCGGTCACCTCAGGTGGCGACCTTCTCCAGCGGCGGCTGCGGCTGCCGCGCCGGGCGGGAGAACTGCATCGCGCCGTCGTCGATCGGGCCGCGGCGGATCGAGCGCAGGTCGAAGACGTAGTTCTGGCGCAGCCTCCACGGCTCCTTCGAGCCCTGCTTGGGGAACTGGTCGAGCGAGCGCAGGACGTAGCCGGAGGTGAAGTCGAGCAGCGGCGCCTCGGTCACGGTCGGGTCGGTGATCTCGGGGACGCTCTTGCAGTAGCCGTGCGCGTCCATGTGGGCCAGCAGGCGGCAGACGTATTCGGAGGTGAGGTCGGCCTTCAGGGTCCAGGAGGCGTTGGTGTAGCCGACGGTGAAGGCGCAGTTGGGCACCCCGCTCAGCATCATCCCCTTGTAGGTCATCGTCTTCGGCACGTCGACCGCACGCCCGTCGACGACCAGCTCCATGCCGCCGAGGAAGAGCAGGTTGAGGCCGGTGGCGGTGACGATCACGTCGGCCTCCAGCTCCTCGCCGGAGTCGAGCTCGATCCCGCTCTCGGTGAAGCTGTCGATCGTGTCGGTGACGACCGCGGCGCTGCCGTCGCGGATCGCCCTGAAGAGGTCGCCGTTGGGCACCAGGCACATCCGCTGGTCCCAGGGGTTGTAGCGGGGCTTGAAGTGCTTGTCGATGTCGTAGCCGGCCGGCAGCGCCCTTTCGACTCCGCGGCGGACCATCCGTTTCACGGCCTGCGGACGGCGGCGGCTGAGCTGGTAGAAGGCGGTCTGGAGGAGGACGTTCTTCCAGCGCACGATCGCGTAGACGGCCCTGTCGGGGAGCACCCGCCGCAGGGCCCCGGCGAGCGGGTCTTCGGCCGGCAGCGAGGCGATGTAGGTCGGCGAGCGCTGCAGCATCGTCACGTGAGCGGCCTTCTCGGCCATCGCCGGCACCAGCGTCACCGCGGTCGCGCCGCTGCCGATGACGACGACCCGCTTGCCGACGTAGTCGAGGTCCTCCGGCCAGTGCTGGGGATGGACGATCCGCCCGCCGAAGCCCTCGGCCCCCTCGAACTCGGGTGTGAACCCTTCGTCGTAGCGGTAGTAGCCGCTGCAGACCCAGAGGTAGTCGCAGGTAAGGCTCACGGTCTCGCCGGTGTCGGTGCGCTCGGCCTCCACGCTCCAGCGCGCGTCCTCGCTCGACCACTCGGCCCGCACGACCCGGTGCCGGTAGCGGATCTTCTCCTCGATCCCCCCGTCCCTTGCGGTCTGCGCGCACGTACTCGAGGATCGAGGAACCGTCGGCGATCGTCTTCGAGTTCGTCCAGGGCCGGAAGCGGTAGCCCAGCGTGTGCATGTCCGAGTCCGAGCGGATCCCCGGGTAGCGAAAGAGGTCCCAGGTCCCCCCCAGGTCCTCCCGCGCCTCGAAGATCGCGTAGCTCTTGCCGGGAAAGGCCTCCTGAAGATGGTGCGCGGCGCCGATGCCCGAAAGCCCGGCCCCGACGATCAGCACGTCGAGATGCTCGCTGAGTTGCCCGTTTGCGGTCAAGGCCTTCGGCATTCTGGCACGTTGGCTGGTCAGCCAGTCGCTGAGATCGACAGAGAGAGGCCTTCGATCAGGTCGCGAGCCAGCTCCTGCTCCCTCCCCCCTATGCGGAGGTTGTCGAAGCGGCTGTCGACGATCGCCTCGACCCAGGCCTCGACCGTGCCGAGGGCCCAGGTGCCGGGGTCCTGCTCGAGGCGGGAGACGCAGGAGATGACCTCACCGCGCTCCAGGTCGACGTGGACGCCGGCTGCCTGGCTGTGCGGGCTCCTCGCCCTTCGGCAGCGTTGACCGCAAGCAGGCACGAGCCCGACCGGCCGGTGGGCAGCGCGACCAGCGGGACGGCGAGCAGGAAGACGGCCTCGATGTCGACCCTGGTGAGCGGATCGGTGACCTCGGCGATGTGCTCGCACTCGCAGCGCCCCGCCGCGACCAGCGGACCGACCGCCTGGCGGGTCCAATCGGTGACGGCGTAGGGCCGGGCCTTACCGGTTTCGTTCGGCATCACCTCGACCTGGCGGGCGGCGCGCATCGCCGAGATGCGCCGCTCCAGCGATGGGTAGCTGAGGTCGGGGATGACGCCGCTGAGCTCGGTGAGCGAGAGCGGGCGAGCGGCGAGGGCACGAAGCACGGTGGAGCCCCAACCGCCGACCAGGGACCTGATCGCGCCCTTCGCCGGCTCGCTGCCGAGCGCGATCGGGCCCTGCGGCGCTCGCGAGAGCCAGGCCTCGACGTCCCCGGCGACGCCGAGGATGCCGCGGCCGGCGTCGGTCAGCTCGTTCTCGACCGTGTAGGGCATGCCGCTGCGCACATGGCGTTCCAGCGCGCCGATCGCGCGCAGGTTGCCAACCTGGCCGCGCAGGGTCGTCTGGGCGGCGCCGCCGATCCGTTCGCGCAGGTCCGGCAGCCGCAGCGGCCCCTCGAGGTGGGCTCGCAGGATCGGGGCGCAGAGCGGTCCGGCGAGCAGGGAGAGGACCGTCCCTCCGGCTCGGACCCGTCGCGGAAGGCGGGGTGCTGTCGGAGTGCATCGTCGATCTATGTACTGGGTACTAAACAAGTTCTTATATAGGGAACCGACCGTCGAACGGCGCGCACCCTATTCGAAACGGGCGGGCTGCGGCTTGAGGCGCACCGGAGCCGTGGAGAGCGCCTGCACGCGCAGGTCGCTCCAGGTGAGGCCTTCGCGGACCAGCGCCGGCAGGCCGAGGGCGACCGCCGTGGCGATCTCGACCGCCTGCAGGATGACGCCGTAGGCGAGGGCGTCGGCCGTGCCGATGCCGAAGCCGGTGTGCAGGACGCTGATCACGGCGAGCTGGAAGACGCCGATGTTGGAGGGCGTCGCCGGCACCACGGCGGTGACGTTGACCGCGAAGAGGACCGCGGCGGCGGCGCCGATGCCCGCCTGGCCGCTGAGCCCGAGGGCGGCGAGCAGCGCCCAGCAGGCGGCGAGCTGGATCGCCCAGGCGGTGAGCTGCGCGGCGGCCGCGGCGGCGCCCCGCCGCGGGTTGGCGGAAGACGCGCAGGCCGGCGCGCACCTGCAACGAGGGCAGCGTGCATGGCGGCGCCGAGCCGGGCCAGGCGACCGTTGCCGTTGCGCCGCATCAGCGGCGGGCCGAGCAGCACGACCAGCAGCAGCACCAGCGGCACGAAGCTGAAGACGAAGAGCTTCTGCGGTGCTGGAGTGGAAGAGGTCGGTGGTGGAGACGATGATCACGCCGAGCAGGGCCAGGGCGACGAGGTTGAGCACGGTCTGGGAGACGACGGTGCCGAGCAGGACCGGGAAGGTCTCGCGCATGCGGCCGGTCCGCCGCGCCAGCGACATCGCCCGTGCCGGCTCGCCGAGGCGGGCGGGCAGGGTCGCCGACATCAGCACGCCGATCATCGTCGCCGAGGTGACGTCGCGGCGCCGCACCGGCCGCAGCGGCAGCGCCGCGCGCACGATCCAGTACCAGGAGGCGGCGCGGAAGAAGAGTGAGAGCGCCATCAGCGCGCAGGCGACCAGCACCCAGCTGAGGTCGGAGCGGACGATGCTTTCGACGACGTTGTCGACGCCGATCTTCTGCGCCGCCAGGGCCGTCAGCCCGACCCCGAGCACCCCGGCGGCGCCGAGGCCGACGCGGCGGGCGACCTTGCGGCGCCGGTTGCCCGGACGGGCGGGCGCGCGGGTCGAGCGACGGCAGCCGCTGCGGCGGGCTCGGCGGCAAGCCGTCGGCCGGCCGCACCCCCGCCCAGTGGGCGGCGCGCTCGAGCGCGCCCTGCGGCTCGGGCGCCTCGATCGCCCGCTCGTAGACCGCGGTCACCCGGTCGGCGACGCGGGGCCAGGCGTAGCGCTCGGCGCTGCTGGCGCGCCGCCTCGCCCATCGCCGCCAGCCGCTCGGGCTCGTGGTGGGCGCGCTGGAGCTCCTCGGCAAGCCGCTGCGGGTCGCCCGGGCGGCACGAGCACGCCGTCGACGCCGTCGGTGACGACGTCGCTGTAGCCGGCGATGGCGGAGGCGATCGCCGGGGTGCCGGCGGCGAAGGCCTCGGTCAGGACCATGCCGAAGCTCTCGCCCGAGAGCGAGGGCGCGCAGAGCAGGTCGGCCTCGTGCAGGGCGCGCTGCAGGGCCTCGCCGGAGACGCGGCCGCGGACGTCGATCCAGCGCATCGTCTCGGGATCGGCGAGGTAGCGCAGCACGTCCTCGCGCTCGGCGCCGATCACCGTGAGGCGGCTGGGCACGTGCTCGACCAGGGCGCCGAAGGCGGAGAGCAGGATCGGCAGGCCCTTGCGCTCCTCGGGGCGGCCGACGAAGAGGACGCGCAGCTCCTCCCCGGCCGGCTTCGGGCCGCTCGGCGCGGCGGCGACGTCGACGCCGTTGGGGATCACCTCGTAGTGGCCGCCGAACCAGCGGCGGCCGGTCCAGGCGGCCGCCTCGGAGACGGCGATCCGCGCCGAGAGGCGGTTGAAGACGCGCCGGGCGCCGAAGCGCCGTGGCGATGTAGTTGGGCACCGGCCTTGGTCGAGTAGGCATGGAAGGTGCCGACGGCAGGGGCACCGGCGCCGAGCGCGGCGTTCCAGCCGACCAGCGGCACCACCGGCTCGTGGACGTGGACGACGTCGTAAGCGCCCCCGGCGCAGCTCGCGGCGCGGGGCGCGGACGCCGCCCGCCGGGAAGGGGGCGAGGTTGGAGACGGCGCCGTTGGAGGGGAAGCCGACGGTGCGGCCGAGCGGGATCAGGTAGTCGGGGATCTCGCGCGGCTCCGGCGCGGCACGGTGCAGCACGCGGCTGAGCCGCCCGGGCGGGTCGAAGGGGGCGAGCACGCGAACGTGATGGCCGCGGCCGAGGAACTCCTCGGCAAGCGCCTCCACGTGCCGGTTCACGCCGCCCTGGTAGGTCCAGGAATATGGCGAGACGAGCGCAATCCGCACGAACTGCCAAGGGTAGTGGATCGACCAGCGCTCAACCGCGCGGAGCGGCTCGGCGCGCCCTCGGCCCAGGCGAAGGCGGCGAAGACGAGCAGGTAGGCGGTGCCGATCTCCAGCACCAGGGCGCCGGAGTCGTTGGCGAGGGTGCCGGCGACGGTCGCGACGAGGGCGCCGAGCAGGCCGGCCTCGCATGGCTGGGGATTTCTCCAGCCAGGCCGCGCAGCCGCTCGCGCCGCCAGCACGGCGAGCACCGCGAGGCGCGGCGACCAGCGGCAGGAAGAAGAGGACGACCGGGCGCGTGAAGCTGTGGGCGGAGAGCTGCAGCCGGCGCTGCGCGACGTCGGCGAGGTCGCCGAGCCCGCCGGCGTCGAGCACCGACCGGGTCAGGTGCGCGTTGGCCCCGGAGAGGAGGTCGATTACTGCAATAAATCCCACAAATCCGAGAGATGCGGTAATGATGAGCGAGGGCCGCGTGTCGCCGCGGGGTCGCGACCTTGGAAGCGGCGACCGCGGCCCCTATCGGCAGGACGATCGCCGCGCCCACGTCGGCCCCGAAGCGCCCGGCGGCGAAGACGAGGGCGAAGAGCAGGCCGGAGGCGAGGAACGCCGAGGCGCGCGGCGCGGCCTGTCAGCCGCGGCGCAGAAGCCCTGCAGCGCCGCGCCGGTACCGGCGACGACGAGCACCCCGAGCAGCGCCTCGAGCTCGTTGCCGATCCCGTAGAAGCGCACGCCGAGCCCCGGGTTCGGCCCGAGCAGCGAGAGCGAGGTCAGCGGCGAGCCGGCGATCACGTCGACCGCGTAGGCGACCGACGACGAGGCCGGAGGCGACCGCGAGCGCCCGGTAGCCGCGCGAGCGCAGCAAGGGTGAGCGCCGCAAGAGCGGGCGCCCCGCACATGACGAGCAGCTGTTCGACCCCCTGGCCGGCTCCAGCGCCGCGCCGACCAGCAGCACCAGCGGCAGGTAGACGACGCTGAGCCCGACCAGCTTCACCGCCGACCCGAGCGACCCGGCCGCGAGCGACGAGCACCGAGAGCGCCAGGACGAAGAGCCAGACGAGCAGGCTGACCCCGATCACCGGCCCGCGCCGCTCCGAGATCACGGCCATCCGATCCCCAAGCGATTCGATCGCCGCCACGTCGACGCGCCCCCTCGGCCCGGATCGTCTGCCCCGACATCGCCGAAGGCACCGCGATCCCAAGCCGCCCCAGGATCGTCGGCGCGATGTCGGTCGAAAGCACGTACCCGTCGGTGCGGGTGCTGTCCGAGGTCAGGTCCCCATCGAACCCCCGCCCCGCGATCCCAATCGCCAGCGCCTCGTTCTTCTCCGGCGGCGCCCGCTCAATCGCGATCAGCAGATCGTTGCCGCGCAGCCCCCGCACGAGGGCCGGCAGCCGGCGCAGGTTCAAGCTCCGGCTTCGAAGGTGGGCGGGTGCGGCGGGGGTTCCGCTTAACTTTTTCGGTGGAGCTTCGCGGCCTCCCCGGCCGGTGACGAAAAAGTACAAGACGCTCCCCCCCGCCCGCACCCCATGCCGGCGGATTCGAGGGTCGAGGCAGCAAGCCGGAACGATGTCGGCGGGCGCGGATTCGGCCCGCTCGTCCACAGCACTCCGGCCCAGCAGATCCCGGCCCGCCAGCACGTCGCGCGGAAGCTCCTCGTCATAAAGCGAATCGAAGACCCGGTTCCCCTGCGAGATGTCCAGATACGTCTGCTCCGCCGGCACAGCCCCCAAGCCCAGCGCTCAGCAGCCCAGGCGACAACCCCGCCCCCACAAGCTCTTCGACCCCAGTGCCACTTGGCAGCAGCACGATCGTCACCTGAGTCCTCGATCGCGCCGTTCTCGGGCCTTCAGCGGCGTTCGGGCAGGGGGTGGAGCGTCTTGTACTTTTTCGTCAACCGCGATCTCGGAGAGGCGCCGCCGCCGCCCCACCGAAAAAGTTAAGCGGAACCCCCTGCCCGAACCCCGCCACCGCCAGGACAAACACCGCTATCGTCAACCCAATGGCCGACCGCACTTTCGCCAAGTTCACGTTTTTCAAGGTCGATCCCGCCTGGCGCCGCCAAGACGCCGATCTCCGAGCCGCCGACAAGCAGGAGTTCCTCGCCGCCTGCGAGGACTTCGCCCTCGACCGCTCGTTGCGCGCCTACTCAACCATAGGAACGCGCGGCGACGTCGACCTGGTCCTCCTCAGCCAGAGCCCCAGCCTCGACGACCTGCACACCTTCCACGTCGTGCTCGGCCAGAGCGGCCTGGCGAAGTGGGCCGAGACGCCCTACTCGTTCCTCTCGATGACCAAGCGCTCGCCCTACTCGGAGGAGCAGGCGCGACCGGAGATCTGCGTCTCCGAGCGCAAGTACATGTTCCTCTACCCGATGGTCAAGCAGCGGCGCTGGTACGGGCTGCCGGCGGAGGAGCGCGGGCGGATCATGAAGAGCCACATCGAGGTCGGCCGCCGCTACCCGGAGATCACGATCAACACCTCCTACTCCTTCGGCCTCGACGACCAGGAGTTCGTCGTCGCCTTCGAGGGCGACGACCCCGGCATGTTCCTCGACCTGGTGCAGGAGCTGCGCCCGACCGAGTCGAGCGAGTACACCGAGCTGGAGACGCCGATCTTCACCTGCGTGGCGCTCTCGCTGCGCAAGGCGCTCGACGCGCTCGACGGCGTGCCCAGCGCCGTCGCCGCGGGCGCATGACCGTCGAGGCGCTCAGCTACGCGATCGACGAGCAGGACCACCTGGTCAGGGTCGACGAGGGCTACTACCGCTTCGCCGAGGAGAACGGCTGGGGCGAGGCCGCGACCAGCCTCGGCCGCTCGCTCTGGGACTACGTCGCCGGGGACGAAATGAAGAAACTGCAGCGGATGCTGGTGCGCCGCATCCGCGATGAGGTCGGGAGCGTGGAGCTGCCCTTCCGCTGCGACGGGCCGGGCGTGCGGCGCGAGATGAACATCAGGATCGTCGCCCGGCCAGGCGGACGCGCCGTCCTCTTCTCGGCCCGACTGCGCTCCGAGGAGGCGCGCGAGGAACCGCAGCCGCTGCTCGACCCCGAGGTGCCGCGCGGCGAGGAGCACCCTGACCATGTGCGGCTGGTGCGACCGCTTCGAGGTCGACGGCGAGTGGGTCGAGGTCGAGGAGGCGGCGCGGCGGCTGGAGCTGTTCAACCGCCCCGAGCTGCCGGCGCTCAGCCACGGCATCTGCCCCGACTGCAACGAGCTGCTGCTCGCCGCGTAGGCGGCCGCGCGAGTTCCCTATTCTTTCCGCTCGCCGCAACCCCGAACTGCATCGACTTCCAGGCCCAGCAGGCCGAGAATTCGATGCAGTTCGCGATGTGAAGGCACTATGACCCAGATCGGAACACCCGAGAACCCCGTCCGCGTCGCCATCGTCGGCGCCGGCCCGTCCGGCTTCTACGCCGCCGAGCACATCCTCAAGGGCGAGGACGTGCACGCCCAGGTCGACCTCTTCGACCGCCTCCCCACCCCCTTCGGCCTCGTCCGCGGCGGCGTCGCCCCCGACCACCCGAAGATCAAGTCGGTGATCCGGGTCTACGAGAAAACCGCCGCGCGCGAGGGCTTCCGCTTCTTCGGCAACGTCAAGGTCGGCCACGACATCGAGGTCGAGGACCTCGAGCGGCTCTACCACGCGATCGTCTTCACGGTCGGCTGCGAGACCGACCGCCAGCTCGGCATCCCGGGCGAGGAGCTGCCCGGCAGCCACGCCGCCACCGCCTTCGTCGGCTGGTACAACGCCCACCCCGACTACGCCGGCGAGGAGTTCGACCTCTCCTGCGAGCGCGCCGTCGTGATCGGCAACGGCAACGTGGCGATGGACGTCGCCCGGATGCTGGCGCTGACCGACCACGAGCTGCGCCAGACCGACACCGCCGACCACGCGATCGAGCTGCTCGACGCGAAGAAGATCCGCGAGATCGTCGTGCTCGGCCGCCGCGGGCCGGTCCAGGCCGCCTTCACCAACCCGGAGATCAGGGAGCTCGGCGAGATGGAGGACGCCGACGTGATCGTCGACCCAGCCGAGGTCGAGCTCGACCCGGCCAGCGCCGCCTTCCTCGAGTCCGAGGAGGCCGACAAGACGACCCGGGTCAACGTCGAGACGCTGCGCGAGTTCTCCCAGCGCGAGCCGGAGGGCAAGAGGCAGCGGATCGTCCTGCGCTTCCTCGCCTCGCCGATCGAGATCAACGGGCGACGGCAAGGTCGAGAAGATCGTCGATCGGCCGCAACGAGCTGGTCGAGGAGGGCGGCACGCTGCGCGCCCGCGACACCGGCGAGCGCGAAGAGCTCGAGTGCGGCCTGGTGCTGCGCTCGGTCGGCTACACCGGCATCCCGATCGAGGGCGTCCCCTTCGACGAGAAGCGCGGCCTGATCCTCAACGAGGGCGGCCGCGTGCTCGACTCGCACGACTCCGGCCACAAGGTCGGCCACTACACCGCTGGCTGGATCAAGCGCGGCCCCTCGGGCGTGATCGGCACCAACAAGAAGGACGCGCTGGAGACGGTCCAGCACCTGCTCGCCGACGTCGAGTCGCAGACCCTGCTCAGCCCCGAGAGCCCCGACCCGAGCGCGGTCGAGGCTCTGCTCGCCGAGCGCGGCGTCCGCTACGTCAGCTTCGAGGACTGGCAGGCGATCGACCAGGCCGAGGTCGGCCGCGGCGAGCCCCACGGCCGCCCCCGCGTCAAGTTCGTCCGGGTCGAGGACATGCTCCAGACCCTCGGCGAGCGCGTTTCCGGCTAGCCCCCCGCTCCGCGTCGTTTGACGCCGAGCAGATCAATCACGTAGAGGTCGACGTAGGGCGCGTAGCCCCAGCTCGGCTTCCAGCGCGGATACACCAGCTTTGGCGGCAGGATCAACTCGCGGCGGCCCCCCACCTTCATGCCGGGCAGGCCCACCTGCCAACCCCTGACGGTTTCGTCGAGCCCGAAGCTGTGAGGGCCGTAGAGGCCGCTTTGGCTCCGCTTCAGCGCTTCGGGGTAGAGGGACTGGAACCAGTGAACGTTGACGGCGTCTTGCTTCGTCACGGTCGCGCCCGAACCCTTGCGCAGGTCGATGACCTCGATCTGCCTTGGCGGCGGACCGCTTTGCTTGGCGATCGTCAGCTTGGGGAGCTTCGCGATTTCCTTCTTGGACATCGAACGCTTCGGCCCATGCGGCGCGGGAGCGGCGGCCTTGGCTTCTGCGGTCTTCGCGCTCGATTCCGTGGGCGCAGTCGGGCTCGTAGACGCAGCTGACTGCGCCGTCGGATTGCCTGAGCCGCTGCTGCCGCAGGACGCGAACGTCAGCGCGATCAGGCCAATGACGATTGGCGCAAGAAATCTCATGCATTTATCCTAGAGACGTCTCGAATACCGGGGCTGCCCCCTGCGTCAGTGACAGCCGGCTCGAGGAGAGCGCTATTCGAGGGGAGGTTCGACCGCGAGCAGGTCGACCATGTAGATCATCGTCACCCCGGTGTCGCCCAGCCGCGGTGGAACGATCAACTCCCGGCGGCCCCCTACTTTCATGCCTGGCAGGCCATCTTCCCAGCCCTCGATAACCTTTTCGAAGGAGAATTTCAATGTCTTTTTCGGCGTGTCCGGGGTGGTTTCAAGGGCTTCGCCATAGGGGATTTCGGCCCAGTCGACGAACATCGTGTCTCCCCGCCTCATGACCGCGCCGGAGCCCCTGCGGAGGTCGTGGACCACGAGCCTCCGGGGCCTCGGCCCACGTCGAGCCCTGATCTTGAACGGGGGGAGCTTTGCCATCTCCGCCGCGGACATCTTGGACTGCAGCTTCTCCCCGGCACTCGATTCTTCACCGGCGCCGCATGCCGTCAGTGCCACGGCCGCAAGGAGAGCACCGGCGAAGGCGAAATGCCTCATGGCAACGCGGTCGAGCAGCCTTTCAAAACGCTCAGGAAAATTCACGTAGAGATCGTAGAGAAAAGCCAATGCGGCAGCGTGCCGCGTCCTCAGCTCAAGACGCTCTTTGAGACGCTGCCGATGCCGAGCAGGCCGGGGCCGACGTGGGCGCCGAGGACGGCGCCGATCTCGGAGGTGAAGACCGGCTCGCAGCCGAAGATCTCGCGGCCGTCTTCGATCAGGCGCGCCGCCGTCTCGTCGTCCTGGATGTGCTGGACCACCCAGGCGTCGAGGCCGGACTCGTGGCGCCGGCGGGCGTAGTCGCGCAGCCGCTCGATCGAGCGGGCGCGGGTGCGGACACGCTCGACCGGGGTGATCTCCTCCTCGAGGGTGAGGATCGGCTTGATCTTCAGCGCCGAGCCGATCCAGGCGCGGGCGCCACCGATCCGACCGCCGCGGCGCAGGTACTCGAGCGTGTCGATCGCGAACCACATCTTCAGCTCCTCGCGCGCCTGCTGGGCGCGGGCGAGGATCGCCTCGCCGTCGCTCGCCGGCCGCGGCTGCCGCTGCGGCGGCGAGCACGCAGAGCCCCATCCCGCCCGCCGCCGAGCGCGAGTCGAAGAGGTGGATGCGCTCTCCCCCCTTGCCCTCGGCGACAAGCCGCTCGCGGGCCTGACCGGCCGCCTCGAAGGTGCCGGAGATGCCGGCGGAGATGTGGATCGAGACGATTTCGCGGCCTTCGTCGAGCAGCGGCTCGTAGACGGAGACGAAGTCCCCGATGGAGGGCTGCGAGGTCGTCGCCCCGCCTTCGGAGGCGCGCAGGCGCTCGTAGAAGTCGGCGTAGTCGGAGATCTCGGCCTCGGGCTCCTGGCGCCCGTCGACCGCCACGTAGAGGCTGATCGTCTGTATCCCGCGCGATGCGACCAGCTCGGCGGGCAGGTAGGCCGTCGTGTCGCAGACCACCGCGGTTGGAGCGCTGGAGCTCAAGACAAGCGATTCTCGCAGACCTCCCGCTACACTTTGTGAAGTGACTGACTCGACCAGCCAAGAGGCGATCTCCCTCACCGACAAGGCCGCCGGCAAGATCGCCGAGCTGCTCGGCTCCCAGGAGGGCACCGAGGACCAGGCGCTTCGCGTCGCCGTTCGCGGCGGCGGCTGCTCGGGCTTCCAGTACGCGCTCGCCTTCGACCGCGCCAAGGACGACGATCACGTCTTCGAGGTCGACGGCGTCTCGGTCGTCGTCGACAAGGTCAGCATGCAGTTCGTCTTCGGCTCCGAGGTCGACTACGTCGAAGGCCTGCAGGGCGCCGGCTTCCAGGTCAACAACCCGAACGTCGTTGCAGCCTGCGGCTGCGGCTCGTCCTTCCAGGTCAAGGACGACGCAGCCGAGCCCGCGGCGGTCTAGTCGGCCACCGCACTGCGGTTCGCCGGCTGGGACTTAAGAACAAGAAAACCTGATTGAATCGTGGGCGCTTGCCCACGATGCCGGGAGGATTCAAGGAAGGGGATGTGGCACGCCTGGGCGTTGGGGCTGATCGCCTTTGCCCTGGCGCTGGCAGGCTGCGGAGGGGGAAGCGACGGCACCGGTCACCTCCGTGATCGACCTCAAGAGCTCGGGGGTCGCAGGCGGATGGAGTGATCCGAAGCCGAACGTCCGCTGTGGCTACGGATCGCTATGGGTGCCGCTGGAATGGGGGGAGCCTGCCCGAGGGCACCAAGGAACTGGCCGTCTACATCGGGCGCTTCAAGTACGTGAAGGCAGGCGGCTACTCGAAAGCTGGTCGTTCCCTTCGCGGACCTGGTCAGCAAGATCAAACCCAGCCAAACACCGCCTGATCGCCAATGTGCTCCCGGAAGGAGTGAGCTGGTCCTTCTTCGGGCGGCTCAGCTGCCCACCAGGAAGGAAGGGCCAGAACGTGCTGCTCGAGATCTTCGCCCTGGACCGAGTCCACGGACGAGCAATGAAGCAGCGCGCTGGCAACCCGGCTCACGGAAGAAGCGCTGGCCGATCCTCATCCGCATGCGCGGCCCCAAGATCGCCGGGTAAGTTCACGTCGGACGTGGCAGCGGTCGGCCAATTGATCGCCACTTACGGGTCCCCGCAGAGCTAGGAGAAGGCTCCCGCCGGCCGGCCGGCGTTATTCGATCTGCAGCGGCGGCGCTGCGCCGGGGCGGCGGCGGGCGCCGAGGCGCGGCCTCGGGCTGCTCGACGCCGAGCGCCTCGGCCAGCTCGCCCGAGTCGAACATCTCCTCGACGATGTCGGCGCCGCCGAGCAGCTCGCCGTTGACGTAGAGCTGCGGGAAGGTCTGCCAGTCCGAGATCTCGGTGGTGACTTCGCGCAGCGGCTGCAGCGCCGGCAGCACGTCGATCGCGCCGTACTCGACGTCCATCGAGTCGAGCACCTGCACGACCCGCATCGAGAAGCCGCAGCGCGGCATCTCCGGCGTGCCCTTCATGAAGAGCAGCACCGGGTTGGCGGCGATCAGCTCTTCGACCTTCTGCTTCAGCTCGGCGTCGGCCATCGCGTCGATTGTAGAGACTGCATCCGCATTGACCCCCGCTGGGGACAATGTCGGATGCACCCTATGGAGCCTTGGTCTTCAGCGAGAGCGCGTGGATCTGCGCCGTCGTCGAAGCGAGGCTTGACCGCGGCCTTGACCAGGCGGTGCTGGTCGAGCCGCGAGAGGCCCTCGAACTGGGGCGCGGAGACGGTCGCCCGCAGGTGGTCGCCGGTGCCGGTCTCGTCGACCACCTCGACCTCGGCACCGGGCAGGGCCGCCTCGATCATCTGCCGGATCTCAGCCAGGTCCGCCACGGCTCGAGCGCGCTAGCGACGGCGGCGCAGCATCATCAGGCCGCCGAGGGCGAAGCCGGCGACGGCGGCGCCGACGATCAGCTGGGAGCGGTGCTCGTCGCACCTGGCGGCGCCAGTCGGTCAGCTCGGTGACGCGGCCGCGCAGGGCCTCGACCGAGCGGCCGAGGTCGCGGCGCTGGAGGTCGATGTCGCGGCGGATCTCGGCCGCGGAGCGGCCCGGCATGCCGGCGGTCGGGGGCCGCACCGGCTCAGGCTGGGCGCTCATTCGCTCCTGCCTCCTCCTTCCAGCGTCGTCTTGGTCAGCTTGGCCTCTTCGATCGCCTGCTCGGGCACCGGCGGCGCGCCGGCCTGGACCGAGCGGTAGGCGAAGAAGCCCGGCGCCGGCGGCGATCAGCAGGAAGAGCGCCGCCTCGACGAAGAAGCCGGGCCAGGCGTTGCCGTCGAAGACCTCTTCGGCGAGCAGCCAGGCGACGCCCTCCATGACCAGGATCAGGGCCAGGAAGGCGAAGGTGCCGGCGGCGAGGCCGACGACCGAGCCGCGCAGGATCTTGCCGACTTTCTCGGTGATCTCGGTCTTGGCGAGCTCGATCTCCTCGCGGACCAGCGAGGAGCTCTTCTCGGCGACGTCGAAGACCAGCTCGCTGACCGAGCGATCCTCGTCGCTGCGGCGGGGGTGTGCCGGCGCCGTCGGGCACGCTACTCCGGCGGCTCCTCGTCGAAGAGGCGGCGCCAGGCGAAGGCGGCGATGCGAGTGGCGACGATGCTGGCCAGGGCACTGCTCGCGGCCAGCAGGCCGCTCCAGGCGAGTCGTTTGACGATCTCGTTGTCCATCGCGCCCGACCTTACCTATCGCGGCTCGAGACCGTCGCAGATCGTCGCGACGACAAGACTCTTTGCCTGGTCGAAGTCGCGTGTCGGAGGCTGGGATCACCTCGAAGATCCAGCCGGAGAGCAGCTGCTCGATCGCCCCGTAGAAGGACATCGAGGCGAAGGTGGGGTCGATGTCGCGGCGGAAGTCGCCCGACTCCTGGCCGTCGGCGACGATCTTGGCGATCGAGTCGTAGGCGCGGCGGATCTCCGGCAGGTGGGTGCGGCCGAAGGAGTTGGCGGCCCGCGTCACCTCGACGATGATCACCTTCATCAGCTCCGGGTCGTGGCGGTAGGAGTCGACGATGAAGCCGGCGACGGCCTCGAGCTTGGCGCGCGGCGAGGCGCCCTCGCGGTCGGTCTCCTCGATCGCCGCCAGCAGCAGCGACCAGCGCTCGCTGAAGAGCTCGTTCAGCACCTCGTCCTTGGACTTGAAGTAGTGGTAGACGAGGCCGTAGGCGACGCCCGCCTCGTCGGCGATGTCGGAGACGCGGGTCGAGTGGAAGCCCTGGCGGGCGAAGACGCGGATCGCCGCGTCGAGGATCTGGCGGCGCTTGTCGACGGCGGGGGCGGCGGCCTTGGCCATCAGGCGTGCACCTCCGTCAGCTGCGGCCAGGCGTAGGCGCGGGGACGGCGGTTGGCGAGCGAGGGCAGCGACTCGCGGACGCGGTCCTGGGCGGAGAGGTCGAGGTCGGCAGCGACGAAGCACTCCTCGTCGGGGGCCGTCGCCAGCACGCGCCCCAGGGGTCGACGATCGCCGAGTGACCGTAGGAGTGGAAGTGCGGCGGCGCCTCGCCGACCTGATTCGGGGCGAGGACGAAGGCCTGGTTCTCGATCGCTCGCGCCCGCAGCAGCGGCTCCCAGTGGTCGCGGCCGGTTGCGGCGGTGAAGGCGGACGGGACGGCGAGGATGCGAGCGCCGCGCACGGCGAGGATCCGGTACAGCTCCGGGAAGCGCAGGTCGTAACAGACGCTGAGGCCGATCGTGGTGTCGCCGAGCGGCGCCGAGACGATCTCCTCGCCCGGCTCCTCGTGCTCGGACTCGCGGTAGGAGACGCCGTCGACGTCGACGTCGAACATGTGGATCTTGCGGTAGACGGCGAGGTCCTCGCCGTCGGGGCCGATCAGGACGGAGGTGTTGAACGCCTTGCCCGCCGGGCCCTGCTCGGGGATGCTGCCGGCGAGCAGGTGGATGCCGAGGTCCCTCGCCCAGGCTGCGGGCGGCGGTGAGGCTCGGGCCGTCGAGCGTCTCCGCCCCGGCCAGCAGCTCCTCTCCGCCGGCAAGCAGGTTCCACTTCTCCGGCAGCGCGACCAGCTCGGCTCCGTCGGCCGCGGCGGCGCGCACGAGCGACTCGGCGGCGGCGAGGTTGCGGTCCTTGTCATTGGTGGAATTGAGTTGTACGACTGCTGCGCGCAAAGCGCTTTCACCTCATCGCTGGTTGACTGACCAGTCAATCGGCCAGCCAGTATAGGGCGCCAGACGCGGGCTAAAGGCGCATCAGCGTCGGGCGAACGCGATGCGCAGGAGCGCGGTCAGACGCAAGCCGGCGATCCTGGCGAGCAGGAAGCGGCGGGCAAGCGCCTGGCCGCGGGCGTCGGCGCCGACCACGTAGCGGGTGCGGGGACGGCGCGCGGTCAGCGCGTGCGAAACGGCGCTGGCGACCTTGTCCGGCGCGATGCCCCGCTCGGCGGTGCGCGCGCACCGCGGCGCGGAAGCGCTCGATCGTCTGCCCGTAGAGCTCCTCCTGGGCTGCCGGGGCGCGCGCCGCCACCTCGTCGGCGATCTGCTCGCCCCGCTCCCAGATCGGGGTGTCGATCGAGCCCGGCTCGATCACCGCCACGCCGATCCTCCAGGGCCGCAGCTCCTGGCGCAGGCAGTCCGCCACCGCCTCGACCCCGAACTTGGCCGCGTGGTACGGAGCGCCGAAGGGCAGCGCCATGCGACCGCCGATCGAGCTGACGAAGACGACCCGGCCCGGGGCATGGCGGACCAGGGGCAGCATCGCCTGCGTCACCGCGACCTGCCCGGTGAGGTTGACCTCGATCTGGCGGCGGAAGTCCTCGAGGGGGATCGTCTCCAGCGGGCTGAGCACCGCGATCCCCGCGTTGTTGACCAGGCCGTCGAGACCGCCCTCCCCCACCGCGTCGCCGACCAGCCCGGCCGCGGCGGCGATCTGCGTCGCGTCGGTGACGTCGAGCATCACCGGGACCAGCCGCTCCGAGCCCTCGGCCCGCAGCGACTCCGCGTCCTCCTCCCGGCGCACCCCGGCGAAGACCCGCCAGCCGTCCCGGTCGAGCCGCAAGGCCGTCGCCCGGCCGATGCCGGTGGACGCACCGGTGACGAGCGCCGATCGCACCGCCCCAGGCTACCCAAGCCCGCTGACTTCGCCTTTTGCAGTCCAATAGCACTGCAAAAGGCGAAGTCAGCCGCGGAGGTTGGGGGCGTAGTCTGTTTTGGCGCATGGCTGCGATTGGGAAGGACGACGGTGAGCGCAAGCAGGTGACGGTCCTCTTCGCCGACGTGAGCGGCTCGATGGACCTGGCCGAGGGGCAGGACCCGGAGGAGTGGCGCAAGATCATGCAGCGCTTCTTCGCCATCCTCGCCGAGGCGGTCGAGCGCTTCGAGGGGACCGTCGACAAGTTCACCGGCGACGGGATCATGGCCGTCTTCGGCGCCCCGGTCGCCCACGAGGACCACGCGCGGCGCGCCTGCTACGCCGCCCTGCAGATGCTCGACGACGTCGCCGAGTACGCGGCCGAGCTGCGCCGCGGGCCGGGGCTCAACTTCTCCACCCGGATCGGGATCAACTCCGGCGAGGTGGTCGCCGGGGCGATCGGCGCCGGCGGCGAAGGCGACTACACCGCGATCGGCCACACGGTCGGCCTCGCCCAGCGGATGGAGGCGCTGGCGGAGCCCGGCTCCGCCTACCTGACCGAGGGCACCGCGGCGCTCGCCGCGCGGCTTCCTCGAGCTGAAGGGACTGGGCGAGTTCGAGATCAAGGGGGCGAGCCGGCCGGTCGAGGTCTTCGAGCTGGCCGGCGTCGGCGCCGCGCGCTCGCGGCTCGACCTCTCCCGCGAGCGCGGCTTCTCGCGCTTCGTCGGCCGCGACGAGCGAGATGGCGGAGCTGGAGCGCGGCGCTGGCGCAGGCGGATGCCGGCGAGGGCGCGGTGGTCGGGATCGTCGCCGAGGCCGGCGTCGGCAAGAGCCGGCTCAGCCACGAGTTCGCCGAGCGCTGCCGCGCGCGCGGGCTCGAGGTCTTCGAGGCGCAGGCGCAGTCGCACGGCCGCTCGATCCCGCTGATGCCGGTGCTGCAGATGCTGCGCGCCTACTTCGGGATCGGCGACCGCGAGCCCGAGCGCCTCGACCCGCGAGAAGATCGCCGGCCGGGCGCTGCTGCTCGACCCCGAGTTCGCCGACGACCTGCCGCTCCTCTTCGACTTCCTCGGCGTCCCCGACCCCGAGCGGCCCGTGGCGCAGATGCAGCCCGGAGGCGCGGCAGCGGGCGCTGGGCCGCGATCGTCTGCCGCCTGATCAACGCCCCCAGGCGCACGCCACACGGTCGTCCTCGTGATCGAGGACCTGCACTGGATCGACGAGAGCAGCGACGGCGATGCTGGCCGAGATGGTCGCCTCGCTCGCAGGGAACGCAACACGCTCGCGGTCGTCAACTTCCGGCCCGAATACTCGCTCGACTGGGGCCAGGCGCCGATCTACCGGGGCCTCGACCTGCAGCCGCTGGGCCAGGCCGACACCCGGCGAGCTGCTGCGCGACCTGGCCGGCGAGGATCCCTCGCTGGACGGCCTCGAGGAGCCGATCCACGCGCGCACGCAGGGCAACCCGTTCTTCGTCGAGGAGATCGTCCGCGAGCTGGTCGAGGCCGGCCACTTCGAGGGCGAGCGGGGCGCCTACCGCCTGGTCCGGCCGGTCGAGGAGGCCGGCGTGCCGGCAACCGTGCAGGCGGTCCTCGCCGCCCGCATCGACCGCCTCGACCCGGACGCGAAGCAGCTGCTCCAGGTCGCCTCGGTGGTCGGCAAGGAGGTCGGGGCGCGAGCGCTCGGCCTGACCGCCGGGCTGGACGAGGAGCAGCTGGACGCCGGCCCTCTGCGAGCTGGTCGACGGCGGCTACCTCTACGAAGCCGAGCTCTACCCCGAACGGGTGCTGGCCTTCCGCCACCCGCTCACCCGGGAGGTCGCCTACGGCACCCAGCTGGCCGAGCGCCGCGCGCGCCACCCACGCCGCCGCCGCGCGGGCGATGGTCGAGCTGCGAGCCCGAGCGCATCGACGAGCTGGCGGCGCTGGTCGCCCATCACATGGAGGCGGGCGGCGAGAGCGCTGGAAGCGGCGCGCTGGTCGGCCCGCGCCGCCCACTGGGCCGGCCACAGCCAGCCCGCCGAGTCCCTGCGGCTGTGGCGCAAGGCGATGGTGCTGGTCGACGAGCTGGAGGAGAACGAGGAGACGGCGGCGCTCGCCGTTGCCTCGCGGCTGCAGCAGCTCCAGTACGCCTGGAGGCTGGGCATGGACAGCGAGGAGGAAGCGCGCCTGGTCGCCGAGGCCGAGGAGATCGCGACCCGCAAGGGCGACCTTCACTCGCTGGCGATGCTGCGGATGGCCACGGCGGCCCGTCCCGGGCATGCCGCACCGGGCGGAGGCCTGGCTGGCAGCAGTCGAGGAGATCGTGCAGCTGGCGGACGAATCGGGCGACCTGCACCTGCGCGTGGCGATGCGCTCCGCCTGCGCCTACGCCTTCCTCTGCGTCGGCGACTTCGACCGCTTCGAGGCCGAGCTCGACGAGGTGCTCGACCTGGCCGGCGGCGATCGCAGCATCGGCGCCGGCATCATCATCGGCAGCCCGATCGCCTGGGCGACGATGGGCAAGGGCCTGGCCGAACGCGAGCGCGGTCGCCTCGAAGAGGCGGAGGTGCTGTTCGAGGAGGGCCTGCGGATCGCCCGCGAGGACGGCGATCCCGAGACCGCGAGCTGGACCCGCAGCAACCTCTGCCCTGATGCTGGCGATGCGGGGCGACATCGAGGGCGCGGTCGGCCTGGCGCGCCGCAACTGCGAGCTGACCGAGCGCCTCGGCGACGTCTTCTCGCGCAGCCTGGCCCTCGCGAACCTCGGCGCGGTGCAGCTGGCGGCCGAAGAACTATGCCGCGGCGCTCGAATCGCTCGAAGAGGCCGAGCACATCTACCGGAGGCGATGGGCAACGGCGGCGAGATGGAGGCCTGGCGGGCGGCGCTCCGGGCCCAAGCGCTGGCCGGCGTCGGCCGCGCCGACGAGGCGATCGCCCTGGCCACGGAAGCCAGCGAGATCGCCCGCGAGCGCGGAATGCTCTGGTCGCTGCCGCTCGCGATCCTCGCCACCGCCCGCGCCCGCGCCGCGGCCGGCGACGCCGACGTGAGCGCCGTGCTCGACGAAGCCGCGGCGGCCGCCGAAGAGACCGGCGCGATGACGACCCTCGCCGCGATAGAAGAAGAGCGCGACACCCTAACCGCCAGCCGACGGGCCTAAAAGTGGACACATAGGACGGCTTTTAGTCCCGTCGCCGGGGAGTTCAGGTGCGCCGGGCGCGATGGCGCTCGAGCTCCGCCACCATCAGCTTGGTGTGGAGGGCGGCGATCAGGTCCTGGAGGGGCTGGGCACCGGCCTCGAGCATCTCGACCACGCGCTCGGGCGGGACCTCGCCGGCGAGGCGCTCCATCACCACCTCGACCTCCTGGCGGACGAGGTCTTCGAGCGCGGTCTTGTAGCGCAGGGTGTCGTAGACGGTGAAGCCGATCTGCTCGTCGTAGCCGCCGGCGCGGAAGCGGCTGATCGCCTCGATGATCTTGATGTCCGAGGGCGAGTAGCCGCGGCTGTTGGGGCTGAGCACCTCCAGCTTCTCGAGCCGGTCGAGCACGTCCTTGGGGACGCCGTAGCGCTCGCGGACCTCGGCGGCGCTGGTGCGGGTGCGCTCGCCCGCGAGGGCGCGGTCGAGGATGCGGTCCTCGAGATCGACCAGGGCGCGGGCCCGCTCGGGGTCCTCGTCGAGCACCGACTTGATCGCCTTCAGCGGCATGAAGCGCTCCTCCTGCAGCTGCTTGATCAGCCTGATCCGGTCGACGAACTCGGGCGGGTAGTAGGCCATGTTGCGGCTCGTCTTGACCGGCTCCGGCAGCAGCCCCTCGCGCAGGTAGTGCTTGATCGTCGGCACCGGCACACCGGAGGCCTCGGCCAGCTCCCCCATCCTCAGCAGCCCAGTCTCAGCCTTGACGCTCACCCCAAAACCCCCCGCCGACGGGACGAAATCCACGGACATACGATGGATTTCGTCCCGTCGGCGGTCATGCCCGGAAGGTCGTGGCGGCGTCGGCGCTGGGCCCGGCCGCGGCGCCCGACTCCTTCATCGCGGCGATCTCCTCGGCCGAGTAGCCGGCCTCGGCCAGGACCTCGTCGGTGTGCTCGCCGAAGGCGGGCGCCGGGCGGGTCGGGTCGGCAGGGGTGCGGCTCATCTTCACCGGGGCGCCGAGCTGGCGGATCGTGCCCAGCTCGGGCTGCTCCATCTCGACGACCATCTCCGCGCTCCCGCACCAGCTCGGAGTCGAGCGCCTCGTCGATGTCGAGGACCGGCTCGATGCAGCAGTCGTGCTCGTCGTTGAAGGCCTTCCACTCCGCGCGGGAGCGCGAGCGGAAGACCTCGGCGACCTGCTGCCAGGCGTCCGAGCCCGGCGCCTCGAACTGCACCTCGATCAGGTCCGGGCGCTCCACGCCGTTGCAGAAGGCGGCCCAGAACTTCGGCTCCAGGGCGCCGCAGGTGACCCAGCCGTCGCTCGCCTCGTAGGGCAGGTAGCAGACGCAGGCCGCCGGCGAGCTGCTGCTCGCCGCGCTTGCGGCACCTCGCCGTCGCAGAAGTAGCGGCCGGCGACCATCGCCAGCCAGGAGAGGGCGCCGTCGGCCATCGAGACGTCGACCATCTGCCCTTCGCCGGAGCGGCGCCGCTCGTGCAGCGCCGCCATCACCCCGAAGGCGGCCATCAGGGCGCCGCCGCCGAGGTCGGCGATCTGGCCGCCCGACTGCACCGGCGGGCCGTCCTTGGCCCCGGTCAGCCCGAGCACCCCGACCAGGCCGAGGTAGTTCATGTCGTGGCCGGCGCGCTGGGTGTAGGGGCCGTCCTGGCCGTAGCCGGTGATCGCGCAGAAGACGATGGCCGGGTTGGCCTCGCGCATGCGCTCGTAGCCGACGCCGAGCCGGTCGAGCACTCCCGGGCGGAAGCCGTCGAGGACGACGTCGTGGCTCTCGACCAGGCGCAGCAGCGCCTCGCGCCCCTTCTCGGACTTGAGGTCGAGGCGGACCGAGCGCTTGCCGCGGTTGAGCGAGAGGTAGAGCGCCGAGCGGGTGCCCAGCTCCTGCTGCTCGTCCGTGCCGTAGTAGGGCGGCGCCCAGCGGATGTAGTCGCCCATGCCGGTGTCCTCGACCTTGAGCACCTCGGCGCCGAGGTCGGCGAGCAGCAGCGAGCAGAAGCCCCCGGGCAGCAGCCGGGAGAGGTCGAGGACCTTGACGTCGCTAAGCGGGAGAGCGCTCACGCTTCGGCACTCCCAGGAGCTCGCGGGCCTCGGCGACGCCGGCGACCCTGCGACCCACGTCCTCGGCCATCTGGCGCGCCTTGGCGATCAGGTCTCCGTTGGAGCGCGCCATCTCGCCGCTCGGCAGGTAGAGGTTGTCCTCGACCCCGGCGCGGACGTTGCCGCCCAGCACCAGCGAGGCGCCGAGCAGCTTCCACTGGTCGCGCGAGATGCCGATCACCTGCCACTGGTTCTCGCCCTCGGCGCCACCCGGGATCTGATCCGACATCAGGGTGACGTTTCGCGGGGTCGGACGGATGCCGCCGTTGACGCCCATCACCAGCGAGATCTGCAGCGGCGTCCGCTCCAGCAGGCCCATGTCGATCAGCGGGTCGAGGTTGGCGACGTGGCCGGCGTCGAAGCACTCGTGCTCGGGCTTGATCCCCAGCTCGCGCATCGCCGTGAGGAACTCGATGATCGTGTCGAAGCTGTTCTCGAAGACCGCCTTGAAGACGAAGTCCTTGCGGCGCGAGCTGTACTTGGCGTAGTTCATCGAGCTCATGTTGAGCGCGGCGACGTCGGGCTTCAGCGCCCGCAGGTACTCGATCCGCTTCTCGATCGGGATGCCGATCGCCCCGGTCGAGTAGTTGACGATCACGTCGCCGACCTCGGCCAGGATCGCCTCGGTGATCGCCTGGAAGTCCTCGATCTCGTAGGAGGGCGTGCCGTCCGGCTTGCGGGCGTGGATGTGGATCTGCGAGGCGCCCTCGTCGACCGCGCGCCGCGCCTCCGCCGCGTACTCCTCCGGCGTGTAGGGGATCGCCGGGCACTGGTCCCGGTTGGCGATCACCCCGCTGATCGAGCAGCTGATCACGACTGGGTCCTCGAACGAGCTCATCGCTCCCCCTTCCGGTGCGCTTTATGTGGGTATAGGCCGTAAAAGGCGCACCGGAAGCTCATACCGGCATCACCCCGTGGCGCTTCTTCGGCTTCTCTACGTGCTTGTTCCTCGCCATGCGCAGGGCGTTGACGATGGTCGGGCGCGTCTCGCGCGGGTCGATGACGTCGTCGATCACGGCGTTGCCGGCGGCGATGTAGGGGTCGATCTGCTCGCGGACCGCGTTCAGCATCGCCTCTTTCGTCGCCTCGGGATCCTCGGAGGCCTCGATCATCGAGCGGCCGATGATGTTGACCGCGCCCTCGGCGCCCATCACCGAGATCTCGGCACCGGGCCAGGCGACGATCAGGTCCGGCTCGTACGCCTTGCCGCACATCACGTAGTAGCCGGCGCCGTAGGCCTTGCGCACGACCACGGTCACCTTCGGCACCGTGGCGCGGCTGACCGCGTAGAGCATCTTCGCCCCGTGGCGGATGATCCCGGCGTGCTCGACCTTGGCGCCGACCATGAAGCCGGGCACGTCCTGGAGGAAGACGAGCGGGATGTTGAAGGCGTCGCAGAGGTTGATGAAGCGCGCCGCCTTGTCGGCCGAGTCGTTGTCGAGGATGCCGGCCAGTTGCTTGGGCTGGTTGGCGACGATCCCCGCCGGCTGGCCGCCGAAGCGGGCGAAGCAGGTGATCAGCGTCTTGGCGAACTTCGGCTTGATGTCGAAGAACTCGCCGTCGTCGACGATCTCGCGGATCACGTCGTACATGTCGTAGGGCTGGCGCGAGGAGTCGGGGACGATCTCCATCAGCTTCTCCGACATGCGGTCGACCGGGTCGGAGACGTCGAGCAGCGGCGGCTTCTCCTCGCAGTTGGCGGGGAAGTAGGAGAGGTACTGCTTGACCCGTTCGATGCACTCCTCGTCGTCCTTCACCTCGAGGTCCCCCACCCCCGACTTGCGGCAGTGGACCTTGGCGCCGCCCAGCTCCTCCATCGTGATGTCCTCGCCGGTGACGGCTTTGGTCAGGTGCGGGCCGGCGAGCGCCATCGCGCCCTGGCCGGAGACCATCGGCACGAAGTCGGCGAGCGCCGGGATGTAGGCGGTGCCGGCCGCGCAGGGCCCCATCATCGCCGCGACCATCGGGATCACGCCCGACATCTCGACCTCTTCGCGGAAGAGGTGGCCGGAGCCGGCGAAGAGCGAGCCGGACGCCTCCTGGATGCGGGCGCCGGCCGAGTCGAGCAGCCAGATGAAGGGCATCCGCTTGGAGAGCGCCATCTCGCGCAGGCGGGTGACCTTGAGCTCGCCGGTCATCCCCATCGAGCCGGCCATCACGGTGAAGTCGTAGGCGGCGACACAGCAGGGGCGGCCGTCGACGTCGCCCCAGCCGGTGATCACGCCGTCGGCCGGGGCCTCTTTGCCCTCCATCGCCCGCTGGGCGAAGTGGGGCCGGCCGTGGATGCCCATCTCGACGAAGGTGCCCTCGTCGACGAGCAGGTCGATCCGCTCGCGCGCGGTCAGCTTGCCGCGCTCGTGCTGTTTGGCGATCTTCTCCTCGCCGCCGCCGAGCTTCGCCTTCTCGCGCCGCTCGTGAAGCTGCTCGGTCAGCTCGCCCAGGGGCGCGGTGCCGGGAAGCAGGTGCTTGGTCTCCTGGTCAGTCGCCACTACCGTCCCTTCCACTGCGGATCGCGTTTCTCGAAGAATGCGGTGACGCCCTCGACGATGTCCTCGGTCGAGAAGGTGAGCGAGAGCTGCGAGCGCAGGTAGTCGAGCGCGTCGTCGACCGCCATGTCCTGCTGGCGGTACATCGCGTCGTGGCCGAGCCGCATCAGCACCGGGCTCTTGGAGGCCAGCTTCGTCGCCCACTCGGCGACCGCGGCGTCGAACTCGCCGGCCGGCACGACCTTGTTGGCGAGCCCGTACTCGACCGCCTGCTCGGCGCTCAGCCGCTCGCCCAGCAGCATCATCTCGTTGACCTTCTTGCGCGGGACGTTGCGGTAGATGATCGCCATGATCATGTAGGGGAAGGCGCCGACGTTGATCTCCGGCGTGCCGAAGGTGGCGCCCTCTCTGGCGATCAGCAGGTCGCAGGAGAGGGCGAGGCCCATCCCGCCCGCGAGGACGTGGCCGTTGGCCGCGCAGAGGCTCGGCTTGCCGAGGCGCGGCATCAGCCTGAAATATTCGAGGAAGAGGTCGGTGGCGAAGTGCTTGGCGACGAGCGGCACGTCGGCCCCGAAGCCGCCTAGGTCGGCGCCGGCGCAGAAGACTTTCTCTCCCGCACCAGTAAGAACAACTGCACGAACGTCCTCGGAGTCGCGCGCCGTCTTCATCGCGTCGACCAGCTCGACCAGCATCTGCCCGGAGAGCATGTTGCGCTTCTCGGGGTTGTTGAGGGTCACCGTGGCGACCCCCTCGGCGACCTCGTACTTGACGACCTCGTAGTCCATCGGCGTGGAGACCATAGCCGACTCCGTAGAAAGTAGGAAGTGCTACTGTCCACCCAGCCTAGGGGGTGTCTGAGCTGAAGGGTCCATATGACCCCGTTAAGTCAGACACGTCTACGGGGCGGCCGGCGCCGCCGATCACGAACCAGCGAACGAGGAGAGACCCATGGCGACCGCGACGACCGACGGCTCCAAAGTCATCAAGCCCAACTTCGAAGAGGGCACCAAGAGCTTCATCTTCAGCCAGGAGCACGAAGACCTGCGCGAGTCGATGGAGGCCTGGGTCAAGAAGGAGATGTAGCCGCACCGCAACGAGTGGGAGAAGACCTACTGGCCGACCGAGAAGATGAAGCGGGCCGGCGAGCTCGGCTTCCTCGGCCTCTGCTTCCCGGAGGAGTACGGCGGCCAGGGCGGCGACTACTACTACTCGCTGGTCCGCGCCGAGTGCATGAGCTACACCGGCTCCGGCGGCACCAACATGGGCTTCGCCGTGCAGACCGACATGGTCCTGCCGCCGATCCACCTGCTCGGCACCGAGGAGCAGAAGCGCAAGTACCTCGAACCGGGCCTCAAGGGCGAGAAGGTCGGCTGCCTCGGGATCACCGAGCCGGGCGCCGGCTCCGACGTCGCCGGCATCCGCACCACCGCGATCCGCGACGGCGACGAATTCGTCATCAACGGCTCCAAGACGTTCATCACCAACGGGCCCCGCGCCGACTTCATCGTCCTCGTCGCCAAGACCAACCCCGAGGAGCGCCACGCCGGCATCACCCTCTTCGTCGTCGACCTGCGCGACGAGAACGGCGAGAAGGTCCCCGGCTTCACCGTCTCGGCCGAGCTGGAGAAGATGGGGATGCACGCCTCCGACACCGGCGAACTCGCCTTCGAAGACGTCCGCGTCCCGGCCAGCGCCATCCTCGGCGAAGAGGGCAAGGGCTTCTACCACATCGCCTGGGAGCTCCAGGGCGAGCGCCTGGTCGCCGCCGCCGGCTCCCACGCGGGGGCGGAACGGATGATCGAGAAGACCCTCGAGTACGCCAAGGAGCGCGAAGCCTTCGGCCGCCCGATCGGCAAGTTCCAGGCGATCCGCCACAAGTTCGCCGAGATGGCGACCAAGGCCGAGGCGGCGAAGCAGTTCACCTACGCGACCGCCTGGCGCTTCGGCAACGGCGAGTACCCGGTGCGCGAGATCACGATGGCGAAGCTCTTCTCCTCCCGCATGGCCTGCGAGGTCGCCGACGAGTGCATCCAGATCCTCGGCGGCTACGGCTACATGAAGGAGTACGAGATCGAGCGGGCCTACCGCGACGTCCGCCTCAACCGCATCGGAGCCGGCACCGACGAGGTAATGCTCGACGTGATCGGGAAGAGCTACGGGCTGTAGCGAGCAAACAAGAGACGATCAGCCGTTTGTGACGATGACCGTGGCGATCATGCCGAAGATCCCGAGCATCGTCGGACCCCACAACATGAACATGAGCTGCCGGATGTCGCGGACCTCGGCGCGCAATTCGCGGAGGTCGCAATCGACCCGCTCGAGGGTCCTGTCCAGGCTGTCGAACCGGTCGTCCAACCGCTTGTCGCTCCGCATCGTTCGCTCCGCGGTGACCACGCCAGCGGATGCCAACGCAGACAACACGCCTCAAAGGTAACAAATGTCGGTCATCAAAGACACAGGCCAGCGCGCCACCCTCCCGCCCTTCGGCGAGGAGCACGAGGAGCTGCGGGAAACCGTCCAGCGCTTCGTCTCCAAGGAGATCGCGCCGAACGTCGACGAGTGGGAGGACGCGCGCGAATTCCCGCGTGAGCTCTACGGGCGCTGCGCCGAGCTGGGCTTCCTCGGGCTGAAGTTCCCGGAGGAGCTCGGCGGCCAGGGCGGCACCCACCTGCACGACGCGATCTGGGTCGAAGAGCTGGCCCGCAGCGGCGGCTCCGGCGGGGTCGCCGCCGGGCTCAACGCCCACACCTCGATCGCGATGCCGCCGATCTTCAACTTCGGCACCGAGGAGCAGAAGCAGCGCTGGCTGGTGCCGGGGATCGCCGGCGAGAAGATCGGCGCGCTGGGGATCACCGAGCCCGGCGCCGGCTCCGACGTCGCCGGCATCTCCACCTTCGCCAGGAAGGTCGACGGCGGCTACGTCGTCAACGGCTCGAAGACCTTCATCACCAACGGCGTCCGCGCCGACTTCCTCGTCTGCGCCGTGAAGACGACGCAGGAGGGCGGCCACGGCGGCATCTCCTTCCTCGTCCTCGAGCGCGAGATGCCCGGCTACGAGGTGGCGCAGAAGCTGGAGAAGATGGGCTGGCACTCCTCCGACACGGGCGAGCTGGCCTTCACCGACGTCGAGGTGCCCGATGAGAACCTGCTCGGAGGCGAAAACGAGGGCTTCAAGCTGATCATGGCCAACTTCGCCTGGGAGCGGCTGCTGATGGCGATCGGCGCCGTCGGCGCGATGCAGCGCCTGATCGAGATCACGGTCAACTACGCCCAGGAGCGCGAAGCCTTCGGCCGCCCGATCGGCAAGTTCCAGGCGATCCGCCACCACGTGGCCGAGATGGCGACCAAGGCCGAGGCCGCCCGAGCCCTCACCTACAACTCCCTCCGCCTCTTCCACGAGGGCCAGGACTGCATCAAAGAGGTGACGATGGCGAAGCTGGTAACCCAGCGCGCCGTCCTGGAGATAGCCGACCAATCCCTCCAGATCCACGGCGGCTACGGCTACATGAAGGAGTACGGCATAGAGCGAGCCGTCCGCGACGCCCGCCTGGGCCCCATCGGCGGCGGGACAGATGAGGTGATGAAGGAGATCCTCGGCAAATTGATGGGGTTGTAGGGGTTAGCAGGGCCTTTCTGCTCCTCCTCCCCATCGTCCTCATCGGACGGACACGATTCGGACACATCGCGCCGCGCCTGGATGATCTGATCCTCGGCAGACACGCGCTCTGTGATGTCGAACTCATCGAAGACGTGCGCGTAAACGTCGAGCGTCATCGTCGGTGAGTGCCCGGCCTGTCGCGCCACGTCGACCACGCTGCGCCCTTCGTAGATCAGCAGCGAGACAAAGCTGTGGCGCAGGTCGTAGGGACGGGAGTTCTCAATGCCCACGATGCCGCAAGCGGGATGCCAAGCGTCCCGGTGCCATGACTGCCAAGCGCCGTCGTTCCAAACGCCGCCGGAGCGGTTCGGGAATAGAAGGTCGTCGTCTCCATCGTGGTCGCAGCGCTGCCGCCACTCGGCCAGGTCGACGGCGAGCGGCGCGAGCAGCCGAACCGTGCGCGCCTGCCCGGTCTTGGTGGACTTGACGCCACCCTGGCCGTCCGCCGCCTTCTCGACAAGGAGCGTCCGCTCGCGCACGTCCGACCAGCGGAGTGCCTGGGCCTCCTGGGGGCGGAGCCCGGCATAGGCGAGGACCGCGATCAGGGTCGCGTCTCGCGGCCCGTGCTTTCGCCGCCGTCCAGCCGCCGCGACTCGCAAACGCTCGACAATCAACGGCGACAGCGGCCGAACCTCGCGATAGCGCCGCACCTTCGGCTTCTTCACGGCCTTGACCGGGTTGTGCGCGATCCGCCGCCACTCGACGGCACAGCGCAGGACACCCTGAAGTTGCACAAGCGCCCGATGAACCGTCGGCAGCCCCACGCCGTCAGCTTCGAGTTCGGCGCGGTAGCGCTCCACGACTTCGGGCGTGATCGCGTTGAGTGGCATGGAGCCGAGCCGTGGCTGAATGTGGCGATCCCACAACTTCGCGTAGCTGAGCAGAGTGCGTGACGCCAGATTGGGGACCGCGTAGAGCTTCCACCACTCTTCCGCGAACTCGGCCAGCGTTTCCCGCCCGCCCGTAAGCAGATCGAGATCTCCGGTCCGCTTGCGCCGCACGACTTCGGCCTCGAACGATTCAGCATCACGCTTGCGGCCGATCACCCTGGACCGTTCGCGCCCCTGCTCGTCGCGCCAGCGCACCCGCCAAACCGCACCACCCTTCCGCTCAACCCTTTCGACGCTCATCGCAATCGCCGTCTATCCGTCGCTCGCCTGGTCGAGCAGAGCGCGCAAGCCGCCCCTCGGCTGCGGTCCGGGCTGCCGCGATCTTCGTGGCCGCTCGGGAAGGTCGGCGGCGAGCGTCTGAGCGACGATCCAGCGCTCCAACTCGGCGGGCTGAACCCGAAGCCGATTACAGAGCCGAGCCGCTCGCAGCTCCCCTCGGGCAATCGCGCGATAGACGGCGCGACGCGACAGACCGCAGGCGCGGGCGACATCCTCCGGGGATAGAAGTCGCTCGATCTCGTTGTCGGGGCCGTCGGGCATTCCTCTGTCTTTACTGTCAAAAGAAAGAGGCATTTGCGTCGGCCAACTTTGTTAAGAGAGATCATCTGACGTGTCCGCCTTGCTGGTTCGGGCAGCCCCAGCCGGGCCTCCATACGGGCGGCCACCGCACGGCGAAGCCGTGCCAAAATCGGCCGCCGGAGGCCCGGTCGGAGCCGATGCCGGGGACCGCTTTCGAGTCTTGCCGACGTTGTAGATCAGCAAAGTGCGGCCCAGGCATGGAACCAAGGGGTTCGTAGTGTGTCGGCTGTCGGGGCTGTGATCTTGGGGAGGGCATCTGGGACTGCCTGGCGGCCTCGCCTCGGGGGGTTCTAGCTGTTTGAGTAGCTGGCCTGAGTCGTGGCTCTGACTGCTGGCTGAATGAATCTGATCTGGGCTGGCTGGCTATGGCTGGCGTTCAGCGGCTTCTCGGAGGCCGAGGCAGGGTGCGGAGCCCTCCATGCGAGTAGACGACCCCGCGACCTCCCTGTGGCCTGCGCCCCGGCCCCCGAGAACCCCCACCGATCCTTAGATCACCTCCCCAAGCAGCTCGTCAAAGCGCACAGCGGCCCTGCTGGGCGATATGCGGCGGCAGTCGCAGAAGACGAGGCCGTCGCGGGTCAGATCGCGCACAGCGCGCTCTACGGCGTCCTGTTCGCAGTCGCACAGATCGCTCTCGACCCGCAGCGCCAACTCCAAGATCGTCAACTGCGCCGGGTGGAGAACGAGGACTTGCGTAAGGACCGAGCGCTGCATGATCTCGTCCTCGTGGGCGGTCGTGAGATCGCGCCGCCGGATATCGTCGTCGTGCATGGGAGCTTCGCCTCCTGTGCCACGCCCCCGGCTGTTCGCTCAGCGCGGGGGCACTTTTTTCGGATCACCGGAGCCTAGCAGCTACAGAGCACATATCGCTACTGTTTCGTGCCCTAGCCCATGTCGCTCGCGTCTGAAAGCGTCCCCAGCGGGATGCGCCGCTCTGATCAACCCCAGCCCGCCCTAGGCGAAGCGATCCGCCAGCTTCGCCAAAAGCGCGGCATCACCCAGGAAGACCTCGCCCACGAGGCCGACATCACGACCGGCACCCTCTCTCTCATCGAGCGCGGCCACGCCAACCCCACCTGGGGCACTGTCAAAGGCATCGCCGCCGCCCTCAGCGTTTCGATTGGCGATCTGGGGAGGCTCGCGGATCGACAAGAGCGGTGACGAGCGACGAGGTGCCCAGCGGTTCATTTCCTGCGACACATCTCGACATCTCGCACCTATAACCTCTAGGCGACGGTGGCGGATCGAACCCAGGACACCCCTTTGGACGATCCAGTTTCCTTTGATGCTCCGCCAGTGAGCGAGGTTGCCCTTGGGGTCCAGTTTTCCGGCCCAATCGTCAATGAGGCCGCCATCCTTGCAAGCTTCTGGCCCCAAATCCGCGATGACTTTCCGGATTTGGAGAGACGAGAGGCCCTCGACCGGATCGACGAGAGCTTTGGGTCCACTGCCCCCACTCAGCAATTCCAGATCAACCTCGGCGTTGAGCCGATGCGCTACTGGTTTGTGAGCGCCGACAAGCACTGGCTGGTCCAAGCTCAGCCCGACCGCTTCGTTTTCAACTGGCGCCGCCAGGGTGACGGAGACACCTATCCGCGCTACCGCTCCATCCGCCGCCGCTTTGAGGATCTTTATCGCGCCTTCGTGACCGCAGCGGGAGATGAGCAGCTGGCGTCGAACCCTCCCGAATGGTGCGCGACGACCTACGTCAACAACGTCCTCGCCAGTAGTCCGACTGACCCGTCCACCCGAATGCCCCTCGGCCAAATACTGCGCTTTGTCGGCTCGCCAAAATCCTCTGTGCTGCCGCCGCTTGAGGACACTGCGTTCCAGCAACGCCACCTGCTCCCCCCGATCGCTCCGGGCCAGGACCCGCGCGGCCGCCTCTACATCAAGGCCAATCCCGCCTTCCGAGCCGAGGATCACCTACCCGGCTACGTTCTTGAATTGAAGGTGCTCGCGCGCCCGGATGCCCATAGCCGCGCCGCCGTTATGCGATGCTTTGATCAAGGTCGCGATTTGATCGTCCGATCATTCAAAGACATTACGACCCCCGCCATGCACAAGCTCTGGGGACTTCAGGAGACAGAGTGACGCCACCCCCCGCAGCAATCGCCGAAGAGGCCAGCAACGATCAACTGCTCTCGCAAAGTTGGCCAGCGGGAAGCTTTGCCACGGGCACCCAATTTCAACCTGCCGTGATTGTCGGCTCCGAGTCGGCCTGGTTCCGGCGTATTCCCGGCCATTTGTCGGGATTCCACATCGAGCACGTACCTAGCGGATTCCCCGAGTCCGTTTCTTCCCAGGTGCTATTTGCACCCGAACCCGTGCCGGTCCCTTCGAGCGAATCAACCGGACCATACGTGGAAGCTGCACGCTGGATCGAGCCGATAGCCGAGCGTCTGGACGAGCTGGTCGCGCTTCCTTGTGATTGGGATCACCACGGCGCTGCGCCCGTCGATCCCAGCGACCTTCTCTCGGCTTTTCGATTTCTGCGGGACGTCATGCTGCCGAATACGCCGCCCCCTGCCGTGGTGCCAATTAGCGGTGGCGGGATACAGCTTGAGTGGCATCGTGCCGGATTCGATGTCGAGGTCTTGGTGGCTGACGGAGGTACCGAGGATCTCTACTTCTGTGAGATCGCATCGGGCCGGGAGTGGGAAGGGCCGGCCGAGGCAGGCTTTGCCGAGCATAACCTCGCGGAACGTCTTGCCGATTAGTCAAGCTACGCGGCCTTGTGAGCGTAGCTACCGACTCACCGGTTGCGCCTGAGACTGAGCTCTACCGTCGGATTCCCCCGACGGCAAACCAAGGACTCGTTTACGACGACAATCGCGATTGCGTGCGCCTCTCAAGCGCGATCTTCAATACCGAGCGCATGTCGGTGGTGATCGAGGACGCCCTGCGCAGCGATGGCAGGGAACCGCTCGACGTTCTCAATGACTACCCCGAGGATTTCCTGGTTGCGATCACGGCAGAGCTGGCAGTCAAACACGGACAAACCGTTGAGCGGGTCCCCGAAGACGACGAACCCGCCCATGCAGAAGTCGTAGGGAAAATGACCAAGAAGAAGGCGCGCGCGTTCTGTCGGGCGGCGAAATGGATCAAAGCCCCTGACAACCTCTGCCCCGAAAACGAAACCGGCTCCTGAACGCCACGCTTGGCCCTTGGACACGATTCGGACACATCAGCCGGTCCACTCGCGGTCACGACCGACCATCGCTCTCATCCCCGAACAGGCTGATTTGCTGGGAATCCGTGCCCTCGGATGACCCCGAGCGTCCTTCCGTCCCAGGCTCGGAATTCATGAAGGAGATCCTCGGCAAATTGATGGGGTTGTAGCAGCTGAGGAATTGCGTGGTGTAAGCCGCTACGCCTCCTTCGCCTCTTCGTCAATTTGCTCGGCCCTCTTCGAGGGATCTGAAAAGTTCACCACCAGGGTATCGGCGGCCTTCGGGTCATCAACCTGTTCGAAGTGCAGCGTCGCGCTTTCATCCGGCTCTGCGTTCCCGAAGTCGTAGATGAAGGTGCCGTCTTCCTGTCGGGATAGACGGCCTGGACCTTCTCGCAACCAGTTCAGTTGTGCACCGGGCGGGACGGATTGCAGTGTGATTTTGAGCGGCCCCGAGCTTGGATCCACTTCCTGGGGAGATGATGGTTTTGTGATTTCAAGCGTCCGGTTGGGCGCGGCAGCTTTGAGCGCCGACGAAGAGCCCTCTTGTGCAGATTTCGAACCGAAATAGAAGCCCGCAACGGCCACTACAAGCGTGCTCACGGTAGTCAGAAGCTGAGTATTGATGTCCTTCGCGGCCGTGTCTTCGACGCTGCGCACCACGTCGTATCTGACTTCCCCTTGTTCTTCTCTCCTGATGGTCGTCACAACTTGCGCGGACGGGATCGCCTGATATTCAGCCGCCGTCAATCCTTTTGATTCGAGTTGCTGAGAACCTGTATCTCCGCTGGCATAGAGCGCGACGACGGCAAAGATGAGGATCAGGCTGAGCGCTATAACGGCCTGGATGCTTCCCGCCGGCAGTCCCAGCGCCTGGTGCTTGTCGGAGATCTTGAACAGTCCGAAAGTCGCCGCGGTGAGGGCGAGGGTCGCCAGCAGCGCCACGACACCGACAATCACAACCAGAGGCAGGACGATCTCCGGACTGAATTCGCCGTTAGGTCTCAGTTCGTTAGCCGCGAACACGATCGCTGACACCGAGACGATGATGATCGCCACTATCAACCCGAAAAGGGCGGCCGCACGCGAGACTGGCTTGGATGCAGAACTATCCGAATCCGACATTTTAGGAGGATAAAACTACACACTAAAATGTATTTGTGTAAACACAGAACGGTTCTCAATCACCGTGGAGCGCGGGCAGGAACGCTCGCCGCCATCGCGCTTGCGGTTACATTCACTAATCCCGGCAGTGACGCATTCGGAGGGGCGTCTCCTCCCGAACATGCACCCAATGCCCGTGTGCAGCAGATTCCTAGGCCGCGGATCGTGAGGCGGCTGATCCCGTTCCCGCCGAAGCGCAAGCGGCAGATGGCCGCTTACTCGGAGCGGCACTACGGGGAACGGACCTGGAGGCTGAGGCGTCCGCGGGTGATCGTCGAGCACTGGGCTGAAACGGGCAGTGCCTCGGCCGTCTACAACACGTTCGCTCCGGACAATCCCGATCCCGAGCTGCATGAGCTGCCCAACGTCTGCGCCCATTTCGCCGTATCTGGCTCGGGACAGATCTACCAGCTCGTCCCGCTGACGATTCGCTGCCGCCACACAGTCGGGCTCAACTGGACCGCGATCGGGATCGAGCACACCGGGTTCAGCGATGCGGAAGTGCTCGGCGATCGCGCCCAGATGCACGCGTCGCTGCGGCTCACCCGCTACCTGCGGTGCCGCTTCCACATCCGCCTCCGCAACGTGATCGGCCATGCGGAGAGCCTCTCCTCCCCCTACCACCGTGAGCGCGTGCGCAAGCTGCGGACACAAACTCACGGGGACTGGCGGCATCGCTCGATGCAGGCTTACCGCAGCCGGCTGCGGCGCCTCGGGCACTGCTGAGAGTCGAGCCCGGCGCTGGAACTGCTTGGCGACGCTTCGCGACAGCATGAAGCCGTGGCCGCTGTCGCGGTTTGACGCAGCGTCTGGAAGGCGGGCGCGGTGGCAGGAACCAAAACAGCGATCGCGACGGCGAGCAGGACGGCCCTCTTCACCCCGGCTGAGGATAGTGGCCGAATCCGTAGGATCGAGTTCGTGCTCTACCTGCTGCGACACGGCGACGCCGAGGACGGCGGCAGCAACGACGCGGCGCGGCGCCTGACCTCGAAGGGCGAGCGCCAGGCGGAGGCGGCCGGGCGGGCGCTGGCCTTGCTCGGCGCCGGGATCGACGCCTGCCTGACCAGCCCAAAGGTGCGGGCGGCCGAGACGGCCCGGCTCGCCTGCCGCGCACTCGGCATCGAGTCCGAGGTCGCCGAGGAGCTGCGCGGCGGGCCCTTCGACTCACTCGGCCTCGGCGCCGGCAGGGGCAGCGTCCTCCTCGTCGGCCACGAGCCCGACTTCTCCGGCGAGGTCGGCCGCCTCACCGGCGCCAACGCGAAGCTGCGCAAGGGTGGGCTGGCGATCGTCGACGGCAGCACCCTGATCGCGCTGCTGCGACCCAAGGACCTCGCGGCGATCGCGGCCGGCACCCAGGAAACCTGAGCCCCGCCCGCCCCGAGCCGCAGCGCGCTACTTTCCAGGCCCGCCCTGCGACCGAAGGAGGCACGGATGCTGTCCTGGCTGGCAAAGAAGTTGATCTCCCGCAACATGGCGAAGATCCGGGAAGGAGACATCGGGCCCACCCTTCAGCTCGACGCGAAGGACATCCGCTTCCGCTTCCCGGGAACCAGCTCCTGGGCGACTGAACTCGAAGGCAAGGACGAGCATGAGCTCTGGCTGAGGCGCTTCGTCGCGGCCGGTCTGCAGATATACCCCGACGAGGTCGTGCTCAAGGGCTTCCCCTGGAAGCAGACGATCTGCGTCCGCGGCCACATCCACCTCGACTCCCCCACCGGCGAGCGCGTATACGAGAACCGCTACGTGCTCTGGGGGCGCCTCGCCTGGGGCTTGCTGCGCAAATACGAGGTCTACGAGGACACGCAGAAGACCCAGCCCCTGGACGAGTACCTGGCCTCAATCGGCCAGCTCTAATCCGCATCGGTGATCAACCGCACCATGTGCGCGAGCAGATACGGAGGATTACTGGCAACGGGCCCGTCGCGGGCGTAGGATCGGGGGCAGGCGGGGCCAACGAAAGGAGCCCAGATGTACTGTGCACTGACGGTCCGCAAGCTGAGGCCCGGGACGATGGAGCAGTTCAAAAAGGCGTTCATCCCCGACGACGACATGCAGGCGCCTGCCGGCTGGAAGCGCTTCTACGCGATCCGCAATGTTGCCGACGAGAACGAGGTCGTCACCTTCGGATTCTTTGACGGCACGCTGGAGGAGCTGCGCGCGAGCCAGCAGGAAGGCAGCGGCGAGTACGAGGAGCGCCGGGCCAAGGCCGACGAGTTCGTCGAATCGGTCGGCGCCGACGGTGTCTTCGAGGTGGTCGAAGAAAGGTCGATGGAGTAGGCGATCGCCGAACAGTGGGGTAGGGTCGGCACGACCGACCACGAGCGGGGAGAGACGAGGGTTAGATGGCTTACGAAATGCAGCTCCGGCAGAGTCAGGATCGCGTCAAGGTCAGGAGTCCCTGGGCGGCGGCGCTGCTGCCGTACATCACGCTGGGCATCTACCACCTCGTCTGGTGGTACCGGATCAACCGCGAGCTGCGCGACTACGGCAAGGCCAAGGGCTACGACCTCGGCCAGAACCCGACCAACTCGGTGCTGGCGCTCTTCCCAGGTGGGATCATCATCGTCCCAGCGCTGGTCACCTACTGGCGCGGGACCAAGCGCGTGATGGGCGCCTCCCGCCTGGGCGGCCAGGAGCCGCTCAACGGCTGGATCGCGATCATCCTCTTCCTGCTCATCTCGCCCGCCCTGTGGGCCTACATCCAGGTCTCGCTCAACAACCTCTGGCAGGCCGAGGCCGACGCGCTGGAGGGCCAGCCGGCCCCGCCGGCGCCCTCGGACCAGATGCCGCCCCCGCTGCCGCCCGATCCCCCGGCGCCCGAGCCGCCCGCGGCGGATCCGCCGCCCCCCGGAGCCGCAAGCTGAGTCAACCGTGAAGCAGCGCGTCAGCCTGATCACCCTCGGGGTGAGCGATCTCGGGCTGGCGCGCGGCTTCTACGAGAGGCTGGGCTGGCGGACCGGCGCCGCGCCCGGCGACGACGTCGTCTTCTTCCAGGCCGGGGGCATGATCGTCGCGCTCTGGGACCGCACCAGGCTGGCGGAGGACAGTTGCGTCAAAGACACCGGCGGCTGGGGCGGCGCTGCCCTGGCGCTCAACCTCGGCTCACCGGACGAGGTTGACACCGTAATCGAGGAGGCCCGCGCCGCGCGGGCGCGACGATCGGCCGCGAGCCGGCGGAGACCTTCTGGGGCGGCTACAGCGCCGTCTTCCTCGACCCCGACGGTCACCCCTGGGAGGTCGCCCACAACCCCCACTGGACGATCACCGAGGACGGCGGCGTCAGGCTGAACTGACCCCGCGCCCCCCTGACTGGCCAATCAGCCAGCGCCCTTTCCATATAGCCTCCCGGGCCGACTTTCACGAATGGAGAAGGAGAAAGCAGACTGATGGGACTTCTTGATGGGAAAGCGGCGATCGTCACCGGGTCGGCGCGCGGGATAGGCCGGGCGACCGCCGAGCTGTTTGCCAGCGAGGGCGCCAAGGTTCTGATCAACGACCTCGACGCCGACGTCGCCGAACAGGCCGCGAGCGAGATCGACGGCGAAACCGCCGTCCACGCCGGCGACCTGACTCAGCCCGAGGCGGCCGACAAGCTCGTCGCCGCCGGGGTCGACGCCTTCGGCGCCGTCGACATCGTCGTCAACAACGCCGGCTACACCTGGGACGGCGTCGCCCACAAGATGACCGACGAGCAGTTCCAAGCGATGATCGACATCCACACGGTCGTGCCCTTCCGCGTCGCCCGGGCGCTGGCGCCCCACTGGCGCGAGGCCGCCAAGACCGAGCGCGGGGAAGACAAGGAGGTCTTCCGCAAGCTGATCAACATCTCCTCCACGTCGGGCACGATGGGCAACGCCGGCCAGGTCAACTACTCGGCGGCGAAGATGGCCGTCGTCGGCCTGACCAAAACCCTCGCCAAGGAGTGGGGCCAGTTCAAGATCAACGTCAACGCCGTCGCTTTCGGCTTCGTCGAAACCCGCCTCACCGCCGCCAAGGAGGAGGGCGAAGAGATGACCGCCCCGGGCGGCGAGAAGATCGAGCTCGGCATCCCGGAGCAGATGCGGGCGATGGCCTCGGCGATCATCCCGCTCGGCCGCCCGGCCACACCCCAGGAGGCCTCCGGCCCGGTCCTCTTCCTCGCCTCGCCGCTGGCGAACTACGTGCACGGCCAGGTCCTCAACGTCACGGGCGGCATGCTCGGGGGGATGTACACCTGAGCTCCACGGCGACAGAGGGCAGGCGCCCGCCCCGCTACCTCGACGTGGCGGATCAGGTCTGGCCTGCCCTCCGTCGCTTCATGGGCCTGCACACCGCCCTCTACCGCGCCAGCGGCGGGCGGCTCGGGCACAAGATCCCGGGGGTGCCGGGGAAGATGCTGCTGCTCGACCACGTCGGGGCCAAGAGCGGCACCAGGCGCACCTCTCCCCTCCTCTACATCAGGGACGGCGAGGACCTCGTCGTCGTCGCCTCAAAGGGCGGCTTCCCCAAGCACCCAGCCTGGTTCCACAACCTCAAGGCGAACCCGGACACGACGGTGCAGGTGGCCTCCCACCGGCTGGCGGTCCACGCCTGCGTCGCCACGCCCGAGCAGCGCGAGCGCCTCTGGCCGCTCTGCGTCAAGGCCTACCACGGCTACGAGGACTACGCCGTCCGCAGCAAGGGCCGCGAAATCCCCCTCGTCATCCTCGAGCCGCGCAAGTAAGCCCAACCATTCCGACGCGAATCATGTTTGGGGGCTATTTCCCCCCAACCGTGATTCGCGCGATCTAGTCCTTCGGGCGGCGCTCCTCGGCGACCGGGTCGCCGGACTCGCTGGCGATCGATTCCGGGGGCCAGGGGCCGGCCCAGTTGTCGCGGGCGCCGTCGATCGTGATCGTCGTGCCAGAGAAGAAGTCGCCCGCGGGAGAGGCCAGGTAGGCGACGAGCCAGGCCATCTCCTCGGCGCGGCCGGCGCGGCCGATCGGGATCGAGCGCTCGAGGTTGTCGACGACCACCTGCGGGTACTTGGTCAGCAGGGTCTCGGTGGCGAACTGCCCGGCGGCGAGAGCGCAGGTCTTGATCCCGAAGCGGGCCCACTCGACCGCCAGGGTCCGCATCATGTTCTCCACCGCGGCGCGGGCGGCGCCCGAGTGCACCATCCCCGGCATCCCGTGGTGGGGGGAGAGGGTGACGCTGAGCACCTTGCCGCCGCCCTGAGGGATGAAGGCCTTGGTGGCGGCCGCGTGGGTCATCAGCCAAGTCCCCTGCACGTTCAGCTCGATCACGGTACGGAAGCCTTTCGGCGTGATCGTCTCGGCCGGGGCGAGGAACTGGCCGCCGGCGTTGTTGACGAGCACGTCGAGGCGGCCGTGGCGCTCGAGCAGGCGGTCGAAGAAGTCGTCGACAGCCTCCTCGTCGCGGATGTCAAGCGCCTCGGGGTCGAAGGAGCCCGGCATGCCGGCCGCCAGCTCCGCGGTCTCCGCCAGCGGCTCCTCGCGGCGCCCGCAACCGACCACGGCAGCGCCGAGGCGGGTGAGCTCGAGCGCCGTCTCGCGCCCCAGACCGCTGCCGGCGCCGGAGACGACGCACACCTGCCCCTTGAGCAGATCGGGCCTGAATATCTGCGAACGCGAACTTTCAGGCGCCATGATTTTCGCGCTCCGCTCGCGGCGCGAAGAACCAGATATGCACGCTTGCTCGCTCCGCTCCATGGCGCGCAAGCCTATAGCCGACCCGGACCCAGGTAATGTCACCTGGCGATGAAGGTGCGGGTCGAGCCCAAACCGCTGCATGAGCCTCTCGCCGGCGGTACGCCCGGGGCCACGGTCACGGTCGAACCGATGGTCGCCGGCCGGGTCACCTGGCCGCAGACGATGATGGAGCGACCGGGCGGCCGTTTCGAGACCCTGAAGCTGGTGCGGGCCCTGCTCACCGGACAGCCCGCCGCGACGGTGCCCGTCCCAGCCTTCCTGCTCCGCCACCCCAGCGCCGGCGCGATCCTCGTCGACACCGGCCTGCACCCCTCGATCGCCACCGACGGCAAGGAGAACTTCGGCGGCCTCGGGGCGAGGGTCGGCAAGCCCGACCTCAACGCGGGAGAGGACGTCCCCGCCCAGCTGCGGGAGCGCGGCCTCGACCCAGGCGAGATCCCGGTCGTGGTGATGACCCACCTGCACCTCGACCACTCCTCGGCGATCTCGGAGTTCCCCAACTCGACCTTCGTCCTCAGCGAGACCGAGTGGGAGGCCGCCGCGACCGGCCCCCGGCCCCTGCTCAACGGCTACCGCCGCACCCACTTCGACTACGCCTTCGACTACCGGACCGTCGACTTCGACCGCGGCGGGATCGACTCCTACGCGACCTTCGGCCGCTGCTTCGACCTCTTCGGCGACGGCTCGATCCGGCTCGCCTTCACCCCCGGCCACAGCGCCGGGCACATGTCGGTGATCGCCCACCTCGCCGAGCGCGACTTCGTGATCGGCGGCGACGCCACCTACACCCAGGGGCAGCTCGAGGGCACCGCGCCGCTGGCGCCGCGCCCCTTCGACGCCCACAACTACCGCCGCTCGCTGCAGGAGCTGAAGCTGTTCAGGCGCGAGTTCCCCGACGCGGTCGTCACCCCGGGACACGATCCCGAGTTCTACGCCGGGCTCAGCGCTCGTTACGAGTAACCAGCGCCCCGTACATCTCTCGCACGGTAGCGAAGATCTTCTCGGCCACCTCGAGCTGGCGCTCGCGACTCGGCGCCTCCTCGGCAGGGAGCTCGATCGGCTCGCCGAACTGGACGGTCACCTTGGGGAAGCGGAAGCGCTTCCAGCGCCGCACCCCCTCGGAGCCCTGAATCGCAACCGGGACGACGGGCGCGCCGGATTCGAGCGCGATCCGGCCGATGCCGGGCTTGACCTCGCCCAACTCGCCGCTGCGCGAGCGCCCGCCCTCGGCGTAGACCAGCAGCATCCCGCCCTGGCCGAGGATCGTCAGGGCGGTCTTCATCGACTCTTCGTCGCCATGGCCGCGGCGAACCGGGAAGACGCCCCCGTGCTTGTAGATGTAGGTGAGGACGGGCGGGCCGAACATCTGTGACTTCGCCATGAAACGCACCTGTCGCCGCAGGTGGAGGCCGATGAAGAAGTGGTCCATCTGGCTGAAGTGATTGGGAGCGAGGATCAGCGGACCCGACTTGGGCACGTTCTCGACCCCGATCGCCCGCACCCGGTAGATCAGCAGCGTCGGCAGCGAGACGATCAGGCGGACGAGGGGATAGGTCCAGCCGACTCCCTTTCGCGCAGCCGCGTGGAACTGGTCGAAGTACTCGGCGGGACGTTCGTCCCTGTAGATCTGTGGCTTCATGTCGGACATAGGTGCACGGCCGTCGCTACGCGATATACCACCGGCGCCGGCGGTTACGTGGAGAGCCCGTCGCCCTCCGGCGCCGCCCAGCCCTTCGCCCGCTCCAGCGCCCGCTGCCAGCCGGCGAGCAGCGACTCGCGCTCCTCGGCGCCCATCGCCGGCTCGTAACGCGCCGCCTCGCGCCACATCTCCCCCACCTGCTCCAGCGTCCAGCGCCCGGTCGCGATCCCGGCCAGGTGGGCGGCCCCCAGCGCAGTCGTCTCGGCCACCTCGGGCACGACCACCTCGGCGCCGAGCACGTCAGCCTGGAACTGCATCAGCCAGCGGTTGGCCACGGCGCCGCCGTCGGCCTTCAGCACCGCGAGACGCTCGCCCGACGCCGCCTCCTGCGCCCGCACCGCGTCGACCGTCTGGTAGGCGATCGCCTCCAGCGCCGCCCGCGCCAGATGGGCCCTGCCGCTGCCGCGAGTCAGGCCGACGATCGTGCCACGTGCGTAAGGGTCCCAGTGCGGCGACCCGAGTCCGGTCAGCGCCGGGACGAAGTAGACGCCGTCATTGGAGTCAAGCGAGGCCGCCAGAGCCTCCGTCTCCTCCGCCCGCTCGATAACCCCGAGCCCGTCCCGCAACCACTGCACCGCGGCCCCCGTAACGAAGATCGAAGCCTCCAGCGCATACGAAACCCCCGCCGACGGGCCGAAATGTGGAGCCTGAGTTGACATTTCGGCCCGTCGGCCCACATCGGAGGGATCGAGGGTGCAGGCCAGGGTTGATAGGAGGCCTTCTACCGGCTCGGGTGCCTCGGGCCCGGTGTTGAGGAGGACGAAGCTGCCGGTGCCGTAGGTGTTCTTTGCTGTGCCCGCCGCGTGGCAGGCCTGGCCGAAGAGGGCCGCCTGCTGATCGCCGGCGATGCCCGCCACCGGCACCTCGCCGCCGAACTCGGAGGTCGTGCCGTAGACGTGGGCCGAAGGCAGCGGCTCGGGCAGCTGTGCCGGGTCGACGCCGAACAGGGCACAGAGCTCCTCGTCCCAGGCGAGGCGGCGGATGTCGAAGAGCATCGTCCGCGAGGCGTTGGTGTGGTCGGTCGCGTGGCGACCGGTCAGCTTGAAGAGGAGCCAGGAGTCGATCGTGCCAAAGGCTGCCCGCTCGGCGCCCTCGACGTTGCGCAGCAGCCACTCGATCTTGGTGGCGGAGAAGTAGGGGTCGAGGACGAGCCCGGTGCGCTCGCGCACCAGCGGCTCGTGCCCGGCGGCGCGGAGCTCGTCGCAGCGCTCCGCCGTGCGCCGGTCCTGCCAGACCAGCGCCCTGTGCAGCGGCTCTCCGGTCGCCGGGTCCCAGGCCAAGACCGTCTCGCGCTGGTTGGCAATCCCGATCCCGGCCAGGTCCGCGCCCTGGATGCCAGCGTCGGCGATCGCCCCTACGGCGACGCGGCGGGTGACGTCCCAGATTTCTGCCGCGTCGTGCTCGACCCATCCCGGTCGCGGGAAGTGCTGCTCGAACTCCGAGTAGGCGCGGCCGGCGATCCGACCCTCTTCGTCGAAGACCAGGCAGGTGGTCCCGGTCGTCCCCTGGTCGATGGCGAGGATCACGACGCCTCACCGCGAGCGATCATCGGCGGTTGCGGAACGCATCGGGAGCCAAGGGGCGCCAGACTACCGCGAGTGAGCGCGGTAGCCGAACAGACGACAGCCGGGCTGGCGGAGCAGGCGCGGCTGGCCCGGGCCGGGGAGGTCTCCGCCGTCGAGCTGGTGGCCGCGGCGCTGGAGCGGGCACGGGCGGCGCAGCAGACCCTGAACGCCTTCCGGGTCATCCGCGAGGAGGAAGCGCTGGGCGAAGCCGAGGAGGCCGACCGCCGGCTCGCCGCCGGCGACGACGGCCCCCTGCTCGGGGTGCCGGTGGCGATCAAGGACGACATCGACCTCTCCGGCCACACGACCCCGTTCGGCTGCGGCGGTGGCCGGCCTGCTGCGCACGACGCCGAGGCCGTGCGACGCCTGCGCGAGGCGGGCGCGATCGTGATCGGCAAGACCCACGCGCCCGAGGTCGGCCAGTGGCACTTCACCGAGACGCCCCTGCACGGCGTCACCCGCAACCCGTGGAACACCGACCACACGCCCGGCGGCTCCAGCGGCGGCGCCGCGGCCGCCGTGGCGGCGGGAGTCGTCCCCGCCGCAATCGGCTCCGACGGCGCCGGCTCTATCCGCATTCCCGCCGCCTGGACCGGGCTGATCGGATTGAAGCCACAGCGCGGGCGCGTCTCCACCTGGCCCGACGCCGAGGCCTTCAACGGGCTCAGCTGCTACGGCCCGCTGGCCCGCAGCGTCGGCGACGCTGCCCTGCTGCTCGACGCCGTCCACGGCAACGTCCCCGCCGACCTGCACCGGCCGCAGCCCCCGAGCGAGCCCTTCGCCGACGCTGCGGCTCGGGACCCGGGCCGGCTGCGCATCGCCCTCTCCTTCGCCACCCCCCTCGGCGTCCCCGACAAGGTCGATGCCGAGCACCGGGCCGCGATCGATTCCTTTGCCGAGCGGCTCACCGAGCTCGGCCACGACGTCTTCCCCGCCGACCCCGACTACGGCATGGTCGGCCCGGCGATCGTCCCGCGCGGCATGGCCGGGGTCGCGGACTGGCTCGACGCCCATGGCGAAGACCGCTCCTCCCTGGAGCCGCGCACCCGCGTCCACGCCAGCCTCGGCAGGGCCCTGCGCGGCGCACCGCAGCGCCTCTCGCGCGCCGCCGAGCCCGGCCTGCGGCGCCGGGTCGGCCGCATATTCGAGCGCTGCGAGGTCGTCCTCACCCCGACCACGGCGAAACCGCCCCCGCGCGTCGGCGCCCTCGAGGGCCGCGGCTACTGGACGACCAGCACCACCGCGGGCGCCACCTGTCCCTTCGCCTTTGCCTGGAACGTGGTCGGCTGGCCCGGGATCAGCGTCCCCGCCGGCCTCACCGCCGACGGCCTGCCGATCGGCGCCCAACTGCTCGGGCGGGAAAGCGACGAGGCGACGCTGCTCTCCCTCGCCGGATCGATCGAGCGCGCCGAAGCCACCGCATAGGCAGCTTTTCGACCGCGGGTGTACGGTCAATGTCAGGCAGGGCTCAACTCAAACCGAAGGAGCCCAAAATGGGAGCAGAGGTAAAGCGGTTCGATTCGCCCGACGAGACGCGCCCGTTCGAAGGAAAGGGCCAGGCGAAAGTCGTGCAACTGGCCGGCCACGCGGTTGCCGAAGGCACGTTCGAGGCGGGCTGGAAGTGGTCGGAGAACGTCAAGCCGATCGCCGGCACCGACTCCTGCCAGGTCGCTCATTTCGCCTACGTCCTCTCCGGCAGCATGCGCATATACATGGACGACGGCTCTGAGATCGAGGCCAGGGCCGGCGACGTCGTCGCGATCCCGCCCGGCCACGATGCCGAGGTCACGGGCCCGGAGGCCTGCGTGATGATCGACTTCGGCGAGATCGGCAACTACGCGAAGCGCGACTAGCGTCCCCAGGACTCTCAGGCGGAGCCAGACGGCCCGAGCAGGTCGGGTCGCCGCTTCAATAGGCCCCTCAGGTGCAGTGCTATCACGGCATGCCCCGACTCCCAGGTCCTCCCACGGGCATAGTGAAAGACAAGGACGAGGAGAACGGCGCATAGCCCGGTCGCCAGCAGGGCCACGAGGCTGCCCCAGATACGGCCCCCGGCGAAGACGTAGGCGACGCAGGCGAGAGCCGAGACGAGCCACGCGACCTGCGTGCCTATCCGGCATGCGCCAAGTGCTTCGCACCGATCGAACGAATCCATGATCCGGACCTTCTCGCCGTTGGTCTGACTGATCTCGACCAGCTCGTTCAGTACGTCCGAATTCTGCCGCCAGCGCTGACGGTAAGCAGCCTGGGGCGGCGTCTCCAGCCGCTCGACGTACTCAGGCAGGAGGTCGTAGACAGGGACGAGCTTCCCGATCCATGAACCCGATCTCCGCTCCACGCTCGGGCGCAGGTCCAGCTCCACTTCGAAAAAGGCTTCTATCCGCTCCCGTTGCTCCAGCGGCAATCGCACCAGCACCTGGGCGCCCCGGTCGATCCTCACCCAGGAAAGACGCGTGGGCCAGGGCCAGACAAATGGGCTGAAGGAGGAACCGTGGATGTGAAAGACGACAAACCCAAGCGGGAACGCGACGAAGGCTGCCAGCCCTACGAAGACGGGGTTCCACACCGCCGAGGCAACGCCGTCCCACGAGTCGCCCTGCAGCAGCCGTCCCAGCATCAGGAAGGAGGTTGCGGCCAGGAAGGTGACCGCGCCGGGAGTGCTGAAGCGCAGTACCTGTCTGGCCGCGTCGTCCATCCAGTTACGGCTGCTTGCAGCAACTCACACTGTGACGGCCTCCGACTTCAAGCAGGTCAGGCCGCCGATTGAAGAGACCCGTGAGGCCCATCGTCAGCCCCGCCTGCGCCGATGCCCAGGTGTTGCCGCGGGCGCGGTGGAGGACGAAGAAAAAGATATTCCCGAGCACAATCGTGCTCAGGAAACTCCAGAGAAACCCCCAGCCGCTGCCGCCCGCGATCACGTAGCCGAGGCTGGCGAAAATCGAGGTGAACCCGGCGAGCAGCACACCCGTGCGGCAGGCGCCGATCGCGTGGTAGAGATCGGAGAGGATCGTGTACTCGGACCTGATCGCACCACCGGAGTCGCCATCCACGCTGATATCCACCAGCGCCCTGACCACGTTCCAGTGCATCTGCCAGCGAGTCTGGTACCGGCTATAGGACGTTTCGCCATCCATTTCCGCTTCTTCGTTGTATTCGTGCTTGAGCACGTAGGCGTGGGCAAGCAGCCCGATCGGGTTCAGCACCTTGTAGAGCACCGGTTCGTGCACTGCCAGCTTGACCTCAAAAGCGGCTTCGATCATTTTCAGCTGTTTCTTAGGAAGGTCTTTCAAGACCTGCGCGCCCCGGTCGATCCGCACCCAGGGGTCGCCCCTTGACCAGCGCCAGGGCCAGGGCCAGACAAAGGCGCGGTAGGACGAGTAGTACACCTGGTAGATCAGGAACCCGAGCGGGATCACGGCGAAGATCACCACCGCGGCGGAGACGTTCCCCGCCACTGCGGATTCGATGCCCGCCCACGAATCGCCCTGAAACAGGCGACCCAGGATCAGGTAGGCGGTCCCGATCAGGAGTGTGACCGAGCCGGGGATGCTGAAACGCAGGACCTGCCTTGCCGTGTCCATCTCGGGATGAGACTAACCCAATAGTTTTAATTGGTGCTGGTTCCCTGAGTCACCGCGGAAGCCGGCTTCGAGCCCGGTACACCCGGATGAAGTCGAGCAGCTGGCGGCCCCGGTGGACGAAACCGGAGGGAGTGCGACCGGTGTGGCGGTGGGTGAGATCGAGCTCGAGTTCACCGACGCGGCAGCCGGCGCGCACCGCATCGACCGTCATCCCGATCTCCATGCCGAAGCCACGGGCGAAGGGGAGCGTGGCGCGCAGGGCCTCCGCGCGCATCGCACGCTGGCCGGAGATCGGCGCCCCGGCCTCGAAGTCGCAGAGGCGCCGGATCGCCCAGCGGGCGAAGCCCAGCGCCAGGCCGAAGCCGCCGCCGGCGCGGTGGCCGAAGGCCGCCACGGCCAGGTCGCACTCCCCCTCCTCGACCGCGGCGACGAGCGGGGCAAGTCGTGCGGCCGAGCCGCCGAGGTCCCCGTCGCAGAGCAGGATCAGCCCCGGCGCGTCTCCCTCGCCCAACGCCGCCTCCGCCGCCGCTGTCACGTTCGCCCCCTTGCCGTGCGGGCGCCCCCGACTGACCACCTGCGCCCCGGCCGCCATCGCCACCTCGGCGGTGCCGTCGGTGGAGGCGTCGTCGGCCACCCAGATCGCCGCCCCGGGGAAGGCGTCCCGCAGCGCGACGACCGTCTCGCCGATCCGATCCGCCTCGTTGCGGGCGGCGACGATCACGGCCAAAGCGTCCGTTCGGTTCGGGGCCACGACCGGACATTCTGCCTTCCGGTGCGCCTTTCCCCCTCCATAGGGGGATAAAGCGCACCGGAGCAATGGATATTGTCCCGCGCCATGGAGATCGAGGCGCACATCACCGGGAACGTTTGGAAAATCGAGGTCGCGGTCGGGGACACGGTCGAGGACGGCGACACGGTCGTCATCCTCGAGTCGATGAAGATGGAGATCCCGGTCGAGGCCGAAGACGACGGCACCGTCAAGGAGATCCGCTGCGAGGAGGGCCAAGCCGTCAGCGAAGGCGACGTCCTCGTCGTGCTGGAGTAGGCGCCGATGGAAGAGCGTCTCGCGGGCGGCAAGCTCGTCCTCGACTCGCCCGCCGAGGCGGTCGTCCGCCTGCGCATCTCCAACCCCGAGCGCCGCAACGCGCTCGACCACGAGATCCTCGACGCGCTCGCCGAGACGCTGCCGCGCCTCGATCGCGGGATCGAGACCCGCTGCGTGCTGATCACCGGCGCGCCGCCTGTCTTCTCGGCCGGCTACGACATCGCCTCGATCCCCTACGAGACCTTCGAGCGCGACGCGGAGGCGCTCGTCGCCCACCCCTTCCACGCCGCGATGGAGGCGATCGCCGCCTATCCCTGGCCGACGGTCGCGGCGATCAACGGCCACTGCATCGGCGGCGGCCTGGAGCTGGCAATCACCTGCGACCTGCGGATCTGCGCCACCGGGCGCGAAGCTGGGGATGCCGCCGGTCAAGCTCGGTCTCGTCTACGGCCACACCGGCCTGCGCAAGTTCCTCGACACGGTCGGCCTGGCGCGCACCAAGGAGCTCTTCCTCACCGGCCGCAACTTCGAGGCCGCCCGCGCCGAGGAGATCGGCCTCGTCCACGAAGTCGTCGACGCCGCGCGGCTCGAGCAGGCCGCGGTCGAGCTGGCGGCCGAGATCGCTGCCAACGCGCCGCTCTCGATGCGGGGGAACAAGAGCGCGATCGACCTGCTCAGCGCCTCGCCGATCCTGAGCGAGCAGAAGGAGGCCGGGCTGATCGCCCTGCGCGAGTCCTGCTTTGCCTCCGAGGACCTGCGCGAGGGCATCCGGGCCTTCGCCGAGAAACGCAAGCCCGAGTGGCGGGGACGTTGAGCTCGGCTGCCAAGCAGCTCGCCGCCGCCGACCCGACGATGGCGGCGCTGATCGAGCGCCTCGGCGAGATCGACCTGGAGACGCGGCTGCAGCGGCGCAGCGAGGAGCGACCGGCCGACGCCTACGGGGCACTGCTGCGGGCGATCGTCGGCCAGCAGCTCTCGACCAAGGCGGCGCGGACGATCTACGGCCGCATCCTCGACCTCTTCGAGGGCAGCACGCCCTCGCCGGAGCAGCTGCTCGAAGCCGATGAAGCCGCCCTCCGCGCCGCCGGTCTCTCCGGGCGCAAGGTCGAGTACGTCCGCGACCTCGCCGCGCACGTGCTCGGCGGGGGAGCTGGAGCTCGACCGCCTCGACGATCTCTCCGACGAGGAGGCGATCGAGGAGATCGTCGCCGTGCGCGGCCTCGGGGCCTGGACCGCGGAGATGTTCCTGCTCTTCCACCTGGAACGGCCCGACGTGCTCTCCGGCGGCGACCTCGGCATCCGCAAGGCGGTGCAGGTCGAGTACGGCCTGGACGAGATGCCGGCGCCGGCGCGGGTGCTGGAGATCGGCGAGCCCTGGCGGCCGCACCGCAGCCTCGCCTCCCTCTACCTCTGGGAGTCGCTTGCAAACGCACCCGCCGATTGAGGTCGGCCCGACAGCGGCCGACAACAGCACGATGCGCCTTCGCTTCTGGTTTGGATTCGGGCTCGTCGCCGCGATCGCGATCGGGTCGATCGCCCTGGCGCTGGTCGTCCACGCGCGTGAACGCGACAGCTTCGACAGGACACAGCGGGGCGAGGCGGTTCGCGCCGCCCACCAGGCCGAAGCGCTGGCGGCACTCTCGATCGGGCAGCTGGCCAGCGCCGCGGCCTTCTACCGGGCGGAGGGGCGTTTCAACCAGCACGAGTTCGACGTCATCGCCGACTCCCTGCTCAAGCCGGGGGCGTTGACCGCGACCGCCTTCGTCGGGTCGGTGCCCCGCGCGGCGCGGGCCCGCTTCGAGCGCAGCCACGGCTTCCCGATCCTCGAACGCGGCCCGCTGGGCGAGCTGCGCAGGGCCGGCAACCGCCCCCACTACTACCCGTTGACGTTCATCGCCGCCTCGGGCCTGACCGTGCAGCCGCCGCTCGGCTACGACGTCGGATCCGACGCGCTCCGGGGCGCCTACCTGCTGCGGGCGCGGAACACGGGCAGGCCCGCGACGACGCCGATCATGCGCCTCCCGGTCGGCGGCACCGGGATCAACGTGTTCCGCCCGGTCTACCGCGACGGCGCCCCGACCCGGACCGCGGCCGAGCGTCGCACGGCCCTGATCGGCTTCGCCGCGGGCGCCTTCCACGTCCCCGAGCTGACGCACGCGGCGACGGCCGCCCTTCCCGACGGGGTCGAAGCATCGCTCGTCGAGCGGGGACAGCGGGTCTCCGGTCCCGCCCTGCCGCGCGACGAAACCGCGACAGCGCCGCTCAGGATCGCCGATCGCGCCTGGCTGCTCGTCGTCCGCGACCCGGGCCGGCCCGGGGTCGACCTGGCGGTGATGATCGTCCTGGTCGGCCTCTCGGTGGCGGCGCTGCTGGCGGCGCTGGTCCTGATCTGGGGCCGCAGCGAGCGCATGGGGGAGCTGAAGCGCCAGGCCAGCCAGGACTCGCTTACCGGGCTGAAGAACCGCCGCCGCTTCGAGGAGGACCTGCGCGCCGAGCTTGCCCGCAGCCACCGCTACGAAGTGGCCGGTGCGCTGCTGATGCTCGACCTCGACCACTTCAAGCAGGTCAACGACACGCTGGGCCACCCGGCCGGAGATCGCGTGATCACCGAGATCGCAACGGTGCTGCGTGGCCGTACCCGCGAGACCGACGTGCTGGCCCGGCTCGGCGGCGACGAGTTCGCGATCGTGCTCCCCCGCTGCGACCTCGACGAGGCGCAGGACGTGGCGGCCGAGATCGCGACGGCGATCCGCGAGCGCATGCACGCCGAGAGGGACGTCCCGCCGATCACCGCCAGCATCGGCATCGCCCCCTTCGGGGCCGGCCAGCGGCTCAGCTGCGAAACGGTGCTGGGGAGAGCGGACGCGGCGATGTACGAAGCCAAGGACGCCGGGCGCGACTCGGTGCGGATATTCGGAGACGGCGAGGGCGGGGCGGCCGTCGAAGCCCGCTCCGGCGTGGGCGAACCCATCTGACCGCGGGCCGCGCCCGTCGCCCCCGGAGGCCTTCCCAGCCGTCCGGGCCGGCGCCTAGCCTTGCGCTCGAATGGCCTCCCTGATCTCCTTCGAGGAAGCGCTGGCGCTGGGCAAGCTGACCGATCACCAGGAGATCGGCGGCCTCGTCGAGCGCGCCTGGAAGGTGCGCCGCGAGAACTTCGGCGACTCGACCGACATGTGCTCGCTGGTCAACGCCAAGTCCGGCGGCTGCGCCGAGGACTGCGGCTTCTGCGCCCAGTCGCGCTACGCCGAGGCAGACACGCCGATGCACGCGATGATGGAGCCCGAGCAGATCCTCGAGCACGCGAAGGCGGCCGAGGCCGCGGGCGCGCACCGCTTCTGCATGGTCACCCAGGGCCAGGGCCTCTCCAAGCGCGACTTCGAGAAAATCCTCGAGGGGACGAAGCTGGTCGCCGAGCAGACCAACCTGAAGCGCTGCGCCTCGATCGGCCACATGTCGGCCGAGCGGGCGAAGAAACTGCGCGAGGCGGGGGTCCAGCGCGTCCACCACAACGTCGAGTCCTCGCGCTCCTACTACCCGGAGGTCTCGAGCACGGTCCGCTACGAGGGCCGCCTGCGCACGATCGACGCGATCAAGGAGGCGGGCCTGGAGACCTGCGTCGGCGGCATCCTCAACCTCGGCGAGACGCCACGCCAGCGGGTCGAGATGGCCTTCGAGCTGACCGAGATCGACCCGACCTCGGTGCCGATCAACCTGCTCAACCCGCGCGACGGCACCAAGTTCGGCGACCGCCCGCTGATGGACGCCTGGGAGGTGGTCAAGTGGGTCGCGATCTTCCGCCTGATCATCCCCGGCGCCCTCTTCCGCCTCTGCGGCGGCCGGGTCGAGAACCTCGGCGACCTGCAGCCGCTGGCGGTGAAGGCGGGGCTGAACGGCGTGATGATGGGCAACTTCCTGACCACGCTCGGCGCCGAGCCCGAGGACGACCGGGCGATGTTCGAGGAGCTCGGCCTGAACGTGGCCCGCCAGCCCGACAACGGCGCCAACCCGCGTCCCGACAACCGCGACGGCTGGCTCGACGGCGAGGCCCCGGCGACGCCGATCGACGAGCTGATCGACCACCAGGACGAGGCCAACTTCTGGGACCCCTCGACCCAGCTGCGGGTGATCAAGAAGACCAAGAAGCCCCCGCCGTACCCGGCGCCGCCAGCCCGCGCGCATGACCGACATCGCAGACCGGCTGGAGGAGCTCCGCGACCGCGGGCTCCACCGGCGCCTGCGCCTGATCGGCGGGCCGCAGGGGCCGCGGGTGACGCTCGACGGGCGGCCGGTGCTGCTGCTCTGCTCGAACAACTACCTCGGCCTGGCCGATCACCCGCGCGTGCGGGGAGCGGCGGCAGAGGCGGCGATGCGCTGGGGCACTGGCGCCGGGGCATCGCGGCTGATCTCGGGCAACATGCAGCCCCACCGACAGCTGGAGGAGCGCCTGGCCGCGTTCAAGGGATACGAGTCGGCGCTGCTCTTCGGCTCCGGCTACCTGGCCAACACCGGCACGATCGCGGCCCTGGCCGACCGTGGAGAGGTGATCTTCTCCGACGAGCTCAACCACGCCAGCATCATCGACGGCTGCCGCCTCTCCCGGGCCGAGACCTTCGTCTACCGCCACGGCGACGTCGAGCACCTCGCCTGGGGACTGCGCGAGGCCGGGGGGCGCGCCGCGCTGATCGTCACCGACGGCGTCTTCTCGATGGACGGCGACCTGGCACCGCTGGAGGAGCTGGCGCCGCTGGCCCGGGACCACGGCTGCCGGCTGATGGTCGACGAGGCCCACGCCACCGGTGCCGTCGGTCCGGGTGGGCGCGGCTCGGTCGCGGCCGCGGGGCTCAGCGGCGAGGTTGACGTGGTGGTTGGGACGCTCGGCAAGGCGCTCGGCTCCTACGGCGCCTACGTCTGCGCCAACCGCGAGCTGACCGAGTACCTGCTCAACACGGCGCGCTCCTTCGTCTTCTCGACCGCGCCCCCGCCGCCGTCGGTCGCCGCGAGCCTGGCGGCGCTGGAGCTGCTCGAGTCGCACCCGCACCGGGTCGAGCGCCTCGCTCGGAACGCGGCGACCCTGCGCACCGCGCTGGCCGCCGAGGGGCTCGCGGTCGGCGACTCCTCGACCCAGATCGTCCCGGTCGAGGTCGGCGACGCCGCGCCGCACGATGGATCTCTGCGAGCGGGTGCTGGAGCGCGGCGTCTTCGCCCAGGGGATCCGCCCGCCGACGGTGCCCGAGGGCAGGTCGAGGCTGCGCTTCACGGTGATGGCGACCCACCGCACCGGTGAGCTGGAACGCGCCGCCAAGCTGGTCGGCGAGGGCGCCCGCGAGCTGGGGATCATCGCCGACCCAGGCCCGGGCGCCTCGCGCGGCCATGGCCGCCTGAGCCTTGAACGGCGTCTTCGTCACCGGCACCGGCACCGAGGTCGGCAAGACCGTGGTCGCCGCGGTCATCGCCCGCACCCTCGCCGCCGAGGGCAAGAAGGTCACCGTCTTCAAGCCCGCCGTAACCGGCCTAGACGATTCCCGACTTCCGCGGCCGATGGGCCGAAATGTCAACCATCAGTTGACATTTCGGCCCATCGGCCGATGGCCGGACCATCATCTGCTGCGGACCGCGGCTGGGTCGGGGCAGGATGATGAGGAGATCGCGCCGTACCGGTACGGGCCGCCGGCCTCGCCGCATCTCGCCGCGGCGCTCGCCGGCGAGGAGATCGACCCCGAGCGGCTGCGCGCCGTGGCCCGTGCCGCGGCGGCGAATGCCGAGGTGCTCGTCTGCGAGGGGGTCGGTGGCCTGCTCGTGCCGCTCCGCGGCTGACTACTTCGTTCGCGACCTCGCCGTCGACCTGGGCCTTCCCCTTGTCATCGCCGCCTCCCCTGGCCTCGGGCACGATCAACCACACCCTGCTGACGATCGAGGCGGCACGCGCTGCGGACCTGCATGTCGAGACGGTCGTCCTCACGCCCTGGCCGGAGGCCCCGACCTCCGTCGAGGAATCCAACCGCGACACGATCGAAGCCGTCGCGGGCGTCAGGGTCGAGACCCTGCCACCGCTGGATCTTGAGGCTCCGGACTCGTGGCCAGCGCTGCCAGCCCCTCGCCACCCGGGTTGACCGCGGCCTCGACGGCCTCGGGGCTGAGTGGATCGCGCCTGGCGCGGATCGCCGAGGCGCCGATCACGGCTCCGGCAAGAGCCACAACCGCGCAGACGCTCATCGCGTGACCGAGGGCATCGACGAATTCCTGCGGGCTGGCGTCGGCGAAGTTGGCCCCAACCGCGCCCTGGAAGATCGCGCCGGTGACCGCGACGCCGAGGCTGCCGCCGACCATGCGGAACATCGAGAGCACGCCGGAGGCGATGCCCGCCTTCTCGACCGGGACCGCGTTCATCGCGGCGCTGGTCATCGGCGACATCGTCAGCGCGATCCCGATCCCGAGCAGCATGAAACCGGGCAGCAGGTCGAGGTAGCTGGAGTCGACCGCGATGCCGCTGAAGCTGTAGAGCGAGCTGGCGATGACGACGAGGCCGGCGGCGATCAGCCAGCGCGGCCCGAAGCGGTCCGCGAGGCGGCCCGCGACCGGCGCCAGGCCGACGATCATCAGGGTCGAGGGCAGGAACCTGACCCCCGCCTCCAGCGGCGAGTAGCGGAGGATGTCCTGCATGTAGAGGGCGAGGAAGAAGAAGACGCCGAGCATCGAGAAGGAGACGATCGAGGCGACGACGACCGCGCCGAGGAAGTTGCGGTTGGAGAAGAAGCGGAACTCGACCATCGGCACCTTGACCCGCAGCTCGACCGCGGCGAACGCGGCCAGGCCGACGGCGGCGCCGACCAGCAGGGCGACGATCTCGGTCGACCCCCAGCCCCATTCGTTGCCCTCGACCAGGGCCAGGATCAGCGCGGTGAGGGACGCGGTCAGCACCGCGACGCCGGCGAAGTCGACCTGGCGGCCGACCGTGTTGTCGCGCGACTCCCGCACCGCGAAGAGCGAGGCGGTGACGGCGCCGATCGCGACCGGGATGTTGAGGTAGAAGATCGCCCGCCAGCTGACGTGCTCGGTGAGCAGGCCGCCGACGACCGGGCCGACCGCCAGGGCCAGGGCCGAGACGCCCGCCCACATGCCCATCGCCTTGCCGCGCTCGGCGGGCGGGAAGGCGTCGGTGATGATCGAGAGCGTCGCCGGCATCATCAACGCCGCGCCGACGCCCTGGACGACGCGGCTGACGACGAGGTCGGTGGAGTTGGCGGCGAACCCGGCGGTCGCCGAGGAGAGGGCGAAGATGACGACGCCGAAGAGGAACATGCGGCGGCGGCCGAAGATGTCGCCGAGCCGCCCGCCGGTCGCCAGCAGCACGGCGAAGGAGAGCGTGTAGCCGTTGATCGTCCACTCCAGGCCGGAGATCGAGGCGCCGAGGTCGCGCTGGATCGAGGGCAGGGCGACGTTCACGACCGTGTTGTCGAGCATGATCATGAACAGCGCGAAGCACATCGCCCCGAGCGTCCACCACTTGCGGTTGTCCTCGGTGATCAGGTGGCGGTAACGGGTCAAGCTGGACCGACCTCCTTCAGGTGCTCGTAGGCGTCGGCGATGTCCTGGCGGTCCATCAGCGAGTCGACCGCGGCGTCGAGCTTGCGCCGCTGCGCGGCGGTGAGGCTCGCGGCGAACGTCTCCATCCCCGCCTGGCGAACGACCATCAGGGTGTCGACGAGCTTCTTGCCCCTGGCGGTGATCGCGATCCGTCGCACCCGCCGGTCCTCGGGGTCCTCGACCCTGGTGGCGAGCCGCTTCTTGACCAGGCCGTCGACGGCCCTGCTCATCGAGGGAACCGAGACGCCGAGCGCCTCGGCCAGATCGCCGACCTGGCGCGCCTCGGTCGCCTCGCCCAGCCCGCCCAGCTCCAGCAGGGCCTTGGACTGGGTCATCGAGAGGCCGCTCTCCTCGATCACCCGCAACAGGTTGCCGCGGTCGTAGAGAAAGAGGTGGCGCAGGAGGGCGCTTATCCGCGCCGCGGTCTCCTGCGCGCCCTCGCTGACCTCTGGGACGTCGACCTTCTCGATGATCGCCTCGAGCTGACTCGCTTGCACGCGAATAATACTTGCACAATCACAACTATTTCGCGAACGAAATAGTTGCTCCTGTGACTCTACTCACAGAGCGGGGTGGTCCTCCCGCCGGTACGGCCCTGGCTTGGGGCGCGGCGCGCCGCCGGGGAAGGCGAGCCGCAGGATCGTCCGCTGCACCATCCCGAGCTGCTGCCCGAAGGGACCGCTGTTGTAGGGGAGGCCGTAGCGTTCGCAGACCTGCTTCACCTGCGGGGCGATCTCCGCGTAGCGGGTGCTCGGCAGGTCCGGGAAGAGGTGGTGCTCGACCTGGTAGCCGAGGTTGCCGCTGGCGACGTGGAAGAGCGCGCTTCCCTCGATGTTCGCCGCCCCGGTCAGCTGTCGCACGTACCAGCCGCCGCGGCTCTCGTCCTCGACCTCCTCGGGCTTGAACGTGTGGGTCTGGTCGGGGAAGTGACCGCAGAAGATGATCGCGTAGGCCCAGACGTTGCGGACGATGTTGGCCGTCGCGTTCGCCGATGCCGCGGCCCGGTAGGAGCTCCGGCCGCCGCCGAGGGCGCGCTTCAGGGCCCCCGCCAGCCCGCCGCGACGCCTGCCGCCGCCGCTGCGGGCCTCGAGGCCTGCGTCGAGTGCGGCCATCGCCAAGCCGCTCAGCAGCGGCCAGGCGATGTAGTCCTTGACCATCTGGCTCTTGGCCTTTTCGCGGATCCCGGCCAGCTCGCGCTTGATCTGCGCCTTGGACTTGCTGCCCCTTGCGGATCGCCTCGAAGTCGAGGTCGTGGAGGGCCACGCCCCACTCGAAGAACGCCATCAGCAGCAGGTTGTAGAGCGGCTGGGCGAGATAGACCGGGTGCCATTTCTGCTGCGGGTCGATCCGCATGATCTCGTAGCCCAGGTCCTTGTCCTTGCCGAGGATGTTGGTGAAGGTGTGGTGGACGTAGTTGTGGGAGTGCTTCCAGGCCTCGGCGGTCGAGGCCGTGTCCCAGTCCCAGGTCGAGGAGTTGATCTGGGGGTCGTTCATCCAGTCCCACTGGCCGTGCAGGACGTTGTGGCCGATCTCCATGTTCTCGAGGATCTTCGACATCGAGAGAGCGGCCGTGCCGGCGATCTTGGCCGGGCGGTAGCGGGCGCCGAGCAGCAGCACGCGCCCCATCACCGCAAGGCGGCGCTGCATCGCGATCATGCTCTCGATGTAGCGCCGGTCGCGTTCGCCGAGGTCGGCGAAGGTCCGGTCGCGGATCTCGTCGAGCTCGCGGGCCAGTTCTTCGAGCTGCTCTCGGAAAGGTGCGCGAGCGGGCTCTCGACCTCAACAGTCGTTGCGTTCATCGTCTTCCTTTCGTCGGTTTCAAAGCGCGATCTCTATCGGCCCTTCGGGGGCGTTGACGCAGGTGCGGATCATCTCTCCCTCGCTGCCGTGGACCTTGCCGGTGCGCAGGTCGCGAACCTCCCCCTTGCAGAGCCTGCCGACGCAGGTGTGGCAGATGCCCATCCGGCAGCCGAAGGGCAGCGCAGCGCCCGCCTCCTCGCCGCCGACGAGGATCGGCGTGCCGCTGTCGCAGCCTGCCTCGACCCCGCTCTTGAGGAACCGCACGCTGCCTCCCTCGCCCTCGCCGGGCTCGCCGCCGATCACCGGCTGGAAGCGCTCCATGTGGAGCAGCGTGGGATCGCCGTCCCGTTCCCAGCGCTCGCTCATCGCCTCGAGCATCGCGGCGGGGCCCGAGAGGAAGGCGTGGCGCTCGCGCCAGTCGGGGCAGAGCCGGTCGAGGTCGGCGGGGCCGATCCGGCCCTCCTCCCCGGTGATCCGCAGATGCAGGTCGTAGCCCTCGTGGGCGTCGCCGATCTCACCCAGGAGGTCGGCGAAGATGACTCCCTCGACCTCGCGGGCGGAGTGGACGTGGACCGCGTCGGCCAGCGAATCGCTGCGGTGCAGGCTGCGCAGCATGCTCATGATCGGCGTGATTCCGCTGCCGGCGCTGATGAAGAGAAGCTTGCGCGGCGGCGGGTCGGGGAGCACGAAGGTTCCTTCGACGCCGCCGAGCCGGACGACGTCTCCGGCCCGGGCCCGGTGCACGAAATAGGGCGAGACCTTGCCCGTTTCGACCAGCTTCGGCGTGATGGCGATGCAGCCGTCCGGGCGGTCGGGCTCCGAGGTCAGCGAGTAGGCGCGCCAGTGGTGGATGCCGTCGACGACGACGCCGATCCGCAGGTACTGCCCGGGCCGGTGGCCGGGCCACTCGAAGCCGGGGCGGATCAGCACCGTCGCCGCTTCGGGCGTCTCGGCGTCGATGCGCTCGATCCTCCCGCGCAGCTCGCGCGTCGACCAGAGCGGGTTGATCAGCTCGAGGTAGTCGTCGGGCAGGAGCGGCGTGAACAGCGAGCGGACCGCGTGCAGGGCCCTGCGCCTCAGCGGCGGGACCTTCGGGGGTGCTCCTCGCTCCGCCATTGATTTATATTACACAGATCAATGTAGAGGTTTGTGTGTCAAGCCGCACGCTTGGGCGCTGCCGCCGGCCCGCGGGCTAAGGTCGCTCTACCCGATGTCGGCCGATCCCATCCAGCTCGACCGCGACCACCTCTGGCACCCCTTCACCCAGCAGCGGGGCTGGTGCGAGGAAGAGCCGTTGATGATCGAGCGGGGCGAGGGCTCGTATCTGATCGACGACGCGGGCAACCGCTACCTCGACGGGGTCTCCTCGCTGTGGTGCAACGTCCACGGCCACCGGCATCCCGGGATCGACGCCGCGGTGACCGACCAGCTCGGCAAGGTCGCGCACTCGACCATGCTCGGCCTCTCCCACCCCGGCGCGGCCGAGCTCGCCGCCCGCCTCGTCGACCTCGCGCCGCCGGGGCTCTCGCGCGTCTTCTACTCGGAGTCGGGCTCGACCGCGACCGAGATCGCGCTGAAGATGGCCTTCCAGTACCAGCAGCAGCGCGGCGGCCAGCACGCGCGGCGCACCTCCTTCGTCCACCTGCGCGACTCCTACCACGGCGACACGATCGGCTCGGTCTCGGTCGGCGGCATCGAGCTCTTCCACTCCACCTACCGGCCGCTGCTCTTCGAGACCCATGTGGCCGAGCCCGGCGATGCGGCGGACCTGGAGCGGGTCCTCGCTGTGCACGAAGAGGAGATCGCGGCGGTGATCGTCGAGCCGCTGGTCCAGGGCGCCGCCGGGATGCTGCTCCACCCGCCCGGCTACCTGCGAGCGGTGCGCGAGCTCTGCGACAGCTTCGGCGTGCTGCTGATCTGCGACGAGGTGGCCACCGGCTTCGGCCGCACCGGCACGATGTTCGCCTGCGAGCAGGAGGGGATAGCACCGGACCTGCTCTGCCTCGCCAAGGGGCTGACCGGCGGCTACCTGCCGCTGGCGGCGACGCTGGCGACCGAGCGGATCTACGAGGGCTTCCTCGGCGCTCCGGAGGAGTACCGCACCTTCTTCCACGGCCACACCTACACCGGCAACCCGCTCGCCTGCGCCGCAGCGCTGGCCAGCCTCGATGCCTTCGAGAGCGAGCGGACGATCGAGCGCCTGCAGCCGAAGATCGCCCTGCTGCGAGAGCTGCTGGACGAGGTCGAGGCGATGCCCGAGGTCACCGAGGTCCGCAGCCGCGGCTTCATGGTCGGGATCGACCTCAGCGAGCACGACCCGGCGCTGCGCATGGGCCACCGCGTCACGGTGGAGGCACGCGAGCGCGGCGCGATCATCCGCCCGCTCAGCGACGTCGTCGTCCTCATGCCCCCCCTCTCGATCTCCGAGGGCGACCTGCGACGCCTAGTCGAGATCACTGCCGAGTCGATACGCGCGGCAGTAGTCGGTGCGTGGGCCTTGGCGGGGGATACGCTGGCCGCGTGACCGAACGACAGCGCGGTCCAGCAGAGGCACCGAACCTCGGTGAGCCCGCGGTCCCGCGGCCGGCGGCGTCGGTCGTGCTGCTGAGGCGCGGGGGCAAACACCGCGACCGGGCCCTGGAGGTGCTGTTGCTGAAGCGGACCCAGGAGGCGAAGTTCATGCCTGGGGTCTGGGTGTTCCCGGGGGGCGCGGTCGACCCCGGTGACGGCGAGGACGAGGCCAGCTACCGAGCCTGCGCGATTCGGGAGCTCTCCGAGGAGGCAGGGATCGAGCTTGCCGTGGAGGAGGAGCTGATCCTCTTCTCCCGCTGGATCACGCCCGAGGTCGTCTCCCGGCGCTTCGACGCCTGGTTCTTCCTCGCCCTGGCTCCAGCACACACGCCGCCCAAGCCCGACGGCGTCGAGACAACCGACGCAGGCTGGTTCGAGCCAGCCCGGGCGCTGGAGGCGCAGGCAGCCGGCGAGCTGGCGCTGGCCTTTCCAACCGTCAAACAGCTTGAATCACTGCTGCCCTTCCGCTCCTCTGACGAGGTAATCGACGGCACATCGCGACCGCAAGGTTGAGCCGATCCTCCCCAAGGTGATCGGCTCGCCTGAAGAGCACCGGGTAGTCCTCCCGGGCGATCCGGACTATCCAGCCTGAGCCTACGCGTCGGGGAAAGGCGCGAGCCCCGCGTGCCAGGGGCCCGGCGGGTAGGTGTGGATCCCGGACTCGTCCATCTCCCCCTGCAGCCGCTTGAACAGCTGCCCGGCGTTCTTCAGCACCGCTTTCAGCTCACCCTCGCTGCGCTCGCCCAGGTGCCAGAGGAACCAGAGCTGGCGGTCGTTGATGCCGAAGTCGACCTCGCCGGTCATCGTCGTCGTCCACTCGAGGAAGCCGGGGCTGAAGAGCTCGCGCAGGGCAACGGGATCGTACTCGCTCGGCACGGTGGCGAGGAAGCGCTTGTTGAAGTCGATCGACTCGAACTCGACCTTGCGCGCGAAGCGCTGGGTGACGACCTCGTGGCCCTCGATCGACTCGACGTTGAAGACGGGGACGACCTGGGCCAGGTCGGGCATGTGGGCCTTGGCCAGCAGCGCGGTCGGCAGCACCGCCTTGTTGAAGAGGCTTCCCAATTCCTTCTCGTCGGCGTCGCAGCAGGAGCCCCAGAAGCCCTCGGCCAGCTGCCCGGTGAGCCGGTTCGTCCCGCCGACGCAAAGCGCCACCGGCCCGTCCTTGGGGTTGATCCCTCCCACCGGCTCGTATTTGAACTCATGCCGCTCGCCGTAGCGGCGCACGGTCTCGGCCCATTCCTGCGCTTCCTGCTTGGCGCCCATCGCGCCCCGATCCTATGCCCGCGCAACCAGCAGCCAGCCACGCGAATCAGATTTTGGTGGAAATGACCCCCAAACTTGATGCGCGCGGGGGTGGCGGGCAGTAGGATGCCCACAATGACCGTCGTTCTCATCGTGGTCGTGGCCCTGATCGTCATCGGGGTCCTCTACTACATCGCCAAGCGCAACTCGATCATCGCCTCGCGCAACCGGGTCGACGAGTCCTGGAGCGGGATCGACGTGCAGCTGAAGCGCCGCCACGACCTCGTCCCCAACCTGGTCGAGACGGTCAAGGGCTACGCCGAGCACGAGAGCCAGACGTTCGAGAAGACGACCCAGGCCCGGGCCGAGGCGATGGCCGCCCAGGGCGTCGAGGACACCGCCAAGGCGGAGCAGAAACTGACCCAGGCGCTGGCCGACGTCAGGGCCGTCGCCGAGAACTACCCGACCCTGCGCGCCACCGAGAACTTCCAGCAGCTCAGCCGCAACCTCTCCGAGCTGGAGGACGAGATCCAGGCCTCGCGGCGGATCTACAACTCCAACGTGCAGTCCTACAACACGACGATCGAACAGTTCCCAGGCTCGATCATCGCCAACCAGGGCGGCTTCACGAAGCGCGAGTTCTTCGAGATCGAAGACGCATCGGAGCGCGAACCGGTCTCGGTCAGCTTCAAAGACTGAGCCTCTCTAAGCTTTCGGTATGACCACGGCAACCGAAGCCACACTCTGGATCTGCGAGAGCTGCGGGTTCATCTACGACCCCGAGATCGGCGATCCCGACGGCGGCATCCCGCCCGGGACGAAGTTCGAGGACATCCCCAGGGACTGGTTCTGCCCCGTCTGCGGCGCCCGCACCTCTGACTTCCGCCCGCTGGAGCCCGGCGAGGCCTAGGCCCGCAGGGGGCGCCGTGAAGCACGACTTCGACTGGCTCGTGGTCGGCTCCGGCTTCGGGGGCTCGGTCTCGGCCCTGCGACTCGCCGAAAAGGGCTACAAGGTCGCGGTGCTGGAGTGCGGCAGCCGCTTCCGCGACGAGGACTTCGCCGAGTCCAACCTGAAGCACCCGCGGCGCTACTTCTGGTTCCCGCGCTTCGGCATGCGCGGGGTGATGCGGATGACCTTCTTCAAGGACGTCTTCATCGTCTCCGGCAGCGGCGTCGGCGGCGGCAGCCTCGGCTACGCCAACACGCTCTACCGTGCCCGCCCGGCCTTCTTCAGCGACCCGCAGTGGAGCGAGCTCGGCGAGTGGAGCCGCGAACTGGCCCCGCATTACGACACGGCCGAGCGCATGCTCGGCGTGGTCGAGTACGAAGGGATCGGCCCCGCCGACAAGCTGCTGCAGGAATACGGCGAGGAGATCGGCGTCGGCGACACCTTCACCAACACCCGCGTCGGCGTCTTCTTCGACAAGCCCGGGGTCGAGGTCGAGGATCCCTTCTTCGGCGGCGAGGGCCCAAGCCGCACCGGCTGCATGCGCTGCGGCAGCTGCATGGTCGGCTGCCGCCACGGGGCGAAGAACACGCTGATGAAGAACTACCTCTGGTTCGCCGAGAAGCTCGGCGTGCAGATCCAGCCCGAGCGCCAGGTGACCGAGGTCCGCCCGCTCGGCGCCGCCGATGGCTCCGACGGCTACGCGATCGCCAGCGAGCGCTCGGGCTCCTGGCTGCGCAAGAAGCGGCGCACGCAGACCGCCCGCGGCGTGATCGTCGCCGCCGGCGCCCTCGGCACCAACAACCTGCTCGCCAACTGCCGTCACAGCGGCGCCCTGCCGCACATCTCCGACCGCCTCGGCGACCTCGTCCGCACCAACTCGGAGTCGATCCAGTCGGTGACCGCCCCGGACGACGAGCGCGACTTCAGCCGCTCGGTCGCGATCACCTCGAGCATCTACCCGGACCCCGACACCCACATCGAGGTCGTCACCTACGGCCAGGGCGGCGACGCGATGGCCGGCACCTTCACCGCGATGACCGGGCCGGGGACGAAACTGAGCCGCCCGATCAAGTGGCTGGCCGCGATCCTCCGCCACCCGCTGCGCACGGTGCGGATGCTGATCCCGCACCGCTGGTCCCAGCGCACGGTGATCCTGCTGGTGATGCAGACGGTCGACGCGGCGATGCACTTCCGGCCCAAGCGCAGGCTGTTCGGGCGCGGCGTGCGCCTGCAGACCGAACAGGACCCGGGCCGGCCCAACCCGACCTACATCCCGGCCGCCGAGCAGGTCGCCCGCTGGTTCGCCAAGCGCACCGGCGGCGTCGCCCAGAGCGCGATCACCGAGTCGGTCCGCAACATCCCCTCGACCGCGCACATCCTCGGCGGGGCCGTCGTCGGCGCCGATGCGAGCAGCGGCGTGGTCGACGCCGGCAATCGCGTCTTCGGCTACGAGAACCTGCTGGTCTGCGACGGGGCGGCGATCCCCGCCAACCCCGGCGTCAACCCGAGCCTGACGATCACCGCCAAGGCCGAGCACGCGATGAGCCTGATCCCGGCGAAGGACGGGGCGGAACCAGGTCACCTGCCGCAGGCGGCCAGGCCGGCGGGGGGCGTCGGGGCCGGGTCCCCGGGCCGGCCTTCGGCCGGGAGTTCCCGGGGACCCGGCCCCGACGCCCTCACTATCTCGCCGCCGAAGTAGGTCCTGTTCAGCCGGTTCAGCCGGCCTCGGCGAGACGCTGAGCTACGAAGTCCCAGTTGACTACGTTCCAGAAGGCGTCGATGTAGTCCGGGCGCTTGTTCTGGTACTTGAGGTAGTAGGCGTGCTCCCAGACGTCGCAGCCGAGCAGCGGGACGCTGCCGTCGGAGACGGGCGAGTCCTGGTTCGGCGTGGAGACGACGGCGAGGCCGGAGCTGTCCTTGACCAGCCAGGCCCAGCCGGAGCCGAAGCGGGCGATGCCGGCCGCCTTGAACTCGTCCTTGAAGGAGTCGAAGGAGCCAAAGGTGTCGGCGATCGCGGCACCGAGGTCGCCGCCGGGCTCGCCGCCGCCGTCGGGGCTCAGCATCTGCCAGAAGAGGGAGTGGTTGTAGTGGCCGCCGGCGTTGTTGCGGACGGGGCCCTGCGCGTCGCCGGGCAGGCTGGAGAGGTTGCGCAGCACGTCCTCGACCTCGCGGTCGGCCCACTCGGTCCCCTCGAGCGCAGCGTTGGCCTTGTCCACGTAGGCCTGGTGGTGCTTGTCGTGATGGACGCGCATCGTCGCCTCGTCGATGTGGGGCTCGAGCGCGTCGTATGCGTAGGGAAGGTCGGGAACCGAAAAGGCCATCTGGCGTCTCCTCTGGTCGGACTGGTCGATTGCAAAAGCCTGGGTCGGAGCCTAGCGCGACAGGGGCCTGGCTCGGCGCGTGTCGACGTCGCCGGGATCCTCCGCGGCGCTCAGAAAGACGCGCGCGGGACGGTCGCAGCGTCGCCACCGGTCCAGGCGTTGAAGGCGTACCAGGCCGGCTTCGCTTCGCGGGCTTCGGTGAGCAGGCCGGCGGAGTCGCAGAACTGGCAGGCGCCGGAGGCGTCAACCCAGGAGAACCACCAGACGCCGCCCATGTGCCAGCGCCACCGGTTGGCCGCCAGCATGGCGAAGGCACGGTCGAGTTCGCGCGCCTGGCCGAGGGGCCCGCGCTCCCAGCGCGACTCGTAGCCGTCCGAGCCCCAGCCCAACTCGGTCATGTAGAGCGGCGTCTCGGCATCGTTGTGGACGCTCATGACCCGGCGCAGGTTGTCGACCTGCGGCCGTATCGCCCCCGCCTGGGCGACGTATGGATGGAGCGCCACGCCGTCGAAGAAGGGCTTGACCCGCCGGGCCCGGTACAGGCCCGCGAGGAAGTCCCCCGACGCCACGTTGGGGGGGACCTGCAGGGGCCGGCCGAAGAAACCGCCGAGGATCAGCTTCGAGCCGGGGTCGGCGCGGTGGAGCACCCGGCCGGAGAGCCGGACCAGCCTGGCGAAGCGCGCGGGATTGGGGCGGTGGGAGAAGGTGACGATGTTCTCCTCGTTCCAGAGTTCCCACTTGCGGATCGGCGCGCGAGGCAGGTCCGGGTTTTCTTCCCAGAACTCCCCGCCCGGCCCGTAGCGGTGAACGGCTTCGCGAAGGAAGCTGGTCCACGCATAGCGCTGCCAGGCGCTTTCGACCGGTTCGGCGCTGGGATACGGCGAAACCCATTCGGGAGTGCCCCAGAGAAAGGGAAAGATCGTCATCCCGTGCTCGGCGGCCCGCCCGACTTGGACGTCGAACGAGGACCAGTCTGGATCGTCGAGGTTCGCGACATCCGGCTCGATCGAGCCCCAGACCATGGGCAGCCGCACGCTTTCGATCCCCGCCAACTGCATCAGCTCATAGTCGGAGTCATCGGTGCGCCCCCTGCGGCGAGATCCCGACGAAACCCCGCGGCACGGCCTGCGACGACGCGGCAGCCGCCGGCATCAGCGCCAGCAGCGCCACGGCCAAGAGAGTGAGTAGAGATCTACGCATCCGTCCCAAAGAGTGACCCCTCCCGCAGACAAAAGTCGCGCCCCACGCACGCACCAAGCACTTTTTCATCGGGCGATTGGATTGACTGGCACTAGAAGTCGGTTCTCGGGGTGCGCTGCATCATTGATGCATTACATCTCGCGGTTGAATTGCGCGGGCCATTCGGGGTCGTACGGACCAATGCGGATCGGCTCGTCGGCCGGCTCGGCCACTCGGGTTGTCAAAGACCGAGGACCAGGGCGAGGGCATCGTCGACGGCGCGAAGCTCATCGGCGTCGAGGCGTCCAGCCGAGCGTCCAAGGCGCTGTGGATCCACCACCGTGCTCTGCTCGACGAGGACCTGCGTTTCGTTCCCCTCCAGGGTGATCATCGGCCGGAAGGTGGCCGGACGCGCACTCGTCGAAGTGGGCGAGACCAGGGTGGTGCTCAACCCCATGAACTCGTCAGCCTGGACGACGACCGCGTAGCGAGCACCGCGCTGCTCTCTCCCTCGTGCACCTCGCGGGGACGGCAGCCGAAAGACCTCGCCCCGCACCACGTCAGTCGAGCACCTCGGGTGCGAGTTCCGCCATCTGCTCTCGAACGACTCGCATCTCGGTTCGATCTGCCTCGTCAGCAGCCAGTCGCTCGACCTCTTCGGCGATGGAAGATCGTGACCGCCGCCTAGTCGCCGCCTCTTGAAGCGCGGTGCGGACAGCCTCTGAATCACTGCTCACGTCGCCCCGTACGACTCTCAATGCGGCAGCCGAACTGTCATCCAAGCGAACGTGAAGGGACCGGCTCACAGCACTAGTGTAGCACGGATCGTGCTACAGATATCGGGGCGCCCGGATTTGAACCGGGGACCTCACCGACCCGAACGGTGCGCGCTACCAGGCTGCGCCACGCCCCGAGAGGCGGTGATTATCCCAGAACGGGGCCGGTGACTACTGGACCGCTTCGATCGCGGCTTCGATCTGGTGCAGGGTCGGGCCGTCCTGGAGGGTGCGGGTGCCCCGGGGGCCGCTGACGATCGCGGCCTGGCGGGTGCGGATGCCGAGGCCGGTTCCGAGTTCCTCGTAGCCGTCGAGCTTCTGGCTGATCGCACCGTCGCTGCCGCCCTCGTCTTCGAGGTAGGCCAGCCATTCGGGCTCGTTCAGTTCCTCGATGCCCCCGGCCACCGAGTCGAGGTAGCGCTGGTCGATCCCGAAGCGTTTCGCCTCGTCCTGGTTGCGGAAGAAGAGGTAGGCGTACTGCCAGCCGTAACCCTGCTGCGCCGCCGCCTCGGCGCCGTAGAAGCCGAGCTCCTGCGGGCTTTCGCTGACCGAGTAGTGGCGGTAGAGCAGCTTCACGTCCCCGGGACGGGCGTAGCCTTCGACCAGGCCCGGGATCGTGCGGAGGAAGTCCTCGCGGCAGCTCGAGCACTGCAGGTCGTTGAAGACCTGAATCGAGACCGGGGCATCGGAGGAGCCGAGCCGGTCGCCTTCCTGCGGCACCCCGCCGAAGATTTCCTGCGCTTCGGTGATGCCGGTGAGGCGCACGACGTCGCGGCCTCCCTCCTGGGTGGCGATGCCGACCAGCGCGTAGCCGACCGCGAGGGCGGCGATGGAGAGGGCGAGGACGATCCAGGCCCGGCCTCGCCGCGGGATCGGCACGTCCGTCGGCTCGGCTCGGTTCTCGGCGGCAACGGGCACCGGGGCATTATCGCGGCTCGCGGGAGCCCGGGGGATTCCCGCAACGTGCATGGATTCGTTTGACACGTCCGCCACCAGGGGTAAATATCCATCTACCCGATTTCAACGATCAAGGGAGGTCCGCCGTGGCCAATCACCTCACCCCGTCCGAGCTTGCCGAGGAGCTTCACATGAAGCGGCAGGAGGTGATCGGCAAATGCGTGGAGATGGGCATCCCGATCTTCCACGGGCGCATCGACAAAACCCTCTTCCAGACCTCGATGCGCAGCATGCCGAGCCAGGCACGGCGGCACGAGGCCCGCGCCGGCTAGCTGTAGTTCCTCACAACGTTGTTCATCCGGGCCTCCTTGAAGGCTGGGGGTGCGAGCCACCCAGATCAAGGAGGACACCGGATGAAGATCCACGCTAACGCCCGCACCTGCCCGAACAGCCGCAGACTGCTGGTCAAACGCATCGAAGAGGAGAACTGGTCGCTGATGGTGGCGGCCGAGGCCGCCGGCATCAGCGAGCGATCGGCCCGCAAGTGGCTGGCCCGCTGGCGAGCGGAGGGAGAAGCCGGGCTGCTGGATCGCAGCTCAGCTCCCAGGCGGGTTCCATCGCGGTTGCCGGCCGATCGCCTCGAGGCGATCGAGGCCCTGCGGCGACTGCGGATGACAGCGGCGGAGATCGCCGAGGTACTGGGGATGGCGCTCTCGACCGTCTCCAGGTGGCTGGCGCGAATCGGCCTCGGCAAACGCAGCCGCCTCGCTCCTCCCGAGCCGCCCAACCGCTACGAGCGCAAGCGACCCGGCGAGTTGATCCACGTTGACATCAAGAAGCTGGGGCGAATCAGTCGCAAGGGGGCCGGACACAGGGTCACCGGTAACCGCAAGAGCCAGGTCAAGACCACTGGTGGGCTGGGGGTGACCGGCTGGGAGTTCGTCCACGTCTGCGTCGATGACGCCACCCGTCTCGCCTACGTGGAGGTCTTGCCCGACGAGAAGGGCACCACCGCAGCAGGGTTCCTGCACCGTGCCGTGGTTTGGTTCATGGGGATGGGAATCCGCGTGGAGCGGGTGCTCTCAGACAACGGCGCCTGTTACCGCTCCGGCGTTCACGCCGAGACCTGCGCGGAGCTCGGCATGCGCCACATCTTCACCCGCCCCTACCGCCCTCGCACCAACGGCAAGGCAGAGCGCTTTATTCAGACGCTCACCAACCGCTGGGCCTATGGAGCGATCTACGGCTCATCGGCGGAGCGAACCACAGCGCTGCCCGGCTGGCTCGATCACTACAACTTCAGGAGACGACACGGCTCCCTTGGCCACAAGCCGCCCGCAGCTCGGCTCGCCGAGTTGGAACAACGTGCTGAGTAACTACAGCTAGCCCTTCTTAACTAGACTCATCCCCGCATGGAGCGGGGAACGAAATCGGCCACGCTGGCGGATCTGCTTCCGCTCTCGGCCAGGGTCTACGGCAGCGCGCCCGCTGTCTGCTTCAAGCAGGGCGACGAGTGGGCCAAGCGCAGCTTCGATGACGTGCTGGAGGCCGTCCGCCCGCTTTCGCTGGGCCTGATCGACCTCGGCGTCGCCAAGGGCGACAAGGTCTCGATCCTCGCCAACACGCGGCCCGAGTGGACCTACGTCGACTTCGCCGCGCTCTCGGCCGGCGCCGTGGTCGTGCCGATCTACCAGACCAACTCGCCGGAGGAGTGCCAGTACGTGCTGGAGAACTCCGACGCCAAGGTCGTCATCGTCGAGGACGACGAGCAGATGGAGAAGATCCGCGCCGTGCGCGACCGCCTGCCGCTGCTGGAGCACGTCGTGCGGATGACCGGCTCCAGCGAGGACGCGATCTCGCTCGACGATCTCGCCGCCCGCGGCGACGCCCGCGAGACGGCCGAGTGGGAGGCGCGCTGGAAGTCGGTCGCGCCAGAGGACGTCTGCACCTTCATCTACACGTCCGGCACCACGGGCCCGCCCAAGGGCTGCATCATCAGCCACGGCAACTACCGGGCGATGCTGGACATGGTCAACGAGACCAGCGTCGTCGAGCCGGAAGACCTCACCTACCTCTACCTCCCCCTCGCCCACTCCTTCGCCCTGCTGATCCAGTTCGGCAGCTTCGACCTCGGCGCCACCCTCGCCTACTGGGAGGGCGACCCGCAGAAGATCCTCCCCAACCTGGCCGAGCTGAAGCCGACCTACTTCCCCTCGGTGCCGCGCATCTTCGAGAAGATCTACACCGCCGCGACCAGCGGCGTCGAGAAAGATGGGCGGGCTCAAAAAGGCGATCTTCAACTGGGCGATCGGGATCGGCGAGAAGATGCGCGCCGCCGAGCGCGCTGGCCGCAGGCCGGGCTTCCTGCTGCGCAAGCGCTACGAGTTCGCCGACAAGCAGGTCCTCTCCAAGATCCGCGGCCTCTTCGGCGGCAACCTGCGGCTCGCCGTCTCCGGCGCCGCGCCGATCAGCCCCGAGATCCTGCGCTTCTTCGACGCCGCGGGCGTGCTCGTGCTGGAGGGCTGGGGGATGACCGAGACCTCCACCGCGGCGACCATCTCCACTCCCGATGACTTCAAGGTCGGCACGATCGGCAAGCCGTTCCCCGGCTGCGAGGTGAGGATCGCCGAGGACGGCGAGATCCTGGTCAAGGGCCCCAACGTCTTCCAGGGCTACTACAAGAACGAGGAGGCGACCCGCGAGGCGATCGTCGACGGCTGGCTGCACACCGGCGACATCGGCGAGATCGACGCGGACGGCTTCATCAAGATCACCGGCCGCAAGAAGGACATCATCATCACCGCGGGCGGCAAGAACATCACCCCGGCCAACCTCGAGAACGAGATCAAGCAGCACCCGCTGGTCTCCCAGTGCGTCGTCGTCGGCGATCGCAAGCCCTACCTCGTCGCGCTCGTCACCCTCGACCCCGAAGAGGCAGTCGCCTACGCCAAGGAGCACGGCCTGCCCGAGGATCCCGAGCAGCTCGCGAGGAACCCCGAGATCGTCGCCGCGACTCGAAGCCCACCTCGAGAAGATCAACGAGAAATTCGCCCGCGTCGAGCAGGTGAAGAAGATCGCGATCCTCCCCCGCGACCTATCGCAGGAAGGCGGCGAGCTGACCCCGACGCTGAAGGTCAAGCGCGCGGTCGTCGTCAGCAAGCACGAGCGCGAGATCGAGCAGCTCTACGCGAGCTGAGCGTGCACCGAGAGGAACCGGTCCTCCCTCTCGAGACTCCGTGACTAGGACGCCTCGCCGGACTGGCGCAGCAGTGCCGAGGTCGTCTGCTCCAGCACGCGACGCCAGGCCGAGCTCTGCTCGGGCTCCTCTTCGGCGGCCCGCTCGACGACGCGGCTGACGCGGCGCTCGGAGATCTCGAGGCCGTGGCGGTCGGCGATCTCCTTGTAGCGGTCGTAGTCCTTGGCCAGGGTCGCGGTGACCGATTCGAAGCCGTGGCGGGCGATCTTCAGCCGTCGCGAGTAGTCCATGATCGGCGTGCCGAACATCAGCTCGTCGTTGGGCTCGGGCTCGACCAGGATGATGTCGACGCCCGGGTAGCTGCTCCTGCCACAGTCTGGCGACCGCCTGGTGCAGGCGGGCATGGGCGATCAGGCGGAAGGTCTGGTTGGCGATCGCCGGCAGGCCCATGTCGGAGACGCGCCGCACCCGCGTGCCGAAGACGGTCGGGATCGTCTTCTCGAAGTCGTTGACGAAGGGGACGAGCGGGTTGACGACGACGATGAATTTGGCGCCCTTCTCGACCGCGATGTCGACGTTGGTGGTCGAGCGGATGCCGCCGTCGACCATCTGGCGACCCTTCAGGTCGACCGGCTTGTAGACGATCGGCAGCGCGGTCGAGCACTGGATCGCCTTCGAGATCGGCACGTCGTTCCAGCCCTCCTCGCCGAAGACGATCCGCTCGCAGGTGTCGAGGTCGGTGGCGGTCAGGTAGAGCTCTTTGTCGAGCAGGCGGAAGTCGTCGACCCGGCCATCTTCGGAGAGCGCGCCCGCGACGTAGTCGGCGATGCCGCCGCCCGAGTAGAAGCCGGTCGGCAGCGCCTCGGCGAGGCCGACGCCGATGTCGATCGCCGAGAAATCCCCCATCCGCGCCAGGCTGCGCGCCAGCTCCAGCGTGCGCAGCGGCAGCATCGCCGCCTTCTGCGCGAAGCCCAGGTAGTTGGGCTTGAGCACCTTGCCGAGGTTGAGGTCCTCCAGCTCGGAGGGGATGCGCCGGTTGATCACCTGCATCATTTCGTCGGGGGTGACGCCGTTGGCGAGCATCCCGGCGACGAAGGAGCCGGCGCTGGTGCCGACGTAGACGTCGAAGTTGTTGATCGTGCTGTTGACCGCGAGCAGGTCGAGGGCGCGCAGGGCGCCGATCTCGTAGACGCCGCCGGTGAAGCCGCCGCCGCCGAGGACCAGGGCCGTCTTCGATGGGCGTTTGCGGCCGCGGCGCCGTCGCGGTTGCGACTCTATGTCCACAACTTTGCCCATAAACATGCATTATCCCACTCAGTGAGGCGACCCCCGGCACTCTTTGCCGCGATTTGCGCGCTGCTTGCGCTTTCTCCTGGCCCCGGCGGCTGCGGCGGCAGCGGCGGCCAGCCGCTCTGCGCAACCCTGCGCTTCGCGCCTCGTGCACGGCGGAGGCAGCGCCAGCGGCCTCTTCGTCGTCGACGGCGAAACCGGCGCGACCGGTGTGCGCCCGGGCCGCGAAGCGGCAGCGGCCGCTCGCCTCGAACATGAAGCTGTTCACGACCTCGACCGCGCTCTCGCGCCTCGGGCCCGACTCGCGGATCGCGACCACGGTGCGCGGCGACGGCGCCGATCGACCGCAACGGCGTGCTGCACGGCAGCCTCTATCTGGTCGGCGGCGGCGACCCCGCCCTGGGCACGCCCGTCCTTCTACGGCCGCTTCCTCGGCGGCCTCGGCACCAACATCTTCCTGCTCAAGCGCCAGATCCGCGAAGCCGGCATCCGCGCCGATCACCGGCCGCCTCTACGCCGACGACAGCGTCTTCGACCGGCTGCGCGGCGTCGCCGACTCCGGCTACGCGACCAGCTCCTACATCGGCCCCCTCTCCGGGCTCTCGCTTCAACTCCGGCTACAGCGGCGTCCGAGCGCGAGCGGCTTCGCCGCCGACCCGGCCAAGACCGCCGCCGCGACGCTGGCGCGAGCCCTGCGCGGAGCGGGCGTCCGCGTCCCGACCAAGGTCGCCCTCGGCACGGCGCCGGCCGGCAGCACCGAGCTGGCGCGGGTCGAATCGCCGCCGCTGACCGAGATCGTCAACACCACCGACGTCTACTCCGACAACTTCTTCGCCGAGATGCTGATCAAGCTGCTCGGCGCCCGCTTCGGCGGCGCGGGCACCACGGCGGCCGGCGCCACGGTGGTCGAGCGCTTCGCCCGCGGCCACGGCTCCGGCGTGCACGCGGTCGACGGCTCCGGCCTGACCCGCTCCAACCGCGCCTCGCCGAGCGCAGGTGGTCGGCCTGCTCAAGACGATGCGGCGACACGCCGGTCGGCGACGAGTTCATCCAGGACCTGGCCCTGACCGGCCGCGAGGGCACGGTCGCCGACCGCATGCACGGCACCGCCGCCTACGGCCGCTGCCGCACCAAGACCGGCACCCTGACCGGCGTCAGCAACCTCTCCGGCTACTGCTTCAACCGCGACGGCAAGGTGATGATCTTCTCGATCCTGATGGGCAGCGTCCGCGACCTCGGCCTCGCCCACCTCGAGCAGGACCTGATCGCCGCCGAAATCGCGTCTTACTGAGCGCGTTTCTCGTTCCGGCGCGTCGGCCCGAGTGTCGAGCACGACGCCGACGGCCAAGCCGACGATGCATCCCGACCAGCGCCAACTGCCTGCATCGCGGCTTCGCTCGAATCCTTGAAGGCGATCACGCCCACCAATAACGATCGCGATGGAAACCGCCAAGCCGATGTTCGCGTAGCGCATGCTCTCCATCTCAGCCTCCGCATTGCAGACAATTCATTTCATGACACCGTAGCGCAGGATGGCAGTCCGACCAGGGCAATCGCGGCACCAAGGCCGCCGCCGAAGTAGCCGCCGTTAAGCGCGCAATCCTCGACTGCGCTACGTCGGCCATCCCACAGCAAGGCCCCAAACACCGACCGCGACGCTGCCAAGGACGACGCCGGCGCCCGACCGCCGTTGCAGCAGCCTCAAGCACGGTCGTCAGCGGACCAATCTGAGCAAGCGCCATGCGACGACCCTGCCAGTGGCTCGATTCACGCGTGTCGCGCAGAATGTGCCGCAAGCGCAAATTCTTCGCTCGCGTGGCGTCGGACGCCTAGAATCGACGGTCGATGCGCGTGCTGCTCACCAACGACGACGGGATCACGGCCCCCGGCCTGCAGGCCGCCCGCCGGGCGCTGCGCGAGATCGAGGGGGTCGAGGTCGACGTGATCGCGCCGGACTCCAACCGCAGCGCCACCGCGCGCAGCATCACGACCCGCTCGCCGCTGACGGTCGAGGAGGTCGAGTTCGGCGACGGCGACAAGGGCTACGCGACCGACGGCACCCCGGTCGACTGCGTCCGCTTCGCCGAGCTGGGCCTGGTCGGCCACCGGCCCGACCTGATCGTCTCCGGGATCAACCACGGCGCCAACCTCGGCGACGACATCACCTACTCGGGCACGGTCGCCGCCGCCTTCGAGGGAATCGTGCTCGGCATCCCCGCGGTTGCCGTCTCGCAGCAGTCCTCGGGCGGCGGCATGGGCTACGTCAGCGGCCGCTTCGACTTCGGCGCCGTGGCGCCCTTCACGGCCGAGCTGGTGCGGCGACTGATCGCCGAGCCGATGCCGGAGGCGACGCTGATCAACGTCAACTGCCCGGCCGGCGAACCGAAGGGGATCGAGGTGACCAAGCTCGGCAAACGGATCTACAACGACGAGCTGAAGCTGATCGGCGAGAAGGACGGCCGGCGCCACTACGAGATCTACGGCTGGCAGCCCGGCTACGAGGAGATCGAGGGCACCGACCTCAACGCGGTCGCCAGTGGGCGCATCTCGGTCACGCCGATCCACTTCGACCTCACCGACCACGGCGGGCTGGAGCAGCTGCGCGGCTGGGGCTTCGAGGAGATGCTGGCGGCGAGCGCGCCCACGTCGGTGTGAGCGCGGCCGGGCCCGAGCAGCGCGCCGCCGAGCTGCGGCGCGAGCTGGCGGAGCACAACCGCCGCTACTACGTCCTCGACGACCCGACCGTCGACGACGACGAGTACGACGCGCTGCTCGACGAGCTGCGCGCGATCGAGGCCGACCACCCCGAGCTGCGCACGCCGGACTCGCCCACGCAGCGGGTCGGCGCGCCGCCGCTCGACCGCTTCGAGCAGGTCGAGCACGCCGAGGCGATGCTCTCCCTCGCCAACGCCCGCAACGAGGAGGAGCTGCGCGGCCTGGGAGACCCGCGATCCGCAACCACCTCAAGCGGCTCGACATCAGCGCCGCCGAGTTCAGCTACACGAGCGAGCCGAAGATCGACGGCCTGGCGATCTCGCTCACCTACGAGAACGGCGTGCTTCGTCCGCGGCGCCACCCGCGGCGACGGGCGGATCGGCGAGGACGTGACCCAGAACCTGCGCACGATCGGCGCGATCCCGCTGCGCATCGACGACGCGCCACCGCTGGTCGAGGTGCGCGGCGAGGTCTACCTGCCGATCGCCGACTTCAAGGCGCTGAACGAACGCCGTGCCGAGGCCGGCGAACCGGCCTTCGCCAACCCGCGCAACTCCGCCGCCGGCTCGATCCGCCAGCTCGACCCGGCGCTGGCCGCCGAACGGCCGCTCTCGATCTGGTGCTACGGGATCGGCGCCGCCCGCGGCCTCGACCTCGCCACGCACAGCGAGGAGGTCGAGTGGCTGCGCGAGCGCGGCTTCAAGGTCAACCCCGACACCGGCCACCATCCGGACATCGAGTCGGTGGTCGAGCGCTGCCTCTGGTGGGAGGAGCGCCGCGACGAGCTCGACTACGAGATCGACGGCGTCGTCGTCAAGGTCGACGAGCGGGCGCTCTGGCGCGAGCTGGGCGTCGTCGGCCGCGAGCCGCGCTGGGCGATCGCCTGGAAGTTCGCGCCGACGACGGCGACGACGAAGCTGCTCGACGTCGTCTGGAACGTCGGCCGCACCGGCCACCTCGTCCCCTTCGCGATGCTGGAGCCGGTCCACGTCGGCGGCGTCACCGTCTCCACCGCCACCCTGCACAACGAGGAGGACCTGGCGCGCAAGGACGTGCGCGCCGGCGACGAGGTCGTGGTGATGCGAGCCGGCGACGTGATCCCGCAGGTCGTCGCCCCGCTGATCCAGCGCCAGGAGAAGGGCAAGCGACGCGGCGCGAAACCCAAGCCGCCGGCCAAATGCCCGGCCTGCGGCACGCCCACGGTCAAGCCCGAGGACTCGGTCTTCACGATCTGCCCCAACCGGGCCGGCTGCCCCGGCCAGTCCTTCCAGCACGTCAAGCACTTCGTCAGCAAAGGCGCGATGGACATCGACGGGCTCGGCGAGAAGCAGGCGCTGCGCTTCCTGCAGGAAGGGCTGATCGCCGACGTCGCCGACATCTACGAGCTGAGCGAGGAGCAGCTGGCGGACCTCGAGGGCTTCGGCGAGATCTCCGCCCACAACCTGATCGCCGCGATCGACGCCTCGCGCTCACGCCCCTTCAAGACGCGTCCTCTACGCGCTCGGCCTGCCCGGCGTCGGCTACGTCACCGCGGAGGCGCTGGCCGACCACTTCGGCTCGATCGACGCCCTGCACACGGCCGACCCCGAGCAGATCGAGGAGGTCGAGGGCGTCGGCCCGATCATGGCGGTGCAGATCGCCGAGTCGCTGGCCGACGAGCGCACCTGGGAGCTGGTCGAGAAGCTGCGCGAAAAGGGGCTGCGCCTGGAACAGGACCCCTCCGAACGCCGCGCCAGCGGCGGACCGCTCGAAGGCAAGACGCTGGTGCTGACCGGCACCCTGCCCGAGCTGACCCGCGAGGAGGCAGGCGCACTGATCAAGGCGGCCGGCGGCAAGGTCGTCAACTCGGTCTCGAAAAAAACCGACTACGTCGTCGCCGGCGAGAACCCGGGCTCGAAGCTGGCCAAGGCGGAGAAATACGAGACCGAGATCCTCGACGAAGCGGGGCTGCTGGCGTCTGCTCGAAGGCGCTTGACCGGGCAGGCGTGGGGCACCACCCGCTCTGACAAATGCCGGTCTAATTAGACCGGCATTTTGAGTATCCGCCAGTTCGGGTGGTGCCCCACGCCTGCTTCACGAAGGCATACTGCTGCCGTGACGACCGTGAGGCTGGAGATCGAATACGACGGGGCCGGCTTTCAGGGGCTGGGCAAAGCAGCCTGGCCTGCGGACCGTGCAGGGAGAGCTCGAGAGCGGCGCTGGCGACGGTGCTGCGGGAGCCGGTCGAGCTGACCGTGGCCGGGCGCACCGACACGGGCGTGCACGCCCGGGGGCAGGTGGCGAGCTTCGTGACCGAGGCCGAGGTGCCAGGCGACCTGGCGCGGCGGCTGAATGGCCTCGGCCCCGACGACATCGCCGTCACCGCGGCAGCGCCAGCCGTAGGACGGCTTCGACGCCCGCCGCGACGCCATCTCCCGCACCTACCGCTACCGCGTCCTGGCCCGCCCCAGCTCCAGCCCCTTCGAGCAGGGCCGCGCCCTCTGGTGGCCCCACAGAGCTGGACCGCGATGCCCTGGACGCCTGCGCCGCGGCCCTGATCGGCACCCACGACTTCACCGCCTTCACCCCCACCCAAACCGACCACGTCCACTTCGACCGCAACGTCCTCGCCGCCAGCTGGACAACCGAAGGCGACATCGTCAGCTTCCACATCACCGCCGACGCCTTCATGCGAAACATGGTCCGCGTCCTGGTCGGCACCCATGCTCGAAGTCGCCTCCGGCCGCCGAACCCTGGACAAGCTTCAAGCAGCTCCTCAAGGGTGCGCCCCGCTCCGACGCTGGCGACACAGCTCCTCCCCACGGCCTGTACCTGGAGTCCGTCTCGTACGACTGAGCGTCCGCCGAGAGCCGACCAGCGTCAGGAGGTCGCGGGGCACCTCCCGAACTGGCGGATACTCAAAATGACGCGCTAATTAGCGCGTCATTTGTCAGAGCGGGAGGTGCCCCGCGCCCTCCGGCCCTAGACCAGCTCGAGGTAAACCATCTCAGTCGAGTCCGACTTCCGCGGACCCAACTTGACGATCCGGGTGTAGCCACCCGGCCGCTCCACGTACCGCGGCGCGACCTCCTCGAACAGCTTGTGCACGATGAACTTGTCGTTGTGCAGCGTCGCCAGCGCCTGGCGCCGCGCGTGCAGGTCACCCCGCTTGGCGAGCGTGATCAGCTGCTCGACCTCGGGCTTGACCGCCTTGGCCTTGGCCTGGCTGGTCTTGATCCGCTCGTGCTCGATCAGCTGCTTGGAGAGGTTCGAGAGCAGGGCCTCGCGATGCGCCGCGTCGCGGCTCAGCTTGTTTCGCTTCTTGCGGTGACGCATCGCTCGGCTCGAGCTCCCCGCTCAGTCTCCCTGAAGGTCGAGACCGCGGGCGTGCAGGGTCTCGATCACTTCCTCGATCGACTTCTGGCCGAAGTTGGGGATCGCGTTCAGCTCCGAGCGCGTCTTGCGCACCAGGTCGCCGACCGTCTGCACCCCTGCCCGCTTCAGGCAGTTGTAGGAACGGACGCCGAGCTCGAGCTCCTCGATCAGGATCTCGTCGAGGCCGTTGTTGCTGGCGACGCCGTCCCCGGCGGAGCCCGGAAGCACGTCGGGCGCGTGGGTCGCGACCGGCTCGCGCGCGGTCAGCTCCTCGACCCGGTCGGCGTCGGTGAAGATCGCCAGGCTCTTGATCAGGATCTCGGAGGCCTCGCGCAGCGCCGCCCCCGGCTCGATCGAGCCGTCGGTCTCGAGGTCGAGCGTCAGCTTGTCGAAGTCGGTCCGCTGGCCGACGCGCGCCGTCGCCACCGAGTAGGAGGCGCGGCGGATCGGCGAGAAGATCGAGTCGATCGGGATCACGCCGATCGGCTGCTCGTCGGACTTGTTCTCTTCGGCCGGCGAGTAGCCGCGGCCGCGGCCGATCGTCAGGTAGATCTCGAGCTTGGTTTTCTTCTCGAGCGTCGCGATCGGCGCGCTCGGGGTTGAGGATCTCGACGCCGGAGGGCAGGTCGATGTCCTTCGCCTTGACCTCGCCGGGGCCGGTGGCGACCAGCGGCGCCTCGACCTCGTCGGCGTCGGTGTGCATGCGGACGACGAGGTCCTTGAGGTTGAGGACGATGTCGGTGACGTCCTCCTTGACGCCGGGCACGGTCGAGAACTCGTGCGCGACGCCCTCGATGCGGACGCTGGTGATCGCGGCGCCGCCCAGCGAGGAGAGCAGGACGCGGCGGAGGCTGTTGCCGAAGGTGTAGCCGAAGCCCTTGTCGAGCGGCTCGACGGTGAACGTGCCGCGGCGGTCGTCCACCTTCTCGGAGGTGATGCGAGGGACCTGGAAATCAGTGGTCATGTGTTCCTTGCGTATGCGTGTTCAGAAACGGGGTCCGGTTACTTGGAGTACAGCTCGACGATCAGCTGCTCCTGCACCGGCGCCGAGATCTCCGCGCGCTCGGGGTAGCGCAGGACCTTGGCGGTAAGGGAGTCGTGGTCGGCCTGCAGCCAGGCCGGCACGGTGGAGACGAGCTCCGTCGCCTTGCGAATCGTGTCGCCGGCGGCCGAGCTCGACTTGATCGAGATCACGTCCTCGGGACGCACTTGGTAGGAGGGGATGTCGACGCGGCGGCCGTTGATCAGCCAGTGGCCGTGACGGATCAGCTGGCGGGCCTGGCGCCGCGAGGCGGCGAAGCCGAGGCGGACCAGCACGTTGTCGAAGCGCGACTCGAGCAGGCGCAGCAGGTTCTCGCCGGTGACGCCCGTCCTGGCGGGAGGCCTTGTCGTAGTAGGCGCGGAACTGTTTCTCCAGCACCTGGTAGTAGCGGCGGGTCTTCTGCTTCTCGCGCAGCTGCACCCGGTACTCGGACTGGCGCATGCGGCCGCGGCCGTGCTCGCCGGGCGGGTAGGAGCGGCGCTCGACCCCGCACTTGTCGGTGAAGCAGCGCTCGCCCTTGAGGAAGAGCTTCTGACCCTCGCGGCGGCACTGCTTGCACTGGGGTGAGGTGTCGCGGGCCATCTAGACGCGCCTCCGCTTCTTCGGGCGGCAGCCGTTGTGGGCCTGCGGCGAGACGTCCTTGACCGTGGTGACGTCGAGGCCGGCGGCCTGCAGCGAGCGGATCGCCGTCTCGCGGCCGGAGCCGGCGCCCTTGGCGAAGACCTCGACCTTCTCGAGGCCGTGCTCCATGCCCTTCTTGGCGGCGGCGTCGGCCGTCACCTGGGCGGCGAACGGCGTCGACTTGCGCGAGCCTTTGAAGCCCGCCGACCCGGCCGACTCCCAGGCGATCACGTTGCCTTCGGTGTCGGTGAGGGTGACGATCGTGTTGTTGAAGGAAGTCTTGATGTGCGCCTGCCCGTAGGTGACGTTCTTCTTGACGCGGCGCCGGGAGCGCCCTTTGGCGGGTTTTTTCGCTGCTGCCATCGTCTCTCCCTATTTCGCCGTCGGCGCCTTGCGCTTGCCGGCGACGCTCATCCGGCGCGGGCCCTTGCGGCCGCGCGCGTTGGTCTTGGTCCGCTGGCCGCGGACCGGGAGGCCGCGACGGTGGCGCAGGCCGCGGTAGGAGCCGATCTCCATCAGCCGTTTGACGTTCTGGGAGCGCTCGCGGCGCAGGTCGCCCTCGACCTCGCGCTGCTCGACCGCCTCGCGCAGGCGCATCACCTCGTCCTCGGTCAGGTCCTTGACCAGGGTGTTGGGATCGACCTTGGCCTCCTCGAGGATCTTCTGCGCGGTCGAGCGCCCGATCCCGAAGATGTAGGTGAGCCCGATTTCGACGCGCTTGCCGACCGGGATGTTGACTCCTGCGATACGTGCCATCTGCCCCGCCCTAGCCCTGACGCTGCTTGTGGCGCGGGTTCTGGCAGATCACCAGAGACCGCGCCGTGGCGGCGGATGATCTTGCACTTTTCGCACATCGGCTTTACAGAAGCTCTGACCTTCATCGCTCCGGGTCTCGTATCGACTACAGGACTCCTGCGCGCCCCAGGAGTTGGACGGCAGGCACAAACTCGGCCCACTGGGCCGACCGGGAAAGATAGCAGGGGGCGTGCCTCGGGGCGGGGTGGGTTGGAAGGGCCGGGGCGCCCTCCCTCAAAACGCGCGGCAGGAGCCGCGCTTGAGTGTTTTGGGAGAGGGCGCCACGCCCCTCCTCTCCACACGCTCCGAGGCACGGAGAAGCTTCGAATGCGGAGTGCCAGTTCCGGCCGACCCCGGCCTCCCGGCGCGCTCCCGGACCCGTCGCGTGCCTGAAGCTGGGGCGGTTCGACCGGAGGCGCCTCGGTTGCGAAGATTGGGGCGAGACGGACGCTTGAGCAGGCGGCGTCGATACCCCTCCCAAAACACTCAAGCGCGGCTCCTGCCGCGCGTTTTGGGAGGGGTATCGACGCCCGCCCACCAACCCCTACCGCGGCAGCCTCTGGGTCAGCGTCACCACCTGCTGGAACGTCGGGCGGTTCTGGAACGGGAAGGGGCCCAGTTCCACGCCGGAGGTGACCGTCGGCCGGTTCTGGTCGAAGCAGGCCGGCTGGGGGTTGGCGGCGCACTTGCCGTTGCCGCCGCCGTACATCTCCGCCGGGGTGACCTTCAGGGCTTGGCCGAGGCTGCGCTGCAGCGCCCGGCGGCAGCGTTGCCTTCGAGCCCTTGCCGCAGTAGACGCGGCTGTAGGGCGCCTTCGGCTTCGGGCCGAAGAGGTCGCGCAGGTCCTTGGAGACGTAGCCCCACCAGCCGTCGAAGAAGTCGGGGGCGTCCGGCGAGCCGCCGGTGTGGTCGCCGATCGCGATCATCGCCCTGCAGCCGTTCGAACGCCTTCTTGCCGAGCGACGGCTTGAACTCGGCCGTCGACCAGCTTCGGCCACCAGGCGTCCATCAGCTCGATCGCCGGCGTTTCCTCGTCGACCCCGTCGCGGTTGAGGTCGCGGCGGTGCGCGCCGGCCTCGTGCCAGGCGCGCAGCGTCGCCAGCGCTTTGCGCAGCGCCGGCTGCTTCGGCTTGCCGATCGCCTTGAAGATCGTCGGCAGCAGCCGGTAGCCGCGCAGGTCCTGCGGTCGCCGGTTCCTCCATCGCCTGGACCAGCTGGGCGATCGTCATCTTGCCGCTTGCCCTTGGTGCCGGCGCGCACCTTGTCGGCGATCATCTGCGCGCGGTGCAGCGGCCCGTAGTCGTACTGGTCGTCGGCGGCGCGCCCAGCCCGGCGCCTGCTTGTTGTTCCAGGAGACGAGGTAGGCGGGGTCGACCGCCTGCGGGTGCTTGGCGAAGGGCAGGTAGTCGGCGGTCTGGCGTCGCCGGCTTGAAGCCCTTCCAGTCGTACTGGCCCGGTGCCGAGGATCGGGAAGTCGGGCGAGGTGCCCGTGCGCGCTGCGGCATCGCACCCGAGAGCGCGTAGGCGATGTGTTCGGAGTCGACGTAGGCCCAGTTGAAGAGGAAGTTGATGTGGGAGACCGCCTTCTTGAACCCGGACGGCGCCGGTGACGAACCCGGGTTCGTTGAGCTGCCCGAAGCCGATCACCGAGTCGGCCTCGTGGAAGTAGGTGCTGCGCTGGTGGACGAAGGCGACCTTGCGCCCGCCCACCTTGCCGCGGGCGAAGACGATCCCGTGCACGGTCCGGTAGGCGGTCAGCGTCTGCGAGCCGGCTTCGGTCGAGTCGATCGCGTTCGGCGTCCAGCTCTCGGTCCTGTCCAGCTTTTCCATCGGCTTGCACTTGCCGCGGTAGCGGTAGTGGAACTTGTCGCGGCAGAGCACCTCGGCGAAGGTGTCGACGTTGTCCGAGGTCGCCGTCGTCGCGCTCCAGGCGTAGTCGCGGCCGTGGCCGAGCTCGACGTAGAGGTTGACCCCGGCGAAGGCGGCGCCGCGGGCGTCGATGCCGGGGCCGTGCAGGTCCTCCTCCATCAGGATCTGCGGCACGAAGTAGCCGACCTGGGGGCCCATCACCGCGATCGGGTGGCCGGTCGCCGAGTGCTTGGCCGAGACCAGCTCCCAGTTGGAGGCGTGCGCCGCCTTCGCGCAGGGCGCGCTGCGATCGCGGCGCCGAAGCCGCCGGCCCCCGACGGCGCCGCTCGAGGCGGTGGCGATCGTCGGTGTCTGCGCACCGAGCCGGGATCGGGCAGCGCCAGGCCGCGCTTGGCGAAGGCGCTGCGCGTCTCGTAGGGGAACCGCTTGGAGATCGTGGTCGGCGCCTCGGGGTCGTTCTTGGAGCGGAAGCCGAGCCACGCCTTGCGCCCCGCCTTGCGGCCGAAGCGCGCTTCGAAGCGCCTGCATGGCTTCAGCGCCGAGCCCAGCTCGTTGCCGCCGCCGCGGCCGAAGATGCCGCCGATCAGCGAGGCGATCGCGACCACGTCGGTCGGCTTCCACGGCTTCGATCGGCTTGCTCAGCAGCGAGTACTCGGCCGGCTTCAGCGCGGGGTCGGCATTGGCGGCGGCGATGTAGGCGTTGATCCCGTCGACGTAGCTCTGCACGTCTTCGACCGCCTGCTGCCCGGCCTGGCCGTAGAGCTGCGGCGCCTGGTCGAGCTGCTTCTGCAGGTCGGCTTCGGTGTAGGGGGCGAATCCCCACTGGCTGGCGTCGGCCCCGGCGTTGGAGCCACCGAGGAAGGAGGCGAGTTCGGCGCGGCCGGTGTGGCGCAGCACGTCCATCAGGAAGAGCCGGTCCGCGGCACCCGCGTAGCCGGCGCCGAACATCGTGTCGGCGCGGGTGGTCGCCGTAGATGTGCGGGCACGCCGTAGGCGGAGTCGCGGACGATCGTCACCCCCGGGCGCGGTTCGATCGTCGATTCGACTTCGCCGGCCGGGACGCCGAAGGTCGCGTCCTTGAAGTAGCTGGAGACCCCCGCGTCGGTCAGCGTCGGCGCGCCGTAGACGAGGTTTTCGTAGAGCGGCTGCTGGTCGGCGAAGTGCGGCGGCAGCGCGCCGGTGCCGCGGAAGGCGAAGAGCTGCGACGAGGTTGTCGAGCCCGTTCTCGCCCGGCGGCAGGACGTTGCGGAAGCCGCCGGCGTCGTTGGTCCCGTAGGGCTGCGGCGCGGCCCGGCGTGCCGGGGCAACGCAGCGTGAGCGCGCGAGAACGCGAGCACGGCGAACGAACGAGCGAGCAAGGCCCTCCGTCCAGGTCATGCGGCGCCCACCGCACTGTCAGCATAGCCGCAGCGCGGGGTCGGCTCAGTCCTCTCGTGCCAGGGGGTGAGGATGCGAGGGCCGTCGGCGGTGACCGCGACGGTGAACTCGAAGTGGGCGGCGAGCGAGCCGTCCTCGGAGTAGACGGCCCAGCCGTCGTCGCCCATCCGCACCAGCGGGCCGCCGGCGTTGACCATCGGCTCGATCGCCAGCACCGTTCCCTCCTCCAGCAGCGGGCCCTTGCCGGCGGTGCCGAAGTTGGGCACCTGCGGGTCCTCGTGCATCTCGCGGCCGATCCCGTGGCCGACCAGGGTGCGGATGATCGAGAGGCCCTCGATCTCGACCGCCCGCTGGATCGCCGCCGAGACGTCGCCGAGCCGGTTGCCGGGCTGCATCTGCTCGACCCCGGCGAACAGAGCGCGGCCTTGGTCACGTCGAGCAGCTTGCGCGCGCTCGGGGTCGATCGGGCCGATCGGCACCGTCATCGCCGCGTCGGCGACCCAGCCGTCCTTGATCACGCCGACGTCGATCGAGAGCACGTCGCCGCGCTTGCAGCTCGTAGGCGCCCGGGATCCCGTGGACGACCATCGAGTTGGGCGAGGCGCAGATCGAGCCGGGAAGCCGCGGTAGCCCTTGAAGGCCGGCTCGGCGCCCTGCGAGCGGATCAGCTTCTCCGCCGCCAGGTCGAGCTCCTTGGTCGTCACGCCCGGGCCGCGCCTTGGCGGCGAGCATCTGCAGGCAGCGGACGAGGATCTCGCCGGCGGCCGCCATCTTGTCGACCTGCTCGGGGGTCTTGCTGACGATCATTCCGTACACAAGCTAGATCGCCTCGTCGGCCTCGAGGCGCAGCGTCGCCAGGGTGCGGCGGATCTCGTCGGCGACCGACGTCCGGCGACGCGGCGCCGTCGATCCGCCGCAGCAGGCTCTGGCCGTCGTAGTGCTCGATCAGCGGCGCGGTCTTCGCGTGGTACTGCTCGAGCCGGTGGCGGATCACCTCGGGCTTGTCGTCGTCGCGGACGACCAGCTCGCTGCCGTCGACGTCGCAGACGCCCTCCTGCTGCGGCGGGTTGAACTCGACGTGGAAGACGTGGCCGTTCTCGACGCAGGTGCGGCGGCCGCCCAGCCTGCGCACGACCTCCTCGTCGCTGACGTCGATCAGCAGCACCGCGGTCAGCTCCCGGCCCAGCTCCTCGAGCTTCGCCGCCAGCGCCTCGGCCTGCGGCGCGGTGCGCGGAAAGCCGTCGAGGATGAAGCCGTCGGCGGCCTCCGGCGGAGTCGATCCGCTCGCCGATCATGCCGACGATCACCTCGTCGGGCACCAGGTCGCCGCGGTCCATGTAGTCCTTCGCCGCGCGGCCGAGCTCGGTCCCCTCGCGCACCGCGGCCCGCAGGATGTCGCCGGTCGCGTAGTAGGGCAGCTCCAGGTCCTCCTGCAGCCGCTCCCCCTGCGTTCCCTTCCCCGACCCGGGCGGGCCGAGGAGGACTAGGTTCAGCTCGGACATCGGCCGGCAGCCTATTTGAGGAAGCCCTCGTAGTTGCGCATCATCAGCTGCGCCTCGAGCTGCTTCACGGTTTCCAGCGCGACGCCGATCACGATCAGGATCGAGGTGCCGCCGAAGGCGAAGTTGGCCGACGTCTGGCTGAGCAGGATCGTCGGCAGCGCCGCCACCGCGCCCAGGTAGAGGGCGCCGGGGAAGGTCAGGCGCGAGAGGATGCGATCGAGGTACTCGGCGGTCGGCCGGCCCGGGCGCACGCCGGGGATGAAGCCGCCGTACTTCTTCAGGTTGTCGGCCTGGTCGACCGGGTTGAAGGTGACCGCCGTGTAGAAGTAGGTGAAGATGACGATGAAGAAGACCTCGCCGACCACGTAGGCCCAGCCGCTCGGGCTGAAGAAGGCGGCGAAGTCGAGCGCCGCGGGGGTGTTGAGGAGCTGGCCGATCGTCGGCCGGGAAGGCCATGATCGAGGCGGCGAAGATGACCGGGATGACGCCGGCCATGTTGACCCGCAGCGGCAGGTAGGTCGAGCCGCCGGAGGTCATTTTGCGCCCGACCACCCGTTTCGCGTACTGGACCGGGATGCGGCGCTGGCCCTCCTGGACGAAGACGATCGCGACGATCACCGCCAGCGCGAGGAAGGGCATCATCACGACGAAGACCTGGTCGGGGTTTTCCCACCAGGACTGGATCCCCTGCGGCAGGCCGGAGACGATCGAGGCGAAGATCATCAGCGAGATGCCGTTGCCGATGCCGCGCTGGGTGATCAGCTCGCCGAACCACATCAGCAGCGTGCAGCCCGCGGTCAGCGAGATCACGATCAGCAGCACCTTGGCGCCGGTGAGGTTGCCGAGGAAGTTGTTGCCGCCGGCCTGCTGGACCGAAGGAGCGGAAGAGGAAGACGTAGCCGAAGGACTGGGCGAAGGCCAGGCCGACGGTGAGGTAGCGCGTGTACTGGGTGATCTTCTGCTGCCCGACCTCGCCTTCTTTCTGCAGCTTCTCCAGCGAGGGCACGACCACGGTCAGCAGCTGCAGGATGATCGAGGCCGTGATGTAGGGCATGATCCCCAGCGCGAAGAGCGAGAGCCGCGAGAGGCTGCCGCCGGAGAAGGTGTTGAGGAAGTCGAGGATGCCGCCGCCGCCGAAGTTGTTCTGCAGTTCCTTGACCGCATCGAGGTCGACGCCGGGCGCGGGGATGTAGGCGCCGAGCCGGTAGAGCAGCAGCATCGCCGCGGTGAAGGCGAGCTTCTTGCGAATGTCGGCGACGCTGAAGGCGTTCGCAATAGTCCGGAGCATTACGGCTCCAGAGTGTGGCAGGAACCGCCTGCCGCTTCTATCTTCTCCTTGGCCGCCGCGCTGAAGCCGTGCGCTCGCACCGTCAGCTTCTTCGAGATCTCACCGCGGGCGAGGATCTTGACCGGGTCGGAGCGCTTGGCGAGGCCCTTCTCCTTCAGCGTCTCCGGCGTCACCTCGGCGTCGGCGTCGAAGCGCTCCTCGAGGTCGGCGAGGTTGACCGGCTGCGACTTCGTCCTGAAGTTCTCGAACGGCATCGACTTCTTCTTGTGCGGCCCGCGGAGCTTTCGCATCCGCATGTGGATCGGGTTCTGCCCGCCCTCGTAGCCGGCCTTCCGCTTGGACCCCGAGCGCGAGCCCGCACCCTTGTGCCCGCGCCCGGAAGTCTTGCCCAGCCCCGAGCCCTCGCCGCGACCAATCCGCTTGCGCGGCCTGCGCGACCCAGGCTTCGGCCTCAAGGTTGTGAAGCCCGATCTCCTCAGACCGAGGCGTCTCAGCCATCAGCCATCCACCTCAACCAGGTGAGAGACGACCCGAAGCTGCCCCTGCAACTGAGGACTGTCTTTCCGCTCCACAGCCTTCCCGATCCGCCCAAGCCCAAGCGCCTTCAAGAGTCGCTTTCTGGCTGGGATTGGCCCCATTGGCAGACCGAACCTGCTTGATCTTCACGGCGCTCACGAAGCATCACCCTCGACAGGAGCCTCGGAAGCTTTCTCCTCAGCGACCGCGGGCTCCTCAGCCTTGGCCTCCTCGGCCGAGCCGCCTCAGCAGCTGCAGGCTCAGCCGGAGCGGCCGCGGCCTCAGCCGCACCGCCCGCGGGTGGCGTGGGCTCGGGGGGCGCCGAGGACGGAGGCGGAGCCTCCGCCGCGCAGGCCCCCCTGCCGCGACAGGCCCCGCCGGCGACGACCGCCGAGCCCTCAGCCGAAGCACCGTTGCCATTGCTCTTCTCAACCCCAAGCACCTGCGCAACGGTCAACCCACGCAGCTCGGCAACCTCCTCAGGCCGCCGCAGACGGATCAACCCGTCCATCGTCGCCTTCACCAGGTTGATCGGGTTCTGCGTCCCGATGCTCTTGGTAAGCACGTCCTTGACCCCGCCAAGCTCGAGCACCGCGCGCACCCCGCCGCCGGCGATCACGCCGGTACCGGGGCTGGCCGGGCGCAGGACGACGTGCCCGGCGCCGTAGCGGCCGATGATCTTGTGGGTGATCGTCTGCCCGTATTTGGGGATGCGAATCAAGTCCTTGCGGGCGTTCTCGACGCCCTTCTGGATCGCCAGCGGCACCTCGCGCGCCTTGCCGTAGCCGATCCCGACCACGCCCTCTTCGTCGCCGACGGCGACCAGGGCGGTGAAGGAGAAGCGCCGGCCGCCCTTGACCACCTTGGCGACGCGGTTGATCTCGATCACGCGCTCCTGCAGGTCGAGCCCGCGCGGGCTCACCGTCTCGACGTTGGTTGTGTCCATTCCCTTCATAAGCAGCGGTCCAAGGTAGCGAGACGCTAGAAGACCAGGCCTCCCTCTCGTGCTCCTTCGGCGAGTGCCTTGACCCGGCCGTGGTACTGGTAGCCGCCGCGATCGAAGACGCAGGTCTCGACCCCGGCCGCCTTGGCGCGCTCGGCCAGCAGCTCTCCGGCCCGCTTGGCCTGCTCGCGAGGCGGTGAGCTTGCGCAGCTCCGGCTCGATCCAGTTGACGGCGGCCACGGTGTGGCCCTTGCCGTCGTCGATCAGCTGGGCGAAGACGCCGCGATTGGAGCGGTAGACGGACAGGCGCGGCCGCTCGGCCGTGCCGGTCACGCGGGCGCGGACGCGGCGGCGGCGGCGCAGGCGGCCCTGCCTCTTGGTGAGGACGGTCATGCGCGCTTGCCCACCTTGCGCGCGACGTGCTCGCCGCGGTAGCGGATTCCCTTGCCCTTGTACGGCTCCGGCGGACGGCGCTTGCGGATGTCCGCGGCGACCTGCCCGACGAGCTGCTTGTCGATGCCGCGCACGATGATCTCGGTCGGCTGCGGCACCTCGAACTCGATCCCGTCCGGCGCCTCGATCGAGACCGGGTGCGAGTAGCCGAGCGCCAGCTCCAGGTTCTTGCCCTTGAGCTGGGCGCGGTAGCCGACGCCCTGGATCTCCAGCCGCTTCTCGAAGCCCTCGGTGACGCCCTCGACCATGTTCGCGATCAGGCTGCGGGTGAGGCCGTGCAGGGCGCGGTGCTCGCCGCGGTTGGTCGGGCGCTCCACGGTGAGGACGCCGTCGGACTGCTCGACCTTCATCTCGGTCGAGAGCACCTGGGCCAGCTCGCCCTTGGGGCCCTTGACCGCGACGCGGCCAGGGCCGACCTCGACCGTGACGGCCTCGGGCACGGGGATGGGCTTTCTTCCGATCCGGCTCATCGTGAACTCACCAGACGTAGGCGACGACCTCGCCGCCGACGCCCTTCGCCTTCGCTTCGTGGCCGGTCATCACGCCGACCGAGGTGCTGACGATCGCCGTGCCGGTGCCGCCGTGCACGCGCGGCACCTGCTTGTGGTCGACGTAGCGGCGGCGACCCGGGCGCGAGACGCGCTCCAGGCCGACGATCACCGGGCGGCGGTCCTCGGTGTACTTGAGGCGGATCTTGATCGCCTCGCCGACGCGTCGCCGGCTGCTTGGCGAAGTCGAGGATGTAGCCCTGCTCCTTGAGGATCCGCGACATCTCCATCTTCAGCCCCGAGGCGGGAATCTCCACCTCGTCGTGGCCGGAGCCAAGCGCGTTGCGAATCCGGGTCAGGTAATCGGCTATCGGGTCGGTCAGCATCGTTCTTCGTCTCTCACCAGCTGGACTTGGTCATGCCGGGGATGTAGCCCTCGTGCGCGGCCTCGCGCAGGCAGATGCGGCAGAGGCCGAACTTGCGGTAGTAGGCGCGCGGCCGGCCACAGCGGCGGCAGCGGTTGTACGCGCGGATCTTGAACTTGGCCTTGCGGCCCTGCTTCACCTTCAGCGAAGTCTTAGCCATTCTAGGAATCCTCCTTCTCAGCTGCCTGTCTGCGGCATCCGCCTCTCCGGCGGGTGGCGTGGAGGTGGCTCCTCGCCCGCAGCTTGCGAGGACGAGGAGTCATCCTCCTCGACAGGACCCGCCGGCTCCTCGGGCTTCGCGTATGCCTCGGGGTTCTCTTCCTTGAGCTGCTCCAGCGCGGCCTGCTCGGCCTCGGCCCGCAGGCGGGCCTCCTCCTTGCGCTTCTCCTCCTCGGCGGCTTCCTGGGCCTCGATGTCGGCATCGGGTTTGCCGGGCCGCCCCTCTTTGGCGAAGGGCATCCCCAGCCCGAGCAGCAGCTCGAAGGCCTCCTCGTCGGTCCTGGCGCTGGTCGTGATCGTCACGTCGAGGCCGCGCACCTCATCGATCGAGTCGTAGTCGATTTCGGGGAAGATCAGCTGCTCCTTGACGCCCATCGAGTAGTTGCCGCGACCGTCGAAGGAGCGCGGGTTGAGGCCGCGGAAGTCGCGGATGCGCGGCACGGCGATCGAGCAGAGCCGGTCGAGGAACTCCCACATGCGGGCGCGGCGCAGCGTCACCGAGACGCCGACCGGCATCCCCTCGCGAACCTTGAAGGAGGCGATCGACTTGCGGGCGCGGCGCACGTTGGGCTGCTGGCCGGCGATCGTCGCCAGCTGCTCCTGGGCGGCTTCGAGCATCTTGTTGTTCTGCTTGGCCTCGCCCAGCCCCATGTTGAGGGTGATCTTCTCCAGGCGCGGTGCCTGCATCGGGGTCGAGTAGCCGAACTTGCCGATCAGCGCCGGCAGGACGTCCTGCTCGTAGCGCTCGCGCAGGCGCGGCGGCGGCGCGGCTTGGGACTGGACGTGGCGGTCGCCTCCATTAGAACGACGCCCCACTGCGCTTCGCGAAGCGCTCGCGCTTGCCGCCTTTGTCGCGGCGCACGCCGACCCGCGTCGGCTTGTTGTCTTTGGGGTCGAGCAGCATCACGTTGGAGACGTGGATCGGCCCCTCCTTCTCGACGATGCCGCCGACCTGCGTGTTTTTGAGATCGGCCTGGCGAGCGCGGTCGTTCGTGGCGCTTGACCATGTTGAGGTGCTCGACGTAGACCCGTTTCTTCTTCGGCTCGGTCCGCACCACGCGGCCGGTCTTGCCGGCGTCCTTGCCGCCGATCACCACTCACCTGGTCGTCTTTGCGGATCCGCATGGGCTTGGCCATCAGAGGACCTCGGGTGCGAGCGAGATGATTTTCATGAAGTTGCGATCGCGCAGCTCGCGGGCAACGGGGCCGAAGATGCGGGTGCCGCGCGGGTTGTTGCTCGCCGGGTCGATCAGCACCGCGGCGTTTTCGTCGAAGGAGATGTAGGTGCCGTCGGGGCGGCCGAGCTGCTTCTTGGTGCGCACGACGACGGCCTGGACGACCTCGCCCTTGCGGACGCCGCCCTGCGGGCTCGCCTGTTTGACCGTCGCCGTGATCACGTCGCCGACGCCGGCGTAGCGGCGGTGCGATCCGCCCTTGACGCGGATGCAGAGGATCTCGCGGGCGCCGGAGTTGTCGGCGACCTTCAGTCTCGACTCCTGCTGGATCACTTGGCCCGCTCCAGGACCTCGACCAGGCGCCAGCGCTTGGTCTTCGAGAGTGGCCGGGTCTCGACGATGCGCACGGTGTCGCCCTCGCCGGCCTCGTTGCGCTCGTCGTGAGCGTGCAGCGTGCGCGAGCGGCGCACGACCTTTTCGTAAGTCGGGTGACGCCGGGCGATGTCGATCCGCACGGTGATCGATTTCTCGCCCTTGTTGGAGACGACGATCCCCTGCCGCGTCTTGGCCGCAACCGAGTCCCGCTCGGCCACGGGAGTCCCCGTACCAGCGGTCTTCCCAGCTTTGGCAGCAGCCCGTTCCTTGCGCCGAGACTCAGCCTTGCGCTTCCGCTCCTCGGCCCGCTTCGCAGCCCGCTCCTCAACCGTGAGAGCCGGCCCAGCCTTATGCGGCCGGCGAGACCGCTGCAGGCGCCGCTTCTCCTTCCAGGGAAGCTCGTCCTCAGGATCCGGCTCAGCCTCTTCCGCGGCAGGCTCCGCCTTAGCCGCAGCGGGCTCCGCTTTCTCAGCCGCAGGGGCGGCAGAAGACTCTGCCTCAGGCGTCTCGTCCTTGGACTCAGCCGCCTCTTCCGCGGGTGGCGTGGAGGTGGGCTCCTCGCCCGCAGCTTGCGAGGACGAGGAGTCCTCCTCCACGACAGGACCCGCGGCCTGATCCGCCTCGTCCTCAGTCGTCTCGTCAGTCACGTCTTTCTTCTCCTCGTCACTCATCTCTTCAGCTCTTTCTCCACGTCGATCCCCCGCTCCCGCGCAACCGTCAGCAGCTTGGCAACGTCCCGCCGCGCTATCCCGATCCGCGCCGTGTTCTCCAGCTCGCCGGTCGCCTGGCGAAAGCGCAGGTTGAAGGCCTCCTGCTTGGCGTCGATCAGCTTCGCGATCAGCTCGTCGTCTTTCATGTCGTGCACCTCGGAGCCCTTCACTGCGCCTCGGCCCCCTCGCGCCTGACGAACTTGGTCTTGACCGGGAGCTTGTGCCCGGCCAGGCGCAGCGCCTCGCGGGCGAGGTCCTCGGGAACGCCGGCCAGCTCGAACATCACCTTGCCCGGCTTGATCACGGCGACCCAGCCCTCCGGGTTGCCCTTGCCGGAGCCCATCCGGGTCTCGGCGGGCTTCTTCGTGTAGGGCTTGTCGGGGAAGACGTTGATCCAGACCTTGCCGCCACGTTTGATCTTGCGGGTCATCGCCACGCGGGCGGCCTCGATCTGGCGGTTGGTGATCCAGCCACGGTCCAGCGACTTGAGCCCGTACTCGCCGAAGGCGACGGTGCTGCCGCCCTTGGTGTTGCCGCGCATCCGGCCGCGCATCTGTTTGCGGTGCTTGACCCGCTTCGGCATCAGCATCTAGCGACCACCTCCGCCACCGCGCTGGCCGCCGCGACCGCGGTCGCCGCCGGGGCGCCCGCCTCGATCGCCGCCTCGGCCACCGCCGGGACGACCGCCGCGCTGGCCGCCGCCCTGCGGCTCGTCCTCGTTCAGCTGGTCGGAGCGGAAGCCCTCGGGCATCACCTCGCCCTTGTTGATCCAGCACTTGACGCCGATGCGGCCGGTCGTCGTGCGCGCCTCGAAGAAGCCGTAGTCGATGTTGGCGCGCAGCGTGTGCAGCGGCACCCGGCCGTCGGAGTAGCCCTCGGTCCGCGCCATCTCGGCGCCGCCGAGGCGTCCGGAGACCTGGACCTTGACGCCCTGTGCGCCGGAGCGCATCGCCGAGGTGAGGGCGCGTTTCATCGCTCGCCGGAAGGCGACTCGGTTCTGAAGCTGCTCGGCGATCGACTGGGCGACCAGCTTGGCGTCGAGCTCGGGGCGCTTCACCTCGCGGATGTTCACCTTCACCGGTTTGCCGGTCAGCTTGTGCAGGTCCTTGCGCAGCGCGTCGACTTCGCTGCCCGACTTGCCGATCACGATGCCCGGGCGGGCGGTGTGGATGTCCACCGCGATCTCGCCGTGGCGCTCGATCGTGATGTCGGAGAGGCCGGCGTGGGCCAGCTTGCCTTCGATGTGCTCGCGGATCTTCAGGTCCTCGTTGAGGACGTCGGCGAAGTCTTTCTCGTCGAACCAGTTCGACTTCCAGTCCTGGATGTAGCCGACGCGGAAGCCGCCGGGATGGATCTTCTGTCCCATTCCAGTCCTCGTCTTCCGGGCTCAGCGCCACGGCGATGTGGCTGGTTCGCTTGTGTATGCGCGAGGCTCGCCCCAGCGCCCGCGGGCGGAAGCGCTTCAGGGTCGGGCCTTCGTCGACGGTGATCTCGGAGATCCGCATCTCGTCGGCGATCAGGTCGTGGTTGTTCTCGGCGTTGGAAGCGGCGGACTCGATCAGCTTGCGAATGTCCTGGGCGGCTCCGCGGGGCGAGAACTCGAGCAGCGCCCGGGCCTGCTCGATGTGCAGGCCGCGCACCTGATCGGCGATCAGCCGCGCCTTGCGCGGCGCCACCCGCACGTAGCGGGAGCTGGCGCGGACGACGATCGGAGCGGCCTCGGCCACGCTACTCACCCTTGCCCGTTCCGGAGTGGGAGCGGAAGGTGCGGGTCGGCGCGAACTCGCCCAGCTTGTGGCCGACCATCGACTCGGAGATGAAGACGGGCACGTGCTTGCGGCCGTCGTGGACGGCGATCGTGTGGCCGACCATGTCGGGGAAGACCGTCGAGCTGCGCGACCAGGTCTTCAGCATCTGCTTGGTGCCGGACTCGTTCATCGCGGCGACGCGCTTCATCAGCGCGGCTTCCACCCACGGGCCCTTTTTGGTCGAGCGTCCCATCTACCTCTTCTTCTTTCCGCGCCTGCGGCCGCGCACGATGTAGCGATCGGACTGCTTGCCCTTCTTACGGGTGCGGTAGCCGAGCGTCGGCTTGCCCCACGGGGTGACCGGGTGCCCACCGGGCGTGTGGTGCGCCTCGCCGCCGCCGTGCGGGTGGTCGACGGGGTTCATCGCCACGCCCCTGGTCTGCGGGCGCTTGCCCTTGTGCCGGTTGCGGCCGGCCTTGCCGATCTTGATGTTCTGGTGCTCGGCGTTGGAGAGGGTGCCGACGGTTGCCCGGCACTCGGCGCGGACCAGCCGCATCTCCGAGGACGGCAGGCGCAGCGTCACCATCTCGCCCTCCTTGGCGACGAGCTGGATCGAGGTGCCGGCCGAGCGGCCGAGCTTGCCGCCCTGGCCGGCGGTGAGCTCGACGTTGTGGACGATCGTGCCGGTCGGCATCTCGCCGAGGGCGAGCGCGTTGCCGGGCCGGATGTCGGCGCCGGGCCCGGACTGGACCTCGTCGCCCACCGAGATCGCCGAGGGCGCGAGGATGTAGCTCTTGGCGCCGTCCGCGTAGTGCAGCAGGGCGATGTAGCAGCTGCGGTTGGGGTCGTACTCGATCGTCGCGACCTTGGCGGGAATCCCGTCGCGCAGGCGCTTGAAGTCGATCTGCCGGTAGCGCCGCTTCGCCCCGCCGCCGCGGTGGCGGGCGGTGACGCGTCCGTTGACGTTGCGGCCGCCCGACTTGCGCAGGCCCTCGGTCAGCTTGCGCTCCGGGCTGGAGGCGGTCAGCTGCTCGCGCAGCGGGTACGTCGCGAAGCGGCGTCCCGGGCTCGTCGGTTTGGTTTTTCGGTTCGGCATCCCTATTTCCCTAAGCAGTCTCTGCGCCCTCGAACAGCTCGATCCGCTCGCCCGGCGCGAGCTGGACGACGGCCTTCTTCCAGCCCCGCGTCTTGCCCTGTTGCAGGCCGCGGCGCTTGGGCTTGGGCCGCACCTTGGCGGTGCGCACCGCGGCCACCTTGACGCTGAAGATCTCCTCGACCGCGTGGGCGATCTGGGTCTTGTGAGCGCGGTCGTCGACCCGAAAGGTGTACTTGCCCTCGCCGATCAGCGCGTAGCTCTTCTCGGAGACGACCGGGCGGATGATCGTGGTGCGCGCGTCCATCAGCCCAGCCTCTCCTGCAGCGTCGCCAGCGCGGCTTCGGAGACGACCAGCGAGGCCGCGCCGATCACGTCGGCCACCCCGACGGCGCTGACCTCGGCGACCTGGACCCGGGGGATATTGCGAAAGCTCTTCGCCGCGCCGATGTCCTCGGGGGCGAGCACGACCAGCGTCGAGCGCTTCGCGCCCCATTTGTCGAGCGCCTCTGCCGCGGCCTTGGTCGAGGGGGTCCCGAAAGCGCCGGCGTCGAGCAGGGCGACGCTGTCTCGCTCCGCGTGGGTCGAGAGCGCCGAGCGCAGCGCCTTGCGCCGCGCCTTGCGGTTGACCTTGACCGTGTAGTGACGCGGCTTTGGGCCGAAGGCGACACCGCCGCCGAAGCGAGTGGGGGAGCTGAGCGCTCCGACGCGGGCGCGGCCGGTGCCCTTCTGGCGCCAGGCCTTGGCTCCGGTCATCGCGACCTCGCCGCGGGTCAGGGTCGAAGCCGAGCCCTGGCGGCGGGCGGCGAGATCGGCGCGGGCGGCCTCGTCGACCAGCGAGTGGTGGAAGGGCTCGTCGAAAAGCTCTTTCGGCAGATCCGCCTTGGTCGTCTTGCCGAGCACCGCTGCCTTAGACATCGGTCCTCACCTCGACCACGGCGTTGCGCGAGCCCGGCACCGAGCCCTTGATCAGCAGCAGGTTGCGCTCGGCGTCGACGTCGGCGACCTCGAGCCCCTTCTGGGTGACCCGCTTGTTGCCCATCTGGCCCGGCATCTTCATCCCCTTGAAGACGCGGGCGGGAAAGGTGCTGGCCCCGATCGAGCCCGGCGCACGCACGTTGTGCGAGCCGTGGCTGACGGGACCGCGGCTGAAGTTGTGGCGCTTGATCCCACCCTGGAAGCCCTTGCCGATCGAGGTGCCGGAGACCTTCACCTTCTGGCCCGCCTCGAAGAGGGACACCGTGACGTCGTCGCCGATCTTGGGGCCGTCCTCGGCGCCGAGGTCCTCGTCGCGGAACTCGACCAGGTGGCGCATCGGGGCGGCGCCGGCCTTCTTCAGGTGGCCTTCCTCGGCCCTTGCTCAGCTTGCCCTGCTTGACCTCGCCGAAGGCGAGCTGCACGGCGGCGTAGCCGTCGCGTTCGCGCTCGCGCACCGCGGTCACCTTGCAGGGACCGGCTTCGATCACGGTGACCGGGACGACGGTCCCGTCCTCACCGAAGACCTGCGTCATCCCAAGCTTCTTTCCGAGGATCGCCGCCATCGCTCTAGAGCCGGATCTCGATGTCGACGCCGGCCGGCAGCGAGTCGAGGCGCTGCAGCGAGTCGACCGTTTTCGGCGATGGCTGAAGGATGTCGATCAGCCGCTTGTGGGTGCGCATCTCGAAGTGCTCGCGCGAGTCCTTGTCCTTGAAGGGCGAGCGGATCACGCAGTAGACGTTCTTCTCGGTGGGCAGGGGCACGGGGCCGGAGACGGTGGCCCCGGTGCGCTCCGCGGTCTCGACGATCTCGCGGGCAGCCCGGTCTATGGCGTCGTGGTCGTACGCCTTGAGCCGGATTCGAATCTTCTGTGCTGCTATCGCTGCCACTGTCTTAAATCGTCTCTGTCTTTCCCGCGCGTCCTACCGCGCATAAAGGGCGGGGCCCCTTTTGTGGGGCGCCGCCCCGGTCGTATGTCCTTGCAGTTGTCTCGCCGCCGGGCTGGCGGCGACGGGCGGCCCAGCGCCGCCCGACTCGCTACTCGACGATCTCCGCGACGACCCCCGAACCGACGGTCCGGCCACCCTCGCGGATGGCGAAGCGCAGGCCCTGGTCCATCGCGATCGGCTGGATCAGCTCGATCGTCATCTCGACGTTGTCTCCCGGCATCACCATCTCGGTCCCCTCGGGGAGGTTGGCGATCCCGGTCACGTCGGTCGTGCGGAAGTAGAACTGGGGCCGGTAGCCGGAGAAGAACGGCGTGTGACGGCCACCCTCCTCCTTCTTCAGGCAGTAGACCTCGGCCTTGAACTTGGTGTGCGGCGTGATCGAGCCGGGCTTGCAGAGCACCTGGCCGCGCTCGATCTCCTCGCGCTTGGTGCCGCGAAGCAGAGCGCCGATGTTGTCGCCGGCCTGACCCTCGTCGAGGATCTTGCGGAACATCTCGACCCCGGTCACGACCGTGGTCGTCGTGTCCTTGATGCCGACGATCTCGACCTCGTCGCCGGTGTTGACGATGCCCTGCTCGACGCGGCCGGTGGCGACCGTGCCGCGGCCGGTGATTGAGAAGATGTCCTCGATCGGCATCAGGAAGGGCTTGTCGAGCTCGCGAACGGGCTCGGGGATGTAGGAGTCGAGCGCGTCGGCCAGTTCGAAGACCGCCTTCTGGGCCTCCTCGTCGCCCTCCAGGGCCTTCAGCGCCGAGCCCTTGATGATCGGCGTCTCGTCGCCGGGGAAGTCGTACTCGTCGAGAAGTTCCTTGACCTCCTCCTCGACCAGCTCGATCAGTTCGTCGTCGTCGACCTGGTCGACCTTGTTGAGGAAGACGACCACGTGCGGGACGTTGACCTGGCGCGCGAGCAGGATGTGCTCGCGCGTCTGCGGCATCACGCCGTCGGCGGCGGACACGACCAGGATCGCGCCGTCCATCTGGGCGGCACCGGTGATCATGTTCTTCACGTAGTCGGCGTGGCCCGGGCAGTCGACGTGGGCATAGTGGCGGTTGTCGGTCTGGTACTCGACGTGCGAGGTCGCGATCGTGATCCCGCGCTCCTTCTCCTCCGGAGCGTTGTCGATCTCGTCGAAGCTTTTCGCCTCGGCGCCACCCTTCGTGGAGAGGGTCTTGGTGATCGCGGCCGTCAGCGTCGTCTTGCCGTGGTCGATGTGACCGATCGTGCCGACGTTCACATGCGGCTTATCGCGCTCAAACTTCTCCTTGGACATCTCTCTCCGTTCTACCTTTCGAAGTCGGGTTCTGTCTGGGTTGGCTGATTAAGTTTGTGGAGCGGTACCAGGCAGGTCACTTCGACCTGCCTGCGGGCGAACCTGGGAAATATAGCTAGAACCACCGTGCGGCCTGTTGTCGGTCATGAGGTCGCACCGACCGGCTCGCCTGAGCGGTGCTCGACGATCTCTTCGGCGATGCTCGCCGGGACCTCCTCGTAGAGCTCGAACTGCATCGTGTAAGTGGCACGACCCTGAGTCATGGAGCGAAGTTCCGTCGCGTAGCCGAACATCTCGCCGAGCGGCACGAAGGCCTGGACCGCGAGTGCGTTGCCGCGCTGGTCCTGCCCTTGCACCTTGCCGCGGCGACGCGAGAGGTCGCCGATCACGTCGCCGAGGAAGTCCTCGGGGGTGACCACCTCGACCGCCATCACCGGCTCGAGCAGGACCGGGTTCGCCTTGCGGGCGGCGTCCTGGATCGCCATCGAGCCGGCGATTTTGAAGGCCATCTCCGAGGAGTCGACGTCGTGGTAGGAGCCGTCGACGAGTTCGACGCGAACGTCGACCATCGGGTATCCCGCCTTGACGCCGTTCTCCAGCGCCTCTCTCATTCCCTGCTCGGCAGGACCGATGAATTCGCCGGGGATCGCGCCGCCCTTGATTTTGTTGACGAACTCGAAGCCCTCGCCCGGCGCCGGCTCGACGTTGATGACGACGTGGCCGAACTGACCGCGGCCACCGGTCTGGCGGACGAAGCGCGCCTCGACCTTCTTGACCTCCTTGCGGATCGTCTCGCGGTAGGCGACCTGCGGCTTGCCGACGTTGGCCTCGACTTTGAACTCGCGCAGCATGCGGTCGACGATCACCTCGAGGTGCAGCTCGCCCATGCCGTGGATCAGCGTCTGGCCGGTTTCCTCGTCGCTTTCGATCTTGAAAGTCGGGTCCTCCTCGCCGAGACGCTGCAGGGCGTTGCCCATCTTCTCCTGATCGGCCTTGGTTTTCGGCTCGATCGCGACGGCGATCACGGTCTCGGGGAATTCGATGCTCTCCAGCGCGATCGGCGCATCCGGAGCCGCCAGCGTGTCGCCCGTGCCGGTTTCTTTGAGGCCGACGCCGGCGCAGATGTCACCGGCGTAGCACTCGTCGATCTCCTCGCGGCTGTTGGCGTGCATCATCAGCAGACGACCGATGCGCTCGGTGCGGCCGGTCTTGACATTGAGGACGCGGCCGCCTTTCTCGAGCTTGCCGGAATAGACGCGGAAGTAGGTGAGCTTGCCGACGTAGGGGTCGGTCATGACCTTGAAGGCGAGGGCGGCGAAGGGGGCGTCGTCGGAGGCCGATCGCTCGTCCTCGATGTCCTCGGCCTGTCCCTTGCCGGCGGGGACGACGCCGGTCACGGGCGGGACCTCCAGCGGCGAGGGCAGCAGCTCGACGATCGCGTCGAGCAGCGGCTGCACACCCTTGTTCTTGAACGAGGTGCCGCAGAGAACGGGGGTGACCTTGGTGTCGAGGCAGGCGCGGTGCAGGGACTTGGCGATCCGCTCGTGAGGGATCTCCTCCTCGGCCAGGTAGGCCTCCATCAACTCGTCGTCGTAGTCGGCGCAGGCCTCGATCAGCTGCGTGCGATATTCCTCGGCCTGGTCCTTGAGGTCGTCGGGGACCTCGACCGTCTCGTATTCGGCGCCGAGCTCGTCGGTCCAGATCAGCCCTTTCATCTCGATCAGGTCGACGACGCCTTTGAAGTTGTCCTCGCTGCCGATCGGCAGCTGGATCGGCAGCGGATTGGCGCCGAGCCGGTCGGTCATCGTCTGCACCGAGTTGAAGAAGTCGGCGCCGGTGCGGTCCATCTTGTTGATGTAGGCGAAGCGCGGGACGCGGTACTTGTCGGCCTGGCGCCAGACCGTCTCGGACTGTGGCTCGACCCCGGCGACGGCGTCGAAGACGGCGATCGCGCCGTCGAGGACGCGCAGGCTGCGCTCGACCTCGACCGTGAAGTCGACGTGGCCGGGCGTGTCGATGATGTTGATGCGGTGGTCCTTCCACTCGCAGGCGGTGGCGGCGGAGGTGATCGTGATCCCGCGCTCCTGCTCCTGCTCCATCCAGTCCATCACCGCAGCGCCCTCGTGGACCTCGCCCATCTTGTGGGTGCGGCCGGTGTAGTAGAGGATGCGCTCGGTCGTCGTCGTCTTGCCGGCGTCGATGTGCGCCATGATCCCGATGTTGCGCGTCTTCTCTAGGGGAAAGCTGCGTGCCATGGTTCCTAAGGTAAGGGTTTGGATGTGAAACGGGGACGAGACAAACGCAACCGATCTGGCAAGAGTCGGGATCGGCGCATGAAAAAGGCCCTCGCGGGCCCGCCCAAGCGAACTGCCAAAAAACTGCCTGAGCGACGCGCGATGATAGCAGCGGCACGGCGGCGCATCGGGGCGGCCCTCTCGGCGGCAGCGAAGCGCACTCACCAACTCGACCGCGCCGCCGCGAGCCGCATCGAGAAGCTCCGCCCGCTGCTGACTCGCTGGCTGCGGCGCCTGCGCGACACCGGCAAGCGGCTCGGCAACGCCCTGGGCAGGCGGCTGCGTCCCGTCGGGGTGCTCGTGCTGCGCGCCTTTGCCAAGGGGGAACGGTTGCTGCGCACGGCCAGTGCCGCGACGACGCGGGGGGCGACGCGGGCGAGCGCGGTGGTGACGCCCCAGCGCGCCATCTGGGCCGTCGCCCTCGCCTCGGCGGTCTGCCTGGTCGTCTCCCAGTTCGTCGCGTACCGCAGCGTCGAGATCGGCCAACCCGGCTACGCGGGCCTGCCCGCGGCGGCACCGACGGTCGGGGTCAAGACAGCCGGCGAGGTCAGCTCCTACGTGCTGGTCCCGATCGCCCTGCTCGCCGCGATCGCCGCGACGCTGGCACTGCGCCCGGCCAGGCAAGGCCTGGGCCGGGTCGTCATCGCGCTCGGACTGCTCAGCATCGCCTTGATCCTGATCGTCGACCTGCCCGCCGGCCTCGACGCCGGCGCCCAGACATCGCGCTTCGCGGGCGCGACAGCGGTCCTCGAAAAGGGCTTCTACGCCCAGCTCGCGGCAGCGGCGGGGCTGGTCATTGGCGGACTGCTCTACTATGCGCGGCCGTGCCGAATACGAATCAACTTGTCAGGAAGGGCCGCAAGCGCCCGAAGAAGAAGACGACGACCCCCGGGCTCAAGTCGGGGCAGGGCCGCAAGAAGGCCGTTGCAGCGCCGCAACGGCGCGGCGTCTGCACCCGCGTCGCAACCGTAACGCCGAAGAAGCCGAACTCGGCGCTGCGCAAGATCGCCCGTGTGCGGCTCACCAACGGGATGGAGGTCACGACCTACATCCCCGGCGAGGGCCACAACCTGCAGGAGCACTCGGTGGTGCTCGTCAGGGGTGGTCGCGTCAAGGACCTGCCGGGCGTGCGCTACAAGGTCGTGCGCGGCACCCTCGACGCCGCCGGCGTCTCGGACCGCAAGCAAGCTCGCTCGCGCTACGGCGTCAAGGCTTCTTAGACATGCCCCGCCGCTCCGCAGCACAGATCCGTCCGGTCGAGCCCGACGCGAGGTTCCGCAACCGGCTCGTCCAGCAGCTGATCAACAAGGTGATGAGCGACGGCAAGAAGCAGCTTGCCGAGCGGATCGTCTACGACGCACTGGCGATCGTCGGCGAGCGTTCCGGCGAGGATCCGATCGAGACCCTCGAGGCCGCGATCAAGCAGCTGACGCCCACCCTTGAGGTCCGCTCGCGCCGCGTCGGCGGCGCCACCTATCAGGTGCCGGTCGAGGTCCCCGCCCGCCGCGCCCGCACCCTGGCGATCCGCTGGCTGGTCGACTTCGCGCGCAACCGGCGCGAGTACTCGATGGCCGAGCGGCTCGCCAGCGAGATCCTCGATGCGACCCAGCAGCAGGGCAGCGCCTGGAAGCGGAAGGACGACATTTACCGCATGGCGCAGGCTAATAAGGCCTTTGCTCATTATCGGTGGTAGCTGGGAGCCGCGGGACTCCTCTCGTTCGGACAAAAGCCGGCCTAATTAGGCCGGCTTTTTGAGTATCCGCCCGAGCGAGAGGAGTCCCGCGGCTCCCGATCCGAGCGGATGAAGCAAACCCCCGGTCCCATGCGCGCCATGCGGCAGATGTAGATTGAGAGCTTGTTTAGAGCATGAGTAAGCCGATTCTTGCCGTCGACGTGGATGGGGTGATCTCTCTCTTTGGGTTTGAGGAGACTCCCGATCGGTCCCTGGCCAAGTTCGAGCTGGTCGATGGGATGGTCCACTGCATCTCGCTTGTCGCCGGCGACCGGTTGCTGCGGCTCGGCGAGCACTTCGAGCTGGTCTGGGCAACCGGCTGGGAAGACAAAGCCAACGACTACCTGCCCAACCTGCTCGGACTGCCCGAGCTGCCGCACATCTCCTTCGACGGCGCGGCACGGTTCGGCTCGGCTCACTGGAAGCTGGGACCGCTCGACGAGTACGCAGCCGGACGGGCGGTCGCCTGGATCGACGACAACTTCAACGACGAATGCTACGAGTGGGCCGAGGCGCGAGCCGAGCCAACCCTGCTCGTCCCAACCGAACCCCACCTCGGCATAGAGGAGGCCCACGTAACCGCCCTGGAAGCCTGGGCCGCCGATCTCTAGACTGGCGGCAGTGGAGGGATTCTGGCCAATCTTCTTTCTCCTGGTCGTCCTGAAGATCCCAGTCTTCAGCGCACTCGGCCTGATCTGGTGGGCAAGCAGGGCCCCCGAGGAAGAGCCGGCAGCTGAAGACTCCGACGGCGGCTACGAACGTTGGCGGCCACAGCCGATACGGCCGCGCGGCCCCCAACACGGCCCGAGCAACGGCGCCGCAAGGAGGAGGCGGAATGCCCATCCCGCGCCCCGGCGTCCCGCCCCAAGCTCACATCACAAACAGCGGGTCTACGTGAACGATCGGTAGAGGGCCCGCGACCGTCCAGCGGAACTTGTGAGCGACCGAAGGGAGCGGGTTCCGCTGGACGGTCGCGGGCCCTCATCTACCTCAGCCGCCTTCAGACCCGCTGCGCGGCCTTCTTGCGCTCTCTGCGGATCTCCCGAAGATACGGCTGGAAGTCCACCTGGATCGTGTGACGCTTGGAGGCGACGTAGCGCTTTCGCATCTTTCTTTCCGCCTCGGCGATCTCGGTCCGCATCTCAGTCGGCGAGGGCAGCGTGCCGCGGCCGCCGAGCAGGTCCGCCACCCACTCGGACTGCGCCTCGGCGAGCGGCATGATCGCCCCGAGCGGCTGGATCAAGCCGATGAAGTAGAGGCCTGGGTGGTCCACCGAGGCAACCCGGCGGTAGAGCGGCAACCGGTTGTCAGCCGCCGAGATCAAGCTCTCGTCAAAGAACGGGAAGGTGATCCGGTAGCCGGTGCAGTAGACGACGAGGTCGATCTCCTCCTCGCTGCCGTCGACGAAACGGACCGTGCGGCCGCCCGTAAAGCGATCGATGTTGGGCTTGACCGCGATGTCGCCGTGGCCGAGGCGCGAGAGCAGCTCGGCCGAGACCGTCGGGTGCGCCTCGAGCAGCTTGTGGTCTGGCTTGGGAAGGCCGTAGGAGGTCATGTCGCCGGCGGTCAGGCCCAGCAGCCGCGACAGCACGAAGCGCTGCACGGGCAGCGGCATCATGGTCAGCAGCTTCGAGGCGGCTTCGTCGGTCGGTTTGCCGTTGAGGTACTTGGGCATGACGTAGGCGCCGCGGCGCATCGCCAGGAGGGTCTTCTCGGCGATCCGCGAGGCCTCTACCGCGATGTCGGTGGCGGAGTTGCCGATCCCCAGAACCAGCACCCGCTTGCCTCGCAGCACCTCGGGCTCGCGGTAGTGGTGGACGTGCATCCGCTCGCCCTCGAACTCCTCGGAGCCCGGGAAGGCGGGCTCGGGCCAGCGCGGGTTCCAGTGGTGGCCGTTGGCGACCAGCACGGCGCGGTAGCGAAGCGTCTCGCGCCTGCCGTCGGCGTCCTCGACGGTGGCCTCCCACTCGCCCTCAGCCGGCACCACGCTCTTCACCTCGGTGCGGAAGCGGATCCTCTCCCTCAACCCGAAGTGATCCACGTAGTCGTCGAAGTAGCGAGCGATCTGGAAGTGGTTGGGGTAGTCCGGATAGTCGTCCGGCATCGGGTAGGTCCTGTAGGCCATCAGCCCCCGCGAGGTGTTGATGTGCAGGGACCGGTAGGCGGAGGACATCTCGTTGTCGTTTTCGAAGCGCCAGTTCCCGCCGACCTCAGAGCCCTTCTCGAAGCAGTCGAACCCGATCCCCCGGGCGTTGAGCACCTGGCAGGCGGCGATCCCGGACGAACCGGCACCGATGACGCAGACCTTCTGAGCGGCTGGCATGGATCGGGAATCTACCCTGGCTGCCCGGCCAGGGGTGAGGAGAACCACCCCAAGGGTCCGTAGAGAGAAGCGCCTTTCGACTCGAAGCTGGAGCCATCGGGATTTGAAACCAAACGAAAGGAGCCCCCGATGACCAGCAAGAGCCGTTCATTCCACCCCTCCCCCGCCCTCGTGATCAGCTGCATCGCCCTGTTCGTCGCCCTCACTGGCAGCGCCCTCGCAGTCGGAATCGGCAAGAACACCGTCCGCTCACCGCAGATCGTCGACGGCACCGTCCGCAGCACCGACCTCCGCGACAACTCGGTCGCGGCGGGAAAGATCGCCCCCGACGCGGTCGACTCCACCGAGATCGCCGAAAACGGCGTCAAGTCGTCGGACGTCGCCCCGGACTCGCTCACGGCGAGTGACCTGGGCGCGGCCTCGGTGACCTCCTCGGAGGTGGCCGACCAGTCGCTGACAGCCAACGACCTCGGCCCCGACTCGGCCGGCTCGAGCGAGATCCAGGCCGGCGCCATCCGCTCCTCGGAGCTGGGCCCGATCATCCAGGTCTCAAACAACACGACGATCAAAGCCGGCGACAACGCCAGCGTCTCGGTCCAGTGCCCAGCCGGCACCACCGTGATCAGCGGCGGCGGCCGCTCCGGTTACTACCAGGTCCACCTGGCCTCGACCTACCGCAGCGGCAACGGCTGGCTGATCGACGCCCGCAGCAGCGCAGGAACCGACACCACCATCACCGCCTACGCCTACTGCCTAACCGGCGGAAGCAGCAACTAGATCCCCACAAGCATTCCCGCTAGCAATTGAACAAAGGGACCGGGAGCCCCTTCGGTGGAACTTGTGAGCCCCGCAGGGGCGGGTTCCACCGAAGGGGCTCCCGGTCCCTCCCCCTAGAAGCTCCAGCCGGTGTTCCCACCTTTATCTTCGCTTTCGATGGCTGAGATGGGGGAGCCTTCGTTGGTGCTGTCTTTTACCGAGACCCATTTGACTTCCCGAATTCCTTCGCCGGCAAGCAACCACGGCGTACCCGATTCGGACGAAGCCAAGCTCAACAGTTCTCCGACACCTGCGCCTTCCAGGGTCAATTCTCCTTTGACTGTCTGAGTAGCACCGGCCTCGAAGGTAAGTGTTTCTTTTGCTTCGGCACCCTTCGTGAGATTCTCGAAGGTGGTGCTTCCGCTCAGGGCCTGGTTGGACCCCGTCAGCTCCACGGTCCCTTCGTTAGCTTTGAACGTTCCGCCGTTGATGAAGTCGCCGGCGAATTTCGAGGCGCCTTCGGGGGCGGTGAATTCCGCGCCGGGGCTGAGGCTGAAATCGCCGTTCACCGCGAACGGTTCGTAGGCGCCGAAGTCGTAGGTTCCGCTGACGGTCAGGGCGCCGGTTTCCAGACCCGAGAAGCCGGAAAGGCTGCCAGTGGCGCCCAGGGTCAGGAGCGAAGAGTCGACGGCGAGTGCCGCGGAGCCGGTGAGCTCTCCGTTGAGAACGATCTTCCCACCGTCGCCAAGGGTCGGTTCTGCTCCCAGCGGCAACGTGCAGTCGCCGGCGATGACCAGTTTTGAGCCGCTGGCGTTGGTCACCGTGACCAGGTTGAAGAGGGCTTCGCCGCAGGCGATGGTCTTGGTGGCAGCCGCAGCCGGTGCGTTGAAGTCGACTGTGCCGCCGTTCGCTTCGAAGCTGGCGCCGCCGTCGATCGTGAAGTTCCCCGTCACGGTCAGGGTGCCGGCTGGCGCTGTGAGCGCCGCGCCCGAGGTCAGCAGGAAGGAACCGGCGTTCGTCACGTCCGAGAAGGAGTCCAAGCCGGGGGAGCTGCTGCCGATTTCGAACGTCCCGGTCTGGCTCAATGTGCCCGTGCCGGACAGGGTGCCGTTGAGTGTGGTCCCCCCTTTGCCGAGGTCCGGTTCGGACCCCAGCGGCAACGTGCAGTCGCTGGCGACGGTCTTGTGAGCGGCCGCCGATTCGAAGCTGACCAGGTTGAATTCCTGTTCCCCGCAGGCCAGGGTGAACGGGGTGGTGCCGTTGAAGTTCAACGTGCCGCCATTGGCGTCGAAGCTGGCGCCCGGCAAGATGGTGAAGTTCTTGGCAAACGAAGCGGTGCCTTCCGGGGCGGTGAAACTGGCGCCGGAGCTCAAGGTGAATGCACCGCTGACGGTGAATGGCGCATAGGCGCCGAAGTCATAGGCGCCGGCGACAGACAGGGCGCTGACAACCAGGCCCGTGAAGCCGGACAGGCTGCCGGTGCCCCCCAGGGTCAGCGTCTTGCCGGTCGTCAGCGTGCCCGTTCCCGAGAGGGTCCCGTTCAGGGTCATCAAGCCGCCGGCATCGGCTTTGGGGTTTTCCCCCAGGGGCAACGAGCAGCTGGGGCCCACGGTCTTGGTGCCGGCCGTATTCGTGAACGTGACCAGGTTGAAGGAGACGCCATTGCAGCTCAGGGCGGCACTGGCCGTGCCGTTGAAGTTGAACGTGCCGCCGTTGGCGTTGAAGGTCGGGCTGCCCGAGATCGTCAGGGCCCCGCCAACCGAGGTGGTGCCGCTGGAGGCGGTGAAGCTGCCGGCAGAGAGGGTGAGGGCCTTCAGAGTCAGTGCTTGGCCGGCAGCCGTGAACGCTCCGGCAGCCTGGGTGAAGGCGGTGGAGACAACGAGACTCCGAGCCAGGCTGATCGTGCCCGTGTAGCCGGAGTTGATTTTGATCGTGGCGATCGACCCGGCGAAGCTCGGGTCCACGGTCGAGTTGTTGCTGGAGGTGGCATTGAAGGTCGCCGCATCCCCCGATCCAGGGACGGTGTTTTCGCTCCAGTTCCCGGCACAACTCCAGGCCGTTTCAGCCCCGCATCCGCCATCCCAGGTCCGCGTTGCCGCAGACGCGTTACAGGCAAAGAGCAGCGACAGGAGCACAAGCATCAAGCCGACCAGGCCGACCCGCGACCGCTCCATCCTCCCTGTCCCCAGATATCCCCGTATAACAAATCGACCGTATCACGGTACGGCCAAAAGACAACCCCGTTCTTAGCCAATTCGGCGAGCAGCCCATACCGAAGAGTCAACTCAGCCAAGAGGTGCTGACAGAGCGGGGGCGGGATCCTTCTGGGAACTTGTGAGCCCCGCTTAACCGGAGACGATTGTCAGAAGAGGCGGGTGCCCCATCGGTGGAACTTGTGAGCCCCGAAGAGGCGGGTTCCACCGATGGGGCACCCGCCTCTTCTCAGGACTCCTCGGAGGTCTGCTCGATCTCCTGCGCCAGCTCCTCGAGCTCCTCCGCGAACGAAGGCCCGAAGCTCTCGACCGGAGTCTCCTCGCCGTCCAGCCCCAGCTCGGCGGCCAGCTCTTCCTCGTCGAGCAGGCCTTCCTCGCTCGGCGGCTCGATCGGCACGGCCGGCTCGACCGCGAGCGTGCGGTAGTGCTTGAGGCCGGTCGCGGCCGGGATCAGCTTGCCGATGATCACGTTCTCCTTCAGGCCGACGAGTTTGTCTCGCTTGCCCTCGAGCGCGGCGTCGGTGAGCACCTTCGTCGTCTCCTGGAAGGAGGCGGCGGAGAGGAAGGACTCGGTGGCCAGCGAGGCCTTGGTGATGCCGAGGATGACCTCCTCGGCCTTGGCCGGCGTGCCGCCGTCTTCCTTCGTCTTCTTGTTGAGCCGCTTCAGCGCGCCGCGGTCTTCGAGCTGGCCCGGCAGCAGGCTGGTCGAGCCCTTCGATTCGATCCGCACCTTCTTCAGCATCTGGCGCGCGATCAGCTCGATGTGCTTGTCGTTGATGTCGACGCCCTGGGCGCGGTAGACCCTCTGCACCTCGGCCACCAGGTAGAGCTCGACGTCGGTGCGGCCGCGGATCGCCAGCAGGTCGGCCGGGTAGAGCGAGCCCTCGTTGAGCTGCTGGCCGACCTCGACCTTGTCGCCGTCGGCGACGTGCAGGCGGGTCCGCGGCGGGAAGCTGTAGGCGTGCTCCTCGCCGCTGGACTCGGTGACGATCACTTTCAGCGCTTTGTCGGTCTCCTCGACCGTGACCTTGCCGGCCGACCTCGGCCATCTGCGCCAGGCCCTTCGGTTTACGCGCCTCGAAGAGCTCGACGATGCGCGGCAGGCCCTGGGTGATGTCCTGGCCGGCGACGCCGCCGGTGTGGAAGGTGCGCATGGTCAGCTGCGTGCCGGGCTCGCCGATCGACTGGGCGGCGATGATCCCCACCGCGTCGCCGATGTCGACGGTCGAGCCGGTCGCCGGGGCGACGCCGTAGCAGGAGCGGCACACGCCGGAGTCGGCGTCGCACTTGAGCGCCGAGCGGACCGGGACCTTGGTCTCCTCGTCGTCGAACGCCTCGGCGATCGCCTCGACGTCGGCCAGGGTGATCTCCTGGTTGCGCTTGAGCAGCTCGCGACCGCGCTTGGTTTCGAATTTCTTCGCCGCCAGGCGGCCGATCAGGTTGTCGTTGAGCGAGTTGTCGTCCTTGCGGATCGCCATCTCGATGTGGTCCTTGGTTTTGCAGTCCTCCTCGCGGACGATCACGTCCTGGGCGACGTCGACCAGGCGCCGGGTCAGGTAACCCGAGTCGGCCGTGCGCAGCGCCGTGTCGGCGAGGCCCTTTCGGGCGCCGTGGGTGGAGATGAAGTACTCCAGGACCGAGAGGCCCTCCATGAAGTTGGCCTTGATCGGCCGCTCGATGATTTCGCCCTTCGGATTGGCCATCAGGCCGCGCATCCCGGCCAGCTGGCGGATCTGCTTGAAGGAGCCGCGAGCGCCCGAGTTGGCCATCATGAAGATCGGGTTCAGCTCGTCGAGGTTGTCCTCCATCGCCTGCGCGACCTCGTCGGTGGCCTTGTTCCAGTGCGACGTGACCGCCTCGTGGCGCTCCTCGGCGGTGATGTAGCCGTCGTCGTACTGGCCCTGGATCTCGGCCGTCTGCTTCTCGTAGCGCTCGAGGATCTTCTCCTTGTCGGGCGGCGAGACGACGTTGTTCTTGGAGACCGTGATCCCGGCCTGGCTGGCGTAGTGGAAGCCGAGGTCCTTGAAGGCGTCGAGCACCTGCGAGACCGCCGGCGCCCCGTAGGCCTCGACCAGGTCGGAGACCATCTCGTTGACGTCGCGCTTCTTCAGCGCGTGGTTGACGAACTCGAACTGCTCGGGGTCGAAGTCGTCCCCGAGCGCCTCGGCGAGGGCGCGCTCGATCTTTTCGTTGAAGATGATCCGCCCGACCGTGGTCAGGAAGTGCTCGTGCCCGGCCCGCCGGTACTCGGCCTGGTCGTGCAGCTTGCAGCCGCCGTTCTCGTAGACGAGCTCGGCCTCCTGCGCGGAGCGGAACACCTTCGGCGCCGAGCCGTTCCGCTTGGCGCCCTTGCCCGACTTGAGCTCCTCGTCGATCTTCGCCAGCTCCTCGTCGTCGGGGCCGTAGGTGAGGTAGTAGATGCCCAGCACCATGTCCTGGGTCGGCGTCGCCAGCGGCGCGCCGTGGGCCGGCGAGAGGATGTTGTTCGCCGAGAGCATCAGGATCCGCGCCTCGGCCTGGGCCTCGGCGGAGAGCGGCACGTGGACGGCCATCTGGTCGCCGTCGAAGTCGGCGTTGAAGGCGTGGCAGACCAGCGGGTGGACCTGGATCGCCTTGCCCTCGACCAGCACCGGCTCGAAGGCCTGGATGCCGAGGCGGTGCAGGGTCGGCGCGCGGTTGAGCAGCACCGGGTGCTCGTGGATGACTTCCTCGAGCACGTCCCAGACCTCGGGGATCATCGACTCGACCATCTTCTTCGCGGCCTTGATGTTCTGCACGGCCTTGCGCTCGACCAGCTGGGCCATGATGAACGGCTTGAAGAGCTCCAGCGCCATCAGCTTCGGCAGGCCGCACTGGTGCAGCCTCAGGCTCGGGCCGGAGACGATCACCGAGCGGCCGGAGTAGTCGACGCGCTTGCCGAGCAGGTTCTGGCGGAAGCGGCCCTGCTTGCCCTTGAGCATGTCGGAGAGCGACTTCAGCGGCCGGTTGCCGGGGCCCGTGACCGGGCGGCCGCGACGGCCGTTGTCGAACAGCGCGTCGACGGCCTCCTGCAGCATCCGCTTCTCGTTGTTGACGATGATCTCGGGCGCGCCGAGGTCGAGCAGGCGCTTGAGCCGGTTGTTGCGGTTGATCACGCGCCGGTAGAGGTCGTTGAGGTCCGAGGTCGCGAAGCGGCCGCCGTCGAGCTGGACCATCGGCCGCAGCTCCGGCGGGATCACCGGCACGCAGTCGAGGATCATCCAGTCCGGCTGGTTGTCGGAGTTGAGGAAGGCGGAGGCGACCTTCAGCCGCTTCACCGCGCGGGCCTGTTTCTGGCCTTTGGAGCTGTTGATGATCTGCTCCAGTTCCTCGCAGTCGGCCTCGAGGTCGACCTGTTCGAGCAGGTCGCGCACCGCCTCGGCGCCCATGCTGCCGCGGAAGTACTCGCCCCAGCCGAACGGCGAGCCGAAGCGGTCCTTGAGCTCACGGAAGACGGTCTCGTCGTTGACGACGTCCTTCGGCTTCATCTCGGTGAAGATCTTCCAGACTTCGTGCCATCCGCTCGATCGCCTCGTCGATGTAGGCCTCGGTGTCGGAGATCTCGGCGTCGAAGGTCTTGCGCAGCTCTTTGATCATTTTCGCGCGCTCGTCGTCCTTCAGCTTGCGCAGCTGCGCGGCGGTCAGCTTCAGCGAGTCGGCCCAGATGTGGTCGTCGTCGTCGAACTTGGCCTGGGTGCCGTCCTCGAGGTACTTGACCCGGCGCTCCAGCGACTCGCTCAGCTCCTGGGTCCGTTTCTGCCTTTCGGCCTCGTAGGAGTCGGTGACCTTTTTGACCTCTTTCTCGAGCTCGCCGAGGTCCTTGTCGCGGGCCTCGACGTCGACCCAGGTGATCATCGACGCGGCGAAGTAGAGGACCTTCTCCAGCTCCTTGGGAGCCATGTCGATCAGGTAGCCGATCCGGCTCGGCACGCCCTTGAAGAACCAGATGTGGGAGACCGGCGCGGCCAGGTCGACGTGGCCCATGCGCTCGCGGCGCACCTTGGAGCGGGTCACCTCGACGCCGCAGCGCTCGCAGACGATGCCCTTGTAGCGGACCCGCTTGTACTTGCCGCAGTAGCACTCCCAGTCCTTGGTCGGGCCGAAGATGCGCTCGCAGAAGAGCCCGTCTTTCTCGGGCTTCAGGGTGCGGTAGTTGATCGTCTCCGGCTTGGTGACCTCGCCCCAGCTCCAGGAGCGGATCTTCTTCGACGACGCGAGGCCGATCTCAATTGCGTCGAAGTTGTTGATGTCGATCATCAGTCCTCCACCTTTGCCTCTTCGGCCTCTTTGGCCTGCTCGGCCTCGCCGGCCCCGTCGGTGCCGCCCTCGCCCTCGGCGACCACCTGCTCCTCCTGCTCGTCCGCCGCCGTGCTCGCCCCGTTGGGCGAGTCGGCGCGCACGCCGGTCAGGTCCATGCCCAGCTCCTCGGCGGCTTTGAGCAGGTCGTCGTCCTCCTCGGCGATCTCCACGTCTCCCCCTTCGGAGACGACGTTGGCGTCGAGCGAGAGGCTCTGGATCTCCTTCAGCAGCACTTTGAAGGACTCCGGGATCGACGGCTCGGGGATGTTCTCGCCCTTGACGATCGCCTCGTAGGCCTTGACCCGCCCGACCGTGTCGTCGGACTTGACCGTGAGCATCTCCTGCAGCGTGTAGGCAGCGCCGTAGGCCTCCAGGGCCCAGACCTCCATCTCGCCGAAGCGCTGGCCGCCGAACTGCGCCTTGCCGCCCAGCGGCTGCTGGGTGACGAGCGAGTAGGGGCCGGTCGAGCGCGCGTGGATCTTGTCGTCGACCAGGTGCAGCAGCTTGAGGATGTACATGTAGCCGACCGTGACTTTGCCCTCGTAGGGCTCGCCGGTGCGGCCGTTGTAGAGCTGGGCGCTGCCGTCGGCGCGGGCGCCGGGGCGCTCGCGCATGTCGATGCCGAGGTCGATGCCGCGCTCGGCGTTCTCCTCCTGCCACTTGACAGAGCGCCTCGTCGACGTCCTCGACGGTGGCCCCGTCGAAGACCGAGGTCGCCACGTAGACGCGACCGTCGCCTTCGTCGGAGTGGGCCTGCTTGTAGGCCTCGGAGCCGTCGTCGTACCAGCCGTTGCCGGCGACCCAGCCGAGGTGCGTCTCGAGGATCTGGCCGATGTTCATCCGGCTCGGCACGCCGAGCGGGTTGAGGATGACGTCGACCGGGGTGCCGTCGGCGAGGTGGGGCATGTCCTCCTCGGGCACGATCTTCGAGATCACACCCTTGTTCCCGTGGCGGCCGGCGAGCTTGTCGCCCTCGGCGATCTTGCGCTTGGTCGCGACGAAGACGCGGACCAGGTCGTTGACGCCGGCGGCAGGTCGTCGCCGTCGTCGCGGCTGAAGGTGAGCACGTCGATGACGACGCCACCCTCGCCGTGCGGGACCTTGAGCGAGGTGTCGCGGACCTCGCGCGCCTTCTCCTTGAAGATCGCGCGGATCAGCTTCTCCTCCGCGGTCAGCTCGGTCTCGCCCTTGGGCGTCACCTTGCCGACCAGGAGGTCGCCGGAGACGACCTCGGCGCCGACGCGGACGATGCCGCGCTCGTCGAGGTTGCGCAGGCTCTCCTCGGAGCGGTTGGGGATGTCGCGGGTGATCTCCTCGTCGCCGAGCTTGGTCGTGCGGGCGTCGATCTCGTACTCCTCGATGTGGATCGAGGTGAGCTCGTCGTCCTTGACCAGGCGCTCGGAGAGGATGATCGCGTCCTCGAAGTTGTAGCCCTCCCAGGACATGAAGGCGACCAGGCAGTTCTTGCCCAGCGCGATCTCGCCGCCGCCGGTCGAGGAGCCGTCGGCGAGCACGTCGCCCTTCTTCACCTTCTGGCCGGAATTGACGATCGGCCGCTGGTGGATGATCGTGCCCTGGTTGGAGCGCATGAACTTGTGCAGCGGGTACTCGTCCTTCTTCGCGCCGTGGGTGACGACGATCCGCTCGGAGTCGACGTGGCTGACCTCGCCGTCGTTCGCGGCCAGGACGACGTCGCCGGTGTCGACCGCGGCGCGGCGCTCCATGCCGGTGCCGATCAGCGGCGGGTCGGGCTTCAGCAGCGGCACCGCCTGGCGCTGCATGTTGGAGCCCATCAGCGCCCGGTTGGCGTCGTCGTGCTCGAGGAAGGGGATCAGCGCCGTCGCCACCGACCAGATCTGGGTCGGCGAGACGTCCATCAGGTCGACTTCCTTGGGCGAGGCGGTCGCGTACTCGTCCTCGCCGGAACGCACCAGGACCGTCGGGCCCTTCAGCTTCTGGGTCTTCTCGTCGAGCTCGGCGTTCGCCTGGGCGATCACCTTGTCTTCCTCCTGGGTCGCGTCCAGGTGGACGATCTCCTCGGTGACGACGCCGTCCTTGACGACCCGGTAGGGGGTGGTGACGAAGCCGTGCTCGGAGACCTGCGCGTAGGAGGAGAGCGAGCCGATCAGGCCGATGTTCGGCCCCTCCGGCGTCTCGATCGGGCACATCCGGCCGTAGTGGGTCGGGTGCACGTCGCGGACCTCGATCGGGGCCCGCTCGCGGGTCAGGCCGCCGGCGCCCAGCGCCGAGAGGCGGCGCCGGTGGGTGAGCCCGGCCAGCGAGTTGGTCTGGTCCATGAACTGCGAGAGCTGCGAGGAGCCGAAGAACTCCTTCATCGCGGCCACGACCGGGCGGATGTTGATGATCGTCTGCGGGGTGATCGCGTCCGAGTCTTCGGTCGTCAGCCGCTCGCGGACGACGCGCTCCATCCGGTAGAGGCCGATGCGGAAGGCCTCCTGGATCAGCTCGCCGACCGTGCGCAGGCGCCGGTTGCCGAAGTGCTCGTACTCGTCGAGGTGCTCGCTGACGGGCTCGCGCGGGTAGGTGATCGCCTCCGCCGCGTAGTCCTTGATCGGGTTCTCCTCGTCGATCTCCTCGGGGATGCCGAGCAGCTTCGGAAGGCTGATCAGCTCCTTGACCAGGGCGATGATGTCGTCGTGGGTGAGGACCCTGGTGTCGAGGTCGATGTCGAGGTCGAGCCTCGCGTTGAGCTTGTAGCGGCCGACCCGGGTCAGGTCGTAGCGCTTGGGGTCGAAGAAGAGCTGCTCGAGCAGGTTGCGGGCGGCGTCGACCGAGGGCGGCTCGCCCGGGCGCTGCTTCTTGAACAGCTCGATCAGGGCGCCCTCCTCGGTCTGGGTCGCCTCGGTGTCGGCCTCGATCGTGTGGCGCATGTAGATCGAGTTGTCGAACATGTCGAGGAGCTTCTCGTCCTCGACGTAGCCCATCGCGCGCAGCAGCACCGTCACCGGCAGCTTGCGCTTGCGGTCGATGCGGACGAAGACCTTGCCTTTTTTGTCGATCTCGAGCTCCAGCCAGGAGCCGCGGGCCGGCATCAGGTTGGCGATGAAGACCTGCTTTTCGGCGTCCTTGGGCGCCATCACGTAGGCGCCGGGCGAGCGCACGAGCTGGGTGACGACGACGCGCTCGGTGCCGTTGATGATGAAGGTGCCGCGATCGGTCATCCACGGGAAGTCGCCCATGAAGACGGCCTGCTCGCGGATCTCACCGGTCTCTTTGTTCTGGAACGCGACCGTGGCCGACAGCGGCCGCGAGTAGGTCATGTCCTTCTCGCGGCACTCCTCGATCGTGTGTGGCGGCTCCTCGAATTTGAACTCGCCAAAGACGATGGCGAGATTCCCCGTGTAGTCCTCAATCGGGGATATGTCGTCAATCGTCTCTCGCAGCCCACCCTTCTTCGGATCCGTCAGCTCTTCGAAAGAGCGACGCTGGATATCGATCAGATGGGGGACTTCGAGGGGGTTCTGTAGTCGGGAAAAACTCCTGCGGGTTACGGGGGCAGCGTTCGAACGTGCCAAAGTCGGCGACTCCTCAGGCGGTCAGAGGGACGTTAGGTACAGCGCAGATATTGGGCAGGGGACACAACTGGGCGCGACCGCGAAAAATAACACACGGCCGCACTCGGCCGCAGACTTGGCTCCCTGCCTGGGTTCCAAGCGCGGTCCATGCGGGCTTTACTTGAGCTCGACGGTGGCGCCGGCCTCCTCGAGCTCGGCCTTCAGCTTGTCGGCCTCCTCGCGCTCGACGCCCTCCTTGATCGCCTTCGGCGCCTCGTCGACCATCGCCTTGGCCTCTTTCAGGCCGAGCCCGGTCGCGGCGCGGACGACCTTGATCACGGGCACCTTCTGGCCGCCGACCTCGGTCAGCACGACGTCGACCGTGGAGGCCTCCTCGCTCGCCACCGCCGTCGCCGGCGGGAGCGCCGGCCGCGGCCGGAGCCGCAGCGGCGACAGCCGTCGCCGAGACGCCGAACTCCTCCTCGAGCGCCTTGATCCGCTCGGAGAGCTCGAGCACCGAGATGCTCTTCAGCTCCTCGATCCAGTCCTCGGTTGAAATCTTGGTTGCCACTTCGCTCACTCCTCCTCTTCCTTAGAAGTCTCATCGTCGGCGCCCTCGTCGGCCGCCTCATCAGCTTCTGCCTCCGCCTCAGCGGACGCCTCGTCAGCTTTGTCTTCCGCGGCGGGCTGCTCAGCTTCGACCTCAGCGGCAGCTGGCTCATCAGCCTCAGCCGACGTCTCGGCAGGCTCCTCGCCCGCCTCGTCCGCGGGTGGCGCGGCGGTGGGCTCCTCGCCCGCAGCTTGCGAGGACGAGGAGTCCTCCGCCGCGCCAGGACCTGCGGCCGACTCCGCCGGAGCCTCGCCGGTAACGAGGCCCTGCTCGGCGATCTGACCAAGCTGCAACGCAAGTCCCTGGATCATCGAGCCGAGGCCGCGGACCAGGCCGGTCAGCGGGCTGGCGACGACGCCGGCGAACTGGCCGATCGAGCACTTCGCGGGCCGGCAGCTTGGCGATCGCCTTGAAGCGTTCCTCGTCGAGGCTGAGGCCGTCCATGAAGCCGCCCTTGAAGGCGAGGACGTCGTGCTCTTTGTTGAAGGTCGAGATCGCCTTCGCGGCCTGGGCGGTGTCGCCGCGGACGAAGGTCAGCGCGGTCGGGCCCTGCAGCAGCTCGGCGAGGCGCTCCTCGCCGGCTTTGTCGGCGGCGATTTTGGTCAGCCGGTTCTTGACGATGCGGAAGCTGGCGTCGGCCTCGCGCAGCTTGCGCGCGCAGCTCGGCCGCCTGGGGGACGCTGATGCCCCGGTAGTCGACCGCGAAGATCGCCTCGGACGCCTCGATCTGGGCGGCGATCTCCTCGATTGTGGCTGACTTTTCGTCTCGGTTCATGTCTCACCTGCACCGGGCTTCCGCTGCCGGTGGGCCTGCTCGGCCCGTCGGCGGCTGCCGGTGGTCTCGGGTTGCGCGACGGCGCAGTGTAGAGGACTAGGCCGTCACCGGCTCCCCTGCCGCCTCGGGTGGCGGCGTCTTCGTCGCGGTCGCCGACCTTGGAGGCGTCGACCCGGATCCCGGGGCCCATCGTCGTCGTCAGCGTGCAGGAGACGATGTAGCGGCCCTTCGCCGCGGAGGGCTTGGCGCGGACGATCTCCTCGATCACGGCGGTGAAGTTGTCGAGCAGCTTGTCGGCGCTCGAGGCTCGCCTTGCCGATCGCCATGTGGACGATCGCCTGGCGGTCGGTGCGGTACTCGACCTTGCCGGCCTTGGACTCGGTGACCGCCTTCTCGACGTCGTCGGTGACGGTGCCGACCTTGGGGTTGGGCATCTTGCCCTGCGGGCCGAGGACGCGGCCGAGCTTGCCGACCGTCCCCATCATCTGCGGGCGTCGCGATCGCGACGTCGAAGTCGGTCCAGCCCTCCTCCTCGACTTTCTTCGGCCAGGTCGTCGCCGCCGACGAAGTCGGCACCGGCCGCCTCGGCGTCGCGGGCCTGCTGGCCCTGGGCGAAGACGGCGATGGTGACGTCCTTGCCGAGGCCGTGGGGCAGCGCCAGGGTGCCGCGCAGCTGCTCCTCGGCGTGGCGGACGTTGACGCCGAGCAGCACGTGCAGCTCGACCGTCTCGTCGAAGTTGGCGCTGGCGGTCTCCTTGATCAGCGAGATCGCCTCGGCCGGCGGGTAGGCCTGGTCGCGCTGGACCTTGCCGAGCTGTTTGCGGTAGCGCTTGCCGTGGGCCATCGGTCCCTATTTGACGTCGACGCCCATCGAGCGGGCGGTGCCGGCGATGATCTTCGAGGCGGCGTCGAGGTCGTTGGCGTTGAGGTCGGGCATCTTGCGCTCGGCGATCTGGCGGACCTGGTCCATCGAGATCGTCCCCACCTTGTTGACGTGGGGCTCGCCGGAGCCCTTCTTGATCCCGATCGCCTCCTTGATCAGCACCGCCGCCGGGGGCGTCTTGGTGATGAAGGTGAAGGAGCGGTCCTCGTAGACGGTGATCTCGACCGGGATGATCGTGCCGCCTTCGGACTGGGTCTGGGCGTTGAACGCCTTGCAGAACTCCATGATGTTGACGCCGTGCTGGCCCAGCGCCGGGCCGACCGGCGGGGCCGGGTTGGCCGAGCCGGCCGAGATCTGCAGCTTGATCTGTGTGAGGACTTTCTTCGCCATCGGGATCGGAGAGGGTAGCGGGCGCGCGCCTAGATCTTCTTGACCTGGTCGTAGCCGACCTCGACCGGCGTCTCGCGGCCGAAGATCGAGACCAGCACCTTGAGTTTGGCGGCGTCCTCGTTGATCTCGGCGATCTCGCCGGAGAAGTCGGAGAGCGGGCCGGAGACGACCTTGACCGACTCGCCGATCGAGAACTGGGCCTGGGTGCGGGGCCGCTCGGCGGTCTCGCGGTGCAGCAGGCGGTCGACCTCCGGTTTGGAGAGCGGCACCGGCTTGTTGCGCGAGCCGACGAAGCCGGTGACGCCGGGGGTGTTCTTGACCAGGCCCCAGGCGTCGTCGGTCATCTCCATGTTGACCAGGACGTAGCCGGGCATCGTCCGTTTCTCCTTCGGTTCTTTCTGGCCGTCCTTGCCGAGCTCCATCACCTGCTCGGTGGGGACGACGACCTGGCGCACGTTGCGGTTCTGGCTCATCGTCTGAACCCGGTGCTCGAGGTTGTGCTTGACCTTGTTCTCGTGCCCGGAGTAGGTGTTGATCACGTACCAGCGATACATCTGAGGAAGCCTTTGTTCGGAGATCCCGCTAGAGGATCTGCTTGACCAGGAAGTTGAAGACGGCGTCGAGAGCGCCGAGGTAGGTGGCGGCGACGGCGACGAAGATGATCGTGACCGCGGTCGCCTGGACCAGGGTGTCGCGGTCGGGCCACTGCACCTTTTTGAGCTCTGCCCAGCAGGAGGCGAAGAAGCCGATGACGCCGCCGCGCTGGCGTTCCGCCGCGGCCTGTTTCTGCTTGCGGGCGAGCTGCTCGCGCTCGCGGCGCTTCTGCTCCGCGCGCTGGCGCTTCTCGCTTTCCTTGAGCGGCCTTCGCCTCGGCGCGGCGCTCGGCGCGGGAGCTCTTCGGGCGCGTCCGGCGTCTCGAGGCTGGCCTCGGGGGCGCCGACCGCGATCCCGGCCTCGACCGCCTCGATCTCGGCGATGTCGCCGGAGACGGGGACCTGGGTGTCGTGCTGGGCGCGCGACTCGACGGTGCGCTCGGCGCCGGCGCGCTTCAGCTCCTGCTTCTTCGCGGGCCCGGCGCTCGGCCTTGCGCTGTGCGCGACTCTTCGCCATCGCCGCTAGCGCGTCTCCTTGTGCGCCGTGTGCTGGCCGCACCAGCGGCAGAACTTGCGCATCTCAATGCGGTCCGGCGAGTTCCGCCGGGACTTGTTGGTCTGATAGTTGCGCCGCTTGCAGTCTTCGCAAGCCAGCGTCACCGCGATGCGGACATCTCCGCGAGCCATGTCTCCCTCGATTACGTTACGACGCCGTTACAAGAGAAAACCCCGGGCCGAGGCACGAGGCTGAAGCGAAGGATAGCGCTCGGAGAGTGCCAGCGGCGCGCCCTCTCGGCGGCCGTCCCGAAGACTCAGACAGGGCCCTGCGCGAGCGCTCCGTTTCGGTTGCATAGGAGCCCAAACGGAGCAGCGGTTGGGACCGACTGGAAAGCAGCGGAATGCGCCCGGAGAGAATCGAACTCTCGACCTTCGGCTTGAAAGGCTGAGCAGCGTCCGCATGACAAAGCGGTCTGCGAGAACTATGCGACTGGGATGAGACTTGACAGTCGCGGTCGTTTCGCCCGAGGGTCAGGCTCCCGGTTCGTCCTCGGTTTCGAGCCCGGCCAACAGCGCGACGATTCGAGTGTCTCGCATCCGCTTCGGCAACCGCGCTCAGCCACGGAACTGATCGGTCATCCGCCGCGCGGCCTCTGGTCCGAGATCCGTACTGCGGTGCTCGTCGGGTGCAGCAGCAGCAGCAGCAGCAGCAGCAGCGCGATCCTGACCGGCAGCATCATTTGCGTGCCTGACAGCATCATCCAAGAACTGCCGGAGTGCGGCGACCGAGTCCTCAGAAACGCCCTCGACCCGAAAGGTGTCCGGCCCATAGCTGATCTCACCCCAACCACCACCACGGGACTCACCCTGCATCCACCCAAGCGTGTGGATCAGCCCATCCATCCAGACGTCGTCAACTTCACCGGTGATCGCGACAGTCAGGATCCCGGCCGCGTCCACCTCCGCGCTAGACCATTCGATCCGCCGCCGCTCCATACGCGGATCTTAGTCAACGGTAGCGATCCTCCAAAGAAATCCGGTGTCGCCTTGGCTACTCGGTATTCCCACAGATCAGGCAATGGACGGAGTCCTCCCAACCCAGAGCGACCTTGATCGGCTCGCTGGGGTGGCATGAAAACTCGACGCGGCGAGTCTCGGCATCGAAGTCCTGGTCAAGGGGGGCCGGCTTCTCACCTCCCACTGAGCCAGTGACCTCGACTCTGAGCGATCCGGAGTCCCTCGCGAGCCCACCCAACATCTCATCGAGCTGCGGGCCAACCACCTCGTGTAGCGCGGTAGCCGAAAGGAAGTTGGCCTGGGCCTTGGTGAACCAGGAATCCGGGGAAGCCTGCTTCCCGCAGTAGGGGCAAAAGTAGCCATCCGGGGGCACCGGCAATCCTTCATCCTCATCCGCCGATACAAGCCACCTAAACTCCCGCTCGCATGCCGGGCACTCCCGCAGCAAGAAGCTGTCCTCGTCCAGCGGAATCCCGACAGAGATTCCGCTCTCTATATCGCTTCCATCTTCGCCCATGCATCAAGGCTACCGTTCGCCCCTTTGGTCCAGGGACGTGGCCGACATGACCGAATCCGCGGGCGATCCCGTCCGACCGACGGCCTTCGTCTCTTATGCACAGGGGGGCGGCGACTGGCAGAAGACAGTGTTCCAGTTCACTACTGCCCTGCGGAGAGTTGGGGGGATAGACGCCGAGCTCGATCTCTTTCACGGCTCTGACCATCGCCAATGGACGACCTTCGGCCCGAACCTGATCGATAAGAGCGACTTCACTCTTGTCGCCGTCGACCCGGCATACAAACGCCGCTGGGAAGGCGAGGAAGCAGAGGGAGTCGGGGCCGGTGCGGCCCGCGAGGCAGCGGCCATCAAGACGATCTTCGAGCGCAGCCAGGCTGAAGCCCTCCGGCGAGTGAAGGTCATCCTGCTGCCAGGAAGCAACGAGGACGACATCCCGAGCGACCTCTTCGGATTCAGCGAGCGCTTTGTCATCTCCGCCTTCGACTCGGCCGGCCTGGAGACGCTGTTGCGCTCACTCTGGGAAAAACCCGCTTTTCCGAAGCCGGCATTGGGTCCGATCCCAGTGCTCCCCCCTCTCGCGATCGCCGAGCTTCAAGACCATGACGGAGAGGACGCGACCGAGCTCCGGATCCCTGCGGGCGGCGAGGATGCGAGCAAGATTGACGAGCGTGACCGCGACACGCTGACAAAGCGGCTCGACGAGGTCGACCAGGCGCTGCAAGGTAGGAAGGCGCAGGCAAACCAGCCCGGCGAACAAAGTCTCGCGACAGAGGATCTGGAACGAGAGGTCGCCATCTTGAGAACTTCGCTTGAGGCGTTGACCGAGGCACAGGCCTCAGTCGAGAGTACCGACCAAGGCGACGTTGCTATTTCTGCCGCGCTGCGTCCGTTCCTCGCTGGCCTCGACGACAGCGACGAGAGTGTTCGGTTCGAGGCGATGTCGGCCCTGGGAGATCGTCTGGAGCCGAGTCTCCTGCCGCGGATCGAAGGCCTGCTCGATGACCGCGATCCATACATTCGCCGCTACGCGCTCGAGTACTACAGCCGTCTTGCTGGCAAAGAGGCGACGGAGCGCCTGGTCCAAGCGCTCGACGACAGCGACGAGAGTGTTCGGTTCGAGGCGATGTCGGCCCTGGGAGATCGTCTGGAGCCGAGTCTCCTGCCGCGAATCGAAGGCCTGCTCGATGACCGCGATCCATACATTCGCCGCTACGCGCTCGAGTACTACAGTCTGCTCACAAATGAGCTTCGCTGAGACTGAATAACCCCTAGGCAAACCTCGATGGTCAGCGATCGTATGCGCGCCCCCGAGGAAGAATCCGCAAGACAATGACCTCATGCGCGTCCTTGTCGTAGCGAAATCGGACCCGCCACTCGCCAGCTCGCAGGCGGTACTCGTCAACACCGGAGAGCTTAAGAAAGTTAGCCCGGGGGTCGCCCTCGGCAAGTCGCTCTATCGCCAAGACAACGCGCTTGGCGATCTGCCGATCCAAGCGTCGCAGATCGCGCTCAGCCCGCGAGGTGTAGCGAATCCGCCGAGGATCGGCGGTCACTCGATCCCGAGCTCGCGCTTGATCTCGTCATGAGAGACAAGAGGGGCACCTGCCTCAAGTTCGTCGCGCGCCGCCTCCACGGCTGCCTCCTCCTCGGTCGAGATTTCCTCGTCCTCGGGGAGCGCATCCTCCAAGCGTCGAATCAACGGATCGTCGTCGCGCAACTCGATAGCCTTCAGGGCAGCGTCAAGCTCCTCCTCGGGAAGCTCGTCCACCACCTTATGCAGCTTTTCGCGTGTCGTCATAGCCTGAATGGTATCGCCGGTGATATAGCGAGGGCGCAAGTTCGAGCTCACCCAATCGTCGCCCTGACCGCCGTGAAGCTTCCGCGCACCGGGTGCGTGTAGCGCGCCAGCATCGTCTCGACGCGATGCCCGCAAATCTCGGCCAAGTCGGCGTCGTTGATGCCGGCGGCGCGGAGGTGCGTGACGTAGGAGTGGCGGCACTCGTGGGGGCGGATGTCGATGCCTGAGGCTTGCTGGGCTGGCTTCCAAACGTCGCGGTAGAAGTTGCGCTGGCGCCAGAGACGACCGCTCGGCGTCGGGAAGAGCAGCTTGCAGTCCGGGCCGTTGAGACGAATCGCCGCTTCGATCATCCAGGCAAGGGTCGCGGGACAGGGGACGGTGCGGCCAGCGCAATTGCTCGCCGTGGTCGGTCTTGGTGCCCTCCAAGATCGTGCCCTCGTGTGCGGTGCGGCGGACCTTCAGCATCTCGCCGTCGAAGTCCTCGCGCCGAAGCGGCAGCACCTCCCCCAGCCTCATGCCGGTGTCGGTGAAGACGCGGACCATCGCCTCGTAGCGACCGGCGGCTTTGGCGAAGCAGTGCATTTCATCGAAGCTGAAGATGCGGATCGAGCGGAGTTGCTTCTTGGCCCTCGGATCGCTGGCTCTTACCCGCACTCCCTTGAATGGGTTGAGGTCGGCCACTTCGTCGGTGATCGCGTCCTCGGTCATCGCCGAGAGCGAACGCAGGATGCCGACGACTCCGGTGGTCGCTCTGCCCTGCACCCGGAGCATATGGTCGACCAGGGCGAGGGCATGGCGGCGGCGCAGCTCGCGCATCGGCCACTGCTTCAAGGGGATGCCCTCCACCTCTACGTCGAGGACGCGGCCGATGCGATGCTCGTTGGTGGCGTTGGTCCTCTCTGAGCGCGGGTGACGGGTTGTCCAGGTGGCGAAGTACTCGCCCAGGGTGTCGGGACGATCCGAAAGGCCGTACGCCTCGTCTATCGCTCGCTGGGCTTCGCGCTTCAGGTCGAAGGTGCCCTTGCCGCCGTTCCAGCGGGGCTTGGCGATATAGCGCTTGCCGTCGCGGCCGGTGTAGCGGGCGACCCATACAACCTCGCCGGAGGGATTGCGGCGCTTGGTCGGAGCCTCGCGCCGCCTCATGCGGCTTCATCCCTTCGCTGCGAGAGGAAGGCATCGACATCGGCGGGGTCGATCCGTCTCGCCGCTCCGAGCTTGTAGGAGGGCAGCTCGCCCCTCCTAATCCAGTTGCGGATCGTGCGGTCGGAGACGGCGAGATAGGCGGCAAGGGTCCGCTCGGTGAAGAAGGCGGTGGGCGTGGCGTTCCGTTCCATGCCTCTTATGTCAAAAGTCAGGGCCGTTTGCGTCGGGTGACCTTGAAAAAAGTTCCCGCAGCGCCTCCTTGTCACCGGCAAAAGACCGAAGGTCAAGGCTCCTGCCGGGCCTCCATACGAGCGGCCGCCGCACGGCGAAGCCGTGCCAAAATCGGCCGCCGGAGGCCCGGCCGGAGTCGATGTCGCGAGCCGCTTCAAGCCTTGCCGACCTTTGGAATCAGAAAAGTGCGGCCCAGGCATGGAACCGGAGGGTTCGTAGTGTGTCGGCTGTCGGGGGTGGTGGCTGAGGGAGGCTTCTGGATGCCTTGAGATCGGCTCTCTGGCTCTTTGCCTTCCTGCTGTCTTGATCGGCTGGGTGCTGGACTCTGGCTCTTGATGGCTGGTCTGCCTTGTGGCTTGACTGGCTGGCCTGCTTGGTCTCTTTTTCCGAGGCCGGTCACCCGGCCGATTCCTTGCCACCGTCGCCCTCGGTGAACCGCCCGAGCCGCGTCCCGCCCGGCTCCCAGCCCATCCCGTCGAGCAGATCGCATGGAGGGACGCCGAGAGAGCCGGCGAGCTTCACGACCGTGTCCACGCGGGCGACCCGTTCGCCGCGCTCAAGCTGGCCGACTGCCGTGCGGTGAAGGGAGGCACGAACTGCCAACTCTTCCTGGGAGAGCTTGGCCCGCCTGCGGCAATAGGCCAGGTTGCGGCCGAACTGGTCCGCGACCATCAGCCCTCGTCCCGTTCCACGAACCCGCCTGGCCGGTAGTCGCCAGGGGTCCAGGTAAGCCCCGCGAGCAGATCGTCTGCGGAGACCTCAAGGCAGGACTTCAGCTTGACCAGCGTGTCGACACGAGGCAGGCGCAATCCCCGCTCCAGGTTGCTGATCTCGGTTCGGTGCAGGGAGGCGCGGAGGGCCAGCTCCTCCTGGGAGAAGTCGGCTCGCTTTCGGCAGCGGGCCAGGTTGTCGCCGAAGCGGGCGGCGAGGTCGATCATCGGCCCTCCCCTCCCCCGAGCTGCGCGTGCAGGCCGTGCAGGGCCTCGTGCTCGGCAACCACCCGCTCGTACTCGTTGCTTCCGTCGATGATCTTCGCCAGGTCCCCGATGACGACGCGCACGTCGGCGTCGGGAACGATCACGCACTCGTCCAGCGCTGCGAGGAGCCGCCTGTAAGCGGCATCCTCGCGGCGCAGGCGGGTCGGTTCTTTGAGTTGCTTGGGGTATTCCCTCAACTCGTCGCGAATGCCAGCCTGGGCGCTTCTGAAGGTGCTGCGCAGGAAGCAGACCTGATCGGCGGGGATGCTGAGGGCGACGGCAGCGTCGCGACCCGTAGGGTTCTGATCAGCCATGAGGAGCCACGTCTCCTTGTGGTCAGGCCCTCGGTCGGCGTTACCGCGCCGCCGGGGGCCGCTTTTGTGAATGGACCGCCAGGGTAGCAGTTTGTAGCGGGGGAACTACAAACAGCTATTTCTTGCCGAGCACGTTCCCGACGCGAGTCCAGTGGAGGTCCGCCGCCTCGCCGATCTCGCGGAGCGTCAGCCCTGCTTTCCGCGCTCGCTCGAAGCTCTCGCGCCGAGCATGACGCGCCTCCTCGACCTTGCTTTGCGCGCCCTCCAATTTGGCTTGGGCGCGGCGCACGTCTGCGCGTAGCTTTCTGCCGTTCGTCCTTCGCCATTGGCCCGGAGCCTATTCGCCCACCGGAGACGCCGAGAAATGAGACCAAGATGAGACCACGACCTTGCGGAACGGGCCGGAATCGCCCGGATGGACGCGGAACGGCGATTCGAGGAGAAGCCGATGGTTTGGCTCTGCACCGGGAAAAGTACGGCGCCACCTGGAAAGCAGCGGAATGCGCCCGGAGAGAATCGAACTCTCGACCTTCGGCTTGAAAGACCGACGCTCTTTGGGCCTCGTTAAAAGCCCGTTGACCACTGAGCTACGGGCGCTCACTTCCTGCGCCCGGAAGTATGCCTGTCTCAGAGTCCGAATGTCTTGGCGATGATGTTGCGCTGGATCTCGGAGGTGCCGCCGTAGATGGTCGAGACCAGGGTGCTGCGGACGAGGCGCTCCATGTCGTACTCGGAGGCGTAGCCGTAGCCGCCCATCATCTGCATGCCGTCGAGGGCCGCGCGCTTGGCCACTTCGGTGACGAAGAGCTTCACCATCGAGGCCTCGCGGGGCAGCATCTGGTCGGGGTCCTCGTCGGTGAGGGTGGCGACCCAGCGGGTCATCAGGCGGGCCGCCTCGATGTCGGTCGCCATGTCGGCGATACGGTGCTGGAGCGACTGGAAGGAGCCGATCGGGCGGCCGAACTGCTCGCGTTCTTTGACGTAGACGATGACGTCGTCGAAGACGCGCTGGGCGATGCCGAGCATCGTCGCGGCGAGGATCAGCCGCTCGACGTTGAGCCCGGCCATCAGCTGCGTCCAGGCCTGGTCGACCTGGCCGAGGACGGCGTCGGCGGGCGCCTCGACGTCGGTGAAGTAGAGGTGGTTGGTGTCGCGGCCGCCCATCGTGTCGATCGGGACGACCTCGAGCCCCTCGGCCTCGCGCGGCACCCAGATCATCGTCAGGCCCTCGTGCTTGGAGGCCGAGCGAGTAGTGCGGCAGACGACGAGGATGTGGTCGGCGATGTGGGCGTTGGAGCAGAAGACCTTCTGGCCGTTGATCACGTAGCCGCCGTCGACGCTTTCGGCCGAGGTGGTGAGCGCGCCGACGTCGGAGCCGGCCTCGGGCTCGGTCATCGCGATCGCCTCGACCGCGCCGTCGGCGATCCCGCCGAGGATCTCCTCCTTCTGCTCCTCGGTGCCGAAGCGCTTGGTCGCACCGGCGACGATCAGGGTGGTCGCGTAGCCGCCGATCGGGGCAAGCGCCCGCGAGGTCTCTTCCATGAAGATGCAGGCGTCGAGCATGGTCCCGCCGGAGCCGCCGTACTCCTCCGGAATCGTGATCCCGGTCCAGCCCAGCTCGGCCATCTCCTTGTAGATCGTCGCGTTGTGGTGGTCGCGATAGCCGTCGGTGAGGCGCTCGCGCTGGTCCGGCGTGCCGCACTCGTGGTCGCAGTAGCGCCGGATCGCGTCGACGAAATCCTCCTGCTCGTCGGTCAGAGCGAAGTCCACGAAGCGGCAGCCTAACGGTCTATCCCGTCAAACTGCCTGCTCAGGGGCCTCTGGGGCTGGGTCGCGATTCGCGGTGAGTAGGAGCGTGCGGCGGCACTTCGCGAAGCCCAGGACGAGACTCGAACTCGTGACCCCTTCCTTACCATGTGCCAGCAGGGGTTTCGCCCTCGTTCGCCCTGATTCGCCTTTCGCGCTGTAGAGCCAAATCGGCTCTTTGGGCTTTCGTGCTGATTCGATCTGATTCAGTCTGGCGCAACCAAAACGCAACCAGACGGCGGCGTCCGAGAGTGCAAACAGGAGACGCTGGCGGGGTGGGAATTCGATCTGTGCGACCTTCGGGTTATGAGCCCTGCCCTGCTCCCTGGCTGGGATTGCCTCATGCCTGGGCTGGCGGTGCGAAGCGGCGGGGCTAGGTGGCGATCCGTCAAGGCGGCCAGAGATCGGCCGCCGATGACTGCCGGTTCTCGCGCGAAGCGGGAGCCGCTTCAGCGTTGGGCTTGTGGGAAGCTGGGTTCTTTCTGATGATCGAGAGCCGAACGGCTGCCTCCGACGACATGCAGGCGTTCCTAGCGCTGCCCTACAGGGAAAGGTGGCACTCGCCGGTTCCTCGCTAGGGGCGAGGCTCCACAGGTCCACGGATGGCGGTCGCGGCCGTCGAACTGGCTGAGAGGTGTCAACGTCGGGGCGCGTTGTTACGCCGCTGGCTCCGTGGCTGCCGGTCGCGGTCGTCGCGGCGGCGGAGCCGCATCGGTTCTCTCCGGGGCGAACGGAGACGCGCTGGCGGCGATCGTCATGGCGCTCGTGGTGCTGGTCAACATCGCGTACCTGACGTTTAACCCGATGACTCGGCAGTCGCCGTAGGGCGGGGCCATGCGCCCAGCGGAGAATGCCTATCGAGCGATGTGGACTATTTGATGCGCCGCTAACCTGACTCTTTCCGCGGTAGACCCGAGCCGGAGGTGACTCATGCCAGCCACACTTCGAACTGAGCCGGTGGCAGTCGGGAGCTGGACGAAGCGCGGGATGAGCGCCCCCGATCCGCGTTCGGGCGACTTCGTTCCGGTCGAGTCGAGAAGCGTCCAGGCGATCTCCGAAGAGGTCGATCTGGAGCTGACGATCAGCGATGAAGTAAAGCGCGGGGTTGGCTCCGGAGAGATCCTCGTAAGGCACGCCAGCCGCGTGGACAAGGTGTTCCAGCGCCAGCAGGCGCGCGGGGAGAACCTGTGGAACGTCGATTCCGCAGTCAGGGCCTGCGAGCGCCTCTTGCGCGACATCGCTCAATATTGCCTCGACGAGGCCGACTGGACCACGGCCGCCAAGGGGCGCCTGCTCCAAGTGGTCCCCGAGCTCGAGAACCCGCTCGATGAGCTCGAAACTGACTTCGGGGAGATGCGATCGCACGGGAAGTACACCACCCGCAGCGAGGCCGCGAAGGAGACCGCCCGGGCGTTCGCCGCTGCAGCGCGGATAGGGCAGATCGTCAAGACGCGCTACCGGCGCGTGCCGGATCGAGTGACGATGCCGAAGCTGGGCTGGCGTCTGCCCAGCCGCGGAGGCTTTCGCGCCAAGTCGGTTGCTAAGGCGGTCGAGCGCTACGACCTCAAGGTTGGCAGTTGGTATGCGTTCGCGTTCACCTCGTCGAACCCGTCACGAGAGCTTGGGCTCAATGAGATCTCCGAGCGCCTGGACGCGAGGAAGGAGGTACAAGCCTGCGAGCGCCAACGCGCTCAGTGCCAGGGGTTGACGGTGGCGGACACGATCCAACGAAACGCCGCCGGACAAGCGGTCAACGGCCTCCGCAACCGTCTTTCGGAACTGGAGCGCAGAATCTACGAGGCTGTGCGGAATGCGTAGCTGAAGGCGCGGCCGAGCCGCCCAGGCCGTGGGCGACAGGGCAGCCAGGACTCGGACTTGGAATCGCCGGCTTGAAGACATCGGGCAGCAGTTGCTGCATGATCCAGAAGCAGCCTCCCGCAAGGACTGCAGTCTCGGCGTTGTCGCTCATGGCCTCGTCCTTCCTTCGAAGTTCTGTTGAGACTAGTCTCGTAAGAGCCGGCGATCAAACGCACATTTCCGCCAGAGGTTCTGACCGCTGCTTTCCATGCGGAGGGGGCTCGATCACTACATAGGGCGTCGTGACTCCATTCGCGTGAATGTGCTGCTCCTCGCGCAAAGCGACAGCAAGGGCCTCGTGGAGTGACACTCAGCGCTAACGCAATCCTCACGGTCCGAGCCTCGCGCCGGGCATCCCGCTCACCCATTTGATCCGTGCCAGGTCATCCCAGAGCCACTCATAGATCAGCTCTTCGACGCAGTTCTCCTCATCGAGGTCCAGAACCCCCTGGTGATGGACCACACCGATCCAGCGCGACTGGCGGGGCCGCAGGCGCCGCAGCTTGCCCACCTGCCGATGCCAGCGATCCGCATCCCACTGCCCTACCTTGCCGAACCGCGCCTCAACCCGCGACTCGCTGCCGTATGGCAGCGGATCGAGCCACGAGTTCTGTGTCGGGGCACCGCGAAAGTCGGGACGGTCACTGAAGTCGATCTCGATGTGCAACACCGCTGGCAGCGTCGAGACAGTCTGCATCCACGGCGCGAGACTACGGAAACGACCCGCGAGCAGATACTGAAGACCATCGAGCGCCAGCTCGTAGGCCCGCTGGGTTCGCCTCAGGTGCCCCTCGCGGTCCCATGCATCCCAGCCATAGCCGCCGCCGAAGTCTGCACGTGGCGGCTCCAGCTCCGGCGTCAGCGTCGCGATTCCGTCCCGCTTCGCTGCCTCGACCCACCTCTGCATACCCCTTACGCGGACCAGCTCTCATCCGCGCCACCCCCCGTCCATAGTTCTATCCACACCGAAAACGCCCCTCGCCGGTCTTCCGGCAGTCCTCTCGCCCCGACCTACTTGCAGAAACAGCACCGCCAGGCGGCAGCAGTCAAGGGCGCTTGCGCCCGACCCGAAGGGGGTTGACGGCCGTCGTTGCGGTGCTGAAATGCAGTTGGTCGGGGCTGCCTCAACGCCGCCCAAAAGAGTTTCGTGGTGCTATGGCCGTGCTCCCTAGCCGCCCAACCTCTGGCCTGGCTCATGCTGTCGACCAAGCTTCAGCTTAAGAAGTCCCAGGCTACAGAGAAAGACCAACCCCACGCCTGCAAAGAGACTCGTAGCGTTTCCCCATTCGTCGGTCACGATTGGGGTCAGAACAAACGCAATTCCGATAAAGAGGCCCCAGATCAGTAGGCCCATCGCTACCCATTTCAGTGTTCGCATTGTATCCCTCCAGAGTCCGCTTGAGTCGAGATTCAGCACCCCATGCACTGCCGGGCACTTCTGTATCGGTTAACGGCCCAGCAAGCCTTAGCGCGCATGACTCGCCAACTCAGATCTGGCTAATTTCCCTACTTAGACTCGTGCTTATCCTCCGTGTAAAGACCCAATTCCGTCAAGCCGCGAGGGTCAAGCTGGAGCACAGCCCACGGAACAAAGGCGATCACTATGCAATACAGGCCAATTGCTAGCCCTATTCCAGAAATCGTACCTGAACCATACAATAGGCCAAGGACAATTGAGACCAATACGAACCCACCGAAGGAATACCATATTCTCGGAAGCAGAAATCTGTACGGTCTATTTTCCATTATGCACCAGCGGCCAACAGTGCGGCAATGGCTACAACCCCACCCAAGACTGCCGCAAGACCCGTTATCTTCGCCACAAACGTCGCCAAAAGGTCGAGTCTCCTGACCCCCTGAGGTCGGTTTATCCATGCATCGGTCTTTCTGAGTCTAAGCCAAGCGAACGGAACGCCCAGTACCTCAGCCCAGATTGCGGCGCCAAGCGGAAGATTGACAGCCAGACTCAGGGATACATCGTTTGCCGCGATAGGTAGGCTCATCCAGAGAAGCATCCCCTTAATGACCGTTCATGGCAACCGAACGTGGACAAATTTCTCATTAAGACCGCGCGATGCAGCACGGCCCTCAGTGTATGCACGCGGTGCGTACTTACCGACCATGTCGGCCCCACCAGCGATCCCTCTCGTCAAGTTGGCAAACATGCCAAGTCCTCTTCCTGCGCTATATGCCATCGTACAAGCTTCGACGTTATTGATCCCCAGCTGTTCACGAGCCCAGGGCCCTGGGTCAATCCCAGGAATTGGCGGCGATAGCAGTTCGTCGCCGAGACCGGCCGACGCATTAACCACAGTTTGGGCATCTTCTTCTGGAATGAGACAGGCGGGAAGGAGTGGGCCGGTGAGTATTGAATCGCATGGATCGTCGCTTTCGTCGCACGCAATGACCCCGAGAATGCACGGTCCCAATCCGCTCGGATCGATAAACGCAGTGGGGTTAGCTTTGCCATAGGCATACGGCGCACGCGTGACCGCCGCCAACGGGTCGCGGGTCATGAATTGCGCGGTCGTCGGGTCGTAGAACCTAGCCCGAAGGTATTGCAAACCACCAGGCGCATCGGTGTACTGGCCTGCGAAGCCAAGAGGCGTCGTCGCAATGCCTGTACTGCCTTCAAGCCCGCCATACGGCGCGTAGCTGAAGGTGGCGCTCGATTCACCGCCGGAGTTAGTGAGCAGCCGAGTGCTGCCGAGTTGATCGTGGTGCAGGTAGGTAGATTCTTCTTCTGAAGAGACTTGCTCCACTGGCAATCCGCCCGGTCCGTAGATGTAGCTGTTCTGGCCGTCGTCCAAGAGCAGCGGAAGGGCTGCGCTGGAGTCCCAGCTCAGGCGGCGGGTCGTCAGTCCGCTCGTCTTCGAGGCCATGAGACCGCTGCCGTCGTAGGCGAAGCTCTCTGAGATAGCCGGAACTTTGCCTTCTTCGGGCCGTTCGACCGAGATCAGGTTGTCCGCCTGATCGTATTTGTAGGTCGTGGCGGGGCCGCCGCTCGGCGTCGCTTTGATGCGCTCGCCGAGTTTGTCGTAGCTGTAGCTGACGCCGGTTCCCGATTCGAGCTGGCTCGCAGCGTCGTAGGCGTTTATGGTGCCCGGCGCTTTCGTCAGGTTGTCGACCGCGTCGTATTCAAAGCTCGCGGCTCCCGCTTCGGCAAGGCGGTCGTTTTTGTCGTAGCCGTAGGTGCGTTCTTCGGGGCCAGGAAGCCCTTTGACGATTTCTTTTTCGATCTCGCCGATTTTGCCACGGCCGTAGGAGAGGGAGGCAAGCGTTTTTACGCCCTTCGTGAACGTCGCTTCGCTCACCCGGTCCGCTCGGTCATAGGCGTATTCATCAACGTTGCCGCTGCCGGCTGGGAAGGTGATGCCTTCCAACTCAGAGTCGGCATCGTAGGCGAAGGTCGTCATCCCACCCAGCCAGTCCGTGACGCTTTCCAGCCGTCCGGCACCATCGAAGACGCGCGAGATCGATTTGCCGTTGGGATAGGCGATCCCGGTCAGCTCTTCGGCGAGGTCATATCCGTAGCCGACGACATCGCCGTGGCCGTCTTTGCTTTCGGTGAGTCGGCCGAGCTGGTCGTATTTGAAGATCGATTCGCCGGTTCCGTCGACCATGTTCGTCATGTTGCTATCGGCGTCATATTCGAATTTGACATCCAGCGTCGCTTCTTCGGAGTAGTTGACTTCGGTGAGTCGATTCGCTTTGTCGTAGGAGTAGCTGGTTTTTCGTTCCGCCGGGTCGATCACCGCTTTGAGGTTGCCTGCGGCATCGAATTCCTCGATCGTTTTGCGGCCGAGGGGGTCGATCACTTCCGTCGGCTCCTCCTGGGCGTTCCGGACATAGGTAGTCGTGTGTTTGTTGGCATCGGTCTGGCTTGTGACTTCTCCGGCGCCGTCGTAGCCGGTTTCGAGGATCGCACCGCTAGGATTTTCGACTTTAGTTTGCTCATCGTCCGCGTTGTAAGCGTATTTCGTCGTGTGGCCGTTGGCGTCGGTTTTCGCTTCCAAGTTGCCGTTGCCGTCGTAGGCGTATTCCGTAGCGTGGCCGAGGGGGTCAGTGGCTTTTTTGGGCCGACCCTGCGCGTCTCGTTCAATTGTTTGTTCGTATTCTGAGGGTTTCGCGCCTTCGACGTTGCCGCGCGGGGTCACGATCGAGGTCACGCGCGAGTCTTCGTCGTAGCCGAGCGTCTGCGTGTCGCCGAGTGGATCGGTCTCGCTCGTCCTGTCGCCATAGCCGTCATAGACATAGGTCCAGGTTCGTTTCAGCGGATCGGTGACGCTTTCGAGTTGGCCGTATTTGTCATATCCGAACGTAGATATCTGTGTCGTTTTTTCGGGCCCTGGGCGTGAGACGCTTTCAACGTTGCCATTGCCGTCGCGTTTGATCGTCGTCGTCTCGCCACGCGGGGTCGTCGTCGAGATCACGTCGTGGGTTTTGTTGAAGCTCCATTTAGTTTCGTTGCCGGCCGCATCTTTTTCGCTCGTGCGGTTGCTTTCGGAATCGTAGCCGTAGGCCGTCGTATGGCCGTTGCCGTCGGTGACGCCGACGAGCTGCCCGGCAGCGTTGTAAGAGAAGGTTTCCGTCGTCGCACCCGCCGTACCATAGCCGCGCGTGATCGAGAAGGGCTCGTAGTTGGAGGTAAACCACTCATCTGTGACGCTGCCGGTCGCTTTGTTCGTGATCGTGGTGTGGAAGGAGCTGTATTCGAATGCCAATGTGCGCCCAGCCGGGTCGGTCTGCGATTTGACCCGGCTCGAAGCATCGTATTCGTTGGTCGTTTTCCCGCCACGGCCATTGGTGATGCTCGTGATTCGATGCGACCCGTCGTATCCGAATTGCCATCGTGGGCTTGCTTCGCCCGGCTCTGTGACTTTGACCAGGTTTTTGCTTTCGTAGCCATATTTGACCGTATGCCCCATCGGGTCTTTGGCGCTTTCAACAAGCCCTTCGCCGTTGTAGGTCAAAGTGATGTAGCGGCCAACGGGATCGGTGATCGTTTCGAGCTGTCCCGATTTGTTGTAGGCAAGTGTCGTTTTGTTGCCGTTGCGGTCGGTGACGGCTTCAAGCTTGCCGGTACCCGAGAAGACATATTTCGTCTGCTCGGGTGAAGTGAAAGTGTATCCGGATTCCGCGCTGCCGCTCAACGTGTCCTGACTCCAAGCTGCTGACGTGAAGGTGCCTTTACCGCTTTCCGTAAAGGGCACAGTGCTGCTATTGCCTTGTACCACCGTGATCTTTTTGCCGCTTTCTTCCGAAACGAGGTGATCACCGAAGGAACTCGTCCACCCGTAGCCGAATGGGCCCGGAGAGCCTGCGACTGCCGCAGCCTGCGCGCTATAGCTGCGGACCAACACTAGCCCGATACCACGGCCACCGATGGCGATGTCTGACTCGCTCTCAGAGAAGTCGCCCGTCGCGCAGTCCACCGGATCGCCGGTCTTGCACCGCTTGCCGAAATGGTTGCTCGACGACACCGTGACCGGATTGGTGATTTTGAGATGGCCAGTTGTTTCGCGAATGACTCCGCCATTTTCAAAGGGACCTTCCACCGCTGTTGTATTCGTGCCCGATGTCTTCTGAAAGGTTCCGTTGTTAAAGAACGTTGAACCACCTATAGAAGTAAGTGATTTCGCTGCGGTCGAGTTGGCATTGAATGTCCCGAGGTTTTCAAACCTCGCGCCTTCTGACTCCGCGAGAGTCCCAGAGTTCATCGTGAAGGTACCTTCGTTGACGATGAGCCGCTGTTCTACGAGCGCTTCGAGTTCCATGCTTGTCGTCGCTGTCGCACCGGACAGGATGACCGTCGAACCAACACCCGACATCGTGCTCATTTTTTCCCAAGCAAGTGAGCTGGCGATTTTCAAGGTTCCTGCACCCGAGACGCGCCCTTCGTAAGCGTCCATTTTGAGGGTGTTGAGGGTCAACGAGCCGCTCAATACGCTCAGCGCCGCGTCTTTGAGCTCGACGTTTGCCGAGGTGCCGTTGACGCCCGCGACGCTGACGCTAGTCGATGTACCACTAAATCGGAACGAGCCCGAAAGGCTTCCGCCGCTCAGTGTATAGGTGCCTTTGGCGAACCGAATTTCTGTCCCTTCGGGGGCATTCCATTGGTTCGAGGAGCTTGATGAGCCGCCGCCTGTGAATTCGAGTGATCCTTTTTGAGGTTTGACGGTTCCGTTGTTTTCGAAGAAGACGCTGACTTCAAGGTTTCCGGTCACGGTTCTGCTGAAGGTTCCGGTGTTCACAAACGTGGGCGTGGAACCACTGCCGGTCGAGATCGGGAGGGAGGATGACGTGTTGGCATTGAACGTCCCGAGGTTTTCGAATGCCGCGCCTTCGGACTCTTCGAGTTTCCCGCTTGTCATCGTGAACGTGCCTTCGTTGACGAAACGGCGTTTTTTCAGCCTTGCTTCGAGTTCCATGGTCGTCGTGGCAGTGGCGCCGGAGGCGATCACCGTTGTACCTGAGCCCGACATGGTGCTCTGGTTTTTCCAGGCAAGCGAGTTGGTGATTTCGAGCGTGCCGGCACCCGTCAAGATGCCACTGGAGGCCATCGTGAGAGTTTTGAGAGTCAGCGATTTGGGAACGCTGAGAGTTCCTTCTTTGAGTTCAAAGGCGGCGGTGGTGGCCGTGGCCCCTTCGACGCTGACGCTTGTCGAGCCGCCGATAACGCCAATGGCACCCGAAAGGCTTCCGCCGCTCAGCGCATAGGTGCCGTTGGAGAATCGAATTTCTGTCCCTTCGGGGGCATTCCATTGGTTCGAGGAGCTTGATGAGCCGCCGCCTTGAAATTCGAGCGACCCTTTTTTGGGTTCGGCGGTTCCTTTGTTTTCGAAGGACGCGGTGACTACGGCGGTGCCGGTCGCTGTCCGCTGGAAGGTGCCGCTATTCGCAAACGTCGCCCCTCCCGCACCCGATATGGAAGAGGTCGAATTGGCATTGAACGTCCCGAGGTTTTCGAATGCCGCGCCTTCGGACTCTTCGAGTTTCCCGCTTGTCATCGTGAACGTGCCTTCGTTGACGAAACGGCGTTTTTTCAGCCTTGCTTCGAGTTCCATGGTCGTCGTGGCAGTGGCGCCGGAGGCGATCACCGTTGTACCTGAGCCCGACATGGTGCTCTGGTTTTTCCAGGCAAGCGAGTTGGTGATTTCGAGCGTGCCGGCACCCGTCAAGATGCCACTGGAGGCCATCGTGAGCGTGTTGATGCTTGAGAATTCACCAGCATTCGCCAGTTCGAGCGTGCTTTCCGAAATCTTCAGGCTGCCTTCACCTTGCACAACCCCGACCTTGTTCGTCCCCGAGCTGACGTTGACCGTCTTGCCCGAGCCTATGCATGCCACCTCGGTTTCGGTGGGCACATGTCCAGCGGACCAGTTCGCGGCGGTCGTCCAAGCCCCTTCGACACCGCCTTTCCAGGTATTGGTGCATTCGGCCGCGGAAGCGACTGCGGGCAGGGCAACGGCGAGCAGCATCAGCGCAACTAGCGCACCAAAGGTCTTGCGCCAAATCGAGGGCCACTGGGTCCTCGGGCGCCTTGGTGCTCTGAGGGCGAACCCGATCTCAATGATGCCCATTCTTCCTCCCATGCCTTCCCTTCCTTGCTTGCCGGTTCTCGTATCCGCTGGTCCCTAAAAGGACCATCCCCATACGTGCGCTTTATCTGGTCTGTAGATAGACGCTATACGTACTAACGCCTGGCGCGCGGCAGTATATAGGTACGAGCGGAGCCGTGACAAAAGATTGCGGGACAGGATCGGCGGCGGCTTACTGGCGCGGACAATTTCGACAACCACCGGTTTGTTAGCCGCTATAACGGCTAACAAAGCGGGTCGTGGGCGGGAAGGCTGCCCTGGCACATGCCGCCCCGCCGCCAAGCCAAACCGCGATCAGCGGCACACGCCGCTCTGGGCGAAGCGATCGAGGAGCTGCGCCGCGAGGCTGGCTTGACCCAAGAGGGGCTGGCCGAACGGGTCGGTACCGAGTTCAACCGCATCGGCGAGCTTGAGCGCGGTGCCACGGATGCCAGGTTCAGCACCCTGCTCCGGGTCGCACGGGGACTCGATGTCGAGCTGGACGAGATCGCCAGCCGCTTCGAGCGAATCCTGAAAGGAGTTGCCCAATAGGTTGCCCATCTACGAGAAGCGGCCCCCTGCCGGGAGCCGCTTTCCGCTTCCTAGAGCGAAGCCCAGGACGAGACTCGAACTCGTGACCCCTTCCTTACCATGGAAGTGCTCTACCAACTGAGCTACCTGGGCAGGGTGCAGCGCAAGCCCAAGGCTAGCCCAGACCCGGCTTTGGCGAGGCGCCGGCCTACGTGAACTTGGACGGTTCGAAGCGGCAGTAGCGGAATTCGAAGGCGAGCACCTGGCTGTTGGCCTGATTGGCGTTGCGGGTGAGGCGGATCACCATCGCCTGGGCGCCGTTCTTGTCCCCGGCCTTGAGCTTCGTCGCCGTTTTCTGGAACAGCGTCGCCTCGGTCCCGACGTATCCGAGCCACTTCGTGAGCTTGGCCTGGTCGGCAGGGGGCTGGGGCACCGCCTCGAGTTCGCCCTTCGTCTTTTTAAGCGCAGTGGAGGCGCGCGCGAACTGCGAGCCGGCGGCCTTCAGCTTGCCCGCCTTGACCTTGCCGCGGACGCCTTTGAGGATCCGTTCGTTGGCTTCGGTGTTGGCCTTGCAGATCGGCTCTACCGCTTCTTTGTAGCTTTCGCGCGTGACTTCCGCCTGGGCGACAGGCGCTGCCAGCATCGTCAAGGCCAGGACAGCCACGCTCATCGCGCCGAAGCTCTTCTTCCCCACCACGTATCTCCCTTTCTTGGCTTTCATTCCCATGCACCCATCGTCTCAAACACACCGGGGTATACAGAGGTTCGGCACTTTATTTGACGGTTAAGAAGCGGAGGGGGTGGGATTCGAACCCACGGGCGCCTTGCGACGCCAACAGTTTTCGAGACTGCCCCGTTCAACCACTCCGGCACCCCTCCGGGGCTTTAGCAAGCGGAATCCTAGCTTCCCCGATTCTCAGGGGAACGGCTGGGGGAACGAAACCAGATCGAAAATCTGAGGGGCAGGGCTCAGCGGAGCTGAAAAGCGCCGCTGTCGAGGTAGCTTCGCAAGAGCTCCAGCGCATGACCAGTGGGGGGATGAAGCGGCCCCGGAGGCGCTGTCGGGTCGACGAACTTCGCGTCCGTCGCCTCCTCCTCGTTGGGGCTGGCGTCTCCCTGCCAAGTCGTCGCCAGAAAGAGCAGCGCAAAGCAGTGGGTGATGTCGCCGTTCGGGTAGTGGATCGTGTGCGCCTCTGCCTCCGATAGACAGCCGAAGGGAACGAGGTCGGCCTCCACGACCTTGATCCCCGTCTCCTCGGCCAGCTCGTCGATCGCCGTCCGGGCAAAGCTCCCGCCCGGCTCGGCGGCGCCGGCAGGCAAGCACCAGCTTCCATCGTCGGTGCGCTTGGTCAGGAGGATGCGCTGATCGTCCCGCTGGAGGGCGATCATCGCGCCGGGCATGAGGACGAGCTCGTGACCTACGGCTTGTCGTAGCTGCCAGAGGTAGGAGCCGCGATAGGTCAAGCTCAGGCTCGTCGGTCGAACTCGCAGACGACTAGCCGCAGCCCGACGTCAAGCTCGTCCATTTCGCGAAGGTGTCCGTGGCGCTCGTCCCAAGCGCCGCTTTCAAGGTCAGCCCCCAGCTTGGCGACCGCTGCTCCCTCTTGGCCAGGGTCCATTCGGGCGAAGCCCGAAGTCGAAGCTCGTATCTCATCCGCGAGAACCAGCTCGGGTCGAGCCCAGAGAGCGCCGAGAAAGAGATCGCAACAGTCCGAGGGAACCTCAACCGTCTCTACGACTCCATCGCCGAGCCAGTCGAGCAGAGCGTCAAGCGATGGGAAGCGCTTGGCATCGTCTGCTGCGATCTGAGGGGCATAGTCGCTCAGCCACCAGCGCAGGACGCAATCGGGGTCGTAGGTCAGCATGACGATGCGCCGGCGAGCGACGCGACGCATCTCACGTATTCCACGTGCGGGATCGTCCCAATGATGGACCGAGAGGATGGTCATGGTCGCATCCGCAACGTCGTCCGGCAGCGGGAGCCGTTCGGCGGAGCCACAGATCGCCCGCGCTGCATCGGGCCTCCGCTGGGCGATCATCTCTCGCGATGGCTCGACCGCGATGACATCGCGATCTACTGGCTCATAGGAGCCTGCCCCGGCACCGACGTTGACGACGCTCTGAGCATCTCCGAGAGCTGCCTCGATGCGGGCCGCGATGCGGGGCTCGGTCTGCCTCGACTTGGCATAGCCACGCCCGATCCGGTCGTAGGCGGTCTCGCTCATGAGGTGGTGAGACTGACAGAAACTCGCCCAATGCTCTTGATAGATCGCTCAGCTGCGATTGACCCACACCGCCGCTCAACTGGCGAGCAGCTCTATCCGGTTGCCCCAGGGATCGACGGCGTAGAAGCGACGCATATTCGGAATCGCATCGTCCCACTGCACAGAGGTTCCGGCCGCAGCCAGTCGCTCGGCGATCAGATCGAGGTCTGACTGGCGAACACGTAGCGCGGGGTGTGCCTTCACCGCCGGCACGAAGTCGTCGATCACTCCGACGTGAAGCTGCTGGACCCCGCAAGCAAACCAGACGCCGCCACGGCCTCGGAGAGCTTCGGGCTTCTCAAGCTCTGGGAGTCCGAGCAGGTCTCCATAGAACCCGCGGGCGTCGCCCTCGCTCCCGGCAGGTGCGGCGACCTGCACGTGGTCCAGTTCGATGATCTGCGCCGGGGCTGCCGAGTGATCCGCCGCCAGAGTCGAATAGACCACGCTATCGAGATAGCGGCCGTCGACCAGCTGCGCACGACGCAATGTCCCCTCCTCGCGGAAGCCCAGTCGTTCGGGGATTGCGCGGCTGCGTCGGTTCTCGGTGGCGGCGTGGACCTCGACCCGGTTGAGCTGCCAAACCTTCAGCGCGTGATCGACAAGAAGCCGCACAGCGGCGGTCACGATCCCTCTGCCCTGATGCGCTTCGTTCAACCAGTAACCGATGCGAGTCGAGCGGTTGTCCCAATCGACGCCGGGATAGCCGGCCATGCCGACGATGCTGTCGTCGAGGACGATCGAGGCTTGGAAGCCGTCGTTCTCGTTTGCCTGCGAGCGAGTTTTGCGGATGAAGTCGAGGGTTTGGTCGAAGCCCTGGCCTGAGGCCCAGGGCAGCCAGCGGGCGAGATGGGCTCGGTTAGCCTCGATCAAAGCGTGAAGCTCCGTTGCGTCCGCCTCCTCGAGCAGGCGGAGGTAGGAGTCGTCGGCGATCTGCAACTGGCCCCCCATCGGTGGCTGAACCGTACCCTTCGCAACCGTGGCTGAGCTTGTGATCTTCGACTGCGACGGCGTGCTGGTCGACAGCGACCGTATCTCGTTGCGAATCCAGGGGGAGCGAATCTCAGCGCTCGGCCTAGAGATGAGCTACGAGGACTGCGTCCAAGACTTCCTCGGCCTGGGCATGCCGGCGACGCTGCGCATCCTCGCCGAGCGCTTGGGGCGACCGCTCCCCGAGGGATGGGAGGCGGAGCTCGACGCGGCGGTTCGGGATGGCTTTCGGCGCGAGCTGACCCCCGTGCCGGGGATCGTCGAGGCTCTCGAAGGGATCGAGCTGCCGGCCTGCGTCGCTTCCAGCGGCAGCCACGAGAAGATGCGCTTGACCCTCGGCCTGACCGGGCTGTGGGATCGGTTCGCTGGGCGAATCTTCTCGGCCGATGAAGTCAAGCGCGGCAAGCCCGCTCCGGACCTCTTTCTGCACGCGGCCTCGCGCATGTCGACTCCGCCGGAGCGATGCATCGTCGTCGAGGACAGCCCGTTCGGCATCGCCGCAGCCAAGGCCGCCGGGATGTCGGCTCTCGGCTTCGCGGCCGCAACGCCTCCCACGCGCCTCGACGGCGCCGACGCTGTCTTCACGGCAATGGAGGATTTGCCGGGGCTCATCTCCGGTGTCGCATGAAGATCGCGGTGTAACTGTGCGCTGCGGAGCGTTGACCGCGACTTACTGAATGGCCGGAGTACCATCCGCAGGTGAGCGTCCGCCGCATGCTTCCCGATGAGCTAGAGGCTGCGGTCAGCGTGTGGCGCGCGGCGAACGTCGCCCGAGGCGCTCCGCATGGGGCGGAGCGCACCGCCCGCATCCGCGAGAAACTCTCGGCCTCAGATGCCCTGGCGTTTGTAGCGCTTGGACCAGAGATCGTCGGCATGGCGCTCGCCGAGCCTGGCCGCTTCGATGACGGTGAGGGCGGGCTCGATCCGACGCTTCTGCATATCTCGATGGTCTTCGTGCACCCTGCCGCGCAGGGAACAGGGGTCGGCAGCTCCCTTGTCCTCCATGTTCTCGACGCAGCCCGCTCGCTGGGCTACCAGCGAGTGGGTGTCTGGACCTACCGCGATAACGCCCCCGCCCGCAGGCTCTACGAGGGCGTCGGGATGGCGACTACGGGAAAAGCCGCGCGCGTGCTCACCCGCGCGCAAATCCAATACGGATGCCTTCTCAGCGGCCTAAGTGCTTCGGCGACGTAACTTTCCGTCGTGACTCTTGCCGGCGTATAAAGCGCTTTGGCCAGTCGGCCATTGTTTGACGATCGCTGTCCACCGAGAATCCGGCCATGAACGAACAAGCTGTGCGCCACACCCTCCCCGACGATGCTGAGGCGATGTGCGCGATCTACAACGCGGCGATCGCCGAGCGAAGTTCTACGTTTGAGACTGAGCTTCGATCCACAGCGGACTTCGAAGCGCGCGTCGCGGATGAGCGCTGCCCGCTAATAGTCAGCAATGGCGACAAGGGCATCATCGGCTGGGCCGGCATCGCCTCCTACAGCGCTCGCCCCTGCTATGCGGGCATCGGCGAGTGCAGCGTCTACGTCGCCGCTTCAGCGCGCGGACGTGGGGTTGGCACGGCGCTCACCGAAGCGCTCGCCGCCGCAGCCGAGCAGAGAGGCTTCCACAAGATGATCGGCAAGCTTTTCACCGACAACCTCGCCAGTGTCCGCCTCGTTGAGCGTTGCGAGTTCAAGACAGTGGGCGTGCATTTGCGCCATGGGCAACTCGATGGCGCCTGGCGCGACGTCTTGGTTGTAGAGCGGTTGCTCGCTCCTTCTTCCCTGTGACCGCAGACGAACCCATCCAGCTGGTAACGCCCGACTCAAGCTGGCCGACTCAGTTCGAGCAGGAGCGGGCGATGCTGGACGAGGCAATCAGCGAGTGGGTCTGCGGCGACATCCACCACGTCGGCAGCACTGCGGTCCCCGGCCTCGAAGCAAAGCCGATCATCGACATTCTCGCCGGTGTGCACGACCTTGAAACAGCCCGTGCTTGCTTTGGGCCGCTCGCCGACCTCGGCTACCTCTATGCGCCATACCTGCCCGAGGAGATGCACTGGTTCTGCAAGCCACATCCGGCTCGACGCACCCATCACCTCCACCTTGTTCCAGCGGGATCGCAGCGATACCGCGACGAGCTGGCCTTCCGCGATCGACTTCGTAACGACCCCCAAGTCGCCGGTCGCTACCTCTCCTTGAAGCGCGAACTTGCCGAGCGACACCGCGATGACCGAGAGGCTTACACCGAAGCCAAGAGCGCCTTTGTTCAGGCGATCCTCGGCAGCGAAGCGCGCCCAGGTCGATGACGCCGGCATAGCTGAAAGGATTCGCTGGCATGGAGGAGGGTCTGCCGCGCGAGGTCTCTAAGCCGTGGGGGAGCGAGCTGTGGTTCGCGCAAACCGACAGATACGCCGGGAAGATCCTTCGGGTCCGGGCCGGCTGCCGCCTCTCCGTCCAGTTCCACGAGGAAAAGGACGAGACCTCATACGTCCTGTCGGGCCGGGTGATCGTCTCGCAAGGCGACTCGCCCGAGACGATGACCACCAAGGAGCTTGGGCCGGGAGATTCATGGCGGAACTCACCGTTGGTCGTCCACACGCTTGAAGCCGTGGAGGATGCCGAGATCATCGAGGTCTCAACGCCGCAGCTTGATGATGTCGTCCGCTTGGAGGACAGATACGGGCGTGTGCCGCCCGTCGATCAGCGCCGGACCTAGTGGGTGGAAAGCTCGGGCTTCAGGATGTGAGTGCTTCCGTCGGCCGAGACGTCGGTGCTCACGCTCTTCCTCCTTCGATCATCTCGCGGTACCGCTCACCCCAAGAAGCTTGAGGTGACGGCGCTAAGCCGGAACCTGAGCAACGTGCCCAGCGACCCACTGATGAAGGGTCTCGGGTGCAACGTCCGCGCCATTGGGCCAAACGATGGTGCCTAGGCCCTCGTCGAGTTCTACGCGGGCGAAATAGGTCGGGTCTGAGAGAGGGGCAAAGACCCCATCCCAGGCTTCGGTACTGAAGTCGATCTCGCCCTCGACTCCATCCTCAAAGCGCAGGCGAAGCCGATGGGCCCCAAGGGCCTCGACCTCGGTGACGTGAACGATCCCGCTCATGGCCCTGATCTTAGGGCAGAGGATCGATGTCCTGTAGCGGTTCCTTGTTTCGAGCGCGCTGCCAGTTCTCCATCAGCTCGCTGCGATGCAGCTCGGCCCACTCGTGTGCGAGAGCGAGGGCCCGTTTCGGGAGGGATCCCTCCAGAAGCTCCAAAGTCTCGATTGCGATTGAGGCGTCGTGCTCTGCATAGCGCACATGGAAATGCGGAACTCCATGCTCTCGGTAGTACATCGCAACCGTCATTCCGTAGAAGCTGCTCACGCGAGGCATGGATGCGAGTCTTTCATCGAGTGCTTCCGGGGGGACGTGGGAGGAACGAAAACGTGAACCCAGTTTTCGAGACTGCCCCGTTCAACCACTCCGGCACCCCTCCGAGGCTGGCCTTGAGGCTGATTCTAAGGCGGGGGACGACCGGCGGGGACCGCGGCATGTTTCGGGCCTCAAGGCACCGGCGCTGGAGGCCGATGGGCATTGGGTGCCCGAAAGCGCGCAGACCCCGCTCGGGCGGTTCTTCGGCCGCCATCCGCTCCTGCTCCGATCCCTGGCGATCGGCGCGCTGCTCTGGGGGCTCGGCTACCTGACCTGGCGGATCGGCTGGAGCGGCGAAGGGGCGAGCCCGGTCGCTTTCGCGATGCTGCTGGCGACCGAGGTCTACGGGCTCTGGGCGCTGGCGACGCTGGCCTGGTTCTCCTGGTCGCGCGCGCCCGCCGTGCGGCCGGCGGCGACGCCCGGGCGCACGGTCGACGTCTACGTCTGCACCTACGACGAGCCGGTCGAGGTCGTCGCGGCGACGCTGGCCGGCTGCCGCGCCCTCACCTATCCCCACGCCACCTACCTGCTCGACGACGGGCGGCGCCCCGAGATGGAGGAGCTGGCAGGCCTGGCCGGCGCGCGCTACCTGACCCGGCCCGACAACCAGCACGCGAAGGCGGGCAACATCAACGCGGCGCTGACGCGCACCGACGGCGAGCTGGTGCTGATGCTCGATGCCGACCACGTGCCGATGCCCGACGCGCTCGACGCGATGGTCGGCTACTTCGACGACGAGCGGATGGCGCTCGTGCAGAGCCCGCACGACTACTTCAACCACGACTCGGTCCAGCACTACGTGGTCGGCCGCCACGAGCAGTCGCTCTTCTACCGGGTCGTCTGCCCCGGCAAGGATCGCCACGGCGCCGCCTACTGGTGCGGGTCGGCGGCGCTGATCCGCCGCGAGGCGCTGCTTGAGATCGGCGGCGTCGCCACCGAGACGATCGCCGAGGACTTTCACACGACCATCCGCATGCAGCGCCATGGCTGGCGCAGCCGCTACCACGACGAGGTGCTGGTGCAGGGCCTGGCGCCGCACGACCTCGACAGCTACCTCCTGCAGCGCGACCGCTGGGCGCGGGGCAACCTCGCCGTCTTCACCCTGCCCGAGTCCCCCCTGCGCGCCCGCGAGCTGCGCCCCCTGCAGCGCCTCTCCTACTTCGCCAGCCTCGCCGCCTACCTGGCACCGCCGATGCGGTTGCTGCTGCTGGCGACCCTGGGGCTGGTGCTCTGGACGGGCGCGCTGCCGATGAAGATCAGCGTGGCGGCGCTGGCGGCCCTCTGGCTGCCCTCGGTGACGCTGAACCTCAGCGCCGGCGCGGCGCTGGCGCGCGGCTACATGAGGATCGGCGAGACCGCCCACTACGAGCTGCTGACCATGGAGATCTACACGCGGGCGCTGCGCTGCGCGATCCGCCCCGGTCACACCGCCTTCAAGGTGACGCCAAAGCAGGGACGCGACGGGGGCGGCATCGACGCCGTGCGGCAGCTGCACCTGGTGCTCGCCTGCGCCGTGCTGGTGGGACTTGGGACGGCCATGCGCCTGCTCGACCTCGCGGGCGTGGGGCCGCTGCCGGACCTGCCCGGCATCGCCGCGGTGATCGTCCCGGCGCTGGGGCTGGTCGAGCTGCGCCGCATCGCGCGCACCCTTCTCGCGGTCGGACGCCGTCAGCAGCGCCGGCTCGTCTACCGCTTCGCCGGGGACGCCCCCGCCCACTGCTACCCCGGGGACGGCCACGTCGCCGGCCGGCTGATCGACGCCAGCGCCGCCGGCATGGGCCTCGTCCTCGACGCGCCGCTCGAGGTCGGCGCCAAGCCCGCCGTCCTGCTCGAGCTCCGCGATGCCGCCGGTGAGGCGCATGAGGTGGCGGCCCAGGTGGAGGTGCGCTCCTGCCGGGAGGCCGGGGGCCGATTCCTGGTCGGTGCGACGATCACCGACATCGACCCTCCCTCGCGAATGCGGCTGATGGAGTGGTGCTACGTCGTCTGCAGCCACGAGCGCCTGCGCGGGCACCGGCCGGCCGCGACCCGTGGGCGCGAGGCGATCGTGGTGCAGTTGCCCGCGCTGGCGTCGCAGGCCGCAGCCGCTTAGGCGCCATGCGCCGGCGAAGCAATACCCTTGAAGGCCCACGGAGAGGTGTCCGAGCGGCTTAAGGAGCGCGACTGGAAATCGCGTGGGCGGGGTTAACCCGCCTCGTGGGTTCGAATCCCACCCTCTCCGCTGACCCGGTGGCGAATGAGTCCGCTTGTCGCCTGGCGCTGGACGCGCCCTAGGCATCCGCCCGAGGGAGCAGTCCGATGTTGCTCAGAACGCGGCGGTGGTAGGCGACGAGGGGTGCCGTGGCCCCTGCATCGGATAGCTCGCGGAGCAGTTCGTCAAGGGAAAGCGATCGCTGTTCGTCCTGCTCGTACAGGGCGAGAATTTTGGCGCGGATCGGATGGCTGCGCGCATATTCCTCACGATCCATTTTCCTCTTGCCCTTGTCGTCGTGCATCTGCCTCCCCTTTGCGTTGCGGCCTCCCTTGACTTGCGGCGTTTCACTGTCGGCTTACGACACAAAAGTCCACTGCTCAGCACCCGGAGGCTGGGTACCGATTACGAACCCGGCCGCCGAGGCGTTGAGCACAGAGAGCCTTTGAAGAGGCCTATTGATTGGCCTCAGTGGATTAATAGAGGCTTCCACATAGACGCGAGAAAAACCTCCACTTTTTTAGGACGTGTTAAATCGACTAGTCGATCAACTTCGACGTGGGCTATTGACGAGATTTGCTCCCGGTGGCATCTCGAAGAGAAACATCGCGGCTCTCACATTGAGGAGCTTGCCCTCATCGCCAGCGAGGCGTGCCCGCTCGACACTTTCGACTTCGACCTCGTGGCCGGCCTTCAGGGCATCGTCTTGGATCTCGCTCAGTTTTATCCAACCCTGCTCATCGACGCGCAGTGGAGATCGACTGGTGTGGGCCTCTATGCGGGCCTGGAAGGTCCTGGCGTGCCAAGCGACAGCGATATCCCGCAAAACCAACTGTTGAACCCAGAGCGCAAACCGTTCCCGTTCGTCCTGGCTCAGCTCGCCCCATTCCTCGCTGCTAAACACTGGCCGCATCACAGCCCGGTAGATGGTCGTTTTCTGCCCGCGCCGTATCTCCGTGTCGATCGGCTCGACCAAGCCCATCTTCTCCAGCTCCCCAACGTCATAGTCAGCCTTGTTGAGCCTGATGCCGAGTTCTCTGGCAATGTCACTCTTTGATGCTGGGCCTTCGATCAGGGAAACCAGGGCTGCAAGCTGCCCAGGGTTATGGAGCAGACGAAAGAGCTGCTCGTCGATACGAACCTCCGGCATCACCGTTTTTGCCACAGCCCTTCCTCTCCTCTCGGGTCGATTGAGCGCGCGGGACCTTAGCCCGATTCTCCATAAGCCGCAATGAGTATTTGGGATAGCTCTGTCTATCCACACGTGGTGACCTACCGATCTTGATCGACTGGTCGATTACCCTCGGCAGCTAGTCACAACGCTAGCGAGAGGGGGTGATTGACGTGCTCGAAAAGGTCGAGGCCATAGTTCCGGCGATCTCTACGTTCAAGCCTGCCTAGCGGGTCTCAGCGGCCGATCTCGGCCTGCTAAGCCGGGATCGGCCGACGTTGATCTGGTCGTCAGCTAGCCGAAGCTGATCGACTGGTCGATCAGCTTCGGCTAGTCTCTTTCGTGCGGTGACGGGGGAGGCAGTGACAGCCGGGCCTGGCGGTGACTGGGCCGAGCGCGCTTTTGACGCGATGGCTCCGCTCTACGACGACTTCACCGCCCACTACGAATACGAGTTCTGGACGGGGCAGCTTCTTGCCGTCCTCGAGCGGGAGGGGCTTCAGGGCCGCCGCCTGCTCGATGTCGGCTGCGGCACGGGCAAGAGCTTCTTGCCGATGCTGCCGCGTGGCTGGCAGACCGTGGGGTGCGATGTCTCGGCCGCGATGCTCGACCTGGCGCGGCAGAAGATCGGCGATGCCGTTCGCCTAGAGATTGCCGACATGCGCGAGCTGCCGTGCTTTGGCGAGTTTGATCTGGTTTGGGCTTTGGACGACGCGATCAACTACTTGCTGAGCGCCGAGGAATTGGAGGCGGCGCTTAGAGGGATGCGGAGCAACTTGGCGCCCTCGGGCCTGCTCCTGTTCGACGTCAACGAGCTGCTGGTCTACGGCTTCTATGCAGAGGGCGTCGAAGTCGAGCGAGACGGCCGCCGCTTCGTCTTCCAGGGGAATGCGATGGGTGAGGTCGAGCCGGGCTCGATCTGCGAGTTCTCATGCTTCGAGAAGCGACCCAGCGGCGAGGGTCAGGCGGCCGAGCGCCGCAATGTCTCCATCCATCGCCAGCGCCATTTCACCGAAGCCGAGATCCTTGCGGCGATCGACCGCGCTGGCCTCACATGCCTGAACGTCTATGGCCACGGCACCGACGGCATCCCCCGCCAGCCTTTGGATGGCTCGGCCCACACGAAGGCGATCTACGTTGCCCGGACCGCCTAGCCCGACGACCTGGGAAAAACCGCGGATCAAGCGCACGACCGAGCAGTTTCAGGCACCGAACGGGGACCTCTACCTCCGCAGGCCCAGCGAAACCGCCGACATTCGGATCAAAGATCCAAGCCCGCAGTTGCGGCAACTCCTCGGCGTGCTCGACGGTACGCGCACACGCCGAGAACTGGATGAGGAGTTCGGGGTGGAGCTGGTCGGCGAGCTGATCGACCAGCTCAGCGAGATGGGGCTTGGGGAGGACGCATCTGACGACGACCTGATCGCCCCCCGAGCACGGGCGCGCTTCGATCGCCAGCTCCGCTACTTCAGCGATGTATCAACCGGGCAAACGCCGTCGCAATGCCAAGGCAAGCTGGAAGGCGCTCGCATTGCGGTCTTGGGGGTTGGCGGCCTCGGCGGTTGGTCGGCGCTGACGCTCGCCTGTTGCGGCATTGGCGAAATGATGCTCGTCGACTTCGACACGGTTGAGCTGAGCAACCTCAACCGCCAAATCCTCTACGGGGAGGCCGATGTCGGCCAACCGAAGGCGGATCTGGCGGCCAAGCGACTCGGCACCTTCAACTCTTCGATCCGAATCGAGACGCGCGAAGAGCGGCTGGACAGCGAAGCGGCAGTCGCATCTGCCATCGAGGGCTATGACCTCGTAGTCAACGCAGTCGATTGGCCAGCTCACGACATCGAGCTTTGGGTCAACTCGGCCTGCTTCGCGGCCGGCATCCCTTACATCGCGATGAGCCACTACCCGCCGATTGCCCGCGTCGGGCCTCTGTACGTCCCGGGCGAGACTGGCTGCTACTCCTGCCAGGAGATTGCCTACAAGCGCTCGTATCCGCTCTACGACGCGGTGGTCGAGTATCAACGCGCGAAGCCTTCGCCGGCAGCGACGCTGGGGGCTGCCTGCGCCCTCATCAGCGGCCAGGTAGCGCTCGATGTCATGCATTTCCTAACGGGCCTTGCGACACCGTCGAGCCTTGGAGCGAGCCACATCTACGACCTTCGCACAATGGAGGCCAAACGGGAGCTGGTTGTGCCGGAGTCGGATTGTCCAGTCTGTGGCACACGCTGACTGCCTGACAAGGGAGCCAAGCAGGGACTTTCGTCCCTGATATCGGCCATTGCAGGGATCATTCCCCGCCCTTCCGGGGGATCGGGACATCAACCAAGATCGAGCCGGTCAAGCCTGGCCTTGACTTCGGGGTTGGCATAAAGTCTCGCGATCCCCGCTCCCAGCCGTGGAGCGGCGTGCGGTGAAGAAGCCGGTGAGCAATCCGGCGCACTCGGCCTCCAGCACGCCGCCGGTGACCTTGGGCCGGTGGTTCAGGGCCGGCTCGGAGAGGACGTCGAGGACGCTGCCGGCGGCGCCGGCCTTGGGGTCGGCGGCGCCGAAGACGACCTCGGGGATGCGGGCGAGGACGATCGCCCCCGCGCACATCGCACAGGGCTCGAGCGTCACGTAGAGGGTCGTGCCGGGCAGGCGCCAGCCACCCAGGGCCTCGGCGGCGGCGCGGATCGCGAGGATCTCGGCGTGAGCGGTGGGGTCGGCCCGCAGCTCGCGCTCGTTGCCGGCGGCGGCGAGGGGCTCGCCTTCGCGGGCGATGACGGCGCCGATCGGCACGTCGCCGTGGCCCTCGGCCCCGCGGGCGCGCTCGATCGCCAGCGCCATCAGCCGCTCGTCCGTGGGCGTCGGTGCGTCGCTTCGCATGCATCGGAGAGTATGTGCCACCAACAACTTCGCGGGCAGGCCCGTGTTAAGTGGGAGCCCGCTTAGTTGCAGGGATTGCGCGAGCGCAGAACAAGATGAACCGACTCCTTCCGATCGCTGCCGCCGCGACCCTGCACGCGGCGCTCTGCCTCGCAATCGCGCCCGCGGGTGCAAGCGCCGCAAGCGGGATCGCCCCCGCCCACGGCTTCGCCCCGCACCAGCTCGTGGTCAAGCTCGCCGGGGCACGCGCAGCCCGCACCGTGACGCTGCCCCGGCAGGTCGGCGTGCGGGCCGCGGCGGCGGCCCTGCGCCGGCGCCCGGGCGTCGCCTACGCCGCGCCCAACTACATCGCCACAGCCTCCGCGACGAAGTCCGTGGCCGCGATCGAACTGCCCAATGACCCGGGGACGATCGACCTCCCGATCGGGCCACCGGGCGGGTGGGTGACGAAGCAGTGGAACTTCCTCCCCTGGCAGGGCACGGTGACGCCGCTGCTGCCCGTCTCCCCCGGTGGCATCGACGCGGTCGGGGCCTGGGAACACCTGGTCGCGGCGGGACGCCCCGGTGCGGAAGGGATCACCGTCGCGGTCCTCGACACCGGGATCGCCTACCGGACAAAGGGCCCTCGCTTCCTGCGCAGCCCCGACTTCACCGCCAGCCAGTTCGCCGGCGGCTACGACTTCGTCGACAACGACCGCGCCCCGCTCGACGAAAACGGACACGGGACCCACGTCGCCGGGACGATCGCCGAGAAGACCAACAACGGCATCGGCCTCACCGGGCTCGCCTTTCGGGCGAAACTGATGCCGGTCCGCGTCCTCGACAAGCACGGGCGCGGGCAGGCGGACGAGATCGCCAGGGGGATCCGCTTCGCCGTGGCCCACGGCGCCGACGTGATCAACATGAGCTTCAACTTCGAATGCGGCAAGCAGGTGCCTGGGGTCGACGAAGCCTTGCGCCAGGCCTACCGCAAGGGCGTCGTCGCCGTCGCGTCAGTCGGCAACCTCGGGTCCGAGGCGTGCGTCGCCCCGCCCGCCACCAGCCCGCACACGATCGGGGTCGGCGGCAGCACCGAGGGCGGCTGTATCGGCGACTACTCGCTGGCCGGCGCAGACGTCGACGCCCTCGCCCCAGGGGGCGGGGAACCGGCGACAGGGTGCCCATCGGTCTCATCCGGCCCGATCTACCAGGTGACATTTCAAGGCCACAACACCCGTCGCTTCGCCGAGCCAAGCAACTACGTCGGCACCTCGATGGCCGCCGCGCACGTCTCCGGCGTCGCCGCGATGATCCTCGCCAGCGGCACGCTCGATCCCAAGGCGAAGAAAAAGGGGCGGGTCGCAGCGGTGACGAAACGCCTGCGCAGGACAGCACGAGACCTGGGCCTTCCCGCAACGCGCCAAGGCGCCGGCCTGATCGACGCTTCTGCCGCCACTTCGCCCAGCCCCTGACGGTGTCAGGCCGAAGTCACCACCAAGCTGAGGAGCAACCCCCTAGACGTCTGTCGGGCGGGTGGCGCGGAGGTGGGCTCCTCGCCCGCAGCTTGCGAGGACGAGGAGTCCTCCTCCGCGACAGGACCCGCCCGCCAGAGGCCTACGTAGTACGGACGATGATGACGCTGCATGGCGCGTGGTGGGAGACGTTGTTTGGAACGCTGCCGAGAAGAAAGCGGCGCGCTCCCGTCATGCCCTTGTTGCCGACGACGATCAGGTCGGCCTTGGTCTCTTCGGCGACGTTGAGGATCGCCTCGGCGGGTTCGGCCTCGACGGGGTGGGTCTGCACCTCCACCCCCTCCTTGCGGGCGACGGCAGCCGCGGCGTCGAGGACGAGGTTGACGTCCTCGCGTGGGCCGATCTCGTACTGGACGTCGGCCGGGGCGTCGAGCTTCTCCGCCTCCACCTGGCGCTTGGACAGCGGCTCGTAGGCGCTGACGATGCTGAGCTCGGCGCTGGAGAGCTTCGCCAGGTCGATGGCCTGACGAACCGCCTCGGCGGCGGTCTCGGACCCGTCTGTTCCAACAACGATGCGAGTGAACACGCCGCCTCCTTGCATTCGGTCGCTGGGCGGGGCCGATACTAACGCGACGGGTGGGCGTGAACCGGCAGGCCGCGAAAGCCGTCGCCGAGGATTTCCGTCGGCGTCGTCGCGAGGCGGTAGATCGCGATCGCCATCGAGGCCACGAGGCAGACGATCAGCACCGCCATCCCGGCTTTCCAGAAGCTTGGCATTAGGCTGATCTCATCATGGAGAAGGTTGCCGACGGGATCTGGCTGCTGCGAGGCGATGCCCGCAAGTCGATGAACATCTACTTCCTCGAGGACGGGGACGGGGTGGTGCAGTTCGATGCCGGCACCAGGGCGATGGTGAAGAAGGCGCGTGCGGCGGCGGAACAGCTGGGCGGCCTGAAGCGGATCGTGCTCGGGCACGCCCACGCCGACCACCGCGGCACGGCGCCCTCGCTCGATGCTCCCGTCTATTGCCATCCCGACGAGGTCGCCTACGCCGAAAGCGACGCGGTGCAGTGGAGTTACCTGGATATCGCCCAGCTCCCGGTGCCGGCGCGCTGGATCTACCCGATGCTGCTGCGGCGCTGGGACGGCGGCGCGGTGAAGATCGACGGGACCGTCTCCGAGGGAGACGAGATAGCCGGCTTTCGCGTCATTCACTTCCCCGGCCACGCACCGGGCCAGATCGGGCTCTGGCGCGAGCGCGACCGCTTGGCGATCGTCAGCGACGTCGTCTACCTGATCGACTCGATCCGGCTGGGACGGCCCCTGCCGAAGGGCGAGGCAAGCGTCCCGCACCCCGCCTGGGGCTGGGATCACGCCAAGGCCAAAGAGTCGGTGCGCAAGCTGGCGACGCTGGAACCGGCGCTGGTCTGCACCGGGCATGACGCGCCGCTTCGCGGCGAGAACCTGCGACCCACGCTGGAACGAGCGGCCGAAAAGTATTGAGCCGGGACGGCGCCCTCCGCCGCGCTGCCATAGTTTCCGCCTCTGATGATCGGGACCTACGCCTCGGCGGCGCTGATCTGCGCCGCCTCGCTGCTGGTGGGACGCGCCGTCCTCGGCCTCGCCGGAGGGGAAGAGTCGCGCCGGTGGCTGGCGCCGGCCGTCGGCTTCGGCGCCGTGCTCACGGTCACCGGCTTCCTGGCCCGGGCGCCGGGTCACGCGACCAGCGCGACGCTCGGGCTGATCGCACTGGTGATCGCCGCCGCGCTGCTGCTCTGGTGGCAGCCGCGGCGCCCTGCCGGCGCCCTGCTGCGGGAGGGGCTGCCCGTCACCGCGATCGTTCTCCTGGTGCTCTCGATTCCGTTCGCGATCAGCGGGCGCTGGGGGATCGTCGGCGTCGGCTTCAACAACGACCTCGGCCTGCACCTTGCCTGGGCGGAGTGGCTGCGCAGCGGCCTCGGGCCGACGCCGGAAGCCGGCTACCCGCTGGGCCCGCACGCGCTGGCCGCCGCAGTCGCGGCGCTGCCCGGGATCGGCCTCGGTCAGGCCTTCGTCGGCGAGATCTTCGCGATCGGAGTCCTCACTGCGCTGACGGCACTGGCGGCGCTCGGCGACCTCGGCCCCAGGCGCAGGACGCTGGCCGCGACGCTCGTGGCGATCCCCTACCTCGGCGCCTCCTACTTCGCCCAGGGAGCCTTCAAGGAGACGACCGAGGCGCTTTTCGTTCTCGCCTTCGCCGTCTACCTCCACGGCTTCGACCGCCGACGGGCCGAAATCAACGGCTATCCCGTGGATTTCGGCCCGTCGGCGGGGGTTTTGGCGCCGCTGGCGCTTGCGGGGGGGATCTTCTTCTCGTACAGCTTTGCCGGGCTGGCCTGGCCGGTGGCGATCCTGGTCTTCTGGGGGGCGACGGTGCCGGAGGTGCGGCGGGGGCTGCGCCCGCGAGCGTTGCTGCGAACCGTGCTGCGTCCCACGGTCCTGATTCCGACCCTGGTGCTGGGAGGGCTGGCGGTGACGCTGATGCTGGTCGGCCCCTTTGCCTTCGTCCACGGCTTCAATCGGGTGGCCGGCACCAATACGTACGGGCCGGTCTCGCCGGCTGAGGCTCTTGGCATCTGGCCGGCGTCCAACTACCGGCTCAACGCGGTGGGGGGCGCCCATCTCTCCGGTCTGGCCACGACGATCGCTGCGCTGGCGGTAATCCTCGGTGCCGTCTGGTGGCTGCGGCGGCGCCAGTACGCGGTTCCGATCGCGCTTGGCGCCTGCGCAGTCCTCTATCTCGCCGCGCTGGCCAGCAGCGGGGAGTACTCCCAGGCCAAGGCCCTGATCATCGCCGCCCCGCTGGCGATGCTGATCGCGATCCGCCCCCTCCTCTTCGAGCTCGGCGGCCAAAAAGCCCGCCGACGGGCCTCAAAGGAGACATATAGGCGTATTTCAGGCCCGTCGGCGGGGGTGGCGCGGGTTGGCTGGGGGGTGCTGGCGGTGGTGTTTGTGGCAGGGGCCGTGTACTCGAGCCTGCTGGTGCTGCGGGACGCCCCGATCGGGCCGCCCGGGCACGGCGCCGAGCTGCAGGCGTTCATCCCCGAGATCGAAGGCGAACCCGTGCTCTACGCCGGCCAGGATCGCTACGCCGCCTACGAGCTGATGGGCGCCGACACGCACGTGCCGCTGGTCGAGTTCCCCGACGCCGAGGTCTCACCGAACCCCGAAAAGCCGTTCGACACCGGCGACGCCTACAGCCCGATCGACTTCGACTCCTTCTCGCAGGCGACGCTCGCGCGTTTCCCCTACGTGATCACCGGACGCGCCGCCTGGAACAGCGAAGCGCCATCCGGGTTCAGGCGCATCGCCGCCACTCCCTCATACGTCCTCTGGAAGCGGACGGGGTCGCCGCCCGCGAATCGCCACGTCCTGCTCGAGGGAACCGAACCCGCCGCCCACGCCGACTGCGCCTCGCCGGAGATCCGCATCCTCACGGCGAACCGGGGACGGGCCTCGCTCTTCCCCCGCGCGGTGGTCGGCGGCAAGGGCCGGTGGGGCCCGGGGACAGCCCTGGAAACCGGGGACAGCGCCGCGCAGACGCTGCGCCTGCCGCGGGGTCGCTGGCGCCTCTCGCTGCAGTACTTCTCCCCCTTCGGCCTGACCCTCTCGGCTCCCGGCCTGCACCAGCCGCTCTTCGCCGCGCTCGACGGCCAGAGGCCCAACACGATCAGCCTCGCCAACGACGGCCAGTTCTGGCCCGCTGGAGAAATCTCCAGCAATGGAGGACCGATCCGCTTCACCATCTCGGCCGCCGACGCGAGCACACTGCAGAGCCTCACCGGCTACACCGGAAAAGCGACCCTGGGCGAGCTGGCAGCGGTGCCGGCCGAACGGCACAGGATCGTGCCCCTGCGATTTGCCTGCAACGGCTGGGTCGACTGGTATGAGGCGGAAGAAGTGCCTTAAGAGGCGGCCTTGACAGCCATTCTCTCAGGGGCCACCCGCACGACGTCCCAGGCGAGGCCGACCCGCTCGAGACTGTCGATGACGACAGCCGAGATGTCCACCTGCCAGCGGCCGAGGCCGTGGGTGGCGGAGGTGGGGAAGGCGTGGTGGTTGTTGTGCCAGGCCTCGCCGAAGGTCGGGATCGCGATCAGGGCGAGGTTGCGCGACTCGTCGGCGGTCTCGTAGTCGCGGTTGCCGAAGACGTGGCAGAGCGAGTTGATGCTGTAGGTGAAGTGGTGCAGGACGAAGACGCGGACGAGGCCGCCCCAAAGCAGGCCGGTGAACGCCGCGAAGAGCGTGCCGCCGATCACCCAGCCGAGCGCGAAGGGAAGCAGGAGCCCGCCGATCGCCCAGAGCAGGAAGGTGCGGTCGACCCAGTTGATCACCGGGTCCGCGATCAGGTCGGGCGCGAAGCGTTCCTTGTTGCCGCGCTGGGTGTGGATGAAGAGCCAGCCCATGTGCGCGTGGAAGAGGCCGCGCATGGCGCCGCTGAGGCCGTGGCCGTGATCGACATGGGGGCTGTGCGGGTCCCCTTCTTCGTCGGAGAAAGCGTGGTGCTTGCGGTGGTCGGCGACCCATGAGATGACGGGACCCTCGATCGCCGCCGAGCCGAGGATACCCAGCAGGCCGTGCAGCCATTTCGTGGTCTTGAAGCTGCGGTGGGTGAGGTGGCGGTGAAAGCCGACCGTGATCCCCAGCCCGGTGAACAGGTACATCCCGGCGAAGAGGAAGACGTCGCTCCAGTGCAGGGCCTTGCCCCAGACCTGCCAGGCCGCGAGGCCGAGCGCGACGAACGGGATCAGCGTGACCAGGCCGGTGATGATCCGGTCGCGGGTCTCGTTGGCGACCGGCTGGATGTCGGATGGGAGAAGGTCAGCCACGCACCCCGATCATACGACTGAAATCGACGGAGACGTCGCCTTCGCCGAGATGTGCGGTTTTCCACGCATGGTGAGCTTCAGGGCCGTCGGCGGTATAAGTTCTCAGCGATGGCATTCGCCAGCACCGCGACGCTGCGCCGAGAGATAGAGGCGCGCATCCCCGAGCGCCCCTTCTCGGTCGAGTTCTGGGACGGGACTCGACTCGGGGCGACGAGCGGAGGCGGCCCGACCTTCTACGTGCGCTCGCCCCGTGCCGCCGCCCACGCGCTGCGGGCGCCCGGGCAGCTCGGCCTCGGCCGCGCCTACGTCAGCGGCGAGATCGAGGTCGACGACATCGACGCGGTGATCGAGCTGCTCGACGGCTGGCAGCCGCCGGCACTGGAGGGTGTCGACAGGGCGCGCCTGCTGCTCGGCGCGCTGCGCGCTGCGGGCCTCTCGCGACCGCCTCGGCGCCCCGCCGCCGAGCTGCGACCGAGCGGGCACCGCCACAGCAAGGAACGCGACGCGGCGGCGGTGCGGCACCACTACGACGTCTCCAACGAGTTCTTCTCGCTCTTCCTCGACGACTCGATGACGTACAGCTGCGCGGTCTTCTCGCGCGGGGCCGAGACCCTGGAGGCGGCGCAGGAGGAGAAGCTGGAGATGGTCGCCCGCAAGCTGGCGCTGAAGGAGGGTGAGCGGGTGCTCGACGTCGGCTGCGGCTGGGGCAGCTTCCCGCTCTGGGCGGCGACGCGGCACGGAGCCAGCGTCGTCGGCATCACCCTCTCCCCCCCACAAGCCGAACGCGCCCGCCAACGCGCCGAGGCAGCCGGCGTCGCCGACCGGGTCGAGATCCGCGTAGTGGACTACCGCGACCTAGCTGGCGAGCGCTTCGACGCAATCGCCAGTATCGGCATGGTCGAGCACGTCGGCGAGGCCCAAATCGACGTCTACGCACACACGCTTGCCGGCTTGCTGGAGCCGGGCGGGCGCCTCCTAAACCACGGCATCGCCCGCCTCCGCCACACCGACCCCAACGCCGGCCCTTTCTCGGAGCGCTACGTCTTCCCCGACGCCGAACCGCTGCACCTCTCGCGGGTGCTGCTGGCCCTGGAGCGGGCGGGCTTCGTCACCCGCCACGTCGAGGAGTTCGGCGACGACTACGCCGAGACCCTGCGCCACTGGGCGCGACGCCTCGACGAAAACCTCGACGATGCCATCCGCCTCGCCGGCCCCGAACGAGTCCGTGTCTGGCGCCTGTACCTGCGCATGGCGCGGCGCGGATTCGAGACGGGCTTCCTGAGCATCTACCAAGCCCGCTGCACGCTGGCCTGAGAGACCATCCCGGCAGGGGTGGAGCGTCTTGTACTTTTTCGTCAACTTCGTTTGGGCGCCAGCCCAATCCCGATCCACCGAAAAAGTTAAGCGGAACCCCTGCCGGGATGGTCTCTACGCCGGAAAGCCATCTGAGACTTGGGCTATCCCCCAATCGGCTCCAGCTTGTTTGAGCTGATCGACGGTGTAGCTGCCGGTTGCTACGCCGACCACCTTGATTCCCGCGCCGTGGCCGGCCTTGATGTCGCGGGGGGTGTCGCCGACCGCTATGCAGGCGCCATCGCTCAGGGTGCCGCCGGAGACGAGCGCGCCGCGCTGCAGGGCCGTCCTGGTGACCTCGGTGCGGTCGTCGGAGTCGGAGCCGTAGCCGCCGAAGCTGAAGAAGCGGTTGAGGTGGCCGCGAGCGAGCTTGATGTGGGCGGCTGCCTCGATGTTGCCGGTGACCAGGCCGAGCAGGAGGCCGTCGTCGATGAGGCGCTCCAAGAGCGCCTCGATGCCGGGCATGACGCGGTAGCCCGCGGACTCGGCGACGGCGTCGGGGAGGTGCTTGAGGTAGCAGCCGATCGCTTTCGAGCGCTCTTCCTGCGTGCCCTCGCGGCCGATCACCTCGCGGAAGACGATCGCCGCGATCTCCGGGTCGGTCATGCCGGCGTCGGTGTGCTCGGCGATGTCGGCCTCGACCCCGTGCAGCTCCTCGAAGGCGCGCTGCCAGGCGACGGCGCCGGCTCCGCCGGTCACCAGCAGCGTGCCGTCGATGTCGAAGAGCACGGCGCGGGTCGCGCCACTGGCGGCGTCACTCACCGAGCAGCTCCTTCTGGCTGAGCCAGTAGAGCAGGCCGAGGGCGGGCAGGACGAGGATCGCGGCGACGATGAAGACGACGATCACCGTGGCGAGCGTGTCGGGGGGCGCTGCCGCTTCGGAGATCTTCAGCGAGGTCGGCAGCAGGAAGGGGAACTGGGCCACCCCCCAGCCCCAGATCACCGCGATCACGGCACCGGCCGCGAGCGGGCGGAGGAGACGGGGCGGGCGGGCGGCAGGGCGGCGGGCGGAGGAGACGAGGGCGACGAGCACGCCGATGCCGCAGAGGGCCGAGAGGATGACCAGCGGCAGCCCCTCGTGGATGAGGCGATCGAAGACGTAGTGGGTTTCAGCGTGGAGCTCGACCAGGCCGAAGGCCGCCGCGACGCCGGCGACGGCCGCGGCCGCAAGGGCCCGGCGGGCGAAGTAGCGCTCCAGCTCCTCGTCGCCGGCGCGGCGAGCGTCGCCGATCAGGAAGACGGCAGCGAGGTAGGCGCCGCTGGCGACGAACATTGCCCCGGTCAGCAGCGGCAGCGGCTGGAGCCAGCTGGAGAACGGGGTGCCATTGCCATCCGCCGGCACGTTGCCGGCGGCAATCGCACCCACTACGGCGCCCATGAAAAATGGCGTCAGCAGCGAGGAGATCGCGAAGGTCGCGCCGGCGGCGCGCTGCCCTGAGAGCCCCTCGATCGACTTGCGGAAGGCGAAGCCCGAGCCGCGCAGGACGATCCCGAGAGCGGCCAGGGCGATCGGCACGTAGAGGGTCGTCATCACGGCGCTGAACGCCGGCGGGAACGCGGTCCAGAGGACGACGAGGATGAAGATCAGCCAGACGTGGTTGGCCTCCCAGACCGGGGTGAGCGAGCGCTGGATCAGCGCCCGCGGCCGCTCCCCGCGCTCAGCGCCCCCGGCAACCAGGTCCCAGAACCCCCCGCCGAAATCGGCCCCCCCAAAGAGCGCATAGGCGGTCGCCCCCGCCCAGAGGATCCCGGCACACAGGTCGGCGCGCGTCATGCCCCCAACTCCCCGCCGATGGGCCTCAAAGGAGACACATAGGCGTATTTCAGGCCCGTCGGCCTCCTCATTGCGGTGCCTCGGCGACTGGCGGGGCGTAGGGGGTGCCTTCGGGCTCGGGGGTGCCCTCGCGCCAGCGGCGCGACATGCCGCGCAGGATCAGGACCGCGATTGTCCCGATTACGGCGTAGAGGCCCAGGGTCAGGGCGAAGGCGAACCAGATGCCGCCGGCGTCGGTGACCGCTTCGGAAGTGCGCATGTAGCCCTGCACGATCCACGGCTGGCGGCCGACCTCGGTGACGATCCAGCCGGCACCAGAGGGCGAGGATCGCGCCCGCTCCCGAGACTGCAACAGCGCGCAGGAACCACGGGGTGCGCGGGATGTCGCGGCGCCGCCACCAGGAAAAGGCGAGCCAGGCGCCGAGCAGGAGAAGGGCGCTGCCGATCCCCACCATCCCGTCGAAGGCAAGGTGCAGCAGCGTGTTTGCGGGTGGGCGTTCGTCGGCGGGAATATCGGCGAGTCCGATCACCTTCGTGTCGGTGCTGAAGCCGACCAGGAACGAGTCGAGGCCGGGGATCGGGATCGCACCCTTGACCCCGCTGGAGGTGCAGATGCCGCCGATGTACTCGGTCTGGTCGGTGCCGGTCTTCTGGATGCACTCCATGCCGGCGAACTTGGCGGGCTGGTGGTCCGCCACTCCCCGCGCCGCGGTGTCGCCGACGAAGAGCTGGATCGGCGTCACCATGCAGGCGATCGTCAATGGGATCAGAAGGCCGAGCCGGTGCAGGCGGTCGCGCCGGCCCTTCAGCATCCCGACCGCGTAGATCGAGGCGACGAGAAAGCCGACGACCATGTAGGCGGCGAGGATCATGTGCGGCACCTCGTAGCCGGTCGCCGGGTTGAAGAGGACCTTGAGCGGGTCGGTATCGACGATCTTGCCCGCCGCGTCGAGGGTGAAGCCCTGCGGCTGGTTCATCCAGGAGTTGGCGGCGACGACGGCGAAGGCGCCGCCGATGCCGGTTATGAACATCGGCACCCCGGACCAGAAGTGGGCCCAGCCGGAGAGCCGCTTCCAGCCGTAGATGTAGATCGCCAGGAAGATCGCCTCGAGGAAGAAGAAGATCCCCTCGATCGCGAAGGCGATGCCGAAGGCGGCGCCGAAGCGGTCCATGAAGCGCGGCCAGAGCAGGCCGAACTCGAAGCTCAGCACGGTGCCGGTGACGGCGCCGACCGCGAAGGTGACCGCCATCGCCTTCGACCAGCGCCGCGCCAGCTCCATCGCCTCGGCGTCGCCGCGCTTGAGGCCGATGTAGTTGGCGACGAGGATCGTCGCCGGCAGGGCGACGCCGAGGCAGGAGAGGACGATGTGGAAGCCGAGGGTGAAGGCCATCTGCTCGCGGGCCGCAAGCAGGTTCGACGCCGACGCCGCCAGGGGGAGCGGGTCGAGCGAGAGCATGGGCGCGAGCCTACTCCCCGCGGCGGGCGCTTCGGTAGCGGCGGATCAGCGCGTTGGTCGAGCTGTCGTGGTCCAGCTTCGGCTCCTCCTCGGCCTGCAGCTCGGGGATGATCGCCACCGCCAGGGCCTTGCCCAGCTCGACGCCCCATTGGTCGAAGGAGTCGATCCCCCACACGGCTCCCTGGGTGAAGGTGCTGTGCTCGTAGAGGGCGACCAGCGTGCCCAGCGTGTGGGGGTCGAGCCGCTCGGCGAGGATTGTGTTCGAGGGGCGGTTGCCCTCCATCACCCGGTGCGGCACGACACCCTCCGGCGTCCCCTCGGCCCGCACCTGCTCGGGCGTCTTGCCGAAGGCGAGCGCCTCGCTCTGGGCGAAGACGTTGGACATCAGCAGGTCGTGGTGGTTGCCCAGCGGATTGTTCGACTGCATGAAGCCGATGAAGTCGCAGGGGATCAGGCGCGTGCCCTGGTGGATCAGCTGGTAGAAGGAGTGCTGGCCGTTGGTCCCCGGCTCGCCCCAGAAGATCGCCCCGGTCTCGTAGTCGACCCGCGCCCCGTCGAGGGTTACGTGCTTGCCGTTGGACTCCATCGTCAGCTGCTGCAGGTAGGCGGGGAAGCGGTGCAGGTACTGGTCGTAGGGGAAGACGCCGCAGGTCTGGGCGCCGAAGAAGTCCCCGTACCAGACCGAGAGCAGCCCCATCAGGACGGGCAGGTTCACCGCCAGCGGCGCCTCGCGGAAGTGCTCGTCCATGGCGTGGAAGCCGGCCAGCATCTCGGCGAAGCGGGCCGGGCCGATCGCGAGCATGGTCGAGAGGCCGATCGCCGAGTCCATCGAGTAGCGGCCTCCCACCCACTCCCAGAAGCCGAACATGTTCTCGGTGTCGATGCCGAACTTGGCGACCTCCTCGGCGTTGGTGGAGACGGCGACGAAGTGCTTGGCGACCGCGGCCTCGTCGCCGCCTAGCCCCGCCAGTGACCACTCGCGCGCGGTGCGGGCGTTGGTCATCGTCTCCAGCGTGGTGAAGGTCTTCGAGGAGATCACGAAGAGCGTCTCCTCGGGGTCGAGGTCGCGGGTGGCCTCGGCGAAGTCGGTGCCGTCGACGTTGGAGACGAAGCGGAAGCTCATCTCGCGGCGCGAGTAGTGGCGCAGCGCCTCGTAGGCCATCACCGGCCCGAGGTCGGAGCCGCCGATGCCGACGTTGACGACGTTGCGGATCGGCTTCCCGGTGTGGCCCTTCCACTCGCCGGAGCGGACGCGCTCGGCGAAGGCGCCCATGCGGTCGAGGGTCTCGTGCACCTGCTTGACCACGTCGACGCCGTCAACGATCAGCGAGCGCTCGCGCGGCATCCGCAGCGCCACGTGCAGCACCGCGCGGTCCTCGGAGACGTTGATGTGCTCGCCGTCGAACATCGCTTCACGGCGCTCCTGCACCCCGCACTCGGCGGCGAGCTGGCCGAGCAGCATCACCGTCTCATCGGTGATCCGGTTCTTGGAGAAGTCGAGGTGGAGGCCGGCGCCGTCGGCGACGAGGCGCTCTCCGCGCTGGGGGTCGGCGGCGAAGAGATCGCGCAGATGCCGGGCCTCGATCTCCTCGCAGTGGCGCTGCAGCGCCTGCCAGGCGGGCCGTTGGCGCAGCGCCGGCCCGTCGCTCACATCACCACTGGCTTCGCGACCCAATCGCCACGGACTCGAAGCACCGGAAGTCACCGTGTCGATTGGGTCGCTTGCGGCGCCCCGACCTGGGACTCGATCGACTTCAACAGCTCGTTCCAAGACTTGACGAACGCCTCCGCCCCCTCCTCTTGGAGACGCTCGGCCAGAGCATCGACGTCGATCCCGGCCTCGCCGAACTGGGTGAGCACCTGCTCGGCGTCGCCACCATCGGCGGGCAGCGGCTCGCCAACCTCGCCGTGATCGGCGAAAGCAAGCAGAGTCGGCTCCGGCATCGTGTTGACGGTGAAGGGCGAGGCAAACGCCTCGATGTAGAGAACGTCGGAGGCATCGGGGTCCTTGGTCCCGGTGCTGGCCCAAAGCAGGCGCTGGGCGCGGGCGCCCTCGTTGAGCAGGCGCTGCCAGCGATCGGAGTCGAGCAGCTCGTGGTAGGCGCGGTACGTTCGGCCGCCGATCGCAACGCCAAGCCGGTTGCGCAACTCCCCTGAGACTTCGTCTTGCACGGCGACGTCCCAACGGCTGATGAAGAGCGAGGCAACCGAGGCGACATTCGGATCGAGCCCAGCCTCGATCCGGCGCTCGACGCCGCGCATGTAGGCCTCGGCGGCAGCGAGGTACTGCTCGCGCGAGCAGAGCAGGGTGACGTTGACCGGAATGCCGGCAAAGATCGACTCCTCGATCGCCTTGCGGCCGGCCTCGGTGCCGGGGATCTTGATGAAGAGGTTGTCGCGCTCGGCCTGAGCGTGCAGCTTCGCCGCCTGCTCGATCGTCGCCTGCGTGTCGTCGGCGAGCTTCGGCGAGACCTCGAGCGAGCACCAGCCGTCGACGTGATCGGTGCGCTCGTAGACGCCGGCGAAGAGATCGGTGGCGCGACGCAGGTCGGCGATCGCCAGCTCGAAGAAGATCTCCTCAGTCGAGCCGCCGCGCGAGGCGAACTCGGCGATCTGCTCGTCGTAGGCATCGCCACCGGAGATCGCCTTGTCGAAGATCGTCGGGTTCGAGGTCAGGCCGGTGACCGAGAGCTCGTCGATGTAGCGCGCGAGCGTGCCGTCGTCCAGCATCGTGCGGGTGATGTTGTCGAGCCAAAGGCTCTGGCCCAGCTCATGCAGTTCTGCGTTCGCCGTCATGGCTCTCCCTTCGTAGGTTCTTCTTGTTCTCTGGTCAGTTCAGCTTGCCACGATCGAACAGCGCGCGCGCCGCCTCGGCGACCTTGTCCGGGGTGAAGCCGAACTTGGTCTGGACGTCGCGCAGCGGCGCCGAGCTGCCGAAGGTGTGCATGCCAATCCGGGTCCCCCCGGGACCGACGTAGTGGTCCCAGCCGAGCGTCGAGGCCTCCTCGATCGAGACGCGGGCGGTGACGCTCGGCGGCAGGACCCCGTCGCGGTAGGCCTCGTCCTGGCGGTCGAAGATCTCCCAGCAGGGCAGGCTGACGACCCGCGAGCGGATCCCCTCGGCGCTCAGCTCCTCGTGGGCGGCGAGGGCGAGGGCGACCTCGCTGCCGGTGGCGATCAGGATCACCTCTGGGTCGCCACCCTCGGCATCGGCGAGCACGTAGCCGCCGCGACGCAACCCCTCGGCAGCGCCGTAACGGGTGCGGTCGAAGACCGGCACGTTCTGCCGGGTCAGAACCAGGGCGACCGGCTGGTGGGTGCGATCGAGCGCCACCCGCCAGGCCTCGGCGACCTCGTTGGCGTCGGCGGGCCGGATCACGTCGAGGCCCGGGATCGCCCGCAGCGAGGCAAGCTGCTCAACCGGCTGGTGGGTCGGGCCGTCCTCGCCGAGGCCGATCGAGTCGTGGGTGAAGACGTGGATCACCGGCAGCTCCATCAGCGCCGAGAGGCGGATCGCCGGCCGCGCGTAGTCGGAGAAGGTGAGGTAGGTCGACCAGAGCGGGCGCAGCTTCGAGAGCGAGAGCCCGTTGGAGATCGCCGCCGACTCGTGCTCGCGGATGCCGAAGTGGAGCTGGCGGCCATCGTAGGCGACGGGCTCGAAGTCGTGGGCGCCGTCGAACGAGAGCCGCACCGAGGTCGAGTCGGTGAGGTCGGCGGAGCCGGCGATCAGCCAGGGCAGGCGCTCGCCGATCGCGTTCTCGACCTGCTGGGAGGCCTTGCGGGTGGCGAGGCCCTTCTCGTCGGCGTCGAAGCTGGGGATCGCGGCGTCCCAGCCGGCGGGCAGCTCCCGCTTCTGCATCGCCTCGATCTCGGCAGCGAGGCCGGGGTTCTCCTCCCCGTAGGCGGCGAGCTCTTTCTCCCAGGCCACGCGCAGCTCGGCGCCTCGCCTGCCGATCCCGTCGGCGAAACGCTCGCGGACGCCCTCCGGCACGAGGAACTGGGCGTCCTCGGGCCAGCCGTAGGCGCGCTTGGTCTCGCGCACCTCCTCCTCGCCGAGCGGCTCGCCGTGGGCGGCTGGGGTGTCGACCTTGTGCGGCGATCCGTAGCCGATGTGGCTGTCGACGACGATCAGGGTCGGACGGCCCTCCTCGCCCTTGAACTCCTCGAAGGCGGTCGCGATCAGGTCGGTGTCGTTGGCGTCGCCGACCCGGGTGACGTTCCATCCGTAGCCCATGAAGCGGGCTGCCACGTCGTCGTCGTAGGCAAGGTTGGTTTTGCCGTCGATCGTGATGTGGTTGTTGTCGTAGATCCAGCAGAGGTTGTCGAGCTTCAGGTGCCCGGCGATCGAGGCGGCTTCGCCGGAGACGCCCTCCATCAGGCAGCCGTCGCCGGCGATCGCGTAGACGTCGAAGGCGAAGAGGTCGAAGCCAGGGCGGTTGTAGCGAGCCCCCTGCCATTTGGAGGCGATCGCCATTCCGACCGAGGTCGCGACCCCCTGGCCGAGCGGGCCGGTGGTCGTCTCGACGCCCGAGGTCCAGCGGTACTCGGGATGTCCGGGGGCGCGCGAGCCGAGCTGGCGGAAGCTCTCGATGTCCTTGAGCGAGACGGCCGGGTCGCCGACGATCTCGTAGTCGGGATCGACCGCCCTGACCCCGGCGAGGTGCAGCAGCGAGTAGAGCAGCATCGAGGCGTGGCCGGCGGAGAGGACGAGGCGGTCGCGCCCGGGCCAGATCGGGTCGGCAGGGTCGAAGCGCAGGAAGCGCTGCCAGAGCGTGTAGGCGACCGGGGCAAGCGCCATCGGCGTTCCCGGGTGGCCCGAGTTGGCCTTCTGGATCGCGTCGATCGAGAGCGTCCGGATCGTGTCGATGCAGAGCTGGTCGATGTCGCGGCTCACTGTGTCGATCCTATTAAGGAAGGCCCATCCCGGCAGGGGTTCCGCTTAACTTTTTCGGTGGATCGGGGTTGGGCTGGCGCCAAAACGAAGTTGACGAAAAAGTACAAGACGCTCCACCCCTGCCGGGATGGGCTCAGGGCTCGATGCGGCTCACTGTGCCGTCGCCGTTGTTGGCTATCCAGACGGCTTCGGCGCCAACCGCTACGGCACCGGGGTCCGGACCTGCCACGATCGGGTCGCCTGCCTTTTCGCCGCTGTCGAGGTCGAGGCGGCTGACCGTGCCGTCTGTCGCGTTTGCGACCCAGACGAAGTCTGTGCCGGCGTCGATCCCGCCGGGACGGCCGCCGATCTCGATTGGGTCGCCGAGCCTGGCGTTGATCGAGGGGTCGACCCGGGCCACGGTGGCCGAGCGGCTGTTGGCGACCCAGACGAGCCCGTTGCCGACCGTGATCCCGGCGGGCCCGCGGCCGACCGGGATCGGCGCTCCGGCCAGGGCGCTGCCGAGGTCGATGCGCCGGATAGCCCCGGTCGAGGCGCTGCTCACCCAGAGGCCGCCCGCGCCGACGGCGAGCCGCAGCGGAGCGGCGTGCGGGACGATGCCGCGCCGGTAGACCCGCCCGCTGACGCCGTTGATCGCGGTCACGCCCGCCCCACCCTCGTCGGCCACCCAGACCCGCCGGCCGCCGTAGGCGATCGCGCCGGGGCGGCCACCGACGTCGATCCGCGCCAGCACCCGGCCACTGCTGGGATCAACCCGAAGGACACGGCCGGTCGGCGGGCTGGACACCCAGACCGAACCGCCGCCGACAGCCACTCCGGAAATTCCCGTCCCCACGTGAAGCGGGTCGCCGACCAAGGACACGGTCCGCGGGTCGATCTTCGAGAGCGTCCCGTCCGGCGCGCTGGTCGCCCAGACTTCGCCGTCGCCCGTTGCCACCCGGATTGGGCCCCTGCCGACCGGGATCGGCGAAGAGACCGAGACGCCGTCGCTGCCGAGGAGGCCAGCGACGATGGTGACCAGGCCGATGACGATGGCGACGCCTCCCACAAACCAGAATAGAAAGGCACCGGCGATCGGGCGGCGCCAGCGACTCAACCCCACGGCATCGCCAGGCGTGCTTCCCAGCCGCTGCGTCGGCCGTCCCGGCGTGTCGGCGAGCACCCGCGTCGCCGCCGGGGTTGCGCCTTCGCACTCGGCCGCAGCCGCAACCAACTCCCCCGCCGTCCGGTAGCGATCGTCAGGATCCTTGGCGACCGCTCGCTCGATCACCGCCTCGATCCCCTTCGGCATCTCGGCCTCGGTGTCGGCCTCCTTGCGGGCGAACGGGACGATCCCGGTCAGCGCCTCGTAGAGCACGCAGCCGAGCGAGTAAATATCGGCGGAGGGGCCGACCTTCTCCCCCCGCCACTGCTCGGGCGCCATGTACTCGACCGTGCCGACGACCGAGGCGCTGCTGCCGTCGCCCGTCCCTTCGATTGCCTTGGCCAGGCCAAAGTCGGAGAGGTAGGCGCGGTCGCCTTCGACCAGGATGTTGTGCGGCTTGACGTCGCGGTGGACGATGCCAGCCGCGTGGGCGGCGTCGAGCGCCTCGGCGACCTGGCCCAGCAGCCCGATCGCGCGGGCCGGCGCAAGCGGGCCCTCGCGCCGGATCAGCTGGCGCAGGTCACCGCCCTCGACCAGGCGCATGGCGACGATCAGCTCGCCGTCCTCCTCGCGGGCGTCGTAGACGGGCACGACGCTCGGGTGGTCGAGCCGGGCGGCGAGGCGCGACTCGCGCAGGAAGCGCTCGCGGAAGCCGTCCTTGTCGGCCAGCTCGCGGGCGATCACCTTGAGCGCCACGGGACGCTCAAGCGCCAGCTGCGTCGCCCTGTAGACGACCCCCATGCCGCCGCGGGCGATCAGCGCCTCGAGCCTGTACCCGGCAAGGGTGGAGCCAATGGCAGGTTCTCCCACCCGTCGGTTATATCGCCGCGATACGACGAAGGGCCCCTCCGGCAGGAGGGGCCCTTCGAGCTGGAGCCGGGGGGAGTCCTAGCGCCGCACCGGCTGCCAGGCGATGACCGGACCGATGGTCGTGGTTTCTTGGCTGTTGGAGAAACCGACGACGCCGGTATACCCACTGCGCCCGGTCGCGACGTCGATCACCGAGAGCGACTCTTCCTCGCCCTTGGCCGTGAAGACGGCGACCTTGCGGCCGTCCGAGGAGAAGACCCCGTTGGTCCGGGACTGGTCGGGGAGCTCGGCGAGCATGCGGCCTTTGCCGCCGACCCGCTTCACCCAGAGGCTCTGGTCGCGCCGGAAAAGCAGCGTGCGACCCTCGTCGGTGGCGTCCTCGACAAAGGAGGAGCCGGCCCCCGCGATCACCTTGTGGACTTTCCTGCCGTCCTCGTTCATCGAGTAGATGTCCGCGAAGGCGCTCGGCCCTTCGCTGCTCTCGCCACGGCTGAAGACGATCGTCTCGTCGAGGTCGCGCGGGGCGAACTCGTCGATCAGGGCGGTGCGGGTGAGGCGGGTCAGGCGAATGCCCGAAGGCCGCACGGAGTAGACGTCGTCCGCCGTGCCCCCGCCGGTTTCGGCCGTGCTGCGGACGAAGGCGATCGTGCAGCCGTCGGGGGAGAAGGACGCTTCGCGATCGTCGTCGGGGGAGGCGGTGAGCGCGTGGGCGCTGCCGCCCGCCACCCTGACCGTGTAGAGGTCGCGCGGGACGCCAACCGTGGCACGGCGCTCGAAGAGCACGTACTTGCCGTTGGGCGAGACCAGCGGCCGTGCGTCGACCTCGGGCCCTCTGGTCAGCTGCCGCTGACCGGAGCCGTCTGCCCGCATCGCGTAGACGTCGCCGGCGCGGACGAAGGCGATCGTGTGCCCGTCGGCGGAGAACGCCGGTTCGCCGTCGGCCGGGTTTTCGGTCAGCTGGTTGAGCTGGCGGTCGCGGACCGCGTAGATGCCGCCTTCCGGCGCTTTCGGATCGACTTTTTTGCCTTCGACTTCGGCGACGCGGTGGTCTTCCTTGACCATCGAGAAGACGATCGCCCCGGTCCGCGCCGGCGCCGCGGATGCGGTCGCCGGAAGCGCGGCGGCGAGGATGAGCAGGAATGCGGCGAAAATCGTTCGGTTGAGCATTGGACTCCCCTTTTCAGGTGGATTGCATTTGCACAACCGATGCTCGGGGCCGAGGGCGTGCGCGAAAACGACAACAGCTTCCCCAATCGAGCCACCTCTGACCCGGACCGAGCCAAGCCCGAGGGGTGGGGCGCCTCTCGGGCTGGCGGATACTCAAAACGGCGCCCTAATTAGGGCGCCGTTTGTCAGAGCGAGAGGCGCCCCACCCCTCGGGGCCCCCGGACGGCTCGGGTCAGCCGCGGTCGAGGCCCAGTTCAATGACTCGGGCAGCGATCAGGCGGGGACGGTCGCGGCCGGCGTCGCCGGAGACATTGAGCTTGGCCGCAAGGGCATCGAGGCGGCGTTGGGCGGTCCGCTCGCTGATGTGGAGGGCTTCGGCCAGCTCGGCGCGGGTGGCGGGGCGCCCGGCGAAGGCGCCCTCGCTGCGGTAGGGGGCGACAAGCGCGGCGGCAGTCGCGCGCTCCTCTTCGTTGAGGGCAACCGACGGCTCCGTCGCGGCCACCGTGCCACCCGCCCGGCCGGGAACCGGGTCGGAGACTTCGAGCCGGTGGCCGCCGACGATCAGCGTGTCGCCGTCGCGCAGCCGCCGCGGCCGGTCGAGCGGCTCGCCGTTCAGAGCAGTGCCGTTGCGGCTGTCGAGGTCGGTCGCCATCAGCACCCCACCCCGGTTCTCGATCTCGAGGTGGTTCCATGAGACCCCCTCGTCGTCGATGTGGACGTCCGCGTCGGGGTCGCGGCCGACGACGGTACGCCCGGCCGCAAGCGCCACCGACCGCGGCTCGCCGCCCCCGCCCGTCAGCCAAATCCGTGCATCCATCTCGCCGCGAGCATAGAACGGCGAACGCGCATCAAGTTTCGGGCCTATTTTCACCAAGACGTGATGCGCTTGGCCGTAAGTGCAGACGGCAGCAGGGATAGAGTGCGGCGTCGTGTCCGGGGATGACGAGAAGCGCCTGGCTGCCGAGGCCGCGGCCGAGCTGATCGAGGACGGGATGACCGTGGGGCTCGGCACCGGGTCGACCGTCGCCCACCTGCTGCCGGCCATCGCGACCCGCAGAGCTGAGCGGGATCCGCTGCGTGGCAACCTCGGTCGCCACCGAGGAGCAGGCCCGCGGGTTGGGGATCCCGGTCGAGGAGTTCAGCGAGCTGGACCGCCTCGACATCGCGATCGACGGCACCGACCAGGTGACTCTCCGGACGGCTGGCTGATCAAGGGCGGCGGCGGCGCCCACCTGCGCGAGAAGATCGTCGTCGCCGCGGCCGATCGCTTCGTCGTCATCGCCGACTCGAGCAAGCCGGTCGATGCGCTGACCGGGCCGGTGCCGCTGGAGCTCTTCGCCTTCGGCCTGCGCTCGACCCTCGAGCGGCTCGGTCCTGAGGTCGAGCTGCGGGACGTCGCCGCGCAGCCCCGACGACGGCGCGATCGCCGACTACCGGGGCGAGGTCGGCGACCCGGCGGCGCTGGCGACGCGCCTCGAGGCCGACCCCGGCGTCGCCGCCCATGGCCTCTTCCCCCCGGATATGGTGAGCGAGCTGCTGGTGGGGGCCGGAGGCACAGTGCACCGTTCGACTTTCAGCTGACCTGAGGAGGCCCCTGCATGATCGACTTCGCCGGACTGTCCATCGCCGGCCGCATCGCAACGCCGAGCGACGCCGACTGGGACGAGACGCGCCTCGCCTGGAACCTGATTGCCGACCAGCGACCCGAGGCGGTCGCCTTCGTCGAGAGTGGCAATGACATCGCCGCGGTCGTCCGCTTTGCCGCCGAGAACGGCCTGCGGGTCGCCGGCCAGGGCACCGGACACGGCGCCACCGCACTCGGCACGCCCGGCGCGCTCGAGCGGACGATCCTGGTCAAGACAGAGCGCATGCGGGGAATCGAGGTCGACCCCGAGGCGCAGACCGCCCGGGTCGAGGCGGGCGTGCTCTCGGTGGAGCTGGCGCAGGCGGCCAATGAGCACGGCCTCAGCTTCCTGCCAGGCTCCTCGCCCGACGTCGGCGTCACCGGCTACACGCTCGGCGGCGGCCTCAGCTGGTTCGGCCGCGCCCACGGCTTCGCCTGCAACCGCGTCCGCGCAATCGAGCTCGTCACCGCGGACGGCGAGGCGCAAACCGTCGACGCCGGCAGCGACCCCGACCTCTTCTGGGCGCTGCGCGGCGGCGGTGGCGGCTGCGCGATCGTCGCCGCCCTGCAGGTCGACCTGCTGCCGATCGCCGAGGCCTACGCGGGGGCCCTGCTCTTCCCGGCCGAGGTGGGCGCCGACGCGGTGCGCACCTACCGCGACTGGGCCGCCGGCGCCGGAGAGAACGTCACCTCCATCGTGCGCTTCCTCACCCCGCCTCCGATCCCCGACGTGCCGGAGCCGCTGCGCGGCACGCCGCTGCTGACGATCGACGGCGCCTGCATCGGCGACGAGGCCACGGGGCGGGCGGCGTTCGCGCCGCTGCGCGCCAGCTTGGGCTCGCCGATCATGGACACCTTCGCCCAGATGCCGACCGCCGGCCTCAGCCACATCCACATGGACCCCGAGCAGCCGGTGCCGGGAATCGGCGAAGGAATGGCGATCGCCGAGCTGCCGGACGAGGCGATCGACGCTTTCTCCGAGCTGGCCGGACCCGGGTCGGGATCGCCGCTGCTGCTCAGCGAGATCCGCCAACTTGGCGGCGCCCTCGGCCGGCCGGCGGAGGGAGCCGGGGCGCTCTCCCACCTCGACGCCGGCTTCGTCATGTACAGCGTCGGAATGCCGATGACGCCCGAGCTGGGAGAGGCGATTCCCCGCCACATCGAGCGGCTCGAGCAGGCGATGCGACCCTGGGCCGCCGAGGGCTCCTACTTCAACTTCACCGAGGGCCCCTGCGACGTCGACGCGATCCTGCCACCCGCGGTCTGCGCCCGGCTGGCCGAGGTCAAGCGCGCCTACGATCCCGACGACCGCATCGTCGCCAACCATGCGGTGAGCCTGGCCTGGACCTAGGCGTAAATAAGTAGTGGTACTCTTGTACCACTATGGCCTTTATCGTTCCGACGCGGTCCGGCAGATATGAGATCCGGGAGTCGCGCAGCACGCCCAATGGGCCGCGCAGCCAGACGCTGGCCTCCTTTCGCGAGCTGACCGACGGGGTGATCGAGAAGGCACGCGAGAAGGCGGCCAAGCCGCCCAGCGCCGAGGAGCTCCGGCGCGCCGCGCGCCGCGCCGGAGCGCCGGTTGCCCGCCCGCCGGCCGAGCAAGCCGCACGCGAGCTGATCGCCGAGCTCGCGAGAGGGCGGAGGCTCGATCCAACCCTGCGGCAGATCCTGATCGAACTGCTCCAGAGGGGGTATCGCGAGAGCGACGATCCGTCCCCTTCGCGCGAGGCCGCGCGCTCGGTCGCGATGTGGATGTCGGCGACGCCGGAGGAGCGGGGACGGACGCTCGTCGACCTTCTCCTCCTCGCCGATGCTCTTCCATCGGGGGGAAGGAGAAGCAAGCCTCTCCGTTTTCCCCGGCTTGACTCCGGCGGCCCATCGTGAGCCCACCCCACCGCGGCCCCCGGCTCGACGACCAGCCCAGCCTTCCGGAGAAGGTGATCCTCATCCACGGTGCATTCAGCGATGCCAAGGTTCCCCATGCGCTTGGCGGCGCGCTCGCACTTGCCTACTACGCCGAGCCGCGAGCGACGATCGACATCGACGTCAACGTCTTCCTTCCCGCCGAGCGCTGGCCCGACGCGGTGGACATTCTCGACGAGTTGGGAGTCGACTGCAGCGAGCTCGATCCGGCTGCCGTCGAACGCGACGGGCAATGCCGGCTGTGGTGGGGCGACAACCCCGTCGACCTCTTCTTCGCCTACGACCCGATCCACGACGAGATGCGCAAGCAGGCGCGCCGGGTCCCGTTCGCCGGCATCGCCGTGCCGATCCTCGGGCCCGAGCACCTGGCTGTCTGCAAGGCGATCTTCGATCGGAGCAAGGACTGGATCGACATCGAGCAGATGCTGATCGCGACCGACGACCTGGATGTCCCGGAGGTCGAAGGCTGGCTGGCCCGGATGGTCGGCGCCGAGGACGCCCGCTTGAAGCGCCTACAAGAGCTCAAAGCGACGGTGCCAGAGGAAGCCGACTAGGCCTGACGCGTGCCCGCCGCCGCCTCGTCGGCCACCACGGTCATCGTGGCGTTCTCGACCCGGCCGGCGGGGATCGACCTGTCGCCGGCGAGCAGCCTGGCCAGGGCCTCGACCTTGTCGGGGCCGGTGACCAGCCAGACGATCTGACGGGCGCTGTCGAGGGCCGGGTAGGTGAGGGTCATGCGGCGGTGGCCCTGGTAGGCGGTCTCGGTGAGGGCGACGCGGCGGTCGGTCACGTCGAGGACCGGATCGCCCGGGACCAGGGAGGCGGTGTGGCCGTCGGGGCCGAGGCCGAGGTGGACGCAATCGAGTGGATCGGGAAGCGTGTTTTCGTAGTCGCGGGCGGCTCCCTCGAGGTCGCGCTGGGTCACCGGCATCGGTCGCAGGGTCGCCTGGTGGTCCATCGAGAGGCCGAGCACCATGTGGGTGAGGTTGCGGTCCTCGCTGCCCGGCGAGGCGATCCGCTCGTCGACCTGGAACAGCTCGGTCTCGGGCCAGGGCATCGACTCGTCTTCGCCGAGCATCGCCAGCATCGCCCAGGGGCTGCGGCCGCCGCTCATCGCCAGCGAGAACATGTTGCGCTCGGCCACCGCCGCGCCGCCTGCCGCCGCGATCAGCTCGGCAGCCCGGCGCGCCGCCGCCTTTTCGTCGGCCACCACCTCGAGATCGATTGCCACGGGGCCGCTCTCGCTAGGACGGCTTCTCGTCGTGGCCGCCGAACTGCTTGCGCATCGCCGAGAGCACCTTGTCGGCGAAGTCGTCGAGGCCGCGCGAGGAGAAGCGCTCGTACAGCGCGGTGGTGAGGACCGGTGCCGGCACGCCCTCGTCGATCGCGGCGATCGAGGTCCAGCGGCCCTCGCCCGAGTCCGAGACGCGGCCGGCGAAGTCGGAGAGATCGGGGGATTCCTGCATCGAGGCGGCGGTCAGGTCGAGCAGCCAGGAGCCGATCACGCTGCCGCGGCGCCAGACCTCGGCCACCTCGGGCAGGTCGATGTCGTAGCTGGTAGTACTCGGGCTGCTCCATCGGCGCGGTCTCGGCGTCGGCCTCGCGCTGGACCTTGCCAGCGTTGGCGTTCTTGAGGATGTTGAGACCCTCGGCGTAGGCGGCCATCACCCCGTACTCGATCCCGTTGTGGACCATCTTCACGAAGTGGCCGGCACCGTTGGGGCCGCAGTGCAGGTAGCCGTTCTCCGACGGCGAGACGTCGCCCGAGCGCCCCGGCGTCCGCTCTGCCGACTCGACCCCAGGCGCCAGCGAGGCGAAGACGGCGTCGAGCCGCTGCACCGCGCCGTCGGGACCGCCGATCATCAGGCAGTAGCCGCGGTCGAGGCCGAAGACGCCGCCGCTGGTCCCGCAGTCGACGAAGTCGATCCCGCTCTCGCCGAGCTTGGCGGCGCGGCGGATGTCGTCGCGGTAGTAGGAGTTGCCGCCGTCGACGATCGCGTCGCCGGCTTCGAGCACCGCGGCGACGTCGGCGATCGTCTTCTCGGTGATCTCGCCGGCCGGCACCATCACCCAGACCGAGCGCGGCGCGCTCAGCTTCGAGGCGAGCTCCTTCAGCGAGGACGCGCCCTCGGCACCGTCGCCAACCAGCTCGGAGACGGCATCGGGGTTGACGTCGTAGGCGACGATGCGGTGGCCGTCGCGCATCAGCCGCCGCGCCATGTTGGCGCCCATGCGGCCGAGCCCAACCATCCCCAGGTCCATGTCCCAACCCTACGGGAGAGAGACGACGGCCCAGCGACCCGTAACCGGGCGTGTCTGAGCTTAACCGCCATATGAGGTGGGTTAGATCAGACACGCCCCCTCGGGCAGGTAGCCTGCGGGCCGATGACGAGCGGCAAGGGCAACCGCTACGGCCAGGCGGCCGACGTGCTGACGATCTTCGGCATCACCGGCGACCTGGCGAAGAAAATGACCTTCCGGGCGCTCTACCAGCTCGAGGCCAGGGGCAAACTCGACTGCCCGATCGTCGGCGTCGCAATCGACGAGTGGTCGATCGAGCAGCTACGCGATCACGCTCGCGAGGCGATCGCGGCCACGATCGAAGATCCCGACGAGGACGTCTTCGGCCGCCTCGCGGCCCGCATCTCCTACGTCCAGGGCGACTACGCCGACGCCGACACCTTCAAGCGGGTCGGCGAGGCGATCGGCGAGGCGAAGCGCCCGGTCTTCTACCTGGAGGTCCCCCCCTCGCTCTTCTCCACCGTCGTCGACGGGCTCGCCGCGGCCGGCCTGACCGAGAACGCGAGGGTGGTGATCGAGAAGCCGTTCGGCCACGACCTCGACTCGGCGCTGGCCCTCAACGCCGAGCTGCACCGGGCGCTCGCCGAGGAGCAGATCCTGCGGATCGACCATTACCTCGGCAAGGAGCCGGTGATGGACATCTCCTACCTGCGCTTCGCCAACTCGCTGCTGGAGCCGGTCTGGAACCGCGAGCACGTCTCCCACGTGCAGATGACGATCGCCGAGGACTTCGGCGTCGACGACCGCGGCCGCTTCTACGACGCGGTCGGCGCGATGCGCGACGTGATCCAGAACCACGCGCTGCAGGTGCTGGCGCTGGTCGCGATGGAGCCGCCCGCGGGCAACTACCGGGACTCAATCCGCGACAAGAAGCTGGAGATGTTCCGGGCGGTGCGCACCGCCGACCCGAAGCGCTACGTGCGCGGCCAGTACGACGGCTTTCTCAAGGTCAAGGACGTGCGCCAAGGACTCGACGACCGAGACCTTCGCCGCGGTCGAGCTGGGAATCGACAACTGGCGCTGGAGCGGCGTCCCCTTCTTCATCCGCGCCGGCAAGTGCCTGCCGACGAAGGCCTCGGAGGTGACGGTCGTCTTCAAGCGGCCGCCGCCACTGGGGATCGGCTCGGGGAAGCTGCCCGAACCGAACCAGCTGACCGTGCGGATCGAGCCGAAGCCGGGCGCGCGCACCCGCCTCTTCGCCAAGCGGGCCGGCGAGGAGGCCTTCGAGCCGGCCGACCTCGAGGTGCTGTTCGAGAAAGTGCCGGGCGAGGACCCGGAGCCCTACGAGCGGCTGCTCGGCGACGCCCTTGCCGGCCGCGACCAGCTCTTCACCCGCGAGGACACGGTCGAGGAGACATGGCGGATCGTGCAGCCGCTGCTCGACGAACCCGGCCCGGTCCACCCCTACGAGCCCGGGACGTGGGGACCGCCGGAGGCGGACAAGCTGACGCGCGGCATCTGCCAGTGGCACGAGCCCTGGCTCCCCTGACGCCAGCCGGGCCGATTTCACGCCATACAGGCGTATTTCAAGCCCATCGCCCACGATTTGCGGAGGGCGTGCTACTTTTTGGCGCCCCCTAATTAGGGTCGCCTAATGCAGATCGAGCGCAACAGCCCAACCGAATGATCCCGACCTTCGTCATCGCGCTGCGCGAGGGGGTCGAGGCCTCGCTGATCGTCGGCATCATCGCCGCCTTCCTGGTCAGGGAGGGCCGGCGCGACGCGATGCGGCAGATGTGGGCCGGGATCGCGGTTGCAGTTGCGCTCTGCGTCGGCATCGCCGTGATCCTGCGGGTCGTCGGCCAGCAGCTCCCCCAGCGCGAGCAGGAGGGCATGGAGACGGTGATCGGGCTGATCGCGGTCTCCGCCGTCACCTACATGATCGTCTGGATGCGGCGCAACGCGCGCGGGATCAAGAAGGTGCTGGAAGGCAACGCCGCGAGTGCCCTGGCCAGCGGCTCGACGATGGCACTGGTGGGGATGGCCTTCCTGGCGGTGCTGCGCGAGGGCTTCGAGACCTCGGTCTTCCTGCTCGCCGCCTTCCAGGACGCCAGCGACACGACGGCCGCCGGCGCCGGCGCCGTGATCGGCCTGATCGCGGCCGATCGCGATCGGGCTCGGCATCTACCGCGGCGGGGTGCGGATCAACCTCACCCGCTTCTTCCGCGTCACCGGCCTGATCCTCGTCTTCGTCGCCGCCGGCCTGCTCGCGACCTCGCTGCACACCGCCCACGAGGCGGGCTGGTTCAACAGCCTCCAGGGCCAGGCCCTCGACCTGACCTGGCTGGTGCAGCCGGGGACGATCTCCGGCTCGCTGCTGACCGGGATGCTGGGCTTGCAGCCGACGCCGACCGTCGGCGAGGCCCTGGTCTACGTGCTCTACGCAGTCCCGATGGCCCTCTACGTACTCTGGCCCGACCGGCTGCGGGTGCGGCGGGCGCCGGCGCGGGCTCGCGGGACCGCCCCCGCCGAGAGCCCGGCGTGAGACCTCGTCCCCTGTCGCGATGACCGAGGTCACTCGGAGGCGGCTGCTGGCCTCGGCCGGCAGCCTCTTCTTCATCTGCTTCCAGCGCGACCCGCAGCGCCAGTTCGTCCCGATCCAGCGGCGGCTCGGGTCCAGCGACGCGCTGAACGAGTACGTCAAGCACGTCGGCAGCGCCGTCTTCGCGGTGCCACCGGGGGCGCGCAGCGGCGGCTACGTCGGCGAGACGCTGCTCGGCTGAGCGACTGATCCACCCTATTCCTACTTGATCCATCGGTTTTTGTTAGGGTGCCCTAACTATCTTCCGGAACCTGTGCAAGGAGCCACTCTCAGATGATCCGAATCCCCATCCGTCCAGTCCTCGTCGCTGTCTCACTCGGCGCCACGGCCACCTTCGCCAGCGCCTGCGGCTCGAGCGATGACGCGCCGGCGGGCGCCAAGAAGATGGCCTTCCAGCTCACCGACGCCGGCTGCGTGCCGAACACCGCCAATGCGCCGGCCGGGCCGATCGTCTTTGACGTGGAAAACGCCGGAACGTCGAAGGTGACTGAGTTCGAGGTGCTCGACGGTGAGACGATCATGGGCGAGGTCGAGAACCTCTCCGACGGGCTCAGCGGCTCCTTCTCCCTCAGCCTGGACCAGGGCGACTACACGCTCTACTGCCCGGGGGGCGAGGACGAGCGCGGCACGCTGACGGTGACCGGCAAGCTGAAGGCGACCGGCAGCAGCCCGAAAGCCGCAGACGCCGTCGCCGGCTATCGCGAGTACCTCGAGGAAAACACCGCGGAGCTGGTCGCGGCCACCGAACCGTTCGTCGCCGCCGTGCTCGCCGGAGACGTGGCGAAGGCCAAGGCGCTGTACGCGACCGCGAGGATCCCCTACGAGCGGATCGAGCCAGTGGCGGAGTCCTTCGGCAGTCTCGACCCCCGCATCGACGCTCGCGAAAACGACATTCCGGCGAGCGAATTCGAAGGCTTCCACCGGATCGAGAAGGCGCTCTGGATGGAAGGCACGACCGATGGGATGGCGCCGGTCGCGGAGCAGCTGGTGACCGACGTGAAGGAGCTGCAGCGCAAGGTGAGGACCGTCCGGCTGCAGGCAGCCCAGATCGCCAACGGCGCTAACGAGCTGCTGGGCGAGGTCTCGGCCTCGAAGATCACCGGCGAGGAGGAGCGCTACTCGCACACCGATCTGGTCGACTTCGAGGCCAACGTCGAAGGTGCCGAGGCGGCATTCGAGGCCACCAAGCCGTTGCTGTCGGAGACGGACCCAGGGCTGGCGAAAGAAATCGAAGCGAGCTTCGAAGACGTCTACGCGGCGCTCAAGCCTTACCGCCGAGCCGACGGTTTCGTCTCATACACCGAACTGAGCAAAACCGATACGCGCAAGCTGGCGCAGGAAATCGACGCGCTGGCGGAGGAGCTCTCGCAGGTTCCGGCTCAGATCGTGCGGTAGCGCTCTATCGCCTCAGCGCCGCGCTTCCGGCGATGGCGGCTGCGGGCCCCCCATTGCCGGCCAGGGACCGCAGCCGCTTGAGCTCGCGGCGCTGGCTGGCCTCCGTGGCGAGCACGATCGCGACGGCAAGGACGATCATGGCGATAACGGCGATGGCGATGATTTCGACCATTGACATGCCTCCTCCCGCAAGTCAACGTACCTCTCCGAATGCCCGCTTGGGGAGATTCCAAACACGCTTTTGTCCCAAAATCGACGCACTTGACACACACCCGCGTCCACCGGCGGGCATAGCCTGACGGCGATGTCCACTCCACCCAAACGCGCCGACGAGCTGCTGGGGACGCTCGGGTTCGCCGCCTTCCGCCCCGGTCAGCGAGAGGCCGTGGAGGCGGCGCTGGAGGGACGCGATTCGCTGATCGTGATGCCCACCGGCGGGGGCAAGAGCCTCTGCTACCAGCTGCCGGGCCTGGCCACCGAGGACCTGACGATCGTGGTCAGCCCGCTGATCGCGCTGATGAACGACCAGTGGCGGCGGCTGACGGCGGCCGGGCACCCGGTGGCGATGATCTCCTCGGGGATGAGCGCCGAGGCGGCGCGGGGCGCGCTCGACCAGGTCCGCGGCGGCTACGCGCGGATCGTCTACTGCTCGCCGGAGCGATTCGCCTCGACCGTGTTCCTCGACGCGCTCGCGCAGCGGCGGATCGACCTGCTCGCGGTCGACGAGGCGCACTGCGTCTCGGAGTGGGGACACGACTTCCGGCCCGACTACCTGCGACTGCCCGAGATCGCCGAGCGGCTCGGGCGGCCGACGGTGATGGCCTGCACGGCGACGGCGACGAAGGCGGTCGCGGCGGAGATCGTCGCCCGCTTCGGCCTGCGCGAGCCGCTGCAGGTGCGCTCCGGCTTCGACCGGCCCAACCTCTCCTTCGACGTCGTGCGGCTCGAGGGCAAGGGGTCGAAGGCGCGGCGGCTGGCGCTGCTCGATGCGGGCCTGGCCGACCCGGAGAACCGCCCGGCGATCGTCTACTGCGGCACCCGCCGCGACACCGACGAGGTGGCGCAGGACCTGCGCGGCTCGGGGCTGCGGGCGCTCGCCTACCACGCCGGGATGGAGGCCGAGGACCGCAGCGCGACGCAGCAGCGCTTCATGGCAGGCGAGGCCGAGGTCATCGTCGCCACCAACGCCTTCGGGATGGGCGTCGACAAGGCCGACGTGCGCTCGGTCTGGCACATGGCGATCCCGACCAGCCTCGAGGCCTACTACCAGGAGGCCGGCCGAGGCGGGCCGCGACGGCCTGCCGGCGCGGGCGGTCCTGCTGGCGATGCGGGCCGACCTGGGGCGCCTGGTCCGCTTCAACGAACAGCGCGACCCCGAGCAGGCGATCGCCCGCGAGCGCGGCTGGCGCGACTACCGCACGATCAAGTCCTTCATCTACTCGGATCGCTGCCGGCGGCGCAGCGTGCTCGACCACTTCGGCGACCGCGAGGCGGGCCGGCCGCTGGGGCGCTGCTGCGATGTCTGCGACCCGCGAGAGCTGGCTGCCCGATCCCGAGACGATCGCGGTGCGGCCATCGCGCCGCGCCAAGGCCCCGGCCGCCCCGCCCCCCGAGCTCTCGGAGGCCGACGCGCCCCTCTTCGAGGCGCTGAAGGCGTGGCGCCTCGGAGCGGCGGAGGGCAAGCCGGCCTTCACCGTCGCCCACAACTCGACGCTGTCGGCGATCGCCGCGACCCGGCCCGGGCGACGAGCAGAGCCTCGGCGCGATCCGCGGCGTCGGCCCCAGCTTCATCGCCAAGCACGCCCCGGAGGTCCTGGAGATCGTCCGGAACGGCGGCGCGGCCGGCGAAGGCCCCTGACCGGGGCTTGCGCAGGCCCACTGACGGGCGCCAAGCGGATCGATCGCCGGGCGCGGGTGTTAGTGCCAGACGAGCTCTCCCGCCGGCGTCCGGGGTCAACGACATCTCCGGCATCCGAACCGTCGGCGGAGGGACCGGCCCCTCGGCGGTCGAATCAGGCTCGAACGCATGCAAACGATGCGAAAGCCAATCGCCCTGGTCGCGCTTGCCGCGGTCGGGCTCTGCCTGACCGGCGCTGCGCGCGCCGACGCCGGTGCGCTGTTGCCGCACGGCAAGAAGGTCTTCTTCGGGGTCAGCGACACCGGGGACTCCGCCGACTTCGGCCAGTTCTCGACGGCGCTGCGCAAGCACCCGGCGCTGATCGAGAGCTTCCGCACCTGGGGCTCGGACTTCCCCGAGTCGATCGAACGCTGGCAGGCGGCGCGGGCGCGGCCGGTCCTCCACATCACCACCGCGGACAACAACGACGGCCACGAGCTGATCGACCCGCGGGCGATCGCCCAGGGCTACGGCGACGAGTACCTGATCCGGCTCAACAGGCTCTTCTGGGCGAAGAAGATGCCGGCCTACATCCGGCCGCTCGGCGAGCCGAACCGCTGCCTCAACGTCTACGCCTCCTACGACTGCGACGGCGAGGCACGCGACGCCGCCCACAAGCCGCGCTGGTACCGGCTCGCCTTCCGCCGCATCTACGTCGTCCTGCACGGCGGCGGCAAGCGGCGCCAGATCGACGCTCGCCTGGCGAAGGCCGGCCTGCCGCCGCTGCAGGGCGACGCCGGCGGCCTGCCGAGGGCGCCGGTCGCGGTGATCTGGAGCACCCTGCCCGCGGGCTCGCCGACCGTCCCCCAGAACCGGCCCCGCCACTTCTACCCGGGCGACGAATACGTCGACTGGGTCGGCACCGACTTCTACTCCGACAACCAGGACTGGAAAGCGCTGACCGGCCTCTACAACCGCTTCGCCGGCAAGCCCTTCGCGCTGCCCGAGTTCGGCGTCTCCGGCGGCGACGACCCGCGCTACGTGCGCAACGCCTGATGACCTGGGTGCGACGCCACCCGCGCTGCAAGATGCTCGTCTACTACCAGGACTTCGGCTCGTCCAGCTCCTACCGGATCCAGAACTACCCGGCCAGCCTCGCCGCGCTCGAGCGACGCGCTGCACCACCCGCTCTTCCCCCCCTTCGCCCCCAACCCCCCGAAGGCCCCGCCCCCGCCGCCGGGCGGCCTCGCCCCGAAGGGCTCGGCTAGCCTCCGACTGCATCGATTCTCTACCTGGCGACCGAGATTTGCTGCGTTCGGTGCTTGCGCGGCGCTGGTCTTCTTGGCCTTGGGGGCCACGATCGCCGGGGCGACGGCCCGCCTGTACTTGTAGGGCTGCAGCGCGGTGATGCTCGAGTAGCCGGTCAGGTAGATGCGGCGGCCGTCGGAGATCACCGGCGAGTAGGTGCCGCGGCGCGTAGTGGAAGACGCGCCGGCCGCTCCTCATCATGAAGCCGTTGGTCGAGTTGTTGGTGAACTCGGCGACGTAGACGATGTCGCCGATCGCCGAGAGCGAGCCGATCACCTGGCCGCCGGCCGAGCGGCTCCAGCGCAGGCTGCCGTCCTTGGCGTCGAGCGCGTAGACGTTGCCGTCGAAGGAGCCGATGTAGACGGTGGGCGGGCTGTGGCGGGTGTTGGCGACGGTCGGGCCCGAGTAGGCGTAGCCACCGGTCGAGTAGCTCCAGGCCAGCGTCCCGTCCTTGCGGTCGAAGCTGTAGACGCGGTCGTCGTTGTTGCCCGCGTAGACGCGGCCGAAGGCGACGGCGGGGGTCGAGTAGAACTGCCCGGAGGTGCCGAAGCCCTGGCCCAGCGAGGAGGCCTGCCACTTGATCCTCGCCGGTCTTGGCGTCGACCGCGTTCATGTAGCCGCCGTAGTCGCCGACGTAGAGGGTGCCGCCGTAGTAGGCGGGGGCCGACTTGACCGGGCCGCCGAGGCTGGTCGCCCAGCGCACGTTGCCGCTGATCGTGCTCAGCGCGTAGAGGTCGCCGTCCTCGCAGCCGAAGTAGACGGTGCGGTCGATCACCACCGGCGAGGACTCGGCCCGGCCCGGCAGCGAGCGCTTCCAGATCATCTTGCCGGTCTTCGCGTCGAGCTTGACGATGTGGCCGGGGACGAGGTTGACGATGTAGAGGCGGTGGCGGTAGTAGGCGGGCGAGGAGGCGTTGAGGCGGCCGATGCTGCGTTCCCAGAGGACCTTGCCGGTGTCGGCGTCGAGGGCGAAGGCGGTGCCGTTGTTGTTGACGACGTAGAGCTTGCCGCCGACGTAGATCGGCGGGAACTCGAGCAGCGGCCGCTCGGTGTAGCGCCAGAGCTTGCGGAAGGGCGGCTTGATCCCCTTCGCCGGCAGGTAGCGGGTGCGGGCCGGGTCGAGGCCGAAGATCGGCCAGTTGACCGTCTTCGCCTCCGGCTTCGGCGGCTTCTGCGGCACGAAGGTCGCCTGCGGGTTGTGGACGTCGGCGCGGGCGCTTGAGCAGCTCGTAGGCGAGCAGGCCGGCGCCGGCGATCACGAGCACGGCCGACCGCGATCAGGCCGATCGCCAGGTGCCGCCGCTGGTGCCAGAAGCGGCTGGTCTCCGCCGCAGGCGCTTGGCCTCGCGGCGAACGCGGGCGGCGGGCGATTGCCGCGGGTCGGTCAGCGGCGCAGCTCCCACATCTCGAGGAAGCCGAGGTCGCGAAAGCCGAGGCGCTCGTAGAGCGGCGCGCCGGCGCGGGTCGCCTGCAGCGAGGCGGTGGCCATGCCCCGCTCGCGGGCCTCGGCAAGGGCACGCCGCACCAGCCAGCTGGCGATCCCCCGCCCGCGGTGCTCCGGCGGCGTCGCCACGCCGGTGATGCAGGCAGTCGTCGCCGATCTCGATCGTGCCGACGCAGCCGACCGGCTCGCCGCCGGCGAAGGCGCCGTGCCAGCGGATCGACGTCTCGCCGGCGAGGCCGGCGCGGAAGCCGTCGGCGCCGTAGCCGTAGGCGCGGTCGTTGAGGTCGGCGCAGGTCGAGCGCATCGATCGGGCCCGGCTCGACGCCGTCCGGCGCCGGCGGCTCCGGCGCCGAGGTCGGCGAGCTCCATCGCCATCGCCCGCGGCGCGGCGTCGAGCGCGTGGCCGCGGGCGGCGAGCAGGCGAGCGGAGTCGCGGTCGTCGTCGGGGACCCAGACCGTCCAGGCATCGCACGCCGCTGGGACTCGTAGGCCGCTGCCAGCGCCTCGAGCTCGCCGGCCAGCGCAGCCGGGTCGCTGTAGAAGACCGAGTTGAAGAAGCGAGCGCTGGGGGGAGGCCGGAACGATGCCGAGGCGAGCAGGCCCGCGCGCCGGATCAGCACCGAGTCGGGCGCGCCACTGCCGAACGCCTCGACCTCGTCGCGGACGCCCTCGATCGCACGCCGCTCGCAGCTCCCGCTCGTCGACGCGCTGGCCCATCCGGGCCCGCTCAGCCTCCGGCCGCAGCGCGGCGCTCGGACTCCTTGACGACCCCGTCGACCAAGCCCTTGACCGCCTGCTTGACGACGGCGACGACGACGGCCGCCGACGACCGGCACGGTCGGCTGCGTGCGCACCGCGTAGACCATCCTGGTCCCGTGCCGTCCTGCGCGGTCAGCTCCACCGTCCCGACGTGGTCGCGCACCGGCAAGCCGGAAAGCAGCGTGTAGGAGAAGCGGCCGGGCGACTCGTAGGCGATCACTTCCTCCCGCAGCGCCGGCCCAACAGCGGTCAGCTTCCGAATCGCCCCAACCCCATTGGGAGCCGGCTCCCCTTCCCGCTCCAGCACGGACTTCCGCAGCGGCGTCAGCTCCGAGTACCGCCGGTGATCGGTGAGCACCTCGAAGACAATCTCGGCCGGCGCCGCAACCTCTCGCGTAAAAGTGAAGCTGGCCACGGCGCCGAAGGCTATAGGAGGGCCGGGTCCTCCTACGCCAGCTTCCAACGCTGCGGGTCGGTCCCCTCGACCTTCTCGACCTCGCCGAGGATCGCCAGGTGGTCGAGGCAGGAGAGGACGATCTGCAGGACCCAGGCGCTGACCGGCGTGTTCAGGTTCTCGGCGCCGACGATGTCGCCGACCACCTCGAAGGGCGGCTTCTCGCCCTCGGCGAGCGACTCGCGGATCTTGCCGAGCAGCTCGTCGACCTGCCGCCGCGCCTCGGCGATCTTGGCCTCGGGGTCGCGGAAGGGGCGGCCGTGGCCGGGCAGGCAGAGGTCGACCGCGAGCGGCTCGACCTCGTCGAGGCCGCGCGAGGAACTCGCCGACCGGGTCGGGGCTGTGGCCGTGGTCGAAGAAGAGCACCGTGCGGCCGAGCAGGTGGTCGCCGGAGATCATCAGCTTGCGCTCGGGCTGGTGCAGGACGACGTGCGAGGGGGCGTGGCCAGGCGTCTCGTGGACCTGCCAGGTGCCGAGGTCGGTCTCGACCTCGACCCCCGGCAGCAGGTCGCGGTCGGGCTCGACGATCGCGTCGATCCCGGTCTCCTCGTCGCCGCTGCGCGACTCGCGGTAGCGCTCCAGCGCCGCGGCCGGGACGCCGCTCTGGCGGGCCACCTCGAGCCGCTGCTCCAGGGCCGCTGCCGGGTCGTCGGCGAGCAGCCGCACGTGCTCCCAGGCGGGGTGCATCCAGAGCTCGCAGCCGGCGCCCTCGACGATCGGCGCGGCCAGGCCGTAGTGGTCGGTGTGGGAGTGGGTGCAGACCAGCAGCCGCACGTCCTCGAGCCCGAAGCCGACCTGGGCGAGGGCGAGGTCGAACTGGCGCATCCGCCCCTTGCCGCCGATCCCGGTGTCGAAGAGGACGATGCCGCCGTCGGCGGCGACCGCCCAGACGTTGCCGTGCGGCACGCCGGGCCAGGGCAGCGCCAGCCGCAGCCGCCAGACGCCCGGCAGGACCTTCTCGACCCGCGGCGCCTCGGGACGTTTGCGGTCGTCGGCCATCGCCGCGGGACCCTATCTCCCAAGGGACGTGTCTGAGCTAACCCGCCATATATGGGGGCTTAGCTCAGACACGCCCCTAGCAAGCGGGCGGTGCGCTCGGATAGGTTGCGGCGGAATGGAGTCGAGCAGCCCCAAGCGCGCCGGTCTCGTCCTCGCCGCGCTGATCCTGGTCGCCGCGGTCGCGAACCTCAACCTGGCGGTCGCCAACGTCGCCCTGCCCGACATCGGCAAGGCCTTCGGCTCCAGCCAGACGACGCTCAACCTGATCGCGGTCGGCTACTCGCTGGGCCTGGCGACCTCGGTCCTCTACCTGGGCGCTCTCGGCGACCGCTACGGGCGCAAGATGATGCTGCTGCTCGGCATGGGGCTCTCGATCCCGGCCTCGCTGCTGGCCGGCTTCGCCCCCTCCGACGGGGTCCTCTTCGTCGCCCGCGTGTTCGGCGGCGTCGCCGCCGGCATGGCCTTCCCGACCACGCTGGCACTGATCACGGCGCTGTGGTCCGGCAACGACCGCACCCGCTCGATCGCGCTCTGGTCGGCGATCGGCGGCGCGATCGCCTCGCTCGGACCGCTGCTCTCCGGCGCCCTGCTGGAGCAGTTCGACTGGGGCTCGGTCTTCCTCGTCACCCTGCCGCTGGCGGCGCTCGCCCTCTTCCTCGCCTGGCGCTACGTCCCCGCCCACGTCAACGAGAGCACCGAGCCGGTCGACAACCTCGGCGGCATCCTCTCGATCCTCCTGGTCGCGGCGCTGGTGCTGGGGATCAACCTGGCGCCGGTGCCGGGCAAGGGGGCGCTGGCGATCGGCCTCGGCATCGTCGCCCTCGCCGCGACGGCGGCCTTCGTGCTGCGCCAGCGGCGGGCCAGCTCGCCGCTGTACGACCTCGAGGTCGCCGAGCCGGCGGATCTTCTGGGTCGCCGCCTGCGCCGGGATCATCGTCTTCGGCTCGCTGATGGGGGCGATGTTCATCGGCCAGCAGTTCCTCCAGAACGTGCTCGACTACTCGACCCTCGACTCCGGCCTGGCGATCCTGCCCGCGGCAGCGCTGATGGTCGTCGTCGCGCCGCGCTCGGCGAAGCTGGTCGAGGCGCGCGGCGCCCGCTTCACCCTGCTCGATCGGCTACGTCTTCTGCGTGCTCGGCTTCCTCACCATGCTGCTGCTCTGGAAGGAAGGCATCTCCTACTGGAAGGTCGGGCTCGGCTACGCCTTCATCGGGATCGGCGTCGGCTTCGCCGGCACCCCCGCGTCTCACTCGCTGACCGGCTCGGTGCCGGTGAAGCGGGCCGGGATGGCCTCGGGCACCGCAGACCTGCAGCGCGACCTCGGCGGGGCGATCATGCAGTCGATCTTCGGCGCCCTGCTCACCGCCGGCTACGCCGCCGCCGCCAGCGCCGCGATCGCCTCCTCGGGGGAATCGGCCAAGGTCACCGAAAACATCGAAGGCGAGCTGACCAAGTCGTTCTCCAGCGCCGCCGACCTCGCCTCCCAGTACCCACGGCACAGCGAACAGATCATCGCCGCCGCCAAGACATCCTTCCTGCAGGGCGACCAGTGGGCCTACCTCGCCGGGATCGTCGCGATCCTGCTCGGCGGGGCGCTGGTCTTCTTCCGCTTCCCGAAGAAGGACGAGGAGGAAGCGCTGCTCGCCCAGTACAACGCCGAAGACACCTGAGCCCACGGCTTCCGGTGCGCTTTATGCGGTCTATAGCCGTATAAAGCGCACCGGAACGGTAGCCGCGGGTTGCGATGATGGCCGGAGTGGCCGCCACGAGCGAAACTCGCGGATCCCGCCTGAGCGCGACGCTGCGCGACGGCGAGCGGGTGACGCCGCTGGAGCTCTTCTTCGACCTCGTCTTCGTGCTGGCGATCACCCAGTGCACGGCGCTGATGTCGCACCACCCGACCTGGTCGGGCATCGCCCAGGGGCTGCTGGTGCTCGGCATGCTCTGGTGGGCCTGGACCGGGTACTCCTGGCTGACCAGCGTGATCGACCCCGAGGAGGGCGCGGTGCGGCTGGTCATGTTCGGGGCGATGGCGGCGCTGCTGCTCGTCTCCCTCTGCGTGCCGGAGGCGTTCGGCAGCCTGGCGCTCGCCTTCGCCCTGATCTACGGCGTGGTGCGCACCGCCCACATCGCCCTCTTCATGCTCGCCAGCCCCGAGGACGACGCCCTGCGCCACTCGGTCCTGGGCCTGGCCGCAAGCACGGCGGTCGCGGTCGTGCTGCTGGCCACGGCCTCGCTCTTCGACGGCCTCGCCCAGGGGGCGCTCTGGGCGCTGGCCCTCCTCCTCGACATGGGCGGCCCCTACTTCTTCGGCTCCGAAGGCTGGAAGCTCGTCCCCGGCCACTTCGCCGAGCGCCACGGGCTGATCGTGATCATCGCCCTCGGCGAGTCGATCGTCGCGATCGGCGTCGGCGCATCCCATGCCCTCGACCTCGGCATCGGCACTGCCGCTGTGCTCGGCGTCGCCCTGACCGCGGCGATGTGGTGGGTCTACTTCGACATCGTCGCGATCGTCGCCGGCCGCCGCCTGGCCGAGGCCGAGGTCGGCAAGGTGCAGAACGAGATGGCGCGCGACTCCTACTCCTACCTCCACCTGCTGATGGTTGCCGGGATCGTGCTCGTCGCCCTCGGCATGAAGACGACGATCGGCCACTTCGACGCTCACCTCGACACCGTGCCCGCCTTCGCACTGCTGGGCGGCCTCGCCGTCTACCTGCTCGGCCACGTCGCCTTCCGCTACCGGCACATCCACACGATCAACCGCCAGCGCCTGCTGCTCGCGATCGTGCTGCTGATCCTCGTCCCGGTGGCGACCGAGGTGCCCGCACTCGTCGCGCTCGCCATCGCCAACGTCCTGATCTGGGCGATGATCGCCTACGAGACCCGCAGCTACGGCGAGGGGCGCCGACGGGTCCGCCGTCCTCAGGCCGCAGAGGCCTGATCGCGACGGCGGCGGGGGCCGAGCGGGTGCTCGAACTCCTGCATCAGCCCGGCGACCGCGAAGCAGAGCGCGCCGGTGAGCGTGCCCCAGTTGGCGATGCCGGTCGCGAGCGCGTCGCCGGTCGAGGGGCGGACGAAGGAGGCGACGGCCGAGACCATGAAGAGAACCGAGCCGAGCTGGTTGACGGCGACGATCCACCAGCCGAGATCGCGGCGGCGCCAGAAACGCCGGCCGCCGCCGATGCCGACCATCGCCAGGTGGCCGGAGACGAGGAAGAGGGCGCAGCCGACCATGTCCGGCGACCAGACGAGACGGTCCGCTTCGGCCGGGCTGAGTTCCTGGATGAACGAGTCGACCAGGTTGATCGCGAAGACCAGCGTGCCGGCGAAGAGGACGACCGCGCTCAGCCACTGCAGGCGCCGCGGCTCGCGCGACCACCAGCGCCAGCGGCCCATCGGGTGCCGCGGTCTCCCAGCCCCCTTCGGGCTCGTTGACCACCTGCAGCACCGAGGTGTAGCCGCCGGTGCTGAAGAAGACGCCGCCGACCAGGTAGACCGTCGCGCAGACCGTTACGTCGACGCCGGCCTGCGCCAGCGCGGCCCCGATCGCAAATAGCGAGCCACCGACCAGGAACGCGGTCGCGGCGACCGAGTTCGCGCGCCGCAGTCGCCGCTGCATGTTCACGGGCCGATTTTCCGCCATATGGCGTACTTCCGGCCCATCGGCAGAATTCCTAGGGACGACGGGGAAACTGGTGTATTAAAGAATTACACAGTATTGTTGTTCGATAACAGTGATCACAGCGTTTCAACGGTGTTCTTGGCTCACCCTCGCGCTCGCGCTGGCCCTCCTCGCCGGCTGTGGCGGCAGCGGCGATTCCACCGACGTCGTCCTCCTCCGGCCTGCCGAAGACGATCACGCTCGGCGCCGCGATCGCCAAGAGCGGCTACCTCGCGCCCTACGACGCCAGCATCTCCGCCGTCGAACAGCTCGTCGACGAAACCAACGCCAAGGGCGGCATCGACGGCAGCAAGCTCAAGGTCAGTCCAGGTCGACAACCGCTCCGACCCCCAGCAGGCGCCGATCGCCGCGCAGCAGGCGATCGAAGAGGGCGCCGACGTGCTGCTCTTCAGCGGCGAGTCGCTCACCGCCGCCGCGGCGGCGCCGGTCGCCGAAGAAAACGACGAGCTCAACTTCACCCTCTCCGCCAACGAGCCCGGCTTCGGCCCGCCGACCACCGGCCGGCTCTCCTTCAGCGCCAACCCCAGCCTGCTCAGCGAGGCGAGCGCCGATGCCACCTTCCTGCACGAAAAGGGGCTCAAGCGCCCGTTCCTCTTCCGCGACACCGCGATCATCTACGGCAAGGCCGACTGCTCCGGCTTCCAGCAGACCTGGGAACACCTCGGCGGCTCGATCGCCGGCTCCGTCGATTTCAAGAACGAAGACGAGTCGATCGCCAGCCAGGTCGACCAGCTGAAGAAATCCGATGCCGACGCGGTGATGATGTGCTCCTACCCGCCGGGCGGCGCGGCGGCGGTCAAGCAGATCCGCGCCGCCGGCATCGACCTGCCGATCATGGCCGCCGGCGCCTTCGACGGCACCTACTGGCTGAAGGGCATCTCCAACACCAAGGACATCTACGTCGCCCTCGAACGGCTCGGCCTACGACCCTCCCAACAAGGCGACGGCGAAGCTGTTCAAGAAGCTCGAAAAGCGCGGGCGTCGAAACCGACGTCTCCAGCGTCCTGCTCTCCGCCTACGCCGCCGGCCAGCTGATCATCGACGCGATCGAAGAAACCGGCAGCGTCGACGGCAACGCGCTCGCCGACGCGCTGGAAGCGAAGCCCCACCAGACCGTCCTCGGCAAGATCTCCTACACCAAGGACGACCACTACCCGAACGGCAGCTGGCCGATCTACGTGTTCGCGAACGGCAAGCCGAAGCTGGTGACCAAGGTCACGCCGCAGCTTCTTCCCCGAATACGGGGCTAGGTCGATACGGTCATCCGCGGTGCGCGGCATGTCAAGCCCACCGCAAGCCCGGTCCGGGGCCGGCCCAAGCAATCGTCCGACATCCCCCTTGCCGGCAGCCGCAGGCTCGATCGCAGCAGCGAGGTACCGCTCTACTTCCAGCTCGCCGCGGCGCTGAAGGCGCATGCTGGAGGTCGGGGCCTGGGAGCCCGGCGCGCGCTTTGCCTCCGAGCGCGAGATCGAGGAAGAGTTCGACGTCTCGCGCGCGGTGATCAGGCCGGCGCTCGACCTCCTCGTCGGCGACGGCGCGATCGTCCGGATCAAAGGCTCGGGCACCTTCGTCGCCCCGCCGCGCGCGCGAGGTCGCAGGTGACCGGCCTGGTCGAGGTTGTGGCTCGAGCGCGCGATCGCGGACCGCGCGATCGCCGTGCTCAGCGCGCGCAAGCGCCGGCCCGATCGCACCGTCGTCGCACTTCCTCGAGATCGAGGCAAATCGCGCACGCCGATCGCCCACGTGACCGCGGTCGTCGACATCGGCGAGCCATCGGTCTGCCTCGTCGACTCCTACTCCTCGATCGCCCACGTCCCCTGGCTGCTTCCCGCTGCCGAGGCGCTTGCAAGCGGCGCCGACGCCGCCCAAGCCCGGCAGGCTCGACCTCACCCGGGACACCGTCTCGATCGAGCACACCTTCTTCGGCGAGTGGGCGGCGTCCCAGGTTGGCGCCTCGGCCGGCGATCCGGCCCTGATGGGGCGCTTCGTCCAGTTCGGCCGGGCGCAGGGAGCGAAGCGGGAGCGCCCGCTCGAGTTCGCCCGCCTGATCTACCGCGCCGACACCACTCAGCTCGCCTTCGAGCTGGACTGAGCGGCGCGCCGGCAGCGCCCGCCGCACGAACTCGGCAGAACGCCTCTCGGTAGGCGAGCGTGAAGCGGTCGGCCAGGGTGCTTGACGTCGGCATCCAGGGTCGAGCGACAGCTCGGGCGGCTCGATCGCCGCCGATGACCACTGCGGTCCTCGGCGTAGAGGCGCTCCTCGGACTCGATCGCCTCCTCGAGGCGTGAGCTCGTCGAAGTCCTCGCTCAGCCCCTCGACCCAGTAGTGCACCGACTCGGTCGCGCTGATCGCTCGCGCCGCGTGCAGCAGCCAGCGCTCGCCTTTCGCCATGAGCATCCGGATCGAGGTGAAGTTGGGGGCGATCACGTGGTTGTGGCCTTCGCGCAGCGAGTCCCAGGTCCCGTCCCCGCCATCGCCGACCCCCATCTCGCGGCGCATCGTCACCTCGAGCCCGTCGCGCTCGACCGCGAGCGGCTCGATCACCTCGGGCACCGCGCCGAGCGTCGCCCTGTGCACGAAGGCGAAGTGGGCGACGTCGCGGAAGTTCTCGATCATCACGCCCAAGCCCGACCGGCAGCTCGAACGGCGTCCCGTGGCCCCACCTCCACTGGTGCGGGATCGAACCAGGGCACGCTCGGCGGCTCGCCGAGCGGCTCCTCCAGCGCCGTCCAGACCAGGCCCCACTGCTCCCGCGCCGGAAAGGCCGGGATCCGGGCGCGCGGCGGGATCTGAGCCTGGTCGGCCAGCGAGGGAATCCGCGTGCAGGCGCCGTCGCGGCCGTCCCACTCCCAGCCGTGGTAGGGGCACTGAACGCCCTCGCCCCTGACCTCGCCCATCGAGAGCGAGGCGCCGCGGTGCGCGCAGCGGTCGGCGACCACCGCCGGCGTCGCCGCCCTCGGTCAGGAAGACCGCGAGGGCCTCGCCGAGCAGCACCGCTCGCTGCGGGCCGCGCTCCAGGTCCTGAACTCTCGCCACCGGCTGCCAGCAGCGCCGCAGCGCCCGCGAGACCTCCTCGCTGCTCGGCGCTCGCTTCGGGTTCTCCTCGCTCATCGTCTTCCTCCGGTTCTGGTCTCTTCGTTCACGGCTGTCCTCCCAGGTAGGCGCGCAGCAGGTCGGGATCGCCCCGCAGCTCCTCACGCCCGCCCTGGGCGCGGACCCTGCCGCCGCCGAGCACCAGGCAGCGATCGCAGAAGTCGATCGTCCGCGCCGCGTTCTGCTCGACCAGCAGCATCGTCGTCCCTTCCTCGCGCAGGCCCTCGAGCAGCTCGTAGATCAGGTCGATCGTCTTCGGCGCCAGCCCGAGCGAGGGCTCGTCGAGGATCAGCAGCCTCGGCCGGCCGAGCAGCGCGCGGGCGATCGCCAGCTGCTGCTGCTCGCCGCCCGAGAGCCGGTCGGCGTGCTCCCCGGCTCGCTCGCGCAGGATCGGGAAGCGCTCCAGCGTCTGCTCCATCGCGGCGGCGCTCTCGCCGTTGCTCCGCGTCGCCCAGCCGCAGGTTCTCCGCCACGGTCAGCGTCTTGAAGACGTGGCGGCCCTCGGGGACGAGCGCGAGCCCGAGCCGCGCGATCTGCTCCGGCGCCATCCCGTTGAGGACGCGGCCCTCGAACAGCACCTCGCCCGCGCTCGGCCGCACCAGGCCGCAGATCGCTCGCAGCACCGAGCTCTTGCCGGCGCCGTTCGGCCCGATCATTCCCACCACCTCGCCGCGCGGCGAGGCTGAGGTCGACCCCGTGCACCACCTCGACGCCGCCGTAGGCGACCTGCATCTCGCGCAGCTCAAGCACTTGCCGCCGCCAGGTAGGAGCTGCCCAGGTAGGCCTCGACCACGGCCGGGTCGGCCTGGATCTCCGCCGGCGAGCCGATCCGCAGCGTGACCCCGTCGTCGAGCACCTGCACCCGCGGGCAGAGGCTCATCACCACGCTCATCTCGTGCTCGATCAGGAGGATCCCGCAGCCGAAGTCCTCGAGCACGCCCCGCAGGATCGCGACCAGCTCCTCGCCCTCGACCTCGCTCAGCCCGGCGGCGGGCTCGTCGAGCAGCAGGTAGCGCGGGCCGGTGGCGAGGGCGCGGGCGACCCCCAGCAGGCGCTGGCTCGCCGGCGGCAGCGAGCCCGCCGGCAGCGCCGCCTGCTCGCGCATGCCGAGCCGCTCCAGCACCTCGGCGGCGACCGCGACCGCGCGCTCGCCTGCCGACGCCGACTCCCATCGCGCCGACCGCGACGCTCTCGAGGCCGCTCAGGTGCGGGAAGGGAAGGGCGGCCTGGAAGCGTGCGACTCAGGCCGGCACGGGCGAGGCGGGCCGGGGAGCGGCCGCTGACATCGACGCCGTCCAGGCTGACCGTGCCCGCGTCGGGCGCCAGGAAGCCGCTGAGGACGTTGACCAGCGTCGTCTTGCCGGCGCCGTTCGGCCCGATCAGGCCCAGCGCCTCGCCGCGCCGCAGCGTCAGGTCGACCCCCCTCAGCACCTGCAGGCCCCCGAACGCGACCGAGATTCCCTCGGCGCGCAGGGCGCCGCTCCCGGCCTGCTCGACCTTCGCCATCTCGGCGGCGCGTCGCTCCGCCGCTGGCCATCGGGGACGGGCGCATCGCGCGCAGCGCGCCGAACCCAGGCCAGCTCGCCCGCCTCGCGGCCGCCGCTCAGCCCGTCCGGCATCGCGATCATCGTCGCCAGCAGGATCAGGCCCACGCCGATCGCCGCCAGGCCCGGCGTCCGGCCGATCGAGAGCGACGCCGAGGAGATGCGCGCCGTCCTTCGACGCCGCGCAGCACCTCGTTCACGCTCGCCACCGCGATCGTCCCCAGCACCGCCCCGAAGACGCTGCGGGCGCCGCCGAGCGACCAGCATCGTCACCGTCGTCACCGTCGCGCCGAAGTAGAAGGTGGTCGGGTTGAGAACGCCCGACTGGTGCACCGCCAGCGCGCCGCCGATCCCGCACAGCACCCCGCTGAGCGCGAATGCGATCAGCCGCTCCCCGATCACGCTGATCCCGAGCGAGCGGGCGGCCACCTCGTCCTCGCGGGTCGCCTGCAGGCGATAGCCGCTCGCCGACCATTTGAAGGCGAGCGCCACCACGACGGCCGCGGCCGCCCAGAGGCCGGCCGACTCGACGCTGGTCGTCCTCGGGATGCTGACCAGCCCGCCGCTGCCGCCGCTCACCGCGGTCCCAGTTGGCGAGCACGTTGTAGACGACGATCAGGAAGGCGAAGGTCGAGATCGGGATCGCCAGGGTCGAGGTCCGCATCAGCGGCAGGCCGACCACCGCCGCCAGCAGGCCGCAGGCCGCGGCGGCGATCAGGGTCGAGAGCAGCGGGCCGAGCTGGGCCGCGGCGATCAGGTGCGGGAGGGCCGGCGTCTGCAGCGCGGCGAAGGCGGCCGGCAGGGTGAGCAGCGCCGCGACGTAGGCGCCGGCGCTTGCGAAGCCGAGCTGCCCGAACGAGTAGACGCCGCTGTTGCCGATGAAGACCTGCAGGCCGAGGACGATGATCAGGTTGCAGAGGATCATCGTCACGGTGCCCCGCAGGGAGGGCGTGCCGTTGGCGCCGACCGCCACGGTGAGCGCGACCAGCGCCAGCGGGACCAGCAGCGAGACGCCGAGCGAGGAGCGCGAGCGCAGCCGCACGCCGCTCACACCCGCGCCTCCCCGGTTGCGGCGCCGAGCAGGCCCTGCGGCCTGAAGATCAGGATCGCGACCGGCAGGCTGAAGACGATCGCGTCGCGGAAGGGCAGCCAGGCCCTCCGGCAGGTAGGCGCCGAGCAGGGAGGAGACGATGCCGAGCAGCAGGCCACCGAGCACGGCGCCGAACATCCTGCCGAAGCCGCCGATCATCACCGCGACGAAGCCGACCAGGACCGGCGTCAGGCCCATCGTCGGCGAGACCTGCCCGGTCTGCATCACCAGGAGCACGCCGACCGCCGCGGCAAGCGCGCCGCTGATCGCGAAGGAGAGCGCGATCACCCGGTCCGCCCGCACCCCGAGCAGCCGCGCCATCTCGAAGTTCTCCGCCGCCGCCCGCATCGCCAGCCCGGCGCGGGTCCGGTAGAGCAGCCAGCCGAGGCCGGCGAGGACGATCGCCGTCAGGCCGAGGGTGAGGAACTCCAGGTTCGGCACCGAGACGCCGCCGAGCTCGGTCGATTCGCTGATGCAAGGCCGGCGTCGCCACCGACTGGGAGCGGGCGTCGACCGCCGCCGTGACGACGTTCTGCAGGATCGTCGCCACCGCCAGCGAGGTGACGAGCTGGGCCGACAGGTCCGCCTTGCGGACCGGCCGGAAGGCGACCCGCTCGGCGACGACCGCGATCAGGACCCCGGTCACCAGCGCCCCGCCCACCGCGGCGGCGAAGGGCAGCCCGGCGAGCACGTAGAGGGCGTAGGCGGAGAGCATGATGAACTCGCCGTGGGCGAAGTTCATCATCCCCATCACCGTGTAGATCACGGTGACCCCGAGCGCGATCAGCGCGTAGAGGCTGCCCAGCGCCAGCGCGTCGATCAGGTTCTGCGCCAGCTCGGTCACGGCAGCTCAAAATTCTTGAGAGCAATGCGAAAAGGTTAACCGGGATCGGGGCCTCGGGCGGCACAAGCTGGATCCCCGGCGGGTTTCAGGAGCCCTGGCCCCTCGAAGCGGGACAGAGCTTTGGACCCCTCACCCCCGGAAGCTCCTTATTCGCCTGAAGCTCTTTCAAGCGTTGGAAGCCGCTTCCGGTGCGCTTTATGCGGTCTATGACCGCATAAAGCGCACCGGAAGGAGTTCGGCGCTCTGTTGACTTGGAACTTCTTTACGCCTGAGTGCCGATGCCGCTGTTCGGAGCTTCCGCATATCGGGGCGTGTCGAGAGGGCTCCCCACCCCACCGCCCCGCCACCCAGCGGCTAAGGCGCGACGAACGTGGCTGGGTCGGGACCGATCCGGCTGCCGCTGTCGAGGCCCTCGATCGCCGCCAGGTCCTCGCCGGAGAGCTCGAAGTCGAAGACGTCGATGTTCTCGCGAATCCGCTCCGGCGTCACCGACTTGGGGATGACGACGTTGCCGAGCTGCAGGTGCCAGCGCAGGATCACCTGGGCCGGCGTCTTGCCGTGGTCCTCGGCCACCGCAGCGATCGTCTCGTCGTCGAGCAGCTCGCCCTGCGCGAGCGGGCTCCAGGCCTCGGTGGCGATGCCGTGCTCGGCGTGCCAGGCGCGCAGGTCGGCCTGCTGTAAGCGCGGGTGCAGCTCGATCTGGTTGACCGTCGGCCGCGTCTCCGTCTCCCGCTCCAGCAGCTCGAGGTCCTCGATGCGGAAGTTGGAGACGCCGATCGTGCGCGCCGCCTCCTCCCCGTGGATCCGCTCGAAGGCCCGCCAGGTGTCGACGAACCGGCCCTCGGTCGGGGCGGGCCAGTGGATCAGGTAGAGGTCGACGTGGTCGAGCCCGAGCCGCTCGAGGCTCGCCTCGAAGGCCGCCAGCGTCGAGTCGTGGCCCTGCTGCGAGTTCCACAGCTTGGTGGTGACGAAGTAGTCCTCGCGCGGCAGCCCCGAGGCGGCCAGCGCCGCGCCGACTCCCTTCTCGTTGCGGTAGGCGGCCGCGGTGTCGATGTGCCGGTAGCCGACCTCAAGCGCCAGCTCGACGGCCCCCTGGGTCTCCTCCGGCGGCACCTGGAAGACGCCGAAGCCGAGCTGCGGCATCTCGATGCCGTCGTGAAGGGTGACGCTGGGGAGTACAGTCGTCTGGGCCATCGGGATTCCTTCCATACGGGGATTCCTTTGCTGTCATGATAACTGCTCTTGCGCCGTGAACAGCGCAGGATCGGGTACCCGTTTGGCGAACTTTTAATGCTCTAGAGCTTTTGCGCCGATGGCGGCGCTAGCTGGTCGCGAGGCCGATGGCCAGCAGCGGGAAGGCCAGCATCACGCCGAGGTAGGCGCCGATCGCGGCACCGGTGAGGAGGCCGGTCGTGCGCGAGCGGGCGCCGGAGATGACGCCGACCAAGAAGATCGCGACGGCAATGACGAGGCCGATCCAGAAGACGTCGGACATAAGCGCGGGCGAGACTATCGAAAGCTCCCGCCGGCGGGCCTGAAACGTCCACTATTTGGACGTTTCAGGCCCGCCCGACGGAGAAGGAATCGTGGGTGTCGTGGCAAAGCGGGCGGCATGGAGAACACCGGCGGTGCCAACAGCAAGCTGATCCTCGCGGCGATGATCTTCGCCGTCTCGATGACCTTCATCGACATGACGATCGTCGCTATCGCGATTCCCAGCCTCCAGGACGACCTCTCGCTCTCCTCGACCGGGGTGCAGTGGATCGTCAACGGCTACCTGCTCTCGCTCTCGGCCCTGTTCGCCTTCGGCGGGCGGCTCGCCGACATCGCCGGGCACCGCAGCATGGTCGTGCTCGGCACGATCGTCTTCGCGACGGCCTCGGCGCTCTGCGGCGCGACCCCGACCGGCAGCCTCGACGAGGCCTGGATCGTCACCTTCCGCATCGTCCAGGGAGCGGGCGCGGCGATCATGTTCCCGGCGGCGCTGGCGATCGTCCTCGGCGCCTTCCCGGTCCGCGAGCGCGGCCGCGCGATGGCGATCTTCTTCGCGATCACCGGCGGCCTCACCTCGATCGGCCCGCTCGCCGGCGGCTACCTGGTCGAATCAGCTGGCGCACGATCTTCTGGGTCAACATCCCGGTCGCGATCATCGCCCTGGTCCTCACCGCGATCGCCAAGCCCGAGAACAGAAAGCAGCCGGCGCCGCTCGACTACCGCGGCGCGGTGCTGGTCTCGGGCGGCATGGGCCTGGCCGTGCTCGGCCTGCAGCAGTCGAGCGCCTGGGGCTGGGGCAACCCGGTCACCTGGATCTGCATCGCCACCGGCCTGGCGCTGCTCGCCGCCTTCGTCCTCTTCGAGCTGCGCGTCGCCAACCCGCTGATCCGGGTGCGGATCTTCGAAGACCGCGCCTTCGCCGTCGACAACGCCGTCCTCTTCCTGTTGATGATCCCCTTCGTCCCGCTCTTCTTCTTCGCCAGCATGTACGCGCAGGTCTCGCTGGGAGAAAGCGCATCGGAAACCGGGCTCTACCTGCTGATCTTCTTCGCCGGCTTCGCCGTCGCCTCGCAGTGGGGCGGCAGGATCCTCGACCGGGTCGGCGCCCGACCGTCGGTGGTGCTCGGCTGCGCGGTCGCCACGGCGGGATTCGCCCTCTGGGCCCACTCGCTGCCCGACCTCTCGGTCAGCTCGCAGTGGTACTACATCGTCCTCGCCGGGGCGGGGGTCGGCCTCGTCCTCAGCCCGGCCAACACCGACGCGCTCAACCGGGTATCGGCCAGCCATTACGGCGAGGCAACCGGGATCACCCAGACCGTGCGCAACTTCGGCTCCAGCATCGGCCTCGCCGTACTCGGCACGATCCTGATCCTCGAGAACAAGGCGAACCTGGAGTCGACGCTTGGCGCCCAGGGCATCCCGAAGGCGAAGGCCGACCAGATCGCCGACTCGATCAGCCAGGGCAGCTCCAGCAGCAGCGCCGGCTTCGCAGAAGTCGCGGGCAGCCAGGCGAAGCAGCTCTACGCCGCCGTCCAGCACGACTTCGCGCTCGCCTCTCGCACCGTCTTCTACGCGATGGCCGGCGTGATGGCGCTCGCCTTCGTCGTCTCCCTGCTGACGATGCCCTCGGGCAAGGTCGAAGAGGTCGTCGAGGAGCCAGGTGCTTCAGGCCAGGGCGCAGCGCCTTCTCCGTGAAATGCATGGATAACGCGTCGCGCCGAAATCGCTAGGTTGGGCGCGTGAGACTGCTCGCCTTCAGCGACCTGCACCGGGACCTGGCCCAGGCAGCGAAGCTGGTCGAGATGTCGGCCGAGGCCGACGTGGTCATCGGCGCCGGCGACTTCGCCTCGGTCCACGAGGGCCTGGAGGAGACGATCGAGGCGCTGGCGGCGATCGAGGCCCCGACCGTGCTGGTGCCGGGGAACAACGAGACCGACGAGGCGCTGCGCGAGGCGACCGCCGGGTGGCGATCCGCCACCGTCCTGCACGGTGGCGGAACGGCGATCGCGGGCGTTGAGTTCTTCGGCCTCGGCGCGGGCATCCCCGTCACCCCCTGGGAGTGGAGCTTCGACCTGGACGACGAAAAAGCCGCGGTGATGCTCGCCCACTGCCCCGAGAACGCGATCCTCGTCCTCCACTCGCCGCCGCTCGGCCACTGCGACTCCAACGGCGCCGGCCAGAGCTTCGGCAGCCCGATCCTGCTGAGGACGATCGAGGAGCGGGGCCCACGCCTGGCCGTCTGCGGCCACATCCACGAGTCCTGGGGCTGCGAGAGCAGGATCGGCGGCACCCCCCTCTACAACCTCGGCCCGAAGGGCACCTGGCTCGAGGCCTAAGAGGGACTCTTAAGCGGCGACGAAACGCTCTAGGACCGCCGCAGCGATCCGGTCGGCGCTGACGACCCAGAGCTCCCCACCGTCGCTCGGGGCCCTGTCCACGAAGGCGGCCGATGCCGGCGCAACCAGCCAGCCGGCCGGGCGCCCCCTCCACAGGTCCGGACGCTCGCCGAGATACCCGAGAAGCTGCGACAGCCCGCTGCCGAGGTAGCCGGAGCTGAAGGTCGCCTTCACCTCCAGCACCGCCGCGTCGGGCACTGGACCGGTGCGGGCGACGAAAAGGTCGGGGCGGGACGAGCTCCGGCCGAGATCGTGCCAGTCGCCTGCCCTGCGGCGCAGAGAGGCAGTGCCGTCATCCGGCCACCCCTGGTAGACAAGCGCCACCTCGCTGCCGTCGGCGAACCCGTACCGGGCAAACGGCACTGAGCCCGCACCAACGAGGAGCCGCGACTTGCGGGGCGCCGGGCTTGCCTCCGCCAATGCCCGAGCCAGCCGCAGGGACACAACCAGCTCGAACAAACGCCAGGTCTCCTCCGGGCGGAAATAGCGTTTGGCGAGCACATCCGTGAGGGTCTCCTCATCGGGGGCCGTCAGGCGGATCACGCTTTCGATCGCCTGCACAAGCGTTTCCGCGTAGAACGCGCTCCTGGCGGCCCGGAGGCGCTTGAGCGTCGCGGGCCTGGGCGCCTCGGGACGGACATGGCGCAGCCACTGAACCTGACGGGCCCCGCGCAGCTGCAGCTGCAGGCGCTCTATGCGCTGCCACCAGCCGAGGGCCTCGGTGCCGGATTTCGCTCCCCGCCCTCGGGAAGAGGCCGGCAAGACAAATGATGCAGACGATTCCAGCCGCTCGAGCAGCCAGGCAAGCGCCCGGTTCTCCTCGATGTCGAAGATCCGTTGAGCGGCCCTCACGACGTACATGGGTCCGTTGCCTGCCCCCAGCGCTCGCCGTGAGATGGTGGCCGCCCAGTCGATCGGGCCTCGCACGGCCTGTCCGGTCTGCGCGGGGCGCACGCTGGACATGACCGGGCGGCGCAGCCCGTCGGCCAGCCCGTCGCCGAAGGAGAGGACGGACTCGTCAAGGCACTGGTGCACGGCGATGACCCGGGTCAGGTCCTTGTCCTCGAGGTTGAGAAGCGCACGGACGTCTCCGACAGGGTCGTGCTGCTCGGTGGCGCCGCGATGGAGGAAGGCGGGAAGGTGCTCCCTCACCTCGTCCAGGAGGCGGGCGCGCTCCTCCGCGGTGAAATCGGCGTCGATTACCAGGCTCACTGGAGCCGCACGCCATCCAGGGCTTGCCCCAGGGCCTGCCACTGCGCCGCCGCCGGCTCGGGCCACACGGCCCGAAGCTGCGCCAGCAGGTCATCGGTCTCGGCCTTTGTCGCGCCCTCGTACTGGGGGACGGCATAGAGCCGCACGGCCGTGAGGAAGGCCTTTACAGGATCGTCGTAGGGGGAGGACACCGAGGCTGTCTCGGTGGCGGTCGACCCCATGCTGGTGAAGCTGGCTATGTCCTTGAGCACGGCGGGGCCGAGCTGACGGCGCCCGAAGGCCAGCCGCATCGCGGCGTCCGTGGTCTGGGCCCGGGCCTCGGGCTCCAGGTTGTGGCTCCACCGCTCGTAGAGGCCTCGATACTGATCCTCGTCGGGCAGCGGGACGTCGATGATCGCGAAGCGCCGCAGGAAGGCAAAGCTGAGCTGGAACAGGGTGGCCTTGTCGCGTACGTTCATGGTTCCGATCAGGCGCCAGACCGGGGTGAGCGCGTAGGGCGAGGCCGCGCCTTCGCGGCGCTCCGCCCAGATGACCCGGATGTTCTTGTCCGCTTTCCTGAACGGCAGCACGACGGACTCGCCTCCGGCCCCATCGCTGGTGCCGGAGAGGAGGGTGAACAGCGGCCCGAAGGCCTTGTCGATGTCGGCCCTGTTCAGCTCGTCGATCACCAGCCAACGCCCTCGCTGGAGCGCACGGAGGACAAGGCCGGGCTCGAAATCGAGTGCGCCGTCCCCGCGGGGCATGTAGCCGCCGATGGTGTCGAAGGTGGTCCAGTCCGCCGTGGCGGTGGCGACGTCGAACTGCTCTGCCACGACGGCCCTGCTGAGAGAAGAAGCGAGGGTCGACTTTCCGGTGCCCGGCGGGCCGGAGAGCAGCAGGTGCTTCCCCGAGCGCAGCGCCGTGACCGCCTCCGCCAGCACCGAGGGCGGCAGGACGATGTCTGAGAGGTGGGCCTGCACGGCGGCGGTCGTAAGCCCGTGCAGGTTGTCGAGCTCGACCTGCTCGCTGTCTTCCTCGCTGTCGGAGCTTTCTTCGTCGGCAGCCTCGCCCGGATCCCCCTCCGGCAGCTCTCGCCTGGCGAGCTCGAGGGCCTGGCTGACCTTGTTCGAGAGGTTGACGTAGCAGTCGTAGAAGGTGCCGAACTCGGCAACGTCCCGGACCTCGTCTTCGCTCCCCATGAAGTCGACCAGTTCCGCCGCGGCGGCGACGGCATTGCCGGGCCGGAAGCCGTCGGCCGGGGTGGCGCGATCCTTCGCCTGGGCGAGAAGGTCGCCGAGCTCCAGCGGCGAGAGCGAGATCTCCTCGCCCTGGCGATGAAGCTCCCACGGAGACGCGGCAACGTGGAATCCCGGCATCTGCTCGGCCGCGACGAGAAACGCGTAATCGCCCGGGTCGGGTTTCCGGCCGTTCGCATCCAGGGTCTCGGCGGCGGAGAAGCCGTCGTAGGCCTTGACCAGGCAGAGGCGGCGAAGGGCTTCGGGACCCCGCTTCGGGCGTTCTGCCCAGTGGGTGATCTGCTCCGCCGTGCCATCCTGCACTTCCTGGATGCGACGCCCCGGGGCCGCGGTCGCCTTGAACTGGCGGGCCAGCTCGATCGGGATCACCCGGAGCCGCAGGAACTCGCTGGTCGAGAGGGGGTGCTTCAGGTCGAGCTGCTCTATCGCCACACAGCTCCAGGGCTCGTCGCTGGGGAACCGGTCGTCGTCGCCAAGCGACCGCATCACCCTCCAGACGAAGGGGACCGCCCCCAGGCCGCCGGCGACGCGCTCTTCGTAGTCGGCGAGCTCCGCCGCGTAGTCGCGCCCGAGCACCTCGCAGATCGCCTTCACGTAGTCGGATTGGGAGCCGCCCCGCCGGTAGTCGGGGTTTTGGGCGAACTTCGGGATCAGGAAGTCGCCGGGGCGCATCCCGTCGACGACCTCGGCCTCGGCGCCGTCCCGCGGCCAGCCGAAGATGCCGGCCTTTGCCGGCACCCAACTGATCAGGTTGGTTGAGACGACGTACTGAGTCATCTACGCGCAGTCGCCGCCGCCGCCGACGGGGCTCAGGCGGCGGGAGACGGGGGCCCCGGCGCCTCGAAGAGCTCGCCGGCGCGTATCCGCTGCGCCATGTCCTTCGATTCGTCGCGGTAGACGCGGCCGTCCTCGAACTCGATCGCCGGGTACTTGCGCTGCCCTGAGAGCTGCTCCAGCCCGTCCCGCTTGCCCGGGCGCAGTGGCCCCTTGACGACCTCGTACTCGACCCCCTGCTCGTCGAGGGCCTTCTGCACCCGCCAGCAGGGGTGAGCGTCGATCTTGACCCACATGGTCGAGCAGCGATGGAGCTTGACCGCCATCGGGCAAGCCTAAACCCCTGCACGCCCCCAGTCGCAAGTGGAGGGCGAAAGTGTGTCCTTGAGCATTCCCCATACCTGGAGATACTTGCTGGTCGAGAATGAGACCCGCAGGCCTGCCCCCCGGTCCCTCCTATCCCTCAGCGCTCCAAGCCGTCGGGTTCTGGACACGACCCTTTGCGTTCCTGCGCCAGTGCCGCGAGCGCTACGGCAAGCGCTTCACGATCAAGCTGCCGGGCGCGCCGCCGTTCGTGATGCTGACCGACCCGGCGGAGGTGAAGGAGGTCTTCACCGCCCCGCCCGACGTCCTGCGGCCGGGTGAGGGCGCGCGCGTGCTCGAGCCCGTCGTCGGCACCAACTCGGTGATCCTGCTCGACGAAGCCGCGCACATGGAGCAGCGCAAGCTGATGCTGCCGGCCTTCCACGGCGAGCGCATGGAGCGGCTGGCGGGCCTGATGGAGGAGGTCGACGACCGAGGAGCTGGCGGCGCTGCCGCGAGACGCAGCGGTCGAGCTGCACCCGCGCATGCAGGACCTGACCCTGAAGATCGTCCTCCGCGCCGTCTTCGGCCTCGATCCCGGCGCCCGCTTCGAGGCCCTTCGGCGAGCGCCTGCAGGAGATGCTCGTCTTCGGCGACCGGCCGATCAGCCTGATGCCGCCGCCGAAAGACAGCGTCGCGGCGAGGATCCTCGAACGCGTCGGGCCGTTTGCGCGCTTCGTCCGCACCCAGGCTGAAGTCGACGAGCTGCTCTTCGAGCTGATCGCCGAGCGCCGGCGCGAGGGCGCCGAGCGCGACGACGTGCTGGCGATGCTGCTCGAGGCCCGCCACGAGGACGGCACGCCGATGAGCGAGCAGGAGATCCGCGACGAGCTGCTGACGCTCCTCGTCGCCGGCCACGAGACGACCGCGACGACCCTGGCCTGGGCGTTCGAGCGCCTGACGCGCGAGCCGCGGGTGCTGGCGCGGCTGGTCGAGGAGGTCGAGGGCGACGACGACGCCTACCTCACGGCGACGATCCAGGAGACGCTGCGGACCAGGCCGGTGCTGCCGAACGCCGCGCCGCGCCTCGTCGCCAAGCCGATCGAGGTCGGCGGCTGGGCCTACCCGGTGGGATGCAGCCTCGTCCTCAACGGCTACCTGATCCACCACGACCCGGAGATCTACCCCGACCCCGACGCCTTCCGGCCCGAGCGCTTCCTCGACGAGCCGCCGGGCACCTACACCTGGATCCCCTTCGGCGGCGGCCGCCGCCGCTGCCTCGGCGCGAGCTTCGCGATGCTCGAGATGAAGATCGTCCTGCGCAGCGTCCTCGGCACGCTCACGCTCCACCCGGGCGAGGGCGCCGAAGTCGCGCGGCGCCGCAACATCACGGTTCGGCCTTCGGCCGGGGCGACAGCCGTGCTGTCCGACCGCTCTCGCGCGCCTGTGGCCGCATAGCATTCGGCCATCCCCAAGGCAAGTGTGACTCTTGACCTGTGGGTGTGCCCTCGTTACACTGATCGGGATTTTTCGAGTAACTATGGGCCTCACGATGGCAGTTGAGGCTGTGGCCATCATTTCATTTGTCACGACGTCGTGACATCAGGTGAGGCGCGTTGGCGGTTGCGCGTACGTTCCCGGCAAACCGAGTGGTTCAACCAGACCAGACACCGATCGGGCCTTCGGCTCTTCCGACCGATGGTGAGGATCGGGGAACCCACGAGGTCGAACGTGCTCAGCGGAACCGTGTGCTGGGCATTGGACCAGTCGCCTGGGTGCCGCCGGAGGAACAGATAGAGCACGGGGATTGGATCAAAGTCGGGCGCCGTCTCGGCGATATCAGTCGCTCCAATCAGTGGTGGCTGGGGGACTGGATGCGGTATGGAACGTCCCGCTGGGGTGAAAAGTACGCAAAGGCCGCTCGCGTCACCGGCTACGATCCGCGCAGCCTGGCGAACATGGCTTCGGTCGCCGCGGCATTTCCCCCGCCTCGGCGTCGCGCCCAGCTGAGTTGGAGTCATCATGCCGCGATCGTGGGCCTGGGCTCCGCGGAGCAGGACATATGGCTGGATAGAGCGCTGGAAGACCGCCTCTCGGTTGCCGACCTGCGAATAGAGGTCCGTTCTCGGAGGCGTGACGCGGATAAGCCGGAGCAGGACGACGATGCAGAGCAGGGCCTGACCGTCGTCTGTCCTCAGTGCGGAGACGAGATCTCGATCAAGAGAAGCGACCTCAGCCCGTCCAAGTAGCGCATCTCTGCAGCCACAGCTCGGTCGCGATCAACGAGTAGAGGGGTTCACCCAGCGCCGAGTGCCCTCGTGCGAAGCAGGCGATCAGGCGCTCGAGCCGCGGCTTTACCGTGAAGCTCGCGATGCGAGCTCCAGGGTCCAGGAGAATTTCACGCAGCAGGGCACCGTTTTCCCGGCGCATCCAGGTGTTCGTCGGGGTTGGGTATCCCTGCTTGAATCGGCGATCGGCGATCTCCGTCTGGCCCTTGGCGGCCACGTACCGACGCAGGGGGGCCTTCGTGCCCCGGCCGGTGAACTTGAGGCGTGGATCCAGGCGCAAGCAGTACTCGACCAGATCGACGTCGAGGAACGGCTGGCGCACCTCGACGCCGTGGGCCATGCTGATTGCGTCTCCGTAGTGGAGGAAACCCGGCAGCACGTCGGTGGTGAGGTCCCGCAACAGCCTGGTCAGGAGGCGCTCTCCGGGCTCGGGCATGGGCTCGTCGGTTTCACGGTGGAGCAGGGCGAAGTCGTGGCTCAGGCAGGGGCGCAGATTCGTGCTCAGTCGATGGAGGCGACTCGCGTGTGCCGATGTCTCCAGAACGAGGTCCTGCGCGATTCGCGGCCAGCTGGATGCCGCGGCGGCCGCTCGCATGCGGCGGTGGAACGCCGCAACCCGGTTCGCGGTCGCGTTCAACCCACGGTGGCGGTGCAGTGCGTCCACGGTGGCGGCACTCGCGTGGCGTGGGTAGCCGGCGAGCAGCTCGTCGGCGCCTTGACCGTCGAGCATCACCTTGACCCCATCCCGGCGCGCAGCCTCCATCAGCATCCACAGCGGATATACGGCCGGGGTGTAACCGGGACCGTCCATGTGCCAGACGATCTTGTGCAGGGTGTCGAGCCATCGCTCGAACGGCGCCGGCACCTCCTCGAGCTCGAGCGCCGCGCCGCGGGCGGCGATCCGCGCCCATGGCCGATCCTCCCGCGGGATCGGTTGTTCGTAGGTGGAGGTGTAGGCCCTGACGATCGGTGAGCCACGAGAGCCCCGGGACGCGACGAGGATCGCGGTCGAGTCGAGACCGCCCGAAAGGGCCAGCGCGACATCCCGATCGCAGTCGAGTCGAGACCGGACGGATCGCTCGAGGATCTGGCCGAGGTCGGACCCACCTCGTCGCCGCAGACAATCGCGTGCCGGCCCGGGACGCCAGAAGGAAGACGTGCGAAGAGTCGTGGAGCCGGATTCGATCGTGCCGTAGGAAGCCGGTGGAATGCAGCGCACGCGGGAGTAGAACGTTTCCTCGCCGCGATACGAACGTCTGGCGATCAGCAGCTGGGCGAGCGACCGATAGTCAGGTTCGCTGAGCGCGGGATCGAGCGCAAGCAACGCCTTCGGCTCCGAGGCGAAAGCGATCCCGGATGCCACGTGTGCGCAGTAGAGCGGCTTCACGCCAAGTCGATCGCGGGAGAAGAAGAGCTGTTTCGTCTCGGGGTCAAACAGCGCGAGCGCCCACATGCCGTTGAAGCGCTCGAGGCAGGCAGAGCCCCACTGTCGATATGCGTGGAGCACCACCTCGGTGTCGGAGTCCGTGGCAAACGCGTGTCCCCGCCCTTGCAGCTCACGGCGAAGATCGCGGAAGTTGTAGATCTCCCCGTTGAAGACGAGCGCAAGGCCAGTCGCATGGTCCACGAGTGGTTGGTCGCTTCGTTTCCGCGGGTCGACCACGGCCAGCCGCCTGCAGCCAAGCCAGGCTCCGTCCCGCGACCACGTGCCAACCGAGTCTGGTCCGCGATGCGTGAGGGTTGCGAGCGCCCGCTCCGCGGCGGTTTCGGGGACATCCACGTCGAGTAGCGCAACGAAGCCGCACATCAGGCGATCGCACTCTACGCCGCGAGCGTTCGGTCGCTCATTACAGGGATCGCTTCTCGAAGTTGGCGGTGCCAAGGGGGGCGAGTAGCCTCGGCCGCTCGTCAATCGACCCAGGAGGAGAGATGCCCACTGTAGATACACAGGAGAAGACCGCCGGCAAGATCGTCGCCGACATCCTCGCCGGCGTGGACGTGGACAGTTCCGGCCTCCCGCTCGAGTTCGACTATGCCACCGAATCGAAACTCCTCGTTGAGTTGCGACGTCGGGACACACCGGTTCTGTCGACCGAGAGCGGACCGGTTCACGGCCCATAGCCCTGGGGGAGTTCCGTTGCCGACCGCGACGAGTGACTCTCACGATGGCCCTGCCCCGGGAGGGCAGAACCACGCGGAGAGCCGTGGGCCAGGGTCGGCAAACCTCGGCAAGTGGCTGGTCGAGGCGTTCGGGCCCGAGGACGGGGAGCGGTTGTACGGGCATTGCATGAGGGATCAGAAAGAGCCGCTCGGCTCGACGCACCTCATGGCTGCCATGGAGCTGGCCAGGGTCGAGGTCGGCCCCGACGTCGCGCGGCCGCTTGCCGTGGCGTACATGCTGCTGACCGCGTACTACTTCCTGCTGGACTCTGGAACCGACGGGCATCCGGACAGCCCGGTTGACCTTGCCGATCTGACGATGTTGCTTTCCGGGGCATGGGTGGCATTGAGGGAAGCCGGCAGATCGCTGGACGAGGAGCGTGTGGACGAGATGATCCGCCGGTCCCTTGCGCGCATGGTCGAGAACGCCGCGGCGATCCGTTTGGAGGCCACGCAAATCGGCTCGTGGCGGAATCGCGACGAAGAGGCCAGTCGGCGCAGCAGCGTCGGCCGTTCGAGCTCGGCGCTTCTCCTCTACGAGCTCGTCTGCATCGTCGGTGGCCGTGATTGCGAGCAAGAGGCGATCGCGATCCTCGAGGAATACCTGGCGGTCATCCAGGAGTCAGACGACCTCGACGACTGGCGGGACGATCTCGAAGCGGGACGATGGACGCCGTTCCTGAAGCGCTGCGCCGAGGCGGCTGGCGGCGAGCCCACGCCGGACGCGGTCATGGGACAGGTTTACCTCGGAGGCGGGTACGAGCGGCAGGCGGCCAACGTGATCCGCCGTCTCGGGGACCTGACCGACCGGCTCGAGCCGAGGCTGGACGCTCCCTCCTCACGGCTTTTGCGCTGCTGGGCCATGCAGCGCGAAATGCGAGAGCGCGCCCTGACCGAGTGGGTCGCCACCAAGCTGCGCCTTGCGCGGGGCGAGCAGCCGTGAGCGTTTCCGATGCCAACGGGGGCATCGCCGTGAGTTACGGCCTGGCATCCCTCTCGGATTACGTGCGCCTCTCGACGATGTTCTGCCGAAGCCCCGAAATCGCCCGCTTCCAGGGACCCGTGGTGCGGGCCATCGCACCGATCCTGTCGGCGATCTTCTTCGGCATCGCCCTGCTGAGCCAGCGAAGGCCTCATCTGATCGCAGCGAAGTGCAACGGGCGCCTGGTCGGAGGGTTGACGCTCTCGCAATTCGGCAACCTCGAAACGGCGGTGATCGACAAGCGCCACGTCCTCGGCGAGCAGTGCTACGGAGCGCTCTCGAGGCAGGTCGAGACGATCATGAGCGGGGAAAGCGATCGTCGCTTCGGCTACTGGACGCTCAAGCCGACCATGGTGCACGCCGGCGTCTCCCGTGGGTTTCGTCGGAGCGGCCGCGAGGGATATGTCGTCACCGCGGACCTGGGCCCGTTTCGCTGCTCGTGGATATCGCATCGCCCGATAAAGCGGAGGCGCGTCTCCTGCGCGCAGATGTCCTACATGATCAGGGACGTGGCATGAGATTCGCTGCGGGAGCTCGCCGAGAGGAGTCCGACCTCCCGTTGGCCGCGTGGATGTTCATCTTCTGGGGCAGCGTCGCGTCGGCGTTCCTTCTCTTCCTGCTCCCCGCTCCATGGTGTTGGCTGATGCTCGCCGGGATAGTCCCCCTCATCCACGGCTCCCACGACGTCCTGCATCGGGGCCCATCCGGAGGCGTCGTCCAGCGACTGCACCAGGGCGCCGCGGAAACCCTCGGATACGCGGTGCAGGGCATGAACATGGAGATAGTGAGGCCGTCCCACCTGTACCACCACAAGACCGGTCGGGGGGATGAGAGCTTCATGCCCGACCTCCACTGGTCGACGCGCCGCCTCTATGGGCATGTGCAGTACTACGCCAACCTGCTGGTTCTGCCCGCCCTGTCATGTCAGGTCCTGGGCTTCGCGCGCCTGGTCATGAGCCCGCGTCGGCTTGTCCCCAAGTTCCCCGAGAGCGTTCCCAAGACGATCGGCGTGCCCTACCTGCGCAACCAGCTGGCGGTCGTCGCCTTTATCGCCTTTGCCCTGTCGGTCGGCGGCATCACCCGTGCTGCCGTATACGAGGTGGTGCTGTGCGTCGTGTGGAGCGTCGGACAGAACGTCGCTCACTACGGCCTCAAGGGTCCCGACAGCTCTACCGACCGGGTATGCGCCAGGACGTATTTCCTGCCATGGCCGCTGAGCTGGCTGACCTTCGGCTCCACCTCTCACTTTCTGCATCACGCAGACATGCGCATCCCCGGGGGGGAGCTCTATAGAGAGGACCACATCAGGGCCGCGGAGGCGGCCTACGACATCACCGTTCGCCGCTACTACGGCTTGACCCCCTATCTGCGGGACCTCCTCGCCCAATTTCGGGGGCCGCTTCGGGAGTCCAGCCTGGACACCGACTGGATCGTCCCCACGGACGACCTGCCGGGCCGAGGCGCCTAACGCGTGCGTTCGATCCGCGCCCCCTTGGCGGGGATCAGCGACATGTGCGCGGTCTTGAATCTTTCCGGCCGCCTGCTCGCGGAACGCCAGTCCATGTGCTCGAGCATCGCCTCGATCGACCTCAGCAGGACCATCTGGGCGAACGCGGAGCCGATGCAGCGCCGCGTTCCGCCGCCGAACGGGAGCCAGGTGTAGGTGCCCGGCCGCTCGCCCGCCCAACGCTCGGGGCGAAACGCGTCCGGATCGTCGTAATGGCGGGGGTCGTGAGAGACCAAGAAGGCGAGCGGCAGGACCGTGACGCCTGCCGGCAGCCTGTACGGGCCTACTTTCGCCGGCGCCGCCAGCATGCGGGCGGCGCTGGGCACGGCTGTCAGGCGGAGGGTCTCGAAGATCACCGATTCCAGATAGGCATCTCCCTGCTCCCGCGCCCGGGCTCGGACGTCCGGATGGCGCGCGAGGAACTCGACCGCCCAGGCGAAAGCGGCGGGCATGGTCTCCTGTCCGGCCAGGATCAGGGTCATCAGCTGTGCCTGCATCCACTCGCGATCGCCGCCGCTGCGGAGCAGGACCGACAGCATGTCGCTCCGATTCCCACCCGGCCCGTCGGCTTCGCACTCCTCGACGAGCTCGTCGACAAGCTCGCGCATCTGTGCGACGGCTCGCCAGTAGCCCTTCCAGGGCGGCACGGCCTCCAGCCATCGGTAGAGGTACGACGGATTGATCACGAGCGTGACGTCGACGACCTTCTTGACGAGGCGGCGCAGCTCCTCGAGCCTCTGCGGGGACGTCCGCTCGCCGAGAACGGTGCGCAGGATCACCTCGCCCATGATCTCCCGGCTTTCCGCATGCATCGGGATGATCGCTCCGACCGGCCAGGTTTCGAGACGTTCGACCGTGAGTTCCGTGACGATGGCTTCGTGGTCTCGCACCGACTGTCCGTGGAGGGCCGGTTTTATCTGCTGCCGCGCCGCCAAATGCTCCTGACCGTCGAGTGCCATCAGGCTCGTCGAGCCGAGCAGCTGCCTCATGCGTGGATTCGCCTCTCCGGCGCGAAACACGTGAGGCGGGCCGGTCACTATTTCCCGGACCATGTCGGGGTCCGCTACCACGACTACCGTGCCCCATCCCGTCGAACGCAGGGTGAACACATCGCCGTAGCGGCGCCTGGCGTGCGAGAGGAACGGCTCGACCCTTCTGGCGAGCATGTAGGTCTGCAGGAGGGCCGGATATCTGGGCCCCCGGGGTAGATTGGTGAGTTCGCCGGTATTTGAAGGATTAGTTCGCAAAACTTCCTTTTACTATTTATCGGATGCGTGGCGAACCCTCCGCATTCGGCGGCCGAACGCCGGCCTCGGAGGGACCTTTGCCCGCTGGCCCCCGCCTCCCACCCCTGGTGCAGGGCTATCTGTATTCCCGGCATCCCGCATGGTTCCTGGCCCGTGCTCAGCGTCGATACGGCGACGTATTCACCCTGCGCCTGTCGGGAGAGGGGCGGGTTGTGATGGTTGCCGATCCGAACCTCGTCCGGGAGGTGGTCAGCGGGCCTCCGGAGGTCATCCGTGCGGGTGAGGCAAACGCGAGGATGCGCGGGCTGCTCGGTCGCGACAGCCTTCTCGTGGTCGACGGGGAAGAGCACATGGAGACGCGCAGGTCACTGACCCCGGCGTTGCATGGGGACTCGGTTCGTATCCACGAGAACCTGGTCGCCGACCTGACCGGCGAGCGCGTGAAGCGCTGGCAGCCGGGCAAGCCGATCTCGATGCACCGCGAGAGCCGTGTGATCATGAGCGAGCTGATCCTGGCCGTGGTCCTGGGGCAGGACGAGTCGAAGCTGAACGAGATGCGTTCGCTGCTGCTGCGGGTGACGCGGGTGACTCCTCTGATCGGCGGCTGGCTCACGCACGGCTGGCTCCAGGCCGTGCCGCCGTGGAGGGGGTACGCCGCGGCGGTGCGCGGGATGAACGATGCGATCGACGGGATGATCGATGCGCGGCGAGGCGACGAGGACTTGCGAAGGCGAACCGATGTGCTCTCGGCCTTGAGCCGCTCTGACCCCAGCGACGCGGCTTGGCTGAAAGCACAGGTCATGACCCTGCTGGTGGCGCACGACACCACCGCGGCGACGCTGGCGTGGGCAGTCGAACTGCTCGGTCGGCATCCCGGGATCCGGGCTCGCGCGCGGGAGGACACCGACGAGTATCTCGACGCGGTCGTAACCGAGGTCCTGCGCCTGCGGCCGGCGCTGCCCGGCGCGGCGCGAATGCTTGCGCAGGGCACGGAAATCGGTGGCCACGGCCTCCCGGCCGGCACCGTGGTGGCCGCCAGCGGCCTGCTGATGTCCGTGGACCCGCGTTTGTACGACGCGCCGGGCGAGTTTCGCCCCGATCGATGGCTGCGCCGGCGGCCGGGCACCTACACGTGGCTGCCATTCGGCGGAGGGCGGCGGCGCTGCATCGGGGCGACGTTCGCTCAGATGGAGCTGCGGGTCGCGCTGCGCGCGATGCTCGAGCGCATGGATTGGCAGGCCGTCGGCCGGAAGCCCGAGCGCCAGGAGATCCGGCTCTCGATCGTGCCGCATCGAGGCGCCGTCGTGTTACGCACCCGTTGATCGCTAGGTGTTACAGGCCGTCAAGCCCAGCTTCCTCGCGAGGGCGACCGTGGACGAGAAGAGGGTCGACAGGGACTTGACCATCAGCGGCTTCGCGCGCAGCTCGCCGAGGGACGCTTCCGCCGCGCCGACCATCTTGTCGATCGTGCCCCGATAGGCCGCGGGTGCGGGCAGCGCCGCGATTTCGCGCGTCTGCCTCCGGAGGCTCGGCACCTCGTCGCGAAGCACATAGCGCTTGATTTCGGCGGGTGACGGATCGGGCTTGAGGGCGAGGGCGGCCAGCGCTATCTCCCGCCCTCCCCTATGGCAGATTTCATTTGCCCTCAGCACAAACTCGTCCATGGTGGGATGCTTGGCGTCGGTGCTGCTTTGCCCACCGGCCCCGCCGCATCCCGCTGCCACGAGGACGATGAGCCAGATGAGAACGAGGCCCACCGCCTGACGATTCCCGCTCTGGGCATGAGTGTTATCCGACATCGAGCTTCCACACGGCATGGACTGGGTGGACTGCAGGGACGACCTGAGCACAACCGTCCCAGGGGGCCGGGACGGTTGTGCTGTTACGACCAGGCGCCTGTAGTGAACCGCCGAAAGGTGCCTATTCGGCTATGTAAATTGGGCTTAATGGGGTAACTGCGATGTCTAAGAGGGCTGTTGTTGGACAGAAAGTCCCGGATACTTTGTGCGTTTCCGCTTCCTGGAGGACCACTTCTCCGTTGGTTGCACTCGATAATAATGGCCCTTTGGCCACTGCTGGGCCATTTTCGGTTTCGCTGTTGAACCTGCAGTTCAGCAGAGAGCATGAGACTTTCATCTGGGCTTCACCGGCCACGTTGGCCGTTTCATGGCCGACCTTTAAGACTTCGATGAAGGCGGGGCCGTTTTCTTCCGTGACCGTGCAGCTATTGCTGCAGCTGGAGTACGTGAAGTTGCCGGTGAGTTCCAGCGGAGCGCCTAATTCGTTCAGCGTTTCGCCTAAGAATAAGACTTCGCATTCGACGGTGATGATGTTGGTTAACAGCTTGGCCTTTTGGCCTGCCGTTGTCACGTGCACGTGCGTGACTATGTGTCCCGCCGGACATGCGCCACCTGAGTCCTGATCGCACAGCGAAGTCGAGGTGGCCATTGCGGAGGTCGCGGCGGTGAGCGCTATCGCGGTCAGCGCCGCGACCACGGCTGGACCTAGCACCTTGATCAGTTTCACTTGCCTTCCCCCTTCCGGCGGTTCGCGCGGATGTCGATTGGTCGGGCGCCCGGAGCCGGGCTTCGGCTCTTTATATGGGCGCTGATCCCCAAAGGGCAAGTTGGCCCGTATATACGGCGTCCCCGCAGATGTCGGAGCCCGCGGATGCCGCGCAATGCGCTGCAAATGCCGGGATTGCCATTTCCCGAATGCGCGGAATCGTGCTCGCGCGGCCGCGCGCGCCCTTTGCCCAGGCCGGGATCCAGCGCTATGGTGCCGAGCGACTTTCGCACGTCGCTCGACGGCGATCGCCGCGGCTCGACGAGCCCTCATGCCCGATCAGCCGGCGTCCCGGTTGCGCTGTCCGGTTGCGCTCCCGTGGCCTGCACTCTCGGGCTGCGGCGGGAGGACAACGATTGGGTCAACGTTCAGGGCCGTGGCCGAGGTCTGCCAAGCCCTTGAGGCTGCGATCGGCTGCCGTTGACCCGCTCTCAGCAAGCAGCGTCGGCCAAGCCTTCTGCGATCCCAGCTTCTTTGGCGGTTTGGCATCGCTCTACAAGGCGGTCAAAAACCGTCTTGAGGCATGACACGCTTCTGTTCTTAGATTTCTTCTTCGTACCTATTTGGTCTCGACCGGCTCGTTTGAACCACTTGAGTCAGTGATCTCACGAAGGATGTTTCGAGAACCGTTCTCTGCCGGCGGCTTTTGCCTCAGGAACGTTTCGAGGATCAGGCGACCCATGTCATGCTTGAAGCGCTCCTTCTCTTCGTCATTTGCAATCTGCTCGCTGTAAGCAAACATCGTTCCGAGTGCCACCGAAAGATCACGATTACGCTGTCGGTCGCGGTCACGACTTCTGGCTCGTGCAAGAAGGACACCCGCTACCGCAGCGAGGGCAAGGGTCGCTCCAAGGTGAGCCGACACATTGCTCTGACCGTGCAACACGTGGTTTGAATCGACATAATTAAGAATGACCGGCAGGAACGCCCCGACGGCTGCCAAAACTAGGACCAGTACGCCAAGACCCCAGAGCAAGCGGCTTTCTTTTTCGTACTTTTTTGCTTGCTCGTCAAAGTGGGACTGCGAGGAGGCATTCGTCAGGTTATTGAGGAGCTCCGTAAGAGTCTTTCCTCTTGTCCTAAAGCCCTCCCGCTCTTTGTGGAGCTCATCTGACGCAGCCTGCATAGCGCTCATGACCGAGTTCTTCTTTTCGCCGACGCTGGCAAGAACCTGATCGATCTGAGCGACCCTTTTTCGGACCTCATCGAGATCGGGTGGCTGCGGCCACGGATGGGGGCCAGCCGCCGCCCGCAACATCTCGGCAGCACCTTCGCCATCTTCGCCGTTAGCGAATTCCATCGCTCGGCCTATGGGATCGTTAGTGCTTACGCCTCCAGTTGGACTCAGGGCAATCATCCGTATCGCGTCTGAGCGAGTTTCGGGACTGTCGGCCAGAAAGCCGAAGTAAAACCCCAGGATCCAAGGATTGCCCTGCTCGGCGGCTTGCTTGGCGTATGGAATCCCCTCACGGATGCGCGGCTCGCCTAGCTGATGCAAAAACCAACAGATCAGCAATAGGCCCGCTGAGTCTCCGGCGTCTGCTAGAGGCTTAACCATGTCGATGGCACCGACCTGGTTGCCGTGACTCCAAGTTCTGAGCGCCTCCGCGAGGGTCTCAGTTGCTCGGTCGTTCGCCTCGGTCACGCGCGTACCATAGTCATCCCATAGGCTGCTGAGAATATTGGGGAGCCTCAATGCTCAGAATGAGATTAGCCCCGACATGGTCATCGCGACAATCAGCCTTATTGCAGCGGTCATCTCGATTACGGCATGGGGTCGCGAGACCGCAAGGAACGCCCTCGTCTACGACTGATTGGGTTTACCCTCGCGCGCTCTCTTCGCTGTTCTAACTGTTTATTTCTGGCAACGTGATGTGCGGCGCGACGAAGCCGCACACGTCCTTGCCACCCTGCCCTGCCCCGAATGGGATCAGCGCGAATCGGAGTGACCGGACCCCGTTCATCGGTCCACCCCTACTGAGAGTCCGGGGTTGATTGAGCCGTTCGTGTTGCCGATTCGCTGCCAGCTGGCAGCGAATCGGGCGGGAGACATCATGCCAAGCGCCGAGTGAGGGTGGTTGGCGTTGTAGTCCGCACGCCAGTCGGCGGCGAGAATCTGGGCCTCCGCCAGGGAGGTGAACTGCTCGACGTTCAGCAGCTCGTCGCGCAGCCGAGCGTTGAATGACTCCACGTAGGGGTTCTGCCAGGGCGAGCCTGGCTCGATGTAGGCGGTGCCGGTGGAGCCGTGCCGACACCACTCCCGCAGCACCCAGGCGGTCAGCTCGGGGCCATTGTCGGCACGGATGTAGACGGGGGCGCCGCGTTCGCCGGCGAGGCGCCCCAGCACCTTGACCGTCGCCTCGGCGTTGATCGTGCGGTCGACCTCGATCGCCAAGGCCTCTCGGGTGAACTCGTCGACGATGTTCAAGAACTTCAGCTCGCGGCCGTCATTGGTGGCGTCGTGCTGGAAGTCGAGTGCCCAGACGTGGTTGGGATGCTCTGCCTTGAGCCTGTCTGCTGCCGTGGTGGACTCACCGAGGCGGCGGCGCTTCTTGGCTTTGGCAGGCACGCGTAGCCCCTCCTCGCGCCAGATCCGCTGCACCCGCTTGCGGTTCATCGAGAAGCCTTCGGTGAGCAGGTGCCCGTGAGCACGGCGGTAGCCCCAGCGGGGCCACTCTTCGGAGATCTTTCGCAGGCGAGCTCGCAGAGCCTGATCCTCGGGTTTCACCTGCGGGCGGTGGCGCTGTGTGGAGCGGTTCTGGCCGGCGATCCGGCACGCCCGACGCTCGGAGAGGCCGAGGCGGTCCTGCAGCATGCAGACCGCTCGGCGCCTGCGGGCCGGGCTCAGAAGTTTCCCTTGGCGATCTCCTTGTAGGCGCGGATGTCGAGTGTCTGATCGGCCACGATCTGCTTGAGCTCGCGGTTCTCCTTCTCCAGCTCTTTGAGCCGCTTGACGTCTTCGGCTTTCATCCCGCCGTACTGGTTGCGCCAGCGGTGCAGGGTCTGCTCGGAGACCTCCAGCGCCTTTGCCGCTTCCCCTGCCGTCTTTCCCTCCGAGAGCATCTGCTCTGCCGTGCGCAGCTTGCGGATGATCTGCTCGGGGGTGTGCCTTTGCCTCTTCACCTGCTTCGGTCCTCCTTTGCCCATTGTCGCGGGCGGGAAGGACTCTCAAACAGGGCGGACCGATTTCAGGGGGTCGGGCCAGGGCCACTCTTCGGAGATCTTTCGCAGGCGAGCTCGCAGAGCCTGATCCTCGGGTTTCACCTGCGGGCGGTGGCGCTGTGTGGAGCGGTTCTGGCCGGCGATCCGGCACGCCCGACGCTCGGAGAGGCCGAGGCGGTCCTGCAGCATGCAGACCGCTCGGCGCCTGCGGGCCGGGCTCAGAAGTTTCCCTTGGCGATCTCCTTGTAGGCGCGGATGTCGAGTGTCTGATCGGCCACGATCTGCTTGAGCTCGCGGTTCTCCTTCTCCAGCTCTTTGAGCCGCTTGACGTCTTCGGCTTTCATCCCGCCGTACTGGTTGCGCCAGCGGTGCAGGGTCTGCTCGGAGACCTCCAGCGCCTTTGCCGCTTCCCCTGCCGTCTTTCCCTCCGAGAGCATCTGCTCTGCCGTGCGCAGCTTGCGGATGATCTGCTCGGGGGTGTGCCTTTGCCTCTTCACCTGCTTCGGTCCTCCTTTGCCCATTGTCGCGGGCGGGAAGGACTCTCAAACAGGGCGGACCGATTTCAGGGGGTCGGGCCAGGAGGAAGTCATCGGCACAGCGAGCGCCTTCTTCGCCCGCTGCTCCAACGAGTTCCCTCAGCTTGCTCTTGAACTTAATGTCCTGCGTTCTGAAACAAGAACCGACCTCGCGCCATAAACAATCGGCGAATCTTTTGGGCTCGCCAATCGACTTGAACGAACCGCAGGTCGCACAAGGGGCATGTTGAGGTCGGCGGCCGGAGGACCGTTGGAGACTTGTCCCATCGGTTGAGACGGGCTCAACCATCACATTTCGCACCGTTCCAAAGCTCTTCCCTACCGCGTGCATAAGGGGGTGCCCTCCAGATCGTGCCCTCGTGCGCGGTGGGCCTGACCTTCAACCCACGGAACGGCGATTCAAGCGGATGCCACGCAATCGGCTCTGCACCGGGAAATGCGCGGCCTTCTGAGGAACAGCGAGGAACGCGCCTGACAGGATTCGAACCTGTGACCTTCGGTTTCGTAGACCGACGCTCTATCCAACTGAGCTACAGGCGCGGGTTGCCGGGGAGAGCCCGGGGGGCGATTCTAGGGACTTGGGGGCGTCGTTAGGTGGCTTCGGGCTCGGCGGGCTGGTTCAGCCGCACGTGCCACTGGACCTTGGCGGTCGCTACGCGCTGGCCGGAGGCGTCGGTCAGATCGATCTCGCAGGGGAAGACGACCTTGCCCTCGGCGTCGAGGGTGGATAGGGCCTCGGCTGCCGGGACGCCCAGCTTGGCCCGCGCCTCGATCGGCCCCTTGGCGATCTTCTCGTAGGAGATCTCGGCGCTGCGGGCGAGCGGGGTGACTTCTCCGAGGCGCTCGGCAAAGGCTCCGACGAAGGCGGCTCCCGAGGCCGTCTCGGCCGCCGTGAAGAGGGCGCCGGCGTGCTGGGAGCCGACGTGGTTGGTCAGCTCGGGGCGCTCGGGCAAGACAACCACCGCGTCGCCCTCGGCGATGCTTGTGATCTCCAGGCCCAGGTGGCCCGCGAAGGGAACCGCCTGGGTCATGCCCTGGGCAATCAGGTCGAAGTCGGTCATCGCCGCAACCTTATTCCGTTCCGGTGCGCTTTATGCACGCATGAGGTGCATAAGGCGCACCGGAAGGCTCAGCGGCCCTCGAACGTCGCGTGGCCGGGTCCCTGCTCGAGGAAGGTCTTGACCGCGCGCTGCAGGTCCTCGGTCGCGAACAGCTCGCCGGCCTCGGTGCGGATCGCCTCGTCGGCCGCCGGGATGCCGCCCTCGCGGAAGCGGCGCAGCACCAGCTTGGTCATCGCGTGCGCCCTGGTCGGGCCGGCCGCCAGCTCGGCGGCGAAGGCGCGGACCCGCTGGTCGAAGCCATCGTCCTCGAAGACGCGGTTGACGACGTTCCAGCGCTCCAGCTCCTCCGCCCCGAAGAGCTCGCCGGTGATCACCAGCTCGCGGGCGCGACCGCTGCCGGCGCGCTCGGCGAGCCGCTGGGTGCCGCCCATCGACGGGGTGAGGCCGACCACTTTCTCGACCAGGCCGAACTTGGCCGAACGGGCGGCGAGGATCAGGTCGCAGCCGAGCGCAAGCTCGAAGGCGGCGGTCAGGGTCAGCGCGTGGGCCGCAAAGACGACCGGCAGCGGCAGCCGTTCGACCCGCTCGACGGCGCCGATCAGCTCGTCCCAGAGCCCGCTCGCGCGCTCCGGCGTCAGCCCGTCGAACTCGGCGACGTTGACGCCGCCGGAGACGGCGCGCCCCTCGGCGCGGATCAGCAGTGCCCGCGGCGGGTCGGCCTCGACGTCCCCGATCCCGGCCAGCAGGCCGTCGAACATACGGCTGTCGAAGAGGTTCAGCGGCGGGCTGTCGAGCGTCAGCACCGCCAGGCCGGCGGCGTCGCGCTCCACCCGAACGACTGTCTTCTCGCTGTCCATGCCAGGACGGGACAATAGAAGGACCAACGAGAGGAGACCTGATGAGGATCGGTGTGCTGGGCACGGGCGCGGTCGGGCGGAGGATCGCCACCAAGCTGGTCGAGCTCGGGCACGAGGTGACGATGGGCTCGCGCTCGGCCGAGAGCGAGGCGCTGCTGGAGTGGGTGGAGGGGGCCGGTGACGGCGGCCACGGCGGAACCTTCGCCGACGCGGCCGCGGCGAGCGGGATGGTCTTCAACTGCACTTCCGGGGAGGCCTCGCTGGAGGCGCTCGCGGCAGCCGGCACCGGGAACCTCGCCGGCAAGGTGCTGGTCGACGTCGCCAACCCGCTCGACTTCTCACAGGGAATGCCGCCGACTCTCTCGGTCTGCAATGACGACAGCCTCGGCGAGCGCATCCAGGCCGCCTTCCCCGAGGCAAGGGTCGTCAAGGCGCTCAACACGATCAACAACCAGGTGATGACCGAGCCCGGCCGCCTGCCCGGGGCTCACAACGTCTTCGTCTGCGGCGAGGACGCGGGCGCCAAGGCCACCGTCGGCGAGCTGCTGCAGAAATTCGGCTGGGCGCCCGAGCAGATCGTCGACCTCGGCGGGATCGCCGCCGCCCGCGGCACCGAGATGTACCTGCCGCTCTGGCTCTGCCTGATGGGCTCGCTCGGAACCGCGGACTTCAACATCCAGATCCGCGTGCCCTGAGGCGTTCCAGAGCCAAGCGGGACAAAGGAGGAGGGAGTCGGAAGGCAATCGCCTTTCGACGACCGAGGACGCAGTAGCACGCCGGTCCGGCACTGGGGCGCCTCAGGGCACGCGGTGGACCTCGAAGAGGTTGGTGCCCAGTTCCTGCTCCGGCAGCCCGGCGGTGATCGCGATCAGGTCGCCGGAGGCGGCGATGCCGTGCTCGCCCGCGAGCTCCGGCGCAGTCGTGGAGCAGGCCGCGCACGTCGGTCTCGTGCTCGTTCAGCACCGCGGTCACGCCGAAGAGCAGGCCGAGGCGGCGCACCGTCTCGATCCGCGGCGAGACGGCCAGCACCGGCACGTTGGGACGGTGGGCGGAGACCAGGCGCGCGGTGCGGCCGCTCGTCGTCGGCACCACCAGCGCCGCCAGGCCGAGGCGGTAGACGGCCCCGACCGCCCCCTGGGCGACCGAGTCGGCGACGTCCTGGGTCGCCTGGTCGGTGCGGCTGAAGAGCCACTCGCCGTAGGGCAGGTCGGGCTCGGTGGCGCGGGCGATCCGGTCCATCACCCGCACCGCCTCGACCGGGTGCTGGCCGACCGCGGTCTCCTCGGAGAGCATCACCGCGTCGGTGCCGTCGTAGATCGCGTTGGCGACGTCGGTCACCTCGGCCCGGGTCGGCCGCCGCGCGGTCACCATCGAGGCCAGCATCTGCGTCGCCGTGATCGCCGGCTTGGAGCGCTTGCCGGCGGCGCGGATCAGCCGCTTCTGGACGACCGGCACCTGCGGCCAGCGGCAGCTCGATCCCGAGGTCGCCGCGGGCGACCATGATCCCGCCGGTCGCCGCCGCGACGATCTCCTCGGCGTTCTCGGCCGCCTGCTGCTTCTCGATCTTGGCGATCAGGGGGATGTCGGAGCCGAGCGCGCGCAGCCGCTCGCTGACCGGCTCGAGGTCGGCGGCGCTGGAGACGAAGGAGACGGCGAGCAGGTCGACCCCGTGCTCGACCGCGAACTCGACCCAGCCGAGGTCGCCGTCGGTGGCCGCCGGGGTGCTGATGCCGGGCACGTTCATCCCCTTGTGCGAGGAGAGGGTGCCGCCGACCTCGACCTCGCAGTCGACGCCGCCGTCCTCGGCCCCGCGCACGCGCAGGCGGATCGAGCCGTCGGCGAGGTAGACCGGCTCGTCCTCGCGCAGCGAGGTGACCCCCGGCCAGGCGACCGGGATCGTCTCCTCGGTCGCCCTCGACCTCCTGGGGGGTCAGCTTCACGTGCATGCCCGTCTCCAGCTCGGCGACGTCGCCGCGCAGCTCGCCGATCCGCAGCTTCGGCCCCGGCAGGTCGCCGAGCACCGCCACCTCGCGCCCGGCCCGCTCGGCGGCGGCGCGGATCGCCTCGATCGTCCGCGCGTGCCGGTCGCGGTCGGCGTGGGAGAAGTTGAGGCGCAGGACGTCGGCGCCGGCCTCGATCAGGCGGGCCAGGACGTCGGGCTCCCAGCTCGCCGGCCCGACCGTGGCGATGATCTTGGTGCGCCTTCCGCGCTGCATGCGTATGACTGTAGAGCGTGGCCTCGATCCGATCGGGAGCCTGCAAACGTTGACATCGATCTGTGTAACACTGTCCTCGTGAGCAGCGCCGTCGCCGAGCCCGCCGCCAGCGCCGAGGAGCCGCCTCGTCCCCGGCCTCGTCGGCGAGGCGCCGCCTTCGCCCGCCGGCCCGATCGAGCCGGACGAGGCCGCCGCGCTGCCCAAGCCTCCCGTCGTCCCGCTGCCGCGCGGCGCGCAGATGCTGCGCTTCAACCAGCGCCAGATCGAGTACGTCTTCGGCGCCCGCCGCCGCCTCGGCGACGTCTTCCGCATGCGCACGTCGATGCCCGGCGGCCCGGTCGTCACCAGCCATCCCGACCACGTGCGCTCGCTCTTCACCGCCAAGCCCGAGCAGGCGCCGTCGCTGACCGGCGAGTCGCCGCTGCGGCCGATCCTCGGCACCGGCTCGGTCCTGACCGCGGTCGGCCCGCGCCACATGCGCCAGCGCAAGCTGCTGCTGCCGCCGTTCCACGGCGAGGCGATCGAGCGCTACACGGCGATGATCGCCGACGCGGCCGAACGCGAGATCGACAACTGGCCGCTGAACAGGCCGTTCGCGCTGGCGCCGCGCATGCAGGCGATCACGCTCGACGTGATCATGGCCGGGATCTTCGGCATCGAGGGACGGCCCGAGCGCGGCACCCCCGAGCACCGGATGCGGACCACGATCAAGCACCTGGTCGCCGCCTCGACCTCTCCCCTGGCCCAGGTCGGCGAACTGATGAACATGACGCGCGAAGAGGCGGTCGGGCTGACCCGCCTCGGGGTCGAGCTGCTCGACCGCCCGACCTACGCCGTGATCGAGGCGCGCCGCCGCGACGCGCACCTCGAGGAGCGGCGCGACATCCTCTCCCTGCTGCTGCAGGCGCGGACCGAGGAGGGCGAGGCGATGGACGACAAAGAAGTCCGCGACGAGCTGCTCACCCTGGTCCTCGCCGGCCACGAGACGACCGCCAACTCGCTGTCCTGGGCCTGGGAGCGGCTGGTCCGCAACCCGGACGCCCACGAGGCGCTGCGCGAGGCCGTCCGCAGCGGCGAAGGCGCCGAGGAGCAGGTCGAGGCGACGATCGTGGAGACGATGCGCTCGCGGCCGGTCGTGCCGTTCATCGGCCGCCGGGTGACGGTCCCCTGGCAGCTCGGCCAGTACGGGGTCTCCGCCGACACCCCGGTCGGGATGAGCATCCTCCTCGTCCACCACCGCGAGGACCTCTACCCCGAGCCCTTCGAGTTCCGCCCCGAGCGCTGGCTCGGCCGCAAGCCCGGCACCTACGAGTGGATCCCCTTCGGCGGCGGCATCCGCCGCTGCCTCGGCGCCGCCCTGGCGATGGCCGAGATGCGCGTCGTCCTCGAGGCGATGGCCCGCCGCCTCGACCTGGAGGCCGCCGAGCCCGAGCCCGAGCACGCCCTGCACCGCAACGTGACGATGATCCCCGCCCGCGGCGGGCGGGTCGTGCTGCGCTCGCGGCGCTAGCGGGTACGCACGGCTGGGCGCTCGAGTCCGGTTTGAGCGGAGGCAGTCGCCGACTGCAACTCGGCCAGAAGCTGGGACAGGCGAAGGTTGTGCTCAGAGGCCTTGGACTTGTCCGGCTCCACGCGATCGAACACCCCTTTCCCCTCGAGCTCCGACAGGAGGGGGAAGTCGAGCGCTGCATTCCTGCCTGGCCCCGATGCTTTCGACTCCGCCGCAGTGTCATAGACATAGATGCCAGGGACATTGGAGAGCTTGAGGGGCGGGAGCGAAGCCCTCGTCGCCTCATCCAAGACGAGCATCCTGGGCTCCCTCGGCGCCGGCAGTGGCGGGTAGTTCGGAGAGGAAACCGTCAAGGCGACCGAGACCCGCCGCAGCAGCTTGCCGGCATGGGCCCAGGGATCGAGGTGGGCGCTCCAGCGCCTCAAGTTGATCAGGGCGTAGAGACCCAGGATCAGGGCGAGAAGCGCCGTGGCCTTGACCGCGAGGGAGACCGGCAGGAGCGCGATCAGGGCAAAGACGGCAAGGTCGAGCAGGGTGTCAAACAACCCATTGAGCCGTTCTAACAACCACTGCTCCATCGGATTCGATCGTAGCGCAGCAATTTCGGACGAGGCGGCCGCGCGGAAGCGGAGAGGGAGGGATTCGAACCCTCGAGAGAGCTTGCGCCCCCTACTCGCTTAGCAGGCGAGTGCCTTCAGCCACTCGGCCACCTCTCCGGGCGTTCGGCCCGATTGTAGGAGTTAACCGGGGGCGGCGCGGCTAGTCTCGTGGTCGTGTCCGGCCGCTCGCACGCCCAGCTCGAGCAGATCTTCGAGGACGTCGAGGCGCCGTTTGCGTTCGTCGACCTCGACGCGATGTGGTCCAACGCCGAGGAGATGCTGGGACGGGCCGGCGGGAAGCCGATCCGGGTGGCGAGCAAGTCGGTGCGCTGCCGGGCGCTGCTGGAGCGGATCCTGCGGCGCGACGAGCGCTTCGCCGGGCTGATGACGTTCACGCTGCCGGAGACGCTCTGGCTGGCCGAGAGCGGCTTCGAGAACCTGCTGCTCGCCTACCCCACCGCCGATACGGACGCGCTGGGCGAGCTGGCGCTGCGCTCGGTCGCCAACCCGGCCGGCGCGCCGATCGTGATGGTCGACTGCGTCGAGCACCTGGAGGCGATCGAGTCGGTGCTGGGCGCCGGGGCGGCGCCGGTGCGGGTCTGCATCGACCTCGACGCCGGCTGGTGGGCGCTGGGCGGGCGGATCAAGGTCGGGCCGAAGCGCTCGCCGGTGCACACGGTCGAGCAGGCGGTCGCGCTGGCCCAGGAGATCGAGCGGCGGCCGCAGGTCGAGCTGGCGGCGCTGATGTCCTACGAGGGCCAGATCGCCGGCGTCGGCGACCGGCCGCCGGGGCGGCGGCTGCGCGGGGCCGCGATCCGCACGATGCAGCGCCGCTCCGCCGCGGAGCTGGCCAAGCGGCGCGCGGCGGTCGTCGCCGCGATCCGCGAGTTCGCCGAGCTGCCGATCGTCAACGGCGGCGGCACCGGCAGCCTGGAGCTGACCGGCGCCGAGGAGGCGGTCACCGAGGTCGCCGCCGGCTCGGGCTTCTACGCGCCCGCCCTCTTCGACCACTACAGCCGCTTCTCGCTGACGCCGGCCGCCGGCTTCGCCCTGCCGATCGTGCGCAAGCCCTCGCCCGGGGTCGCGACCGCCCTCGGCGGCGGCTACCTCGCCTCGGGCAGCGGCGATGCGGCGCGGCTTCCCTCGCCCTGGCTGCCGGACGGCCTTCGGCTCGACCCCGAGGAGGGCGCGGGCGAGGTGCAGACCCCCCTCAGCGGCCCGCCCGCCCGCGACCTCCAGATCGGCGACCGCGTCTACATGCGCCACGCCAAGGCCGGCGAGCTCTGCGAGCGCTTCGACTCCCTCCACCTCGTCGAAGGCGACGAGATCGTCGACGAGGTCCCCACCTACCGCGGCGAGGGCCAGACGTTCCTGTAGCCCACCGACGGGACGAAATCCGTTGCTCTGGGCCCGGATTTCGTCCCGTCGGCGGGCGGTTCAGTGGCCCAGGACGCGCTCGGCGTACTCGTTGGTGAAGGTGCGGCCGGGGTCCAGCTCGTCCCTCGCCGCCTGGAAGTCCGCCCAGCGGGGGTAGCGCTCGGCCAGAGTTGCCGCCGTCTGGAAGTGCCGCTTGCCCCAGTGGGGCCGGCCGCCGTAGGAGTCCATGATCTCCTCGACCGCCTCGAAGTAAGGGCGCCACTCCATGCCGCGGTACTGGTGGACGGCGATGTAGGCGGTGTCGCGCTCGTGCGACGGACTGAGCAGCGCGTCGTCGGCGGCGGTCACCCGCATCTCGATCGGGAAGAAGACCGGGTAGCGGTTGGAGCGCACCCACTCGATCACCCGCCGCGCCGCCTCGGGGCCGTGCTCGCGCGGCACGCCGTACTCCATCTCGGTGAAGCGGACGCGGCGCTCGTTGGCGAAGATCAGGTCGCTGCGGTCGGTCGCCCTGCTGCCCGAGGCGAGCCAGGCGGCGAGGCGCGAGAGCGACGGGATCGCCCGCGGGAAGGCCTTCCCGGCCGCGGAGATCGCCTCCAGCGCCCAGTTCTCCAGCACGATGTCGTTGAGGTAGGCCGCGACGCGGCCGCGCGGGCGGGGCGGCTCCTCGGTGCGGTTGCGCTCCAGCACCAGGGCCGAGTCGGCGTAGGGAAAGGTGAAGAGCTCGAAGTGATCGTTGGCGTCGGCGCGCTCCTGAAAGGCGTCGAAGACCTCCTCGCGCGGGCAGGGCGTGTCGACCCGGTGCAGGGTGAAGGCCGGGACGCAGCGCAGGGTCACGGTGGAGATCGCGCCGAGGGCGCCGATCGCGACCCGGGCCGCGCGCAGCAGGCCAGGATCGGCGGCAGCGCTCAGCTCCCGCACCGTCCCGTCGGCGAGGACCAGCTCCAGCGCCTCGACCTGGGAGGAGATGTTGCGCAGCTTGGCCCCGGTGCCGTGGGTGCCGGTCGAGATCGCGCCGGCGATCGTCTGGCGGTCGATGTCGCCGAGGTTCTCCATCGCCAGGCCGAGCCGGTGCAGCTCCTCGTTGAGCTCGGCGAGGACGGTGCCCGACCCGACCTTGACGAGGCCCGCGCCGCGATCTGCGTCGATCACGCCGCTGAGCGAGCGGGTGTCGACCATCGTGCCGCCGGTCAGCGCCGCCTCGGTGAAGGAGTGGCCACTGCCGACGACGCCGACCTTGCGGCCGGCGGCGACGGCGACGCCGATCGCCTCGGCCAGCTCCTCGCGGCCGCGTGGCCGGACAAGCGCCGCCGGTGCGCACGCCTGGTCCCCGGCCCAATTGCGCCAGGTCGACCCCGGTCCCCCCTGCGCGCTGCCTCGCGAAGCCATGCTCCGCGGAGCCTAGCCCCCAGCGCCACTGACGGGGCGAACCGGGGGTGGCGCCAGGACATGAAACGAGTAGGCGACCGTGGCGAGCAGGAGGACGACGATCGCAAGCGCCGGGGCCGCGTTGCCCGCGACACCCGCGAGGCCGCCGCCCGCGAGGCCGCCGATCACCTGGCCGGTGGCCCAGGCCATGTTGGAGAGGCCGGCGGCGAATCCCTGGTGCAGGCGACTCGATTCGGCCATCTCCGAGAGCATGGTCAGGGCCGGCGTGAAGCAGATGCCGCCGCCCAGCGAGGTCAGCATCAGCCCGGCCATGACAAGGCCCATGGTCGCCCCGATCGCCACCGCGACCATCGCCACGGCGCAGATGCTGAGGCCGATGGTGAACGGGATCCGGCGCCCCGCCCGATCCGAGTAGCGACCGGCGAGCGGCGCCAGCACCGCCTCCAACGCCGGCCCCGGCGATGAAGCCGCCGGCGATCAGCGCGTGACCGCCCCCCAGGTCGGCGATCTGCAGCGGCGCCAGCACCTCGACCGCGCCGAACATCACCGAGGGGACCGCGACGAACGCGGTTCCGGTGAGGATCGGACGGCTGAAGATCGTCTCGGCGACCTCGCGCAGGCCCTGGCCGCTCGGAGACCCTGGTCTCGGGCATGCGCGCGGCGAGGACGGCGAGGACGATCGCCACTCCGAGCACGGCGCTGAAGACCGCTTCGGTGCCGACCTCGGCCGCCAGCGCGCCCAGCGCCGGGCCGAGGAGGGCGCCGGCGACGGCGGTGCCCAGGGCGGTGCCGATCACCGCGCCACGGCGCTCGGGCGGCGCCGCCGTGATCAGCCAGGTCAGCGCTCCCGACCAGATCAGCGCACCGGAGGCGCCCTGGGCAAACCGGGCTGCGTCGAGCAGGAGGAACTGCTCGGCGAAGCCGAAGGCGACGCTGGAGCATCCGAGCAGCAGCAGCCCGGCGATGACCGTGCGGCGCGGCCCGATGCGGGCGGCCAGCAGGCCGGCCGGCAACGAGAAGATCAGCGTCCCGGCCGCGTAGGAGGCGGAGAGAACGCCGGCCTCCGCCTTGCTCAGCCCGAGCGCGGAGACGTAACTCGGCAGCAGCGGCGCAATCGCCGAGAAGAAGGCGACGTCGAAGAAGACCATCGCCGACGCAAGGACGAGCAAACGACGCATTGCAGACAATACAATCATCTAGAGCGATAGTCGTCATACGCCTTGGCGTCTAGCATCGACGAAACGTCTACTCCCCGGAGGGGTGGCAGAGCGGTTGAATGCACCGGTCTTGAAAACCGGCAGGCGTCTAATGGCGTCTCGAGGGTTCGAATCCCTCCCCCTCCGCTTATAGGGCTAAATCTGGCTTGCTAGAGCAGGCCGAAGGACACGGCATCCACGGTCCGGAACTCGCTCAGGCCGCTCCAGGTTGCGATCCGGTGAGCTGCGCGCCCTTCGCTGGGGAGCGGTGGACATGTCGAGGGGCATCATCGAGGTACGGGAGTCGTGGGGCCCGAAGGAGGCGCTATCGAGCCGAAGACCTGGCGGTCCCGGCGAAGGTGCCGATGCCCGAGTGTCCTACGGGAGCTGATGCTCGACTTGCGGCAGCACAGCGGAATCACGAGCGAATCGCTCGTCTTCGGGGAGGACAACGGCACGCTGTTCCAGGCCGAGCGGCTCTACCGCAACGCAGACAGCGCCTGGCACCACACCGGCATCCGCGAGCGCCTACGGCTCCGCCAAGCACGCCACACCCTACGCCTCGTTCATGATCGCCGCCGGGGCAAACGCCAAGGCGCTCTCCTCGTTCATGGGACATTCCTCGATCACGGTGACGTTCGACCTCTACGGCATCCGATGCCTGGCTCCGAGGCTGAGGGGGCAGCGCTGCTCGACGCCTATCTGGACGGTCGTTCCAAAGACATTGGACTTGCCGAAGACGAGGCCCGGAAGCTACTCTGACCTGGAGGATCAATGGATACCGTGCGCGTCATCTACCACCACGAAGCCGACGGCTGGTGGGCCGAGTCGTCCGACGTAGAGGGCTGGTCCGCCGCTGGCGACTCCTACGCCGAGGTCGTTAAGCTCGCGGAAGAGGGCATCCCCTTCGCCCTGGAGCGCCCGGCCGAACTGGAGCACTACATCCCTGCCGGCGAGCGCCTTCCAGCCTGATCAGTTTCAACGCCCGGCGCCGAGTCAGTCTTCAACTGTAAAGGGGAGTTTCTTCTTCCTTTCACGCGCAAAAGGGAAGTGCCGTCGCCCAATCCCCGATTCAATCGATGAAGAACAGAGAGCCCATCTTTCGTCTGCGTTGCTTCTCGCGCGAAATGACGACCATCAAGCTGGACACGCTTCGGTATCTCATGAGTTCCGATGCTTAACATGGCTTCGAGCAAACCCTCCGACAAGGTTCATCGGACTAGGAATGAGATCCAAAGCGCAAACCCGTAAGCCTACGGCTTGCGTTCGTACATCTTCAAGACCTCGGCATCAAACGCGTCATGTGAGATCGGCCGGTTGGTCCCACCATTCAGACGCTCGAAAAACTGCTCAAAGCCGACTCCCGGTGATGGCATGTCACTTGCATCGAATCCCACCACACGATCCGCAGTCTTGACGACTTTCCTATTTACATCGATGTATTTCAGCTTCATCGCAGTTCCCTATCCATCATCAAGGCTATCAGAGGCACAGGACTCTAGAAATTCCCTGGCCAAACCGGGGCAAGTGGCCAAGTGCTTTTGCGAGGACACCCTCGTCTGGAGTGATTTGCAAGCCATCGACGTTGAGCGCCAGCTGTGCTCCCGACTTCTTTGAGCTGAAGATCGGCACCGAAAGAATCCACCGCAACTCGGAGTGGACCTTCTTCAACTCGGCGTCGTCGCCGATGTCGCTATCGCCCCAGCCATCTTTCCACACCACTATGTTCGAATCTCCCGTTTGCCAAGCGATACCGGCGCTGCCACGCCCGACATCGATCTTAACTGTCCGCTCTTTGGGCAGATTCATATGGCACCAGAGATCTTTGACCATGCGAAGGTGATCGGTGCCGGGAACTTGTGAAAACAAATTCGCCCTGACAAGGCTCGCCGGCATACCGACAACATTTGCAACGTCGTTGACAGCGCCGGTTAGGGCCACCTCCACATACTCTCGACGCTCAGAGGTCAGAGACTTTGCCAGCCGGTCCGGGTGGAGGTCCGGCGCAGGCGCAACCGCTGTTGCAGCACCACGATCCTCCCCGGATTGCGGACTGGAAACCGAGCGATCCTGGCGCCACTGGTATGCGAATATCAGGGTAAACACCCCTAGAATGGCGGCGATCACGACCAAGGGCAGAAGCAGCGCCGTGGTTCGACTGGTCGCAATCGCGCCAAGTGTCGTAATTACGGTTCCAGCTAGTGTGTATAGTGCGGTATTGCGCTTCTTGTCTTTAGCCGCCATCATCAGGCTCCGGCTCAAGGCTAAAGCCGTACGGAAGTAGAATTTTCGTCGACACCTGCTCAAGTTTGGCTGCGGTACGGAACACCACGAGCATGTCGGGATTGAACTCATACATCACCTGACGGCAGGCGCCACATGGCGTAATCGGTTTTCCGTCGGCCAACACCACTGCCAAGGCCTTGGGCCGCAAAGCCGGGCCGTGTGTGGCGACGGCGCTGAATATCGCATTACGCTCTGCACACATAGTGAGGCCGTACGAGGAATTCTCGGCATTGCAGCCAACCACGAGGTCGTTCGTCTCCGTTACCAGCGCCGCTCCCACTTTGAGTCCAGAGTAAGGTGCGTAAGCGTGTGTTGCTGCCTGGGCTGCCTCGGCGAGAAGGCGCTTGATCAAGTCGTCATTTAGAATTTCCACTTAGCCTCCTGAATGTGCACGATGGAGCAAATCATCTGGATCATATGTGCAAAGACGGTCGAGGGGAAGAGTTGTGCATCCATACAGGGCTCCACACGGCACTGCCTTCATCCCTGCAGGAGACCTCCCAGACGGACCTGGCTCTCTGAGCGACTGAACCAGCCACATCCTGAGCAGGACGACGGTGGCACAGCCCGTGGCACGAAACCGGCAAACCGCTTGAGAAAGCCAATCCGCGCCATCGCCCAGACCTTGAAAACCGGCAGGCGTCTAACGGAGGCGTCTAACGGCGTCTCGAGGATTCGAATCCCTCCCCCTCTGCTGCTGGTGCGCTGGCCCGGCGACGCCGGGCGCGCTGCGGCGCCTCCGTGCGGCTGGCTGGCTGGCTCCGCGGCAGGAAACCCGGTGCCCCGCCACGAACGTGCGGGGATGGAGACGGCATCGCGCCGGGCGCGCAGGCGTGAGCGGTGGTTGCAGCGGGCGGAGCGCGTCAGCGACGCCTTCGGGCTGGTCTTCGTGCTCGTGGTGGTCACCTACGTGCTCGCCTCGCTGCTGGAGAACCGGGGTTGGACGTCCGTCGTGCTGACGGTCGTGACGAGCGCGACGTCGGTGGTGGCGCTGATCAGCTCGCACGCGCATGCCCGGGTCGTGCGCATCGCCTTTGCCCTCTCGGTGCTGACCGTGGTGCTCGCCGCGATAGGGGCCGTCGCCGGCAATCACGACTGGCTCAACTTCGCGTCGCTGATCCAGGTCTCGCTCTTGACCGTTGCGATGGGAGCGGTCCTGCGCCGCGTCGTGATGGCGCCCGAGGTCGGCTCGCGCACGATCCTCGGAGCGCTCAGCGTCTACGCCGTGCTGGGCATCCTCTTCACCTTCCTCTACGGGGTGATCGACCGGGTCCAGGGGGGGCCGTTCTTCGAAGGCCACCCGCATCCCGCGAGCTCGGACTTCCTCTTCTTCAGCTACACGACGCTGACCACGACCGGCTACGGCAACCTCGTCCCCGGTGGCCAACCCGGGCGCCTGATCTCCGGCTTCGAGATGATGGCCGGGCAGATCTTCCTCGTCACCCTGGTCGCCGGACTGGTCAGCCTCTGGCGCCCGGGCGAGGCGATCCGGCGCCGCCGTGAAGCCAAGGCCCAGCCGGACAGCACCGAGCCCGCGGCCTGAGCCCGCGGCCTACTCGGAGAGCTCGACGCGTTCGATCATCTGCGCCTCGAGCGGACGATCGGATCCATCGGTCTCGGTCGACTCGATCGCGTCGACGACGTCCATGCCCTCGATGACGCGACCGAAGACGGTGTGCTTGCCGTCAAGCCACGGAGCTGAGGAGGTGGTGACGATGAAGAACTGCGAGCCGTTGGTGTTGGGACCGGCGTTGGCCATCGCCAGCGCCCCGCGCTCGACCTTGTGATCGTTGAACTCGTCCTCGAAGGTGTAGCCGGGACCGCCGGTGCCGGTTCCTTCCGGACAGCCGCCCTGGATCATGAAGTCCGGGATCACCCGGTGGAAGACCAGTTCGTCGTAGAACTTGTCCGCCGAGAGCTTGCGGAAGTTCTCGACGGTCTTGGGCGCATCGTCGTCGTGCAGCTCGAGGACGATCGCCCCGGCGCTGGTGTGAAGTGTCGCCTGCGACATCGAGGCCAACCCTACCGATCCGCGCGCAATCGCCGCCGACGGGCCGAAATGTCAACTGTGGGTTGACATTTCGGCCCGTCGGCGTCCACTTTGGCTAGCCGGTTACGCGGACGGTCACCGGGGGCGAGGCGCCGGGGGCGTAGGGCCAGCGCTCCTCGGAGAGGGCGGCGGCGCGGAGGCGAATGCTCGCGGAGCCGCTGATGTAGCGGAAGCGATAGCTGGCGTGAAAGCGACCGCTGTGATCCGTTCGGGTGACCAGCACCGGGCGCCAGCGTTTCGCCGCCACCTCGTAGTACTGGATCGCGACCAGCTTGCCCCGCCGCGGCAGCGGCGCGCCGAGAGTGCGGACCCGGCCGCTGAAGCGCACGGCTTCTTCGGTGCGCAGGGCCTCGGGCGCGACCTTGAAATCGACGCCGCCCCGCACCCGCAGCGTCAGCGGCCGGCGATCGGCCCCGTCCAGGCGAGCCTCGCCGGGGAAGGCGATCGCGACCCGGCGAGACGTCCCCGCCGCGAGCCGGAGCCTGAAGCCCCCGTGGGAACCGGTGGCCACCGTGTCGACTCGCGCGTGCAGCAGCGCCCCGCGCGAAGGCCGCGAGACGATCCGCAGGGTGCGGCCGGCGAGGCCGGCGCCGTCGGCGCTGACGAGGCGGCCGCTCAGCATCGCGCCGGTCCCGAAAGGCACGGTCAGCTCCGTGCCGACGTGCCCGTGCCAGCCGAGCCTGGCGAAGATCCTCGCCTTGCTGCGCCCGGCGGGCTCCGCTCGGCCCACCGCACCCGGCGCCACCCGCACCGTCATCTCGACGCCGTCGGCACGGCGAGTGGTCGATGCCGCGTTGCCCGCCGCGTCGACGGCGTCGGCTCGGAATACGTAGGTGCCGGGCGCAAGATCGCCCGGCAGGCCGGCGGTCGAGCTGGGCGGCGCCGGCGGCTTCGCCCGGCTGGAATTTCGCCGGCAGCTCCGCCCACTGCTCGCTGCCGAGCCGGCGGTAGCGGACCTCTCCGCTCGCGGGCCCGGAATGCGCGTCGGAGACCTGGACGCGGATCTGCTCCGAAGCCGCACTTCCTGCCGCGCTGGCGTCGAAGGCGACGCCGGGCGGGACGTCGTCGAAGCGCAGCGGCAGCGGGACCGCCGAGGCCGGCGCCTCGTTGCCGGCCTCGTCGCGCAGCCAGATGCTCAGCGTGTAGGTGCCGGCGTGGGGCACGGAGAGGTTCTGGAGCGAGCCCAGGTCATGGCCGGCCGTGAACTTGGCTCCCCCGTCATAGCCGGCCGGGCCCTCGATCCGCCAGGAGGCGCCCCCGATCGCGCTCGCAGCGCCCTGGTCGGGGTTGGCCCAGGAGAGGTCGAAGTCATTTGTGCGCCGCCAGGCATCGCTCCCGGCCAGGGCGAGGTTGCGCGGGTGGGCCGGCGGGTTGTTGTCGACGTAGAACGTCCGGTCCGGCGTGCAGGCGCCGTTGCCGGCAAAATCGGTGACGCAGTGATGGATGCCGTGCGGGCCGTCGCTGAAGCGCGTGGTGTCGACGGTCGCGCTGCCGGACGCGCCAAGGCTGCACGGCTGCATCTGGGTCGCCCGCCACTCGCCGCCGATCGACGCCTTCGCGCAGCTGTACTCGGTCAGGTTCACGCGGGCGCCGTCCACCGCTGTTTCGCCGAAGCGGACTCCGCCACCAACGTCGCTTCCCCAGAAGCCGACCGCCTGCGCGCCCCGCCGCCAGCCCCCCGCGATCAGGTCGCCACTGATCCCCGCCGCTGGCGACTGGTCGTCCTGAACCGTGATCGTCAGGGCGCGGATCGCCGACCACGAGCCGGGGTCGAGGCTGCACGACTTGCTTTCCGCCCTGGCGCAGAGCAGCCGGTCCTCGAATGCCGGCTGGGCCGGGTTGAATCCGGCGACGAACTCGCGCGGCGTGGTGTCGGTCCCGGCCGCGGAGGCGAAGGCGTCGAAGCCGCCGCCCCAGGTTCCGACCCCGAGCCGCTGCTCCATCCCGTCGTGCAGGGCGTGCCACCAGGTCCCGCGCACCTGGGAGATGGCGGTGCCGGCCGGGGCCTCCCAACGCCAGCGGGCGAAGCGCGTGCCGGACACCGTCGACTGCCCGTCGCGGGTGAAGCTCTTCAGGTGGGCGCCGTCGAAGGGGTCCTGGCCGGCCGGCGGCACGCACCAGCCGTCCTGGCGGAACTTGGTGCCTCCGGTCGTATCGGCCCAGCTCGCGTCCGCGCCGACGTACCAACCGCACTGGGCGACGGCGTACTTCCCGGCCGTCGCCTCCTTCGCCACCAGCAACAGCAGCGCCAGCGCCAGGGCGATCCCCATCCCGACGATCCGGCCGAAGCCCCCGCGTGTGCCCGACATAACTCCTCCTTGGCTCGAGTGCATGTGGAGCGCTAAGGGCACAGCGGCGAAATCTCTCCCCCCTGGCTCGGCGAAAAGGCCGCTCGGGTGCCGCGCGGACGCCTTTGCCAGAATGGCTCCGATGCCACTTCCGACGCAGGATCAGATAACCGAGAAGCTGCGTGCCGTGATCGACCCCGAGCTGCGCCGCTCGATCGTCGACCTCGGCATGGTGCGCTCGATCGAGGTCCGCGACGGGGGCCGAGTCGAGGTCGTCGTCTCGCTGACCACAGCGGGCTGCCCGATCCGCTCCCACTTCGAACAGGCCGTCGCCAAGCAGGTCTCGGAGCTGGACGGGGTGACCGAGGTCGCCGTCGGCTTCGACGTCCTCTCCGACGAGGAGAAGGGGGCCCTGCAGAAATCGCTCGGCCGCGGCAAGCTGCCGGCCGGCGCGCTGGCCCAGGTCAAAAACGTGATCTGCGTCGCCTCCGGCAAGGGCGGCGTCGGCAAGTCGACGATGACCGCCAACCTGGCCGCGGCGCTGAGCGCCGAAGGTCACTCGGCGGGAGCGCTCGACTGCGACGTCTACGGCTACTCGATCCCGCGCATGCTCGGGGTCAACAGCAAGCCGGAGGTGAACGCCGAGCGCAAGATCCTGCCGCTGGAGGCCGCGGGCGGGGTGAAGGTGATGTCGATCGGCTTCTTCGTCGAGGAGAACTCAGCCGTGGTCTGGCGCGGGCCGATGCTGCACAAGGCGATCCAGCAGTTCCTCGAGGACGTCGCCTGGGGCGAGCTGGAGTACCTGCTGCTCGACCTGCCGCCGGGGACGGGCGACGTCTCGATGACGCTGGCCCAGCTCCTCCCCCAGGCCAAGTTCCTGATCGTCACCACGCCGCAGCCGGCGGCGCAGACGGTGGCCAAGCGCGGCGCCGAGATGGCGCTGAAGTTCGACCTCGAGCTGCTCGGCGCGATCGAGAACATGTCCGGCTTCACCACCCCCGACGGTGAGCGCTTCACGATCTTCGGCGAGGGCGGCGGTCAGCTGCTCGCCGACGAGCTGGACATCCCCCTGCTCGGCAAGGTTCCGCTTTCCGAGGCCCTGCGCGAGCACGCCGACGCCGGCACCCCGCTGGTGACGGCCGAGCCCGACGCGCCGGCCGCCCAGGCGATCCGCCAGGCCGCTCGCGGCATCGTCGCCTCCACCCCGCAGGAGCTGCCGGTCCTGCAGGCAGCCCCAGCCGCGGCCGAAGCGCCTCCCGTCAGCGGCACCCCGCTCCCGGTCGTCCAATAGGACGGGCGGCCAGTGGCCGCCCGTTTGAGCTGCGCTTCGTCGAGGCTCCTGCCTCAGGCCGCGCTCTTGCTCTTGTAGTAGTCGGCGTTGATCTCGGCGTACTTGGCCCACTCGGCCGGAAGCTGGTCCTCGGCGAAGCAGGCGTCGACCGGGCAGGCCTCGACGCAGGCGTCGCAGTCGATGCACTCGTCCGGGTCGATGTAGAGCATCTCGACCGAGTCGTAGTCGGGCTCGTCCGGCGTCGGGTGGATGCAGTCGACGGGACAGACCTCGACGCACGAGTTGTCCTTGGTGCCGATGCACGGCTCGGCGATGACGTAGGTCATACGAGGCTTTCTCCTGGTTCGTCTTTTCGGTGCGCAGCGAGGGGCCTGACCCCCACCACAGCGCGGGCGCACATTTTAGGGATTGTGCGGCGGGAGGGCACCACCACTAGCATCGGCCCTCGATGCTGCTGCTGACCGGGGCAACTGGAAGCGTTGGATCGCGGCTGCTGCCGCTGCTGCTCGAGCGCGGCGAGGACGTGCGCTGCCTGGTGCGCGAGCCGCGACGGCTGGGGCCGCAACGGGTCGACGTGCAGATCGCGCTCGGCGATCTCGGCGAGATGTCGGACCCGTACCTGGTGCGCCAGGCGCTGCGCGGCGTCGACACGGTGGTCCACCTGGCGGCGACGATCCGCGACCAGCCACCGCACCGGATCGAGGAGCTGAACGGGCTGGCGACCGTGCGGCTGCTGCGCGCTGCCGAGCGCAGCGGCGTGAAGCGCTTCGTCTTCTTCAGCGCCCTCAACGCCTCGGTCGCCCAGCGCACCCGCTTCTTCCGCGCCAAGTGGCTGGCGGAGCGGGCGGTCGCATCCTCGCCCCTGGAGACGACGATCTTCGCCCCCTCGATCGTCTACGACCACTCCGACCCCTGGGTGACGCTGCTGCGCCGGTTCTCCTTTCTGCCGGTGCTGCCGGTGTCGGGCGACGGCCGGGCACGCTTCGAGCCGATCTGGGCACAGGACGCAGCCGCCTGCGTTGTCGCGGCGCTGGCGCGGGGCGATCGGCCCCGCTACGAGCTGGCCGGGCCGGAGACCCTCACCTACGACGAGATGTCGGACCTGGTGAGCCGCGTCGCCGGGCGGCCGCGGCCGCTCGTCCACCTGCCGCTGCCGCTGATCCGCGCCGGCCTGATCGGGATCCGCTCCGTTGTCGGCGAGACCGTGTTCGCTACCTGGGAGGAGGCGGAGCTGATGGAGGTGCCGATGGTGAGCGAGCGGGGCACACACGACGCTGTGGGGCTCGGGGTCGAGCCGAGGAGGATGGTCGATGTACTGGAGAATTCCTAGGCACGCAGCGCTCTCGCGGCTGTCGTTGCCGCGATTGCGGCGCTGGGCGCAGGCAGGGCGTCCGCGCTGACCCTTGTCCCGCCGAAGCCGGGCGTCCTCTTCGGCGTCAGCGACCGGGGGACGACGCAGGACTTCAACGAATTCGCCGGGCTCCTCGTCAAGCACCCTGCCCTGCTCGAGACCTTCCACCCCTGGGGGAACAGCCTCAACCAGGCGTTCGAACGCTGGCGCGAAACCTCGACGCGGCCGATCCTGCACATCTCGACCCAGGACGACCAGAGCCTGGCGGAGCTGATCACACCCGAGCAGATCGCGCTCGGGGGCGGCGACGACTACCTGCTCCAGCTCAACGACTTCTTCTCCAAACGCGGGCTGCCCGTCTACATCAGGCCGCTGGGCGAGCCCAATCGCTGCCTCAACGCCTGGTCTGCGGTCAACTGCGACGGTACGCCGAGGGAAGGCGAACACACGACTGGCTGGTACAAGCAGGCCTTCCGCCGCATCGTCGCGATCGTCCGCGGCGGCCAGACACTGGAAGGAGTCAACGCGACTCTGGCCGAAATCGGCCTGCCGCCCCTCAACCGCACCAAAGGTCCGCCCCCGACGGCCCTGCCAGCGGCACCGGTGAGCATCGTCTGGAGCCCGCTGCCGGGCGGCTCTCCGCGGCGTGAAGGGCAACTTCCCCGGCAACTACTGGCCGGGCGCGCGCTGGGTCGACTGGGTCGGCACCGACTTCTACTCGCAGTACCCGGTCTGGAAAGACCTCAACCGCTTCTACGCCGCCAAGCAGTGGAAGCGCAAGCCGGTTGCGATCACCGAGTGGGCCGTCTCCGGCGTTGACGAACCCCGCTTCGTCAAGCAATTCGTCGCCTGGACGGTCAAACACCCCCGAGTCCGCATGCTCGTCTACTACGACGGCTTCGGCACCAGCGCCGAAAACCCCTACGACCTGAGCCTCTACCCCCGCACCACCAACACCCTCCGCCTCAAGCTACGCCGCCCAACCTTCCTCCAGTACGCCGAATACAACGCCGGCACCCTGCCACCCATCCCACCGAAATCCCCCTAAACCACCGGGCCGACGGGCCGATACGTCAAGGTGACCTTGACGTATCGGCCCGTCGGCGGCGTTGCTCGGCTTGCGCAAGCAGGACGCGGACGATTTTTGCGAGCTTGGCTGGCTCTCGGAAAATCTGCTCCCATGTGCAGTGGGAGACGTCCCAGCCGACGAGCTGGAAGAGCTGTTCTCGCCTGCGGTCGACCTGAAATGCGGAGTCGGTGTCGTGGTAGGCACGGCTATCGGCTTCGACGATCAGGCCAGCGTCCCGCCAGAGGAAATCGGGTCGTAGGGTTCGCTCGCGCAAGCGAATGGGGACGTTGACCTCCGGCAGAGGCAGGCCAAACCTCTCGCATACCCGCAGGAACTCGCGCTCCATTTCGCTGCGCGTTCGCTTCGTCTCCGGACGAATTTCGTCCATCACCATCCGCAGCCGAGCCACCCCCCGACGGCCGCGGTGACGACGGATCAGAACTCGCACGGATGCATGATCGAGGATCCGCAACACCTCCGCCTCCGAGACGGCCCTACGCAACTCCCAGATCGGGGCAACCGCTGCAAGATCCAGCAGCGTTCGAGCCACGCTCGTACAGGGAATCCCGTGAACAGAGGTCCGGTCGGCCTCCGTCAAAGTGTCATCCCGATGCGACGCGATGCCCTGCGGTGACCTACCTCGCCGGCCAGGTGCGGTCACGTCGATCGCGCCACCATCGGACTTCCGCAGTCCCCACAGCTCTGCAGCAGACCGATGCGAAAGCATCGCCTTGGGCCCACAGGCCAGTGCCGCCGCCATCAACTCGCACTCGCGTGTCGAAGGGAGATGCCCAACTGCGTAGACACCCTCGTGGACACGGTGGAGCCGCCCTGCCTCAACCCGCCAGTGCGCAGTGGCCCGGTTAATACCCAACGCCTCCAACTGCCAGATCGCCACCAGCCCATGCTGGTCGGCAGCAACCCGTGCGATCCCTCGATCCCACTCGATCAGGGGCCGACGGGCCGATACGTCAAGGCCACCTTGACGTATCGGCCCGTCGGCGGGGGGTTGGCGGGGGGCTGGCGGCACACGGGGAGGCTTGCGGGTGGGGCGCGTGGATGGTGCGCTGGATGTGCCGGAGGTCGTGACTTCTCTCGCTAGAACGCGAGAGGCCCGGCGGTTGCCGGGCCTCTCGTCGAAAGTCACTCGCCTGTTGAGGCGAGGATACGCCCGAAGGCGTCCTACATCATGCCGCCCATGTCCGGCATGCCACCGGGCATTCCGCCGCCGGCGCCTTCCTTCTCGGGCGGCTCGGCGATGATCGCCTCGGTGACGAGGATGTTCTTCGCGATCGAGGCCGCGTTCTGCAGCGCCGAGCGCGTCACCATCGTCGGGTCGATGACCCCGGCGGCGATCAGGTCGCCGTACTCGCCGTTGGAGGCGTTGAGGCCTTCGCCGGCCTTCAGGTCACGGACCTTGTTGACCACGACCGAGCCCTCCAGGCCGGAGTTCTCGGCGATCTGGCGAACCGGCTCCTCCAGCGCCCGGTGCACGATGCGAGCACCGGTCGCCTCGTCCGGGTCCTCGTGCTTGTCGGCGTCGAGGTTGGCCTGGGCGTTGAGCAGGGCCACGCCACCACCCGGCACGACGCCCTCCTCGAGCGCGGCGCGGGTCGCCTGCAGCGCGTCCTCGACGCGGTGCTTCTTCTCCTTCATCTCGGTCTCGGTGGCGGCGCCGACCTTGACCACGGCGACACCGCCGGCCAGCTTGGCGAGGCGCTCCTGGAGCTTCTCGCGATCGAAGTCGGAGTCGGTGTTGTCGATCTCCTGTTTGATCTGGCTGATCCGGCCCTTGATGTCGTCGGCCTCGCCGGCACCGTCGATGACCGTCGTCGTGTCCTTGGAGACGACGACGCGGCGGGCTTTGCCGAGCTGGGTGATCTGGGTGTTCTCGAGCTTGAGGCCCATCTCCTCGGTGATCACCTCGCCGCCGGTGAGGATCGCGATGTCCTCGAGCATCCGCTTGCGGCGGTCGCCGAAGCCCGGAGCCTTGACCGCGACGCCGGTGAAGGTGCCGCGCAGCTTGTTGACGACCAGGGTCGCGAGGCACTCGCCCTCGACGTCCTCGGCGACGATCAGCAGCGGCTTGCCGCCCTGCATCACCGCCTCGAGCACCGGCAGGATGTCCCGCACGGAGCCGATTTTCTGGTTGGCGATGAGGATGTAGGGGTCCTCCAGCACCGCCTCCATGCGGTCCTGGTCGGTGACCATGTACGGGGAGATGTAGCCCTTGTCGAACTGCATCCCCTCGGTGAACTCCAGCTCCATGCCGAAGGTCTGGCCCTCCTCGACGTTGACCACGCCGTCCTTGCCGACCTTCTCGATCGCGTCGGCGATCACGTTGCCGATGTCGTCGTCGGCGGCGGAGATGGCGGCGACGCGGGCGATCTGCTCCTTGCCGGCGACCTCCTTGGACTGCTTCTCGCGCAGGTTCTCGACGACGTCGTCGACGGCCTTCTCGATCCCGCGGCGCAGGGCCAGCGGGTTGGCGCCGGCGGCGACGTTCTTGAGGCCCTGGCGGACGATGATCTGGGCCAGCAGCGTCGCCGTCGTGGTGCCGTCTCCGGCGACGTCGTTGGTCGCCGTGGCGACCTCGCGGACGAGCTGGGCGCCCTGGTTCTCGAAGACGTCCTCGACCTCGACCTCGCGGGCGATGGTGACGCCGTCGTTGGTGATCGTCGGCGCGCCGAACTTCTTGTCGAGCACGACGTAGCGACCCTTCGGGCCGAGGGTGACCTTGACCGCGTCGGCGACTGCGTCGACGCCGGCCTGCAGGGCCCCCCTTGCCTCCTCGCTGAACTTCAGCTCCTTATGAGCCATCTGTTTTCAGTCCTCCTTGGTTCTTCTAAGTCCGTGGTTGGCGACTGGCTAGCCGAGCTTGGCGAGGACGTCCGACTCGCGCAGGACGAGCAGTTCCTCGTCCTCGACGGTGACCTCGGTGCCGCCGTACTTGGAGTAGAGGACCTCGTCGCCCTCGCTCACGTCGAGCGGGCGGCGACTGCCGTCCTCGTTGATCGCGCCGTCGCCGACGGCGACGACCTTGCCCTTCTGGGGCTTCTCCTTGGCCGTATCGGGGAGGACGATGCCGCTGGCGGTCGTCTCCTCCTCATCGATCGGCTTCACGATCAGCCGGTCCCCGAGGGGCTTCAGCTTCATCCGTATACCTCCATCGTTGGTCAGGGTGGGTCAGAAGTTCGAACTGGGATTGGCACTCCCCAGGTGAGAGTGCCAGCGCCCAGAAAGATAGCGAGTCGGCCAATTCCGCGGCCGACGGGCCTCAGATACGCCTATATGTCTCCTTTGAGGCCCGTCGGCGGAGGTGGGGGCTGGTCAGCCGTTGGCCAGGAGATTGCAGCCCAGGAGGCTGGCTATGCCCTCGCCGCCGCGGGCCATCACCCAGTCGTGGTTCCACTCGAAGACCGGGCGGGCGACCGGGGCCAGCAGGTTCATCCAGGCCTTGCTGGTCGCCACGTTCCACTCGTAGAGCACCGCGGTGACGCCGTCCTGCTCGTAGAGGCGCCAGCGGCCGACGCCGCTCAGCTCGCCGACCGCGTCGCCCTCCATCAGGTGCGGACGCTCGACCCGCGTCGTCGTCACCTCGAACTCGACCCGGTAGGGCAGCAGGCTCTTCCAGACCATGCGGGCGACGGTGCCGACGCCGCTCTCCTCGCCCGGCCGCACTTCCGTCGCCTCCTCGACGCCGCGCCACCACTGCGGCCAGCGCGCCTGGTCGTAGATCGCCTCCCAGACCGGCTCGCGGGGCGACTCCAGCAGCCAGGTCGTCAGGAAGGAGTAGTCGGCCACAGGATCGGGATGCGACAGGAGGGCGCCTCAGTTGTGCCGCGGGGTCTCCCCGTTGCCGAAGTGCGCCCCGGGCGGCTCGACGATCTGCGAGAAGCGGATCACGGTGACCGATTCGTCGGGGGCGACCGGGCGGCCGTAGATCTGTTCGAGGAACTTGACCTCGTCCTCGAGGCGGCGGAACTCGGGGTTGTCGTGCTCGATGTCCCGCGGCGAGAGCTCGGAGACCCGCTTCACCTCGACGTCGTCGATCACCGCGGTGAAGATCTTCTCGCGCGGGCTGTGGCGGAAGCCGACCGTGATCCAGACGACCTGGCCGCGCTCGTACTTGTTGCTCTTGTCGCCGAGCCGGATCGTCGCCGTCTTGCGACCGCGCTTGAGCTGGTCGACGAAGATCGGCGAGTAGAAGTTGAGCACGTAGATGCCGCCCCTCATGCGGCGAGCGTATCTGACCAGCGGCCAGGCATGCGGAGCATGGCGCTGGACAGCCGATTCGACCAGGGCTGTAGGAATGGCGGGAACCGCCGATGGGTGGATGTGACGCGATTCGCGCCCACCCGCTCCCGCATGCCGCTTGGCGCGGCGCTCGCCTGCGCGGTCGTCCTGTTCCTCCTCGCGTTCGCCGGCAGCGCCCTCGCCGCGAGCTGCGGCGGCAAGCACGCGACGATCGTCGGCACCCCCGGCAACGACGTGATCGTCGGCAAGAAGGCGAGCGACGTGATCTACGGCGGCGGCGGCAACGACCGGATCACCGGCGGCCCCAACGGCAACGACACGATCTGCGGCGGCCCGGGCGACGACACGATCCACGGCGGCCGCGGCTTCGACACGCTCTTCGGCGAAGGTGGCGACGACCGCCTCTCCGGCGATACCGGCTCCGACCACATCGAGGGCGGCGGCGGCAACGACGAGCTCAGCGGCGCCAAGGGCAAGGACAGCCTCGTCGGCGGCGCCGGCGACGACGCCCTGCGCGGCGAGAAGGGCCCCGACAACATGGTTGGAGCCGCCGGCAACGACTACCTCAACGGCGACAAGGGCAGCGACCGCGAGGCGGGTGGCGGCGGCAACGACAGGCTCTTCGGCGACAAGGGCAACGACAGCATCGACGGCGGCGACGGCGAGGACCAGATCGAAGGCGGCCCCGGCGACGACCCCGACCTCGAAGGGGGCGCCGGCAGCGACTTCGTCTACGGCGGCGCCGGCAGCGACACTGCCAGCGGCGGCGAGGGCGACGACGACGTGGTCCGCGGCGACAGCGGCGAAGACACGCTCGACGGCGGCCCGGGCAGCCGCGACATCGTCTCCTACGCAAGCGCGACCCGCAGCGGCATCGAGATCGACCTCGAGACGGGCCGCTCGAAAGGCGACGGCCACGACAACGTTCGGGGCTTCGAGGACGTGGTCGGCTCGCCCCAGGGCGACGAGATCGTCGGCGACGACGAGGTCAACCGCCTCGACGGCGGCGTCGGCGACGACGACCTCGACGGCATGGGCGGCCCGGACGAAGCGTTCGGCGGCGCCGGCAGCGACGAATGCGACGGCTTCGCGACCGAGCACTCCTGCGGGGCGGAAGCGAACCCGCCCGGCGGCGGCACCTTCGTGATCCTCAACCAGGGCCTCGACGGCAGCAGCCTGGTCGTGCAGGGCGACGAGGGGCCCAACCACATCGGCGTCCACTTCTTCGACGGCGGCTGGCTCGTCTCCGACCGACGGCCCGGTCGCCGCCGGCGAAGGCTGCGCAGGTCGACGAGTCGAATACGTCCGTCACCTGCCCGGCAAGCATCGCGACCGGGCTGGTGGTGATCACCGGCGGCGGCGGCGACGACTCGGTCGACATCGCCGAAAGCGTTCCCGCCGGCGTCAAAGTCCGCGCCAACGGCAACGCCGGCTCCGACACGCTCAGCGGCGGCGTCGGCGACGACGTGCTCGAAGCCGGCGAGAACTACAACGACCCCGACAGCGGCCACGACACCCTGATCGGCAACGCCGGCAGCGACGTGCTCTACGCCGACCCCGGTTCCGACCAGCTCTCCGGCGGCCCGGGCAACGACCTGCTCGTCTCCTCGGTCGCCGTCTGCCAGGGCCACACCTACAGCGGCGGCCCGGGCGAGGACACCGTCTCCTACGGGCGCTCGAACGCCAACCTGACCGTCCAGCTCGGCGGCACGGGTGGCCCGGCCGGCTGCGGCACCCCGGACAAGATCCTCGGCGACAACGAGAGCCTCGAGGGCTCCGACGGCCCCGACGTGCTGATCGGCGACAACGGCTCCAACAGCCTCATGGGCCACCTCGGCGCCGACACCTTCATCGGCAAGGGCGGCACCGACACGATCGAAGCGATCGACGGCAGGCGCGACAAGTCGATCCAGTGCGGCGGTGGCGACGACAGCGTCAGCAGGGACCACTCCGACCCTGCGCCGGTCAGCTGCTGAGCCCTCGGCCCTCAGTAGATGTAGTTGCGGAGCTTCTCCGGGGCGAGGACCGTGACGCGGCCGCGGCCGGGCTGCACGATGCCGGACCGCTCGAGGTCGGCGAGGAAGCGGCTGACGCTCTCGCGCGAGGTGCCGGCGAGCTGGGCCAGATCGGTCTGGTTCATCCGGATCGTCACCTCGCCGCCATCGCCGCTGCGCGGCGCCTCCTCGGCGACGAGCTGGGAGAGGACGCCGGCGACGCGGCTGGGCACGGTCTGGAAGGACTGGCGCGAGATCCGCTCGTTCGCCGTGCGCAGGCGCCGCACCAGCGCCGCGATCAGCTTCACGGTGATCTCGGAGTGGCGGGCGAGCAGCGCCCGCACCTCGCCGGCGGGCAGGGCGAGCAGCTCGCCGTCGCTCAGCGCTTCGACGCTGGCCGACCGCACCTCGCCGTCGAGCATCGCCAGCTCGCCGAAGATGTCGCCGGGACCGAGCGTCGCCAGCGTGATCGCACGCCCGTCGGAGTGCTCGCGGGTGACCCGGAAGCTGCCGTCGCGGACGATGTAGCAGGCGTCGGAGTGGTCTCCCTCGTGGAAGACCCGCGTCCCGGCCGGGAAGGAACGGGCGACGGCGACCTGCGAGAAGCGCTCCAGCTCGCCCTCCTCGAGGTCGGCGAAGAGCGGCACGCTGCGCAGCAGCTCGACCGGGCCCTGCCCCTCCTCGCGATCAGCCATCAACCGATTATCCCTGGTGCGACGCGTTGCCCCCTCATAAGGTGGAAAAAACGTTGCACCCGGGCTCAGCGGGCGGCGAGGGTGAGCTTGCGGGGGCCGCGGCTGAAGCCTGCGTCGAGGAGGGCGTCCTCGTGACCGGAGCCGATCACGGGGTCGCCGTCGAGCTTCTCGATCGCGAGCTTGGGGAGGCGACCGGCGGCGACGGAGTCGGCGAGGGCACGCACAGCCGCGGCCAGCTCACCGGCGTCGAGCTCGACCAGGCGGACCACCCCCCGCCCGCCGCGCTCGACGTAGAGCACCGGGGCGCCGTCGCGCAGCAGGACGTGGGCGCCGGGGGCACGGGCGGGGCGGCGGCCGCTGGGCGCTTTCGGCCAGGGCAGCGAGGCGCCGTAGGGGTTGGCTGGATCGGTGGCGGCGAGGAGCAGGAACGACCCGTCCTCTTCCGGCAGCGAGCGCAGGCGCTCGACCGCGCCGGGCAGGGCGAACTGGGCGCCGCCCAGCCCCTCGACGAAGTAGCCGCGGCGGGCGGTGCCGAGCAGCTCGAGGTTGCCGAGCTCGGCGTAGAGGCTGGCGAAGCCGCCGGGAACGCCCTCGGCGAGGACGGTCTCGCGGGTGACGATGCCGTAGCGCTCCAGCATCAGCTCGGCCTGGGCGCGCAGGCGTGGGCCGGCCGCGGGGGCGTTCTCGAACAGCCGCGCCGTCAGCGACCAGCGGCCCTGCACGGCGGCGCCGCGCGCGCGGCTGCGGGCGAAGCGGCGGCCGCGCTGCTCCGGCGGCGGCGCGGCGCGCAGGCGCGGCTCGCGCAGCGGCGAGAAGGCGTCGTTGGTCACCTCCCCCGACCAGGCGAGGTCCCAGAGCGCCGCGTGCAGCTCCTCGACGGGGTGGTCGAGGTCGGCGAGCAGGTCGAGCCAGAAGTCGGGCCCGGCGGCGAGGCGCTCGCGGATCGCGTCGTGCACCTCGCCCTCGGCGCGCTCCAGCTTGGCGTTCGCCGGCGGCGGGCCGGCGAGGCGGACGTCGTCGCGGAAGTAGAGGGCGACGCGGCCGTCGCTGCGCCCGCGGGCGCCGGCGCCGATCCAGACCAGCTCGCCGCTGGTGCAGAGTTCGTCGAGCCAGGCCGGCGAGTAGGCGCCCAGCCGCCGCGGCAGCACGTCCCCCTCCCAGACCTTCGGGGTCAGCGTCACCCCCTGCAGCGGCACCAGCGCCTCGCGCAGGCGGTCGGGCCCGGCGCCCGCGGCGCGGTGGGCGTCGACGTTCTGCCAGCTCGCCTGGAAGCTGGCGAAGCGGTCGCGTCCCGCCGGCTCGACCTCGCGGCGCAGGTGGGCGAGGCTGGCGCGCCGCACCCGGCGCAGCACTTCGGAGTCGCACCACTCGCGCTCGCTGCCGCCCGGCAGCAGCTCGCCGCGGACGAGGATGCCGGCGCGCTCCAGCTCGCGCAGGGCCGGGGTCGGGTCGACCCCGTAGCGGGTGCTGAGCTGGACGGTCGGGAAGGGCCCGTGGGTGCGGGCGTAGCGGCGCACGACGGCGAGCAGCGGGTCGGGCTCCTCGGCGAGGAAGCTCTCCGGCAGGCCCGCGGGCGGCGGCACGCCGAGCGCGTCGCGGTAGATGCCGGCCTGCTCGCCGGCGATGTAGCGCTCCTCGCCGTTGATGCGGACGAGCGCGACGCGACGCTCGGCCACCAGCTTCTCCAGCATCGAGGCGGCCGAGTAGCCCTCGGTCACCCGCTCGGCGCACTCCTCCGCGCTGAGGTCGCCGACGTTGCGCAGCACCTGCTGCAGGGCGTCGCGGTCGCCGGCGCGGCCCACCTCGGTGCGGTGCTGGAGCTGCGCCTCGACCTCCTCCAGCGCCTCGGGGTCGATCAGCTCGCGCAGCTCCTCCTGGCCGAGCAGCTCGCGCAGCAGGTCGCGGTCGAGCGCGAGCGCCGCCGCGCGCCGCTCGGCGTTCGGCGTGTCCCCCTCGTACATGTAGGTGGCGACGTAGTCGAAGAGCAGCGAGGAGGCGAAGGGCGAGGCGGTCGGGGTCTCGACCTCGACCAGGCTGAGCTTGCGGGACTGGAGCTTGCCCAGCAGCTCGGCCAGCGAGGGCAGGTCGAGGACGTCGCGCAGGACCTCGCGGTAGGTCTCCAGGACGACCGGGAAGCGGGGGAAGTCGCGGGCGACCTCGAGCAGGCTCTGCGCCTTCAGCCGCTGCTGCCAGAGCGGCGTGCGCTTGCCCGGGTAGGCGCGCGGGATCAGCAGCGAGCGGGCCGCGTTCTCGCGGAAGTGCGAGCCGAAGAGGGCCGAGCCGGAGAGCTCGCCGACGACGAGGTCCTCGAGCTCGTCGGGCTCGACCAGGACGAGGTCGGCGGGCGGCGGCTCGTCGGCGTCGGGGAGGTGGATGACGATGCCGTCGTCGGACCAGATCGCGTCGGCCTCGAGCTCGCGCTCGGCGCGGATCTTGGCGGCGAGGGCGAGGCCCCAGGCGGCGTGGACGCGTCCGCCGTAGGGGGAGAGCACGCAGAGGCGCCAGTCGCCGATCTCGTCGCGGAAGCGCTCGACCACGATCGTCTCGTCGGAGGGGACGACGCGGGTCGCGGTCTGCTGCTCGCGCAGGTAGGCGACCAGGTTCTCGGCGGCGCGGCGGTCGAGGTCGTACTCGGCTGCCAGTTCTTTCGGTTCGCGGCAGACGGCCTCGCGGGCGAAGGCGCCGATCGCCCGGCCCAGCTCGGCGGGGCGGCCGATCCCGTCGCCCTTCCAGAAGGGGACCGCGCCGGGCACGCCGGGCGCCGGGGTGACGATGACGCGGTCGCGGGTGATCTCCTCGATCCGCCAGGTGGTCGCGCCGAGCAGGAAGGTCTGGCCGGGACGGGCCTCGTAGACCATCTCCTCGTCGAGCTCGCCGACGCGGCGGCCGTCGGGCAGGTGGACGCCGTAGAGGCCGCGGTCGGGGATCGTGCCGGCGTTGGTGACGACGAGCTGGCGGGCGCCTTTGCGGCCGTGCATGGTGCCCGGCTGTGCGGTCCCAGACGATCCGCGGGCGCAGCTCGGCGAAGCGGTCCGACGGGTAGCGCCCGTCGAGCATGTCGAGGACGTTCTCGAGCTGCTCGCGGGAGAGCTCGTGGAAGGGCTCGGAGGCGGTGACGAGGCGCTCGACCTCGTCGATCTCCCACTCGTCCAGCGCCGCCATCGCGACCAGCTGCTGGGCGAGCACGTCGAGTGGGTTCTGCGGGATCACCGTCTCCTCGATCGCCCCTTCCCGCATCCGCTTGGCGACCACGGCGCACTCGAGCAGGTCGGCGCGGAACTTGGGGAAGATGCGGCCGCGCGAGACCTCGCCCAGCGAGTGGCCGGCGCGGCCGACCCGCTGCAGGCCGCGGCTGACCGACTTGGGCGACTCGACCTGGATCACCAGGTCGACGGCGCCCATGTCGATTCCCAGCTCCAGGGAGGACGTCGCGACGAGGCAGGGCAATTGCCCCGACTTGAGCATCTCCTCGACTACGGTGCGCTCCTCGTGGGAGAGGGACCCGTGGTGGGCACGGGCGATCTCCTCCGAGGGACCATGGTTGTTGGCCGCGGGTCCTGTCCCGGGGGATGGGGGGCGCTGCGGGCGGACGCACAGCGTCCGTCCTCGACCCCCCCATCCCCCGCGCCACCCGCGGAAGGAGCGTCCTCTCCTTGGGCGGAGTCGGAGTTGCCCGCATGCTCGGTAGCTGGGAGCTCCTGCTCGGGAGAGTCGAGGTGCAACTCGTTCAAGCGCTTGGCGAGGCGCTCTGCGGCGCGGCGGTTGTTTACGAAGACGATCGTTGAGGTGTGTTCTCTTACGAGCTTCAGCAGCTCGGGGTAGATCGCCGGCCAAATCGAGCGGACATGTACAAGCGGCTCTCCCTCGGGGGGGTTGCCGTCGGCGCTTGGGTAGGCAGGAGCTCCCGGATCCGCCATGTCCTCCACCGGGACGACGATCTCCAGGTCCAGCTCCTTGGCGACTCCGGCATCCACAATCTCACACGCCCTTTTCGGCCCAACCAAGAATCGAGCTATCCGCTCAAGAGGGCGCTGCGTCGCGGACAGCCCAATCCGCTGAAAACCAGGCGCATCTCCCGCGGGTGGCGTGGGGGGAGGGGGGTCGAGGACAGCCCGTGGACTGCCCGCAGGCCCCCCTCCCCCCGCGACAGGACCCGCGGGCCAATCCGCATGACTCTTCACCAGATGCTCTAGCCGCTCCAGGCTCAGCGCCAGGTGGGAGCCCCTCTTGCTCTGGGCCACGGCGTGAATCTCGTCGACGATCACCGCCTCGGTGGTCGTGAGGATCTCGCGCACCCCCGAGGAGAGCATCAGGTAGAGCGACTCGGGGGTGGTGATCAGGATGTCGGGCGGGGATTTGCGCATCGCCCGGCGTTCGGCCTGCGTCGTGTCGCCAGTCCTGATCCCGACCGAGATGTCAGCCCCGATGCCGCGCAGCGGCGCTCGAAGGTTGCGCTCAATGTCGTAGGAGAGCGCCTTAAGCGGCGACACGTAGACGAGCCGAACCCCCGGCCGACGGGCCGAAATGTCAACTGTGGGTTGACTTTTCGGCCCGTCGGCGGCGGTGGCTAGGCGGTCTATGCCCCAGAGGAAGGCGGCCAGGGTCTTGCCGGAGCCTGTTGGGGCGCAGATCAGGGCGTTGGCGCCGCTGGCGATCGCCTCCCAGCCGCCCGCCTGCGCCGGGGTCGGCCCCTCGAAGGACGCCTCGAACCAGCGCCGGACCGGGGCGCTGAAGGGTGCCAGCGGGTCGGATCCCGCGCTTGCTTTCGACTTAGTGGCCAACCCACCGATCTTACGCGCCCCCGAACCGGCGGCGGTAGTTTTGCCCGGTGCGAATCTGGCGCGCCTTCTCCCGGTTGATCGACGGCTCCGGCCACCTGGCCGCACTGGGGCTCGGCCTCTCAGTCGCCCAGGCGCTCGCCCTGGTGCCGATCGCGCTGCTGGTCCGCACCGCCTTCGACGATGCGATCCCCTCCGGCGACAGCGGCCAGCTGATCGCGCTCGGCGCCGGCATCCTCGGCCTCTACGTGCTCAGCCTCGCGTTTGGGCTGGCCGGTCGCTACGCGGTCCTGCGGGTGACCAAGCCCGCCGTCGCCCGGGTGCGCCTGGAGCTGCTCGACCACGTGATCTGGCTGCCCAGCAGCTTCTACGACTCGACCGACAGCGGCCGCCTGCACTCGCTGATCGTCCAGGACACCGAGCGGCTCGACACGATGGCGAAGTTCCTGCTGGCGGTGGTGATCCCCTCGCTCGGCACGGCGGCGCTCCTGCTCGCTTCGCTGGTCGCGATCCAGCCGATCGTGCTCGCCATCCTCCTGGTCGCGATCCCACTGCTCTTCGGGCTGTCCCGCCTGCTTCGCGGGCCGCTGCGGCGCAGGGTGCGCGTTTGGCAGGAGGCCTCGGACGCCTTCAGCGCCAGCGTCCTCGCCGCCCTGCGCTCGGCCTCGCTGATCAAGGTGAGGACGGCCGAGGAGCAGGCCCTGGAGGAGGGAATGGCGAGGGCCGGAGAGCTGGCCGCGGCAGGACAGCGGATCAGCTGGGTGCAGCAGGCCTACGCCCTGATCCAGGTGGCGCTGGGCGGGGTCGCCGGAGTGATCGTCCTGATCGGCGGCGGCCTCGCCGTCCTGCACGGCTCGATCTCGACCGGCGACCTGATCGCCTTCATGGCGATCCTGGCGCTCGCGCGCGGGCAGCTCAACTGGGTGGTCGCGGCCCTGCCCGACGTCCTCAACGGCCTCGCGGCGATCGAGCGGATCGACGAGGTGCTGGCGCGGAAGGAGACCGAGCCCTACCGGGGCAAGAGGCCGATCGAGCTGCGCGGGCGGCTGGCCTGGGAAGGCGTGACCTTCGGCTACTCGCGCGAGGAGCCGCCGGTTCTCGACGACGTCTCGCTCACGGTCGAGGCCGGCGAGACCGTGGCGATCCTCGGCCCGACCGGCGCCGGCAAGACGACCCTGATCGCCCTGCTGCTGGGCCTCTACCGGCCCTGGTCGGGGACGATCCGGGTCGATGGCGAACCGCTGGAGGAGATCGACGTGCGCGGGCTGCGCCGGCAAGCCGGTGCCCTGCTCCAGGAGGGAGCCGCGATGCGTGGCACCGTCGCCGAGAACATCGCCTTCGGCCGGCCGGACACGCCCCGCGGCGAGATGGAACGCGCCGCGACGCTGGCCGCCGTGAGCGAGTTCGTCGACGAGCTCCCGTCCGGCTACGAGACCGAGATCGGCGACGACGGCGTGCGGCTCTCCGCCGGGCAGCGGCAGCGGATCGCGCTGGCCCGGGCGCTGCTCGGATCGCCGCCCCTGCTGATGCTCGACGAGCCGACCAGCCACCTCGACCCCGATACCGCCGATCTCGTCCTCGACAACCTGATGGGGATCGAGCCGCGGCCGACGCTGCTGCTCGTCACCCACGACCCGCTGGTTGCCGAGCGCGCCGACCGGCTGGTCGAAGTCCGCGGCGGGCAGGTGGATGCCCCGGCGGCAAGCTTCCTCGGGGGCGGGGAGTGAGCCGCGGGCGCGCCGCCTGGCTTCCCACGCCACGGCAACTCCTGCTGCTGCGGGCGTGCCTCTGGCAGGGAGAGCAGGCACTCGCGGCCTGGGCGGAGTGGCGCAGCGCGGAGCCCGACCTCGCCAAGGTCGAGCCGGGCTCGGCGCGCCTGCTGCCGCTCCTCTACCGCAACCTCGGCCCTCAGCTCGCCGGCGACCCCGACGCAGGGTGGCTGAAGGACGCTTACCGCGCAAGCTGGACCGCCAACCAACTGGGCCTGAGGGTCGGCCGGCGGGCGATCTACGCGCTCCAGGCATCCGGCATAGAGGTCCTGGCGCTGAAGGGCGCGGCGCTGATCGGCTCCGTCTACGGGGACCTCGGCGCCCGTCCGATGGGCGACGTCGACCTTGCGGTCCCGCCGCCCCGAGTCGGCGGGGCGGTGCGGGCCCTGCAGGGAGCCGGCCTGACGGCGATCGAGGGCGACCCCGAGCGGTTGCTGGCGGCGCGCCACTCGCTCGCCTTCCGCGACCCCGGCGGCCAGGAGGTGGACCTGCACCGGGGGATGCTCTGGCACCCCGGGCTCGACGAGGAGTTCTGGCGCGGCTCGGTCGATGCCGAGGTCGCGGGCGCCCTGGTGCGCATCCTCAACCCGGCCGACCAGCTCCTGCACGTCTGCGCGCACGGGGCGGCCTGGAACCCGGTCCACCCGGTCCGCTGGGCCGCCGACGCCTTCAAGGCGATCGAGGCCGGTGACTCGCGGCTCGACTGGCCGCGAGTGGCCGCGATGGCGAGCCGGGGCCGCCTCTCCGCGCCGACAGCCGAAGCCCTCGACCTCCTGGCCGAGGACCTCGGGCGCCGGTTCCCGAGGAGGTCCGGGCGGAGCTCTCGCGAGTGCCGGCGTCCCGAGCCGAGCGCCGCGCGCACGAGGCGCTCGCCCGCGCCCCCTCCTCGCGCCGCTCCGTGGCGATGCTCTCCTGGTTCCGCGAGCGGTACCGCGCCCAGGCCGCGCTCGACGGCGAGCGACCCCGGCTCGCGGGCTTCGTCCGTTACATGCAGGGGTTCTGGGGGCTGGATCGGCCCTCGCAGGTGCCCGCCCACGCTGTGCGGCGGCTGCTGCGCCGTCGTGCCTGAGAGCCTAAGCCGACGACAGCTGGATCAGCTCGCGCTGCCGCCGGTGAACTTGACGTAGGCCTTCCAGGCGGGCTTGGGGACAAAGCCCGGGGCGAAGAGGCCGGCGCCGCCGCAGAAGTTGCAAGCCTCCGGGGTGCCGTCTTCCAGGGAGAACCAGTAGACGCCACGCAACCGCCACCTGGCCTGATTCCTGATCAGGGTCGAGAAGGCGCCCTTGAGCTGTTTGACCTGGCCCCTCAAGCCTTTGGCGAAGGAGTCGGCCGTATTGGGCGTTTCGGAGCTCCAGCCCAGCTCGGTGATCCAGAGGCCCTTGCGCGCATCGCCGTTGGCTTTGAGCACGGCCCTGACTTCTTCTATGTCAGGGGTCAGGTTCTGGTATTCGCTCGTGTACGGGTGCAGGGCGACGCCGTCGAACTTCGACTTCACCCCGGGCGTCCGTTTGTACATCTGCGCGAGGAAATCGCTGGCGAAGTAGGCCTGCGGCGGTTTCACTTTGAACCTCGCTTCATTGGGCCGGGCAAACAGGCCGCCGAGCAGGATCTTCGCCCCGGGGTCGACGCTCTTGATCGCCGTGCTGGAGGCCTTCACGAGCTTTCCGTATTCGCCCGGGTTGGGCTTGACGACGAAGTACTTGAAGTTCTCCTCGTTCCAGATCTGCCAGGTGCGGATCGGCCGCGCGGGAATCGCCGCGTGCGTCGACCAGAACGCGCCGCCCGGCCCGTAGCGCTGGACCGCGAGCTTGAGGAACGCGGACCATGCCGCCACCGCGGCACCGGTCGCGGGCAGCCTCTTCGGCGCCGCTGCCCGCCCATGGGTGCCGGGGACTAGCCCACTGGGCACCGCCCAGGCCGGAGCGCCGGAGATGTACGGAAGGACGTCGACCCCGGCCTGGGCCGCGCGAGAGACCGCCGCGTCCACCCCTGACCATTCTGGCGACCCCCCCTGCGTGGACTCGACCCCGTTCCAGAAGATCGGCACACGGACGCTGCTCACGCCGCCGCGATGGGCGCGGCTGAGCTGTTCGGACGTCGGCACGTTCTGCGGCACGACCCCCCAGAACTTGGCGGGAACGGCCGCCGCCGCGGGCGCCCAGATCAGCGCGATCAGGGCCGTCGCGACGGCCGCGAGAAGCGCATGCGACGCTCCGCCTGGGTGGCGCCGGCCTCTCAGCACGAGGTCAGCCTGCCTCGGGGGAGACCGAGCCGCCGCGTCCGGCGCGCTGGCGCCTGGCCCGCAGCATTACGGCCCCGATCGAGATCGCGGCAAGGGCGGCGATAGCGATCAGGATCGGCACCAGCGGCGACGAGCCACTGCTTTCCTCTTGAGGAGCAGGCGGAGCCTGGCCGGTCTGATTCACCGGCGGCGCTTCGCCACCGTTCGAGCCGTTGCCTGAGTTACTCTGGCCCGTGCCGCCGTCATGGTTCTTGCCCTGCGCGTTGACCGTTTGCGAAGATGGATTCTTTCCCGAAGACCCTCCCGAGGAAGCCGATGACTCCGAGTGCCCGGAGTCGTTCGACTTCGAGGAGTTGCCGTCGCTGGACGAGGAGTTCGCCGGAGGTTCCTTGTGGCCTTGCTTGTTCCCTCCCTGCCCTCCGGTGGCCGTAGGCGGCGCTTCCGAATACTGGATTCCGCTCGAGTCTTCAGCCTGAGCGAGCGCAGGAAAGAGCATCAATGCCGACAGAGCAAACACTGACAACCCAAAGGAGAAGAGGCCCAGGACCTGGCCCCGGCGGTGGCGGGTCTCTCGCATCCCCGGGAAGACTAGACCAAACGGCGGCGTTGATTGCGCCAATCGTCCTGATCGTCGGTCTGGCGCTTGCCGGAGGGGGGTTCGACGTGAGCGCCCGTCACATCGCGGGCCTCGGTGCCTGGCTGGTCGTCGTTGCCCTGCTCGTGCTCGGGGCCGCGTCTGCAGCGACCCTTGCAAGGCCGTTCTACTGGACGGTCGGTTTGATCGGGGGTCTTGCATTTCTGTCCGCACTCTCCACTTTCTGGTCAGGGTCAATCGAGCTGAGCGTGATCGAGGCAGACCGCGTCCTCGTCTACTTCAGCTTCTTCCTTGCCGCCTTCTTGATCGCTCAAACCGACGAAAGGCGCCAACGTTTCGCCGAAGGCCTGGCGATTGCCGTGACGCTTGTCGCCCTGCTCGGCCTGGCAAGCCGCCTGCTCCCGCACGTCCTGGAAGTGAGCAACGCGCTCGGCACCGGCGCGCGGCTGCGCTACCCGCTCGGCTACTGGAACGCCAACGGGGCCGCCGCGGGGATCGCGATCGCGATGCTGCTCTGGATGAGCCGCCACGCGGCCTGGAAGAGCCTGCGCTGGCTCAGCGTGGCCGCAATGCCCGCCGTCCTCCTCGCCCTCTACTTCACCTACTCGCGCGGCGGCCTGCTTGCCCTCGCGATCGGCGTCGTCTGCCTGCTGGTCCTCTCCAGGGACCGGCTCTGGCTGCTCGGAACGCTCGCCGCGGCCGCGGCCGGCGCGGTGCCGGCGATCCTCGCCGTCCAGGACCGGCGCGACCTTGCCGACAACCTCGCCAGCCAGGCAGCGATCGACCAGGGCGTCACCGTGCTGGTGATCCTGCTCGCCGGCATCGCCCTGACGGTGCTGGCAGTCGCCGCGCTGCGCCGGCTGGAGGCGGCGGGATGGGCGGATGACAGGGAAAGCGCTGCGGCTGTCGAGGAACCCGGCCCTGCTCCGCGGCATCGCCGCGGCCGCGGTGCTGGGGGCGATCGGCCTCATCGTCGTCGCCGGCGGCCACGCCTGGGACCAGTTCTCCAGCCCCGATCTCTACTTCCCCAGCAGCCCCGAGCAGCACTTCGGCCAGCTCTCGGGAGCGGGCCGCTACGACTTCTGGCGCGTCGCGATCGACGCCTTCGGTGAAAACCCGGTCTTCGGCCACGGGGCCGGCACCTACCTCTTCTCCTGGCAGCAGCTTCGCTCGATCGAACTGCCGGTCCACGACGCCCACTCGCTCTACCTCGAGGCCTTCGCCGAGCTCGGCGCCGTCGGCGGCATCCTCGTGCTCGCCCTGGTCGGCTCGCTGCTGTGGACCGCGTTCGCGGCCTGGCGCGATGCGCCCTCTCCCCAGCGGGAGGCCTACGCTGCGCTGCTCGCGGCGATGCTCGCCTTCGCGATCGGGGCCGCCTTCGACTGGTTCTGGGAGATTGCCGGGCTGGGAGCGGTCTTCTTCCTCGCCGCCGGTGTCATGGTCAGCGTGAGGTGCGCGCAACTGGCACCGGGGAGAGGCCTGCAATCCGCACGGGCAAGCGGGAGGCGCTACGGCATCGCCGTGGCCGGCCTGGCGCTCGCCTGGATCGCGGCGATCGCCCTGGTCGGGCCGCTGCTGGTGGACCGGGAGATCAAGAACAGCCAGAGCGCGGCGGCGAGCGAAGACTTCGCGACGGCCGTCGACCACGCCGACACCGCCCGCTCGATCGAGCCGTGGGCCGCCTCGCCCTACGGGCAGCTGGGGCTGCTGGCCGAACTGCAGGGCGACTACCCGACCGCGATCGAAAACTTCACCCACGCGATCGAACGCGAGGAAGAAAACTGGCAGTGGTACTACCTGCGCTCGAAGGCCGAGCACGCCGGCGGCGACGGTGCGGCCGCGCAGGTGGACCTCGAGCGGGCTCGGAAGCTGAACCCACAGGCGAAATGCCTGCGCGAAGGGTGGAATTGCGGGTGACGACGAGATGACCCGGAACGCACAGGATGCCCCGACCAGGCAGGCGGAGTCCACACGGGAGGCCGCTCGGGTGACGCCGGAGCGAAACGATGCCGCCGCTCGCTTCGGCCTCACCGGTCCGGCCGGCTCGCGCCAGCGCGGGGCCCTGCTGCGCCGCCTGCTCGCCACCGGCGACTGGATCGCCCTGATCGGCGCGCTCTGCCTCGCCACCGCGACGACCTCGACCACCGACGTCGCGACGCTCTTCTGGGCGGTCCTCTTCAGCCCGGTCTGGATCCTGGTCCTGAAGCTGCACGGCCTCTACGACAACGACCACCGGCGGATCCGCCACAGCACCCTCGACGAGCTCCCCGCCCTGATCTCGGCCAGCGCCCTCGGGACGCTCGCCCTGGACGGCCTGCTGGCGCTGAGCCCGGCCGGTCCGCTCTCCGCCCTGAGCGCGATCCTGGTCGGCCTCGGCGCCCTGATCGGCAGCTTCACCCTGCGCGCCGTGCTGCGCTTCGCCTGGCACCGCCTGACCGGGGTCGCCACCGGCGTCGTCGTCGGCTCGGCCGCGGCGGCGAGGATGGTCTCGCGCAGGGTCGCGACCCATCCGGAGGCCCGCCTGCGGCTGATCGGCTACCTCTCGCCCGGCGACCCCGCGGAGGGCGTCGGCGACCCCGAGGACCTGCCCAGGCTGGGCTCCATCGACGACATCTCCCGGGTCGCCCGCGATCACGACATCGAGCGCGTGGTCGTCACCGCGCAGGAGATGAGCGAGCCGACCGCCGAGCGGCTGATCGAGCAGTGCAAGGCCGCCGGGCTGGGCCTGACCCTCCTCCCCCAGCACTACGGGCTGCTCGGGCCCGGGATCGAGCTGAACCGGCTCGCCGAGCTGCCCGTGCTCGACTTCCGCTTCTCCGACCCGCCCTGGTCGACGCTGATGCTGAAGCGGGCCCTCGACATCGCCGTCTCGGCCACGCTGCTCGCCCTGCTCTCCCCCCTGCTCCTCGTCGTCTCGCTGCTGATCCTGCTCGACTCGGGACGGCCGGTCCTCTTCCGCCAGGGACGCGCCGGCAAGGACGGCGAGCCCTTCACGATGCTGAAGTTCCGCACCATGGTCGCCGACGCCGAGGCGCGGCTCGGCGAGCTGGTCGACCTCGAGAAGCTCGACGAGCCCGTCTTCAAGATCCCCGACGACCCGCGCGTGCACCCGCGCCGGGCGCTTCCTGCGCCGCACCAGCCTCGACGAGCTGCCGCAGCTGATCAACGTGCTCACGGCCGACATGTCGCTGGTCGGGCCGCGACCCGAGGAGGAGGCCGTGGTCGCCCTCTACGACGAGCGCCAGCGGATCCGTCTGGCGGTGAAGCCCGGCCTGACCGGGCCGATGCAGGTCTACGGCCGCGGCGACCTCACCTTCGAGGAGCGCCTGGCGATGGAGCGCGACTACCTCGACAACCTCTCGGTCGCCGGCGACCTGGCGATCCTGCTGCGCACGCCGAGCGCGATCGTCCGCGGCGACGGCGCCTACTGAGGACCGCGATGGCCGACCGCCTGCATTCGACCTCGAGGTCGTGATCGTCAGCCACGGCGCCGATGAGCTGCTGCGGCGCTGCCTGCGCTCGCTCGCCGAGCACCCGGCGAGCGGCACGATGCGGGTCACCGTGGTCGACAGCGGCAGCCCCGACTCGACCCCGGACATGGTCGAGCGCGAGTTCCCCTGGGTGCGGCTGATCCGCCGCGAGAACATCGGCTTCTCGGCCGCCAACAACGTCGTCCTGCGCGAGGACGAGGCCGCCGCCGTGCTGCTGCTCAACCCCGACACCGAGGTCTACGACGGGACGCTCGACGCCGCCCTGGCGCGGCTGCGCTCCGAGGAGCGGATCGGCATGGTCGGCTGCAAGCTCGTCACCGAGTCGGGCGAGCTCGACCACGCCTGCAAGCGCTCCTTCCCCACCCCGCTCAGCGCCCTCGCCCACTTCACCGGGATCGGCCGCTCCGAGGACGCCTCCGGCGCCCTCAGCCAGTACCGGGCGACCCACCTCGGCGACGACGAGCCCGGCGAGGTCGACGCCGTCAACGGCGCCTTCATGCTCTGCCGGGCGGAGGCGGTGCGCGAGGTCGGCCTGCTCGACGAGGGCTACTGGCTCTACATGGAGGACCTCGACTGGTGCCGGCGCTTCTGGCAGGCGGGCTGGAAGGTCTTCTACGAGCCGGCCGGGGTGGCGCTCCACGTCAAGGGCGGCTCCAGCGGCAAGCGCCGCGCCGCCAAACAGGAGATCGCCTTCCACCGCGGCATGGGGCGCTTCTACCGGCGCTTCGACGCCCCCGAGCACAACCCGCTCCTCAACATGGCGGTCTACGCGGGGATCTGGGCGAAGCTCGCGGTCAGCCTCGGCATCACCGCGGCCCAGCGCGGCCGCAGCTCAGCCTGAGGCGGCCGGCGCCGGCTCGGGGTCCGGGGCGGCGAGGGCGTCGACGATGCTGCGGCTGGACGTCCCCTCGCCGAAGGGCTGGGCCCAATCGACGCTGCCGAGCGCGAGCATCGCCTCGGCCGCGGCGACTATCCCCTCGCGCTCGACCCCGCCGAGGCGGCTGGCGCCGACCGCTTCGGTCTCGGGGCGGTCGGTGTGGGTGCGCAGGACGACGCAGGGCGTGCCGAGCACACATGACTCCTCCTGCAGGCCGCCCGAGTCCGTCATCACGAGCCGGGCGCTCGCCTGCAGGCCGAGCAGCTCCCTGAACGACTTCAGCGGCGCGAACTCGACCCGCGGCGGCAGGGGGATCCCGAACCGCTCCAGCCGCTCCCGCGTGCGCGGGTGGGCCGGGAAGACGACGTCGAGGTCGTGCGCCGCGGCCACCTCGCCGACGGCGCCGAGGATCGCCCGCAGGATCGGCTCGCGGTCGACGTTCTCGGGGCGGTGCAGGGTCATCAGGATCGCCGGGTCGCGCTCCCCGATCGGGACCGCGCGGCGGGGCGCGTAGCGGATCACCGCGTCGACGACCGTGTTGCCGCTCGGCTCGTGGACCAGGCCCGGGACCGACTCGGCCCGCAGCACCGCGTGGGCGGTCGGGGTCGGCGGGAAGAGGTCGGTGGAGATGTGGTCGATCAGGCGCCGGTTGAGCTCCTCGGGCATGCGCATGTCGTAGCTGCGCAGCCCGGCCTCGACGTGCGCCACCCGGCGCAGCAGCTTGGCGGCTGCCAGCGCCCCGGCCAGGCCCGAGTTGGTGTCGCCCTGGACGATCAGGTGGGTGAGCTCCCGCTCCTCGATCGCGGCCTCGATCGCGGCGAGCATCTTCGCCGTCTGCTCGCCGTGGGCGCCCGAGCCGACGTCCAGGTTGAGGTCGGGCGGCGGCAGCTCCATCTCCTCAAAGAACTGCGCGTCCATCTCCCAGTCGTAGTGCTGGTTGGTGTGGATCAGGAAGCGGTCGAGCCCGCGGGCGTCGACCTCCTCGATCACGGGGGCCAGCTTGATGATCTCCGGGCGCGTCCCGAGGACGATTCCGATCCTCATGCCGAGACCGTTTCGACGGCGAGGGCGCGATCCATGCGCGCGAACCGCTCGCGCCAGTCCTCCTCGCGGGCGACCCGCTCGCGAAGCGCCGCGGCGTCGACGGACCAGGCGCCGCTGTCGAGATCGGCGAGCGCCTGCAGCCAGCCGGCCGGCGTCTGCTCGAGCCGGACCGCCGGGGCGAAGCGCTCGCCCTGGTGCAGCGCCGTCGCCAGCACCGGGCGGCCGGCGATCAGGGCCTCATAGAGCTTCAGCGGGTCGGTGGCCTCGGTCAGCGGGCCAGGGCGGAAGGGGATCATGCAGAGCTGCGCCGCGGCGATCTCCGCCGGGACGTCGGCGGCGGCGACCGGGCCGGGGATCGAGACGTTGTCCATCCGCGAGAGGCGGGGCAGGGGCCGGCGCACCGGGCCGACGATCCTGAACTCGAGCTCGGGCCGGGCGGCGGCGACCTCGGCGATCAGGTCTTCGTCGAGCCACTCGTAGATTGCGCCGACGTAGAGCACCCGGCGCAGCTTTCCCGGCGGCTGGATGTCCCCGCCGAAGCGGGCGCCGTCGACCCCGTTGGGGACGTAGTGCACCTCGCCGCCCCGCACCCGGCGCGCCTTCTCGACCAGCGCCTCGGCGGTGGCGAAGACGACGTCGGCTTCGCGCAGCAGGCCGGCCTCGCCCTCGCGCAGGGCGGAATGGACCTCCATGTCGTCGATGTCGTCGCAGAGGTCGAAGACGACGCGCCCCCAACCCTGGCGCTTCAGCAGGCCGAGGACGACCGGGTGGGGAAGGTAGACCCAGGCGGTGGAGTCGCCCGGGTCGACGCCGAGGTCGTCCAGCTGCCTTTCGAGCAGGCGCCGGTTGAGCGCGTAGAAGGGCGCGCCGAAGACCGGCACGAAGCGCGGCTTGACGATCTCGACGCCCGGCAGCAGCTCGGCCGGGTCCTGCCCCGCCCGCTCGCCGCCGATCCGCCGCAGGTCCGAAGGGCGCGGGTTCCTCGACCCGAGCGTGTCGAACCAGATCGTCCGGCCGCTCTCGGCCAGCCAGCGCGCGACGTAGTGATGCCGCTGCACCAGGTGGTCGGCGCGCACATTGCTGAAGATGACCGTTGTCGGCATGGGCGTGGATAGACTGCTTCGCCGATGGACGGCGCGGGAGCCGATACCTGGCGCACGGCAGTCAAGCGACTCGACCGGCTCGACTCCGAGCGCGTCGGCCTTGCGGCGCTGATTCTAGCGATGGTCGCTTCCGCCGCCCTGCTCCTCTGGCTGGAGCGCGGCGCCCTCTTCGCCAGCGACGAGTGGAGCTGGATCTACATCTCGGGCACGGGCAGCTTCCTCGACGCGCTGCACCCGATCAACCAGCACCTGATGGTGGCCCCGCTGCTCCTCTTCAAGGCGTTCCTGGCGCTCTGGGGCGTCGCCTTCCTGCCCTACAAGCTCGCCGAGATCGTCGGCGTCCTCGCCTGCAGCTGGCTCGTCTACGTCTTCTCGCGGCGCCGGATCGGGCCCATCCTGGCCCTCGCGCCGGCGATGATGCCGCTCTTCTTCGGCACGGCGACGAGCATCATCCTGCAGCCGCTGATCGGCGTGCAGCTGATCTACTCGATCAGCGCCGGCCTCGCCGCCCTGATCGCGGTCGAGAACGACAAACGCGCCTGGGACATCGCCGCCGCGGCGCTGCTCACCCTCTCGGTGGCGTCCTACTCCTCCGGCCTCGCCTTCCTCGCCGGGGTCACCGTGGCGATCCTCCTCGACAGCGGCCGCGCCCGGCGCGCCTACGTCTTCCTCGTCCCCCTCGCCTTCTACGTCGGGGTGCGCATCTGGGCGCTGCAGTTCGGCACCGGCGGCTCCCCGGAAATCTCCAACCTGCCGACCCTGCCCCTCTACTTCGTCGATGCGCTCGCCGCCACCGCGACCTCCCTCTTCGGTCGCGAGTCGATCGTCGGGCCGGGCCCGGCGACTTCGCTGACGATTCAGGGCTTCAGCCTCGAAGAGGCCACCGCGGCGGTGGTCTTCGCGACCCTCGAGGTGGCGGTCATCGTCTACGCGGCGAGGCACCTGTACCGGCGGGGATCCTTCCCCCCGACGCTGTGGTCGACGCTCACGGTCCTGGTCGTCCTCTGGACCCTGCAGGGGCTCGTCGTCACCCAGGGCCGCACGCCCGGCGAAAACCGCTACCTCTACTCCGGCGCCGTGGTGCTGCTGCTCGTGGTCGTCGAGGCGGCGCGGGGTGCGCGGCTGAGCCGCATCGGCGTCGCCATCGTGCTCGCCCTGGCCGCCGCCGGGATCGTCGGCAACCTGCCCAGGTTCCGGGAAGGCCGCGACGGGATCGTCTACCACTCGACCCGCGGCCGTGCCTACACGACCGCGATGGAGCTTGCGGGCGCCAACGCCGACCCGGCCTTCGACCCGGTCGCCGCGACACCCAACGTAGCCACGGCGGGCGTCCTCAACTTCAGTGTCGGCCAGCACCTGGAACTGACCGAACGCCATGGCTCCTTCGCCTACTCGCTGCCGGAGCTGATGGAACAGAGCGAAGAAGTCCGCCACGGGACCGACGTTGTGGCGGCGCGGATGCTGCACCTCCATCTCGCCCGGGCGGCCGATCCGGCAAATCGCGGCTGCAGGCACCTCGCCCCCCGCCCCGTCGGGGAGCTGCTCGAACTGCCGAGGGGAGGCGCCGTGCTCCGCGCCGGCGGGGACACGCCGATCGCCCTGCGGCGCTTCGCCGACCGGGCTGTCGTCCCGATCGGCAACCTGACGGCAAGCCGGCCGGCCGAGCTTCGCATCCCGGCCGACCGCGCCAAGCTGCCCTGGGAACTCTGGGCGAGCGAAACGGTGCCGCTGACGGTCTGCCCGCTTCCCGGCTGAGAGTGCGGTTCGAACCCCGGATTGGATGACACTATGATGTCCATCATGCTGCCTCAGGATGGGCTGCGCCTTCAAGCCCAGCGAAATCGGATAGCAACCGCGCTTGCAGCGCTGGCGATTTTGCTCGGCCTTCTTTTTCTGTCTATAGACCACGCGAGAGCAGCGATCTACTGGACCAATGGAGATACGGTCGGCAGAGTCAACATAGAGGGACGAACTTTAATCCCAGCCTCCTTTCACTCCCCCAAGGACCAGGTCTAGACATTGTCTGTGGCGGGGTTGCTGTTGATGCGTCTCATATTTACTGGGCGGATCCATCTCTCGGCACAATCGGCCGTGCGAACCTCGATGGAACAGATCCTAATTATGCGTTTATCTCTGGCGCCAATGAGCCATGTGGAGTGGCGATAAACGAATCACATATCTACTGGGCCAATAGCTACGAAATGGCGCTAGGCAGAGCCAATATCGACGGCACCGACGTGGATCAGAGTTTCATTGATACGGGCTACAACGTTCCGTGCGGCATCGCCAGTAACACCTCGAATATCTTTTGGAATCGCGATTCGCTGGACCGTGCAGATATCTTTGGCCAAAATATTACCCAACCCTTTATCCCCAAAGTCGGAGGCTGCGGAATAGCCATCGATGGGTCTCACATTTTCTGGGCGGATCTGGAAACCAGGATTGGAAGGGCCAACCTAGATGGTTCAGATGTGAATCCTAAATTCATAACCGGCCTCAACCGACCATGTGGGCTCGCCATTGAGAATGGCAACATCTATTGGACTCAACAAACAGTCACGGAACCTGGGCTGATTGGCCGTGCAAATCTAGACGGTTCCAATATAGATCGGAGTTTCATCCCGGATCTAAAATTCCCCTGCGGCATCGCAGTGGACGAGCGATCATTTCCACCACCCCCTCCTCCGCCACTGAGCAGCTTCAGCTTTGGAAGAGTTAGACACAGTGTGCAAAAGTGGTTTACGTTCATTGCAGTTAACATTCCAGAGTCAGGCTTCCTCCGTATCGACTCCCCCCAGGCGTTGCTTGGGAAATCATTCAAAGCTATTCGAACGGCCGCGTGCCAAGCGGGGGGCGAAAGTGGCTGAGGTTTTGGCCAAGCACCGACGCAGCAGGTAGTCGGCTTCGCCGAAAGGTTCTGCAAAAAGGCAAGGCTATGATCACGATCAGCGTTGAATACCGTGTCTATGGAATGACCCCCAGTACGAAGCGCAAGCGGCTTTCGCTTCTCTGGCGATAGATACTGCATGCGAGCTTGGCATGCCATCGAAGACGATTTAACCCTCGAGTCAGCACTTCGATCTGCGCGGAAACGCCTGTGGCCTTCGCGAGGCGGCCGTCGAGCGTCAGCCCCGGGAGCCCTACGCGCGTGACCTTCCTGCGCGGTTCTATCTAAATCAGCCAACTACGGGCCAGCGTCGTAGCGGGGGCGATGTGCTCCCGTCGAAAAGCACCTGGCCTTTAACTCGGTGCCGCAGCCTGACTCGCCTGAACAAACCAATTTCTGCACCGGCACAAGCCGTGCCGTGCTGTACGAACCGCACGTACATAGTGATAGTCGTCGAGTGTCTCCGTTCTAGCTTGTCAATTCGCTGAATTCGCGGATTTGGCATCGAATTCACGCAGATGCCGATATCTGCCTCAAGCTTGATCGTCCGCTCTCCTGGGTGCGACACAATATGCCATCTCACGGCCCGAACATGAACTGTAGTCTGGGAAGTACTTTCTATTGACGAGCCGCAACTCGCTACCCCTACCAATGCCATTACACCAGTGAATGCAATACACGCTCGCCACCTCACCCTCAGCCCAAACCATGGTCCTATCTGGATCTGTCCCTTGTCTCCGATCCATATTCGTGACATGAGTGCTCTCACTGACCTTCGAGCACACTAAGGGCGCCCATTCCCGGAGCCTGCAAGGCTCCGGGAACCTTTTCTGCATCTTCTCCAGAAAAGCCGCGCGGCACAACTAGCGGTGTAACCCAGTCCTTTACTCTGCCATCATGAGGACCGCCAGACACTATTCCAATCGATGTACCAGTTACGGGATTCCACACTGGTGCGCCGCTGTCACCGGGAAGGCCTGCGAAACGCACAATAATGAACAGGTGACGACCGGGATCGACAAACCGACGATAGCGTACACCAACCATTTCACCACACTTCACTGCGTCGGTTGCTTGCCCAGAGAAACACAGAATTTCTCCGTGCTTAGCCGTACCCGCTGGATCAACAGGACGCGGTGCTTCGCCGTTGCGATAAATCGCCAGTGGAACCAAACTAGATGCTTCAAGCCTGACAGCCGACGCGTCGGTTTCGTAATGCTGCCCTCCTACTGGCTCCCCCGTTCGAGCAACCTTTCCAATAGTCTTCCATTCACTTTTGTGACCAAAACCAGGGTAAGGTGACCGTTCTATTTTTTCAGCGATATGTGCACAATGCCCAGCGGTAAGTAGAAACTTGGCCACGACAAGTTCACCGGTCGATTTCTGTGTGCGCGCTTCCCACGTTCCGAATCCGGCAGTGCAACCCTTGGGTTCTTCGTTAAGGATTCTATCTCCTGCCACGATTCTTCCTGAAGTATGGTGGCGGCCAGCGAATGATTCGCCTTCGGCTTCGTAGGTAACAGATACTGGCGCATTGGAGCCAAGGACCGAGCTTAGAATTGTTTGGCCCTGGCCCACATCTGTCGCACCAATCTGAACTAGATTTGATGTTTCATCTAGCCCAACCTCGGTAATTAGGCTATCCAGCGTTTTGTTGGTTTCCAAGGCACTTTCAACGGCTTCCTGAGTCGCCTGGAGGGAGAGGCGGGAAATTGTTGGCGTCACCGGATAGATACCTAGCCTGTCTGATGCCATCAGATCCAGTTGCTGCTTGAGTTCAACCAAGCGACTTTCCTGATTCTGAGTGAAGCCTACGTGCATGATCCCGCCCTGACGGTGGTCCATGTAATAACCAGCATATGTACTTGCACTATGCGCTTCTGCCCATTCTTCAACAAGAGGTACGTTGTGGGCAAGGTATCGATCGCGATATTCAAGCTCTTCAATGTCCTTCGTCCGCAGCGGAACTCCCCAGTTTTCGGCGGTGCTGCGAGCTATTGAATCACCGCTCCACCAAGCACCGATCAGGTCGAAGATCCGTTCGTTGAGCTCAGCCTCACTGCTCACGGGATCAACGACGTCTAGGCCAAATTCTTCGCGAAAACGCAGGACGTCTTCGTATGCGGGCGGAACCGGCGCCCCGGGAGGCGGTGGAGGCGGTGGCTCGGGGATATTGACCCAGAACCTTTCGGCAGCCGTATGTTCTGTCTGTTCTACTCGGTCGGTGATGACGACTTCGAGGTTGAGAATTCCGGGTGGGAAGTTGTTGGTGTTCATCACCCAGTCGTCAGCCACATACTGGCACTCGGTTTCCAGGTTTTCGTAATCCTGCTCGCAGGTTTCTTCATCGACCAAGTCGGTGCCGTTGGCGATGACCTGGATCGAAGCTATGCCCTCGTTCGAGTGGGCCAGGATGTGAAGCGTCTTATCGCCGGCTGAGATCGGTTTTTCGGTTTCCTTTTCGAAGTAGAGGCCTCCGGAGAGGTCTTCGAATTTGGGAGGTTCGACGGCGTTCCACCATTTCACCACCGAGCCGTCTTCGCCTATGTCGTAGGTGACGACCGGCCCATCGGGTGGGGTGACCGTTGTGCGACGGGGTTCCAGGGTGTAAGCGAAGTGGGTGATCTTGGACGGTGCGGAGCCGGCCGGGTCCACGGTCACGCTGGCGACCCGACCGTAGGTGGCGTTGTAGGTGGCTTTGCCGACGGTGCCGTTGGGCAGGGTGACTTTCTTCAGGCGCCCTTCGGCGTCGTATTCGTATTTGGTTTCGCCTTCGGGGCCTTTGTTGGCGATTGGCAGGTCGCCGCTGTATTTGTAGGTCTGCGTGCCTGCCTCTTTGCCTTCGATGGCCGTGACGAGGCCGCCTGAGGTGTCGACTTCGACGGAGGGGTCGTTTTCTTCGGAGGCCGCTTCGCCTGACTCGGCGATCGGCGCTTCCCAGTGCTGGATCCGGTTGTTATTGACGTCGGAGATCCAAAGGCCACCCTTCTCATCGGTGGCTATGCCCATCGGGTAGGCGAAGCTGAACTGTCCCGGGCCAGATCCTTTGGAGCCGAACTGGTCGACGTACTCGCCGTTTTGATCGAAGCGCTGGACGCGACCGTTGTTCTGGTCGCCTACCCAGACGTTGCCCTGGGCATCGACGTCGATTGCGTCGGGCCTTTGGAATTCACCGTTTCCAGTCCCTTCGGAACCGAACTGGCGCACGAAGTTCCCGGACTCGTCGAAGACCTCAACCCGGTTGTTGAGCCAGTCGGCGATCCAGACGTCGCCGCCGGGGCCGACGTCGATGCCGGTGGCTTCGCCGATCTCGCCTTCGCCACTGCCGTATGAGCCGACGACTTCGATGAATTTACCGTCTTCGTCGAAGCGCTGGACGCGGCCGTTGTAGGTGTCCGAGACCCAGATATCACCGCTCGTCGGGTCGATCGCAATGCCTTCGGGACCGTTGAACTCACCATTGCCTTCGCCGGAGCCGCCGAAGGCGCTCAGATATTTGCCGCTTTCCGAAAACTCCTCGACCCGGTTGTTGTCGGCGTCGGCCACCCAGATGCTGCCTTCGGCGTCGATCGCCAAGGAGGCGGGGCGGGAGAGCTGCCCTTTGCCTTCGCCGTATTCGCCGAACCCGGTGATGTATTTGCCTTCGGGGTCGAACTCCTCAATCCGGTTGTGGCCCTTGTCGGCAACCCAGGCGTTGCCGGCTGCATCCAGGGCCACGTCTCCGGGGCTTTGCAGCTGGCCGGGGCCAGAGGATCCGAAGGCGCTGCGATAGACGGGGGTGGGCAGGGCGTATTCGGGTTCTTCCTCTTCGCCTCCGGAAGGATCGGCGGCGGCCCCGGGGTCCGTGACCGCGATTTCGGACAGCTCGCCGCCTTCGTATTCGTAGTCGACCCTGGCGAAGCCCGGGGTGCGCACCTCCTGCGTCTTGCCGCCTTCGTCGAAGACCGTCGCCGCTTCGGTTGCGCCGCTTCGGTCTGTCAGCTTGTAGCCGCTGCTGGTCTTCGTCATGACCGCCTGGAGGCTCGAATCGAAGTGACTGCCGCCGGTCGTGGTCGGCAGCGCCACCCTGGAGGCCAGCAGGCCCGACTTGGCGACCAGCTTGGCGTCTTCGGGGGGCTGGGAGCCTTCGGGCTCTTTCGGTTCGAGCTCGGGCGTCTGGCCCAGCGTCCAGCCATCGCCCCATTCGGTGTTTTCGTCTTCGGGCAGCTGGGAGTTGTAGAAGCGTTCGACTTCGAGGTCGACCGCGGGGCCGTTGACCTCGACGTCTTTCTCGCGGTAGACGAGGTTGCCGTTCATCACGTTGACGGCGAGTTCGGGGCGGTCGGGGAACTCTTCTTCGGCTTCGTTGCCCTGTCCGTCGGGCAAGGGGAAGCGCTGCATCACGTAGTCGTCAGTGATCCCCGTCGCCGGGACGTATTCGAACTCGATGTTTCGTTCGCTGACCTGGCCGAGCTGGTCTTCGGCACGGACCTTCAGCGTGTGCTTGCCGGTGGAGAGCCCGGTCAGCTTCAAGCTGTAGGACTTCGTCATTTTGCAGCTGCTCAGGGGGCATTCCTGCGACCAGGACTGCTCGGGGGCTTCTTTTGAGTCGAGGAAGATCCCGAGGCTCTTCATGCCGGATCGCTTCAGGATCGCTTTCGAGGTGCTGCCGTCTTTGGCTTCGGTAGTCAGTTTGTAGACGGGCAGTTTCAGCTCGTCCCATTTTTCGGGGTCTTTGACGTCGCCTTCGTCCTCGTCGGTGGCATTGGCCAGCTGGCCGCTGAGGGTGACTTCGGGTGCGGTGCGGTCAACCCAGGTTTCAAAGCTGTATGTGTTCGAGGCCTGGCCGAGCGCATCGGTTGCGGAGATGGTCGCGGTGCGCTGACCTTCTGCGAAGGGGAGCCCGTTGAGTTTGAATTCGGCGTTGTGAGCGGGCGGACAGCGGTTGGCGGCGAGGCCTGTGCATTTGAGCTGTTCCGGGATGATTTCTACACCTGAGGGAGCGATCGTGACGTTCTGGACGCCGAGGCCGGGATCGCTTGCCGAGGCTTTGATCGTGAACTGCGTTTTGCCGCTGATCCAGCCGGTCGGGATGCCGGTGGGCTGAGTGAGCGTCGGCGGCTCCGGGTCGCTCATCCAGACATAGGCGCCGCCGGCGTAGAGATCGCGGGTGCAGGGGTTCGCGGGGGTGCTCGAGCTGCCGGTGCCGAGGCCGAGGATGAAGACCTGGGCGGTCTTTTCCCGCCAGTCTTTCGGCGGTTCGGCGATCGCCTGTTCGGATTTGGCCGCTTCGCTCTGGAAGGAGATCCAGCCATACTGGGGGCTCCAAGTTGGGCTCCAGAGACCGTCGAAGTCGTGGGGCTCGGGGTAGCTGGAGGCAGAGCAGCCGTAGTTGAAGCGCCAGAACGGGTTGACGCCGGCCGCCGAGATCCAGGTTGTCGTGCCCGGCACGGTGTAGCTCCACTGGGCGAAATGTTCGGCGGGCTGAGTGCTCGAGGTGCCATTTGCCCGAGCGAACAGGCCCTTTTCGGAGCCGCCGACCAGGCCTTTGGCGGGCGATCCGGTGGAGTACCCGAAGCGGGCCCAGTCGCTTGATTTGAAGATCCAGGTGCCGTCGGTCAAGGCGGCGAGGTTCGCACCCGAAAGCCAGTTGCCGGCGCCGTACCACGAGTCGCTGATCGCGGGATCCACGAGCAGCGGGTAGGCGACGTCCATGCCGCGGTGGGCGATGTGAAGAACGAGCGAGTCGCCTTCGACGTGCATCTGGACCGGGATATCGGCCCCCTGGGCGTCGATCGCGGTGGGGGCCGGGATCGCCGCGATCTGCTGCTCCCTTTCGCTGACTTCGGCGCCGCCCCGTCCATCGGGGTGAAGCCCCGCGCCTTCGGGCAGGCTCAGGTCGAAGCGAAGCTCTTCGGGGCTTTCTTCGGAGAGGAGCTCGGAGAAGAGCTCGACTCCGTCTGAGATCGGCGAGGCGAGCAGGCTGGTGTCAGTCTGCGTTTCCGGGTAGAGCAGGTCCTTGTCGCCGAAACGACGGGCAACGCTGTCGCCTGCGGATTGTTCGGGGGCAACCGTCAGTCCGCTGTCTCCCACCGCGATCCCCTCAGATGCCTGACGGGGCAGGGTGACGTCGACGAGCGGGTTCTCCGGGACGAACCCGCCTTCGGATTCGACCAGGTCGAGGCTCACCTTGCTCAGATCGCCACTTTCGTCGGGGACCCGCAGCGGAATCGAGCCTTCCATCAGCATCGTTTCACCGCCAACCGTGATGCGGGCGGCGGTGAGGCTCAGGAACTGATCGATTTCGGCGTCGGTGAGCGCTCGCGCCGGGTCCTGTTCCAGCATCGCGAGCGGGTCCGCAAAGCTCGCTTCGAGCAGTTCGGCGGCTTCGGAGGGAGATGCTTCGGCGTAGGCGTCTTGGGATTCTTCTCGTTCCCGTTCGGCTTCATCGCTTTCGAGCCAGAGCTGTTCTTCTTCTTCCCGTTTTTCGGCTTCCCGAAGGGCTTCGCCGACGTCGGAGCCATCCGGGAGCGCCTGCGCTTCGGCATCCGGCGACGTGGGTTCTTCGACGGGGGGTTCGCTCGGCGGGGCATCGGCGAGGACCGGGATCGCGGAGATGCCCAGGAGCAGGGTCGTGAACAGCGCAAGCCAGCGTGCGCGCTTCCCCCTCGACCCGGCGAACCTCATGTACCTGGCTCCTCCCTTGATGCTCAAGGTTGTTCGACTGCTGATTGGTCGAGAACCCTATCCCTAAACCTGGGGGAAGCGCAATCCCAAGAATTTAGGTGCGTGCGAATGCACCGGAAAAGGCGCCGTGAGTTGGCCGGCGCGAGCCTGCGAAGCCCCGCGCCTCGTCTGCTCCCCTAGAACGGCAGGGTCTCGGCGACTTCGGCGAGGGTCGGGGCGCCGCGGTCGCGCTCGGAGACCAGGGGGTCGCCGAGGGGCCACTCGATGCCCACCTCGGGGTCGTCCCAGGCTATGCCCGACTCGGTGGCCGGGTCGTAGGTGCTGGAGCAGAGGTAGGTGACGTCGGCGATCTCGCTGAGCACGGCGAAGCCGTGGGCGAAGCCGACTGGGACGTAGAGCTGGCGGTGGGCCTTGTCGTCGAGGAGGTGGCCCTCCCACTGGCCGTAGGTGGGGGAGTCACGGCGCAGGTCGACGGCGACGTCGAAGATCTCGCCGCGGGCGCAGCGGATGAGCTTGGCCTGGCCTGGCTCGGTCTGGAAGTGGAGGCCGCGCAGGGTGCCCCTGGCGGAGCGCGAGTGGTTGTGCTGGACGAACTCGGCCTCCACGCCGTGCTCGGCCCAGAGGTCGCGACGGTAGGTCTCCAGGAAGAAGCCGCGCTCGTCGCCGTGGACGACGGGCTCGAGCAGGACTGTCCCGTCGAGCTTGGTCGGCACTCGCCTCAGCATCAGCCGAGCGCCCGGCCGTACTGCCGTTCGTAGTACTCGCGGTACTCGCCGGAGCGGATCGGTCCCCACCACTCCTCGTTCTCGCGGTACCACTGGACGGTCTTCTCCAGGCCCTCGGCGAAGCGCACCTGCGCCTCCCAGCCGAGCTGCTCGCGGATCTTGTCGCTGCCCAGCGAGTAGCGGCGGTCGTGGCCGGGGCGGTCGGTGACGTGCTCGATCAGCGACTCGTCGGCGCCGGTCAGCTCGATCACCCGCTTGACGACCTCGATGTTCTCGCACTCGTCCAGCCCGCCGACGTTGTAGGCCTCGCCGGGGCGGCCCTTCTCCAGCACCGCGTGGATGCCGCGGCAGAAGTCCTCGACGTAGAGCCAGTTGCGCACCTGGCGGCCGTCGCCGTAGACCGGCAGCGAGTCGCCGTGGAGCGCGTTCAGCACGATCAGCGGGATCAGCTTCTCCGGGTACTGGCGCGGGCCGTAGTTGTTGGATCCGCGGCAGATCACGGCCTCGGTGCCGTAGGTGTGGAAGTGAGCGGAGACGAGCAGGTCGCCGGCCGCCTTGGTCGCCGAGTAGGGCGAAGAGGGGTCCAGCGGCGAGGCCTCGGTGAAGGAGCCGGACTCGATCGAGCCGTAGACCTCGTCGGTGGAGACCTGCAGGTAGCGACCGACGCCAAGCTCGCGGGCCGCGTCGAGCAGCGTCCCGGTGCCGATCACGTGGGTGCGGGCGAAGGCGTCTTGGTCGTCGATCGAGCGGTCGACGTGGGACTCGGCGGCGAAGTTGACCACCGCGTCGCAACCCTCCATCGACTCGCGCACGACCGCCGGGTCCTCGATCGCCCCGACCACCAGCTCGGTGCCCTCGGGCAGGTTCTCGCGCCGGCCGGCGTAGGTGAGCTTGTCGAGCACCCGCACCTCGTGATCCCCGCCGACGAGGCGCACGTAGGTGGAGCCGATGAAACCGGCGGCGCCGGTGATGAGGAGCTTCACGCGGCGGAAGGGTAGCGGGCAAAGGAAGGATCGGTGCTCGACCGACCCGAATGGGCCGAGCTCCTCAAACGACAAGACCCGCCGGAGCGGGTCGAGTCTGGCGAAGCGGGGAGCTACCCCGCAGATGATTGATACCCGTGGCCCAGGCTACCACGGCCCACCCAGACTCAACCCATCCGGCGACATTCTGCGGAGGGCGCCGGACTCGAACCGGATCCGAGGCTATCGGACATAGTGAGTATCAATCACCTGAAGACACCTGTCTTCTTCGCCCTCCTGCCGGCGACGCTACCAGTGAAAATCAGTGTGAATCGAGGGGTTGGTGAATTGACACAGTTTTGTTTCACTTCTGTATGTGCAGCAATGAGTCGAAATGCCTCTTCGAAGCCCTACGCCATCTCCCGCTCGCTGGCGCGCTGGGAGAGGTAGGCGCTGAGGCCGTCGCGCCAGGGAGGCAGCTCGATCGCGTGCTCGCGCTGGCTGGCGAGGGCCGAGTAGTGCGGCCGCGGCGCCGGCCGTCCCAGCATCTCGGTCGTCCCCGAGAGCACCCGGCACTCGAGCTCGGCCTGCTCGAAGATCTCGCGGGCGAAGTCGTACCAGGAGCAGGCGCCGGCGGCGGCCATGTGGTGGATGCCGAACTCGATCCCCTCGATCAGGCGGACGATGCCGTAGGCGAGGTGCCAGGTGTAGGTGGGCGAGCCGACCTGGTCGCGCACGACCAGGACCTCGCCGTGGTCGGCGCCGAGGCGCAGCATCGTCTCGACGAAGTTGGAGCCGCCGATGCCGAAGAGCCAGGAGGAGCGGACGACGAAGTGGCGCTTGTTGGCGGCCGCCGTCGCCTCCTCGCCGGCCAGCTTGGTGCGGCCGTAGGCGGAGAGCGGCGCCGGCTGGTCGGTCTCCACGTACGGCGCGCCCTTGGCGCCGTCGAAGACGTAGTCGCTGGAGACGTAGACGACGCCGGCGCCGACCTCCGCCGCGGCGGCGGCGGCGTTCCCCGCCCCTTTGCCGTTGACGGCCATCGCCGCCTCCTCGGCTTCCTCGGCGCCGTCGACGTCGGTCCAGGCGGCGCAGTTGATCACCACGTCGGGCCGCTCCAGCCCGACCTTTGCCACGACCGCGCCCTGGTCGACGACGTCGAGCTCGGTGTGGCCGAAGCCGACCACGTCGTGGCCGGCGTTGCCGGCTGCCAGGACGACGTCGCGGCCGAGCATCCCGGCGGCGCCTGCGATTAGGACCTTCATGCGCGGAAGCCGCTCAGCTTCTCGCCCTGGCCCCCGGTCAGGAAGACGACGTTCGCGTGGCCGATCCGCGCCGGCTCCGCCACCGGCTCGAGGCGCCGCGCCCCGCCGTCGTAGCGGTGCGCCTCGTATCCCCACTGGCCGAGGAACTCGACCACGTCGCGCGGCTCCTGCCCGAAGCCCGCGAGGAACTCCGCGTCGACCTCGCAGACGATCGCCGGCCGCTCGCGGGCGATCAGGTCCGCGGCCCCGCGCAGGGCGAGCAGCTCGGCTCCCTCGATGTCGAGCTTGAGCAGGGAGACGCCCTCGACCCCGGCGAGCGCCGAGTCGAGCGTGGTCATCTCGCAGGAGACCTCGACGCTCTCGCCGGCATCGCCGTCGCCCTCCTCGCCCCTCTGGGCGAGGTGGGCCTGAAGGTCGTCGCTGGAGCCGGAGCTCTGCAGGGGGACGGTCATCTCCATCGTCGCCACCCGGTCCGAGCAGCCCTTGTTGACCAGGGTCACGTTGGCGAGGCGGCCGCGGCGGACGACGGCGCCCAGCACGCCGAAGGTGAAGGGGACCGGCTCGAAGGAGTAAACGCGCCCCGCCTCGCCGACCGCGGGCGAGAGCGCCAGGGTCCACATGCCGTGGTTGGCGCCGACGTCGACCGCCGTGTCGCCGGGCTCGACCAGGGCGGCGACGAGGTCGAGCTCGGGCTCCCGGAAGCGCCCGCTGGCGAAGTCCCGCGCCTTGCTGTAGGCGAGCAGGCGCTGGTATGCGGGGCGCGGCAGGAGGCGCCAGAAGACCCGCTTCGCGGCGTCGCGCCAGGCCGTTTCCGGCGGCGCCGGGTTGTCGACGATCTCACCCGGGGCGCCGGGCGCGCTCATCCCGTCATCTCGATCTCGGAGTTGTCGCCGACCATCAGGCGCAGCGTGCGCGGCACGCCGTCGCTGCGGGTCAGCTTCACGTTGCGCCCCAGAAGGCTGGCCTCCATGCGGTTGCCGAGGTCTTCGACCACCGAGCCGGCGAGGACGATCGAGTGCTCGACCTCGGCGCGGCAGATCCGCACCTCCTCGCCGATCGAGGTGTAGGGGCCGATGTAGGCGTCCTCGATGCGGGCGCCGGCGCCGATCGCCGCGGGGCCGCGGACGACGGAGCGGACCAGGCTCGCGCCGGCCTCCAGCACGACCCGCCCCTCGACCCGCGACGCCTCGTCGACCTCGCCCTCGACCCGGCCGGCGATCTCCTCGAGGACGAGCCTGTTCGCCTCCAGCATGTCGGCGAGCTGGCCGGTGTCCTTCCACCAGCCGCTGACCACCTCGGAGCGAACCTGCCTGCCGCCGTCGATCAGGCCCTGGATCGCCTCGGTGATCTCCAGCTCCCCGCGCCAGGACGGCTTCAGGGCGCGGGCGGCGTCGAAGATCGCCGTGCCGAAGAGGTAGACCCCGACCAGGGCAAGGTTCGACGGCGGATCCTTGGGCTTCTCGACCAGGCGGACGATGCGCTCGCCGCTGAGCTCGGCGACGCCGTAGTCGCTGGGGTTCTCGACCGGCGTCAGCAGGACGAGGGCGTCGGGGCCCGTCTCGCGGAAGGCCGCGACGAGGCCGCGCAGGCCGTCGCGCAGCAGGTTGTCCCCCAGGTACATGACGAAGGGGGAGTCGCCGACGAACTCCTCCGCGGTGAGCACCGCGTGGGCGAGGCCCGCGGGCTCGTCCTGGACGATGTAGGTGACCGCCGCCCCGAAGGCCGAGCCGTCCCCCACTGCGGAGCGGATCTCGTCGCCGGTCTCCGGCGCGATCACGATCCCGATCTCGGTCACGCCGGCGTCTACCAGCGCCTCGATCCCGTAGAAGAGCACCGGCTTGTTGGCGACGGGCACGAGCTGCTTCGCCGAGGTGTGGGTGATCGGGCGCAGCCGCGTACCGGCTCCGCCGGAGAGGATCAGGCCTTTGAGGTCTGGCACGCCCGCAAGGCTATCGTCGGCCGCCCCGAAGACCACCCCTCTCTCCCGCCCTGCAACCGACCGTCTACATCCCCAACCTGAACGGCGCTGCGCGCCTGGCCCGCCTGCTCGACTCGCTGGCGGGGCAGACGGCGGCGGCCTCGACGGTGGTCGTCGACAACGGGTCGAGCGACGGCTCCCTCGCCATGATCGCCGAGCGCTTCCCGGCGACCGAGGTGGTCGCGCTGGAGCGCAACCACGGTTTCGGCGCCGCCCTGAACCGGGCGATCGCCGAGCAGCCCGGCGACCCGATCCTGCTGGTCAACAACGACGTCCGCTGCGATCCCCGGTTCGTCGAGGAGATGCTGGCGGCCCCGGGCGGGGCGGAGATGGTCGCGGGAGTCCTCACCAAAGACGACGCGCCGCACCTGATCGACTCGGCCGGCGTGGTCGCGGCCCGCGACACCCTGATGGCGTTCGACTACCTGCACGGCGAGCCGGTCGAGGCCGCGCTCGCTGCCGCGCCGCCGCTGGCGCCGACCGGCGGCGCGGCCCTCTACAGCCGGGCCGCATTCGAGGAGGTGGGCGGCTTCGACGAGCGGATCTTCGCCTACTACGAGGACCTCGACCTGGGCCTGCGGCTGCGCACGGCGGGCGCGACCTGCGCGCTCGCGCCCGGGGCGACCGGCCGCCACCTCTACTCGGCCACGCTGCGCGGCAGGATCGGCGACAAGTACGCGCTGACCGGCTGGAGCCGCGGCTACATGCTGCGCCGCTACGGGGTCGCGGCCGATCCCGGCAACGCCGTGCGGACGCTCCTCTGCGAGGCGGCCATCTGCGCCGGCCAGCTCGTCCTCGATCGCACCGCGCAGGGCGCGCTCGGCAGGGTACGGGGATGGCGCGCGGCAAACGGGCTCCCCGCGCGCGCCCTGCCGAGCGAGGCGCTGGTCGAGTCAACGCTGCGCTCCGGCCTGCGCCGCCGGCTGCGGCGCCACGGCGCCGCGCCGCTAGATGGTTGATTCCACGGCCGCGTGTGACTGGGGGCGCGCGCGGCCAAGCAGATCAAGGACGCAGGGTGCAGCCTTTGGCGGCGCCAAAGGCAAGCCCGAGGACGCAGAGATGCGCAGCGCCATGCGCGTCATCCAGGTGCGCGGGGTCGTGGAATCAACCATCTAACGCTGGCCAAAACCGGGCACGAGGCGAACCAGTGAGCGGAAGCCCTGGAACATCCCCCGCTCCGGCTTGAGCAGGCTCAGGGAGGGGACGTCGAGCGCGGCCGCGGCACGCCGGACCATGAAGGCGGAGCTCGCCGAGTAGGCGAGCAGCGAGGTTATGCCGGCGCCCATGATCCCCAGGGTCGGCAGCAGCGCGGCGAGGCCGCCGGCGGTCACGGCGAGCGCGACCCCCTCGCCGATGCTCGACTCGAGCGGCCTGCCGACCGCCTGCAGCAGCGCCTCGAGGACCCGGTTGAGGCCGAAGACGACCCCGGCGACGAGCAGCACCCTGCCGACCCCCGCCGCGCCGTCGAAGGAGTCGCCGAAGAGCAGCCGGATCAGGGTCGGCTCGAAGACGAAGATCGGGATCGAGACCAGGGTCGCGCAGATGAGCGTCGCGCTGACGATCAGCCGGGCCATCTGCTGCTGCTCGGACCGCGCCTTCAGCCGCGCGATCATCGGCAGCGCGACCAGGGCGAAGGAGAAGCCGATCAGGGTGGTCAGCGAGGTGAGCGTCACCGCGACCACGTAGAGGCCGAGGCTGGTGGCGCTGAAGAAGACCGAAATGACGAGCTGGTCGACCCGCTCGTTGAGGGTCCACATGCTCTGGCTGAGCATGCTCTTGGAGCCGAACCCGAGCAGGTCCCGGGAGGTCTCGCGGCTGAAGCCGACCTCGGCCACGCCGACGGAGCGAACCGTGACCGCCAGCGCCACGGCGGCCGCGATCGCGAAGCCGGCGAGGTAGGCGACCGCGGCGGAGGAGACGGTCATCTCGCCGCTGGCGGCGAGCAGGCCGATCCCGACGGCCGTGCTGCCGATCATGATCAGCCGCAGCGACTGAAACCAGGCGAAGCGATGGCTGCCGTTGAGGATCGACATCATCGAGACGGCGAGGAGGTTGAGGGGCACGAACCCGGTCAGGAACAGCTGGGCCTCGTGGACGACCCCCGAGTCGTGGCCGCCGAGCGCCAGGGGAAGGATCGCCCAGCCGATCGCCACCAGCAGCACCGAGTCGACGGCGACGATCGCCAGCGTGCTGCCGACGACCACGCCCAGGCGCGAGGCGCGCGAGGCGTGGTAGGTGGCCGCTTGGGCGAGCCCGAGGCTGCCGATCGTGGTCATCAGGGTCGGCCAGAGGATGATCGCGGCAAGCTCGCCTCGATCCGACGGCCCGAGGATGCGCGCCAGCAGGACGCCGACCACGGCCTGGACCAGCTGGATCGCCCCGGTGGTGGCAAAGCTGCCCACCATCGGGCCGGCGGCGGCCTCGGTGCCCAGCTCCCCCTCGGGTATGTCCGCCGCGCCCAGCTCCTCGGTCAGCGGCGTGGCGTCCAGCGGCCCCGGCACCTCGTCCCCGGCGTCCCGCCCAAGCTGCTCGCCAGGCCCTTCCACGCCCGTCAGCTCGCCCCCGCCCCGGGGCCGGCGGCCGCGAGGTCGTGGAAGAGCTCGGCCAGCTCGTCGAGCAGGCGCGGCAGGTCGTATCGCTCGAGCACCAGCTCCCGGCCCCTCCCCCCCAGCTCGGCGCGCAACCGGGCGCTGGCGACGAGCCGTTCCAGCCGGTCCCTCCACTCCTCCGGTGTCGAGGCGAAGAAGGCCTCCGCGCCGTCGCTGACGACGCTGAGATTGTGGCCGACCGGGGAAATGACGAGGGGGAGGCCGGCCGCCATGTACTCCTTGATCTTCAGCGGCTCCTTGGTGCGGTGGATCTCGGTGTCGGCGAGCGGCATGATCCCGATGTCGAATTCCGCCGCCCAGGAGTGCTCGTCCTCGGGGTCCCAGGGACGCCAATCGAGATGGCCGTCGAGGGCCGGCAGCGCCGGCCTCGCCATCCCGCCGACGACCTTGACCCGTGCGCCGGTCGCCTCGCAGGCTTCGCGCAGCGGGACTTCGATCGGGGCAAGGTGGTCGTCGGGTGCGATCCCGGTGTAGCCGATCGCGACCGGCGAGTGCTCGCCGTGCTGCTTGACCGGGTAGGCGGAGGCGTCGACCGCATACTCGATGTGCGTGACCGGCGCGCCGGCGGCCCTGGCGAACTCGGCGATCGCCTCGTTTCCGGTGACCACGGTGGTCGCGATCCGGCAGCGCCGCACCGACCACTCCCGGCGCGCCGCGAGCCAGATGCCGTCGTCGAGGTGGTAGGCGATCGGCAGGCCGGTCAGCTTGCGGGCGATCCACTCCAGCACCGGCGGCGAGGACCAGCGGAACATCGACCGCTGGACGAAGACGACGTCGTACTCGCGCGCCTGCAGGATCTGGACGAGCCGGCGCGGCAAGACGATTCCGTACCAGTAGATCGCGGCGCGGAGGTGCCAGCCCCTCGCCTTGCGGCGGTAGAAGGACTCGTGCAGCGCCGAGCTCGACGGCGCGAAGACCGTCCCCGTGACGCCGCGGTCGGCCGAGCGGGTGGCGGGCAGCACGCAGAACGTGCCGCTGGCGCGGTCGTCGACCGGGTGCATCGGGAAGAAGGCGACCCTGACGGGGGTCTCGCCGTCCCGGCTCATCCGACGAGGACGCGCTCGCGCTCCGGCGGCGCTGACGCCGCCGGCCGCCCGGCGCGCCAGAGGGCGATCGGCTTCGCCTTCTCACCGCTCTTCAGGCAGATGGCCAAGAGCAGCCACCAGGTCAGGGCGAGGATCTGGGTTTCCAGCGCAGGGTAGATCGCGTTGTAGAGGGAGAGCCCCAGCCCGGCGGCGGCGACGCTCGCCGCCCAGGGGTCGATCGGCCTCCAGGTCGCCAGGGCAAAGGCGACCCCCGCCCAGATCAGGAAGCCGCCGATCATGATCAGGCCGACGACCCCGGTCTCGACCAGGAGCTTCAGGTAGTAGCTCTCGACCGTGACCGGGGGCGCGGAATCGTCGACGAGCTGCTGCGCGTTGCCGGTCGAGGCGGCGCCGCGGCCGATCGCTTTCTGCACGATCGTCGCTTCGCCGTAGACGCTGAAGCCCTTGGCGAACGATTCGCTGCGCAGCTTGTTGCCGGGATCGCTGCCGGGTCGAAGCCGGAGCTGACCCGCGCGCCGGCTGCCCCGGGAGCGACGCCGCCGATCGCGCCGGCGGCGATCGCGATCGCGATCGCCGGCACGACCAGGACCGCGAAGCTCACCCGTCGCTGCTTCATCGCGAAGAGGAAGAGGGCGATCGACCCCGATCATCGCGATCACGACCCCTGAGCGGCTGAAGGTGAGCACCTCGCCGCTGAGGATCGCGGCGAGCACGGCGGTCCCCCCCAGCCGGGCCCCCCAGCTGCGCATGGTCGAGAACTCCCCCATCGCCAGCACCGCCACGGTGCCGAGGAAGGCGGACGTGTGCAGGTAGCTGCCGGTGATCCCCGCGTAGCGGTTCGCCGCGAGGCCGTCGACCTGGGCGCTCGCCGCCTGGATGAAGCCGCCGATTCCCATGGCCTGAGCCAGCACCGTCAGCGCGACCACCGACCCCATGACGATGAAGAGCCGGGTCAGGCGCCGCGTGTCCCCCGGCTCGAGCAGGGGCCAGACCGCCAGCGCCAGGGTCGGGTAGACAAGGTACTGAGCCACCCCGATCCCGTACAGCTTCAGGCCGACGACCTTGGCCAGGAAGCTCAGCGCGACCGCCCCGGCGATCAGCGCCCAGCCGATCAGGAGAGGGCGCGGGAAGTCCTCAGCCCGCGGGCGCGCCTGCACGAAGCAGCCGATCGCCACGGCGGCGACCAGGGCGGGCACGAGGGCGTTCACCGTCAGCCCCGGGCTGGCGAGGGAGAGATCGTCCGCGACCTCCAGCAGGCCGCCGCGCAGCGGCGCGAGGACGACGGCGAGGACGACGAGTGAGCGCAGGCCGTTGCGCCCGCCGCGGACGGCGACGGCGACGGCTGCCAGGAAGAAGATTGTGGCGAGCAACATGCGGCCTTGCCTTTCGTGCTGGTTCGCGCTCCGGCGCGGTCCTCAGCCCGCGGGAGGTCGGGATCATAACCACGTCACCCCACGCAATCGATTGCTCCTGTGCGGTCTCGCCCGGGTGCTGACTTCGTCTTTTTGCGTGCTATAGGCCGCTAAAAGGCGAAGTCATCCCGCTGACGATCCCCCTAAGATGCCCCGGATGCCGGACTCGAAAGACCGCGCGCCCGTCCTCGTCACCGGTGGTGGCGGGTTCATCGGGGGCCACCTCGTCGCGGAGCTCCTGCGGCAGGGCCGGGACGTCCGCTCGGTCGACTGCAAGCCGCTCGCGGAGTGGCATCAGGTCTTCGACGGCGCCGACAACCGGGTTCTCGACGTCTCCCTGCTCGACGCCTGCACCGAGGCGGTCGAGGGGATCGCGGAGGTCTACAACCTCGCCGCCGACATGGGCGGGATGGGCTTCATCGAGGGCAACAAGGCGCTCTGCATGCTCTCGGTCCTGCCCTCGACCCACATGCTGGTCGCGGCCCGCGACGCCGGCGTGGAGCGCTTCTTCTACTCGTCCTCGGCCTGCGTGTACGCGGCGGAGAAGCAGCAGGCCCCCGAGGTGCCGGCGCTCAGGGAGGCCGACGCCTACCCGGCGATGCCCGAGGACGGCTACGGCTGGGAGAAGCTGTTCAGCGAGCGCATGTGCCGCCACTTCATGGAGGACTTCGGCTTCGAGACCAGGGTCGCCCGCTACCACAACGTCTACGGGCCGGAGGGGACCTGGGCCGGCGGCCGCGAGAAGGCGCCGGCGGCGATCTGCCGCAAGGTCGCGGAAGCCGCCCGGAGCGGATCTGGCGAGATCGAGATCTGGGGCGACGGCCACCAGACCCGCAGCTTCATGTACATCGACGACTGCGTGCAGGGGACGCTGACGATCGCCCAGGGCCCGCGGGTCGACCCGATCAACCTCGGCTCCTCCGAGCTGGTGACGATCAACGGCCTGGTCGACATCGTCGAGGAGATCGCCGGGGTGAGGCTGGAGCGCCACTACAAGCTCGACGCCCCGCAGGGCGTGCGCGGGCGCAACAGCGACAACACGATGATCCTCGACACCTACGGCTGGGAGCCCTCGATCTCGCTGCGCGAGGGCCTGGAGAAGACCTACGCCTGGGTGTCCGAACAGGTCGAAAAGGAGCTCGCCGGCAGCTCCACCTGACGGCGCGTCGCATGAGAGAGGCGGCATACCGCCAGCACTACGAAGCGGAGGATCGCCACTGGTGGTTCCGCGGGCGCTGGGCCGTTGTCGAGTCCCTGCTCCACCGAACCGCCCTGCCGGCTTCGCCCCGCATCCTCGACGCCGGCTGCGGGACGGGGGGCAATCTGGAGCGCTACTCGCGGATCGGCGAGGCGAGTGGAATCGACCCCTCGCTCGAGGCCGTGCGGTTCTGCCGTGAGCGCGGCTTTGAGTCGGTTGAGCAAGCCGGGCTGGAGGAGCTCCCCTTCGCGGACGAGAGCTTCGACCTGATCGCGGCGACCGACGTGCTCGAGCACGTCCCCGACGAAGCGATCGCCCTGCGCGAGCTCTGGCGCGCAGCGGCGCCGAACGCCGCCCTGCTGCTCACCGTCCCGGCGTACATGTGGCTGTGGAGCGAGGAGGACGAAAACCTCCATCACTACCGCCGCTACACGAGGTCGGCGCTGCGCCGGGCAGTGGAGGCGGCGGGGTGGGAACCGCGGATCGCCACTTACTTCAACACGCTCCTGCTGCCCCCGATTGCGCTGGCGCGGGGCCTCTCGAAGCTGACCGGGCGCAAGGGTGCCGAGGTCGATGCCACCCCGGCCAGCCTCGACGGTGCCCTCGCCCTGCCGATGCGCCTCGAGGCGCGCCTGATCCGCGCCGGCGTCAGGCTGCCGGCGGGGGTCTCAGTCGGGATCGTCTGCCGGAAGCCCGGTTAGGGAACTGCCGCGACCGGGCTTCGGCCGTGGCTGGCGGGGGGCATCGCGGAGCCGGTAGGAGAGCAGGGCGACGTCGCGCAGCATCCGCCCGGTGGCCTGGACGACGCGCACCCGCGAGCGGGAGTCGTGGATGTAGAGGACCGGCACCTCGGCGATGCGCATGCCGCTGCGCTTGGCCCGCATCAGCAGCTCGACGTCGTAGGCGAAGCCGGGGGTGACCTGCTCGCCGAGCAACTGCTTGGCGAGATCGGTCGGCAGCAGCTTGAAGCCGCACTGGGTATCGCGGATGTCCAGCCTGGTGAGCAGGCGCACGGTCCCGTTGAAGCTCTTGCCGAGCAGCTTGCGGTGCGCCGGCCCCCGCTCGACGACCGCCCCGGGAATGCCCCGCGAGCCGATCGCGATGTCGGCGCCGTCGCTCAGGGCTGCGGTCAGCTTGGACAGCTCGCTAAGCGGAGTGGAGAGGTCGGTGTCGGCAAACAGCGCGTAGTCGCCTTTGGCGTGGCCGACGCCCTCCGCAATCGCGGCCCCCTTCCCCCGGTTTCCCCCCGGACCGATCACCGCCGTCAGCTTGGGATCGGCTTGCGCCGCGGCCACGAGGATCTGACGGGTTCCGTCGTCGCTGCCGTCGTCGACGATCAGCGTCTCCAGAAGCTCCAACCCGCCGCGGGCGACATCGGCCTCGGCACTCGTGGCGAGCACGTCGAGAAGCGCCGGCAGGCGATCCTGCTCGTTGTAGGCCGGGATGACGAGGGAGAGGGTTGCCATGCCGATTCAGGCTGACTCTATCCAGACCCGATGTAACGGACTACTCAGGCGCCGTTGCTGTCGAAACGACAGCGCGTCAGCGTGCGCAGGACGCGCACGCCGTCCGCTGCGGTGAGCTTCTTCCCTTCCTCTCGGCCCCTCGCGCTGTAGGCGACCGGGACCTCGAAGATGCGGGTCCCGCGCCGCAACAGGCGCGCGGTGATCTCCGCCTCTATCGCGAAACCCGACTCGCGCAGGGGAAGGCTGCGGAAGAGGTCGGTGCGGATCGCCTTGTGGCAGGTCATCAGGTCGCCGAGCCAGCAGTTGAAGAGCAGGTTGGCGGCAAGGGTGACGCCGCGATTCCCGACCACGTACCAGAAGCTGAAAGCGTTTTGGGCTTGAAATCTGCGAACCCCGTAGACGGCGTCGGTGTCGCCGCGGGAGAGCGGCACGACCAGGTCGGCCATCTCTTCGGGGTCGTACTCGAGATCGGCGTCCATCACCGTCGTGAACTCGCCGGTGGCGTGCGCGAGGCCGGTCTGGATCGCCGCCCCCTTGCCCATGTTGTGAGCGTGGGTGACCACCCGAACCTCGGCCGGCCACTCGCGGGCGAGGATCTCGGCGGTGCCGTCCGTCGACCCGTCGTCGACGATGATCAGCTCGCGCTCGTCCACCGGCATCTCCGCGGCCAAGGGTCCGCTCGATCGCGGTCTCGACCGTCTCCAGCTCGTTGAAGACGGGCATCAGCACAGTCAGGGAGGTCATCGGGCGAGCAGCATATTCATCGTCTCGCGGTCCGGGACGCGGAGGGGCGAGGTCGCGGGGCGCTCGCACCGGCATCGCGAAGTATTCGATCTCGTAGTGGGGATCGGAGCACCCCTGCCCCGGGATTCGTGCCGAAGGAGATCGCCGAAGCGTTCGGCGTCACCGGGAAGGGCGGCCGGTAGTTCAGCCGCGGCGGAACGCGAAGGACGATGCCGTCTTCCATGGTCCCCGGCACGACCCGGTAGCGGTAGCTGTCGTCGAAGATCTCGTAGCGATCGGTGGCCCGGTAGAGGAAGGTCCGCAGCCGCTCCAGGCCGCTTGGCTTCAGCCCGCTGACCCGCGCGTACACGACCTCTCCGGGCCCGGGGGCGGGGATCCTCGAGGTTTCGAGGTCGCCGAGGCTGCGCTTGGCCAGCAGGCGGGGGTGCCCGCAGCGGTCCGGCACCCGGTAGAGCACCTGGAGCTTGGGCGTCGTGCGGACCGGTTCGAAGTTGCACATCATCGCGATCGTGGCCTGGGGCTCCTCATGGGGGAGGAAGGTCGGCCCGACCGCGTTCCACGCCTCGCAGCCCGGGTCGTTCGCCGAGATGGTGGCGCCGCAGGAACTGTGGCGCAGGATCGCCTGCGGGCCCGACGGCGAGGCGATCGCTTCCGCGTCGCGCCGATCGAGATAGGAGGAGTAGGCGAGGTACGGGAAGAGCGGCTCCGGATGCCAGTCGAGGCCGTAGGCCCAGATCGGCGCGGTCTCCCACGGGTAGGAGAGGACCGACCGGCCGCGCAGCGCGGCCAGGGTCTTCGGGTCGAACCGGTAGAAGCTCCGCAGGAATTCGCGCGATTCGGCGCGGGCCTCGCCGCGAGGGCCGGGCAGCATCAGCGTTTCGAGCTGGTCGACGGCGTCCTTGACGCGGGCGATCGGGTGGGTCAGCTCGGAGGGCTCATGGCCGGAGACCGGATAGAAGAGAACGACCAGCGACACGATCGCCCCGAGCGCCACGCCGAGGCTGGGCCCACGCCAGCGGAAGGCGAGCCAGGGCAAGCAGCATCAGCGAGGTGAAGAGGGCGGCGTATGTCGCGGTTTCGATCACGAAGCCGTGCTTCCAGGCGGAGAAGGCGAGCGCGGCCACGATCAGGAAGGCGGCGGCGCGGCGCGGGCGCGGCAGGCCGCGCGTGCCGAGGAAGACGGCCACGAAGCCGGCGGCGATCGCCAGGGCGGCGTACGGGCGGGCCCAACTCACCGCCGGCGCGTTGAAGGGGAGCGCGGTCGACCATTCCGAGAGCACCTCGAACGCCGTGCGGACGTAGTCGTCGAAGTTGGAGACGCCCTGGCCGGTGGCGAACCAGGAGCCGGCCAAGCTGGCGAGGAAGGCCGCGGAGAAGACCGCGACGCCACGGGCGCGCTCGCGCGGCTGGGCAAGCACCGCCACCACGCACATGAAGAAGACGAGGAAGCCATCGCTGAACTGCACGAGCAGCGCCGCCGCGCCCGCGATCCCGCCGCCGACGAGCAGCAGCGGACGGGCGAAGTCCGGCGGGTCCTTGGCGATCGAGACCATCGCCCAGATGAAGACGAGGGCGAGGATCGGCTCGGGCGCGGGCACGAACTGGTCGGTGTCGAGCGTCAAGAGCAGGTAGGCGAGCGGCGCGGCGAGGACGACGGGGAGGCTGCGCCGCAGCGTCCAAACCAGGGTCAGGCCAAGCGCGAGCTGGGTGAGGAGCAGATAGATCGCGCCGGCCGCGGCGGTGCCGGGATAGAGGACCATCGGGTGCAGGACGAACTCCAGCGGCCCGCCGTTGAGGATGAACTGGGTGCCGAAGTCGAGCCCTTGATGCGCGGCCATCTGCAGCGCCACCTGCCAGGCGGTGTCGATGTCTCCCCCGGGGGTGAGGACGTGGCTCGGCCAGCTGAGGAAGGCGACGACGGTCCCGAGCACCCAGGTGGACCCGAAAAACCGTCCTGCCTTCGACCAGGTCATGCAGAGGGCGCGGCTAGGGCCGCGCGCGGCCGCCGGTGAGGCCAACGAGCGCGCGCCAGGCCGGCTTGGGGTGGAAGCGGGGGCCGGCGCGGAAGAGGCCGACCGAGTCGCAGAAGTTGCAGGATCCGGCGACGTCCTTCCAGGAGAACCAGTAGGCGCCCTCGAGGTTGAGGCGGGCGCGGTTTTCGATCAGGTAGGCGTAGGCCTTGCGCAGTTCGCGCGCCTGGCCGCCGATCCCCTGCTCGAAGGCGACCACGTTGGGGTCGTTCTGAGAGCCCCAGCCCATCTCGGTGATGTAGAGGCCGGCATCGGCATCGTGGTTTTCGAGCATCACGGTGCGCATCGCCTCGGTCAGTTCTTCCAGGTCTTCCACGTGGAAGGCGTAGGGGTGCAGGGCGACCGCGTCGAAGTACCGCTTGATCCCCGGCACGCGGTAGAGGGCTTCGACGAAGTCGTCGGCATCCATGCCGCGCTTCCCCCTGGATCGGGATTGCCGAACAGCCCCGAGAGGATCACCTCCGCGCCGGGATCGGTGGACTTGATCGCCCCGTAGGTCAGCTTCAGAAGCCGCGCGTAGCGCCCCGGAGATACCGGGTAGGCGAAGTAGAAGAAGTTCGCCTCGTTCCAGACCTGCCAGGCGCGGATCGGCGCCGGGCTCGGTATCGCCGGCAGGTGAGTTGACGCGGCGACACCCGGCGCGTGCTCGGCCCAGAATTCGCCTCCGGGCCCGTAGCGCTTCACCGCTGCCTCGACGAAGGCCACCCAGGCCTTCCGCGCCCGGCCGCTGTCGATCGGCAGCGTCGTCTGTTCGTGCGCCAGCCAGGCCGGGGTGCCGTAGAGGAAGGGCAGAACGGAGAGGTGGGCGCGGGCGGCGAACTCCATGGTTTCGTCCATCCCGGTCCAGTCGTAGCCGCCCTTCGGCGAGGCCTGCACCGCCGACCACTGCACCGGGACCCGGATGGTGCCGATCCGGCCGGCCCGCAGGTACTGGGCATCGACGTCGGTCAGCATCGTCTGCGGGTCGATCCCGAAGAAGGATTGCGGCGGGCTCGCCGGGCGGCCGCCGGCATTGACGGCGGGCAGGGCCACGGCGATCGCGACGAGGATCGCGGCTGCTGTCGGGAGTCGTCTCATCGAGTGCGAAAAGGTAACGGGTGGATCACTCACCAACACGGGATCGGCTCGCGTGTAGCGAATCCACCACCGGGCTCGGTTCAGTAGGTCCCGCCCAGCTTGCGGTGGTCCCAGGTGGCGATGCGGACCGGCTTGAAGTGGATCGCGACCCGCTTCGGGGCCTGCGCCTCCAGCGCCGCCTTGGCGTCGCCCTCGACCGAGGAGATCCCCTCCGCGTAGCGCAGCGTCAGCTCCTCGGCAAAGCCGAGCACCGTCTCGAAGTCGCGGTGGATCTCGGCCTCGGCCTCGATCATCGCCCCGCGCAGCTCGCCGTACTCGTGGCCGGTCTCGACCAGCACGGTCGCGCGCGGGTCGCGTTCGAGGTTGCGGACCTTCTGCGATTTCGCGTAGGTCCAGATCCAGATCTCGCCCTCCGCGCGGCACGAACCACATCGGCATCGAGTGCGGCCAGCCGCGCGGCCCGAGGCTGGAGACGATCGCCACCCGCTCTCCCTCGAGCAGCTCCAGCAGCTCGGCCTCGCTCAGCTTGATCTGGTCCCGGCGGCTCATCGCGCGCGCAAGACTGCCGGATCGGCGGCGAAGATGTCCAGAATCGCGCGGATTTGCGCGCACACGCGTCGGAATCGACCTGTAGCGTCGCTGCCATGGCGATGCAAGCACAGCTTCGGCCGGCGCCCGCATTCGATGCTAGGGTACGTACGCTCAATCTTAAAAACGTACGTACGCAACTTGAAAGGGCCGCCATGCCGACCACCGCCTCGAAACTTCGCGCCAACATCTACCGGATGCTGGACGAGGTCCTCGAGACCGGCCAGCCGCTGGAGATCGAGCGCAACGGCAAGACCCTGGTGATCGCCCCAAAGGAAGGAGCAGTCGATCTGGGACCGGCTGCCCCGCCGCGAGGGCGCAATCGTCGGCGATCCCGACGAGCTGATCCACATCGACTGGTCCTCGGAGTGGAATCCTGATCCTTATTGACACCCATGTCGCACTCTGGCTCTACGCCGGCCTGTCGAGCGACTTCCCGAGCCGGCGCGAACCCTGATCGGCGCCGCGCTCGCCCCGGGTGTCGCCACTGGTCTCGCTCGAGCTGGCCTACATGCACGAAATCGGCAGGGCGCGAGACTCCGCGCCGATGATGCTGGCTGCGCTGCGCCAGAGTCTCGGGCTGGAGGTGGCGGACGTCTCCCTGGCAGAGCTCGCGGACACAGCGATCGGGCTCACTTGGACGCGTGACCCGTTCGATCGAATGATCGCGGCACAGGCCATCGTCGCCGACGTGCCGCTTGTCACGGCCGACCGGACCATCCTGGCCAACCTGCCGCTGGCAACCTGGGGCCAACCGGGCTAGGGCCTACGCCGCGACCGGCCTGAAGGAGCGGCGATAGGCGGTCGGGGTGGTCGCCGTGGCGCGGCGGAAGTGGTCGCGCAGCGAGGCCGCGGTGCCGAAGCCGGCCCGCCAGGCGACCGCGTCGATCGGCAGGTCCGTCTCCTCGAGCAGGCGGCGGGCCTCGTGCACGCGCTGCGAGAGCAGCCACTGCAGCGGCGTCGCGCCCGTCTCCTCGCGGAAGCGGCGGGCGAAGGTGCGCGGGCTGACGCCGGCATGGTGAGCCATTGCGGCGACGTCGAGGGGCTTGTCGAGACGCTCGGTCGCCCAGCGCCGCGTCTCCTCCAGCGAGGTCGCGGCGGCCTCGGGCGGGCCGGGCCGTTCGATGAACTGCGCCTGGCCGCCGTCGCGGTGCGGTGCGGCGACCATGTGACGGGCGACGCGCTCCCCCACCGCGATGCCGAAGTCCCTGCGGATCGCGTGCAGGCAGAGGTCGATGCCGGCGCTGAGCCCGGCAGAGGTCATCACGGCGCCTTCGTCGACGTAGAGCGCGGCGGGGTCGACGTCGATTGCCGGGAAGCGCTTCGCCAGCTCAGCCGCGAACGCCCAGTGGGTCGTCGCCCGCCGGCCGTCGAGCAGGCCGGCGTGGGCGAGCGCGAAGGCGCCGGTGCAGACGGAGAGCACGCGAGCTCCCCGTCCCGCCGCCCCCCGCAATGCACCGAGGGCGATCTCGGACGGGGGCGAGAAGACATCGAAGTACGCGGGCACGACGACCGTATCGGCAGTTTCCAGCGCCGACAGGCCGTGCTGCGGCCTGACCGCGAACCCGGTCGTCGTCCGCACCTCCCCCCCGTCGACCGAGCAGCTCGAGAACTCGTACAAAGCCGAGCCCCCCTCGGCGCCCATCCGACCTTCACCCCCCTCGGCTGGGGTCAAAGTCCGATACGCGGAGGTGAAGGCCTGTGCCGGCGCCGTCAGGTCGAAGGCGACGAGCCCGTCGAGGCAGAGGGCGACGACGCGGTGCATGGCAGAAATCTATCGGATGTTGGCATTCCTGCCACTGGTATCGGCGGCCGGGTGCCGCGATCATCGGCTCATGAAAATCGCGATCCTCATCTTCGACAAGCTCACCGCCCTCGACGCGATCGGCCCCTACGAGGTGCTGCGCTCGGTTCCCGGCTGGGAGGTCAAGTTCGTCGGCCCCGAGAAGGGGCCGGTGCGCACCGACAGCGGCGCGCTCGGGCTCAGCGCCGACTTCGGGCTCGACGACGTCTCCGAGGCCGACATCGTCCTCGTCCCCGGCGGCGAAGGCAACCGGCCGCTGATGCAGGACGAGGCGGTGCTCTCCTGGCTGCGCCGGATCGACGAGGGAACCAAGTGGACGACCTCGGTCTGCACCGGCTCGCTGGTGCTCGGCGCCGCCGGCCTGCTCGAGGGCAAGCGGGCGACCAGCCACTGGGCCTTCCTCGAGCAGCTGCGCGAGCTTCGGCGCCGACCCGGTCGGCGGGCGCTACGTGCAGGACGGCAAGGTCGTCACCGCCGCGGGAGTCTCGGCCGGGCATCGACATGGCGCTGCACCTGGTCGGCCAGGAGGTCGGCCCCGAGGTCGCCCAGGCCGTCCAGCTCGGCATCGAGTACGACCCGCAACCGCCCTTCGACGCCGGCTCCCCGGCCAAGGCGCCGGATCAGATCGTCGAGCTGGTGACCGCGGTGACCGGCCCCGACGAGACGTGGGACGGCGCCGCTGGCAAGCTCGCCTAGGACGTATTACGTTGGGCCGTCCCAGGAGTGCGATCACCCAGCGGAATACTTCCTGAGCTGAACCGCGCGGGTGGCGCGGGCTTCGGGAATCGCGACCAGGAGCTGCGCCTTGAGCAGGCCGCGTCCGCGCAGCAGCGGCTGGCCGCGCGAGTCGAGGGCGATGCGGAAGGTGTGGGACTTGCCGCCGGCGAGCGCGAAGGTGCGATGGCCGACGGCGATGCGCACGATCCGCTTGGCGGACACCGGGCCGGGCGCGCAGGGGCAGCCTGGCGTGGGTGCGAAGGACGATCTGCCCGGGGCAGGTTTCGCCTTCGGGCCAGCCACAGCGGACCCAGACGCTGCACGGTCCCGGCCACGGGCTTGACGTGCCTGACCGTCAGCGGCGGCAGCGCGGGGCGCGTCCGGGCGCCGACGGTCGCGCCGTCGACGTAGTCGTTGTCGATGTTGATCGTCGTCAGGCCGTAGGTCTCGTTGTGGCCGCCGCGGTACTGGTGGATGCGCTGGTGCGAGGCCCAGGCGCTGCTCGGGAGGTACGGGTCGAGGGTGTTCCGGGCGCCGTTCCAGTTCGCGGTCCAGATGTCGTCGGGCAGCGCGTAGGCGCTCGCCGATCGCGCGGGCGAGGTCGGCGATGCCCGAGGCGCTGGAGCTGTAGACGCCGGACGTGTAGCCGAGCGAGTGGAGCTGGTCGGTCCAGGCGGAGAGGAAGGCAAGGGTCGCCCGGTGGCGCTCGACGTCCGCGTGTAGGCCTCCATGTCGAAGTAGATCGGGCTGCCCGGCCCCATGCCGACGCTCTGCGCTTCGGCGACCGCGTCGCTGGCCGCTTCGGTCCCCTGTGCGCGTCGCTTTGCTCGCGCTGAGCTTGGCGCAGCTGCCGCAGCCGCTGGTCGGCGCCTGCAGGCCGACGTAGGTCGGGATCAGGTGCCAGCCGGCCGCGACCTGTTCGCCCACCCAGGTCGTCGGTCAGGTTGGGCTGCGAGCAGGCGCGGTTGGCGCCGCCGATGTAGACGCCGATCGCCCGGTAGGGAGAGGTGGCCCAGGCCGCCATCGCCCGCGAGGAGGGCGCCGCGCAGGCGTCGAAGCCGAGGCCGGTGAAGTCTTCCGCCCCAGCCGTCCCCGACGCCGGGATACCGACGCCGGCACTCGCCTGCGCCCGGGCACGCGCCCGGGCGCCGGGGTCGACCAGGATCGCCCGCCGCCGCCCGATCGCGTGCGAGGGACAGCGCTGGCCGGCGCCCGGCGTCCCCAGGTAGACCGCGCGCCGGTCGAGCCGCACGCACATGCGCGGGTGCTCGGCCAGGCGGTAGACCGGCCAGCCGGCGGGCACATCGACCGCCTGGCCGTCGAAGTCGACGGTCCTCGCCGCGGCAGGCGTCGCGCCGATCGCAAGCACGACGACCGCCGCCATGCTGGACGGAGCAGGCGCATACCCGTCCCAACCATTGCAATCCCGAAACGATTCGGCCCACAAGCCAGCCGAGCTGCATGAAGAGTGCCGCTTAGGCCCAGCCCGGCAGGGGTGGAGCGTCTTGTACTTTTTCGTCGACCCCGCTCGCGCGTCCAGCAATCTCCGTCCCACCGAAAAAGTTAAGCGGAACCCCCTGCCGGGCTGGGCCTAACTAGAAAGGCTCGCAGGCACGAGGTCCAGCTCGCGCCAGGGACCCTCGCCGGCCATCGGCTGGGTGCGGCCCTCCAGCCAGTCGGCCTGGAGGTCGTCGTAGTGGGGGCTGGCCGGGTGGCCGGACTGGCCGGTGAACATCTGCCAGCGCGAGCGCTCGGGCGCGGTCGGTTCGGCGACCATGCGCCAGCTCGGCGCCCAGACGGCCTTGTAGGGGTCGTTGGGGTCGTAGGCGATCTGGCTGACCGTCTCCTGGGCGCCGCCGGCCCTGAGGCTGCGGTTGAGCAGGCGTGCGCAGCAGCGGGTTGGCCTCGCCGAGCGGGTGGGGGAACTCCATCTCGTGCACGTGGCCCCAGCGCCAGCCCTCGGGGTCGGGGCCGAAGCGGTCGCTGAGGTCGTCGAGGGCGCCGCTGAGCGCTTCCAGCACGAGGTCGTCCCAGGGCCGGCCGATCAGCTCCTCGTCGCCTTCCTCCCAGAGCTTCATCAGGTGCGAGTGCCAGCGCCAGGGCGAGGTGACGTGCGGGGTGAAGCCGTTGTCGGCGCGGTCGAGCCAGCGCTCGCAGAGGTCGCGGTCGCCGATCGCGGCGCGGGCGACCTCGCGCGCCAGGCGCAGCAGGAAGGCCTGGTAGATCGTGCCGGCGATCGAGTCGGGGTCGAGCCGCCCGTCCCAGCTGCGCAGCCGCTCGATCGCGCTGCTCTCGCGCTGGCCCGCGCGGCGTCAGCCGGCCCAGCCGCCGCGCCGCCTCGATCCCGGGCAGCGAGAGGTTGTCGGACTGCATCGCCTCGAAGCCCTCGATGTCGTGCTCGCTGCTGGCGCGCAGCAGCTGCTCGATCCGCTCGGCGCGGAAGCCGTCGAGCCACTCGCTGGTGATGTGGTGCGGGTACTCGTCGCCGACGATGCGGTTGTTGGCGGTGACGAGGAAGCCGCTCTCGGGGTCGACCTTCTCGGGCAGCTCGTCGTAGGGGATCGTCCCCTCCCACTCGAACTCGCCCGTCCAGCCCGGCTTGGGCAGGTCGGGGCAGCCGCCCTTGCGCAGCGGCAGGCGGCCGATCAGCTTGTAGCCGATCGAGCCGTGGCGGTCGGCCCAGATCAGGTTCGAGGCGGGCGAGACGTGGCCCTCGAGCTTGGCGACCAGCTCCGGGCCGGAGGCGATCTCGTGCAGCTCGAACATGCCCTCGAAGGCGGTCGGCTGGTCGAGCGTCTGCCAGCGCAGGGCCAGCGGCTCGGCCTCGTCGGCGCCGAGCGCCTCGTTGACCAGCGGCCCGTGGTGGGTGATGCGCACGTCGAGCACCTCGGGCGCGTCGCGGCCCTTGACCGGGATCTCCTCGCGCACGACTTCGAGCGGGCGCCACTCGTCCTCGAACAGGTAGCGGTCGCCCTCGACCCGCTCGACGAAGAGGTCCTGGACGTCGGCCATCACGTTGGTGAAGGTCCAGCAGACGTCGTTGTTCTGGCCCATGTAGACGCCGGGCATGCCCGGCAGCGAGGCGCCGCGGACGAAGCGGTCGCCGAGGCTGAGGCCGACCTGGTACCAGATGCCCGGCATGCTCGGCGGCAGGTGCGGGTCGCCGGCGATCAGCGGCTTGCCGCTGGCGCTGAGCTTGCCCGAGACCGCCCAGTTGTTGGAGCCGCTGGCCTCGGCGGCGAGGCCGATCGAGCGGCGCACCGCGTCGATCTGCTCGACGATCGCCAGGCCGTCGCCCGACCAGGCTTCCTGGGTGACGATCGGGTTGTCGGCCGGGTAGGCGGGGTCGAGCCGGGCGGCCAGCTCGGGGCCGAGCGCGCGCACCATGTCGGCGCGCAGCAGCTCCCGCTCCCAGTTGGTCGAGAGGCCGAAGGCGAGCAGCTTGCCGAGGCTGAGGATGTCGACCGGCCGCCAGGGCTTCCAGGCGAGGCGCAGCAGCTGCATCTCGAAGGGCAGCGCCTTGGCGTCGGCGGCGGCCGCGTTGACCCCCTCGCAGAAGCGGTTCGAGCAGGGCGAGCAGCTCGGGGTCGAGCGTCGCCGCCTCGCGCTCGGCGGTGCGGCGGATGCCGAGCGTCCGCATCAGCCGGTCGATCGGCAGCCCCTCCTCGCCGGCCATCTCGGAGACGCGGCCGGAGACGACGCGGCGGTAGAAGTCGAGCTGCCAGAGCCGGTCCTGGCCGTGGCAGAAGCCCTCGGCGAACCAGAGGTCGGCGGCGCTGCCGGCCTCGACGTGCGGCACGCCCCAGCGGTCGCGCCGCACCCGCACCGGCCCTCGAGCCCGTCGAGCTCGATCGTCCCCTTCTGCTTCGGCAACGGCCGGCGCGCCAGCCAGTGCCAGGCGGCGGCCGTCGCCGCGGCGGCGAGCCCGGTCCCGGCCAGCGCCGACCATCAGTCCCGTCCGCGCTGCACGTCCACCGCCATCGGCCAAGCTTACTGGCTGGCTGGCCAGCCACGTTCCGGTGCGCCTTTGCGGTCTATGACCACATAAAGCGCACCGGAAGCCAGGTCAGGGCGAGAGGTGCCGTCGAAGCGGCCTTCGGCCTCGAGCTTGTCGAGGTGGGCCTCCATCACCATCGCCGCGGCGGGGCGGAGCTCGGCGGGGACGTCGTCCCAGACCTCGGCGAGGAGGGCCTCGCGGGAGCGCTCGCCGCGCTCCAGGGCGGCGAGCAGGCGGCGCTCGCGCATCTCGCGGTGCTCGACGTACTCGGCCAGCTTCGCCGCCGGGTCCTCGATCCAGGGGCCGTGGCCGGGGCAGATCAGCTCGATCGGCTCGGCCTGCATCCGCCGCAGCGAGTCCATGTAGGCGGCGAGCGAGCCGCCGTCGGGCGGGACGAAGGTCGAGCCGGCGCCGAGCACGAGGTCGCCGCTGAAGCAGACCCCGTCGGCGGTGAGGAGGCAGACGTGGTCGGCGGCGTGGCCGGGGGTGGCGAGCGCGCGCAGGCCGCCGTGCTCCTCGCCGTCGCGGGCAGGATGACGGCAGGCGATCCGGCCTCGAGCTGCGATCGCGACTCCAGCCAGCTGCTCGGCCCCGTCGGCGTGGTCGCCGTGGCCGTGGGTGAGCAGGACGAGGCCGATCCCGCCCCGCTCCTCCGCGGCCGCGCGCACCGCATCGAGGTGGCCGGCGTCGTCCGGGCCCCGGATCGATCACCGCGCAGGGATCGGACCCGTAGAGGTAGGTGTTCGTCCCCTCCAGCGTCATCGGCCCCGGGTTGGGCGCGACGATCCGCACGATCTCGGGGTGCCCCGGCGCGTGGGTCATATGAGAGCCCACCCCGGTAGGGGTGGAACGTCTTGTACTTTTTCGCGAGCACCCATTGTCAATCGCCAAAGACGCAGCTCGAAAAAGTTAAGTGGAACCCCTACCGGGTGGGCTCTCACGCACCACTCACCAGCCGCGACCTCTTTGGCGATCGCCTCGCGGGCGTCGTCGGGCTCGAGCACGACGAGGTCGCCGGCGCCGCGCAGGATCTCGCGCACCAGCCAGGAGGTGCCGGCGTAGGGGAGCTCGACGACGACGGCGCCGTCGGCCAGCTCCTCGACCACGGTGCGCTCCTCGCGCAGCCAGCGGGCCCGCTCGGGCGAGACCCAGACGCGGGCGACGTGGGCGGTCGGCACCTCGCCGTGGGTCATCCAGCCCTCGACCCCGGCCAGCTCCTCGACCTCGGGGCGCGGCTCGAAGGCCTGCTCGGAGAGCGTCGCCTCCTTGATCCGGTCGAGCTTGAAGTGGCGGATGCCCTCTTTGGTCAGGTCGTAGCACTCGACGTACCAGCCCTCGCGCCCGTTCTCCAGCCGGTAGGGCTCGACCGAGCGCTTGGTGAACTGGTCCTCGTTCTCCTTGTAGTACTGGAGCTCGAGCACGCGGCTGGCGGCGATCGCCTCGTTGACGACGCGCGCCACCTCGGCGTCGCCGCCGCTGCCGGCGGCGATCTCCAGCCCCTCCTCGGAGGGGTCGTGGCCGAGCGCCTTGACGATCTTGGCGCGGGCGCTCTGCAGGCCGCCCTGCGGCAGGTGGTCGCCGAAGAGGTCGATCGCCGCGACCAGCGCCTTCGCCTCGAGCGGCAGCAGCCGCGCCGGGCGGGCGAAGTTGTCGCCGTAGGGCTCGGAGTCGACCTCGATCTCGTCGCCCTGGATTTCGGCGTAGAGGACGTAGGTGCCGCCGCCGAAGTTGACGACGTTGAGCAGGTCGATGTCCTCCTGCAGCTCCTCGCCGGTCAGCTCGAGCCGCTGGCGCAGGTCGGCGACGCCGAGCCGCTCGCCTGCTTCGCCGAGTCGATCAGCAGGCCGGCGAGGGTGACGAGGCGGGCGAAGCGCTCGGGCCGGATCGCCGCCTCGCCGCGGCCGTTGGAGCGCGCGCGCCGCGGCGCCTCGCGCAGCGGCCGGTCGACGATCTCGGCCGGCTCGAAGCCGTTGCTGGTGGCGGTCGTGGAGCAGGCCGAGGCGGCTCTCGGCCTCCTCGCGCAGCTCGTCGGGCCCCAGCACCTGGGCGTTCTGGCGCCAGCGCAGCACCCAGGCGATCAGCTCGCGCGGCGAGGCGTAGTCGGTCTCGAAGACCGAGCCCTTGCCGGGCGCGCCGTCGGACTTCTTCGCCGGGCGCAGCTCGCCGTAGGCGCCGAAGTCGCGCTCGATCAGCCAGGCGATGCGGTCGCGGACGAAGATCTTCGCGGTGCCGCGGATCTCGCCCAGCTGCCAGTCGGCGCGCTGGCCGTAGTCGCGGCGGTCGAAGTCCTCGGGCGGGGAGAAGTCGTGCTCGGCCTTGGAGGCGTAGCCGACCTTGCCCTGGATCCGCGAGAGGCGGAAGACGCGCACCGCCTCGCGCTCGTGCGAGTGGCCGATCAAGTAGAACTGGCCGCCGCGGAAGACGAGGTGGAAGGGGTCGACCTTGCGCTTCTCGGTCTCGTCGCGCTCCATCGTGTAGTAGGTGAACTCGATCGTCTTGCGGCGCGAGATCGCGGTCTCGATCTTGGAGAGGCGCTGGGAGAGGTCGCGGCCGCCGGCGCGAGGCGGTCATCGCCATCTCGACCGGGGCGCGCTCGCCCTCGTTGAGCGGGTTCGGGTGGCCCCAGGCGACCTGCTGCAGGGCGAGGCGCAGCGGCTCGGCGTAGGCGAAGTCGCCGTCGGTGAGCAGCGAGAGCGCCGTGCTCAGCGCCGCCAGCTCGTCGTCGGAGAACTCGATCGCGTCGAGGTAGAAGTTCTCCGGCGGCAGCGAGTAGAGCTCGGCCTCGAAGAAGCCCTCGCCGGGCTTCTCGACCCCGAGCTGGATGCCGAGGCTCTCCAGCTCGGCGCGGTCGGCGTAGAAGCGGCGCGCGAAGGCGTCGTCGTTCATGTCGCTGTAGCCCTCCACCTCGCGCTTGATCTCCAGGGCCGAGACCGGCCTCCCCTGAGCCATCAGGAACGAGATCAGCGAGAGCTGGCGGATCAGCTTCTCGGTGTCCTTCGCCACGGATCGCAGGATAGTGTGCGGCCGAGCCCCATGGACATCCTGCGCAACCTCTTCGGCAACGTGACTTCGGGCATCATCCGGCTTGCGGTCACGGCCGGGGTGCTCTTCCTCTGCTACCTCTTCATCGTCAAGCCGGTCCTGAACACGACCGACGACGCGTTCCACTCGACCGGCCTCGACCAGATCGGCAAGTCGCTCGAAGGCGTCAGCAGGCAGATCAAGCGCGAGGTCCACCGCTCGTTCGAGGCGACCAAGCGACACGGCGGCAACCCGCAGAAGCTGATCCACTGCATCAAGCGCGCGAACGGCGACGTGAAGCGGATCGAACGCTGCACGCGCCGGTTCTGACGCCGCCGCCTGACGTTGCCAGGCAAGGACGCAGGGAGCGTGGCGTGCTCTGCACGCGAGCGACCGAGGACACCGCCTGGCGGCGTCAGGCGGCGGCGCGCTGGCCGAAGTAGGCCGAGCCGGACAGCGCCCGGTCGAAGCCCGACCAGGACTCGCCGGCGGGGAGCTGGCGCTCGAGGCGGTCGAAGCTGCCGAGGCGGCCGCCGAGGTTGTCGATCATGTGGACGAGGACGGCCTCGCGGGTGGCGGGGACGACCGGCGAGCCGTGCTCGAGCGAGCCGTGGTGGCTGAGGATGATGTGCAGGACGGCCTGGGCGAGGGCGGGGTCGAAGCCGGGGATCTCCTCGATCTGGCGGCGCACCTTGTAGTAGCCGAGCGGGATCTCGCCCTGCAGGCGGCCGGCGTCGGTGAGGTCGATCGCCAGCGGGTCGTCGTTGTAGGCCTCGGTCTTGCCGATGTCGTGCAGGAGGGCGCCGGTGACGGCGACGTCGCGGTCGATGCCGGGGAAGAAGGCGGCCGCGGCGCTGACCGCCTGGGCGACGGAGACGCGTGTGCTCGAGCAGGCCGTGGCGGTAGGCCTGGTGGTAGACCTTCGCCGCCGGCGCGTCGCGGAAGCGGGCCCAGATCTCGCGAGTCCTCGCCGAAGAAGCGGTCGAGCAGGTCGCGCAGCTGCGGGTCCTGGACGGTCGCCGAGCAGCTCGCGCAGGTCGCTCTCGAGGCGCTCGAAGGAGACCTCCGACTCGGCCGCGAGGTCCTCGGCGTCGTACTCGTCGGCGGCGGCCTCGCGCAGCCCGGTGAGCTTGATCTTCGACCCCCAGCGCTCGCTCACCTCGAAGACGCCGCTGACGAAGACGGGCGTGCCGGGCGCGGCGAGCGCGTAGAGCGCCTCGGCGTCCTCCCAGGCGACCGCCTCGCCGCTGCCGCTGGCGTCGCCGAGGCTCAGCCGCAGCCAGGGCTCGCCGTTGCGCTTGCGCCGCAGCTCGCGCTCGCGGACCGCGTAGACGCCGCCGACCCGCTGGCCGTCCTCGAGCTCGCCGCAGCGGCACCCGGGCCGCGATGAGTGTGCTCGGTGAGAGCCTGCTGCTCCATCGAAATCCAAAGTAGTGGCGCAGGCGGACGGCTCTGCTGACTTCGTCTTAGGTCGAGCGCTATGCGCCGCTAAAGGCGAAGTCAGCCGCGAGTCGCGCGGCTCAGAGCACGCCGCCGAGCCAGTGGCCGAGGACGACCGCGGCGAAGCCGGCGACCAGCGAGAGGCCGAGGTTGAGCCAGACGAGGTGGGTGTGGCCGGCGTCGGCGAGGCGGTGCGAGTCGAGCATCCAGGTGGAGAAGGTGGTGAAGGAGCCGATCGCCGCCGCCGGCGACGATCACCAGCGCCTCGCCCTCGAGCGCGGCGCCGGCGACGAGGCCGAGCACCAGCGTGCCGGCGAGGTTGATCGCGAGGATCCCGAGCGGGAACGGGTGGTCGACGCGGGCGGCGAAGGCCGCGTCGATCAGGAAGCGGGCCGCGGCGGCGGCGCCGCCGAGCAGGCCGACGGCGACCCAGCCCGGCGGCGCTCACGCCGGCCACCTTCGCGGGCGGCGCTCCAGCGCGATCCCGGCGCGGACGAAGAGGAAGCCGGCGGCGAGGGTCGCGCCGACGTAGCCGGCGGCGAGGCCGAGGTGACCGGCGTCGACCATTTCGAACAGCTCCAGCTGCAGGGTGGAGAAGGTGGTCAGCGTGCCGCAGATCCCGGTGGTGAGGAACGGGTGGGCGAGGCTGTCCTCGGGGTGGTCGCGCAGGCGGGCGACGAAGTAGCCGAGCAGCAGGGCGCCGACCATGTTGACCGCGAAGGTCCCCCAGGGCCAGCCGCCCGGGCCGTGCGGGGTCGCCTGCGCCAGCCCGACCCGGGCGAGCGCCCCGAGCACCCCGCCGACGTAGATGCGCGGCGGCGAGCGAAGCGGCGCATCGGGTCTCCATAGCGTCGAGGACGTGCAGGACCGTCAGCGATCGACCGCGCTATGAAGGAGCGGCCATCGCTCGACGTGGATCCGCTCAGTTCATTGAACTTCATCGATGAATATCGATGAAGCGTGCTACGGTCCGACCCGTGACCGAGCTCCCCGTGATCGAGTGCTGCACGCCGCTGGCGGGGTCTCGCTCTCCGAGCGAGCGGGCGGTCGAGCTGGAGCGGGTGCTGAAGGCGCTCGCCGACCGCCACCGGCTGCGGATCGTCAACCTGCTGCTGCGGGCCGGCGGCGAGCCGGTCTGCGTCTGCGAGGTGCAGCCGCTGCTCGGCCTCTCGCAGGGGACCGTCAGCTACCACCTCAAGCAGCTGGTCGAGGCCGGCGTGATCGAGCGCGAGGCGCGCGGCACCTACAGCTACTTCAGCCTCGTGCCCGGGGCGCTCGACGCGGTCCGCGAGGTCTTCTCGACCCCGGCGCGGGTCGCCGTTCCGGCGGATCCGGACGCGACGCCCGCCGCCTGCTGCTGACGCCGCATGGACGAGCGCCCCGACCTCCCCCGCCGCGCCGCCGCCGAGGCGCTTCGGCGCCTTCGCCCTCGTCTTCGCCGGCTGCGGGGCGATCGTCACCGACACGGTCCACGCCGGCGTGCTCGGCGCGGTCGGCGTCTCGCTCGTCTTCGGCCTGGTGATCATGGCGATGGTCTACGCGACCGGCCACCTCTCCGGCGCCCACCTCAACCCGGCGGTGACGCTCGCCTTCGCGCTCACCCGCCACTTCCCCGCGCCGCGAGGCGCTCGCCTACATCGCCGCCCAGCTGCTCGGCGCGATCGCCGCCGCGGCCCTGCTGCTCGCGGTCTGGCCGAGCCAGCCGGCCGCTCTCGGCACGACCGCTGCCCAGCGTCGGCGCCGGCAGCGCCCTCGTCTACGAGGCGGTGCTGACCGCCTTCCTGATGTTCACGATCATGGCCGTCGCCACCGACACCCGCGCGGTCGGCGCGGGGGCGGCGATCGCGATCGGCGGCACGGTCGGCCTCGACGCCCTCTTCGGCGGCCCGATCACCGGCGCCTCGATGAACCCCGCCCGCTCGATCGGCCCGGCCCTCGTCTCCGGCGAACTGCACGACCTCTGGATCTACATCGTCGCCCCGATCGCCGGCGCCGCCCTCGGCGCCCTCGCCTACCAGCTCGTCCGCGGCGGAACAGCCCGCCGACGGGACGAAAACCCCGTACATCCGCGGAAATCGTCCCGTCGGCGGAGGAAGCCGCCTGATGGCCCGCGTCCTCTTCGTCTGCCTGCACAACGCCGGGCGCTCGCAGATGAGCGAGGCGCTGTTCGCGCGGGCCGCGGCGGGGCACCACGAGGCGCGCTCGGCCGGGACGACGCCGGGCGACCGCGTCCACCCCGAGGTGGTCGAGGCGATGCGGCGAGCTCGGCATCGACCTCGCCGACCGCACCCCCCGCAAGCTGACCACGAGCCGACGCCGAGTGGGCCGACGTCGTGGTGACGATGGGCTGCGGCGACGAGTGCCCCTACATCCCCGGCAAGCGCTACCTCGACTGGGAGCTGCGAGGACCCGAAGGGCCGCCCGCTCGAGGAGGTCCGCGCCACCCGCGACGAGATCGAGCGCCGCGTCGTCGAGCTGATCGACGAGCTGAACGACTGACGCCCAACGCTGACTTCGCCTTTATGGGTGCATGCGGACTACAAAAGGCGAAGTCAGCGAGATCTGGCAGAGTTCGCCGCGATGAAGCTCTGCCGCTTCGCCACATCCGCCGGAATGCCCGCGCTCGGGATCGTCGAGGGCGACGAGGTCGTCGACCTCTCCGCGGCCGGCGTCCCCGCCGAACCGGCCGCGGCGCTGGCCGAGGCGGGACGGGACGGCCTCGAGAAGCTCGCTGCCGCGCGCACCGCGGCTGCCGCTCGCCGACGTGCGCCTGCTGGCCCCGGCGCGGCCGCGCAAGTACCTGGCGATCGCGCTCAACTACGCCGACCACATCGCCGAGATGGGGATGGAGGCGCCCGAAGTCCCGGTCTTCTTCAACAAGCAGGTGACCTGCGTGGTCGGGCCGGGCGCCGAGGTCCACATGCCGAAGGTCTCGACCTTCCTCGACTACGAGGCGGAGCTGGCGATCGTGATCGGCAAGCGCTGCCGCCACGTCCCGGTCGAGCGCGCCCACGAGGTGATCGCCGGCTACACCTGCGCCAACGACGTCAGCGTGCGCGACTGGCAGGGCCGGGCGCAGACGATGACGATCGGCAAGTCCTTCGACACCCACGGGCCGCTCGGCCCCTGGCTGGTCACGCCCGATGAGGTCGGCGACCCGCAGGACCTGCGCGATCCGCTGCTTCGTCAACGACGAGCTGCGCCAGGACGCCAGCACCGCCGAGATGGTCTTCGACTGCTTCCAGCAGGTCTCCCACCTCTCCGAAGCCTTCACCCTCGAGCCCGGCGACGTGATCGCCACCGGCACGCCGGCCGGGGTCGGCGTCGGCCGCCAGCCGATCCGCGACAACCTGCTCCACGTCGGCGACACGGTGCGGGTCGAGATCGAGAGCGTCGGCGAGCTGGTCAACACGGTGGTCGAGGAGCCCGAGGGCTTCCTCGCCGGCAGCTGAGCCGACCCGGCGCTCAGCGGCGGTGCACGTCGGTCGCGGTCGCCTGGTCGCGCGGGCGGACGACGATCTCGTCGACGTTGACGTGCGGCGGCTGCGCGAGCGCCCAGCGGATGCACTCGGCGACGTCCTCGGCCCGCAGCGGCTGCATCCCCTCGTAGACCCGGCGCGCGGCCTCCTCGTCGCCGCCGAAGCGGACCAGCGAGAACTCGGTCTCGACCATGCCGGGGGCGATCTCGGTGACCCGCACCGGCTGGCCCAGCAGCTCCAGCCGCAGGACCCGCAGCGTCGCCCGCTGGGCGTGCTTGGCGGCGTTGTAGCCGGCGCCGCCGCGGTAGGTCTCGATCGCGGCGATGCTGGTGACGCCGACCACGTGGCCGTCGCCGGACTCGAGCAGCCGCGGCAGCAGGGCGCGGGTCATCCGCATCGTCCCCATCACGTTCGCCTCGTACATCCCGCAGCCAGTTCTCTTCGTCGGCATCGGCCATCGGCTCGAGCCCCAGGGCGCCGCCGGCGTTGTTGACCAGCACGTCGCAGCTCTCGACCCGCTCGACCAGGGCCGCGACCGAGCCCGGGTCGGTGACGTCGAGGGCGATCGCCTCGCCGCCGATCTCCGCCGCCAGCGCCTCGAGCCGGTCCAGCCGGCGAGCGGCCGAGGATCGTCCGGTACCCCTCCCCCGCCAGGACTCTCGCCGTCGCCGCGCCGATGCCGCTCGAGGCGCCCGTGATCACCGCGGTCCGCATCGTTCTTGACCCTAGCGCCTGCACATCGCGGCATATCCCAACGTATTGGTCTAATTTATTGGCGCTTGAGCCCGATCGCAGACCAACCCAGCAATCGCTTCCGCATCCTCTGCGTGGACGGTGGCGGCATCCGCGGCCTGATCTCCGTGCTGGTGATCGCTCGGATCGAGAAACTGCTGAGTGAGAAGCTCGGCCGCACGGTGCGGATGTCCGACTATTTTCACCTCTTCTCGGGCACGTCTACCGGCGGTCTCATCGCACTTGCGCTGACCGCGCCCGGGAAAGTCAGCGCTGCGGAGCTCGCCTCCTTCTACACCGAGGACGGCCCGGAAATCTTCGACCGCGACGTGCTGCAGAAGCTGAGCAACCCGTGGGGGATCCTCCGGCCCCTGTACCGCCTCTCCCCTCTTCAGGACGCCATCGAGAGCAGGCTGGGAGAGAGCAGGCTCTCCGAAGCGACCCGCGATCTGCTCGTGACCTCCTACGACATGACCAAGCGCGAGCCGTTCTTCTTCAAGCGCTGGCGGGCGCTCGAATCGGAAGCCCTCGACTACCCGATATCCGATGCGGCCCTCGCAACCTCGGCGGCCCCGACCTATTTCCCCTCGCACGGAGTCCCGGTCCCGGAGCGAGGCGAAACCCGCGCCCTCGTCGACGGCGGCGTCTTCGCCGGAAACCCGGTGATCGCCGCGATCGCCGAGGCCCTAGGGCGCAGCAGCGACGAACCGGCGGAACTCTCGCCCGAAGACCTCTTCGTCGTCTCGATCGGCACCGGTCGCTTCGAGACAGGCTTCAGCCAGAGCAAGGTGGGACGCTGGGGAGGCCTGGGCTGGATCGCAGGAGGCGGCAGCGAGCCGCCGGTCCTCAGCACGATGCTTGGCGGATCCTCGGACGGCGCCGATTACTGGGCGCACATGCTCCTGAACCACAACCCCAGCCACAGACCACCGGGAGCCAGATGACCTGGGCCGGGGGCCCCGTTACTTCCGCCTCCAGGCCGTGTTGAAGGCGCCGATCGAGATGGATGACGCCAACCCAAAAACCCTGAAAGAGCTGCTTCCGGCTGCCGCGGAAGAGCTGATCGCCGCGAGGGGGAACGAGATCGACGAGATCGTCGACACCCTGGCGGGTCTCCCGCCGCTTTCCTGAGCGCCCAGAATCCTCGGTATGCGCATCACCCTTTGGCTTCGGCAAGCGCCCCGATCAATTCTCCGAACGCGCGATGTTCGAGCGCCGCCTGCTTATAACCGTTTGCCTCGTCGGTGGCCTTCGCGAGTCCGGTGACGTACTCGCGCACAGCCTCGTCGTCAGGCAGCGCCTCGCGCTGTGCGAGCCCCGTCAACAGCGCGTCGAAGATCGCCAATTGACGCGCGGCTTTCTCGGGGTCCGGGCTTCCCTGCCCCACTTCGTCCGCCCGCTCCGCGAGGTCTTTGCGCAGGTCGGTGAACAGCCAAACCAAAAATGCCTTCGACTCCGAGGCGATCTTCAACGGCCTCTCCCGGCAGTTCAGATGCTCGACGTCACAGGCCCGCCGAAGCGGCAGCGATATAGCGGCACTGCTCCGGATCATCGGCGTGCGCGATCAGGTCGGCGCTCCGCAAGACCAACAGGTGATATTTCACCCTGGGAGCGGACAGGTCGAGTGCCTCGACCAACTCTGCCTCGTCGGTTCCCGTCCCCTTTTTCTGCACGAGGTAGCGAAGCATTTCCAGGCGCTTGGGGTGCGAGCGCGCCTGTTCGAGGACGGGGTCTGTCTGGGGGTGTTTGCCGTCGTCTTGCATGAGCGCTTTCTGCTCCACCCCCTCGGCGGCGAGTGCCTTGTCGCGCCGAGGGGGCTGGAACAAACCTGGTCCGACTCGGGAGAAGCGTTCACTCGCTTTCGCCGGAATACTGAGACAGTTGCAGTTAGGTACGGCGGTGGCAAAGCCGGATTCAGTTAACGCTCATGATTTGCTTATCGGCACCCGCGACGATCCCTTGGTTATCCGTGAGCGCGCACGCTCAAAGGCCATCAGCGAAGCCACTACGATCACACCAGTCTCCCCCGACTTGGCCATGCGATTAGTCGCTCTTGCCTCGATGTCCTGCACGCTTCTCAATCTTTCCAAGACCTCAAAATCGCCACTCCAGCAAGCGCTGAAAAAATCGTCGAGTTCGATCCTTCCCGCTGCGTCGAGGCAAGGTTCGTCGAACATCACGACGCAGTTCTCGTCGCTGGCCATCTTCTTGTTCCGGTAAGACGCCGTTGCCTCGACCATGATCCACTGGAGCATCACGCCAGCGATTTCTTGGCGTTCCTCCGGCGACATTTTCATGGCTTCCTCTTGGCTCGTAAAAGGTCGGGCAACTGCTCGGTAGACCGCCCTCTTGAAGTTTCCCTTCCCCTGGTAGCCCACGAATTCGATGCAGCCAGCGTCATAGAGATCGCGCAGGTGATTGGTCACGTGTGAGGTGTCCTCGCCGATCATCTCGGCGATGTCGGCCGCGCTGAACTCTCCCTCGTGGAGGATGAGGAGCGATTCCTGCCGGATGCGCTGAGTCAACGGGTATGTCGGTGCCTCCTCTGGCAGCCGCGACCACTCACTGGCTGGCCTCCGTCCCGGCTTCAGCTCCGCATGCCCCATGTCTCGTCTCCTCCGATCAGATTTTGTTGAAGTTCTCTAGGCGCGCCTGAGCATAAATCCTCGCCCGCGCTCGGGAATGGTTAGCGTTAACTAGACCCCCAGCGTTAACAAATTCCTTAGCATCCCCCCTTGGCCCTGGCGACCCGCCGGGCCTGAGAGACGGGAGGGGGTGAGAAGGATGAAGATCGCGTCCGTCAATGCGGGCGTGCCGCTTCTGCAGACCTTCAAGGGGAAGTAGGCACGCCGTGATACGGGCCGGTCTTCGGCCGCTCGCTTCAGGACCGGGGACCGGCCTGGTCGTCAGCGCAGCAAGTCGCCCGGCGAGACGCCCACTGCTTTTGCCAGCCGTTCCAAGGTTGAGACGCGCGGATCGCGCTTGCCTGCCTCGATCCTCGAAACCTCGGTCGGATGGACGCCGCTCTGCTGCCCGACTTCCTCCTGCGTCATTTTGCGCCGTTCTCGGGCGCGCCGAAGGTTCCTGCCGAGGTTGCCCACGCCGGGGATCGTCTGTGCTCGCGGCCCACTTCTCCATAGTGAAGTTCACAAGTCACTGCAAAAATCTACCTGAGTGGGGCAGAACTGGGGAGAAGCGCATTCCCTCAGGCGCGTTGCTGCGCCAACGGCCTTGGCAAGACGGCGGGGAGAATCGCCCCGGCGGCTATGCGCATACCTTTGTTTGTGGCCTTCAAGGAGCCCCGGATGAACAACGTTGTGAGAACTACAGCCAGCCGGCCCCCGCCGTACCTTATATTTGGTAGGCGTGTCGAGGCTACGCTTCCAGATCTCGATCTCTCTCGACGGCTTCGTCGCCGGGCCCAATCAGAGCGAGAAGAACCCTCTGGGCGAAGGTGGGGAGGGCCTGCACGACTGGGTCGTGAAGCTCGAGGCCTGGCGCAAGCCCCACGGCAGGGAGGGGGGCGAGGTCAACGCCAGCTCCGCCGTCTTCGAAGAGGCCCAGGAGAACTTCGGGGCCGGGATCATGGGACGCAACATGTTCGGCGGCGGGCCCGGCCCGTGGGACGAGGAGTCCCCCTGGCAGGGCTGGTGGGGTGAGGACCCGCCCTTCCACGTGCCGGTCTTCGTCCTCACCCATCACGGGCGCGATCCGCTCGAGCTGAGCGACACGACCTTCAACTTCGTCACCGACGGGATCGAGTCGGCCCTCGAGCAGGCGCGGGCCGCGGCGGCCGGCAAGGACGTCTGGATCGGCGGCGGCGCCGAAGCCATCCAGCAGTACCTGGCAGCAGGCCTGGTTGACGAGATGCTGCTCAACGTCGTCCCGATCATGCTCGGCGGCGGGGAGCGGCTGTTCGACAACCTCGGGGGCGCAGACCTCGGGCTCGAACAAGTGGAGGCGATCGCCGGCCCGGACGCGGCGCACCTGAGGTACCGGCTCAGGCCCTAGCGGGGCTCCCCTACGACTCGCCGGGCTTTAGAGCGCCTGCGCGCTCGTCGCCTCGGCGAGGAGCCACTGAGAACGATCGATCGATGGCGAGGGTGGGAATCGAACCCACGACACCACGATTTTCAGTCGTGTGCTCTACCAACTGAGCTACCTCGCCGGGATTGCGCGATGGGGCGCGTAAGAGCGAAGGCTAGCGACCGGGCGGCGATGGGGCTGATTGCATTCCGTCGATGAAATGGCTTCGGCGAGCGGTGGGATTGGCGGTCCTCCTCCTCATCGGTGCGGCTCTTGCTTCCGGAGGGTCTGGGACCGACTCGGCTCGGCAGCGCTACCTGCCGGATGCCAATGCGCTGAGAACCGTCTCCCGCTTTGGCGGGGAACGGGCCGTCACGGTCACCTCGCTGGGCGATCCGCATGCAGTCCGGGCTGATCCCCGCTGGCTTGCAGCAGCCCGGCCACTGGGCGCCGAAGCGCCACGTTGGGCGCGGAGGATGTACTCGCGATCGCTGCTCGTCCTGCACGGGCTCGTCGATCGGCGCACCGGAGCCTTCATCGCGGGCGCGCGCGAGGGCTGGGCCTACGTCTGGCCGCGTGACGCGAGTGCCGTCGCGATGGCGCTCGCCGCGGCGGGGTACCGAGGCGAGGCGAGGCGCGTCGTGTACTTCCTGCGCCGGCTCGATCTCGGCGCCGCGGCCAGGTTCCAGACCGACGGCACCCCGGTCAGCGGGCGCGGCGCCCAGGGAGACGCGGCCGGGTGGATCGCTGCGGCCGCTGCCGCGGCGGGGCTGCCGAGTGCGGCGTCGGAGCGACCGTGGCGGGGACTGGCCGACTACCAGGAGAACGACGACGGCGATTTCCTCGCCAACGCGATCACGTCGGGTGCACCGCGCATCCGGGCACTGTTCGGAACACCCGCGGGTACGCTTGCGCGCCGGGCCGGCGACCCCACTTCGGGACTCGACTCCGCCGCGGCCTGGGCGGTCCGCCCCTTCCCGCATCCGGCGCTGTTTCCGCTCCTCCGCCGCACCTTGCTGGGGCTGGCCGCCACCAGCGGGCGCTTCGGCATCGTCCCCTCCGAAGACTGGGACGGCGGCGGCGATCCCTGGACGGCGCCCACCGCCTGGACGGCCTGGGGCCTCGCCGCGCTAGGCGAGCGCCCGGCCGCGCTGCGCCTGATGGCCGAGCTGCGGCGCGCGGCAACTCCCGCCGGGATGCTCCCCGAGCGGGTCGACGCCCGCACCGGCATCCCGACCTCGACCACGCCGCTGGCCTGGTCCCACGCCTTCGCGATCCTCGCGATCCGGCAGCTCTGGCCTCGAACTGCATCGAATTCTCCCCCTGCCAGGTAGGAAATTCGATGCAGTTCGGGCGGTGCCTCAGCTGGGGCGGCGCCAGCGGGCGAGCCAGTAGCGCTGGTGCAGCCGCCTGCCGTCCTCGCCCTCGACGACCCGGAAGCTCTCGGCGCCGGCCGGCTGCTCGTCCAGCAGTCGCGCGACCAGCGGTGCGGCGGCACGCCCGCCCGAGCCCCGCGCGAGCCAATCGTCGAAGTCGATGTCGACCCGCATCAGCTCCTCGTGTTCGACCACAAGCCCTGCTGCAGCGCCCATGCTCCGCAGGCTCTCGGGCGTCCGGCAGGCCCAGTGGGAGGGATCGCGCAGCCGCTCTACCTCCTCGCGCCAGGCAGCCGCTTCGCCATCTCGGTCGGCGGCGAGGTCGCTGACCGCAACCCAGCCACCCGGCCGGACCACTCGCGCCATCTCGGCCACGACCCTTCCCGGAGCCGGGATGTGATGCAGGCTGAGGCGGGTGATCGCCCCGTCGAACGAGCCGTCGGAAAAGCCGAGCGCGGTCGCGTCGCCCAGCGTGAAGTCGACGTTGTCGATTCCCTCCTCACCCGCCCGCCGCCCGGCCTCCTCGATCATCGCCGGCGTCAGGTCGACGCCGCTCACCGAGCCCACCCGGCTGGCCATCGCCCGCGAGATCACGCCCGGGCCGCAGGCAACGTCGATCCAGCGGGCCTGCCCGTCCTCGGGCACCAGCTCGATCAGCGCGCCCAGGGTCTGGGCCGACGTCATCGCCGCCGAGCGGCCAAACGAGTGCGACTGGTGGGTGAACTCCTCGCGGATCGAGTCCTCGTACATCTCGCCAATCTAACTAGAGCGCCCCGAGCGCCAGCTCGACGGCCTCGCGGGCCGTCTCGGCTGGGATGACGCCCGGCGCGTCCTCCATTCCGCCCGCGGCCGCTCATGCCCCAGCTGCGCAGGGCGACCACGGGGCGGCCGAGCGAGCGGGCGAAGCCGATCTCCGAGAGCGTGCCCCACTCGCCGCCGATCGCGATCACCGCGTCGCCCGAGGAGACGACCGCGAGGTTGCGCGCGTGGCCGATGCCGGTGGCGACTACATGGGTGCAGTACGGGTTCGCTTCGCTGACGGAGTTGCCCGGGACGATGCCGATCGCGACGCCATCGGCCTCGGCCGCACCGCGGCAGGCCGCCTCCATCACCCCGGTCATCCCGCCGCAGACGAGCGTCACGCCCGCGTCGGCCAGCCGCCGGCCGACCTCCTCGGCGAGCCGCGCGACCTCGGAGTCCGGCTCGCACTTCGACGCACCGATCACCGCCACCTGCCGCGCCCTCGCTCACGGGCCGGAGTCTTTCATCGAACGCATCAGCTCCAGCGCGCCCTCCTTGTGCAGCGGCTCGTTGAGGTTGCCGCACTTGGGGCTCTGCACGCAGGAGGGGCAGCCGGACTCGCAGGGGCACTCGGCGATCAGCCGCTCGGCGTCGCCGAGCAGGCGCTCGAACTGCTCGTAGCCGCGCAGCGTGATCCCCACCCCGCCCGGGTGCCCGTCGTAGATGAAGATCGTCGAGCGGCCGGTCTGGAAGTGGACGTTGGTCGAGAGGCCGCCGATGTCCCAGCGGTCGCACATCGCGATCAGCGGCAGCACCGCGATCTGGCCGTGCTCGGTCGCGTGCAGGGCGCCGAGCAGGACGTCGGGCGGCAGCGCCCCGCTGAGCCGGTCCGGCAGCACGTACCAGAGCGCCTGGGTGACGAAGTGCTGCTCGGGCAGCTCCAGCGAGACGATGTCGAAGGGCTCCTGGTCGGAGATCGAGACCCGCTGGTAGGCGATCACCTGCTCGGTCACCGAGACCTCGCCGAAGTGCAGCTCGACCCCCGAGGTCGTGCGCTGCTCGCGCACCCGCTCGATGTAGATCTCGGTCTCCTTCTTCGGCCGCGTGTACCAGTCGCCGTCGAAGCGCGAGACGACCGCGCGGCGCCCCGCCACGTCGAGCTGCTCGACCTCGTAGGAGCGCCCGAGGTGGAGGTAGATCGCGCCGGGGTGGATCGTCGTGAAGGCCCGCTCGGACTCGACCAGGCCGAGCATCTCGCCCGAGTCGCGCTCGATCACCGCGACCGAGTCGGTCGAGGCCGAGCGCAGCGGGATCTTCGCGGCGACGAACTCGCTGCTGCGCGGCATCGCCCGGCCCCCGGCCTGGCGCAGCTCGCCCGCCGAGACCAGCCGCTCGGCCCGCTCGCGCCAGTCCGGCGCCGAAGACGTCCGCGTCCTCCTCGCCCAGCGGCAGCTCGTAGGCCGCCGCGATCATGTGCCGCGAGGCGATCTGCTCGTTGGCGTGGTCGAGGATCGCCGCCTCCACCGGCCGGTCGATGAACTCGTCGGGGTGGCGGCAGAAGAACTGGTCGAGCGCGTCCTGGCCGGCGACGTAGACGGCGAGTCCGCGTCGACGGCGTCCCGCCCGCCCCCACATCTGGCGCAGGCTGGCGACGGTGCCGGGGAAGGTGACGCAGATCGCCGCGTCGAGCTCGCCGATGTCGATCCCCAGCTCCAGCGCGTCGGTGGCGACGACGGCGAGCAGCTCGCCGCCGGAGAGCCGCGCCTCGATCTCGCGCCGCTGCTGCGAGGTGTAGCCGCCGCGGTAGGGCGCGATCCGCGCCGCCAGCTCCGGCTTGCCGCGCGCCTCCAGCGATTCGCGGGCGAAGCGCTGGATCAGCTCGATCCCGCGCCGGCTCTTGAGGAAGCAGATCGTCCGCACGCCGTGGGAGACCAGCTCGGCGAGCAGGTCCGCCGCCTCGCCCAGGGCCGAGCGCCGCGTCCCGGTCGCCTTGTCGATCAGCGGCGGGTTCCACATCGCGATCTCGCGCCCGCTGCTCGGCGCGCCGTCGTCGTCGATCAGCTCGAACGGCGTCCCGACCAGCTCCTCGGCCAGCCCGACCGGGTTGGCGATCGTCGCCGAGGCGAGCAGGAAGCGCGGCTCGGAGCCGTAGGCGCGCGCCACCCGCCGCAGCCGCCGCAGCACGTTGGCGACGTGGGAGCCGAAGACGCCGCGGTAGGTGTGGGCCTCGTCGACGACGACCCAGCCGAGGTTGGCGAGGAAGTCGCCCCAGCTCTTGTGGTGGGGCAGGATGCCGACGTGCAGCATGTCCGGGTTGGTGAGGACGAGGTTGCTGCGGCGGCGGATCGCCGGCCGCTCCTCGCGCGGCGTGTCGCCGTCGTAGATCGCCTCGCGCAGCCCGGGCGGGCGCAGCGCGCCCAGCTTGCGCGCCTGGTCCTGGGCCAGCGCCTTGGTCGGGTAGAGGTAGAGGGCGCGGCGCTTGGCGTCGCGGGCGATGCCGTCGAGCACCGGCAGGTTGAAGGCGAGGCTCTTGCCCGAGGCGGTGCCGCTGGTGATCACCAGGTTGGAGACGGCCGCCGCCTCCAGCGCCTGGCGCTGGTGCGAGTAGAGGCGCTCGACGCCGGCCCGCTTCAGCGCTTCGGCGAAGCCGGGATCGAGCGAGCGCGGCAGCGCCACCGTGCGCGCCTTGCGCTCCTCCTCGCTCGACTCGGCGACGATGCGGCCGTCGCGGCGTGCCGGGTCCAGCGCGATCGCCCATGGCGTCTCCAGCAGGCTCTTCGCCATCGTCTCCATCCGGGAGATGACGTGTCCAGGCGCCGTCAGCGGACGCGGGTACGAACAGCAGCGCTATTCGGACGACTGAGGCAGCATGGCGGTATCCGGGCCGTCATCTCCCGGATGGGCGATGCGGCCGGCGACTCTGCACCGCCTGCAGCGAGCTGCGGTCGTGGATGCGGAGGACGTCGGCGCCGCCGCGCACGGCCAGGGCCACCGCGGCGACCGTCCCCCACTCGCGCTCGCCCGCCGGCAGCCGCCCCTCCCACGAGCCGGCCAGCACCGCGCCGATGAAGTCCTTGCGCGAGAGCGAGACGTAGAGCGGCAGGCCGAGCGAGCGCAGCTCGGGCAGCCGGCGCAGGACCTCCAGGTTCTGCTCGGTGGTCAGGTCGAAGTCGAGTCCGGGGTCGATGGCGATCTGCTCCTCGCCCACCCCAAGTCTCTGAGCGGCCTCGATTCTCCCCCCCAGCCAGGACTTCATGTGCTCGACCACGTCGTCGTAGCGACGCGGCGGCCGGTCGACCCGCGGCGGCCCCTCGATGTGCATCAGCACGTAGCCGCACCCCGTCTCCGCCACCAGCTCGAACATCTCCTCGCAGCCCCCGGAGATGTCGTTGACGGCAACCGCCCCGGCCCCCAGCGCCGCCCGCGCCACCTCGACCGAGAAGGTGTCGGCGGAGACCGGCACCCCGGCCCCGGCCAGCCCTTCGATCGCCGGCACCAGCGCCGCCGCCTCGACCTCGGCCGGCACCGGCGGCCCGCTTCTCGCCGCCACCGCCCCCACGTCGAGCATGTCGAACCCCGCCTCGACCAGCCCCAAGCCCGTCCTCGACCGCCCGCTCCGGCGTAACGCTGCGAGCCCCCTCGAACATCGAGTCGGCGGTCACGTTGACGATCCCCGCCGCAACCGGCTGCTCGAAGCTCAACTCCCGGTCGGCCAGTCGCCAGATCACAGAACCGCTCCTCGGGCCGGAAGCCTGTAGCAGGGGATGGGAAGGCCCTGTCCCGGACACTCAAGTGCGGCAAAGCCGCGCGTCCGGGACAGGGCCTTCCCATCCCCCCACCCAGGTTCGCTCACGATCATCCGGCTACCGTAACGACCGCACCATGGCACTGCGATGCGTCTACACCGACCTCGACGGAACCCTGCTCGGCAAGGGCTCCTCGCTCTTCCGCGACGCCGAGGGCGCCTTCTCGCTGGCCCAGTCGCGCGGCCTCGAGGCCTGCCAGCGGGCCGGGGTCGAGGTCGTGATCATGTCGGGACGGCGCGAGCCGCAGGTGCACGAGTGCGCCCGGCTGATGGGCCAGACCTCCTACATCTACGAGGCCGGCTGCGCCTTCGCGATCGACGGCGAGACGACGCTGCTGACCGGCGACCTCGTCCCCGACGAGGACGGCACCGTCTACGAGAAGATCGAGCAGCGCGGCATCCCGAAGATGCTGTTCGAGCACTTCGACGGGCGGCTCGAGTACCACGCGCCCTGGCACACCGGCCGCATCCTCTCCCACCTCTTCCGCGGCAAGGTCGACGTCGAGGAGGCCAACCGGCTGCTCGAGGACGAGGGCCACGGCGACCTGCGGCTGCTCGACAACGGCGCGATCGGCCGCGAGATGCCGGCGATCGACGGGCCGACCCACGCCTACCACCTCGTCCCCAGGCTGGTCAGCAAGGCCAGCGCCGTCGCCGCCCACGCCCGCGCCCGCGGCTACGACCCGGCCGAGTGCATCGCCGTCGGCGACTCGGTCGAGGACCTCGAGGTCGCCGCCGCGGTCGGCCGCTTCTTCGTCGTCGCCAACGGGCCGGAGCGCGACCCCGGCCTGCGCGCCGCGCTCTCCGCCTGGGACAACGCCACCGTCACCGAGGGCGCGATGGGCGACGGCTTCTACGAGGCCGTCGTCTCGACCCTGATCGAGCACCGCTAGGCGCTCAACACGCTTTCCGGTGCGCTTTATGTCCGCCATGGGGTCCATAAGGCGCACCGGAACGCTGCCGCTAGGGGTCGAGGCCCCGGATCCGCCGTGCCTCGCGGACCTGGGCGCCCTTGCCGGCTCCCGGAGGGATCTGGGGACCGAAGCTGTGCGGGTCGGTGCGGGGGTGGCGCAGGCGACTGGAGACGGCCCGGCCCAACTCGCGCAGCTGGAAGGCGCGCTCGGCCTCCATCCGCCGCGTCAGCTCCTCCTGCTCGAACGAGGGCCGCTCGACGTATGAGTTGCGACGCATCGCGGAGGGCAGCTTGAAACAGGTGAGCGCCCACGAGCAGGCGAACGAGGCCCCCTCGGCCAGGGCCCGTTCGCGTGAACTCGACGTCGGGCGCGGCCTCGATCTCGCGGTAGTCACGCCAACCGCCGATGCGCCCGGTCAGCTCGCGCCGGTGCAGGAGCGAGCTCGGCGCCAGGTGGCCTCCCTCGTACCCGTCCGCCTTCAGGCCGGTGACGTTCCTCATCCCACTGCCAGGAGGGCCGATCACCTCGGTGAGCGAGAAGGCGACGTCGGCGCCGGTCCGCCGCTGCGCCGCGACGAGCCGCGTCAGGTGATCCGGGGCCCAGAGGTCGTCGTGGCCGAGATAGGCGATCAGCTCGCCCCGCGCCATCGCGATCCCGTCGTTGTTGGGCAGCGACTGGCTGCCGGCGTTGCTGTCGCGGTTGCGCCAGCGGATCCGCGGGTCTCCGAAAGCCCCGACGACCGCCTCGGAGTCGTCCGTGCAGCAATCGCCGACGACGATCAGCTCCCAGCGCGGGTACCGCTGGGCGCGCACCGAGCGAATCGCCCAGCGCAGGGCCTCGGACCAGTTGTAGGTCGCGATGACGACGCTGACAAGGGGCGGGTTGGCGACCTCGGGCGCGGGCTTGATCGCGTTGACTGCGGCGTGGCGGACACCGGCGACCCGCCGCCAGCTCTTCCCGGCCCGGGTCACGCGGCTCAGGGGTCGAAGCGGTACGGGATGCGCTCGGTGTCGAGCGGCAGCCGCGTCTTGTCCGGGTTCTCGTAGTCGTAGGGCGCGGTCGGGAAGTTGACCATCCGCGAGTCCGTCGTGCCGACGTTCTGCACCGCGTGCCACACGCCGCGTGGAATCAGCAGCAGGCTGCGGTGGTGCTCGTCGAAGTAGAGCTCGGTGAGCCGGCCGCGTGTCGGCGATCCCTCGCGGTCGTCGTACATCACCCACTTCGCCGTGCCGGCGGCGAGGAAGAGGCGATCGTCGTAGGTCTCGTGCAGGATCCATCCCTTGACCGCTCCGGGCCGGATCGTCACCTCGTAGGAGTAGACCATCGGCTCGTCGCTGAAGCCCCAGCGCGGGTCGTAGGCGACGCAGACCGTGCCGCGATCGTCGGCGATCGTGCGGGCCTCGCGGATCCGCACCCCGTCGATCAGCTCGCGGCGGGCGCCCTCCTCTGTGGCCAGCTGCACGTCCTTCCGCGGCGCGTCGTCCGGCGCCAGGCCGCTCGTCCCGACGCGACGCAGGGCGGGGTCGGCGCCACGCCAGTCGTGCTGTCCTTCGTTCTGCGTGGCCGGCGCCATGAGGCAAGAGCCTATCCGCGTCTTGCGGTGCCGACCGCGCCCGAGACGCAACCGCCGGGCCTCTAGTATCGATTACCCACGACGTCGACCAGGGAAGGAGTGCCTCTTGTCGCAGGACACCGCGACCGTTGCCGAGCAGGAGTACCTGGAGATCATGTTCTGGCTGGAGGAGGCCGGACTGCCGATGACCGGCGCCAACATCGCCCGCGCGATGCAGCTCTCGCCCCCCACCGTGCACGAGATGATCGGCCGCCTCGTCGAGGACGGCTACGTCGAGCGCCAGGCCGACAAGTCGCTCGAATTCACCGAGTCCGGCCGCGAGCACGCCAGCCACATCGTCCGCCGCCACCGCATGATCGAGCGCTTCCTCACCGACGTGCTCGGCATCCCCTGGGACGAGGTCCACGAGGAGGCCGAGCGGATCGAGCACGCGATGTCGCCGGTGCTGGAGGAGCGGATGCGGGCGGCGATCGGCGACGCGACCACCTGCCCCCACGGCCACCCGATCGTCGAGGGCGCGCGCGAGCAGGGCGTCGCTGCTCTCCGACGTCGAGCCCGGCGCCAAGGTCCACGTGCTGCGCTTCGAGAACGAGGCCGAGGAGCTGCTGCACTACCTCAAGGACGCCGGCCTGCACCCCGGCCTCGAGGGAACCGTCGAGAGCTCCGGCGAGGAGGGCGTGACGATCGCCTCCGGCGACGGCTCCCACCGGGTCTCGCGCAGCGTCGCCGAGACGGTCTCGGTCCGCGCCGACCCGGCGCCACCCCCACGGGCGACGATCCCCGAGCAGCTGGTCCTGTCTAACGACCGCTACGGCCGTTAGACGGGGGAACCGGCGCGGACGCGTCTCCAGCGCTCGGGCGATTCGCGCGACCCCCTCGGGGATCCGCTCCGGCGGCACGCTGGCGAAGGAGAGGCGAAGGCTGTTGCCGCCACCGTCGATCATGAAGTCGGGGCCGGCGACGAAGGCGACGCCCTCGCCCTTGGCCTCGGCAAGCAGGGCCGTGGTGTCGGTGCCCTCGGCCAGGTCGAGCCAGAGGAAGTAGCCGCCGCCGGGGACGACGAACTCGGCCTCGGGGATCTGCTCGCGCAGCGCCTCGACCAGCGCGTCGCGGCGGTCGCGCAGGGCGCCCTTGACGAACTCGATGTTGCGGTCGAGGCCGCCGGAGCGGCAGAGCTCCAGCACCATCGCCTCGGCCAGCATGTTGGGCGAGATGTAGGTCTCGTTGGCCCGCTTCGCCAGCGCGGCGATCTCCGCGGCCGGGCCCGGCGAGGTAGCCGACCCGCACGCCGGGACTGACCGTCTTCGAGAAGGAGGAGGCGTGGATGACCCGGTCGGCCGTGTCGATCGAGAGCATCGTCTCCAGCGCCTCGCCCTCGAAGGGCAGCTCGCGGTAGGGGTCGTCCTCGAAGATCCAGAAGCCGTGCTCGGCGGCCAGCTCGACCAGCCGCACCCGCTTCTCGGCCGAGAGCGTGCAGCCCGCCGGGTTGTGGAAGTTGGGGATGACGTGGGCGAGCTTGACCGGCCCGTCCGCCAGCGCCGCTTCGAACGCCGCCAGGTCCAGCCCGTCGTCCTCCAGCGCCACCGGCACCAGCTCGACCCCGAGCCGCTGCAGCATCAGCAGGGTGCGGTCGTAGGTCGGCTGCTCGACCACGACCCGGTCGCCGGGCTCGAGCAGGTGCTCGAACAGCATCCACCCCGCCTCCAGCGACCCGTTGGCGACCATCACCTGTCCGGCATCGAGCCCCCCGTGCCGCTCCGCGATCCACGCGCACAGCCCCGGGTGCCCGATCCCCGTCCCGTAGGAGAGCGCCTTTTCCCAGTCCTCGGCAAGCGCAACCGCGGCAGCGTCCCGCACAGCCTCCCTGGGCAGGATGTCGGCGCTGGGCGCCCCGCGAGCAAAAGAAATCGTGTCTCCAGCCATCGCCAGCGAGCCTAGCAACGCCCACGTCCCGCCGATTCGCGCCACTCTCCGGCCCCTGAGGGGGGCGAACTCCAGCGTGTCTGAGCTTAACCACCGTATATGGCGGCGAAACTCAGACACGGGCGAGGGTGGGAGGTTGCGAGGTTGGCCGAAAGACAGCACGGGGTGGTCGCGCGGGTGCAGTTGATCAGCTTGGGAATACCGGAGAGAACCATCGAGCGATGGCTTGTCGAGGGGCGCCTTCACCTCGTGCATCGCGAGGTCTTCGCCGTGGGCCACCCGCGTATCGTCGAGGCCGGGCGACGGTGGGCAGCCGTCCTCGCCTACGGAGAGGGCACCCTGCTCAGCCATCGGAGTGCCGCCGCACTCTGGGGCCTGGCCCGCCAGCGATCCGGGATCATCGACGTCACAGCAGCGGTTGGACGACAGGGAGTAGATCGGCGAACCGGCATCTTCATCCACCGCGGCAAGCTCTATCCAGAGGATCGAGCGAAGCGGGGTGGGCTGCCAGTCACGACAGTGGCTCGCACGCTCTTCGACATGGCCGAATTCGTCAGCCTCAAGCGCCTCGAATCCGCCTGGGAGGAAGCCGACCGCCTTGGCTTGCTGGAGCTGCGGGAGGTCGAGCTGGTCTGCGAGCGGGGATACGGCCGGCGCGCCCTGCGACCGATCCGGCGCCTGCTCGCCGAGGCCCGCGCCGCGACCATCGCCCGCTCGCCACTGGAGGACGACTTCGCGGCCTTCTGCCGCGACCACGGCCTGCCGGCTCCGTCGTTCAACACAACGGTCCTCGGCTACGAGGTCGATGCCCTCTGGCCCCGCCAGCGCCTCGCCGCCGAGCTCGACAGCTGGGAATTCCACGGCCACCGCGCCGCCTTCGAGCGGGATCGGATTAGGGATACAACCCTGCAGGTCGCCGGCTACCGAATCATCCGGATCACTCATCGCCGCCTCCACGGCGAAGCCGGCAAGCTTGCCGCCGAGATACGGGTACTGCTCGGTCTCAGTTAGCCACGCCCCGCCTATACTCACGCGGATGGTTGGGGCTTCGGGAGGCTTCCGCAGGCGGGCGTTGCTTCTCGCGGCGGGCGCCTCCCTCCTTGGCACGGTTGCGGCGGCAGGCCTGCTGCGCTCTGCGGACGCCGCTCCTCCCGGCGCCTCATCGCGGCGGATGCTGCTTCGCCTGCACGACCTCCCGCCGGGCTACATCGGCAATTTGACGTCTGCGGAGACAGGCCCCCTGGACCAGTGCGACTACCTGCACCCAGCGGAACCGCAACCGATGCTGGCGGCCTTCATCGACCAGTACTCGCCGAAGGGGTGCCTCGGCATCTACGTCCGTCTCTACAGGGTGCCCGGGTCCCCGCCCGCCCCTCCAGTGGTGGGCACCGGGGTCCTCGACACGGGCAGCGTCGAAGCGGCCGAAACCGGCCTCGCGGTCGCACCGGAACTGATCAGCCACATCACCGAAGACCCGGTGCCGGAGGAGGTGCCGCCCACCGAAATCATTGGGGAAGCAACCCGTCTCCTGCACTGGAAGAAAGTACCGGGCCTCTTCCGGCCCGGCTACTCCTCCGGCTCGTTTCTCGCCTGGCGTTCCGGAAGCGTGCTGGCCACGGTGTTCGTCGACGGATTTCGACTCGCTGCGGACGACCGGATCGCCGCTGAGCTCGCTCGCGTCCAGCAAGCTCGCATCGAACACCCGACTCCTTACACGGCGGCCGAACGCGACGACACCGAAGTCCCGCTCGAAGATCCATCTCTGGAAGTGCCCGTCTACTGGCTGGGACGGCAGCTTCGCACCGGAGCATGGGCTGCCGTCGCTGCGGCTCTTGGATACGGCGTCGACGACGCTGCCGTTGCCGCGCCTCCCACGCGCAAGCCTCCTCTACAGCGACCGTCGCAACCTCAACCACGCCGAAGCGGTCGGCATCAACCTGTGGTCGCCGAGGCAGTGGAGACGGCTGGCGGCAGGCCGGAGCAGGCTTCCGGGCTCCCTCCGCTGCGCAACGCCCACCAGGCTGAAGCTGGCCCGGGGTCAAGCGCTGATCTACAGAGGATTCGAGGGCACCCGAGGAGCCTGCCCGGCTCGACGCCGGGGAAGCTTCACGGCGCGCGTCCACCTGGACGGCGTCATAGCCACTGCCGAAACGATCTCGATCTGCGCCGTGTGCTTCGGCGCCGGGACGGGCTCTTACGACTCCCTTGCGCGGGATGAAGGCGATAGTGAAGGGCCTGGCCCGGCGATCACAGCCGGCCCAACGGGCGCTCCGCGGCGGCTAGCTAAAGCCCGCGCAGGACTTCGACGGCGATCTTCGCCGTCTCGGTCGGGCTTTCGCCGACCCGCACGCCCTTCGCTTCGAGCGCGTCCTTCTTCGCCTGGGCGGTGCCCGAGGAGCCGGAGATGATCGCGCCGGCGTGGCCCATCTGCTTGCCGGGCGGCGCGGTGAAGCCGGCGATGTAGGCGACGACGGGCTTGGAGATCTCGGCGGCGATGAACTCGGCGGCGCGCTCCTCGGCGTCGCCGCCGATCTCGCCGACCATCACGATCAGCTCGGTCTCGGGGTCGGCCTCGTACAGGGTGAGGATGTCGATGAAGTCGGAGCCGATGATCGGGTCGCCGCCGATGCCGACGATCGAGGAGTTGCCCTCGCCCGCCTGCTTCAGCTCGTTGCCGATCTGGTAGGTCAGCGTGCCCGACTTGGAGACGACGCCGATCTTGCCGGGGTCGAAGAACTGCGCCGGGATGATGCCGACGTTGGCCTTGCCGGGCGAGAGCACGCCGGGGCAGTTCGGCCCGATCAGCCGCACCCCGGCCTCCTTCGCCTTCCAGTAGGTCTTCAGCATGTCGAGGACCGGGATCCCCTCGGTGATCGCGATCACCGTGTCGACGCCGGACTCGATCGCCTCGTCGATCGCCGGGGCGGCGAAGCGCGCCGGCACGAAGATCATCGAGGTGTTGGCGCCCCGCCTGCTCGACCGACTCCTTGATCGAGTCGAAGACCGGCACGCCCTCGACGTCCTGGCCCGCCCTTGCCGGGAGTGACGCCGGCGACGAGGTCGGTCCCGTAGGCGCGGTTGCGCAGCCCGTGGAAGGAGCCCTCGCGCCCGGTCAGCCCGGAGACGACCAGCTTGGTCTCGCTGCCGACGATGATGCTCATGCGCCACCCGCCAGCTCGACGACCCGCCGGGCCGCGTCGAGCATCGTCGTCTCCTGGTGCAGGTTGGGAAGGTCGGCCTCGGCGAGGATCTTCAGGCCCTCCTCGGAGTTGGTGCCGTCGAGGCGCACGACCAGCGGCAGCTTCAGGTCCATCTGCGCGGAGGCCGTGACGATGCCGTTGGCGATCTCGTCGCAGCGGGTGATGCCGCCGAAGATGTTGAAGAGGATCGCTGTGACCTTCTGCGTCGGAGACGATCACGGTGAGCGCGTCGACGATCGCCTCCGCCTTGGAGCCGCCGCCCGCGTCGAGGAAGTTGGCCGGCGCGCCGCCCGCCTGGGCGACGACGTCCAGCGTCGACATGCAGAGCCCGGCGCCGTTGGCGAGGATGCCGACGTTGCCGTCGAGCTTGACGTAGGTGAGGCCCTTCTCCTTCGCCATCGCCTCCTGCGGGTCGTCGGCGGTGTCGGCGATCTCGGCCAGGTCCTGGTGGCGGAAGAGCGCGTTGCCGTCGATCGTCACCTTGGCGTCGAGCGCGACGACCTCGCGGCCGGCGGTGACGATCAGCGGGTTGACCTCGATCAGGCTCGCGTCCTCGGCGGCGCGCCACCTCGGCCAGCTTCGCCAGCACCTCGGCCGCCTGGTCGCGCACGTCCTCGTCGAGGCCGGCGGCGTCGACGATCGGCCGCGCCGCGGCGGCGTCGAAGGGCCGGGTCGGGTCGATGTGGCGCTTGACCAGCGCCTCGGGGTCCTCCGCGGCGACGGCCTCGATGTCCATCCCGCCCTTGGCGGAGACCATCGCCAGCAGCTTCTTCTCGCCGCGGTCGAGGATCACCGAGGCGTAGTACTCCGAGGCGATGTCGGAGCCGCCCTCGATCCAGACCTGGTCGACCCGGAACGGGCCCTCGCCGTGCGGCCCGACGATGTCCATGCCGAGGATCGCGTCGGCGTAGGCGCGCGCCTCCTCGACGTCCTGGGCGATCTTGATCCCGCCCGCCTTGCCGCGCCCGCCGATCAGCACCTGCGCCTTGATCGCGCAGGGGTAGCCGATCCGCTCCGCGGCGGCGACCGCGTCCTCGCACCGTGGAGGCGACCTCGCCACTCGGCACGGCGATGCCGTGCTTGGCGAAGAGCTGCTTGCCCTGATACTCGAGGAGGTCCATGGGGGAGGCGCGCCGCTTGGCGCGGGCGGCAGCCTATCCGACTCTTCAAGAGGCGCGACGCCTGCCTGCCGGGCGATTGGCATAATGCGCCGCCGCCGATGCCTCTCCCCAGCTCTCAAATCGATCAAACTGGTGACCACCGACTGTTACGGCACCCTGATCGACTGGGAGAAAGGCATCATCGACGCCTGCCGGAAAGAGGCCGAGAAAGACGGCTTCAGCTTCGAGGAGGGTCCCTTCCTGGCCCGCTTCATGGAAGTCCAGGCCGAAATCATGGCCGGCTCCTACGAGCTCTACGCCGAGGTGCTGCGCCGCACGATCGTCAAGGTCGCCGGCGAGCTGGGCTGGGAGATCGAGCCCTCGCGCGCCCAGTTCCTGCCCAACAGCGTCGCCTACTGGCTGCCCTTCCGCGAGGCCAACGCGGCGATGGACCGGCTCGGCAAACGCTACGACATCGGCATCGTCTCCAACATCGACGACAAACTGCTCGGCATCTCGCGGCGGCACCTGCGCACCGAACTCGACCTCGTCGTCACCGCCCAGCAGGTGCGCAGCTACAAGCCCGACCCGGTGCACTTCAAAGAGGCAGCGCGACGGATCGGCGGCAAGAAAGGCTGGGTCCACATCGGCTGCAGCTACACCAACGACGTCGCCCCGCTGCTGAAAATGAAGGTGCCGGTGATCTGGGTCAACCGCCATGGCGAGAAACTCGAGGGCCGCAAAGCCCCGAGCGCCACGGTGAAAACCTTCCGCGACGCAGTCAAAAAGCTCGGCGCGTCCTGAGCGATCTCTAGCGTTTCGCAACTTCGGCGGGTGCCGTTGTTTCGACCCTTGTAGGTCGGCACCGCCGGCCATTCATGTATCGACTGTCACAAAGCCGGGCGCACAGCGCCAGCCTCGTCGTCGCGGCAGGACTGCTCGCGCTGCTCTGCCTGCTCGCGGCCGCCGGGCGATCGCTCCGCCTCAGCCGCCACCCCGCAGCGGCCCAGCTTCGTCGTGATCCAGACCGACGACCAGACCCTCGACGAGCTCTACGCCAGCTTCGGCCAGCCGCGACTGCAGGCGATGCCGAACACGCTCAACCTGATCGCCAAGCGCGGCGAGACCTTCAACCACTACTACGTCTCCTACCCGCTCTGCTGCCCGTCGCGGGTCAGCCTGCTGACCGGCCGCTACTCCCACAACAACGGCGTCAGAGGCAACGTCCAGCCCAACGGCGGCTACTTCGGCTTCTCCTTCCGCGCCGCATACACGCACAACCTCGCGGTCTGGCTGCAGAACGACGGCTACCGCACGATCCACGTCGGCAAGTTCCTCAACGGCTACGGCGACGAGCCCTTCGACGACGGAACCGCCGTCCCGCCCGGCTGGAACGCCTGGCACACGGTGCAGAAAGCGGACACCACCCACTACTTCTACGGCTACACGCTCAACGACAACGGGCAGATCGACGGGCCCTTCGGCGACTCGGGCAGCTGGGACACCCGCGAATACGGCGTCCGCGACGACATCGGCTGCCCCTTCGCCCCGACCAACGGCCTTCCCTGCAACTACGAGACCGACACGCTGACCAGCATCGCCAGCCGCGGAGCTGCAGGGAACCTCGCCGGAACAGCCCTTCTACCTGCAGCTCGACTACACCGCCCCCCACGGCGACTTCCGCCACCCGGCAGGGCCGGAGCCGGCGCCGCGCCACTACAACTGGTTCAACGGCGCTCCCCCGCCTCACCGGCGCTCCCAGGGCTTCGACGAGGGCAACGTCGCCGACAAGCCCCGCTTCATCCGCGAAGCTCCCTACCTCTCGCTCAGCGACATCCACACCTACCGCGTCTACTACGACAAGGCGCTCGAGTCGCTGCGCTCGATCGACGACGGCGTCAAGCAGGTGATCGACACCCTGGGCTCGCTGCACCGCCTGCGCAACACCTACGTCATCTTCACCTCCGACAACGGCTTCTTCTTCGGCGAGCACCGCCTGATCGGCGGCAAGTTCCTCGCCTACGAGCCGTCCACGCACCTTCCCTTCCTGATCCGCGGGCCGCACATCCGCCCCGGCATCGAATCCGACGAGCTGGTGGGGAACATCGACATCGCCCCGACCGTGCTCGAGCTGGCCGGCGCGGAAGCCGACAAGAGCATCGACGGGCGCTCGATGGTGCCGTTCCTGCACGACCCCGACCTGCGCACGCTGCGCCCGTTCCTCTTCGAGTCCTTCGTCGAAACCTCCGACGTCGAGGAACAGGGCGCGATCGCCGAACCCGGCGACCAGAGCGGCAGGACGTCGGCCAAAGGGCGGAGCGCGACCGCCTCGATCCTCGCCCCGCCGAAGGACTACGAGGGGATCCGCCTCGGCCCCTACAAGTACATCGCCTGGCCGGACGGCGAGAAGGAGCTCTACGACCTCGAAAAGGACCCCTACGAGCTCAACAACATCGTCCGCATCCCCAACTACTTCCCGATCCGCAACTTCCTCCACCGGGAACTGCTGAACCGGCTCGAGGACTGCGTCGGCCGCAGCTGCACGCGAAGAAGCCTCGGAAATCCCGCTGACGCGCAAGGAACGGCAGCAGGCGATCCGGCAGAAGAAGAAGGAACGGCGGGAAAAACAGCAGGCAGGGGCAGAAGCGCTAGGCGTGCGCCTACTCGATGACTGCGAGGACGTCTCCGCTGGAGACGGCTGCGCCCTCTGACGACGTTTAGGGTGGTGACCTTGCCGGCGCGGTGGGCGACTATCTCGTTCTCCATCTTCATCGCCTCGATCACGCAGATCAGGTCGCCCTCGGCCACCTCGGCGCCCTGCTCGACGGCGACTTTGAGCACGGTGCCCTGCAGGGGCGAGGGCAGCGACTCGCTGGAGGCGCCTCCGGCGCCGCCCGCCTTGCGCTCGCGCTTCGGCGGCTTCTTGCCGCCCGCCGCGGGCGCGGCGCCGCCGGCGACGGCCTCGCCGATCACCTTGACGTCGAAGAGCTTGCCGGAGACCTCGACCTTGTAGTCGCGGGTCACGACCTCGGCGCCGTCCTCCGCCGCGGCCGGGGCCTCGACCGTCTCGGGCGCGGTCGTCTTCAGCCAGTCGCGGTCTTCCATCAGGTCGCGGCAGGTCTCGCCGCCCGCCCACTGCTCGGTGGCGAGCAGGGCCTTGTGGAAGGGGATCAGCGTGGTCAGGCCACCGATCTCGTACTCGTCGAGCGCCCGCAGCATGCGCCGCGTCGCGTGCTCGCGGTCGACGTCCCAGACGATCAGCTTGGCGACCATCGGGTCGTACATCGGCGTCACCTCGGAGCCGGCCTCGACCCCGGAGTCGACGCGGACGCCGGGCCCGGCCGGCTCGCGGTAGGTGGTGATCGCGCCGGGCGCCGGGGCGAATTTCTTGTGCGCGGCCTCGGCGTTGATCCGGCACTCGATCGCCCAGCCGCGCAGCTGCACGTCCTCCTGGGCGACGGAGAGCGGCTCGCCGGCGGCGACGAGGATCTGCTCGCGGACGATGTCGATCCCGCTGACCATCTCGGTCACGCAGTGCTCGACCTGCACCCGGGTGTTCATCTCGAGGAAGAAGTACTCGTCGCCGACCTGCATCCCCTCGACCGTGCCGGCGCCGCGGTAGCCGACCGCGGCGGCCGCGTCGGTGGCGATCTTGCCGATCCGCTCGCGCATCTCGGCGTCGACCCGCGGGCCGGGCGCCTCCTCGATCACCTTCTGGTGACGGCGCTGGACCGAGCAGTCGCGCTCGCCGAGGTGGATCACGTTGCCGTGGCGCGTCGGCCAGCACCTGGACCTCGACGTGGCGCGGGTCCTCGAGGTAGCGCTCGACGTAGACGCGCGAGTCGGAGAAGAACTTCTCGCCTTCGCGGGCCGAGCCCTCGAAGGCCTCCTCCAGGTCGTCGGGCGTCATCGCGACGCGGAAGCCCTTGCCGCCACCGCCGCCCGCGGCCTTGCAGGCGACCGGGTAGCCGGCTTCCTCGGCCTGCTTGCGAGCCGCCTCGACGTCCGGGGCGGCCTCGGTCGCGCCGGGGACGATCGGCACCCCGGCCTCGGCCATGATCTCGCGCGCCCGGGTCTTCGATCCCATCGCGTCGATCGCCTCGGGCGGCGGGCCGATGAAGACGATCCCGGCCTCGGCGCAGGCGCGGGCGAAGTCGGCGTTCTCGGCGAGGAAGCCGTAGCCGGGATGGATCGCTTCGGCGCCGGCCTCCTTGGCGGTGTCGATGATCTTCTCGATGTTGAGGTAGCTCTCGGCCGGCACCGCGGGGCCGATCAGGAAGGCCTCGTCGGCCTCGCGCACGTGCGGCGCGTCGCGATCGATCTCCGAGTAGACGGCGACCGAGCCGATGCCCATCTCCTTGAGCGTGCGGGCGACGCGGATCGCGATCTCGCCGCGGTTGGCTATGAGGACCTTCTGGAACACGGCGGCGCAGTCTATTCATGCATGGTGGGGACGGCGAGGGCGGTGACGGGGATGCCCCTGGCCTGACAAATCGCGCGCTGATTAGCGCGCGATTTTGAGTATCCGCCAGTCCAGGGGCATCCCCGTCACCCTCGTACGGCCAGCCGGCATCGCCGCAACCTCGGAGCCGCCAGGATGAGACTGCGCCGCCGCCATGGCCCTTCGGCGGACAGCTTCGGGTGGGCGCTGCCATGGCGGCTTCGGTGCAATAGCTTGTCCGACCTCGTGCTGATCGAGCTTCAGAGCCATTCGACCGTCTCGGACGGGCAGTTGGCGCCGGCCGGAGTCGTCGAGGAAGCCGCGAAGGCTGGGGTTACGACGCTGGCGCTCACCGACCACGATGCGATTGCCGGGGTGGCGGAGGCGGCTGAGGCTGCCGAGCGGCTGGGGATCGAGCTGGTGCCGGCGATCGAGATGTCGTGCGTGCACGAGTACGCCGAAGACCTGCATGTGTGCGGGTACTGGGTCGACCTGGAGAAGATCGCGCCGGCCTGCGAGCGGGCCCAGCAGGAGCGGGTCGACCGGGCCGGGGAGATCGTCGAGAAGCTGCGCAGCGAGGGCTTCGACCTGCACGCTCGAGGACGCCGTACGCGAAGCCGGCGACGCGCTCTCGATCGGCCGCCCCCACATCGCCCGCGCCGCCGGCGCGAGCGGCGACCTCGGCCCCTTCTTCGAGGAGTACCTGGTACCCGGCGCCAAGGCCTTCGTCGCGCGCCGCTGGCCGACCGCCGAGCAGGCGATCGAGATCATCCACGAGGCCGGCGGCGTCGCCGTCATCGCCCACCCCTACTGGGACATCTCGGAGCCGACCGAGGTCGAGGACCTGATCCGCTCCGCTCGGCGCCGACGGCGTCGAGACCTTCTACCCGACCCACTCCAAGGAGCAGACGGAACACCTCCTGGCCCTCTGCGACGAGCTGAACCTGGTCCCAACGGCATCATCGGACTACCACGGCCCGACCCACAAGACCTTCTCGAAGTTCGGCGCCTACGACACCTACGGCCTCGCCAACCCCCAGGTCCCCCCCAAGCCGTAACTCAGGTCCCACAGCCCTTCCGGTGCGCCTTTTCCGGCTCATAACCACATAAAGCGCACCGGAACGCCCAAGCTGACGCGTCACAAGCCCGGCGGCCGCGGTCACGGCCCGGCGCCCGGCAATGCAAGGAGGGACGGCGACCCCCTCCCCAAACACTCAAGAGCCGCCTCCGGCGGCTCGTTTGGGGAGGGGGTCGCCGCCCCTCCTACCGCTACGTGGTTAAGCCGTGACCGCGGTCGCCGGGATCAGCTCCCGCGACTCGAGGTACTCGAGCAGCTTCTGCGCCGACTCCTCGGGCGTCTCGTTCTCGGTGTCGCAGACCCAGGCCGGGTTCTCGGGGATCTCGTATGGATCCGACACTCCGGTGAATTCCTTGATCTCGCCGGCGAACGCCTTCGCGTAGAGGCCCTTGACGTCGCGCTCGGCGCAGGTGTCGACCGAGGCCTTGACGTAGACCTCGATGAAGCGCTCGCCCATCAGCTCGTGCGCCTCGTCGCGGATCTCCGCGTAGGGGGAGATCGCCGCGGTGATCACCGGCACGCCGTTGCGGCTGAGCAGGTCGGCGACGAAGGCGATCCGGCGGATGTTGGTGTCGCGGTCCTCCTTGGAGAAGCCGAGCCCCTTGGAGAGGTTTTCGCGGACGACGTCGCCGTCGAGGATCTCCAGCTTCGAGCCGCGCTCGCGCAGCTGGGTCTCCAGCGATCCCGGAGATGGTCGTCTTGCCGGCACCGGAAAGCCCGGTGAACCAGAGGGTGAAGCCCTTCTCGCCAGCCATGCTCGTTCAGTCCTCCTTGTAAGCGTCGATCAGGATGTCGGCGACCTCGTCGCGGGAGAACTCGTGCGGCGGCCTTTCGCCGTTGCCGAGCATCTCGCGGACCTTGGTTCCGGAGAGGAAGAGGTGCGCCTCTTGGTCGTGCGGGCAGGTCTTGTTGGAGGCAAGCCCCTCGCACTCGTTGCACCAGAAGGTGTGCTCGAACATCAGCGGCTCGATCCCGAGCTCGTCGATGTCGATCGTCGTCGAAGATCTTCTGCGCGTCGTAGGTGCCGTAGTAGTCGCCGGCGCCGGCGTGGTCGCGGCCGACGATGAAGTGCGTGGCGCCGTAGTTGCGGCGGACGATCGCGTGCAGGACCGCCTCGCGCGGGCCGGCGTAGTGCATCTTCGCCGGCTTCACGCCCAGCACCACCCGGTCGTTCGGGTAGTAGTTCTCCATCAGCACCTCGTAGCAGCGCATCCGCACGTCGGCGGGGATGTCGCCGGCCTTGGTCTTGCCGATCAGCGGGTGGATGAAGAGCCCGTCGCAGGTCTCCAGCGCGGCCTTGGTCAGGTACTCGTGGGCGCGGTGGATCGGGTTGCGGGTCTGGAAGGCGACGATCTTCTTCCAGCCGCGCGCCTCGAAGTCGGCCTTGTGCTCGGCCGGCGTCTTGTAGCGGCGCATGAACGCCTCCTCGTGATCCGGCAGCGCGTCGACCTCGATCGGGCCGGCGATGCAGCGGTTGCCCTCCTCGTAGATCGCGGCGACGCCCGGGTGCGCCTCGTCGGTCGTGCCGTAGACCTTCTCGGCCTCCTCGCGCACGTCGCGCTCGAAGATCTCCTCGACCGTGATCCGGCCCAGCGGCTTGCCTTCGTCGCTGGAGAGCGCGACGACGTCGCCGACCTCGCACTCCAGGTCGGTCGCCAGGGTGATCGGGATCGGCCAGTAGTCGCCGTCGGCGGTCCGCATCTCGTCGCAGACGCGCTGCCAGTCGGCCGAGCCCTGGAAGCCGGTCAGCGGCGCGAAGCCGCCGTTGCCGATCATCTCGAAGTCGGCCGTGTGGCGCTCGGAAAGTGTCAGGGAAAGCTCAGTCATCGTCTCGCTCATGCGTTGGATCTCACCAATCGGTCGGGGAAGGGTAGGGAAGGCTTATGGAAGGCGCAGGGCGCCGCTAGTTGATCCCGCACTCGGTCTTTTCGAGGCCCGCCCAGCGGCCGTCGCGGGGCGAACCGCCCTGCTCCGACCGGCTTGGTGCAGTGGGTGCAGCCGATCGACGGGTAGCCGCGGTCGTGGAGCGGGTTGTACGGGAGGTCGTGCTCATGGATGTAGTTCCAGACGTCGCGCTCGGACCAGTCCGCAAGCGGGTTGAGCTTCCACAGCTCGAAGCGCTTGTCCCAGCCGAACTTCGGGGTCTTGGCGCGGCTGGCAGAGTCCTCGCGGCGGACGCCGGCGAGCCAGCAGTCTACGGAAGAGAGCGCCCGGCGCATCGGCTCGACCTTGCGCAAGCCGCAGCAGGCGTCGGGGTCGCGGTTCCAGAGCTCGTCGCCGTGCTTGGCGGCCTGCTCCTCCAGCGTCAGGTTGTGGAAGCGGTCGAACTCGATGCCGAGCGACTCGGCGAGGCGGTCGCGCGTCTCGTAGGTCTCCGGGAAGAGCACGTCGGTGTCGAGGTAGAAGAAGCGCGCCTGCGGGTTGACCTTGCTCGCCAGGTGCGCGGTCACCGAGCTGGTTTTCTGGAACGAGCAGGCGATGTAGTGGCTCTCGCCGAAGGTCTCGAACATCCACTCGATCGCCTGCTCGGCGGAGCGGTCCTCGAGGTCGGCGGCGATCGCCTCCGGGTCGGAGATGCTGGACGGGGCGGCAACCGGGTTCATATCGCGCACTCGCCCTCGCCCCTCTCGACCTTGTAGGGGCTGGAGCGGTTCCAGTCGATGAACTGCTGCATCGTCTCGAGGCTGAACTCGGCCGGCAGGGTCAGGTCCTTGACCTCTGCTTCGAAGCGCGCGGCGCCGACCCGCTCGGCGAAGGCGTTGAACTCCTCGCCCTCGCCGGAGCGCTCCGCCTCGTAGAGGCGCACCCAGCGCTCGACCGCCTCGGGGACGCGCTTGGCCGGGCAGCCGCGACTTCAGCCGCGTGCCGAAGATCGACCTCGCCGCCCTCGTAGTTGCCGCCGATGTGCGGGATGTAGGCCGGGACCTGACGATCCCCCATCTTCAGCGAGGCGCCGTAGAAGCCGATGTTGGCGATGTGGTGCTGGCTGCAGCCGTTGGGGCAGCCGCTCATCTTGACGTGGATCTTGCGGGTCAGGGCGTCGGAGATCTCCATCGACTCGAGCCGCTCCTTGATCGCCTGGTTCAGGCCCATCGAGCTGGTGATGCCCATCTTGCAGCTGTCGGTGCCGGGGCAGCTGACCACGTCGGTGATCTCGCGGGCGCCGGCCTCGGCGAGGCCGAGCTCGGCCAGCCGCTGCCAGACGTCGTAGAGCGCCTCGTCGCGGACCCAGCGCAGGACCAGGTTCTGCTGCACGGTGCTGCGCGCGTAGCCGCCGGTGAACTCGCGCATGATCGCGGCCAGGCCGCGGAACTGCTCCGGGGTCAGGTCGCCGCGGTAGATCTTCACCTCGACCGCGGAGAAGCCCTCCTGGCGCTGTGCCTGGACGTTGCCTTCGACGAAGCGGTCGAACTCGCTGCGGTCGCCGTTGGGCGAGGCGACGCGTCGGCGGCGCCTCGGGGGCGTTGGCCTCCTCGTCGTCCTCGAAGCGCAGCCGCTCGACGTCGAAGTCGCGTTCCGCCGCCCAGTCGCCCTCGAGCTCCTCGTCGACCTGCTCGCGGAAGGCCTCGATGCCGATCTTGTCGACCAGGACCTTGATCCGGGCGCGGGCGCGGTTGGCGCGCAGCCACTCCTGGCGGTCGAAGATCCGCAGCACGGCCTCGGAGACCTTGAGGTAGTCGCCGTTGTCGGCCTCGACGAAGTCGTAGAGCGTGGGGGCGACGCGGGCCATGATCGAGGTTCCGCCGCCGACCCGGATCTCGAACCCCTTGACCCCGTCGCGTTCGCGCGAGAGGAAGGCGACGTCGTGGATGCCGGTGATCGCGCGGTCCTCGTCGGAGCCGGTGAAGGCGGTCTTGATCTTGCGCGGCATCAGCTGCGTCGTCGGGTGGCGGACGAAGTAGCGGGCGTAGGCGCCGGCGTAGGGCGTCGGGTCGAAGATCTCGTCGGGGGCGACGCCGGCCCAGGGGTCGCCGGTGACGTTGCGCACCGTGTTGCCGCAGCCCTCGCGCGAGGAGAGGTCGGCCTCGGAGATCTCGCGCAGCAGCTTCTCCATGTCGCGCAGCGGCACGTGGTGGATCTGGATGTTCTGGCGGGTCGTGATGTGGCCCTTGTTCAGCGGCGCGTACTTCTCGACCACGCTGGCGAAGGCCTCCATCTGCTCCGGCGTGACGCCGCCGAAGGGCAGCTTGACCCGCACCATCTGCACGTCGGGCTGGCGCTGGCCGTAGACGCCCTGTTTGAGCCGGAAGCCGATGAACTCCTCTTCGACCCGCTTGCCGGCGAGGAACTCCTCGGCTTCGTTGTCGAAGTCGTCGAACTCGCGCTCGATGATCGGGATGATGTGCCCGGGGACGTTGCGATACGTCTCCGGGTTCTCCAAGGTGCCGGTGCGGCCCTTGCCCCGCTGCTCCTTCTGCTGGTCGACGACTACCTCCACAACGTGGAAAATAGCAAAACCTGACAGGGATTAGGGTATTTAACTCGGGGGGAGGCGCTTCTGAGCGTGCAGGATCGAGGCGGCCTCGCCCGACTCGGCGACGCTGCCCCCCTCCGGCTCGAGCGGCAGCCCCTCCCCGGCCCACCCCACGATCCCCTCGCTCAGCTTCCGAGCGTCGAAGCCCTCGGCAGCCAGAGCCTCGGCAGCCATAGTCGACCGGTTGCCCCCACGGCAATAGAGCACGACGGGCCGATCCTTATCGATCTCCCCAGCCCGCTCAGCCAGCTCAGCCAACGGCAGATGGGTCGCCCCCTCGATCCGCCCCATCTCCCACTCATGATCGGCCCGCACATCGATCAACTGCGCCCCATCGGCAACAAGCTTTTGAGCTTCCTCGCGAGAAACAGTGGGTGGCCCGTCACTCATAAGCCGGAATCTAATCGACGCATCGCAAGGGAGGACGGGAGCCTCTTCCCAAAACACTCAAGCGCGGCTCCCGCCGCGCGTTTTGGGAAGAGGCTCCCGTCCTCCCCCAACGATCAGTCGATCTCAGTCCCCTCGATCAAGAACGCAACCCGCACATGAGCGCGGTACTCATCGAGATTCTCCCCCCGGATCCCAGTGGAGACGATGTCGACCGCCCGGATGTTCCGCAGCGTGCCCTGCGCCTGGCCCAAGGCCTGACGCGCGGCGTCGTCGGTCGACGTTTTCGAGCTTCCGACCAGCTCGATGATCTTCACGACAGCCATCTCTCTCCTCCTTCTGAGTCCTCGACAGTGCCCTTCGCGCCGACCCCCTCGATCAGCGCGGCTCGCTGCCACGGGCCGATCGTCTCCCCCTCGCCGCCGCCCACAGGCGCCGTCTCCGCGACGAATCGCTCGATCGCGGCAGCGATCGCGGCTGCCTCGTCTTCGCGCGGACTCAGGGTCATGCGAACAGAGCTTAAGCGGTAGGCCGAGACCTCAGTCGCACCAGGAACCCCTTCGCCTACCCCCCAAGCAAAACGGCATGGGCCGCGATCCCCGTTCCGCTCACCCTCGCCTTGAGGCGCCCGCTGGCCTTAAGCGCCTGTTTGGCCCGGGGGCTGAGCTTGATCTTCAGCTTGGTGGTGGCGCCGGGGGCGAGGCTGAAGGTGGCGGCGCCGATTGGCCTGGCCCTGCCTTTGAACTTGGCGCTGAGCTTCAGCGAGCCGCGACAGGAGGTGGGGCCGGCGCAGTGGGCCCTGAGGAAGACCCTTTGGCCTTTGACCTTGGCGGCCTTGGCGACCACGAGGGTACCGGGGACGGGGGGCGGGGCCTTGGCGAAGGCGGCGGTGACGCTGCGCGCTTCTGACATCGTCAGCCTGCAGGCTTTGGTGCCCGTGCAGGCGCCTGAGAAGCCGGCGAAGACGGAGCCCTCGGCGGGGGCGGCCCGCAGCGTCACCTTGGCGGAGGCGGCGATCTGGGCGCTGCAGGTGGCCCCGCAGTCGATGCCCGCCGGTTTGGAGGTGACCGTGCCGGCGCCGGTGCCGGCCTTTGTGACCGTCAGGGTGCGGGTGCCGGTCGCGCTGAAGACGGCCCTGATCGTGCGGGAGGTGGTGATCGGTTTTTCGCAGGTGCCAGAGCCTCCGCAGTTGCCGCCGGAGAAGTGATCGAAGGCGGAGCCCGCATCGGGGGTGGCTACCAAGGTGACCCTGGTGCCGTCTGGGAACTGATCGGAGCAGGTGCTGCCGCAATCGATCGAGCCGGGCAGGCTGGTCACGATGCCGGTGCCGGTGCCGATCTTTTCGATCGTGACGGTGTATTCGGGCCCCAGGCCAGAGGCGGTTGCGGCCGGGAGGGCGAGGGCCAGTGCCAGGGCCGCCGTGGCCAGGAGGGCGGCGAGGCGCGGGGGCGGGGGCCCTTGGGGGAGGCGGGCCTGCTGTCTGTCCCTCACTCGGTGTGTCCTCTCTGTCTTGGGTGGGCGCGCAGGGCTGCCTGCCCGTTCATCCGCTCGGCGTGCAGCTCCTGGCGACGTCGCCTTCGACCTCGGTGCCGTCGGCGAAGGAGAACTCGCCGTGGGCGAAGAGGCGCCCGCTGGGGCAGCTCGCCAGCAGCAGGCTCCTCTTTTTGCCCTTGTAGGTCCAGGTTTTGTGGACCGTCGCCTTGAAGGAGATCAACGAGCCCTGGCCGGCGGCGATGGTCGGGATCCTGATCAAGGTGGAGGTGCCGTATTTGCCGTGGGCGGTGCCGATCGTCCCGGAGGTGACGAAGGTGGTCGGGGCGGGGACGCGGGCATAGACGTGGAAGATCAAGACCGGGCGCCCGCCCTTGGGGGCGCCGTTGAAGATCAGCAGCGGCCCGGAGGCGTCAAAGGGCGCCTGTTCGGGCAGGGCGACCTCGGCGGCGGCGCGCCCGGTCCCGACCAGGGCGTCGCCGCAGACCTTCTTGGCCCGCGAGGTCAGGGTGCTTTGCAGTTGGCCGATCGTGCAGGTGGGGAGCCCCTTGGTGTAGATGTGGCCGTGGCGGTCGAATTCCAGCGCCAGGGTCTGAAGCGCCGGCACGTGGGTGCCGTCGGCGGTCTCGATCGAGCCCGAGACCTTGAGCCCGATCGGGGCCGGCTTCTCCTTGGGCAGCCTGGTCGGGGAGATGCCGCCCTCGATCGAGACGATCAGGTTCTCGAAGCGAACCGTTTCGCCGATCGCAGCGGAGGCGACCAAAGCGACCGAGAGGACCATCGCGGCGGCCAAGGCCGCGATGCGGGCGCCCCTCACCGGCCCCTCGCCTTGCAGTCGCGAACCAGGGTCGCCGAGAGGGTGCTCGGCCCGGCGAAGCTGTAGCTCACCTTGGCGAAGGGGAAGACCGCGCCGGGGAAGCCATCGGGGGCGGGGCAGGAAGCCGAGGCGAAACTGCGCTTTTGGCCGTGGTAGGAGTAAGTGCGCCCGAGCGAGAGGTCAAAAGCGGAGATGTAGCCGTATTCGGAGGCGATCGGGGGCAGGGTGGCGACCAAAGAAGTGCCGAAAGTGCCCTTGGTCTTCTTCACCTCGAAGACGATCACGTAAGTGAGCGGCAGCGGCGCGCCCGAGGCAACCTGGGCGAAGACCGCCTGGTGGCCCCTGTAGCGGCCGTTGAAGGCCAGGAGAGACCCGTTGGAGGCGAAGGCCCCCTGGTCGGGGAGGGAGACCCGGGAGGTGACGTTGCCGTGGCCGACCAGGGCCGCCCCGCAGGCCCTGCGGGCGCCGTTTGAAGAGATCGAGTCGAGCTTTGCCAGCGGGCAGGTGGGAAGCCCGGTGGTGTCGATCCTGCCGTTTCGGTTGATCTCGAGGACGATCCGTTCGAGCTTGGGCGGGGCCGAGCGGTCGGTGGTCTTGATCCTGCCGCCCATCTGCACGCTGACCGGGGCCACCCCGGTGCGCGGCAGCTTCAGCGGCGCGATGCCGCCGTGGAAGGAGGCGATCAGGTTGTCCTTTTGGTCCTGCTCGGCCCCGGCCGCGGGGGCGAGGCAGAGCAGGGCCATGGCTGCCGCTGCGGCCAGCAGCGGCAGCCACGGCTTGGAGGCGATCCTCATCTTCTGCATCGCTAGCGAACCAGCGGGTAGGTGCAGACGTAGTGGCCGGGGGCGGTGATTTCCTTCTCGATGATCGAGCCGGTGCCGTCGACGACCACGGTGCGGTAGTTGGAGCCGGAGGTGTTGGCGTAGTAGGTGTCGGTGAACTGGTAGTTGGAGCCGGTGCCGGTGCCGAGGTTGATCACCGAGCGCACCGAGTAGAGCTCCAGCGGGGTCGGCAGCCAGCCGCCCTTGGCCGCGCAGGCGTCGGCGGCGGCCTTGACGTTGGCGACTTCGGGCCCGGCGGAGGAATCGAAGCAGACCCCGCGGATCAAGGTGGCGTTGGCCGGGCAGGCGGCGGAGTGCCCGCCCACGGTGTTGGCGTTGCCGGCGCTGGCGGCGTTGGTCGCGTTGGGGACCGTGCCCAAGGCGCCGATGTTGATGTCTGAGCCGGTCAGGGAGCCGTCGGCGACCTTGGCGCCGTTGACGGCGCTGTTGGCGATCTTGCCGGTGGTGACCGCCTGGGCCTTGAGCTGACGGGTGCCGACGGAGTTCTTGCCCAGGGCGGCGTAAGCGGTGCCGGTCAGGGCCAACACCAGGGCCAACAGGGCCACAACCATCGCCGGGCTGGGCCGCCCGATCGTCCGCCTGCCCTGCCTTGCCTGCTGCTGCATCGATCGCCTCCGTCTTCGGTGTTTACGGGTCACTTCTCAAAACCTCCTGCGAACCCCAAGTTGTGTCTGGTCCAGCGCCCTAATGGCCGCGATGGCGAGCCCTGGCGCGCCGGGGGCTCGCCTTGGGACAAGCCGTCTTCGCCTTGACCTGCTGGGTCGTCGTCTTGCCGTTTTGGCCGCTGTATTCGACCGTCGAGACGGCCGGGGCGGCGCAGAGGCTCCTGGTGTTGGCAGAGTAGCCCTGCTTGCCGCCGAAGAGGGTGAGGCGGAAGTGGCCGATCGGGGCGTCGGGGACGACCGGGACGACGGTCTTCAGGTGCCCGCCCTTGACCGAGGAGGATTCCGCCTCGGGGATGAGCGTCACCTGGCCGTCGAGGATGAAGGCGAGGTGCGGCAGGCCGCCGAAGCCGGAGACCGCGTAGACGGGGCCCTGCAGCGGCTGGTCGAGCAGCGGCGTCTCGGTCGTCGCCGTGCCGATCGGCTGGCGCCCGGCGCAGTGTTTGGCGGCCAGCTCGTCTCGGAGCAGATGTTGCCGAGGTGGCGCTGGTCGATCTGCGAAGGCCTTGGGCAGGGTCACCGCGAGCGATTTGATGTTGGCGTCGCCGGGCCGGGTGCGCAGGTCGAACTGCAGCGCGGGGTTCTGGCCGCGCTTGGTCTCCTTGCGGCCGCCGAGCTGGCGTGATCGTCATCTTCGGCTTGAAGGGCAGGGTCGCAGCAGTTGACGGCGTGGAAGTAGGAGGAGAAGTCGGCGACCGTGCCCTGGTCGCCGATCCCCTGGGAGTCGACCGACGAACGGGCGAGCAGTTGGTCGGGTTGATCGTGAAGTTCGGGCTTGTCGATGTTGACCTGGATCGAGCGCATCCGGATCGGGACGCCGCCGATGATCTGGGGCACCGTGTCGGAGACGCGCGGTGACCTGGGCGTCGAGCGGGTCGACGTGGAGGGCGACCCGGACGACGACGACGCCGTAGTCATAGGGGCCGGCCAGGGCCGGGGTGATCGCGACCAGGCTGAGCGGGGCGCCCTTGAACGGGCCCGCCAGATACATCTTGCCGACCGCGTGGAAGGGGTGGGAGCCGGGGCCGGCGGCGACGTTGGTGGTGCCGATCTGGCTGGCGGCCGGGCAGCTCGGGGCGGCCTGCTCGGCTCGGCCCGAGCTTGCCGGCGGCGGCCGCGATCGAGCGCCTCGGGGCAGTAGGTGATGCCGCGCAGGTCGCCGGTGAAGCCGGGCGGCATCGTGAAGTTGAGGTCGCCGAGGAACTGATCGCCGTCGTCGCGGTCGAGCTTCAGGGGAAGTCGCGAGAAGGCGCCGGCGATCGGGTTGGAGGTGCCGGCGACGAGGCGCGGGTCGAAGGGGCGCACCTGGCCCGGGCAGCGGCGCCGCCGGGGCCGGAGTCGATGCTGAAGAACTGGGTCGAGGTCTGACGTCGGCGAGCGCGTCGTTCCAGGGGAAGAAGCGGGCGTCGATCGGGTAGAGCGTGCAGCGGGTCGGGGTCGCCATCAGGCCGCGGTCGGAGGCGAAGAGGTGCAGGTCGAACTCGTCGAACGGAACCTGCGGGCAGGTCGTCGAAGTCGGCGGTGACCTGACCGGTCTGCGGGTCGGGCTGGAAGGAGCCGACGAGCTTGGCGTGGATGCCGAAGCCGTCGGCGACCATGAAGAGGCGGTACTGGTCGCCGGGCTTCGGTTCGCCGATGTAGATGGAGCCGTTCAGGGGGCCGTCGAGGGCCGGGGAGCCGATCGCGAAGGTGCCGATCTTGGCGTTGTCGGGGCATCGGCCGGCGGCCTCGGTGCCGAAGTTGGCCTGGGCGTCGGTGCAGGCGCTCTGGCCGTCGGCGGCGTCGGGGTTGATCGTCAGCCCCGGCGGCAGGGTGAGGATCGCGGAGCGGATCGGCGAGGGGGTCGGCGCGGCGCCGAGCGACTGGGGGGCGTGCAGGTCGAGGTCGAGGCCGGCGGCGGAGTCGGCCTCGTTGGTGGTCGGGGTGGCGAGCAGGACCGGTTTGAAGGTCATCGCGTCGCAGCCGGTGATCGCCGGGTAGGTGGCCTCGGCGTGGGAGGGGTTGCCCGGGTCCTGGTAGGTGGTGACGTCGAGTGAGACCGCCAGCGCCTCGCCGGTGCAGATCGAGGGGTTGTCGATCAGCGGGTGGACGCGCGATCGCGGCGTCGGTAGCTTGCCGTTCAGGCAACTGGGCCGCTGACTTCGGCGGCCTCGACGCCCGGGCAGCCGGCCGGTTCGCCCGGCGAGCCCTTGGGGAAGCGCTCGTCGTCGTGTGCTTCGGCGGCGGGGAAGCCCCAGAAGGTGAGCTCGGCGCTCGCCAGCGGCGCCAGCTGGGTGATGTCGGAGACGGTGAAGCGCAGGCCGTAGTCGCGAGCCGGTGCGCACCGCGACCGGGATCGCGATCGGGATGTCGAGGGTCGGCACGATGAAGGCGAAGAGCGCCGTCTGATCGGCGCCGGGCTCGCAGGTCATAGATCGGCGCCGTGCCGAGCAGGTTGTCGGGGTCCCCTTCGTAGTTGGCGTGGACCGTGACCAGGCCCGCCTGAGAGGAGGAGGGGCAGCGGGTCAGGGCGAAGTCCACGGCCGATGCAGCGGCTGATCGCGTTGGGGTTGCCGAAGAGGCCCTCGGGGGTGTTGACGACGACGTTCTTTGCCGCCTCCGGGGCGCCCGGTTCTTCGAGCGCGAAGCGACATCGTGATGTCGGGGTGCCCGCCGGCCTGGGTGGTCGAGGTGGTGACCGCGAAGTCTTCGATCGCCGCTGAGGCGGCGGCCGGGGTGGCCGTGATCGCCAAGGCGAGGGCGACTGCGGCGGCGCAGGCGGTGAGGCGGGCTGTGATGCGGGGGCTCATCTGCGGGGCCCCCTGTGGGAGTGGTTCCTGTGTGCGGCCTGCCGTTGGCCCTTCTTTCGCTGGTGGCCCTTCTTGCCCCGGCCGTGCTTTGAGACGCAGCGCCCGTGGCGGCGCACCTTGCCTTTGGCGCAGGAGGGCGGCACGGTGGGTGGTGTGGCGGCGGCGTTGCCGCCTGAGCCGTTGAGGGTGCCGAGCTGCGCTTCTGCGGGGGCCTGGCTGCCGGGGCCGTGGCACTCATCCGATGCCGCGCAGTCCGGCGGCGGGGGGACGACGAAGAAGCCGCCGTCTGCGCGGGCGTCATAGAGCTTCATCGCGTTGCCGTTTTGATCGTCATCGGCCAGCCTCTCGCGGGTGAAGAAGAAGGCGTCGGTGCCGTCGGCTGAGATCGAGAGCAGGGAGGAGTCGACGTTGCTCTGCCCCGAGGAGATCAGCTCCACCTTGCCCTGCTTCCACTCGTAGGCGTCGCGCTTGGCGTTGGCGTCGCGCAGGACCAGGGACTCGGCGCTGTTGAAGAAGACGCGCCCGTCGTCGGTGAGGCCGAGGCCGTTGGCGGGCAGGGAGGCATCGCTTGCCGGCTGGGCGAGGGTCGGGCTGCAGGAGGCGCAGTCGAGCTCCCCGCTCGCCTGCTCGTAGCGGTAGACCTCCTCGTGCCCGGCGGAGTCAAAGCCCGAGCCGTCGAGCGCCAGGGTGGTGGGGAAGGCGGCGTAGTCGCCGTCGGGGGTGGTCTGGAAGTCGGCGCTTCGGAGCGTCCGGGAGTCCTTCACGGTGTCGATCACCAGGGGGTTGTCGTAGGCATGGTCGGATTGGACCACCCGCGGGCCGAAGGCGACGACGTCGCCATCGGCGCGGTTGGAGACGACCAGGCGCCCGGAGCTGGCGGCGAGGCTGATCGAGTCGCCCAAGTCTTCTGCCCCGAAGGGGCTGCCGATCTGGGTGCCGGTGGCGTTGAACTCGACCACCGAGGACCCGGTGTCGACGTAGACGTGGTTGTCGGCGGGGTCCACCGCCACCCCCTTGGAGGTGCCGGAGTAGAGAGTGCCGATCAGGGCCAGGCTGGTGGCGTTGTAGACCTTGGTCGAGGTGTTGTCTGCCAGGTAGAGGCGACCCGTGCCGTCGACCGCGATCCCGAGGGGCATGGTGGATTCGCTCAGCGCGGTTTCGCCTTTGACCCCGGTGCCGGCGGAGTCGAAGATCCGCGCCCGGATCGTGGTGCCGTTGGTGGTCATCCTGACCACGTAGACGTTGCCGTTGGCCGGGCTGACCGCGACCCCGATCACGTAGGCGCTTTCGGTGCCGACACCCGAGATTTGAGAGATGAAATGCCCGTCGGGGCCGAACTTCTTGATCCCGCCCGTGACCAGGTCGCTGACGTAGAGGTCGCCGTTGGAGGGATCAAACGTCGTGCAGGCGCTGCCGCTCAGGTGTTTGGCGAAGCAGGTGTTGTCGACCGCGACCTCGGTCGGCACGCTGGCCGGGAAGGCGGTGCCGGTGGGGTTCCCCAGCGCCCCCAGGGAGCCGCCGGGGCTGTTGGAGCCGTCGAGGACGCCGCCGGCGCCGAAGCCCGGGTCGAGCTTGCCCGCGGGGTCGAACTTCTTCACCGTCGCGCCGGGGCCGGGTTCAAAGACGCTGGCGCCTGGGTCATAGACGTAGGTGGAGCCGTCGGCGCCGTCGATCGCGACGCCCTCGCCGTTGTCGAAGTCCCCGAAGGAGCGCTCGAAGCCGTGGGTGGGGGCCGGCAGCGCCTGGTTCAGCGAGGACTCCAGGGTGGCGACGCGCTGGGGAGACGAGCCGGGGAGGGCACGGTAGAGGTTGGGGGCGCCGTCGGTGCCGGTTCCGTCGAGGGACTCGGGGGAGAGGAAGTAGACCGCGCCGTTGTTGGGGCCCACTCCCCCGCCGCCGCCGATCGCCACCACCGAGCAGTCGGTCGGGCCGCCGGGGACGACGTTCCAGTTGGCGGGGTTGAAGGAGTCCCCTGCCGGGTCGCAGGTGTCGGTGTCGCCGCTTGAGTCCCCGGTCGAGACCCGGGTCAGGGTTGCGGCGGTCGCTTCTGCGCCGACGTCGGCGCGGAAGAGGTCGGCGCTTTCGTCGCTGTCGGGGTCGGCTGCGGTCACCAGCGCGTCTTTGGTCGTGAAGTAGACCATCGAGGCGTCCTCGGTCATCCCGCCGTAGATGACGCCGTGGGTGGCGCCGGGGGTGAGGTCGATCGTTTCGGTGCTTTCGCCGACATGCAGATAGAGGTGGTAGCGGGGGTTGCCTACGGAGTCGGTGGAGACGAGCTGGCCGATCACGATCCGCGAGCCGTCGGCGGAGATGTCGAGCTCGGCGATGCTGAGGCCGTTCTTGATCGTCTGGCCGGTGGGCAGCTTGGAGACGACCTGGGTTTTGCCGGTGAGCAGGTTTCGGTCATAGATCGTCGCGTTGGTGCCGTCGTTGTTGGCGCCGCCGATGAACTTGGCGGTGGAGCCGAAGACGAGGTGGGTGCCGTCGGCTGAGAGCGGGACATGGACGACGCCGGCGAGGGCGGCTTCGGGGCCGGGGTCGACCGGGCCGGCCATGCCCTGGACGAGGGCGCCGTCGGGGAAGCGGACCGGGACGCCTGAAGTGCCGTCTTCGAAGCAGGGGCTGCAGATCTTCGGGGCCGCCGAAGGCGAAGGTGTCGAGGGCCCGGTCAGCGCCGAGCAAAGTCGAGGAGAAAGCGGCGAAGCAAGCGGGCCCTCGGGGGCATCGGCGGGGATGCCGACGTAGGAGGTGTCCCAGCGCTGGTTTGCCTCATCCCTTGTGGCCAGGTAAGGGTCGGGGCCGCGGTTGGTCGGGTTGCCGAGACGCCTGGGATCGCGCCGTCTTGGATCGCGTAGAGGGCCCTGTCTTTGGCGCCGGGGTAGCCGCCGAAGGGGGCCGGCGGAGCCGAGCAGGTCCGAGGCGACGTTATAGCCGCCGGTGTCTTGGGCCGAGACCAGCTCATAGGCGCGGCAGTCGGCGAGGAAGGCGGCGCCGGTCTGTTGGCGGGCGAGGTTGTTGGGGCAGGAGGGATCGAAGAGCGGGGCGGGGAAAGTGTGGAAGAGGCGGTCGGGGCCGTAGTCGGTGCCCTGCGAGTTGGTGGCAGCTACGCGGTAGTGGTAGGTGGTGTCGGGGGCCAGTTCGTTGAGCTGGATGCCCTGGGGTTCGGGGGCGCGGGAGGTGCCGATCGCCAGATCGGGGGTCGAGGCGCAGGCATCGCCCGAGCAGGGGCCGGCGGTGCCGTACTCGACGTGGACGTCGGTGGGGGCGAGGTTGGCGGTGACCGGGGCCTTGACCAGGGCCGAGTGCGAGAGGGGCTCGACGCTTTGGGCGCCGACTGCAGGCGCTTCGGCGACCGGGGCGGCGAAGACGCGGATGTTCGAGATCGGTGTACCGCCGCCCATGGTCACCGTCATGTAGAGGCGGTGGGTTGGGGAGACGGTGATTCCGCCGATGTCGTGAGCGTGGTCTTCCTGCAGGCCCTCCAGCCCCGGTGTCACCACCGAGGAGCAGTCGACCACCTGGCCGCCCGGGTGGTACTCGATCACCTTGGCGCTCTGGTCGGCCGTGACCTTGCAGGGGCTGGCCCAGCTGGAATCGACGACAAAGAGATACTGGTTGGCCGGGTCGACGGCGAGGTGGGTCGACTGGGAGCCCTTGGAGCTGTCGAAGAGCAGATCCGGAATCTCGGTCAGCCCCGACGGTGTGAAGTCCGCCGAGGCGAAGGGTCGGACCCCACCGTAGAACTGGCCGTCGTCTGCGGTGGCACTCACGTAGGCATTGCCAGCGGCGCCGACGGCGATGTCATGGGGAGCCGCCCCGAACAGCCTTGCGGGCGCGGGCGCGCCCGAGATCTTGTCGAGGACGGCCCCGCCGGAGTCAAACCTCACCACCCGCGGCGATATGAATGCATTGCGCCACTCACCCGAGCTGGCGTAGACGCGGCCGGCGCCGTCGACGGCGATCCGGTTGGAGCCGCCTCCTAGCCAGCTACCGCCGAAGATGCCGTCCGAGTTGAAGCCGCTGTCCTCGCTGGTCCCGACCCCCGCCTTGCAGGCGTCGGCGGGGAAGCCGGGCCGTGGGCAGACGTCGCCGCCGGAGGTCTGGTTCACTTCCTTCCCCCACATCAGCACGAAGTTGCCTTCCGCGTCGAAGCGCTGGATCCGCAGGTTGTTGCTGTCCTGCACGTAGACGCTGCCCTCGGCGAGTCCGCCGGAGTTGTCGACCGCGATGCCGGCGGGGTTGTCGAAGGAGCCCGAGGCAAAGCCTTTGGCGCCGGCTTTGCAGACGTCGCTGGGGTTGGCCTGCACGTCGCAGACCTCGAAGCCGGCGCCGCTGTCGTCGGGGCCGGAGGCGACAACGTCCTCGCCCCAGGCGCGGATGAAGTTGCCGTCGGCGTCGAACTGGTCGATGCGGTTGTTGCCCTGATCGGCGACGTAGAGGTCGCCGGTGACATCGTTGACCGCGAGCCCGGCGGGGTTAAAGAGCTGCCCGGCGCCGGTGCCTTTGCTGCCGAAGTCGAAGAGGTGGTTGAGCCCCGGGTAGGGGCCGGCGGCCTGGGCGGGAGCGGCGAGGGCCAGCCCGGTCGCGGCGGTGGCAAGAAGGGTGAGTGCCCTGCGCATCACTTTCCGGCCCTCCCGGCGCGGTGCACGGTGGCCCTGTGGTGGCGGGCACGGGCGCGCGCCTGGCGCTTGCGCCTGGCCTTGCCGCAGTCGGCCTTAAGCGGCACCTTGACGTTGTAGGGGGCGCCGTTTTGGCCCGTGTACTTGGCGGTGGCCTTGTGGGTGCCCCGGCAGATGTCGGTGCTGTTTTCCAAAAGGCCCTTTGATCCGCCCTGCATTTCCAGGACCACCCTGGTGACGGGGATGTCGGGGATCGATTCAAAGGTGGAGCGGATGCCGCCGTTGACGGAGTCGGTGCGGGCGATCGCGTCGAAGTCGACCTGGCCGTGCAGGGCCATCACCAGGTCGGGCAGGATGTGATCGGAGGAGCGCAGGATGACCGGGCCCTGGAGGGGCTGGTCGAGGATCGGGGTGATCGCGGTGGCCTGGCCGTAGACCGAGCCGGCCGGGCAGTTGGCGCCGTTGCCGGCCCCTTCTGCGAACTGCACCCGGGTGCAGATCGTGCGGATGTGGGCCTGGTCGAGGAACTCCGAGCGCGGCAGGGCGACCGAGGCGCCGGCCAGGTTGGCGTCGCCGGGGTTGGCGGTGAGGACGGCGCGCAGGGCGGGGTCGCCGCCGCGCTTGGTGGAGCCCTTGAGGCGCAGGCTGAGCCTGGGGGCGAAGGGCAGGTCGGCGCAGTTGGCGACCTGGAAGTGGGCGGAGCGATCGATCGCCGCGCCCTCGGCGCCGGAGACCGGGCCTCGGTCGCGAGCGGGTCGCAGTTGGTCGGGTTGAGGACGAAGTCGGGGCGGTCGAGGTTGACCTGGATCGAGCGGGTCCGCAGCGGGATCCCCTCGAGGATCTGGGGCAGCGGGTCGGAGACCGTGGTCACCTGGGCGGTGACGGGGTCGACGTGGATCGCGGCCCGGACGACGACGTTGCCGAGGTCATAGGGGCCAGAGACGGCGGGGATCACCACGACCAGGCTCAGCGGGGCGCCCTTGTAGGGGCCGGCGAGGTAGACCTTGCCCGGGAGCGTGGAAGGGCGTGGTGCCCGGCGCCGGCCCCGGCGACCACGGTGCCGACCTGGCTGGCCGCCGGGCAGGCCGGGGCGGCCTGCTCGGCCAGGCCCGAGTAGGAGGAGCAGGGCGAGCTGGGCCAGCGCCGCCTCGGGGCAGTAGGGGATCCCCTTGAGGGTCGCCGAGAAGCCGGGCGGGGTCGTGACCGTCGAGGCCGCTGAGGTTCTGGTCGCCGTCGGGGCGGGCGAGGTCGCAGGGCGAAGGAGGTGTGGCGCGCCGGCGGTGTTGTCGGTCGACCCCGGCGGCGAGGCTCGGGTTGAAGGGGCGCGGGCCGCGACGGGCAGGGGCCCCCGTTCGGGCCCGAGTCGATCGTGAAGAACTGGGTCGAGGTCTGGCTCGGGCAGCACGTTGTCCCAGGGGGTGAAGGTGCGTCTTCACCGGGTAGGTGCCGCACTGGGTCGGGGTGGCCAAGAGGCCGCGCTCGCCGCCGAAGACGTGCAGGTCGAAGCGCTGGAAGGGGGCCTGGGGCAGGTCTTCGAAGATCACCGACGACCTGGCCGGTGACCGGATCGGGGTCGAGCAGTCCGGCCAGCTTGATGTGGAGGCCGAAGCCGTCGGCGGTGAGGAAGACGCGGTAGCGGTTGCCGGGCAGGGGCTCACCGAGGTAGAGGGCGCCGGGGAGGGCGCCGGGCAGGGCCGAGCTGTGGATCTGGAGGGTGCCGATCTTTGCGAACTCTGGGCACTGGGCTTCTTCGCGGGTGCCGAAGCGGGCCTGGACGTCGGTGCAGGCGACCTTGCCGTCGGCGGCGTTGGAGTTGACCGTGAAGCCCTCGGCAGGAGCATCATCGTGGCGCGGATCTGCGAGGGCGAGGGCGTCTCCGGGGCTGAAGGCTGCGGGACTTTGATCTCGACGTCGAGGCCCGAGGGTGAGTCGGCCGCCGTGGTGGTCGGCTTTCCCGCTCAGGCTCGGGTTGAAGCTGAGCTGGTCGCAGCCGGTGATCGCCGGGAAGGGGGCGGTGGCGGTGGCGTGCTCGGTGTCGTAGGCGAGCACGTCGATCGAGCTTTCAAGCGGGCCCGAGCAGTTGGTCGGGTTGGTCAGGAAGGGCTCTACCGTGGCGTTGTAGGGGGTGTTGTAAGGGGGCTGCCACTCGGGATAGCGATGGGCGACATTGGCGCAGTTGCCGTCCGGCGCGCGCAGCGGGTTGATCCCCTCCAGCAGCTGCTGTGTGTTGTCGCCGCTGTGGCAGATGAACTGGTACGTGTTGCCGGGGGCGGTAACGGAGCTGATGCCGCCGAAGGGCCAGCGCAGCGTCTCGTGAGACGGGTCTCCGGGAGTCCCCCAGACGATCAGGCTGAAGCGGAAGAGCTGGCCTGACCGGAAGAGGTTGAGTATCCCGAAGGTCTTCGCCTCGGCGCCGAAGTCGCTCTCGGTGCGGACCGTGAAGCTGGTGAAGACCGGCGGGGTCTCGTTATACGGATAGGGAAAGGCGAGCAGCGCCGCCTGGTCGGGGCTGGGGACCATGTTGAAGACCGCCAGCGTCATCCCCCCGACGATGTTTCCCGCGCCCGCCTCCGCATAGGCGACGCCGACCTGACTGTCGACCGGACAGGTATGGGTCGCGAACTCGGCCAGGGTGCAGCGGGGGATGTTGGTCGGGAAGCCGAGGAAGCCAGGGGGGGTGTCGACGGTGACTTCCTTGGGCCAGTTGCAGTCGCACGGCACTTCCGGAGCGCCGTTGAGGTCGAACGAGAACTGGACGAGCAGATCGCCGTGCGCGCCCGCCTGGGTGCTCGTCGACTGCGTAGCGAAGGAGTCGAGGGGGGCGGCGGCCTCGGCGCGTTCCGTAAAACCGGCGGCGAGGGCGAGGGCGGCGCATGCCAGGGCGAGGGCGCTCTTGGGGCGGGAGATCATTTTTTACCCCCGTGGTTGGCGCGGGCGTGGTGGCGGTGTTTTTGGTGGCGGTGGCGCGGCACGCAGCGCCCGTGTTTTCTGACCTTGCCTTTCCCACAGGGCCTGGGTGGGGCTGGCGCCCTGCCGGAATCGCCGAGGTCGGCGGTGCTGCCGAGGCTCGGCGCGGCCGGAGCCGCGTTCCCCGGCCCATGGCACTCTTCCGCCGCCGCGCAGGGCTGAATCTGCGCGGCGACCGGGAAGCCGCCGTTGGTGCGGGCGTCGTAGAACTTCCGGAAGGGTCCGTTTTTGTCCTGGGAGACGAGGGTCTCCAGGGTCGAGAAGTAGACGTCGGTGCCGTCGGCGGAGACCCCGACCAGGCCGGCGTTCGGATCTCCCGAAGCCGCAACGCCGGTGCTGATCAGCTGGGCGCGGCCGTTGACGAACTCGTAGACGTCGGGCAGGCCGTCGGCGTCGAGAGGCACCAGCGGGTCCAGGCTGCCGAAGAAGACGCGCCCATCGTCGGTCATGAAGCTTCCGTTTTGGCTGGCGGTCACGTCGTGGGAGGGGGGGATCCCCTGCGGGTCGCAGGAGACGCAGACCAGCTCCTCGGCCTGGGCGTCGTAGCGGTACATCTCGGCGTGCCCGGCGTTGTCGTAGCCAGTCAGCCGTGAGCGGGTGACGAAGGCGGCGAAGCGCCCGTCGGCGGAGACCTGGATGCGAGTTGTCGGCTTGTCGGCATCCAGCGCGGCAACGAAGTGGACCTGGCCGTCGTGATAGGCGTAGAGGTTGCGGCGGCCAGGGAAGCCGTCGGAGCCGACCAGCTGCTCGGGGGAGTAGAAGTAGGCGGCGGCGCCCGCGGGGGCGGTGGCGTTGTCGGTCGTCGCGCCCCCGGAGACCACCTGCACCCCGCAGGCCGCAATCCAGCTCGCCAGGCAGGCGTCGGTGTCGCCGACCGGGTCGGCGGCAGCCGAGAGGCGGGTGAGCGTGTCGCCGGCCTCACTCCACATGTAGAGGTCGGTGCCGGTGTCGGTGTCATCGCCCGTCATATGCTCGGCAGTGGTGAAATAGACCTTGCTCCCGTCGCGGCTCATCCCCTGGAAGCTGACGGCCTTTCCGCCGGAGACGTCGAAGCTGTGGGTGCCGTCGACGCGCATGTAGAGGACGGCGGAGCTCAAGCACCCCCGAGCGTCGCCGCAGGTCGCGGCGGCCGATGGCGCCGCGACCAGGACGCGGGAGCCGTCCGTCGACGCCCCCGCCGGGAGCAGGGAGTGACCGGCGTTGGCGTCGCCCGGCGCCGGCATCGGCGGAATGTCGGCGCCCGACTCGGTCTTGGAGACGACCTGCACGGCGCCGGTGTCGATCTCGTTGTCATAGACCGAGCCGGCACCCGTGGTCAGCCCACCGGGGGCCAGCGCGACTTTCGCCGAGGAGTAGAAGGCGTGGCGCCCGTCGCCGGAGAGCAGCATCGCGTTGATGAATGGGCCGGAGTCGAAGTTGCTATTCGTCTCCGCCGGGTCGCCGCCCGGAATCTGGCCGAGGTTGGTCGGCAGCCGCCCCAGCATGCTGCCCTGGGCGTCGAAGAGGTAGGGGGCCGAGGAGAATCCTGTCTTGGCGCTGTTGGGCCCGTACTGCAGGAAGCGGTCGAGGGCGAGGTCCGCAGCCAAGGCCCCCTGTGCGGGCGTCCTGCCGAAATCCGCTTCTACGCCAACGTAGTGGGACTGCCAGCCTCCGGCGGCGCGGGTCGCAACGTACTGGTCGCTCCCGCTTGTCCCGTTCTGGGGGTTCCAGGGCCCCGGCAGGACTCCGGCCTGCGCGGCGTAGGCGAAGCGCGGCGGGTTGGTGGCGTGGGCCGCGCTGGACCCTTGGGCGAAGAGTTGGACCGTGCCCATCGCCCCCGGGCTGACCAGCTCGTAGGCGCGGCAGTCGGGCAAAAGAGTCGATCCGGTCTGTTGGCGAACGGTCGCGTTGGGGCAGGGCTCGGGGTAGAAGTTGAAGGTCTGATCGTCGCCCGCGACGGTGCCCTCGGAGTTGGTGGCGACGACGCGGAAGTGGTAGACGACGGGGTCGAGGCCGGCGATGTGGCCCTCCACAGCGACCGGGGTCGACCCCTCGCCAACGCTCACGGGAGGGGTGCTTTGACCATAGGCGGTGGTCGTGCCGTACTCGAAGCGGTAGGTGGTCTCCGCGCCGGAGGGGTTGACGAGGGCGTGCAGGTCGACCGAGGAGGCACTCAGATTGTCGAAGTGTGGGGAGGCGATCCGCGGCTTGCCGGCCAGGGTGGTGAAGGGCGGGGTGGTCTGAATCACCGGTGCGAAGCCGAAGGGCTTGATCGCCACCACCCTGACTTCGTATTCGGTCCTCGGCAAAAGGCCGCCGACGCCGACGCCGAAGGGGACCGGGTCGTTGCCGCTGCCGACCGGGATGCCGGAGACGAAGCGGGTCCAGTCCGCGTCGCCGGCCTTGCGGTACTCGACGGCGAAGCGGGTCAGCGCGGGGCCGGGGTGAGGGATCGTGCCCGGGCCGTTGGGGTCGATTTCGCCCGAGATCGTCGCGCTGGTCGCGGTCAGGCCGGAGACCGGGTCGAGCGGCGGGAACTCCGCGGGCGGGCCGACCTCGCCGATGATCTTGTCTCTGGAGTAGATCTCGCCGCTCGAGGGATCGACCGAGCCGATCGATGCGCTGACGGCCTTCAGCCCCTTCCCTTCGAGGTAGAAGCCGGGGTCGATGTTGCAGGGGGGACTGGTGTCGACCATGGTGTGGCCATCGGGGCTGAACTCCTGGATGCGGGTCTCCGCAATGGAGCGCTCCAGGCCCGAGCCCGCCGGGCAGATGCTCGCCAATTCCGGGTAGCGCTTGGCGACCACCGGATCGCCGTTCGGCAGGACGCCGACGCTGGAGGGCGCGTCGGCTTCCAATCGCCCGTTCGGACCGCCGTCGCTGAGCGTCGTCACCGTCGCCTGGTTGGCGCCGGGCCCGCTGCCGCCGGAAAGCGGCGTCGTGCCCTGCGCGGTGATCAGCGGCGGGAAGTCGAAGCCGGGCGCGTTGCCGCCGTCGAAGGCGATCGTGTAGGGACCGCCGTCGGGACCGGCGACGTGGACCGAGGAACCGCCGCCGACCGCCAGCGGCAAGAGGCCGTTGACCGCCTCCTGGACGCTGTCGATGACTCCCGGGGTGCCGGGGTCGGTGGCCGAAGCGTTGTGGGGAAGGCCTGGGCTGAAGCGGGGAAGGGTGGCGGTGAACGCGTGGGTGCCTGCTTGCGTGGATTCGGGGATCGGGTTGGACGTGGTGATCGTGCTCCCGTTCACCGAGGCGATCGTCGTCCCTTCGGGGAAGCCGAAGGAGGGGCCGGGGGCGTCGGCAGCTTTTATCCACTGGCCGACGAGGAAGGTGCCGCTCGCGGTGTTGACTTTGGTCAGCACGTTGCTGCCGGGGACCTGATCGGCCGTGCCGGCTGCTCCTTTCGGCTCAAGCACGCCGACCCGGAACTGACCGGCGGCGGCGTTGACCGTGAGCTGCTGGCTCTCGTCGGCACCGACCAGGGAGGGGGTGAGGTCGAGCCCGCCGGCGGGGGTGAACTTCTGCACGCGGCGGTTGCCCGAGTCGACCGCGTAGATCGAGCCGTCGCCGCCCTCGGCGATCGATGTGGGTGTGTCGTCGAACTGGCCGAGACCCCCGCCTGAGGTGCCCGCCTTGCAGACGTCGGCGGTCCCCCCCTTACAGACCTCGAAGCCGGTGCCGGAGTCGTCGGGGCCGGAGGTGACCACGTCCCAGCCGAAGGCGCGGACGAAATCGCCGGCGCCGCTGAACTCGTCGACGCGGTTGGCGCCGTCGACGAGCACGTCGCCGTGGTTGGGCGCGGCGGGCGGCGCAATCTCCAGGAATAGGGTTTCACCTCCCGAGTTGACGAGCGCGCCGACGAGGCCAAAGTACGCGCCGAAGGCCAGCTGTCCCAATTTGCAGGCGTCCCTCCCGGCGACGCAGGTCTCGAGGCCGCCACCGTCCTGGGTCGTTACCACGCTGCCGGCGGCGGAGGGCGAGGCTTCGAATTGTTCCCAGACATCGCCGGCGAAGCGGCCGTCGAAGGCGATCGTGTAGACGTAGGGGTCGCCGCCGGTGCCCGAGCCGCTGCGGGTGACGGCGACCGAGCCGCGGTTGATCGCGAAGAAGGGCAGGGCCTCGATAGCCGCTTCGACTTCGGCCGCCGGGGCGGCGACGCCGATCGGGGCGGTGGTTTCGATGCCTTGGCCTCCGATGAAAAGGCTGAGGGTGTAGGAGCCCGTGGCGGACGGCGAGACGGTCAGCTGCTGGACCTCCTGGTTGGCGCTGTCGTCGGGGCCTTGGCGGACGACGTCGTAGCCGAAGGCGCGCAGGAACTCGCCGCTGGGCGAGTAGGCGTTTACGCGGCGCAGGGCGGTGGCGGCATAGAGATCGCCGTTTGACTGGTCGATCGCGATCTTCGGGCTGGCATTGCCCATGGTCCCGGGGCGCTCGGCGCCCTGGGCGAGCGAGAGCGCGTCGAGGCTTCCGTTGTCGCCGATGTCCTGCGGGCCCTTGCAGACGTCCCCGTTGGCCGGCTCGCAGATCTCGAAGCCGGTGCCGCCGGGGTTGATCGTGTAGACGCCGGCGCTGCCGCTGAGGCCGGAGGCCTCGGCGAGAAGCAGCGGCTCATCGGTGCCGTGCAGGGGACCGCCATCGAACGTGACGACGTAGGGGGCGCTGCCGGCGGCGTCGCCGGGGCCTCCCGTGACCGTGACCGAGCCACCGCCGGCGCTTACTGAGGGCAGCGCGTCCAAGGCGTCGGCCACCTGCTGGGCACCTGCGTCGAAGGCGAGCGGGCCGGTGACGCCGGCGGGGCCCGGCTCGGTGGCCAGGAGGGGGGCGTTCAGCTTCGCGAAGGCGGCCGGCTGGGAGAGGGTGATTTCCCTGTTGCCCTGGAGGTTCGGGTTGCCGACCGCAGCGATCGTCGTCCCGGCGGGGATGCCGGGGCCCTCGATCGCCTGGCCGGCGGCGAAGGCGCCGCTCGCGGTCGTGACGAAGCTGACGGTGGTGGAGCCGGCGCCAAGTTCGCCGTTGCCGGCCGCGGCGCTGCGCCTGAAGCCGAGGGTGAAGCTGCCGGCGGTGGCGCTGACCCTGACCGCCTGAGTCTCGTCTGCCTGGCCTGGTCCGGATTTGACGATGTCGGCCCCCCAGAGGCGCTTGAGGGCCCCGGAGGGCGAGAGCTGCTCGACGAAACTGCCGATGAGTTGGGTGCAGCTGGTGCCGAGATCGCAGTGGCGGCCGCCGAGGTAGAGGTCGCCGGCCTCCGGCCAGGCACCGCCGGAGTCGGCGATGGCGGGCGATTCAAAGTCCGTTCCGCGAGTCCCAACGAGAACGGGGAAGACATCGGGCGCGTCGAACTGGCTGAGCACGCTGCGTTCGGCTCCCGCCGCCGAGGCGAGCACAAGCAGGGCGAGGGCTGCGAGCGCCAGCACCGAGGCAACCGCGCCCCCGCGCCTGCTGCCCCTGCCAGAACCCTGCCCTGCCAAGAATGCCTTTGAGCTGTCCTTCATGTCCCGTTATCTCTCTCTTGGTTGTCCCTCGCCCGCTCCCTGGTCGGGCGTGCTGCGGTGCTGCCTGCTGCCAAGTCCTGTGCTGCTTTGGAGGCCTGGGCCCCGGGAGCCTGCGGCTCCCGGGGCTTTGGCCTTGCTTCTGTGTTGCGTTGCTTCAGTACTGGTGCTGCTCCTATTCCAATTCGTCAAACGTCGCCGTCACCGACTTGGCCGCGCTCATCGTCACCACGCATTTGCCTTCGGATTCGGAGTCACAGCCAGACCACGAGACGGCCTGGGAGCCCGCTGCGGGCATCCCTTCCAGGGTCACCGTCGCGGCTGCTTTGGGTTTCGGTTCGGTGACGCCGCCGAAGTAGCTGACCGCGGTCGAGGTGCAGAGCACTTCGCACGACAGCCCGGTGGCTTTGACCGTGCCGTAGCCGGAGCCGGCCTTGGTCAGGGTCAGGGTTTTGGCGTTGACTATTTCTTTGGAGGCGCCGCCGAATTCGGCCGTGACTTCTTTGGCCGAGCTCATCGTCACCACGCAGTTGCCGGTGCCCGAGCAGCCCGCACCGGACCAGCCGGTGAAGGTGGAGCCCGAAGCCGCTTTGGCGGTCAGGGTGACCACGCTGTCTTCAGACAGCAGGGCGGTGCCTTCGCTGCAGGCCGAGCCGCAGTTGACCGCGTACTTGGCCTTGACCGTGCCGGCGGCGTTTTTGGGGCCGGACTTTTTGACGGTCAGGGTGTTCTTGGGCAGCGCGGTGAATTCTGCGCTGACCGATTTGGCCGCTGACATCGAGACCACGCATTTGCCTTCGGGTTCTGAGTCGCAACCGCTCCAGCCGTTGAATTCAGAGCCCGGGGCTTTGGTGGCCACGAGGGTGGCCGTCGCCGCCGCTTTGACTTTCGGTTCGGTGACGCCGCCGGTGTAGGAGACCTCGGTCTCGGTGCAGTCGGCTTCGCAGGCCAGGCCGGTGGCCTTGACCGTGCCGTAGCCGGTGCCTTCCTTGGAGAGCGTCAGCGTTTTCGGGTTGACGATTTCTTTCGATGCCCCGCCGAAGACGGCGTTGACCGATTTGGCTTCGGTCATCGTCACCGTGCAGGTTTCCCCGCTGCCCGAGCAGGCGCCCGTCCATTCGGTGAAGGTCGACCCCGAGGCCGGTTTCTCGGTCAGGGTGACGACGGCGTTCTTGTAGAGGGAGGCTTCGGCTTTGCTGCAGGCCGCCGCGCAGTTGATCCCCTTCGGTTTGCTCTTCACCGTGCCGGCGGCGTTTTTGGGGCCGGACTTGGTGACGGTGAGGAGGCGTTTGTTGGTGGGGCCGGGGCTTTTGCAGGTCCCGGGGACTTCGCAGGCGAAGACGGCGGTTGCAGCGGCGTTTTCGCCTTCAAAACCGAATGCGACGAGAGAACATTTGGTTTCCCCGCATTCGGCGAAACCTTCCGTCGTCGAAAATTCGACGAATTCGGAGCCGGGGGACGGGGTGATTTTCACTTCAAGGTCGTATATTTCTTCGAAGAATTCGGCCATTTCGGTCGAGCAGGTGCCGGCCGTGGGCGGCCCACTGCATTTGATCGGCGGGGAACCTTCATATTTGCCCGCGACGCTGCTGACTTCGCCGCTGCCTCCTTCGATGCCTTCGATGCTGATCGTGCCGGTGACCGCGAACGCCTGGGCAGCCGGGACGAGGAGGAAAGCCGCCACGGTGGCGAGAAGAATTGCGAGGCGGAAACGGCCCGCGGGCGAACTGCCCCCGCGGCCGCTGGGTTTGGGTGCGTTCGATGCTGCGGACGATGCCTTTGCGTGGCGTCTCACGTAGCTCTCTCCTTGTGCTTTGAGCCCCTGCCGGCCGCTTCCCTGCGGTCCTAGGCGACTCGGTTTTCCCTGTGTGACTGCAACTGCTCGCCTTTGACGGGCGAGATTGACACTCATGTTTCTAATTCCTGCCCGGTAGGATAGACACCGGTGTGTCTAGATGTCAAGGAGCAACCGAAAGCACCTGGAAATTCGCGTTTTTGCGGTGTACCGCGGGGCTTCCGGCGAGCTCTTGCCACAGCGCCACGGCCCTACGAGGACAGGGGCGCGCGCCGGCACCGTGACCAAGCGCGCCAGTCAGCTGAACGTGTCAGTGGCGACCGCTGCCAAACCAACTCACGCTGAGGCCCACCCGGCGCCAGCGACCATCAGGAAGAGAATGCGCAAGGCGGTTGCACGTTGTTCCAGCCGACGCCGGCAGCCCCAGCCAATACGGCAGCGTGCGTGCGCGCGTGGTTTGACGCTGCCAGCGATCCCACCAAGGCTAGGCGTGCGTCGGATAGGCGACCCGGCGGGCCGCCTCGACGCCGAGGTACGGGGTGAGCGCGAACTCCGTCAGCTCCCCCAGCAGGCACTCAAGCTCCTCCGGACGCCCGATCACGATGCGCTGGTAGACGATCCAGAAGATGCCGCCGACGATCGTCTCCTCGAGCGTGAGCGGCAGGCTGTCGCCGTTGTCGGAGCTGCGTCGCCCGAGGCGGAAGAAGGGGACGACCGCCCGCACGGTGCGCTCGTAGCGCTCGGCGGCGGCGGGCCCGGCCGAGAGCGACTCGACCACGAAGACGCGGGCCAGCGCCGACTCGCTCGAGGCGAAGGCGAGGAAGGCGCCGATCCCGGCGCGAATCCGCTCTGGCCAGTCGGGGGGCGAGCCCTTCAGCGCGTCGGCGACGCGGTGCATCGCTTCCTCGCCGGCGAGGTCGGAGGCGGCGAGGAAGCAATCCTCCTTGTTGGCGAAGCTCTCGTAGAAGGTGTTCCTGGCGACGCCGGCCCGCTTGACGATGCCGGCCACGGTCACGTCCCTGTAGCCGTTCTCGACGACCTCCTCCGCCAGTGCCTGGATCATCCGCGTGCGCTGGTGGTGGACCACGAACTCCCGCGAGAGCACCTCGCGGCCGGGGCGCATGCCCACCGTGCCACGGGAGCCCGGCAGCTGCCCGGTTTCGCCCGTGTCGACCCCGGACGAGAAGGCGATCTCCTGGAGATCAGACACTCGCTTATACAAACACGTTCTTACGCAAAAAGCAAGCCTACCGGTCTGATTTTACCGGTGGGAGACCCCATGCCTGGCTACAATAAGCTTTCCAGTGGGAAAGTCCTAAATTCGAGCTCGCCTTTGCAAAGAACACAGCGTACTATTCTTGACGAGGAAGCCGGCCCTGAGAGCGGGGGGTCGGTTGTTCCCGGCAACGGCCAGCCCGCCACGGTGAGGACCCCGTGGGGGGACGCCAGGACCCTGCGCGACCGCAAGCTGCGACCGGGTCAGCGGCTGCCGCCGGACGAGGTCGCCCGCAACCAGCGCGAGCGACTCTTCGCGGCGCTTGTCGCGGTGGTCGCCGAGAAGGGCTACGAGGCAACGCGGGTGGCGGACCTGCTCGAGCTCTCGGGGGTCTCGCGGAGCGCCTTCTACGAGCACTTCGGCGACAAGGAAGACTGCCTGCTCGCCGCCCTCGATGCATTCGTCGGCCCGACCATCGGAGCCATCGCCGACGTGAACTCCAGCAGCGGGCCGCTGGGCGAGGAGCAGACGCGCATCGCCTTCGAGGCCATCGTCCGGTTGATCGTCGAACAGCCGGCGACGTCGCGGATGTGCTTCGTCGAGATCTACGCAGCGGGGCCGCGGGCGGTCGAGAAGATCGACCGGACGACCGACACCTTCCAGGACTTCGTCGGCGCGACCCTCCACCGGATGCCGGGCAGGGAGGAGATGCCGCCAGAGATCGTCCGGGCGGTGTTCGGCGGCCTGCGGAAAATCATCCACACCCGGCTCTACCGGGGCGAGGAGAGCGAGCTGGTCGAGCTGATCCCGCAGATGTGGGACTGGAGCCTCTCCTACCTGCCGCCCCCCGTTCCCCTGCGCCGGCCGCGCTGGCGCCCGTCCGCGAGCGCGGGGCGCCCCGACGGCTACGACCCGGCCGAGCGGATCCTGCGGGCGCTCGCCTCGGTCGTCGCCGAGAAGGGCTACCCGGCGATGACCGTGAACGACGTCGCCTCGCGCGCCTCGATCTCGCTCTCGACCTTCTACGCCCACTTCGCCGACAAGGAAGAGGCGATGCTGGCCGCGGTCGACAGCGGCTCGGCGCAGATGCTGGCGACGACCCTGCCGGCCTTCCGGCGGGCACCGGACTGGCCGCACGCGGTGCGCGGGGCCTTCGGTGCGATGTTCGCCTTCTGCGCTGCCGAGCCCGAGTACACGACGCTGGGCGCGATCGACGTCTACGCCGCCGGCGGCGGGTGCTGGAACGGCGCGACCAGGTGATCGAAGGGATGCAGGCGCTGCTCGTCCCCGGCTATGAGCTCAAACCGGACGCCAGCCCGGTTGCCGCGGAGGCGATCGGCGGCGCGATCTACTCGATGATCTACGACCAGGTGAGGCGCGGTGCAACCGAGAGCATGCAGGAGATCGCGCCGCTGGCCACCTACGTCACCCTCGCCCCGTTCATCGGCGTCGAGGAGGCCTGCGCGGTGGCCAACGGCGACGGCCGCCTGCGCTGAGGGGTCCCGGGCCGCCTACCCGGCCGCGTGGCCCAGGCCCGGCACCGGGTGCCCGTGCTTGGCGATCGCGCAGAGGACCGGGACGGGATCGAAGGGGTCGGTGAGGGCGCGGCCGCTGGGCTTGCCGAGGACCGGCTTGCCGGGCTTCGGCGCCCTTCCGCGGCCCGCACTGGATCGATTCGTCGCGGACGCCGTCGCGGGCGTCGATCACGTCTTCCCCGCCGCCACCGTAGAAGCTGTCGACGCCGGGCTGGCCGAGCATCGCGTTGGGGCCGCCGTCGCCGACCAGGACGTCGTTGTCGAAGGAGCCCTCCATGTCCTCGTCGGTGGGTGAGAGGTGGACTCGGTCACAGCCGGGGATCGCGTCGATCCAGGCGGCGTGGGCGGCGAAGGAGACGTGGAGGATCCCGGGATGGGACGTGCGTCTCGGCGAAGGAGGCGTCGTCGCGGCCGGGACCGCCGACGATCGCCCCGCCGGCGCAGCCGCCGCCGGCGGCGAGCAGGTCACCGTCGGCGCCGCCGTAGAGATAGGTCGGCCCCGGCGTGCTGCCGATCAGGCCGTCGGCGCCGGCGCCGCCGTAGAGGCGGTCGCTGCCGAAGCCGGCCTCGATCAGGTCGTCCTCGGGGCCGCCGTGGATCGTGTCGTCGCCGAGGCCGCCGGCGATGCGGACGTTCTGGGCGCCCGCCAGGGAGCCCTCGACCTGCAGGCTGTCGTCGCCGGGGCCGAGGTCGGCCATCAGCCAGCGCGCCGGCCCGTTGGTCGGACAGCTCACCTGGACCGCGCTGGCGCGGGTGCACCCCGACCCGATCGCGATTCCCTTGGCGGCGCCGACGGCGAAGGTCGAGGTCTCTTCGTCGAAGGAGACGGTGAAGGAGTCTGGCCCACCGCCGCCGACGATCTCGAGGCCCCCTCCCCCGCCGCGCTCTGCGTCGAGCTCTACGTAGGCGGACGCTTTCAGCTTCTTTTCCTGCCCGCAGGAGGAGGTGCGGCCTTTGGCGCCCTGGCAGCGGTCGACGCCCTGGCCGCCGATCAGCTCGTCGCGGCCGCCGCCGCCGCGGATCGTGTCGTCGCCGGCGCCGCCCTCGATCGCGTTGGCCTGGCGGTTGCCGACCAGGATGTCTTCGAAGGCCGAGCCCTCGACGCTCTCGAAGCGGAAGAGCCGATCGTGGCCGTCGCCCCTCGCCCTGTGGGCGGCCAGCGAGACCTTCACCCCGCCGCTGCGGCCGGCGCCGACGTCGGTGGCGAAGGAGGCGATGTCGCCCTTGCCGGCGCCACCGTCCATGCGGTCGTAGCCGTAGTCGCCGTGGACCAGGTCGAAGTCGCCGGGGCCGCCGCTGAGCGTGTCGATGCCGAGGCTGCCGGCGACTTCGTCGGCGTCGCCGGGGCCGCCGAAGAGGTGGTCGTCGCCGAGATCGCCGATCACGCGGTCGTCGTCTCCGGCACCGCCGTCGGCGACGTCGTTGCCGCGGCCGCCGTGGATCAGGTCGGCCCCCGGGCCGCCGCAGAGCAGGTCGTTGCCGAGGCTGCCGAGGATCGTGTCGTCGCCTCCCCCGCCCCAGATCACGTCGCGCCCCGGGCGTCCCCCGCAGCACGTCGTCTTTTTCGGTCCCAACGATCTTCGCCCGCCGCCCATGGCAACGCGCCACGTCTTCTTCTTCGGGCGCCGGCGCCGCGGCAATGAACACCACCGCGGCCAGCGCCACCCCTGCGATGGCAGCCCTCATTGAAGGTTGATCATCACATGCTTCATCTCTGTGTAGTCCTCGAGGGCGTAGACGGAAAGATCCTTGCCGTAGCCGGACTGCTTGAAGCCGCCGTGGGGCATCTCGGAGACGAGCGGGATGTGGTCGTTGATCCAGACACAGCCGAACTCGAGCGCGTTGGCGACCCGCATCGCGCGGCCGACGTCGCGGGTCCAGACCGAGGAGGCGAGCCCGTAGCGGGTCCCGTTCGCCCACTCGATCGCCTTCGCCTCGTCGCTGAAGGGCTGCACCGTGATCACCGGGCCGAAGATCTCGTCCTGGATCATCTCGTCGCCCTGCTCGAGCCCGGCGACGACCGCGGGCTCGAGGAAGAAGCCGGGCAGGTCGGGCTGGACGCCGCCGGTGACGATCTCGGCGTTGCCCGGCTTGCGCTCGAGGAAGCCCTCGACCCGTTCGCGCTGGCGAGAGGAGTTGAGCGGCCCCAGCGTCGTCTCGGCCGACATCGTGTCGCCGAGGACCAGTCCCTTCGCTTCGCTCGTCAGGCCGCTGACGACGTCGTCGTAGACGCCCTTCGAGGCGAGCACGCGGGTCGCCGCCGTGCAGTCCTGGCCGGCGTTGTAGTAGCCGGTGCCGGCGATCGTCTCCATCGCAAGCTCCATGTCGGCGTCGTCGAAGATCACCACCGGCGCCTTGCCGCCGAGCTCCAGGTGGACCCGCTTCAGCGAGTCCGCAGCCGCCTTGGCGATCCACTTGCCGGTCGGCGGCGAGCCGGTCAGGCAGACCATCGCCACGTCGGGGTGGGTGACCAGCTCGGCGCCGGTCGGCTCGCCGTGGCCGCCGATCGCGTTGAAGACCCCGGCCGGCAGGATCTCGGCGCACCACTCGGCGAAGAGCAGCGTCGTCAGCGGCGTCGTCTCGGCCGGCTTCATCACCACCGTGTTGCCGGCGGCGAGCGCCGGGCCGATCTTCCAGATCGCCATCATCAACGGGTAGTTCCAGGGCGTGATCTGGCCGACTACGCCGAGCGGCTCGCGGCGGACGAAGGAGGTGTGGCCCTCCATGTACTCGCCCGCGGCGCGGCCCTCCATCGTGCGGGCGGCGCCGGCGAAGAAGCGCAGGTTGTCGGCCATCACCGGGACCTCGTCCTCGAGCACGGCGCCGCGCGGCTTGCCCGCGTCGGCGGACTCGAGGTCGGCGATCTCCTCGGCGCGCTCCTCGATCATGTCGGCGATCCGCAGCAGCGCCCGCGCCCGTTCGCCGGGCGGGGTCGCCGCCCAGGCCGGGAACGCGCCCTTGGCCGCGGCGACCGCGGCGTCGACGTCTGGCTTGGTGGAGAGCGGCGCCGAGGCGATCGCCGAGCCAGTGGCTGGATTGACCACGTCCTCCATCCCCCCCTCGGCCGGCTCCACAGCCTCCCCCCCAATGAAGTTCTTCAGCTTCGTCTTCTCAGCCGTAGCCATCACTCATTCGCCTCCACGTGTTGGGGTCGATGGGCCGAAATGTCAACTGTGGGTTGACTTTTCGGCCAATCGGCCGAGGTTTTCAGGGCTTGCTCTACTGGTACGCAGGTCATTCCCACGCCCTCGGCTACCGCCGGGTGGGTTACCTCGCCCGCCGCTACGTTGACCCCGGGCCGCAGGCCCGGGTTGCGGCGGATCGCCTCGGTGACGCCTTCGTCGGCGAGGGCGATCGCGTAGGGCAGGGTCGCGTTGGTCAGCGCGTGGGTCGAGGTGATCGGCACCGCGCCGGGCATGTTGGCGACGCAGTAGTGGATGATCCCATCGACCTCGAAGGTCGGGTCCTGGTGCGTGGTCGGGCGCGAGGTCTCGAAGCAGCCCCCCTGGTCGATCGCGACGTCGACCAGGACCGCGCCGGGCTTCATCAACGCCAGCTGCTCGCGGCGCACGACGAATGGCGCGCGGGCGCCGTGGACGAGGACGGCGCCGATCACCAGGTCCGCCCGCGGCAGCATCTCCTCGACCGCCAGCGTGGTCGAGTAGACGGTCGAGCAGCGCCCGGCGAAGCCGACCTCGAGCTCGCGCAGGCGGTCGATCGATTTGTCGAAGACGAAGACGTCGGCCTCCATCCCGATCGCGATGAAGGCGGCGTTCATGCCGACCACGCCGCCGCCGATCACCATCACGTTGGCGGCGGCGACGCCGGGGACGCCGCCGAGCAGGATGCCGCGCCCGCCGAGCGGCTTCTCCAGCATGAAGGCGCCGGCCTGGGTGGCGATCTTGCCGGCGATCTCGCTCATCGGCGCCAGCAGCGGCAGGCGGCCGCGGTCGTCCTCGACCGTCTCGTAGGCGACGCAGGTGGCGCCGGAGCCGCAGAGGCCGCGGGTCAGCTCCGGGTCGGGGGCGAGGTGAAGGTAGGTGAAGAGGAGCTGGCCCGGGCGCAGCATCTCGACCTCGACCGGCTGGGGCTCCTTCACCTTGATCACCATCTCGGCCTCGGCGAAGACGGTCGCGGCGTCGGGGGCGATGCGGGCGCCCTGCGCCTCGAAGGCTGCGTCGGGGATCGCGCTGCCCTCGCCGGCGCCGGCCTCGACCAGCACCTCGTGGCCGTGCTCGACCATCTCCCGCACCCCGGCGGGGGTGATCGCAACCCGGTACTCGGCCGGCTTGATCTCGGTGGGGACGCCGACCCTCACGCGACCAGCTCCCTCGCCCTCAGCGCCAGCCAGAACTCGATCCGGTCGTGGGCGCGCGATAGGTCGCGGCCGGTCAGCTCCTCGACTTTGCGCATCCGGTAGCGCAGCGTGTGGCGGTGGCAGTAGACCTCGCGGGCGGCTTTCTCCCACTGGCCGTTCTGCTCGATGAAAGCCTCCAGCGAGCGCAGCAGCTCGCCGCCGTACTCCTCGTCGCCCTCCTCGATCGGGCCGAGCACGCTGTCGCAGTAGAGCTTCAGCGCGTCGTCGTCCTGGATCGAGAGCAGCAGCGTGAAGGCGCCGAGATCGCGCCAGGAGGCGACCTCGGGGGCGGTGCCGTTGCCCAACGCCGTCGCCTCCAGCGCGCAGCGGGCCTCGTGGAAGGAGTGGCGCAGGTCTTCGGGCGGGGCCGGGCGGCTGGCGGCGGCGCGGACGGCTCCGCGCTCCTTGACGAGCGCGAGGCGGGCGTCGGCGGCGAGGTCGACCGGGTCGCGGTCGGCGGCGTCGACGACCGCGCAGAGCAGCTCGCGGCGGCCACTGGCATGGGGCGCGACCACGGCGGGGCAGGCGTCGGCGGCCAGCGCCCGCTCCAGCACCGGCTCGGCGGCGGCAGGGTCGTCGAGGGCGAAGACCAGCACGGCGGCTTCGTCGCCGATGCCGAAGGGCTCGAGGCGGCGGCGCAGCTCGGAGGGCTCCAGCCGCCCGCCCAGCGCCCCGGCGAGGACGTCGCCGGCGAGGCGGCGCTCGGTCTCGCGCGCGACCCGGCGCCGCATCAGCTCGAGGGCGACGACGGCGACGGCCTGCTGGAGGATCAGCCGCTCGAAGTCGCCGAGGCCGCCGGAGTCGCGGACGATCACTACCCAGGCCTGCGGGGGCCCGCCGCCGGGCGAGATCACCGGGTGGGCGAGGGCGCGGCCGGCGACCGCCGGGTGGGAGGGGACGAAGGGGTGCCCGTCGGCGGTGTGGGAGAGCGCTTCCTCGCGGATCGCCTTCACCGCCTCGGCGGAGAGCTGGCGGCGGAAGGCACGCCCGGCGAGGCGCTCGCCGCGGCCGCCGAGGATCGCCACGGTGCCGCCGACCGCCGAGGAGATCGTCGCGACGATCTCCTCCAGGCCGCGCTCTTCGAGGACCAGGCGCTCGAGCCGGCGCTGCACGGCGATGCCGCGCTGCAGGACCTCGTACTGCTCGTTGACGAGGCGGGCGAAGGCCTTCTCGGTGATCGCGATGAACGGGGTCGAGTAGGGCACCTCGAAGAGCGGGAAGTCCCGTTTCTTGGCCTCCTCGACGATCGCCTTCGGCAGCTTCTCGTGCTTGAAGCCGGTGCCGAAGCCGAGGCCGGCGAGGTTGTGGTCGGCGAGCAGGCGGACGAAGGCGCGCTGCTTGGCGGCGGTGTTGAGCGGGATCCCCGTGGTCAGCATCAGCTCGCCGCCGGAGAGCCACGGGGTCGGGTCCTCGAGCTCGGAGATGTGGACCCAGCGGACCGGCGATTCGGCCGCCTGCGCCCCGGAGACGAGCTCGAGGTCGAGCTCGTCGAGCAGGCTTTGGACGGTGAGCATGCTGCGATCCTACTTCCGGACCCGCTCCCAGGCCTCGGCCGAGCACGTCGTGCAGCACGTCGTGGATCTCCTCGAACTGCTCGCGTGTCGGCGATCAGGGGCGGCGCCAGCTGGATCACCGGGTCGCCGCGATCGTCGGCGCGGCAGATCAGGCCGCGCTCGTAGAGCTCGCCGGAGAGGAAGCCGCGCAGCAGCTCCTCGGACTCCTCGTCGCTGAAGCCCTCCTTCGTCTCGCGGTCCTTGACCAGCTCGATCGCCTGGAAGTAGCCGGCGCCGCGAACGTCGCCGACGATCGGGATGTCGTTCAGCGTCTCGAGCATCTGGCGGAACTCGCCCTCCTTGGCGAGGACGTGCCCGCAGAGGTCCTCGCGCTCGAAGATGTCGAGGTTGGCCATCGCCACCGCCGAGGCCAGCGGGTGGCCGGCGAAGGTGAAGCCGTGCGCGAAGGAGGCGTCGCCCTCCATGAACGGGGCCGCGACGGCGTCGGAGGCGATCAGCGCCCCCATCGGCGCGTAGGCCGAGGTCAGCGCCTTGGCGACGGTGATGATGTCGGGGACGTAGCCGAACCGGTCGCAGCCGAAGTAGTGGCCGAGGCGGCCCCAGGCGCAGATCACCTCGTCGGAGATCATCAGCACGTCGTAGCGGTCGCAGATCTCGCGCACGCGCTCGAAGTAGCCGTCCGGCGGGACGAAGCAGCCGCCGGCGTTCTGGACCGGCTCGATGATCACCGCGGCCACCGTCTCCGGGCCCTCGAACTGGATCCGCTCCTCGATCGCGGTCGCCGCCCAGAGCGGGTGGCGGTCCTCCGGCCAGCGGTAGAGGTTGGTGTTGGGGACGTGGCAGCCGCCGGGGGCGAGCGGCTCGAACTGCGAGCGCAGCTCGGTGATGCCGGTGGCGGAGAGGGCGCCGAGCGTGGTGCCGTGGTAGGCGATCTCGCGGGCGATCACCTTGTGCTTCTGGCCTTTGCCGAGCTCGCGGTGGTAGTTGCGCGCCAGCTTCAGCGCCGACTCGACCGACTCCGAGCCGCCCGATGTGAAGAAGACGCGGTTGAGGTCGCCGGGGGCGAGCGAGGCGATCCGCGCGGCGAGCTCGATCGCGCGCGGGTGAGCGTAGCTCCAGAGCGTGTAGAAGTCGAGCTCTTCGACCTGGCGCGCCGCCGCTTCGCCCAGCTCGGTGCGGCCGTGCCCGGCGTTGACGCAGAAGAGGCCGGAGAGGCCGTCGAGGTAGCGCTTGCCGTGCTCGTCGTAGACGTAACAGCCGTCGGCCCGGGTGATGATCGGGATCTCGTGGCCGGGGCCGTAGGAGCCCATCCGCGAGAAATGCATCCAGAGATGGCGCCGGGCCAGCTCCTGCAGGCCGCTGCTCACTGCCGAGCCCGCCTCCGGTCGGGACACTACGGCCATGTCGGTTCTCCTCTCATGCTACGACGATATGGACAACGCTAGAACTGGTATAGCGCACTTGCAATGTTCACTGGGGCAAGTTACAAGCGAGGACTTGTACCAACTGTCTAAATAGTTAGCCAGCTTTTGGGACATTTGCCACTTGTGCATTTGGGCTGGTGGGCCTACTTTGAGAACGGTCGCTGTGCGTAAAGGCGCGGCGGGTTATACGAACGGAAGGAGACCGGATGGAGAGCGCAGCGGTCCCAACGCCGGGCACGAAGGGCACCCCGGCAGCGCCCGTTCCCAGCAGCGGCGAGAAGGGCCTGAAGAAGAACGCGATCGGGTTCGTCTCCAGCGTCGTAATCGGGGTGGCCTCGACCGCGCCCGGCTACAGCCTCGCCGCGACCCTGGGCTTCGTCGCCGCGGCAGTGGCCCTGCAGGCACCGGCGATCCTGCTGGTCAGCTTCGTGCCGATGTTCCTCGTCGCCGTCGGCTACTACTACATGAACAAGGCCGACCCCGACTGCGGCACGAGCTTCTCCTGGGTGACCAAGGCGATGGGACCGCAGTTGGGCTGGATCGCCGGCTGGACGATCGTCGTCGCCGACGTGATCGTGATGGCCAACCTGGCGCAGATCGCCGGCCTCTACACCTTCCTCCTCTTCGGCTGGACCTCGGCCGCGTCCTCGACCTTCGCCGTGACGCTGGTCGGGGTGCTCTGGATCGCGCTGATGACCGCGATCGTCGTGATCGGCATCGAGCTCTCGGCCCGCACGCAGGTCGGCCTGCTCGCCGCCGAGATCTTCACCCTGGCGCTCTTCGCCGTGGTGGCGCTGGTCAAGGTCTACGCCGGCAGCGCCCCATCGGGCTCGATCGACCCAAGCTTCTCGTGGCTCAACCCGTTCAGCCTCAGCCCCAGCGAGATCTCAGCCGGGATGCTGCTCGCCGTCTTCATTTACTGGGGCTGGGACACGACGGCGACCGTCAACGAGGAGACCGAGGACCCCAGCGAGGCTCCCGGCCGGGCGACCGTGGTCAGCACGCTGATCCTGCTCGGCATCTATCTGGTCGTGGCGGTGGCGGCCCAGGCCTATGCCGGCGTCGATCAACTTGGTCGCCAACCAGGAAGACGTGCTGAGCGCGCTGGGCACCGAAGTATTCGGCTCGCCGCTCGACAAGATCCTGATCATCGCCGTGCTCAGCTCGGCGGCGGCCTCGACCCAGACGACGATCCTGCCGACCGCGCGCACGACGCTCTCGATGGCGCGCGCCAACGCGATGCCGAAGAGCCTCGGCAAGGTGCACCCGCGCTTCCTCACGCCGCACGTCTCGACCGTGTTGATGGGGGCGGCCTCGATCGTCTGGTACGTCGGACTGACCCTGGTCAGCGAAGACATCCTCTTCGACTCGCTTGCGGCGCTGGGCCTGATGATCGCCTTCTACATCGGCCTCACCGGCTTCGCCTGCACGATCTACTACCGCCGCGAGATCTTCCGCAGCGTCAAGAACTTCTTCTTCGTCGGGCTCGGGCCGCTGATCGGCGGCATCATCCTCTTCTACCTGCTGATCAAGAACGCGATCGAACTCTCCGACCCCGCCAACTCCGAATCGGGCAACGCCTGGCTGGGGATCGGGCCGCCGCTGCTGATCGCCGCCTTCTTCCTCGTGCTCGGCGTGATCCTGATGTTCGTCCAGTGGCGGGCGGTGCCGTCCTTCTTCAAGCGCAGGCCGGAGGTCGCCCCGGCCGGGTTCCTCGAGGGCGAAGTCGAGATGCCATCGGTCCCGATCGCCGGCGGCGGCGAGGGAGGAGAGCTGAGATGGGACAGATAGTGGTCGGCTACGACGGCTCGGATTGCGGCAAGGCGGCGCTGGACGAGGGCCTGCGGCTTGCCGAGGGCCTTGGCGATCGCGTCGTCGTCGTCTTCGGCTATGCCCCGCCTGGCCTGTGGGGCGGGGAGATCGTCGAACACGAGGAAGCGATCGAGGAGCTCGGGCAGAAGGTGATGGAGGAGGCACGGAGCCGCGCTGTCCTCGAGCACCGTCGACACAGAGCTGAAGATGGTCGCCAAGAAGCCCTCCGAGGCACTGGTCGAGATCGCCGACGAGCTCGACGCGCGGGCGATCGTGGTCGGCAGCTATGGGGATCCGCCGCTGAAGGGAATGATCCTGGGTTCGACGCCGAACAAGCTGCTGCATATTGCGGATCGGCCTGTGCTTGTGGTTCCTGCGCGACGTAGAGGGCCGGGGGGTCCCTCGGCCTGACAAGTCGTCGCGCTGATGAGCGCGACGACTTTGAGTATCCGCCAGTCCGAGGGACCCCCCGCCCTTCTACCTGCCGATGTGGAAGCCGATCAGGTCCGGGACGCGGGAGAGGAGGGAGCTGATGGGGTCTGGCTTGCGGTTCGACAGCTCTGCTTTCTCCTTGCGGATGATTCCGGCTCGAATGGCTTCGCCGCCTATCCAGCTGAAGGGCTCGGGGGGTACGCGCGGTGAGGAGGGGTCTACGAAGGGGAGGCGGGAGGGCTCGTCGCGGCGGTCCAGGGCCAGCGAGGCGAGGGTGCGGCCGACCATGTTGGAGGGGCCTACGCCGTTGCCGGTGTAGCCGGCGGCCGCGAAGGCGTGGCCGCCGCGCAGTGGCAGGACGAGGGGGAGGTGGATTGGCGAGGCGTCGATCGGGCCGCCCCAGGCGTGGGTTAGGGCTCGACCCTTGTAGGCCGGGGAAGTAGTCCCAGAGGTTGGCGGCGGCGAGGGAGGCGACCTCGGGGTCGAGCACGGTGCGCCCGTGCAGGCGGGCGCCCATCGCGATCCGCCCGCCGCCCCAGCCGAAGGCGATCCGGCCGTCGGGGGTGGTGCGGAAGTAGTCGATCAGGGCGCGGCTGTCGGTGATGCACTCGCCGCCGGTCCAGCCGACCTCCTCCAGCAGCTCCGGGACCGGCTCGGTGAGGACGATGTGGGAGGAGGCGACCGTGAGCCGGTTGCGCATCGGGCCGTGCGGCGCCGTGGCCGCCGACCCGACTGCGAGCACGGCGGTCGATGCCCGCACAGTGCCAGCAGCCGTGTGTGCCTCCACGCCATCGGACAACCCGGCGAGCCGCATCACCGGCGAGCCCTCGCAGACCTCCACCCCGCGCCCCCGCAACCGCTCCCGCAGTCCCAGTGCCAGCCGCGCCGGCTGCACCGTCGCCGCACCGGGATAGAAGGCGCCGCCCCGAAACACAGGCGAGGCGCAGCGCTCGGCAACCTGCTCCGACGAGAGCGCCTGGATCGCGTCGCCCACCCCAAGCTCCTGACAAGCGGCGAGGGCATCGGCCCAGACGCGGTCATGGGCCTCGGCCGTCGAGACCTGCAGGTAGCCGCCGCGGCGTGAACCAGGCATCGACGCCCTCCGCCACGCAGAACTCCCCGATCCCCGCCGCGGCGGCCTCGGCAGCCCGAGCCACCGCCAGCGCCCCGTCGTCTCCCCAACGCCCACGCATGTTCGGCAGCGAGAACCACATCACGTTGCAGAACCCCCCGTTCCGCCCGCTCGGCCCGAACCCACACCGATCGGCCTCCAGCAGCACCACCCGAGCCTCCGGCTCCAGCTGTCTTCAGGTGCCAAGCCGCCCACATCCCCGTGTACCCACCGCCGATCACAACGACATCCGCGCTTCCGCTCCCCGACCAGCCCCGGAGCAACCTCGACGGCCGGCGCCTCCTCAAGCCAGTACCCATACGCGTCGTGCTTCATGAGAGAGACGAGTGTCGCAGGAGGTCGGGAGTGGCTGGTCAGAACACTCAAGAGAGCGGGCGAAGCCCGCTCGTTCTGACCAGCCACTCCCGACCTCCTCCCTAGACTCCCGCCCCATGCCCACCTTCGACGCCCTCGCCGACCTCCCGCTGGAGATCGAGGGTTACGAGCTGCAACCGCTGGAGTTGCAGATCCCGGGATTCGAACGGCTATCGACCGTCATCCACATGTGGGGCGGCGGTGAGGACGGGCTGGGAGAGGACGTCACCTACGACGCCGTCGACCACATCGCCCTACAGGACGCCGGCCCGATCCTCGACATCACTGGCTTTTCGACCTTGGGCGAGTTCTGCGAGCTGATGGCGGAGCAGGACACCTTCCCGGCCGAGCCCCAGCGCGAGGTCTCACGCCTCTACCGGCGCTGGGCCTTCGAGTCGGCGGCGCTCGACCTGGCCCTGCGCCAGGCAGGCACGGGCCTCGCTCGAGGCCCTCGGCCGCGAGCCCCGCCCGGTCAACTTCGTCGCCTCGATGCGGCTCGAGGGACCGGATGGGGAGGCCTCCTCGATCGAGACCGCTGCAACGCAAGCTCGACCGCTATCCCGGCCTGCGCTTCAAGCTCGACCCGGTCAACGACTGGACCGACGAGCTGATCGCCGAGCTGGTCGAGACCGGCGCCGTCGACTCGCTCGACCTGAAGGGCTTCTACAAGGGCACGGTGGTCGACGTCGAGACCGACCCCGAGCTCTACACGAAGCTGATCGAGGCCTTCCCCGAGGCGTGGATAGAGGATCCCGACGTGACCGAGGAGACGCGGCCGATCCTCGAGCCGGTCCGCGACCGCCTCACCTGGGACGCGCCGATCCACTCGATCGCCGACATCGAGGCGCTGCCCTGGGCACCGAAGATGGTCAACGTCAAGCCCTCTCGAATCGGCGGCGTGCGCCAGCTCTGCGAGACCTACGACTACTGCGCCGAGCACGGCATCGGCGCCTACGGCGGCGGCCAGTGGGAGATCGGCGTCGGCCGCGGCCAGATCCAGGTCCTCGCCGCGCTCTTCCATCCCGACACACCCAACGACACGGCGCCGCGCGGCTACAACGAAGCGGAGCCGCCTGCTGGGGCTGCCGGTCAGCCCGCTGGAGCCGCGGCTGACATCGACGGGGTTTCGGTGGGATGACGGGTGAGGGGCCGGTGCCCCCTCGGCCGTCCAATCGGCGGCCTAATTAGGCCGCCGATTTGAGTATCCGCCCGTCCGAGGGGGCACCGGCCCCTCACCCTTCGGCTGGCCGTTATCCGCCCATGCCCGCGGCGGGGGGAGCGGTCGGGTCGGAGCCCTCTTCGCCCAAGCTCTCGCGGGCGATGTAGTCCTCGACCAGGAGCAGGTTGTCCTTGGAGCGTTCGACCACGTTGAGCAGATCGCTCATCAGCGCCACCTCCTCGACCTGCTCTTTGACGAACCACTGCAGGAACTGCTCGGCACGGTAATCCTTGACCTCACGAGCCAGCTCGAAGAGAGCGAAGATCTCGTCGCTGACCCGCTTCTCCTGCTCCAACGCCGCCTTCACCGGCGCGACTCCGTCCGAAAAGGTCGTCTGCTGCGCCTTGATATCGGGAATGTGGATGTCCTCTCCGACATCGAGCAGGTACTGGACCATGATCATCGCGTGCTCGCGCTCCTCCATCGCTTGTCGGTAGAAGAAAGCGGCAAGCCGGGGAAGCGTTTCCGCGTCGTAGTAGACGGCGACCCCCACGTACTGCTGGGATGCGGCGAACTCATTCGCGATCTGCTCGTTCAAGCGCATCGGCAAAGCTTTTCTCGGCCATCCATCTCTCCTTGCTCGGCGGGCGGTTCTGTCCGCAACGTAGCTGAATCGGCAAATTCGGCTGGCCGAAGAGGCAGGGGCGGGCACCCTCTCGAACGGGCGGATACTCAAATTGCCGGTCTAATTAGACCGGCAATTGGACGTTCGAGAGGGTGCCCGCCCCTGCCTCTTCCCCTAGCCCAACCAGCCCGCTCGCCGGCGCATCGATTTGATCCGGCGGAACTCCGCTATGTCCTCGCGCAAGGCAGCGGGAGCCGGAGCGGGCAGGAAGCGGGCCGGGAGGGGCGACTCGACCACTCCGGTGTCAGAGCTTGTGACCTTGTAGGCGCGGGCGCCTCTTCGGGCGGTTACGGCCGAGGGAGGGCCCTCGCCCTCCCAGAGGAGGCCGGCGTAGTCGTCGAGGCCGTAGCCGTCGGGGGTGCCGTTGGCGACGGCTTCGAGGTAGGCGGCCCGGCGCTCCGGCTCGTTGTTGTAGTGGACGCAGAGGCTGCCGGAGAGCAGCCCCAGCCCGGCCTCCACCTCCGGCTTGCCCGACGACTTGGTGATCGCCGGCCTCGAACCAGCACATCGCGCCGGCGCTCTGGCCGGCGAGGACGATGCCCTGGTGCCAGGCGAGGCTGAGGATGGCGCTCAGCTCGTGCGCCTCCCAGACCGCGAGCAGGTTGACGAGGCTGCCGCCGCCGACGTAGATCAGGTCCTGGGCGAGCAGGTGGTCGCGCAGCGCCATCGGCCGGCGGCCGAGGCGGAAGAGGGAGAGGTCGGACGGCTCGCAGGGCCGCTCCCCGAAGGCGGCGTAGAAGCGGCCGATCTGCTCGGAGGTGTCGCCGCTGGCGGTGGGCAGGAGGCAGATCCGCGGCCGCCCCCCGCCCGTTCGGTCGCCAGCCGCAGCATCAGCTCGCTGACCGCGCGGTCGGGCGGGCGCGAGGTGAAGTCGTGGCCGCCGAGGGTGAGGATGCGGGTGACCATCAGATCGCCTGGCCCGTGGCAGGGTGCTCGGCATGCAGGATCGTGGCTGGGCGCATCTAGGCCGCGATCGCCGTCGCCGGAGTCTCGGGCAGCCGCGCCGGCGAGTCGCCCAGGAAGTCGGTCGCGAGCCCGACCTCGGAGACCTCGTCTCCGTTGGCGTCGACGCGGTAGCCACGCGCGGTCGGTCGCGAGGCCACGACCCGCTTCAGCTCGGTGCCGACGAAGTGCAGGGCGGCCCCGTCCTGCGCCGCGTAGCCGGGGCGCATCCCCGCCCTGAGCAAGCCGTGATAGGCGCGGCCGTGCTCGGACCCCGACTCGTAGTGGACGCTGTTGCTGAAGGGCAGGAGCCCGAGGCCCTCGACCCGCCGCGGCGCCCCGTGGAAGCCGCTGTGGGCCTCGGCGAACCAGCAGAGGGAGCCGGCCGAGAGGCCGCAGAGGACGACGCCGGCCTCCCAGGCGTCGCGCAGGATCTCGTCGATTCCGTGCGCCCGCCAGACCCCGAGCAGGCTGACGACGCTGCCGCCGCCGACGTAGATCAGGTCCTGGGCGAGCAGGTGGGCGCGCAGGTCGGCCGGGCCCTGCTCGCGACGGAAGAGCGAGACGTGGCTGGCCTCGCAGCGCTCCGCCGGGAAGGCGCGGTAGAAGCGGACGACGTAGTGATCGGCGTCGCCGCTGGCCGAGGGCAGGAAGCAGACGCGGGGCCGCTCGCGCTCCGGCAGGCCGAGCACGTACTCATCGAGCAGCGGGTTGCCCGACTCCATCGAGAAGCCGCCGCCGCCGAAGGCCACGATCTGTCGAGTCGCAGTCTCCATTGCCGAATGTTCGCGCCGCGCCTGGAATGGGTCGTTGTACAGGGGTCCGAAGTTCGCCTCGCCACCATCGCCCATATGTACAGTGCCCGGCGACGGCAGGCAGGGCTATCTGCCGCGGACCGCCGGTGCCCTGAGAGCTGCCCTCAGCGGCGAATCTGCTTGGCCCTGGCGGGAGCGGGCTGCCTGACTTCGGTCATCACCCGGCGGAGCTTGTGGCGCAGGCGGTGCAGGCGCACCTTGACGGTGCCGTCCGGCAAGCCCAGTCGCCGAGCGATCGCCTGCTGGGTGAGATCCTCGGTGTAGCGGAGGCGCAGCAGCTGCTGGTCGCGCTCGTCGAGGCACTCGAGCGCGGCGCGGAGGTCCGCCCGCTCCACCGTGGAGACGAGCCGCTCGTCCTCGACGCCCTCTTTCGGCTCAATCTCGGCGACCGGGTCCGGTCGCACGCGGGCGTGGAGGCGGAAGGCCTCGTTGCGGACGATCGTCGCCAGCCACTCTTTGCGGCGGCTGCCGTCACGCAGCGTGGAACGCCGGCGCCAGGCTCGCAGGAGGGCGTCCTGAGCGACGTCCTCGGCCTCGCTGGGATTGCTCGTGTAGCGGTACGCCAGGCGCACGCAGAAGCGGTGCGCCTCCTCCCAATGCCAGCCTTCGTCGGAGTTCGAATCTTGTGTGGCTGAAAGATTGATTGCTCGACCGTACTACGTCTAAAAGCAAAAAGGGGAAATTTATTGTTGTAACTTTCTCGACTTGGCTTCCGGTCTCCAAATTGTGGAGGTCATGACATCGGCAGGGAAAGGTGGAGACTGGGCCGAGCGCACCTACGAGGCGATGGCCCCGGTCTACGACCACTTCACCGCCCACCACGACTACGAGGCCTGGCTCGGTGACCTTCTCGCGGCGCTCGGGCGAAACGGCCTGCAGGGGCGCCGGCTGCTCGACGTCGGCTGCGGGACGGGCAAGAGCTTCCTGCCGCTGCTGCCGGCCGGCTGGGACGTCACCGGCTGCGACATCTCGCCCTCGATGGTGGAGCTCGCCCGTGAGAAGGCCGGGGACGCGGTGCACCTCGCGATCGCCGACATGCGCGAGCTGCCGAGATTCGGCGAGTTCGACCTGATCTGGGCGCTGGACGACGCGATCAACTACCTGCTCAGCAGCGAGGAACTGGAGCAGGCGCTGGTGGGGATGAGGAAAAACCTCGCCCCTACCGGGCTGCTGCTCTTCGACGTCAACACGCTGCTCGCCTACCGGACCTTCTTCGCCGAAACGGAGATCGTCGAACGCGGTGGATGGCGACTGGTCTGGACCGGCAAGGCGACTGCCGACGTGGCGCCCGGCTCGATCTGCGAATCGACCCTCGAGTCCGTTCCGCTCGACGCCGCCGGAGCTGGCGCCGAGGCGTCGACCCTGCGTCACCGCCAGCGTCACTTCCCCGAAGCGGAGGTCCTGGAGACCCTGGAGCGCGCCGGCTTCGAGTGCCTCGACATCTACGGCCACGGGCTCGACGGCATCCCCCGCCAGCCGCTCGACGAATCGATCCACACCAAGGCGATCTACATCGCCCGCGGCGCCGGCACCTAGCCCCTCCTAATCGCGACCGCCACCGCGCAGGCCCTTCTGCGCCGCGGAGAGCCGTTCGGAGGCCAGCGCCCATTCGTGCTGGAGCCTCGGTTCGACCGATTCGGAATCGCAGGACGCGCTCGCGAGGCAATCGCCCCAGGCGTTGGCGGCGGCCGTGTAGCGGTTCAGGGCCCGCTCAGCGGGGGTGCCGACCGCCACCAGGCAGCCGAGCCCCAGGCGGTCGACCGGGACGCCGTCGTAGGCGACCCGGGCCGCCTTCACATCGTCCAGATAGGCGTCGTAACGCAACCCCACGGCGAGCTTCTCGCGCAGGGCGTCCATCGAGCCGAGAAGGCCGTGGAGCTGGGCCCTGCATGTGCGCATGGCTTCCGAAACGCCCGGCTCCGCCCGGCGCGGAGGCGGCGACCCCGTGCCCGCAGCCGCCGTGCGCTGGTCGCCACAGCCGGGCAGGATCAGCGCCAAGCCGAGCAGGATCCCGACTGTCGCCGCAGGGCTGAGCCGCATCTGACTAGTGTAGAAATTCGCCCGATGCCGAGAGCGCGCAAGCTCGCGATCGTGGCGGCTGCGGTGGCGACGGTTGCGCTCGCACCGGCCGCTCCTCCGGCGAGCGCCGGCGGGGACGGGGGTGCCCTGGTCGTCGGCGACAGCCTCGAGGAGCTGACCTCTCCCTACCTGAAGCGGCACCTGCCCGGCGTGCCGCTGACGGTCAACGCCGTGGGCGGCTACAACAGCTACCAGATCCTCGAACTGTTCGAAGAAAGCTACGACCCCTCGCAGTCGGTGATCGTCTTCGACGCCGGCACCAACGACAACCCGGCCTACCCGCAGATCCTGGCCGAAAACCTGAGCAAGGTCGCGGCGGCGATCGGTGACAGGTGCATGGTGGTGCCAACCATCCATGGCCTTACCGTTGACGGCATCGACAACACGGGGAAGAACCGGGTCGTCCACGCCTTCGCCGCCTCGCGGCCGGGCACGCAGGTGCCCGACTGGGCCGGTGCCGTGGCGGCGCATCCCGAGCTGATGCAGCCCGACGACCTCCACCCGATTCCCGAAGGCGCCGATTACCGCGCCCAGCTGATCGCGCAGGGGATCCAGGGGTGCCTCGCGTCCCCTTCGGCCGCGGCGCCCGGGCCGGCGCTGGAATCCGGGCCGGAGCTCGCCCCGGTCGGGAGGCTGGCGAGGCGGCAGGCGTCGGTGGGGCGTGCCGTCGCGGCTGAAGTGGCCCGCGCGGTGGTCGCGCAGGTCGCCGGGGGGGCTCCCGTCCTCGGCGCGGCCCTGGCGATGATCTCGATCGAGCTCAGCGGCGATGCCTGAAGCCGATCGGGCGCCGAGACCGCTACATGCCCGGGCTCGACGGGCTGCGCGCGATCGCGGTGCTCGGCGTCGTCTTCTACCACCTCCGCTTCGGCTGGGCGGAAGGCGGCCTGCTCGGCGTCGGCGTGTTCTTCACCCTCAGCGGCTACCTGATCACGGACATCCTGCTCACCCAGGTGAACCGCGGCGGGATAAAGCTGAAGTCGTTCTGGCTGGCGCGCGCGCCGGCGCCTGCTGCCGGCCCTGTTCCTGATGCTGACGGTGGTGATGGCCTGGGTGACCGTGATCGGCCCGCACCAGCCGGCCGACTTCCGCACCGCCGCGCTGTCAGCCGTCGGCTACTTCAACAACTGGTGGCTGATCTTTCACCACGTCTCCTACTTCGCCCGCTTCGCGCCGACCTCGCCGCTGAACCACCTCTGGTCGCTCTCGGTCGAGGAGCAGTTCTACATCTTCTGGCCGTTCCTGCTGATGCTCGGGATCCGCTTCGTCCCGGAGGTGAAGAACACCACCGGGGTGCGGCCGCGGCTGGCCGTCTTCGCCCTGATCGGGGCGCTCTGCTCGGGCATCCTGATGGCGATCCTCTACAGCCCCTCGCTCGATCCCTCGCGGGTCTACTACGGGACCGACACCCGCGCCCTCGAGCTGCTGCTGGGGGCGGCGCTGGCGATGGTCTGGCCGAGCCACCGGCTGCGCCCGAACATCGCCTCGCAGGCGCGCTGGTTGATCGACGGGGCCGGAGTCGTGGGACTGGTCGTGATCGGACTGATGTTCCAGAGCGTCACCGAGTTCTCGCCGTTCCTCTACCGGGGCGGCTTTGCGGTGCTCGGGCTCGGCTCCGTCCTCGCCGTCGCGGCCCTCGCCCACCCCGCCTCGCGGCTCGGCCCGATCGTCGGCTGCAGGCCGATGCGCTGGATCGGCGAACGCTCCTACGGGATCTACCTCTGGACCCTGCCGATCGTCGTGCTGACCAGCCCGCAGGGCGCCTACGGTCCCGACCTGCTGCGCGCGGTGCTGCAGGTCGCGGCGATCATGGGGGTGGCGGAGCTCTCCTGGCGCTACGTCGAGAACCCGATCCGCCACGGCGCGCTGGGCAGGCTCTTGGCGCAGTTGAGGGCGGGCCGCTGGCGCCGTGAGCCGCTGCCGCGCCACGGCTGGGCGCTCGTCGGAGCCGGCGCCGTCGTCGTGGCGTTCGCGGCCGCCGGCCTGGCCGGGGTCGGGGTCTCCAGGGAGACGAGCGCAATCGGCTCCGCGAACGTGGCGAAGACGGTGACCGCGAAGAATGTGCGGCGAGCCCCGCTCGCGACCTCCTGCGAAGCGGTGGTGCACATCGGCGACTCCACCTCGGAGGGGCTCGTGTCGGAAGAATATCTGCCGGATCCCCGCCAGCTGATCAGCGCCCAGTACGCGCGGGTCGGCGCCACAACGCAGCACCTCGAGGTAGCCGGCGCGCGCTCGATCTACGAGAACTTCGAAGGCGAAGCGAACGCCCAGGAAGTCGCGGAAGCGTGGAAGAACGAAGGCTTCGAAGGATGCTGGGTGATCGCGATGGGCACCAACGAGGCGGCCAACGTCGCGGCGGGGTCGACCTTCACCTACGACGACCGCATCGCCAGCATGATGTCGACGATCGGGGACGAACCGGTGCTGTGGGTGAACGTGAAATCGCTCGTTCCCAGCGGCCCGTACGCGGAGGCGAACATGAAGTCATGGGACGAAGCGCTCCTCGACGCCTGCGACGCCTACCCGCACATGCGGATCTACAACTGGGCCGCGGACGTCAAGGACGCCTGGTTCATCCCCGACGGGATCCACTTCACCTCGGAAGGCTACGCCGCGCGGGGCAGGCTGATCGCCGACGCCCTGCTCGAAGCGTTCCCCAACACGGAACCGACGGCGATGACCGACAAGGACGACTGCGTCGTCTCCGGCTAATCCCGTTCCGGTGCGCTTTATGTGGTCATAGCCCGCATAAAGCGCACCGGAAGCTAGAAGACCTGGGCGTCGAGAAAGCCCGCAACGAGCACCAGCCAGCCGCCGATCTCGGCGACGATCAGGCTGACCATGAAGGCGCTGAGGCCGTGGACCGGGCGGCGGAACTGGTTGTCGGTGTCGCGCCGCCAGCCATGGAACGCGTAGCCGGCGACGGCGGCGAAGAAGTAGAAGGCAAGCGCGCCGGCGGCGAGCAGGTTGACCAGCGTGCCCCAGCCGCTCAGCTCGACGAAGGTCGCGACCAGCAGCAGGGCGAAGCTGTAGAGCAGGGCGGCCCGGTGCGCCGTGTCGACGTACGGGTGCGCCAGCCCGTCCTCAGCTTGATCCATCTGGCGGAACTTCCAGACCCCGAGCAGCAGCGCCCAGAGGAACATCAGGGCTGCGGCCAACAGCACGGCCTTCGTATCGTCTCCAAGGACCACGCCAGCTTGAATACCAGCTAGGAGAAAGCCATGCCCGCTCCCACCGACATAACCGGAGTCGACTTCGCCACCGTCTTCGTCACCGACTACCCAACCGCAGTCGAGTTCTACGGCCAGGCCCTCGGCCTCGAGCAGTCGGCCGACTACGGCAAAATCCCCGGCGGCGAGTTCGAGGCCGGCAACCTGACGCTGCAGGTCCTCGACGCCGCCGCCGTCGGCCGCGAGTTCCAGCCAAGCACCCACCCGATCGCCTTCCACGTGGGCGACGTGGAAGCCACCCGCGCCGACCTCGAAGCCAAGGACGTCAGCTTCCTCGCCGAGACGATGGACAGCGGCGTCTGCCACATGGTCCCCTTCGCCGACCCCGACGGCAACGTGCTGATGCTGCACAACCGGTACGCGCCGCGGGATTGAGTCCCCGCCCGAACCGAAAACCGCTGATTGGCACAATTCGCCAATGAGCAATGCGCCCTGCGTCCTGATCACGATCCCGATCAGCCACTACTGCGAGAAGGCCCGCTGGGCGCTGGACCGGACGGGCGTCAGCTACCAGGAGCGCGCCCACCTTCAGATCTTCCACTGGGTAGCGGTTCGTCGCGCCGGGGGCGGGAAAACCGCGCCGGTGCTCGTCTGGGGCGATCGGGTGCTGGCCGACTCAGCCGACATCCTCGCGGAGGCCGACGCCCAGGCACCCCCGGATCGGCGACTGTTCCCCGGCGACCCGAGCGCCGCAGCAGAGGCTCGGGATCTGCAGCGTGACTTCGACACGCACCTGGGGCCGCACGGGCGGCGGTGGATGTACAACGGCCTTCGCGAACGTCGCGACCTCGCGATCGCCTATGCATGCACCGGCGTTCCCGGTTGGCAGCGCCGCGCCCTGCCACTGGTCTACCCGGTGGCAGCACGCACAATCGACCGCTTCCTCGACGTCTCGCCAGCGACCGCAGCGAAGTCCGAGGCCGTCGTGCGCACCGTGTTCGACCAGGTCGCCCAACGGCTGGGAGATGGACGGCCCTACCTCTGCGGGGATCGCTTCACCGCCGCCGACCTCACCTTCGCCGCCCTTGCGTCGCCAATGCTGATGCCACCCGAGTACGGAGTGCCGCTGCCGCAACCCGAGGAGCTCCCGGCGGCCATGGCAGCGACGGTTCAAGAGCTTCGCACCCATCCGGCCGGCGCTCACGCACTGGCGATGTTCCGCAAAGAGCGCCGGTAGACAGGTGGAGCCCATACGCGCGTAGCCCTCGATACCGCTTTAGGTAAAGGCCCTCACGACCGGCGGAGAGGGCCTCTCTCGAAACGGTTGTTCGTCAGCTATTAGCTGACAGCGAAGCGGTGGCGCTCTCTAATCTCGACCTGGTAGTCCGCTGGTAGCGGCATGGACGGCCGCTCACCCGGAGATTCGCGGCGGCGGGCCAGTAGGTGCTCAAAGAATGCGAGGGCACCCCTCGGGGCGCGGGACAATCGCAGCACATAACGTGACCCGATAGGGTCTGCCGGTAGTCATCCAAGTTGATAAGCCTCAATTCTTTAGATCTTTGAGAACATCACGATCATGATCGAGCCCGCCACCGCCAGCCTCGCCGCAATAGAGACGGCAGCCAAGCTTTATCGCCTCGCCGAGGATGAGGGTCTTCTTGCGAAACTTGCAAATTTCTTCAAGCACAAGGAGACGATCATTGTGCTTGGCTCGACGGGCTCGGGCAAGACCAACCTCCTCGACTCGCTGGGCGTGGCTGCTGCCCTAGTCGAGGCGATTCCGGCAATCAACCGAAGTCAAGCTCCCGATCGCCGGCGGGTAATCGTGAACGAGCGGCCTTTTAACATCATCGATACACCTGGACAGAAAGGACACGAACCGCACCGCCAAGCGCTCTATCGCGAAGCGATGGCAAGGCCACCGGTGCGGGTGATCAACGTCGTGAGTTTTGGATATCACGAGTACGCAACTGGCAGCAGCGAGGCGGTAGACGGCGTAGGCACCCCGCGAGATGACTGGCTCGAGCGCCACCGCGCGAACGAGTTGACTGCCATGCGCGAGTGGCTGCCGCTACTCGGCAACCGCACCACCACGAGCTGGATTCTCACGGCGATCACGAAGGCAGACCTCTGGTGGAACGAGCACGACTCGGTGGTCAGCTACTACGAAAGCGGACCGTACGCTGAGGAAATTCAACGCCATGATTCCGGCCTAAAACACAGTGTCCTTCCATATTCATCCGTGTTCCACCGTTTCTACGGTGCATCGCCCCTTGCTGGAACGTTCGACGACGAGGATAGACTTCAGACTACGAGCCATTTCCTGCAACAGTTGGTCGCACTGGGATGAGCTCATGAGCGAGGAGGAGTTTGGGCCGTACGTGCATACAGAACACGGAGGCGATCCCCTTTCCGAATCCTCCGAAGAGTTGTGGCGTATTACAGGTCTACTTCGCGTGATTGGACCTTTGGTACTCATAGTCACGCTCGCCAACGTTGGAGTGCTGCTTTGGCAGATCGGTCGCTCGGTCCACGTGGGATACGTCAAAAATGGAGACGAACTTATCGTGGTTAATATCGTCATAGCAATGGTGACGATTGGGGCGCTCGGCGTGTTTGAGACACTGCGCAAGCGCGGCGATGCATTCTTTCAAGAGTTGAGCGATGAGCTCCAATGGCATTTGGGCCGTTCCGCGCGCCCAGACTCTCCTCGGGAGCGCCCACTGATCAATGTACGCGTAACCCTTCGGACGTTCTCTGCAGCGTCTGAGCTTCCTCTCGTCCCGGGGCGGTTCGGCGCCGCTATCTATGCCGCTTTGAACCTTTTCATCGCCGTAGGCGCAGCACTCCTATTGCGTACCTAGGCGGCGCTGAGGGAAGGGCTTACCGGATAAGGGGTCGAGCGCTACTCGAGATCGAACAGATCACCGAGATAGATCCTCGTACTCCTGTGGACTCGCATAGTTCAGTGTGGTGTGGAGGCGCTGGCGGTTGTAGAAGACCTCGATCCACTCGAAGATCGCGACCCGCAGGCCGCCTCGGGTGGGCCAGGAGCAGCGGTCCAGAAACCAGGTCCTCAACTAGAACCGATGAGGTATCTGCCTTCAATACATCGCTCAAGGCGCTCATCGGCTCAATCGCAAGCAGATCGACTACAGGCCAATTCCCAGCGATAAAGGCAGTTGCGAGAAGCCAGGCCGCCTGCTTGCCTGGTGTGCCACGGGGGTCGACTCCAAACTGCTCGGAGAGGATTGCTCGCGCACGTTTCTTCAGGCCCTTGCTAGCCCGGATTCGGTGATTTAGCTCGGCGTCCTCGTCGCCGGCTTCACCGGCCTTCGCCTCGGGGAGCTGCTCGCCCTGCACTGGTCCGATGTCGACCTCGAGCGCCGCATCCTCTCGGTCTCCCGATCGATGTCAGCGGGGGTGGAGTCGAGCACGAAGTCACGGCGCCCCCGCTCCGTGCCTCTCGCCGACCAGGCTACGTCCGAGCTGGAGAAGCTGCGGAGCGTCCCTACTTCAAAGCCCGAACCGATTACGTCTTCTGCCGGCCAGACGGCGGCCCGCTCGATCGCTCCGCCGTTCGCAGCCGCTTCATCTGCGCCCAGGAAAAGGCGGGGGTGCGGGTTCGCCGCTTCCACGACCTGCGCCACAGCTTCGGCAGCCTGGCGATCCAGAAGTTCAACCTCGTCGCCGTCAAGGACATGATGGGCCACTCCAAGCTGACCACGACCGAGCGCTACCTGCACTCGAAGCCCGGCCCGATGACGCCGCGAAGCTGACGACGATCTTCGAGCTGTAGCCAGCTGTCTGCGCCGCCGGTCCTTGCGGCAGGATGGCCCGATGCCCGAGCGCCCACCCGCGATCAGACGCCTCGACTCCCTGCTCGGTGCGGTGACGATCGCCCACGAGATCATTTTCGAGACACGCCGTGAGCTGATCGCTGAAGATCGAGGCAACCCAGAGCAAGCTCGGCTCCTTACAGCGTCGGCGCAAATCGTGACGGTCGAGCTGCCCGGCCTATCGGCCACTGCTCGTCAGCTCTCTGTCAGGTGGCGAGAGCAGAGCCTGCTCGACAGCAAGGGAGCGGAAGAGACGCTCGCTGAACTGGAATCCGAGCTGGCGCACATTGAGCCTGCTGTCGACTCCTTGATCAACCGGCAGCGAGAGATCGCCGTGCAGCTGCGCTCCATGCGCGAGCGGTAGGACTACGCCGAAGCGAGACGGGCAGCCGCTGCCTGCTCGTAGCGATCGGCGAGAGCGAGAGCCGCGTCGCGATACCCCTCGATGTCGGTCTGCGCCGCCTGCGCGCGAAGCTCGTCAGCCCGCGCGGAGAGCTCTCTTACGGGCTGGGTGGTCTGCTCCAACCGCTCTTCCATCGACTCCAGCACCCAGCGGTGCTTGTCAGGAATGTCGGGCCAAGGATGGACTCCCATAGGGAGAGTGTAGCCCCAGCTCGCGCTGCTCAAAGTACCCCTCCACGGGTGCGGGTGGAGGCTGTCTGGCAACAGGACCCTATTTAAGGACCTTCGGGTTAGGGACTCGCTAACTTCCTGATCTGGAGGGGATTACGGAGAAGTATCCCTCAAAGGGCTGCTACTACTCCTAGTTTGTGGTATTATATCCCTATTCCCGCTACTAACTAAGGAGTAAAGATGGCTTTCTTCCCCACTGATCCCAAAAAGTACCGCCCATCGAAGGTCATTTTCAACGTCGACGTGCTGCGGGAGGTCGACCGCGCTGTCCAGGAGGGCATCGGTGGCTACACCAACCGCCACGAGCTGATCAACGACCTGGTTGAGCAGGGCCTGATTGACCTGCGCTACCCCGACGGCGAGGAGCCCGTGATGCCTAAGGCAAAGACCGAGGCCGAGTCGACCAGCCCAAAGCCCTCGAACAACGGTCATGGAGACATCTCGGCCGTCGCGGAACCAATGCCCAAGATTGAGCCGCTCGGCAGCCTCGCCGAGGCGCGGACGTCCGCGCCGGAAAAGCGCGGCGCCGTCATCGAGAACAAGCTGGCGCGCGTCCCTGAGCACCCGCTATTCGGCATGCACAACCGCGACGCCCCGACCGCCTGGGCCCTCAACCGCCTCGCCGAGGTCACGGCAGAGGGCCCGGTGGCGCTTGGCGGTTTCTACGAGGAGACGACCAAGGAGGCCTGGAAGCTGGCCGCCCAGCTGCAGGCTCTGGAGACCAAAGGCGGACCGAAGCTCGCGGTGATGCTGCCCCGCAACCCGGAGAAGCCCCAGTCGGCCGACGAGGGGTTCCGCGCCTTCGCTCTCGGTGGGCTGGCGCGCAAGGCCGGCGCGGGCGGCCAGCTCGCTGCGAGCGGGCCCTTCTTCGAGTGGCACGCGGTGGCCGTCGTCGGGGATCCGCGCTCGCCGGAGATCGGCCTAACCGAGATCGGCTGGCAGCTGGTCGAGGTCTTCGACGGTCTCGACTTCTCCTACCCCCACGGCGAGGACCGGGCGCACCGCTTCCTTCAGCACCAGCGGCAGCACGCTGCGCCTGATGCCTGGGGCTTCAGGACGGTACTCAAGGGAGCGTCAGAGGGCGCTGGCCGCGTCGAGCTCAGCGAGTACTTCGAGAGGCGCCTCGGCGCTGACTTCGACGGAAACTGGAAGCTGTCGGTTGCCGAGTCCGTGGCGTCGGGCTACGTCTCCCGGGCGCGGGAGTGGGGGCTAATCGAGCCGAAGATGAGGGATGGCTCCTACGCTCTGACGGCGTCAGGGCAGAAGGCTCTGGACGAGTTCAAGGCCAAGGCTTAGGCCGAGGCAAGAGAGGAGCCAGAGATGGACAACAAGACCACGAAAACCGGAACCACCACCGGCGCCGCGATCGTCCGCGCTGCGCTCAACGCCCACACCGCCGCCGAGGCGGCCCAGGTCAACGACATGATCCAGATGTACATCGGGGCTCGCCACGAGCGCTTCGTCGGTGACACCGTCAACAACCTCGGGCCCCTGTCGACGCCGGGAAGCTACGACCACAAGGCGCTCGAGCCGGTGACCAACATGCCCGACGCCATCCTCGAGCGCATTGCACGCGAGCGCTTCGGCAATGACCTGTCTGAAGTGGCCTACAAGACACCAGCCGAGGCAGCGAAGGCACTGCTCGGGCATTTGACCCGCGAGGAGCAGGCCAAGCTCGCCCGGATCGACATCTATGAGTCCGACCCGCCGGCTCGACGCTCCAAGCGCGTAACCCTGACCTACCGTGACCAGGGCTGCGGGATCGCAAACGCCTACGTCGGCGACTCAATCTTCCGCATTGGCTCGCAACACAAGGAAGCCAACCTCTGGCAGCAGGGCGCCTTCGGGATGGGAGCGACCACTACCTACCCCAACGCTCAAGCCGTGGTCCTGCTGACCAGGCGGCCGTCGTCGCTGTTCGAGGCCGGCGAGGAGGACGTCGTCACCGTCGCCGTCGCCGAGTGGCAGCAGCACCAGAAGGGCCGCGGTGTCTACTACCTGGTCACGGAGTCGACCGAGGATAAGCCGCACGCAGCGCCGCTGGCGGTGCCAGCGAACGAGGTACCCGAGTTCGAGCCCGGAACCTACCTGGCGTTGGTCAGCTACGCGACCGAAGGCTTCCACACCGGTCGCAATGACAGGACAAGCCTGGAGTTCGTCATCAACACCCGCCTGTGGCGCTCACCGATGCCGGTGACGCTGATGAACCATGTCGCCAAAGGTGACCACCCGAAGGTCCACCAGGGCCGCGGCGAGCAGTTCGAGGCGGCGCCGCGCAAGGATCGTCGCGAGTTTCACGACGTGATGCCCTTCCGTATGAACGGGCAGACCCACCACCTGCCGATCGACGTCTTCTACTTCGAGGGCGGCGCCTCGGGCGACATCGGCTCGATGCGCAACTTCATCGCCCAAGGCCATTCGGCGTTGCTACTAGCCAACGGGCAGGCCCACAAGCACTGGGACAGCCAGGAGCTCCGCAACCGGGCTGACCGGCTGACCAAGCTCTATGACCGCATCCTCGTCGTCGCCTACCTCGACCAGATCCCGGTTGACCAGCGCACCAGCCAGCTGTTCACCCCCGACCGCGTCGATCTGGTCGACTCCCCCGACGCCAGGCGGCTGCAGGACTCGATCGCGGCGATGCTCAACTCCTGGGGCGAGCTGCGCGAGCTCAACAGCGAGCTGGTGCGCAGGGCAATCCAGGACCGCGGTAGCGACCGCTCGACGCTGGAGATGGCGCAAAAGATCCAGGCCCAGTTGGCCTTCCGCGGCGGCGTCTCGCTAACGGGATCGGATAAAGGCGATAACCCGCCGCCGAAGCGCAAGTGGGCCGAGGCTGATCTGTGGCCCGACCCGACCACGCTTGAGGGTCCGGCAAAGGCCCTTGCCATCCCCGGCAAGACGCGGTTCCTGCACTTCCAGATCAACGCCCGCGACGAGTTCTTCAGCTCCGGCCGGGGCAAGCTCGAACTCACCTGCAACCACCTGCGCATCGGCTCGTCCGAGCTAGTCGCCGGCGGCGAGTTGCACGGCGGGATGATCCGGGCCTCCCTGCTGGTCCCCGACGATGTCGCAATCGGCGACACGGCGACGATTACCGCCGGGGTGCGCAACTGGATGAAGGCCGCCGGCGGAGTCGGCGAGGATCTGGAGTGGACCTGCCAGCTGGAGATCGTGGACGGCACCAAGAAGCCAGCCAAGTCCAAGAGCAAGAAGAACAAGGGCGGTGCAGGCAAAGGCTCGCAGGTGGCGGTCCTATGGCGCAAGAACGATGACCGCGAGGACTGGACCGGCGGCGTGCCGGGCGAGATCGAGATGGTCGAAGCCAGCGTTCTCGCCGCCGAGCGTGACGAGTACAAGCACTTGGCCGCACTCGGCTCGCAGCCGGTGCCGACGATCGTGCTGAACGTCGACTACTCGCCCCTGAAGCGCTACGAGGGAGAGCGAGCCAAGAAGCACGGCAAGGGCACCCTCGACCAGGCCCGTGACCGCTACGGGGTCGGGGTCGGGGTCGGTCTGCTGGTGCTCGAGGAGCGCTACCGCAAGCTCGAGAATGAGGGCAAGAAGCGGCCAACCAACACCCTTGCCGAGCGGCAAGCCGTCGCCCGCGCGGCGCTGGCCCTGATGCCCGACTTCGACAGGCTCGTCCTGGAGGCGGGCCTGGAGACCGAGGAGTCGGCGTGATGGAAGGGATCGCCAGGGAGCCGACGGCGCCAAGATCAGCTAGCGGAGGCAGAACCTACTGTCTACTGCTCGCTTCCCACCGGGCAGCTCCCAAGCCCCAAGGGCACCTTGGCAAGCTGCAGGCAGCGATTTCTCGACGATGGGTACCCAAGGTGGTACCCACACCCTCAAGAGGCAATCGGGCGGAGAACGAAGGAATCCCGCTTGCAATGCGGGTTATGGACACGGGAGCGACGGGACTCGAACCCGCGACCTCCGGCGTGACAGGCCGGCGCTCTAACCAGCTGAGCTACGCCCCCAGGGGATGGGCGATTTGCGCCCGGCGGGCATTATCTCAGGGTCGCTGGATTTGCAGCTTGAAGGGGGCCCGGTGGCGGCGGGTCGAGGTGATCACGAGGCGGAGGCGGGACTCGCCGCAGACCGTGTAATCGAGCCTGCCGCGGGAGTCGAGGGCGTGGTGGGAGCGGCGAAGAAGCCTGCCGGCACGGCTACGAAGGGCCAGTTCGTAGCCGTGCCTGGGCAGGCTCGGGCGCAGGCTGACCATGCCGTCGAGCGGGGTATGCAGGGTCTCGACGGCTGCGCCCTCCCCCCTGGCCGGTACGTGCCCCGACAGCGCGAAGCTGGTCCTCTGCCGCCAGGGCGAAAGCGTGTCTTCCCGGATCGCCCGGAACGAGGCCGGGGTCGGCCTCAGGCCCGCCAGGTAGCGCCAGCGGACCGGGTCCTGCGGGAAGCGGTAGCGGGCGAAGGCCTCCGCGAAGGCCTCGCCGGGGTCCTCGAAGTAGTGGCTCGCCCTCGTCGCCGGGATAGAGGCGGCCGTGGCGCCTGCCCTGGCAGACGTTCTCGCGGCTCACCCAGCGCTCGGTGCCCCAGTCGACGGCGCCGCCGAACGGCGCCGGCAGGTGGCGGTGCTGGGCGACGTGGTGCCCGTACTCGTGGGCGAGGACGAAGTCGCGGCTGGCGCCGTCGCGGGTCGTTTCTTCGTTGCCGCTGAGCACGATCTTGTCTTCGCCGCTGTAGTAGCAGGCCTGGGCGCCGAGGCCGCACTCGAAGACGATCTGGAAGGGGGTGTCGAGCTGGACGGTGAGCAGGTCGACCTCGGGGCCGTGGATCAGCGTGCCGATGAAATCGGCGATCTGCTGCGGATCGTCGGCGGTGCAGTTGGCCGCGCAGGCAGAGGTGACCTCGACGGCGATGGTCGCCCCGCTGCCGTCGCCGATCGGGTAGCGCTGGGACGAGGCGCTCGCCGCGATCCGGGCCGCGCCGGCGGCGGGCTTGCTGAGCACGACGTCGTCCAGCGGCAGCCCGGGACGCGGCACGCGCAGTGCGTCCCCAAAGGCCGTCCCAGCCGCCCCCGCTCCTGCCGGGAGGGCGAGGAGAAGGACCATGGCTATGCCCGCAAGCGCCCCCGCCGGGCGCCGGGTCACGGGGCGGGACCCGGATCTATCTCGTAGGCCTTGGCGGGAAGCGAGGCGGAGGCGGGACGGCTGGCGGGAACCGCGCGGCTCGCCGTGGCGACGCTGCTGGCCCTCGCTCGGCGCGCCGCCCAGCGCGGTCGCACCGGCTCGACGCCCAGCAGGGCGCTCCAGGTCGTGGTGCCGATCGCGCCGTCGACCACAAGCCCCCGCGACAGCTGGAACGCCCGCACCGCGGCGGCGGTCTGCTTGCCGAAGATCCCGGTCACGGGCAGTTGCGTCTGGCCGCCGCCGACCAGGTGCTCCTGCGCCCAGACGACCAGGTCGCCGCGGCTGCCTCGCTTCAGCAGCGGGCTGGGAGGTCACGGGCCGGTAGGCCGTCAGCGGCCCGTCGGTTGTCGCGCCGAGCGCCGCCCAGGTGCGGGCGCTGGTCTCCTGCCAGTCCCACCAGCTCGGCGCCAGCCCGCCGTAGCTGGAGGCGAAGCGGCGGAAGCGCAGCACCTCCCTGCGGCCGGGGCTTGCGTAGGTCTGCCCGAGCGGGTACAGCGGGTGCCCCCAGAGCCGGTTGTAGGTGTAGGTGTGCTCGTAGACGGCGCGCACCGAGGTGCCGATCGCCTTCCAGTACATCTGCGGCTGGTTGAAGGTGGCGCCTTCGGGGCCGAAGAAGACCGAGTAGGGGAACGACGGGTGGTAGTCGACGTAGGGGAAGGCGGCGAGGGAGAGCGGGAAGCCGGCGCCGATGCGGGCGCGCAGGGCGCGGACGTAGCGGTCGGCCGAGGCGTAGCGGCCCTCGTACTGGCCCTCGGCGTCGATCACCAGGCAGTCGGCGCCGCGTCGCACGGCCGCGGCGCCGACCTTTGCCTCGGCCAGCGGCCGTTCCCCGTAGACGAACTGCCAGGCGCAGACGTCGAGGCCGGCCCGGTGGAGCGATTCGACCAGGCCGGAGCTGAACTGGCTCCAGTAGTCGCCGCCGTCGCCCGACTTCACGTAGAGCGTGCCGATCCCGGCGCGATCGGCACGGGAGACGATGCGGGGGATGCTGCCGCCCTCGGAGCGGTCGACGTACCAGACCCACATGCCCTGGCGGTCGAAGGGCGTCGCCCCGCTTGGCGGCTCGGCCGTCTGCCCGGCTCCGCCAGGCGATGCGCAGGCAGCGGTGGGCATGTACGCGATCAGCGCCATGAGAGAAGAAGATCGTGAAGAGCACGAGGCGGCACCCGAGCGCCACGGTGCTTCTGGCTTTCACTTCAACCGGAAACACGGTAGCGAGGATGGCGCTGCGGTTGGGAAAATCCATCGTCCGACGATGTACCTGATCTCGCCCGTCAATATCCAGGCCATCCGCTCCCCTCGCAAGATCCTGTGCATCGCCGCCGGCGCTGCCGTCATGGCGACCGCCGGCATTGCGCCCCTCCCGGCGGTGGCGGCCCAGCCGGAACTGCTTCGCGCCGAGCTCTCCCAGGCGGGACGGAGCCTGATCCTCAGCCTGCGGACCTCGGCCCCGGTGGCACTCTCCCGGCTCGACCGCCTGCCGACCGCAAGCAGCTCCCGTTACCTCTGCCTGGCACTGCAGAGGGTCGGTGCCGCCGGCAAACGGCGCCTCTGCCTCGGGGGGGACAACGCGCATCGCCGGGCCGGCCTCGAGCTGCTCAACGCCACCGTCAAGGTGACGGCGAAGAGCTCGCTCGCCGTACACGTGAAGCGACCGGACGCCCGCAGGCTGGTGCTGGCGCTCTCGCCCCCGAACGCCGGGCTGACCCCGCATCGCTACCGCTGGCGCCTCCTCGCCGATCTAGGCGACTGCGGTGCGAAAGCCGCGCAGCCCTGCCCGCAGAGCCTCCCCGCACAGGGTGACCGCGTCTTCCGGCTGCGACCGGTGCGGCCCGTCGGCTGCACGGGGGGCAGCGCCGGCCTGGCGACCAACGGGCCCAGGGACCGCAGGGTCGTCGCGCTCACCTTCGACGACGGGCCGAGCGAATACACGCCCGCCTTCCTCTCGGTGCTGCGCGAGAAGCACGTCCCCGGCACCTTCTTCGAGATCGGCCAGGAGATGGCCGGTCGCGAGTCGACGATGCGCCAGATCCTCCGCGAAGGCGACGAGATCGGCAACCACACCATGCACCACACCGAATATCCCGGCTACCAGGACCTCGCCCCGACCACGTCGCTGATCGAGGCGATCACCCACTTCAGGCCCTGCCTCTTCCGCCCGCCGGGCGGCGCCGTCGACTCCTCGTCGATCGCCGCCGCCGGCGAGGACGGGCTGCGGACGATCACCTGGGACGTCGACCCGGCGGACTGGTCGAACCCCGGCAGCGCCGCCGTCTACAGCCGCATCGTCGGCGCCGCCCAGCCCGGCTCGATCATCCTCATGCACGACGGCGGCGGCGACCGCAGCGGCACCCTGGCGGCGCTGCCGGCGATCATCGACACCCTGCGCGCCCGCGGCTACCGCTTCGCCACGGTCACCGAGCTGCTCGGACAGCAGATGATCTACAGGCCATACGGTTGAGAGCACCGCAGCAAGCAAACGGAGGAGGGAGCGAGAGTTGATCGTCGAGAGGACCGAGAACCCGCAATGGCTGTCCAACGCCTACCTCGTCGCCGACGAAGCCGGCGGCAAGGGGGTGCTGATCGACGGCAACGACGACCTCGTGCCGCTGCTCGAGCGCGCCGAGGCCGACGGGATCGAGATCACCCACATCCTCGTCACCCACCCCCACCTCGACCACGTCGCCGGCCTGGCCGAGGCGCAGCGGCAGCTCGGCGGCGTGCCGATGGTCGCCCATGCCGAGGCGGCGGCGGAAATGGACGAGGAGGTGACGCAGACGATCGCCGACGGCGAGAAGCTCGGCACCGGCGGCCTCGAGATCGAAGCGATCTCCACGCCCGGCCACGCCTCCGGCCACGTCGCCTTCCTCGTCAACGGCAGCGACGTCTTCACCGCCGACGTCCTCTTCAAGGGGACGGTCGGCGGGACGATGGCGCCGGGCGCGAGCGGCTTCGACGACCTGCGTTCCTCGGTGATGCGGCTGATGGAGCTGCCGCCGGAGACGGTCGTCCATCCCGGCCACCGCGAGCCGACGACGATCGGCGAGGAGTGGCGACGCCAACCCCTTCGTGCAGATCTGGCGCGGCGAGGAGCAGACCGGCGAGGAGCAGGTGACGGTCTGGGGCCGCCCGGCGACGATGAAGCTGTGGGCGCCCGACTACGACGGCGGCAACAAGGCCTGGATCGTCTTCGCGGACGACGGCACCGAGGCGATCGTCGGCGGCTCCCAGGTCGAACGCTGACTGGCGGCACCCAACGCGCAGCAAGGTTCGGTGGAAATAGCCCCGAACCTTGATGCGCGCGGGATGTGTGGGCCTTCTAGCGGATGACCGCTTCCATCAGCAGCCAGCAGCCGTCGGTGTTCGTCGCCCCGGCGAAGGGGCCGCCGGGGAAGAGCGGTGGCGTGTAGATCAGGGTGTTGTCGCCGCCCGAGGAGCAGCGGACCATCGAGGTGATGCTGCCGCGCAGGGCGAGCTGCTGGCCCTTCTTGACGGGGACGTTCACCTTGAAGGACTCGACCCGGTAGCTGTCGTCTTCGAAGTTGAGCTCGGTCTGGCCCTGGTAGGAGATTCGGGAGCCGGAGTAGACGACCTTGGCCTCGTCGGTGCCGTTGAGGGTCGAGCGATCGACCTTGGCGATCTGCAGCTTGAAGCTGCCCGGGCCGCCGGCAATCAGGCGGATCTTCTTGATCGTGCCGGTCCTCGGCGCCAGCTCACCGCCGCCGGGGCGACCGTAGGCTTCGTTCTGGACCATCGTGCAGGTGGCGCCCGGCGTCTGGTCGTTCGCAGCTGAAGGCCGGGCAGCGAGTTGGACGGCTGCACCGCCGGGCTCAGCTTCGAGCCGAACTTGACCGGGGCGCTGGCGAGCCCGGCGGCCGGGGCGACCATCAGGGCGAGGCTTGCGAGGGCGGCGAGAAGGCCGGCGCGGCGGGCGATCTTCTGGGCGGTGATCTTGCGAGTCATTGGAATCTCCTTGGTTCGTGAGGCTGGTTTGAACTGCCGTGACACCAGCTTCGCCCCGTGGGGCTGTCCCGCCCAGGACCCCCAGGGGTGAACTCGCTCACCCCTTCCGGTGCGCTTTATGCACCCATACGGTGCAAAAGGCGCACCGGAACGGAGGGGGCGGGGGACGTAGGATCGGCCGGTGAGCGGCGATCCGCGCCAGACCAGCGCCCCCGAGCTGAAGGCCCAGATCGAGGCCGAGCGCGGCGGGCGGCCGTTCCTCGTCTACCGCGACGGCGATGGCGAGCAGCGGATCCTCATCGTCGAGGAGGGGGCGGCCGAGATCTGGGTGGGGCGCGGCGATGCCGCCGGCCTGCGCCTGGACTGGGACAGCGAGGTCTCCGCCCTGCACGCCCAGATCGAGGTCGTCGGCGGGGACTGCACCCTGCTCGACGACGGCCTCTCGCGCAACGGCTCCTTCGTCGGCTCCGAGCGCGTGCACGGCCGCCGCCGCCTGCGCAACGGCGAGGTGCTGCGCTTCGGCCGCACCACGGTGCTCTACCGGCGCCCGGGCGATGACGGCGAGGCCGCCCCGGAAGCGACGGCAGTCGCCAGCGAGACGCCGGCCGCGGCGTCCGTCTCGCCCGCCCAGCGACGAATCCTCATCGCCCTCTGCCGGCCCTTCAAGGACGGCTCGGCCTTCGCCACCCCGCCCACCAACCAGGCGATCGCCGAGGAGCTTCACCTCAGCATCGACGCGGTCAAGACCCACATGCGCGCCCTCTTCGAGAAGCTCGACGTCGAGGCCCTGCCGCAGAACCAGAAGCGCATCGCCCTGGTCGAGAGGGCGCTGCAGAGCGGCGCGGTCGCGCCGAGGGAGCTTTAGCCCCAGACGGCGCATTGGACGTATATGCGATTGGAGTCGGGGACGTTTCCCCCCACACTCCCCTACGCAGTTCTGACGACGACCAACAACGACGGGGACACATGCACCTGATCCAGGCGCTTTCGGCCAGCGGCATCCAAGAATTCTTCTTCGACTGGTACCCCGTCTTCGGGGTCTTCTTCATGGCCTGCCTGCTGCTCGTCTTCCTGAGGCTGATGCGCAGCACGGTCGGCTCGACCAAGCCGGAGACGGTGAAGGCGAGCAAGACCGAGCCGGTGCTCTGGGACGAGGTGCAGGGCGTCGACGCCGCCAAGGACGAGCTGATGGACGTCGCCGAGTGGCTGCGCGACCCGGAGCGCTTCGCCGCGCTCGGCGCGCAGCCGCCGCGCGGGGTGCTGCTCTTCGGCCCTCCCGGGACCGGCAAGACGATGCTGGCGCGGGCGGTGGCCGCCCAGGCCGGCGTCGACTTCTTCGCCGCCTCGGGGTCGAGCTTCGTCGAGATGTTCGTCGGGAGGGGTGCCGCCCGGATCCGGCGGCTGTTCAAGGAAGCGCGCAAGTCGGGCCGTGCGGTGATCTTCATCGACGAGCTCGACGCCGTGGGAGGAGCGCGCAGTGGAGGAGGTGGCGATGGCGGCTCCAGCGAGCGGGAGCAGGCGCTCAACCAGCTGCTGGTCGAGCTCGACGGTTTCGAGCGCGACCCCGGCACGGTGATCGTCATCGCCGCCTCCAACCACGTCGACAAGCTCGACCACGCGCTGCTGCGGCCGGGCCGCTTCGACCGCCAGGTGCTGGTCTCCCCGCCCGACCGCGACGGCCGCGAGGCGATCCTGCGCGCGCACGCCAAGGGCAAGCCGCTCGGCCCCGACCTCGACCTGCGCGACGTCGCCCGCAAGACGACCGGGATGACCGGCGCCCAGCTCGCCAACGCGCTCAACGAGGCGGCGATCATCGCCGGGCGGGCCGAACGGAAGGCGATGGCACGCGAGGACCTCGACGAGGCGCTGCTGCGCCAGTCGGTCGGCTCACAGCAGGCGCGGCGGCTGAACCAGAAGGAGCGCCGCATCGTCGCCTACCACGAGGCGGGGCACGCGCTCTGCCGGCACCTGGTCGGCGGCGACCCGCCGGAGATGCTCAGCATCGTCCCCCGCGGCCCGGCGCTCGGCTTCGTCGCCTCCTCGCCGGAGGAGGACAGCTACCTCAAGTCGAGGCAGGAGCTGCAGAGCGAGATCGTCACGCTCCTCGGCGGCCGCGCCGCCGAGGAGGAGGTCTTCGGAACCTCCTTCTCCGGCGCCTCCGGCGACCTGGCCCGGGTCCACGCCGTCTGCAAGCAGATGGTCGGCGAGTTCGGGATGGGGGTCGCGCTCGACGCCGAGGGCGCCCCGCCGATCGCCCTGCCGACCGGCGACTACGCGCTCTCGGACCGCACCCGCCGCGACGTCGACGTGGCGGCGATGACGCTGGCGCGGGAAGCCCACAGCCGCGCCCGCCACCTGCTCGCCGTCAACCGCGAATGCCTCGACGACCTGGCGGCGAACGCGCTGGAGCGCGAGACGCTGACCCGCGAGGACCTCGACGACATCTTCGCGGCGCACGAGCTTTCCAACAGCGAGCGCTCGGGAGCGCTCGAGCGGGCCGTGGCCACGCTTTCCACAGAGGTCGCCGAACCCGAGTAGCTCTCCGGTACCCGTGGCGCACCGCAACGACGATTCCCACTACTTCCCGCCGGGCCGCTCGGTCGCGCGCCGCGTGCACGGCGAGCGCGCGGTCGGCCTGCTCTACGGGCAGCGCGCGCTGCTGATCGGGGCGCTGGAGCCGCTCACCTACACCGGCACGATGCTGAGCACGCGGTCGGCCGACCGGCCGTTCCAGCGGCTGGCCCGCACCGCGAAGATCCAGGAGACGATCCTGCTCGGCACCCGCGAGGAGGCCGACAAGGCGCTGGCGGTCGTGCGCCGGCTGCACGAGAGGGTCAACGGCACGCTGCCGGAGGCGGCGGGCGCCCACCCCGCCGGCACCCCCTACTCGGCCTTCGACCCGGAGCTGATGCTGTGGACGCTGGCCGTGATCGCCGACTCGGGCCGGGCGATGTACGAGGCGATGGTGCGGCCGCTCACCGACGCCGAGCGCGAGGGCCTGTGGCAGGACTACGTGCGCTTCGGCGAGCTCTTCGGGCTGCCCGCCGGCGAGGTCCCCGGCAGCTACCGCGAGTTCAGCGCCTGGTGGGAGGAGCGGATGTCATCGCCCGACCTGCAGGCGACCGAGCACGGCCTGGAGATGGCGCCGCTGGTCGCCTTCGAGCAGCCGGTGCCGGCGCCGGCGCGCGGCAACATCGTCGCCCAGAACCACATCATCAAGGGCACGCTGCCGCCGCGGGTGAGGGAGATCTTCGGCATCCGCTGGAGCCGTGCCCACGAGACCGCCTTCCGGGCGATGACCGCAGCGCACCGCCGCGCCCGCCACCTCTTCCCGCGCACCGTGCGCCGCGGCCGCAACGACGTCTTCTTCGACGTCGTCACCAAGACCGAGCGGCGAGCGCGGCGGCACGCGAACGCCGCAGCTCCGCGTCAGCGCCTGAGCCTTGGCCCGCGGGCCGGCGGAGACCGAGCCGGTGCGCTGGTGGTCGATGCGGCGCGCCCAGAACCGCAAGCCCGCCACCTACCGCTGCCCCTTCTGCGGCAAGCACCTCGCCGCGCTCAGCGAGCACGCCCTGATCGCGCCCGAGGGCGACACCACCCGCCGCCGCCACGCCCACACCGCCTGCGTGCTCGCCGAGCGCAAGGCGGGCCGCCTTCCGACCGAGGAAGAGTGGCGCGCCACCCAGCCGCAGCCGCCCTCGCTCTGGCGGCGGCTGCGGTCGAAGCTCCGCCAGCTGCGCGGCAGGTGACGACCTACTTGCGCACCTGGCAGGGCAGGAGGAAGCTGGCGTGGAGGATTTCTTCGACTTCTTTGAAGGTGAATTCGCCGCGAACCTGGAAGTGGCCGGTTTCGCAGCGGGCGTTGATGAAGCTGTGTTCCTTGCCCTTGAAGGTCCATTTGCGCCCGACTTTCGCCGAGCCGGAGATCGGGTGGCCGTAGCCGCCGGCGATCTTCGGGATTTTCACGTTGATCCGGTACCCGTAGACGCCCTTGTGGATTTTTTCGATCACGATCGGGACGATGAACGTCGTCGGGCCCGGGATAGTCGAGGTGGGCGTGAGCGATGATCGTGAAGTCGCCGCCCTGCTTCGGGCCGTTGAAGAGCGTGATCGGCGAGCCGACTTTGAGCGGTCGCTGTTCCGGGAAGCGCGACGACCGCGCTGCCGAAGCCGGTGCCGACGATCGCGTCCTTGCAGGCCCGGCGGGCAGCCGGCGACGTCGGTGGCGACGAGTTTGCCCTTGGTGCAGAACGGCAGCCCGGTCGTGTCGACGTGGCCGTGTTTGTCGAATTCGAGGACGAAGGAGCTGAGGATCGGGGGGATTTCGCCGGACTTCGTGGAGAGCTTGCCGCCCCCGTGCGTGGTGATCGGCGCGTCGTGGTGCTTGGGCAGCGCCTTCGGCGCGAACCCGCCTTCTGCGTCGATGACGAGGTCGCCCTGTTCTATGTGAACGTGGAACGCGCTCGCCGTCGCAGCCACACCAGCAACCCGAGCACCACCGCAACGGCAACCTTCTTCCGCATCCTGCCTCCAGTCCCTAATCCCAAATGAGGATCGATAGATCCTGAAACACGCAACTTCCCCCAGAATAGCGCTGTCTGGCTAGCCGGCCAATGGCCGCCTGCCCGAGACGAACTGGGCGAGGCCGGTGACCTGCTGTTCGACGCCGACCAGGCCCCCATCCACGAGGGCCCCGGTCAGCTCGTCCCGCCCGAAAACGCGCACTCCGCTCAACGGCCGCACGACCGCATTGGCTGCTGGCGCGGGCAGAGGGCCCCGGCTGCAACTCGAGAGCAGCGCGACCCGGCCCCCGGGTGCGAGGACCCGGACGATCTCCCCCAGCGCCCGCATCGGCTCCTCGATCAAGTACAGGGCAGCGAAGCAGCAGACGGCGTCGAAGCTGGCGTCGCGGAACGGCAGGTCGCAGGCGTCGGCGCGTACGTAGGCGACGTTGGCGGCGTCCGTATCGCGAACGGCGACGCCGAGCATCGTCGGCGAGGCGTCGATGCCGACGACCAGGCCCTCGCCCGCAGCTTGGGCGAAGTCGCGGGTGAAGTTCCCCGGCCCGCAGGCCACGTCCAGCACCCTGTCCCCCGGAGAGGCCGAGAGCATCTCCAGCGCGATCCGGTGCTCTTCCTCCGCCCTGGGGCCGGTAACGCCCATCAGGAAGCGGCTGCCGACTGGGCGCCAGAAGCGCTGGTAGACGAGCGGCAGCAGCCGGCTCACCATCAACCGCTGCCCAAGCCCGCCGCCGGTCGGGTCCAGCTCGCCCAGGAGATCGAGATAGCCCTGCGATACATCGGGCTTCCCCGGCCGCCGGGCCTCCTCGAAAAGCTCCAGCGCCTCAAGGATTGCCGGCGCCGGCGCCGGGTCGCGATAGGGCGCAGCGGCCACTCGGCAAGGCTAGCGGCGCGGACGCAGCGGCCATGGGCGGTACTGGGCTCGAACCAGTGACCTCCTCCTTGTAAGGGAGGCGCTCTCCCAACTGAGCTAACCGCCCAGGCTTTCTGATTATGGAACAAGCGGGGCTGGGCGGTGGCGCGGTCCCCGGGGTGGGAGAATGCCGGCGTGAGATTCGAGGCCTTCTGGCGGGTGGCGGTGGTGCAGCTTGTCGCGGTGGCGGTGCTGTCGCTGCTGCTCGCCCTTGTCTTCTCGCACGGGTTCTTCGAGAGCTGGGGGTGGCTCGTCGGGCCGGCGGCCTGGCTCGGCTGCGCCTGGGCGACGGCTCGGGTCGTCGGGCTGGAGCCGGCATCGACACTGGTGCGGGCGCTGCTGGCGGGCCTGGTCAGCCTGCTCGCTGTAATCGTCGGCCTGCACTGGCTCGGCCTCCTGATCGCGGTTGGCCTCTTCGCCTACCTCTGCGCGCGCGAGCCCGGGGAGCCGGCGGCTTGGACCTAGGGCTGGAGGGGCGCGTCGCCCTGGTGATGGGCGCCAGCCGCGGGATCGGCCGGGCGATCGCGGCGGCTCTGGCGCGCGAGGGCGCACGGGTTGCGATCGCCAGCCGCTCGGCGGAGAAGCTGGAGGAAGCGGCGGCAGAGATCGGCGGGGCGGCGACTCCGTTCGTCGCCGACGCCTCGGACCTGGACCGGCTCGCGTCCCTTCCCGGCGAGGTCGCCGGCGCGCTCGGCCAGGTCGAGATCCTCGTCGCCAACACCGGCGGCCCACCGTTCGGCGGCGCCCTCGACCACGAGCCCGACGAGTGGGAGGCCGCCTACCGCTCGCTCGTCCTCGCGCCGCGAGTGCTGGCCGGCGCCGTCGTGCCGGGAATGCGCGAGCGCGGCTGGGGCCGGATCGTCAACGTCGGCTCCAGCTCCACGCGCGAGCCGATCCCCGGCCTCAACCTCTCCAACTCGCACCGGATGGCCGCGGTCGGCTTCCTCAAGACGCTCTCGCGCGAGGTCGCCGCCGACGGGATCACCGTCAACACCGTCGCCACCGGCCGCTTCGCCACCGAGCGCCTGGCCGACGCCGCCGGCTCGCTCGCGGGCGCCGAAGAGGCCGCACGGCACGAAGTCCCGGCCGCGCGCCTCGGCCGCCCCGAGGAGTACGGCGACCTCGTCGCCTTCCTCTGCTCCGAGCGCGCCGCCTACATAACCGGCACCGTCATCCCTATCGACGGCGGTCTCCTCCGCTCCGCCTTCTAAGACCGATCCCGGCAGGGGTGGAACGTCTTGTACTTTTTCGCGGGTTTGGCTCGAGCGCCAGCAGTCCCCGCTCCTCGAAAAAGTTAAGTGGAACCCCTGCCGGGATCGGTCCTCTCGCGCATTGACGGAAAGAGGATCACGTCGCGGAGGTTCTCGGCGCCGGCGAGGATCATCGTCAGGCGGTCGATTCCGATGCCCGAGCCGCCCGCGGGCAGCGATCCGTATTCGAGCGCTCGCACGAAATCCTCGTCGCTGGGATAGGGCGCCTCCTCGCTCTCGGGGTGCCTGCGCTGGCGCTGGCGCACGAAGTTCTCGCGCTGCATGTCCGCGTCGTTGGTGTCGGTGCCGCCGCCGATGATCTCCATCCCGTCGACGACCCCGTCGAACGCCTCGCCCAGCAGCTCGGGGTGCTCGGGCACGGGCTTCACGGTCGGCCAGAGTTCGCGCGGCAGGTCGACGAGGAAGGTGGGCTGGACCAGCTTCGGCTCGATCAGCTTGCCCTGGATCTCGTCGACGATCCAGGCCCAGTCCGCGTCCGGGGCGACGTCCTCGTCGAGCAGCTCGACCAGCTCGTCGCGACTCGCGGTGAGGATGTCGACGCCGGCCTCGCTCGAGGATCGCGTCGCGCAGGGTGATGCGCTTCCACGGTGCCTTGAAGTCGATCGTGCGACCGCCGCGCTCGACCACCGTCGTCCCCAGCACCTGCTCGACCACGGTCGAGATCATCTGCTCGGCGAAGGCCATCACGCCCTCGTAGCCGGCGCAGCTGAGGAACCACTCGAGCATCGTGAACTCGGGGCTGTGCTGAGGCGAGAGGCCCTCGTTGCGGAAGAACCTGCTCAGCTCGTAGACGTTCTCGAAGCCGCCGACGATCGCCCGCTTCAGGTAGAGCTCGGTCGCGGTGCGCAGGAACAGCTCGCGGTCGAGCGAGTGGTGGTGCGTGGTGAAGGGACGAGCAGCCGCGCCGCCGGCGAGGGGCTGCAGGATCGGCGTTTCCACCTCGACGAAGTCATGTTCGTTCAGGTAGGCGCGGATCGCGGCGACCAGCTTCGCCCGCATCGCGAACACCTCGCGCGAGCGCTCGTTGGCCATCAGGTCGAGTTCGCGCTGGCGGTAGCGGACCTCCGGGTCGGAGATGCCGTGGAAGAGGTCGGGCGGGTCGCGCAGCGCCTTGCCCAGCATCGTGCACTCGCGCACGGCGAGGGCGAGCTGGCCGCGCTTGGTCACGTAGAGGTCGCCCTCGATGCCGACCGCGTCGCCGATGTCGAGGGCGTCGATCCGCCCGAAGGCCTCCTCGCCGAGCGAGTCGACGCGGGCGTAGGCCTGGACCTGCCCGGTCAGGTCGCGGATGTCGAGGAAGATCGTCTTGCCGTGGCCGCGGCGACCCACCACCCGGCCGGCGATCCGGTAGGAGAACCCCGCCTGCTCACCCTCTTCGAGCTGCTCGGGATCGTGCGCAGCGTGGATCGCGGAGATCTTGTCGCGGTTCGGGAACCCGGCTCGCGGATAGGGCTCGACCCCTTCGGCGCGCAGCCGCTCCAGCTTCTCGCGGCGGACGGCCTCGGTGGAGCCCTCCGAGGGCTCGGCCCTCGGAGGGACCGTGCTCATGGAGCCAGGCCGACCGTGACCCGCTCGTCGCCGCGGTAGTCGGTCCGCGTCTCGGCGTCGCGCAGCAGCTCCCGCATCGCGGGGCCGTGGTGGGTGTCGTGCTCCATCGCCACCCGCCAGCCGCTCGGCGTTTCGGCGACGAGCCCGCGGATCACGCCGAGCCCGTCGTCGCCGCTCTCACCCTGCACGGCGATCTTCGGCTCGCGCCGGATCTCCGGCGAGCGCTCGTCGATCGAGGTCTCGGTGACGTAGGGCATGTTGGCGATCAGCAGGTCGACGTCGTCGACGTCGTCAGGAATTCCCTTGCACACCGTCACCTCGAGGTCGATCCCGAGGCGCGCCGCGTTCTCGCGGGCCGCTTCCGCGGCTTCCTCGGAGAGGTCCGAGGCGGTGACCCTTAAATCGGGCCGCTCGCTGAGCAGCGCCAGCGCGATCGCGCCCGAGCCGGTGCCGACCTCGTGGACGCGGGCGCCCTCGGGCAACTCGGCGCCGACGGCGACCAGCAGCTCCGTCTCCTTGCGCGGGATCAGCACCCGCTCGTCAACGGCGATCTCGATCTCGCGGAAGCGGCAGGTGCCGAGGATGTACTCGAGCGGCTCGCGCTCGCCGCGCCGCGTCGCAAGCCGTTCGACCTCGTCTCGCACCTCGGGGGAAAGCGGGGTGTCGCCGTCGAGATCCAGCTCCTCGACGCTCATCTCCAGCGCTTTCGCCACCAGCACCTTCGCGTCCGCCTCGGGGGCCTCGCAGCCCGCCGCGGCAATCGATTCAGTCGCTTGCTTCACCATCTCGGCGGCACTCGCCATCGACGCTTCCTCCTTCTGGGCTTCCACGGCTAAAACCCCGCTGCCGGCTGGATCGGATCGGCGGGGACCACGCGCGACAGGCTACCGTGTCGTCGCCGAACCGCGACGATCCAGACCGTCCCGATCAGCATCATCCCGAGGCTCTCCAACTGCGCAACGGTGAGACCCAGGGCCGCATCGCTGTTGCGGCGCAGGAACTCGACCAGGAACCGCTCTGCCCCCGCGTAGAGCAGGTAGATCGCGAAGAGGACGCCGGCGCGGACGCGGTCGCGCAGCTGCCAGAGGATCCAGGCGCCGAGGCCCATCGCCAGGGTCTCGTAGACGGGGGTCGGGTGGACGGTGCGATCGGTCGGCACGGTTCCGTGCGGGTAGGACATCGCCCAGGGGCCGTCCCAGGGCTTGCCGTAGTCGCCGTCGCCGGAGAGCTGACAGCCGCAGCGGCCGATCGCGTAGCCGAGCGCCAGCGCCGGCGCCGCCAGATCGAGCAGGGCGAGGCCGAGGAAGCCCCGGTACCAGGCCCAGAGCAGCACGGCGAGGGCGCCGCCGATCGCGCCGCCGTACCAGACCAGCCCCGAGCCGGAGAAGAGGTTGCCGAGCAGGTCGTCCTTGACGCTGTCGTAGTTCTGGACGATGAAGTAGACGCGCGAGCCGACGAGGCCGCCGAACAGCGCCGCGAAGGCCATCTCGTAGGCCCAGTCGACCGGCTTGCCGATCTCCTTGAGGCGCTTGGCGATCAGCGCGCCGGCGGCGAGGAAGGCGAGCGCGAACATCAGGCCGAAGGTCTGCAGCGTGAGCGGGCCGATGTGGAGCTCGGGGTACACGTCGCTCAGCCGGCGAGCAGCATCTCCAGCAGCGCCTTCTGGGCGTGGAGGCGGTTCTCCGCCTGGTCCCAGACGGCGGAGCGCTCGCCGTAGAGCACCTCGGCGCTGATCTCCTCGCCGGGGTGCGCCGGCAGGCAGTGCAGGACGATCGCGCCGTCCTTGGCCGCGGCGAGCAGGTCGGCATCGACCCGGAACGGCGCCAGGTCGGCGCGGCGGCGATCGGCCTCGTCCTCGTCGCCCATGCTGACCCAGACGTCGGTGTAGATCGCGTCGGCGCCGGCGACCGCGTCGCGCGGGTCGCCGGTCAGCTTCGCCCCGTGCCCCCGCTCGAGCTGGTAGCCGGAGGGGGATGCGACGACCACCTCGACGTCGGCGAGCTCTCCGGCGATCGCCAGCGAGCGGGCGACGTTGTTGCCGTCGCCGACGTAGGCGAGGCGGAGGCCGGCGAGGTCGCCGCAGCGCTCGCGCAGGGTGAGCAGGTCGGCCAGCGCCTGGCAAGGATGGTGGAGCGGCGTGAGCGCGTTGACCACGGGCACCTCGGCCGCGGCGGCCAGCTCGGCGACCGCCTCGTGGGAGCCGGAGCGGATCACGATCGCGTCGACGTAGCGGGAGAGGACCCGCGCGGTGTCGCCGATCGACTCGCCGCGCGAGAGCTGCAGCTCATCCCCGCGCAGGACGACCGGGGTCGCGCCCAGCTCGGCGACGCCGACCTCGAAGGAGATCCGCGTCCGGGTCGAGGGCTTCTCGAAGACGAGGGCGATGCTGCGCCCGGCGAGGGCGTCGGCACCGACCCGCTCCCGCCGGCCGGCTTTCAGCTCGGCCGCCCGGTCGAGCAGCTTGCCGAGCTCGAAGGCCCCCAGCTCTTCGCCTGTGAGGAAATCGCGCTTCAAGCAGCGGATACTACGGGCGTGGAATTCACCGCCGTCAGCTGGAACCTCTTCCACGGGCGTGACTGCCCACCCGACCCTGCCCTCTTCACCTGGCGCTCGCGCCTGCTGCGGATCGAGGAGCGGGGCACCACTCACGTGCAGGTCAACCGCAACCTCACGGCCGAGTTCGCGGCGATGCTGGCCAGTGCCAGGTGGGACGTCGCCCTGCTGCAGGAGTGCCCGCCCCGGTTCGCGACACCGCTGACAAAGGCCTGCAGGGCGTACTCGCACCGCGTGCTCACCTCGCGCAACTCGTTCGGCACCCTGCGCGCCCTCGCCGCCCGCATCAACCCCGACCTGATCGCCTCCGGCGAGGGCGGCTCGAACCTGACCCTGGTGCGGGCCTTCGGGCCGCTGGGGCAGATCATCGAACGCCATGAGCTGACGATCCACGAGGGCAAGCCCGAGCGGCGGGCGATGGCGTTGACCCGGACCTCAGCGGGAGCCTGCATCGCCAACCTGCACGCGACCAACGACCGGGCGGCACTCGCCGCCGAGGACGTGCTGCTCGCGGCGGAGGCGGCAACCCGGTGGGCCGGAGAGGCACCGCTGCTCTTCGGCGGCGACCTCAACCTGCGGCCGGCGGAGGATCCCGGCGTCTTCGTCGTGCTGCGCGAGCACTTCGGCCTCGAGGGCGACACCGGCCCGCAAGCGATCGACCACCTGCTGTCTCGCGGTCTCGAGACGATCGAGCCCCCCGTTCCCTGGCCCCCGGAGCGGCGCGACGTTGCGCAGGACGGCCACGCGCTGCGCCTTTCCGACCATGCTCCCGTCCAGGCGAGCTTCACCTCGCCGCGGCACCCCAACCCGCCGAAGCGGCAGGGATGAGATAGTCAGTCACCAAGACTCCCCGCGCAAACGACCAGGAGGCAAGTGAGCATGGCCGCGAAAAAACAGTCCACCGGCAAAGCGACGAAAAAAGCGAAAGCCGGCGCGCGGCCCAAAAAAGCCGCCGCCAAGAAACCGCCGCGGCCGCGAAAAAGGCCAAAGCCAAAGCGGCGAAACCCTCCGGCGCGGAAACCCGCGGCCGCGGGCCAGCGCAACGGCCGGGCTCGACAAGAGCGTCGAGCAGTTCCGCGAGAGCCTCGAGCGCAGCGTCACCCTCAGCCGCGACCGGCTGCAGGAGGTCGTCGACGACGCGGTCAAACGCGGCCGGATGACCCGCGGCGACGCCGAGAAAATGCTCTCCGACCTGGTCAAGAAGGGCCGGCGCCAGACCGACTCGCTGCTGAAGGAGCTCGAACGGCTGGTCAAGCAGGCGCGGCGCGAGGTCGGCGGCCGGGCCGAGCCGGTGCGCAAACAGGCGACCCAGGCTGCCCGCCGCGCGCGCAAGAAACTCGGCTAGTGGAGCAGGCCACCGGTGAGAGACCGGCGGCCCGCCGGCACCGGGGCGAGCAGCTCGAGGTCGAGATCGACTCGCTCGCCTTCGGCGGGCGGGGCGTCGCCCGGGCCGAGGGGATGGTCGTCTTCGTCTCCGGCGCCCTGCCCGGCGACCGGGTGCGGGTCGAGATCACCAAAGCGAAGAAGCGCTTCGCCGAGGCGCGCACCGTCGAGCTGCTGCGGCCCGGCGCCGACCGCATCGCCGACGGCTGCATCCACGAGGGCGAGCCCTGCCCGGGCGCGCCCTGGCAGGGGCTCGCCTACGAGCGCCAGCTGGCCCACAAGCGCGACCAGGTCGACGAGGCGCTGCGGCGGATCGGCGGCCTCGACGGCTTCGAGCTGGAGGAGATCGAGCCGGCGATCGAGCAGTGGCGCTACCGCAACAAGCTCGAGTACTCCTTCGGCGAGCGCGACGGCGAGCCGACCCTCGGCTTCCACGCCCGCGGCCGCTGGGACCTGGTCGTCGACGTCGAGGACTGCCTGCTCGCCTCCGAGCGCGGCAACGCCGCGCGCAACGCGGTCCGCGACTGGGCGCGGCTGGAATCGGTCCCCGCCTACGACCCGCAGGCACGGGAGGGCGTCCTGCGCAACCTGGTCGTGCGCGAGGGCTGGCGCACCGGGCAGATCCAGACCCGGCTGGTCACCTCGGCGGCCCGCTTCCCCAAACCGCCGGTCGACCTGCACACGGCGATCGAGGGCGACTCCGGCGGCACCGACGGGCCGACCGGCGTGCTCGGCGAGGAACGGCTGCGCGAGGAGCTCAGCGGCCTGCGGCTGGAGATGTCGCACGGCGCCTTCTTCCAGACCAACACCGAGATGGCCGAGCGCCTCTACGCGATCGCCGCCGAGTACGCGGGCCTGAGCGGCAGCGAGCGGGTCTTCGACCTCTACTGCGGGATCGGCACGATCGGCCTGACGATGGCGAAGCGGGCCGGCGAGGTCTGGGGCCTGGAGATCGTCCCCGAGGCGATCGCCGACGCGGAGCGCAACGCCGAGCGCAACAAGATCGAGAACGCCCACTTCATGGCCGGCAGCGCCCGCACCGGCGTGCGCCCGCTGATCGAGAAGGCGGGCAAGCCCGACGTCGTCGTCATCGACCCGCCCCGGGCCGGCCTCTCGCAGAAGATCGTCCGCCGCGTGCTCGAGTGCGAGGCGAAGAAGATCGTCTACGTCTCCTGCAACCCGACCACCCTGGCCCCGAACGCCGCCCAGATGGTCGAGGCCGGCTACACCCTGAAGCGCGTCAAGCCGGTCGACATGTTCCCCCAGACCCCGCACATCGAGTGCGTGGCGCTGCTGGAGAAGTAAGCGGCTAGAGGGTCGCAGCGAGTACAGCGCAAATACCGGCGAAGCCGGTGAGGATGCCGGCGGTCAGAGCGATGGCACCGTGAAGTATCGCGCGCTGAACATCATCGATGCGCTCGTTCACTCGATCGAAGCTTGCGCCGACCTGGTCGAAGCGCTCGTCGATTTCCCTCATCTCGGTGCGCATCGCGCCGAATTCGGTCCTCATCTCCAAGCGCAGGGCCTGCACTTCGGTCTCGACCCTGTCAAACCGCTGGTCCACCTGCTCGAACCGCTGGTCCACCTGTCGAAGCGCTGGTCGACCAGCTCGAAGCCGCGATCGACCTTGCCGCTGAGGTCGTCGAGCCGCCCGTCTGTCCATTCCTGAACCATCGCCTCCATGATGATGCCACGCTAGCCCGAAATGTGTTGTCTGTGGTTGAGCTGGCATTGGAAATGCGTCACGACTTCCGCACAACACTCAGGCAATAGGCTTCCTCGCCGTGAGCGACGGGCAAAGCAGAGGCTTCGGAGTAGCCGCCGGGCTCGATCCCGAGGTGGCGCGGCCGCTGGCCGAGCGCTGCGCGGAGCTCGGCTACGGCTCGATGTGGTCGAACGACCATCCCGGCGCCAAAGGACTGGAGACGCTGGCCGAGTTCGGCGCCGCGGCGCCCGGCCTCGACCTCGGCGTCGCCGTGATCGCCCTCGACCGCACCCCGCCGGAGACGATCGCCGCCGACATCGAGCGCCTCGGCCTCGATCCCGTCCCGCCTCTGGCTCGGCGTCGGCGCCGGCTTCTCGGAGAAGCCGCTGACGCGGATGCGCGAGTCCCTCCCGGAGCTGCGCGAGAAGCTCCCCGGCGTCCGCCTCGTCCTCGCCGCGATGGGCCCGAAGATGTGCGCCCTCGCCGGGGCCTCCTACGACGGCGCCTTCTTCAACTGGATGACCCCCGAGTTCGCCGCCGGCGCCCGCCAGAAGGTCGAGGCCGGCGCCCAGGAGGCAGGCCGCGAGACCCCACCGGTCTTCGGCTACGTCCGCACCGCAGTAGGCCCCGACGCCGCCGAGCGCCTGGCCAAGGAGGAGTCCTTCTACCGCGACCTCCACGCCGGCTACCGCAACCACTTCGACCGCCTGGCCGAGCCCGAGGGCACAGTCGGCGTAGCCGCCGCCGACGCCGACCGAGGCCCAAGTCCCAGCTCAGCACCTACACAGCTCTCGACACGGTCGTCGTCCGAGGCCTCGCCTCAGCAAAGGTCGAGCCGATGATCGCCGTCGCCGAAGCCGCAGCCCCCTGACCACCGCAGGAGGGACCGGGGGTGCCCCTCCAGCGCAGCGGCGTCCTGATTTTCGCCCCTGAGCACTCAGCGAACAACCCAAAACCTGCGGCGAAAATCCCAGCAAGCCGGAGGGGCACCCCCGGTCCCTCCCGCCCGCTCAGTACGGCGGCAGGTCCTCGTACCACTCGCCCGAGCGTCTTGAACGACCGCCAGAAGCGCTGCTTGGCGTTCTCTTCGTCAAGCGAGTCGTCGATGTCGGGGGTGTAGAGAGCGTCGACGGTGGGGGTGAAGGCCTGGACCTCGCCCTCGCGCGGCTCGATCGGGCGGGAGAGCGGGATGTCGAGGTTGTTGAGGACGCGCAGGGCCGGCTCGCCCATGACGACGACGATCTTCGGCTGCACGATCGCGATCTCCTCGACCACGCGGCGCAGGCAGGGCTCGGCGGCGAGGTCGGGCTCGGCGATCGGGCACTTGACGCAGAGGGTGCCGTAGACGACCAGGGGGTCGATCCCGAGCCGCTTGAAGCTCTTCATCAGCGCGTTGCCGGCGCGGCCGTAGAAGGCGACGCCCTCTTCGATCTCCGCCGCGGCGGGCGCCTGCTTGAGCATGAAGACGTCGGCCTGCGGGTGGCCGGAGCCGAGAACCGGCATCAGCTTGCCGCGCGGGCAGTGCGGGCAGGCCTGCAGCTCGTGGGTCAGCTGGTTGAGCTCGCGGATCGCTCGCTCGAGGTACTTCTCTTTGATCTCGTCGTCGGTCGCCGGCATGCTCGGCGCTCTCTTTGACGAGGCGCGCCCGGCTCCTCTCGCGCGGCCCGCCTGCATCAGCTCTTGCTCGCCGGGCGCCGTCTTCCGCGGCCGCCCGCCGCGCACCGGCTTGGCGTCCGGGACGCTGCGTTTCGGCGCCTTCGGCCGCCCCGCCGTCTGCAGCAGCTTCAGCGTCTGCACGTAGACGAGGTTCTTGTGCTTGCGGGTGATGTCGGCGTCGCGCATCGCCTCGAGGAACTCCTCGCGGCCCGTCGAAGTCGTGGATCCGCACCCGCACGCTGCCGAGCCCCTGGGCGACGTGGCTGTCGGAGCCGGCGCCGGGGACGATCCGGTACTTGCGGGCGAAGCGTTCGGCCTCCTCGTTGAAGGCGGTCAGCGCCACCCGCGGGTTGAAGACCTCGAGCACGTCGATCTCCTCGACGATGTCGAGCAGGTGCTCGTAGTCGGGCACCGAGTGGAAGCGGTCGAACGGGTGCGGCACGTAGACGAGGCCGCCCTGGGCGCGGATCGCGGCGATCGTCTCCGCCATCGTCATCCCGCGCGGGATCTTCTCCTCGAGGAAGAGGCCGATCACCTCGCCCTGCTCGGCCGTCTTCACCTCCTCGGCGACGATCACCTTGATGTCGTCCATCCCCTCGGCGATGCGGCGCGCCTCCAGCGCCCCGGAGACCTCGTTGTGGTCGGTGATCGCGATCGCGCCGAGGCCGCGGTCGCGGGCGGTCTCCAGCAGCACCTCGACCGGGGTCGCGCAGTCGGGCGAGTGGTCGGTGTGCATGTGCAGGTCGACCTCGATCAGCGGCCGCTTGGCGATGCGGCGGCGCAACCTCGGGGTCGCCGGCCGGGATCGTGGCGGCGGGCCGCCAGGCGCAGGTAGATCGCCTCCAGCTCGGCGGCGACGAGCGACCAGTCGCGATCGGGCCCGCCCGGCTCCAGCAGCTCGTAGGAGGCGGGGAAGTAGCGCTCCAGCAGCTCGCGCCGTCTCCGGCGAGGTCACCGTGCGCGCGTCGAGGCGGCCGAAGAAGATCTCGACCAGCGGGCGCGCGACCTGGGTGGAGAGCACCCGCTCCTGCGGCGCGTGGAAGGTGGCGACGTTGAGCGAGGAGGAGTGGCGCAGCGCCGACGAGGAGACCCGCGGGGCGAAGGGCTCGTGGACGTGGACGATGTCCGACGGCGTCGCCCGCAGCAGCTTTTTGACCTGATCGCCGACGCCGGCGATCTGGACCCGGTGGCCGCGGCCCTCCAGCTCCTCCGAGACGCGCTCGATGAACTGGTTGACCGGGTTCTCGGTGCCCCGCCGGTAGGGCGTGACCTGGACTATCGAGAGCTCGCCCGACACGGAGCGCAGCATAAGACCGATCCGGCGAACCGGAGACGGGACGCCGGGTAGGTTCCGGGAACTCCCGGCCGAAGGCCGCCCGGAACCTCCCCGGCGTCCCTCTACGCTTCGACCTCGGCGGCCGGCTTCTCGACCTTTGCTGCGCCCGCACCGCGCGCGTTGGCCGCGATGAACTCCTCGGTCTGCTCGCGCGCTTCGTCGTCGGGGCGCTGGCAGTGCGGCGACTTCATCAGGTAGCTGGAGGGCCCGTCGAGCTGGCCGGCGATGCCGTTGTTGAGCGCCAGCTTGATCAGCCGCACCGCGTCGATGACGACGCCGGCCGAGTTGGGCGAGTCCCAGACCTCGAGCTTGAGCTCGACGTTGAGCGGCACGTCGCCGAAGGCTTTGCCCTCGAGCCGGATGTGCGCCCACTTGCGGTCGGTCAGCCAGGCGACGTAGTCGGAGGGGCCGACGTGGACGTCCTCGGCGGGCAGCTCGTGGCCCATGATCGAGGTGACGGCGTTGGTCTTGGAGATCTTCTTCGAGTCGAGCCGCTCGCGCTCGAGCATGTTGTAGAAGTCCATGTTGCCGCCGACGTTGAGCTGCGAGGTGCGCTCCATGCGCACGCCGCGGTCGTGGAAGAGGCGGGCGAGCTGGCGGTGGACGATCGTCGCCCCGACCTGGGACTTGATGTCGTCGCCGATGATCGGCAGCCCGGCCTCTTTGAAGCGCTTGTCCCAGTAGTCCTCGCGGGCGATGAAGACCGGCAGGCAGTTGACGAAGCCGACGCCGGCCTTGAGCGCCTGCTCGACGTACCACTTGGTCGCGTCCTCGGAGCCGACCGGCAGGTAGCAGACCAGCACGTCCGCCTTGGTCTCCTTGAGGATGCCGACGACGTCGGCGGTCTCGCCCGGCGCCTTGGTGATCTTCTCCTTGAGGTACTTGCCGAGGCCGTCGTGGGTCATCCCGCGCTCGACCTTGACCCCGAGGCTGGGCACCTCGGCGAACTTGATCGTGTCGTTCTGGCCGGACCAGATCGCCTCGGAGAGGTCCTTGCCGACCTTCTCGGAGTCGATGTCGAAGGCGGCGACGAACTCGATGTCGCGGACGTGGTAGCCGCCGAGGTCGACGTGCATCAGGCCGGGCACTTCGTCGCTGGGGTCGGCGTCCTTGTAGTACTGGACGCCCTGGATGAAGGAGTTGGCGCAGTTGCCGACGCCGACGATCGCGACGCGGACCTTCTCGTCCGTGCGGCCGGCGCCGTTGCTGCCAGATGCTCCGTTGGTCTCGCTCATGTAATTCGAAGTCCTTCCTCGATCGGGCTAGGTGGCAAGGGACACCCGGGGCCGGGACTGGTTACAGGTCAGGCGGGGGAGCCGCCTCGCTTGAAAGCTGGTTTCGGACGTGCCATACACGCTGGATCGTCGTGACGATGGTCAGCACCGCGATCAGGTAGACCGCCGGGGCCAGGAGCTCGAAATCGCCGAGCCCGGCACCCTTGGCGAAGACCAAGCCGATCGAGAGTATGACTACCCGCACCGGTCGCGTGGCCAATCCCACCTTGCACTCGACGCCGAGCGCCTCGGCGCGGGCGCGGGTGTAGGAGACCATCAGCGAGCCGAGCACGGCGACGACGCACATCGCGGCGGCGAAGTCCTGGCCGGTGGCGGCGAAGTAGCCGGCGACGGCGGCGAGCACGATCCCCTCCTCGATCCGGTCCAGGGTCGAGTCGAGGAAGGCGCCGAAGAGCGTGCCCTTGCCCGACATGCGCGAGTAGCGGCCGTCGAGCGTGTCCATCACCGAGCCGAGGATGAAGGCGACGCCGGCGAGGAAGAAGAGGCGCTGGGTCACCAGGGCCGCGGCGACCAGGTTGCCGATCAGCCCGGCGATCGAGATCGCGTTCGGGGTCAGCCGCGACTCGATCAGGCGCTCGCGGGCGTAGGCGCGAAGCTCCTGGCCGTTGCGGGCCTGGCGACCGTTGCGGCGGCCACCAGGCGCCCTCGGGGGCGCCGACGATTCCATCGCGTGAGGCTAGACGATGGGGACATCCGGGACTCAGGGGTCCCGCTTAACTTTTTGGAGGATCGGGCTGAGCCGTCGAGGGCGGACTGACCAAAAAGTCAAGACGCTCCACCCTGCCGGGATGGTCCTACGCCTCGGCCTCTTGCGGGCGGGCGCGGTGCGCCAGGCCCAGGCGTGCGGGCGGGCGCGGGCGAGCAGGCGGTGGGCGACCAGGGCTGAGGTGGCGGCGACCATCCAGCCCAGCGCCACGTCGACCCAGTAGTGGTTGCCGGTGACGATCACGACCCAGGCGATCAGCAGCGGCCAGGCCGCCCAGAACGCCTTCGCGAACCGGTTGCGGCAGACGATCGCGCCGGTGCAGCCGATCATCATCGCGAAGGCGCAGTGCATGCTCGGCACCGCCGCGTAGGGGTTGATGAAGATCTTCGCCAGGGTCGAGTCGTGGTTGACGTTGGAGAAGTCGGTGATCGTGTCGACGAAGCCGTGTTCGGGGAACATCCGCGGCGGCGCGGTCGGGAAGAGCGTGTAGCCGACCAGCGCCAGGCCCATCGAGACGACGAACATGTTGCGGACGAAGTAGTAGGACTCGTTGCGGAAGAGGTAGAGCCAGACCAGGAAGCCGAGCGCGATCGAGAACTGGGCGTTGAGGTAGAGCCTGGTTGGCGACGTCGATCAGCCAGTGGGCGGGCAGGAAGAAGGCCTGCAGGCTGGGCTCGAAGAAGGTGTGGGTCGAGCGCTCGAGGTCGATCACCTGCTGGCCGTGGGCGATCGCCTCGGTGCGCTGGCCGTCGGCGATGCCGCGGACCAGCTCGTAGGCGATGTCGACCAGGACGAGGATGCCCAGCTGGCGGCCGGCGTCGCCCCAGCCTTGGGGCAGCTTGGCTCCGATGCGGGCGAAGGCGCGAGACACCAGGCGGTAATTGTAATTCGCCCGTTAACGGACGGGTTGGCGGGCGGTCCTGTGGGTGGGTGCCCCTCGACCCAACAAGTGCCGAGCTGATTAGCTCGGCACTTTGAGTATCCGCCGGTTCGAGGTGCACCCACCCACAGGACCGCACGAGATGCCGCGATTAAGCGACGAAGTTCAGGACGTCGTCGATGACTCGGGCGTCGTCGATCCAGGGCCAGTGGCCGGCGGCTGGGACGACTTGGAGCTTGGAGCTTGGGAGGGCCGAGGCGTAGGCCTCTGCGAAGCGGGTCGGGAGGTAGGGGTCTCGGTCTGCCCCAGAGGACCAGGGAGGGGCAGGTGAGCTTGTTCAGGTCCTTGCCGGCGGCGGCCAGGCGGTCGGGGTCGGCGTGGCGGTAGAGGGCCAGGACTGCGGCTTGGGTGCCCTTGTCCCAGTGGCGCCAGACCATGTCTATGAACTCGGGGGGCATCGGGCTGCGGTCGCCGCGGGCCTGGCGCATGGTCCGCGCCATGCCCCAGCGCGTCGTCGTCGCGTTGGCGATCTCGCCGAACGGCCGGCGCCGCCAGATCTGCGCGACCCAGTGCCAGCGGTAGCCGGGCAGCAGCGGCACCGCGTTGATCACGACGAGCTTCTCGACCAGCTCGCGGCCGCCGCTGCGCGCCGATCAGCGCCAGCGCACCCCAGTCGTGGACGACCAGCTTGCGCTGGGTGACCCCGAGCTCGTCGAGGCACCGCTCCAGGAAAGCCGAGAGCCCGTACATCGAGTAGTCGAAGCGCGCAGCATCCGGCCGGTCCGACCGCCCCCACCCCGGCATGTCGATCGCGATCGCGGCACCCCCGCGCTCAAGGAACGGAAGCCAGTCCTCACCGTGCGTCGGATTGCCGTGGCAGTAGACGACCGGCGTCCCGTCCCCGGGAACCCGCCGATAGAAGACCCGCACCCCGTCAACCACAAGCTCCCCCTCTTCGATCGCCGCTGCCACGCCCCGAACCATACGGCGATGGGACGCCCGGCCGCCGCTCCTCGGTCGAGGAACAGCGCGCCGCTATCCCCGCTCCTCGCGCGGGTGGCGCGGGGGAAGGGGGGTCGAGGACGGACCGTGGCCCGCCCGCAGTGCCCCCCCTTCCCCCGCGACAGGACCCGCGCGCCAACCGCGCCGATAGCTTCCAGTCATGACCTGGAAGCGACCCGACAAACGCCGCGTCCGCGCGATCCGCGACCGCCTGCGCGAGATGTACGGACGGCCCGTCAACGAGCCGCACGGCCATCCCGATCGCCGAGCTGATCAAGACGGTGCTCTCCCAGCACACCAACGACCGCAACCGCGACCGTGCCTTCGCCGCCCTGCGCGAGCGCTTCCCGACCTGGGAGGACGTGCGCGACGCGCCCGTGAGCGAGGTCGAGGAGGCGATCCGTCCCGGCGGCCTCGGCAAGCAGAAGGCGCCGCGGATCCAGGCGATCCTCGAGCAGCTCGGCGACCCGCCCGACCTCGACTGGACCGAGACCGCGCCGCCGGCCGAGTCGATGGCCTACCTCGACTCGCTGCCGGGGGTGGGACGGAAAACCGCCGCCTGCGTGCTGATGTTCACCTGGGGCATCCCCGAGATCCCGGTCGACGTCCACGTCCACCGGGTCGGCGGCCGGCTCGGCCTCTTCCCGGAAAAGGCCTCCTTCGAGCGCGCCCACGACGAGATGCTGGCGATCGTCGACCCCGAGGACGCCTACGAGCTGCACATGAACCTGATCCGCCACGGGCGCAAGCTCTGCCGCCCGAAACCGCGCTGCGGAGAGTGCGAGCTTCGCCGAATGTGTCCCTGGTACCGTGCCGGGCGCAAATGAGCAAAAAGACCTTCATCGTCTTCGGGCTGCTGGTCGTATTCCTCGCCGTCCTGATCCCCTGGCTCGCCTTCCGCTCGGACGGCGACGCCGACACGGGCGCCCAGGAGGTGCCGGCCGACCTCAAGTCCGGCCAGAGCCTCTTCCAGACCAACTGCGGCACCTGCCACACGCTCTACGCGGCGGGCACCGACGGCAACTACGCGCCCGACCTCGACGAACTGCTCGCGCCCGACCGGGCCCGCAGAAGGCCCACGCGGAATCGACGATCAAGGCGAACCGAAGGCCGCGTCCTCAACGCGGTCGAAAACGGCGTCGACAGCAGCACCACCCCGGGCCGCATGCCCGGCGGCATCCTCAACGAGCAGCAGTCCAAGGAAGTCGCCGAATTCGTCGCTCGCACCGCCGGCGAGGGGTAGAGCCCGCCCCGGTAGGGGTTCCACTTAACTTTTTCGAGAAGCGGCAATTGCTGGCGCTCGTAACCGCGCTCGCGAAAAAGTACAAGACGTTCCACCCCTACCGGGGCGAGCTCTACTTCAGCTTGTTTGCTCAGCTTGTTGTCAGCGAAAGCGCAGGGCACTTACCAGCCCGGCGTGGTCGGAGTCCCAGAAGCCGTTGACCGGCTGGCGGCCGGTTACGGATGAGGCTTTCAGCTTGATTTCTTTCGGGTCGCGGGTCATCACGTGGTCGACCTGGTGGTCGAAGTCGGATACCGCGCCGCCGGCACCGACCGCGAGCAGGCTCGACTTGAGGCAGCAGCCGAGCGGGTCGTTGGTGCTGCGCTCACGCATCCCGGCGTCGAGCAGCGTTCGGTAGGCCTGCTGGTCGCCCGGTTCGACCGTGTCGTCGTCGGAGTTGAGGTCGCCGACGAGGATGACCGGGAGCCTGGTCGTCGCCGGCCCGCCGGCCGCGACCAGTTCGGCAGCCTGCAGCGCCCGGATGCTCGGCACCTGGGTGGCGGGGTCGAAGGCCTCGAGGTGGGTGTTGACGAAGCGGAAGGTGTGGCTGCCGCGTACCTTCGCGTCGATCGCGACCCAGCCGCGGGTGACGACGACGTTGACGCCGGAGATCGTCTCGGTCAGCAGGTTGGCGAAATGGGCTCCCCGGGGACGTTTGAAGGTGACGCCGGCGCCGTTTCGCACCAGGATCACGTCGCGCATCGTCAGCCGGCCGTTGATCTCGGCGTTGGGGATCAGGTTGTTCGGCCCGTCGCCCGCCACGCCGTTTTCGTCGGCCGGGGCTTCGAAGTCGAACTCGTCCTGTGAGATCGCGACGCGATACTGCGGCTTGCCCTTGCCGCCTTTCCCTTTGCCCTTGTTGAGCTGGGCCAGCAGTTCGGCGAGGTAGTCGTAGCGGACGGCGGTCGCGGTCGGGACCGCACCCGAGTTGAGCAGGGGTTCGAGGCTCGGCGGCCCGGTGCGCCAGAGCGACGCCTCCTGCAGGCCGACCAGGTCCGGCTTCTTCTTGAGGATCTCCTGCGCCAGGCCCTTGGCGCGAACGGGGAAGTCGTTGGCGGTCACTTCGCGCAGGACCTGACCGTTGAGCTCGGTGAATTCGCCGAGGCTTTTGGCGCCGATCGGCGGCCCCAGGTCAGCGCCGAGGTAGAGGTTGCGGGTCATCACCGTGACTTCCTTGCCCTTGCCCTGACCCGTGCCTTTGTTGCCCTTGCCGTGGTTGGCCTCGTGGCCCCTGTGGTGGCCGTGGTCCTCCGGCGCTCTGGCCGAGGACAGGGCGGGAAGCAGGGCGAAGATCGTCGCCGCGGTCATGGCGAGCAGAACGGCCATCCGCCGGATCGAGCCGTGAGCGTGAATCAAGTTGTCTCCTCTTCGTCGGCGACCCACCGCTGCCAGGGTCGATTGCGTAGAGGCGCCTCCGCTATAGCCGCAAACCCACTATACGCGCAAAGGTTTTGCACGCCGCGAACGATCTGCCATACTGACGCTTAGATTTCTTAGGCAGACGAAATAGAACCGGAGGTACTTGATAGTGGGTAAGACGATCGGGATCGATCTGGGCACGACCAACTCCTGCGTCGCCGTGCTGGAGGGCGGCGAGCCGACCGTCCTCGAGAACGCGGAGGGCGGGCGCACGACCCCGTCGGTGGTCGCCTTCACCGAGTCCGGCGACCGCCTCGTCGGCACGGTGGCCAAGCGCCAGGCGGTGATGAACCCCGAGAACACGATCTTCTCGATCAAGCGCTTCATGGGGCGCAAGGAGGCCGAGGTCAAAGAGGAGGAGACGATCGTCCCCTACAAGGTCGAGGCCGGCCCCAACGGCGACGTCCGCGTCGACGTGCGCGGCAAGCAGTACAGCCCGCCCGAGATCAGCGCGATGATCCTGCAGAAGCTGAAGACCGACGCCGAAGCGAAGCTGGGCGAGACCGTCGACAGCGCCGTGATCACGGTCCCCGCCTACTTCAACGACGACCAGCGCCAGGCGACGACCGACGCCGGCAAGATCGCCGGCCTCGAGGTCAAGCGGATCATCAACGAGCCGACCGCCGCCTCGCTCGCCTACGGGCTCGACAAGGAGACGGCGGACCACACGATCCTCGTCTTCGACCTCGGCGGCGGCACCTTCGACGTCTCGGTGCTCGACATCGGCGACGGCGTCTTCGAAGTGAAGGCGACCGCCGGCGACAACCACCTCGGCGGCGACAACTGGGACAAGGCGATCGTCGAGTGGCTGGTCGCCGAGTTCAAACGCGACCAGGGCGTCGACCTCGCCGCCGACAAGAACTCGCTGCAGCGCCTCTACGAGGCCGCCGAGAAGGCGAAGATCGAGCTCTCCTCGGCGCAGGAGACGCAGATCAACCTGCCCTTCATCACCGCGGTCGAGGGCCAGCCCAAGCACCTCGACTTGAAGCTGTCCCGCTCGAAGCTGAACGAGCTGACCGGCGACCTGCTGGAGCGCGTCGTCGGCCCGGTCAAGCGGGCGCTCGAGGACGCCGGCACCGACGTCGACCACGTCGTCCTGGTCGGCGGCATGACCCGGATGCCGGCGGTGCGCGAGCGGGTCGCAGGAGCTGACCGGCAAGGAGCCCCACCAGGGGGTCAACCCCGACGAGGTCGTCGCCGTCGGCGCCGCGATCCAGGCCGGCGTGCTGGCCGGCGACGTCAAGGACGTGCTGCTGCTCGACGTCACCCCGCTGACGCTCGGGATCGAGACCAAAGGCGGCGTGATGACGAAGCTGATCGAGCGCAACACGACGATCCCGACGAAGAAGTCGGAGACCTTCTCGACCGCCGACGACAACCAGCCCTCGGTCGAGATCCACGTGCTGCAGGGCGAGCGCGAGATGGCCAGCGGCAACAAGAGCCTGGGCAAGTTCCAGCTCACCGGGATCCCCCCGGCGCCGCGCGGCCTGCCGCAGATCGAGGTCACCTTCGACATCGATCCCAACGGGATCATCCACGTCACCGCGAAAGACCTGGGCACCGGCAAAGAGCAGAAAATCGAGATCAAGTCCGGCTCCGGGCTCTCCGACGAGGAGATCCAGAGCATGGTCTCCGACGCCGAGGCCCACGCCGAGGAGGACCGCAAGCAGCGCGAGCTGGCCGAGGCGCGCAACCTCGCCGAGAACGCCGCCTACCAGTCCGAGAAACAGCTCGAGGAGCTGGGCGACAAAGTCGAGGCCGCTGACAAAGAGGCGATCGAGGCGGCGATCAAGGACGTGCGCGAGGTGCTCGGGTCCGAGAGCGTCGAGGAGATCAACTCGAAGACCGAGGCGCTTACGGCTGCCTTCCAGAAGGTGTCGCAGCAGATCTACGAAGCGGCGCAGGCTGAGCAGGCGGCTTCGGCTGACGGGGCTTCCGCGGATGGCGACGGCTCTTCCGATGAGGAGGAGGTCGTCGATGCCGAGGTGGTTGACGAGGGCGACGGTGAGGACAAGTGACGGAGGAGTCTCGGGACGATCAGGTCCGAGCCCGTCGACCGCGGGTCCTGTCGCGGGGGAAGGGGGGGCGCTGCGGGCGGACGCACAGCGTCCGTCCTCGACCCCCCCAACCCCCACGCCACCCGCGGGTGAGGCGGGGAGCGCCGAGAGCTCGGAGGCTGAAGCTGAAAGCCCTGATGCGGGTCAAGTCGAGGGGGATCTCGATGCGCTGCTGGCGGACACGCAGCGGGAGCGGGACGAGTATCTCGAGCTCGCCAAGAGGACGAAGGCTGACTTCGAGAACTTTCGTAAGCGGATGACGGCTGAGGTTCAGGCCCCGCTGCTCGCGGCAAGGGGGAGCTTCTTCGGGAAGTGGTTCCTGTGCTCGACGATCTGGAGCGGGCTATTCAGGCTGCTGGGCTGGATCCGGAGGGGGACTCCGAGGACGGGCTGGCACATGGGGTGCTGCTTGTGTTCCGGAGCTTGCGGGACTCGCTGAGTCGGAATGGGGTCGAGGCGGTGGATCCCAAAGGGGAGAGGTTCGACCCGACTGCGCATGAAGCGCTTTCTACGGTTGCTGCGGATGGGGTCGAGTCCGGGGTGGTCGTCGAGGTCCTGCAGAAGGGGTACCGGCTTGGGGAGCAGCTGATCCGGCCGGCTCGTGTGGTGGTGAGCGAGTAGGAGGGCGTGGCTGACGATCTCTACAAGACGCTCGGCGTTGCCAAGGGAGCCTCCGAGGAGGAGATCAAGAAGGCGTACCGGAAGCTGGCGCGCAAGTACCACCCTGACCGCAATCCCGACGATCCGAAGGCGGAGGAGAAGTTCAAGGAGGTCCAGGGCGCCTACGACACGCTTTCGGATCCCGAGAAGCGCCAGGAGTACGACGCGGGCGGGATGTTCGGCGGGTTCGGCGGCGGCGGGACCCGGTGGCGGCCCGTTCGGGCCCGGCGGCGGTGCGGCCGGGGGCTTCGACGTCAGCGACATCTTCTCCAACCTCTTCGGCCGCGGCGGGGGTGGCGGCGGACGGGCGCAGCCGCAGCAGGTGCGCGGGCGCGACCTCGAAACCGAGATCAGCCTCAGCTTCGACCAGGCGGTCAACGGCGCCCAGGTCGACGTCACCGTGCCGAAGGCCGAACGCTGCCCGACCTGTCACGGCAGCGGCGCCAAACCGGGCACCAGCCCGGTCACCTGCCCGCGCTGCGAAGGGCGCGGCATCGACGCGCAGAGCCAGGGCTTCTTCTCGATCAGCCAGCCCTGCCCGCAGTGCGGCGGCGCCGGCCAGATCATCGAGGACCCCTGCTCGACCTGCGGCGGCAGCGGCCTGACCCAGCAGACCAAGCGCTACAAGGTGAAGATCCCCGCCGGGGTCAAGAACGGGGCCCGGATCCGGCTCGCCGGCAAGGGCGAGGCCGGCCAGCGCGGCGGGCCGCCCGGCGACCTCTTCGTCGTCACCCGCGTCGCCGCCTCGCCCGTCTTCAAGCGGCTCGACGGCGGCAACCTCGAGGTGACGGTGCCGATCACGATCGCCGAGGCGCTGCGCGGGGCGACGATCGAGGTGCCGACGCTGGAGGGAACGAAGAAGATCAAGGTCGGCGCCGGCACCAAGCACGGCTCGATCCAGCGGCTGCGCGGCGAGGGCGCGCCGAAGCCGCGCGGCAAAGGACACGGCGACATCCGCTACCGGCTCGAGATCGAGATGCCCGAGAAGCTGACCGAGGAGCAGGAGGAGGCGGCGGCGAAGCTGGCCGAGGCCTTCAACGGCTCCGACCCGCGCGCCGAGCTGCTGCGAAAGGCGAGCGCGATGAGCGCAGCCGAGATTGACCACACCACAGTGGGGCAAAGGTCGGCTGCAGGGGTGCGACGGTGAGCGCGGTGCGGCGCGAACGCGTCGAGGTCTCGATCGACTCCGAGCGCGGCGTCTTCATGATCTCGGTCGCCGCCGAGCTCGCCCACATGCATCCCGCAGACGCTGCGGATGTACGAGGCGCGCGGGCTGATCCAGCCCACAGCGCTCGCCGAAGAACACGCGCCTCTACTCGCAGCGCGACGTCGAGCGCCTGCGGCGGATCCAGCGCATGACCTCCGAGAGGGCCTGAACCTGGCCGGGGTCGAGACGGTGCTGGAGCTGGAACGCCAGGTGGAGACGCTGAGGGCCGAGCTGGAGCAGATACGCCGGCGGGCCGAGAGGCTGGAGCGACGCTCGAACAGGGGGGTGCCGATGCAGCCGGATAGGTTCACCGTCAAGTCGCAGGAAGCGGTGGCGGCCGCGCAGCAGCTCGCCACCGCCCGCCACAACCCGGAGATCGCGCCGGCGCACCTGCTCGTCTCCCTGCTCGTCCAGGAGGACGGGCTGGTCCCGCCGATCCTGCAGAAGCTCGGCGAGGAGCCGTCGGCGATCGGCGCCAAGGCCCACGAGGCGATCGAGGCACTGCCGACGCTGAGCGACGGCGGCGGGGAACCGCGGATGTCCACCGCCCTGGCGCAGACCCTGCGCCAGGCCGAGAAGGAGATGGCCAAGCTCGGCGACGAGTACATCTCGACCGAGCACCTGCTGCTGGCGCTGACCGACAAGGCCAGCGGCGTCGCCGAGATCCTGCCCGACCACGCATCGCTGGAGAAGGCGATCGCCGAGGTGCGCGGCCCGCACAAGGTCACCTCTCCCAACCCGGAGGACAGCGTCCAGGCGCTGGAGAAATTCGGCCGCGACCTGACCGCCGAGGCGGAGGCGGGAAAGCTCGACCCGGTGATCGGCCGCGACGAGGAGATCCGCCGCGTGATCCAGGTCCTCTCCCGCCGCACCAAGAACAACCCGGTGCTGATCGGCGACCCGGGCGTCGGCAAGACGGCGATCGTCGAGGGCCTGGCGCAGCGGATCGTCGCCGGCGACGTGCCCGAGAGCCTGCGCGACCGCCGCGTGATCGCGCTCGACATCGGCTCGCTGCTGGCCGGCTCGAAATACCGCGGCGAGTTCGAGGAGCGGCTGAAAGCGGTGCTGACCGAGGTCCAGGACGCCGCGGGCCAGATCGTCCTCTTCCTCGACGAGCTGCACACGATCGTCGGCGCCGGCGCCGCCGAAGGCGCGGTCGACGCCGCCAACCTGCTGAAGCCGATGCTGGCCCGCGGCGAGCTGCGCGCGGTCGGCGCGACGACGCTCGACGAGTACCGCAAGCACATCGAGAAAGACGCGGCGCTGGAGCGGCGCTTCCAGCCGGTGCTCGTCGGCGAGCCCGACATCAACGACACGATCGCGATCCTGCGCGGGCTGAAGGAGCGCTACGAGGTCCACCACGGGGTGCGGATCGCCGACTCGGCGATCGTCGCCGCGGCGACCCTCTCGGAGCGCTACATCGCCGACCGCTTCCTGCCCGACAAGGCGATCGACCTGATCGACGAGGCCGCCTCGCGGCTGAAGATCGAGATCGACTCGATGCCGACCGAGATCGACGAGGTCGAGCGCCGCATCCAGCAGCTCGAGATCGAGCGCGAGGCGCTGAAGAAAGAGAGCGACGAGGCCTCGACGGCGCGGCTGGAGGCGATCGAGGCGGAGCTGGCCGAGCTGCGCGAGCGCTCCGGCGAGATGAAGGCCCGCTGGCAGAACGAGAAGGAGGCGATCGACTCGATCAAGGAGGCGAAGGCGCGGCTCGAGGAGGCCGGCCGCGAGGCCGAGCGGGCCGAGCGCGACGCCGACCTCGAGCGGGCGGCGAAGCTGCGCTACGGCGAGATCCCCGAGCTGGAGAAGACGGTCGCCGAGCAGGAGGCGCGGCTGGCCGAGCTGCACGCCGGCGGCGGCACGATGCTGACCGAGGAGGTGACCGAGGAGGACGTCGCCGAGGTCGTCGCCAAATGGACCGGCATCCCGGTCAGCCGCCTGATGGAGGGCGAGGTCGAGAAGCTGATCCAGATGGAGGAGCGCCTGCACGAGCGGGTGATCGGCCAGGACGAGGCGATCGCGGCGGTCTCCAACGCGCTGCGCCGCTCGCGCGCCGGGCTCTCGGACCCCAACCGGCCGATCGGCAGCTTCCTCTTCCTCGGCCCGACCGGGGTCGGCAAGACCGAGCTGGCGAAGAGCTTGACCGAGCTGATGTTCGACTCCGAGCAGGCGATCGTCCGCCTCGACATGTCCGAGTACATGGAGAAGCACACGGTGGCGCGGCTGATCGGCGCGCCGCCCGGCTACGTCGGCTACGAGGAGGGCGGGCAGCTGACCGAGGCGGTGCGGCGGCGCCCCTACGCGGTGGTGCTGCTCGACGAGATCGAGAAGGCCCACCCCGACGTCTTCAACACGCTGCTGCAGATCATGGACGACGGGCGGCTCACCGACGGCCAGGGCCGCACGGTCAGCTTCACCAACACGGTGCTGATCATGACCTCCAACGTCGGCAGCGACCGGATCGTCGGCGAGTCGGTCGACGAGAAGATCCGCGAGCAGATCGAGGAGGTGCTGGCGACGACCTTCAAGCCCGAGTTCCTCAACCGGATCGACGACACGGTGATCTTCCACCGCCTCTCCAAGGACGACATCGGCCGCATCGTCGAGCTCCAGGTCGACACAGCTGGTCGGCCGCGTGCGCGAGCGCGGCATCGAGGTCGAGCTGACCGACGACGCGAAGACGCTGCTCGGCAACCTCGGCTACGACCCGACCTACGGCGCCCGGCCGCTGAAGCGGGTGATCCAGAAGCAGCTCGTCGACAGGCTGGCGCTGAAGCTGCTCGAGGGCGAGTTCCGCGAAGGCGACACCGTGCAGGTCGACGCCGGCGACGGCGAGCTGACCTTCGCGAAGGCCAGCTCGCCGCGAGCGCTGCCCAGCCTCGCCGCATCGACGCATTTACAAAATGGTTAACAAGATGTTCGACAATGCTGCTGGGATGGGGAAGAGGAACGACGTTGGGAATCGCAATCCAGGCGCCGGATTTCAGGAATCGGGGCGAGATTCCGACGTATGCTTGGAAGCCTCGACACGATGATCCGACGACGCCAAATCAACGCCGGGCGCAGGGCGCCGCGTACGCGCTCGCTGTTCGCCGGCGCCGCCGAGCGAATCAGCGACGCCGTGCTGGCGGTGCGGGAGCGGGTCGTCTGGAACGGCGGCGAGCGGCTGCGAGGCGCCTCCGACGTCGTCAAGTGGCCGTTCGAGCGGGTCGCCTGGGCGTTCGAGCGGACGCTTGTCTGGCCGCTCGAGGAGCGCGCCGGCGGCTCGGGCTTGCCGCTGCGCGGCGGCGGGGTCGCCGCCGCGGCGCTGCTGGCCGCGGGCGCCGGCGTGCTCGGGCTCATCTGGGCGTCGGGCGGTGGCGACGGGACCACGACCGCGGAGCAAGCGCACCGGGCACCGGCCGTCGCCGTCGTCCGCTCGGCCCCCGAACCAGCCGACTCCCGCCACCCCGGCCCTGCAGGGAGCCGCACCCGACTTCACTCCGGACGCCGCCGGCAAGGCCTCCAGCGGCTCCGGCCTCGCCACCCGTCGAAGAAGAAGCCGGCGAAGCAGCCGGCTCCGGCGCGCCCGTCGACGCCGCGACGACCTTCTCCACCGCCTCCTCTTCCTCGACGAGCACGAAGGCGGTGCCCGCTGGCCCGGCCGCGATGAAGGTCGCCCGGCGGTTCGCCGGGGCCTTCGTCCTCTACGAGACCGGCAGGTCCGACGCCAGGGTGCGCACCGCCTTCGACGAGACGGCGAGCCCCCGGCTGGCCCAGGCGCTGCTGCAGCGCCCGCCGCGGCTGCCGGCCAACGTGAAGGTGCCGAAGGCCAAGGTGGTGAACATCGTGCCCGGTCCGCGACACGGCGACACCTACACGCTCAGCGTCTCGCTGCTGCGGGTCGGCGTCACCAGCGAGCTGCGGATCGACGTGAAGCAGGATGAGAAGTCCGGCGACTGGCAAGTGACGGACGTCCTGGGATGAGGAGGGTCAGTTTCAAGACCCCCCGCGCACGTCTGGCGGCGGCGGACACTGTGCAGGGCGGCGTCCTCGGTCGGTTGAACAGCGCTGCTGTTCGCCCTCTCTGCGTCCTTGTCCCGCTTGGTCCGGCGCGCGCCAGCCGCACACGCTGGCTCTTTCAACTGACCCTCCTCATCGGACTGATTTGCGTTCCATCTGCGGGAGCCGAAACCGCACCTGTGGAACCGGCCAGCGAAACTGCTGCCCCGGCACCGATCCAGCAGGGAGCCACGCTTGCGGCGCCGCCCCCGGCGGCCTTCGCAACGCCGAAGGCAACCGGCGGCACGTCGGCCGGGAAAGCCAACGCGACTCCGCCGCCGACCGAACCGACCCCGTCGTCCGAGCCCGACGGCGGCGCGCCCGCGCCCTCGGCCCCCAGCGAAGCCTTCGCCATTCCCTCGATCCCCAGCTCCAGCTGCGCCTCCTCCGGCGTGCCGCCGATCCTGATCCCGATCTACCAGCGGGCCGCGGCCGCCTACGGGCTCGGCCCGCAGGGCGCCGCGGTCCTGGCCGGGATCAACGAGATCGAGACCGCCTTCGGCACCAACCTCAACGTCTCCTCGGCCGGCGCGATCGGCTGGATGCAGTTCCTCCCCTCGACCTGGGACATGTACGGCGTCGACGCCAACGGCGACGGGGTCGCCGACCCCTACAACCCCGAAGACGCGATCTTCGCCGCCGCCAGCTACCTGAGCGCCGCCGGCATGCCGGCCGACACCTACGACGCGATCTACGCCTACAACCACGCCGACTGGTACGTCGCCGAGGTCCTCGCCAACGCCGCCTGCTACAGCGTCATCGGCTCTGCCGGCGGCGCCTTCTCGCTGACGCCGCAGCTGCAGGACCTGAGCTGCACGCTGCCCAAGGACCGGCGCAAGGAGGTCCCCGACGAGCTACCTGAGCGCCTTCGAGAGCGCCGCCAGCCGCTACGAACTCGGCCGCCGCGGCGTCTGGGCGCTCGCCGCGGTCGCCCGGCTCGAGTCGAACTTCGGCCCCGGGATGAGCAAGCAGCAGCTGCGCGAGTCCGGCCCGCTCGGCCTCGACCCGACCGAGTGGGAACGCTACGCCGTCGACGGCAACGAAGACGGCCACATCCGCCACGCCGACCCGGCCGACTCGGCCGCCACCCTGGCGCGGCTGATCTGGTCGCGGGGCAGCCTGCGCGCCGGCATCTTCACCCACAACCAGGCCGCCTGGTACGTCGAGGCGGTCCTCGCCGACGCCGAAGCGCTGGAAGGCAAGTGCACGGTGACGCCGGTCGACTGGTCGCTGACGCTGCCCGAAGCGGTGATCGCGCCGATCAACTGGGACAACCTCACCCTCTCCAACGACCTCGAGCTGCACGACCTGACCAGCGGCGCGATCGACCCGCGCATCGTCGGCCTGATCGGGGCGATCACCCAGGACCACCAGCTGACGATCTCGGCGCTGCGCTCCGACCACTCCGAGTACACGGTCGAAGGCAACGTCTCCAACCACTACTACGGGCGGGCGATGGACATCGCCGCCGTCGACGGGGTCTCCTGCACCGACACCGCCGCCGACGCGCCCTGCGCGGAGCTGGCGCAGCACGCTCGCCTACCTGCCGGCGCCGGCTCACCCGACCGAGCTGATCTACTGCTTCGACGTCGACGGTCCGGGGCCGGCGTTCGCCCGTCCCGATCACTGCGATCACGTTCACGCTGGCTACGACGGCTGAGCTGGCTGGAGGGGTCGGGCCGGTATCCGGCAACCCGCCCCTTCCGGGGCTCACAAGTTGCCGGATACGGCCCCGACCCCTCTTCCGAATCGCCCTCCCGATCGCGTAACGTAGGCTCGACCCCCGTCCGAGAGGAGACCGCGATGCCTACTTACGTGATGCTTACGAACCTGACCGCCGAGGGCGTGCGGACGCTGAAGAACAACCCTGGGCGGGTGGCCGAGGTGAACAAAGAGGTCGAGCAGATCGGGGCCAAGGTGGTCGCCCAGTACGCGACGCTCGGCCAGTACGACTTCGTCACGATCGTCGAGGCTCCCGACGAGAAGACGATGGCCAAGGTCTCGGTCGAGCTTGGCTCGCGCGGGACGATGACCAGCCAGACGCTGGCGGCGATGCCGGCCGACGAGCTGGCCGGCTCGCTCTAGAGGGCTCGGCTTGAAGGTTCTCGTCGTCGGCGGGGGTGGGCGCGAGCACGCGATCGTGCGGGCGCTGGCGCGCTCCGCTCACGCGCCGGAGCTGCTCTGCGCGCCCGGCAACGCCGGGATCGCCGCCGACGCCGAGTGCCTGCCGGAGGTCGCGGCCGACGACGTCGAGGCGATCGTCGCTGCGGCGAAGGAGCGGGGCGTCGACCTGGTCGTGGTCGGGCCGGAGGCGGCGCTGGTCGCCGGCGTCGTCGACGCGCTGGAGGACGCCGGGGTGCCGGCCTTCGGGCCGAGCGCGGCGGCGGCCGAGCTGGAGGGCTCGAAGGCCTTCGCCAAGGAGCTGATGGAGGAGGCCGGGGTGCCGACCGCCTCCCACGTGCTGCTGCGCAGCCGCGAGGAGGCGCTCGCGCAGATCGCCCGCGCCTCCTACCCGGCGGTGCTGAAGGCCGACGGCCTGGCGGCGGGCAAGGGGGTGATCATCTGCCCGAGCGAGGCCGAGGCGCGCGAGGCGGTCGACGTCTTCTTCACCGAGCGGCGCTTCGGCGAGACGACCGTCGTGCTGGAGGAGTTCCTCGAGGGCGAGGAGCTCTCGCTGCTGGCGCTCTGCGACGGCGAGAACGTCGTGCCGCTGGCCCCGGCCCAGGACTACAAGCGGATCTTCGACGGCGACGAGGGGCCGAACACCGGCGGCATGGGCAGCTACTCGCCGGTGCCCGGCTTCGGCCCGGCCGAGGTCGAGGAGATCGTCGACGCCGTGCACCGGCCGATCGTCGCGGCGATGGCGCGGCGCGGCCGTCCCTTCCACGGCGTCCTCTACGCCGGGCTGATGATCGGGCCCGACGGCCCCAAGGTGCTCGAGTTCAACACCCGCTTCGGCGACCCCGAGACGCAGGCGGTGCTGCCGCGGCTGCGCTCCGACCTGGTCGACCTCTGCCTCGCGGCGCGCGAGCCGGGCGGCCTGGCCGGGGTCGAGGCGGAGTTCGGCGAGGACTGGGCGGTGACCCTGGTGCTCGCCTCCGCCGGCTACCCGGAGTCCTCCTCGAAGGGCGACGCGATCCGCGGCCTCGAGGCCGCCGCCGAGCTGGCCGAGATCACCCACGCGGGCACCGCCGAGCGCGACGGCGAGATCGTCACCGCCGGCGGGCGCGTGCTCAACGTGACCGCGCTCGGCGCCGACGCCGGCCGACGCCCGCGATCGCGCGTACGATGCCGCCAGGCGGATCGAGTTCGACGGGATGCAGATGCGCTCCGACATCGCCGCCCGCGCGGTCGACCGCGTCGCCAGCTAGCCAGTCCACCCAGAGAGGATGAGATGAGCGAGATCTCAGAGGAGCCCCAGCCCACCGAAGCGACCACGATGCCGGCGGTCGAGGAGGCCTTCGAGGAGATCGACGTCGACGAGCCCCTGGTCGGGATCATCATGGGCTCGAAGAACGACAAGCCGAAGATGCAGCCGGCCGGCGCGGCGCTGCACGACGCGGGCATCCGCTACGAGGTGCGGGTGATGAGCGCCCACCGCGACCCGGAGCTGGTCCGCGAGTACTGCACCAACGCGCGCATGCGGGGGCTGAAGGTGATCATCGCCGGCGCCGGGATGTCGGCGGCGCTGCCCGGCGTCGCCGCCGCCCACACCGACCTGCCGGTGATCGGCGTGCCGATCCTCGGCAAGAGCCTCGGCGGCCTCGACGCCCTGCTCTCGGCGGTGCAGATGCCGCCGGGGATCCCCGTCGCCTGCGTGGCGATCGACGGGGCGAAGAACGCCGGCATCCTCGCGGCGCGGATCATCAACGCGTGATTCCCGAGGTACACGCGCGCCGGAGATCGGCGCAGGTCTGGTCGCCGCAGCGCAAGCTGGAGTGCTGGCTGGAGGTCGAGCTGGCGGCGACGGAGGCCTGGGCCGAGGAGGGCGTCGTGCCGAAGGAGGCCGCCGAGGCTTCGCGGGCGAACGCGGCCTTCACGGTCGAGGCGGTCGACGAGCGCGAGAAGGTGACCGACCACGACGTCGCCGCCTTCGTCGACGTGGTCGCCGCGTCGGTCGGCGAGCACGGGCGCTGGATCCACTACGGGCTGACCTCCTCCGACGTGCTCGACACGGCGCTGGCGCTGCAGCTGCGCGAGGCCGGCGAGGTGGTGCTGGCGAGCGCCCGCGCCTACCGCGACGCGCTGATCGAGCGGGCGCTGGAGCACCGCGACACGCTCTGCGTCGGCCGCACCCACGGCGTCCACGCCGAGCCGACGACCTTCGGCCTGCGCCTCGCCGGCTTCGCCTTCGAGGCCGACCGCAACCTCGCGCGGCTGCGCGACGCCTTCGAGCAGCTCGCCTTCGGCAAGCTCTCCGGCGCGGTCGGCACCTACGCCTCGGTGCCGCCCGCGGTCGAGGCGCGGGTGATGGAGCGGCTCGGGCTGGGGCGCGAGGACGTGGCGACGCAGGTGATCCCGCGCGACCGCCACGCCGTCCTGCTCTCGCAGATCGCGATCGCCGGCGCCGGCCTGGAGCGCTTCGCGACCGAGGTCCGCAACCTGCAGCGCACGGAGGTGCGCGAGGTCGAGGAGCCGTTCGCCTCCGGCAGCAGAAGGGCTCCTCGGCGATGCCGCACAAGCGCAACCCGATCCGCACCGAGCGGATCACCGGCCTCGCCCGCGTCCTGCGCGGCTACGCCCAGGCCGGCCTGGAGAACGTCGCCCTCTGGCACGAGCGCGACATCTCCCACTCCGGCGCCGAGCGGGTGATCCTCCCCGACGCGACGATCGGCCTCGACTACATGCAGGACCTGGCGACCAAGGTCGCCTCCGGGATGAACGTCCGCACCGACCGCATGCGCGAGAACCTCGAACCTCACCCACGGCGCCCTCTTCAGCCAGCGCGCCCTGACCGCCCTGGTCGAGTCCGGCATGACCCGCGACGACGCCTACCGGGTCGTCCAGGAGAACGCCCAGCAGGCCTGGGACACCGGCACCGAGTTCCGCGACCTGCTCGGCGAGGCGGCCCCCGACCTCGACCTCGACGCCGTCTTCGACTACGACGCCTACCTGACCCACATCCCCGAGATCTTCGAGCGCCTCGAAGCGCTGCGGGGCTAGACCGGGATCACGGTCAGGCCGGCGACGCCGTTGAGCGCGTCGAAGTCGCCGTCCTGGGTGAGAACCGGGATCTCGTGCGCAGCGGCGGTCGCCGCGATCCACATGTCGTTGACCCCGACCTTCTGGCCCGAAGCGCCTGCGTAGGCGCGCATCTGCGCCCACGCTCGCGACACGGCCTCGTCGACGGAAAGCGCGACGATGCGGTTCGCCAGCTCGAAGGTCATCAGCCGCCGGTCGCGCGTCTCGATGTCCTCCGCGGCGAGGATGCCCACGCGCAGCTCCGCCTTGGTCACCACTGAGATCGCAGTCGTCTTGGGCATCGCCTCCGTGCGCAGCGATCTGCCGTTCTCGATGGCGACGAGAACCGAGGTGTCAAGGAGGCCATGCGCGTCTTCCCGGTCTCTCACCACAACCGGTTCAACCTGTCTTCGTCGGTCGTTTCGCCGGCGATGCGCTTGAGATCGTCGAGCAGGCCGGGATCGGCCGAATGCGTCTTCAGGAGCTCGACCAGTTCCTCGCGCGGCATCCATCGAGGCGCATCGTCCCGATACGGCGCCAGGGTAGCCACCCGCTTCCCCCGCACGGTGATCACCATGCTCTCCCCCGCCTCGACGCGTGCGCAGCAGGTCGGCGGTTTTGTTCCGCAGCTCTCTTGTCGCAACTTCTACGATAGTGCGACGATCGTAGCACTCAGGTTTCGGTCACCCGCTGAGCGGTAGGGTCCGGCGATGATCCTCTACACCTGCGGGCAGAAGAACACTGGGCCGGCGTTCGCGCATCCGTGCGCGAAGGCGGGCAAGGCGCTCGACGCCGCCGGGTACGAGTACGAGCTGAAGACGGTCGGCGGCTACCGGCTGATGCCCTGGACCTGGGGCAGCCGCGACGAGGAGCGGGCCGAGGTGCGGGAGCTGAGCGGCACCAACGAGGTGCCGATCCTCGTCCTCGACGACGGCGAGGTGATCTCCGGCTCGGGCACGATCGCCCGCTGGGCGCGGGAACACCCGGCGGCCAAGGCCGCGGCGAAGAGCCAGGGCTAAGCGGCGACCAGGTCGCGCTCGCGCGCCGGGTGGCGGGCGGTGAGGACGACCGGGGTGCCGTCCTTGGGCGAGAGGGTGATGTTGCGGCGGCCGATCTTCTCCGGCGCCGGGTCTGGCCTTGTGCAGCTCGCAGCGGGTCAGCACCTCGCGCAGGACGATCCGCATCTCGAACTCGGCGAAGGCGGCGCCGATGCAGCGGCGGACGCCGCCGCCGAAGGGGATCCAGGCGTAGGTGTCGGGCGCCTCGTCGAGGAAGCGCTCGGGGCGGAAGGCGAAGGGCTCGGGGTAGACGTCGGCGCGGGTGTGGGCGAGCCAGATCGCCGGGGTGACGTCGGTGCCGGCGGGCAGGGTGAGGCCGTCGACGCTGAGCTCGGCGTTGAGGCGGCGGCCGGCCAGCGGCACGACCGGGCGCAGGCGCAGCGACTCGGTGATCGTCGCCCGCAGGTAGTCGTCCTCGCCCGCCTCGAGCGAGTCGCGCAGGCGCTGCAGCGGCTCGGGGTGGCGGAGCAGCAGGTCGAAGGTCCAGGCCAGCGCCGTCGCCGTCGTCTCGTGGCCGGCGAGCAGCAGCGTCATCAGCTGGTCGCGCAGGTCGACGTCGGTCATCCCGTCGCCGTCCTCGAAGCGGGCCGGCATCAGCACCGAGAGGATGTCGTCGCGCTCCTCGAGGCTTCCTCGGCGCGGTGCTCGGCGATCTCGGCGTAGAGCAGCTCGTCGACCGCCTTCAGCTGTCCCTCGAACTGGGCCCACGGCCCGCGGCCGCCGAAGCGCCGCGTCGCCAGGGCGATCAGCTGGGTGAACGGGCGAGGCGGTCTCCTCCAGCACCTCGGTGAGCACGCGCCGGAGCTGCTCCAGCCGCGGGCCCTCGGCGACGCCGAAGACGACGCGCAGGATCACCTCGAGGGTGATCGCCTGCATGCGCGGGTGGATCGCGAACTCCTCGCCCAGCGGCCAGGAGTCGATCTCGGCGTCGACGATCTCCTCGACGATCGGCTCGTAGGAGCGCATCCGCTCGCCGTGGAAGGCGGGCAGCATCAGCTTGCGGTGGGCGAGGTGGTCGGCGCCTTCGAGCAGCAGCAGCGAGCGCGAGCCGAGGACCGGCTCGAGGAAGACCTCGCGGCCGGGCGGCAGGCCGTGCGAGCGCTCCGTGTAGAGGGCCTTGATCGCGGCCGGGTCGGAGATCATCACCATCGGCCGCTCGAAGCCGAGGAACTTGACGCTGAAGTTGTCGCCGATGCTTCTCGCGGCACTCCTGCATGAAGGGCAGCGGGCGGAAGGCCCAGCGCAGCGTCTGGACCAGCGGCGGACTCATCGGTTCCGGCGGCAGCATCGCCGGAAAGGATCGCAGACGGCTGTTGACGCGCGGGTCCTGTCGTGCGGCAAGGGGGCGCTGCGGGCGGACGCACAGCGTCCGTCCTCGACGCCCCTACCCCAGCGACCCAGCGCGAGATGCGGATCGACAAACGGCTCCGACGCCTCGGCGACAGCTAGCATCGGGTCCATGCCGCCGGTCGCCGATTTGAAGCTTCATTCCTCCGGGAAGGTCCGGGAGATCTACGAGTGGGAGGACGACCTGCTGATGGTCGCCTCCGACCGGATCTCGATCTACGACGTGGTGATGCCGACGCCGATCCCCGACAAGGGGAAGGTGCTGAACCGGATCTCGGAATTCTGGTTCGAGCTGACCGCCGACATCGTCCCCAACCACTTCGTCTCCGCCGACGTGCCGGAAGAGGTGACGGAACGGGCGATGCGGGTGCGGCGGCTGGAGATGTACCCGGTCGAGTGCGTCGTGCGCGGCTACCTCTCCGGCTCGGGCTGGAAGGAATACAAGCGCGACGGCACGGTCTGCGGGATCGAGCTGCCGGCCGACCTGCTCGAGTCCGACAAGCTGCCCGAGCCGATCTTCACCCCGGCGACCAAGGCCGAGATCGGCGACCACGACGAGAACGTCGACTTCGAGCGCGCGGCCGAGATCGTCGGCGACCGGGCGCTGATGGAGGAGCTGCGGCGGATCTCGATCGAGGTCTACCCGCGCGGCGCCGAGCACGCGGCCGAGCGCGGGATCGTCCTCGCCGACACCAAGTTCGAGTTCGGCCGCCACGCCGGCGCCGAGATCGTCCTCGCCGACGAGGTGCTGACCCCGGACTCCTCGCGCTTCTGGCCGGCCGACCGCTACGAGCCGGGCAAGACGCAGCCCTCCTTCGACAAGCAGTTCGTGCGCGACTGGGCCGACGAGGCGGGCTGGGACCACACGCCGCCGGCGCCGGAGCTGCCGCCCGACGTGGTCGAGCAGACGCGGGCCAAGTACGTCGAGGCCTACGAGCGGATCACGGAGCGCTCCTTCTAGTGGCGAAGGCGCGGGTCTGATCCGGCCCGAAGGAGGGGATCCTCGACCCGCAGGGCAAGGCGGTCGAGCGGGCGCTGCCGGCGCTCGGCTTCGAGGGGATCGAGCACGTGCGGGTCGGGCGCATGGTCGAGCTGGAGGCCGAGGACCCGGCGCGGCTCGGCGAGCTCTGCGAGAAGCTGCTCGCCAACCCGCTGATCGAGGACTTCGAGATCGAGCGCCTCGACGGCGCCGCCTGATGCGCTGGGGAGTGCTCCAGTTCCCCGGCTCCTGCGACGAGCGGGACGCCCTGCACGCCTGCTCGCTGCTCGGCGAGGCGCGGCTGGTCTGGCACGAGGAGCGCGACCTGGAGGGGATCGACGCGGTCGTCGTCCCCGGCGGCTTCTCCTACGGCGACTACCTGCGGGCCGGCGCGATCGCCCGCTTCTCGCCGGCGATGGAGGCGGTGGCGGAGTTCGCCGCCGCGGGCGGCCCGGTGCTGGGCATCTGCAACGGCTTCCAGGTCCTCTGCGAGGCCGGCCTGCTCCCCGGCGCCCTGCTCCTCAACGAGAGCACTGCGCTTCACCTGCCGCCAGGTCGAGCTGATCCCCGAAGTGCGACGAGTGACGAGTTGACCACACCAGAGGGTGCACAATCGGCCACGTCGGCCCGCTGTCGATTCCGGCCAAGCACGGGGAAGGGCGGTACTGGGCGCCGGAGGAGGTGCTCGACGCGCTCGAGGCGAACGGGCAGGTGGCCTATCGCTACGCGCCGGGGCAGAACCCGAACGGGTCGGCGCGCGACATCGCCGGGGTGCGCAACGAGGCCGGCAACGTGCTCGGCCTGATGCCGCACCCCGAGCACGCGGTCGACCCGCTGACGGGATCGACCGACGGGCTGCGCGTCTTCGAAGCCGTCGCGGCGGCCGGGGTCGCCGGCGTGACCGTCGAGGTCGCCAAGCACCGCGAGCTGGGCCTGACCGACTCCGAGTTCGAGCTGATCTCGAGAAGCTCGGCCGCGAGCCCAACGACGTCGAGCTGGCGATGTTCAGCCTGCTCTGGTCCGAGCACTGCGCCTACAAGCACTCGCGCAAGCTGCTGCGGCGGCTGCCGACCGAGGGCGAGCGGGTGGTGATGGGGCCGGGCGAGAACGCCGGCGCCGTCGACATCGGCAGCGGCTACGCGATCGCCTTCAAGGTCGAGTCCCACAACCACCCGAGCGCGGTCGAGCCCTTCCAGGGGGCGGCGACCGGGGTCGGCGGGATCCTCCGCGACGTCTTCGCGCTCGGCGCGCGGCCGATCGCGATCCTCGACTCGCTGCGCTTCGGCGAGCTCGACTCGGTGCGCTCGCGCCACCTGCTCGACGGCGCCGTGCGCGGGATCGGCCACTACGGCAACTCGATCGGGGTGGCGAACGTCGGCGGCGAGATCTACTTCGAGGCCCCCTACGAGCACAACTGCCTGGTCAACGCGATGTGCGTCGGGATCGCCAAGCAGGACGACATGGTGCGCGCGGCCGCCGCCGGGGTCGGCAACGCGGTCGTCCTGATGGGCGCCTCGACCGGGCGCGACGGGATCGGCGGCGCCTCGGTGCTGGCCTCGGCCGAGCTCGGCGAGGGCGACGAGGCGAAGCGGCCGACGGTGCAGATCGGCGACCCCTTCGAGGAGTCGAAGGTGCTCGAGTGCTGCCTGGAGCTGCTCGGCAAGGGGCTGCTGGTCTCGCTGCAGGACCTCGGCGCCGCCGGGCCTGACCTCCTCGGCCGGCGAGATGGCCTCGGCCGGCGGGGTCGGGATCGACCTCGACGTGGCGCGGGTGCCGCTGCGCGAGGCCGACATGGAGCCCTTCGAGATCATGGTCTCCGAGTCCCAGGAGCGGATGCTCGGCGTGGTCGAGCCGGCGAAGGTCGCCGAGGTGCTCGCGGTCTGCGAGAAATGGCAGACCGGCGCGGCGGAGATCGGCGTCGTCACCGACAGCGGCCAGGTGCGGGTGCTGCGCGACGAGCGAGGTCGTCGGCGAGATGCCGGTCGAGGCCCTGGTCGACGGCTGCCCGCTCTACGACCTCAGCCCGGCCGAGCCGGAGGGCTGGATCTACGGCAACCGGGCGACGCTCGACCCGGGCGCCTCGGCCGAGGAGACGCTGCTGGCGCTGCTCGCCTCGCCCAGCGTCGCCTCCAAGCGCTGGGCCTTCGAGCAGTACGACTCGGTGGTCGGCTCGCGCACGGTGCGCCGGCCCGAGTCGGCCGACGCCGCCGTCCTGCAGATCCCCGAGGCCGGCAACGCGATCGCGGTCTCGATCGACGGCAACGGCCGCCGCGTCGCCTGCGACCCCTACGCCGGCACGGTCGAGGCGGTGCTCGAGTGCGCCCAGAACCTCGCCTGCGTCGGCGCCGAGCCGCTCGGCCTGACCAACTGCCTCAACTTCGGCAACCCCGAGAAACCGGCGCCCGCCTGGCAGCTCGACCGCGCCGTCAGCGGCCTCGCCGACGCCTGCGAGGCGCTCGGCGTCCCCGTCGTCGGCGGCAACGTCTCCCTCTACAACGAGGGCCCGGAAGGCCCGATCTACCCGACCCCGGTGGTCGGCATGGTCGGCGAGCTGCCCGACCCGGCCAGGGCCGCGGCAGCGCCTTCGCCCGCGAGGGCGACGCGATCGCCCTGCTCGGCCCCTTCTCCCCCTCGCTCGCCGGCTCGGAGCTGGCGAAGCTGCGCGGCGAGCTCGACACGGGCCTCCCCCAGCCCGACGTCGCCGCGGTCGCCGCCGCCTGCGCGACCGTCCGCGACGCGGTCCGCGCCGGCAAGCTCTCCTCCGCCCACGACATCAGCGACGGCGGCCTCGCCTGCGCTCTGGCCGAGTCGCGCGATCGCGGCGGGCCTCGGCTGCCGGGTCGACCTGCAGCCGCTGCGCGAACGCGGCTGCTCGCCCGAGGAGGCGCTCTTCGGCGAGGGCCCCGGCGGCTTCCTGCTCAGCGGCGAGCGCGAGGCGCTGGACTCGCCTGGGGGCGACGCCGATCGGCGAGGTCGGCGGCAAGACGATCGAGATCGCCGCCGGCGACCGCAGCTTCACCGTCGGCGTCGGCACCGCCGAGCGCGCCTGGCGCTCGCTGGGCTCGCAGGCCGAGCACGACGGCGCCTGAGGCGAGCGCGGCGAACACGGAGAAGAGGTAGGCGCCGTCGGAGACGTCGAGAGCGCTTCCGCCAGCGAGGCCGGTTCGCCGACGATCGCGACGAGGATCGCGGTGCCGAGCACGGCGCCGACCTGGCGGAAGGCGGCGTTGACGGCGCTGGCGGTGGCGAAGCGGTCGTCGGGGACGTCGCGGACGGCGGCCGAGCCGAGGGTCGGGAAGGCGAGGCCGATGCCGATGCCGGTCAGGCAGGCGCCGGGCAGCCAGAGGCCGAGCCAGTCGGGCTCGGCGCCGGCGGAGCGCAGGACCATCACCCCGGCGGCGAAGAAGAGCGTGCCGGGGACGATCACGGCGCGGTGGCCGAAGCGGTCGGCGAGGCGGCCGGCCGGGCCGGCGACGACCGTCGATCAGCGCCGGCCCGGGCAGCGTCGCGGCGCCGGCCTGGAGCACGGTGTAGCCCCAGATCGCGGTGAGGAAGAGGACGTTGCCGAGGATCAGCGAGAAGAAGGCGGCGGCGAAGAGCAGGGTGCCGAGGTTGCCGATGCGGAAGGAGCGGTGGCGGAACAGCGCCGGCTCGACGATCGGGCGCGGGTGGCGGCGGCTGCGCACGACCACGCCGGCCGAGCAGCGCCGCCGAGGCGGCGAAGGCAGCCGAGCGTCGCGGCCGCGGTCCAGCCCCAGTCGTTGCCCTCGACGATGCCGAGCGTGACCAGCGCCAGGCCGAGGGCCAGCATCGCGGCGCCGGGCAGGTCGGGCAGGCGGCTGTCGAGCTGCGGGCGCTCGCGCAGGCGGCTGCGGCCGGCGAGCAGGATCGCGGCGCCGAGCGGCAGGTTGACGAGGAAGACCAGGCGCCAGTCCGAAGCTCGACCAGCGCTCCGCCGAGCGTCGGCCCGATCGCGGCGGCGGCCGCCGCGGCCGCGCCCCAGAGGCCGACCCCGGCCGCGCGCCGCTCGGCCGGGAAGCGTCGAGGACGATCGCCAGCGAGGTCGGGGCGATCATCGCCGCGCCGATCGCCCTGCAGGACGCGGAAGGCGATCAGCAGCTCGAGCGATGGGCGCGACCGCGCAGAGCAGGCTGGCGGCGGTGAAGCCGGCTACGCCGAGCAGGAAGACCCGCTTGTGGCCGAAGCGGTCGGCGAGGCCGCCGGCCGGGACCAGCAGCGCCGCGATGACGACGAAGTAGCCGTCGAGCACCCAGGAGAGCGCGTCGCGCCCCGAGCCGGCGAAGGAGCGCCGAGATGTCCGGGAAGGCGATGTTGACGATCGTCGTGTCGAGGAAGGCGAGGAAGGCGCCCGCGCAGGCGATCGCCACGACGCTTCTATGTCCACGGTCATACATCGGAGCGGCGACTATAGACTATGTCCGTGGGCATATCGCGACTCGCGGACGGAGCAGCCGGTCGAGCGCAAGCGTCGCGACGGCGCGAGCGCTGCTGCTCAACGGCGCCCGGCAGCTGCTCGCCGAGAAGGGCTACGCCGGGATGGAGCTGCGCGACGTCGCCGAGCGCGGCAAGGCGCCGCGCGGCTCGATCTACCACCACTTCCCCGGCGGCAAGCGCCAGCTCGCGCGCGAGGCGGCGGAGCTGGAGGGGACGACGATCCGCGACCTGATCGAGCGCTCGCTCGAGGAGCGCGGCCTGAAGCGAGACGCTGACGATGTTCGGCGAGATCTTCCGCCGCCGCGTCACCGACCACCCCGAGCGGCTCGGCTGCCCGGTCGCCGCCGCCGCCCTGGCCCGCCCCGAGGACCCGGCGCTCGCCGCCGCGGCGACCGCCGCCTTCCAGAGCTGGGAAGCGCCGATCGCCGCCGCGCTGCGCGACGAAGGCGTCGGCGCGAAGGACGCCGAGACCTTCGCCGGCCTCGTCGTCTCGACGATCGAGGGCGCCCTGCTGCGCGCCCGCGCCGCCGGCAGCCAGGAGCCGCTCGACTCCGCGATCGCCGGCTTGGGACACGCGCTGGAACGGCTGCTCGAGGGCGCCAGGGCGCCTCGCTGACCGCCGGGACGCGGGTCGGGTCCCCCACCGCTGCTACCCTGCCGGGGTAGGCAGTCCGCCTGCGCGTCACGTCCTTTCAACCGCGAGGAAAGCACGCGCTTGACTCCGCCCCAGGGGCAGCAGATAGACCGCGATGGCCCGCGCGAGGAATGCGGCGTCTTCGGCGTATACGCGCCCGGCCACGACGTCGCCCGCCTCGCCTACTTCGGCCTCTACGCGCTGCAGCACCGCGGCCAGGAGTCGGCCGGGATCGCCACCTGCGAGGGCGGCCACATCACGACGATGCGCGACTCGGGCCTCGTCTCCCAGGTCTTCGACGAGGAGAAGCTGCGGGCGCTGGAGGGCGACATGGCGATCGGCCACGTGCGCTACTCGACCACCGGCGGCGGCTCCTGGGAGAACGCGCAGCCGGTCTGGCGCGACGACGGCCGCGAGCTGGCGCTCGCCCACAACGGCAACCTGACCAACGCGGTCGAGCTCTGGGCCGAGCTGAAGGAGCGCGGGATCGCCTTCCGCGGCACCTCCGACTCGGAGATCATCGCGGCGCTGCTCTCCTCCCACGACGGCAAGCTGATCGAGGACGCGGTCACCGACGTGATGCCGCGCCTGGAGGGCGCCTACTCGACCGTGGTGATGACCAAGCGCGCGATCGTCGCCTTCCGCGACCCGCACGGGGTGCGGCCGCTCTCGCTGGGCCGGCTCGACGAGCGCTTCGTCGTCGCCTCGGAGAGCTGCGCCTTCGACATCATCGGCGCCGAGCTGATGCGCGAAGTGCACCCGGGCGAGATGGTCTCGCTGACCGAGCGCGGCCTGGAGACGCGCCAGGTGGTCAAGGCCGAGCGGCCGGCGCACTGCGTCTTCGAGCACATCTACTTCTCCCGCCCCGACAGCCGCCTCGAGGGCAAGGTGCTGCAGCAGGTGCGCGGGCGGATGGGCGAGATCCTCTGGCGCGAGGCGCCGGTCGAGGCCGACCTGGTGATCTCGGTGCCCGACTCCGGCAACCCGGCCGCGGCGGGCTTCGCGCGCGCCTCGGGGCTGCCGCGCGACGACGGCCTGATCAAGAACCGCTACGTGGCGCGGACCTTCATCCAGCCCGGCCAGGAGCTGCGCAAGCACGGCCTGCGGCTCAAGTTCAACCCGCTGCCGGAGATCGTCGCCGGCCAGCGGCATCGTCGTCGTCGACGACTCGATCGTGCGCGGCAACACGACCCGGCAGATCGTCGGCATGCTGCGCGACGCCGGGGCGAGCGAGGTGCACCTGCGGATCTCGGCGCCGCCGATCCGCAACCCCTGCCACTACGGGGTCGACATGTCGACCCGCGAGGAGATGATCGCCCACAAGCGCACGATCGAGGAGATCGCCGACGAGCTCGACGCCGACTCGCTCGCCTACCTCTCGATGGAGGGCGTCTACGAGGCGATCGGCACCGCCGCCCGAGGACCACTGCGACGCCTGCTTCACCGGCCGCTACCCGCTCGGCGACCCCGAGGAGGCGAACGGCAAATTCGCGCTCGAGGACGTGGCCGTGGTCCCGCTCCTCAGGTCATCCCGGTAGGGGCTCCACTAACTTTTCGAGCGCGCCTCGGTTGCCCGGTGGCTGCCGACGAAAAAGCACAGACGTTCACCCCTGCCGGATAGCCTTAGGGGTCAGCGCGGCGACGATCTCGGCCGCCGGGCGGACCTCGTCGATGCGGGCCACCGTCTCGCCGGCGTAGAGCGGGCCGGCGTCGAGCAGGTTGGCGGGGCCGTCGTCGGTGGGGCCGGCCGGCGAGAGCAGCCGGCTGCCCGGGCGCTGCGCGCGGGCGATGCGCTGCTGGATCGAGGCGGGCATGTAGCGCGCGCCGGGCGCGGTGAGGCGGTTGAGGGCCCGGTTCAGCGCCGGACCGCGGGGGTCGCCGGCGAGCCAGTGCTCGGTCGCGGCGTTGGGGACGACACGGTGCGGCGCCGGCCAGCCGGCGCCGAAGAGCTCGGTGAGGATCGTCTCGTCGGCGTCGAGCAGGCGCTGCCTGTACTCGGGGTGGGCGCGGCTCTCCTCGGAGAGCAGGAAGCGGGTGCCGGCGACGGCAGCGCTCGCGCCGGCCTCGAGCGCTCGCTGGACGTCGCCGCGCTCGGCGATCCCGCCGGCGAGGAGCAGCGGGTAGTCGCGCGGCAGCGCCGCCCGCACCCGCGCGAGCAGCTCGAGCGCCGGGCGTCGGTCCCGCGCACGTGGCCGCCGGCCTCGACGCCCTGGACGATCACCGCGTCGGCCCCGGCCGCGTGGGCGGCGCGCGCCTCGGCGACCGAGCCGCACTGGTGGATCCAGACGCCGGGCGACCCGCCGCTTCGGCGCGCCCCAGAAGGTGACGACGACGTCGGCCGCGGCCGCGGCCTCGAACCAGTCGCGCCGGGCGAAGGGCAGCAGCAGGTTGACCGCGATCGGCCGGTCGGTCAGCGCCCGCGCCGCGCGCCAGCTCGCGCTCGATCGCCGCCGGCGCCGTTGACCGCGATCGTCCCCAGGCCGCCGGCCTCGGAGACCGCCGCGGCCAGCTCATGGCGGCTCAGCCCGCCGCCCATCCCGGCCTGGACGACGGGCGCTTCGACGCCAAGCCGCTCGAGAAACGTCACGGCTCCGATCGTAGCTGCGGCGTCACGTACTGGGATGCGGGCGGCGTCGATCGCTGCGCGAAGATGCGGCTGTGAGCGACTTTCGCATCGTCGTCCTCGCCTCGGGCAGCGGGACCAACCTGCAGGCGATCCTCGACACGCTGCACGGGCGCGAGGGGATCGAGGTGGTCGGGGTCGGCTCCGACAAGCCGGACGCGCGGGCGCTGGAGCGGGCACGGGCGGCCGGGGTCGAGACCGGCGTCTTCCCGCGCGGCGAGTACGCCGACCGCGAGGCGCGCGACGCGGCGATGGGCGACTGGATCGAGTCGCGCGGCGCCGACCTCGTCGTCCTCGCCGGCTACATGCAGCTGCTCAGCGGACGCCTTCGTCGCGCGCTTCCGCGACCGCATCGTCAACGTCCACCCCGCCCTGCTGCCCGCCTTCCCCGGCCTCGACGCGATCGGCCAGGCGCTCGATGCCGGCGTCGAGATGACCGGCGTCACCGTCCACTTCGTCGACGAGGGGGTCGACACCGGGCCGGTGATCGCTGCAGCGCGAGGTCGCGGTGCCCGCCGAGCCGCGACCGGGCGGCGCTGGAGGAGGCGATCCACGCCATCGAGCACGAGCTCTACCCGGAGGCGATCCGCATGATCGCGGCGGGCAGGGTTAGGATCGACGCGAACGACCCTCGCACGGTCGTCGTCGATGAGTGAGGCCCCCGCAGACACCCGATCCGAGACCGTGAGCGACGGCGCGATCAGGGTGCGCCGGGCGCTGGTCTCGGTCTCCGACAAGACCGGGGTCGCCGACTTCGCCCGCGGGCTCGCCGGCCTCGGGGTCGAGATCCTCTCCACCGGCGGCACCGCGGCGGCGCTGCGCGAGGCGGGGCTCGAGGTGACCGACGTCTCCGAGTTCACCGGCCAGGAGGAGATCCTCGGCGGCCGGGTCAAGACGCTGCACCCGCGGCTGCACGCGGCGCTGCTGGCGCGGCGCGAGCGACCCCGAGCACATGGCGACGCTGGAGCGCGAGGGGATCGAGCCGATCGACCTGGTCTGCGTCAACCTCTACCCCTTCGAGGAGACCGTCGCCGGCCACGAGGTCGAGCCCGAGGTCGCGGTCGAGAACATCGACATCGGCGGGCCGACGATGATCCGCGCCGCCGCCAAGAACCACGACGGCGTCGCCGTCGTCGTCAAGCCGGAGTCCTACGACGCGGTGCTGGCCGAGCTGGAGGAGTCCGGCGGCGAGATCTCCGCCTCGACCCGCCACTGGCTCGCCAACGAGGCCTTCGCCCAGACCGCCCGCTACGACGCCGCGATCAGCCGCTGGTTCTCGACCGAGTACGAGGACTTCCCCGAGCACCTCGCGGTCGCCTACGAGAAGGTGCTCGACCTCGCCTACGGCGAGAACCCCCACCAGCGGGCGGCGCTCTACTCCGAAGCCGGCGTCCGCAGCCACGTCCTCTCCCGGGTCGCCAAGCTGCACGGCCGGGCGCTCTCCTTCAACAACGTGCTCGACCTCGACTCGGCGCGGCGCCTGGTCGAGGACTTCGAGCAGCCGGCCTGCACGATCGTCAAGCACAACAACCCCTGCGGGGTGGCGATCGGCGAGGACGCGCTCGAGGCCTACCGCAAGGCGCTGGCCTGCGACCCGATGTCGGCCTTCGGCGGCGTGATCGCCTTCAACCGGCCGGTCCGCGAGGCGCTGGCCGAGGCGCTGCACAAGAACTTCGTCGAGGTGCTGATCGCGCCCGACTACGAGGACGGAGCGCTCGACGTCCTCCAGCAGAAGGAGGCGATCCGCATCCTCTGCGAGGAGGAGCGCCGCCAGCGCGACCCGCACGAACGCGACGTCAAACGGGTCCTCGGCGGGCTGCTGATCCAGGACCGCGACGGCGACCCCGAGCCGCGCGAGCTGATGGAGGTGGTGACGAAGACCGAGCCGAGCGAGGAGCAGTGGCGCGACATGTTCTTCGCCTGGACCGTCGTCCGCCACGTCCGCTCCAACGCGATCGTGATCGCCAAGGACGGCGCCACCCTCGGCATCGGCGCCGGCCAGATGAGCCGCGTCGACTCGGTCCGGCTCGCGGTCGAGAAGTGCCGCGACGCCCGCGGCGAGGACGCCGACGCCCTGCTCGCCGGCTCCGCCGTCGCCTCCGACGCCTTCTTCCCCTTCGCCGACGGCCCCGAGCTGGCGATCGAGGCCGGCTCCACCGCCGTGATCCAGCCCGGCGGCTCCAAGCGCGACGCCGAGGTGATCGAGGCCTGCGACGCCGCCGGCGTGACGATGGTCTTCACCAAGCACCGCCACTTCCGGCACTGAGTTTTTGCTACTGCCTGTCAGCTCCGCCTCCGAGCGAACGCCGAATCCCTATGCAGTTTGCGGGTTTCAACTGACGTAAAGTAGGTAAAACGCTGCCAGAATGAGACAGCCTTCCCAAGCTGCACGCGATGAGGAGACGATCCGCCGCCAGCGAATGCAGGGGATACGCCATGGATAACCCAGAGATGAGAAATCACATTCCCGAGCACATCCGAGATCGGGCCAGGCATGCCGGGCTGGATGAGCCCGATTGGTACGTTGGCCCCCTGTTCAGCGAGGTCACCAACTCGGATGAAGTTGAGTCCACATCGGAGCACAGTGATGACGGCGGGCTGGAGACAAGGATGAAGAAGACAGAGGAAACCGGGACCGCGGTGGCACGCGACAAACGCGCTCGGAGCAGTAGATTTTTCACACAGCGCCTTCAGGCGGTCGTCGCGTCACTTATGACGTCTCGGACACGGCCAGCCTCATCGCTTCCAGCCGTTCCAGCGACTCTCTCCTCTCCTCGTAAACGAACAGTCCGATGAACGGCCGCAAAAGGCTTGGGCCTTCTGCCGAGAAGAGCCATTCTACTTTCGTGCCTTCCGCCCCTTCACGGACGTCGACTCCGTGGGTCCATCTGAAGAGCCTGCCATATCGGCCGGCAACGAATCGATAATCCTGATCCGTAGTGACGGTTGCTCGGCGGATCCGGCGCGCGGCAATTAGCTGGGGCTCTATGCCTTCGGCAATGTGGCGCCAGACACTGTCCCGGGAAACAGGAGCTTCCGCATACAGCCGGAATCCAGTCTTTCTCAGCATCTTCGCCATAGCGGAAAGGCGCCAGAGGATCCGGTGCGTGGTTTGTCGGGCACAAGCCCAACCCACACCGATGATCAGCACGGCGACCAGAGCCCCAACCGCAGATGGCAAGAGCCACCATCTGATGGCGGTCGCCTGAGAGGCAATGGCGTCCTTCCCAACAGCTGGGCCCGCCAGGGCAATGCGACCTGCAGCGTAGTAGGCAGAGCAGCCTGCCAATAGGAGCAGGGTCCAACGAGGAATCGCCAACAATCTCGTTGTCAGCCCGTGCTGGTCCGCCCTGGCCACATATGTGGCGATGAGCCCAGGGAGAACCAGCAGCAGTGCAGGTGCCCCGCTCGAGTTTGCCGCCACATTTTTGCTCCACGCCATACACGCAATCACTGCTAGGAGCACCAGAAGGGCCGCCGCCAACGCACCGCCAATCACGCCGCGGCCACTCACGCGAAGACCGAACCCCACAGTGGCGCCGCCCGAGCGGCGGGCGTTCTCGATGTATAGATGGGCTCTGCGGCGATACCCGACTGCTGTCACCTTGTGGCCTGTGTCGTCCGCCAGGGCAGCGCGGGTCAAGCGGAAATCAGGTGGAGCCTTGATCTCGAAGTGATACCGATCACTGCCGATGAAGGGAGAGTTCACCCAGGTGTAGAACGAGCGCCATCCCAAACGGCTTGGCAGTCTGGGATTCGCGTTCATAGGCTCGTCGTATGAAAGCTTGAGCACCCGGCGAGAGCTGGGCGTTGACTCGAACGTGACAAGCACGATCGATGCATAGGCCAGGGTCCTCAACCACCACGCCGTTTGGCCCTGGTCGGCGCTCTCGTCCAGCAGGGCAGCAATCTCGTCATGGTCCGGATCGGCAGGCAGCGGCTTGCATAGGCGGCGGTGCCAAGCACGACCTTCGGCGGCATCTCCCGTTGCAAGCAGCTCGAGCTTCTCGCTCAGTGTGCCCGGAAGCCCTGACAAACCGACGCTTTGCAGCTTCTTTTTGCAGAGGGACTTCAAGGTGGCAGCGCTGACCTCCGCGTTTTCCTGGCTGGTCATCAGGGGCAGTGCGCGCCCCGTCTCATCTTCAAGGTCGAAGGCCAAGGACCAAGCCGGCTTCTTCTCGAGGATGAAGAGGGGCGCGACGCAGACGCCAACACCGAAGATACGCTCACCGGTGTCCTTGAAATGAGAAAATGGAGCTGCTGCGTCGATGGTGAAGTCAACGCTCTGCTGCCGCCTGATCGCTGCCTCATCAAGGACGGTAATCGACTCCTTGCGGCGAGACATCCAGGGATCGGGGATCGAGAGCAGAGCCGCACAGAACTTCCCCACCTCTTCGAGCTCACCAGGCGTCACGTCTCGCAGCCGCTTGGACACGCGTCAGCACTCCTCCTCCCGAAACCATTCCCTAATGCCTCTTGCGCTGGAGGACTCTAGATCACAGCGTTCCTCAAGGGCTACGACCTAATACCCGAACCATGCTGACCTTGCTGAGTACCCCCGACGGGATTCGAACCCGTGCCGCGCGGCTTAAAAGGCCGCCGCTCTAACCAACTGAGCTACGGGGGCAGGTAGCTAGATTTCGGCTCTAGCCTGCCGTTTCCTCAACTGCGTGTCTTGCAGGGTAGACCCTGCCGAGGGGTGCTTGTCGGCTCCGCTGCCCATTGCTGCCCAATCAAGGGCCGCGTCGAATGCCTCGCGGTGGGCACCGGATAGCCGCTCGCGCCGTCTCACCGCCTTAGCGTAGACCTTGATCGGGAATGAGGGGTCCGCCCATCCCCCCTGCTCGGCCACGTAGACGGGATCGTCGCCGCAGGCATAGCGCAGGGAAGCGAAGGTGCGGCGCAGCGAGTGGGGCGACACGCGCTCGCTGATCGACGCGATGCCCGCCGCCTCAAGCTGGACGTTGGCCCTTTTGATCGCGGACTTGAGCCGCCGCCCAACGTTGTCGGGGGTCTGCCGGGTGCCCCGCCTGCCGAGGAAAACTGGATCGTCGGGGCCGGTCTGCGGACTGGTCGCGGCGAGGGTCCATAGCTCCGTGACCAGGCCGGACGGCAGATCGACTTCCCGCCGCCCAGCGGGCGTCTTCGACTCCTGCACGGTCAGCGTGCCGGTGGCGAGGTCAATGTCGCGCCAGTCGAGCGCGCACAACTCCCCGACTCGCAGGCCCGCACCGGCCAGGGTGGCGAGCACCGCACGGTGGCGCTTGGGCGCGGCGTCGAGCAGAGCCATTAGCTGCTCAGGCTCGACCCACGTCCGGCGCGGCGCGGACTCCTTGACCCTTCGCCGCCCGCCCTTCGATGCTGCCGGGTTGCTCGGCAGGTGGCCGTAATCGACGGCAACGTCGAGAATCTGAGACAGCCGCTTGAGCGACTTGTTGATCTGCGGGGGCGCAAGCTTCCCCTCCCGCACCTTCGCCTGCTTGTAGCGGTCAACCTCAGCCACGGTGATTTCCGGCAGCCGGTGGTCCTTGAAGAAAGGCAGCAGGTGGTGGGTGAGCGCCCATTGGTAATCCTTGATCGTCCGGGGCCGTAGCTCCGGTCGCCGCGCCTCCATCCATTCCGACGCAAACACATGGAATGTCGGCACGTCGGCGGGAGCTTCGACGGCTGCCGGTTCATGCGGTTGCCAGATGCCCCGCTCAACGTCGGCCAGAACGTGCCGCAACTGTTCCTCGACTTTCTGCCGGTTCCAGCCTTCCTCAGACGTGCCGAGCGTGACCAGCCTGCGTTTGCCGTAGGCGCGAAAGCGGATCGCCCACGCCCGGCCATCCTTCGGCGGGACGATCTGCCCCGTAGCTTGGGGCGGCATCAGCCCGGCCCCCCATCGCTCAAGCGCCCGATGCGAGTACCACCCGGCTCCCACACCAGCCCGTCGAGCAGTTCACCGGGCGGGATGCCGAGCGACCCGGCCAGCTTGACCAGCGTGTCGGCTCGGGCGACTCGTTCCCCACGCTCCAACTGCCCGACCGCCGTGCGGTGAAGCGATGCACGGACGGCCAACTCTTCCTGCGAGAGGCTGGCCCGCTCGCGGGCACGGCGAAGGTTCGCCCCGACACGCCGAGCCACCATCACTCCTCATCCTTGGCAGCGAATTGACCCGGTCGGTAGTTGCCAACTTGCCAGACGATCCCGTCGAGCAGTTCATCGGCAGAGACTTCGAGCGCGTCCCTGATCTTCACGAGCGTGTCGATCCGACAGAGGCGCAAGCCACGCTCCAACTGGCTTACCTCCGTTCGGTGCAGCGAAGCAAGGTGGCTCAACGCCTCCTGGGAGAGGTCGGCCCGCTTGCGGCAACGGGCGAGGTTGTCCCCGAATCGGCCGGCAATGTCAATCATCGTCCCGCCCCCTCGCAGACCTGCTCTCGCAGTCCGAGCAGCGCCGCGTGCTCCGCGACGACCCGCCTGTATTCGTTCTCGCGGTCAATCATCTGGGCCAGGTTGGCCCGACCCCCTGAAATCGGTCCGCCCTGTTTGAGAGTCCTTCCCGCCCGCGACAATGGGCAAAGGAGGACCGAAGCAGGTGAAGAGGCAAAGGCACACCCCCGAGCAGATCATCCGCAAGCTGCGCACGGCAGAGCAGATGCTCTCGGAGGGAAAGACGGCAGGGGAAGCGGCAAAGGCGCTGGAGGTCTCCGAGCAGACCCTGCACCGCTGGCGCAACCAGTACGGCGGGATGAAAGCCGAAGACGTCAAGCGGCTCAAAGAGCTGGAGAAGGAGAACCGCGAGCTCAAGCAGATCGTGGCCGATCAGACACTCGACATCCGCGCCTACAAGGAGATCGCCAAGGGAAACTTCTGAGCCCGGCCCGCAGGCGCCGAGCGGTCTGCATGCTGCAGGACCGCCTCGGCCTCTCCGAGCGTCGGGCGTGCCGGATCGCCGGCCAGAACCGCTCCACACAGCGCCACCGCCCGCAGGTGAAACCCGAGGATCAGGCTCTGCGAGCTCGCCTGCGAAAGATCTCCGAAGAGTGGCCCCGCTGGGGCTACCGCCGTGCTCACGGGCACCTGCTCACCGAAGGCTTCTCGATGAACCGCAAGCGGGTGCAGCGGATCTGGCGCGAGGAGGGGCTACGCGTGCCTGCCAAAGCCAAGAAGCGCCGCCGCCTCGGTGAGTCCACCACGGCAGCAGACAGGCTCAAGGCAGAGCATCCCAACCACGTCTGGGCACTCGACTTCCAGCACGACGCCACCAATGACGGCCGCGAGCTGAAGTTCTTGAACATCGTCGACGAGTTCACCCGAGAGGCCTTGGCGATCGAGGTCGACCGCACGATCAACGCCGAGGCGACGGTCAAGGTGCTGGGGCGCCTCGCCGGCGAACGCGGCGCCCCCGTCTACATCCGTGCCGACAATGGCCCCGAGCTGACCGCCTGGGTGCTGCGGGAGTGGTGTCGGCACGGCTCCACCGGCACCGCCTACATCGAGCCAGGCTCGCCCTGGCAGAACCCCTACGTGGAGTCATTCAACGCTCGGCTGCGCGACGAGCTGCTGAACGTCGAGCAGTTCACCTCCCTGGCGGAGGCCCAGATTCTCGCCGCCGACTGGCGTGCGGACTACAACGCCAACCACCCTCACTCGGCGCTTGGCATGATGTCTCCCGCCCGATTCGCTGCCAGCTGGCAGCGAATCGGCAACACGAACGGCTCAATCAACCCCGGACTCTCAGTAGGGGTGGACCGATGAACGGGGTCCGGTCAAGGTCGCCGAGCACACGGCAAACGTCGGCGCTGGCGACGATGGAGCCGCCATCCAGTGCCGCCAACAGAGCGTCGTATGCGCCCTCCTCGCGCTGCAAGCGAGCCGGTTCGCGGATCGCCTCGGGATGATCCGCCAGGTCGTCGCGGATGCCTCCTCGTGCAATCTCGAAAAGACCCCGGAGGAATCTCCGGTCCTTTGTGGGAATCGCAACCGTAATACCGGGACCGCGACCCGTAGGGTTATCCGTAGCCATGAGGAGCCAGCCTCCTTGTGGTCAGGCCCCCGGCTGGCGTTGACGCGCCACCGGGGGCCGCTTCTCTCAGGCCGCGCACTTTTCCACACAGCCCGCCTACCGCGCCACGGTACACGCTTTTCCACCCTTCACAACCTGCCTATCTGTCCACTAGTAACAGTAAGGTTTAGCGCCGTCATGGGGACCCTCCGTGAATGGGTAGGAGTGTTACTTCACGCCCCCTACGAACAGAACGAACGGCCTCTCGTTTAGGTCGTGGCTCTCGCCCTGACGAACCGCCTAACGCCTTGGTCACCTTGACCGGATCGAACCGCAACCGCGCCTTGGGACCAGGACCGATCCTCATCGCGCCTAGATCGTCGGCGTGCTCGTACACGTAGTCGCGGGAAAGACTGAACCGGCGAGCAACCTCGGCCGCGTCGATCCAGTCCTTACTGCCACTCTCACTGCTCAGTAACTCGACCACGCGGCGGGCAACAGCCTCGACGCTAGCGTCGTCAAGCTGGACGATGGGTGCAGTCATTGCGCCGCGTTCCGTTCCATTTGCCGACAACGGCTGCCAGACGTACTGCCCTCCCGAAAGGAGAGCAGTACGTCATCACGAGCTGATGACGACTGCGGAGTCTCAAGCGCGCCCAGGTGCAGCTTTACCGCGCGGCCGTCCTCACGGCCTCGACTCCGCCTGCCCCCACCGAAGTGGGCTGCGACGGGACAAAATCTGGGATGAAGACCCCCCGTCTGACGGTTGTGTCCCAACTGGGTGCAGTCGGGGCGGTCTTCTGCCGCATGGCAAGGCCCTCCGCAATCGCGGCCTCTGCTGATCCTGCCCATGTCGGGGAGCAGGAATCAGCCCTGCTTTCGATTTTTTGCTTCGCGACGAGCTTTCTCCAGAGGCGTAGGAAGATCGACGGTTCGGTCGCGGCGATCCTCCGGCCGGAGCCCGACTTCGCGCTCGCGACGGGAAAGTCGTTCCGCCTGTTTGCGGTTCAGCGGGCGACGCCGCTTTCGGATACGGCCGGACTTACCCACGACCGCTTCCGATCTGCCTGCCCCCGTCATGTCGGCTTAGCGCACAGGGGGGGATGGTCAGCCTACGATGTTGATTGTGATCGTAGTTGACCATGTGAAACCTAATATACGACCGCGAATCGTAAACTGACCCAGTTCCGGGCGCACTCGGGTCAAAGTCGCTATTTCAGAGCGGAATGCGCCGCTCCCTGACGGCCCTCGCGAGCGATTATGTGTGACTCAGATGGCCGGAACTGGCTACGAAGCGGCGAGTGCTTCTGAAAATGAGCCTTGACGCCGCTCGACCCTTGCTTGAAGGGAAGTTTCGACCGCTTCCCCGTATGGCAGGGTGTCTCTGAGTGAGGCGTGGCCGAGGAATCGCTGGACCTCCCAAAGCTTCATCCCGGCTTTGAGCCAGGCGATTCCGCAGGTATGGCGCAATCGGCGGTAGCTCAGGCTTGGGTCTACGTAGGCTGAGAGCAGCTTGGCGAAGGTGTCTGGCCCGAGTGGCTCCCGAGCCGTCTTGGCCGCCCAGAGGTTCAGCCACGGGGAGTCGTGCTTCACGCCCATGCAAGCGCGAAAGTCGAGCCATGCCCTGACCGCTGCGCGGGCCTCCTCGGTGTAGGGGACCTCCCGATGGGAGCTGTGCCAGCGCTCGCCGCTCCAAACGACTATGTAGGCGTTGTCGTAATGCAGGTCGTCAACGTGCAGCGCGAATATCTCTCTGCGCTGTAGACCACAATGCAGAGCCAAGGAAATGACGGCATCAAGCTGCAAACGAATCGCGTGCTTGCGAATCCGTGAATAGGGGGTGTCGCCGTTTTCCCACCGTCGCGCAAACTTTCGCGCCCGAGCATCATCCATCAACGGCCAGCGCGTATTTATGACCTCGCGGAAAAATCGCAACTCCTTGGACGAATAGTTTTCGGGGCGGCTGCGACTTGTTGCGCCCTGCGGAGAAACAACGGACTGCATGGCGAGAAGGTTTTCCGCGCTGACTCGTCCCGTTTCATGTGCCCATGTCAAGAATGACAAGACCATCTGCCTTTCCTTCCTCAGCGTGTTGGGCGCATATCCCGCCTCGTTACGCTCTGCGAGATAGGCGGTCAGATTCTCGGCGCTGGCAGTGGTGAGCGCGGCAGGCGCGAGGAAGGCGGCGATTTGCCGCAACACGCGCAGGTGATCCCTCTGGCGCGCCTGCGAAACGCCCTTGTGCTCCAAGTCCAACCCGAAGTCACGAAGCACATCCATGCTTACGAATAGTAAGCGCAGCGGCGGTCGGAACTGGATCAGTGGGATGCCGGAGGACGACTATCCTTTGACACAAGAAGTCACCGACCCCGGGACCGGAGCCTCCAAGTCTTCGCTTCGGTCCTTTTCTTTCTGACATTGAATCTCCCTAGAGCGTGAGCAAGGCCAAGCGACTCCGAAAGCAGCGACAGCGCACGAAGGAGGAATCTTCGCCGTACCCCGCTGGCGCACTTAGCCACGAGTTGAAGCTCGCGCGGGCACAGCATCATTTACAGAGGGCTCAGCACCTAATTGAAGCGTGGGTTGACGAAACACACAAGACCGTCGTGGAGCAGACTGATCCCGAGGTTCCCGGAGCATATGGAGCCTGGGTTACCCCTCCCTCTTTCCCTGGCAATGAGATAGCGCTCCTCGTCGGGGATTGCCTTCAATGTTTCCGCACGGCACTCGACCACCTGGCGTTTGAACTCGCGTCAGCCTTTGCAACCCCGTTCACCGAAGATCTTAAGAAAGCGTCTGAATTCCCGATCTTTGGAGAGGGACCGGGGAAGGGTTCGGTCGGATTTAACAGGCTGCGGAGTAAGGGAGCCGCTGCCGGAACACCCGCTCCCGGTAGCGGACTCTCGAAGATTCAAGGGGTCGATCCGGCCGCTCAGGCGATCATTGAGGGGTTGCAGCCCTACCATCGAGGAAACGCATTTGAGGAAGACCCCCTCTGGCGCTTGCACGAGTTGAACCGGCTCGATAAGCATCAGCTTCTCCACGTAATCGCTGCGACCTCTGAGGGCATGACGTTCGACCCCTCGCGAGCAGTGAACATCGCGGAACTGAAGGGACCCGGAAAAATCGAGTCCTTTGGTGGACGTCTTGAGGGCCGCACACAGGTAGCTCGATGGACCTTGCAACCCATCCCAATCACCCCAGGTAAGAAGATGCTAGTGAACTTCCTCCCTGCTATTTACATACGCTTCGACATGGCGACGCCGCTCGTAGGGGAAGCGGATGTCCTCGACCTTCTTGCGGAAGTGAATGACCACATCATTGGCACGGTGCTTCCGCCATTGATCGGTTTCCTGAAGTAGATCAACCCCTTGGAGGCGGAGCTTGCTTTTACGGGGCCAGCCCGCCCACAAATGGCGAGCGTGCGATGTACTCGCGTTGCTGTCACATCTCAGGGCTAGGACAGCTAGCAGGCGCAACCGCCGGGAGGACTAGTTACGGAATGGTTCCGTACTTTTGCAGAGGGCATAGCCATTCATATAGGTGATGGTGGGGTTGCCTTGTTGTTCGCTCACATGCGATTGATTCACGGCCCAGGATTGGCCGACAACGAGTTCAGCATCCAAAGATCCAATAGCGTTATAGGCCATTGATGTACTTACTGGGTCCTTGCTCTCTTGAATGAGAGTAAGAGTCTCGGTTCCAGTCTCATCGTGGTTGTAATAGTCCCTCGATACAAAACCAATATGCACCGAGAGACAGTTGTTGTTGCTCACCTGAAATGCCGTTGGGCCGTCACCGTCGTAGTGCGACACTACCCATGGAAAGGTGTACTGGGGTGTCGCTTGAACCTTATTTTGATGGTCGTTAAAGAGCGTAGAAAATGGCACCTGCCCATATACAGAGAGAGTGCCGACCTGCTGGGCAAGCACCCGCCGTCCGATCAGGTCGGCTATACGCAGTCGATAGGTGCCGAGTGGCAGGCCGCCCAATTCAGCGGAGCCACTGTTGCTGTTGAGCCGCATGATGGACTTCCAGACGTGGGCCGTCCCAACTGGCTTTTGAACAACAAGCCGGTGGTTGCGTCGCAGGTGCTTTCCCGTCCAAGAGAACGGAATAGGCGCGCCTTCGTTTGCCATAGAGGGAAGCGTTAGCGATACCTTCGCTTTTGGTGCCGCCCCAGCACTCGGCACCAGGATGGCGCTGGTCAGGCCGACACAGAGCAACATGACTGCTCTCAGCGACCACTGACTAGTTGTTCTACGACCTTCCATCATTGAGGCCCCCGCTGTCGTTGCCTAAAAGAACCGACAGGAGCCTATCCGTCCAGGCCAACGCGAGCAACCGTCCTGAGTGGTCATGCATTGGGTTCGGTTGCCACGCTGTGGTCTAAACCCTAGCTGCGCGCTGCGCGAAGTCGCAACGATTCGTTAGGGCTTCCGGCGTAAATTTTCAGGTGTAGCGTGCGCGTGAGTCTGTTGTAGTTGCCGGGACGGCGGCGACTTTTCCTCCGATAATGGGGGGGCAGCGCTCCGGTGGGTCATTGGGCAGCGAAACCCGCTCGCTGCCCAAACCCCTCCGAAACGGGCCGAATCGGGCCGAATCTGCTCCGGTCGAATCGCCTTCAAACCCTTCCCTAGAGCCAAACCCCGCGCTAGCCGCCACGCTTAAAAGGCCGCCGCTCTAACCAACTGAGCTACGGGGGCGCGGTCGCCCATGGTAGAGGGCCGCCGATCGAGCTGCCATGCGGTCGTACTTCTCTCCGCTATCCGGCAAGAAGTACGACCGCAATGGTATCGGAGGTCGGGGAGGCCCTGCTCGGGGGTCGAGGCCTCGGCGTGGGTGCGGCGGGGGATGCGGCCGGCGCCGCGGGCCGCGTGTCCGGCCTCGACGCCCGAGGCGCAGGGCGGTGGCCATCGCGACCGGGTCCTCGGCGCCGAAGATCGAGCTGGCCGCCATCACCGCGTCGCAGCCCAGCTCCATCGCCAGGGCGGCGTCGGAGGCGGTGCCGATGCCGGCGTCGAGGACGACCGGGACGCTCGGCGCGCTCGGCGATGATCGCGACGTTGTAGGGGTTGCGGATGCCGGCGCCGGAGCCGATCGGCGAGCCCAGCGGCATCACCGCGGCGCAGCCGGCCTCCTCGAGGCGGCGGGCGAGGATCGGGTCGTCGTTGGTGTAGGGGAGGACGGTGAAGCCCTCGCCGACCAGGGTCTCGGCGGCGTCGAGCAGCTCGACCGCGTCGGGGAAGAGGGTGCGATCGTCGCCGATCACCTCGAGCTTGATCCAGTCGGTCTCGAAGGCCTCGCGGGCGAGCTGGGCGGTGCGGACCGCGTCGCGGGCCGTGTAGCAGCCGGCGGTGTTGGGGAGCGCGAAGAGGCCGAGGCGGTCGAGCACGTCGAGGACCGAGCCCTTGGCGTCGGGGTCGATGCGGCGCAGGGCGACGGTGACGATCTCGGCGCCCGACGCCTCCAGCGCCCGCTCCATCTGCTCCAGCGAGCGGAAGCCGCCGGTGCCGGCGATCAGGCGCGAGGTCCAGGCGCGACCGCCCAGCTCCCAGCCCTCGGCACCGCCCTGGATCGCCGCCAGGACCTCGACCTTGCTGCCCTCGGCCAGCGGCGTCGAGGCCCACTCGGCGCGCGGCGCGACCTCGCCGTCGAGGGCGACGGCGACGCCGCGGGCGTCCTCCGCGCCGGCGGCCCGCGCGGCGTCGGCGAGCGTCGCGCCGTCCGGCAGCTCGTGCGGCTCGCCGTTCAGCTCGATCCTCACAGCGGCCCCTTCCCCACGCTGACTTCGCCTTTATTCGCCATATCGGCGAAGAAACGCGAACTCACCGGGTTGGCGACAGCGACTGCTTCGGGGAGCTCGCCCGTGTCGAGGAGCACCGCGACCGCTTCGCCGGTCAGCGGCGCCAGCAGGATGCCGTTGCGGTAGTGGCCGCAGGCGAGGACCAGGCCGTCGAGCGCTCCCGGCCCGATCAGCGGCAGGTTGTCGGGGGTGCCCGGGCGCAGGCCCGCCATCGACTCGACCAGCTCCATCTCGGCGACGTCGGGCAGCAGGCGGTAGGCCTCGCGCAGCAGCTCGTGGACGCCGCCGGCGGTGACCGTCGTGTCGAAGCCGCGCTCCTCGGTCGTCGCGCCGACGATCAGGCGGCCGTCGGGGCGCGGCACCAGGTAGACCCGCTCGGAGGCGACGATCCGCTCGCAGGGCGGCTCTCCGTCCGGCGCGCGCAGCTCGAGGATCTGCCCCTTGACCGGGCGCACCGGCGGCCGGGCGCGCTCGGGCAGCCAGGCTGCGGCGCCTGACCAGGCGCCGGCGGCGAGGACGACCGCGCCCGCGCGCAGCTCCTCGCCGGACTCGGTGCGCACGCCGTCGATCCGCTCGCCGTCGAGCAGCGCCTCGGTCACCTCGACACCCGCTGCGCACCTCGACCCCCTCGCGCGTCCAGCGCAGCGAGCAGCGCCGCGGTCATCGCCCGCGGGTCGATCGCAGCCTCCTCGGGCGCGTGGACGCCGCCGTTGAACGAGGGCGTCAGGCCGGGCTCCAGCTCGCGGCAGCGGCGCGGCGGCAGCCACTCGGCGCCGAGGCCGAGCGAGCGCTGCAGGTCGTGGACGCGGCGCAGCTCGGCGGCCTCGTCGCGGTCGAGGGCGACGTGCAGGGCGCCGCTGCGCGCGTAGCCCGGTCGAGATCCCGCTCGCCGCCTCCAGCTCGGCGACGAAGCCCGGGTAGCGCTCGGCGGCGGCGAGGGTCATCCGCAGCAGCTCGGGCTCGCCGAAGGCCAGCTCGCCGACCGGCGCCAGCATCCCGGCGGCGACGCGGGTCGCGCCCGCGGGCGGCTCGGCTCGGTCGAGGACGGCGACGCGGGCGCCGCGCCGCGCGAGGCGCCAGGCGCAGCAGAGGCCGATCGCGCCGCCGCCGACAACCACCGCGTCATAGCTGCCTCTGTCGCTCAATCTTGCCTCCGCCGGCATTACCCGGATCAGGTCCAGACGGTCGGCGGCCTCGTTGCCACCCTCTCAGCCATGGCATCGCTCGATGCCGTGGGCTCCCGTGCCCCACCGATGCTACCCCTCCCGCTCCACCCACCCAAGGGGCGTGTCTGAGCTAACCCGCCATATGGCGGCTTAGCTCAGACACCCCGGCGCGGCGGGATAATCGGCGGATGAGCCTTGCTGCCCCCGACGCCAAGGGACCGCTGCGCCGCGAGCGGCTGCGCACCGCGCGCCTCTACTTCTGCTGCGACGCGCGGCCGGGCGGCGAGGACCCCGAGCCGCTGCTGCGGGCGGCGCTGAACGGCGGCGTCGACATCGTCCAGCTGCGCGAGAAGGAGCTGCCGCGGCGCGAGATCGAGCGCTCCGCCCTCACCTTCCGCCGCCTCTGCGACACCTACAGCGCCCTCTTCGTCGTCAACGACGACCCCGACCTGGCGCGGGCCTGCAACGCCGACGGCGTCCACGTCGGCCAGGACGACATGCCGGCAGCGGAGGTCCGCGAGATCGCTCGGCCCAGACGCGATCATCGGCCTCTCGACCCACTCCGAGGAGCAGATCGCGGCGGCGCCGGGCGGCCGGTCGACTACATCAGCGTTCGGCCCGATCTGGGAGACGCCGACGAAGGAGGGCCGCCCGGCGGTCGGCCTCGACCTGATCCGCCACGCCGCCGCCAACGCCCCGCACCCCTTCTTCGCGATCGGCGGCATCGACCCGTCCAACGCGGCGCAGGTGGTCGACGCCGGCGCGCAGCGGCTCTGCGTGGTGCGGGCGATCCGCGACGCCGAGGACCCCGACCGCCGTCGCCGAAGAGCTGCGCAACGCGCTGGCGCCGCTCGGGGAGGCGGCGCCCGGTGGCTGACGCAGCCCGCGCAAGCGCAAGCAGCGCGGCGCCTCCCCCACCCCGCGCGAGCGGATGGAGCGCGGCTACGCGAAGGCGGAGGAGCGCAACCGCGAGGCCCGCGAGGCGCTGGAGCCGCTGGCCGAGGGCGAGCGGCCGCTGGTGGTGACGATCGGCGCCGTCGTCGCCGCCCTGATCGCGCTCTCGATCGTCGCCGGCTACCTCGCCGGCACCGAGGTCAACGGCGAGAAACCGCGGCTCGCGCAGGTGCTGGCGCCGGCGCTGCTGATGGGGATCATGGCCTGGGGCATGTGGCGCGCCCGCTACTGGGCGGTGCTCGGCTTCCAGCTGATCCTCGTCTTCCTCATCTTCAGCGCCGTCTTCGGGCTGCTCTGCAGGCGGCGACCGTCGGCCAGTTCGCCGCCACCCTCGGCCTGCTCGCCGTCGCCGGCACCTTCTTCTTCTTCATGGTCAAGGCGATGGCGCGGATCCAGATGCCGACCCGCGAGTAACCGGCGCTCGTTCTATAGGCTCAGGCGCGTGGCAGATTCCTTCGACGTGATCGTCATCGGCGGGGGCCCGGGCGGCTACGTCGCCGCGATCCGGGCCGCCCAGCTGGGCAAGAAGACCGCGGTGGTCGAGCGCGACAAGCCGGGCGGCCGCTGCCTCAACTACGCCTGCATCCCGGCCAAGACCGTGCTGCGCACGGCCGAGATCTACGACCAGGCGCGCGACAGCGCCGAGCTCGGCGTCGTCGCCAAGGACGTCTCGATCGACTGGGAGGCGCTCGGCAAGCGCCGCGCCGCGGTCTCGGAGTCGCTCTCGAGCGGCGTGAAGATGCTCTGGGACAAGAACAAGGTCGACGCTGATCGAGGGCGACGGCTCGCTCACCGCCGAGGGCAACGTCAAGGTCGGCGACGAGGTCTACGAGGCCGGCACGGTCGTGCTCGCCACCGGCTCGGTCGCGCTGCCGATCCCCGGGGTCGAGTTCGGCGGGCGCGTCGTCGACACCTGGGGCGCCTGGTCGCTGCCCGAGCAGCCGAAGAAGATCGCCGTCGTCGGCGCCGGCGCCTCGGGCTGCGAGATCGCCTCCGCCTACGGGCGCTTCGGCACCGAGGTGGTCCTGATCGAGATGCTCGACCAGATCCTCCCCGCCGAGGACAAGGACATGGCCCGGGTCGTCGAGCGCGCCTTCAAGAAGCAGAACATCGACGATCTCCACCGGCACCCCGGTCGAGGACGTCGAGGCCGGCGAGAGCTCGGTCAAGCTCAGCTACGGCGAGAGCAAGGCCGAGGTCGACTACCTCTGCATCGCCGGCGGCCGCGCCGCCGACGTCGAGGGGCTCGGGCTCGCCGAGGCCGGGCGTCGAGCTGGCCGAGAACGGCAAGGTCAAGGTCGACGAGTACGAGCGCACCTCGAACCCCAAGGTCTACGCGATCGGCGACCTCGTCAACGCCAAGGCGCTCGCCCACAAGGCCTCCGAGGAGGGCGTCGTCGCGGTCGAGCACGCGGCCGGGGCGCCGACCCACCCGGTCGACCAGAACCTCGTCGCCGGGGCGACCTTCTGCCACCCGCAGGTGGCCAGCGTCGGCCTCACCGAGGCGGCGGCGAAGGAGGCCGGGCACGACGTCAAGGTCGGCAAGCAGAAGCTCGGCGGCGTCGGCGGCGCCACCGTCTACGACGACAAAGACGGCCTGGTCAAGCTCGTCGTCGACGCCAAGTACGGCGAGATCCTCGGCGCCCACATCGTCGGCAACCGCGCCTGCGACATGATCGCCGAGCTGGTCGCGACGATGGCGCTGGAGGGCGGCTACCAGGAGCTGGCGCGGATCGTCCACCCCCACCCGACGATCTCCGAGGCGATCCTCGAAGCGGCGCGCGGCGGCGTGGGCGATCCACGCTAGGCTGGCAACGGCGCATGGCGTCAGCGGTCTCCTGGTAGCACGGCGCTCCCGCAGCTCTGCGTCACCGATCCTTCTACTTCGACCTCGGCTCGCCCCTACGCGTACCTGACCGCGGAGCGGATCAGCGGGCTGTTCACCGACGCCGGGCTGGAGCAGCCGGAGTGGCAGCCGATCCTGCTCGGCGGGCTGTTCAGGCACCTTCGGCCGGGACTCGTGGGCCAACGGGCCGGGACGCGCGGAGGGGATCGCCGAGGTCGAGCGGCGCGCCGCCGCCTACGGGCTGCCGCCGCTGGCCTGGCCCGAGCCCTGGCCGGGCAACATGCTCTTCGCGATGCGGGCCGCGACCTTCGCCAAGCAGACCGGCCGCACCGTCTCCTTCGCCCTCGCCGCCTTCCGCCAGGCCTTCGCCGCCGGCCGCGACCTCTCCGAGCCCGACAACGTGCTGATCGCCGCCGCGGCCTGCGAGCTGCACCCGCGGGCGCTGCTCAAGGCGGTCGAGACCGAAGGGGTCAAGGACGCGCTGCGCGAGGCGACCGACGCGGCCGCCGAGCTGGGCGTCATCGGCGTGCCCTCGCTGGTCGTCGGCGGCGAGGTCTTCTGGGGCGACGACAGGCTGGAGGAGGCGGTCGCCGCCGCGAGCTACGGTCAGGCTCGATGGCCGATCTCCCCGACGCCTCCACCTGTTACGAGCTGCTCGCGCGGATGGCGCTGATCCGCCGCTTCGAGGAGGAGGCGGGGCGGCAGTACCAGCGGGCCAAGGCCGGCGGCTTCCTCCACCTGGCGATCGGCGAGGAGGCGACGATCGTCGGCACCACCTCGGTGATGCGCGAGGAGGACTACCTGATCGGCACCTACCGCACGCACGGCCACGCGATCGCCCGCGGCACCGACCCCAAGCGCGTGATGGCGGAGCTGTTCGGCCGGGTCGACGGGACCAGCGGCGGCCGCGGCGGCTCGATGCACATCTTCGACCGCGAGCACCGCTTCATGGGCGGCTACGGGATCGTCGGCGGCAACCTGCCGATCGCGGCCGGCCTCGCGCTCGCCTCCGAGTACAAGGGCGAGGACGCGGTCACCGTCTGCATGTTCGGCGACGGCGCCTCCAACGCCGGCAACTTCGGCGAGACGATGAACCTGGCGGCGCTCTGGAGCCTGCCGGTCCTCTTCCTGGTCGAGAACAACCTCTACGGGATGGGCACCTCGGTCGAGCGCCACTCGGCCCAGACCGACCTCTCCAAGAAGGCGGAGGGCTACGGGATCCCCGGGCGAGCGGATCGACGGCATGGACGTGCTCGCGGTGCGCGAGGCGGTCGCCGAGGGGATCCGGCTCGCCCGCGAGGAGCGCCGGCCGACCCTGCTCGAGGCCTTCACCTACCGCTACCGCGGCCACTCCGCCGCCGACCCCGAGGTCTACCGCGAGCGCGAGGAGGTCGAGGAGTGGCAGGAGAAAGACCCGATCGAGAGCTTCGCGCGGCGCTGCATCGAGGCCGGCGTGCTGGGCGAGCGCGAGGTGCGGGAGGTGCGCGAGAAGGCCGAGGAGACGGTGCTGGCGGCGGTCGAGTTCGCCGAGGCCTCGCCCGAGCCGGCGCTCGACACCCTCTACGAGAACCTCTACGTGCTCGACAGCGACCGCGGGCTGGTACGCGGTCGACGAGCGCAGCCCCGAGCCGCACCGCGGCGAGCGCGAGGACCGGATGCCCGCGGCGGCGCGCGAGCTGGCCGAGGCGGGCGCCGCCTACGCCGGGCAGCCGGACGGGCCGCGTCCCAACCCGGCCGAGGACGGCGACGCCCAGGAGGGCGTCGAGCCGGAGGTCGCGGCCGAGCGCGAGGAGGTCGAGGACTGATGGCGACGCTGCGGATGCGCGAGGCGCTGCGCGACGCGATGGCGGAGGAGATGCGCCGCGACGAGGCGGTCTTCGTGATGGGCGAGGACGTCGGCGTCTTCCAGGGCGCCTTCAAGGTGACCGAAGGGCTGCTCGAGGAGTTCGGCGAGCGGCGGGTGCGCGACACGCCGATCTCCGAGAACACGATCGTCGGCACCGGGGTCGGCGCGGCGATGGGCGGGCTGCGGCCGGTCGTCGAGCTGATGACGGTCAACTTCGCGCTGCTGGCGCTGGACCAGATCGTCAACCACGCCGCCGCGATCCCCTACATGTTCAACGGCCAGGCGCGGGTGCCGATGGTGATCCGGATGCCGGGCGGCGGCGGGCACCAGCTCGGCCCCACCCACTCGCACAGCTTCGAGGCGCTCTTCCTGCAGGTGCCGGGCCTGCTGGTCGCCTGCCCCTCGACGCCGGCCGACGGCAAGGCGCTGCTGAAGGCGGCGATCCGCGACGACAACCCGGTGGTCTTCATCGAGCACGAGAGCCTCTACGGGCGCCGCGGCGAGGTCGCCGAGGACGGCGACGAGGTGCTGCGCTTCGGCGAGGCGGCGGTGCGGCGCGAGGGCTCCGACGTGACGATCGTCGGCATCCTCAAGATGGCCCACGTCGCCGAGGACGCGGCGCGGGCGCTCTCGCACGAGCACGGGGTCGAGGCCGAGGTGATCGACCCGCGCACCCTGCGCCCGCTCGACCTCGACACGATCCTCGACTCGGTGCGCAAGACCAACCGGGCGGTGATCGTCGAGGAGGGCTGGCCGCACGGCGGCGTCGGCGCCAACCTGGCGACGCTGATCACCGAGCAGGCCTTCGACCACCTCGACGCGCCGGTGCAGCGGGTGACCGGGGCCGACGTGCACATGCCTTACTCGAAACGGCTGGAGCAGGCGGCGATTCCGCACGAGGAGCACGTGGTGAAGGCGGCGCTGGCCACGCTGGAGGGGTCGATCTGATGGCCGACGTGGTGATGCCGAGGCTGTCCGACTCGATGGAGGAGGGGACGATCCTGCAGTGGCTGAAGCAGGTCGGCGACGAGGTCGCGGTCGGCGATGAGCTGGTGGAGATCGAGACGGACAAGGCGAACATGGCCTACGAAGCGGACGTGGCGGGGACGCTGACCGAGATCCTGGTGCAGGAGGGCGAGACGGTGCCGATCGGGACGCCGATCGCGCGGGTTGCGGTGAGGCGCCAAGCGCATGGCTGCCGGCGATAGCGCGAGCACTCGGCCGCGGGTCCTGTCGCGGGGGAAGGGGGGGCGCTGCGGACGGGCGCACAGCGCCCGTCCTCGACCCCCCCAACCCCCACGCCACCCGCGGAGGAGGCGGCGATCAATGCGCCGCCAAGCTTCAAGCCGACGACGGTCGATCCAAGGCGTCACCGGTGGCGCGGCGGATCGCGAAGGAGCACGGCCTCGATTTGGGGGAGCTTCAGGGCTCCGGGCCGGGTGGGCGCATCGTCAAGGCGGATGTGGAACGAGAGGCTTCCTCCGCGGGTGGCGCGGACTCGGGGGGGCCGAGAACGGAGGCGCAGCCCCCGCCCGCAGGGCCCCCCGAGTCCGTGACGGGTCCCGCGGCCGGAGCGGTCGGTCCCGAGACGCCCCGTCCCGAGACCGCCAAGGGCAAGGTCACACTACGAAGAGCTCTCGAAGCTCCAGTCGACGATCTCCCGGCGCATGGCCGAGTCGAAGGCGACGGCGCCGCACTTCTACCTGGAGGCCGAGGTCGACATGAGCCGGCTGGTCGCGGCGCGGGCCCAGATCAAGGCCGGGGCCAAGGAGGGCGACGTCGTGCCCTCCTTCAACGACATGGTGGTCAAGGCCTGCGCGCTGGCGCTGCGGGAGCACCCGCGGGCCAACGGGGCCTACCGGGACGGGCGCTTCGAGCTCTACTCGCGGGTCAACGTCGGGGTCGCGGTCGCGGCCAACGACGCGCTGGTCGTCCCCACGGTCTTCGACGCCGACCGCAAGGGCCTGCGGCAGATCGCCTCGGAGTCGCGGGCGCTGGCGCAGCGGGTGCGCGACGGGCAGATCACCCCGCCGGAGCTCTCGGGCGCGACCTTCACCGTCTCCAACCTGGGGATGTTCGGGATCGACAGCTTCGCCGCGGTGATCAACCCGCCGCAGGCGGCGATCCTCGCCGTCGGCGCGATCGCCGAGCGCCCCGTCGTCCGCGACGGCGAGATCGCCACCGCCCACCTGATGCGGGTCAACCTCGCCTGCGACCACCGCATCCTCTACGGCGCCCCAGCCGCCGAGTTCCTGGCCCGCATCAGCGCCCTCCTCGAAGAGCCCCTCTCCCTCGCTCTCTAACGACGACTGCTCGACTTGAGCACACTGGGGTGTGCCTAACTCAGCAGTCGTCGGGCTCAGCAGGTCTTGCGGGCGCCGGTGACGGCATTCCAGGCGCGGCCGAGGGAGAAGTCGGCGGCGACGCGGAAGATGCCGGGGTGCGAGGCGCGGGCGACGGTCCAGTCGCCGCGGCGGAGCAGGCAGCCGGCGCCGCGGGAGATCGACCAGTAGGGGGTGAAGTTGACGCGGACGAGGAAGTCGCCGGGGCGGCTGACGTCGAGGCCGAAGCTCTGGCGGCCGACCCAGCGGACGCTGCGCCGCGGCCGCGCCCAGCGGCTCGACCAGCGGCTCGGGGTCGCGCACCGCGTAGATCCGCCAGTGGGCGGAGCTCCAGCGCAGGTCCAGGTAGGAGGGCTCGCTGAGGATCAGCCGGCGCTCGGCGACCGAGGAGTAGTCGAGCGGGGCGTCGGGCAGGGCCACGTAGGGGATCGCGTTCTGGCGCAGCCAGCCGCGGTAGGTCGCGGCCGGTGAGCGGCTGTCGTCGCCGTAGAAGATGTCGTCGCGGGTGGTGTCGAGCTGGCGCAGCCAGCCGCGCGCCAGCTCGAACTGCGGGGCGAGGTAGGCGGACTCCCAGTGGTTCGCCGTCGGCGGGACCTCGACCCGCACCGCCTCCCCGCCGTGGTCGCGCAGCCAGCGCGCCGCCGGCTGGAAGTAGCTGCGCGCGGTCGAGGGGTCGCCGACGCTGCGGGCGATCTGGCTGACGCTCGCGGTCACCTGCCAGTAGAGGCCGCCGGCCATGAAGAGGGCCAGGAACCAGGGAGAGACCCGCGGCCGCCGCGCCAGCACCACCGCGGCCAGCACCGGCCCGCCGAAGAGGGCGCCGAGGCGGACCGCGTTGCCGCCCATCGGGTTGGGCACGAGCCAGACGAGCGTCGAGGCGAGCAGGTAGGCGGCGATCGCCCAGCGCAGCTGCCGCTCCTCCTCGCGCAGCCCGCGGGTCACGTAGAGCGCCGAGCCGCACCAGAGCGGGATCGCGACGAAGGAGGAGAAGGCGAAGGGGAACTGGCCGGCGCCGGGGAAGGCGAGGTTGGGGATCAGCGTCAGGGCGAGGGCGATGAGCGCCAAGGCGACCGGCAGAGCGCTGGCCGCGGGGCCCGTCGCGGACTCGGGGGGGCCTGCGGGCGGGGGCTGCGCCTCCGTTCTCGGCCCCCCCGAGTCCACGCCACCCGCGGAGAGGCCGCTCCAGTCGAGCGACGAGCCCGCGGCGGCGATCAGGGACGCCGGCCAGGAAGCCGCCGCGACCGGGCTCGAGAGCGCGCAAGCGGCCGCGCCGAGGAGGCCAGGGCGACCCGGCGGGTCTGCAGGGCGCGCAGCGCGGCGAGGCCGAAGGCGACGCCGAGGGCGAAGGTGAGCTGGCCGTCGGCGAGCAGCGTGACGACGCCCGGCGGCGAACCAGAGGGTCGCCCAGCGCGCCGGCTCGCCCCAGCGGTCGCGGACGAGGCGGTCGAAGAGGTAGGAGGAGGCGACCACCGAGACCGTGCCCGACCAGCTGCGGCCCCAGCAGCGAGGCGAGCGGCGGGAAGAGGACGCTGTAGGTGAGCGTGTAGTGGCCGCCGTACCAGCTGCCGTTCCAGATCGCCAGGCCGCCGTGCTGGAAGAGCTCGGTGCGGAAGACCTGGGCGGCGAGGTCGCCGACCTGCGGGTTCCAGGCCAGCATCACGAGCGGCGAGCGCGGCGCTGAGCGCGACGGCCGGAAGCCAGTCTGGTCGGAGGGTCTTGGACTGGACCATGGGAGTCGGCGCCAAGGATAGAGCGGCGCCATGCAACGATTTCGAGAGTGAGCGCCGAAGTCCTGGTCGTCCGCTGCGGCTCGGTCCCCTACGAGGAGGCCTGCGTCGCGCAGCGCTGGCTGCGAAACGCCCGCCAGGAGGAAGCGATCCCCGACGTGCTGCTGCTGCTCGAGCACCCGCCCGTCTACACCCGCGGTCGCCGCTCGACGCGAGGAGGAGCTGCCGATGGCGACCGAGTGGTACGAGATGCAGGGGATCGAAGTCCACGACACCGACCGCGGCGGCCGCGTCACCTACCACGGGCCGGGGCAGCTGGTCGCCTACCCGATCGTCTCCCTGAAGCCCTACGGCGACGACGTCCACGAGTACGTGCGGCGCCTGGAGCGGGTGGCGATCGGCGCGCTCGGCGAGCACGGCGTCGCCGCCGACGACGATCGAGGGCCTGACCGGCGTCTGGACCGAGGGCGACGCCCTCGACCGACGGCCGACGGGACGAAATCCGACGGCATACCCGCATTTCGGCCCGTCGGCGGGAGGAGGCGCGCAAGATCGGCTCGATCGGGGTGCACGTCAGCCGCGGGGTCACCACGCACGGGCTGGCGGTCAACGTCAACAACGACCTGCAGCCGTTCGAGTGGGTCGTGCCCTGCGGGATCGAGGGCTGCCGGGTGACCTCGCTGAGCCGCGAGCTGGGGGCGCGAGCAGGACCTCGACGCCTTCGCCGACACGGTCGCCGGCCGCTTCGCCGAGGTCTTCGAGCGCACGCCCGCCGCGACCAGCCCCGCCGACCTGGGCCTCGACAACGCTAGGCTCGGCGTCGCATGACCAGCTCCTCCGAGACGACCGTCGGTGCCGATGCCGCGCCCGCCGAGCGCGTCCACGTCACCCGCTCCCGCGCCAAGCCGGGCGGGACCGCGGCCGAGACCGGCGACACCGTCCCCTTCCGCCGCGCCCGCAAGCCGCCGTGGCTGAAGGTGCCGGCGCCGGGCGGGCCGACCTACCGCCGGCTGAAGGCGATGATCGGCTCCGACAACCTGCACACCGTCTGCGAGGAGGCCAACTGCCCCAACGTCGGCGAGTGCTGGGAGCGCGGCACGGCGACCTTCATGATCCTCGGCGACGTCTGCACCCGCCGCTGCGGCTTCTGCAACGTGAAGACGGGGGTGCCGACCTGGAACGACCCGCTGGAGCCGCTGCGCGTCGCCAACCAGGTGAAGCAGATGGGGCTGCGCCACGCCGTCGTCACCTCGGTCGACCGCGACGACCTGCCCGACTACGGGGCGAGCGCCTTCGTCGGCGTGATCCGCTCGATCCGCATGCAGGCGCCCGGCTGCAAGGTCGAGATCCTCACCCCCGACTTCCGCGGCCAGGAGATGCCGCTGGCGAAGGTGATCCACGAGCGGCCCGACGTCTTCAACCACAACGTCGAGACGGTGCCGCGGCTCTACCCGATGGCGCGGCGCGGCTCCAAGTTCCTGCGCTCGGCCCGGGTGCTGAAGATGGCGAAGGAGATGGGCGGCGAGCGGCGTCGTCACCAAGTCGGGGCTGATGGTCGGCCTCGGCGAGTCCTTCGAGGAGATGGTCGAGGCCTTCGGGATCCTGCGCGAGCACCGGGTCCAGGTGCTGACCGTCGGCCAGTACCTGCGGCCGACCGAGAACCACCTGCCGGTCGTCCGCTACTGGCACCCGGAGGAGTTCGAGGCGCTGGAGAAGGCGGCCTACGAGCTGGGCTTCGAGTCGGTCGCCTCCGGGCCGCTGGTCCGCTCCAGCTACCACGCCGACCAGAACCTGCCCGAGCGGGCGCTCGCCGGCTGCGTCCTCAGAGCCTCGCCGGCTAGGAGCCGCCAGCAGTTCGCGGCGGATCATCTCGCGGGCGAACGCGACGACGTCGTCGAGGGCGCGCGTCTCGTCGATCTCGAAGCGCTCGGCGAGGCCGCGGCCAGCTCGGCCACCCGGCGCGGCTCGCTCGAGCTGGCCCCAGATCCAGGCGCCGGTCGTGTTGAGCCGCACGGCCATGCCGGAATCGACGTCGAGCAGGACGGTCTCCTCGGGCAGCTCGCCGTGGACGGCACGCTCGGTGCGCCGCAGCGTCGTCTCCGCTCCGATCTGCGCTCTGTCCACGATCCATAGCCTAAGACCGCGAATGGGAAGCCTCTACGGATTCGAGGTTAAGACCGAGTTGCCGCTGCGGCGGCTGAACGCGGCGGCGGGGACGCGCGGTGAGCTGACGATCGAGGTGGCGCGCGGAGCCGCTTCCGGTGCCGCGCGGGGAGCCGGTGAGCACGCTGGTCGGCGACGACGGGCGCCGCTTCTACGCCTCGCACGAGCTGGACGGCCGCTGCCTCCTGGAGCTGCCGCCGAGCGGCGAGTTCCTGCTCGATCCCGGACCCGGCCGGGTCGATCGGTGAGCGTCGGCGACGACGACGAGGCCCTGCGCGAGCACCGGATCGTCTCCTCGGCCGTCTGCACGCTGCTGGCGATGCGCGGCGACCTCGTCCTCCACGCCTCCGCGGTGGCGGTCGGTGGCCGGGCGGTCCTCTTCTGCGGCCCGACCGGGCGGGGAAAGTCGACGCTCGCGCTGGCCCTGGGCGAAGCGGGCCACGGGGTGCTGGGAGAGGACGGGGTGGCGATCTCGCTGGAGCAGGAGGCCCCCGTCGCCTACCCCGGGCGCCCGCGGGATCAGGGTGCGCAGCCTGGACGCCGACGGGGCCCGTCGCACCGATCTCGCTCCCGACCCGGGCCCCGCGAGCCGCCGCCGTGCCCGGTCGCGGCGGTGGTGCTGCTCGGCGAGCGCGGCGAGGCGCTCTCGGTCGAGCCGCTCGAGGCAGCGCGGGCACTGGCGCTGCTCACTCCCAACCTCACCCACAGCGGCGGCCGGGCGGCGATCGCCGCTGCCTTCGGTCGCCTCGCCCGGCTGCTCGGCACCGTGCCCGCCTTCCGCGCCTCGCTCCCCGAGGATCTCGACTCCCTGCCGGCGGCCGCCGCCGGCCTGCTCGACGGCGTTGCGGGTCGCGGCTAGACTGCTCCGCACAGGTTCTGCACCAGTTCAGACCGAGGAGGAGAGCATGAGCGACCAGCAAGCCCCTTACGAGGCGCCGAGCGTCGAGCAGATCGACACCGACGGCGAGCCGATCTCACACCTCACCGGGTCACAGTCGCAAGCTAAGGGCGTGCCGCGGGCGCATCGCCGCTGGGATGACCGGCATTGCTGACCCGTAGGCGCGAGGAGAGCTTCGCCTGGGGTCGGCTGCGCTGGCGCCTCGGGCGACGGCCTCCCCGGGCGCTGACCGAGTGCCCGGAGCGGCCGATCGGCGCCAAGCTGGAGCTGACCTACGCCTGCAACCTGCGCTGCGGCTTCTGCTACACGGACTCGCCGCGGCGCACCCTGCAGCGCACGCCCGAGCTGAGCGACGAGGAGTGGCGGCGGGTGGTCCGCGAAGCGCTCGAGCTGGGCATCGTCGAGGCCGTCGTCACCGGCGGCGAGCCGTTCCTGCGGCGCGAGCTGACGCTCGGAGGTGGTCGAGGCGCTGGCCGCGGCCGGCGTCGGCGTCACGCTCAACACCAACGGCTGGTTCGTCGACGAGGAGATCGCGTCGCGGCTGGGCGCCCTGCGCGGCGTCACCGCCCACGTCTCCGTCGACGGCGCCCGGGCCGGGCTGCACGACTCCTCGCGCGGCGTCCCCGGCAGCTGGCGGCGGGCGATCGAGGGGATCGACCACCTGCTCAGCGCCGGGGTCGGCGTCTGCGCCGTGCACGTCGTCACCCCCGGCAATGCCGACGCGGTGGGGGACTTCCTCGAGCAGATGTGGACGCTGGGCGTGCCCTGGGTGCGGATGACGCCGGTGGTGGTCAACGGCGCGGCGGCGCGCGGCGGCGAGTGGAAGGTGTCGCGGGAGGCCCTGCGCAGGACGGCGGAGGAGTTCGAAGAGCGGCGCGGGACAGCGATGCGGATCACCGTCCAGGCGGCGACCGGGGGCACGCTCAGCCTGCAGGGCCGCGCCGCGCCCGGCAGCTTCCTGGTCCGCCCCAACGGCGACGTACGCCCGGACTCGCTGCGCCCGTTCACCTTCGGCAACGCGGTTCGCGACGGGGTGGCGGCTTGCTGGGCGGCGCTGCGCGAGGGCTGGGACGACGAGCGGATCAATCGCTGGGCCGGGGCGATGAAGAAGCCGGAGGATCTGCCGAAGTCGGATCTCGTCGCCTACCTGGACGATGAGGTTCCGGTTGCCGGTGATCTCCAAGCGGGGGGGCCGTCGGGCCCGCCCGGCGGAACGGGGGAGGTTCAGGCGGGTCGGGGCCGACGGCCCTTTCAAAGACGAGCGGTGGCCATCCATCCGGCGGGCGCGACGCGCCGGTGCCGGAGAAGACGCCACCGAAACCAGTCGACCCCGCCGCGGAGCTTCTGGAAGCTGAGGAGAAGGTGCGGGGCCTGGCCGCGGCGCGGCGGTACCGGCACGCGCCACTGCGCTGGAGCGGCGGCGAGCGGCAGCGCTTCGTGCGGCTCGCCGGCAGACGGCAGCTACCTGCGGCTGAACGAGTCCGGCGGCGTCGTCATGGACGCGCTCGACGGCGGGACGCTGGCCGACGCGGCAGGCGCGCTGCGCGCGCGCTACGGCATAGACGACGAGCGCGCCCGCGAGGACGCCGTCGCCGCAACCCGGGACCTGCAGAAGCGCGGCGTAGTGATGGCCGCCTCGGCAACGAGCTCCTTCCCGGCCGAGCCGGGGACGACGGACCTGCCGGGGCTGGAGCCGAGCGGGTAGTGGAGCCAGCCGGGATCGAACCGGCGACCTCCGCCTTGCAAAGGCGGCGCTCTGCCAGCTGAGCTATGGCCCCTTACGGGAAGTGTAGGCGGGTCGGCACCCTGTAGTGCGAGCCGGCGAATGCCTCAGTCGTCGAAGTCGAAGTCCTTCGGGGGCTTCTGCTCGAACCAGAGCTGGTCGTCCTCGGGGGTCTCCTCGAGGAAGTCGGGCGTCTCCTCGAGCACGTCCTCGTCGTGGCGCGGGGCTGCGGGCTCGGGATCGTGCGCGGGCTCGGAATGCTCGTCCGGCTCTGTCTCGACCTCGTCGCCCAGCTCGACCTCATCGACGAGCTCCGGCTCGTGGATCGCGCGGCGCCTCCAGCGCCTGGTCGAGTTCGTCGGAGAGGCGCTGCTCGTTCCAGAAGGCGTCGTCCTCGTCGTCGTACTCGTCATCGTCGTCGGGGGCCGGGCCGGTGACGCTGACCTCGGCCTCTTCGTCCTCTGTCGAGGCCGGCGAGCGGATCGGCCGGCGCGAGGCGCGGTTCGGCGATCTCCTCCTCGACCAGGTCCTCGTCGGTGGGGCTGGGCGGCTCGCCGAGCTCCTCCTCCATGTCGTGAAGCTCGGTCGGCTGCTCGGCGATCGCATGGCGCTCTTCGGTGGTGGAACCGGCGGGCTCGACCTCCGCTTCGAGCTCGGGCTCTGCCTCGGCAGTCTCGGGGGCGTTGGTCACGATCTCGTGCTCCATCGCCGGCTGCTCCTCCTCGGCGGGGGCATCGTCGATCGGCGCGGGCTCCTCCGGCGGCGGTGGCGGCTCCTGGAGGTCGGCGATCGACGGCGGCTCGCGCCGTGGGGACGGCTCCTCCGCTGTCTCCGGCTGCGCCATGAACTCGGTCGGCGCCTCGGCAAGCGGGTCGGGAGCGGCGTCCTCGGCGCCGGGCCGCTCCGCCTGGCCGAACGCCTCGTCCTCGAGCTGCTTCAGCTCGGAGTCGCCGGCGCCGTGCTGGCGCTTCAGCTCCAAATGCTCTCGGATTGCCTCGTCAAGAATGCCCATGAGCGGCGTACGTCGGGGAAACTAAAGCCTATGCGGTTATCCTTGCGCTTGCGAGGGCCCTGGGACGATCCTCCCAGCCCGCGCACAAGGGGCTATAGCTCAGCTGGCAGAGCGCCTGGATCGCACCCAGGAGGTCGGCGGTTCGAATCCGCCTAGCTCCATCGCCAGAACCCCCTGCACGTCGGGGGGTTCGCTTTTCAGAACCGCTCGAACCACCCCCTGAAAGCCCTCCATTACTGGCACGAGTGGCTGAAATCACGTAGGTGCGCGGGGATTGCGGGGTTATTCCGGCTTGCATTTGGCCGGCAGCAGAGCTATGGCCGCGCTAGCTTCACGACATGAGCATCGAGCGCGAGTACGAGATCGTGCTACAGCCGAAGCCCGAAGGCGGCTTCAGCGTCTTCGTGCCCGAGCTGCCGAGCGTCGCCACCCAGGGCGAGACGATCGAGGAGGCCATCGAGGCCTACCTCGAAGCGATGCACGAAGACGGCCTCCCCATCCCAACCGTCCATCGCAGCAGCGTCGCTGTCCACGCGGCGTGAGCAACAAAGCTCCGAATCAGTCAGGTATCTCTTACTTAGATAGTTGCAAAAAGCAACGTTTTGAGCAGAGCATCTGCTACGCTGACGCTGCTTAATTAGTTGCAAAACGCAACTCTTTAAATAGATGCCAGGCAGAAACTACGACAAGCTTGCCTTAATCGCCGCCGAACAGGAGGGGCTCCTCGCCGCCGCCGATGCCCGCGAGGCCGGCATCGATCCCCACCGACTCGTCGACATGGAGCGGCGCGGCACGATCGAGCGCGTGGCCAGGGGGCTCTACCGCTTTCCCCTACTCGACTCCAGGCCACAGCTGGGACAGTTGACCCAAGCGACAATGTGGGCGGACCGCCGGGGTGTGCTCTCCCACGACACTGCGCTCGACCTGTACGAGCTCTGCGACGTCAACCCGGTGCAGATCCACATCACCATCCCAACCGCCTATCGGCTGCAGAAGCCGGTGCCGAAGCTCTACGCCCTCCACCAGCGCGACTTGGATGAGGACGAGAAGACCCGCTATGAAGGAATTGCGGTCGTCACCCCCCAGCGGGCGATTCTCGACGGCATCGAATCTGGGCTTCGCACCGACCTGCTGCGCCAGGCGATCGACAGTGCCCGCCGCCGAGGCCTGCTGCGAGGCGCCCACCTCGCACGCATGCGGCGTCGACTCGCGAGCCGGGCGGCGCCATGAGCGGTTTCCCCAAGCGCAAGCGGCCCCACAACATGCGGGTCCTGCAGAGCTGGATCCGCGAATACGCCGATCAGCAGCAGATGGCCGAGTCGCGAGTGCGGCGGGCGGTCTCCTTCATGCTGGTCGCGCTGCCGCTCGAACACTCGCTCGACGGCGAGGGAAACCCGCACTTCGCGGTCAAGGGAGGGGTCTCGATGGAGCTCCGCCTCGGACTGCGGGCCCGCGCCACCAAAGATTTCGACGCGGTTTTTCGGGGCGCGTTCGAGGGCTGGCTGGCGGCGCTCGACGACGCCCTCGCCGCCGACATCGAGGAGTTCTCCTTCTCGCGCGAGGAGCCCGAAGCGATCCGCGACACGAAGTCCTTCCGCGTCAACATCATCATCGACTTCAAAGGGCGGCGCTGGGGCAAGGTTCAGTTCGAGGTGGCACCGGTCGAGGTCGGATCTGTCCTCGACGTCGACCAGGTCGACCCCTTCGACATCGGCCAATTCGGGTTGCGGGCGCCCGGGCAGATCAGCGTGGTCGGGCTTCCCTACCTGATCGCGCAAAAGCTCCACGCCTGCACCGAGGTCTTCGAGGGTGAGGAGAACGCCCGGGTGCATGACCTGATGGACCTCCTGCTGGCCCGGGACCTGCTGGCACCCGAGGATCTGCGCAGGGTCCGCGAGGCCTGCACAGCGATCTTCGACAACCGCCAGAAGCAGACTTGGCCACCGCAGCTGACCGTTTACCAAAGCTGGGGTGAGACCTATGCCCGGCTGGCTGCAGAAGAGGGCTTTCCGGTCGGTGACGTCGAGGAGGCCGCCTCCTTGGTCGGCGAGTTCATCGCCGAGATCGACGCTGCGTCCTGACTCACGCTGGCCCCACGGATCGCCGCACCTGCTGCTCAACAAATAATCTCAGCGACTGGCGAAAATCCCCGGCGGATGAAAGCAACTGTGCGGTGCAGCCTTCGCCGGATACAGCTTCGTCGGAGGAAGTGCCCGTACGTCGGGGGTTCACTTTTTCGGGAACACCCCACCCGGCACCGAAATACCGCTCCATTTCAGCCATTAGTTGGCTGAAATCGCGCCGATACGAGGGATTGACGGCGCTTACCGCCGATTCCGTCTCGCAATCGATACGGTCGGCGCCCAAACATAGGCAACCTCCAGATTCGATGTCGAGAAGCCGTGACCGGCTCCGCTCACCAGGTGAAGGCCGCGACAGGCGCGGCCCCCGACACCAGGAGACCACCATGCCGAAGTATCTGCTCCTCAAGCACTACAGCGGCGGCCCGGAGCCGCACCACCCCTTCCCGCCGATGGACCAGTGGGCGCCCGAGGACGTGGAGGCGCACATGGCCTTCCTGCGGCAGGTCAGAGCACTGCTGCAGGAGAACGGCGAGTACGTCGACGGGCAGGCGCTGACGCAGGCGCAGACCTGGGTCCGCTACGGCGGGCCGGACGCCGCGCCGGTCACCACCGACGGCCCGCTGCCCGAGACCAGCGACCTCGTGGCGGGCTGGTACATGGTCGACGTCGAGTCGCGCGAGCGCGCGGTCGAGATCGCGGCGTACATCTCCTCCGAGCCCGGCCCGGGCGGCGGGCCGCTGTACGAGTGGATCGACGTGCGCGAGGTCATGTCCGGGACGTCGTCGTCCGAGGACTGACCAGGTCGTGGCCGACGAGCCGATGTCGGCGTGGGACGAGGGCGCGCTGCGCGCCCTCGTCCCGCGGGTGCTCGCGGGGCTGGTGCGGCGGGGCGAGCAGTTCGACGCCGCCGAGGACGCGCTCCAGGAGGCGCTGCTGGAGGCGCTGCGGGTCTGGCCCGAGCATCCGCCGCGCGACCCGCGCGCGTGGCTGACGACCGTGGCGACCCGGCGGCTGGTCGACGCCCGCCGCAGCGAGGTCGCCCGTCACCGCCGCGAAGAGGAGGCGGAGGCCGAGCCGCGGCCCGAGGCCGCGTCGGAGGAGGTCGGCGACGACACGCTCTTCCTGCTCTTCCGCTGCTGCCACCCGGCGCTCGCGCCGGCCTCGCAGGTGGCGCTGACGCTGCGCGCGGTCGGCGGCCTGACGACGCGCGAGATCGCCGACGCCTTCTACGTCCCGGAGGCGACGATGGCGCAGCGGATCAGCCGCGCCAAGCGGACGGTGCGGGGGCGCCGGCTGGACCGGCCCGGCGACCTCGCCGTCGTGCTGCGGGTGCTCTACCTCGTCTACACGACCGGTCACGCGGGCCGGGTCGACCTGGCCCGCGAGGCGATCCGCCTCGCCCGCCAGCTCACGCTCGCGACCGAGGAGCCGGAGGCGCGCGGCCTGCTCGCGCTGATGCTGCTCAACCACGCGCGCCTGCCCGCGCGGGTCGACGCCGAGGGCCGCCTCGTCACGCTCGACCGGCAGGACCGCGGCCTCTGGGACAGACGCGAGATCGCCGAGGGCGTGCGCGTCCTGCAGTCGGCGCTGGCGCTGCAGACGGAGGCGCGGCCGCCGGGCCGCTACCAGCTCGAGGCCGCCATCGCCGCCCTGCACGACGACGCGGCGAGCGCCGAGGAGACCGACTGGCCGCAGATCCTCTCCTGGTACGACGACCTCGTCGCGCTCACCGACGACCCGGTCCGCGACGACCCCGCCGCCGTCCTCGGCCGCGCCGTCGCGGTCGGCCACGTCCACGGCGCCGCCGCTGGCCTGCGCGAGAGCGACCGCCTGCGCGACGTGCTCGGCGAGCGCCATCGCTGGCACGCCGTCCGCGGTCACCTGCACGAGCTGGACGGCGACCTCCCCGCCGCCGCGGAGGCCTACGCCGAGGCCGCCCGCCGCGCCACGACCGTCGCCGAGCGCGACCACCTCGTCCGCCAGGCGGCGCGGGCGCGGCGGTGAGCGCTGCGCGTGTGGCAGTCCTGGCGTGGCTTCTACGCAATCGTCTATCGCAGCTACAGCGGGTTCACTCACCCCACCTACGCGGCCTTAATCCGGTGGTCATCGACCTCACGCCCTCTCGCCGACGAGGAGCGCGTCGATCTGGCCGAGGGCTTCGACCATGCCCTGCTCCATCTGCATCTCGATCAACTGTTCCATCCCCTCGCGGCTGCCGAACTTGGACTGGAGCGACATCGTCGCGGTGCCGTCGGCCTCGGAGATCGTCACCGTCGCGATCGTCGTCGGCATCTCCGCGTTGGGCTTGCCCTCGTCGTCGGCGAAGCCGTCCTCGAAGCGCAGCCGGTTGAGCGGCTCGGCCTCCTCGATCCGCCACCAGCCGTGGTACTTCTCGCCCTCCGGTCCGGTCATGAAGTAGGCGGCGCGGCCACCGGGGGAGAGGTCGTGGTCGACGAAGGTCGCCGGGATAGTTCGGCGGCCCCCACCAGCGCTCCAGCTGCCGCGGGTCCGACCACATCTCCCAGACCCGCTCGGCGCCGGCGTCGAACTCGGCGGTGATCGTCATGGTCAGGGCGTCGAGGTCCTTGTTCACGTCGGTGACGGGCATCAGCTGTCTCCTTTTTCGGCTTCGAGGATCTGCTCCATCCGCGAGACCCGGCCGCGCCAGACCGTCTCCAGGCGGTCGAGCGCGGCGTGGGCGCGTTTGAGGGCGTCGGTCTCGGCGCTGACGATCGACTCGCGGCCGACCCGGTGCTTGCTCACCAGTTCGGCCCGCTCCAGCACGGCGACGTGCTTCTGCACCGCCGCCAGGCTGATCGGGTACTCGCGGGCCAGGGCCGAGACCGAGAGCCGGCCCTCGTGGGCGCGGCGGAAGATGTCGCGGCGGGTCGGGTCGGCCAGCGCCCCGAACAGCAGGTCGGCAGCCCTCTCGTCGTCGCGGATCGGTTCCTTACCTGCAACCATTTGGTTGTAGATTAGCACGGCGCCCTCGCGCCGTTCGTATCCTGATTACTGTGATTTCTCTGGAGGCGGCTCGCAGCGTCGTCGGGCAGGAGCTGGAACCGGGCGTGATCGACAGGTTCGTCAGGCACGATCCGGAACCACTTGCTCGGCTGACGTACGCCCGCGACGAGCTGCTCGAGGCGACGCCCAGCAGTTCCCTGATACCGCCCCTGAACCGCGGCGAGATCAGGCCGCTGCTCGACTCCTCTCCCTACGCCCTGCCCCGTGACGTGGAGTCGGTCCTGAACAGCCTCTGGGCGACCCTCCTCTACTCGCATACCGCCGCGATCGTCGACCCGCTCAGCTCCCTTCCGAAGCCGAGCCTCGACATCGGGCGCAATCGCGATCCGAACGAGTGGATCGAGCGAGAAAGGCAGTACGCGCTCTACCTGCTGCACTTCCTGGCCGCCGTGGCTCCGTTGGTGCAGAGCGGAATCCTCGTCCTCTTGCCGCTGGACCGGCTGCCGCAGGTGAAGCTCGACTTCGGCCTCCTGCTCGCGAGCATGCAGGGCCTTCGCGCGGCACTGATCGAGAACGCGATGTACGAAGGGGAGTTCCATCCCGAGTGGCCGGCCCAGTCCTACATCAGCCAGCTCGAGCTGATCGCCCGCACCGGCTGGTCAGTTCACACTCCACCCCTCTCCGCGCACAGTCACGCAGAGAGGTTTGCGCTTCGCGCGTTGCTGCGCCGGGGCAGGTGGCGCCTCTGGCGGCAACGACTGAAGAGCGTTTCGCTCGGCCGCTTCGACGCCTTCGCGATCGACACCCTGACCAGGGTGCCGGTGACCGACCTGTCCGACCTCAGCACCCGCGACATCCAGCTGATCCGCGACGAGGACGCGTTCGGCGCCTGGCGGGCCGAACTGTCAGATGTGATTGCCGAGTACGAGCGCAACGTCAACGCCGCGGTTCCCACGGCAGCGAGGATCGCCACGGAGCGGCTGCAACGGCGTGCCGCCGATATCGGCGGCACGATCGGCGATTCGCCGGCGCTCTCCGCGGCTCGGGCCGGACTCGGCACGTTCGCGATCGCCGGCTCGGCGGCCCTGGCGGCGTTCCCGGTCCTGAGCACGTCGGGCCGACTCGACGGTCTTTCGATGGCCGTCGGATCGAGCCTGGTTTCCGCCGGCCGGCGCCTCGTGTTCCACCAGCGCCAGCGGGGCCAAGCGCCGCTGAGTGCCGCCACGCACCGCCACTACAAAAGCGCCGGAGCGATCTTCCGTTCCAAGACGCGGCGGCGCGCCGCCCAGCGATCCCGTTGACGGAGTCGGGAGGACAGCCCCAAGGCGTCCATCACTGCCGGGTCACGATGGAGATTGAGGTCAGCTGATGGAGGCCAAGGCTGGATTCGCGCCGACGGCTGGGGGCCCCTACGGCCGCTACGTTGCGACCAAGGCCGCCACGTCCGCTCAGCGCCTTCTGGTGCTCGATGACCTCTGGACCGCCGAGCTCGAACAGGCGAGCGACCGAGGAGCTCTGGACGAAGCCGATATAGCCATGTTCAGAGAGCTGGTGGACGAAATACAGCACGGCCTAAGAGGTCTGGTTGATCAGACCTGCGATCTCCGCATGATGCTCAGCGAGGTCGGCGACGAGGAGGTCAATTCAGCGTTTGAGGCGGTTGTCAGATCACCTCAGGCGGCCCCTGATCTTCAGGAGCTGGCGGAGCCGCAGCGACAGGCGAAGTTCCTCCCGGAGATTGGAAGCCGCCGTTCAGATGCGCAGTGGCCCTGGTAATGGCGGGTGGTGCCGTCGCCGCAACGATTCTCATTGGCGGCGGAACCCCGCTCTTGGTTGGAATCCTGGTCGTCGATCGAGTTCGGAGCGGGATAAAGGAGTGGCAGCAGGAAGGGTGTCCCGCGAAGCTCCCGCACATCAGCTTTGGCGGACCGCCGCCCCTCGCCGCGGTCGGGCTGTCCCTCGGCACCGGCAGCCAGCACACGCTGGTCAAGGGAAACACCTTCGCCGACATCGGCTCCTCGGCGATCCAGCTCAGCGGCATCGCGGCCGCGGACCACAACCCCGAGAGCAGCGCCCAGACGAGCCTCGGCAACACGATCTCGGGCAACCTGATCTCCCACGTCGCCTGGGGATACCCGGACGCGCCGGGGATCTTCGTCGGGTTCTCCAGCGGCACGAAGGTGATCCACAACACGGTCGAGGACGTGCCCTGGAGCGGGATCGCCCTCGGCTGGGGCTGGGGACTGCTGGACCCGGGCGGCTTCCCGGGGCTGCCCCACGCAAGCCAGTACCAGTGGGGCGAATGGGAAAAGCCGACCCCGAACCGCAACAGCCTGGTCGCCGGCAACACGATCCGGGAATTCCTCGGCCTGCTCTGGGACGGCGGGGCGATCTACACCACCGGCTTCCAGGGCACGAGCGCTGAAAACGGCCTCCGGATCGAAGGCAACACCGCCTACGACAAGCGCCCGAAGGCCGGTGGAAACACGTTCTACACCGACGGCGGCAGCCGCTACATCACCGTCCGAGGGAACACCTCCTACGACAACCCGATCGGAACGACCGACCTCGGCCCGCCACCCCGCAGCGGCGACCCCCTGCCCTACCCGAAAGCGCCGAGCGAGGGCGACGGCGCGCCCTACGGCTCCGACATCGGCGGCTGCGTCACCTACGGCGACATCCAGTACGTGGGGAACTCCTGGTTCGAACCGCCGATGCAGGCCGAGATGCAGCTGAGCAACGACTTTTACTTCCTGATCTCGGGCGGCAGGCTCACCCCCTACTCACCACAGGGCTTCTTCGACATCTGCCCCTACACCGATCAGGGAATCAGCTACCCGGCCAACCTGTCCTTCTCCGAAAACACCATCCACCCAGCTTCGCCCTGACCGGACATCGTCCCGACGCCGGCGCCGGGCGCATACCCTTCGTAAGGACCGGCAGACGCCGGCTTTCGAATCGTGCGACTCGGGAAAGGGATGACTTCGCCGGGCGACTACCGACTGGATAAAGACTCCGAGCTGTGGCGGCGTTTTGCCCGCGAGCGTGACCCGGCGATCCGGGAAGAGCTGGTGCGGCGGAACATGCCCTTCGCGAAGCGGCTGGCGCTGCGCTATCGCGGCGCCAGCGAGCCCTTCGACGACCTGCTGCAGGTGGCCACCCTGGGCCTGCTCAACGCGATCGACCGCTTCGACCCCGAACGCGGCATCCCGTTCACCGCCTTCGCCTCGCCGACCATCCTCGGCGAGCTCAAGCGCCACTTCCGCGATCGGGTCTGGACCGTGCGGGTGCCGCGGGGCCTGCATGACCGCATGGGCGAAGTCGAGAAAGCGACCGCCGTGCTGACCACCGAGCTGCAGCGCTCCCCCTCGGTGGGCGAGATCGCCGCGCGGCTCGGCGTCGAGCAGACCGACGTGCTCGAGGTGATGGAGGCCAACCACAACCGCCGCCCGCTCTCGCTCGACCGCCCCGCCCACTCGGAGGACCCCGAGGAGTCGCCAGCGGCCGAGTGGATCGGCTCGGAGGACAAGTCCTTCGAGCTCGTCGAGGAGAAGATCGAGCTCGACTCGGCACTCCCCCACCTGGACGATCGCGAGCGGCTGGTGCTTCGCCTGCGCTTCGTCGAGGACATGACCCAGTCGCAGATCGCCGAGCGCATCGGCCACTCGCAGATGCACGTCTCGCGCATCCTGCGCCGTGCCCTCGCCCGCCTCCGCGACCAGATCAGGGGGCAGCAGCAAAGCGAATGATCAGGTACTCACCGTCGTCGGACTTCTCGACGGTGAGCTCGTCCGCGAGCGCCTCGAGCGAGCCGCCGGGATCGGGCACCTCCAGGCCCCTGCGAATGTCCGCCGCGGCGCCGGGCTCCATCGGGCCGAGGCGCAGGTCGATGCCGGCGGGGTGCTCGTCGAGGCCCAGGCGGACGCGTCCGTCGGCGAAGCGCTCGGGCGCCGTGCCCGCGATCGCGTCGGAGACGAGGACCGCGTCGGAAACCCGATCGACGGAGAGGTCGCGCCGGGCGACGAGCACGCTGACGACTCGGGCCAGGACCGGGGACAGCAGCTCAGAGCGGTCGATGACCACCTCGGTGCGCCCCTCTGCGAGGGGCCTCATCTCGACCGGGTCGCCGCCGTCGCCGCGCAGCGGCAGCCGCATCGTGACCTCGGTGCCTCGATCGAGGCCGCCCGAGATCGAGAAGCTGCCCGAAAGCGCCGCGATCAGCGAGAGGCCGAGCCGCAGGCTGTCGCGATCGGTGTCGGCCTGGGGCCTGATCCCGACCCCCTCGTCGCGCACGATCACGGTCAGGCCGTCCTCGTCGGGCCTGGCCTCGACGTTGAGCGGGCCGGGCTGGCCCTGATAGGCGTGCACGACGACGTTCATGCAGGCCTCGGTGACGACGGTCTTCAGATCGGCGACACGGGGCTCGTCCATGCCGATCTCCTCGGCCAGCCCGGCGAGCGCGTGGCGGACGACGGCAACGTTCTCCGCTTTCGCGGGCAACACCATCTGAAGCCTTCCGGGCCTGTCTTGGATCGCCAAAGTGTCTGAGCTGGAATCCATCTTGCCGCCGAGGGAGCCCCCTGCGTGAACGAGCATAAATCGTCGGGCTTTCCGTCGGGCTTTCGATTTCCCTGGTTACCCTCGCCGTTGCCGGGGCAAACCAGGGCCGGAAAGGGTTGCGCCGCGGGCCGGATGAATCACAGGCCTGATGTAGGATCGGAAGGTGAACTCAGTTCCATTCGCGGTGGAGAGCGAGGAGCTCGATGACGGCATCCGCGCTTTCACCGTCCGTGGTGAGCTGGACATGAGCACGGCTCCCGATCTGGAGCGCGAGCTCGATCCGGCCCTGGCGGATCCGGGCGCCTCGATCATGCTCGACCTCTCCGAGTGCGAGTTCATCGACTCGACCGGAATCGCCCTGATCGTGCGCGCCTGGCAGCGGCTCGGAAAGGGCGGCGGGCGCCTCGCCCTCTGCTCACACAACCTCCAGGTCCGCCGGCTGCTGAAGATCACCGGGGTCGAATCGTCGATCCCGATGCACGAGCAGCGAGACGCCGCGCTTGCGGCGCTGCGCGGCTGATCAGGCGGGGATCGCGGCGAAGCGAGCGAGGGCCTGCTCGATGTCGGGGAAGACCTCGCCGCGGACGAAACAGCCGTCGCGCACATGCCAGATCCAGGCGACCGGCACGTCGCGGATGCCGAGATCGCGGCTGCGGGCGTAGACGCGACCGCGGACGAGCAGCGCCTCGCCGCGTGCTTCGACCTCGACCGGGGTGATCTGCAGCTCTTCCCAGGCCTGGGCCACGTCGGCCAGATAGTCGGGCAGCCCAGCGGGACCGGCGTAGGGAGCGTCACGGCCGATTGCCTCGGCGGTGACAACGGGGAAGAACTCCATCGACTCGCCGCAGAGCTCGACGATGCCGGCCTCGTCGCGGAGATTGAAGCACTCGTACAGGCGCCGGACCAGCGCCAGCGGCGGCTCCGCCATCAATGTGCCCCGACCCCGCTGGCGCCGGCAGGGGTGGGCTGCTCGATCAGGATGTCGGCCGGAGAGGCGCGCGCGATCGCCAGCATCGCGATGTCGTCCTCAAAGCGCCCCTCGGCGAAGGAGTGCAGCGAGCCCTCGAGCCGCTGCACGGCCAGCGCCGGATGGCGGGCACCGCGGAGGTGGGCGCGAAGGCGTTCCTCGCCGAAGCGCCCTTCCCTCCCCCGCGCCTCGGTGATCCCGTCGGTGATCACGACGAGCTGCTGGCCCGGCTCGACCTCGGCCCGCACGAGGCTCCACTCCGAGTCGGGGAAGGCACCGAGCACGGGGTCGGAGCCGGTCGCCTCGGTCACCGACTCGCCGTCGACCAGCAGCGGCGGCGGGTGCCCGGCGACCGCCAGGCGGACGGGCTCGGAGGGGTCCTCGCCAAGCGTCATCGCAGCGAGGCTGCAGAGGGTCGCGTCGCCGCGGGCGAGCAGCACGCGGTTGAGCGTGCGCAGGCCGACCAGGGGGTCGTCGGTGAGGACCGCCGCGGTGCGCAGGGTGTAGCGGGCGACGGCGGTGATCGAGGCGGCGTGGGCACCGCGGCCGGTGACGTCCCCGATCACCAGCATCCAGCCGCCAGGCACGCGGAAGACGTCGTAGAAGTCACCGCCAACTTCGTTCTCGGCCCCCGCCGGCCGGTACATCGCCGCGATCTCCCAGCCGGGGATGTGCGGCAACGGCGTGGGCAGCAGGCCGCGCTGCAGGGTCTCGGCAATCTCCGAGCGGGCGCGCTCCGCCCGCTCGAGGTCGGCGAAGAGGCCGCAGTTGTCGAGAGCAAGCGCGACACGACCAGAGAGGATCCAGGCGAAGCGGGCGTCCTCGTGCCGGTAGCGGCGGCCGGACCAGGCGACGCCGACGGTCAGCGCGCCGGTGACTTCGCCGCGCGCTTGCAGGGCAACCGTGATCGCCGAGCGCAGGTCGAGGCTGCTCAGGAACTCGAAGTCCTCCTCGTCGTGGGAGAGCCTGCGCACGTCGTGCTCGGACATGCGTTCGTAGAAGCGCGGCGTCAGCGAGGAGTCGCCATCGGAGATCATGCGCGGGGGGAGCGAGGGGATGCGTTCGGCAAGGGCGCGCTCGAGATCGGGCCTTCCGCCAGGCGCCACCCGCACGGCGGCGCGGCGCGGCACGCGATCCTCGTCGATCACGTCGATCATGCAGAAGTCGGCGATCTGTGGCACGAGGATCGCGCAGATCGCGTCGAAGGTCTCCTCCAGCGAACCGCCGGCGTCGGAGACCGCGGCGATGTCGGCGAGGATCTGGAAGCGCCGCCGGGCCCTGCGCTCGCGTCGCGCCGTGACCACGAGGAGGGCCAGGATCACAAGAGCCGCGAGGGTCCCCACGTCTATCGCGATCCAGTCGATTCTCAGCCTCCTTTTGGTTGGCTTTCCTCTACTGAAAAGACAGTAGCCTCGATCATCCCGGATGTCTATCGCGGATGTCGCAAGCGCTTCGGAGCGGAGTCCCGCCGCGGCTGCAGCACAGGGCGTGGGCCACGCCAGCGCCGTCGCGTGGGTGGGCCTGCCCGACCCACGGCGCTCACCGCTTGGCTGCGTGCAGGTTCCCGACGACGCCGACCCGGAAGCCGAGCCACGGATAGGTGACGTTGTAGAAGCGGTTGTCCTGTGGCTGCAACCCCACTGCCGAGAGCCATAGCTGATAGGCGGGGGCGTTGGCGATCCCGCCGTGCAGGCGTCGCCACACCCGGCCGCCGCTGCGTCCCGAGGGAGGCGGGGTGATCGTGTCGGTCCACTCGACCGCGTTGCCGCCCTGTTCGAGCGTTCCCCACGGTGAGGGGGTCAGCGCCTGGCCGACCGTGCTGAGGCTGCCCTGGTAGAGCTCGGCGTAGGTGATCGGGTCGATCCCGAACGGATTGACGCTCGAGCAGAGCGCCGGTTCCACCTCTGCCGGGCACCAGCTCGGCGCCGGCGTGCCCGAGGCGTGGTAGTTCGCCAGCGGCTGGGTGGTCGCGTTGGTGACGTCGCCTGTGGTGGGGTCGAGCAGGGCCTGGGCCGGCTCGGTCGCGGTTCCGTCGCCGAAGACGCCCGCGTTGGTCGGGTACTTCCAGTAGGAATAGGTGCCACCCCCACTCGGGTCGTAGTAAGCAGCCTTGATCCACTCGTTCTGGCTGGGAACGACGAAGCCGGTCTTGTGGGCGCGAGTCGCGCCGCCGCGCTTGTTGCGCGCCAGGTCATACATCCCCCGCTCGGTCTGCCTGGAGAGCTTCACCTGGTAATCGACGTACTTGAAGTCGCCCGAGGCGCTGGCCTGCTTGAAGAGAACCTGTCCGTTGTAGAGGGCGTTGACGAAGCGCGCCGCGCGCAGGAAGTTGGCGAAGCCGTACGGCTTGTCCGCCCACTCGGGGTATGCCACCGAGTAGTGGTGGGACGGGCGGGCGCGGGGGGACATGTTGATCTGGCCGTACTTCGGCCAGATCGCCGAGCCCTCGGTCGGGTCGTAGAGATCGTGCCGGTCGCGGCCGGTCGGGTCGACCGTGTTGAGGAACTTCACCCACTGGGCCACAGTGATCTCCAGCTGGCCGATCCCGTAGCGGTGCTTGACGCCCCCGACCTGCTGGCAGCCCTGCTTGCTTTCGGGCGCTTCCGCGCAGGCTTGGTAGATGGCGTCGGTGAACGGGACGACCGCCACCGATGGGTTGCTGGGCGCGGCGACCTGGACCGTCTTCACCGCGACGACCGCGCGGCCGGCGGACGCCGGCGCGGCAGCCGGAGCGGCGAGCGCGAGGATCGACGCGGCCGCGGCGGCAAGCAGCAACAGTGCCCGTCGCGAGCCTTCTCCGCGGCTCGGTGCAATCCGGTCCTCTGACAGTCGGGGCTTCAATGCACACCGCTGATTCGCGGCGAGCGCAGATAAGCCTTCATCGATCTGGCCGGTGGCGCCTGTTTAGCCTGGCCAGGGGAGAGTTGCTAACGACGGTCCCTTCCCTGGCCAGACCGGTCTCACCATACCGATTTAACGGGCTATATACCGTCTTGCAGTAATCGGCAAGGAGACCTGATGTTTATGCTCGAAGGTGGCCTGGTTAATGGCCAACTCCCGAGGACAGAAGGAGGCCAGCCGAGCCCTTACGCTGGGTGCGCTGCTGCGCAAGCGCCGCCGGGAACGCGGCCTCACGCTCGCCCAGCTGGCGGAGCGGATCCCAATGTCAGCATCCAACCTCTCCAGGCTGGAGCTGGGCAGCCAGGGGCCGCCCGCGGACGAGGTGATCGAGCGGATCGCCAAAGCGCTCGGCGCCGACCCGGGCGAGCTGCTGCAGGCGGCGGGGCGGATCGGCGACGTACAGGCCTTCGAGCAGGTCGTCCTCGAGAGGCTCGAGGCGATGGGGCGCGAGGTGCGCGAGGTGCGGAAGGCGGTCGCCAGGCTGATGAAGCGCCTGTAGTCCGCGCCAAACGGTCATCTAGGGTGGGATCGATGGCCGCCATGCCGACCGTCGACGGCGTCACCCACCGATGGGTCGAGGCACGGGGACTGCGCTTCCACGTCGCCGAGGCTGGAGCGGGTGACGATCCCGTCCTCCTGCTGCACGGTTGGCCCCAGCACTGGTACGAGTGGCGCAACCTGATGCCGGCGCTCGCCGAGCGCCACCGCGTGCTGGCGATGGACCTGCGCGGCTTCGGCTGGTCCGACGCGCCCCGCGACGGCTACGAGAAGGAGAACCTGGCGGCCGACGTGCTCGCCGTCCTCGACGAGCTGGGGCTGGGTCGGGTGAAGCTGGTCGGCCACGACTGGGGCGGCTGGGTCGGCTTCCTGCTCTGCCTGCGCGCCCCCGAGCGCTTCGACCGCTACCTGGCTCTCAACATCCCCCACCCCTGGATCCAGATGCGCAAGGCGCTGCCGCATTCCTGGCGGCTGCTCTACCAGGCGTTCGTCCTCGCGCCGTGGATCGGTTACCTCGCCCATCGCCGCAAACGGTTCGTGCGGATGGCCCTGCGCGCCGGCGGTGCCGACCCCCGCTTCTGGGACGAGCGGACGCTCTCCATCTTCGCCGACAACCTCGCCGAGCCGGATCGAGCCCGGGCGGCCGTGCAGATGTACCGAGTCTTCAACCTGCGCGAGCTGGTGCCGGTGCTGCGTGGGCGCTACGCCGGCAAGCGCCTCACCGTGCCGACCCGGATGCTCTTCGGCACCGACGACGCCGCGATCCACACCGATCTGCTGGCCGGCTACGAGAGTCACGCCGACGACATGGAGATCGAGTTCGTCCCCGGCTGCGGCCACTTCATCGCCGACGAGCGACCAGACCTGGTGGCAGAACGAGCCCGGACGTTCTTCGACGCGCTTTCGTAGAGCGTGAATCTGCATTTACCCCCTCTCAACGGGGGTAAATGCAGATTCGTGGAATTCAGCCCCCCTGCGCGTAGCGCAGGGAGCCCGGGGTGGTGAGGTTCTCTCCCGTCTCCAGCAGGGTCTTGAGCCCGGAGAGGATCATCGGCCAGCCGCCGAAGAGTTCGTCGTTGGCGCCCTCGGCAAGCTGGTCGTGGGTGACCGTCAGCCGGCAGGAGTCCTCGACCTGCTCGATCTCCCAGGTGACCCGCGAGGTCCCTTCGCTCTTAACCTGCTCGCCCCAGAGCGCGTTGAAGCTCTGGACCAGCCGCCTGGGCGGATCCACCTCCAGGTTCTCGCCACCGGCGATCGCGATCCCTGCTCCGGGGTGGAACCCCTCGTAGCTGGAGCCCGGCGTCCAGTCCGAGTGCACCCCGACGCCGAAGTTGTACTTCTGGCGCATCTCGTCGTCGGTTATCGCCTCCCAGAGTCGCTCCGGGGTCGTCTTGATGTAGATCTCGAAAACCTTCTCCATCGTCCTCTCCTCCAGTTCGTGCTTGAGGTCTGTCAGTGCCGCGGCCCATGGCTCGGCGTACTTGCTCACCCAGCGGTCGTGGACGAGCCGGATCGGGACGGGGTTGAGGAAGTGCAGCTTCTCGCGGCCCCGCTTGCGGGTTGTGATCAGCCCGGCCTCCTCGAGCACCCGCAGGTGCTTCATCACACCGAAGCGCGTCATCGGCAGACGCGCCTCGAGCTCGCTGAGCGACTGCCCGTCCCGCTCGAACAGCTCATCGAGCAGGCCGCGGCGAGTCGGTCCCGCGAGCGCCTTGAACACCTCGTCCATGCCGGGGACTATACGTGACTAATTAGTCACCTGTCAACAACGACGGGCTCGGGGCAGCTCACGTAGCCTTTCCAGGATCTTCCGAACGAGCAGACAGCGGCAGGCGCTCGTGTTCGCATCCTGTGGGGTGGCTCTGATCCTCGCGGCGACCGCCGCCGCCGGGGCGGCGGCGGAACAGGTGCCCTGGGGCGCGGGATGCGAACCGGTGCCCCTGGGCTCCCAGCGCACCAGCGCCAACTGCGGAGCGGAACTCGACCGGGGCCGGGCGATCCCACCTCCGGGTGCGCCCGCAGCGGTCAAGGCCGCGATCGCCGCCGCCAACCGCATCGACCGGCGCCCCTACGTCTGGGGCGGCGGCCACCTCAGCTGGCGCTCGCGCGGCTACGACTGCTCGGGCGCTGTCGGCTACGTGCTGCACGCCGCCGGCCTGCTCGATCAGACGGTTGTCTCGGGGCAACTGGAGAGCTGGGGCGAAGCCGGGCCTGGGCGCTGGATCACCGTCTACGCCAACGCCCAGCACACCTACATGGCGATCGCCGGGCTGCGCTTCGACACCCGCGACGACCCGCCCGGCGTGTCGGGGCCGCGCTGGCACATGGGCAGCGTCGACGGCAGGAAGTTCGCCGCCCGGCGCCCTGCCGGGCTCTGAGGGGGGCGGGGCTCCAGGCGGGCCAGGGCGGCGATCGCCTGGCGCGGCAATCGTTTGACGGTCCCTATTTAGTCGAATAGTCTTGTTTACCGAATGGGCGGAGGCGAGACAGGCGGCAGGGTCACGGTGATCACGCTGGGCCCGGAGGGCACCTGCCACGAGCGGGCCGTGAAGCGGTACATGGAGTTCCAGGGGGTCGAGGACTACGGGATCGTCCTGATCACCGACTTCTTCGTCGGCCTCGAGCTGCTCCGCGAGACGCCGAACGCCTTCCTCGTCCAGTGCAGCGCCCACCCCAAGGTGCACGAGATCACCGAGAAGCACTGGACCGAGGTCTTCGTCGTCGACACCTTCATCTACCCGACCAAGCACCTGGTGCTGCTCAGCCGCCGCGAGGTCGAGGTGCCGCGCTCGCTCGGGATCGTCCCCGCCACCAAGGGCTACGTCGACCTCTCCCAGTGGGAGGAGATCGTCGACGTCGCCTCGAAGCCGATCGTCGCCGAAGGCCTGCTCCGCGGCGAGTACGACTCCGGCCTCACCCACATGGAGCACGTCGAGGAGCATGCCGACGAGCTGCGCCTCGACCTCGACATCGGCGAAATCGACACCACCTGGGTCGTCTACGGCAAGCGAGAAGCGCTTCGAAGGCGAGGTCATCGGGATCCCGTCGGCAGAGCTCTTCCGCACGCCCACGGCAACGCCCGCCTGAGCGAGGGGCTCAGCGCTCTGCCAGCAGCTTGGCGAGCCGGCGCATCGCCTTGCCGTTCGGCCGCTTGAGGAAGGCACGGGTAATCGGCGGGATCAGGCTTTCGGCCCGGGCCGCCTCGATCCAGGCGAGCTCGAAGGAGATCTCGGTCCCACCGTCCGGCAGCGGCTCGAGCCGGTAGGTGCCGCGGGTCCGGCGCTTCCCCTTCAGCCCGACCCCCTCCTCGACGATTCGCTTCGGGCGCTCCGCCTCGACCACCTCGAAGTCCGTCCAGTCCTGCGACATCGGCGCGCTCGCCCGCGCCTCGGCCTTTGCGCCGACGCCGCGCGAGGGGCCCGAGAACTTCCAGTCGACGAGAAAATGGTCGAGGAAGGCCTCGTGGTTGACGAGCACGTCGAGGAAGTCGTAGACCTCCTCGATCGGCTGCGGCACGGCGACTGAAACGGTCACGGGCTTCACCCGCCGATCCTATGAAAAAAGCAACCAGTCCGAACTGCATCGACTTCCACGCCTGGCAGGCCTAGAAGTTGATGCAGTTCGCCGGGGGTGGCGCTTAGCTAGCCTGCCGGGGCGATGGCGGTCGAGGGGCGAACGGGCATGGGCATCGAGGTCGAGGGGCTCGTGCGCGAGTTCAAGAACGGGCCGCGGGCGGTCGACGGGATCGACCTGCGGGTCGAGGCGGGCGAGATCTACGGCTTCCTCGGCCCCAACGGCGCCGGCAAGTCGACCACGGTGCTGATGCTGACCACGCTGCTGCCGCCGACCGCGGGCACCGCGCGCGTGGCCGGCTACGACATCGTCGCCGAGGGGCCGCTGGTGCGGGCCTCGATCGGCGCCGCCCTGCAGGAGGCGGCCCTCGACCCGCTGCTCACAGCACGCGAGCACATGCGCCTGCAGACCGCCCTGCACGGCCTGCTCCAAGGCCGAGCGGGCCGAGCGCGGGCAGGAGCTGCTGGAGCGGGTCGGCCTCTCGCAGGCGGCCGATCGCAGGGTGGGCGGCTACTCGGGCGGGATGAAACGGCGACTCGACCTGGCTCTGGCCCTCGCCCACCGTCCCAGCATCCTCTTCCTCGACGAGCCGACCACGGGTCTCGACATCCAGAGCCGCACCGCGCTCTGGGACGAGGTCGGCGCGGCTCGCCGCCGAGGAGGGGGTCACCGTCTTCCTGACGACGCAGTACCTGGAGGAGGCCGACGCGCTCGCCGGCCGGGTCGGGATCATCGACCACGGCCACATCGTCGCCGAGGGGACGCCGGCCGAGCTGAAGGCCGAGATCGGCCGGCCGACGGTCGAAGCGGTGCCGCGCGACCCGGCCGAGCGCGAGCGCCTCGCCGCGGTGCTGGCGCGCTTCGGCGCGAGCGCCGCCGGCTCGCCGCTGGGAGCGGCGGCGAGGCTGGAGGGCGGCGAGGCCCAGCTCGCCGAGGTCGTCCGCGCGCTCGACGCCGAGGGGATCGCGATCGAGCGCCTGCAGCTGCACGCCCCCTCGCTCGACGACGTCTTCCTCGCCAAGACCGGCCGCTCGCTCGAGGGCGCCGAGGAGGAGGTCGAGGAGGAGGCGGACGAGGAGAAGCAGGCGGCGGTGGGCGGCGCATGAGCCGCTCTCGCCTGCGCACCCAGGTCGGGCAGCTCGCCCGGCGCTCGGTGCTGCGCACCCTGCGCCAGCCGGCGCAGATCGTGCCGGCGCTCGTCTTCCCGCTCTTCCTGCTCGCGGTCAACTCGGGCGGGCTCAGGGACACGACCAGCCTGCCCGGCTTCCCGACCGACTCCTACCTCACCTTCGCGCTCGCCGTGCCGTTCATGCAGGGCGCGCTGTTCTCGGTGATGAACGCCGGCACCGACCTCGCCCGCGACATCGAGACCGGCTTCCTCAACCGGATGGCGCTGACGCCGCTGCGCGGCACCGCCCTGCTCAGCGGCCTGCTCGCCGGCGCCGTCGTGCTCGGCCTCGTGCAGGCGGTGACCTACCTGACGGTGGGCCTGATCGCGGGCGCCGAACTGACGACCGGCCTGGCCGGGGCGCTGACGATCGTCGCCCTCGCGGTCTCGATCACCGTCGGCTTCGGCTCGATCGGCCTCTTCGCCGCGCTGCGCACCGGCTCCGGCGAGGCGGTGCAGAGCCTCTTCCCGGTCTTCTTCGTCTTCCTCTTCATCTCCGCGATGGCGCTGCCGCTGGACCTGATCCAGACCGACTGGTTCCGCGCGGTCGCCACCGCCAACCCGGTCACCTACCTGCTCGAGGCGTTCCGCTCGCTGCTCTTCGAAGGCTGGGACCTGGGAGCGCTGGCGCTGGGCTTCGGCATCGCCGCGGCGGTGCTGGCGGTCGGCATGCTGGCGAGCCACGAGCGCGCTCGAAGACCCGGCTGGTGCGGACGTGAGCGGCGGCCGCGAAGCTCCCCGGCCGGCCGGCTTCCGCGCGGTCGCGCTCGCGGTCGCCTGGCGCAGCGTCCACAACTTCGTCAGCAACCCGGCCTTCCTGCTGCCCGCGGTGGTCTTCCCGCTCTTCTTCTTCGTCGCCTTCGCCGGCGGCCTCTCGGCGATCGCCAACACCCCCGGCTTCGACTTCCCCAACGGCTACACCGCCTTCCAGTTCGTCTTCGTCCTGCTCCAGTCGGCGGCCTTCGGCGGCGTCTTCACCGGCTTCGCGATCGCCCGCGACTTCGAGATCGGCTTCGCCAACCGCTACCTGCTCGCCGCCGCCAACCGCAACGGGATCGTCGCCGGCTACGCGCTCGCCGCCCTCACCCGCGCCGTCGTCACCTGGACGGTGCTGACGGCGATCGCCCTGGTCGCGGGGATGGAGGTCGGCGGCGCCGGGGTCGAACTGTTCGGCCTCTACGGGCTCGCCGTGCTGACCAACCTGGCGGCGACGATGTGGGCCGCCGGGGTGGCGATGCGCGTCCGCTCGATCCAGGGCGGCCCGCTGATGCAGTTCCCCGTCTTCCTGATCCTCTTCCTGGCGCCGGTCTACGTGCCGCTCGAGCCTGCTCAGCGGCTGGATCCACGCGGTCGCCTCGGTCAACCCGGTCACCGCCCTGCTCGAGGCCGGGCGGGGCTTCATCTCCGGCGAACCGGTCGTCGTCGCCCTCGCCTTCGCGATCGCCGTCACCCTGCCGATCCTCTTCGCCCTCTGGGCCCGCGGCGGCCTCAAGCGGGCAGAAGCGGCCGGCTGAGGGCGCGGAGCTCCTCCGCCTGCGGCCGTCCGAGCCTGGCTGACGCCACTCATCCATACACTGGCTGATCGCAACCACGCCTACCCGGAAGGTGAGGAGATGACGACGGTCACGCAGGGTGAGGCAGCGCAGATCGAGAAGGCAAACGCGAGCGCCAGGCCACCGGTCGTCTTCATCCACGGCCTCTGGCTGCTGCCGAGCAGTTGGCAGCGCTGGATGGACCTCTTCGAGGAGGCCGGCTTTGCGCCGCTGGCGCCCGGCTGGCCCGACGATCCGGAGACGGTAGAGGCAGCGCGGGCCAACCCCGAAGCCTTCGCCGGCAAGGGGGTGGTCCAGGTCGCGGACCACTTCGCCGAGGCGATCGGCGAGCTCGACCGCAAGCCGGCGATCGTCGGCCACTCCTTCGGCGGCCTGATCGCCCAGATCCTCGCCGGGCGCGGCCTCTCGGTCGCCTCGGCAGCGGTCGACCCGGCCCCGTTCAAAGGCGTGCTGCCGCTGCCGCTCGCGGCAATCCGGACCACCTTGCCGGTCCTGGGCAACCCACTCAACCACGGCCGCGCCGTGACGCTCAGCTTCGACCAGTTCCGCTATGGCTGGGCCAACGCGGTCCCCGAGGACGAGGCGCGCAAGCTCTACGAGGAGTTCCACGTTGCCGCCCCCGGCAAGCCGATCTTCCAAGCGGCGTTTGCCAACTTCAACCCCGGCGCCGAGACCAGGGCCGACGCGAAGAGCCCCGAGCGCGGGCCGCTGCTGATCTTCACCGGCGAGGACGACCACGCGGTGCCGCCGGCGATGAGCAGGGCCGCCTACAAAAAGCAGAGCCGCAACCCGGGCGTCACCGAGCACGTCGAAATGCCGAACCGCGGCCACTCGCTGACGATCGACCATGGCTGGCGCGAGGTTGCCGAGAAGGCTCTCGACTTCGTCAAGCGCTTCGGAGATTGACCCCGGCGGGGTGCGATCGATGTCGGATGCGCTGACCAAACGGGTTCACGCCTGGGAGGCACGCGGCTCAAACGAGGAGTTCCGGGGCTGCGGGATACACGTCTTCCGCCAGGAGGGAGAGGGCCCGCTGCTGCTCCTCCTGCACGGCTTTCCCTCCAGCTCCTATGACTGGCGGCTGCTGCTGGAGCAGATGCGGAGGCGCAACGTGCTCGCCTTCGACTTCCTCGGCTTCGGCCTCTCCGCGAAGCCACGCGAGCACGACTACAGCCTCTTCTGGCAGGCCGACCTGGCCGAGGAGCTGGTGCGGCGCCACGGCGGCGGGCGCCCGATCTTCGTCGTCGCCCACGACATGGGCACCTCGGTCGCCAACGAGCTGATGGCGCGCGACCTCGAGGGCCGGCTGGAGATGGAGGTCGCCGGGATCGTCCTCTTCAACGGCAGCATGGTGCTGGAGGCGGCCAGCCCGACGCCGGCGCAGCGGGCGCTGCGCAGCCGCCTCGGCCCGCTCGTCGCCAGGCTCTCCAGCGAGCGCGTCTTCCGCCACCAGTTCGGCTCGGTCTTCTCCGCCGCGCACCCGCTGAGCGAGGTGGAGGCCACCGACCAGTGGTCGCTGGTCTGCCACAACGGCGGCCGCACCCTCGGCCACCGCACGATCTCCTACATGGACCAGCGCGAAGAGCACGCCGGGCGCTGGCACGGCGCGATCCGCGAGTGGCCCGGCGAGCTCAACCTCGCCTGGGGACTGCAGGACCCAGTCGCGACGACCGCGGTCCTGGCAGCGCTGCGAGAGCTTCGCCGAGCGTCCCGGTCACCGAACTCCCCGAGCTGGCCCACTACCCGCAACTGGAAGACCCCGTCCAGATGTCCCACGCCCTGCGCGGCGTCCTCCCAACCTAGAAGTCGCTGACTTCGCCTTTTTGGTCGCATAGGCGCCCCAAAAGACGAAGTCAGCCGAAGAAATCTGGTCCGGGTGTCGATCTGGGTGGGTTTCGTTCGTCGTTAGGGTGAGAGCGGCGATCGGCGCCGCTCACGAAACAGGAGGAACCGAGATGCAATTCATGCTTGCTTTGATCGCCGAGGAGCGTCCCTGGGAGGAGATCGCCCCCGACGAGGTGAAGAAAAACCTCGCCGAGATGGGTCGGTTCAACGCCGAGCTGACCGAGGCGGGCGCCATGGTCACCGGTGCCGGCCTGCAGGAGCGCGCCACCGGCACCACGGTGCACTACAGCGAGGGCGAGCCGCTCGTCACCGACGGCCCCTTCGCCGAGACCAAGGAGCAGCTCTCGGGCTTCTGGATAATCGACGTCGAGAACCTCGACGAGGCGCTCGCCTGGGCGAAGAAGATCCCCTTCACCAGCAACCACGTCGAAATCCGGCCGATGGTCACGGGCGGCAAGGAACTGATCGAGAAGGCGGAGGCCTCGTAGCGGCGGAGGGCGAGAGCGTCGTCGACCGCACCTTCCGGCACGAGTCCGGGCGGGCGGTCGCGACGCTGATCCGCGTCACCGGTGACTTCGACGTCGCCGAAGAGGCCGTGCAGGAGGCCTTCGTCGTCGCTCTGGAACGCTGGCCGGCCGAGGGCGTGCCGTCCAACCCGGGCGCCTGGATCACCCAGGTCGCGCGGAACAAGGCGATCGACCGCCTGCGGCGCGAGGGCGTGCTGCGCGACAAGGTCGCGGCCCTGGAGCGGCTGGAAGCGCTTCACGCCGAGCCCGAGGCCAGCCCGGGCGAGCGGATCGGCGAGATCGAGGACGACCGGCTGCGGCTGATCTTCACCTGCTGCCACCCGGCCCTGGCAATCGAGGCCCGCGTCGCCCTCACCCTGCGCAGCCTCGGCGGCCTCGGCACGGCCGAGATCGCCCGCGCCTTCCTCAGCGGCGAAGCCGCGATGGCGCAGCGCATCGTCCGCGCCAAGCGCAAGATCGCCGCCAACAGGATCCCCTACGAGGTGCCGGTAGCCGAGCAGATGCCGGAGCGGCTGCCGGCGGTGCTGGCCACCCTCTACCTGGTCTTCAACGAGGGCTACCTGGCGGGCAGCGGCGAGGAGCTGGTGCGGACCGAGCTGAGCGGCGAGGCGATCCGCCTCACCCGTTCCCTGGTCGCGATGCTGCCGCGCGAGCCGGAGGCGCGCGGCCTGCTGGCGCTGATGCTGCTCACCGACGCGAGGCGCGAAGCGCGGGTCGACGAGAGCGGCGAAGCGGTTCTGCTCGAAGACCAGGACCGGAGGCTCTGGGACCGAGAGCGGATCGCCGAGGGCCTCGAGCTCTCGCGCGAGGCGGCGGCTGGAGGCCCGGCCGGGCCGTACACGATCCAGGCCCGGATCGCCGCCGTCCACGCCGAAGCGGGGAGCGCGGCGGAGACCGACTGGGAGCGGATCGCCCGCCTCTACGCCTGGCACTTGGAGATCGCCCCGAGCCCCGTGGTCGAGCTCAACCGAGCCGTCGCCGTGGCGATGTGCGAGGGGCCGGAGCGGGGCCTGGAGTTGATCGAGGAGATCGACGGGCTCGACGGGTACCAGCCACTGCACACGGCGCGCGCCGACCTGCTGCGGCGACTCGGGCGACTCGGCGAGGCAGCGGAGTCCTACCAGCGGGCGCTTGAACTGACAACCAACCCGATCGAGCGCCGCTTCATCGAACGCCGTCTCGGCAGACTCCCCCGCTGACCCGTTCCGGTGGAACGCAGAGCTCAGGCCTCGGAGAAGGCAGGGTCGCGCTCGTGCTCGGGGTTCGCCTCGGCCGGTGCCATCTCGTGGCTCGGCATTGGCACCGGTTTCAAAACCGTCACCGCAACCACGGTGGCGATCGCGACCAGGGCCGCGCCGACGATGTAGGCGAGGTGGTAGCCGGAGTTGAGCGCGGCAAGGTGCGAAGCGCCGGCGGCGAGCTGGCTGTCTGTCCGCTCGGTCGCCAGCGTCGCCAGCACCGCGAGGCCGATCGCGCCGCCCACCTGCATGCTCGTGTTGACCAGGCCGGAAGCGAGGCCCGAGTCCTCCGGCGTCGCGCCTGACATCGCCAGCGTCATCAGCGAGGGGAAGGCGGTGCCGACGCCGAGGCCGACCAGCAGCATCGGGGCTAGGAGGTCGATTAGGTAGGTGCCGTCGACCGGGGTGCGGGCGAAGAGCAGCAGGCCGGCGCCGACCGCGATCACGCCCGGGATCAGGGTGGTCTTCGGGCCGAAGCGCATGATCAGCTTTTCCGAGAAGCCGAGCGAGAGCGTGCCCATCACGATCGTCGCCGGCAGGAAGGCGAGGCCGACCTGGAGCGCGTCGTAGCCGAGGATCCGCTGCAGGTAGAGCGCGCCGAGGAAGAACATGCCGAACATGCCGGCGACCAGCAGCGACTGGATCGCGTTGGCGCCGGCGACGTTGCGCGAGCGAAAGAGCCGCAGCGGCATCAGCGGGTTCTCGATCCGCGCCTGGCGGGCGACGAAGGCGGCGCCGAGAGCGAACGAGACCGCGCCCAGCACCAGCGTCTGGGCCGAGCCCCAGCCGTGCTCGCCGATGCCGAGGATGGTGTAGACGCCGAGCATCAGCGAGCTGGTGATCAGTGCCGCGCCGGGGATGTCGGCGCCGGCCTTGAAGCCGATCCCGGGCCGCCCGTCGACCAGGCGCAGGGCGCCGTAGGCGGTGGCGATGCCGATCGGCAGGTTGATGATGAAGATCCAGTGCCAGCTGATCGCCTGGGTCAGCGCGCCGCCGAGGAGCAGGCCGATCGAGCCGCCGGCCGAGGCGACGAAGCCGTAGACGCCGATCGCTTTCGCCTGCTCCCGCGGCTCCGGGAACATGGTCACGATCATGCCGAGGATCACGGCCGAGGCCATCGCCCCGCCTACCCCGGCGAAGAAGCGGCCGCCGATCAGCATCGCCTGGTTCTCGGCGGCGGCGCAGAGCAGCGAGGCCGCGGTGAAGACCCCGAGGCCGATCAGGAACATGCGCCGCTGCCCGAGCAGGTCGCCGAGCCGGCCGGCCAGCAGCAGCAGGCCGCCGAAGGGGATCAGGTAGGCGTTGACGACCCAGGCGAGGCTGCTCTGGGAGAAGTCGAGGCTGTCCTGGATCGTCGGCAGGGCGACGTTGACGATGGTCACGTCGAGGACGATCATCAGCATCCCCGCGCAGAGCACGTAGAGCGCCATCCAGCGGGTGCGGTCTTCGGTTTGTGTCCTGCTGCTTGCGGCCCCGGCGGTCATCGCCCGACCTCCTTCCCACGCCCTCGACGTAGTCGGAGAGCGCTGGTCGCTGCTGGTTGTGCGTGAACTGCTGCTGGGATCAAAGCGCTTCACGGACCTGCGCACCGGCCTGCCACAGGCCAGTCCCAACATCCTTACAGAGCGGCTCCGCAAGCTCGGGCAAGCGGCCGGCTGGTGCCTCTAGCCCTGCGGCTGCCAGAGGCCGCGGGCGACGAGGACGTCCTTGAGCAGCTCGGGCCGGTCGGACATCACCCCATCGACCCCGGCCTCGAGCGCCGCTTCGATCTCCGCCCGGTCATTGAGGGTCCACACGTGAAGCGCGAGCCCGTCGGCATGGGCGCGGTTGACGACCCTGCGGCTCACCAGCCGGATGCCGCGCCAGCGAAACGGGACCTGGGCGACGGCGGGGCCGCGGGGCCGCGCCACCCCGCCCCAGGGCAGGATCGAGCGCGCGCCGACGGCGAGCGCGCCGCCGACGCCGAGCCCGGTGCAGAGCTCGTCGCCGAGCAGGCGGCGGGCGGCGGCGATTCGCCGATCCGAGAAGGAGGTGAGGCAGACCCGGTCAAGCGCGTCCACCCGGCCGAGCAGGCTCGCCACCGCGCCGACCGCCGCGTCGTCCTTGAGGTCGATGTTGAAGCGCATCCGCGGAAAGCCCTCAAGCGCCGCGGCCAGGGTCGGGATGGAACCCCCGCTCGGCAGCGAGAGTCGCTCGAGCTCGGAGGCCGCCATCTCACCCACCGAGCCATCGACGCCGGTCATCCGGCGCACGTCCTCGTCGTGAAAGACGAAGGGGACGCCGTCCTGCGTCGTCCTCACGTCGGTCTCGATATAGCGGAAGCCGAGGCGCTCGACGGCCTCGAAGGCAGCCAACCCGTTCTCCCCGGCCGTGCTGCCGCCGCGGTGCGCGAGGGCGATCGGGCGAGGGCTGTCGAGGTAGGCGAAGGTCAATCCGCAGCGCCCGACACGACCCGCAGATTCACGACGAAGCTGCGGGCGCACCGGTTCGGCCAGGTGGACTCGACCTGCCAGCCGGTTGCGTCCAGCATGACCCCAAGGTACTCCTCGAATTTCTCTTTCAGGCCCTCCGGGAAATCCCCATCTGCGTTCATCGCGGCGGCGGGCATGGCGGAGGTGGCCAGAAAAGGGTCCTGCCGATGGATGTTCTCCAGGAAGGTGAAACGCCAGGCCATCCTGCCGTCTAAATAGATGCGCGCCCGCGTGGGCGGCCGCACGTGCTTTTTGATCAAGTAATTTTCTGGCTTCTCCATGTAGTTGTGCAGCGCGCCCGCGGCGAGGGCGAGGGCGACCACCGTGATCGTCAGCCCGTGAGGGGCGGCGACGGCCGGAGCGCTCGCGTACGGCCCCAGGACGATCATCAGGGCCGTGACGACGACTCCGGTGACGAGCATCCAGAAGGTCTGCCGCCTGAACCGGCTCAGCTGCTGGCCGGTCAGCACAAAGGCGATGTAGAGGGCGACGAACGGCGACTCCGCCAGGCCGCCGGTCAGCTCCGTCAACAGTGCCAGGGAGATGAGGTTCGACCACACTCCGCAGTAATAGAAGTACTTGCGGTGGGGGTCGAGGCGTTCGATTTCCGGCCCCGGATCCTCGGGTTCATCGGCCTTGCCGTCTTCGGAGAGCGCGCTGGCGATGGCGCTGCCTGCCCGGCGCACGACGCCTCCTGCCCAGTGCGCGAAGTCGGCAGCGATCAGGAGGCACAGCCATGAGAGCCCGAAGGCGAAACCGAGGCAGACCCACTGGAAGGTCGAGAATTCCAGCTGCCAGTTGTTGACGGGGCCGATGATGGCCGCCGAGACGAGGCCGATGGCGAGGTTGGCGAGGAAGAGGATTCCGGCAAGGCGCCGCTGGCGCAGGCTGGACACCTCGTCGTGCCTTTCGCTGAACGAGGTGCGCGCCCGCCGAATCGGCCCATGCTTTTCTCGACTATGACTCGAGATGGGCGGGTACGCTAACACAGATCGATCAAATTTCTCAGTGCACTTGGGCTGGGCCTGGTGGCAACTGTGAAGCTGTGGCAGGCCTTACTCCCTACTTGTAGAGCGCTATGTAGAAGGGCTCTTTTTCGGGTTTTTTGGGTTCGGCGAAAGTCTCCACCTCCACCCCCGGCACCGCGCAGGAGACGGTCCCACCGACCCTGACGTACGCCGCGACGACGCCGGTCCCGCCGGTTTCAAACTGGGCTGTCACCTGCGCGCCGCGTGGGTTGAAGCCGGGGACGGTTACGCAGTAGACACCCGGGCTCACCACTTTCACATCCCCGGGACCGATTCCCTTCGAGTTCGCGACGTCGACGTCGCCACCGATGTTGACGTGAGCAAAGAGGACCGGGTTCGCGGACTCGGCGCCGGTGGCGAAGTCGGCTTTCGCCGCACTGGGGACCTGCCCCAGGCTCGGCTCGTCGACCTTCGCGCCGGTGACCGCGCCGTTGGCGACATTGTCGGTGCCGACTGCCCCGTCCGCGAGCTGTTCGCCGCCCACCGCACCGTTCGCGAGCTTGGCCGTGCTCACCGCACCGTCCGCAAGCTTGCCCTGCTTGACCGCGAGCGCCTTGATCTTGGGCGCGATCACCGCGTTCTTGCGCAGCTTTTCGGCGGTCACGGCGCCGTGCCGCAGCTGCCGCTCCCCCACCGACTTGGGGGCCAGCTGGCCCGCCGCAAGGGCGCCGGCTCCGCCCACGGCGACGAAGAGCGCAAGGGTCGAGACGACGTTGGCGTAGGTCAGCCGCCGGCCTGCTCGCTTCAAGGGCCCTCCCTGGCTTCGCGGATTGAGAACTACACGTACCCAATCGCGAACTCTAGAGGTTCAGTCCTTCTCCTGGGCGATCTTGGCGGCTTCCTTGCTGCCCAGATACGGGGTGAGGGTGAACTCGACCAGGTCGGGAAGGAGCTCTTCGAGGTCCTCCGCCTTGCCGGCGATGATGCGGCGGGAGATCAGCGAGACCATGCCGCCGACGAGCGCCTCCTCGGTGGTCGGGGAGAGGCGGGCGAGGACCTCCGGCGGGCGACCCTCGCGCCCGCTCTGGAAATACGGGACGAAGCTCTGGATCGCGGCGTCGTAGTGCTCGATCACGACCGGGCCGGCGACCAGCGCCTCGACCATGCTGAGGCGGGCGAGCTGGGGCTCGGCAGCGAGAAAGGCGAGCATCGCGCCGATCCCGGAGCGCACCGCGTGCGGCCAGTCGCTCGCTTCCTCGAAGCCCTCGGAGACGCGCTCGCGCAACTCCGCCATCACCGTGTCATAGGCGGCCACGAAACACTCGTCCTTGCTGGAGAAGTGCTCGTAGAAGGTGCGGCGGGAAACCGCCGCGTGACGGGTGATGTGAGCGATCGTCGTACCCGAGTAGCCGTTTTCCGCGACCGCCTCGGCGAGCCCGGCGATCAGCCGCTCGCGCTGGTTGTGGGTGACGAACTCGCGCGGCAGGCCGTGGCGACCGGGCGGTAGGCGCGCCAGCTCGGGCGGGTAGTCCTCGGCGCTGTCGGTTGGCTCGCCCCGCTCCGCGGGGGTGCGTTTTTTGGCCACATCGCGACGATACCGCGCTAGCGGTGTAAAACCCCGTGCAAGCTCAGTTAGCGACGCTTCCATACCCAAATAGGGCATCACCGCACCGACATCGACTGCGGTACCAGTCCCCAGCCCTGGCCTAACCGGTGGCGGGCGGGGAGGGCGCTTCGGCAGCCACCCGCTTGGCGACCTCAGCGCCTAGATATGGAGTGAGCGAGAACTCGACGAGCTCGCCGAGAAGGCCCTCGATCTGCCCGACCTGACCCATGATTATGCGCTGGTAGAGGATCCAGAAGATCCCTCCGACGATCGTCTCCTCGAGGGTCTCCGGCAACTTCCCGCCCTTTGCCGAGACCTTGCGGCCCAGCTGGAAGAGGGGCACAAAGGCCTGGATCGAGCGCTCGTAGCGCTCGACCGCGGGGGGGCCCGCAGAGAGGGCCTCGACGATGCAGGTGCGTGCGAGTGCCGGCTCGCTGGCTACGTAGTGGAGGAAGGCGGCGATCCCGGCGGCGACCTTGTCGGGCCAGGCGTCGACCTTGGCAGCGGCGTCGGTGACGCTGCGCAGCGCAGACTCGACCGCGTACTCCGAGGCAGAGAGAAAGCAGTCCTCCTTGGAGGAGAAGTTTTCGTAGAAGGTGTTGCGGGCGATGCCGGCGCGGCGGACGATGTCGGAGACCGTGACCGCCCGGTAGCCCTTCTCGACCGTCTCCTCGGCGAGGGCGGAGACGATGCGCGCGCGCTGGTGCTCGACGATGAACTCACGCGAGAGGGAGTGCCTCCCGGGCAGGGCTCTTGCCGCTTGGGGAGTGCGATCGGCCACGCGAGCCAGGGTACCCCCGGCGGTTTCCGATTCCAATCTGGACGTATGGGTGAGATACCGTTAAAGTACCGAGGTCCAGACAACCTGTTCCCCTGATCGAGCAGAGGAAAGATCGGATGGGAAAACAAGCCGCACCCAAAGTCCTGGCGGGGGCCGAGGGAATCGGCGCCACGGGGATGGTCTTCCCCGACGCTCCCACAATCAAACCGGTGACTTCAGCCAAGCGCGAAAGGATCCTGGAGGGGATGCTCGATGCGGTCGGGTCGAGTGGCTACGACGGCACCTCGGTGCGTACCGTGCTCGCGCGGACCGGCCTCTACCGCCAGGCCTTCTACGACAACTTTCCCGACAAGGACGCCTGCTACCTGGAGGCGTTCGACCTCGGGGTGGCGCGCTTGGAGGCGTCGACGACAGCGGCGGCGGCACCGGAGGAGGCCTGGCAGGGGAAGCTGCGTGCCGGCCTCGGGGCGTTTCTGGAGGCGCTCGACAGGGAGCCGGACGTTGGTCGCGCGCTGATCGTCGAGGTCCACGCTGCGGGGTCCGAGGCGCTCGAAAGACGGGCCGAGACGATGAAACGAGTTGCCGATTTCATCGATTCGGCGCGCGACGTCCCGGGTGAGGGCGAATCGCCGCCCCCGATTGCACCGGAGGGCATCGTCGCCGGCATTCACGCGATCGTCCACGCGCGGCTGGCGACGGGTGCAACCGAGGGCTTCCGCGAGCTGCTGCCCGAGTTCATGTACTTCGCGGTGCTGCCCTATTTCGGCTCAGAGGTCGCTGAGGCCGAGATGCAGGCCGCGCGGATCTGACCCGCTTCCCAGCGCCTCCAATGGGCCGCGACGTAGGTGTCGGCAAGCGCCGGCTGGACGCCGTGGACAGGGTCGCAACGGGAACGCGAGTGGCGTTGGACACGGCGCCATCGCTGCCCTACATTGAGTTGAGATGGATTCGCCCCCCACATCGAATCCAGAGCGCCTGCCGAGCGGCCGTCACGGCCTTCCCCGCGCCTACGTAGTCCGTTCGCAACGCGAGCGGATGCTGGAGGCGATGGTCCGGGTGGCGGCGGCGAAAGGCTACGAGGCGACGACGGTGACCGACGTGATCGAGGTCGCCGGGGTCTCGCGTGCAACCTTCTACGAGTTGTTCGACGACAAGGAGACCTGCTTCCTCGAGGCCTACGACGCGGTGATCGACGTCCTAGTCGCCCACGTCACCAGCGCCTTCGAGTCCGCCGCCGGGGAGCCGTGGCCCGAGCGGATCGCCGCCGGTATCGGCGCCCTTGCCGAGCTGCTCGCCGCCGAGGCTGACATCGCGAGGATGGCGATGGTCGAGGTGACCGCCGCGGGCGACGACGCCCGGGCGCGCTACCGGGCGGCTCTCGCCCGCTTCACCCCCTTCCTCGAGGAAGGGCGCGACTACTCCAGCCAGGGCGAGGAGCTGCCGCCGGACACCGCTCGCTTCGCGATCGGCGGGGCGACCGCGATGATCTTCGACGAGATCCGCGCCGGCCGCGGCCCCGAGCTGCAGCGCATCCTCCCCGACCTCGTCTTCGCCGTGCTGATGCCCTACCTGGGGCCGGAGGAGGCCGAGGAGGAGATGCGGCGGGTGACAACGGGCGGAAGTCCGGGGAGGGGCTCCACTTAACTTTTTCGAGGGGCGGCGTTTGCTGGCGCTCTAAGGGGGTTCGCGAAAAAGTACAAGACGTTCCGCCCCTCCCCGGACTTCCGTTCAGACGCCCTCGCCGTGGCGACCCTCGCCTGCGGCGAAGCGAGAGGCTCCCTCGACCGCGACGTGGAGAGTCTCTCGGCCGAGCTTGTGCTCCAAAGCTATGCCCTCGTCTAGGGGGAGGCCGAAGCCTTCGATTGCTGCTTGGCGGTCGGCGAGCATCGTCTCTTGCGGGAAGCTGGCGATCCGCTCGGCCAGCTCCAGCGCCCGCTCCAGGTGCTTGCCGGGGTCGACCACCTCGTTGACGAGGCCGATCCGCAGCGCCTCGGAGGCCTCGACCGGGCGGCCGGTGAGGATCAGCTCCAACGCCCTGCCCATGCCGACTATCCGTGGTAGGCGCTGGGTGCCGCCGTCGACCAGGGGCACGCCCCAGCGCCGCTCGAAGAGGCCGAAGGTGGATGACGGCGTGGCGATGCGGAGATCGCACCACAGCGCCAGCTCCACGCCCCCCGCCAGGCACCAGCCGTCGACCGCGGCGATCGCGGGCTTGGAGGGAGTGAGGCGGGTCGGCCCCATCGGCCCGTCGGGATGGTCGACGTCTAGATCCATCGCCTTCAGGTCGGCGCCAGCGCAGAAGGCGGCGCCGCCGGCGCCGGTGAGGACCAGGACCCGGGCCTCCGGGTCGGCCTCGAAGTCACGCAGTCCCTCACGGAACCGCGCCGCGGCGGCGGCGTCGACCGCGTTGCGGCGCTCGGGCCGGTCGATCGTGAGAACCGCCGCGGCGCCAACCCGTTCGTAACGAAGCCCGGCGCTCATCGCCGGCCATCCTCGCACAGGCAAGCGGGTCTGCGGACAGCGGGAGCGGGCGGGCTAGTCGCGGCGGCCATCCGGGTCTCGCGGCGACGCCCAGCTCCCGGGGGTGCGCCCCGGCACGCGCGGCGGTCGAGGGGCAGGAACTCGACGGCCGGGGCCGGACGCTAAGCGAGCGGTCGGACAGGACCGCCTCGGAGAACGAAAAACGCGACCGAGGATGACGCTCGTCGCCTGCCCCGCGCGTAGCCTTCGCACGTGAAGCTCGTCGCGCCACCTTCGAGACGGTGTTCCGCTGGGCTTCCGCGGATCCTGTCTCTCCCAGTCGCAGAGCGAAAGTAGCGCGTGCCCCGCGGCAGCGCTAGGGGGGCGACGAATACGTTCCCGCAAAGTCCGGTAATTGGCGCGTCCGCAATGCCCTGTACGGCGCCTTCTGGCCCTACGGCTGCATCGGGCTCCCTCGCCTGCTTGCTGGAAGTTCGTCCCGGAGACCAAGGGCAAACGGCTCGAGGACATCCAGGCCTTCTTCCAGGAACGGGCAGGGCCAGGCGCCGCCGCTTCCGCTCCCGCACCGCCGCGCTGATCATCGCCGGCGATCTCGCGGCGGCGCTCCCGCGTCCGGGGGCGGCTACCCTCCGCGGGTGCGCATAGACGAGATCATTGCCGCCAAAGGGCCTACCTTCTCGGTCGAGCTCTTCCCGCCGAAGACGGCGGAGGCGACCGAGGCGCTGTTTGCGACGGCGCGCTCGCTGCGCGAGCTGAACCCCGACTTCGTCTCGGTGACCTACGGCGCCGGGGGCTCGACCCGCGAGGGGACGGTCGAGATCACCCGGGCGCTGAAGGACGACCTCGGCTACGAGACGATGGCGCACTTGAGCTGCGTCGGCGAGACCGCCGAGGGCCTGGGGGCGACGTTGGACCGGATCGCCGCTGCGGGGATCGAGAACGTCTTTGCGCTGCGCGGCGACCCGCCCCGCGGCCAGGAGGACTTCGTCCAGCCGGAGGGGGGGCTTGGCAGCGCCGCCGAGCTGACCGCGTTCATCGGCTCGGGCTGGGACTTCACCGTGGGCGGCGCCTGCTTCCCCGAGGTCCACCCCGAGGCGCCCGACCTGGAGACCGACCTCGCGTACCTGAAGACGAAGGTGGAGGCGGGGGCGTCCTTCCTGATCACCCAGCTCTTCTTCGACAACCAGGTCTACTTCGACTTCGTCGCGGCAGCGCGGGCCGCGGGCGTAGACGTACCGATCCTGGCCGGCGTGATCCCGGTGGCGAGCTTCGCCCAGACAGAGCGGATCTGCAAGCTCTGCGACGCCTCGATCCCGAGCCGGCTCGAGCGAGCCTTCCGCGCCGCCGGGGGGGACGAACGAGCCGAGTTCGAGCTCGGCGTCGCCTACGCGGCGCAGCAGTGCTCGGAGCTGCTGGTCGCCGGCGTTCCCGGCATCCACTTCTACGCCCTCAACCGGGCTCCGGCCACCCGCGCGGTGCTCGGCGCCCTGCGAGCGGCGCGGCCCTGGGAGCGGCGGCGCGGCGCCACGGGCGACTTGGCAGAGTCCCTCTGAGTAAACTGGCTGGCCTCAGATGGCGAATCGCAGGGAGGAAGAGAGGGAGCGGCTCCGCCAGGCCCGGCAGGAGCGCGAGAAAGAGCAGGCGGGGTCCGAGCGGCGGCGGCTGATGGTCGGCTACGGGCTGGCGGGGATCGTCGGGCTTGCGGTGCTGGCGGGGATCGTGGCGATCATCGTCTCCGCATCCAACAAGAACGACGGCGGCAAAGCGCACATCGTCCAGTCGACCGGCTCCACCAACGGGATCCAGCCCGACACCAGGGCCGGGACCACACCGTCGTCGTCGAAGTCCACGGACCTGGAGAAGACTGCCGAGAAGGCCGGCTGCGATCTTCGTCTCAACCTCCCAAACGAGGGGAGCGCACACATTCCGCCGACGGCGCCGACGCCCAACTACGGGACGAACCCACCCACCAGCGGCAACCACGTCGAACCGCCCTACCAGCAGGCAGACGGCGCCTACAGGGAAATGCCGAAGGAACTCGACATCGTCCACTCGCTCGAGCACGGTCGCATGGAGATCCAGTACAGCCCGGATCTGTCCAGCAGCGCACAGCTGGAACTGATCGGCCTCTACGACACGATGTACGGGGCGACGCTGCTCTTCCCCAACGAAAACATGCCTTATGAAGTCGCGGCGACCACCTGGCGCAACCTGATCGGCTGCAGCGAATACAAGGGTGCGATCACGCTCGACGCGATTCGCGATTTCGGCGCGAAGACCTGGGGCCATGGCCGCGAGCCGGCCACCGGGTTCCCCTTCACCGGGCCGACCCCGGAAGAACCGACTATCAACTAGGGCCTATCCCGTTGGGGTAGTGCCCCTAAGCGCGGTAGGCGGGGAAAAAGGCACCCGCGGCCCGGGCGGTGGAGAGGCGCGCGTAGGCGTCCTCGTCGCAGACGATCTCCGAGGTGTGCCAGGGCTGCTCGCGATTGGCGAAACCACGCTTGAACTCCTCCAGCCTGTCGCCCCGGACCATGCCGCCGCCGAGGTTGAGCGGCAGCCCCAGCTCACCGGAGAGCTCGACCAGGGACGCGACGACGTTCTTCATCGGCGAGTCGCGCAGATGGGAATCGGCGCTGCCGCTGAGGTAGTAGTGGAGGTATCCATCGCTGCGAGCGGCGATCGAGGCAGCGGCGATCTCGCCGTCGGGGGCATGCGCAAGAGCGAGCCACGTCTGCGGCGCGCTGAGGATGCGATCGAAATAGCCGGCCGCAAAGAAGTAGCGCTCGGCGGCTCCCGCGCGCCGCATCGTCTGCTCGTAGGCGGTGAGGAACCCGGCTCGCTCCACCACGGTCGTGTCCGGCCCGCGGATGATGCGGATCTCGTATCCGCGGCGCAGGTTCTTGTTGATCTGGTTGCGGTCGCTGCCACGGCTCTTCGCGGGCAGGGCGGGATCGGCGATCTGGACGACGTTTCTCTCGCTGGCGCCGGCAAGCGGCGGCTCGCCGAGCGTATGGCGGATGAAGACCGAGACCAGGCCGGTCGCCGCGAAGTCGATCTCGGCCGGCTCAAGCGGCGCATCCGACATTGACCCCGCTCCAGTGTGGTCAATGTCGGATGCGCGAACCGGGTCAGGTCGTTGGAGCGGATCGAGATGCCTGCCCGAGGCGGGAGTCAAGCCCGGGTATCCGTAGGGAGAGATCGCGTCGCGCTCGGGACCCTCTCCAATCTCGCGCACGATCAGCGGCGCCACCAGCTCGATCTCTTCCTGGACGACGCGCAACGTGTGGGTGACGCCCTCGGCGTCGAGGAAAGGGCGCGAGCGGAAGAAGTCTTCTCCGGCCGCGGCTTCGCCGCGGTCCTCGATCAACTCGGCCCTGGCGATTGGCCCACTCACCGGAGGAGATCAGCCGCGGCGGCGCGGAACTCGTCGGGGAGGACGCCCCAGACCTCGCAGTCGTCGGCGGGGGCGCCCTCGCGGCGCAGGTGCGCCCGCATCGTTCCCTCGTGCTTCCAGCCGAGGCCGGCGACGGTCTTCTTCGCGACCTCGTTGCGGGCGGGGATGCGGCCGTAGACCCGGTGCGCGCCGAACTCGTCGAAGGCCTTGGCGAGGGTAAGCGCCTCGGCGCGGCGCCCCACGCCCTTGCCGCGCACGTCGTCGCCGATCAGCGCCCCCAGCTCCGGCGCCGTCTGGCGGAAGAGCCCGTAGAGGGCGGTGAACCCGACCGGCTCCGCGCAGCCCTCGACCACGATCGCGTACTTGCGGTCCTCCCCAGAGACGTCCATCGCCCGGCCCACCCAGGCCTCGGCTTCCGCAAGCGAAAACCCGTCGCGCTGCTCCATCAGCGAAGCGGTCGCGGCGGGGTTGTTGAACCAGCGGTGCACCGCGGTGGCATCACCGGGCTCGAATGCTCGCAGGCTGACTCTCGGCAACTCGGCCACGCGGAAACCCTACGGCCTCCAACCCCCAGCCGAACTGATCGACTTCTCTGCCTGGCAGACCGAGAAGTCGATGCAGTTCGAGCAGCCCGGTCAGCCGGGGGCCAGGCCGTTGCCCGTCACCAAGAGGCGGAGCGTCTTGGTGAGGATTCGGGCGTCCAGAATTGCGCTGCGGTGGTCGACGTACCAGACGTCGAGCTCGATCCGCTCCTCCCAGGGGATGCCCGCGCGGCCCTGAACCTGGGCCCAGCCGGTGATTCCGGGTCGGACCTCGTGGCGACGGTGCTGGCGCGGGGTGTAGTCCTTGACCTGGGCGGGGATTGTGGGGCGGGGGCCGACGATCGCCATCTCACCGCGCAGGACGTTGAGGAGGTTGGGGATCTCGTCGAGCGAGGTCCGGCGCAGGACGCGGCCGGCGGCGGTGACCCTGGGGTCGTCCCGGGTGACGACGGTGCCGACCCCGACCGGGTCAGAGCCCTCGACCATCGTGCGCAGCTTCAGCATCTCGAACCCCTCGCCGCCCAGGCCCACGCGGCCCTGGCGGTAGAGCACCGGGCCGCGGCTGCCCAACTTGATCGCGACCGCCGCGACCAGCAGCAGTGGCGAGAGCACGACGAGGGCAAGCGTCGCGATCGCGATGTCGCAGAAACGTGGCATCGCTACCTGGTCCCGGGCGCCTTCTCCCACGCCGCCGGGGAGCCGTGGCGGAAGCGGTCCCAGAGGCCGGCGGCAATCGAGAGGGTGGTCAGCGCGTAGTAGCGGGCGATGCGGAAGGGCGCGGCGCGGAACTGGCCGCCGAGGATCGCGGCCGCGATCAGCGCGAGCTGGAGGCCGTAGGTCACGACGTAGACGCCTCCCTGGCCGAGCAGCGCCAGGTTCGTGAGGAAGGCGAGTCAGGTGCAGGAACGGGCTGAGGTAGCGCAACAGCCGGTGCGAGAGCAGCTCGAAGGCGTAGAGGGGCGTGTAGCCGCGCGGGGAGATCATCCGCTCGCCGACGACGATGTCCCAGAGGCCGACCATCATCCGCCGTTTGCGGGAGAACTCGCCCTCCAGCGTCGGCGTCATCTTCTCCTCTGCCTTCGCCCAGGGGACATAGAGAGAGCGCTGGCCGCGCTTGGCCAGGGCGAACGGGAAGGAGAGGTCGTGGCTGCCGGAAGGGGCGAGCGGGATGTAGGCCTCGGCCCGCACCGCGTAGATCGCGCCGTTGCCGGCGGTGACGCCGGCGAGGCCGGACTCCATCTCCCGCACCCTCATCTCGTAGCGCCAGTAGGCGCCCTCGAGGTTGCCGCCCTCGGGGTCGAGGAAGCGGACCTGGCCGCAGGCGTAGCCGACCGCCGGGTCGGCGAAGGGCTCGACCAGGTGGCGCAGGGCGTCGGCGCTCCAGGCGCTGTTGGCGTCGGAGAAGGCGAGGATCTCGCCGCTCGCCTTCTCCGCGGCGGCGTTCTGGGCGGCGAGCTTGCCGGCGCGGGGAAGGTCCAGCACGACGTCGGCGCCGGCCGTCCGGGCGCGACCGACGGTGTCGTCGGAAGAACCGTCGGAAGCGACGATCAGCTCGAGTCGCTCGCGCGGGTAGTCGAGGGCGAGGGCGTTGGCGACCTTCGGCTCGATCACCTCCTCCTCGTCGTAGGCGGCGACGATCAGCGAGACGAGCGGCAGCACCTCCCAGACCCCCGGCTCAAGGGTGGGGCGACGGCGCAGGGCGAGCAGCAGGCGCAGCACAAGCGGGTAGCCGAGGTGCGCATAGACGATCAGCCCCGCAGAGACCCAGAAGAGAACGGCAAGCATCCGGCGATTATCTGCTTCCGGTGCGCTTTATGTGGTCATGGGACGGATAAAGCGCACCGGAAGCGCGTTCGGTTAGGGGAGAAGCTCTTTGTAGAGGGCTAGGGTCTGGGCCGCTGCCGCGTCCCAGGAGTAGGGGCCGGCTGCGGCCTCGCGGGCGGCGGCGGCGAGTTGCTCCCGCCCGGCCGGATCGGCGGTCAGCTCGGACAGGGTCCCCGCGAGCGCGGCGGGATCGTCGGGCGGCACGAGCCGCGCCGCCCCCGTGGCGGCGACCTCGGGGAACCCGCCGACCGCACTGAGCACGAGTGGCTTGCCGAAAGCGAGGGCCGTGTAGAGGACGCCGGAGTGCTCGGCATCGCGGTATGGGAGGACGACGAGGTCGGCGCGGCGGAAGATCGGCGGGATCTCGGCGTCCTCGACGAAGCGGGTGACGAAGCGGACCCGGCCCGCCGCGTCGGCGGCGAGGCGGTTCAGCGGCTCGACGTCCATGCGGGGGTTGCCGACGATCCAGAGCTCCGCCCCCTCCACCTCGCGAAAGGCGTTCAAAAGGGTGTCAAGGCCCTTGTAGGGGCGCAACAGACCGAAGAAGAGGATCACCGGGCCCTCGGCGCCGTCCAGCTCCGAGGGCAGCGGCTTCTCCTCGGCGAGACTGGTCAGGTAGTCGAAGGCTCCGTGGGGGATGACCCGGACCTTGGCGGGGTCGACCCGGACCTCGTCGCGCAGCCGCGCGGCTCCGTGCTCGGAGTGGGCGACGACGGCGTCCATGCGGCCGAAGAGGCGGCGGGCGGCCGCGACCTGCCGCCGATTGGGGCGCGGGGGCAGGATGTAGTGGGCGGTTGCCACCCGCGGGCGGCGCGGGGGCAGGAGATGGACATCGAGAGTTGGCATGGTGAGCCATTGGTAATGGACAACGTCGGCGTCGAGCTCGCGGCGCAGGCGCAGCATGCCGGGCAGGTGCTCGGCGGCCTTGAAGCCGCGCCGGCCCCGGGCATCGAGGCCGCGCGTTGCGCTGCGCCGGTAGAAACACTCACGGACGCGGTAGCCGTCGGCGGCGGGAACGGGGCCATAGAGGAACCTGCTGGTCAGCAGCTCCACCTCGGCTCCCGCCCGCGCCAGCGCCGCCGCGAGGGCGCGGTCGTAGGGAGGCGTGAACGCCGAGGGGTCTACGAGCTGAACCTTCATGCCCGGCGAGGTGTTCGGTGTCCGGTGAACAGTGGACGCCGATTATCGTGACCGCGGTGGCGCCCACGCTCTCATACTGCGTAGTGAACACGAACGGCCGCGAGCACCTGCTCGCCTGCCTCGACGCGATCGAGGGCACCCATCCTGCCGCGATCGAGCGCGAGATCCTCGTCCTCGACAACGCCTCGACCGACGGGTCCGCCGAGGCGGTGCGGACGCGGGGGGATGACATCCGCCTGATCGCGCTCGAGCGGAGGACCGGCAAGGCGGAGAACGACTCGACCCTGATGCGCGAGGCAAGTGGCCGCTACTGCCTGCTGCTCAACGAGGACTCCGCGCTGCGCCCCGGCGCGTCCGAGGCACTGGTCGCGGCGCTCGAGGCGGACCCGAGGGCTGCCGCCGCGGGAGCACGACTGCTGGATTCCGACGGCGCGCCGGTTCCCTGCGCATGGCGGTTCCCCGGCGTCGGCACGGCGCTCGCCGGCGCGCTCTTCCTCCATCGCTTCTTCACCGTGCAAAGCAAGGGCAGCGAAACCCGCCGGGTGGACTGGGCGCAGTCCAGCGCTCTCCTGGTGCGCCGCGAAGCAGCAACAGAGATCGGCCACATGGACCCCGAGTTCTTCGTCTACTACGACGAGTGCGACTTCGCCAAGAGGCTCGCCGATGCAGACTGGCACAGCCTCTTCGTCCCGGCGGCGGAGGCAACCCACCACGACCAACTCTCGACCGACCTCGCGATCGGTCTCCCCCGCATAGTCGAATTCCATCGCAACCGGGACCTCTACATGCGCAAGCACCACGGCCGTGCCGCTGCACTGACGGTACGGCTGCTCACCGCCTGGTCCTACGCCTTGCGCGCCTTGGCTGCCGCCGTCCTGCCGAACCAGCCCGCTCGCGTCTATTGGGCCCACGCCCGCCAGGCGCTCCTCCCGGAGTGGGGGGAAAGCATCCGGGATCGCGCGGGGCGTGATGGCGACAGCCGATCCCGGTAGGGGTGGAACGTCTTGTACTTTTTCGCAGTCGCTCGACCGCGCGACCAGCAATTCCCGATCCTCGAAAAAGTTAAGTGGAACCCCTGCCGGGATCGGCTGTCACAAGCGGGAGTCCTCGTCCATTTGCTCTGCCTCGTAGGTCTCCGGGACCGATCCGTCGACGTCGACTGCGGAAGGGCGTAGAGCGCGAAGCTCCGCGGCGAGCTCACCAGGATGGCGAAGGCGGGTGAACCAGCGACGCTCACCGGGAGAGAAGAAGCCAACTGCCCACAGGGCCAGGGGATACGCGAGCCAGAAGGCGGTTCGGGCAATGAAGCCGGCGAAGCCGTCCGTTGGCAGCAACAGCTCCCCAGCTGCGACCAGTACGGCTGAGACGAGGACGATCCGGGCCAGGCGTCCCCATTCGTAGGGGACCGGGAAGAGGCGCTGGGTGAAGCTGTACATCAGCACCAGCACGACGAGGTAGGAGGCGACCAGGGCGAGGCCGGCACCGACGATGCCCAGTGGGGGGATCAGGACCAGGTTGAGGACGATGTTGGTGGCGAGGGCGGCGGCCGTCGCGGGGAAGTTGAACTCGGTGCGGCCGGTCCTGCCGAGGATGACGACGAGGACCATGTAGAGGGCGTAGAGGGTGACACCGGTGGCGACCAGGCCGATCGCCTTGTAGGAGCCGAAGAATTCAGGCGCGGCCAGGGCGCGGACGATCCAGCGCGAGAGCAGCCACATGCCGGCGACGACGAAGGCGCAGCCGGCGGTGAACCAGGTGACCACGACCGCGTAGGTGCGACGCGCTTCGCCGTCGTCGCGGATCGAGTAGGCGAGCGGCGGCCAGGCGAGCTGGAAGCCGCGGACGAGGACGTTGACCCCCTGGGCGAACTTGACCGCCAGCGAGTAGCGCCCCGCCGCAGGCAGGCCGTCGACGTGGACGAGAATGATCCGGTCGACGAAGTTGAGCAGGTAGAGCGAGAGCTCGGCCGGCATCGTCGGCAGGCCGAAGCGCATCAGACGCCGCAGCAGCGCCCGGTCGATCCAGAGCGAGAGGCGCCGCCTGTGGACCCAGATCAGGCCGACGACGAAGGCGGAGCCGCTGGCGTAGCTGCCCAGCAGCAGTCCCTTGGCGCCCTCGCCCTGGCCGACGACGAGGACGACGGTGAGCCCGATCGCCGCCAGCACGCTGAGCATCGTCGTCACGAAGTAGGCCCGGGCGCGCTCCTCGAGGCGGAAGAGGGTGAGCAGGAACTCGAACATCGTCAGCACCCAGAGGCCGCCGATCGAGATCCGCGCCAGGTCGGGCGCCGCGTGGTCGGGGCCGCCAAGCAGCGCTTCGGAGATCGGGCCGGCAAAGGGAAGAGCAACTAGCGCGGCGGCCGTGGAGACCCAGAACAGCGTCGCGAAAGAGGTCGAGACGACGCGTGCGGGGTCCACGTCGTCCTTGTAGTAGAAGCGCAGCAGGGCCTCGATCAGGCCGAAACGGACGACGATGCTGGCGGAGACGACCGCGGCGAACATAACTTCGGCGGCGCCGTAGTCGGCCGTGGTCAGGTAGCGCGTGTAGAGCGGCAGCAGCGCGACCGCGATCAGCTTCGAGAAGATGCTCGCCGCGGTGTAGGCGGCGCCGGTCGTCGCTAGGCGGCGGAGGTATCCGGACACGGCTCGACCCTACGTTGCTGCGCGGCCGCGAGCGAGGCGCCTGTGGCTAGCAGTACCCAGGTGATCGGGTCCTCGAAGAAGCCGGCGTAGGCCATCGTGTGGACCATGAGAGCTGTGAAAGTTGCGAGAACCGCTGCTCGGGCTATGGGTTGTTGGCGCGCGGGTCCTGTCGCTGCAGGGGACCCACCACCCCCTGCGGTCGCTGAAGCGTCCTCGGGGGTGGTCCCCCCTACAGCGCCACCCGCGCGAGACGCGGATAGGCGGGACAGCGGAGTACGAAGGTTGGTGGCCATGGTCCACAGGGCTGTCAGGACGAGAGCTGTGTAGGCGGCCAGGCCGAGGAGGCCCTGCTCGGCGGCGACGGTTATCGGCTCGGTGTGGGAGACCGAGACCGGGGCTTTCTTCGTTTGGACGTGCACGCGGTAGGCCTTGGGGAAGCTTCCGGAGCCGTAGCCGTGGACGGGGCGCTGGGCGAAGAGGTGGACGCCGCCGGAAACGAGGTTGGCGCGGCCGCTGGTGTCGATGTTGATCCGGTCGAAGCTGGCCTTGCCGCCAGCCAGGAAGACGACCAGTACGCCGATGACGGCGAAGCCTCCCACGGCGACGAGCGTCCAGCGCAAGCTCCACTTCAGAGCGGCAAGTACCGCCAGGCCCGCCAGCAACGCCGCGAAGCTCGACTGCGAGAAGGTCGGGAACAACCCGAACCAGAGCACGAAGATCAAGGCCGTCAGCAATGCGAGGCTCCGTCGCTCCCGTGCCCACAGCAGTGCGCTCATCGCTATGACCGCCACCAACGCCAGGTACCGACCATAGACGTTCGGGTCCCAGAAGACCGAGTTGACCCGGAAGTAGGTGTGGAATTCGTTTGACCTGATCACTTGGTCGTTCCAGAACAGGCTGCGACTCACCCACTCGACGGACCCCACGATTACGAAGGCCACTGCCTCTACGGCCACGACCCACAGCGCGAGGACCAGAAACTTCCGATCCCAATCCACGTCCCGCAACAGTGCGTAAACAAGACTGAACGGAACGAAGAAGAAGCAGACGTTCTGCAGCCCCTTCGAGAAGTCCTCGGAGTACAGGACCTGCACCGCGTACAGGACAACCACTGCAGCCAGCACCCGTGGGACCCAAGCGGTTGGGCCGGCGGGTCCTGTCACGGATTTGGTCCCACCACCCGCTGCGGGGGCGGCTGGCGCCGCCTCCTCGGGGTGGTCCCCCAAATCCGTGCCACCCCCCGGCAGAAGCGGTTGCGTGGCACGCCATTCTCGCCAGGCTGTTGCAAGGACTCCCCCCGCGATCACCAGGTACAGCGGAATGAGGAGGTTGGCCGTGTCGCCTCCGGCGTGAAGCGGGATACGAAACGGCAGCGCAGCGACGATCACGAGCGGGAGGACAATCGGCCAGCGAGTGAAAACGGCCGCGAGAGCTGTCGAAACCACGATGGCAAGCAGCCCGAGCGCGACTAGGCGTGAGGGATCGTCGCGCAGGTCGACGATCTGGTGGGAGTGCCACTGGTCGCCGAGGATCAGCAGCGGGAAGAGGACGAGGGCGGCGAGCATCGCGGTCGCCCGCAGGCGGCCGGCGGGGAGCAGGATCGCTCCAGCCGCCCCTGCGGCGCCTGCCAGCACCCCCATTCCGGCGAGGAGCTCGCTCAACCTTCGCTTCCTCTTGGTTCAACGCAGAAGTCACCAGATGACCGCTTTGCGTTGTGCAGCCGGATCGCCCCCGGTGGCACCAGCACCCGTTCCTGGCCGAGCAGCTTGACCCGCAGCTTGTAGCGGCCGGGGGGCGCAATCCCGTCGTTGCGGGTGCGGCCGTCCCAGTAGTAGGTGAAGAAGTGGTAGCGCTTGAGGTAATCGTCGCGGGCCAGCGTGATGACCAGCTTGCCGCCTGGCTTGACCACCTGGACCGTGGCGCGGTCGCTCTGCGTGACGCGAAAGCGGATCCGCTCCAGGTCGAAGCGGCAGTCGTCGTTCGGGGTGAAAGCACGGCGAACGGGCGGCCGCGAGCCCGGTTGGGCGAGGTGTTTGGGAGAGACCAGCGTGACCCGGTCGAGGACCAGCGGGTCGCGCTTCAACCGCTGCGACCAGGCGAAGGCGGCGAGCGTGGCGAGGACCAGGAGGGCGAAGACCAGGCCGGCCCAGGCCTAGAGCCCATCCGGGGCTCAGCCTTCGGACGCGGCATTGTCCTCGCCGACGATCACCGAGACCGGCGCTCCTTCGGAGACCGAGGCGATGTCGGCGCTCATCAGCCGCACATCCGAGATCCCCAGCGCGGACGCGACGCGGCGCGCCTCGGTGGCGTGTCCCCGCTCGAACATGACGACGCTGTCGACGAAGCTGGTGCTGCTGTTGGTCACGGCGCCGAGCTGGAAGCCCTTGCGCTCGACCTTGTCGCCGTAGCTGCGCGGCGAGGCCGGGGACGGCGGTGCCGTTCAGCACCGTCACTTCGATTTCGCTCGGCTTCAGCGCAGCGGCTGACTTGCCCTGCCCGCCCTTTCCGTTGGCGCTGTCGGAGCCCTGCGTGACGAGGTAGACGGCACCGGCACCGACGGCGATGACGACGACGAAGATCGCGACCAGGTAGCGCGGTTCCGCCAGCCGAGCGCCGAAGCTGGAGAGGCCCTCGCGCAGGCGCTCGCCGCGGGTCAGTTCCGGCAGGCCGGCCTCGCGACGCTTGCGGCGCTGCTCGCGCTGCTCGACCGCGGCGTGCTCGGCCGTCCGCGCCTCCTCGAGCTTGCGCATCTCCTCGGCGCGTTTGGCGGCGACGGCCGAGGTCGACTCCTTGCGCTCGTCGTCGCGCTCCGGCGCGGAGCCGGCCCACTCGCGCAGGCGGCGGATGTCGCGCCCCTGGGAGAACGCGAGCATGGCAAGCAGGGCGAGGCCGATGAACGCAGCCAGGCCAGCGAAGGCGCCGATTTCCTTGATCAGCTCCAAGTGGGGGCGAGAGGCTACTCGTCGTAGACGACTGCCGCCGCGTCGCCACCCGGCGCGGTGATCATCTCGACCACCCGCTCGGCGAGGTTGGCCTCGTCGCCGGCCAGCACCAGGTGCTCGAGCGAGTTCAGCGTCGACTCGACCCACTCGGGGTCGAGCGGCGTCTCGCGCACGGCGCGGCGGATCCGCTTCGCCGCGGTCGGCTGCGCTCTCGGCCAGGCCGAAGAGCTCCTCGTGCAGCTTCTCCCCCGGCCGCGGCTTGGTGAACTCGACCGCGATGTCGGTCTCCGGCTCGTAGCCCGCGAGGCGGATCATGTTGTGGGCGAGGTCGACGATCTGCACCGGCTCGCCCATGTCGAGGACGAAGACCTCGCCCTTGCCGGCGCCGATGTCGCCGGCGCGGATCACCAGCTGCACCGCCTCGGGGATCGTCATGAAGTAGCGGGTCATCTCCGGGTGGGTGACGGTGACCGGGCCGCCGCGCTCGATCTGGCTGCGGAAGATCGGCACGACGCTGCCCGAGGAGGCGAGCACGTTGCCGAAGCGGACGCTGGCGAAGCGGGTGCCGGGATGCTTGCGCCCGGCCGACTCGACGATCCACTCGGCCATCGCCTTGGAGGCGCCCATCACCGTCTTCGGGTTGACCGCCTTGTCGGTCGAGATCAGGACGAAGCGCTCGACGTCGGAGGCGGCGGCGGTCTCGGCCGTGATCCGGGTCGCGATCGCGTTGTTGCGGACGGCCTCCAGCGGGTTGGCCTCCATCAGCGGCACGTGCTTGTAGGCGGCGGCGTGGAAGACGACGCTGGGCTTGAAGCGCTGCATCGTCTCCAGCATCCGGTGCGGCTCCTTGCAGTCGGCGAGCACCGCCTCGACGTTGGTGAAGTGGCGCTCCTCGACCATCTCGCGGTCGATCTCGAAGAGGTTGTCCTCGGCGTGGTCGAGCATCACCAGCAGCCGCGGCTCGACGCGGGCGATCTGGCGGCAGAGCTCGGAGCCGATCGAGCCGCCGGCGCCGGTGACGAGGACGATGCGGTCGCGCAGGTAGGCGCCGACGCGGTCGAGCTCGACGCACGATCGGGTCGCGGCCGAGCACGTCCTCGACCTGGACCTCGCGCAGCTGCTTGTTGAGCTGGACGCCGCCGCGCAGCAGCTCGAAGACGGTCGGCAGGGTGCGGACGCGGATCTCGCGCTCGCGGCAGGCGGCGACGACCTTGGCGCGCAGCGTCCCCGGCGCCGAGGGGATCGCGATCACGACCTCGTCGGGCTCGGTCTCGTCGAGGATCGTCGCGATCTGCTTGGTCGAGCCCAGCACCTTGAGGCCGAGCATCCGCATGCCCCGCTTGCGCGGGTCGTCGTCGACGAAGCCGATCGCGGTCGCGCCGAGGTCGGGGTTGAGCTGCAGCTCGCGGACGACCATCTGGCCGCCGGAGCCGGCGCCGACGACCAGCACCTCGTGCTTGGGGAGGCGGCCGGCGCGCGAGGGCCGCTCGACGATCAGGCGCACGGCGAGGCGGGCGCCGGTGATCAGCATCAGGGTGAGGATGAAGTCCATCACCGCGACCGAGCGCGGCAGGTTGTGGTCGAAGGGCTGGATCACGGTGAAGGCGACGACGAGGATCGCGCTGGAGACGGCGACGGCGCGGACGATCTGCAGGAAGTCGCGGCCGCTGACGTAGCGCCACCACTTCTGGTAGAGCCCGAAGGCGGCGAAGACGACGAGCTTGCCGACGACGACGAAGCCGACCGCCTGCAGCGAAGAGCATCCAGTAGCGGTGCGGCAGGCCGTGCGGGTCGTCGAGGAAGCGCAGGCGGAACGCCAGGTAGAAGGCGAGCGCGACGAGGGCGGCGTCGGCGCACACCTGGAGGACCCGGTTGCGGTAGACGGGATGGTTCAACCGGCGCATGGGAGCCAGGCGAGTTTAGTGGTGTTCGGCCGCGTCCCTACAATCCCCGCTTCTCGCATGCTGCCTCCTCGCCAGCGTCACCGACTTCTTCCTCGACCCGATCGTCAACGCGGGGACCGACTTCATCAGCAGCACCGGGCTGCCGGCGGTCTTCGTGCTGATGGCGCTGGAGTCCGCCTGCCTGCCGGTGCCGAGCGAGGCGATCATGCTCTTCGCCGGCTCCAGCGTCGCCGCCGGCGAGCTGACGCTGTTCGGGGTCGTCGCCGCCGGGCGTGCTCGGCAACCTGGTCGGCTCCTGGGCCGCCTACGCGGTCGGCTACTACGGCCGCCTCGACCTGCTCGAGAAGAACAAGCTGATCCACCTGCCGCCGCAAGTACCTGAAATGGGCCGACGACTGGTTCGAGCGCTACGGCGACGCGACCGTCTTCTTCACCCGCATGCTGCCGATCATCCGCACCTTCATCTCGCTGCCCGCCGGCGTCGGCGAAGATGCCCTTCTGGCGCTTCACCGTGCTGACCCTGCTCGGCTGCATCCCCTGGGTGCTGATGCTGGCCCTGATCGGCCAGGCGGTCGGCGACAACTGGGAGGAGTGGCGCGACCACCTGCACTACCTCGACTACGCGTCGTCGCGGCGGTCGTCGGCCTGGTCGTCTACCTGCTGGTCAGGCGCCGGCGCGGCGGCGGGCCAGGGCGACGAGGAGCCGCGCAGCGGCGCCGGAGCCGGCCGGCTCGAGCGGCGCTTGAGCGAGCCCGCCGACGGCAGGATCCCGGCCCGGCGCGCGCTCGCGCTGGGCATCGTCCAGGGCCCGGCCGAGCTGCTGCCGGTCTCCAGCTCGGCCCACATCGTCCTCGTCCCCTGGCTGGCCGGGTGGGACTGGGAGGCGATCGACCCGGAGGTGCGCAAGAGCTTCGAGGTGGCGCTGCACGCCGGCGCGGCGGCGGCGCTGCTGATCGGCCAGCGGCGAGCTGATCGTCGAAGAGCTGCGCGACTTCGACGCTGCGCGGCGCGCTCGTCCTCGGCCTCTCCTTCCTGCCCGCCGCGGTCGTCGGCTACACGCTCGAGCGGCCGATCGAGCGGCGGCTGGGCGGACCGCGGGCGACCGCGATCGGGCTGCTCGCCGGCGCGGCGGCGATGCTCGTCGCCGACACACGGCCGCAGCGGCGCGGCCGCGGCGAGGCGAGCGCCGGCCGACGGCCTGGCGCTCGGCGTCGCCCAGGCGGCGGCGCTCGCCCCGGGCGTCTCGCGCAACGGCATCACCCTGGCGGCGGCGCGCTGGCGGCGGCTTCTCCCGCGACCAGGCGAACCTGCTCTCGCGCACGATCGCCCTGCCGATCATCGTCGGCGCCACCGCGCTCAAGGGCGAGCGCCTGCGCCGCCGCGGCGCCTCGCCCGAGCTGCGCCGCTCGATGGCGATCGGCGTCGCCGCCTCCTTCGCCTCGACCCTCGCCTCCCAGCGCCTGATCGGCCTGGTCGAGCGCGACCGGGCGCTGTGGCCCTACGCGGCCTACCGGCCGCGCCTCGCCGCCGCGGTTCTTGCGAAGCTGCGGCGAGACCATGAGCGACGCGGACGCCTACGCGAAGGCCGGGGTCGACCAGGGGGCGGCGGACTCCGCGGTCGCCGGGCTGGTGCGGGCGCTGGGCGCGATCGAGCTCGGGCGGCCCTCGCGGCAGGTGCCGCTGCCCGGGCACTACGCGAGCGTGATCCGGATCGACGAGCGGACCGGGATCGCGCTCTCCACCGACGGCGTCGGCACGAAGCTGCTGGTCGCCGAGCAGCTCGGCCGCTTCGACACGGTCGGGATCGACTGCGTGGCGATGAACGTCAACGACGTGATCTGCGTCGGCGCCGAGCCGCTGGCGATGCTCGACTACATCGCGATCGAGCGCGCCGACCCGGCGGTCTGCGAGCAGATCGGCGTCGGCCTGGCGCGCGGGGCGGAGCTGGCCGGGGTCGAGATCCCCGGCGGCGAGCTGGCCCAGCTCGGCGACATGGTGCGCGGCTTCGACGTCGCCGGCGCCTGCTTCGGCACCGTCGCGCTCGACGCGATCGTCGACGGCTCCGCCGTGCGGCCGGGCGACCCGGTGATCGGCCTGCCCTCCTCCGGCATCCACTCCAACGGCTACACGCTCGCCCGCTCGGCGCTCGACGGGACTGCCGCTCGACGAGGACCCCGAAGGCCGCCTCGGCCGCCCGCTCGGCGACGTGCTGCTCGAGCCGACCGAGATCTACGTCAAGCCGGTGCTCGAGCTGCTGCGCTCCGAGGTCGACGTGCGCGGCCTCGCCCACATCACCTCGGGCGGCCTCGGCAACCTGCTCCGCCTCGCCGCCGAGGTCGGCTACGAGATCGACGACCCGCTCCCGGTCCCGCCGATCTTCGAGCTGATCCAGGAGCGCTCCGGCATCTCCGACGAGGAGATGCACGACGTCTTCAACATGGGCTGCGGCTTCTGCTGCGTCGTCGCCGCCGGCGGACGAGGGGCCGCGCTCGACCTCCTGCGCCCCCACTACCCGGGGGCGAAGCGGATCGGCTCGGCGGTCGACGGGGCCGTCGCGAGATCCGCCGCCACTGAATGGACACTCGCCCCTCCAGCTCGATGATCGGAACCGTGCTCTCCGGCCGCTACCGGCTGGAGGCGAAGCTGGGCAGCGGCGGGATGTCGACCGTCTACCTGGCGCGCGACGAGACGCTCGACCGGCCGGTCGCGGTCAAGGTGATGCACCGCGAGATGTCCGAGCAGGCCGACCAGCTCGAGCGCTTCCGCCAGGAGGCGCGCGCGGTCGCCAAGCTCTCCCACCCCAACGTCGTCTCGGTGATCGACGCCGGCGAGGACGGCGGCCACCCCTACATCGTCTTCGAGTACGTCGAGGGGGAGACGCTGAAGCAGCGGATCGCCCGGGTCGGCGCGCTCGACACCCAGGAGGCGATCGCCTACGCGATCGAGGTCGCGCGCGGGCTCAGCGATCGCCCACGCGCGCAACATGGTCCACCGCGACATCAAGCCGCAGAACGTCCTGATCGACGACGAGGGGCGGGCGAAGCTGACCGACTTCGGCATCTCGCGCCAGCTCGAACAGGACGGGATGACCGCGACCGGCCGCGTGCTCGGCACGACCGACTACGTCGCGCCCGAGCAGGCGATGGGCCACGGGGTCGACCCGCGCTCCGACATCTACTCGCTCGGCGTCGTCCTCTACGAGATGCTGGTCGGCCAGGTCCCCTTCCACGCCGACAGCCAGGTCGGCGTGGCGATGAAACACGTCAACGAGGAACTGCCCGACGTGCAGCGGCGCCGGCCCGAGGTCTCGGCCGCGGTGGCGCTGGTGGTCGAGCGCTCGACCGCCAAGGACCCGGCCGAGCGCTACCAGCACGTCGGCGAGATGATCGACGACCTCTCGACCGCGCTCGAGGTCGAGGCGGCGCGGGCGGGCTCGACCACCGGCGAGGCGACCAGCGTGCTCGACGCGGTGCCGCCGCCGAAGCGCAAGCTCTCCGGCCGCGGGCGCTGGTCCTGGGCGGCGATCGCTCGGCCTGCTCCTCGTCGGCGGCGGCGCGCTGCTGGCGGTGCAGCTGATCTCCAGCGGGATCGGCGGCGGCGGCGCCAACGAGGGCAAGGGCAGCCCGGTGGCGATCACCTCGGCGACCGACTACGACCCGCAGGGCGACGACGAAGAGGTCGGCAGCAAGGTCGAACTCGCCGTCGACGGCAACCCGACCGGGACCGCCTGGGAAACCGAGCACTACGACTCCGACACCTTCGCCGGCACCAAGACCGGGCCCGACCCGGGCGTCGGCGTCTACGTGACGACGAGCTCGCCGGCGAGGCCGACGAAGATGATCGTCCGCACCCCCACCCCGGGCTGGGACGCCCAGGTCTTCGCCGCCGCCGCCGGGCCCGCCCGGGGAACTCTCCGGCTGGGGCGAACCGGTCGGCAAGGCGGTCGACGCCTCCGCGACCGAGGAGATCGACCTCACCGTCCCAGAGCCCTCGCCCTACTTCCTGCTCTGGTTCAACAAGGCCTCCGAAGCCCGCGACCAGGCCGGCCGCTACCAGGTCGAGATCAGCGACATCGAGCTGCTGCGCTGAGCATGAGCGCTTGGCGCCAAGCCCGCGCGATCGTGCTGTTGCCCGGCGCGGTAACGGTGCTGGTGCCGACCCTGATCCTCGTCGCCACCGGTTCGGACATCGGCTGGGGCCTCGGCGGAATCGTGGCTTTCCTGCCTGGCCTCCTCGGTCTCACCCTGATCGTTGCCGGGTTCGCGCTCTGGCTTTGGACGGTGCGGCTGCTCGCCCGGATCGGCAAGGGGACGCTCGCGCCCTGGGACCCGACGCAAAAGCTCGTCGTGGAGGGCCCCTACCGTCACCTGCGCAACCCGATGATCACGGCCGTGCTCGCGGTGCTGGCGGGAGAGGCGGCGCTGTTCGGCTCGCTGCCGCTGCTGATCTGGTTCGCGGCCTTCTTCGCGGCAGCGCAACAACGTCTTCTTGCTCGCTGTACGAGGAGCCCGGCCTCGAGCGCCGCTTCGGTCGAGGACTACCGCGACCTACAAGCGCTACGTCGCCACGCTGGCTGCCGAGGCGAGCCGGGTTCAGAACTCGTAGGAGCGCGCCTTGGCGTGGCGCTCGACCGCGAGGGCGACCAGGCGGTCGCAGAGGTCGGGTAGGCGAGCCCGCTCGCCTCCCAGAGCTTGGCGTAGACGCTGGTCTCGGTGAAGCCGGGCATCGTGTTGATCTCGTTGACGAGGACGGCGCCGTCGGGCTCGACGAAGAAGTCGCAGCGGGCGAGGCCGGCGCAGCCGCCGAGCTGGAAGGCGCTGACGGCCAGCTCGCGGACGCGGGTCGGCTGCTCGTCTCGGCGATCGGGGCCGGGACGACCAGCTCCATGCCGCCGTCGCGGTACTTGGTCTCGTAGTCGTACCAATCGCCGTGGGCGACGATCTCGCCCGGCGGCGAGGCCTCGACCTCCTCGTTGCCGAGCAGCGAGCACTCGACCTCGCGGCCCGCGGCGGAGGCCTCGACGATCACCCGCGGGTCGTGGCGCAGGGCCAGCTCGACCGCCTCGTCGAGCTCGCTCCCCGGCCCCTCGACCCGGCTGATCCCGACGCTGGAGCCGAGCCGCGAGGGCTTCACCCAGAGCGGCGAGCCCATCGCCTCGCAGCGCTCGCGCCAGCCCGCCTCGCCGACCGCGACGAACTCGACCTGCGGGATCCCCGCCTCGGCGAAGAGCCGCTTCAGCGTCAGCTTGTCCATGCAGATCGCCGAGGAGAGCACGTCGGAGCCGACGTAGGGCAGGTCGAGCCACTCGAGCAGGCCCTGGACGCTGCCGTCCTCGCCGAAGGGGCCGTGCAGGGCCGGGAAGGCGACGTCGGCGCCGAGCAGGCCGTCGCCCGGGCGTCAGCGCGACCGCCGCGCCGTCGCAGCTCCAGGCGCCCTCGCGGGAGATCGTCACCCGCAGCGCCTCGTGGCCGGCCTCCTCCAGGCCCCGCGCCACCGCCTCGCCGGAGCGCAGCGAGACGTCGTGCTCGGAGGAGCGGCCGCCGCAGAGGACGGCGACCCTCATTCTTCGCCCGCTTCCGGTTCGGTCGGCCGGCGGCGCGCCTTGCCGACGACGACCGTCACCGTCGTCGCCCGGTTCACTTCGGAGCCCGGCGGCGGGAACTGGTCGGTGACCTTGCCGACCTGCGAGGGGACTTCGGTCTCCTGTTCGCTGCACGGTCGGGGTCAGGCCCGGCTTCGCGCAGCGCTTCCACCGCGTCGGCGCGCAGCTTGCCGATCACGTTCGGCACCGTCGCCGTTTCTTCGCCCTTGGAGACGACGATCGAGACCGTCGAGCCGGCTCGGCAGCCGCGAGCCGGCGCTCGGCGCCTGGCGGATCACCTCGCCCGCCGGCGCCGAGCTCTCGCGCTTCTTCGACGCTGGCACGAAGCCGCGGCCGCGGATCTGCTGCACGGCGACCGAGCGCTGGGTGCCGACCAGGACCGGCACCTTGGCCAGCTTCGGCCCGGTGGAGACGGTGAGGACGACGTCGAGCCGCGGGTCACCGTCGTGCCGCCGGAGGGCTCGGAGTGGATCACCAGGCCTTCTTCGACCTTGTCGGAGTTGACCCGTTCGACCTGGACCTCGAAGCCGGCTTCTTCGAGCGCCGTCTTCGCCTTCGGCCGACGGTCAGCCCGGCGGTCGAGGGCACCTTGGCGCTGCCCGGGCCGGCGCTCACCGTGAGCACCACCTTCGGCTTCGAGCAGAAGAAGCTGAGGAAGGCGCAGTCGAGCGAGGCCTCGTCGCCGGCGGCGAGGCATCGGGTCCTGCTCGAGCACCGTGTTCGCCGGCGCTTCGCGCTCGACCCGCTTCACCTCGCCGATCTCGAAGCCGTTCTGCTGCAGCAGCGCGATCGCCACGTTGAGCTCGTTGCCGGTCACGTTCGGCACCTCGGTCGTCGTGTCGCGGGTCAGCGCGAAGCCGACCAGGACGCCGATCAGGACCGCGGCGCGCGACCAGCAGCCAGCGGCGGCGCCGCGGCGCGCGCTCTTCCTCTTCGATCGCGTCCATCTCGGCGGCCTCGGCTCGCGGCGCGCCACCGACCGGCGGCAGCGGCGCGAAGGCGGCCGTGCCGCCGCTCGCCGCCGCCCGGGTCCTGCAGCGCCGCGTCGAGGGCGGCGATGAAGGCGTCGGCGCTCTGGAAGCGCTCGCCGGGCTCTTCTCCAGCGCCCGCATCACGACCGCGTCGAGCGCCGGTGAGACCTCCGGGTTGATCGAGCTCGGCCGCTGCGGCGCCTGGGAGACCTGTTTCATCGCCACCGCGACGGCGGATTCCGCCTTCGAACGGCACCCGGCCGGCGAGCGCCTCGTAGAGCATCACGCCGATCGAGTAGAGGTCGGAGACCGGCGGTCACGTCTTCGCCCTGCGCCTGCTCCGGCGAGAGGTAGTGCGGGGTGCCCATCACCGAGCCGGTCTGGGTGATCTCCGAGACCCCGGCGCGGGCGATGCCGAAGTCGGTGACGATCGCCTTGCCCTCGTCGTCGACGATCACGTTCTGGGGCTTCAGGTCGCGGTGGACGACGCCGTGGCGGTGGGCGAAGCGGGCGCCCTCGAGCACCTGGCGGATCAGGTCGACCGCCTGCTCGGGGGTGAGGCCGACGTCGATCAGCTGCTTCAGCGAGCGGCCCTCCAGGTACTGCATCGCGATGTAGTAGGTGCCGTCGACCTCGCCGCGGTCGAAGACGGCGACGACGTTGGGGTGCTGGAGGCCGGCCGCCGACTCGGCCTCGCGGCGGAAGCGCTCGACGAATTCGCGGTCCTGGGCGAAGCGGCGTGCAGGACCTTGAGCGCGACCTGGCGCTGCAGGTGCGTGTCCTCGGCGAGCCAGACGTCGGCCATCCCGCCCGAGCCGATCTTGCGCAGCACCCGGTAGCGCCCGTCGACGACGCTCCCCTCGCTCACCTCAGGCCACGTCGCAGCCTCCTTTGGCTCCTGGCCATGTCGCATCTCATTCCCGTTCAGGATCGTTTCCGCGACGTCGCGGAAGATCGGCGCCGCGACGTCGTTGCCGAACTGTTCGGTGCACTCGACCGAGGCCGCGATCGCGATCTTCGGGTCGTCGGCCGGCGCGAAGCCGATGAACCAGGCCTGGTTCTCGTCGTCGCCGCCGCCGCAGGCCTCGTTGCCGGGCGTTTCCGCGGTGCCGGTCTTGCCGGCGACCGGCACGCCGGGGATCGCCGCGTTGGTGCCGGTGCCTTCGCTGACCACGCCTTCCATCGCGGTGGTCAGCTCTGCCGCGGTCTCCTCGCTGATCGGCTGGCTGTACTCGGAGGGGTCGAGGCGTTTCGTCACCCGGCCGTCGGGGTCGACGACCCGGCTCCAGATCTGCGGCTTCATCAGCCTGCCGCCGTTGGCGACCGCCGCGGCGACCTCGGCCATCTGCAGCGGCGTCACCGAGCAGGCGCTCCTGGCCGATCGCGACGCGGGCGATGTCGATCGGGTCGTTGGCGCCGAGCAGTTCGCCCTCTTCGTCGAAGACGCCGCTCGTCGGAGACCTGGTCGGACGGGCAGGTCGATCGCCGGCTTCGTGTTGAAGCCGAAGCGGTCCATGTATTCGAACAGGGTGTCCTCGCCGACCTGTTCGCCGACCTGCGCGAACCAGGTGTTGACCGAGTTGGTCAGCGCGGCGTCGAGGGTCAGGCCCGAGTAGGAGGTGCCGAAGTCGTTTTCCAGCGGCATGCCTTCGACGTCGAGCGAGCCGGGCGCGTCGATCGCCGTCTCCGGCGTGATCGTGCCGCTGTCGAGCGCCGGCCGCGGCGGTCACCACCTTGAAGGTCGAGCCCGGCGGGTAGCGGCCCTGGGTGGCGCGGTCGACCAGCGGCGCTTCGACTTCGTTCTTGTTCAGCTTCGAGAGTTCGTAGGGGACCCGGTTCGGGTCGTAGGGCGGGTTCGAGGCCAGCACCCGCACCCGGCCGCTGCTCGGCTCGATCGCGACCACGGCGCCGAAGCCGGCCGCTTCGAGGCCGTCGAGCGCGACGCGCTGCGCCGCCGGGTCGATGTTGGTGACGATGTCGTTGCCCTCCTGGCTGCTTGCCGCGCAGCTCGTCGAGGATCGAGCTGAATTCCGATTCGTTGCCGACCAGCTCGTCGTTGTGGAACTGCTCGAACTCGCTGTCGCCCTGCCGGACGAAGCTGTAGCCGATCGGGTGGCCGTAGAGCGCGCCCTCCGGGATAGCGGCGCACGTAGCGCAAGCCGGCGCCCTGGCCCTTCGGCACCGAGCGGGCGATCACGGTGCCGTCGGCGGCGAGGATCCGGCCGCGCTCGATCTGCTGCTGCTCGAGCAGCGGGCGCTTGTTGGCGTCCTTTTCCTTCAGCGCCTCGGCGTCGAAGACCGACCAGTAGGACGTGAAGCCGATCAGCACCGCGAAGAGGACGACGATGAAGGCCGAAGAGCTTGACGATCTGGCGGTTCACCGGCCCTCCAGGGCGAGGCCGCCGAGGCGTTCGGCCGCCGCCGCCTCACGCCGGGCGCGGTCGGAGATCAGCAGCAGCAGCGCCAGGAGGACGAAGTTGGCGACGATCGAGCTGCCGCCGTAGCTGACGAAGGGCAGGGTGACGCCGGTCAGCGGGATCACCCTGGTGACGCCGCCGATGATCACGAAGGCCTGGATCGCGAAGACCGCGGTCAGCCCGGTCGCCAGCAGCTTCGAGAAGCCGTCGTCGGCGAGCAGCGCGATCTTGAAGCCGCGGGCGGCGATCAGCAGGTAGATCAGGACGACGCCGCAGGCGCCGAAGAGGCCGAGCTCGTTGACGATCAGCGAGTAGATCGTGTCGGTCTGCGCCGCCGGCAGCAGCGCGTCGTCGGTGCCGGGGATCGTGATCAGCGCCTGGCCGAAGCCCTTGCCGAAGAGCCCGCCGTCGGCCTGGGCGAAGATCGACTGGAGGATCTGGTACCCGCTCCCCGTGCGGGTGGGCGTAGGGGTCGAGCCAGATCTCGACCCGGTCGTGGACGTGGGGCACGGTCGAGGCGAAGAACCAGGCGCCGACGACGAACATCGCCATCCCGATCGACGACGAAGGAGAAGCGGCCGGTCGCCACGTAGAGCAGCGCGAGGAAGGCGGCGAAGAACATCAGCGAGCTGCCGAGGTCGCGGATGAAGACGAGCATGAACATCGAGGCGCCCCAGACGACCAGCAGCGGCCCGAGGTGCTTGAGCGGCGGCAGGGTGACGCCGAGGACGCGCCGGGCGCCGACGATCAGCACCTCGCGGTGCTCGCGCAGGTAGCTGGCGAGGAAGACGACGAGGCAGATCTTCGAGAACTCGGCCGGCTGGAAGGCGAGCGGGCCGATCTTGACCCCGAGGTAGGCGCCGTTGACCTGCTGGCCGATGCCCGGCAGGCGCGGCGCCAGCAGCAGCAGCAGCCCGACCGCGGCGATCGTGTACCGGTAGCGCTCGAGCACGTCGTAGTCGCGCAGGAACTGGATCGTCAGGGCGAAGAGGACGAGGCCGAGGACGAACCAGTTGGCCTGGTCGCGGGCCAGGTCGGCGTCGATCCGGTAGATCATCACCAGGCCGAAGGCGGTCAGCAGCGCGACCAGCGGGAAGAGGTAGGGGTCGGCGTCGGGCAGCCGGATGCGCAGGTAGATGTGGGTGGCGAGGCAGACCGCGAGGAAGTAGGCGCCGTAGATCGAGGCTGAGGTTGCCGAGCCGGGCGTTCTCCTGGGCGAAGACCGCGGCGAAGCCGGCGGTGAGCAGCAGGGCGACCGGGACCAGAGCGACCAGCTCCCGGTTCCGGGCGCGAGTCACTCGCGATCCCCTGGCTCTCTTCGATTTCTTCGACCAGCGAGACCGCGTCGGCGCGCGAGCGCAGGTCGTGGCCGGTGACCGCGTCGCGGCGCTTCGGCGGCAGCGAGCCGGTCTGGATCGGGCTCGCGTAGCGCTCGTCGTAGAGCTCGATCGCCGAAGGGAAGTTCGTAGGGGAGGCCGCGGTAGAGCGCGACCCGGCCGCCGTCGTCGGTGCCGAGGAACCAGACCTGGCGGTTCCCGTACCAGGCGCCGAAGGCGAGCGCGGCGACCAGGACCACGGCGGCGAGGACCTTGGCGTCCGGCCGCAGGCGGCGGCGCGGCGGCTTGGCGGCGAGCTGCTCGCGGCGCTCCCTGGCGGCCGCGGCGGCGGCGCGGCGGCGGACCTCGGTCGCGGTCAGGCCCGCCTCCTCGGCGGCGGGGCCGATCAGGGTCGCGTCCTCCGGGCTGGCGCTGCGGGGCGGCGGCGTCTTCGAGCCGGAAGGCGAGCGCGGTGATGTTGTCGCGGCCGCCGGCCCGGTTCGCTTCGTCGACCAGGGCGCGCACCGCCGCGCTCCATCGAGGTGGCGCCGGCGAGCAGCTTGCGCGATCTGCTCCTCGCCGAGCATCGTCGTCAGCCCGTCCGAGCAGATCAGGAAGACGTCGCCCGGGGCGGCCGGCGACGGTCTGCACGTCGACCTCGACCTCGGGCTCGGGGCCGAGCGCCCGGGTGATGATCGAGCGCTGCGGGTGGTCCTCGGCCTGGGCGTCGGTGAGCTGGCCCTTGCGGCGCATTTCCTCGACCAGCGAGTGGTCGCGGGTGAGCCGCTCGAGCTTGCCGCCGCGCAGCCGGTAGGCGCGGCTGTCGCCGACGTGGCCGATCGCCACCTCTTCGCGCTCGGCGTTGACGATCGCCGCGGTGATCGTCGTCCCCATCCCGGCCCGCGAGGGGTCGTCGCGGGCGAGCTCGTGGATGCTGCGGTTGGCGGCTTCGATCGTCTCGCGCAGGAACTGCTCGGGCGGGCCGTCCGGCAGGTCGCGGTCGAAGGCGTCGGCGGCGGCCTTCGAGGCGACCTCGCCGGCCTGGGCGCCGCCCATCCCGTCGGCGACGACGAAGATCGGCGCGCGGACGAAGAAGGAGTCCTCGTTGGCGCTGCGCTGGCGCCCGGTGTCGGTGCGGAAGGCCTGGTCGTCGATCCGCAGCATCGCCTACGCCTGCGCCTCGAACCTGAACTCGGTGTCGCCGATGCGGACCACGTCGCCGTCGAGCAGCTCCGCCTCGCCCGTTCAGGTCGCGTCGTTGAGCAGGGTGCCGTTGGTCGAGTTCATGTCCTCGACGTAGGTGCGGCCGTCGCGGCTGAAGATCCGCGCGTGGACGCCGGAGGCGTAGCGGTCGTCGATCTGCACGTCGGCGTCGCGCGGAGCGGCCGATCGAGAGGCCGCCGATCAGGTCGAAGCGCTCGCCCTGCTCGAGGCCGCCGCCGCGCTCGGCGATCAGCCAGGCGTCGCCGCGGCCGGCTGCGGCGCCGAAGGCCGGGCGCCTGGTGGAAGCCGGTCGCGTCGGGCGCCGGGGCGACGGTGCGGCGCAGGTCCTTGAGCGCGCGAGCGGGCGATCCAGAGCAGGAAGAGGTAGAGGACGACGAGGAAGCCGAACTTGAGGGCGACGGAGATCGGGTCGTAGTCCACGCGCTAAGCCCTCACTGCTCGATGTCGAACAGGAAGGTCGTCGGTGCCGACGGTCACCTGGTCGCCGGGGCTGAGCCGGGTCGAGGCGACCCGCCGGCCGTTGACCTTGACCCCGTTGGTCGAGCCGAGGTCGACGATCGTCCAGTCGCCGGACGGCGAGCGGCGCAGCTCGGCGTGGCGGCGGGAGACGTTGGGGTCGCGGAGCACGCACTCGACCTCCTTCGAGCGGCCGATCGTCGCCCGCGGGCCGTCGAGCACGTAGCGGCGGTCGTCGAGCGAGACGACCGCGCGGGTCGCGACCATCGCCTCGGCCCGCTGCTCGGGGCTCTTCGGCGGCTGCGGCTCGCGCTCCTTGACCGCCGAGTAGACCATCGTGTGGCCCTCCTCGCCCTGGCTCGGGCGCTCGCCCTCGTGGGCGGGCGGCTTGACCAGGCGGGTCTGGATCCCGAACTCGCCGAGGCGCAGGCGCTCGTCGGTCTTGAACTCGACCGCCGGCCGGGTCAGCAGGTCGTAGCTGCGGCGGCGGGCGTGCTCGAGCAGGTAGCCGGAGAGCTCCTGCTCGAGCGAGCGCTCGTAGCCCTCGAGCTTGACCCGGTCCTGCTTGGAGAGGTAGACCGTGTACTCGTTGGGGACGTAGACGCGGGCGACCCCGGCCGTCTTGTGGGCGTCCATCTCCTTGGCCAGCTTGCGGGCGAGTTCGACCGGCTGCACCTCGGAGCTGAAGGCACGGCTGAAGACCCCCTCGACGAGGCCTTCGATGCGACTCTCGAGGTTGCGTAGAACGCTAATCGGGTGGCTCCTTTTCGGCGAGCGACGGACGCCCGGGGTGGCCGGGGAAACCGGCTCGAAATCCTACGGGAGCAGGGACCCCGTGACCGGCGGCGAGCCAGACGCCGAGCGCGACGGCGGCGGCGACCGCGCCGAGGCGCGCGGCAGCGAGCGGCCGTGGCTGCGCGGGAATGCTCGGCGAGCCGGTCGAGGGAGTCCTCGATCGCCTCGCCCAGCTCCTCCAGCGTCGGGCGGCGGGCCGGGCGCGGCTGCAGGCAGGCGTCGAGCGATCTCGCAGAGCTCGCGGGGAAGGTCGGGGCGGAGCCGGCGCAGCGGGCGGCGGCGGCTGCCGATCGCCCGCGCGGTCGCGGCCGGGGTCGCGCGGCGGTGTCGGGTTCTCGCCGCTCCAGCACTCGTAGAGCATCAGCGCCAGCGAGTAGACGTCGGCCTCGGGGCCGGCGGCGCGGCCCTCGGCCTGCTCGGGCGCCATGTAGGCGAGGGTGCCGACGACGTCGCCGGGCGCGGTCAGCGCCGCGGCGTCGGTGAGGCGGGCGACGCCGAAGTCCATCAGCTTCGCGCGCGGCTCGCCCTCCTCGGTGACGAGGACGTTCTGGGGCTTGATGTCGCGGTGGACGACCGAGCGCGAGTGGGCGTGGTCGAGCGCCTCGCAGAGGTCGGCGCCGATCTCGCCGATCTCGCGGTCGCTGAGCGCGCCGTCGCGGTTGAGCTGGTCGAGGGTCGTGCCGTCGACCAGCTCGGTGACGAGCAGGGCGTTGCCGTCCTCCTCGCCCATCTCGTAGAGGGTGACGATGCCGGGGTGGTTGAGCCGCGCGGCCGCCTGCGCCTCGCGCAGCACGCGGCCGCAGCCGTCGCTGCCGGCCGGAGTCGATCGCCTTGACCGCGACCGGGCGCTCGAGGCGGCCGTCCCAGGCCTCGTAGACGGTGCCGAAGCCGCCGCTGCCGATGCGGCGCTCGATCAGAAAGCGGTTGAGGACGAGTGAGCCGACCAAAGCACTTCCGCACTTCGCCGCGAATCCGCTTCCTCGCCGCGAAGTCATACTCTCCTGCCACCCAGCTTGGAGAGCCATTCCTGGAGGATCCGCAGCAGACGGGCCGCGCGCCGGCCACGCCGTCGCCCCGAACGCCAGCAGATCCTGCTGCGGCGTGGCCTCGCGCTCGGCGGCGGCCTGCTGCTCCTGATCCTGATCGTGCTCGGGGTCAAGGGCTGCCTCGACGCGCGCAAGCACCGGGCGCTCAGCGACTACGCGCGCAACGTCACCCAGATCGTCGAAGAGACCGAGCAGACCAGCAAGGCCTTCTTCGACAAGCTCGCCGAACCCGGCGAGCCTCTCGGTGACCGAGTTCGTCGACCGAGGTCAACGCCGACCGCAGCGCGATGGACAACTACGCGAGCCGCGTCGACGGCCTCAACGCGCCCGGCGACATGGGCGACGCGCAGAACGCGCTGGAGCTGGTCTACGACCTGCGCAGCAGCGCGATGAACGAAATCGCCGACCAGATGAGCACCGCGCTCGGCGACGTCGGCTCCGAGAAGGCGACCGCAGGTGATCGCCAGGCAGATGCAGAAGCTGCTGGCCAGCGACGTGCTCTACGCGACGGTCGTGCGGCCGGAAATCAACGACGTGCTCGCCGACAACGGGATCGAGGGCGACGACGTGCCGGAGAGCGTCTTCCTGCCGGACGGGACCAAGTGGCTCGACGAAGCCGCGGTCAGCGCCGCGCTCGGCTCGGTCAGCGGCTCGACGGCATCGGCGACTCCGGGCGTGCACGGCCTCGGCCTGCTCGGCACCAGCGTCAACGGCACCGAACTCGTCGCCGAATCGACCACCGCGGTGACCGGCGAAGAAACGCCGGAAGTCGAAGTGCAAGTGCAGAACCAGGGCGAATCGACCGAGAACGGGGTCACCGTCTCGGTCACCGTCAGCGGCGGCACGCACCCTGCAGGGGACGATCGACAGCATCGGCGCCGGCGAAACCGCGACCGTCTCGATCCCGCTGACCCCGGCGCCGACGGGCGAAGTGACGCTCGAAGTCGACGTCGAAACGGTGCCCGGCGAGCAGGTCTCCAAAAACAACGAAGCCAGCTACACGGTCGAATTCGAATAGGAGGGCGGCCGTGGCCTCGATGCGGATCGCCTACCTCGGACCGGCCGGGACCTTCACCGAGGACGCCCTGCGCGAGGCGCTTCGCCGCGGACGAGGAGTTCGAGCCGCTGCGGACGCCGACCGTCCACGACGCGATCCTCGCGGTCGAGCGCGGCGAGGCCGAGCGGGCGCTGGTCCCCTTCGAGAACTCGATCGAGGGCTCGGTGCGCAGCACCCTCGACACGCTCGCCTTCGAGGCCGAGCGCGGTGACGATCGTCGGCGAGCACGACTTCGCCGTGCGGGCGCATGCTGATCGCCCGCGAGGACGTCGAGCTTGAGCGAGATCGAGGCCGTCCTCTCCCACCCCCAGCCGCTCGCCCAGTGCGCCCGCTTCCTGCGCGAGCAGCTGCCGGCCGCCGAGCTGCGCAGCGTCAGCAGCACCGCCGAGGCGGTGCGGACTGGTCGGCGAGTCGAGCCGAGCCCTGGGCGGCGATCGGCGCGCGGGCCGCGGCCGAGCTCTACGGCTGCACGATCCTGCGCGAGGGGATCGAGGACGAGGCCAACAACGTCACCCGCTTCGTCTGGATCGCGCCGGCGGGAACCGAGCCGGCGGGCGGCGGCGCCTGGAAGACCTCGCTCGTCTTCTCCGAGCTCGGCGAGGACCACCCCGGCGCCCTGGTCGAGGCGCTGCGGGAGTTCTCCTCCCGCGACGTCAACCTGAGCCGGATCGAGTCGCGGCCCCTGCGCAGGGCCTGGGCCGCTACATGTTCTTCTGCGATCTCGAAGGGACCGGCGCCGACCCAAGCTGTCTCGGAGGCCATCGCGGCGCTGCGCACGAAGGCCGAATCGGTGCGAGTGCTCGGGTCCTACCCGGTCGATTAGAGCCCGAGAGGACATCCCTCGGACGGGCGGATACTCAAAATGCCGGCCTCATTAGGCCGGCATTTGTCCGTCCGAGGGATGTCCTCTCGGGCTCCAGGCACTTCCTGCGTAGAATTCCCGAGCAACATGGCACGCGTACTGGTACTCAATGCGACGTATGAGCCGATCAACGTCTGCACGTTGAGACGGGCCGCTGTGCTGCTTGCTGAAGGAAAAGGCCGAGCTGCTGGAGCGCCGCGAGGGCGCGATCCACTCCGAGCGGATGACGATGGAGCGCCCCGACGTGATCCGCCTGGTCAGCTACGTGCGGATCCCCCGCGAGGCGCACAGGCGCAAGATCACCCGCCGCGCCGTGCTCGCCCGCGACTCCTGGACCTGCCAGTACTGCGGCTCGCGCAAGTCGGGCCTGACCGTCGACCACGTGATCCCCCGCAGCCGCGGCGGCAAGTCGGTCTGGGAGAACATCGTCGCCGCCTGCGCCAGCTGCAACCGCCGCAAGGGCAACCGCCTCCCCCGCGAGATCCAGATGCACCCCCAGAACACCCCGAAGGCCCCGGGCCCGACGGTCTTCATCCAGGTGGCGAGCCCAAGCATCCCGCCCGCCTGGCAGCAGTACCTGCCGGCCGCAGCGTAGTCAGATCCCTGGCGCCATCGTGCGCAGGCCCGCGAGTCGCGCGGCGCGGCCTGCCGCTCGTCGTAGGTGACGAGAACACTCTCTCTAACCGCCTTCACAAGCGTGGTAGTCGACTCCCGGAGAACGTCTCTTGGGATACCGAAAAGATCTGATGCGGAAGCCGCTCTAAGCGGCGGCTCACCCGACATCGAGGCCGGCTGGAAGCCGGACACCGGACCCAAACCAGCAATTCACCCTGGCTCAGCGCCCGGATCCATAAAGCTCGGGATCGGCTGGCCGGACGGCCTTAGGCAGCGACAAGGTGGTATTCAGGACAGTCGAAGCAGCCTACTGTTCGCCGTACGGACGAAGCAGGTCGTCAAGGTCTTCTTTGATTGCAGCGACAGAGTCATCCCGCTCACCTTTGATCGCGAGCGACGCCAGTCCAAATCCGACAGCTCCCAATGCCGCAACGCCCATTAGGCCGAAATACATAAGTCGCGTAGTAGAGGATGGGTGGGGGTCAGCCCCCAAGAATGGGATCAATCCAAATGCAGCAGCGAGTGTGGCGCCCGCAAAAAGAAAGCAGCCGGCTGAGCAGAAGCGATCCCACCTCCACTTGCTCAAACGGCCGAGGCGCTTGGAGATGCTCATCAGCTCGCGGTGGCGAAGCTTTGTAACCTCGGCAATAGCGTCCGGTGCTGGCTCCAACTGCGTTGCACCCCCCGCCCGGACATTCGGGGCAATATCCGGGCGAGGTCCAGCTAAAGGCGACTCCAGGTCCGTCAATCGACTTCCGTCCCTGGCAACTGGCGGATCCCTGCCTTAAGCGCGTTGATGGTGAGAAAGTAGCCGCAGTTGTCACAGAGGATGACAAGCACCGGTATCCGACCGCCAGCGCGGTCGAGATTCTCAAGCTGGGCGAATGTGTCAAGCATCGGAGTCCAGAGGTTTGTATGGCACACGGGGCACTCGCCGTGCTTCCATTTCTTGTCGAACCACTCTTTGACCCTTTGGCGCTCTGCTTCATTCATACGGTCAGCCTATGGACATCTAAGTTGCCATGCATCGGGTTACCCCAGCCGGTTCTGAATTTGATGTTGCCGGCCTACTCGCCGGGCGCTTGCAAAATGGCGTCGGCTGGAAAGATCAAGGGGGAGGTCGTTCCCCGTGATCGGCTGCTCCCCTGAGTTGCTCCTGCCCGTCAGACTCCTCGGCTTCTGAATCGTCGTCGACCACCAGGGCCACGGCGCTGACACTGTCGTCGTCCTTCATGTTCATCACTTTGACGCCCTGGGTGGGGCGGCCCATCTGCGAGATGCCGCCGGCTCGGGTGCGCTGGACCATGCCGTTCTGGGAGATGAAGAGGAGGTCCTGGTGCTCGCGGACGATCAGGGCGCCGGCGAGGCCGCCCTTCTTCGCGGTCAGCTTCGCGGTCAGCACGCCCTTGGTGCCGCGGCCCTTGACCGGGTACTCGGAGACCGAGGTGCGCTTGCCGTAGCCGTTCTCGGTGACGACGAAAAGCTCGGAGTCGTCGCGGGCGATGTCCATCGCCAGCACCCGGTTGGGCTTGCCGTTCACCTTGGCCGAGACGTTCATCCCTTTGACGCCGCTGGTGTCGCGGCCCATCGACCGCACTTTCTCCTCGGAGAAGCGCGAGGCGTGGCCGGACTTGGAGACCAGCAGGATGTCGTCCTCGCCGGAGGTGAGCCGCACCTGGACCAGCTCGTCGCCGTCGCGGATCTTGATCGCGATGATCCCGTCGGCGCGGATCGGCGTGTTGTAGGCCTTGAACTCGGTCTTCTTGACCAGGCCCTGGGCGGTCGCGAAGACCAGGTACTTGTTCTCGCCGAAGTCGCGGGTCGGGATCACCGCCGTCACCTTCTCGCCGTCGCGCAGGGGCAGGACGTTGACCAGGGCGCGCCCTTTCGAGGTGCGGGCCCCCTCGGGCAGCTCGTAGACCTTGAGCCGGTAGACCTTGCCGCGGTTGGTGAAGAAGAGCAGGAAGTCGTGGGTCGAGCAGATGTGCAGGTGCTCGATGTAGTCGTCCTCCTTCATGTCCATCCCCATCACGCCCCGCCCGCCTCGGTGCTGCTGGCGGTAGGTCGCCAGCGGCAGCCGCTTGGCGTAGCCCGAGTGGGTGATCGAGATCACCATCTGCTGGTCGGCGATCATGTCCTCGATGTTCATGTCGCCCTCGAAGTGGGTGATCTCGGTGCGGCGCTCGTCGCCGTAGCGCTTGTCGACCTCGTCGAGCTCCTCGACGATCACCGCGTCGATCCGGGCCGGGTCGCCGAGGATCGAGCGCAGCTCGGCGATCCGCTTGGCCAGCTCCTCGTGCTCTTCGCGGAGCTTGTCGGACTCCAGCGCGGTGAGGCGGGCGAGGCGCATGTCGAGGATCGCCTGCGCCTGCAGCTCGGAGAGCTCGAAGCGCTCGACCAGGCCGGCCTTCGCCGTCTCGGTGTCGGACGAGCCGCGGATCAGCTCGATCACCGCGTCGAGGTTGTCGAGCGCGATCAGCAGGCCCTCGAGGATGTGGGCGCGCGCCTCGGCCTGGCGCAGCTCGTACTGGGTGCGGCGGATCACCACCTCGCGCTGGTGGTTGACGTAGTGCTCGATCACCTCCTTGAGGCCGAGCGACTTCGGCACGCCGTCGACGAGGGCGACCATGTTGATGCCGAAGGTGCTCTGCATCGGCGTCCGCTTGTAGAGCTGGTTGAGCACCACCTCGGGCGGGTCGCCGCCGCGCTTGGTCTCGATCACCAGGCGCATCCCGGACTTGTCCGACTCGTCGCGCAGGTCGGAGATGCCGGTGATCTTCTTGTCCCTGACCAGGTCGGCGATCTTCGTGATCAGGCCGCCGTCGCCGAGCTTCTTGACCATGAAGGGCAGCTCGGTGACGATGATCGCGTCGCGGCCGCCCTTGAGCGGCTCGACGTGGGCGCGGGCGCGGATCCGCACCGAAGCCCGGCCCGTCCGCGTAGGCCGTCGCTGATCCCTTCGGGGCTCATGATCCCGCCGCCGGGGAAGTCCGGCCCCTTCACGTGTTCCATCAGGCCGGCCAGGTCGATCCCCGGGTTGGCGATGTAGGCCTTGACCGCCCCGATCGTCTCGCTCAGGTTGTGGGGCGGGATGTTGGTCGCCATCCCGACCGCGATCCCGGCCGAGCCGTTGACCAGCAGGTTGGGGTAGCGCGCCGGCAGCACCAGCGGCTCCCGCAGCGATTCGTCGTAGTTCGGCCCCCACTCGACCGTGTCCGCCTCGATGTCGCGCAGCATCTCGGTGGAGAGCCGGGCCAGACGCGCCTCGGTGTTGTGGCTGACAAAGCCGTTGGTGAGGAACGAGTGGTCTTCCGTGTCGACCCGAATCGAGTAAACGGGCTGCACGCCAGCGTCGATAACCGACTCGACCTCCGCGTAGAAGTAGTCGCCAGTGACCAGGGGAGCGACAACGTCGCGGACCTCCGGCGACTCGATTCGGTCGAGAATCGCAGTTCCGCCCTGCTCCCATCGCTCGATTCGGTCGACGTTGTGCCGCTGCAGCCAATCGCGGTCAGCCCACCTCGACTCATTGCCGGAACGGATGTAGTCCGCCATGAAAGGAACGTGGTCGCGACTCAGTGCGCGGCTGCTCTCGGGAATCGTCGCGAGATTACATTCGAGCTTTTCCTGCTTCTTGCCGAGGAAACCGACATTTGCTGAGAAAAGACGGGCATCGCGGCGGTTGCTGATCACGACCTTGAACTCGCCCTTCTCGTAGCGGCAGATCCGTGAGACAACGCCGGCCTCAAGCAGCAGCAACTGAACGTCGCGAGAGAGCTGCTCGCTGTAGGTCGAGTAGGAGACCTGGATGGTGTTCCTGGGCAGACGTGACGAAGAGCCGTCGCCTGTGAACAGCGAACGCAGAAAAGCCCGCTTAAAGGCAGCCTCCGCACTCCACACGAACTCGGGTACCCGCTTCTCCCTTGCGGCTCCCGTCACTTCCGCAAGCGGACTTCCGCTGAGGTGCTCGAGGTTCTGCACGTCGAGCTCATAGAGCAGGCTGCCCGACGCGATCTCCCGCGACGACACATACCTGCGACCTCCGACGACCGCGTCGTACGCGGCGACGACCTGATCGAAGAACTCGCTTGTCGATGTTGTTGAACCCTGCCCGGGTGTCGCCGATCCAACCCTCCGAGACAAACGCGCCCGGCCAGGAGTCGCTAGAGGGTCGTCTTCGGTCGGACCGAGCTGTGTTGACTTCGTGCGGCGTTCGAGAGATGAGCACCCGGTCACCGGGCAGAATCTCCTCCAGCAACTTCCAGAGAAGAAGTGGGACGCCAGCCATGTCGACGAGGCAGAGAACGGGGTGGTTGTGGGTTCCGGTGACCTCGTGGCCTTGCGCGGTTCGCAGGCGAAGGGTGGGGCGATCGCCTGAGTGGAAAAGCCTCGACGCGGATACGGGACGACCGAGGCGGTCGAGGACCTCGAGGTCGATCTCGTTGTCGGAGTCGGGCTTGGCGTCGGCGACGATCGAGTCGATCCGCACCGTGCCACTGGGGGTCGCGACGCGGGTGTCGCCGGCGACGCAGTACCTCATCGCCGCCGGCGGATCGTCGTCGATCGAGCCGAAGTTGCCCTGGCCGTCGACCAGCATGTAGCGCAGGGAGAAGTCCTGGGCCATGCGGGCGAGGGTGTCGTAGATCGCGCTGTCGCCGTGCGGGTGGTACTTGCCCATCACCTCGCCGACGATCGTCGCCGACTTTCGGTAGGGCCGGTTCGGCTGCAGGCCGAGGTCGTGCATCGCGTAGAGCACGCGGCGGTGCACCGGCTTGAGGCCGTCGCGCACGTCGGGCAGCGCCCGGCCGACGATCACGCTCATCGCGTAGTCGAGGTACGACGAGCGCATCTCGGTCGTCAGCTCGCGCTCCTCGATCCGGCCGCCGCTCAGGTAGTCCGCGCCCTCCATCAGCTCGCCCTCCGGTCGGTTAGACATCGAGGAACCTGACCTCCTTCGCGTGCCTTTCAATGAAGGCCTTGCGCGGCTCGACCTTGTCGCCCATCAGGTCGGCGAAGATCTTCTCGGCCAGCGCCGCGTCGTCGATGCGGACCCGCTCCAGCGTGCGGCTCGCCGGGTCCATCGTGGTTTCGCGCAGCTGGTCGGCGTTCATCTCGCCCAGGCCCTTGAAGCGCTGCATCGTCACGCCGTGGCGAGCCAGCTCCATCACCATCCGCCGCAGCTCGGCGAACGACTCGGCCGTCTTCGCTTTCTGATCGAGCGACGAGCTTGAACGGCGGCCGACCGACCTGGCTCAGCAGCTCGGCGTGCGAGGCGATCAGGCGACGGTAGTCGTGCGACTCGAACAGCGTCGAGGAGAGCTCAAAGGTCTTGGCGAGCCCGTCGCGGCGGTGGATCGCGCGGACCAGCACCCCGTCTCCCGATTCGGAGACGATCTCGGTGTCGAAGGGCTCGGCCTCACCGGCGTCGCCGTTGAGCACCTCCTTCACTTCGGCAAGCGAGACGACGCCGCGGTCGAGGATTTCCGACTCGCCGAGGAAGCGCACCAGCTCGTGCCCGTACTCCGCCTGCAGCGAGTCGGCCCAGCCCTCGTGCTCGCTGCAGGCGGCGGTTGAAGCGCTGCCAGCGGGTCGTGGTCAGCTTGTGCGAGGTCCCCTCGGCGTCGACGACCTCCATCTGCTCGAGCTTGTCGCGCAGCAGCAGCTCCTCGAGCTCGGACTCCTTCTCGACGTAGGTCTCCTGCTTGCCGTTCTTCAGCTTGTAGAGCGGCGGCTTGGCGATGTAGACGTAGCCGGCCTCGATCAGCTCCGGCATCTCGCGGTAGAGGAAGGTGAGCACCAGGGTGCGGATGTGGGCGCCGTCGACGTCGGCGTCGGTCATCAGCACGACCTTGTGGTAGCGCGCCTCTTTGACGTCGAACTCCTCGCGGATGCCGGTGCCGACGGCGGTGATCAGCGCCTGGATCTCCTGGTTGGAGAGGACCTTGTCGATCCGCGCCTTCTCGACGTTGATGATCTTGCCGCGCAGCGGCAGCACCGCCTGGGTGTTGCGGTCGCGGCCCTGCTTGGCCGAGCCGCCGGCGGAATCGCCCTCGACGATGAAGAGCTCGGCCAGGGCCGGGTCGCGCACGGTGCAGTCGGCGAGCTTGCCCGGCAGGGTCGAGTTCTCCAGCGCCGACTTGCGGCGGGTGAGGTCGCGGGCCTTGCGGGCCGCCTGCCGCGCCCGGGCCGCGTCGACGGCCTTGCCGACGATCCGCTTGGCCTCGCCCGGGTTCTCCTCGAAGAACTCGCCGAGCTTGCGGTTGACCGTCTCCTTGACCAGGCCCTCGATCGGCGGGTTGCCGAGCTTGGTCTTGGTCTGCCCCTCGAACTGGGGGTCCTGGAGCTTCACCGAGATCACCGCGGTCAGGCCCTCGCGGACGTCGTCGCCGGTGAGGTTCTCGTCTTTCTCTTTGAGCAGGCCTTTGCCGCGCGCGTAGGCGTTGAGCGTGCGGGTCAGCGCCGAGCGGAAGCCCGAGAGGTGCGAGCCGCCCTCGTGGGTGTTGATGTTGTTGGCGAAGCTGAAGACCGACTCCTGGTAGGAGGAGTTCCACTGCATCGCCACCTCGACGTGTCCGTCTTCGGTCTCGCCCTCGAAGAAGACCGTCTTGCGGTGCAGGGCGTCCTTGTTCTCGTTGAGGTGGGCGACGAAGTCGACGATTCCGCCCTCGTAATGGAAGGTGTCGCTCTGGCCCGCGGCGCGCTCGTCGACCAGGTCGATCTTGAGGCCGCGGGTGAGGAAGGCCGTCTCGCGCAGCCGCTCGGCCAGCGTCGCGTAGTCGAACTCGAGCTCGTCGAAGATCTCGGCGTCGGGGAGGAAGGTGATCGAGGTGCCGGTCGAGTCGGTCGCGGTGCCCTTGGCGAGCGCGGCTTGCGGCTTGCCCCGCTCGTAGTCCTGGGACCAGACGGCCCCGTCGCGGCTGATCTCCAGGTGCAGCTGCTCGGAGAGCGCGTTGACGACCGAGACGCCGACGCCGTGCAGGCCGCCGGAGACCTTGTAGCCGCCGCCGTCGCCGAACTTGCCGCCGGCGTGCAGCGTGGTCAGCACGACCTCGGCCGCCGGTCGTTTCTCCTTGGCATGCATTTCGACCGGGATGCCCGCGCCCGTCGTCGATCACCGTGCAGCTGTTGTCGGGGTGCAGGACGACGCGGACGCTGTCGCAGTAGCCGGCGATCGCCTCGTCGACCGAGTTGTCGACGACCTCGTAGACCAGGTGGTGAAGGCCGCGCGGCCCGGTCGAGCCGATGTACATCCCGGGCCGCTTGCGGACGGCCTCCAGGCCCTCGAGAACGGTGATGTCCTGGGCGCCGTAGGAGCCCGGATCGCCTTTCTTCTGCGCCGCCGTCTTCTTCTTGTCAGGCAATTAGTCCCTTCCTGCTCTCATAGAAAACCCCGACCGTCCGGGCTCTTGCCGCCCTGGTCGGGGCTGAAAACGCAAGTTGACATAAGGATACCAGTTTGGCCCCTTCGGGAACCCCTCTCAGGGAAATAAAAGTCCTGCAAATCAGCCATAAATGAATTTAATTGCGAGCATCTTCCGCACGGAAGCGCAAACTCCGCGGGGCCTGCTCTCCGAGGCGGTCTCCCAGGCGCTGCAGGAGTTGGTCCTGCATCAAATCCAACTCCTGGGCCCAGACGGAATCGGCGCAGCTCACCAACACCTCCCCGCCGCGTTCGGAGACCGGACTGCAGACGGCGGCGATCTGCTCTCCGACCGTCTCGGCCCAGGCTGCCTGGAGCGCCGCCAGCGGCGTCTTCGGGGCGGCTCGGTCGAGCGCGGCGCGCAGCGCGTTCGACGCGGGGCGAGGGGCGCGGCGGCGCGTCATGCCGCGGCCGGCCTCGCTGACCGCGAGCGGCATCCGCACCACGCTCGCCATCGCCCCGGCGGGAAGGGAGTCCTCGGCGGCCGCGGTGATCAGCGCCTGCCCGCCCGCCGCGAGCCGATCGACCAGCCGCTCCCGGCGATCGGGGTCGAGCTCGCTCATCACGTCGTCGAGGAGCAGGAGCGGGGTGACCTGCCGAGCCTCCAGCAGGACCTGGCGCTCGGCGAAGAGCAGGGCCAGCAGGGCGGCGCGCTGCTGGCCCTGGGAGCCGTAGCGCCGCAGCGAGCGGCCCCCGGTGGCGAGCTTCAGCTCGTCGAGGTGCGGGCCCCATGAAGTCCTGCCCAGGCGAAGGTCGGCTTCGCGGCGCTCGGCGAGGCCGGTGCGGATCTCCGCCGCAGAGCCCTCGGCGCGCGGCGCGTACTCGATCGTCGCTCCCCCTTCGAGGCCCAGCTCAGCGGCGGCCTCGGCAAACGGCGCGGCGAGCTCGGAGACCGCTGCCTCCCGCGCGGCGATCAGCGTCGCGGCCGCCTCGGCGACCGTCGCGTCCCAGACGTCCAGCTCGGCCGGCGCCGCAGCGCCCGGCGGCGAGCCGGGCCAGCAGCGCGTTGCGCTGCGCCAGGGCCTGGCCGAAGCGCTGGCGCAGGTCTCCGCGGCTCGGCCAGCGGGCGGCGACGAAGCGATCGAGATGCGCGCGGCGCTCCCCCGGCGGGCCCTTGATCAGCGCCAGCCGGTCAGGCGAGAAGACGGCCACCGGGGGGCGACTGCGCGCCAGCGTCGCCGGATCGGCCGCGTTGCCGTCGAGCAGATGGCGCCGTCCGTCGCTGCGGCTGACCGAGGCGAGCAGGCGGCGACTCGATGCCGTCGTCGTCTCGCACCGTCGCTTCCGCCCGGGCGAAGGAGCCCCCGAAGGGGATCAGGTCACGGCGGTCGGAGGTGCGAAACGAACGGCCGGTGAGGGCGAAGTAGAGCGCCTCGAGAAGGTTCGTCTTGCCGACCCCATTGGAGCCGACGAGGCTGACGATCCCGGGCCCCAGGTCGATCCGCGCCTGCGCCAGGCTCCGCAGCGGCCTCGCTTCGACGGCGGTGACCAGCACCGGCAGGGCCTCACACGTTGAGGCGGATCGGCATCACCAGGTAGCGGAAGTCTTCGTTGTCGACCGGCTGCAGCAAGCCCGGGCGCAGCGGCGAGATCAGCCGCAGCATCACCTCGTCGCCCTCGACGCTTTCGATCCCCTCGCGGAGGAAGTCGGGGTTGAAGCCGATCTCCAGTGGCTCGCCGTCGAAGGCGGCGGGCATCGTCTCTTCGGCGTCGCCGACGTCCGGGGTGGACGCCGCGATCGTCAGCTCACCGGGCGCAAAGGAGAGGCGCAGGGGGGCGTTGCGCTGCGCCAGCTGGCTGACCCGGCGGGTGACGTCGAGCAGCTCCGGGCGCGGCAGCCGCACGTCGTGGTCGTAGGACTCCGGCAGGAGTTGTCGAAAGTTGGGGAACTGGCCCTCGATCAGCCTCGTGTTGAGGACGATGTCCCCTGCCTTGAAGACGGCCTGGTTGCGCAGCAGCGCCACTGAGACTGCCTCGACGCCGTCGGCCGAGACGATCCGGCCCAGCTCGCGCAGCGCCTTGGCCGGGATGTTCGCCTCCAGCTCGCCGCCGATCGCGTTCTCCAGCTCAGTCCGCTTGACCGCGAGGCGGTAGGAGTCGGTCGCCACCATCGTCATCTCCGAGCCGCTGGCGCTGACCAGGACGCCGGTCAGCACCGGGCGCATGTCGTCACGCGAGGCGGCACGGGCGACCAGCTCGACCGTCGAGGCGAGGGCGCCAGCCGGGATCGTCAGCGGCTCGCCCTCCTCCTCGGGGAACGTCGGGAAGTCCTCGCTGGGCAGGACGCGAAGGTGGAAGCTCGAGCTGCCGCTGCGAATCTCGACGTCGCGCTCTGCCTCGCGCAGCTCGATCTCCACCGTCGGGTCGCCGAGCGAGCGGGCGAGCTCGGCGAGCAGCCGGCCGGGGAGGAGGATCGAGCCGCCGCCGTCGACCTCGGCGGCGAGCTTCGTCTTCAGGCCCATCTCAAGGTCGGTCGCGCAGAGGCTGACGCCCGCCTCGTCGGCGGTCAGGAGGATTCCCGAGAGCGACTGGGTCGCGGCACGGGTGGATACGGCCCTGGAGACGATCGAGAGCTTGGCGACCAGCTCATCGCGTTTGGTTGTCAGCTTCAAATGATCAGTGCCTTCTTGAGTTGGATTAGGGCATGTGGAAAAGCGCGAAAAGGCGACGGATGTCGCTCTGCTCCGCACTTGACTGGCTGTGGATGGGTCTGTGGGAAGGCACTGATTCTTACAGCGGCATCGGCGGTCATGAGGAGCCTGTGGGGGCCGTGTGGATTGCAGCGCGCAGCTCGCTCGACCTGAGCAGCCAGCTTTTCATCCTCGCCGAAGCGCGCTTCGATGCGGCGGATCGAGTTGAGCACGGTGGAGTGATCGCGGCCGCCGTAGAGGCGGCCGATCTGGGGGAGCGAGAGGTCGGTCAGCTCGCGGGTGAGGTAGATCGCAACCTGCCGCGCCCGCAGCGGCGTCGCGGCCCGGGTCGAGCCGACCAGCTCGGCACGGGAGATGCCGAAAGCGCGCGATACGCGCTCCTGGATCTCCTCGACCGGAGAAGCTTCGGGCGCGCGCGAAGCCTTGGGCACCACCGCGTCGACCAGCTCCGAGCTGAGCGGCTTCGCGGTGAGGGAGGCGTGGGCGATGACGCGGGTGAGGGCGCCGTGGAGCTGGCGCACGTTGGCGTCGATCCGCCGCGCCAGCTCGGAAAGCACGTCGCCCTCGGTGTCGACACCGGCCTCGCGGACCAGGCGGCGCAGGACGGTCAGCCGGGTCGCGAGGTTGGGTGGCTCGACCGCGACCGTCAGGCCCCACTCGAAGCGATCGCGCAGGCGGGACTCCAGGCTGGAGAGCTCGCTGGGGATGCGGTCGGCGGAGAGGACCACCTGACTCCCACCTTCGTAGAGCGCGTTGAAGGTGTGGAAGAACTCGTCCTCGGTGTGGCGCTTGCCCTCGAGGAACTGGACGTCGTCGACGAGCAGCACGTCGAGGTCGCGGTAGCGGCGCTTGAACTCCTCGGCGCCCTGTGTGCGCAGCGCGGTGACAAACTCGCCGGTGAAGGTCTCCGCGGTCGTGTAGCGGACGCCGAGGCCCGGGGCGAAGGCGGCGAGGTAGTTGGCGATCGCGACCAGGAGATGGGTCTTGCCAAGGCCGGGCGGGCCGTGCAGGAAGAGCGGGTTGTAGGCCTCCGACGGGGCCTCTGCGACCGCCAGTGCCGCAGCGTGGGCTATCCGATTTCCCTCGCCGATCACGAAGCGGTCGAAGGTGTAGTTGACGTTGAGGTCTGCGCCCGGGCTGCGATCAGCGGCCTCGCCAAGCTCGCCAGCGACCGTGAAGCCGACGTCGGTCAGCTCGGATTTGGCGGCGGCGAGCGCCTCGCGCAGCAGGCCGGAGTATCGCCGCTCGGTCCAGGCCCGGATGCCCTCGGGGGCCGAGAGGTAGAGGACGCCTGCCTGCGCGCCGACCACCGCAAGCGGCTCCAGCCAGAGCTGGAACGTGGACGGGGGCACGGATGCGCGCAGGTTGGCACGGACGTCTTGCCAGAGAGCGTCAAGATCCTGTTTCGGCGGGTCGCTGGGCACCAGCGGCCGACCATAGCGACGGTCGGCGGCATCGAAGCCGGGCCGCCCGCAAATGCCGAGGAAAGCTTCCAGGGCTTTCGGCCCGCGGGTCCTGTCGGGGGGCAGGGGGGCCTGCGGGCGAGGTGTACGTCCTCGACCCCCCTGCCCCCCGCCACCCGCGGGAGACGCGCTTGTCGTGCGCTTGAATTCCAGGTCTCCAAGGGTTGCTGTCACGCGCCGATGAGGACCTTGCTTTCCGCTTGGGTCGTCATCCGTATACTGCGACGCCCGATGAAGCGGACCTATCAGCCGAAGAAGCGGAAGCGGGCGAAGACGCACGGGTTCCGGGCGCGTATGAGCACGCGCGGAGGCCGGGCGATCCTCAAGCGCCGGCGCCGTAAAGGCCGGAAGCGCCTGACTCCGTAAATGGCGGCGAAGCGACGCCGCCTCTCGCGCAGCGGCGAGTTCGACCGCGTCTACCGCGACGGCACATCACATGCAACCCGCTACCTCGTTCTCTACAGCTTCCCCCGCAAGGACGAGGAGGCAGAGGAAGTGAGGCTGGGCGTCTCGGTGAGCCGCAAGGTGGGTGGCGCCGTCGACCGCAACCGGGTCAAGCGCGTTTTGCGCGAGGCTTTCTGGGGCCTCTCCGATCAGCTCCCCCCGCAGCACGACTTCGTCCTCGTGGCGCGCTCGGAGATCGGCGACCTGATCGAGCGCGAGGGCAGCACTGGCGTGCGCGAGAGCATCGTGGAGGCGCTGGCGCCTGCTCAGGGAAGGCGTTCCACGTGAAACGGCTGCTCCTCGCCCTGATCGGTGCCTACCAGCGCTGGATTTCGCCCTCCAGGCCCCGCCGCTGCCGCTACGAGCCGACCTGCTCTGCCTACGCGGCCGAGTCGGTGCGGCGCTTCGGCGCCGCACGCGGCGCGCTGCTCGCCGCTTGGCGGCTGCTGCGCTGCAACCCGTTCAGCCACGGCGGCTTCGACCCGGTCCCGGAGCGCTTCACGCTCAGGGTCGGGCCAGTCGACCCTGCCGTCCACCACGGTGAGGCGCACACGTGATCCCGGCCGCAAACATCCTGCAGCCGCTGATCGACATCGCCAACGAAGTCCTTCAGTTCTTCCACGACAGCGCCGGCCTGAGCTGGGGCATGTCGATCATCGCGCTCACCGTCTGCACCCGGGCACTGCTGATCCCGCTCACCTACAAGCAGCTGAAGGGCATGCGGGCGCTGCAGGCGCTGCAGCCGCAGATCAAAGAGATCCAGGCGAAATTCAAAAACGACCGGCAGCGCATGCAGCAGGAAATGATGCGCTTCTACCAGGAGAACAAAGTCAACCCCTTTGCCTCCTGCATCCCGCTGCTGGCGCAGCTGCCGGTCTTCATCACCCTCTTCTACGTCCTCCGGCACGAGCTTCCCAGCGACATCGGCTGCGAGGCGGGGCACTGCGGCGCCGAAGCGTCGTTCCTCTTCATCAACGACCTGACCGCGAAGGCGACCGGGGGCGAACTGATCACGCTGCTGATCCTCTACGTCGGCACGCAGCTGATCTCCGGCATGGTGATGTCGGTGACGGCCGACAAAAGCCAGCGCATGATGATGTTCATCCTGCCGCTGATCTTCGTCCCCTTCGTGATCAACTTCCCCGCCGGCCTCGTGCTCTACTGGATCACGACCAACGTCTGGACGATCGGCCAGCAGTACACGATCCAGCGTCTGATCCCGGCGCCGCACGCGACAACCGCTGCCGCGGCTGTAGAAGCAAAGCCACCGCCTCCTCCACCTAAAAAGAAGAAGAAGCGACGCTGATATAGGGACGGGTGGGGGTGGCCTCGTCGAGTGCCTAGGCACCGCCTGCGGCGGTGCAATGAAGTGCCGCTTCGCGGCTGAGAACCACCTTGCCGGGGGCCGCTTCGCGAGGCATCGACGAGGCCACCCCCACCCGTCCCCCCGGGAGCTTTGAGCATTGCGTTGAGAGCAGGCGGCGTTTGGAAAGCCAAAAAGCTCAGCGACGAAGGCGCTTTCGGCGATCTGGGCGGGATCAGGTGCCGCCCCTTTCGGAGCGTGAAGACCGGTGGGGTTGCCTTTTGCAGAGCCTCGCGAAGCGGCTCTGCAAAGTTGTTCGAAGCCGCGAAGCGGCACTTGGTTGCACCGGCGTCAGGCGGTGCCTGGGCTCTGCAAAAGGCAACCCCACCGGTCCGGCCCTCACCGCAATAGACTGCCCCCTCATGGGTGAGATTGCCGATTGGCCGGAGGCGCCCGCTGAGCGGGTTCGAGAGCTTGTCGAGGGGGTTCTCGATGAGTTGGATCTCGACGGGGAGGTCGAGATCGTCGAGGGTGACGATCGGATCACTGCTTCCGTTCTGGGGGACGACGACTACGGGTTGCTGATCGGCAAACGGGGACAGACGATCGACGCGCTGCAGCTGCTCGCCTACCAGGCGGCGTTTCGTGGCCTGCGGGACCGCAAGCGGGTTGTGGTCGACGCCGCCGGGTACCGGGAGCGGCGGCGGGAGACGCTTACGGCTCGTGCGGATCGGGCCGCCGAGCAGGCGCTGGGCGGCAGCGGCTCGGTCGAGATGGACCCGATGAGCGCCCAGGAGCGGCGGGTCGTGCACGAGCACCTCAAGGATCGGGCCGGGGTCGAGACCTACAGCGAAGGCGACGAGCCGCACCGCTGCGTCGTCGTCGCTCCGCTTGTGGCTGAGTGAGGGAGCGCCCTGGCAGGGGTTCCGCTTAACTTTTTCGAGCCGCGGCTGGGTTGTGACTATGGCTTCTGACGAAAAAGTACAAGACGCTCCACCCCCGCCAGGGCGCTCCCTCGACGAGACGCAGAAGGCGACGATCGCGCTTGTCTTGGAGCTTTTGGAGGAGGAGCGGGCGTCGGTCAGCTCCGTCACTGACCCGGAGCGGGCCTGGAAGGTTCATGTCGCCGACAGCCTCACCGGTCTCGAGATTCCCGCACTGCGCGCGGCCCCCAGGATCGCCGATGTTGGCTCTGGGGCTGGGTTTCCGGGCCTTGTCCTCGCGGTTGCCCTGCCCGCTGCCACGGTCGACCTGGTCGAGTCGGTGGGCCGCAAGTGCGACTTCATCCGCCGCGCGATCGAGGCGGCCGGGATCGCCAACGCCCGGGTGGTCAACGCCCGTTCCGAGGAGCTTGCGGAAGGCGAGGGGCGCGAGGCCTACGCGGCGGTGACGGCTCGCGCCGTGGGCCGGCTCTCGACTCTGGCCGAGCTCGCCTCGCCGCTGCTCGAGGATGGCGGGGTGCTCGTCGCCTGGAAGGGCAAGCGCGACGCCGAGGAAGAGCAGCAGATGGCCCGCGCGGCCGAGGCGCTGGCGATGCGACCTGAGGAGATCCGCCACGTCGGCCCGTTCGCCGGCAGCGAGCACCGCCACCTGCACGTCCTGCGCAAGGCTGGGCCCGACGCCCCCCGGCCTGCCCCGCCGGCCGGGAATCGCCAAGAAGCGACCGCGCGGCTAGTCTCCGCCGCCATGGGCGTCGTCTACGCGATCTCCAACCAGAAGGGCGGCGTCGGCAAGACGACGACCGCGGTCAACGTCGCCGCCTGCGTCGCCGCCAGCTGGCGCCCAGACCCTGCTCGTCGACCTCGATCCGCAGTGCAACGCGACCGTGGCGCTGGGCGGAGAGCGCGACATGCACCCGTCCTCCTACGACTGCCTGACCGGCGACGTCTCGGTCGCCGAGGCGGCCCGGCCGGCCGGGCCCGACAACCTCTGGCTGGTGCCGGCCAACCGCGACCTCGCCGGCGCTGCGGTCGAGCTGCCGCGGATCGAGGGCTCCGAGACACGGCTGCGCGAGCGGCTCGGCCCCGTCCGCGAGCGCTTCGCCTACACGCTGCTCGACTGCCCGCCCTCGCTGGGGCCGGTCAGCGTCAACGCCCTCACCGCGGCGGATCGGGTGATCGTCCCGGTCCAGGCCGAGTACCTGGCGCTGGAGGGGCTGGTCCAGTTCCTCGACACGCTGGCGACGATCCGGCGTGAGCTCAACCCGGCGCTGGAGGTGTCGGGCCTGCTCGTCACCATGCACGACGAGCGCACCCGCCTGGCGCAGGACGTCGAGCGGGAACTGCGCCAGCACTTTCCCGAGATGGTCTTCGAGACGGTCATACCGCGCAGCGTCAGGGTCGCCGAGGCGCCCAGCTACGGCCTGCCGGTGACCGAGCACTCGCCCAACTCGCGCGGCTCCGACGCCTACCGCGCCCTCGCCAAGGAGCTGGTCGCCCGTGGCTAAGACGGCACGGCGCGGCCTCGGCAGCGGCCTCGCCGCGATCCTGCCCGAGGCGGTCGCCGAGGACGCGGGCGAGCTGCGCGAGCTGCCGATCGAGCTGATCAAGCCGAACCCGAACCAGCCGCGCACCAAGATCGATCCCGAGGCGCTGGCCGGCCTCGCCTCCTCGATCGAGGCCAACGGGGTCGTCCAGCCGCTGCTCGTCCGCCCCCTCCCCGACGGCAGCTACGAGCTGATCGCCGGCGAGCGGCGCTGGCGCGCCGCCCAGGCTGCCGGCCTGGCCAAGGTGCCGGCGGTGGTCCGCGACCAGGAGCTGGCCGAGCGCCTGCAGGTGGCGCTGATCGAGAACATGGTCCGCGAGGACCTCAACCCCGTCGACGAGGCCCGCGCCTGCGCGGCCCTGGTCGACGACCTCGGCCTCACCAAGGAGGACCTGGCCCGCCGCGTCGGCCGCAGCCGCCCGGCCGTCTCCAACCTGATCCGCCTGCTCGACCTGCCCGACGAGGCGCTGGCGCTGCTCGAGTCGGGCGAGCTCAGCGAGGGTCACGGCCGCGCCCTGCTCGCCGCCGACGGCAACGACGTCCGCCGGCGCCTCGCCCGCGACGCCGTGCGAGGGGGATGGTCGGTGCGCGAGACCGAGAACAGGGTTAAGCTGGCTGGCCAGCCAAAGAAAAGGAGGGAGCCCACGGTCGCAACTTGCCCCGGAGGAGGCCGCGGCGATGCGCGAGGCGGCCGACAAGCTCGAGTCGCTCTCGGCCACGAGGTGAAGGTGCGGCCCAGGGGAGGGGAGATCGCGGTCGAGATCCGCTTCGACGATCTCGATCAGGCACTCGACCTGGCTCGCAGCCTCGGTGCCCGCCGTGGCTAGACGAGGCGTCCGTAGCCCCGCATTCCCCCGCTATCCTTCGGCTTGGCTCCGGGCGATTAGCTCAGTTGGTTAGAGCGCGTCTCTGATAAGGACGAGGTCCCTGGTTCGAATCCAGGATCGCCCACTCGTGCAGCAGATGCAGATCTACGGTGTCAGCTTCGACATGGTCGGCAAGCAGCCGATCGTCTTGCTGAAGACGGTTGACGGCAACAAGTTCCTGCCGATCTGGATCGGCCACCCGGAGGCGGCGGCGATCCTGATGAAGCTGCAGGGGGCCTCGACGCCGCGCCCGATGACCCACGACCTGCTCTCCGACCTGCTCGACCAGGTGGACGCCAAATGCGAGCGGGTCTCGGTGACCGAGCTGCGCGACAACACCTTCTACGCCTCGATCACGGTCTCGATCAACGGCTCCGAGATCGAGATCGACTCGCGACCCTCCGACGCCCTCGCCCTGGCGGTCCGGGTCTCGGCGCCGATCTTCGCCGACGAGGACGTGATCGAGGAGTCGGCGATCGAGTTCGAGCACGACGTCGAGGACACCGAGGAGGTCGTCGACAAATTCAAAGAGTTCCTCGACGAGGTCACCCCCGACGACTTCGCCAAGGGCGAGGACTCCTAAGCCGGCGGTCGGCGCCAGGGCGAGGTCGAGGATCTTCTCGACCAGCTGCTCGAACGACATGCCGGCCGCCTCGGCGGCCTGGGGCAGGAGGCTGGTGTCGGTGAGGCCCGGGATCGCGTTGACCTCGAGCACCTGAGGGCCGTCGGCGCCGAGGATCAGGTCGACGCGGGAGAAGCCCGAGCAGCCGAGGGTCTCGTAGGCGCCCAGGGCGGCCTCGACGACCGTCGCTCGCGTCGTCCTCGCCGAGCTGGGCCGGGCAGACGAAGGAGGTGCGGCCGATCTCGTAGCGCGCTTCGAAGTCGTAGCCGTCGCCGGACCGGGGGATCGCCTCGACGACGGGAAGCGGCTCGCCGCCGAGCACGCTGACCGCCAGCTCGCGCCCGTCGACGAAGCGCTCCAGCAGGACCCTGTCGTCGTAGCTGAAGGCGGAGACCAGCGCCCCGGGCACGTCGTCCCGGCTCTCGGCGAACTTCACGCCGAGGGCCGAGCCGCCGCGGCTGGGCTTGACCACGAGCGGGAAGCCGAGCCGTTCCTCGAGGCCCCCGAGCGCGTCGGCGGCGCCGAGCTCGCGGAAGGCGGTCTCGTTGAAGGCGAGCCAGTCGGGGGTCGGGATGCCCGCCGCGCGCAGCTCGTGCTTGGCCAGGACCTTGTCGATGCAGCGGATGCAGGCCGCGACGCCGGGACCGGTGAAGGGGATGCCGAGGATCTCCAGCAGCTCCTGTGCGGTGCCGTCCTCGCCACCCGGTCCGTGCATGGCGACGAAGGCGACGTCGGGTCGCTCGGCGGCCAGGCGCTTGACCAGCTCGCCGTCGGCCTCCAGCGGCAGCACCTCGTGGCCGAGCCGCCCCAGCGCGTCTTCGACCCGGGCGGCGGAGCGCAGCGAGACGGCGCGCTCCAGCGATCGGCCGCCTTTCAGCACGGCGACCTTCACGCGCCCTCCGCCTTTCGGAAGGGCACGACGTTCTCCGTCTCCGGGGTGGCCTCGGGCTTTGGACCGCGGCGCCGGGTGCTCTCCGGTCAACGCCCCGTACAGCTCGACCTGCTCGCCGATCACCTTGCCGATGCGGCGGATCCCCTCGCGAATCTCGTCCTCGCCGCCGGCGGAGAAGTTGAGCCGCATCGAGTTGCGTCCGCGCCCGTCGACGTAGGCGGCCTGGCCGGGAACGAAGGCGACGTCCTCGCGCAGCGCCTTGGCCAGCAGGTCGCTGGTGTCGATGTACTCCGGCAGGGTCGCCCAGATGAAGAGCCCGCCGTCGGGCTCGGTCCAGGTCGCCTGCGGGGGGAAGTACCGGCGCAGCGCCTCGACCATCGCGTCGCGCCGGGCGCGGTAGATCTCGATCAGGCTCTCGATGTACTCGCGCCAGTGCCCGTCGCCGAAGTACTCGCGCACGAAGTACTGGGTCAGGGTCGAGGTGCAGAGGTCGGCGGCCTGCTTGCCGAGCACGACCTTCTCCATCACCGGCGGCGGCGTGACCGCCCAGCCGAGGCGGATGCCGGGGGAGAGGATCTTCGAGAAGGTGCCGATGTAGATGACGAAGTCGCCGCCGTCGAGCTGGTAGAGCGGGGGAAGCGGCCTCGCCGCCGAAGCGGAGCAGGCCGTAGGGGTTGTCCTCGACCACGAGCAGCTCGCGCGAGCGGGCCAGCTCGACCAGCCGGCGCCGCCGTTCCAGCGACATCGTCACCCCGGCGGGGTTCTGGAAGGTCGGCACGGAGTAGACGAACTTGGCCCGGCGGCCTTCGCTGTCGAGGCGCTCCAGCGTCGCCTCCAGCTCGTCGATCCGCATCCCCTCGTCGTCGCACTCGACCTGGATCGTGTCGGCCTGGTAGCTGCAGAAGACCGGGATCGCGCCGGGATAGGTCGGCGCCTCGCAGATCACCGCGTCGCCCGGATCGACCAGCGCCTTGCAGAGCAGGTCGATCGCCTGCTGGCCTCCGGTGGTGACGATCACGTCCTCGGGGTCGGGGAGCATTCCCTCGGCGCCCATCACCTCGACGATGCAGTCGACGGTCTCGCGGAAGCCCTCGGTCGGCCCGTACTGCAGCGCCTCGGCGGCGGACTCCTGGGCGATCCGCGTCATCTGCGCGGCAAAGGCCTGGGGCGGGAAGGTCGAGGTGTCCGGCAGGCCGCCGGCCAGCGAGATCACGCCCGGCTGCGCGGTGACCGCCATCAGGTCGCGCATCGCCGAGGAGCGCATCACCCGGGTCCGCTCGGCGAAGAGGCCGGCGTAGCGCTCCAGGTCGCTGCTGCGCGCGTGGGCGCGACGCCGGTGTGGCGGATCGGACATCGGGATAGTGTGGCGGATCGGCACGAACCCGCCGGGGGAGCTAGGTTTTCCGCGTGGGATCCTTCTCCGGCATCTGCCTCGAGCTCGGCATCGGCATCGCGATCGGGATGCTCGCCGGCACCACCGGCACGCACGGCTCCGCCCGCGGCCGGATGACGCTCCTCGCCGGAGTGATCGCCCTCGTCGTCGGCTTCCTGCTCTCGGGCAGCGCCGACGTGAGCGCTCCGGTCGGGGCGATCGTCTGCCTCGCCGGCGCCGTCTTCGCCTGCCTCATCGTCAGCGACGTGGTCGGCGGAGCGGGGCGTAGAGAGGGAAGCGGCTCAGGCGCCCTCGGCTTCCTGGTCTCGCTTGCCGCCCTGGTCGTAGTCGCGATCGCGCTCCTGATCAAGCCGGCGATCCTGCTGGTCGTCGCCGCCCTCGCCTGGCTCGGAATCTCACGACGACGCCGCGCCCAACGCAAACACGCCGGCCTGCGAGTGCTGCGTTAAGGCCCGTCCCGGGAGGGGTTCCGCTTAACTTTTTCGGTGGGACGGGGGTTGCTTGCCGCACGGGGCGTTGTCGGCGAAAAAGTACAAGACGCTCCACCCCTCCCGGGACGGGCCTTAAGCCGGCCTCTGGTCGCCGAAGCAAGGGAGTTCTTCCAGGCATGATTGGGCAATGCCGACCAAGAAGCTGATCCTGACCTACGTCGACTCGTTGCGCACGGACATGCTGCTGCGCGCTGTTGCCGAGGGCCGCGCGCCCACCTTCGGCGCCCTGATCGACCGCGGCGTGCTGGTCCCCGACTGCGTCTCGAGCTTCCCCTCGGTGACGCCGGTCGCCTGCGCCGAGATGGTCAGCGGCGTCGGCGCCGAGCGACCACTGGATCAGCGGCATGAACTGGTACCACCGGCTCGAGCGGCGCTACGTCGAGTACGGCTCCTCGATGGAGGCGAGCCGCGCCTTCGGCGTCTTCCGCGTCCTCTACGACCTCGTCTACAACATGAACCTCGCCCATCTCAACCCCGGGGCCGAGACCCTCTTCGAGCAGCTCGACGACGCCGGCCTGCGCACGGCCTGCACGCCGTTCCTGATCTACCGCGGTCGCCACCGCCACCAGGTCTCGCTCGACGGGCTGCTGCGCCGGGCGGTGGACGCCACCCGGCTCAAGTTCCGCCACCACACCTGGGGCCCGACCGAGCTCTTCTACGGAGACCTCTACGCCAGCCGCGAGGTGCCCTGCAAATCGACCTCGATCCCCGGCAGCCGCGACGGCTACTCGGCCTGCTGCGCCGCCGAGCTTGCCAGGGACGACGGCTTCGACTTCCTGCTCTTCTCCCTCCCCGACAACGACAACTACTCGCACCGCCACGGGCCGGAGGCGAGCGTCGAGTCGATCGCCAAGGCGGACCACTGCTTCGCGAAGCTGGTCGAGGCCGCCGGGGGCCTCGACGCCTTCCTCGCCGAGTACGCGCTGATCCTGATCGCCGACCACGCCCAGACGCCGGTGCACCGCGGCCTGCCGCTCGCCGAGCTGCTGGACCGCGATTGGTCCGTGCTGCAGCCCTCGGAGGCGCAGCCGGAGCGCGCCCAGCTCGCGGTCAGCCCGACCGGCCGCGCGGCGCACGTCTACCTGCTGCCCGGGGAAGGTGAGCGCGCCGACCCCGAAGCGGTGCGGGAAGCGCTGAACGTGATCGAAGGGGTGGAGCTGATCTGCCGGCTCGAGGACAGCTCCGGCAGCCCGCTGGCCCGTTCCGAGCCCGGAACGCCGCCGCGCGACGCGGTGGCTGTGATCGAAAGGGGCGAGCGCCGCTTGCGCTTCCGTCCCGGGTGGCGAAGTCGACGACCTGCGCGGCGGCCGCTGGCAGCTCGACGGCGACCTCGATGCGATCGAGGCGACGATCGAGGACGGCGTGCTGCGCAGCGAGACATTCCCCGACCCGCTGGCGCGGGTCTGGTCTGCGCTCAACGGCCCCCACGCCGGCGACTTCGTGCTCTCCCTTGCCGAGGGCTACGAGGCAGTCGACTGGGGCGGGGTCACCCACGCCGGTGGCGGCAGCCACGGCTCGCTACACGCCGGCGACTCGCTCGGCCCGCTGCTCTTCGTCGGCTGCGGCCCCGAGGACGCGAGCGATCGGGCGCAGTGGACGCTGCGCGACGTCGCCCCGGTCGTGCTCGAGCACTTCGGGCTGAGGTGATGCGCGACGCCGCTCCTCCCGCGGGTGGCATGGGGCAGGGGGGTCGAGGATGTACACCTCGCCCGCAGGCCCCCCTGCCCCATGACAGGACCCGCGGGCCGGCAGCGCTCGTCGGCCTCCTCATTGCGCTCGCCCTTTTTCCGGCAACCGCGATGGCACAGGTGGACGCATCGAGGGCCACCCGGATCGCCGCCGACGACCCGAACGCAGTCAAGGAGCGGGAAGAGCACACGGTGCTCACCCACAGCGCCAACATGGTCGACGGCAACTGGGAGGTCGGCTACTTCGCCGGCGACAAAGAGGTCGCGCTTGTCATCGTCGATCCGCTGACCGGCGCCGTGCGCGAGTCCTGGACCGGGTACCAGGTGGCCTGGAAGATGGCCCGCGGCTACTCGGGGGCCTTCGGCCACAAGCTCAACGCCCCCTACGTCTTCCTTCCGCTCTGCGCGCTCTTCCTGCTCGGCTTGGTCGACTGGCGGCGTCTCTGGCGCGTCGCCAACCTCGACCTGCTCGTGCTGCTCGGCTTCGGCGTCTCCAACTTCTTCTTCAACCGGGCGCGAGATCGGCGTCTCGGTGCCGCTGCAGTACATCCCGCTTCGTCTACCTCTTCGGCAGGGCGCTGTGGATCGGGGTGCGGGGCAGGGGGGAGGGCATCCGCCCGAGCTGGCCCGCGGCCTGGCTGCTGATCGCCGCCCTCTTCCTGCTCGGCTTCCGGGTCGGGCTCAACATGGCCGACTCGGGCGCGATCGACGTCGGCTACGCGGGAGTCGTCGGCGCCGACCGCATCGCCCACGGCGAACCGGTCTACGGCAACTTCCCCGGCGACGTCTCCCAGGGAGACACCTACGGCCCGGTCAACTACTACGCCTACGTCCCCTTCGAGCGGATCTGGCCCTGGTCGGGAACCTGGAACGACCTCCCCGCTGCCCACGGCGCCGCGGTCTTCTTCGACCTCGCGACCTTCGCCCTGCTGCTCTTCCTCGGCCGCCGCATCCGCCCCGGCCCCGAGGGCAACAAGCTCGCCGCGACCCTCGCCTTCGGCTGGGCCGCCTACCCCTACACGGCCTACGCCCTGCTCTCGAACTCCAACGACACCCTGGTGGCGATGCTGCTGGTAGCCACCCTGTTGGTGTTGGCTCGCCCGGCGGCAAGAGGTGTAATGGCGGCCCTGGCGACCTTCGCGAAGTTCGCCCCAGCGGTGCTTGGTTCCAATGCTCGCTACGTATCGGCCCGCGGGTCCTGTCGCCGCAGGGGACCCACCGCCCCTTCCGGTCGCTAAAGCGTCCTCAGGGGCGGTCCCCCCTACAGCGCCACCCGCGGGAGTCGCGTTTGCCATTGCCTTCTCACTGACGGCGTTTGCCCTACTGCTCTGGCCGGCAATCGACCCCGGCCTTCATACCTTCTACGACCGCACGATCGCCTATCAGGCAGGCCGAAATTCACCCTTCAGCATCTGGGGACAGGCAGCTTTTCTGGAGCCCCTGCGCATCGCAATCCTCGTAGGGATAGGGACCCTCTCCTTGTCCCTGGCTTTCCGCCCCAGGCGCAAGAAGCTCACGCAAGTAGCAGCGCTGGGGGCGGCCCTCCTCATCGGCGTGCAGCTGACGATGCACCACTGGTTCTACCTCTACATAGTCTGGTTCTACCCCCTCCTCCTGGTAGCCATGGCCGTCGGGAGTGCCTCCTCCGGACACTCAAGCGCGGCTCCTGCCGCGCGTCCGGAGGAGGCACTCCCGACGGCCTGACCCTTCAAGGTTGAGCAGGAGCAGGCACCATCACCTGCTCGATCGAGTCAGCCAGCCCCGAGTCGTTCACCTCGACCACCGCCCCCATCACCCAGACGTCCTCCTCGGCCGTCTCGAACTTGACCGGCATCTGGGTGATCAGCGACTCCAGGATCAGCTCCGGTTTGACGCCGAGCACGCTGGTCCGCGAGCCGGTCATCCCGACGTCGGAGATGAAGGCGGTGCCCTTGGGCAGCACCCGGCGCGTCGGCCGTCGGCACGTGCGTGTGGGTGCCGAAGACGGCGGCGACCCGGCCGTCGAGGTGCCAGCCCATCGCCACCTTCTCGCTGGTCACCTCGGCGTGGAAGTCGACGATCGCGAAGTCGCACTCGATCTTGTCGAGGATCGCGTCGACCTCGTGGAAGGGCGAGCGCGCGACCTTGAGCCCGATCGCCCCGCTGAGGTTGATCACGCCGACACGCCGACCGGCGACCTCGATCACGGTGTAGCCGCGGCCGGGATTGGCGTAGGGATAGTTGGCCGGGCGCACCACGCGGTCGCTGCGGTCGAGGAAGCCGTAGGCCTCGCGGTGGCGGTAGACGTGGTTGCCGGTGGTGATCGCGCCGGCGCCGGCGTCGAAGAGCGCGTTGGCGGTCTTCTCGGTGATCCCCATCCCACCGGCGGAGTTCTCGCCGTTGACGACGACCAGGTCGGGCGAGTAGCGCTCGCGCAGCCCCGGCATCGCGGCGGCGAGCCCGCGCCGTCCCGGCCCGCCGACCACGTCGCCGATGAAGAGGACCTTCATGGTCACCTGACCCTATCTGCGATATTGCGGCCGAGGTGCAGACGTGAGCGAAGGCAGCGAGGTCCTGGAGCGCGCGATGCGCTACCCGTACGCCGTCCCGGCGCGCCCTTTCGTGCAGCAGGGGCATCGCACCCTCGACCCGGAAGAGGTCGAGATCGACGACGAGCAGCGCTCACGGCTGCTTGTCTACGGCTCCAACGCCTCGCCTGAATCGCTGGCCCGCAAGCTCGCCCTCAGCGCCGATCCGGTGCTGGTCGAGCCGGCCTGGCTGCACGACTTCGACGTCGTCTACTCGGCTCACTTCTCGCCCTACGGCGCGGTGCCGGCGACGCTCCAGCGCAGCCCCGGGACCACGGTGAGGGTGGCGATAATCCACCTGACCGCCGAGCAGCTGCGGCTGGTCTCGGCGACCGAGCCCAACTACGAGCTGACTTCTCTCGACACGGCGAACTGCGAGCTGCCGGACGGCGAGGCGGTCACGCAGCTCTCCGCCTACATCAGCCGCCACGGCTGCCTGCTTGGCCGACGGGGCCGAGGTCGCCCTGGTCGCCGTCCCCGCCCGCGAGAGGAGCTTCGCCGAGCTGAGCGAGCCGCAGGTGCTGGAGAGCCTGCGGATGCAGCTCTGCCCCGAGGAGACCATCGACGCCTTCGTCCTCGGCAACGTCACCGATCCCGCTCTGGCGCAGATGCGGTCGGCGCAGCTGCCTAGTCGGGAGTTCGTTCAACCTTGAGAGCCGATCCCGGGAGGGGCTTCACTTAACTTTTTCGGTGGATCGGGGTTGGCTTGACGCTTGGGCGCGGTTGACGAAAAAGTACAAGACGTTCCGCCCCTCCCGGGATCGCCTCTTAGGTGATGGTGAAGCGGCGCAGAGCGAAGCGGGCCAGCAGGCCGTAGGCGGCGATCAGGATTGCCAGGTGGGCGAGGGCCGTAGCGATGCTGGGGCCGCCGGGATCGAGGGCGGCGGTCATCGCTTGTAGGGCCGGCTTGAAGGGGAAGAGCGCGGTTGACCAGTTTGATCACGTCGTAGAGGGCTGGGCCGACCGTGCCGGAGGGGATCAGGGAGAGGAAGGCGATCGGCAGGGTGACCATGAAGGCGAGCAGGGAGACGGCGCGGACCTCTCGTGCCGCTGCTCCGAGGGCTGCCCCGGCCGCTCCGAGTGCGGCGCCCGCCGGCGACGATCGCTGCCAGCCAGAGGCCGAAGCGGCTCCAGTGCAGGGGGACGAAGAAGGCGAGGCCGGCCAGCATCAGCAGCGTCACCACCAGCCCGACCGCGACTCCGAGGGCGACCTTCTCCGTCAGCAGTGCCCGCCGGCGAGACGAGTCCCCGGGTGAGCCGGGGGAAGGCGTTCTCCTCTCGCTCCAGCGCCAGCGAGCCGGCGACCAGCAGGACGGTGACGAAGGCGAGGGTGAAGGTCGCGGCAACGGCGATCGCGAAGACTTCCAGGGGTGGGCTGGAGGCGTTGACGACCTGCTTGTCGACCGCGATCGGCTGGGTCAGGCGGTCGAGCAGCGGCGCGGCCGTGCCGAGGTTGTTGCGGGCCAGGGTGGTGAAGCGGATCACCCGGTCGACCGAGTCGCGCATCGGCCCGGGTGGCAGCGCCGGTCGCAGCTCCGCCAGGATGCGGGCGCTGTTGCGCAGGCCGAGGATCTCGATCGTCTGGCCGAGCACGGAAAACTCGCCGCCGTTGAGGACGAGGCCGAGGAATTTGCCCCCTTCGCCGGCGATCCGCCGCGCGATCACCAGGTTGGCCTGCGTCAGCAGCGAGTTGATCCGGTCGTTGACCAGGCGCGCCTTGACCGGGTCCTCCTCGTTGACGATCACCTCGACTTCGGGCGTGCTCGGGATCGGCGTCGAGAGCGAGTTGATCCGGTCGACCAGGTCGGCCGGCAGGATCAGCGCCGCGAGCACGTCGCCGGAGCGGACCTCGTCTTCCGCTTCGGCGCGGTCCTTCACGTGCACGCACTCGACCCGTTCGCAGATGCGGTCGCTGACCCCGATTTTCGGCAGCTCCCTGGAGCCGACGCTGACCCGGGCGTCGCTCGGCACTTCGTTGAGGAAGGCGACCCGCGGCTTCCCGGGCGAGCCCGAGATCGCGAAGCCGACGAGGACGGCGATCAGGACCGGGTAGGCGACCAGCAGCACGGCCTGCAGCGGAGAGCGGCGCAGGATCTGCAGGTCCTTGAGCAGCAGCCAGCGCATCAGTGCCCCCGGTGGTGGAGGAAGGCGACGAAGGCGGTCTCGAAGTCCCGCTCGGCGGCCTCGGGCGCCTCGCTGCGGACCGCCTCGCGCAGCGCCTCGGGCGAGCCGTCGAAGAGCGACTCCCCGTCGGCGAGCACCAGCAGCCGCCCGCCGTAGCGCTCGGCCTCCTGGATGTCGTGCGTGGAGAAGATCACCGTGGTGTCGCGCTCGGCGGCGAGCGCCGAGACGAACTCCCAAAGCCGCGCCCGCTGTCGCGGGTCGAGCCCGACGCTCGGCTCGTCGAGCAGCAGCACCGAGGGCCGCGACAGCAGCCCGATCGCGATGTTGATCCGCTGCTGGTTCCCCCCGGACAGCCGCGCCACGACCTCACCGCGCCGCTCCCCCAACCCGGTCAGCTCCAGCATCTCCTCAACCGACGCATGCGGGTCGGCGTGCTTCTCCAGCCGCGCGAACAAGCAGGAGGTTCTCCTCGACCGTCAAGCGCCGGTAAAGCGCCGCCTGCTGAGGAACCCATCCCACCGCCCGGCGGGCATATGAACCTCCCCCTCATCGGGCTTGGCGATCCCCGCCAGAATCGAGAGCAGCGTCGTCTTCCCAGCCCCGTTGGGCCCAATCACCGCCACAAGCTCCCCAGCCGAAGCGGCCAAGTCAACGCCCCGCAAAGCTTCCCGCTCCCCGTACCGCTTGACAAGCCCTTGTCGCCTCCACGGCGGAGAACGCTATCCGGCAGCCCCACGTCCTGGTTGTTATGCACCGCTTGAGCTTGAGCGATCACCGGGGCCTGTGGCAGGGAATGGGGAGGCCCTGTCCCGGACGCGCGGCTTTGCCGCGCTGGGTCCGGGACAGGGCCTCCCCATTCCCCTCCCCTAAACTCGGCCCCAGTGCCGTTCCCCGCAACACGCATGCGCCGCCTGCGCCGCACCGAGTCCCTGCGCGCCCTGGTCCGCGAGACCAACCTCGTCGCCGGCCGACCTGATCCAGCCCCTCTTCGTGGTCGCCGGCGAGGGCGTCCGCGAGGAGGTCCCCTCGATGCCCGGCATCGAGCGCTTCTCGATCTCCGAGCTGGTCGCCGAGGCGACCGAGATCGCGACCGCAGGGGTCGGAACGGTCCTGCTCTTCGGCATCCCCTCGGCCAAGGACGAGACCGGCTCCGGCGCCTACGACGACGAGGGCGTCGTGCAGATGGCGGTGCGGGCGCTGAAGGAGGCCCACCCCGACCTGACCGTGATCACCGACGTCTGCCTCTGCGAGTACACCTCGCACGGCCACTGCGGCTTCGTCCGCGACGGCGAGGTCGACAACGACATCACGGTCGAGCTGCTGGCGAAAACCGCGATCTCCCACGCCGAGGCCGGTGCCGACGCGGTCGCTCCCAGCGACATGATGGACGGCCGGGTCGGCACGATCCGCCACCAGCTCGACGAGGAGGGCCACAGCGGCGTGCCGATCGTCGCCTACAGCGCCAAGTACGCCTCCGCCTTCTACGGCCCCTTCCGCGACGCGGCCGAGTCGACGCCCGAGTTCGGCGACCGCCGCGGCTACCAGATGGATCCGGCCAACGCCGCCGAGGCGGTGCGCGAGGCCGAGCTCGACCTCGAAGAGGGCGCCGACATGCTGATGGTCAAGCCGGCGACGCCCTACCTCGACGTCGTGCGCCAGGTCAAGGACGCGACCGGCGCGCCGCTCGCCGCCTACCACGTCTCCGGCGAGTACTCGATGCTGAAGGCCGCCGCCGAGCAGGGCTGGATCGACGAGCGCGCCGCCGTGCTCGAGACGCTGACCTCGATCCGCCGCGCCGGCGCCGACGCGATCGTCACCTACTACGCGAAGGAGGCCGCCGGATGGCTTCGGTGGCGCCGGCCGAAGGTCCCGCAGTCCAAGGCCCGCTCCCGCAAGGACGGCGCCGCGATCCCGCTCGACGAGACCGACAAGCGGCTGATGAACCTGCTGCAGTCGAGCTTCCCGCTCGACCCCGAGCCCTTCGCCCTGGTCGCCTCCGAGGCCGAGATGGAGCTCGACGACGTCCTCGCCCGCACCAAGCGGCTGCTCGACGAGCGGATCATCCGCGAGATCACGCCGATCTTCGACACCCGCGCGCTCGGCTACGAGTCGATGCTGGTCGCGGCCAAGGTCGACTCCGAGAACCCCCAGCGCGCCGCCCAGGCGGTCAACGCGCACCCCGGCGTCTCCCACAACTACCTGCGCACCCACGAGTTCAACCTCTGGTTCACGATCGCCACCCCGCCCGACTCCGAGCTCGGCCTCGCCGGCACGCTCGACGTGCTGATGCGCGAGACCGGCGCCGAGTCGATGCGCCAGCTGCCGACCCTGACCCTGTTCAAGATCAACATGAACCTGGAGATGGAGAAGGGCACCGACGCGCTCGCCGCGGCGGTCGACGCCTCGCCGCCCCGCGAGCTGGACGCGCAGCCCTACGACGAGCGCGACATCGCCGTGATCCGCGCCCTGCAGGGACCGATGGCGCCGGTCGAGCGCCCCTACGACGAGGCCGCGGCCGAGCTGGGGATGAGCACCGAGGAGCTGCTCGAGCACCTGCGCGGCATGGTCGACCGCAAGCTGCTGCGCCGCGTCGCCGCGATCCTCTTCCACCGCCGCGCCGGCTTCTCGGCCAACGGCATGGGCGTCTGGAAGGTGCCCGAGGACGAGATCATGGAGATCGGGCGGCCGCATGGCCTCCTTCCGCGGCATCTCCCACTGCTACCAGCGCCCGACCTATGAGGACTGGCCCTACAGCGTCTTCACCATGGCCCACGGCCGCTCCAAGGAGGAGTGCGACGCGATCCTCGACTCGATCGCCGAGGAGTGCGGGATGGGCCCCGACGACCGCGCCACCCTCTACTCCTCGACCGAGTACAAGAAGATCCGCCTCCATTACTTCACCGACGACTACGCGGCGTGGGAAGCAGCACACTCGTAGCGCCGATTCCGGTGGGGGTTCCGCTTAACTTTTTCGGTGGGTCGGGGACTGCTTGGCGCGCGGGGCGTGGCTGGCGAAAAAGTACAAGACGCTCCACCCCCACCGGAATCGGCGTCTAGAGCCCGATGTTGTCCCAGGAGCTGTACGAGCGGGCGCTGAAGGTCCTTCCGGGCGGAGTCAACTCCCCGGTGCGGGCGATGCGGCAGATCGGCCGCGAGCCGATCTTCGTCGAGCGCGGCGAGGGCTGCGAGCTGATCGACGTCGACGGCAACCGCTACGTCGACTGGGTCGGCTCCTGGGGGCCGCTGATCCTCGGCCACGCCCACCCGGACGTGCTCGCCGCCGTCGACGACGCGGCCGGACGCGGGACGAGCTTCGGCGCCGCGACGGCGGCGGAGGTCGAGCTGGCCGAGGAGGTCGTCGGCCGCGTGCCCTCGGTCGAGATGGTGCGCATGACCAGCTCCGGCACCGAGGCGGCGATGAGCGCCGTGCGCCTCGCCCGCGCCGTCGACCGGCCGCGAGGTCGTCGTCAAGTTCGCCGGCGCCTACCACGGCCACTCCGACGGCCTGCTCGCCGAGGCCGGCTCCGGCCTGGCGACGCTGGCGATCCCGGCCAGCCCGGGCGTCACCGCTGCCCAGGCCGCCGGCACCGTCGTCGTGCCCTGGAACGACCGCGAGGCGGTCGCGCGAGCACTCGCCGACCACGCTGTCGCCGCGGTGCTCGCCGAGCCGATCGCCGCCAACATGGGCGTCGTGCCGCCCGCCGAGGGCTTCCTCGAGTTCCTCCGCGACGCCAGCCGCGACGCCGGCGCGCTGCTCGTCTTCGACGAGGTGATCACCGGCTTCCGCGTCGCCCGCGGCGGCGCCCAGCAGCTCTACGGGGTCGAGCCCGACCTGACCGTGCTCGGCAAGGTGATCGGCGGCGGCCTGCCCGCCGCCGCCTTCGCCGGGCCGCGCGAGCTGATGGAGCGGATCGCCCCGGCCGGCGACGTCTACCAGGCCGGCACGCTCTCGGGGAACCCGCTCGCCGCCGCCGCCGGCCTCGCGACCCTGCGCGAGCTCGACGCCGCTGCCTACGCGCCGCCTCGCCGAGCTGACCGACCGCCTCGCCGCCGGCCTCGCACGCCTGGCCGAGGGCCGTCCGCTCCAGGTCGCCACGGCGCCCGGCCTCCTCACCCTCTTCTTCAGCGACCGAGCCGGTCGCCGACTTCGCCGGCGCCGCGGCCTGCGACCTCGACGCCCACGCCCGCTTCTGCCGCGCGATGCTCGACCGGGGCGTCTACCCGCCGCCGTCGCAGTTCGAGGCCTGGTTCGTCTCCCTCGCCCACGACGAGGAGGCGATCGACCGCACCCTGGCGGCAGCCGGCGAATCGCTCGACGAGGTGCTGGGCTGATGCCGGCGGTGATCGAACCGAGGACGCGCTGCTGGCACTCGCTCGCCGACGCTGCGCGACGAGGACACGCCGATCTCCCCGCACGTGGTCGAGCCGGCAGAGGAGCCCGAGCTTCGGCCTGCTCGCCGCCTGCCGGCCCCCGCGCCGCGACGGCCCCCGGCCGAGTACGCGCTCGTGGTCGAGGCGGTCCGCGAGGGCTACCTGCTCCACTACGGCGAGCCCCGCCTGCTGCGCGGCCACGACGACGATCTCGCCCTGCTCGCCGGCGACTACCTCTACGCGCTCGGCATCGAGCGCCTCGCCGCCCTCGGCGACGCCGAGGCGGTCGCCGATGCTCGCCGAGCTGATCGGCTGCTGCGCCCAGCTCCACGCCGAGGGTCGCGAGGACGAGGCGCCGGAGCTCTGGCGCAGCGCCGCCCTCGCGATCGGTGGCGAGGGCCACGCGCCGCGAGTCAATAGACTCCGCACTTCCTGAGGCAAGCTGTTGAGCGACGAAGCGGACAAGCAGAACGGAGCCGAGGCGGCCGGTCGGCCGGAGCGGCCGCAGCCCGAGCCCCCCGGCTACTTCGAGGGCGAGTCGATGACGCGCCGTCGCGCCTTCACGGTCGCCGTCCAGGGCCTCGGCGGCCTCGCCGGCGCGGCGATCGTCCTGCCCGCGGTCGGCTTCGCCGTCGCGCCGATCTTCCACCGCGGCAAGGAGCGCTGGGAGGCGGTCGGCCCGGTCGAGCGACTTCGTCGAAGACACCTACCGCCAGGTCGTCTTCACCGAAACCGAGGGGATCGGCGACGCCGGCAAGACCACCGCCTACGTCCGCCGGAGCTCGAAGCAGCTCGGCGAGGAACCGGGCCAGTTCATCGCGGTCTCCAACCGCTGCGCCCACCTCGGCTGCCCGGTCCGCTTCGTCGAGGCCGCCGGCAACTTCATCTGCCCCTGCCACGGCGGCGTCTACGACTTCCAGGGCAAACGGATCGGCGGCCCGCCGGTGCGCCCGCTCGACCAGTTCCAGACCCGCGTCCGCGACGGCCAGGTCGAGGTCGGCCCCCGCTTCAGCGTCACCTCGCAGCTCGAGCCGGTGCGCGCCCGCGACCCCGGCGAGTTCACCGGCGGCATCTGGGAATATCTCTACCCGCCGCGTCCGTCCACCTTCCCGCCCCCGAGCGGCTGAGGGCTGATCGGCGATGAAACTCGACTCACTGATCCCCGCACCGCTCCGCAAACCGGCCAAGCCGGGCGAGGGCAACGGCGCCAAGGGCGCCGCGCCCGGCGGACCTGAAGACGTCCCCGCCCGAGCGCCCGGCCGACGCCGCAGCGGCTCACCGACCGCGCCGTCGAGGCCCCGATCGACGTGCTCGCCTGGGTCGACCAGCGCACCGCCGCCTCCGGCTTCCTCACCGGGATGCTCTACCGCAAGGTGCCGAAGGGGACCAACTGGTTCTACACGCTCGGCTCGGCGACCCTGTTCGCCTTCATCGCGCAGGCGATCACCGGCGTCTTCCTGGCGATGTTCTACACGCCGTCGACGACCCAGGCCTACGCCTCGATCGCCCACATCAACAACGACGTCTTCCTCGGCGAGCTCGTCCACGGCATGCACAAGTGGGGCTCGAGCGTGATGGTGATCCTGATCTTCCTCCACATGGGCCGCACCTTCTTCTTCGGCGCCTACAAGTACCCGCGCGAGCTCAACTGGGTGATCGGCGTGGTGCTGCTGATCCTGACCATGACGATGGCCTTCACCGGCTACCTGCTGCCCTTCGACCAGCGCTCCTTCTGGGCCTCGGTCGTCGGCATCAACATCAACGGCACCGGGCCCGTCGTCGGCCCCTACCTGAGCGACTTCCTGCGCGCCGGGCCGGAGCTCGGGGCGACGACGCTCTCGCGCTTCTACGCGATCCACATGCTGCTCGTCCCCGGCGCGATCATCGCCCTGATCGGCGCCCACCTCTACCTCGTCGTCAAGCTCGGCACGACCGCGCCGCCCTGGCTGAAAGCGGACAAGCCCAAGGTCGCCGCCCCGGTCTCCCAGCTCGACGCCAGCGCCGAGGGCAACGGAGCGGAGTCAGCACATGAAGCCAGCCGACAAGCAGGCATACCTCGAGGAGTACGAGCTGCTGAAGAAGAAGGGCAAGCCCTTCTTCCCCTACGCGGTGCTGAAGGACTCGGCGATGATGCTGATCGTCGTCGGCGTGATCATCCTGATGTCGATCGTGCTCGGCGCCGAGCAGGGGCCCAAGGCCGACCCGACCTCGACCACCTACGTGCCGCGACCCGAGTGGTACTTCTTCTTCCTCTTCGAGCTCCTGCGCGTGATCAAGCCGCCGGAGCTGGTCCCGATCGCGACGATCGGGATCCCGACGATCTGCATGGTCCTGCTGCTCCTGCTGCCGTTCTACGACCGCGGCCCGGAGCGCAACCCGATCCGCCGTCCGATCGCGACCACGGCCGGCTGCCTGACCATCGTCGCGATGGCCTACCTCACCTACCTCGGCGCCACCGGCGGCTCGCCGACCGAGATCGACATGAAGGTCGCGCCGCAATACGAGGCGGGCAAGGAGGTCGTCGCCGGCTCCGGCTGCCTCGCCTGCCACAAGCTCGGCGAGAACGGCAACAACGGGCCAGGGCCGGAACTGACCCACATCGCCCAGCGCATCCCGCGCGCGGCGATCGTCCGCTCGGTCGAAATCGGCCCCGGTATCATGCCCTCCTTCCGCGACCTGCCGCCGAAGAAGCTCAACGAGCTCGCCGATTTCCTCTCCTCACTCGACTAAGCCATCCCGGGACTCCGCCCAGTTCGCGGGGCAGGTCAACCGCATGTTCGACCGCGTCGCGGGCCGCTACGACGCGCTCAACTCGGTGATGACCGCCGGCCTGCACCATCGCTGGCGCGAGCGCGCGGCGGACCGCGCCGAGCTCTCCCCCGGCGACTCGGCGCTCGACGTCTGCTGCGGCACCGGCGACCTGGCGCTCGAGCTGGCGCGGACGGGTGGCACCTGGCGGTCACGTGGTCGGCTGCGACTTCTCCGAGCCGATGCTCGACCTGGCCCGCGAGAAGGCGAGCGCGCGGGGGGCGTCGGGGGTCCGCTTCGAGTGGGCCGACGCGCTCAGCCTTCCCTACGACGCCGGCCGCTTCGACGCGGTCACGGTCGGCTTCGGCGTCCGCAACCTCGCCGACCTCGACCGCGGCCTGCGCGAGATGGCACGCGTGCTGCGCCCGGGCGGCCGACTGGTCGTGCTCGAGATCACCCAGCCCACCCGGCCGCCGCTCTCGACCTTCTACTCGCTCTGGTTCGACCGCGATCGTGCCGCTCCTCGGCGCTCTCTCCGACGAGTCGGAGGCCTACTCCTACCTGCCGGAGTCGGTGCGCAGCTTCCCCGGCCCGCAGCGCCTGGCGGAGATGATGGACGCGCGCCGGCCTGGAGCAGATCCGCTGGACCGTGCTCGCCGGGGGGATCATCGCGATCCACAGCGGCGTCCTCGGGTGACCCGCCGCTCGGCCGTCCCGCCGCCCGGTCACCGCGGTCCTCGACGCTTCGAGCCGCTGGCTGCCGGCGCGGCTCGGCCAGGTGGAGGAGCTGCTGCGCGAGCAGAGTCGCGGCCACGGCGAGCTGCTCGGCGCCGACGCCGGCGCGACCCTGGCGGCGGGCGGCAAGCGGCTGCGTCCGCTGCTGGTGCTGCTCTGCGCCGGCGCGGACGGCGGTGAGGAGGCGGTCGCGGGCGGCCGCGGCGATCGAGCTGGTCCACATGGCGACGCTCGTCCACGACGACGTCCTCGACGACGCGCCGCTGCGCCGTGGCCAGCCGACCGTCGCCGCCTCGGCGGGTCGCGAGCGGGCGGTGGCGGTCGGCGACCTGCTCTTCTCCCGCGCCTTCGCCCTGCTCGCGGAGCACGGCGACACGCGCGCCATCTCGCTGCTGGCCGAGGCCTCCGTCGCGCTCGCCCGTGGCGAGCTGGCGCAGCGCCAGCGACGCCTTCGACACCGGGATCTCCGAACAGCGCTACCTCGACCGCTGCCGGCTGAAGACCGCGAAGCTGTTCGAGTGCGCCTGCCTGCTCGGCCGCGACGCCGACGCCCTCGGCGCCTTCGGCGCCGAGATCGGCCTCGCGTTCCAGCTCCTCGACGACGTCCTCGACGTCTCCGGCCCGCCGGAGCGCACCGGCAAGGCGCGCGGAACCGACCTGCTCGACGGCACGGTCACCCTGCCGCTGATCGTCGCCGCCGAGATCGATCCGGCAACTCCGCGACGCCGACCTGCGCGCTCTCGACGCGCCCGCGGCCGAGGCGCTCTGCGACCGGATCGCGGCGACCGGCGCGCTGGACCAGGTCCGCTCGCGCGCGCTGGCGATGGTCGCGACGGCGAAAGCCGAGCTCGAGTCGAGCCGCCACTTCGACCCGAGCAGCGCCGGCTGCTCGACCTGGTCGCCGACGGCGTCGTGCAGCGCTACCGCTGACAGCGCCTGCTAGCGGAAGTCGTCGGCGGTGATCAGGTCGGCGTCGAGCGCGGCGCTGAAGGTGTCGGCGACGTACTGCATGTTCTCGTGCTCGAGTGTCTTCAGCACCTCGCTCAGCGCCCGGGTGCCGAGGTCGAGCTCCTCGTCGAAGGCGTCGATCTCCGCTTCGCCGTGGACCTCGTCGCAGCTGCCACTCGCACTCGGGGCAGCGCCGCCAGAGGCGCCAGTGGCCACGATCGCCGGCCTGCTCCCAGCAGGTCGGCTGCACCAGCTGCGAGGCGCACCGCGGGCAGACGTGAAGGCCCGGGGTGGTCTTCGTCTGGCTGGCGCTTGCGTCTCGCATGTCTGCCCTATCGAACCCGCGAGAGAGCGACTCAATCCGCACTTTCCCGCAGGGATCCAAGAAAACCCAACTTTCGGGTAGTCCAATCGCCCAATTCGCCGTGATCCGGCGGCGACCCGCGGCCGTTACCATGGGTCGATGCCAAACGTCGGACCTCTCGAGCTGGCGATCGTGCTGATCATCGCCCTGGTCGTCTTCGGGCCGAAACGCCTGCCGGAGCTCGGTCGCTCCCTGGGCCGAGGGATCCGCGAGTTCCGCGGCTCGGTCAGCGGCGAGAGCCACGACGAGCCGGTCGCGACGACGAGCCCGAGCGCCGCGAGGCGATCGAGCCGCCGAAGCCGCCCGCCGAGAAGGATGCCGAGGGCGAGACGGTCGCCCACGACCGCCGCTGAGCGCGCGATGGCCCGGATGAGGCCGGTCTCCCATGAGGATCGGCTCACGCTGGTCGAGCACCTCGACGAGCTGCGCACGCGCATAGTCGTCTGCCTGGTCGTCTTCGGCGTCGCCCTGGCGCTCTGCTTCTGGCAGAACCACCTGCTGCTGGAAATCGCCTCCGGGCCCGCTCCCCAGCGACCACAAGAAGCTGCTCACCTTCGGCGTCACCGAGCCGTTCACGACGACGCTGACCGTCGCCACCTACGGCGCGCTGATCCTCTCGCTGCCGATCCTGCTCTACCAGGGCTACGCCTACGTGCTGCCGGCCTTCAGCGACCGCGAGCGCCGCGTCGTCCTGCCGATCCTGCTCGTCGTCCCGGTGCTCTTCCTGGTCGGCGTCGCCTTCGCCTACTTCGTCGTGATGCCGGCCGCGGTCAAGTTCCTGCTCGGCTTCAACGACACCCAGTTCAACGTCCAGGTCCGCGCCCGCGACTACTACAGCTTCTTCTCGACGACGATGCTCGCCGGCGGCCTCGTCTTCCAGCTCCCCCTCGCGCATCCTCGCCGTGACCAGGCTCGGCATCGTCAGCGTCGAGCAGCTCACTCGCAACCGCCGCTACGCCTACCTGGTGATCGCCATCGTCGCCGCGGCGCTGCCCGGCGTCGACCCGGTCTCGATGCTGATCGAGATGGTCCCGCTCCTCCTTCTCTTCGAGTTGAGTATCTTGATCGCTCGCGCCTTCGGTACGCCGAAGGCGGCGGGAGGAATGGCAAGGCCCTCAACCCAGGAGCGGTGATTCGAGTTGGCAAGGCGGCGAGCGACGGATGCTCTTCGACATCCGGGGACGGCGGAAGCACGTCGTCCGGGTCGTCTACGCGATCCTCGCGCTGCTGATGGGCGCCAGCCTCTTCCTCGTCGTCGGCCCGTTCAACATCGGCCGACCTGGCTGGGAACAGCAGCACCACCAACGCCAGCAAGGTCCTCGACGAACAGGCCGAACGGATCGAAGGCAAGCTGCGCACCGAACCGGACAACGAAGCGCTGCTGGTCTCGCTCACCCGCGCCCGGATCGCGGCCGGCAACGCGCTCACCGAAGTCAACCCGGAAACCGGCGCGAAGGTCGTCACGCCGGAAGGGCGACAGGAGTTCGAACAGGCGGCGGCGGCGTGGAACCGCTACCTGAAGCAGGCCAGACTCGGCCAACCCGTCGATCGCGCTGCTCATGGCGAGCGCGTTCTTCACCCTCGCCGAATCGTCTCCGGGGCTCGAAGAAGCCGAAGCGAACGTCGCCGAAGCGGCGGCCGCCCAGCGCCTCGCCGCCGAAGCCCGCCCCACCGTCAACTCCCTCACCACCCTGGCGATCTACGAGTACTTCGCGGGCGACTTCAAAGCCGGCGACGAAGCGGCGAGGAAGGCAGAAGCCAAGGCGTCCAAGTCGGAAGCCAAGGAAGTGAAGAAAACGATGGCCGAATTCCGCGCTCGCGGCAAAGCCTTCGAGAAGCAGAAGAAGGAATTCGCCAAGCAGGAAAAGGAACAGGGCAAAGAATCCCTGCAGAACCCGTTCGGCGGCCTGGGCGGCAGCACCGGCTCGCTCGGCCAGTAGCGGACGATCGCACGGGGCCTGCCCGAGCTCGAAGGCGCTTCCGAGGAGGCGCGCAGTGGGCCGCGAAGGACTCGAACCTTCAACCTTGAGCTTAAGAGGCTCCTGCTCTAACCAGTTGAGCTAGCGGCCCGGGGCCGGCAATTATAGGAAGACCGGGGTGCTGAGCGAGGGGTGCAGGCCTTTTCGACGCTGCCGTTGAGGATGATGCCTTCGGCGAAGGTGAAGCGGCCGTAGGTGCTGAGGACGTCGTGCCGGCAGCGGGCCGAGACGTAGCTGCGCTCGCTGCCGCCGAAGCGGTAGCGGCGGCCGATGTCGACGTCGAGGTGGGTGAGGGAGCCACGGCCTGCCGCGATCGGCGGGATGTCGATGGTGGCGCGGTAGCGGAAGTCGCCGCGCCGGCGTTCGATCGGGACCGTGATGACGAAGTTCTGGATCCGCTGGCACGGTCGTGCGGGCGTGGAAGATCGCCGTCGGGTGGCCTTCCTGGCGCGGCCCGTTGAAGATCGTCAGCAGGGAGCTGGCGTACAGCGACGGCCGGCCCTGCATGGCGATCAGCGCCCCGACGTGGCCGGTGCCGACGATCGCCCGCGGGCATCTTTCGCGCGCTTCCTGCGGCGTCGCTTCTTCGAGCAGCGAGGGATCGCAGGTCGGCAGGCCCTGCGTGCTCAGCCGCCCGTCGCGGTCGAATTCGATCACGGCCCGCTGCAGGGCGGGCGGGATGCTGCCGTCGACCGACTTCAGTGTTGACGTAGCCCTTGAATTCGATCGGCGCGTAGGCCCGTGCGCGGCAGCGTGCGGGGGGTGAAGCCACCGTCCGCCGTCAGCCACAGTTTTCCGATTTTCAGCGCTCCGCGTTGGCGCCGCCCGCGAGCAGCGCGCAGGCGATCAGCACCCCGGATGCAAGAAGCCGCTTCAAATCCCTCCAGGAGAAAGGCTAGCGCCCCCGACTACTCGGAAGACCTCCGATTTTCTTAACAGAGTCTTCGGGATCTTTTCGCCCGCTCCGTCGGCTGGCCCGCCAAACTACAGAGCGTGCCTGTGAGGAGGAGCAGGGGGCGGAGCGATGACGGGCGGGACGATCGCGAGGACGAGGCTCGCGCCGCCGCTGACGCTGCGGCACCCGCGCAGGGCGCTCGCCGTCGCCGCGCTGGTCATCGCCGTGCTCTTCGCCTTCGGCACCGGGCTCGACGACAGGCTCAGCCCGAGCACGATCGACATCTCCGGCACCTCGGCCTCGCGGGCCAACGGGATGCTGCGACGAACACTTCGGGCCGACCGCGCTCTTCCCGATCCTGCTGCGCGGCCCCGCCGCCGCGATCGACCGCCAGGGCCCCGACCTGATCCGCACCCTGCGCCGCGAGAACCCGCAGGTCACCACGCTCTCGCCCGTGGGACCGCGGCGCCGTCGGCCGCCTTCGCCCGGGCCCGCGCCGCGCGCTGATCCTCGCCGACTTCCACGTCGGCATCGACGAGGCGGTCGACGAGACGGTCCCCTACCTCGAACGCACGCTCGAAGAGAAAATCCACGCGCCGGTGAACGCCACCCAGACCGGCTTCGCGACGATCTCGAAGGCGATCCAGGACGAGTCGATCGACGCCGCCGAGCGCGGCCGAGCTGATCGCGCTGCCGATCCTGCTGATCGTCCTCCTGCTCGTCTTCCGCTCGCCGATCGCGGCCGCTGATCCCGCTCAGCTTCGGCGCCATCTCGGTCTTCGCCTCGCGCGGCCTGCTCGCGATCCTCACCCACTGGTTCGGCGTCGACGCGCTGGCGCTGACCGTCTGCACGATGATGGGCCTGGCGCTCGGGGTCGACTACTCGCTGCTGATGGTCTCCCGCTTCCGCGAAGAGCTGGCCGCCGGCGCCGACTCCGCGTCGACGCGGCCTGGGCGACCCGGCGCACGGCGGGCCGCACCACGATCTTCGCCGGCAGCACGCTCGTGCTCTCGATGGTCGTCGCCTTCTTCATCGCCCCCGGGGCGCTGCTCGCCTCGCTGGCCGCGACCCTGGCCCTGGTGGTGGTGCTGACCGTCCTCGTCGCCACCCTGGTCGGCCCGCCGACGCTCGTCCTGCTCGGCGCCAACATCGACCGCTGGCGGATCGGCCCGGCGCCGAACGGGGAACGCTCGCGGCTGATGACGCTGGTCTCCGCGGCCCTGCGCCGGCCGGCGCCGGTCGCCGCCCTGATCGGCGCCGTGGTGCTGCTTCTCGCCGCGCCGGCGATCGGGCTGAAGATCGGGCCCGCCCAGCACCTCGCCAGCTCCCCCACGACGACCCCGCCCGCCTCGACGCCGAACTGATCGGCCGCTCGGTCGGCCGCGGCGCCGAAGCCCCCTTCACCGTCGTCGCCAGCGCCGATCACGGCACGATCACCGAACCCGACCGCCTCGACGGCGCTGACCCGGTGGCAGCACCGCGTCGCCGCCCTTCCCGGCGTGCAGACGGTGATCGGCCCGGCGCAGGTGGCGCGCGGGGTGGCGCCGCTGCGCAGCACCGGCACGGCGATCCTCGCCTCCAACGGCAAAACCGGGCCGCTCGCGGGCCTCGACCGCCTCGGCCGCGTGCCTCAACCGCGCGGCCGGCGGCGTCGCCGACCTGCGCGGCGGGATCTCCAAAGCGACCTACGGCGCCGGCCTGCTCGCCGCAGGGCTCGGGGCAGGCGCGAGGAAGGCGCCGTCCTGATCGCCCAGGCGCTCGGCCAGGCGACCACCGGCGGCGAAGAAGCGGTTGACGGCGATCGGCAAGTTCGCCAGCGGGACCCGGCAGCCTGGCCGGCGCCCAGAGCCAGGCCGCCAACGCGGCACTGCTGCTCAAGGCTGCAGCTGAAGGAATCCCTGATCCCGAACCTTCGCCTCAACGCGCCTGCGCCGCGCCGCAAAGCTGGAAAAGTCGCTCAGCCAGGACTCGGAAACGCACGGTGCCCCAGCTGCAGGGCGCGGCCCAGACCACCGACGAACAGCTCAAAGCTGCCCAGCAGCAGCTCGAAGGCATGACGGTGGGCAAATCCGACCCCAACTACGACGCCGCCCTGGAAGCGGTCCGCCAGGCCTCCGCGGCGTCCAGCGACCCTGCCCGCGGAACTGGCCGCGCTGGGCGAACGCCTGGCCAAGGACGCCAAAGAAGCGCAGGCAGATCAAGTTCTGGATCGAAAGCACGATCTCTCAGATCGAACGCCTGACGGAACTCGCGACAGAACTCTCCGACGGGGAGAACAAGCTGAAGACGCGCCAGCGCCAAGCTCGCCCACGGCGCCGCCAGAGCTCGACCGCGAAACGAAGAAGATCCCGGCGTCAGCTCGAACAGCTCGGCTCCGGGGCGACCGAACTCGCCGGCGGCCTCAGCCCAGCTCACCGGCGGCACCGACCGAGCTCGAACGCGGCCTCGGCGAAGCCTACGCCCGCTCCCGCCCGCTGCAGACGGGGATGCGCCGGGTCACGGTGCGCGTCGTCTCCCAGAACGCCTCGCTGAACCGGCGGGTCGACCAGCTGCGCCGCACCTCGCCCGGCATCTTCGACTCCGGCTACTTCGTCCTCTCGGCCCTGGACGGCACGCGGGGGCGGACGCGGGAACGCGCCTCGGAAGCGATCGACCTCGAAAACGGCGGCCAGGCCGCCTCGATCCTGGTCATGTCCCGCTACCCGTTCAACTCACCCGGCTCGATCGCCCTCAACAAGCGCCTCGACTCCGACGCCGCCGCGCTGGAAGACGAAACCGGCCTGACCGTCGGCGTCGCCGGCGGGCCCCCCACCGTCAACACCTACACCGAAGTCACCCAGGGCCGGATGCCCTACCTGATCGCCGCGATCACCCTCGCCACCTTCCTCGTCCTCGTCCTCGTCCTGCGCGCGCTGCCGCTGGCGGCGCTCGCGGTCGGGCTCAACCTGGCCACCGTCGCCGTCGCCTTCGGCGTCCTCACCCTGCTCTCCTACGTGCCCGACGGCTGGCCGCTGGGCGGCCACTCCTACATCGAAGCGGTCGGGGCGGTGATGATCTTCGGCGTCGTCTTCGGGCTCTCGATCGACTACGCGGTCTTCCTGCTCGTGCGGATGCGCGAGCACTACGACCGCGAGGGCGACAACGCCGCCGCGATCTACTTCGGCCTCGAGAAGACCGCGCGGGTGATCACCGGCGCCGCGGCGATCATGATGGCGGTCTTCATCGCCTTCGCCGGGGCGCCGATCGCGACGGTCAGCCAGCTCGGCGTCGGGCTGACCGTCGCGGTGCTGCTCGACGCCACCGTCGTCCGCATCGTCCTGCTGCCGGCGCTGATGCTGCTGATCGGCGAGCGGGTCTGGTGGCTGCCGCGCCCGCTGGAGCGGGTGCTGCCGCGGCTCAACGTCTGATCGACGCGCCTATTTCTTCTTTTCCGGCTTCTGCGTGCACTTCTGCGTCACCGACGGGGTCAGCGATTCGCCGTCCTTGAAGATGAATTTCCCGCGCGATCTTCAGCTTCTTCGACAGGCAGGTCGCGCTGACGTAGCTGCGCTTCTTGCCCTTGTACTTGAAGGTCTTGAAGATCTTCACGTGGAAGCCGGTGATCGCGCCCTGGCCGCCGGCGATCAGCGGGATGGTGACGTCGAGGCGCGGCCCGAAGCCTTCCTTGTTGAGGTTGCTCACCGTCGCCGATCAGGATCAGCGTGGTCTGCACCGGGGTCTGGCTGTAGGTGTGCAGGAGGATCACCGGCTTGCCGCCCTGTGGGCACGCCGTTGAAGGCCGTGATCGTCGTCGCCACCGGGAAGACTTTGGTCCCGACGACGAGGTCGGCCGTGCCTTCGCCGCTGCCGATCTTCGCTTTTTTGCAGGCTTCCAGCGCCGCTTCGGTCGAGGTGTTCTGCAGCAGCGCTGGCGTCGCAGGTCGGGTAGCCCTTGCTGAAGATCGACGAGGCCCTTGGCGAAAGTCGATGATCGCCTCGCACGGCGGGAATCGGCACGCCGTTGTTGGCGCTCGGGTTGGTCGTGGTGGTCGCGGTCGTGACGTCGAGCGTGACCGGTGTCGGCCTTTTCTTCGAGAGCTTCTGCGGGGTGATCTTGACCGCGATGCTCTGGGTGTTGCCGTCGGCGCCGTTGAGGACGGGCGACTGGACGGCACCGGCAACGCCGGCCGCCGTGACGGCTACGGCAACCGCGATGGCGACGGCACTGGTCAGACGTTTGCGCATGGGCTTTCGCTCCTCTTTCGGTTTGGGCGAAGCGCCTCCCACTTCTACTAACCGCGCCGCAGGCCCAGAGTAGCGCGTTGAATTCCAGTTAAGTCCCTGCTCGCCGCGTGCGTGGCAGCGGATCGCTCGGATACGATTCGCTCGCCGTTCCCCCGGATCGGAGGCCGGGGAACCGCAAGCGACGAATCCGTGGCTGCCAATCCCGCAGGCGAGGAAAAAGGTCCGGCACAAAGCCGGGGAGTCACCCCCGCCCGAATCGCGGTGATCGCGGCGCTCGCGGTGGTGGTGATCGCGCTCGCGATCGTGATCCTCGGCGGCGGCGGCGAACACAAGTACAACCTCCTCTTCCAGAACGCGAGCCAGCTCGTGCCCGACAACCAGGTGCTGATCGGCGGCCAGCCGGTCGGCTCGGTCGAAAGCATCGAGCTGACCGACGACAACCTCGCCGAGGTCGAGGTCAGCGTCGAACAGGAGCTGCACGAGGGCACCACGGCGACGATCCGCGCCACCTCGCTCTCCGGCGTCGCCAACCACTACGTCTCGATCAGCCCCGGCCCGAACAGCAACCCGCCGCTGGACGAAGGCGCCACGCTCGGCCTCGCCTCGACCACGACCCCGGTCGACATCGACCAGTTCTTCAACACCTTCCCGCCCCCGGTCCGCCGCGGCCTCGGCAACTTCATCAAGGGCAACGCCGACATCTACGCCGGCCGCGGGCCCGACGCCAACAAGACCTTCAAGTACCTCGGCGTCGGCTTCAACCGCGCCGGCGCCCTCGTCCACGAGCTGAACTCCGACGAACACCTCTTCTCGCGCTTCCTCGTCAGCTCCAGCCGGCTCGCCACCGCGGTCTCCGAACGCGGCGAGGAGCTCTCCAGCGCGATCGCCAACGCCAGCAACGCCTTCGGCGCGATCGCCAGCCAGAACGTCGCCCTCGACCGCAGCCTGCAGCTGCTGCCGCCGACCTTCCGCCAGGCCAACACCACCTTCGTCAACCTCCGCGCCGCGCTCGACGACCTCGAACCGCTGATCGACACCTCGACGCACGGCGACCAAGGACCTCGCGCCCTTCCTCAGCGAACTCCGCCCGGTGATCTCGAAGGCGGTCCCGGTCTTCAAGAACCTCCGCCTCACCGTGCGCCGCCAGGGCTTCGCCAACGACGCCACCGAACTGCTGGCCGCGCTGCCGACGGTGCAGCAGCGGGCCTCGAAGACGTTCCCGCACGCCGAAGACGCGATCGCCGACTTCCAGCCCAACCTCAACTTCTTCCGCGCCTACACGCCGGACCTCTTCAACGGCTTCGCCAAGCTCGGCCAGGTCACCGCCCCCTACGACGCCAACGGCCACTACGCCCGGGTCAGCTTCTCCGACCTCAACATCTTCAAGTACGCCGGCAGCGGCGCGGCGCTGGAACCGATCTCGCCCAGCGAACAGTACGACGCCTTCGGCCCCTCGGCCGGGGTCAAGCGGCGCTGCCCCGGCGGCGCCAGCCAGCCCGCCGCCGACGGCTCCAGCCCCTTCGTCGAACCGCCCTTCACCGGCTCCGGCGTGACCACCTCCGACTGCAACCCCGACGACGCGCCCCCCGGGCCATGAGGAGGAACGTCGTCGATAGGCGCTGTGGTCGGCGGCGATCGTCGTCGCGGTCGTCCTGGTCGCCTCCGGCGGCAGCGGCAGCGGCAGCGGCTACGTCGTGCGCGCGATCTTCGACAACGGCGGCTTCATGGTCAAGGGCGAGCAGGTGCGGGTCGCCGGCGCCAACGTCGGCGAAATCGAATCGGTCGGCGTCACCCTGCCGGGCGAGGTCGACAGCTACGAAGGCGGCGAGGAACAGACGATCGCCGGCAAGGCGGTGATCGTGATGAAGATCACCGACCCCGGCTTCCAGGACTTCCGCAGCGACGCCACCTGCCTGATCCGCCCGCAGTCGCTGATCGGCGAGAAGTTCGTCGACTGCCGCCCGACCCTGCCCCGCGCCCCCGGCACGCCGCCGGCGCCGCCGCTGAAGGAGATCCCCTCCGGCCAGCCCGGCGCCGGCCAGCACCTGCTGCCGCTGGAGAACAACAGCACCAGCGTCGACCCGGACCTGATCAACGACATCAACAAACTGCCCTACGCGCAGCGCTTCCGCCTCATCTTCAACGAACTCGGCGCCGGCCTGGCGGGCCGCGGCGCCGACATCGAGGCGGCGGTGAAGCGCGCCAACCCGGTGCTGCGCGACGTCGACCGCCTGATCGGCATCCTCAACGCCCAGCGCGACCGGCTGACCCAGCTCGCCGCCGACTCCGAGCAGATCCTCGCGCCGCTCTCGCGCGAACGCGCCCACGTCGCCGGCTTCTTCACCAACGCCGGCGCCGCGGCCCAGGCCAGCTCCGAACGCGGCGCCGACCTGGAAGCCTCGCTGCGCAAGTTCCCGGCCTTCCTGCGCGAGTTCCGCCTCACGATGCGCAGCCTGCAGGGCTTCTCCGACGCCGCCACCCCGGTCTTCACCGACCTCGGCAAGGCCGCCCCCTCGTTCACCGAAGCGACCCGCGAGCTGACCCCCTTCTCCGCCGCCTCGACGGTGGCGCTGAAGTCGCTCGGCGACGACCGGCGAAATCGCCGGCCCGACCCTGCGCGCCGCCGACCCGGTCGTGGTCAAGACGCGCGACCTCGCCCAGTCCGGCGCCAGCCCGACGACGAAGCTGGCGAAGTTCCTCGTCCAGCACCAGGGAGACGAAGGGCTGGGACTACCTGGTCGATCTGATCTACAACGGCGCCGGCGTCGACCAACGGCTTCGACAAGTACGGCCACTTCCTCCGCAGCCTCGTCACCCTGACCAACTGCATCGAATACGAAATCGTGGAATCGAGCAGCTGCTCGGCCAAGTTCACCGGCACCAACGCGCGGCTCCTCGTTCGATCAGCACAGCCGACCTCGCACGCGATCTTCAGGAAGAACAGGCGAGGGAAGGCGGCGGCACCCTCGCCCGACCGGGCGCCCCGAGCGCCGCCGTCGCACCGTCACGCCGAGAGCTCGCCCCCCGCCTCCGACCCCCGCACTCGGCGAAGGCCGCCGCCTCGGCGCCAAGGCCGACGCTCGCCCGCGCCGCGCCAGCGCGCCCTCCTCGACTACCTCCTCGGCCCATGAGAAACCGCAGCGGCATACAGGGGGTGGCGAGCAGCCCGGTGATCGTCGGGGCGGTGACCGTGCTGGTCGTCATCGTCGCCGTCTTCCTCGCCTACAACGCCAACAACGGCCTGCCCTTCGTCTCCACCTACAACCTCAAGGCCCGCGTTCCCAACGCCAACGCCCTGGTCAAGGGCAACGAGGTGCGGATCGGCGGCGCCCGGGTCGGCGTCGTCAAGTCGGTCGTGCCGGTGCAGGTGGGCGGACGGCGACGTCGCCGCCGAACTCAGCCTCAGCCTCGACAAGAACGTCGAGCCGCTGCCGGTCAACTCGACGATGATCATCCGGCCCAAATCGCCGCTCGGCCTCAAGTACCTGCAGATCGTCCCCGGCGACTCCTCGCAAGGGCTTCGCGGCCGGCGAAACGATCCCGCTCTCGGCCGCCCACCCCGAACCGGTCGACATCGACCAGTTCTTCGACATGTTCGACGAGAAGACCCGGATCGCGATCCAGCGCAGACCTGGCCGGCTTCGGCAACGCCCTCGCCGGCCGCGGCCCGCAGCTCAACGGCTTCTTCGCCGTCCTGCGCGCTCGCGGTCGAAAGCGGCCAGCCGGCGCTGGCCAACCTGGTCGCCCCCAGCACCGACTTCGGCGGCTTCTGGCGGGCGCTGGAGGACCTCTCCGCCACCGTGGCGCCGGTCGCCGAGGAGCAGGCGAGCATGTTCGTCGCCCTCGACCGCACCTTCGCCGCCTTCGCCGCGCGTCTCCCGCCCCTTCATCCAGGAAACGATCTCCAAGGGCCCCGAAACGCTCGACTCGGCGACCGCCGACCTGCCCGCCCTGCGCCCCTTCCTCCACGACTCCGAACGGTTCTTCGCCGCCCTGAAGCCCGGCGCCAAGGCGCTCGCCGAGACCTCGCCGACGATCGCCGCCGCCCTGCGCGCCGGGATCCCGGCGCTGCAACGCCTCGCCGACCCTGAACGCCCAGCTGCCGCCGACCGCCGACGCCCTGCTCGCCTTCCAGGAAGCGCCCGGCGTCTTCAACGGCCTCGACCTGCTGATCGACACCAACGACCTGCTGCAGCCGGCGATCAGGTTCATCGGCCCGGCGCAGACCACCTGCAACTACCTGACGATCGCCTTCCGCAACCTGGCCAGCGCCTCGAGCGAAGGCAACTCGCTCGGCAACTGGATCAACGCGATCGCCTTCCAGGCGCCGAACGGCTCGAACTCCGAGGGCGGCCCGCTTCGGCCCCGGCCAACGGCCCGGAATCGCCAGAGGAACAGAAATTCCTCATCACCGGCCAGGGGAAGGCCAACCACCTCCACTCCAACCCCTACCCGAACACCGCCTCCCCGGGCCAGCCGAGGGAGTGCGAGGCGGGCAACGAGCACTACGAAAAGGGCGTGACGAAGATCGGCAACACGCCCCGCAACGACGGCATCAACACCTCCGGCCAGACCAAGAAGCAGAAGGAAGGCAAGTGATGGGACGCCTGCCGGAGCGCGACACCAGGGCGGGGGCGACGAACAGCCGCTTCAAGTGGCGGCCGAGCAACGCGCTGATCGCGGTCATCTTCCTGCTCGATCTTCACGATCGGCCCCTACCTGGCCTTCACCGGCCACGTGCCCTTCACCAGCTACGGCTACGAGCTGAAGGCGACCTTCTCCAACGGGGTCAACATCTCGACCAACTCGCCGGTGCGGATCGCCGGCGTCGACGTCGGCCGCGTGATCGCGACCGAACGCGACGGCGACGCGACCACGGTCACCTTCACGGTCGAAGGCAAGGGCCGGCCGATCCACGACGACGCCTTCGCCGCGATCCGGCCGCGGATCTTCCTCGAGGGCAACTTCTTCGTCGACCTCTCGCCCGGCAGCCCGAGCGCGCCGGAGCTGGGCAGCGGCGACACGATCCCGGTCAGCCACACCTCCACCTGGGTCCAGATCGACGAGGTGCTGACGCGCCCTGCAGGCGCCGGTGCGCGCCGACCTCAGCCGCCTGCTGGAGAGCTACGGCACGGCGCTCACGCACAAGCCGACCGCGGCCGAAGACGCGACCCAGCTTCCCGAGGTGCAGGGCAAGACGGCGGCGAAGCGCTCAACGGCGCCTTCCACTACGGCGGCGACGCCGGCCGCTACAGCGCCCAGGTCACCAACGCCCTGCTCGGCACCCAGCCGCACGACCTCTCCCGCCTCGTCGCCGGCGCCGGCCGCACCTTCGGCGCCCTCGCCCGCCACGAGGAGGACCTCAAGGGCCTGATCGTCAACTTCGACGTCTTCACCGGCGCCCTCGCCGCCCAGTCGAGCAACCTCTCGACCACGATCCAGCGCCTGGCGCCGACCCTGACAGACTGCCCACAGCTCGCTGGTCAGCCTCAACCAGACGCCTGCCGCCGCTGCGCGCCTGGGCGATCGAGCTGACGCCCGCGGTCGCCGAGCTGCCGGCCTGGATCGCCGCCGGCGAAGCCCTGGATCGAACAGGCGCGCCCGCTGCTCTCCGGCAAGGAGGGCGGCGGCATCGCCAAGCTGCTGCGCGAAGCGACCCCCGGCTTCGCCGGCGCCGCCCAGGCGGGCAAGGCGATCGCGCTGCCGCAGCTCAACCGGATCAGCCTCTGCACCACCAAGGTCCTCGTCCCGACCGGCAACCAGACGATCGAACGACCAGTTCCGCACCGGCGGGCCCAACTACCGCGAGTTCCTCTACACGCTGACCGACTTCGCCGGCTGGGGCCAGAACTTCGACGGCAACGGGCCCTTCGTGCGCCTGCAGCCCGGCGGCGGCAACCTGCTGGTCGAAGACTCCAACCCGAAGGGCAACCTCACCACCGACAAGCAGATCTTCGCCCACACGATCGCGCCGCCGATCGGCACCCAGCCGCAGCTCGGCGGCCAGCCGCCGAAGAAGCCCGAAGTGCGCTGCGACAGCAACCCGGTCCCCGACGTCAACGGCCCGCTCGGCCAGGTCGGCGCCCCCAGCCCCGCGGTGGTGAACCCATGAACGAGACCCAAAGTGAGCCGCTGGCGGCACTTCCGCAACTCGCTCTCGCGCCAGTCCCGCGGGCGCAGCAAGGACACGATCGCGATCGTCGTCCTCGTCGCCGTCGGGCGTCGTGATGACGCTCTGGATCTTCACCCAGCAGAAGGCCTCGCTGCCGTCCTGGGTCCCCTTCGTCGGCGAAGAATTCGCCCACATCACCGGGGAGTTCACGACGGCGCAGGCGGTCACGCCGGGCCAGGGCCAGGCGGTCGACATCGCCGGCATCCAGATCGGCAAGGTCACCTCGGTCGACCTCGAAGACGGCCACGCCGTCGTCGGCATGGACATCGAGCCCAAGTACCTGGAGCTGATCCACCCCGACGCGACCCTGCTGCTGCGGCCGAAAACCAACCTCAACGACATGGTCGTCGAGGTCGACCCGGGCAACGGCCAAGGGCCACATCGAGGACGGCCACAACTTCCCGCTCTCGCGGACCGAACCCAACGTCAACCTCGACGCCTTCCTCGCCACGCTCGACGCCGACACCCGCCAGTACATCCAGCTGCTCGTCGCCGGCGGCGCCCAGGGCATCGGCGGCCGCGGCCACCAGCTCTCCGGCGCCCTCCGCCGCTTCCAGCCCTTCGCCCACTACATCGCCGACCTCAACCGGGCGGTCGCCAAACGCCGCCTCGCCATCGCCCGGGCGATCCACGACTTCAGCCTGCTGACCACCGAACTGGGCCGCCACGACTCCGAGATCGAACGCTTCGTCACCTCCTCCAAGGCGGCGCTCGGCAACTTCGCCAACCAGCAGCAGTCGATCCAGGAGACGCTGGTCGAGTTCCCCTCCACCCTCTCCGCGGCCGAAGCGGCCTTCGCCAGCGCCAACCGCTTCTCGACCGCGGCCCGCCCGGCGCTGCTCGGCCTGATCCCGCAGGCGCAGGCGCTGACCCCGGCGCTGAAGGCGAACGACGCGCTTCTTCGAGCAGACGACCGGCGCCGATCCGCGACCAGATCCGCCCCTTCACCCGCGAAATCCGGCCCGTCCTCACCCACGCCAAGCAGGGCTCCGCCGACCTCGACAAGAGCGTGCGCGGCTTCGGCAACTCGCTCGGCGCCTTCAACAGCTTCCTCAACGAGCTCGCCTACAAGCCGAAGGGCTCCAAGCAGAGCTACCTCTTCTACCTGCCCTGGCTCAACCACAACTTCAACGCCACCTTCAACCTCGACGACCCGGCCGGGCCGATCCAGCGCGAGCCTGATCTTGATCTCCTGCAACGGGACCTCCTCGCCTACGGCCTCACCAGCGAAAAACCGTACCTCCAGACCCTGCTCCAGGGGGCCAGGATCCCGCGCCAGGGCGAACTGCCGCCGATCGCCCCCGACCCCGCAAAGAACCCACCCGCCCCTGCGGCCCCGGAACCGAATGAGCAAGCGCGCCCCCAGCACAACCCAGCTCCTCGTCATCGCCGGCTTCGCGCTGTCCTGCTTCGGCATCCTGCTCTTCCTCTGGATCACCTTCGGCGGCCCGACGCCGTTCAAGGCGAAGACGTATGAGATCAAGGTCCCCTTCAACGAGGCGACCCAGCTCGCCCAGCAGTCCGACGTGCGGATCTCCGGCGTCTCGGTCGGCAAGGTGCAGGACATCGTCCTCGCGCCCAACGGCAAACAGGCGCTGGCCAAGGTCGAGATCGACGACAAGTACGCGCCGATCCCGCGGGGACACGCGGGCGATCCTGCGCACCAAGACGCTGCTCGCCGAGACCTACATCGAACTGACGCCCGGCGACCGCAACGGGCCGGTGCTTCCCGACGGCGGCACCCTGCCCGAGGCCAACATCGCCGAATCGGTCCAGCTCGACGAGATCTTCCGCACCTTCAACCCCCAGACCCGCGCCGCCTTCCAGACCTGGCAGCAGGAAGCCGTCGGCGGCGATCGCCGGCCGCGGCGCCGACCTCTCCTACGCCTTCGGCGAGCTCGAACCCGACCTTCACCCAGTTCGACCGCATCTTCCGCGTCCTCGACAGCCAGCGGCTCGCCGTCAACCGGCTCTTCCGCAACGGCGCCACCTCCCTGGAGGCCCTGCGCGGCCGCCAGGGCGAGCTGGCCGGCCTGATCCGCAACTCCAACGCCGTCTTCAGCACCACCGCGGCCCGCGACCGCGACATCGAAGCGCTCTTCCGCGCCTTCCCCACCTTCCAGGACGAGTCGAGGCTGACCCTGAACCGGCTCAAAACCTTCGCCCTCGACGCCGACCCGGTGATGCAGCAGCTCGTCCCCGTCGCGGAACAGCTCTCGCCCACCCTCGTCGCCCTCTCCAAGCTGGCGCCGCAGGCGAAGGGCTTCTTCGAAGGGCTGGAGCCGGTGATCGACCGCGCCCCCACCGGCTTCCCGGCCCTGCGCAAGCTCTTCCGCGACCAGTTCCCGCCGCTGCTGCGCGCGGTCGACCCGTTCCTGCGCAACCTCAACCCGGTCATCACCGGCCTCGGCCTCTACAAGCACGAGCTGACCGCGACGATGGCCAACGTGGCCTCGATGTCGAACGCGATCCTCACAACGGAAAACGCGGCGGGCGAACACACCCACTACATCCGTGCGATGGGCCCGTTCAGCCCCGAGTCGCTCGCCACCTACCCCAGCCGCACGACGACCAACCGCACCAATGCCTACCCGCAGCCGCTTGCCACCAAGGCGCTCGCCTCGGGCCTGCCCAGCTTCGACACCCGCGGCTGCACGCTCGGGCGTGACCGCCACGCTCGACCCCGAAACGGCCGCAACAGCGAAGTCTTCAAGGCGCGCACCAAAAAAGGCAGCGAAAGCCGAAGCTGAAAACCCTCTTCAACCTCCTGAAGAAGTACGCCTTCGCCGAACAGACCGACTCGGCGGCCGTCCCCGCCCCCGGCTGCACCCAGCAGGCCCCGTTCGAGCCGATCGGCAAACCGGGCGCGGCGACGACCTACCAGCACTCTTACGAACAGAGCGAATAGCTCGCGGCACTGGCGCGGCGGGTCCTGTCGCCGAGGGGCCCACCACCCCTGCGGTCGCTAAAGCGTCCTCGGGGTGGTCCCCCCATTCGGCGCCACCCCCCGCGAGGGGCCGTCAATTCTCCCCCTATTTGCACGAGGGGCTGTGAGTGGTAGATCGTCTGATTTGCTTGAGCTTCGGGGCGGTTCCGCCGCCTCGCGCCCTTAACTAGATCGAATGGCATCCGCTCCCACAGCCCACGTTCCGCCGCAGAACATCGAGGCTGAGGAATCGGTGCTCGGGGCGATGCTGGTCGCCGAGCCGACGCTGACGCGGGTGATCGACGAGGTGAAGCTGAACGCCGGCGACTTCTACCTCGACAAGCACGCGACGATCTTCACCGCCGTCCACGACCTCTACGCGGCCTCCAAGCCGGTCGACGAGCTCAGCGTCGCCGAGGCGCTGACCCAGCGCAACCAGATCGAGGAGGCCGGGGGCAAGCACTACGTCTCCGAGCTGGCCGCCAAGGTGCCCGCCGCCGGCAACGCCAAGCACTACGCCGAGATCGTCCAGCAGAACTCGCTGCTGCGCCGCCTGCTCGGCGCCGGCCAGCAGATCCAGGGCTGGGTCCACGAGCGCGACGGCGAACCCCGCGAGCTCTCCGAGCGGGCCGAGAAGCTGCTCTTCGACGTCGCCCACAAAGAGCAGGCGAGCGACTTCAAACTCCTCTCGGAGATCCTCCACGACGAGGTCGACCGCCTCGAGAAGCTCTCCACCGGCGAGCTGGAGCTGACCGGCACCCCCTCCGGGTTTCCGCGACATCGACGCGATCACCGGGGGGTTCCAGCCGGGGAATCTGATCATCGTCGCTGCACGGCCGGCAATGGGCAAGTCGGCGATCGTCGCCAACATCGCCGAAAACGTGGCGGTGAAGCGCAACCTGCCGGTTGCCTTCTTCTCGCTGGAGATGTCGGAGGTGGAGCTGGCGCAGCGCTTCATCGCCTGCCGGGCGCGGATCTCGGGCGACAAGCTGCGCAAGGGCCAGGTCGCGCAGAAGGACTGGCCGAAGGTGGTGCGGGCCTGCAACGAGCTGGAGGAGGCGCCGCTCTGGTTCGACGACTCCTCCGACCTCGGCGTCCTCGACCTGCGGGCGAAGGCGCGCCGCCTCCACGCCCAGGAGCAGGACAGGGGCGGCCTGGGCCTGATCATCGTCGACTACCTGCAGCTGATGCGCTCCGACGACCCCCGCGCCAACCGGGTCGAGCAGGTGGGTCAGATGAGCCGCGGGCTGAAGATCCTCGCCCGCGAGCTGGAGGTGCCGGTGCTGGCGATCTCCCAGCTCTCCCGCGCTCCCGAGCAGCGCCACCCGCCCAAGCCGATGCTCTCCGACCTGCGCGAATCGCGGAAACCTCGAGCAGGACGCGGACCTCGTCGCCTTCCTCTTCCGCGAGGACTACTACCGCGATCCCGACGACGAGCCCGACGGGCTCGCCGACCTGATCATCGCCAAGCATAGGAACGGGCCGATCGGGACCCCGAAGCTGGTCTTCCTCGACCGCTTCCCGAAGTTCGCCGACTTCGCCGGCCAGGAGCGGCCGATCGAGCAGCCGGCCGGCGAGGCCCCGCCGCTGGAGGACGTCGCCGCGGGGCCTGAGTTCTGATGCCGGCGATCGCGCGCAGCGAGCCCTTCCGCGAACAGGCCTGCCCGCTCGGCGTCTGCGACGGCTCCGGCTGGATCCTCGGGCCCGAGGACGTCGCCCGCGAATGCGAGTGCCGGGCGCAGCGGCTCAAGCGGGGCCGGAACAAGGGGGTTGCCTCGGTCATACCTCCCGCGCTACCGGGGCGTCTCCTTCGACCGCCCGCCGGTCTCCGACATGGCGCGCGACCTCGAGACCAAGGCCGCCGTCGGTCGAGGTCCGCAGCTTCGTCGACGAGCTCGACGAGCGCCTCGGCGCCGGCCGCGGCCTCTGGCTCTTCGGGGACACCGGCACCGGCAAGACCACGCTGGCGATGCTGGTCTCCAAGGCGGCGCTGCGCGCAGGGCCACTCGGTCGCGATCTACTCCCTGCCGAAGCTGCTCGCCCGGATCCGCCGTACCTACGACTCCGAACCGGGAGGCGATTCCTACCTCGCCTTCTTCGAGCGCCTCACCTCGGTCGACCTCCTCCACATCGACGACCTCGGCGCCGAGAAGCGCAGCGACTGGGTGCTGGAGCAGCTCTACGCACTGATCAACGAGCGCTACGAGGCCCAGCGGTCGGTGCTGGTCACGACCAACCTCCCCCATGAGGAGCTGGAGGAGCAGATCGGCGGCAGGACCGTCTCCCGCCTGAGTCAGATCTGCGACGAGGTCCAGCTGCGCGGCCTCGATCGCCGTTACGGCAAGGTCGCCTAGGCCCATCGGACTGGGCATGCCCAAGCAGATCAAGGGTGCAGGGAGCGATGCGTGCTTCTGCACGTGAGCGACTGAGGACGCCGATATGCGCCGGTCATGCCCAGTCCGGCACAATGCCCCGGCGATGCCAGGGCTGGTCATAGTCGGTGCCCAGTGGGGCGACGAGGGCAAGGGCAAGGTCACCGACCTGCTTGCCGAGCGCGCCGATGCGATCGTGCGCTTCCAGGGCGGCAACAACGCCGGCCACACGATCGTCCGCGACGGCGAGGAGTTCAAGTTCCACCTGATCCCCTCGGGGATCCTCTACGCCGACAAGGCCTGCGTGATCGGCAACGGCGTCGTGCTCGACCCGCGCATCCTGCTCGGCGAGATCGACGGCCTGCGCCGCCGCGGGGTCGACGTCAACAACCTGAAGATCTCCGCCAACGCCCACCTGATCATGCCCTACCACGTGCTGCTCGACACGGCGGGCGAGGTGAAGCTGGGCAAGCTCTCGCTCGGCACCACCCGGCGCGGCATCGGCCCCTGCTACGCCGACAAGGCCCTGCGCCTGGGCATCCGCGTCCAGGACCTGCTCGACGAGAAGATCCTGCGGGCCAAGATCCGCACCGCCCTGGAGCCCAAGCAGCAGGCGCTGCGCGAGCTCTCGGTGCAGCGGCGCAAGCTGCGCAAGGAGGCGGGCGAGGGCGATCAGGGAGGCGGTCGAGCAGGCGATCGAGGACGCGCCGGACCCGCGCCTCGACCTGCACGCGATGACCGAGGAGCACGTCAACTACGGCCACCGGCTCGAGCCCCACATCGCCGACACGGCGCGCCTCTGCTGGGACGTGCTCGACGCCGGCCAAACGGTGATCTTCGAGGGCGCCCAGGCGACCCTGCTCGACCTCGACCACGGCACCTATCCCTTCGTCACCTCCTCCAACCCGATCGCCGGCGCGGCCTGCGTCGGCGCCGGCGTCGGCCCGACCGACATCGACGAGGTCTGGGGCGTCGCCAAGGCCTACGCGACCCGCGTCGGCGCCGGCCCCTTCCCGACCGAGCTCGAGGACGAGGTCGGCCGCCACATGGTCGAGCAGGGCCACGAGTTCGGGACGACCACCGGCCGCGAGCGCCGCTGCGGCTGGCTGGACCTGGTCGCCCTGCGCTACGCGGTGCGGCTCAACCGGATGACCTCGCTGGCGATCACCAAGCTCGACGTGCTCAGCGGCCTCGACCCGCTCCGGGTCGCGGTGCGCTACCGCTCGCGCGAGGGCGCGCTGCTCGATCGCTTCCCCTACCACCAGTCGATCCTGCACTCGGCGACTCCGGAGTACGAGGAGCTGCCGGGCTTCGACGACGACATCGACGGCTGCCGCAGCGAGGCCGACCTGCCGCCGCAGGCCCGGGCCTACCTCGACTACATCGCCGATTTCGTCGGCGTCCCGATCCGGCTGGTCGGGGTCGGTCCCGGCCGCGAGCAGGTCGTCTGGCGCGGCTGAGGCTGCGGGCACCTAGGAGGAGAGGGGCGTGGCCGCGAGCGCCCCGACCTTCCAGGCGCCGTCTTCCTGCGTCATCAGCATCGCGTAGGCCGTCCCTTCCGCCCCCCGGTAGATGAGGAAGGCCTGGTCGCCTTCGGCGCGCAGGCTGCCGGCGTCGACGATGGTCAGTTCCTTTTGCACCTTGGCAGGCAGAGGCGGCGTCAGCGCGCTGAGGATCCCGGCGCACCCCTTGCCGGAAAGCTTGCCGGATTGCGAGGCGAGCTGTTCGAGCTGCTGCGCGACGGTCTTGGACAGGTGGGAGCAGGCCGCCGGCCAGTCTTCCTCGGCGCGGGCGACGTAGAAGTCGTGCAGCGCGGCGGCTGCTTCTTCGAGTTCCGATTCGCTCGCTCTCTTCGCCGAAGTTCTGAATGCTGTTGTCGCCACCCTTGACGCGGAACTGCGCCGACCCGCCGCCCGAGACCTTCAGGGGGGCGGTTTCGACGCTCTGGGGCGGTCCTCCCGAGCCGTTGCTTTTCTTTGGATTCGCCTGCGAGCCGGTCTTCCGTTCCGGACTGCTTGGAAGTGGGCGGCGTGGCAGCGGTGCCGGTCGAGTTCGCAGAGGAGCTCGTGCCCGACCCCGAATCGCCGCAGGCGACGAGGACCGCTGCCACGAGGATGGCGGCAGCGAGCGCCGCAAACGGCCGTATTCCCCTCCCTGGTCACTGTCCGCAATTGTATTGATCGCCTGCGAAGCGCCCGATTTGCAGGCGAGACGCGGGAGTACAGAAAGTCGCGATCGGCTCGGTTCTGTTCTAAAGTTCTAGGGTGGCTTCCGGTAGACGCACGGCTAAGTTGAACGAGCGGCTGCCGAGGGGCCGGCACGGGTTGCCGCGGGAGGCCGTGACGGAATCCCAGCGCAACCGCATCCTGCAGGCGATGATCGAGGTCGTCTCCGAGCGCGGCTACCCGGAGACGCGGGTGGTCGACGTGATCAGCGTCGCCGGCGTCTCCAGGAAGACCTTCTACGAGCTCTTCGCGAGCAAGGAGGACTGCTTCCTCGCCGCCTACGACGTGCTGCTCGGCAACCTGCTCGGCGACACCGCGAGGGGTTTCGAGTCCAAGCCCGGCGCGACCTGGGCCGAGCGGGTCGCCGCCGGCTTGCGCGAGCTGCTCGAGCACCTGGCCGAGCACCCCGACGAGGCGCGCTTCGCGATCGTCGAGGTCCTCGCGGCCGGCCCGAAGGCGCTGGCCCGTCGCGACGCGGCGCTGCGCCAGTTCACGGGGTTTCTCGATGCCGGCCGCGCCGAGACCTCGGTCGAGCTGCCCGGGATCACCTCGCTCTCGCTGGCCGGCGGGATAAACGAGCTGCTCTACACCGAGATCCTCCACGGCGCCGCCTCGCAGCTGCCCAGCCGGCTGCCGGACCTGATGTTCTGGATCACGCTGCCCTTCCTCGGCCCCGAGGGTGCCGCGCAGGAGCGCGAGCGGACGCGGCTTTCGATGCTCGAGGGCTAGAGCGGCGCTTGTTAAGCCGCTCTTTTTTGTGAATGCCGGGGTTTATCTAATTTGCAGGGCTGGTAATTTGGCCCTGGAGGGATAGACCAAGGCTTTCAATGGCCGGGGCTTTGACGCCAGGCCGCAAAGGAGAGAGATACACACATGCGCAAGCGTCTTGATCATGACATTGGCCCTGGGGACGGCACTCGCGGTCGTCGCTGCCGGACTCGCGGCGGCGGCGGGGAACCACAAGCCGGTCGTCATCCAGGAAGGAAACCTGAAGATCACCGTCGACGGCGGCTTCAGCCCGACGGCGCTGCCGAAGGCGAAGCTGTCGCCGATCGGCCTCAACGTCAGCGGCAAGATCGAGACCATCGACGGCACCCATCCGCCGGCGCTGAGGGAATTCGTCGTCGAAACGGACAAGAACGGCGCGATCAACGCAAAGGGCCTGCCGACCTGCACCACAAGCAAACTCGTGGCAAGGGAAACCAAGGCCGCTGAAAAAGCGTGCCCGACGTCGATCGTCGGCGAAGGCAAGACGGATGTCGAGATCGCCTTTCCCGAACAGACGCCGATCATCGTCCACAGCAAGCTGATCGCCTTCAACGGCGGCGTCAAGGGCGGCGTGACGACACTCCTCATCCACGCCTTCCTCAAAAACCCCGGTATCGGCCGCGGTCGTCACGACCGTCAAGGTCTCGAAAATCCACAAAGGCCGCTTCGGCACGAAATCCGTTGCCTCGATTCCGGTGATCGCCGGCGGCAACGGCTCGCCGGTGTCCTTCGAACTCAACGTCAACCGCAAGTTCACCTACAAGGGCAAGCAGCAGAGCTACCTGCTCGCCAAGTGCCCCGACGGCCACCTCAACGCGAGGGGGACCGCCGTCTTCAGCGACGGCAAGCACCTCTCTGGCGAAGTCGTCCGGCCCTGCACCCCAAAGGGCTGAGCGCAGGCTTTACTCAGGACGAATAGGGGAAGAAAGGGCGGCCAGGTGGCCGCCCTTTCTCTATCCCCGCAGTTGCGGTTCGCCACTGGCCCTGGCCGGCGGGATCAGGCCCTCGGCCTCCTGGCGCCGCTCGCCGCGGCGCAGCATGCGCTGGGTCAGGATGGCGATGCTGAGGATCGCCGTGGCCCCGAGGCTGAGCTGGACGCTGAGCAGGCCCTGCGCTGGTCCAGTAGACGTCGCGCAGGTCGAGCAGCAGCGCCGCCTCGTCGAAGGTCAGCCCCATGCCGACCCCGGTGGTCACCGCGAGCCGCTCTTCCAGCGCCTCGTCGTCGGTCAGCAGGGCCGTCGTCGCGGAGGCGAACCCGATCAGGATGCCGGGCACGAAGTGGTGGATGTGGCGACCGCCGACGCTGACGTTGCGGAACGGCCCCCATTGGTCGCGGATGCCCCAGGTCGAGATCCGCACCAGTGCGAAGGAGCCGAGGAAGCCGGCGAGCAGGTTGAAGAGGATGGTTTCGCTGCGCGGCGCCGCGGTGTAGCCGCTGACCGCGACCCCGACCGTGTCGAGCGCGGCGGCTGGGGCGGCTTCGACCAGGCCGTCCGGCCCCTCCTCGTGCGCCCGGCGCCGCAGCATGCGCCCGAACTGGCCGGCCAGGACCGCCCCGGCGCCACCGAGCGCCACCGCTGGCGAGCGCCGCGGTGGCCCGCTCCGAACGCGCCCAGTGGAACCGGGTCCTCGCCGCGGCACGGCGTCTGAGTGCGGGTGGGCAGGCGGAGCGGAGCTCACGCCGCGCAGCCTAACCGCCTACAGGGTCAGCGTTCCTCGGTGATGATCGTCTTCACCGTGGCGACGGCGCCGTCGGCGAGCTCGATCTCGACCATGTGGGTGCCGATCTCGCGGATCGGCTGCTCGAGGCGGACCTTGCGGCGGTCGATGCGCAGGTCGCGGGCGTCGCGGATCGCCTCGACGATCTCCTTGGCGCCGACCGAGCCGAAGAGCTTGCCGTCCTCGCCCGCCCGCTGATGGATCGTCAGCACGGTCTTGGAGAGCAGCGAGGCCGCCTGCTCTTCGCGCTCGGCGCGCGCCTTCTCGGCCTTCTCGGCCGCGGCCCGCCGGCGCTGCGCCTGCTCGAGCGCACCGGGAGTCGCCGGCGCGGCCAGTTTGCGCGGGATCAGGTAGTTGCGCAGGTAGCCGGGCGAGACGTCGACCGGGTCGCCGCGCTGGCCGAGCTCGTCGACGTCCTCGAGCAGGATGGCCTGCGTCATCAGCGCTCTCCGACGTAAGGCAGGAGCGCGATCTCGCGGGCACGCTTCACCGCCACGGACAGCTGGCGCTGGTGCTTGCGGGAGAGGCCGGTGACGCGACGGCCGCGGGTCTTCCCCTTGTCGGAGAGGAAGCGGCGCAGGAGGTTGAGGTCCTTGTAGTCGACCGCCTCGGAGTTGATCCGCGTGTACTTGCGCGGCCGCGAGCGGTCAAGCGCACGCCGCCCTCGTCGGGGCGGCGCTGATCCTGTGTCGTTAGGCCTGGCCATGCGGGTTCGGAATCCTACACTGACGGCACCGGACGCTGCGCGAGGCGGCGTCCTCAGTCGCTCGCGCGCAGAAGAGCACACCACGCTCCCTGCGTCCTTGCCTCGCTTGGTCCAGCGCCGTCAGGCGGCGCTAGAAGGGGATGTCGTCGTCCCCGCCGCCGCCCCCAGCGGTCGCGCCGGCGAAGTCGGAGGAGTCCGCCGGAACGTCGCTGCTGGGGCTGAAGCCACCGCCCTCGCCGCTCGCCACCGCCACCAGAGCCGTCGCGGGAGCCGAGGAACTGGACCGATTTGGCGACGATCTGGACCTTCTGCCGTTTGCCGCTGCCGTCTTTGGCCTCCCACTCGCTCCAGTCGAGCCGACCCTCGACGGCGACCGGGCGGCCCTTGGAGAGGTAGTTGGCGCAGTTCTCGCCCTGCGCGCCCCAGACGACGACGTCGAAGTAGTTGGCCTTGTCCTCCCATTCGCCGGTCTGGCCGTTCTTGCGGCTGCTGTTTACGGCAACGCGCAGCTCGCAGACCGCGGTGCCGCCGCCGGTATGGCGCAGCTCGGGATCCTTCGTCAGGTTTCCGGTGATGACCACCACGTTGATGTTCGACGCTGCCACGGCTCTCAACTCCTCCGAATCGTTGTCTGGACCCCAGTCTAAGAGCGCAGGCGGCGAAACTCTCCCCCCTCGCCCCGCAATCTCCGCACGAATCCGGGCCGATGGGCCGAAGTCGACGCCGTATGGGCGCGCTCTGCGGCCCGTCGGCGACTACTCAGCGGGAGCTGCGGGCGCTTCGACGGCCTCGGGGGCCTCGGCCTCGGGGACTGCGTCCGCGTCGTCGTCCGACACGGAGACCTCGGGGCGGGCGCCTCGGCCCGCGCTCGCGCGAGCCATGGGCCGGCGCGGCGACGGCTGGCGGCACCATCACCGGGGCGTCGGCGTCGACCTTGAAGATGCGGAAGCGCAGCACGCCGTCGGCGATCTTCAGGTTGTGGTTGAGCTCGTCCAGCAGCTCGGGCGGCGCCTCGAAGCGGAACCAGCGGTAGTCGGCCTCGTTGCGCTGCTCGATCTCGTAGGCCATCTTGCGCAGGCCCCATTTGTTCTCGTGCTTGAGCGTCCCGCCCGCCTCGATCCGCCCGCGCACGTCCTGCGCCAGCACGTCGCGCCCGGCCTCGTCGGGGCCGGGGTCCAGCATCAGGACAAGCTCGTATTCGCGTGGGGCTGCCAAAACGGCGAGGGACTATAGCGGCGTTGGGGCGAGTGCCGGGTGCCACTCCCCGCTCAACTTTTCCGGTGAGGCGGATATGGCCTCTCGAGATCGAAGCACCGAAAAAGTACAAGCCGCGGGGAGCGGCACCCGGCACTCGCTCTTAATGCGGCGCAAACTCCGACGATCCATCGTCGGTTGGCAGCGACGGCTCAGGCACAGCTTCCGGAGGCGGAGGCGCCGATTCGACGGCTTCTGGAGCTTCAAGCGGGGGAGGCGGCACCGGCGGCGGCGTGGGCACGGGGCGCTTGTGCGCGTGCCGACGAGGCACATGCCGAACCCGCTTCCGATGTGGTCGGGCCACTCGCACAGGCTTGGGGGCGGGCGGAGGTGCAGCAACCTCGACCGGCGCAGCTTCGACCCGCGGCAGCCCGACATCGGCCGGTACCGGCGGCGGAGCGGGAGGCCTCAGCAAGCTCGGCACAATCTGAAGCGCCAGCAGCACTCCAGCCGCCACAAGGATCACGCGCCAAGCTCTCGACCAACGAATCCGAAGACTCACGCAAAGCTAAGTCCCCAGACCGCGGAGTTCTCCCCCCGCGCTCGAAAGAAGGCATCGGGTGGCCCTCCCCGCGGCTTGTACTTTTTCGGTGCTTCGATCTCGAGAGGCCAACCCCGCCCCACCGAAAAAGTTGAGCGGGGAGGGCCACCCGATGCCTTCAGGCAGCCACGTCCCGAAGCTCCGCGATATCCCTCAACTGCTCATCAACCCAGTCCCCAGGATTCCGAGCAAAGACCAGCTCCTTCAGGCGCTGCGCCCGCAGCCGCCGCTCCTCCGGGTCCATCGTCAGCGCCCGGTGGATCGCGTCGGCCTGATCCTGGATGTCGAAGGGGTTGACCGAGAGCGCGCAGTCGGCCAGCTCCTCATGGGAGCCGGTGTTCTCCGAGAGCATCAGGACGCCGTCGCGGGTATTGACTGCCGGCGCCTCCTTGGCGACCAGGTTCATCCCGTCGAAGAGCGAGTTGACCATCAGCAGGTCGAAGTGCTTGTAGCGGGCGACCGCCTCGGGGAAGTTCTCGTAGACCTTCAGGTCGATCGGCATCCAGTCGGTGGTGCCGTGGCGGTGGTTGACCACCGCGACCAGCGCGTTGATCCGCTCCATGTACTCGGCGTACTCCTCCACGTCCTGGCGCGAGGGCTGCAGATGGGCGATGAAGGTGACCTGTTCGCGGAACTCGGGATGCTGGGTGAGGAAGACGTCGAAGGCGGTGAATCCGCGCAGCACGTTCTTGGAGAGGTCGGCGCGGTCGACGCGGATGATCAGGTGCTTGCGGCGCCGCTCCAGCACCTCGCGCTCAGCGGCGGCAACCTCCGGCGATTCGGCCGCCCGGCGCAGCCGTTCGGCGTCGATCGAGAGCGGGTAGGCGCGCGCCCGCGTCTCGCCGCCGGCGTGGCGGACCAGCCCGAGCTCGTAGTCGACGTCGGCCTCGAGCAGTTCGTCGCAGCAGCGCAGGAAGTTGATGCAGTAGTGGCCGGTGTGGAAGCCGATGATGTCGTTGGAGAGCATGCCGCGGAAGAGCGCCTCGCGGATCCGTCCCGGCAGGATGCGCCAGCTGTCGGGCTGGGACCAGGGGATGTGGACGAAGTGGTGGAGGAAGGCGTCGGGGCGCTCGGCGCGGATCATTCCCGGGGCCGTGTAGAGGTGGTAGTCGTGCAGCATCACCAGCGGCCGCTCGCGGCCCTCGATCTGGCCCAGCACGGCGGTGGCGATGTCGCGGTTGACCGCCTGGTAGCCGAGGTCCCAGGCGTCGAGCTCCTCCTGGCGGATGTCGGGGGCGTTGGAGAGGTCCCAGAGGTAGTGCTGGATGAACCAGAGGATCGGGTTGGCGATCACGTTGTAGAAGCGGTCGTAGGCTTCGGCGTCGCTGCCGACCAGCAGCACGCGGTAGTCGATGCCGTCGATCGAGAGATCGACCGGGCCGCCGCGCTCTTCGGAGACGGCGACGTCCTCGTCGGTCATCGCCGAGGCGATCCAGAGCGCGTCGCGGTGGGAGACGAGGCCGGAGAGGGCAGTTACGAGCCCGCCGCCACCGCGTTGCACGGTGCGCTCGCCCTGCTCGTCGCGCTCGAACTGCGCCGGCCCTCGATTCGAGACGATGATCAGTGGGTCCGCGGTGTCCGCCACGTGCCCAGACTACCCCGGCCGTTCCCGGCCTATGTGTCGAGCTCGGCCAGCAGTTCGACCCAGTCGCGCAGCAGGCGCGGCGAGAGGAACTCGCGGCGGGCGTGTTCCTTGCCGGCCCGACCGAGCTGCTTGCCGAGCTCCGGGTCGGCGAGGATCTCAAGGCAGCGCTGCGCGCACTCCTCCGGCGAGTCGACCAGGAAGCCGCTCTCGCCGTCTGTGATCTGCAGCGGGATGCCGCCGACGTTGCCGCCGATGGTCGGGCGCCCCTTCCAGAGCGCCTCGGTCACGGTCAGGCCGAAGCCCTCGCGGATCGACTTCTGCAGGCAGACGTCGGACTGCGACTGGAAGGCGTTGACCTCGATCGCGCCGACGTTGTTGAGGTTGTTGAGGATCTTGATGTCGTCGTCGCCGTCGGCGTACTCGAAGGTGTGCTGGAAGAACTCCCAGCCCTCGGGGTCGTCGGTGGCCATCGAGCCGACCAGGGCAAGCTGCACCTCCGGCACCTGCTCGTGGACGATGCGGTAGGCGTCGATCACGCCCATCGGGTCCTTCCAGGGGTCGAAGCGCGAGACCTGGGTCAGCAGCGGGCGGTCGACGTCGATCCCGAACTGGCGGCAGACGAAGGCGGCGTCGTCGGGCGAGAAGGCCATGTTCTTCGGCGAGAGCGGGTCGATCGCCGGCGGGATGATCTTCACCCCGTTGTGGCCGTCGACTCCCTTCGGCACGTAGGCGGGCATGTGCCAGACGGTCGCGTCGTATTCCTCGATCATCGGCAGCAGGCGGGCGATCGGCGCCGGGTTGGGCTCGGAGAGGTCGATGTGGCAGCGCCAGATCCAGTTACGTCCCTTCTCGTTGGCGCCGCGCCGCAGGCCGATCGGCTGGGGGTCGTGGACGATCACCGTGTCCCACTCGCCCTGCAGGCCCTCGGCGTTGATCGCGTTGATCTCGTCGAAGATCTCCCACTGCTCGTCGCTCAGCGTCTCCTCCGCCCCCTGCAGTGAGTTGTGGAGCAGCTTGGTCGCGTTGAAGAACTCCTCCTTGCCGAAGATCACGTGCCAGTGCGCGTCGAGGCCGATGTCGCGCATCAGCGGCACGATCGTGTAGAGGATCTCTGAGACGCCGCCGCCGAAGGCAGTGGCGCTGACGTGCAGGACCCGGTGGCCCTTCATCGGCTCGGCCAGCTCGCGGATGCGTTCGATCGTCTCCTTGCCGGCGATGTGGGTGTAGTCGGCGAGGGACTTGTGGCCGAGGGAGACTTCCTGAAGCATCCGGGAGTTCTACAGGCCGCGGGCGGTCGGGCGGCGCTCAGCCGCGCGGGCGCTTGCCCAGCGTGACTTCGACGTCGACTTCGCTTGCCGTTGCGGAGGACGTCGAGCGTGACCGTTTCGCCGGGCTTGTAGTCGGAGACGAAGTCGGCGAGGTCGTTGGGGCCGATCACCTCGCGGCCTTCGACGGCGAGGATCACGTCGCCCCCGGTGCGGTAGGCGGCGGCCTGGAAGCGCAGCTTGCCGTCGCCTTCCTCCAGGCCCGCTTCGTCGGCGGGGCTGCCGGCGACGACTTCGGAGATCAGGCCGCCGTGGTCGGTGTCGAGGCTGAGCTTGCTGCGCGAGCTGGGGATAGAGCGGCTGGGTGGAGACGCCGATGTAGGCGTATTCGGCTTCCCCGTCGCGCTCGAGCTGGGCGAGCGAGCGTTTGATGGCCGAGATCGGCACGGCGAAGCCGACCCCGTCGTTGGCGCCGGATTCGGTCTCGATCTGCTGGTTGATGCCGACCACGCGGGCGCCGGCGTCGAGCAGGGGGCCACCCGAGTTGCCGGGGTTGATCGAGGCGTCGGTCTGGATCGCCCCCTCGATCTGGAACTTGGTCAGCGATTCGACCGAGCGGTCGGTCGCCGAGACGACGCCGACCGAGAGCGACTGCTGCTCGCCGAAGGGGCTGCCGATCGCCGCCACCGGCTGGCCGACTTCGAGCTTGCGGTCGTCGCCCAGCTTCAGCGGGTGCAGCGCGAAGCCGTCGGGCTTCACCTTCAGCAGCGCCACGTCGGCGAAGGGGTCGAAGCCGACGATTTGGGCGGCTACGACGTTGCGGTCGGAGAACTCGACGAAGACTTCCTTGGCCGGCTTGCGGGCGCCGCTCGATTCGTCGGTGACGACGTGGGCGTTGGTGACGATGCGCCCGCTGGCGTCGAGGACGAAGCCCGAGCCCTCGGCGGCGCCTCCGCCGTCGCCGAAGATCGAGCGGATCGTGACCACTCCGGGCGAGGCCTCGCGGTAGACCCGCGCTGCGTTGAAGCCAGGCGCGGCTGTCTCGACGATCACCTGCGGCGTTTGCGGCGCGCTGCCGGCGGCTGTCTGCTCGGCGGAGCCGTCGCTTCCCGAGCCGCCGCACCCGGCCAGCGCCAGCGCCAGCCGCGGCGCCGCGACCCAGCGGAGGCCGCGCTTCACGCAGCCGCCCTGGACGGCAGGCCCGGGGTCGGCGGACCGCCGTCCCGGCCCGCGAGCGCGGCAGGTCGAGCGTGAAGGCGGTGAAGCGCTTGCTCGAGGCGATCGCGACGCGGCCCTGCATCCGCTGGCGAGATCTCGCGGGCGATCGCCAGCCCGAGCCCCGATCCGCCGGCCGAGTCAGCGGTGTAGAAGCGCTCGAAGATGCGGCCCTGCACACGGCGCGGGATGCCGGGACCGTCGTCGGAGACGGTCAGCTCGGCGCGGCGGTTTACGGAGTAGGTGGTCACGGTCACCTTGGTGCCCTCCGGCGTGTGGGTGAGGGCGTTGTCGAGGAGGATACGGATCACCTGGCGCACCCGATCGACGTCGGCGCTGGCGATCACGGGCTCAGCCGGCGTGCGCAGCTCCAGGCGCGAGCCGTGGCGGTCGGCGCGCGGCCCGAACTCGCGGGTCACTTCGCGGGCGAGCGAACCGAGGTCGACGTCGCCGCTCTTCATCGCCACGGCACCGGCGTCGAGCTGGGAGAGGTCGAGCAGGTCGGCGGTGAGCTTGGTCAGGCGCTCGATCTGCTGGCGCATCGTGTGCACGAACTCGGCCCGCTCCTCGGGGCTCGGGTCCTCTTCCTCGAGCAGCTCGACGAAGCCGCCGAGGCTGAAGATGGGGGTGCGCAGCTCGTGCGAGGCGTTGGCGATGAACTGCTTGCGGGCGCTGTCGAGCTCGGCGAGGCGGCGCTGCATCTCGTTGAAGGTGCGGGCGAGCTGGCCGAGCTGGCCGGCCGAGGAGATCGGGATCGGCGTCTCGAAGTTGCCGTCGGCGACTTTGCGCGCGGCCTCCTGGAGGCTGCGGATGCTGCCGGAGGCGATGCGGGCAAAGTAGATCCCGACCCCGAGCGTGGCGACGATCGCGAAGAGGCCGCCGACGAGGATCTGGGCTTTGACCGCGCCCTGGCCGCTGGCGGCTCCGCCGATGGCGACCGTGTAGACGTAGACGACCAGCACGGTGGCCACCGCGATCGCCACCGCGGTCACGGTGATCCGGTTGCCCAGGTTGGAAGGCCTGAACCGCGGCACCGGCGACTACTCCCTGAACCGGTAGCCGACCCCGCGCACCGTGAAGAGGAACTCGGGCTCTTTGGGATCGCTTCTCGAGCTTCTCGCGCAGGTGGCGGATGTGGACGTCGACGGTGCGGGGATCGCGGTACTCGGAGTCCCCCCAGACGTGCTCGAGCAGCGCCTCGCGGGTGAGCACGCGACCGGGAGAGCGGGCGAGGGCGCCGAGGATCTCGAACTCGACGTAGGTGACGCGGATCTCCTCCTCGCGCAGGGTGACCATGCGGCGGCCGAAGTCGACCGTCAGGTCGCCCTGGTCGATCGTCTCCTCGTCGGGTGGCTCGCCGACCATCCGCGAGCGCCGCAGCGCCGCCTTGACCCGGCTGCGGAACTCGCGCATCGAGAAGGGCTTGGTGATGTAGTCGTCGGCGCCGACCTCCAGGCCGGCGACCTTGTCGGTCTCGCTGCCCTTCGCGGTCAGCATGATGATCGGCACCTGGCTGCGCGAGCGTAGCTGGCGGCAGACTTCGACCCCGTCCAGTTTGGGCAGCATCAGGTCGAGGATGACCAGGTCGAAGCGCGCCTCGTCGAAGCGCTGCAGAGCTTCGTGGCCGTCCTGGGCGGAGGTGACGTGGTAGCCGTCCTTGCGCAGCGGGTAGCTGAGCAGGGTCTGGATCGACTTCTCGTCGTCAACGAGGAGGATGCGCGTCGATCCGTTCGCCATCGGCAAAGGGTATCCGTCAGGCGAGCTTTGGACAGATGTGCGAGTACTCATTTCTAAGGATCCCGGGTAGGGAGCCGATATGAGACGCAGAATGCAACCGCGACAGCTGAAGAGCCTGGTCGAGACCGGCCACTACAAGCCCGAGCCGGCCCTGATCGCCGAGGCGATGTTGGAGCGGCGCGGGGTGCGCGCGCTGTTCGGCAGCGAGAGCCTCATGCGAGTTGGTCGAACCCCGCCGCCCCCAGAAGCTCCCCGCCGGGCAGCCTGATCTCGACCCCAGCGCCGGCGACGACTTCGCCGATCTTCGTCAGCTCGGCTCCTTCCTTTTCTCGTACGGTGGCCGTTGCCCGGTCGAGGTACTCGGGCGGAATGCTCGCCAGCAGCTCGTAGTCCTCGCCGCCGGTTGCCGCTAGCGCGACCGGGTTCAGTTCAGCAGCCGTTGCGGTCTCAACGACGCCGGGCGCCAGCGGTAGAGCAGCCGCCTCGATCCTTAGGCCGACGCCGCCACTCTCGGCGAGGTGACGCGCGTCGCCGCCAAGCCCGTCGCTGAGGTCGATCATCGCGGTCGCCCCGGAATCCGCCAAGGCGCGGCCGGCTGCGAGGCGGGGAGTCGGCTCAAGCTGCCGCTGCAACAGCCCTGCCCCCGCTGACTTCGCCTTTGACCCGTCTATAGCCCCACTAAAGACGAAGTCAGCATCGAGGCGGGGGTTATCGAGCAATGCCAGGCCGGCAGCGGCGCCGCCGATCTCGCCGGTGAGCACGAGCGCGTCGCCGGGGCGAGCGCCGGCGCGGCTCACGAACGAGCCCGGATCCGGCGCGTGGCCTACGACTGTGATCGCCAGGAAGAGCTCGGTGGCACGGGTCACATCGCCGCCGGCCAGGCTCGTCCCGGTCGCGGCGGCCAGGTCGGCCATGCCGTCGAGTAGCTCGAGGCAGCCGTCCTCGTCGAGGTCGTCGGGAATGCCAAGGACGACATAGGCCTCGCCGGGCTCGGCCGCCATTGCCGCCAGGTCGGAGAGTGCCGCGGCGAGCGCCTTGCGGCCGATCTGAGCGAGGCTCGCGTGCTTGCGGCGGAAGTGAACGCCGTCGACAACGGCGTCGACCGAGGTCGCGGTGGCACCTCCAGGCACGGTTACAGCGGCATCATCTCCCGAGCCGAGTCTTACCTGGGACCCCGCGGGGGGCAATCGTTCCCGGATCCGCGCCAGCAACTCGAACTCACCCATGGGCTCCATTGTCGCCCTCAGCCGCTGAGTTCGCACTTAGTGGGGCTATTGGACGCTTAAGTGCGAACTCACGCTCGTGCCATCACTAAGGTGCGCTCGGTGGGTGAGCGTCAGCCATTTCTGCATCGGGTCGGCGAGGCCGGAGCGAAGTTCGGCACCAGGCCGCCGCGCAGCAAGCGCGTTCGCCTTGCGATCCAGCTCGGGATCGCGCTCCTCGTCTTCGGCTTCCTCGTTCTCACCGTGGTCGACCAGTGGGCCGAGATCAAGGACAAGGGCGTCCACTTCCACGTCCTCTGGCTGATCCCGGCGTTCGTCATCCTGCCGGTCTTCTACGCGCTCAACGCCCTCGGCTGGGACCTGATCCTGCGCTTCCTCGGCTACCCGATCGGCGTGCTGCGGGCGCAGGTGGCCTGGGGGCAGCCGCTGCTGGCGCGCTACGTGCCCGGCAGCGTCCTCTACGTCCTTGGGCGGGTGCTGCTCTCCGAACGGGTCGGGGTGCCGCGGCGGCTGACCGTCGCCAGCATCGTCTACGAACAGGCGCTGCAGGCCACCTCGGCGATCGTCGTCTCCGCCTACTTCCTGATCGACCACCCCGACCTGCAGGGCGAGCCGCTGCGCTGGGGCATACTCGCCCTGATCCCCCTCGCACTGGTGCTCCTGCACCCGCGCGTCTTCGGGCCGCTCGCCAACCGCGTGTTGCGCGCTTTTGGCCGGGAGCCGCTGCCAGCGGTGATCCCGCTGCGCGGGGTGGCGACGGTGCTCGCCTTCTACACCCTCAACTGGGGCGTTGTCGCGGCCGGCCTCTACTGCGTCGCCCGCTCGGTCAGCACGATCTCGCCGAGCGACATTCTGGTCGTCGGCGCCGCGCAGGCATTCGGCTACGTCGCGGCGCTGGCCACCCTGGTCGCCCCGGCCGGCCTGGGCATCCGCGATGCCGCGTTTGCCTGGGCAGTGAAGGTCGCCGTACCCGGCAGCAGCTTCGCGGTGGCCTCGCTGATCGCGATCGTCGTCAGGGGGGTGCTGACCGTGGTCGAAGTGATCTACGTCGCGATCGTGACGGCGATGGGGCGGCGCGAAGGGTGGTCGATCCATACCGGCGTGCTGCATGCGTCGCCTGAGGAGGAAGAGGCGAACGTTGTGGAGGAGCCCGGGAATGTGTCCCTCGGCCCAACAAGTCGCCGCGCTGATTAGCGCGGCGACTTTGAGTATCCGCCGGTCCGAGGGACACATTCCCGGGCTCCAACTCCGAAGGCGACTCAACTCGCAGTCCGTTCGAGCGCTGCCGGCTTTCGGGCCAGCTTTGGGCTTCCGGTGCGCTTTATGTGGGCTATGGCCGCATAAAGCGCACCGGAGCGCAGCTAGAGCGGGATTCGTGCTCCCAGTTGGTATGCAGTCAGCCCGAGCAGCAGGAGCTTTAGGGGTCTGTCGCGGGATAGGGCTGCGAGGGGGAGGGGCCAGAGGAGGTACCAGGGGAGGAGCCAGGCCGTGGCGAGGAGGAGGCCGGTGGTGGCCCAAGCAGCGGCGCGTAGCCAGTCGTTGCCGCGGTAGGCCCAGACGAGCAGGTAGGCGACGAGGGCGGCGTAGAGGGTCAGGGCCGCTGCGCGGGCCGCGTCTGGGTCAAGGCCGGTTAGGCGAGCCGCGGTGATCGGAATGCTCATGTAGCTGGTGTGGCCCTGGTTCTCCCCGGCGAGCGCGAAGGCGTCGAGCCAGTGCCACCCGAAGCCGAGATAAGCGCCCAGCCCCACCCCCATCACGCCCAGCCCCACCCCCACCAACAGCCTGCCGACGGGCCGAAATCCTCGGTATATCAACGGATTTCGCCCCGTCGGCGGGGGTTTCACGATTGCGAGGAGGGCGAATGGAATCGCCACGGCTGCTGAGGCCTTGATCGCGATGGCGGCCACGAGGGCCGCGCCGGCTGGGGTCTCGCGGGCGGTGAGGATGCCGGTTGCGCCGAGCATCATCAGAAGGATCGCCAGGGCGTCGTTGTGGGGGCCGCCCACCACGTGGACGAGGACGAGGGGGTTGAGGGCGACGAACGCGGCGGCGCGGAGGGGGTCGGCGCCGCGCGCCGGGGCTAGGCGGGCGATGAGGATCGCGAGCGCCAGCACCGCGGCGGCCGATATCGCCTTGAGGACGTAGACGGCGACACCCACCGGGAGTGCGGCGAGCGGGTAGGTCGCCAGGGTGAAGAGGGGCCCGTAGGCGCTGGTCGTGTGGGGCCAGGTGACGTGGGCGAACGCCGGGTCGGCCGGGAACGCGGCCGGAGGGTGGACGTAGGGGTTGAGGCCGCGCAGGGCGCCGAGGCGGGCGTAGTCGACGTAGCTGTAGACGTCGTGGGAGAGCAGCGGGGGCAGGCAGGCGAAGGCGACGACCGCGACGACGATCGTGCCCCAGAGCAGCCACCGCGAGAAGCGGGGCGCCCAGGCCAGTACGCCCAGGTAGGCGAAGAATCCGGCCCACATGAGGGCGTAGGCCACCCCTGGCGCGAGGCTCAGCTATTCGCTCCCGGTTTCGGTCGGGGCGCCTCCGTCGACGCCGGCGGAGGGTGGTGACGGAGGCACCGGCGTCGGTTCCTGGCCCGCCCCGGGCGCGTAGGCGTCGGGGTTGTAGCCGCCGGTCGCTTCTTCGCCCAGCCGCCTCGCTCCCGGGTCGATTTCTGCGCCGTTGGCGCCCGCGCCGCCGGCTGCCCGCGGCGCGGCGGAGGTGAACTGGCCGAAGTACGGCGACCAGCTGATCGGCGTCCTCGGCTTGTCGAATTCCTCGCAGGGGACTTCGGCGCCGGAGTAGAGCGAGTGCCAGATTTCGGCCGGGAAGGTGCCGCCGAAGACCGTGATGCCGTGGACGCTGGTCATCTCGATCGCGTTGGACTGCGGGTAGCCGACCCAGACCACGCTCGCCAGATTCGGCTGATAGCCGGCGAACCAGGCGTCGGTCTCGCGGTCGGTCGTCCCGGTCTTGCCGGCCTGGCCGGGGCAGCCGGTGTAGGCGGCCGTGCCGGTGCCTTCGGTGATGTTGTCGTGCAGCAGCCGCGTCACCTCGTAGGCGACGGCTTCGGGGACGACCCGCCGCGGCGGGGTGCGGTTGGGCCGCTCGACCCGGCCGCCGGGGAAGACGACGCGGCGGACCGCAACCGGGTCGTGGCGCACGCCGCCGGCGGCGAGGGTGGCGTAGGCGTCTGCCATCTCCAGCGGCGAGACGCCGACCCGCAGGCCGCCGATCCCCTCCGCCGGGATCCCGTCGAGCGGGCTGACGATCCCCAGCGACTTCGCCGTCGCGGCCACGTCCCGCGGCCCCACGTCGAGGTCGAGCTGGGCGAAGACGGTGTTGTCGGAGGCGACCGTCGCCTGCTGCAGGTTGACCCTGCCCAGATAGCCTTCGTCGGCCGTGTGGACTTCCCAGTGCCCCCATTCGGGCAGGTCGAGGTCGAGCGGTTTCGAGACGTAGTAGGTCGAGTAGGGGTCGATCCCCTGCTTGATCGCGGTCGTCAGCACGAAGGCCTTGAAGGTCGAGCCCGGCTGGCGGTGGCCCTGGGCGGCGAGGTTGAACTGGCTGGCGTCGTAGCTCGAGCTGGAGGCCATCGCCTCGATCTCGCCGGTGTTCGGGTCAATCGAGACCAGGGCCGAGGAGGGATCGGTCGAGTAGGGGAGGGCGGAGCGCATCGCCTCCAACCCGACTTCCTGCAGCTTCGGCTCGATCGTCGTGTAGACCCTGAGCCCGCCGTTTCGCACCGTGTCGGGGCCGTAGCGTTCGATCAGCTCGTTTTCGACGTAGTCGAAGAAGTAGGGCTGGCGGTGCGCGAAGTAGGCGCCGGAGACGTCGAGCCCGAGGCCCTGCTGCTGGGCGGCCCGCGCCCGGGCCGGCGAGAGGAAGCCGAGGTCCTCCATCTTTGCCAGCACCGCGTTGCGCCGCTGGCGGGCCTGATCCGGGTTGAGGATCGGGTTGTATTCGGAAGGCGCCTGGGGCAGCCCCGCGAGCAGAGCCTCCTGCGCCAGGCCCAGCCCCCAGACCGGCTTGGAGAAATAGGTCTTCGAGGCGGCGCCGACGCCGATTGCGGTGGCGCCTTCGATCGTCCCGTAGGAGGCGACGTTGAGGTACTGGCCGAGGATTTCCTTGGGGGAATGGCGCTCGGCGTACTCGATCGCCAGCTTCGCCTCGATGATCTTGCGTTCGAGGTCGCGCTTGGGGTTGCGGATGCAGAGGTTGCGGACGAGCTGCTGGGTGATCGTCGAACCGCCCTCGACGGCCCTGCCCGCTTCGAGGTCCTTCAGCGCCGCCCGCGCGATGCCCTCGTAGTCGACACCGCCGTGTTCGTAGAAGCGCTGGTCCTCGATCGCGACGGTCGCCAGTTGCAGCTGCTTGGGGATGCGGTCGATCGCGACCGGGGCGCGCGCTTCGTCGGAGTCGACGAGGCCGAGCTTGCTGCCGTCGCCGGCGTAGATGACGGTGTTGCCGTAGCTGACCGACCTTCTTGCAAGCGGCCAGGGAGGGCGCCTGGGCGGCCACGTCGAGCACCCAGGAGGCGACCGCGATCGCTGCCAGCGCCGCCGCGACGAGCAGGCCGGCGCCGGCGAAGAGCAGCTTGCCGCGGGCGCCGCCGCGCCGCCGCTGACGTCGCCGATTGCGCTGCGCCATGGGCAGAGGGTACTTCGGCCCCGCCCCGGCTCAGGCCTGCGTGTCCTCGGTCGAGAGGTTGTGGATGATCCCGTCGACCAGCATCTGGTTGGGGATCACGATCGCGGTGCCGTCGCCCGGGTTCACGTAGGTGTAGGAGAGGGTGATGTCGGTGACCCGGCCGCTCACCTCCTCGAAGGAGATGCGATCGCCGATCTTGATCGGCTGGGAGATCGCCAGCTGGACCCCGGCGACCATGTTCCCGATCGTGTGCTGGGCGGCGAAGCCGATGATCGCGGCCAGCACCGCGGTCGAGGCGAGGATGCCGGTGGCCAACCGCTTCAGCTCCGTGAACTGGGCCAGCGCGATCGCGAGGAGGACGAGGAAGACGACGAGGATCAGCAGCCGGCGCAGGAAGCGCAGGCGGGTCTTGGTGGACCGCGAGACCTGTGAGACTGCCGGCGTCATGGCCTGCAACTTAGATGGGGAGGGCGTCGGGTGCCCCTCCCGGCTCAACTTTTTCGGTGAGGCGGGGTCGGCTTGCAGTTGACGGATCGACGAAAAAGCACAAGCCGCCGGGAGGGGCACCCGACGCCCTTTCCCTATTCCAATTGGGGCCCATGGGCCGGAATCCTGGGGGTGCTTCTTGCCATCGGCACGGGGATCGTGCTGTCGGTTCCGGTGCTGGTCGTCGACGGACCGCCGAGTGGGGGGGACTTGAGCGATGCGGCCAGCGCGCTGGTGCAGCTCGCGACCGCGCTTGGCTTCCTGCTGGTGCCGTTCGCGATCGCGGCGGGGAGGGGCGCGACCGTGCGCGAGGCGGCATCGCGCCTTGGGCTTCGTCGCTTCCGTCCCTCGGCTATGAAGTGGATGGGGGCGGCGATCGGCGCCTACCTCCTCTTCGCGATCGTCTACTCGACGGTCATCGGCCAACCGGAACAGAAGGACGTCGCCGAAGCGTTCGGCGCGATCCCAGTGCAGGTCCTGCTGATCGTCTTCGCGGCGCCGATCAGCGAGGAGGTCTGCTTTCGAGGAATGCTCTTCGGCGGCCTGCGCGAGCGCCTGCCGCGCCTCGGCGCCGCCCTGGTCAGCGGCCTGATCTTCGGCGGCCTGCACGCGACCACCGGGCTCAGCGCCGTGCCGGTGCTGGTCGCCTTCGGCTTCATCCTCGCCCTGCTCTACGAGAAGACCGGCTCGATCGTCCCCGGCATCCTGCTGCACATGCTGAACAACTCGGTCGCGCTGCTCGGGCAGTAGCTGCGGGCCGAGAAACGGCCCGCCTGGGCGGGCCGCCAGGTGGCGGGGTTACCCCCCAACGATTGATGCCCAGCAACGAGGCTGCCAGGACCAAACCTAGCCTTGGGTCTCCACAAATCAAGCCATTGCACTCTAAATTCGCAAAGAATTGACTCTTTCACCACACAGCCGACTCATCCGCAAGAATCCGGACCCGTGAGCCGTCGCCTCGTCCCCGCCTTGGTCGTTCTTGCCCTCTTCGTCACGGCACCCTTGGCAGCTGAGGCGGCGCCGCAGGCAGGCCCCCCCGATGCCACCGTGAAGATCAAGGTCGGCCATCTGCACGGCGGCCGGGCGCCGATCTACGGGACCGTGCCGGTCAGCGGAACGGTCTCCCCGTTCGCGCCCGGGCAGCGGGTCGAGGTGACCTTCTACCTCGACGGGCACAAGCTCCTTGCCCGCAAGGCCGCCGTGCAGCAGGGCAAGGGCGGTGTCGGCACCTTCAAGGCCTCGATCGTCCTCCGCGAGGACGGCAAGTACGCGGTTGCCGCCAAGCACGCCGCCACCGCGGCGCTCGGCGCCGACAGCACGGTGCGCAAGAGCTGGCGGGTCAGCTTCCCGGCTCTGCACGCCGGCCAGTGCGGGCGGGTCGTCAAGGGCTTCAAGAAGGCGATGGCCAAGATGGGCTACGCCTCCGGGGGCGGGCGCTGCTTCGACGGGCGGACCGGGCGCGAGGTGCTCGCCTACCGCAAGGTCAACGGCATGTCACGCACCGAGCGGGCCGGCAAGGGACTGGTCAAGGATGTCTTCGGCGGCCGGGGCGGGTACCGCGTCCGCTACCCGGACGCCGGCGAGCACGCCGAGGTGTCGCTCTCCAAGCAGGTTCTCGTTCTCACCAAGGGTGACAAGCCCTTCGCGATCTACCCCGTCTCGACGGGCAAGCCCTCGACCCCGACGGTGACCGGCCACTACACCTTCTACCGCCGCGAACCGGGCTACAACGCCGAGGGCATGTACTACTCCTTCTACTGGCACAACGGCTACGCCGTGCACGGCTACGCGGAAGTGCCCGACTACGCGGCCAGCCACGGCTGCGTGCGCACCTTCGTCGCCGACCAGCCGCGGATCTACAACCAGCTCAACTACGGCGAGAGCATCTTCGTCTTCTAGGAAGGGGCGCAATGATCGGAGAGAGAGTCCTGAAGACGGTTCTCGTTGTCATCGCGGCCTACCACGTGGTCACGGGTGCATCGCCCTGCTGGCTCCTGACACCTTCTTCGATCAGATCGGCCACTACGGGCTCGAGAACTCCCACTACGTCGGCGACGTCGGCTCCTTCATTCTCGCCTTCGGCGTCGTCGTGGGGATCTCGGTCGTGCGACCGTCGTGGCGAGCGCCGATCCTCTGGCTGGGGGCGCTCTGGTATGGCTTCCATGCGCTCAACCACGCCTTCGACACCGGCGAAGCGAAGAGCGAGGCGCGGGGCTGGAGCGACACGCTGTTGATCGCCTTCGGCGCGGTGGCTTCGGCCTGGCTCGCGCGGGTATCCGAACGGCTGAACGCGTCAGCTCACGATCCGGAGGTGCGGCGATGAAGGTCTTCGCAGCGGGAGCGAGCGGGGCGATCGGCCGGCCGCTGCTGCGGCAGCTGGTTGCGGCGGGCCACGATGTGACCGGGATGACGCGGCGCGAGGAGCGGGCGGAGGAGATCCGCGCCGCAGGGGCGACGGCGGTCGTCTGCGACGCCTTCGACGCGACGGCGCTGGGGGCAGCGGTGAAGCAGGCGGCCCCGGACGTCGTGGTCAACCAGATGACGAGCCTGCCGCAGGAGTACAACCCGCGCAAGGCGTCGTTCTACGCGGCGACGGACCGGGTGCGCCGCGAGGGCGGCCACAACTTGATCGAGGCCGCCAGGGCCGCGGGCGCGAAGCGGTTCCTGACGCAGAGCATCGCCTTCCTCTACGCACCCGAAGGGGACTGGGTCAAGGCCGAGGACGCGCGCCCGTTCGAGGACGCGCAGGGCCATTTCCGCAGCGCGGTCGAGGCCATGCTCGGCCACGAGCGCGAGGTCGTCGACTCCTCCGACTTCGAGGGGTTGGTGCTCCGCTACGGGCAGTTCTACGGCCCCGGCACGTACTACGCGCGGGACGGGCACCTGGGCCGCGAAGTCAGCCGGCGACGCTTCCCGATCGTCGGCGCCGGCACCGGGACCTTCTCCTTCCTGCACGTCGAGGATGCGGCCGGGGCGACGGTGGCCGCCCTCAGCGCAGGTCCAGCCGGCGTCTACAACGTCGTCGACGACGAGCCAGCCCCGCTGCACGAGTGGCTTCCGGTCTACGCCGAGGCCCTGGGGGCCAAGCCGCCGCGCCGGGTCCCGGTCTGGCTGGCCAAGCTGGTGGCCGGGAGCTCGGTGGCGGAGATGGCGGTCGGCCTGCGAGGGGCCTCCAACGCCAAGGCCAAGCGAGAGCTCGGCTGGCAGCCGAAGTACCCGAGCTGGCGCGATGGCTTCGGCGATGCAGCGGCACTTGGGTAGCAACCCCGCACTCGTGGAAACGGCCGGCCGAAGCGACCCCGGAGCGCCATAGGATGCCTCCGAAATGGCCGACCTCGACGCTGCCAAGCGGACCCTGCTCGCCGAGCTGCGCGAGCACTCGCTGGTGCTGGGCGAGGTGACCCTGTCGAGCGGCGCGACTGCTCAGTACTACGTGGACGCACGCCGCGCGCTGCTTCGCCCCGCCGGCTTCCTCGCCGCGGGAGAGCTGATCGCCGCGGCAGCAGTCGAGGCGGGTGCGAGCGCGGTCGGCGGCCCGGCCACGGCGGCGATCCCCCCCTCCTGCGCCGCCCTCGCGGTCCCCGCCGGGCAGGGTCTGGTCGGCTTCTTCGTCCGCGGTGAGCGCAAGGAGCACGGCCTGCAGCGCTGGGTCGAGGGCCCGGTCGAGCCCGGCGCACGGTGCCTGGTGGTCGAGGACACGGTGACCACCGGCGGCTCGACCGCGCGGGCGATCGAGCGGATCGCCGAACAGGGCCTCGAGGTCGTCGGCGTCGTCGGCGTCGTCGATCGCCTCGCCGGCGGGGGCGAGAAGATCGAAGCCGCCGCAGGCGCCCCCTACCGCGCCCTGGTCACGATCGACGAGATCTACCCCGACCGCCCCGACCGGGACTGAGCCTGGAGCGGTGGAGCCCGACGCCGTAGAGATCCGCGTGCTCGGCTGCCTGGTCGAGAAGCAGCGCACCACTCCGGACGCCTACCCGCTCTCGCTCAACGCCCTGCGCCTCGCCTGCAACCAGTCGACCAACCGCGAGCCGGTCGTCGACTACGACGAGCAGGCCGTGGTCGAGGCCCTGCGGCGCCTCGCCCTGCGTGGCTGGACCCGCCTCGCCAGCGCCGCCGGCAGCCGCGCCCGCAAGTACCGCCACCTCCTGAACGACGCCTTCGGCCTCGACGACGAGGAGATCTGCCTCCTGGCGGTCCTGATGCTGCGCGGCCCCCAGACCCCGGGTGAGCTGAAGCAGCGCGGCCAGCGCCTGCACGACTTCCCCGACCTGGCCGCGGTCCAAGCGACCCTGGACCGCCTGGTCGAGCGCGGCCACGTCGCCCGCCACGAGCGCCGCCCGGGCCAGAAGGAGGACCGCTACGAGCAGCTGCTGGGCGGGGATTCCGGTGAGCTTGCCCCAACGCCCACGAACGCAGTCCCGGACGAGTCGGCATCAGGCGAGGAGGTCGCAGGCGGTGAGCCAGCGACGGAGATCAAGCCCGCCGAGGATCGCCTCACCCGCCTCGAACGCGAAGTATCCGAGCTCCGTACTGAGCTGGCCGCCCTTCGCGCCGAGCTTGGCGACTGACCAGGCTCTACGCGCCCATCGGATGACATGCCCCGAGCTGGATTCGAACCAGCGGCCTACTCCTTAGGAGGGAGTCGCTCTATCCAGCTGAGCTATCGGGGCGGGCTACCGGAAAAGGCTCTGTTGAGCCGTTTCCAGCGATTGTGAGTCGTCCGCGCTCGGCTCAGATTCGACAGAAACAGGCTCTCCGCTGCCCATTGCTGCCCATTGGAGGGCTGCATCGAACTCGCGAAGCGCCACGCCGATCAGCCTCTCGCGGCGGCGCACAGCACTAGCGTAGACCTTCATCGAGAACCCCGGCTCGGTGTGCCCGAGCTGGTTCGCCACGTACACGGGGTCGTCGCCCAGGGCGAAGCGCAGGCTCGCGTAGAGGCGACGTAGCGAGTGCGGTGTCACGGCTTCGTCAATGGGCCGAAGGCCCAGCTCATCGAGCCTCTTGTTGGCCCTGCGGATCGCCGTCTTCAAGCGCCGCTCGACGTTGCTCACGCTCTGCCGCTGTCCCTCGCGGTTGCGAAACATCGGACCCTCGCTGCTGCGCAGCGTGCGGAGCTTGTAGGCGGCGAGTTCCTTGCGCAGGGCGTCGGGGAGATCGACCTGGCGGATGCCCGCCTCGGTCTTCGATTCGCCAACGGTGAGCGTCCCGCTGGCCGGATCGAAGTCGGGCCAGTCAAGGCCGCAGGTCTCGCCGTTGCGCAGGCCGGCCCCCGCCATCGTGGCGACCATCGGCCGGAGCTTGCGCGCAGCTTCGAGGAGGGAGGGCAGTTGCTCTGGCTCGACGGTCGGCCGGTTCGGCGTGCTGCGCTTGACCCGCCGCCGTCTTCCGCGTGCCGGATTGCGCGCCGCGTCGATGTGCCCGTAATCGCCGGCGTCGTCGAGGATCATCGCCAGCAAGCCGAGCGACTTGTTGATCTGGTTCGGCCCAAGCGCTCCCTCGCGCAGCTTCGCGGCCTTGTAGCGGTCCACGTCCTCCGGCCCGATCTGGTCAAGGTGCATCGAGGCGAAGTGGGGGAGTAGATGCCCGCTCAGCAGCCAGCGGTAGCTCTTGACGGTCTTCTCCCGCAACTCCGGCTCGCGGCCCTCAAGCCATTCCGAGGCGAACTCATGGAAGGTCGGCGCTTCGGCAACCTGCGGGGTCTGCGCTGGTTCGTACGGCCGCCATAGGCCGCGCTCAACGTCCGCCAGGACGTGCCGCAACTCTGCCTCGGCCCGCTTGCGGTTCCAGCCCTCCTCGGCAGTCCCGAGAGCCACATAGCGCCGCTCGCCGTAGGCGCGGAACCGGATCGCCCAGGCGCGCCCGTCCTGCGGCTCGATCACCTGCCCTGTCGCTTTGCGAGGCATCCCTACCTAAGCCGCCGAGGGCGGAAAGTTCTCCCCACGCCGCCGAATCGGAAGCAACGCCACCCGTCCCTCCGACCCCTGCGGCTGGCCCGCCCGCTCACCTGAGCGGGTGGGCGGGTCAGCCGTCGGAACCTCGCCAACCTTCCGCAGCACCCGCACTGCCACTTCGGGATCGAAGCGAAGCCGTGGCTTCGCCCCGTCGCCAAGCTTGACCGCCCCCAGCTCGATTGCGTGGGAGTAGACCCAGGAGCGCTCGATCCCGAGCCGCCGCGCCAGCTCAGCCGCATCGACCAGCTCGCGGCTTTGAAGGCCGCGCTTTTCGAGCAGTTCGACGACCCGGCGGGCAATCGCCTCGATTGTCTGGGGATCGAGCTTGATGCGGGTGGATGCCATCTCACATCTACTGTCAAAACTGAGAGCCGTTTGCGTCGGGTGACTTTGAAAAAGTTTGCGCAGCGCCTCTCCGGCTCGCGCAATCGACACCGCTCCCGACCCGCCGCCAAACATTGCTGACGTTGCAGATCAGCAAAGTGCGGCCCAGGCATGGAACCAAGGGGTTCGTAGTGTGTCGGCCGTCGGGGCTGTGGCGTGGGGAGGGCATCTGGGACTACCTGGGGGTCTGCCTCGGGACCTCTGGCATCTGTGGGGGTAGCTGGCCTGAGTCGGTGGCTCTGGCTGCTGGCTGAATGAATCTGATCTGGACTTGCTGGCTGTCTATGGCTGGCGTTCAGCGGCTTCTCGGAGGCCGAGGCAGGGTGCGGAGCCATCCATGCGAGTAGACAACCTCGCCACCTCCCTGTGGCCTGCGCCCCGGCCCCCGAGAAGCCGCTGAACAACCTTGCCGTTCTAAGTGACGCCCCCGATCAGCTCGTCAAAGCGAGCAGCGGCCCTGCTGGGGGCGAGCCTCCGGCAATCGCAGGTGAGCAGCCCGTCGCGGGTCAACTCCCGCACGGCGCGCTCTACGGCGTCCTGTTCGCAACTGCGCAGGTCCGTCTCGACCCGCAGGGCAAGCTCAAGGATCGTGAGCTGCGCCGGGTGCAGGAACAAGACCTGCGTGAGGACCGAACGTTCCATGATCTCGTCCTCGTGGAAGGGCGCAGAAAGGCCCGGCCGGATATCTTCGTCGTGCATGGGAGTTCATACCTCCTGTGCCATGCCCCCGGCTGTTCCACCAGCGCGGGGGCGCTTTGTCGTTGGGTCGGCGAGCCTACAGCAACTTCTGCTGAAACACAAGTGCTCAGACAGGTGGATCGAAACGCCCGCGTCTGAGAACGTGCGCAGTGGATGCGCCGCTCTGATCAACCCCAGCCCGCCCTAGGCAAAGCGATCCGCCAGCTCCGCGAAGAGCGCGGCATGACCCAGGAATCCCTCGCCCAAGAGGCTGGAGTCACGGTCGGCCACATGTCGATGATCGAACGCGGGCACTCCAATCCGACTTGGGCGACGGTCAAGGCAATCTCCTCGGCTCTAGACACATCGATGGTCGGGTTGACCGAACTCATTGATCAATTGGAGAGCTGACTAGCCTTGATGGGCACGCTACCGGAGTCTCGGAACTCCATGCGCGATCACTGCCCAGTTTCATCGTCGCTCCTATGTACATAGATTTCCCTAGAGTTCATCTCTAGGAGGTAGGCGCTATGGACGATGTGCGCTTCGACCCAGTTTGGCGGCGAATCCGTCGCGATAGCTACACCAAAAAGCTAGAGGGGCGATTCCTGGATCGATTCACTCGCCTTGAGCACTTGGTCAACTGGGGCTCTCTGTCCTGGCTAAACCCCCATGCAACGGCTACAAAGCAAGCGCACCATCTTGGCACCGAACACAACGCATCACGTTTTCTGGCAGCCGGGGAACGTCGTACACAACATCGGCCATCCTTGCGAGCTGCGGCGCACGTCATGCATTGGGGCCATCTTCCGCTGAGCTATCAAGGCGCCGAGGCCATACTCAGAGCGGCTCACGTGGAGGAGAAAACCCGGCAGACCCTCGAAGAAGTAGTGAACCAAGTCGTTTCTTTTGGCCAGCTCCAGTGCGCAGAGGACGACCATCCTGGGCACTGCGTGGAGATGCTGCTCGCTGGTGAACGACCCTTTGAGCTTTATCGATGGTTCTCGGCATGGATCGTTTCGGAGGAGTGGAGTCGTCTGTGGCCCGCCATCTGTGAAGCGGAGCAAGCATTGGGTGCCGATACTCCAGACGAGACCAAAGTAAAAGGCAGCCTTGTGAACTCTCTGGTTTGCCGCGATTATCGCGGCAATGAAGTTCTGACCGCGTGTAACCGGGCCGACTACGTGCCCCGAGACCTACTGCAGTGTGGCACTGCTTGGCTGACCCTTGATCCAGACGTTCTGTGGGAGCGGGATCCGATAGGACCAGAAGCGGCAGATGAGTGGGCGTTGATTGACTCTGCTCGGTCTTATCTAGAGCAGCGATTCTATGCAACGCCAACGTCCCTACTAATGCACACTTTGATTGCCAGACTCATCGGCAACGATTTCGCGCGTACCCCTATCACGCTTGACGATCTTCGGGAACTTCTTCGACAGGAGGAAGGAGATGCGTACTTCGAGCACCATCTTCGCCCCAAATATCGAAAGACACTTCGCGATCTAAAGGAGAATGCACATCGAGATTTCGAGCGTGAGTGGATCGAGGTTGGAGTATTCCAGCAGGTTAGCCTTCCGGCGGGATCTCGCTTTGCCGCAGAGGACTTCCTGACCGAGCGGACGGGGAAGCGGCGCGTCATTTACCCGTTCGTCGATAACTACAGCGTATTCGTCGAGTTCCAAGAGGTGAATCCATTCGCCGAACTCATGGCAGGCCATAATCGCCGTTACGGAAACGTCTATTGCCATCAGCGTCGACTAGAGACGCCCGAAAAGCTTGGACCTATGCTGAGCGTGTTGGCCAAGACATCGGACTGGATTCAGCGTGCTCACGCCGGCGAGGTCGAGAGCGCGATTTTGGCTTGGATTTTGGGCGCCAAAGTCGAGCAGCGATCGAATCTCTTGTTCACCGCATGTCAGGCTGTAGCTGTTGAAGACATTGACGTAGTTCGAGCGGGATTGAAGGCCCTACGCGGCCGCTCATCGTTGGTCGAACTCAACGAGCACAGCGACGTGGCGCTGAAAGCAGATCTTCTGTCAGATGCCGCATTCGAGCAACCTATCCAAAATGTTGGTGAGTTCCTCCTTAGGATGCCGTGGAGGGCCATTAAAATCTCTGATAGCCGAGATATTTTGCGTCATCTCGCTGATAAAGCCCTTGAAAAGGCCAAAGCGAAAAAAGGTGGAGATCGTGGGCCGGCGTTGGAGCTTGCCGTTGCTATCGATCAGCTACTTTCAGATGACGATTGCAGCCATAGGTTTTGCATTTTCAATGCAACGGAGATATCAAACGAAAGGCGCCCAATACGTGAGTGGGACGTTATCCGTCTGGACTTGCTTCGGGATGGCCGGTGGACCTTGACGGCAGTTGAGTGTTCGGTGAATCGAACCAAAAAAAAGGACGACAAAGATGTCTTGGCGCTCCAAGCGCTACAGGATGCGGTCCGAACACGCTATAGCGATCTTGTCTCATACACCACATCGTTTGCAACCGTCGAGGATGACGGACTGGCTTATGAAGATGCGGGCCGGAGCTACACGCCTTGATCAATTATTGACTGGCAAGCCACGGTCGCTGCTCGCAAGTGACTCTGGCACAGGAAGCGCAGGGCCCGATGTTTCGTCATAGAACTACAAAGACGGTAGGCTATTCAAGCTTACAATTTCGTCGCTGAGCGTAACATGGGCTTCGGATGAGTTCCCAGCGTCAGGAGAAAGAAATCCAAGTTTGGGATTGGTGCCAGCAGAGTGTGCTGCCGAAAACAATTCGACGCCAAGCCATGAGATACCAAATACAAAACCACCGACGGGGACCTGTCGACCAATTGACTCACTCAGTATCTCTGGGGGACCGGCCCTATAGAAGTCCTGTAGCAGTCCTTCTCTAATCAAGCCAAGTATGCAGTGCTCGAAAATTGGCTCCCAGGTTTCATCTGAGCCGACCTCCATGCCGGCGAACCATGCGTCCCAGGGCACAAAGAAGCGACCTTCCTCCCTGAGAGCGACGGCTGCGGCGAAGTTGTGCCGGAGTTGGGAGGTTCGCACCAGACGCCTCGCATGCACATACAGGAAATAATGGCTGCGTATTTGATAAGTCGACAGTCGACCAACGAGCGCTGCGAGTGTTGCCCCTCGATCGTCTCTTGTAACTTGCGTCTTAGACGAAGCGAGAATCCCCCCAAAGTACTCGCAGCTTAGCTCGTCATCGCAATAGGAGCCCTCCTCAAGAACTTCCCGAAGAACACGGGGAGGTACTCCACCGGGTCGATTAAGGCCATCGTCACCAAGCTTTAGCTTGGCATTCTCAAATATCCGCTGGATGTTGGCGACGCGCTGCTCTGCCCAATGCTGAAGTTCATCTCCGAGGTAATCAGCGGTAGGTCCCAAGATCTTCAGCGCTATTGGCGCGGAAGTTCCTAGAACGACCAGTCCCTCTGGGTCGACCATGTGCGGAGCCTAGACGACGTTGACCGACCCTTGTGTGGCTCAGTCCGGAGCCGGAGGAAATTCATTGGGCAGCAGCGTGATTTCGCTGCCCAAATCAAAATGAATCCCACCTAAAACGGCGAGAAATGACGAACCTAAGCGCCACTCTCTTTCCGCTCTACAGACACGAAAACTCCAACTTCTCCAGTCGCTTTAGGAGGGAGTCGCTCTATCCAGCTGAGCTATCGGGGCGGATGCCGACATTGTCTCTCAGACGAGCCGTCCAATGAGTGCTAGGTCTGAAGCCGGTTGTGGGCGACTTGGTAGACGGTGGGAGCGTTCGAGTCACGCGGATGATGGCGGACGCCGAAGGCGGCGTAGACGAGTCGCAACTTGCCGCTACGGCGCTCGATGCGGAAGACCATGCCGAACTTTCCGTCAGGGGGTGGCAGATAGACCTTGACGCAATGCGCGAGCTGGGTTCCGTCGGTGCCTTCCTTGTCGCAGGCAAGAAGGACATCTACCGGCACGCCGTTCTGTTCGTACTCGCTCCGGGTTGCGCGGGCGACCTTCTGCCCTGCATCGCTGGCTCGCCTCAAATCCTCAGCGAAGGCAGCATCGTCGAACAGGGCCGTTGTCCGACCAGACCGCTTGTCGCTCACCGGCTACCCCTCGCCGTCGGGGGGCTGCACTGGGCCGAACTCGGCCTCGAACTCAGCCAAGGTCGCCGGCTCGGTGCCAAGGCGCTTGCGGATCGCCTCGAACGAGGTATCCGGAACAAGTGTGAGCGATCCGTCCGGGCGCTCCTCGGTGACGCGGTACTCGCCCACCCGGTCGTCGCTGAGCTCGACGTGAGCATGCAACTCCATGCGGTGGATGATGGCAGAAGCCGACCGTGCTGTTGAAGGCATCCCTGCATTTCCTTTCGCTGCGTTTTCGCTTCCATGTCTGAACTCCGCTGTCTTGACGGCAGTCGCTTTCTATCGCCACAGGGATCCAGATTCGCAAGTGCCGCCCGAAGGCGGCACCGCATCTCAGCCCGCCGAAACGAACTGAGGGGGTGCAGACAGAATACCTACAACCCTCGCCTGGTGCCTGCCTCGCGGCGTCGAGGACTGATTGGGCAGCGGAGCTTCTCGCTGCCCAAACCGGGATAGAAGCACGGCAATCCACAAGATTCCGCGGTCGCACTCGGAATCGTCAAAACCTTACCCAGAGCCGAAAACGCGCGCGCCTCCACCTCGCTTAGGAGGGAGTCGCTCTATCCAGCTGAGCTATCGGGGCGGGCGCCGACATTGTCTCTCAGACGAGCCATCCAATGAAGCGCTAGGTCTGAAGCCGGTCGTGGGCGACTTGGTAGACGGTGGGAGCGTTCGAGCCACGCGGATGATGGCGCACGCCGAAGGCGGCGTAGGCGAGTCGCAACTTGCCGTTGCGGCGCTCGATACGAAAGACCATGCCGAACTTTCCGTCAGGAGGCGGCAGGTAGACCTTGACGCAATGCGCGAGTTGGGTTCCGTCTGCGCCTTCCTCGTCGCAGGCAAGAAGGACATCCACCGGCACGCCGTCCTGTTCGTACGCGCTCCGGGTCGCGTGGGCGACCTCCTGCCCCGCATCGCTGGCTCGCCTCAAATCCTCAGCGAAGGCAGCATCGTCGAACAGGGCCGTTGTCCGACCAGACCGCTTGTCGCTCACCGGCTACCCCTCGCCGTCGGGGGGCTGCACTGGGCCGAACTCGGCCTCGAACTCAGCCAAGGTCGCCGGCTCGGTGCCAAGGCGCTTGCGGATCGCCTCGAACGACGTATCCGGAACGAGGGTGAGCGATCCGTCCGGGCGCTCCTCGGTGACGCGGTACTCGCCCACCCGGTCGTCGCTGAGCTCGACATGAGCATGCAACTCCATGCGGTGGATGATGGCAGAAGCCGACCGTGCTGTTGAAGGCATCCCTGCATTTCCTCTCGCTGCGTTTTCGCTTCCATGTCTGAACTCCGCTGTCTTCACGGCCAAGCCACTTTCTATCGCCACAGGGATCCAGATTCGCAAGTGCCGCCCAAAGGCGACACCGCATCTCAGCCGCCGAAACGGACTGAGGGGGTGCAGACAGAATACCTACAACCCTCGCCCGGTGCCTGCCTCGAGGCGTCGAGGACTGATTGGGCAGCAGAGCTTTCTCGCTGCCCAAACCGGGGTAGAAGCCCGGCAATCCACAGGAATCCGGGATCGCACTCGGAATCGTGTAATCCTTACCCAGAGCCGAAAAAGCGCACCCATCCGTCTCCCTTAGGAGGGAGTCGCTCTATCCAGCTGAGCTATCGGGGCTGGACGGCTAAATCGTAGAGCTATCGGCCTGCAGCATCGAGGTCCTCCAGATCTGCGAGGTCGCGGGTTCTGCCGGCGGCGCTCTTCATGGCCTTGAGATCCTCGATCGAGCAGACGGCGACCTCAATGCCGAGGATCTCTGCCTCCGTCGAACGAGCATGCAATTCGTCATAGGTGGGAACCCCGTCGAGACCCTGAACGATGTCCAGGCGACCGAGGTCGGTCTCGATGGCAACCTGTTCGCCGCTCGCGAGTTGGCCCGCGATTGACAGTTGTCTGCTGAGGAAGGATTCGCCTGCATGCACATGTCCGTGGATTGCCTCGGCAACAGCTGCGAGACGTTCGAGATTCTCGGCATCTGAGGCGACGACAATGTCCACGTCCTTCGTCCCACGAACCACTCCCCACGCTCCAAGGGCAAGACCGCCGACCACGACGAACCTCACTTCCGCCTCCGTCAAACGACGGAGGATCTGATCGAAGGCCGGGGCGCTCACCCTCGGCGAGCAGAGCCGGCGAACTGAAGCAGTTGGTGACTCAGGGCGATGGTCTCTGCCAGATTCACGTCCATGGAACGCCGAGCGTCAGCCCTTAGTCGCTGTACTCGGACTGCCTCGGCAGCAAAGGCTGCGTTCTTAGGCGCCCTTCCAGCCTGATCGGTGGATGCCATTCGAACACCGTAGCGGAGTGCCGGACGGCTCATCAACCCTCGGGCGGGGTGTTTCGTGACTTCGCCTCGTCTGGCATTGCCCGGCTAGGCGTAGAGGCTCTCGGAGGCCAGCTCCTGCGCCCGGCGGCTCCAGAGCTTCACCTGCATGAAGATGTCGTCGCCGTAGCCCTCGAGGGCGTCGAGGGCGAGGAGGGTGAAGCGGCCGTCGGAGACGACTTCCTGGTCGACGGTCTCCAGCTCCAGCTCCGCCGTGGCGGCTACGGCGCCCTGGACCAGGGGGCGGCCCCAGACGAGGGTGACGGCGCCGGCGCGGCCGTTCTCTCCTCGCCAGCGGCCGATCACCTCGTCGTTGAGGTCGATCTTCCAGCCCGGGTTGTCCTCGGCGAGGACGTCGGTGAAGTCGGCGGCGGCGCGGAAGTCGGAGGGCTCGCCCTGCTCGGGCTGGACGTAGGAGACGTGGCCGAACAGCTCGATCGTTCCCTCCGGGCCGTCGGTCCTGGCTGTGCAGGGCACCCAGACGCGGCCACCCCAGGCGCGCTCGGGGAACCATTCGAGCTCCCCGGCGGCCTCGACGCCGTTCGGCAGGTCGTCGATCTCGGCGCACGCCTTGCGGAACGCCTCCCCGAGCCGCTCGGCGAAGCGCCCGTGCGGGATCCCCTCCTGGGTCGAGTCGGCGATGAAGCGGGGGATCGGGCGCGGGTTGGGCGGCATCAGAGGCACTCTCGCAAATCCGCCGCCGCCCGCTCGGGCGGGTAGGTGTTGATGTCGACTCCGGTGGCGAACTCGAAGGCGGCCTTGATGCTGAGGCGGGGGGCGATGTCGACGTGCCAGTGGAAGTGCGTCGGCGCCGCGGGGCGCCGTGCGGACCCAGAGGTTGAGCTCGGGGGAGACGCCGAAGCGCTTGGCGAGGAGCCGCAGCGCGGTGTGGATCATCGCCGCGCCCGTCGTGTCCTCGGCGAAGCTCGCGGCGGCGCGCGCGCGGCACGACCCGCAGCTCGAAGGGCGAGCGCGAGGCCCAGGGGCAGATCAGCGCCGCCTCGTCGTCGATCGCGACGAGGCGCTCCTGGCGGCGCACCTCCTCGACGAGCACGTCGCTGAGCAGGCTGCCGCCGCCGGTGCGTTCGCCGTAGGCGCCGGCCCGCTCGCGCTCGCGGGCCACGGCCGCCGGGACGAACTCGAGCGCGTAGAGCTGGGCGTGGGTGTGCTCGAGCGAGGCCCCGGCGCCGCCGCCCTCGTTGACGATCAGCTGCACGTAGGCGGCGTCGGCGTGGGCGCGCATCCGCTCGCGCCAGGTCTCCACCGCCGCGCCGAACTGCTCCTCGCTCAGCTCGGCCATCGCGGTGACGTGCTGCGGTGCGTTGACGATCACCTCGTGGGCGCCGGCCGCCGGGCGCGAGGCGAAGAGGTCGGGCTCGCCGGCCCGCCGCGACTCCAGCAGCGGGTCGCCGGCGCTGGCGAAGGCGCCCGCCTCGCCCTGGTCGCTTCAGACGCGCATCGCGATTGGAGGCTGTTCCCCGAACCGTGATGCGCGGCGAGCTCTGGCCTCGCCCAGCGCCGGGTAGAGGTTCGGCACGACGCGCGTCGTCCAACCCGGGGTGTCGGCCGCTCCGCCGCCCGCCCGCGTCGCGTAGACCTCCGGCGGCGTGCGGTCCTCGCGCCCCTCGCAGAAGGGGCAGTTCTCCGGCCCCTTCGGCTCGCTCGGCACCGCGCTGGAACCCCTCCGGGCGCTCGGCACGCCCGGGCGCCAGGATCGCCGGCAGCCCCGAGAGCTGGTCGATGCGCAGCTCGGGGCGCTCAAATTCAGAGCGCGCGTCCGAAATGAGCGCGCGGCTGGGAAGGCCGAGACCAAGCGGGACGGACACGAGACGGTTCACGAGTAGCGGAGCTACGCGGGACACGGCGTCGGCGTCGGGCGTCGGCGGTGCGGGCGCAGGAGGCGCAGCGGGCGGCTTCGGCCTTTTCCTGCCCTGCTCGCCGCCGAGGAACGGTTCGATCATGTCCATCGGCAGCGGGAAGACCACCGTGGTGTTCTGGTTGCTGCCGATTTCCAGCAGCGTCTGCAGGTAGCGCAGCTGCAGCGAGGCGGGGTTGGTGCTGATGATGTCGGCGGCGTCGGTGAGCTTCTGCGCCGCCTGGTACTCGCCCTCGGAGTTGATGATCTTGGCCCGCCGCTCGCGCTCGGCCTCGGCCTGGCGGGCGATCGCGCGCTGCATCTGCTCGGGGATCTCGACGTCCTTGATCTCGACCGCGGTCACCTTCACGCCCCAGGGCTCGGTCGACTCGTCGATGATCTTCTGCAGCTCTTCGTTGAGCCGCTCGCGCTCGGAGAGCAGCTGGTCGAACTCGGCCTTGCCGAGCACCGAGCGCAGCGCCGTCTGCGAGATCTGCGAGGTGGCGATGAGGAAGTTTTCGACCTCGACGATCGCCCGGTTGGAGTCGACCACGCGGAAGTAGGCGACGGCGTTGACGCTGGCCGGGACGTTGTCGCGGGTGATCACCTCCTGCGGCGGGATGTTGAGCGTCACCGTGCGCAGGTCGACCCGCACCATGCGGTCGATCATCGGGATCAGCAGGATCAGGCCCGGCCCCTTGGTCGCGATCAGGCGGCCGAGGCGGAAGATCACGCCGCGCTCGTACTCGCGCAGCACGCGGACCGAGGCGCCGATCGCGATCACGGCGAAGAAGGCGACGATGACCAGCGACTCCGAGCGCGACTGCCATCAGCTTGCTCCTTCCTCGGCTCTGCCGGCGGGGGACGCCTCGGGGCGGACCACCAGGGTCAGCCCGTCGACCGCATCGACCGTGACTCTATCCCCCACGCCGATCCGGCCCGTCGCCGCCGGCTAGGCGCGCTCCCCAGAGCGCCCCCTCGATCCAGACCTGGCCCTCGGGGTCGAGCGTGCTGCGCACCTCGGCGCTCGCCCCGACCAGCTCCTCGGAGCCGGTCCGCACCGGCTCGTCGCGGTGGGCCTCGAGCACCTTGCGGGTGATGAAGTAGAAGGCGACGAGCGAGAGCACGCCGAGCGCGATCAGCGCCGGCCCGACGACGTCGGCCGCGCCGCTGTCGGACTCGAGGGCGAGGATGCCGCCGGCGACCAGCCCCAGCGCGCCGAGCGCCGCCAGCACGCCGCCGGTGGAGAGCAGCAGCTCGCCGACGAGCAGCGCGATTCCGATCAGGGCGACGACTACGGCTGCGTCCATGACCCGATTATCCGCTTTCGCGATTCTTCGCCGAGCGCGTAGCGCTCGATGTCCGCTTCGCAGTTCGGCGTGCTCGGTGTAAGGGCCCTGCTTGAGGAAGACGAGCTTGCCCGGCGCGGTCGTAGAAGGCGGTGTCGGGCAGGCCACCGGTCGCGCCGATTTCGTTGGCGATGTCCTTGTTCGGTCGGTGTAGCTCGGGTAGGGGACCGGGGCTTCTTCGAGGAAGGTCTTCGCGGCGTGCGTCGGAGTCCTGGCTGTCGACGCCGAGGAAGGCGACCCGTTTGCCGTAGGCGGCGGAGAGCTTCTGCAGGGTGGGGAACTCGAAGCGGCAGGGCCCGCACCAGGAGGCCCAGACGTTGACCACGACCGGGTAGCCGGCGAGCGCGGCGATGCGGCGCTGGTAGGCGTCGGCCCCGCCGGGCAGCAGCTGGTCCGCCTGCCGGTGCAGGGCGGCGAGCGGGGCGGGCGAGCCGGCCAGCGCCGTCGCGTAGTCGGGGTGCTTGCCGCCGTAGTCGCCGCCCGCGCCGCTGCCACACCCTGCCGCCGCCGAGGCGATCAGGAGCACCGAAGCGAGATGAACGATCTGCAGTCGAGGTGCTCGCATCATCCCCAAAGGGGGCCGTCGGAATCATTCATCTGGCTTCGATGGGTACAATACGTACGTTCGGTTCGCATCTGCGATGCAAACCGCTGAGAGCGTGGGGGGACGGAAAGGCAGACCCCCGGCATCCTCGTCCTAGTGCCCCGCCCACGTAACGCGTTGCGGCGGGGACGAACCCGAAAGCCTTCATGGCCAAGACCAGCGAAGTTGCCGCGCCGGCGGCAGTTCCATCGAGTGCCGACATCGAGCGGGCGGCGAAGTTCGTCCGCGAGCCCTTCCTGCTCGACGGCGAGGGACCGGAGGCGCTTGCCCCGGGCACGGCGCGCCGCCGCGCGCTCGACGCCGCCCTGAAGGAGCTCGACGAAGGGGCGGAGGACCCCTCGATCCAGTGGCGCCGGGACTTCTCGCTGCTGCTCGGCCTGGAGCGCCTGCTCGCCGACGAACCGCCGAAGCTGCGCGACGGGGCGGAGCTGAACCCGCACCAGGTCGACGCGCTCTCGGGCACGCTGACCGAGCTGATGGCCGAGCAGCAGATCGCGATCGCCGGCGAGGCCAACGGCAACGGCGCGGCGGAGGTGGCCGAGAAGGCCGCCCCGGCGCCGGCAGCCGAGGAGTCGAGCGAGGACGGGGCTGAGGCCAACGGCGAGGCCGAGCTCGAGGACGAGGAGCTGGCCCCCGACGAGGAGCCCCAGGACTGGGAGGAGGCACCGGCCGACGACGAGGAGACGATCGAGGAGGCGCCCGAGGACCCGGGCGCCGAGCGGCGCTTCTGGTTCGAGCACGCGACCGGCGCCGGCAAGACGGTCGCCGCGGTCGGCTTCATCGACGCCTCGCGCACCGGCGGCGTGCTGATCCTCACCCACCGCCGCAACCTCGTCGACCAGTTCATCGGCGAGATCTCCGACCGCGGCTACAAGGAGCGCCTGCGCCCGCCGCTGCTCGACGGCCGCGACGATCCCGACGGCCCGGTCACGGTCGAGACCTACCAGTGGTTCGTGCGCAACCACAAGAAGATCTCCGACGCCTACTCGATCGTGATCTGCGACGAGGCGCACACCGCGCTGGGCGAGAAGACCAGCGCCTGCATCCGCGCCTGGGTCGGTCCCGTCTTCATCGGCATGACCGCGACCGGCGCGCTGATCGCCCGCCACGTCACCGACCTCTTCCCGACCCAGACCTCGCGCTTCGACCTGATCCAGGCGGCGCGCCGCGGCGTGATCTCGCCGCTGCGCTGCATGCGCATCCCGCCCGGCCCGGGGGTGCGGACGATCGCCAAGGTGCCGCTGCGAAAAGGCGAGGTCGACCAGGACTTCGACCAGGAGGAGCTGGCCGCGCTGCTCGACCAGGAGCCCTTCAACGTGGCGATCGCCGACCTCTACAAGACCCGCTTCGCCGGCATGCCCGGCGTCCTCTACACGGCCGGCGTGCAGCACGCCAAGAACGTCGCCCGGGCGCTGCAGAACGCCGGCATCGCCGCCCGCGCCGTCTCCGGCGAGACGCCGAAGCGCGAACTGGCCGAGATCCTCGCCGGCTTCGAGCGCGGCGAGGTCGACGTGCTCTGCAACGCGATGCTGCTCGCCGAGGGCTGGAACTCGCCGCGGGCGACGCTCTGCATGCACCTGGCGCCGACCGCCTCGCGGCGGATCTACCAGCAGCGGGTCGGCCGCGTGACCCGGCGCGCGCCGGGCAAGGAGGCCGGCCTGGTGATCGACTTCGTCCACCCGGCGACGACCCACGACGAGGCGATCGTCACCCTGCACAGCCTGCTCGACCGCGACGTCTACCGCGGCGGCGCGATCGTGATCGGCCCGGTGCGGCGGGCGCGCGGGCGGCGGATCCGGGTCGAGCGGCGGATCGTCCCCGTCTCCGACAACGAGGAACGCCGCATGCAGGTGCTCGAACGCGAGATGTGGCGGATCGCGGTCGACAACCTCGACCACGCCGAGCAGCACGCCTGGGCGGCGCTGGCCGGGGCGCGGGTCAACCCGCAGGGCTGGCGCCGGGCGCGGGCGATCCTGCAGGGCTCCGGCTCGCAGGAGCTGAAGCGCCGCTTCCTGCTCACCTGCGTGCAGCGCAACCGCAACTCGCAGCTGAAACTGAAAGCGCTGAGCGAGATCGCCGACCTCGGCGACCCCGAGGCCTTCGACGACGCGATCGACATCGTCGGCACCTGGACCCGCGACGACCGGCGGGCCGGGACGAAAACGCTGCTGCAGGCGCTGGTCGACAAGCGGATCGGCCGCCGCGACCAGGCGCAGGCCTGGGTCTGGCGGCTCGCCTCCTACACCCGCGAGCTGCACGAAGAGTATGCGGTGCAGCGCTGGCCGGAGACGAAGCGGCTGCTGGGCCTGCTGGTCAACTCCTCCGGCCGGGCGCACGGCCGCAACGCGCGGCGGCTGGTCCACGCGTCGCGCAAACAGGACCGGCGGCTGGCGGTGGCGCTGCTGGCCGGCGCCGTCTCGCACACGCCCGAGGGCGAAGAGGTGCTGCGCGGGGCGCGGATGCGGATGGCCCGCAAGCCCTCGGCGATCGCGCGCGAGCTGCTGCGCAACTTCCCCAAGGGCGGCAAGCGGCGCAAGCGCAACAAGCGCAAGGGCGAGGAGGGTGCCGGCCAGGCGGAGCAGAAGGGTCAGGGCAAAGCGAGGGTTCAGCGCAAAAGGCGCTCGAGGAAAGCCGAGGCTGGGAGCCCCATGGGCAACGGCGCCGAGGCCGAGAACGGCTCAGAGGCGGAGCTGGACCTCGCCGGCGCCGAGGCTGACGCGGCCCCCTCCGGGAACGGCGACGACGAGGTTGCCGCGGTCGTCGATCCCGTCGGCGACTCCTGAGCCGTCCTCCCAGGCGACCTCGCGCCCGCGCAGGCCGTCGCGCCGGCGCCACTCGGCGAGGACCTCTTCGTCTCCTGCCCAGACCCAGTGGTCGAGGTGGCGGCTTAGGACCGTCGCCGCGGTGGAGGGGGTCGGGGGGGGTCCCGACGGAGCAACAGCGGGGAGGCTCCGTCGGGACCCCCCCCGACTCCCCGCAGCCGTGTCGAAGAGCGAAGTCGCCGGGTGACGGAGGTCGGGCGGGAACTCATCCGGAGCTATGGAGAGGTTGAGGCCGACGCCGATCACCGCCCAGCCGTCCTGTGGCTTCGCCTCGATCAGGATGCCGGCGAGCTTGCGCCCCTCGAGCCAGATGTCGTTGGGCCACTTGACCTTGCACTCGATCCCGTCGCGCAGCTCCTCGGCGGCGGCGCAGACGGCGAGCGGGACGGAGAGCGGCAGCAGCAGGTGGCGCTGGTCGAGCGGCCGCAGGATCGCCGAGTAGAGCAGCGCCTTGCCTTCGGGCGCAGTCCAGACGCGACCCGACGCGGCCCCGGCCGGCGGTCTGTTCGCGGGCGGTGACCACGGTCCCGCCGGGAGCACCAGCCTCGGCCAGCTCGCGAGCGCGGCTATTGGTCGAGTCGGTGACCCGGAAGTGCCGGTGCGGCTCCCGAAAACAGAGTCCCCTTCCGGCTGACTTCGTCTTTTTGGGTGCATATGGGCGCCTAAGTGCGAAGTCAGCCTTCGGTGTCGGCGAGGAGGGCGGCGACGAGGCCCTCGATGTCGTGGCGCTCGGCTTCGACGTGGACCTCGAGGCCGGCCCTGCGGGCCGCCTCGCTGGTCACCGGGCCGATCGAGACGATGCGGGCGTCGCTCGGGAAGCGGTCGCCGAGCGCCTCGGTCAGGTTGCGCACGGTCGAGGAGGAGGTGAAGGTGACGTAGTCGGCGCCCTGGGCGGCCTCGATCGCCTCGGCGCTGGGCTCCTCGCGCACGGTCTCGTAGAGGGCGACGACGTCGACCTCGGCGCCGCGGTCGCTGAGGTGCTCGGGGATGACGTCGCGGGCCTCGGCGGCGCGGGCGACGAGGACACGCTTGCCACTCGACCTCGACCTCGGCCAGCGCTTCGACCAGCGACTCGGCGACGAAGCGCTCGGGGACGATGTCGGCGACGATGCCGATTCGCGGCCAGCGCCCGCGCGGTGCCGGGGCCGATCGCCGCGATGGTGCGCGACCGGCATCGCGGTCTGCCGATTCGTCACCGCCCAGGGCGCGAGCGTCGAGGCCGGCCGCACGCATCGCCTCGAAGAGCAGCTGCACTCCGTTCGGGCTGGTGAGGCAGATCAGCGCGTAGTCGCCGATCCGGCCGATCGCGCCCCGCACCTCCTCGCTCTCGATCCGCGGCTCGATCCGGATCGCCGGCAGCTCGACCACCTCGGCGCCGAGATCGCGCAGCGTCTTCGCCAGGCCGCTCGCCTGGGCGCGGGCGCGGGTGACGACGACGCGGCGGCCGTGCAGGGGCCGGCGCTCGAGCCAGGCCAGCGACTCGCGGCGCTGCACCACCGGGCCGACGACGATCAGCGCCGGGGCGCCTACGCCCTCGCGCTCGACCGCCTCGGCGAGGCGTGCCGAGGGTGGCGACGACGGTGCGCTGCCCGTCCATCGTGCCGCGCTCGACCGCGGCGGCGGGCTCGCCGGCATCGCGGCCGGCCTCGATCAGCGCCGCCGCGTTGGCGGCGAGGCGCTTGACGCCCATGTAGAAGACGAGCGTGCCGGGGAAGCGGGCCAGCGCCTCCCAGTCGAGCGCGCTCTCCTCCTTCTCGGGATCCTCGTGGCCGGTGACGAAGGCGACCGCCGAGGCGTCGTCGCGGTGGGTGACCGGGATCCCGGCGTAGGCGGTGGCGGCGACCCCGGCGGTGACGCCGGGAACGACCTCGAACTCGACCCCGGCGGCGCGCAGCGCTTCGCCCTCCTCGCCGCCGCGCCCGAAGACGAACGGGTCGCCGCCCTTCAGCCGCACGACGCTCTTGCCGCGACCGCGCCGCCTCGATCAGGCGCTCGCCGATCTCCTCCTGCGGGACGGACGGACGGCCGGGCGCCTTGCCGACGTAGACCAGCTCAGCGTCCTCGCGCGCTCCGTCGAGCGCCCCCGGCGGGATCAGCCGGTCGTAGTAGATCGCGTCGGCCGAGGCGATCAGCTCCAGCGACCGCGCCGTCATCAGGCCCGGGTCGCCGGGTCCCGCTCCAACCAGATACACGACTCCCGCTCGCGCGCTCATCCGACCCCTCTCACGGGGGTGTCTGAGCTAAGGGGGCATATAGGACCCCTAAGCTCAGACACGTCCGCCGCTCCACTTCTCCGCCCGGTCGAGGATCTCGCGGGCGCCGGTGGCGAGCAGGCGCTGGGCCAGCTCGGCGCCGAGGAGGGCCGGCTCCGTCGCGGGTCGCCCTCGACCCGGTCGCGGATCCACTCGCTGCCGTCGGGCAGGCCGACGAAGGCGTCGATCGCTCCATCGCCTCGGCGTCGACCCTTGCGTGGACGCCGATCGGGGTGGCGCAGGTCGCGTCCAGCAGCGAGACGACGGTGCGCTCGGCGGTCAGCTCGCGCAGCGCGGTCTCGTCGCCGAGCGCGGCTCGACGGCCGCGGCGGTCTCCTCGTCGCTCGGCGCGGATCTGCAGGACGAGCGAGCCCTGGCCCGCGGCCGGGGTCATCGACTCGGCCGGGATCGCGAAGGAGATCTCGCTCTCGCGTCCCAGCCGCCGCAGGCCGGCGACGGCGAGCACGATCGCGTCGAGCTCGCCCTCGGCCAGCTTGCGCAGCCGGGTGTCGACGTTGCCGTGCAGCTCGCCGCACGCTCGAGGTCGGGCCGGGCGGCGAGCAGCTGGGCGCGCCGGCGCAGGCTGGCGGTCCCGACCTTGGCGCCCTCGGGCACGTCGTCGAGCGAGGCGCCGGCGCCGATCCAGGCGTCGGCGCGGGTCCTCGCGCGCGGGCACCGCGCCGATCGTCAGTCCGTCGGGCAGCTCGGCCGGCAGGTCCTTGGCCGAGTGGACGCCGATCTCGGCCTCGCCATCGAGCAGCGCCCGCTCGACCCCGCGCACAAAGCGCGCCTTGTCGCCCGGCTCGCCGTCGGAGGAGACCTCGACCAGCTCGGCACCGCCGAGCATCTCGGCCACCTGTCCCGCTTGAGCCAGGGCAAGTGCGCTACCGCGGGTGGCAATTCGAAGCATCAGAGCGCGTGCCGCAGGCGATCCCGGTAGGGGTGGAACGTCTTGTACTTTTTCGCGAGCGCCATCGTCGGTCGCCGCAGACTCTGCTCGAAAAAGTTAAGTGGAACCCCTGCCGGGATCGCTCGGCGCAGCTCAGTCACGTTCGAGTGCCCTCCGCCTCCGGCTCGGTCTCGACGTCGAGCCCGAACAGCTCGCGCAGGGCGCTGACGTAGAGGTAGGCCTCGTCGCTGCCGGCGGAGCGCTTCATCCGCAGGGTCGGCTCGTGCAGGAGGCGGGAGGCGATCGCCTTCGCCATCGCGCTGAGCCGCTCGCGGTCGGCCTCGCCGAGGCTCTCCCAGCGACCGTCGTTCTCGGCGAGGACGCGGCGCACGATCTCGTCGGCGCGCTCGCGCAGCGCGGCGATCGTCGGCACCACCTCGAGCGAGGCGAGCCAGCGCTCGAAGCGGTCCTGCTCGGCGTCGAGCAGCCGCTCGGCCCGCCGCGCCTCGGCCTCGCGGCCGCTGGCGTTGCGGTCGACGATCTGCTGCACGTCGTCGATGTCGTGCAGGCTGACCCCGGCGATCTCGCGGCAGGCCGGCTCGATGTCGCGCGGCACGGCGATGTCGACCAGCAGCAGCGGCCGCCCCTCGCGGGTCTTCATCACCTGCTCGAGCTCGTCGCGCTCGACGATGTGGTGGGGCGAGTTGGTCGCGGAGACGACGATGTCGGCCTGCTCGAGCTGCTCGGGCAGCTCCTCGAAGCGGACCGCGTTGCCCTCGAAGCGCTGGGCGAGCCCGATCGCCCGGTCGTAGTGGCGGTTGGCGACGAAGACGGTGGCGACGCCGCGGCTGACCAGGGCGCGGGCGACCAGCTCGGCCGTCTCGCCGGCGCCGATCACCAGCACGCGCCGGTCGCCGAGGTCGCCGAGGGTGCGCCGCGCCAGCTCGACCGCGACCGAGGGGATCGAGACGTTCTTCTCGCTGATCCCGGTCTCGTCGCGGGCGCGGCCGCCGGCGGCGAGGGCGCCGCGGAAGAGGCGGTTGAGGATCGGCCCGGTGCCGCCCTCGACCAGGGCCAGCTCGTAGGCGCGCTTGACCTGGCCCTGGATCTCGGCCTCGCCGAGGATCATCGAGTCGAGCCCGGCGGTGACGCGGAAGAGGTGGCGGACGGCCTCGCCGGAGCGCAGCGAGTAGAGGTGGCCGAGCAGCTCGGTCGGGCGGATCTCGGCCTGGCGGGTGAGCACGCCGAGCGCGGTCGACTCGGCCTCGACCGGGTCGGAGACGACGAGGTAGAGCTCGGTGCGGTTGCAGGTCGAGATCGCCGCCGCCTCGTGGATGCCGGCGACGTCGGTCAGCTCGCGCAGCGCGCCGGCCGCGCGGCCCTCGGTCAGCGAGAGCCGCTCGCGCAGGTCGAGCGGCGCCGTCTTGTGGGAGACGCCGAGGGCCAGGAGCTCAGCTCATCGGCGCTCACCTCCTCGCGCTCGGGCGCCGCCGCCTCGCGCGTTGGCCCGCTGCTCGGCGAAGCCGGCCAGCTCGCGCAGCTCGCGCTCCATCCGCTGCAGTTTCGCCGCCATGATCGCGACGTAGATGACGATCAGGAGCGACGAAGACGATGTAGGCGCCGGCGACGTACTTGCCGGCCTCGTCGAGCGGCAGCGCCGGCGCGCCGGCGAGCGGCAGGAGGTCCACCTAGCTCACCTCCGGGGCGATCCGCGAGCCGGCGCCGGGGGCCGGCGCGTCGAGGGCGCGGCGCAGCCGCTTGATCTGGCCCGAGGCGCTCTTCGCGGTCAGCTCGAACTTGACCAGGGTCACCCAGAGCAGCGCCATCGCGGCCAGGCAGACGAGGAAGGTGAGCATCATCGAGCCGGGCAGGCCGCCGTTGGCGGTGGCGAAGATGCGCGGGTGGACGAGGCTCTGCGCCATCCGCACGGCCATGAAGTTGAGCGGCACGAAGGCGCCGGCGGTGACGGCGAAGACCGAGGCGTAGCGGGCCTGGCGCTCGGGGTCCTCGATCGCGTAGCGGAAGGGGTAGTAGGTCGCGTACATCAGGAAGACGATCAGGAAGCTGACCAGGGTCGGCTCGTCCCAGACCCACCAGTGCCCCCAGGAGGCCTTGGCCCAGATCGAGCCGGTGATCAGCACGGCGACGCCGAAGATCACCGACATGTGGATCGAGACGTAGGAGTAGGCGTCCCAGCGCCGGTCGCCGCTGCGCAGGTGGAGGATCGCGAAGACGCCGCCGACGACGAAGCCGACCAGCGCCGATGATCGCCAGCGGCACGTGCAGGTAGAAGATCTTCTGGATGAAGCCCTGGTCGGCGTCGAGCGGGGCGTAGAAGAAGACCAGCGAGAGCGCGGCGGCGATCGGCCACGACGGTCGCGATCGAGAGGGGTCTCAGTCCTTTGCCGTACATGCGTTTCTCGCGGTGCGATGCGGCCTGCGCGCTAGTCCTCCAGGAGGAAGTCGAAGACCGCGTAGCCGACCAGGAGGAAGATCAGATCGTATAGGGAGAGCACCGCCAGCCAGGTGCCGAAGCGGTGGTAACCGGGACCGCCCACGGCCAGCAGCGGCTCGCTGGCGCCGGTCGCGGCGATCATCAGCGGCACGACCAGGGGCAGCAGGACGAGCGGGCCGAGCAGGTCGCGGGCGCGCGAGTGGACCGCCATCGAGGAGATCAGCGTGCCGGTGGCGGCGATGCCGAGGTCGGCGAGGACGAGCACGGCGAGCGAGCGGCGGCAGCGCCGCGGCGGAGCCGAGGAAGAAGAGGGCGAAGATCGGCACCACGACCAGCTCCAGCACCAGCAGGTAGGCGAAGAGCGCCGTCGCCTTGGCGGCGAAGAGGGCGCTGCGGTCGATCGGGGCGAGGCGGATCGCGTCGAAGCCGCCCTCCTCGCGCTCGGCGACGAAGAGGCGGTTGACGCCGAGCAGGGCGGCGAAGAGCAGCGTCGCCCAGAGCACGCCGGCGGCGAGGCTGCCGGAGAGGCTGGTGCGGTCGAGGCCGAAGCGGAAGATGACGAAGGTGGTGGTGGCGAAGAGCGCCATCGCCGGCAGCGACTGCAGGGTGCGCAGCTCGGCCCGCAGGTCCTTGGCGAGGATCGTGGCGAAGGCGGTGCGGGACGGCGTCACCGCTCCCTTCCGGTGCGCTTTATGTAGCATGGGGGCAAAAGGCCACCGGAAGCTCATCGGACCGCCACCTTGCCGCCGGCCTCGAGCCGCAGCACCTGGTCGGCCTCGGCTTCGAAGCGCTCGGGGTCGTGGCTGACGATCGACGCGGGTGCGCCCCTCGCCGGGGCCGATCAGCGCCCGCGCCAGCTCGCGGCCCTCGGCGTCGAGGTTGGAGTCGGGCTCGTCGAGCAGCAGCAGCTCGGGCTCGTGCAGGACGCAGCGGCAGATCGCCAGCCGCTGGCGCATCCCGGCCGAGAGCTCGGCGACGCGCTCGTCGCCACGGCGCTCCATCGCCGACCGCGGCGAGCAGCTCGGCGATCCGCGCCTCGGCGGCCTCGCCGCGCAGCCCGTGCAGGCGGGCGTGGAAGCGCAGGTTCTCGCGGCCGCTGAGGTCGCGGTAGAGCAGCGGCTCGTGGCCGAGGAAGCCGATCCGCCCGCGCAGCTTCCAGGCCTCGTCGGGCAGCGAGCAGCCGAGCGCCCGCACCTCGCCGCCGCTCGGCCGCAGCAGGGTGGCGAGGATGCGCAGCAGCGTCGTCTTGCCGGCCCCGTTCGGGCCCAGCACCAGCAGCGTCTCGCCCCGCGCCAGCTCGCAGCCCGACCCCGTCGAGGGCGGTCCGTTCGCCGTAGTCGCGGCGCAGCCCGGCGAGGCTGAGCGCCGGTTCGTCTGTCGCCTGGCCGGGCTCCACTGCGGGGATTGTGAACGTCTAGGCTGCCGCGGCACATCTCCCAAGGAGGAACGAATGAGCAGGACCAAGAGGGCAGGGGCAGCACTGGCAGCACTGATCGGGGCCATCGCGCTGTTGGCGAGTCCCGGCCGTGGCGAGCCAGCCGGGCCAGACGGTCAAAGTGCCGTCGACGTTGCAGATCAGCGCCTACGGCTACTTCGGCAAGGTGAAGTCGCCGAACTCGAACTGCCTCGCGCGAACGCACGGTGGTGCTGAAGCAGCAGGGCCACGGCGTGCTCGGCAGCGACACCTCCGACGACAAAGGTCGCTGGAAAGTCGACCTCGAAGACCTGCATTTCAAGGGGAAGCTGCCGTTCAAGATCTACGCCGAGCTGAAGCCGATCACGCAGGCGACGGCAGGGCCGATCTACAAGTGCTCGGGAGCGACCTCGAAGACGATCACGATCAGCGGCGGCTGAGCCGCATACGGGGTTGGGTCGCTCACGGTACGCTTTGAAAACCGTGAGCGATCAGCCCCCGATCCTGAACGAGGTCGACACCTACGGGCCGGCCTACATGCGCGTCGCCGAGCAGCTCGGCCGCTACGACGGCAACGAGGAGGAGGCGCCGCTGGCGATCGAGCTGCTCGGCCTCTCTGCAGGGCGACCGGGTGCTCGACGCGGGCTGCGGGCTCGGCCGCTTCGTCGCCGCCCTGGCCGAGCACGGGATCGACGCGGTCGGGGTCGACATCTCCGAGATCGCGATCGCCGAGGCCAAGCGCGTCTACCCCGGCCCGACCTACTACGTCGCCGACCTGATGCAGCCGCTGCCGCCGGAGCTGCGCGGCTTCGACGGCCTCGTCAGCCTCTCCTCGAGCTTCGGCTTCGGGGCGACGGTCGCCGAGGACGAAGCGATGTTGCGCGCCTACCACGACGCGCTGCGGCCGGGCGGCAAGATGGCGATGGAGCTCTCCGACCTCGAGCGCTCCCGCCACCGGCTGAAAACCGACGAGGGCGTGGTCGAGCGCGAGACCAACGGGGTCAAGGAAACCCTCGACGTCGACTTCTCGACCGGGATGCTGCACGTCCACTACGTCTACGGCGACGACGTGGTCGACTCGCGCATCCGCATGTACGAGGCGGACGACCTTCAGCGGATGGCGGAAGCGGCCGGCTTCCACGACGTCGAGCGCTACGGCAACTTCGCCGGCGGGCCGAAGCGGCCCGAGGATCGCCTCGTGCTCGTGGCGACCGCATGACGGCACGCGGCGCGGCGGTCGTCGTCGACGCCTACTCGACCGGGGCGCGGCTGGCGCCGCGCTTCGCCGCCGCCGGGATGCCGGTCGTCCACGTGCAGAGCAGCCCGCGCCTGCCCGATTTCTACGCGCGCGCCTTCCGCGACGGCGACTTCGTCGAGAACGTCGTCCACGACGGCGACCTCGAGGCGACCGCGGCCCGGGTCGCCGCGCACGACCCCGCCTTCGTCGTCGTCGGCGCCGAGCCGGGGGTGCCGCTGGCCGACGCGCTCAGCGAGCGGCTCGGGCTGCCCACCAACGGCAGCGAGCTGAGCGCCGCGCGGCGCGACAAGAACGCGATGACCGAGGCGCTGCGCCGCGCCGGCCTGCGCACGGCCGAGGCGCTGAAGACCGCCGACGCGGGCGAGGCGGTCGCCTGGGCGGCGGAGCGCGGCGGCGCCCCCGTCGTGGTCAAACCGCTCGACAGCGCCGGCACCGACGGGGTCAGCATCTGCGCGGACGCCGCCGCGATCGAGGCCGCCTTCGCGGCGAACCTCGGCCGGCCCAACGCCCTGCACGGCGCCAACGAGGAGCTGCTCGTCCAGGAGCTGCTGCAGGGCACCCAGCTCTTCGTCAACTCGGTCAGCTGGGACGGCGTCCACCACGTCTCCGAGGTCTGGCGCGACAACAAGCTGCGCGCCGGCGCCAACTTCATCTACGACTACGAGGAGCTGCTGCCGCGCCACGGCGAGCAGCAGGACCAGGTCGTCCCCTACGTCGAATCGGTGCTCGACGCGCTCGGCATCCGCTTCGGCCCGGCTCACACCGAGGTGATGCTGACCGCGACCGGGCCGGTGCTGGTCGAGTCGGGCGCGCGCATGCACGGCTCGGTCCCCGACGAGATCGTCGACCGCTGCACGCCCAGCCACCAGACGCTGACCGCCGAGGCCTACCTCGACCCGCACTCGGTCGCACGGCGCGCCCAGCAGCCCTACGAGCTGGCGGCGGGCGCCTACTGCGTGATGCTGATCTCCCAGCACGAAGGGCAGATCGTCTCCGACGCGGGCATGCGCGAGATCGAGGCGCTGCCCTCCTTCGCCGGCACGATCTCGATGCTCGGCCCGGCGACCAGCTGCAAACGACCGATTGACCTCTTCTCCTGCCCGGGGATCATCTACCTGGTCGACCCCGACCGCGGGCGGCTCAAAGCCGACTACGACCGCATCCGCGAGCTCGACGCCACAGGCGCCGTCTTCGAGCTGGAGCAGCTCGTCACTTCCTAGAGAGCTGACGGCGGTGAGCCGGGTCAGCCGCCGCGCTTGCGCAGGGTGCGGCGGCCTACCTTGAGCAGGGGGCCGGCGCCTTCGCGCAGGGCCTTGGTGCGGACCGCGCCCTTGCCGTAGAGCAGCTTCGCCGAGGCCGCACCGCTTCGCCGAGGGTGCTCGTCGTAGGGGTGCCACCAGAAGTCGCGGGTCAGGCCCGGCTCCCAGGAGTTCATCTTCACGTTGACGCACTCGTAGAAGCCGAATTTGGAGTGCGAGCGGCCGACGCCGGAGTCCTTGACGCCGCCCCAGGCGCACTGGCAGGCGCCGTGGCTGAAGGAGTGGTCGTTGACCCAGACCATGCCCGACTCGATCCGCCGCGCGATCCGCTCGCCCTTCTGGCGGTCCTTGGTCCAGACCGAGGCGCCGAGGCCGAACTCGGAGTCGTTGGCGAGGTCGATCGCCTCCTGCTCGGAGTCGACGACGACGATCGGCAGCACCGGGCCGAAGATCTCCTCGCGCATGATCCGCATCTCGTGCGTGACCCCGGTCAGCACGGTGGGGGCGACGTACTTGCCGGGGAGGCCGGGGACGTCGGTCGGGCCGCCGCAGAGCTTGGTCGCGCCGGAGGCGACCGCGTCGGCGATCAGGTCGACGACGATCTCGTACTGGCCCTCGGAGGTCATCGGGCCGATCTCGGTCTCCCACTGCATCGGGTCGCCGAGGCGCAGCTTCTCGGCCTCGCGGGCGACGCCCTCGACGAAGCGGTCGGCGACCTCGCTGACGACGTAGACGCGCTCGATCCCCGAGCAGGTCTGGCCGGCGTTGGCGAAGCCGCCCCAGACGGCGCCGGAGATCGCGTTGGGCAGGTCGGCGTCGGCGCAGACGATCATCGGGTCCTTGCCGCCGAGCTCCAGGACCGAGCCCTTGAGGCTCTCGGCGCAGACCTCGCCGACCTTGCGGCCGACCTCGACCGAGCCGGTGAAGAAGATCTTGCCGGCGCTGGAGCGGGCCAGCGCGTCGCCGACCGCGCCGCCGCCGTGGACGACGCGGATCAGGCCCTCGGGCAGGCCGCCCTTCTCGAAGACGCGGCGGATCGCCTCGCCCAGCAGCGGCGTCAGGCTGGCCGGCTTGAGCACGACGCCGTTGCCGGCCATCAGCGCGATCGCGACCTCGCCGAAGGGGATCGACCAGGGGTAGTTCCAGGGCGCGATCACGCCGACGACGCCGATCGGCTCGTAGGAGAAGCGGCTTTTCTTGGTCATCAGGAAGGACTGGCTCATCCGCACCTTCTCGTCGGCGAGGATCTTCGGCCCGGCCTTGGCGCACCAGTGCAGGGCGTCGACCGTCGGCAGCAGCTCCATCGTGTAGGCCTCGGCGCGCGGCTTGCCCTGCTCCTGGACGAGCAGCTCGGCGATCTCGTCGATCTCGTCGAGCAGCGCGTCGGCGGCGCGCTTCATGTAGCGGGCGCGGTCCTGCAGCGACAGCTCCGCCCAGGCGGGCTGGATGCGGGCGACGTCGTCGACCACTGCCTGGACCTGGTCCGGGGTGATCGTGGCGACCGAGCCGACCAGCTCACCGGTGGCGGGGTTGAAGGACTCGAGGGTGGACTGGGCGGGGGGCGCTCTGCGTAGCGGTCTCCATGCCGTCGATTGTAGGTGGTGTGGGGGTGACGGGGGAGGTCTTCCGAGAACCCATGCGCCGCCAGAGGCGGCGCAATCGAGTGCCGCTTCGCGGCTGAGAATCACCTTGCCGGGGGCCGCTTCGCGAGGTTCCCGGAAGACCTCCCCCGTCACCCGACAAGCGCCTCCAGCTCACCCGGTCATACTCAGCGTGCAAGTGGCCGACCGACTGTTCGACACTGGCGAGACCCGCCCAGGCTGAGGTTCCAGCTTCTGACGCTCCTCTGGCCGTGCGGATGCGGCCGCGGAGCTTGGATGAGCTTGTCGGGCAGGAGCACGTGCTCGGCGCCGGGCTCGGCGCTGCGGACCGCGATCGAGTCGGGGCATCCGCACAGCGCGATCCTCTATGGGCCTCCGGGGGCTGGGAAGACGACGCTGGCGCGGATTGCTGCGGCCGGGGCCGAGGGGGCGTTTGAGGAGGAGTCGGCGGTCAATGCCGGGCGGGCTGAGATCCGGGCGGTTATCGAGCGGGCTCGGGAGCGGCGGCGCGGGAGCGGGCGCCCGACGGTGCTCTTTCTCGACGAGATCCATCGCTTCAACAAGGCTCAGCAGGACGCGCTGCTGCCGGCGGTCGAGGAAGGGCTGCTGACGCTGATCGGGGCCACGACCGAGAACCCTTACTTCGAGGTCAACTCGGCGCTGCTCTCGCGCTGCCAGATCTATGAGCTGCGGCCGCTTGAGCCGGGGCAGGTGGAGGAGCTGTTGCGGCGGGCGCTCTCCGACTCCGAGCGCGGGCTGGCTGAGCCGCCGCCGGTCGAGGACGCGGCGCTGGCGATGCTGGCGCACCGCAGCGGCGGCGACGCCCGGGTGGCGCTCTCGGCGCTGGAGCGGGCGGTCGAGCGCTCGCGGGGTGAGCCGATCGACGTCGCCGCGATCGAGGACGCGCTGCAGCGCAAGGCGCTCGACTACGACCGCCAGGGCGACCGCCACTACGACTTCGTCTCGGCCTGGATCAAGGCGACGCGCGGCTCCGACGTCGATGCCTCGCTCTACTACCTGGCGGTGATGCTGGAGGGTGGCGAGGACCCGCGCTTCATCGCCCGCCGCATGGTCATCCTCGCCTCCGAGGACGTCGGCAACGCCGATCCGCAGGCGCTGCTCGTCGCCGACGCCGCGGCCCGCGCGGTCGACCGGGTCGGCCTGCCCGAGTGCGCGCTCAACCTCGCCCAGGCCGCCGTCTACCTGGCGCTGGCGCCGAAGTCGAACGCCTCCTACAAAGGCCTCGGGGCCGCCCGCGGCGAGGTCCGCGAGAACGGGGCCAAGACGCCGCCCGACTACCTGCGCGACGCGCACTACCCGGGCGCGAAGACGCTCGGCCGCGGCGAGGGCTACCGCTACGCGCACGACGAGCCCGGCGGCGTCAGCGACCAGCAGCTGCTCCCCGAGGGCCTCGAGGACCGCCGCTTCTACACGCCCACCGACCGCGGCTTCGAGGCCGAGCTGGGCCGGCGCCTGGAGGCCTTGCGCAAGAAGCTTCGCGACGACTGATCCAGGCGCAACTTTCCCAAGGGCACGTGTTTCATAGGGCGGCTTTCCAAGCTAGAGCCAGGGAGAGCCGACACACCGGCCGGAGGCCTGGACTGGGGGCCTCCGGCCGGGACCTAATAGGGACACACAGGGGGGAACGATGACCGCGCCTATCGGGCGCAGTCACCGCGTACGGGGCGGCTTCCCGCCTCCTCTATCGTCCGTTGCATGGCTTCGGAGAAGCTGCGACTCGGCGGGATGGCGCTTCGCAACGGGCTGCTGATCCACGGGCCGACCCACTGGGCCGCGGCGGTGCGCGGTCCCGACGGCTCGGTTCAGGTCGCCTCGGAGCCGAAGCCGGAGCTGGCGCCCGGGCTGGCCGCGCGGGTCCCCGGCCTGCGCGGGCCGCTGAAGCTGGCCGAGGCGCTGGCGGTGCTGCCGCTGGTGCGGCGGCGGCTGCCGGCGGCCCGGCTGCCCTTCGAGGACCGGCGCGTGCTGGCGGCGATCGGCGACGACGCTGGTCGCGACCGCGGCGCTGCGCAGGCGCTTCGGCAGCTCGGCCCTGCGCGAGGGCGTCGTGCAGGCGATCGGCGCCGTGCCGGCCTTGGTCGCCCTGCTCGACCGCGACCTCGCCGCCTACCACGGGGTCGAGCACAAGGCGATCGCCGCCTACGAGCAGGGCATCGACGACCCCGCCGGCGTGCCCAAGGAGCACGACCGCTGCGGCTCCAACCTGCTCGCCCCGATGATGCTGCTCTCGGCCGGCGGCACCGTGCTGCTCGAGCGCCTGGTCGACAGGCCGGGGCCCGCCGCGCGCGCCGTGGTCGGCCTCGGCGGCGCCTCGATCGCGGTCGAGATGTTCGCCTGGAGCGATCGCCACCACGGCGACCCGCTGGCCGAGGCCTTCCACACGCCCGGGCCGCGAGATCCAGCGCCTGCTCGCGACCAAGGAGCCGACCCCCGAGCAGCTCGAGGTCGGCGTCGCCGCCCTGGCCGAGATCCTCCGCGCCGAGAACGCCGCGTAGACTGCCGCCCGTGTTCGGACGGATCGACCACATCGGCGTCGCCGTCGAGGACCTCGACGCCGGCATCGCGCTCTACGAGAAGAGCTTCGAGATGGAGCTCGCGCACCGCGAGACGGTCGAGGAGCAGGGCGTCGAGGCGGTCCTGCTCGACGTCGGCGAGGGCCACGTCGAGCTGCTGGCGCCGCTCGGCCCCGAGACCCCGGTCGGCAAGTTCCTCGCCCGCAAGGGCCCGGGCCTGCACCACGTCGCCTACGCGGTCGACGACATCGACGCGACGCTGGAGCGGCTGGCGGCCGCCGGGATCGAGCTGATCGACAGCGAGCCGCGGGTCGGCATCCGCGACAGCCGCGTCGCCTTCCTGCACCCGCGCTCGACCGGCGGCGTGCTGACCGAGATCGTCGAACCCGCAGAAGGAGGGCACTGATGGCGGACGCGCAGAAGGTGGAGATCGGCTTCGAGGGCGGCCAGGTGATCTCGGTCCGCCTCAGCGAGGACGAGCTGAAGGACCTGCGCAAGCAGGTCGAGAAGGGCGGCTGGCACGACGTCAAGACCGAGGACGGGATCCTCGCGATCTACGTCGGCAAGGTCTCCTTCCTGCGCATCGACTCCGGCGAGCACCGGGTCGGCTTCTCGCTCAACCGACCGGACTGATGCGCCCGCGCAGGCTCCTCGGCGCTGCCGCCCTGGCGACGCTGGGCGCGGCGCTCTGGTGGCGCAAGAACCCCTCGGCCTGCCCCTACGGCCAGCGCTTCTGGGTCGAGGCGCCGCACCCGATCGTCACCCGCGACCGCCTGCGCTCCGTCCTGCGCCCCGAGCCCGGCGAGCGGATCCTCGAGATCGGCCCCGGCACCGGCTACTACACCCTCGACATGGCCGAGTGGGTCGGCCCCGAGGGCAAGATCGAGATCTTCGACCTCCAGCAGGAGTTCCTCGACCACACGGTCGGGCCGCGCCGACCGAGCGGGGCCTCGCCAACGTCGTCCCGACCCAGGGCGACGCCACCGCGCTCCCCTACGAGGACGACTCGATGGACGCCGTCGTCCTCACCGCCGTCCTCGGGGAGATCCCCGACCCGGTCGCCGCCCTGCGCGAGATCGCACCGGGTCCTCAAGCCCACCGGCCGCCTCATCGTCGGCGAGCTCTTCGGCGATCCCCACTTCACCACCCAGGCCGCGCTCAAGCGCCAGGCCGCCGAAGCCGGCCTCGCCTGGGAGACCCACTCCGGCAACTGGTTCGCCTACTTCGCCCGGCTGGCGCCTGGACACTGAGAACTCCGTTGCCGCCGTATATGACGGCGAACGGGGGTCGAGTTGGTGCTAGTAGCGCGGCGGCACTTCGCGGCGTTCTTCGGGAAGCGTCGCTTCGCGGCGGCGGGCGCGGTCGGACCAGATCGCCTCTGAGAAGAAGGAGAGGACGAGGCCTACGACTCCGGCGATCATCAGGATCAGGCCGACGGTGTCGACGCTGACCCCATGAAGCCTGGCTACCCGGGGCCCAGCGAAGGAAACCTCGACCGCTCGTCTAGCCGCGCATCGCCTTGCCGGCGATCTTCTTCAGCCGGGTCCTGTCGCGCTGCGACAGGGTGTTCGGGCGCCCCTTCGACTTCGTCACCAGCCACAGGAGTGTCCGCCGTTCCCGCTTCGTCAGGTTGGACTCGATCCGCTCACGACCCTTCTCGACGAGCCAGACGGCGCCCAACCAGACCAACTTCCAGGGAACGCGCTTCCAGACATGCCGTGCGATCCAGATCGGCATTGGTCAAGTCTCTACCCGGCTGGGGGAGACGGCAACCGGGGCCGGAGGGCGGTGGCCTGGCAGACGGGACACCAGTAGGTGGTGCGGTTGGCGTCGCCCTGGCCGCGGGAGCGCGATCGGCGTGCCGCAGCTGGGGCAGGGGCGGCCGGCGCGCGGTAGACGGCGCGGGCGCGGCGGCCCTGCGTCGACGGCGTCTCGCATCAGGTCGCGGGCCGCAGGACGACGCGTCGCAGCTGCTCGTCGGAGAGATCGGCCGACCGGCTGCCAGGGGTCGATGGCGGGCGGCGAAGCAGGCCTCGCTCTTGAAGATGTTGCCGATCCCGGCGACCAGGCGCCTGGTCGAGCAGGGCGTCGCCGAGGGCGCGGTCGGAGGCCGCGCGGAGCGAGCGGGCGATCGCCTCGGGGTCGAAGTTCGGGAGCGAGGATGTCGGGGCCGAGGCGGGCGAGGACCGGGTCGCGGCGCAGGGCATCGGACGCTCAGCACCCGCAGGGTCGGGCCGCCGAACTGGACCGCTTCGGCGTCGCTCGGCGCTCAAGCACGGCCCAGGCCGCTCGCGGGCGGCTTGCGCCAGGTGGCGCCGCGCTCGTAGACGTGCCAGGAGCCGCTCATGCCGAGGTGGCTGTGCAGGACCAGGTCGCCGAAGTCGCAGCAGCAGGTGCTTGCCGCGGGCGCTCGACCCGCTCGAGGATCCTGCCGTCGAGCCGCTCGACCCCGGCCGCGCGGCCGCGCGGGTTCGGGGCGCCGACCTCCACCCGCTCCCCGCTCGAGCGCCTGCCTCGATCCGCCGCGCCGCTCGCAGGATCGTGTCGCCCTCGGCCACGACTCAGGCCAGGGCGGTCCAGAGGCGGTTCTCGGCCTCGGCGACCTGCTTGGCCGCCGCGTCGATCTCGCGCCAGAGGGCCGGGTCGGGATCGTCGCTCTCGCTGGCGGCGTGGAAGGCGCCGGCGAGCGTCGGTCCAGCGGGCCGCCGCCTCGGCGGCGAGCGGCGCCTCGGGCCGGCCCGCCTCCTCGAGGAAGCGCGAGTACATGAGGCGGAAGGCGCCGCCGCCGGTGCCGCGGCGCTCGATCACCTGGTAGCCGAAGCGGGCGCACCACTGCCAGTCCTCGGCGACCTCGGGCCAGCTGCCGGCCTCCTCGGCGAGGCGCTCGACGGCGTCGAGGCCGGAGAACTCGCGGAACTCGGGCTCGACCATCGCCTTGGCGGCGCGCTCGATCGCCGCCGGGATCGCCTCGCGCAGCTGCTCCTGGCGTGACCGCGCCGGAGGCGGTGAACATGTGGCCGGCGAGCGGGTAGGCGGGGTGGCTGCTGTGGCGGGCCCTGTCGAGGTCCTCCAGCCGCGTCGTCGTCTGCAGCTCCTCGAAGCCGGTGTCGGAGAGGTGGGCGAACTCCTCGTCGTAGCCGGCGAGGACCACGGCGTGGCCGGGGAAGTGGGCCGAGTTGCCGTAGTGGTCGAGGTAGTAGAGGTCGGTGAGCAGGAGGACCGGGTGGCCGGCGTCGACCTCGGCCCGCGCCGCCTCCCAGGCGCCGTCGTCGCCCTCCTCGAAGGTGCGCAGCTCCAGCGCCGCGCCGGTCAGCTCGCCGAAGTTCTCCTCCAGCCGCGCGGTGCGGCCGTTGAACCAGCGGCTCGGCGAGGCGTCCTCGAGGGTCACGTAGTAGAAGCAGGCGCCGGCGCCGAGGCCGAAGGCCATCTCCTCGCTGATCTCGGCGCCGTGGAAGCCGAGCAGGTTGCGCAGGGCGGTCGAGCCGCAGTGGTGGCCGGGCGTGTGGGTGTAGCCGGGGACGGAGGGCATCGCGGAGGGATATTGACTGACGGTGTCGGCGGGCGGGTCCTGTCGCGGGGTGGGTGGCCCTGCGGGCGGGCGCACGGCTCCGTCCTCGCGCGCCCCCAACACCCGCGCCACCCGCCCGAGAGACCTATCCTGCTCCCGCCTATGCCGGACTCGATCTACAGCTGCTGCGCGCGATGCGGACTCGCGGGCACACGCCCGGCGTGGAGAGAGCTGCGAAGGCGCTCGGGAAGGCCGGGAACAACGGGGCGATCTGGGTCGGGCTCGGCCTCGTCGTTCTGGCGCTCGCCGACTCGAACGGCGAAGCCTGGTTGATCTGCGCGCTGCTGGCGCCGATCGCGATCGGGCTCAACTACGTGGTCAAGCTGATCGTGAAGCGGCCGCGGCCGGTGCTGGAGGGGCTGCCGCCGCTGGGCGGCGCGCCCAGCTCGCTCAGCTTTCCCTCGGCCCACGCGACCTCTTCGTTCGCGGTGGCGACCGCGATGACCCGGGTCGACCCGCTTGGCGGCCCTCGCCTTCGTCCTCGCCTTCGCCCTCTCGCTCGGCCGTCCCTACCTCGGCATGCACTACCCGTCCGACGTCCTCGCCGGCGCCCTGCTCGGCGTCGTCCTGGGCCTGATCGTGCCGCTCTCGCTGTGAAGGTCGGGATCGTCGGGCTGCCCAACGCGGGCAAGTCGACCCTCTTCAACGCGCTGACCAAGGGCGGCGCCCAGACCGGCGACTACCCGTTCACGACGATCGAGCCCAACGTCGCGATCGCCCAGGTTCCCGACGAGCGGCTGGAGCGGATCGCCGAGACCGTCCGCAGCTCGAAGCTGGAACCGGCGACGATCGCCTTCCACGACATCGCCGGCCTGGTCAAGGGCGCCTCGGAGGGGGAGGGGCTCGGCAACCAGTTCCTCGCCTCGATCCGCGAGACCGACGCGATCTGCCACGTCGTCCGCTGCCACGCCGACTCCGGCGTGCCGCACCCCGACGGCCGCGTCGACCCGCTCGCCGACATCGAGACGATCGAGACCGAGCTGGTGCTCTCCGACTACGAGCAGGCCGAGCGCCGCCTGCACCGGGTCGGCAAGGGGGCGAAGTCCGGCGACGCCGAGGCGATCGCCGAGCGCGACTGGCTGGAGCAGGTCGTCGCGGCGCTCGGCCGAGGGCAAGCCGGCCCGCTCGGTCCCGGTCCCCGACGCCGCCGCCCACGGCCCGCGCAACCTGCAGGCGCTGACCTCGAAGCCGATCCTCTACGTCGCCAACGTCGACGAGGGCGACGCCGAGGCGCCCGAGGCCGTGGCCGCCCACGCCGAGGCGGTCGGCGCCGGCGTCGTCGCGGTCAGCGCCCGGATCGAGGGCGAGCTGGCCGAGCTCGACCCGGCCGAAGCCGAGGAGATGCGCGAGTCCTACGGGGTCGAGGGCTCCGGCCTGGCCCGCCTGGTCCGCGCCGCCTACGACCTGCTCGAGCTGATCACCTTCTTCACCGCCGGCGAGGACAAGGAGGCGGTCGCCCGCCCGCTCGCCCGCGGCTCGACCGCCTGGGAGGCGGCGGGGACGATCCACACCGAGATCCAGGACGCCTTCGTCAAGGCCGAGGCGATCGGCTGGCAGGAGCTGGTCGAGTGCGGCGGCTACGCGCCGGCCCGCGACAAGGGCCTGCTGCGGATCGAGGGCCGCGACTACGTCGTCCCCGACGGCGACGTGATCACGATCAAGGTCTAGCCTCCGCCCGGTCCGACCTGCGGCTCTAGGGTTCCGGCATGGACGAAGGAGCGCGCTTCCCGCAGGTGGCCGCGAAGGCCGGCCACTACGAGAGCTTCTACATCAAGGCCTGCCGGCCCGGCGGCGGCCAGGGGATCTGGATCCGCCACACGGTCCACAAGCGCCCCGGGGCCGAGCCGAACGCCTCGATCTGGTTCGTCCTCTTCGACCGCGAGGCCGAGGGGCCGCGGGCGACCAAGGTGACGGTGCCGGCGGCGGAGCTGTCGGCGCCGGCCGGGTCCTGGATCCGGGTCGACCGGGCCGAGATCGGCCCCGGCCAGGCGAGCGGCTCGATCGAGACCGATGCGCTGAAGGCCACCTGGGACCTGACCTTCGCCGGCGACGCCGAGCCCTGCAAGTACCTGCCGGCCGACTGGCTCTACGAGGCGCCGGTGCCCCGCACCAAGTTCGTCGCCCCCTTCCCGAGCGCCCGCTTCGACGGCCGGCTGGAGGTCGACGGCGAGGAGATCGAGCTCGGCGGCTGGCCGGGGATGATCGGCCACAACTGGGGCAGCGAGCACGCCGAGCGCTGGGTCTGGCTGGAGGGGACCGGCTTCGCGGACGCGCCCGACACCTACTTCGACGCCGGCGCCGCCCGGATCAAGATCGGCCGCTGGACGACCCCCTGGCTGCCCTCGGGGATGCTGGTCCTCGACGGCGAGGCCCACCGCCTCGGCGGCTTCGGCAAGATCCGCTCGGCCTCGATCGAGGAGTCCCCGACCGCCTGCGAGTTCGTCCTGCCGGGCAAGGACATCGTCGTCCGCGGCCGCGTCTCGGCCCCGCAGAAGGACTTCGTCGGCTGGGTCTACGCCGACCCCAAGGGCCCCGAGCACCACACCGTCAACTGCTCGGTCTCCGACCTCGAGCTGACGGTCGAGCGCCCGGGCCAGCCCGCCCGCGCAGCTGACCCTCTCCGCCGGCGCCGCCTACGAGTTCGGCATGCGCGAGACCGACCACGGCATCCCGATCCAGCCCTACTCCGACGGCTGAGTCGCGCCGCCCGCCGGCCACCTTGCCGTTGACTACCTTGACGAACGTCATCCAGCGCTCGTAGGCGCCGAGCGCGGCCTCGAGCTGGTCGCCGCGGACCTTGGTCACGCCGCCGGTCCCGTAGAGCTTGCGCCCAGACGATCCGGGGCGAGACGCCGCGCTTGGTGACGACGACTTTCTCCAGTGCCCCGTCGAGGTAGCCGCCGAGCCTGGCGCTGATTTCCGGCCCGGAGAATCTGAGCGTCCAGTTGTGCAGCGGGCAGTAGTAGTCGTAGGGGTCGGGGACGCCGACCAGGTAGGGGACCGACGGGCCGAAGAAGACGTTCTGGACGCTCTCGGTGTGGCCGCCCGAGCAGGCGGAGAAGTAGGTCTCGGCGATCTTGCCGCCGTACATCACGACCTGGCCCTTGGTCGCGTTCGCCGCGGCGTTGGTCGAGGCGGTCTCGCTGGCGAGGCCCCCGTAGACCTGGCTGCGGGTGTCGTTGTAGAGGTCGAAGCCGTTGCCGCCGACGCCGGCGCTGAGGGCGAAGGAGCGTGACTGCGACCGCCTGCGCGCGCAGCTCCGCCCGCGGCCAGGAGGGCGGCGACTCGTTGGCGATCACGCCCTTCACGTACTGCTCGAGCGCCAGCGCGTTGACGACGTTGAGCGAGCCGACGTCGCTGTCGGTCGGCACGACCTCGAGCGCGCCGCGGTAGGTGCCGATGCCGGCGATCGCGATCCTGCCGTGCCCGGCGGCGCGCAGCTTGCGCCCGCAGTCGGCCAGCGGCCTTGCCCGCCGGAGCTGCGCAGCTTCACCCGCGAGCCGTTGCGGTGCGCCTCGTAGTTGCGCGCCGGGTCGAGCGCCTTGCCGCAGGCGCTGGTGGCGCCGCTGAAGCCGACGTCGCCCGGGGAGATGTCGAGCAGGACGCGGACGATCCGCGGTCCCGGCAACCTGGCCGATCGTGGTCCCCTGGTAGTAGTGGGCGAGGATGAAGCGGTAGCCCTTGCCGTGCAGGGCGTAGCCGTAGGCGCCGTACTGGCTGACGCCGACGCCGTGGCCGAAGCCGTGTCCCTTGACCACCCAGGAGACGCTCGCGTTGGCGCTGGGCGCGAGGGCCAGCGCCGCCACGGCGGTGGCGAGGGCGACTCGACGGAGCATGCGCCAGGGAGGTGCATCTCTCGACTGAACAGATTCGCCCTGCGCGAGTCGCGGCCTGCATTACCCTTGGCTTCCGGTGCGCTTTATGTGGTCATATCCCGCATAAAGCGCACCGGAACGAAAGGAGACCCCGGATATGGCGACGCAGACGGTGCAGGCGGTCGATCACAAGCTCCTCGCCGCGGGCGAGTGGCTGGAGACCGGCGAGTGGGGCGAGGTCAAGAGTCCCTACGACGGGACCGTCGTCGGCCGGGTCGCCGAAGGCGACGCCGCGCTCGTCGACCGCGCCGCCAAGGCCGCGCAGGAGGCCTTCGAGTCGGCCGACTTCCCCCAGCACGAGCGCGCCGCCGTGCTCGACCGCGCCGCCGAGCTGGTCGGCGAACGGGTCGAGGACCTGGCCCTGACGATCGCCGCCGAGGCCGGCAAGCCGCTGAAGACGGCACGGGTCGAGGCGGCTCGCAGCGTCGACACCCTCACCTTCTCCGCCACCGAGGCGCGCAAGCTGACCGGCGGCACGGTGCCGATGGAGGCCTCGCCGGCGGGCGCCGGCAAGCTCGGCGTGATGCTGCGCGTCCCCTACGGCGTCGTCGGCGCGATCAGCCCCTTCAACTTCCCGCTCAACCTGGTCGCCCACAAGCTCGGCCCGGCGATCGCCGCCGGCAACGCGATCGTGCTCAAGCCGGCCGGGCAGACGCCGATCTCGGCCCTGAAGCTGGCCGAGATCCTGGTCGAGGCCGGCCTGCCGCAGGGCTGGCTCAGCGTCATCCCCGGGCCCCGGCAGGGAGGTCGGCAACGCGATCGTCGAGCACGAGCTGACCCGCGCGCTCACCTTCACCGGCTCGGCCGGAGTCGGCTGGGGCATCCGCAGCCGCGTTCCACACAAGAAGGTCAACCTGGAGCTGGGCTCAAACGCACCGCTGATCGTCCACGCCGACGGCGACTGGGAGACGGCGGCGGACAAGGCGAAGCTGCACGCCTTCTCGCACGCCGGGCAGAGCTGCATCTCGATCCAGCGCGTCCTCGTGCACGAGGACGTCGCCGACGCGTTCATCCGAGCGCTTCGTCGCCAACGCCGAGGCGCTGCGGGTCGGCGACCCGCTCGATCCCGAGACCGACGTCGGGCCGCTGATCTCGCCCGGCGATCGCGACCGGGTCAAGGAGTGGGTCGACGAGGCGGTCGCGGCCGGAGCCGAGCTGCTCACCGGCGGCGAGCTCGTCGACGAGGGCCGCTGCCTCGCCCCGACCCTGCTCGGCTCGCCGCCGCGCGAGACCAAGGTCTGGTGCGAGGAGATCTTCGGCCCGGTGGCGACGATCGACCGCTACTCGGATTTCGGCGAGGCGCTGCGGATGGCCAACGACTCCAAGTTCGGCCTTCAGGCCGGAGTCTTCACCCGCGACGTCGGCCGCGGGCTGGAGGCGGCCAACACGCTCGAGTTCGGCGGCGTCCTGATCAACGAGGTCCCCACCTTCCGCGCCGACCAGATGCCCTACGGCGGCGTCAAGGACTCCGGCAACACCCGCGAGGGCCCCGCCTTCGCAGTCTACGAGCTAACCGAGGAGCGCTTCGTCACCCTGCAGGGTTGAGGCTCTCCGAACTCTCCTCGGGCTTGGTTTCGGCCTCGAAGGTCCTAAAGGGCACCGAGGCGACGATACAGAGGGCCGCACGGAGCAGCAGTTCCTGCGCCTGGCGCGGCTCGCCAACGATCCGGCCCCGAAATCGTGGGTTGTAGCGCGCCCGAGAGAGGCTGACCATGCGGAGGTCGTCGCGCTGCAGGCAATGTGCGATCTTCCGCTCGGTGACCACACGCCGTTTTCCGCTTTTGCCTCTGTACACGTACTCGGGCACTGTCTCGCAGAGTTGTTCGCGTGCATATTTGATTGTCGGATTGCTGGTCGCGATTTGTCCCAAGAACTCATTGGACATCCAGATCCAGCAATCTGGCAACGAGGGCTTGAGCGGGCTTGAGCCCTTCAGGCTGAGCCAACTGCGGCCGACGTTGCGTAGTTTCGTGAGTGATTTCTTTTCTATGTCGTCGTCAACACGTTTGATCCCGTCGGGAGCATGGAAGATCCTGACCGTGTCACCAAAGCGGCCGCTTGTCCATTTGGTGCACTCCTGCTTTAGGTCGGTCCACAGGCTCTCCGGATCGCGTGGCCCTTCCATCTCCCCGGAGCTCTCCGATTGGCTGGGGTGCTGCAGGCCGGCGTCAATGCCGCGGATGATTGTCTCCATGTCCCCGGGGAGAACGATGCAGATTCTTCCCCGAGCGCTGGAATTTTCGACCAGTGCCCGTCGCGTGCGCACGTTTTCCACGTACTCGACGATGCTGTCCTCGTCGTGGTAGAGCGCCGATGCGTGCTGCTGCAAAGCCCTGTCGCTGAGAAGGAAGGTCGGCGGCTCGTTTCGAAGGATGAAGAGAAGACCCTGGCTCGTTCCCGCGGCCCTTGAGAGGAGATCGTCGATGGATCGCTGAAAGAGTGTGCTCCGCAAGTTCCCGTCTTGCTGTACCTCGAGGCGCTCCGGCACTGTCAGCCGGCCCTCTCTTTTCATGGTGCTCACACGCTTTCTCAGGTCTACTCCGCTCGGCTTGTGGACCAGTTCGTCGTGGTCTAGCCAGGTAGCGGCAAGGTCGAGACGGTGCTTCTTCGCCGCGGCGCCGGCCAGCCGGCCGATGGTTCGGGCGATTTCCGGTACCCAGAAATCCCGCTGGGCGCGTTCGACCGGTCCCTGTGGACTGTCGGCAAGGAAATGACCCAGGCCACCGATCGAGAGCATGTTGATTCCGTCTGGGGGGCCCGAGTCGAGCACGCTCCGCGGTTGCACTATCGGATCGTTGCCACCGACCACAAAGAGCATACGTTGGCGGAAGGCGACCAGACGACTCTGGAAGCTTCCGCGATACTCCTGCTCGAATACCTCGTAGAAGGTGCGCTTCAGATAGAGGAAGAGATACAGATTTATGCCGGCTAGTAGGCCGTCGGCGGATTGTTGGAAGCGCCAGTCCATCATCGCGTCGTCAAGCTCGTAACGGAGCGAGTGCAGGACGGTTTGCCACTCTTCCGGATCGGCAAATGCCGTCGGTGCCAGTTCTCGCATCGCTCCTCCGGAGAGCAGCGTCGAACAGGATGAGACGAGGAATGGCCAGGACATGAACACCGACTGCGCCGTGAAGCCCCCGAGGCTGTAGCCGATTACATGCAGCTCGGGCTCCGCGTCGGCGTCGAACTTGTCCCCGTTGCGTCGTGCGCGCGGGCCGAGTGCCCTGCGGAGGGAGGCGATCGCTTGTTTGAAGGCGGTCAGGTCCGGCTCTCTGCACATCCTTGGTGAGCTATCGCGGTGTTCGTTGATTACTTGCTTCGACGCATCGAAGTGGGCTTTCCACTCCCGCTGCATCTCTCGCGCGAGCAGCCCCGATTCCAAACGACTTCCGGACACGGAGTCGTTCTCGAGCAGCAGTCCCGAACCCGAGACACAACGGTACGTCGAGTGGTTGCCAATGCAGCTCAGCAACCACCTTGTCTCGATCATGTAACGGAGGAATTGACGGAACAGGTGAAGACCGTCCCACAGGTAGTGATCGAGCGGTGTCTCGGAGAGGCCGGGGTAAGAACAGCGGCTGAGGTGTCCCGGGAACGGTCGCACCAGGCACACGGTGTTCTCGTCCTGGGCGATCAGGTGTGAGCCGATTTCGTAATAGAGCCCCAATTTTCGCAGCTCATTAAGGCCATTGTGCATCAGGAAGATGCGGCTGACCTTCTTTCTTTTCGGGTTCGGGTGGGAAAGAAGGCGAAGCGTGTGGAAGCTCTCGACCGGGCCCATGTTTACCTGATCCTGGCCGAGGCGGTGAAGGCCGTGGATCGGTGCCGAGGGGAAACGGAGAACCCGCTCGCGAATGGGAGTGGCAAGCTCCCTTCCATCCTCGCCATTCTCAATATTGCGATCGAGAATTCCCAGATCGGCGTCTACGTCCCACCCTTCCAAGCCGAGCCTCGGTTTTGGCCAGGAGTCGTCGCTGAGAGCCAGCTCCGCATCCCGCTCCCCCATCCTGATCTCCCGTGCAGCTTTGAACGAAACTTTCAAAGCAATGGGAACTTTATACAGAACGACCGCGAGGAGCTGTCAGCTCCTCGCGGGGGGCTCGCGGCTTCGTTACTCGTGCGGCCGAGCCATGCGGCGGTGGTCGAGCGCCTCCTCGAGGACCGCGGGCTCGACGCCCTGCTCCAGGGCGACCTCGCGCAGGGAGCGGCCGGACTCGGCGGCGGCCTTGACGATGTCGGCGGCGCGGTCGTAGCCGATGTGGGGGTTGAGCGCGGTCGCCGTCGCCAGGGTCGCCTCGGCGTGGCGCTCGGTCATCTCCTCGTTGGCCTCGATCCCGGCGACGCACTTCTCGTTCAGCAGGCGCGAGGCGGAGGCGAGCAGCTTGATCGAGTCGAGCAGGTTGCGGGCGATCAGCGGCACCCGCACGTTGAGCTCGAACTGGCCCTGGCTGCCGGCGACGGTGATCGCGGCGTCGTTGCCGATCACCTGGGCGGCGACCTGGATCACGACCTCGGGGATCACCGGGTTGACCTTGCCGGGCATGATCGAGGAGCCCTTCTGCAGCTCGGGCAGGCGCAGCTCGGCGAGGCCGGCGCGCGGGCCGGAGCCCATCAGCGCCAGGTCGTTGGCGATCTTGTTGAGCGAGACGGCGTAGACCTTGAGCGCGCCCGAGAGCTCGACCAGGGCGTCGCGGTTGCCCTGCGCCTCGAAGGGGTCGAGCGGCGCGGAGATCTCCAGGCCGGTCTCGGCGGCGAGCTTCTCGCGCACCTTGGCGGCGAACTCGGGGTGGGTGTTGAGGCCGGTGCCGGTCGCGGTGCCGCCGAGCGGGATCTGGCCGACCCGGCGCAGCGTCGCCTCGACCCGCTGCACGCCGAGCCGCACCTGCGCGGCGTAGCCGCCGAACTCCTGGCCGAGGGTGACCGGGACCGCGTCCATCAGGTGGGTGCGCCCGGCCTTGACGACGTCGGCGAACTGCTCGGCCTTGGCCTCCAGCGCCGCCTCCAGCCCGCCCATCGCCGGCAGCAGGTCGTGGGTCACCTCGCCCAGCGCCGCCAGGTGGACGGCGGAGGGGAAGACGTCGTTGGAGGACTGGCCCATGTTGACGTGGTCGTTGGCGTGGGCCCCGTCGCCGGCGAGGTTGGCGAGCACCTCGTTGGCGTTCATGTTCGAGGAGGTGCCGGAGCCGGTCTGGAAGACGTCGACCGGGAACTGCTCGTCGTGCTCGCCGGCGGCGACCGCGTCGCCGGCGGCCGCGATCCGCTCCGCGAGGTCGGGGTCGAGCCCGCCCAGCTCGCCGTTGACCAGCGCCGCGGCGGCCTTCAGCCGGCCCAGCCAGCGGACGACGGGAACGGGGACTCGCTCGCCCGAAACCGGGAAGTTGTCCACTGCCTTGGTGGTCTCGCCACCCCAGAGCTGCTCAGTCAAAGTCCGTGCCTCCATCGAAGTCGTTGTGTCCCGAAGCGTATTCAGCCGCGGGCGTGGCCGGCGTCGAAGCCCTGCTGGTAGGCGTCGAGGAAGGTCGCCGGCAGCGGCCGGTTGTCGGGGCTGTAGCGGGCGGCGGCGGTGAGGCGGCGGATCAGCTCGGCGTGGATGCCGTCGGTTCCGTCGGCGCCTCGCTGCGGCGGCACCGAGCAGGTAGCCGAGCTGGAGGTTGGCATCGCCGCCGGGTTCGGCCCGGGCCTCGGCGTTGAGCTTGGTCGCCGCGGCACCATCGCCGTGCCGACGGTGGCGAGGTCGCCGCCGGCCTGGTTCTCGGCCAGGCACTCGCTGATCGGCGGTCTCGCCGGCCAGCCGCACCGCTCCCGGCGCCTCCTCGAGCGCCTGCAGGTAGGCGCCCGCCCCTTCGAGGCAGGCGACCGGCGTCGAGCTCGTCCGTCGACCCGCAGCCGCCAAGGACCGCGAGGGCCGAGACTGCGATGGCGATCCGGGCACGCATCGGCGGCAATCCTAGAAGCGCCCATGCCTAAAAAGCTTCCGCCAGAAGCGCCGCGCGCCGTGCGCAAGCTGCGACCTCCGCGATGGCCTTCGGGGGCCCTCCAGGAACTCCCGCGAAGCGGCCTGGGAGGGACCCCGAAGGCCGTCAAATGGCCGGCTTAGTCGCCGCGCGGCGAGACGCCGCCGGAGTGGATCGTCGAGATGCCGCCGGAGGGGCCGGGCGGGGGCTGCGGGGCGTTTTGGCGCGCTTGTGGCGGGGATGGCGCGGCTTGCGGCCGGGTTGTTCGCCGACCGGGAAGACCTCGACCCATTCGGCGAGCTGGAACATCGGCGCGGCGGCGTGTTCCCAGGAGAGGTGGAGATGGTTGCCGCAGCCGTGCCCGGCGTCGCCGTCGTAGCCGACCCAGCGGAAGGGGGGCGCCGGCTGGTTCTGCTGCGGCTCGGCCCAGAGCGCCAGGCGGGTGATGCCGCGCCAGGCGCGCGTCGCATTTGTCGCTCCCGTTCAGCGGCACGATGTCGACGGCGAGGCCGTTGTAGTGGTCGGAGTGCTTGACGTGGCAGTTGTTGCAGCCGACGTGTTCGCCGTTGGGCAGCGGGCCGGAGTAGCCGTCGGTGACGTAGATCGGGAAGTGCTGCGGCGATCCAGCGCAGGTCGGGCACGATGCGGCGGTCGACCATGTCGCCTTCTTCGTGCGGGATCGCGGCCGGGATCGGCACGATTTCGCCCGTCGCGTAGGCGAGGCGGGTCGAGGCGGGCCCGGCGCTCGCGGGCGCGGCCGAGACCGCGCAGAGGGCCAGCGATCGCGGCGAGGGCGACGAGAATCCTGCGCTGCGCGTGCGGTTGGTCCCACGGTTGCGGGTATCGGTCGGGCCGGGGGGATCCCTTGAGAACCGCATGGCCGCTATAGGGTTTCGCCCCGTATGCCGACCGTCCGCGAAGCGAGCTTCGACCTTTTCCGCGCCCACGGGATGACGACGATGTTCGGCAACCCCGGCTCGACCGAGCTGCCGATGCTCGCCGACTTCCCCTCGGACTTCCGCTACGTGCTCGGCCTGCAGGAGGCGGTCGTGGTCGGGATGGCCGACGGCTTCGCCCAGGCCTCGGGTCGCACGACGGTCGCCAACCTGCACACGGCGCCCGGCGTCGGCAACGCGATGGGGGCGATCTTCAACGCCCAGGCCAACCACTCGCCGCTGCTGGTCACCGCCGGGCAGCAGGCGCGCGCGCAGATCACCCTGCAGGCCAACCTGACCAACCGCGACGCGATCCGCATGCCGCACCCGCTGGTCAAGTGGTCCTACGAGCCGGCCCGGGCCGAGGACGTGCCGCTCGCCCTCGCCCACGGCGCCCACCTCGCCGGCCTGCCGCCGAAGGGCCCCGTCTTCGTCTCGCTGCCGATGGACGACTGGTACGCCGAGGTCGACGAGGCCGACGCGCGCGAGGCGATCGAGCGCCGCGTCGACGGCCGCGCCGCCGCCGACCCCGCCGCGGTCCGCGTCCTCGCCGACCGGCTCGACGCCGCCACCAACCCGGTGATGGTCGCCGGCCCCGACATCGACGCCTCCGGCGCCTGGGACGACGCGATCGCGCTCGCCGAGCGCCAGCGCCTGCCCGTCTGGGCGACGCCCGCGACCGGCGGCGGCCGGCTCGGCTTCCCCGAGAACCACCCCAACTTCCGCGGCGTGCTGCCACCGGCGATCGGCCCGGTCGGCCAGACCCTCGAGGGCCACGACCTGATCCTCGTCGTCGGCAGCTCGGTCTTCCCCTACTACCCCTACATCCCCGGCCCGCTGCTGCCGGAGGGGGCGAAGCTGGTCGCGATCACCAGCGACCCCGACGAGGCGGCGCGGGCGCCGATGGGCGACGCGCTCGTCGCCGACGTGAAGCTGACCCTGGCGGCGCTGCTCGCGGACCTGCCCGAGTCCTCGCGCCCGGCGCCGGAGCCGAACCCGGGGCCGCAGGAAATCCCGCCCAGCGACCCGCTCAACTCCTCGACCGTGCACACCGCCCTCGCCGAGGTCTTCCCCGAGGACGGCATCGTCGTGCTCGAGTCGCCCGCCAGCACCCTCGCCCTGCGCAACCAGATGCGCCTCTCGCGTCCCGGCAGCTACTACTTCTCCGCCGGCGGCGGCCTCGGCTTCGGCCTCGCCGCCTCGATCGGCGTGCAGCTCGCCCAGCCCGACCGCCCGGTCGTCTGCGTGATCGGCGAGGGCTCGGTCCAGTACGCGGTCAGCGCCTTCTGGAGCGCCGTCGCCTACAAGGTCCCGGTCACCTTCCTCGTCCTGCGCAACTCGGAGTACGCGATCCTCAAGTGGTTCGCCGAAGTCGAGCAGGTCGCCGGTGCGCCCGGTCTCGACCTGCCGGCCCTCGACGTCGCCGCGGTCGCCGAGGGCTACGGGGTGCACGCGCAGCGGGTCAAGGACCGCGACGAGGTCCGCGACGCGCTGGAGAAGGCGTTCGCCTCCTCGCGGCCCGAGCTGGTCGAAGTCCCGGTCGCCCCGGGGATGTCCCTCTTCTAGATGGCCGGTCGTCGATTGAAGCTTTGTGGTCGCGATAGGGCCCAAAAGGCTTCAACGAAACGCGATTAAAGTCGTTCCATGGCGCTGCTGGGACAAAAGCTCGCGCCGCCGCCGTCGGAGCCGGCGCCCGACCGCGCCCCCGACCGGATCGCCGCGGGCGCCGCCCAGCCGCTGCGCGGCGAGCTGGAGGACCTGCTCGGCGCCGACCGCGTCCTCGCCCGCGCCGGCGACATCGTCCGCTACGCCTCCGACGCCAGCCCCTACCGGCTCTTCCCGCAGGCGGTGGTGATGGCGCGCGACGCCGACGACGTCGCCAAGGTGCTCGCCTACGGCCGCCGCAGCGGCATCCCGGTCACCTTCCGCGCCGGCGGCACCAGCCTCAACGGCCAGGGCCAGACGCGACGGCATCCTGGTCGACGTGCGCCGCCACTTCGGCGGCGTCGCGGTCGAGGACGGCGGAGCGCTGGCCCGGGTCAAGCCCGGCACCGTGCTCGGCCACGCCAACCGCGTGCTCGCCCCGCACGGCCGCAAGCTCGGCCCCGACCCGGCCAGCACCGACATCGCCACCGTCGGCGGCGTGATCGCCAACAACTCCGGCGGGATGCGCTGCGGCGTCACCAAGGACTCCTACTCGACCGTGCGCTCGATGACCCTCGTGCTCGCCTCGGGGACGACGATCGACACCGCCGAACCCGGCGCCGCCGAGCGCTTCGCCGCCGAGGAGCCGGAGCTGGCCGCCGGCCTCGCCGCGATCCGCGACGAGATCCGCGCCGACGCCGAGCTGAGCGAGCGCATCCGCCGCAAGTTCGCGATCAAGAACACGACCGGCTACCGGCTCTGCGCCTTCCTCGACGCCGACGAGCCGCTGGAGATCTTCCGCCGCCTGGTCGTCGGCTCGGAGGGCACGCTCGCCTTCGTCGCCGAGGCGGTCTTCGAGACCGTGCCGCTGCCGGCCCGCACGACCACCGCCTGGGTCCACTTCCCCGGCATCGACGAGGCGATCGCCCCGGTCCGCGACCTGGTCGAGCTCGGGCGCCACCGCGGTCGAGCTGATGGTCGCCCCGGCCCTGATCACCGCCGCCTGGAACATGGTCGGCGCGCCGGAGGAGTGGAAGGAGCTGCCGCCCGAGTCGGCCGTGCTGCTGGTCGAGTACGGCGCCGGCGACCGACGAGGAGCTCGACGCCTACGTCGCCAAGGCGAACGAGATCTTCGCCGGCCACGAGACGATCAAGCCGTTCGAGTTCACCCGCGAGGCCGAGGAGATCGAGCTGGCCTGGCGCGTGCGCGAGGGCCTGCACGGCCTGATCGGCCGCCTGCGCCTGCCCGGCACGGCGCTGATCGTCGAGGACGTCTGCGTGCCGCCGGAGCGGATCGCCGAGGGCGCCCGCGACCTGCAGGCGCTGCTCGGCGAGCACGGCTTCCTGCCCGGCGTCGCCGGCCACGCCTCGGCCGGCAACCTCCACTTCATGCTCACCCCCGACTTCGCCAAGCAGGAGGACCTCGAGCGCTACGAGGCCTTCATGGGCAAGCTGGTCGAGCTGATCGTCGGCAAGTACGACGGCTCGCTCAAGGCCGAGCACGGCACCGGGATCAACATGGCCCCGTACGTCGAGCGCGAGTGGGGCGAGAAGGCGACCGAGCTGATGTGGCGGGTGAAGCAGCTCGCCGACCCCGACGGCGTGCTCAACCCCGGCGTCGTCCTCAACCGCGACCCCGGCGTCCACCTGCGCAACCTCAAAACCACCCCGGCGATCGAGGAGTCGGCGACGACCTGCGTCGAGTGCGGCTTCTGCGAGCCGGTCTGCCCCAGCCGCAACCTGACGACGACGCCGCGCCAGCGGATCGTCCTGCGCCGCGAGATGGCGCGCCAGCCGGCGGGCTCGCCGGTGCAGAGGGCGCTGCTGGAGGAGTTCGCGTACGAGGCGCTCGACACCTGCGCCGCCGACGGCTCCTGCCAGCTCGCCTGCCCGGTCGGGATCGACACCGGCAAGCTGGTCAAGGAACTGCGCGCGGAGCGCCACACGCCGCGTGCCGAACGGGCGGCCCTGGCGGCGGCGAAACGCTGGCACGCGGTAGAACGCGCCTCCCGCGCCGGCCTGAAGCTGGGCGGCCCGCTGGCGCGGCGCACGAAGCGAGGCAAGGGCCTGCCCGGCCCCGCATCAGCTGCCCTGCCGGCGACCGAGCGCCAGGGCGCGAGCGCGGTCTACGTCCCCTCCTGCACCAACCGCATCTTCGGCCCCACAACCGCCGCCGACGGGCCGAAATCCTCGGCATACGCGAGGAATTCGTCCCGTCGGCCCCTGATGTCGGTGGTCGAGGCGCTGGTGGAGGTTTCGCGGCGGGCTGGGTTGCCGGTTTGGATTCCGGCTGATGTTGCGGGTAGCTGCTGCGGGTTGCCGTTTGGCTCCAAGGGCTTCGGCGAGGCCCACGCCTACAAGGCGAACGCCCTGGTCGAGAGCCTCTGGCGCTGGAGCGGCGAGGGGGCGCTGCCGGTGGTGATCGACGCGGCCTCCTGCACGCAGAGCGTCGCCGAGCCCGGCGACGGGATCCTCTACGAGGAGAACGTCGAGCGGCTCGCCGAGCTGGAGATCCTCGACTCGGTCGCCTGGGCGCACGACCGCCTGCTGCCGAAGCTGGAGATCGGCGACCAAGGTCGGCTCCGCCACCGTCCACCCGACCTGCGCCACCCGCCACATGGGCCTGGCGCCGCGCCTGCGCTCCCTCGCCGCCGCCCTCGCCGAGGACGTCTACGTCGCCCCCTCGGCGACCTGCTGCGGCTTCGCCGGCGACCGCGGCATCACCCACCCCGAGCTGACCGCGGCCGCCACAAGCGACCAGGCCGCCGAGCTCTCCGGTCGCGACTTCGACGCCCACCTCTCCAGCAACCGCACCTGCGAGATCGGCCTCAGCCGTGCCACCGGCGAGCCCTACGAGTCGGTCGTGATCCTGCTCGAGCGGCTAACGCGAAGCGGCTGAGACGTCGCCGGCGGCCGTGCTCTCCGCGGAAAGCGCCTCGGCGCCGCGGATCGCCTCGCGGACGCGCGGGTCGCTGTCGGCCCGCTTGTCGAACAGCGGGTTGATCAGGCCGCGCAGGGCGGAGATGTAGCGCCAGTACTTCGGCGCGAAGGTGCGCGGCGCCCGCTCTTCGATCCCGCGCACGACCGAGGCACCGGCCTCGGCCGGCGTGATCCGCTTCAGCAGGAAGGCGGGAACGGTTTTCTCGAGCCGGTCCGTGCTCGGCTTGGCGAAGGCGTCCTGGACCAGCTTCGTGTCGACGAAGCCGAAGTAGGCGACGCCGGCGCTCGCCCCGAGCGGCGCCAGCTCGGTCCGCAGCGAGCGCCCGAGGGCCTCGACCCCCGACTTCGCCACCGCGTAGGCGCTGCTGAGCATGCCGTTGGCGATCGCGTAGGCGGAGGAGACGACGACGATGTGGCCCTGGCGCTCGGCGACCTGCGGCAGCACGGCGCGCACCGTGTTCCAGACGCCGAGCAGGTTGATGTCGATGACGCGCTCCCACTCCTCGGCGGAGACCATGCGGATCGTGGTCGTCGTCGGCGGGGCGATGCCGGCGTTGGCCATCGCGATGTCGAGCCCGCCGAAGCGCTCGACCGTCTCGGCGACCGCGGCCCGCAGCGCGCCGGCGTCGGTGACGTCGGCGGCGATCCCGATCGCCCGCTCGCCGATCCGCTCGGCCGCCTCGCGGGCCTCGGCGGCGTCGACGTCGACGAGGGCGACCGAAGCGCCCCGCTGGTGCAGCTGGCGGGCCGTCTCGAAGCCGATCCCGCGGGCGCCGCCGGTGATCAGCGCCACCTTTCCGTTCACGTCGTAGACGGGCATGCGGTGTCGAGCCTAGCTCGGGGTGGCCGAAGTCGTGGTGTCGCTGGCGTCCCGCGACTCGGCCTCGCGGATCGCCGCGACGATGCGCGGGTCGCGCTCGCTGCGGCGGTCGAGCAGCGGGTTGAGCAGCCCGCGCAGGGCGGAGAGGTAGCGCCACCAGCGGGGGGCGAAGATGCGCGGCGCCCGCTCTTCGATCCCCCTGACGACCGCGGCCCCCGCCTGTTCCGGCGTGATCCGCTTCATCAGGAAGTCGGGGGCGATTTCCTCCAGCACGCTGGCGCCGGGCCTGGCGAAGGTGTCCTGGACCATCCGCGTGTCGACCCAGCCGAAGTAGGCGACGCTGGCGCTGGCGCCGAACGGCATCAGCTCGGTCCGCAGGGCGCGACCCATCTGCTCGACCGCGGCCTTGGAGGTCATGTAGGAGCTGCCCAGCATCCCGTTGGCGAAGGCGGCGACCGAGGAGACGACGACGATGTGGCCCTTGCGCTCGGAGACCTGCGGCAGGGCGGCCCGCACCGTGTGCCAGACGCCGAAGAGGTTGACTTCGACCACCCGCTCCCACTCCTCGGCAGGGACCGACCGCATCGTCGCTATCGAGGGCGGCGCGAGGCCGGCGTTGGCCATCGCCACGTCGAGGCCGCCGAAGCGCTCGACCGTCTCCGCGACCGCGGCCCGCATCGCCCCCGCGTCGGTGACGTCGGCGGCGATCCCGATCGCGCGCTCGCCGATCCGCTCGGCCGCCTCGCGCGCCTCGTCGGCGTCGAGGTCGACGACCGCGACCGAGGCGCCGCGCACGTGCATCTGGCGCGCCGTCTCGAAGCCGATCCCGCGGGCGGCACCGGTGACCAGCGCCACCTTTCCGTTCAGGTCGTAGGCGGGCATGCGGCGAAGAGCCTAGAGCGAACGGGGGCCGCCCGCCTGCCCGCTCCTAGAATCACCCGTCCATGCCCGGCTTCCGCCCCGTCGACACCAAGCAGTCCTTCCCCGAGCTCGAGCAGCGCGTGCTCGCGCGCTGGCGCGAGCGCGACGTCTTCCATCGCTCGCTCGCCCAGCGCGAGGGGGCCGAGATCTGGAGCTTCTACGAGGGGCCGCCGACGGCGAACGGCCGCCCCGGCTCCCACCACGTCCTCTCCCGCGTCTTCAAGGACATCTACCCGCGCTACAAGGCGATGTGCGGCTACCGGGTGCCGCGCAAGGCGGGCTGGGACTGCCACGGCCTGCCGGTCGAGATCGAGGTCGAAAAGCAGCTCGGCATCTCCTCCAAGCAGGAGATCGAGGAGTTCGGCATCGACAAGTTCAACCAGCGCTGCCGCGAGTCGGTCTTCGAGTACGTCGAGGAGTGGAACCGGCTGACCGAGCGGATCGGCTTCTGGATCGACCTCGACGACCCCTACGTCACCCTCGACGACGACTACATCGAGTCGGTCTGGTGGTCGCTGCGCCAGCTCTGGGACAAAGACCGCCTCTACGAGGGCCACAAGGTCGTCCCCTACTGCCCGCGCTGCGGCACCGCGCTCTCCTCGCACGAGGTGGCGCTCGGCTACAAGGACGTCGAGGACCCCTCCATATATGTGCGCTTCCCGCTGCTCGGCCGAGGACGGGAGCGAGACCGGCGAGTCGCTGCTGGTCTGGACGACGACGCCGTGGACGCTGCCCGGGAACGTCGCGGTCGCCGCGGCGCCCGGCGTCACCTACGTGAAGGCACGGGTCGGCGATGAGACCCTGATCGTCGCCGAGCCGCTGCTGGAGAAGGTGCTGGGCGAGGGGGCGGAGGTTCTGGGGCGCGTCTCCGGCTCGGACCTCGTCGGCGCCCGCTACCGCGGCCCGGTCTTCGAGCTCTCCGACGGCGGCCCCGCAAACGCCTTCCGCGTCCTCGCCGGCGAGTTCGTCACCACCGAGGACGGCACCGGCCTCGTCCACATCGCCCCCGCCTTCGGCGAGGACGACTACGCGGTCGCCGCCGAGAACGGGATCTTCGACCCGACCAGCCACGGCACCCTCTACAACCCGGTCGGCCTCGACGGCCACTTCGACGGCCGGGTCAGCGGCTTCGAGGGCCACTTCGTCAAGGATCCCGAGGTCACCCGGGCGCTGATCGACGACCTCGACACGCGCGGCCTGCTCTTCCGCGAGCAGGTCTACGAGCACGCCTACCCGCACTGCTGGCGCTGCGGCACGCCGCTCCTCTACTACGCCAAGTCGAGCTGGTACGTCGCCACCTCGCAGGTCCGCGACCAGCTGCTCGCCAACAACGAGACGATCGGCTGGCACCCCGAGCACATCAAGACCGGCCGCTTCGGCAAGTGGCTGGAGAACAACGTCGACTGGGCGCTCTCGCGCGACCGCTACTGGGGCACGCCGCTGCCGATCTGGGAGTGCACCGGCGAGGACTGCGACGGGCGCTTCTGCGCCGGCTCGGTCGCCGAGCTGCGCGAGCGCGCCAGGGGCGAGGTGCCCGAGGACCTGCACCGGCCCTACATCGACGAGGTGACGCTCGACTGCGAGCGACTGCGGCGGCGAGATGCGCCGGGTCGAGTCGGTGATCGACACCTGGTACGACAGCGGCGCGATGCCCTTCGCCCAGTTCCACTACCCGTTCGAGAACGAGGAGCTGTTCGAGGAGCGCTTCCCCGCCGACTTCATCTGCGAGGCGATCGACCAGACCCGCGGCTGGTTCTACACGCTGCTCGCCGAGTCGACCCTGCTCTTCGACACGTCCAGCTACCGCAACTGCGTCTGCCTCGGCCTGATCCTCGACCCCGAGGGGCAGAAGATGTCGAAGAGCAAGGGCAACGTGGTCGAGCCCTGGGAGGTGATCGACGCCCACGGCGCCGACGCCTTCCGCTGGTACTACCTGACCGCCCAGCAGCCCTGGTCGGGCTACCGCTTCTCGGTCGACACGGTCGGCGAATCGGTCCGCCAGTTCCTCCTCACCCTCTGGAACACGTACTCCTTCTGGGTCCTCTACGCCAACGCCGAGAACCTCGGCCCGGCCGACTTCGACGAGTCGCTGACTTCGTCGTTCTTCGCCGCATGGCGAATAAAGGCGAAGTCAGCGAGATGGAGGACCTCGATCGCTGGGCGCTCTCGCAGGCTGCAGGCGACGATCGCGACCGTGCGCGAGCACATGGACGACTTCGACTGCACCGCCGCCGGCCGGGCGATCGCCGAGTACGTCGAGGAGCTCTCCAACTGGTACGTGCGGCTCTCGCGCCGCCGCTTCTGGGAGGGCGACCGCGCCGCCTTCGCGACCCTGCGCCACTGCCTGCTGGAGACGGCGGCGCTGCTCGCCCCCTTCACGCCCTTCCTCGCCGACGAGATCCACCTCAACCTGGCGGGCGGCGAGGGCGAAGAGCTGGGCGAGCTGCCCGACTCGGTCCACCTGCGCGACTTCCCCGCGCCCGACCCGGCGCTCGCCGACCCCGACCTCGAGGCAGCGATGGAGGCGGTCCGCCTCACGGTCGAGCTCGGCCGCGCCGCCCGCGCCCAGGCCAAGGCCAAGGTGCGCCAGCCGCTGCGCCGCGCCGTGATCGTCGCCAACGACGCCGAGCGCGCGGCGATCGAGGCCCGCGCCGACCTGGTCACCGCCGAGCTCAACGTCAAGGAGCTCGACTTCGTCTCCGAGGAGGCCGACCTGGTCAGCTACGCGGTCAAGCCCAACTACCGGGCGCTCGGCCCGCGCTTCGGCAAGCGGATGCCGCAGGTCGCCGCCGCGGTCGAGGCGCTCGACCCCGTCCACGTCGCCAAGGTGATGGCCGACGGCGGCGAGGATCGGCATCAACGTCGACGGCGACGAGCACACGATCGGCCCCGACGAGGTCACCCTCGCCCTGCAGCCGCTGGAGGGCTACGAGGTCGAGGCCGAGGCCGGCCACGCGGTCGCCCTGCAGCTCGAGCTCGACGACGAGCTGCGCCGCGAGGGCCTCGCCCGCGAGATCGTCCACGCCGTCCAGAACGCCCGCAAAGCCGCCGGCCTCGACATCTCCGACCGGATCGAGCTCGCCCTCGGCGGCGACGACGAGCTCCTCGCCGCCGCCCGCGAGCACGAGCCCTACATAGCCGGCGAGGTCCTCGCCACCTCGATCGCCTACGACGCCGCCGATGGCGCCGCGGCCAAGATCGACGGCCGCGAGCTCCGCATCGCCGTTGAGCGCACTTGAGAAGTCGGATACACAGGGCAGGGGGGAGAGTTTTGCCTTCCAAACCCTTAAGAGGGGCATGGCCGCCACCCAAATTACTGTCACACCTCCGGTGATACACTACCTCTCGATGCCAACCAAACACCGGCGCATAGCCCTGACGACGGACCCCGAGCTGACCGCTGCGATAGCCGCCGCTCGCCGCGAGCTGGGCGACATGCCCGAGTCGCGCCTGGTCCGAGAGCTCGCCCTCCGCGGCGCCCGCGAGCTTCGTCCCGACGATACCGCGAGGGCGATCGCGGAATTCGAACGGGAAGGGATTGAGTGGCCAAAGGTTTCGATGGCAGAGGCTCTCGAGGCTGCGGGACCGCTCCCACCCTTCGACCCCGACGATCCCTATCCGGGCACGCGGGCGTTGGAAGAAGTCCGGGAAGACGTTGTCTGACCGAGCAGCCCGATGAATGGGTTTGCCTATATCGATGCATCGGCCATGGTCAAGTTCATGCGCTTCGCCGCGACGTCGCCCAGCTCGGGGCCGGGCTCAGTCTCGGCCGGCTCGCCGATGATGAAGTCGGTCTTCTTCGAGTCGGAGAACTTCACCCAGCAGTGCTCGGGGGCGACGCCGGCCACCTCGACCAGCGCCGCTTCGATCCGCTTGGCGATCTCCGCCTTCTGCTCGTCGGAGCGGCCCTCGAACCAGTCGACGTGAACGAAGGGCATGGCATCGGCGCGCTCGCCCGCTAGGCGAGCGCCGGCTCCAGCTCGGCCTCGAGGCGACGCTTGGGCATCGCTCCGATCACCTTCTTGGCGATCGCCCCGTCCTTGAAGAGGATCAGGGTCGGGATCGAGAGGACCTCGTACTGGGCGGCGGTCTGCTGGTTCTCGTCGACGTTGACGCTGACGATTTTCAGGTCCTCGCGCTCGGCGTCCATCTCCTCGAGCACCGGGTGGACGACGCGGCAGGGACCGCACCAGGGGGCCCAGAAGTCGACGAGCACGGGACCCGTCGGCGTCGAGGACCTCGGACTTGAAGGTGTCGTCTGTCACGTCGTGGAGCTTGCCTGTCACTGGAATCGGTCTCCTGGGAATCGAGGTTCAGCGCTCAATACTTCAGAAAGTATAGCGAGGCCTCGGCAAGGGCCGCTGCGGAGCGCCCTGCTCGCTCACCGGCCGAAGCGCAGCAGGGGCACCCGCCAGATCGCCTCGAGCGACGATCGAGCGGCTCATCTTCGAGGCGCCGGCCTGGCGGTCGCGGAAGACGATCGGCACCTCGACCACGTCGAAGCCGAGCTCGATCGCGCGGTAGGTCATCTCGACCTGGAAGGCGTAGCCGCGCGAGCGCACCGCGTCGAGGTCGATCGCCTCCAGCACCTCGCGGCGGAAGCACTTGAAGCCGCCGGTCAGGTCGCGCACGTCCGAGGCCGAGGACGAAGCGCGCGTAGGCGCTGCCGCCGCGGCTGATCGCGCGCCTCAGCGCGCCCCAGTCGGTCACGCCCGCCGCCGGGCACGTAGCGCGAGCCGATCACGACGTCGGCCCGCTCGGCGGCCTCGAGCAGCCGCGGCAGGTAGGCCGGCTCGTGGGAGAAGTCGGCGTCCATCTCGACGATCAGCCCCGCGCCCCCGGCCAGCGCCGCACGGAAGCCGGCGATGTAGGCCGGGCCGAGGCCTTCCTTCGTCGGCCGGTGCAGGAAGTGGATCGCCTCGTCTTCCTCCGCGAGCCGCGCGGCGATCTCGCCGGTCCCGTCGGGCGAGTTGTCGTCGACGATCAGGACCTGGGCGCGAGGCCGGCAGCTTGGCGCGCGCCTCGGCGACCAGCCGCTCGATGTTCGTCGCCTCTTCGTAGGTGGGGAGGACGAGCCAGACGGGGCCTCGCTCGGGATTGCTCTCGGGCATTTGCGCGGGCGATGCTATTGACGAAGCTCAGCGACGGCTGAAGGCCGCCTCTGCCCGCTAGCTTGCCGAGGGTGACCAACGCCGAGATCGCCGCCGCCTTCGACGAGCTGGGCGTGCTCTACGAGCTCGACGGCGCGGTCAAATACAGGGTGCTCGCCTACACCACCGCGGCGAAGGCGATCCGCGAAAGCCCGGTCTCGGTCGCCGACCTCGCCGCGGCGGGGCGGGCGACCGAGGTCCCCGGCGTCGGCAAGACGCTGGCGGAAAAGATCGACGCGCTGGTCGAGACCGGCGAGATCCCCGCGGCGGTGAAGCTGAAGGCGAAGTTCCCGGCGACGCTGATCGAGGTGACGCGGGTGCCGGGGGTGGGGGCGAAGACGGCTCGGCGCCTCTTCGAGGAGCTCGGCGTCGCCACGCTGGACGATCTCAAGGAGGCGGCCGAGGAGCAGCGCATCCGCGAGCTGAAGGGGCTGGGGCCGAAGGCGGAGGAGAACGTGCTCGCCGGGCTCGAGCGCCTCGGCGAGCCCGGCGAGGGCTCCGGCCGGGTGCTGCTCTCGATGGCCCGGCCGATCGCCGAGGAGCTGGCGGCCGCTGCTGCGCGAGCACCCCGCCGCCGACCGGGTCGAGGTGGCCGGCTCGGTGCGCCGCTGGGCCGACACCTGCAAGGACATCGACCTGATCGCGACCGCCGAGGAGCCGACCGCGCTGGCCGAGGCGCTCGTCGCCAGCCCGCTGATCGCCGCCGCGGGCAAACCCGGGCCCAACGGCGTGCGGGCGCAGACCCACAACGGGATCTCGGTCGACCTGCGCATCGTCGCCCCGCAGGCCTTCGGCAACCTGCTCCAGCACTTCACCGGCTCGGCGGCCCACAACGTGCAGCTGCGCGAGGAGGCGGTGGCGCGCGGCCTCTCGGTCTCCGAGCACGGGATCACCGAGGTCGAGAGCGGCGAGGTCGAGCTCTGCGCGAGCGAGGAGGCCGTCTACGAGCGCCTCGGCTACGCCTACATCGAGCCCGAGCTGCGCGAGGGCCGCGGTGAGCTGAAGGCCGCGCGCGAGGGGAAGCTGCCCGAGCTGGTCGCGCTCGACGACGTCCGCGGCGACCTGCACTCCCACACGACCCTCTCCGACGGTCGCAACACGCTCGAGGAGATGGCCGCGGCGGGCCGCGAGCGCGGCTACGCCTACATGGCGATCACCGACCACTCGGCCAGCCACGGCTTCGGCGACCACGTCACGGCTGAGCGGCTCTGGGAGCGGATCGCCGAGATCGAGGCCTGGAACGAGGGCAAGCGCGGCTTCCGCCTGCTCGCCGGCTCGGAGGTCAACATCGGCCTCGACGGCGGCGCTCGACTACCCCGACGACCTGCTCGAGGCGCTCGACTGGGTCGTCGCCAGCGTCCACACCTCCTTCGCGATCTCCGAGAAGGAGATGACCGCCCGCGTCCTGGCGGCGATCGAGAACCCCCACGTCGACTGCATCGGCCACCTCACCGGCCGCCTGCTCGGCCGCCGCGAGCCCTACGGGATCGACGTCGAGGCCGTGGCCGAGGCGGCGGCCCGCACCGGCACGATGCTGGAGATCAACGGCAACCCCAACCGCCGCGACCTCTCCGAGCACCACGCCCGGCTGGCGTCGGAAGCCGGAGTGACGATCGTCCTCAACACCGACGCCCACGGGGTCGAGACGCTCGGACAACATGGCCTACGCGGTGGCGACGGCGCGCCGGGCCTGGCTCACCGCGGACAAAGTCGCCAACACCCGCGGTTGGCGGGACTTCAAGAAGCTGCTGAAGGGGTAGGCGCGGCGGGCCCTGTCACCGATCTGGTGCCACCACCCCGCTGCGGGGGCGGCTGCGCCGCCTCCTCGGGGGTGGTCCCCCAGATCGATGCCACCCGCCGCGACTAGCGGATGGGTGAGCTGCGAAGGCCCGGCGTCCTTACGAGCTGGATGGGGCGCAGGGCGGAGTTGGGGACGACGTAGAACTTGACGCCGTCGCGTTGCTCGATGGCCAGGACTGCGGCCTCTCGGGTGTGCCAGGCGAGGGAGACGAGGAGGGCGTAGCCGGCGCCCACCGCCGCTACGCCGGGGAAGAAGATTCCCAGCGCCCCTGCCGCTATGGCGGTCAGCCCGATTGGCCAGAGGCGGCCGAAGGCGATGCGGGCCGGGGTCTCCGGTGGGAGGGAGGTGGCGGTGCGGGCGCGGGCGAGGGTGTCGCGGAGGGCGTCGGCGGCGCGACCGGGCCGGCCCAGGTAGAAGCCGACGGCGACGGCGATCAGCCACCAGGCTGCCGCGATCGATCAGGGTCGTGGTGTCGGTGCTGCGGTTGGCCGCGACCGCGGCGATCGCGGCGAGGGCCGTCGCCTCGGCGCCGGTGAGCAGGACGGTTACCCGGAGCAGGTCGGTGTAGGGCATCGCTACTCCGCCAGCGCCTCGAGCATCGCCAGCCACCCGGGCGGCCCGTCGACGAGCAGGTCCGCCTCTTCGGCCAGTCCCGGCGGCGCCTCCGGGGAGATCACGCCGACGCAGACGGCGGTCGCCAGCTCGCCTTCGTCGCGAAGCTCGCGCAGGCGGCGGAAGGCGTCTAGGTCGGTGCGGTCGTCGCCGGCGTAGATCGCGGCGGTGACGCCGTCGGTGGCGAGCAGCGCGGCCACCGCCGCGTCCTTGCCGCCGCCGCCGACCGGCCGCAGCTCCAGCACCTTGCGGCCCCAGCGCGGTTCGAGTTTCGCCCGTCCGGCCTCGGCGGCGATCTCGTGGGCACGCGCCTCCGCGCCGCGCTCGTCCTCCGCGCCGCGCCAGTGCAGGGCCTGGATCGGGCCCTTGTCCTCGCGGCGCAGGCCGGCGGCCGCCAGCTCCCCGGCGTCCAGCGAGGCGAGGAAGTCCGCCGCGTCGCGCCTCGCGGCCGGCCACGGCCGGGTCGAGCCGCGGCTCCTCCTCGCCCGGGCAGCAGCAGCTCGAAGCCGTGGTTGCCGGCATAGGCGATGCCCTCCACCCCGACCAGCCGCCGCGCCTCCAGCGCCTGGCGCCCGGAGATGCAGCCGACCAGGCCGAAGCGCTCGCTCAGCGCGCCGAGCAGCTCCGTTGCCGCCGCCGGCACCGCCGCCTGCTCGGGACGATCGACGATCGGCGCCAGGGTGCCGTCGACGTCGGTGAGGATCGCGGCGCGCGCGGGATCGGCCCGCAGGGGCTCGCAGCAGCGCGAGCCCCGCGCTGCCACCCCCCGTCTCTGCTCCAGCAGACACGACATCTAGTATCGCGGCACGATGGCGTCGGAGCCCGCCCTGCCTTCCCACCCCGCACTCAAGCTCGCCGCGATCGGCACCCTGGCGGGGGCCTTCAGCGGGCTCTTCGGCGTCGGCGGCGGCACGATCATCGTCCCCCTGCTGATCTTCTGGTTCGGCTACGGCGAGCGCCTCGCCACCGGCACCAGCCTGGCGGCGATCGTCCTGATCGGCCTGCTCGGCACGCTGGCGCAGGGGGGGATCTACGGCAACGTCCACGTCCTCACCGGCCTCTGGCTCTCGATTCCGGCGGTCCTCGGCGTCCTCATCGGGACGACGGTGCAGCAGCGCATCTCCCAGCGCACCGTCTCCCTCCTCTTCGCCGCCCTGCTGGTCGCCATCGCGATCGAGTTGATCCTCTCGTGATCCGAGCCGGGCATGGATGAGCTGATCGCCGCCCTGATCGCGGTGGCCGGCGGCTTCACCGGCGGCATCGTCGGCGTCGGCGGCGGCATCCTCTTCGTCCCCGCGCTGACGATCTTCCTCGGCCTCACCCAGGTCGAGGGCGAGTCGACCTCGCTGCTGATGATCGTCATCGTCGCCCTGGTCGGGGCCTTCCGCCAGAGCTCCTACGGCAACGTCAACCTCCGCAACGCCCTCGTCATCGGCGCCCTCTCCCCGCTCGGGGTCCTGATCGGCGTCGCGCATCGCCAACAGCGTCCCCGAGCGCGTCCTGCAGCTCTCCTTCGCCGCCCTGGCGCTGTTCATGGCCTTCCAGCTCGTGCGCCGCGCGCTCAGCCAGCCGGCGCAGGGGCCCTGATCCTCAGCGTTTGGCGGTCCCGATCGCACGGCGGCAGAAGCTCGACAGCGAGCCGATCAGCTCCTCGACCGGGATGTCCTCTCCCGCAATCGGGGAGAGTGGGCTGACCAGCGCCTCGCTGATCGCGCCGATCAACGCGGCGGCCGTCAGGTCGGCGTCCTGCTCGGGCATCTCGCCGTTGGCGATGCCGATCCGGAGCAGGTCGGCGAGCCGTTCGCGGTATGTCTGGCGGTGGGCGAGCCGCTCGGCGTCGACCAGCGGGTCGACCGGCTCGTAGCCGAGCGCCCAGGCCAGCCGCGGCTGGGCCAGCGCCCCGCTCATGAACTCGCGCACGATCGCATCCAGTTTTTCGGCTGCCGAGTCCGGGCCGGCGCTGGCCTCATACAACGCGGCCAGCTGATGCTCGGCCATGGTGCGGAACACCTCGACGAACAGCTCCGCCTTGGACGGGAAATGCCTGTACAGGGCGCCCGCGGCCACCCCGCCCCGGGCCGTGATCGCCGCGACGGAAGCCGCCGCGTAGCCACCCTCCTCGAGCAGCTCGACTGCGGCGCCCAGCAATCGCTCGCGGGTGGCGTCGCCACGCGAGCGGTGCGCGGTCTGCGCGGCTGTGCGAGATCGGCTGGGTGGCATCGGCCTACTCGTAGGAGAGGGCGTCGGCGAGCGGGGCGCGGGCAGTCAGCCAGGCCGGCAGCGCCGCTGCGAGCGCCCCGACCACGACCGCGACGACGACCACGACCGCGACGCCGCCAAGTGGCGTGGCGTTGCCGATCACGTACCCCTGCGCTTCGAGGAAGCCGAGGGTCGGCCCGCGGTAGCTGACGATCCCGCCGATCGCTCCGCAGACGGCACCGAGGCTCATCACCAGCAGCGTCTCCAGGGCCAGCGCCGCGAGCAGCCCGGCGTTGCCGATCCCCATCGCCCGCAGGACCGCCCACTCCCGCCGCCGCGCGAAGACCGAGGTGGTGACGATCCCGCCGACCGCGACCAGCGCCGCGATCAGGGTCAGCGCCCGCATCGCCAGCATTCCCTGCGTGCTCTTCTCCATCTGCGCGTCGATGCGGCCCTTGAATTCGGCACCGCTGATCGCGTGCAGCGGCGCAAGCCCGCGCAGGGCGGCGCGGTCCACCTTGCCCCTGCGGTCGACGGCGAGGGCGCTGACGGCATCGGTGCGGTAGAGCCGCCGGTAGCGATCGAGCTTCATGTAGACGGTGCCCGAGGGCCAGGCGAAGTCCTCGACTTCGCCGAGGACGCGCAACTTCCGCGGGCCGCTCGCGGTCGGCAGCAGAATGTCTTCGCCGGACTCGATGCCCAGCCCGGCGGCCATCACCCGGGAGACCAGCACGCCGCGCGGGTGTTCGCGCAGCAGCGGGTATTGCTGGGGAAGGCCCGTGCCGGGGCGGATGATCCCCCCGCGCGTGCTGGGCACCAGCCCCCGCACCTCGATCTTGCGGCCCTCGTAGGGGACAAAGGCAAAGGCGACAGCACGCGACAGCGTCGATTTGTCGCGCAGCGCCCGCCGCCCATAGGAGAGGTCGACCGGAACGCTGGCGAAGGCGTCGTCGGAGGCGAGCAGGTCCTGCGCCCCGGGGCGGATCACCCGGTTGAGGCGGTCGATCCGGTCGAGGAGCGCGTGTTCGGCGAGCTGCGGGGGCACCACGGCGGCGACGCCGAGCGCCATGATCGCCGCCGCCAGCGCGGCGCGGCGCGGGTTTGCCTCGACCGCGCCGCGGGCAACGAGGGCGACCTTGGAGCCGCCGTGCTCGCGCTGCCCTAGCGCGATCGCGACCAGCCCGACCAGCCCGGGCGTGGCGAGCGCCAGGCCAAGCAGGACCGTCACGGCGGCGGCCGGGAAGACCCCGGCTTTGGCGATCAGCAGGCCGAGCGCCAGGCAGGCCCCTCCTCCGGCGAGCAGGCCGAGCGCCGCCCGCAGCGAGATTGCCGAGGTCACGGTCGCCCCGGCCTGGGGGGAGCGGCCGAGCTGGTCGGCGATCGAACCGCGGGCCGAGGCCAGCGCCCCGATCGTCGCCGCGATGCCTACGAGCAGCGCGACCGCGGCAGCGGCGGCGACCACGTCGGGGCGCACCGCGACCTGCATGTTGAAGCCGAAGACGTCGGTCAGGTAGCTGGGCACCTGGGAAGAGAGGTAGCGGGCGATCGGAGTGCCGATCAGGACTCCCGGCCCGATCGCGGCGATGAGCAAGCCACAGAGGATCAGGCTCTCGGCGAGGATCAGCGGCGCCCGTCGCGAGCCGAGCGCGCGCAGCAGGCCGAGGTCCTCCTGGCGCTCCAGCATCCGCATTAGCTGCAGCACGTAGATCAGCAGCGCCGCGATCGCCAGCACGACCATGCCGAAGACGAAGGTCGGCGCCCGCACGGTGAAGTCGAGGACGTGGTCCAGCTCTCCCTGGCTGCCATTGGGCGTGGTCAGGACGGCGTTGTCGGGGAGCAGGCTCGCGGCGCGCCGCTCGAACGCGTCGACGGTCGTCCCCGGCGCCAGCTTCACGTAGACGATCGTCGGCTGGCCGGGGGCGCCGCGCAGCGCCTCGAGCCGGTCGCGGGGCAGGGTGATGACGTCCTCGATCGCCGGGCCGACGTCGACCACCCGCGCCACCCGCAGTCGCGGCGAGCGCCGGTAGGCGAAGAGCCTGATCCTCTCGCCCCTCCGCACGCCGAGCTCCGCGGCGAGCCCGGTCGGCAGCGCCAGGCCCGGCTTCGCGGAGCCCCCGCGCGGCAGCTTCAGGTCCCGCTGCACGGCGCTGCGCAGGCGCCGGGCGGAGCGGTCGACCCCGATCGCGGTGGCGACGACCCTGTTCCCCCCGGCCGCGAGCGTGACCCGCTGCTGGGCCATCGGGATCGCGTAGCGGGTCCCGCCGATCCGATCCAGCCTCTTTGCCAGCCCCGCCCGCAGCGAGGAGCCGCCGATCGCTTCCACCTGCACGTCGGAGACCCCGCCCACCGCCTCGCCGCGCTGGCGGTAGGAGTCTTCGATGCTGGTCATGAAGGCGAGCAGGCCGACGCCGATCCCGAGCGCCAGGGCGAGGGCGGCCCAGAGCACCGCGGCCCGCGCCCGCTGGCGCCGCATCGTGTGCAGCAGGTGGCGCGTCAGCAGGGCGGTCAGGTGCGCCTGCGAACGGATCGACCTGATCATCTGCGAATTAGAGAGACGAGCCCGGAGACCACGCTGCTGCGCCGACCCCCGTTCGTGCCTGCCTCGGTCAGGTTCTCGATCTGGCCATCGACGAGGGAGACGATCTCGTCGGCGTAGCGCTCGGCGAGGTCGTGGTCGTGGGTGACCATCACCACCGACCGGTCTCCGTCGGTCTGCTGGCGCAGCAGCTCCAGGATTGCGTGGGCGTTGCGCTGGTCGAGGTTGCCGGTCGGCTCGTCGGCGAGGATCAGCCGTGGCTCGTTGACGAGCGCGCGGGCGATCGCGACCCGCTGCATCTGGCCGCCGCTGAGATTGCGAGCCGGCGCCTCGGCCTTCTCGCCCAGGCCCACCCGCTCAAGCAGGTCGCCCGCCCGCGAGCGAGCCGTCGCCTTGTCCAGGGAGGCGATCGCCGCCGCCAGCTCGATGTTCTGGCGGGCGCTCAGCCCCGGCAGCAGGTTGAAGAACTGGAAGATGAAGCCGAGGTTGCCGGCGCGGAAGCGGGCCCGGTCCCTGGCGCTGAGGCCGCCGATCTCACGACCGTCGAAGAGCAGCCGGCCGGCGCTGGGAACGTCGAGCGCGCCGATCAGGTTGAGCAGCGTGCTCTTGCCGCTGCCGGAGGGGCCGACGATCGCAACCAGCTTGCCGGGCCGGATCTCCAGCGAGACGCCGTGGAGCACCTCGACCAGGTCTCCCCCCTGCGGGTAGGACTTGCTGATCTCGCGCAGCTCGAGCACCGCGGGGCAGGATAGTGAATCCAGATTCACATTGCTGATCGCTCGGCGGCGTTGTCGCGCTGTGGAGCGAAGGAGACGGCCCGCGTGACCAAGCTGATCGAGGCGCTGAAGCCCTCCTAGGTGTAGTTCCTAACCACGTTGTTCATCCGGCCCTCCTTGGAGGCTGGCGGTGTCAAAGCCCCAGCTCAAGGAGGAAACCGGATGAAGCTCCACGCTAACGCGCCCCTCGGCCCGAAGGGCAGGGCGATCATGGTCAGGCGAGTGCTCGAGGAGGGGTGCGCTCACGGAGGCGGCCGAGGCCGCCGGAGTGAGCGCGAAGACCGCCGGCAAGTGGGTGCGCCGCTACCGCTCCGAAGGGGAGGCAGGGCTGCTCGACCGTAGTTCCGCCCCCAAGCGTGTCCACAACACCACCCCGCCCGAGCGGGTCGAGGCGATCGCCGCCCTGCGACGGCTGCGAATGACCGGCCCCGAGATCGCCGAGACCCTGGAGATGGCGACCTCGACCGTCTCCGCCGTCCTCAAGCGAATCGGCCTCGGCAAGCTCAGCCGCCTGGACGCCGAGGAACCAATCCGCCGCTACGAGCGCGCCCGTCCGGTGAGCTGATCCACATCGACGTCAAGAAGCTCGGTCGGATCGGCCCGCATGGCGCCGGGCACCGAATCGTCGGCCGCAAACGGCGTCGAGACATCACCAAGCTCGATGCCGCCGGGGTAAAGCGCCGCCAGGTCGGCTGGGAGTGCGTACACGTCTGCGTCGACGACGCCACTCGTCTGGCCTACGCCGAGGTGCTGTCCGACGAGAAGACGAAGACCGTGATCGGCTTCCTGAAGCGAGCAGTCGCCTTCTACCGCTCCCACGGCATCGCGGTCGAGCGCTTGATGACCGACAACGGCTCCGCCTATCGCTCTACCGCCCATGCCCTCGCCTGCAGGGCGATGAGGATCCGCCACATCCGCACCCAGCCTTACCGACCCCAGACCAACGGCAAGGCGGAGCGCTTCATCCGCACGATGCTGCGCGAGTGGGCATATGCCGCCGTCTACGGTTCCTCGCCGGAGAGGGCCAAAGCTCTCTCCGGCTGGATCGAGCGCTACAACTTCAGGCGACGACACGGCGCCCTCGGCCACCGGCCGCCGATTGCAGCGGCTACGTGAGCTCGCCGGGAACAACGTGGCTGGCATCTACAGCTAGGGCGCTGAAGCCTCGAAATGTTTGCGCTGCAAGCTTCTTGTCCCGAGGCTCTGATAAAAACTCGCGGCTGATTGGGAACGTTCTAAAGCTGATATGGGAACTGCAGAGAGCGATCTACAAAGAGGAGCAGGGGATATGGGCAAAGGAAGCTTGATGAGGGCACGGCTGGAGCGGCGCGCGGGAAAACATCGCCACCGACGGTTGGCCTGCTCCAGCGCGCTTGTCTTCGTGCTGGCCCCTCTTTTGCTTGCACCGTCAACGGCCTCCGCCACGGTCCTGCCCGAAACCATCAAAGAAAACATGACGCTCACGGCCGCCAGCAACCCCTACACCGGCAGCCCGACGATCCAGGCAGGCGTAACCGTCAAAGTCGAACCCGGCGTCGTGCTCAAAGTCGGGGGCATGACCGTCAAAGGCATCCTCAATGTCGAAGGCACCGCCGAAGAACCGGTGGTCTTCACCGGCGCCAAAGAAAAATCCAATGGCGAATGGTGTGCGATCTGGTTTTCGCCTGGCAGCAGCACCTCGGTGATCGACCACGCCGAAATCAAGTACGGCGGCGGCTGCAACACCGGCGCGGTCGGGATCTACGGCTCCTCGCCGACGATCAAGAATTCGACCTTCTCCCACTCCTATGGCTACGCGATCAAGGTGCCCGAAGGCGGTAGCCCCGAAATCGCCAACAATCGCCTCCTCACGGGCGAAACCTACGCGATCTTCTACGAAGCCACCGGCACCCAGACCGGCGAAGTCAACATCCACGGCAACGAAATCGAAGGCGGGAACAACGGCATCTACGTCAACGTCACCAGCACCGGCACGGTCACCGGGAAAACCCTGGACGCCAACACGGTGACCAAAACCAGTGAAGTAGCGCTCTCCTACTCAGGCCCCGACATCCCCGATGACGTCACCGCCAACACGCTGAGCGCCAACACTACGAACGTGATCACGCTGAGCGGCACCGTCGCCCACTCCGAGACCTGGAACAACGGCGGGACTCCGGTCAAGTTCGCAAGCTCGATCACCGTGGCAAGCGGCGCGACTCTGACGATCACCAAAGGCGTTCTCATGAGGAACCCCGACATGACGGTCAAAGGCACGCTCAACGTCGAAGGCACCTCCAAAGAACCGGTGATCTTCACCGGCACCAAAGAAAAAACCGATGGCGAATGGTGCGCGATCAGCTTCCAATCGGGAAGCAGCGCCTCGGTGATAGACCACGCCGAACTGAGATACGGCGGCGGTTGCAACACCGGGGTGATCGGGATCAAAGGCTCCTCGCCGACGATCAAGAATTCGACCTTCTCCCACTCCTACGGCTACGCGATCAAGGTGCCCGAAGGCGGTAGCCCCGAAATCTCCAGCAACCGGATCATAGGCAGCGGCAGCTACGGCATCTTCTACGAAGCCATCGGCACCCAGACCGGCGAAGTCAACATCCACGGCAACGAAGTCGAAGGCGGCCCCAACGGCATCTACGTCAACATCACCAGCACCGGCACGGTCACCGGGAAAACCTTGGGCGCTAACACGATCACCGCAACCACCGAAGCCGCGTTCACCTACGCGGGGGCCGACATCCCCGGCGACATCACCGCCAACACGCTGAGCGCCAACACCGCAAACGTCATCGTGCTGAGCGGCACCGTCGCCCACTCCGAGACCTGGAGCAACGGCGGCAGCCCGGTCAAGTTCGCTGGCTCGGTCACCGTGGCCAGCGGTGCGACCTTGACCATCACCAAAGGCGTCCTCATCAGGAACCCCGACATGACCGTCAAAGGCAGCCTCAGCGTCGAAGGCACCTCCGCTGAACCGGTGATATTCACCGGCGCCAAAGAAAAATCCAACGGCGAATGGTGCGCGATCTGGTTTTCGCCCGGCAGTGGCGCCTCGGTGATCGACCACGCCGAAGTCCGCTACGGCGGCGGCTGCAACACCGGCGCGATCAGGGCCGTCGGCTCCTCGCCGACGATCCACAACTCGACCTTCTCCCATTCCTACGGGTACGCGGTCATGGTCACCGAATCCGGCTCTCCCAAAATCGAATGGAACCGGTTTCGGAGCAACGAAAGCGGCCTCTCCTATGAAGGCACCGGCAAACTCTCTGCGCCCAACAACGACTGGGGCTGCTCCAGCGGCCCGAAGCCGGCTGGCTGCGGGGACTCGGTGACCTCGAACGTGAGCTGGAAACCGGTGGCCGAACTTCCCGAATTGGCCGGCCACTGCCGGGGCAAGTCTCAGTGTGGCAAGGGCGCCGATCCGGTCAGCCTTGCGACCGGAGCTCTTGACTACTCCCACCGTGACCTCCTCCTCGCCAACAAGGGCAGCGTCCCGCTCGAATTCGCCCGCTCCTACAGCTCCGCCAGCAGTGTCGACACCGGCATGGGTCCGGGCTGGGCGCAGAGCGGCCTTGCCAACGCCAGCGAACAGGCATCGGGCGAAGTGCTCATCGTGCGCCCCGACGGCCGCCAGGACCTATTTGAAAAAACGGAAACCGGCTACAAAGCGCCTTTGGGTGTTACCGACACCCTGACCAAGGTCGAAGGCGCCTTCCGCCTGACAACCCTCCAGAACACCGTCTATGCCTTCGACTCGAGCGGCCGCATCGCCTCGATCACCGACGACCACGGCCTCAAAACGACCTACGCCTACAACGAAAGCGGCCGCCTCTCCACGATCACCGACCCCTCGGCTCAGACGCTGACCTTCACCTACAGCGAAAGCAACCACATCAAGCTCGTCAAAGACTCCACCGGCCGCGAAGTCAAATTCGCCTACTCGGCAGCCGGTGACCTGGAATCCGTTACCGACGCCCTGGGCGGCGTGACCAAATACGCCTATGACGCCAGCCACCGGCTGACCTCGATCACCGATCCGCGCAAAAACGTGATCCTGAAAAACGTCTACGACGGCCAAGGCCGGATCATCGAACAAAAAGACGGCCTGGAAAATCTCTGGAAACTCAAATACTCAGAAGGCGAAACGGTCGTCACCGAACCGCAGGGCGGCAAACTCGCCTACGGCTTCGACGGCCAGGACCGCGTCGTCTCCGAAACCGACCAGCTCGGCAACAAAACGACGACCGCCTACGACTCGGCTGGCAACGTCTCAGAAGTCGTGCAGCCGGGCGGGGGCAAATGGACCTTCGGCCACGACGCAGCCGGCAACCTCACATCGGTCAAAGACCCTGAAGGCGGCGAACGCAAATACGAATACGACGGCCAGAACCGCCTGACCGGCTTCACCGACGCGCGCGGCGATGTTTGGAGCTACGAATGGTCCAAAGCCAACGACCTGACGAAGATCACCGATCCCGAAAAAGGCGAAACGACCTTCATCTACAACGAATCGGGCCAGCCGCTGACGATTACCGATCCGGCCAAACACAAAACCGAACTCAGCTACGACTCGCGCGGCAACGAGCTCAGCGTCACCGACCCGCTCAGCCATAAAACGAGCTTCGAATACAACAGCCGCAACTACCTGACCTCCCAGACCCTGTCCGGCCTGAAAGCCGAAAGCTACGAACGCAACGCGCTCGGCGACATGCTTGCTCGCACGACGCCCGAAGGCAACAAAACGAAATACGCCTACGACGCCAATGGCCTGCCGACCCAAATAACCGATCCTGGCGAAAACATCTGGAAAATCGAACGCAACGCGATGGAGCGCCCGACCACCTACACCGATCCGGCAGAACAGCAGATCAAAGTCTCCTACAACGGCGACCTCAAGCCGACCAAAGTCATCAACCGCAGGGGCAAGGAAACGACCTACGCCTACGACGCCGCCAACCAACTCACCGAAGTCGATCGCCCCGAAGGCGGGGACTGGACCTTCGGCTACGACAGCCGGGGCAACCGCTCCAGCGTGATCGACCCGCGCGAATACGAAACCACCTATGAATACGACGCGCTCAATCGCATGGTCAAAGCCGCCGAGCCGCTGGAAGTGACGACTAAATACGGCTATGACGCAAACGGCGACCTGACCTCGGTAACCGACCCGCTCACCCACAAAACCACCTACGCCTACGACAAACTCGGCCGCCTCACCGAAGTGGCTCAGCCGCTCGAAAAGACGACCAAATACGCCTACGACGCTGCCGGCAACGAGACGGCGAAGACGACGGCTGCGGGCACGCTCGAATACGGCTACGACGCAGCGAACCGCCTGACCTCGATCGCCAGCGCCAACTCGACCCTGCGCTCCTTTGGCTACGACGCGGCCAACCGGCGTACCAGCGCCACCGATGCCGCAAGTCACAAAATTGAAATCGGCTACAACGGCGACGGGAAGGTCACCTCGATCAACGACGGTCGCGGTCAGCCACTGACCCGCACCTTCAACTCCCGCGGCCTGCTGACCAAACAGGAAGACGGCCGAGGAACGCTCAAATACGAATACGACAAACTCGGGCAGATGACCTCGCTGACCGATCCCCAGGGCAAAGCCTTGAGTTTCGCCTATGACCCCGAAGGCGACCTGACCGAAGTCAAACGCCCCAACGGCGTGACCACGACCAACGCCTACAACGACGCCGGTCGCCTGGCCGAAACAACCTCGAAAGCAGAAGGCGGCACGGTCCTCGAAGTGCTCAAATACGCCTACGATGCCGAAGGCAACGTCACGAGCCGCAAAGACAGCCGGGCCGAAACCGAAACCACCTACGCCTACGACAAACTCGGACGCCTCATCGAATTCAACCCGCCCGGCGAAGGTTCGACGGCCTACGGCTACGACAAAGCGGGCAACCGCACCGAAGCAGGCGGGACGACTTACGAATTCAACGCCCTGAACCAGCTCACCGAAGCTTCCAGCGGCGCCAAATACAGCTACGACGACGCCGGCCGCATGACCGGCATCGAAGAAGGCGAAGAAGAAACCACCTACGAATGGGACCTCTTCGACCATCTGGCCAAAGCCGAAGGTCCCGCCGGAACCGCCAGCTACGCTTACGACGCTTTGGAGAGACTGAGCGAACGCAAAGCAGGCGCCGTGACCCGGGTCGTCCACTACGGTGACCTCTCCGACAAGCCGACCTACGATGCCGACGGCGAAGGCAAAACCACCACGAGCTACGTCGCCGGGCCCGGAGGCCTGCTCGAGGAGCGCTCGGCCGAAGCGACGAGCTACCCGCTCTCAGACGCCCACGGCGACATCGCGGCGATCACTGGCCCGACCGGGACTGTGGAATCCCGGCAGAGCTATGACCCGTGGGGAGTGCAGCTCTCAGGGCCTAGCCAGGAAATGGGCTACCTCGGCGCCTACGAGAGACCTGCCGACCTGACGACCGGTTTGATCCAGATGGGCGTACGTTCTTACAGTCCCGGCCTCGGAAGCTTCCTGACCGAAGATCCGGTGGCGGGGCACCTCGGAGTAGGGGTCTCGGCCGATCGTTATCCCTACGTCTGGGACAATCCGCTCGCTCGTTACGACTTTAACGGCCGTGATGTCTGTGTCCTCGGCGCATGCGCGAGCGAAGCAGGGGAAGACATAGGCGGAGCGGTAAAGGACTGGGTCGAAAATACACCGGAGGGGAATGCCATAGAATTTGACATTAATGTAATCGGCTCGGCTGGCGATCGTTTCCATGACTTTGTTAAGTCACTAGACTGCAAAACGACGGGTTTGATTCTTGATACTGAGGGTGTGGCGGCAACGTCAACCGGTGTTGTTGTGGGTAGTGCAGCCCCGCCCGTAACTGCTCCAGCGGGTGGAGTTCTTATTATTGGTGGCGGTATTGATGATTTGCTTGGGGTCGGCTTTGATGTGGCTGGCCATGAGGGGGTCTGCTAAATGAGTGCGCTGGGTGCCCTTGCAGTCGGCTTTGGAATCGGTTTGATAGTTGCCTTTCCTGCTCTCTTTGTGTATAGGCGGGATATTGCCAATAACGTTCGAGGAGTGCTCGGCCTCAAAGAGGTTCACACCAGCACACGGATTGGCGAGGACGGGAAGATTGAGCAGAAACTGCCCTCTGGCGTCGTTATTTTTGGCATTGGGGCTGGGTTTATAACTGCTCTTTATGGTGTATTGACTAGACAAGCTGTCTTTCTCGTCTCTGGCCTGTTTGCTATCGCAAGCATTTGTTTGACGCTTATTGTGCACAGAGCAGTGATGACTAAGAAGTAATAGAGCTAGGCCGCGACGTATCGCGTGAAGTTTCGCCACCCACACCACCCGCCGACCTACCTGCAACTCAGCACGCCGATGGCGCTTGTCAAGGGCGCTTGCGCCCGACCTCCGAAGGGGGTTGACCAGCGCCCTCGGCGTGCTTCAATGAGGGTAGGTCGGGGGAGTTCAGCGGAAGAGTCCCAATCCCCGCTCCAGTACCCGCACCTTTTCCCTCTGCTGGCAGTGGCCGAGGAGTCGCTGAGTCTGTAGGAGCTGCTGGCGCGTCCGCTCCTGACGGGCGCTCGGCGGCGTTATCGCCACTGGTGGGTGCCTTGCGGCGACACCGGAGCTTGAGGCATTTGCACGTTTGCACAGGCATAGGGGCAATCGGTTGGGGGGTAACCACAGGGGGTGCATATGTCACCTATGAAATCGCTAGACTATAGCCATACTAAGGAGTAATCTGATTCCCGACAAAAATCACCAAGAGCATGGATTGCCGGTTCCCCATTGGTTGCTCGCGATTCCGCTCGTCGGCGCGATTCTAGCGGCAGCTCTGTTTGCCAGCGGTCACCCAGGACCGCTGGCTGTTGTTATTTTCATCCTGTCTGCTTGCGTGTTGGGTTATCTGTATACGTACATGATCGTGAAATGGCGTCGCCGTCGAGGAAGCCATAAGCCTTAGATGGCTACGGTGCGGCCGGTAACAGGACGAGTGGAGGGGAACCAACCGCTTCAGCGAAAAATTGGTGATGATCCGAAAAAGCATGGAAGAGACTCTTGTTGTTTCTGGCGGCCGCAATAAGTGGATGGAAAAATGCCAGCTAGCTGATCAACAAGGATTTAGCCGGATTGAGGCTGTGCATCAGCTAGGCCAAATAAATGCTTCCTATCAGAAGGTCACGATCTGGGGCTCCATCGTTATCACTCTGAGGCCTATAGCTGACGACGCTACAGAGATGCATATGGCTATAGCGGCCAACGTCGACAATTTCTACGCATTCTTTCGTAGCCCAACAAGAAAGATTCTTGATGTCTTTAAGGCGGGGCTTGACTTTGAAGAAACGGTTGGAGGCTCCCCGTCTGTGAACCGCTAAATAGGTAGGTCAGGTATGTCAGAGTCAACCATTAGTAATTGGCAGAGAGGTGGAATTCAATACCTTAAACTCAAGGAGATTATCCCCGAGTTTCTTGATCCTGCACAAGTGCAAGCTTTTTGTGGCTGTGCGAAGTCGTGGAGGTATGTTTCGGCTCATCAATCCGTTTACAGTGTTGCAGCGCGAGTATGTAATTGCAGCGACGAACGATGGCGTGGTGGTACGGCTTCGTAGGCCGGGAGTGTTTCGTGCCAGTATCGCTGGAGTCCTGTATCAAGCTTCGGTTGCCGAAGCAGGAGTCGAATGGCGAGATGGAGGATTCATCGTAGGCGGCACTAAATACCGGCCGATTGTCTTTCATAGCCAGGACGCAGAACACGTGGCACAGCTGCTCAGCTAGGGATAGAAACGCTGCTCTTTGCAGTCTGGCTGAGCGAAATCGGCCCAAACAGTTTGCTGCAAAGGCAAGCCTTTGCATTAGTTGACCCCCAAGGCAGGCGTATCACCGCTGCGGAAGCCCATCGGGCCGCGCTACTCGTCACCGAAGTAGACCTCGAAGTCTGGACTAATCCTCGAGCCGACCTGCATTTCGAGGTCATAGGCAATATCGGCCAACGCCTTCGTGTGAGCGGTCAGCACTTGGAAAACCCCGGCGAATAGCTCGCTTCGGGTTTCCTCATCGGTTGCGGCTGGGACCGGCGCCTCGGCCAAGGCTTCTTCGATCTCCTCCGGGTCGGCCACTTGCTCCTCGACCACCAGCTCGATCGCCTCACGGTGCTCGGCCATCATCTGTGCGATGCTCTGCATGAAAATCTCCCACGTCGTCGGTCGCCCTTCGAGATAGGCATCAAGCCAGGCCGGCACGCGGTTTGCCAAGCCTGGCATCCGCTCCAGCAGTTCAGCCCTGGTCTCGGCGACCACGGAGAGACGAGCGAGCACCTTGCCTTGATTCGGTAACGCCGGAGTTGTCCTCGTCCGCCAGGGCCTCGTCCTAACCTCAGAACAGATGGCGGTCCAGGACAACGGCCGCATCGTTCTCGCTGGATATTGCTACGGCAAAACCGGCTACCGAATCGCCGCTCTGCGCCTCCTTCCGAGTGGAGAGCTTGACCCAAGCTTCGGCAACTCGGGGTTCTTCGCACGCTTGATCGGCTACGAAAGCGCGGCCTATGCGGCGCTTGTGCAGCGAAACGGAAAGTCGTGATCGGCGGCCTCGCGAAGCCAAGCCCGCCGCCCTACTTCCCCGAAGGAATCGAAGAACCCTTGGATAATGCGCATTTCACGCTGATGCGATTCCAATAAGCGAAGTCTCTTTCTGCCCATCGTCTGCATCTGCACGCTGATCGTCGTATTGCCTCGCCTGTACTCTCAGAGAGGTGGAATCACTGACCTGGGAAGGCGACGTCCCGCAGCTCCGCGACCCGATCCTGGTCTGCTCGTTCCGCGGCTGGAACGACGCAGCCTCGGCGGCCTCCTCGGCGCTGGCGGCGGTCGCCGACGCCCTTGATTCCGAGCAGATCGCCCACCTCGACGCGGAGGACTACTTCGACTTCCAGGCGACCCGGCCGACGATCGTCCTCAGCGAGGGCCAGGCCCGGCGGATCGACTGGCCGCAAAACAACCTGATCGCCGCCCGCGTCCCAGCGGCCGATCGCGACCTGGTCCTGCTCGACGGCACCGAGCCCAACCTGCGCTGGCGCACCTTCTCGGAAACGATCGCCACCGCCGCCGACGCGCTCGGCGTGGAGATGGTGATCACGCTGGGGGCGCTGATCGCCGAGGTCTCCCACGCGCTGCCGGTCCCGATCACCGGCCTCGCCTCCGACGAGAAGCTGGTCGAGGAGCTCGACCTGCAGCGCTCCAACTACGAGGGCCCGACCGGCATCGTCGGCGTCGTCCACGACTGCTGCCGCCAGGTGGGGATGACCTCAGCCTCGCTCTGGGCCGCCGTCCCCCACTACGTCGCCGCCGTCCCCAACCCGAAGGCGGCCCTCGCCCTCCTGCGCCGCCTCGAAGGCCTCACCGGCATAGCGGTAGACGCCACCGACCTCGAAGAGGAAGCCACCAGCTTCGAGGAGCAGATCGACCGCGCAATAGCCGCCAACCCCGAGATAGAGGAGCTGGTGGAGAAAATCGAGGCCGAACAGTCCGAACAGCTGGAGAACCCCGAAGACCTCCCGTCCGCGGACTCGATAGCCCGCGACTTCCAGCAGTTCCTCCGCCAACAGGGCAGTCAGTAAAAACTGCTGGCCTTCTTAAGACGGCTCAGGGGCGTCGGCATGAACGCGCCGTTCTTAGTGGCGGTGTCGGCTTCTTCCACGACCCCACGGTGTGGGGGTTTTAGTCGACGGTGGGCTCTCGGAGGGGCTGACCTGGCTGGAGTTTCGGCTCGCTGCTGGGCAGACAATGACCATTGAGAGAGGCGGGGTTGATGCAATTCAACAGCAAAACAGCTAAATACCCTGCAAATTGGTGGTGGAGGTGAATGCATCAGTAGAAACAGATAGATCGAAAATTAGTGAGGATATCTGTGTACCAATCTGAAACTATCCCGCACCAGTCAGGCACTATCTAAAGACAGGGAAAGGATTCATGGGCAGGGGGAGAGCGTTGTGAACGATCGACTTGGCTTTGAGTCAGTTTCCTTACCCGTCGAAGCATCAAGATGCCTAAGACAGCTCTTGTCTTCTCTTTTGGCGCTCATTGCATTTGGGGTGATCCCGCAGGTGGCTGTCGCGACCCCCATTGCCACCTACATCCGCTCTTTCGGCGGTGAAGGCTCAGGGGCGGGCCAGCTTGCTATCCCCGGCGGCATCGCCACCGACTCCAAAGGCAACGTCTGGGTAGCCGACACCGCCAACAACCGCATCCAGGAGTTCAACTCCAAAGGCGAATTCCTCAGTCAGTTCGGCACCAAAGGCTCGGGGGATGGGCTGTTCCTCGAACCGCGCGCCCTGGCTCTCGACTCCGAAGGCAACGTCTGGGTCGCCGACACCGGCAACTACCGCGTACAGGAGTTCAACTCCAAAGGCGAATTCATCCGCAAGTTCGGCTCCGAAGGCACTGCCGACGGCAAGTTCAAATCGCTGCAGGGCATCGCCGTCGACTCCAAAGGCCATGTCTGGACCATCGATGCCGCCCTGCTCAAACCCCGCATCCAGGAGTTCAACTCCAAAGGCGAATTCATCGGCAAATTCGGCACTGTGGGAGCTGAAAACGGACAGCTCCAGGAACCGCAGGGCATCGCTACAGATTCGGCGGGAAACGTCTGGGTGGCCGACACCGCCAACAACCGGGTGCAGGAGTTCAGCGCCGAAGGCAAATTCACCCGAAAATTCGGCTCCGCAGGCACGGGCAGCGGCCAGTTCAAAGCTCCCGCCGCGCTCTCCGTAAACCCCGAAGGCAACGTCTGGGTAGCCGATACCGGCAACAACAGAGTTCAGGAGTTCGACTCCGAAGGCAAATATCTCAGCCAGTTCGGCAGCGCGGGCAACGATGACGGCCAGCTCTCCGAACCCAAGGGCATCGCCGCCGACCCCGAAGGCAACGTCTGGGTAGCCGACACAGGCAACAACCGCATCCAAGAGAGCACGACAAGCGAATTCATCCGCAAGTTCGGCGGCGAAGGCTCAGAAGCCGGCCAGCTCTCTGCTCCCGGGGGCATCGCCGTTGACGCCGAAGGAAACACTTGGGTCGCGGACAGCGGCCACAACCGCATCCAGGAGTTCAACTCCAAAGGCGAATTCATCCGCCAGTTCGGCGCCAAAGGATCGGGTGACGGCCTGCTCTCCGAACCGCAGGGCATCGCCATCGATGCATCCGGCAACGTTTGGGTCGCCGACACCGGCAATTACCGTGTACAGGAGTTCAACGCCAAAGGCAAATTCATCCGCAAAATCGGCTCCAAAGGCGCAAGCAGCGGCCAGTTCCTCGCGCTGCAGGATCTTGCCGTCGACTCCGAAAGCCATATCTGGACCGTCGAGCCCTCCGAAACCAAACCCCGCGTACAGGAGTTCAACGCCAAAGGCGAATTCATCCGCAAAATCGGTCCCAGCCTAGGGACCGGCAACGGCCAGTTCAAAGAACCCCAGGGCATCGCCGCCGATGCCAAAGGCAACGTCTGGGTGGCCGATACCGGAAACAACAGAGTCCAGGAGTTCAACCCCAAAGGCGAATACATCCGCAAATTCGGCTCCGAAGGCACCGGCAGCGGCCAACTCAAATCTCCATCCGCGCTCGCGATCGATCCCGAAGGCAAGCTCTGGGTCGCCGACACCGCCAACAACCGGATGCAGCGCTTCACCGTTGAAGGCGAATACCTGAGCCAGTTCGGCACCGCCGGCAACGATGACGGCCAGTTCTCCGAACCCCAGGGCATCGCCACCGACTCCAAAGGCAACGTCTGGGTCGCGGACACCTCCAACGACAGAGTGCAGGCGTCCACGGCGAGCGAATTCGTTCGCAAGTTCGGCGGCGAAGGCTCCGGCGCAGGCCGGCTCTCCGCTCCCGCAGGCATCGTCACCGACTCCAAAGGCAACGCTTGGGTCGCCGACACCGGCCACGACCGCATTCAGGAGTTTGACTCTGCAGGCGAATTCATCCGACAGTTCGGCGCCAAAGGCTCTGGCAACGGCCAGTTCTCCGAACCGAGGGGCATCGCCACCGACTCCAAAGGCAACGTCTGGGTCGCAGACTCCGACAACCACCGTCTCCAGGAGTTCAACCCCAAAGGCGAATACATCCGCAAATTTGGCAGCGCCGGAAAAGAAGGCGGCCAATTCGAATCCCTCGAGGACGTTGCCATCGACCCTGAAGGTCGCCTCTGGACCGTAGAGTCCAGCCCATCCCGGGTTCAAGAGTTCGCCGCGGAAGGCAAATTCCTGGGACAGTTCGGCAGCAGCGGCACGGGAAACGGTCAGCTCAAACAGCCCAAGGGCATCGCCACTGATGCCAAAGGCAACGTCTGGGTGGCCGATACCGGAAACAACAGAGTCCAGGAGTTCAACCCCAAAGGCGAATACATCCGCAAATTCGGCTCCGAAGGCACCGGCAGCGGCCAACTCAAATCTCCATCCGCGCTCGCGATCGATCCCGAAGGCAACGTCTGGGTAACCGATACGGGCAACAACCGCGTCCAAAAGTTCAACGCGAAAGGGACCTACTTGGGCCAGGTTGGGACCGTGGGCAACAACCCCGGCCAGTTCTCTGGACCACAGGGCATCGCAGCCGACCCCAAAGGCACGATTTGGGTAGCCGACACCGGCAACAACCGGGTGCAGGAGTGGCTGATCCCCGGCTACACACCGAGTTACGTGAGCGCCTTCGGTACCTCCGGTGCCGGAAACGGCCAGTTCGAACACCCCGCGGACGTTGCCTCCGACGCCGAAGGAAACATCTGGGTTGTCGATCAAAACAACTACCGGGTCGAGGAGTTCAGCGAATCAGGCGAATACCGGAGCCAGTTCGGCAGCTATGGAACGGGCAACGGCCAGTTCGGCCGACCGACGGCGCTGGCGATCGACGCCGCAGGAAGCATCTGGGTAACGGACGCCGACAACGATCGCGTCCAGGAGTTCAACGAAGAAGGCGAATACCTAGGCAAATTCGGCTCCGAAGGAGAAGGCAACGGCCAGTTCTACGCTCCCGAAGGCATCGCGATCGATGCCGAAGGCAACATCTGGGTCTCCGACACCTACAACGGGCGCCTGCAGGAGTTCGACGAAGAAGGCAAATTCGTCAAGGTCGTGAGCTCATATGGCTCCGAAGAAGGACAGCTCGGCGAACCGACCGGCATCGATGTCGATTCCAGCGGCAACGTCTGGGTCGCCGAGTGGCAGAACAACCGCATTTCCGAGTTCAGCGAAGGCGGCGATTTCGTCCGCCAGTTCGGCTCGGCCGGATCGGGTAACGGCCAGTTCGCATCCCCGGACGCTCTCGCCATTGACGAAAAAGGCAACGTCTGGGTCGGCGACGAAGGCAACGACCGCATCCAGAAGTTCAGCGACACCGGCAGATACCTGACCCAGTTCGGAACCGAAGGAACGGGCGAAGGGCAGTTCAACTTCGGCTGGCCGATGGGCATCGCAGCAGATTCCCAAGGCGATATCTGGGTCACTGACTCCGAGAACAACCGGGTGCAGAGGTGGCAGATTCCCGCCGGTCCCGACACGGCCATCTCCGGCGGACCCAAAGGGGTTGTGGTCCCGAACGTGTCTTTCTCATTCACCTCAAGCGATACGGGCTTGAGCTTCGAATGCTCGATCGACGGCGGGACCTACAGCGTTTGCAGCTCGCCGAAGAGCTACACGTCACTCGCCGCCGGGCCGCATACCTTCCGTGTCCGCGCGCTCGACGCGGACAGCAACCAGGACGAAATCCCTGCCGAACGAAGTTTCGAAGTCGCCAAACCTCCCACCGTCTCGACGGGAGGCGTTACCGGGGTCGGGTCAAGCGAAGCTACCCTGCACGCCAGCATCAATCCGAACGGGATAGAAGCGACCTATCAATTCGAATATGGACCGACCACCGCTTACGGCAAAGTTATGCCGGCGGTGGCGAAGAGCGCAGGCTCGGATAGTCAAGACGTCGCCGTCGCCCGGCTCGTTACAAGCCTGGAAGTGGACACGACGTACCACTTCCGCATAGCAGCAACGAACGGCTCCGGGACCGTCCACGGCAGCGACGAAACCTTTACGACCCTCCAGGCGTCTCCGGTTCTCTTGCTGGTGTTCGGGCAGGCGGCCGAATCCCCTTCGGGAGCCCTGGTGAGCCCAGAGCAGCCACTCTCGATCAGCGCCGGGAACGAAAACGGAAAGATAGAAGAACTCCAGCTGCGCATTGACGGCGAAACTAATTCGACTACCACTCGCCAGGAAGCACTCGAAGAGGGTGGGACCGAATCCTGCTTCGAAGGCGTTTGCACTCTCGACTTCGAATACCCCTCGGCATTTCCGGCTGACATCACGTCGGGCGAACACACCTTTGAAGTGCGGGCCATCGGCGTAGGCGGCCAAGAAGCGACCTTCACGAGGCAGGTGCTCGTCGACGTCGGGGTTCCGATACTCGAACTGGGCGGCACTCTGGTGGAAGCCAACGGCAACCTTTCTTCCTCTTACTCTTCCGCAACCGTAACCGCAAGCGCGCAGGACGGCGCCGGGGCCTATGACTCGGGGCTCAGCTCAATCGAGTTCTACGTGGACGGTGTCTACCAAAGCGGGCTGTCCGCCCAGTGCGACGAAGGATGCCCTGCTGAAGGCAGCAGCGAATACGAATATCTGGAACAAAAATGGGGGACCGGCCCCCACGAATTGACTGTCGTCGCAAGGGACGCCGCAGGCAATGAAGCCTCGGACACGGTGATGGTCAATCAGCATCTGGATTCCATCGAACCGACCTGCTCGGCAGTCAAAGCAACCGCGGCGGCGGTCGGGGAAGCGGTGTCGACGGCTGAAGCGACCGAAGCGATCGAAGCGACCTTGCCGGCGGCGGTGGCGCCGCCGACCCCCGATCCGGAAGCTGAAGGCTTCGAACCGACGCTGACCGAAGGAGAAGCCGCGTCCGAAGGCGCGCAAGCGTTCTTGGCTCAGGGGGGCCTGGTCGGCGGAAGGGTTGTTCACGGATCCCATCGAGCGTTCACCATAGGTCAGGCATCGTGCTTGGTCCCGATGCAGACCACTAAAGCCGAATCGGCACCCGAAGTGCTCGCTGTATCCGGCACCGTTGTCTACGCGAACACGGCTCCAGAAACCGACACCTTCCTCAGGAACAACGGGGTGGGTGCCACTATCGTCGAGTCTTTCCGCGGCCCCAATGCTCCGACCAGCCTTTCCTGGACGATCTCGCTGACGAGCGGCCAGCGTCTCGAAGAACTCGCCAGCGGCGCCGTGGCGATCGTCTCGTCGGAAAGGTTTGACCTGCCGGAAGCGCAGGTGCCGTCGCAGCCTCTGGGCATGAACGATCCGGAAATGCTGGGAGACACCGAAACGGTGCTCGACGCCGCGTCTTATGAGTTGCGAAGGGCAAACAACGAAGTCGAAGGAGCGGTCGAGGCGGTGATTCCCCCGGTGCTGGTCATCGCATCGAGCGGAGCGGTGGAAACGCTCCTCCTGACGGTGGCTGAAGGAGAACGCGTCGTGGCCTCTGTCCCCGCCGCAGCCAAGGCCATGGTGATGAGGACCTACAGCTCCCCACGGCCCGAAGCCATTTGCGCAGCGGCGTTCGAAGAGGACCCGGCCGACTACGCGAACGGCTGTCTGCCGGAAACGGACGAAGGCGGGGAACGGCCGTACATCACCGCCATGGATTGGGCTCCAGACGGGTCTTTCGTCTACGCGGCGTTCTGGGACGAATACGGCACCTATTGGGAAAAAATGGATGAATACAACGCGATCGAAAGCTTCCTCTACCGCGCCAGTCCTGATGGATCGGAAGTGGAAGAACTCGAAACGCCCGGCTTCAAGGTACTCGGTGCGCCGAAAATCTCACCAGACGGAACGAAGATCGTGTTCAATGGGTGCTCGTTGGTCAGCTTCAAATGCGGCGTGGTTCTGACGGATGCAAGCGGCGAAAACGGCACCCTACTCGTAGCCACGGAAGGTCATTTCAAGGACAGTTGGATGGGCTTTTCAGGCAATGGCAACAGGATTCTCTATGAAGAACCGGCGCTGAACGGTCCCAACGGACACGAAGAACGACAGCTCTACTCGATGAAGCTCGACGGCACGGAAAAGCGGCAATTGACTGACATATCCGCATATTGGGGGATTACTCGCATTCAGCCATATGAATCCTGGGAAGGGCGGGGTGTGCTTGGGCACTCTGCAGTCGCGGCAGGCCCCTCTTCCCACACGCTGGTCTTGGAAGGCGGTGGGTATGGCCTCTATGCAATGAACCAAAGTCAGGAGAAAGCCGACCTGTCGAACATGACTAGGCTGACGGATACACTTGGCGAAGCCCCTGCCTTCAACCCCAGCGGAACCAAGATTGCCTACTCCTACGGCGGTGGGAAAGGGAAATCCGGGATTTTCGTCATGAACGCTGATGGCTCCAACGCCAAACTGGTCGTGTCAACTCCATGGCCCTGGGAAGAAAGAGCCCTCTATCCTGTCTATTCGCATGACGGTTCGGAAATCGCCTACATCCGCAACGGACTGATCTACCGAGTGCCAGCCGCTGGCGGCAGCGAGACCCTCGCCGTTGAAAGCGACACCAGTGGCTTTCGTACTCTATCGTCGGCTATTGCCAAATCTGACCCGGCGGATCTGCCTATGGTCGAAGCTGTTGAAGAGGCTTATCTGGCTTCGTCGAGCTCAAGCAGCGAAGACGCATCGGGTGGGTTGGGGGCACTTGAAGTGGTGGAAAAAATGAATAAGTGGGAAATCGAATTCTGCCTAGCACACTTCGGCGAATGCAAAGCGTTTGCCGACGACCGTGCTCTTGCGCTTAACGCCCGCGGTGCCCTCTTCACCAACAGAAACAAGGAAGATCGCAGCACGAAAGGCAATGCGTTCCAGCATGGCTTCTGGACCGCGTTGATGGTGCGGGATTCGGTGGGCGAATACGAAGGACTCCCGAACGGGCTACTGTTCGCACTACACCATGAGACGAAACCGTATAATTGGGACGCACGGCAGGATATCGTGAACGATCTTGTCGGCTACATCTGGTACTTCAAAGACGGAATCGAAATAGTGAAAGAGACAGAATCAGAGGTCGAAGTCCACTTCCCGAACAAGCTAGAAATATGCCAGGGCTTGCTGCCAAAGGGCAAAAACGCGATCCTCATCGGAGGAAGCGTGAATCCGTTTTGGTGGATTTCCCATCATCAGTATGAATTCGGACGCCTGATTTTCCGCAAGCTCAGATCGAGCAAAGGAGAGGGATCGAAGGTGTGGCCGACGGGTCGAACGTGCGCAGAGGTATGGCCAGTTATAACGTGAGGACAGGCTCTCTATTGCTGGCGTTGCTGGCAGCGATCACGGTGCTTGCGATGGCGTCGGGCCCGGCCGAGGCAGGGAGTTGGGACGGGGCGCGATCGGCAGCGAGGCCTGTCGCGGGCTTCGATCTGCTGAGGCAGCCAACCACGCTGGAGACCCTTACGCTGACGGAACGTGTGCAGCTTCGCAAAGCGCTGGGAGACAGACCCGCGAAAGGCCTTCGTGCCGGCGAAGTCCGCTTTGCGGCGGGAAGGGTTCGAGGGCTAGGCAACGGTGCCTTGGTCTGCCTCTTCACCGGGATAGAAAGCTTTGGCGTCGGCGGGTGCGGCCCGAGGCGGGCTGTGCTGAAGGGCGGCATCGTCTCCAAGAAGTTCTGCGCCGGACAATCCCGCGATCTCGCTCGCATCACCGGAATCGTGCCGAACGGTGTCACTACCGTGCGCCTGCGCCGAGAAGAGGATGGCTCTGTCCTTCGCGACGCGAAAGTCGTGTCCAACGCGTTCACGATGATCGTGTCTCCCGTTGAAGCCACCCTGAGCTGGATTGGCCCTAGATCTCGCAACGCCGTTCGCTATCCATTGGCACAGGAAGCAAGCGAAAGCGAATGCCCGAGTGGCTCGGGCGGGCCTTGATGCGGACGTTGCCCTTGGCGCCTCTAGTCGCTTTGGCGCTGCTACTCAGTGGATGCGCACCGGCCGAAGACAAGAGCAGCCTGGCCCATAGGGCATCGGATGCCCTGATCGAAGTCGGGGCCTCTCCATCGCTGATGAGGTGTCTCACCTACAACCTCGAGGACCACCTCACCGAAGCTGATGCCGAAGCTTTCTACTACGATCACGCCTCAGAACCGGAAGTCTCGGAGATCTCATTGAATCGGGTTTCCCTATACCAGAAGGCTGTCAAAGAGCGCTTGGCGAGCAGGGCGCGGAGATGCAGATCATCGTTGGTCTCTAAGGGTCTGTATACGCGAGCCGAGGTCGATCGCATGCTGCACCGCGTCAGCAATCGAGGCTATAGAGAACCTGATCTCTTCCTGGAACGGTGAACTGCGCCGGTTGTCGAACCTTGATTCCAGGCTCCGCGTCCGCTGATACCCGCTGACCTCGCCGAAGGGTTGGAATCGTGCTGGGACGACAAATGGGGCAACATGCCCATCGAGCCCAGCGTAGTTCGATCCGCGAAAACCGCCCCATGATGGAACTATCTTTGGTTCTGGACAACAGGGTGAATAAAAATGTCCTCGCCGCGAACCAGTCCCAACGTCGGCAAGACCGCACATGGATCACCTAAGTCTGCTCGGCGGTTGCGGAAGCCTGAGCCAGGCCGGCCCGATGGGAGCAACACCGAAGCCCTGGTAGAGCCGCTTTGCATCCACCCAACTTGGCCTCCCGAATCAGGTTGGGGGGATTCTCCATAATCAGTACATGGCACCCACTGAGCCTCAAGCTCGGCGGGCGACGCTCAGTGAGTTGGCTGACGTCTGGCGCCGTGTATTGTTGCTGTGGTTGTTCGTGCCAGGAAAGGAAGTGGCAGGTGGGCCTAGGCAGACTCAGCAGCGGCGAGCGGATCTCGGGCGTTTCGGCGATCTTGCTCTACGTATTCATGTCCTTCGATTGGTTCGGCGTCGAAGTCGTCAACAACTCGAACCTACTCTTTTACCTTCGAGGCGCCGAGCCTGGGCAAAGCGCCTGGGAAGCGCTCGATGTCATCTCGGTCGTTCTCCTGTTCACGATCATTGCCGCGCTTGCCGTGGCTGCGCTGCGCTCCATGGACGCGATACACAGGCCTCCCGTCCCAGTCAACGCGGTGGTCGCAATCCTCGGCACCGCCTCGGTGCTGCTGATCCTCTTCCGGATCGTCGATCCGCCCGACTTCGGCAGCGAAGGAATCCTCCTGTTCGAAGGAACGGTCCAATTGCCGATCTTCCTCTCTCTGTTGGCCGCAGCGGGGATCACCTTTGGTGGCTGCCTGGCAATGCGGGAAGAAGGCATCACCCTCTCCGATCTACGCGCGCGTCGAGGTGGAACACACAGATAGCGAGCGTGTTTGTTCTAACTCTCGGCCGCCGGACAGATCAGCCGGTAGTCGCACCAGCTGCAGGTGGTCGGTGCGGGCCGGGGCTCGAAGTCCTGGCCGAGGACGCCCTCGCCGACCTCCAGCACTGTCCGCTCGACCCGTTCGGCGTCGTCGGGCCTGATCGGCGCGGCGACCTTGTCCGCGTCGAGCACGTAGTAGTAGCTGCAGATGCTGGCCTCGAGGTCCCAGTCCTCGCGCGCGGCGACGCGGTAGAGCGCGAGCTGCAGGTCGTTCTCAAGGGCGGCCTCGCTCTTGCGCTCGCCGGTCTTGTAGTCGATCAGCTCGTGGCTGCCGTCGGCGAGGCGGTCGACCCGGTCGACGCGGCCGCGCACGCGGTGCGGGCCGATCTTGATGTCGAACTTGCGCTCCAGCGAGACCGGCTCGCCTTCGGCCTCCTCCTCCCGCTCCCAGTAGAGCCGCATCGCCTCGCGGGCGCGGTCGCGGAACTGCAGCTCGTCGTCGCTGCTGCCGAACCCGGTGCGCCGCCAGCCGGACTCGAAGAGGTCCATCAGGCGCTCCAGCCCGCCGGCGCCGTCGTCCTTGTGGAAGCGCTCCAGCACGTTGTGGATGAGGATCCCGAAGCGCTGGTTGATCGTCGGCTCCTGGGGGATGCCGAAGACGCGGGCGAACTTGTACTTCAGCGGGCAGGTCAGGTAGAGGTCCAGGTCGGAGGCCGAGAGGCTGAGCGCGCCGTCTCCGCGACGCGGCAGGAAGGCTTCCAGCGAGGGCTCGTGGCGAGCCGCGATCAGGCGGCGCCGGCCATCGCGCTCGCGCTCGGAGTCGAGCAGGTAGTCGTCGAGCGGCGAGGCGTCGATCTCGGCCTGCTGCTCGGGCGTGGCGATCTGGCGCAGCAGGCCGTTGATCGCCTCGATCGCCTCGGCGGTCGCCTCCTCTCCGGGCCGCTGGGCGAGCGCCGCCAGCTTCAGCAGCTCGAGGTGGCGGGCGATCGCGCGGTTGACGTCGACGACGGTGTCCAGGCGCGGCTCCGAGAGCTCCCGCCCCGCACCCCACGACGCCTCAAGCACCTCCTCGCGCAGCTTGCGGTAGGTCGCGTGCAGGCCCTCGGCCGGGCCGAACAGCTCCTCCTCGTGCACCTCCTCCTCGCCGCTGCCTGCGCCGAGCATCTCTTCGTAGAAGCGCGAGGCCCGCATCTGCGCATCGCCGTCGCGCTCGACCCGCGAGAGCACCAGGGTCGCCCGGGCCGGCGCCCCGATCCGCCCCGCGCCCGTTCCGCGCTCGAGGCCCAGCACAAAGGCGTGGTCGAAGTCCATCCCCTTCGCCGCGGACTGGGCGAGGCCCTGGACCGCGCCCGGGGACGCCGGCTCCTCGCCCCCCACGGGGTCGACGCCGGCCTCGGCGACGGCGCTGAGGTAGCGGACGAAGTCCCGGGTGGCCCCGTGCGGTTCCCGCCGCGCCCAGATGGCGGCCAGCTCCGCCAGTCGCGAGAGCCCGAGCAGCCGCTCCGCCACCTCCGGCTCGGCGGCGAAGAGGCGCTGGCGGCGCAGTCCCACCCGCTCGATCAGCCGCCTGACGAAGACGTCGGCCCGGCGTTCCTCCATCGCGGCCGAGGCTTCGCCGTAGAGCTTGAGGAAGGACTGGATCCGCTCCCGCCCCTCGGGCGGGATCTGAGGGCTCTCCAGCGCCGCCTCGCAGGCGGAGACCATGTCGACCTTGCGCCGCCGCGCGATCGTCGTCAGCCGCGCCAGGTCGGCCGAGCGCAGCTCGACCGGCGGCCGGGTCAGCGCCCGCGCCGCCGCCGCGGAGTCTTCCGGGTCGGCCAGGACCCGCAGCCAGGCGATCGCGTCACGAACCTCGGGCCGCTGGAACAGCGCCGCCGGACCCGAGAGATGGAACGGGATCCCCCGCTCCTCCATCGCCGCCGCGACCGTCCCGCCGTCCGCGGCCGGGTCGTCGACCAGCACGCAGATCGCCTCGGGCGACACCCCGCCGGCCAGCAGGTGCTCGACCTCCCGCGCTACCGCCTGGGCCTGGGCCCTCTCGTTCACGCACCGCCAGAACCGCACCGCCGGCTCCCGGAATGGCGCTCCTCGAGCGAGACGACCTCCCCCTCCGGGTGGAGCTTGCGGAACCAGCCCTGCGCGGACGGTTCGCCCCCGTCCCCCGTCTCCAGCGCGTAGAGGTGGTTCGGGTTGTCCGCTGCCAGCGTCGCGAGGATCGCCCGCTGCGCTTGCGTCGTGTCCTCGAGCTCGTCGACCATCAGGTGCGCGAAGCGGGCTGCGATCTCGGCGCGGATGTCCTCACGCTCGCGCAGCAGCTTGTTGAGGACGAGGAAGACGTCGCCTTCGTCGAGGTTGCCGGACTCGGCGAGGATGCGGTCGTGGGCGGCGCAGAACTCGGCCAGGTCGGGCTCGGGCGGCTCGGAGCCGGCCTTGAGCTCGTCGACTTGGGCGAGCAGCCGGGCGAGCAGGCCGGTCGGGTTGCCGCGTATCTCCCGGTTGCGCAGGGGAAGGTCGTCGAGGCGGTCGAGCAGCATCGCCAGGCGCTCGGCCGCGACCGAGGACGTCGAAGAAGGGGTCGAGGCCGGCGGCGGTCGAGTGCTCGCGCAGCAGCCGCTCGCCCAGCTCCTGCCAGGTGCCGATCCAGAGCTCCTCGCAAGAGCGGTCGAGCAGCGCTTCGACGCGCTGCCGGAGTCGTTGCGCGGTCGGTTGGCTCGAAGCGAAGAGCAGGATCCGCTCGGGGCCGATGCCCTCGCCGACGAGGGCGCGAGGCGGCGCGCCAGGGCCTCGGTCTTGCCGGTTCCGGCCGCGCCGAGCAGCAGCAGCGGGCCCTCGCCGTGCCGGACGGCGCGTTCCTGGGCCTCGGCGAGGGCGAGCATGCTCCAACGCTAGCGAGTGGGCGGCCTCCATAGGATGGGCTCGGTGGACGTTTTCTCCGCAGACTGGCTGGGAATCTGCCGTCGCATCGTCGATGCGCAGCGGGCGATCTTCGACGAGGTGCGCGGGGTCGAGGCCCGCACCGTCTACGAGGGGGTCGGCAAGGGCGGCGATCGCACCCTGGTCATCGACCGTCGCTGCGAGGACGCGGTCTTCGCCGAGCTCGAGGCGCTGGCCGCCCAGGGCGCCTCCTTCGTCGCCGTCTCCGAGGAGCGCGGCGAGGTGAGCTTCGGCGCCGGTGGCGCGGTCCACGTCGTGATCGACCCGATCGACGGCTCGCTCAACGCCCGCCGCACGCTTCCCGCCCACAGCCTCAGCATCGCGGTCGCCTCGGGAGGCTCGATGGCCGATGTCGAGTTCGGCTACGTCTTCGACTTCGGCGCCGGCGAGGAGTTCGTCGCCCGCCGCGGCGAGGGCGCGAAGCTCGACGGCGAGCCGATCGAGGTCGGCGCCGACGGCGACAAGCTGGAGCTGCTCGGGGTCGAGTCGGCCGAGCCGGAGCGCGCCCTGCCCTCGCTGGAGGCCCTCGCCGGCCGCGTCTACCGGCTGCGCGTGGTCGGCTCGATCGCGATCACCGCCGCTTACGTCGCCGCCGGCCGCTTCGACGCGATGCTCAGCCTGCGGCCCTGCCGCTCCGTCGACGCCGCCGCCGCGCAGCTGATCGTGCGCGAGGCCGGCGGCGCGGTGGCCTTCGGCGATCTCGCCCCGGGCGACGCCCTCCTCGGCCTCGACGCCCGCTACCCGATCGCCGCCGCCGCGGGCGAGCGTGGCCTGGCGATAGCCCGCTCGGCCCAGTAACCGCCTCGCCCAAACGGTTTAAGAACATCTGTTCGCGCAGAACGTATGTTCGCTACACTCGCGAACACCAGGCAGGAAACCCGCATACCGAAGGGATTCATCTTTCATGGCAACGCAGACCAAAGGCAGTAAAGCCAACGGCACCAAGCCGACCGCGAAAGCCGCGGCAGCCGAGAAGAACCAGGCTCGCGTCGTCGCCGAGACCGCGGTCGACCTCCCGGTCGGCGCCGTCCTCACCGTCACCGAGCGCGTCACCGAGCTGGTCGAGCCGTTCACCGACCGCACCGCCGCCGAGAAACAGCTCAAGTCCTACCGCACCGAGATCCGCCGCCGCATCAAGCGCACCGAGCGCCGCGGCGCCACCGCCCGCCGCCGCGCCACCACCGAGGCCCGCAAGACCCGCAACCGGGTCGAGCGCGAGGCCCGCAAGCGCCAGCGCACGGTCGAGACGACCCTGAAGCGCAACCGCACCGAGCTCGAGCAGCGCGTCCGCAAAGCGGTCGAGTTGCTGCCTGTTTAGCGGCTTGACTCTGTTGCGTCGGGGTTAGGGGAGCCTGGCCGCCCTCCAGTCGAATTGAGGCACCGCGCGCGAAGCGCGCGGTGCAATGAGGTGCGCGGCTTCGCCGCGCGATAACCGGATTGCATTTCCGCCGCTTCGCGACATTCGCCTGGAGGGCGGCCAGGCTCCCCCTCAACACGCCCCGATATACGGAAGCCCCCGAAACCGGAATCGGGCTTTGAAAGCTTGGAGAAGCTTCAAGCGGAGAAGCCGTTTCAGGCCGGAAAGCCCCAACCACCTTCGACGCTGCCGAGATTGACCCCACCCTGGTGTGGTCAATGTCGGCAGCGCGGTGGATCCCGAAGCTTGTCCCCGCTTCGAGAGGCCTCCTGGAACCCCGCCGCTTTACTAGTACCCCCGCACCGCGACCGGCAGTGAGCCGGCTGGCTTGAAGGGCCAGCCGGCTTGTGCCGGGACGAAGGCCCTGAACTGGAAGCGCACGCCGCGGCTGTCGTCGTCGGCGAAGCGGTAGGCGTAGCGGAAGCGCCCGCGCCGGTCGGTGCGGACCGTGCGGAACTCGCTCCAGGGCTAGGCCCGGCAGGCGGAACTGGAGCTGCACGGCCCTGCCGTCCGCCGGCATCTCGGCGCCCGCGGACGGCGACCTTGCCGCGGAAGACGATCGGCCGGCCGCCCACCTTCGCGACGGACGAGGAGACCCGCAGGCGCACGCGGCCGCGGACCGCCAGGCTTGAGACCCGGCTGCGGGAGCCCTGCAGCGTCGCCGTCGGCGGCGCGACCGCGACGATCTCGCGGCTGGGGCCCGGGGCCAGGCGAATCCTGAAGGCGCCGTCCGCCCCGGTCCGCACGGTCGATTCCCGTTCCCGCGGCTCGGCTCCGGCGGCGAAGCGCTCGATCACCCGCACCGGCATCCCGGCCAGCGGCGTCCGCCGTCCCGCGAGCAGGCGTCCGCTGTAGAGGACGCCCCGCCCGTAGGGAACGGTGCGCGACGCCGAGCCGCCGACCGAAGCCGGCGAGCAGCGTCGTCGCCACCTTGAGCGGGCTGTGCAGCCGCATCGCCGCGCCGCTGGCGCGACTCAGCGTCGAGGCCGAGTTGCCGGCGAGGTCGTAGGCGGTGGCGCGGAACTCGTACTCGCCGGGCGGGTAGGCCTCGGAGTCCCAGCGGGCGGTGAGCGTCGTGCCGGACGCCTGCGGTCGGCAGCGCCTCGAAGCGCTCGGCCGAACCGACCGGGCGGACCGAGATCCCGCCCGCGAGCCGGGTCGATCCCCGAGAGCGAGTCGGAGACGCGCGACCTCGATCCGCTCCGGGTCGGCTGGGTCCTGGGCGTTGGAGAAGGCGAGCCGGGGCGGCTCGCGGTCGATCCGGACGACGGCCGTCGCGGGCGCGTGGTTCGGCTGGCCGTTGCTGCTGCCGCCGTCGTCGACGTTGCCGGCGGCGTCGCGGGCGTAGTAGGCGATCGTGTGGACGCCGGACCCGATCACGGTGGCGGAGACGGTGTCGCCGGGGGCGATGGCCGGCGAGCCGCCGTCGACCCGGATCGCCGTGAACGGGCACGGGCCCGCCGCCAGTCGCGGCCATTCCCGAGCTCGTCGTCGGTCGCCGTCGCGGTCAGCGTCAGCGGCCGGCTCGACCAGCCGTCGGGGACGCCGACGAGCCGCGTCACGCGGGTCGGTCTTGTCGACGCGCAGCGATGGCGCTGCCGGCCTCGGCGGAGCGCATCCCCGACCCGGAGACCGCGACGGCGTGGACGTAGCTGACTCCCTCGGGAAGCTCGGCGATCGCCAGCGAGTCCCCGCCGACACCGCCGCGCAGGTCGGTCTCGGCCTCGCTGCAGGCGAACGTGCCGGCGCAGGGCTCGCCGTCGGCAGCGCGATCGATCGAGACCGCGTAGCCGCGGATGCCGGAGAGCGGCTGCGGGGCCGGCGGGATGGCTGAGGTGGAGCGTGAGGGGAAAGCCGGTGCGGGCGATCCAGCCGCCGGGGCGGCAGCGGATCGACCCGGCCGGGCGGCGCTTCGTCGAAGCGCAGCTTGCGCCGTGACCGGGGCGCCCTCGTCGCCGCCGGCGTCCTCCAGCCAGACCTCGGCGGTGTAGGCGCCGGGGATCGCGGGCACGGTCAGCTGCTGGATCGCGGTCGCCGCCCAGCCGATCCTCGCTTCGACCAGCGGCACCTGCCCGGACGGGTCGAGGAGGCGGTAGTGGACGCGCCGGCGACGCCCGGGCGGGTTGGTCCAGCGCAGGGCGAAGCTCGGTTCGGCGTGCCAGCTTTCCTCGCCGCCGTCGACGCGCAGGTCGAGCGGCTGCGAGGCCGGTCGCCGCCTCGGCGAGCCGCAGTGGGCGCGCGGCCGCGAGGACGCGTGCCAGCAGGCAAGACGACCAGCGGCCGCGTGGCTTGATGCCGGCCGTCACGGCCCGAACTCCCCGGCGGCCGAGCCGCTCGACGGGCCGGGCCTTCGCCGCCGCTCGGCGGTTCGGGAGCCGGCGGCGGAGGCGGCGCTTCGTATTCGACCGCCCCGGTGGGGGCGCTGGCCGCTTCGGCGACCGCGTCCTCGGCTTCTTCGCCTCGGCGGCCGGTCGGGCTTGGCTTCGGGCGGCGGGTCGGTGGCGGCGCCGGTTCGTACTCGACCGCTTCGCTCGCCGTTCGCCCGCTCCGGCCGCTCGGCGGCGCGTTCGATCGGCGGCGCGGGCGGCCGGTCGCGATCGACCAGCGGCACCGGCAGCACGCCGGTCGCGACGCAGGCGGCGGCGCCCCCGGCGCGCCGGCGCAGACCGCCAGCAGCTTGGCCAGGGCCGCCATGCCGGCGCCGCGGGAGCCTCCCGCGGCGGCGATCTGGGCAGGCCGAGTCCGCGCCGCCGCCGACCCCCGGCAGCCGCGAGCCGAGCCCGGCGAAGAGGTCGTGCGCGCGTTCGAGCAGCGAGCGCGAGGGGGGCAGCGCCGGCGCCAGGGCGACGGCGATTCGCGGCGCCGCCCGGTAGGCGCGCATCGTCGCGCGGCAGTGGGCGCAGGCGCGCAGGTGCTCCCGCACCGTCTCCGCGTCGCGCCGGCTCGCCTCGCCGTCGCAGAAGGCGGAGAGCAGCGGACGCAGCTCGCGGCAGCGGCTGCCGTCCTCGCTGCTGGAGAGCAGGGCGCGGAAGCGGTTGCGCCCCTCGGCCAGAACCCGGTTGATCTTTGTCTGGCTGAAGCCGGTCAGCTCGCCGATCTCGGCGTAGGAGTAGCCCTCGGCCAGCAGGCTCAGCGCGCGCAGCTCGGCCGGCTTCAGCGACCGCAGCGCCTCGCGGCTGCGGGCGATCTGCCTCGCGGCGCTCGGCCTGCTCGTCGGGGCCCTCGCCGGCGGCCGGGATCGCGCCACCGGGTCCGGAGCGGCGCCGGGTCGGCCGGGCGCGCGGCATCCGAGCAGCTTTTCGCGACTCTGGCGCACCGCCAGCGCCTCGTGCTTGGTCACCGTCTGGGTCCAGCGGATCAGGTCCCGCGCGTCCGTGGTCGGCGCTTTCGTGAGGACGATCTCCAGGGCCCGCTGGTAGGCGTCGTCGGCGTCTTCGGCGTCGAGCGAGAAGCGCCGCGCGGTGCGTTTCAGGGACGGCTCGTGGCGGGCGATCATCTCCAGCGCCGCCCGCTTGCGCGCGGCGTCGCCCGCGGTCCGGGCGAGGTCGCCCCGCTCCAGCCGCGCTCCCCGCATCGCCGTCGATCTCCCCTGGCTCACTCCCGCTGAGCTCCTCTGCACCGGTTCAGATCCGTGTCCCAAACATGCCAACCCAATGGGAGGACGGCGGCCGGTTCTCCCCCCTGCTGGACGGGTGATCGGTGTCGGAGTCCCGCAAATTGGACGAATCGGGCCAGCCAGGCCCGGCGCCGGGAGCGGCCGATAGCATCCGCGGCGATGAGCACCTGCGTGGTCACCGGCGGCGCCGGCTTTCTCGGCTCCCACCTCTGCGAGCACCTGCTCGGCCAGGGCCACAGGGTGATCTGCGTCGACAACCTCGAGACCGGGTCGCTGCAGAACATCGAGCACATCCGCGACCCGGCCTTCGACTTCCGCAACATCGACATCACCGAGCCCGTCGACATCCCCGAGGACGTCGACTTCGTCTACCACCTGGCCTCGCCGGCGAGCCCGATCGACTACCTGCGGCTGCCGCTGCACACGCTCAAGGTCGGCTCGCACGGCACCCACCACATGCTCGGCGTCGCCAAGTTCAAGCGCGCCCGCTTCCTGCTCGCCTCGACCAGCGAGGTCTACGGCGACCCCCAGGTCCACCCCCAGACCGAGGACTACTGGGGCCACGTCAACCCGATCGGCCCGCGCGGCGTCTACGACGAGGCGAAGCGCTACGCCGAGGCGCTGACGATGGCCTACCACCGCCAGCAGGGCGTCGACACCTCGATCGTCCGCATCTTCAACACCTACGGCCCGCGCATGCGCGCGCACGACGGGCGCGCGATCCCGACCTTCCTGCGCCAGGCGCTCGAGGACCGGCCGCTGACCGTCTTCGGCGAGGGCGAGCAGACGCGCAGCTTCTGTTACGTCGACGACCTGATCCGCGGCATCGTCGCCCTCGCCGAGTCCGACGTGCACTCGCCGGTCAACATCGGCAACCCGAACGAGTTCACGCTGCTGGAACTGGCCAAGGCCGTGATCGAGGTGACCGAGTCGCGCTCGGAGATCGTCTTCGAGCCGCTGCCGGTCGACGATCCGCAGCAGCGCCAGCCCGACATCGCCCGCGCCCGCGACCTGCTCGGCTGGGAGCCCGAGCGTCGAGCTGCGCGACGGGCTGCGGATGACGATCGAGAAGTCCGGGGTCGAGCGGTTGGCCGGGGCTTCGGACTGAGCGGGGGGGCGTCGGGCGGGGTCCGCCGGACGCGCTTCGCGCTGAGTGTCCGGCGGACCCCCGCCCGACGCCCTTCTCAATTCGGAGCCCTGGTAAGAGCTTGTCAGGCCGGGACGGGTACTTCGTCTGCGGCCGGGACGTCGCTGCTTCTGTAGAAGGCTATTGAGGTGGGGACGTTGGTCAGCTCCTCGCGCATCGCGTTCCAGGTGCGCATCGCCGCCGTCTCGGTCGGCCAGCCGTAGCGGGCGAGGAAGGCTTCGGAGCCGCGCTCGTCGGGGGCGCCCACCGTCGCGTCGGTGAGGGCGCTGGCGAGGGCGGCTCATGCCGCGGCAGAAGCCCTCCTCGTCCCAGCTGATCCGGCCGGCGTCGTCGATCTCGACGAAGCCGTTCTCGGCGAGGAAGCTGAGTTCGACGTAGGCCGCGCCCGGGTCGCCGTAGTACTTGGGCCCGCGCCGCAGGTAGTGGAGCAGCTCGGCCATGTGGGTGGCGCACATGTCGAGGCGGCTGACCCCGGTGATCGCCAGCCAGGCGTCGGAGATCGTCAGCAGGAAGCCGTAGACGTCGGCGATCGCCTCCTGCAGCGCCATGAAGGGCTCGATCCCGAGCGTCTCCATCCAGCTGTCGTAGGAGGTCTCCGGCACGACGACGTTGTGGCCGTGGTCGTGGCCGCGGATCCACGGCATCAGCGTGTCCTCGATCGGCACGTCGGCGGCGCGCATCGGCCCGCTCAGCAGCGTTTCGGCGAGCGGGATCGTGATCACCGAGTAGCGCGCGAGGTGGACGTTGCGCATGTAGAGCGTCCGCTGTTCCTTCAGCGGCAGGCCGTCGACGCCTTCGTCCTCGGGCATGAAGTAGGCGAAGTGCTTGGGGTGCCCGGCCGCCTCGCCCGCCGAGATGAGCAGGTCGGTGACGTTCATCGGCAGCTTGAAGGGGACGCTCATCCCGCTTGCGCCGATCTCGGCTTCGACCGCCGCCAGGGCGTCCTCGAGCGAGTCGTCGAGCTCGTCGAGCAGCTGCTGGCGCGGCTCGTCGCGCGCCGCGGCGAGGAACGAGTGCAGGCCGACGCGCGTCTTCATCCGCCAGGTGCAGAGCGGCCCGCAGACGATCTCCAGCGCGGGCGGGCGGCCGCTTCCGGCGATCTCGAGGGTCATCTCGCGGTGCTCGATCCCGCCGGCGAGCCCCTTGGCCCGCAGGCGGACGATCTCGGCGCTCTCGTCGTCGACGAGGTCGGCCAGCTCGCGCATCCCTTCGGCCATCTCGCCGCGCAGCACCGAGGCGGCGCTCTCGGAGAGCGCCTCGCCCTCGGAGGTCTGCAGGCTGCGCATCGCATCGCTCTGGGCGGCGAGCCTGAGCAGCAGCGGCATCACCTCGTCGGGGTTGGACGGCGGCTCTCCGTCGAGCGGCACGTGGCCGACGCCGTGCTGGTCCTCGAGCGGCCAGAACGGCGGCAGAAGCTGCGGGGGCGTACGGCTGGCCAGCTCCGACATCTCGCCTATCCCTTCCCCTCCTGCATGGCTCGGCGCCATGCGCGCATTGAGTCCACGTATCCCGCGCTCGGACGCGTCCAGAGCCCGTTCAGGTACGGCGAAGCTACCGAAAGGTACTGGCAAATGCAACCAGGATCTTGAGCAATGAGGCGCGCGGGCAGGCCCAGCGAGAGAGGGCGGCCGGTCGGCCGCCCTCTCTCAGCAACGACGAGCTGTTCGGGCTCGCTACTGCGTCTGCGCGGTGAAGGAGAAGGTTCCGAGGCCGTCTCCCGCGGCGAATTTCGGGTGCGGGATTTCACCGCGTCGAAGGGTGCGCCGAACACCGAGTTCAGCGTTGTCCGCCGTCACTTCCTGCAGCGTCGCGACCGCGTTTTCGACGCGTCACCGTGTGGGTCGGACGGATCGGATTTGATCGTCGCGCCGGTCAGGTTGAGGTCGGCGATCGAGCTGCGCCCGAGGTTGCCCAGGTTGAGTTTCGGGCGAGATCGTCGATTCGATCGGTGACTTCGACCGTGGCCGTCTTCGCCCCCAGGTCGACCCAGATGTTGCCCAGCGTCATCGTGGTTGTGCCTTTTCGGCTGGCTCGAGTTTCTGGACGAGCTTCACGCCACCGGTGGTCTGCACGATTCCGCTGTTCGCGTCGGGAGCGATCGTGCCGCCGCCGATCGGGAACTTCAGCAGTCGGCGTGAACGGATTGGCAGCTGTTTCGAGTTTCGGTCGGCGACACGGTTCGATTTCGACTCCCAGCCCGCTGGGCGGCGGGAGTGACGAACTTTTTGACTGTCGCTTCGTCCGTGAGCAGGTTGGCTTTGCCGCCCGGCAGCACGGCAACCGTCTTCGGCTGCGTTTCGCTGGTCGAGCCGCCGAGGACCTGGTTGCCCTTGAACGGAGGCTGGACCGCCTTGCTGGCAGAGGCACGCTTGTCCTTCTTGCCGCTCTTCTTCTTGCCGGTGAAGCCGAGCTTCTTGTTCAGCTGCTTGGCGGCCTTGCCGGTCAGCTTCAGCTTGGTGATGCTGACGTTGGCGCCGAAGCCGTTGCGGGCGACGGTGAGGCCGGTCACCGAGGCGAGCTTCATGTTCTTGCCGGCGACCTTGGCGTTCAGCGAGTTGGTCGTCGTGTCGAGGACCAGGGTGTTGACCGGGGCGGTCTTCTTGCCGCGCTTGAACTTGATCCCGCCGCTCTGTTCGACGGTGCCGAGACCGGTGGTCGGGTCGAGCGATCCGCCGCTGACCGGCAGCTTCACGGTGCGGTTTTTGACGGTGCCGGGGCTCACCTTGAGCACCTTGACGCCGTTCTTCTTCAGCTTCTTGAAGAAGCCCTTGTTGAGGGTGAGCGTGGTCGTGCCGCTGCTGAGCGGGTCGCTGGCGGCCGAGGCAAAGGGAGCAAAGGCAAGCAACCCAACCAGCGCAGCAACAGTCGCTACCACCGACAGCATCGTCCCCCTGCCCTTGAGCGGCTGGGTCACATCCTTCATATCGATCCTCCGTTTTGCTGCCGCCCCCTGCTGCCCCGATTGGCGACTTACGGCAATGTCGAATTGCAGCCAAGCGTATTCCCGGCCTGCCCTCTGACAAACCGTATTTGGCCGCAATGTTCCGGTCGGGGGCAAATGCAGCGGGATACCCGCATATCCTGTCGCCATGGCAACCGAAGAGATCCACCGCACGATCGCCCCGCTCGTCGGCCCCGACGACGAGCGCGTCTTCACCGATTCCGGCATCGAGATCGAGCGCGTCTACGACGCCGACGACGTCGCCCCGGGCCTGCAGGAGCGCCTCGGCGAGCCCGGCGCGCCGCCGTTCACGCGCGGCATCCACGAGGGGATGTACCGCGACCGGCTCTGGACGATGCGCCAGTACGCCGGCTTCGCCACGCCCGAGGACACCAACGAGCGCTACCGCTACCTGATCGAGCACGGCTCGACCGGCCTCTCGATGGCCTTCGACCTGCCGACCCAGCTCGGCCGCGACTCCGACGACCCGCTCTGCCGCGGCGAGGTCGGCCGCACCGGCGTGCCGATCGACACGATCGAGGACATGCGGATCTGCTTCGACCAGATCCCCCTCGACAGCGTCTCCACCTCGATGACGATCAACGCCCCGGCGGCGATCCTGCTGCTGCTCTACGAGCTGGTCGGCGAGGAACAGGGCGTGCCCTCCGAGAAGCTGCGCGGCACGGTCCAGAACGACGTGCTCAAGGAGTACATGGCGCGCGGCAACTACATCTACCCGCCGGTGCCGACGATGCGGCTGACCACCGACATCTTCGAGTACTGCCGCGAGAACGTGCCGAAGTGGAACACGATCTCGATCTCCGGCTACCACATCCGCGAGAAGGGCTGCTCGGCCGTGCAGGAGGTGGCGTTCACGCTCTCCAACGCGATCGCCTACGTCGAGGCGGCGCTGGAGCGGGGCCTCAAGATCGACGAGTTCGCCCCCCGCCTCGCCTTCTTCTTCAACGGCCACAACAACGTCTTCCAGGAGATCGCCAAGTTCCGCGCGGTGCGGCGGATGTGGGCGAAGATCGTCGCCGAGCGCTTCGGGGCGCAGGACCCCAACTCGATGAAGATCCGCTTCCACACCCAGACCGGTGGCGTGACGCTGCAGGCCCAGCAGCCCGAGGTCAACATCATCCGCGTCGCCCTGCAGGGCTTCGCCGCCGTCTGCGGCGGCACCCAGAGCCTGCACACCAACGGCTTCGACGAGGCGCTGGCGCTGCCGACCGAGCGCTCGGCCCGGATCGCCCTGCGCACCCAGCAGGTGCTCGCCCACGAGTCCGGCGCCGCCGACACCGTCGACCCCTTCGCCGGCTCCTACTTCGTCGAGTCGCTGACCGACGAGGTCGAAGCCCGCTCCTGGGAGCTGATGGAGAAGGTCGAAGAGCTGGGCGGCTCGGTCGAGGCGCTGGAGTTCATGCAGCGCGAGATCGAGGAGTCGGCGCACTCCTACCACGAGCGCTACAAGTCGGGCCAGGACATCATCGTCGGCGTCAACAAGTACGTCACCGACCAGGTCGACGACGTCGACATCCTCCGCGTCGACCCCGAGGCCGAGGAGCGCCAGCTGGCCCGACTCAAGGCCTTCAAGGAGTCCCGCGACCAGGCAGCGGTCGAGGCCAAGCTGGAGGCGCTGCGCGACGTCGCCCGCGGCGACGGCAACCTCCTGCACCCGATCCGCGCCGCGCTCGCCGCCGACGCCTCGATCGGCGAGGTCTGCGGCGCGATGCGCGAAGTCTTCGGCGAATACAAGGGCGGCGCCTTCTTCTAAAGGGGCCTGACGACACCGCTGCGCGTTTTTTCCCCAGCGGGATGGGGTTAAAGCTCGCAGGGCTTTTCCAGGAGTGCGACTGCTCCTTCGAGGGCGCACCGGACTCGGGTCCGTTCGAACTTGACCTCGTAGTGGGTGAAGCGGAGCGGCGTCATCCCAGCGAGGAGGTGGGTCCGGTCGCGTTGCACGTCCCGCGCCTGCGCCGACGGGGTCCGGTGGTACCGCAGGCCATCGGTCTCGACGACCAGGCCCAGGCCGGGCCAGAAGAAGTCGACCTCGAAGCCGTTGACCCGCTGCTTGGTAAGCGGCAGGGGAAGCCCGGCGGAGGTCGCGATAGGGCGGAAGAGAACCTCTAGGTCGGAGTCGGACAGGCGAAAAGTTCGCTTGTCCAGAAGGTTGCGCAGGGGCCTCACTCCAGGTTGCCCGGCGCGGCTCCCGAGCTCGGATCGCAGCGTTTCCGGATCTGCCAGACCCCGCTTGTCCGCCTCATTGACCACGCGCTCCATCTGGAGCGGGGGCAGTTCGGCTGCAAGGTCGACAAGCGTTTGGGCCGGACCGGTGACCGGAATGCCGCTGCGTGACACGACGCTGTGCAGGGCGAGCGCCGGGCGGCTTCGGATGTGCAGGCCCGGGCGCAGCAGCCTGCATCGCCGCATCACGCTGACATCGATCCGGCCGGCGTTCTCGGCGTCGATCCCCCAGAGTGCGGCCGCGCTGCGGTGGCTCAGGACCGCCCCGTCGCCACAGGCGAGAGTCGCGGCCATCCATCGCCGCTCCCGAGTGAGCTGCGGCCAGCCGACCGCATAGACCCCCTGCATCACGGGATGCAGCCGACCGCGTGCGAGGCGGTGTTCGATCGAACGCGTATCGAACCCCAGCGCCAGCAGCTGCCGCCGCGTGATGACCCCATGCTGCCGCCCCGCCAGCTCCCAGGCTCGCCTACCCCGCTTGTCGTCGTGCGCATCCGACATTGACCACACCTGAATGTGGTTAAGGGCGGATGCGCACGAACTCTCCCCCCTGAACGGTCTCGTTCACCCAGTTTGGGTGGGAGGAACGGGGAGTCCAAGGTTGAAGCGAGGCGCCATGATCGAGGCCGCGCGGACGGTGATGAAGTCCGAGCCCGAGCTGGCGGAGTTGGTCGCCAGCGTCGAAGGGGTCGAGGTGACGATGGCCGAGAAGGGCTTCGGCACGCGGGTCGAGCTGCGCGCACGCGACGGCTCGGGTCTCGTCGAGACCGACCTGGAGCGGATCTTGGATGACCTCGCCGAGCCGCAGAAGCAGCCGTTCGGCAGCGCCTGAACCCAACCACGAGAGGAACGAGTTGAAGCTGATGAAGAGGCACCTGAACCCAGCCACCGTAATCGCCTGCATCGCCCTGTTCGCGGCCCTTGGCGGCGCCGCGGTGGCGGCCAAGACGGCAAGCAAGGTTAAGACCAAGAACCTGGCCAACGGCGTGGTGACGACGGCGAAGCTGCGCAATGGCGCGGTGACGACGGGCAAGCTCCGCAACGGCGCCGTGACCGGACAGAAGATCGCGTCGGCGACGATCGGCTCGGGCCAGCTCGCCAACGGCTCGGTCCGCTCCGGCCAGCTCGGCGGCCAGGTCGTCACCGAAGCGAAGATCAAGAACGGCGCGGTCACCGAGGGCAAGCTGGGGTCCGGCTCGGTGAGCAGCGGCAAGCTCGCCCCCAACTTCCTCGCCCAGCTGATCCGCAACGTGACCTACGTGAACAAGCTCACCAATGAAGACTCCGAAGACGCCAAGACCGTCACCGCTGAATGCCCCTCGGGCAAGGAAGCGATCGGCGGTGGCGCCCGCGTCAACGGCGAACTCGACGAGGTCGCGCTGACCGGCTCGAACCCGTTTTCCGCGGCAGACGGCGCTCGTACCGGTTGGAGTGCCTACGCGCGCGAGTCGACGGCAACGATCCAGAATTGGTCGCTCGAGGCCTTCGCGGTCTGCGCCGAACTCTAGATCTCGGTCAGCGAAATCAGGCTCGAAGGCCCGCTTCGGCGGGCCCTTCGTCGTTTGGTCCTGCCGCAGGCCGGCCTTTCTCAGCCATCCGACTCGCGCCGTTGCCGCAACGCCTCGCGCGCCGCGTAAAGCGCCGGCAGGGCCGCTGTGTCCTTGGGGCGCCCCAGCTTCTCCTTGGAGGCGATCACCTCGTCCAGCGTGATCACGCGAACCGAGAGATCGCCCAGGGAGAGCTCGATCGTCGCGACCTCCTCGAAGCCGCCGATCGCGGCGGCCTGTGGGACGACGTCGAGCGGGCCGGCCTCGGTGTCGAATCGCTGTGTCTGCCAGCCGAGGAAGTCGGCGCCTTCAAGTGGGGCCGGGGACCCGCTGTCCCGGGATCGAGCGCCCAATGAGTTGAGCGCGGCGGCGAGCCGCTCGGCGTTGTCCAGGTCGCGCCGCGGCATCACGTCGAGGTCGAGCGTGACGGCGGGGCTTCCCTGCAGCCAGGCGGCGACCGCTCCGATCACGCAGAACGCCACCTCGTGCTCGACGAGGGTGCGCAGCAGTCGCTCGGGGTCCAGCTCTGTCACCCTCGCCCCGATGTGAGCTGGCGCAAGCGGGCGTAGCGCCGGAGGGCGTGCAGCCGCTGCTCGGGAGTCAGCTTCAGCATGCCGGCGGCCAGCTCGACGTCGTCTGGGTCGACCGCGGGCTCGGCGACAAGCCGAAGTCGCCGGCCGCATGCCTCGGCAAGCCGCTGCATCGTCTCCCAGGACGGTGTCGCGGCACCGCGCTCGTAGCGGGCGATCGCCGGCTGCGAGGTGCCGGCTCGTTGGGCCAGGGCGCGCTGCGAGAGCCCCGCGGTCCGGCGGGTCTCGAAGAGGAGCTCCTGGGGCGATTCCATCGCCTTATGATACCTCATCAGGTATCGTCACCTACGGCGGCCTGGATAACTAGACTTCCGCGCCCGATGCGCGAACGGAACCCGGTCACCCACGAGGAGAAGCTCGCCTACCTGCGCGAGCTGCGCGAGGAAGCGATCCACTCCGCCTCCGAGGAGGCGGTCGAGAAGCAGCACGCAAAGGGCAAGATGACCGCCCGCGAGCGGGTCGAGAAGCTGCTCGATCCCGGCTCCTTCGAGGAGCTCGACGTCTTCGTCCGCCACCGCACCTACGACTTCGAGATGCAGAAGAAACGGCCCTGGGGCGACGCCGTCGTCACCGGCCACGGCACGATCGACGGCCGCACCGTCTTCGTCTTCTCGCAGGACTTCACCGTCTTCGGCGGCAGCCTCGGCGAGGTGATGGCGGAGAAGATGTGCAAGGTGATGGACCTCGCCGCCCAGGTCGGGGCGCCGGTGATCGGCATCAACGACTCCGGCGGCGCCCGGATCCAGGAGGGCGTCGTCTCGCTCGGCGCCTACGGCGACGTCTTCGTCCGCAACGTGCAGTGCTCCGGCGTGATCCCGCAGATCAGCCTGATCATGGGTCCCTGCGCCGGCGGCGCCGTCTACTCGCCGGCGATGACCGACTTCATCTTCATGGTCAAGGAGACCTCGCACATGTTCATCACCGGCCCGGAAGTGATCAAGACGGTGACCGGCGAGGAGGTCGAGTTCGAGGAGCTGGGCGGGGCGATGAGCCACAACTCGAAGTCGGGCGTCGCCCACTTCGCCTCCGAGGACGAGGAGAGCTGCCTGCGAGGACGCGCGCTACCTGCTCAGCTTCCTGCCCTCCAACAACCTCGAGGCGCCGCCGCGCTTCGAGCCCTCCGACGACCCCGAGCGCGAAGACGAGGACCTCGACACGCTCGTCCCCGACGATCCCTCCAAGCCCTACGACATGCGCGAGGTGATCTCCCGCGTCGTCGACGACGGCGAGTTCTTCGAGGTCCACGAGCACTTCGCCCAGAACATCGTCTGCGGCTTCTCCCGGCTCGACGGCTTCCCGATCGGCATCGTCGGCAACCAGCCGGCTTTCCTCGCCGGCGTGCTCGACATCGAGGCGTCGGAGAAGGCGGCGCGCTTCGTCCGCACCTGCGACGCCTACAACGTCCCGATCGTCACCTTCACCGACGTGCCCGGCTTCCTGCCCGGCACCGACCAGGAGTGGAACGGGATCATCCGCCACGGCGCCAAGCTGCTCTACGCCTTCACCGAGGCGACCGTGCCCAAGCTCACCGTCGTCACCCGCAAGGCCTACGGCGGCGCCTACGACGTGATGAACTCCAAGCACATGCTGGCCGACTTCAACGTCGCCTGGCCGACCGCCGAGGTCGCGGTGATGGGCCCCGAGGGCGCGGTCAACATCATCTACCGCAAGGACATCGGCTCCTCGCCGACCCCCGACGAGCGCCGCCAGAAGCTGATCGACGACTACAAGGCCCACTTCGCCAACCCCTACTCGGCGGCCGAGCGCGGCTACATCGACGACGTGATCGAGCCCCGTCAGACGCGGCCGAAGCTGATCAGGGCGCTGCGCATGCTGCAGTCCAAGCGCGTCGCCCAGCCGAAGCGCAAGCACGGCAACATCCCGCTGTAGGGCGGGTGAGCTGCCCGACGACCTCCTAGGAAGGGATGCTGGCCCGCAGGCGCTCCGCCCGGTTGCCGATTGCGCTGACGATCGTCTCGACCAGAGGGTCGACATGCTCCGGCCGCCTGGCGAGCTGGCCGGCCGCATCGAGGACCCGTTCGACCGAGGGCTCCATGCGCTCCCGAAGAAAGCGCGGGGCGAAGCCGACGTCCGCGGCGAGGCGGCTCCAGGCGGCCCCGTTCACCTCCGCGAGATGAGTGGCTCCGTCGACCGACATCGCCAGGCGCGTGGTCAGTTCCTCGTAGACGGCTGTCGAAACCAGGTCGTAGAAGGGGGCGAGGCTGGGGGCGGGGGAGTCGTAGAGCAGTGAGTAGTTCTTGCCGTGCGCGTCGCAATTGCCGATCAGCACGTTGAAGACGAGTGCCAGCCAGAACTGCTGGCGGTCGCGGGCAGGAGCCGCCGAGTGCTCGTCGATCAGGTGCATGGAATCGCGGACGCTGGGCCCGCCTTCGTGCTGGTGCTTCTCGATGTAGAGCTTGCCCAGGGCCTGGCAGAAGTCCTCCTGGTGCAGGCGGCGGATCGGCTCTTGGGTCAGATCGCGGTCGTAGCGGGAGACGATCAGGAACGGCAGGCCCGAGTTGGTCTCGGCACGGCGGGCCTCGGCCACCTGCAGGCCGACCTCCCCGGCGAGGCGCATGCAGAAGAACTCGTTTGTGACCAGGCCGGGGAAGCGCTCTGGCTCTGGCTTGAGGATGTGGGTCGTGGGCTGCTCCGAGCTGCGCGGCAGTGCGAACGCGCTGCCGGTCTCGATGACCGGCAACTTGCTCTGCGCACCCGCCAAGGAGAGGCGCACCTCGCCGGCTTGGTCGACGGCAAGCGGGCGCTGGGGCAGCTGGGTGAGGATCGTGTCAAGCCTCTCTGGCGAGAGGATCTCCGGCTCGCCGCCCTCGGCCTCCTGACGCTCCGGCCCTCCCTCCGCCGCGTCCCCTGCGGGTCGCAAGGTCACGGCGCCGGCGACGTCGCCGGCGAAGCGCTCGAGCAGCTTGTAGTCGTTGGCGGCCGAGATCCCGCTGACCAGGGCCACCTGGCGCCGCACGTCCTCCTCGGGCAGGAGGTTGCCGAAGAAGGCCAGGCAGTCGCGGTGCGGATAGGAGTCGGTCCGCACCGGCAGGTTCACCGAGAGGGGCGGGCCCTTGGCCTCTACGTAGGCGGGGTCGTAGCGGAACTGCAGGTTGCCGTTGTCCTTGCGCAGCAGCGCGCCGGCGAGACGCTCGCTTAGGCAGACCTCAAGCTCGGGCTTCGCCACGTGCCTCGACTCCGACGTTCAACCCGAGCGCCCGCGCCGCCTTCAACGCGATGTCGAGCCGCACGGTCTCCTTGCCGCCCTCGAGTTGGCCGATGACCTTGCGGTTGACGCCGATCGAGAGCGCCAAGTCGTCTTGAGTAAGGCTCAGGTCACCGCGGCGGGCTTGGATCGCAGCGCCTAGGGCCGCGGGAGAGTTGGCTTCCTTCATCGCGACAGGGTAGCATAAATGAGACCGATCAGTCTCATTTATGGGGTTTTGGGGCGATCAGGCCAGAATGAGACCGATCAGTCTCATTCGCACACTCCTGAACCCTCGCGAAGTGTAACGAGACCGATCGGTCTCATCACGCAGTTGAGCCCCGCCTCTCCGTCGTCCGTGCCTATCCCACAGGTGCCAAGATCTTCACCGAGGCGACCGTGGCCAAGCTCGCCGGGAGCATGGCTGCATCCCGCTGTAGGGGCTAGGGCTGTGCTTCGATCTTCTGGATCCGGCCTTTGATCCAGGGGGCGAGCAGGTCCGTGCGGGTGAAGAGCTGGGGGCGCTGGGTCGTGCACTTGTCGAATCCGGCTTCGGTGATGCCGATCTCGATCCAGCCCCCCTTGCGATCGGATACGAACAGCGGGCCGCCCGAGTCTCCGTGGCAGACCCCGGATGTGGCCTTGGGGAAGTCGATCGCGCAGATCCGCCCCCAGAGGCCTTCGCAGCGGGCGCTCTCAACGACCGTTTTGGCCCACATCAGGGATTCGGTGAAGTCCGTCTGTTCGTAGTAGGTCATGCCCCATCCCGCGACCCTGGCGTGGGTGCCGAGGCGCAGGTAGCGAGAGTTCGGGTGCGTCGCGATAGGGATGGGCGGCGCTGTCGTCGGCGTCGCCAGGACGAGCAGCGCGGCGTCGCCGAAGTCGTCGCGCGCGGTGCCGGGGCCCCACTTGGGATAGGGAATCAGCCTCGTGACTTCCGACACCTGGCGTTCGGGATTGGTCCAGTTCACGGCGCCGGTCACGACCCTGTACCCGGCGCCGTCGTTCAAGGCGTCTTTCTGTTCGTCGAAGACGCAGTGGGCAGCGGTCAGGACGACCCTGGGGGCGAGGACCGTTCCGCTGCAGGCGACGGATGTCCTTCTTCCTGGAGGTCGGCCACGAACGCCATCCAGGGGAAGCTCCCAGGAGCGGCTTCCTGTCCGCCCACGACCGAGGCCCCCGCGGCCGGCGGCTTGGCCTCCGCGGCGGGCGCGTGTGCAATCGAGACGACGCAGATCATCAGTACGCCGAAGACGGCCGCCAGCGGGGCGGCGAACTTTCCGGGCCTCGACTTCATCGTCGATTCATCGGCGCCGGGGCTTCCCAGGTTTAGCCACGGTGCGACGCTGCCGCGGCGGCTACGGCATCGCCGTCGCCTCGGTCTCGACGCCGCCGCCCTCGACCCGGCCGCCCCCGGGCTGTCACGGGACCGCCCTCCTCGCGGGTGAGGCGGTGGGCGAGGTAGACGGGGACGATCGAGATCAGGACGACGATGACGGCGACGGCGTTGACGATCGGCAGTTCGTTGGGGCGGAAGAGGCGGGAGAAGATCCAGATCGGCAGGGTTTCTTCGCCGGCGCCGATCGTGAACGTGGTGACGATGATCTCGTCGAAGGAGAGGGCGAAGGCGAGCAGCCCGCCGGCGGCCAGGGCGGTCTGCAGGCTGGGCAGGGTGACGAAGCGGAAGGTCTGCCAGGTGTGCGCGCCGAGGTCGGCGGAGGCTTCCTCGAAGGAGGTCGAGACCCGGCGCAGGCGGGCGACGACGTTGTTGTAGACGACGACGATGCAGAAGGTGGCGTGGCCGACGATCACGGTGAGCAGGCTGAGGTCGACCCCGAGCACCTGGGTGAAGGTGTTGCTGATCGCGACGCCGGTGACGATCCCGGGCAGGGCGATCGGCAGGATGACCAGGAAGGAGATCGTCTCGCGGCCGAAGAAGCGGTAGCGGGCGACGGCGAGCGAGGCGAGCGTGCCGAGCACGAGCGCGATCGCAGTGGCGGCGAGGCCGGCCTTCAGCGAGGTGAGCAGCGCCTCGTGGACCGAGGGGCTTTCGAAGGCCTTCGGGAACCAGTCGAGGGTCAGTCCCGGCGGCGGCCATTCGAGGATGTTGCTGGCGTTGAAGGCGTAGATCGCGATCACGACCAGCGGGACGTAGATGAAGGCGAGGCCGACCGCGATCGCGAGGCGGAGCAGCACGTGTTGAGCGGCGCGAGAGCCTCATCGCTAGATGTGCTCGAAGGCGCCCAGCTTCCGGGCGACCAGCAGGTAGGCGATCATCACGACGATCGGGACGAGCGCGAGGGCAGAGGCGAACGGCAGGTTGTTGGAGATGTTGTTGAAGATGACGTTGCCGATGAACTGGTCGTTGGAGACCAGGCGCGGGGTGATGTAGTCGCCCAGGGTGAGGGCGAAGGTGAAGATCGAGCCGGCGACGACGGCGGGGAAGGAGAGCGGCAGGATCACCCGGCGGAAGGTCGTGAACGGCGAGGCGCCGAGGTCCTCGGAGGCGCTGATCAGCGAGTTGGGGATGCGCTCCAGCCCGGCGTAGATCGGCAGGATCATGTACGGCAGCCAGAGGTAGCTCATCACCAGCCAGACCGCGGTGCTGCCGTAGCCGGGCCCGTGCAGCCCGAGCGGGCTCCAGGGCCCAGTTGATGATCGCCGTCGGCGGAGAGCATCGTCCGCCAGGCGTAGACCTTGACCAGGTAGCTCGACCAGAGCGGCAGCAGCACCGCGACGACGAGGATCGCCTTGCCGCGGCGGCTCGCCACCTTGGCCATGTAGAAGGCGATCGGGAAGGCGAGGATCGCGTCGGTGAGGGTGACCAGCGCCGCGATCCGCACCGTTCGCCAGACGATGTCGCGGTAGACCGGTTCGTTGAAGAGCGTTTCGAAGTTTTCGAAGCTGAGCCCGCGGACGACTTCGCCGCTGAGCGGGTCGACGCTCCAGAAGGCGGCGACCAGGAGGACCGCGAGCGAGCCCAGGTAGCCGATCACCAGCCAGCCGACCGGGCCGGCCAGCAGCGCCCCGACCTGCAGGCGACGGCGGCCGTGGAAGAGGCCGGCGAGCCTGTGGCCCACCGACCTGCCTTCCACGACCGCTTCAGTCGCCATCGACTACGAGCTTCCGGTCAGCCCTTGATCGAGGTCCAGGCCTGGACCCAGTCGTTGTAGTCCTTGCAGTCGCTGGACCCGTTGCCGCAGTCGGCGAGCGGCGTTTCCCAGTAGTAGACGCGCTTCCAGAAGGCCGGGTTTTCAGCGTGGTACTTGGCGCAGAAGTTCTTGTCTTCGGTGTGTTCGCAGGCCAGGCTCTGCGCCGGTGCCTCGCCGAAGTATTCCGCCACCTCGGCGTTGATTTTCGGGGAGACGATCCAGTCCATCCACATGTACATGCAGTTGGGATGCTTGGCTTCGGAGCTGATCATCCAGGTGTCCGACCAGCCGGTCGCACCCTCGGAGGGCAGGAAGCCCTGGCTCGCCGGGCTCGCCGCCACCGGCTTCGCCGGCGCCCGTCAGTTCGAAGTACTGGTACTGCCAGGTGGTGCCGACCTGGCAGTCGCCGTTGGCGAAGGCCGAGATCTGCTTGGCGGCTTCGGACCAGTATTCGCCGACGTTCGGGCGCTGTTCCTTCAGCAGGTTCTACCGCCGCTTCGAACTGTTCTTCGTTCAGCTCGTAGGGGTTTTCGATCCCCAGTTCCGGCTGGTGGGCCTTCAGGTAGACGGCCGCGTCGGCGATGTAGATCGGGTCGTCGTAGGCGCTGATCTTGCCCTTGTACTTGGCCGCCTTCTTCGGGTCGAGGATCACGTCCCAGGACGTCGGCGCGGGCTTGACGTCGTTGGTGTTCCACATCAGCAGGTTCGCGCCGCGGCCGTGCGGGATGCCGTAGTGGACGCCGTCGAAGGTGTTGTAGGGCTGGTTCTTCAGGTCGCTGAAGATCGTCTTGTAGTTGGGGACGAGGTCGACGTTGACCGGGTCCACGTCGCCGCCGTCGACCAGCCGCGCCGAGGCGTTGCCCGAGGCCGAGACCCCGTCGTACTGGCCGCTGCGCATCAGCTGCACCATTTCGTCGGAGGTGCCGGCGACCTTGTCGCTGACCTTGCAGCCGGTCTTTTCTTCGAACGGCTTGGTCCATTCGTCTTCGACGTAGCCGGCCCAGGAGATCAGGCTGAGCGCGCCCTCTCCCTTGCCGACCTTCTGCAGTTCTTCTCCGCCGGTCGTGTCGTTGCTGCTGGAGCCGCAGCCGGCAAGCAGGAGCATGAAGGCGAGCAGGCCTCCGACGATCAGCCATGCCGTTCGTGCTGGGTGTGCGTCGTGCTTTCTCACGGTGGTTCCTCCTCTGTAGTGGTCGAACTGCCACGGACAGCGACCGTGTGCTCCGGGCGCCAGCCGACGACGACCTCCCTACCCTGCTCCGCACGCCACTCGTCAACCGACGTGCCTTCCGCGTTCTGCCGTACGAGTTGAAGCTCTCCGCCCGCGTCGAGGGCGACCGTGTAGCGGGTCACCATCCCGGCGTAGGAGACGTCGGCGATGCGCCCGCGCTCGGTGCGCAGGCCGTTGGGCGCCGCCGCGGGGTCGACCAGCTGGATCTTCTCGGGGCGGATCGTGAAGCGCGAGCCGTCGCGCTCGAGCAGGTTGGAGACGCCGACGAAGCCGGCGACGAACTCGGTGGCCGGTTGCTCGTAGAGCTCGACCGGCGGGCTGACCTGCTCGATCCGGCCCTCGTTGAAGACGGCGATCCGGTCGCTCATCGTCAGCGCCTCGTCCTGGTCGTGGGTGACGTAGACGAAGGTGATGCCGACCTCGCCCTGGATCGACTTCAGCTCGACCTGCATCTGCTCGCGCAGCTTCAGGTCGAGGGCGCCGAGCGGCTCGTCGAGCAGCAGCACCTTGGGCCGGTTGACGATCGCCCGGGCCAGGGCGACGCGCTGGCGCTGCCCGCCGGAGAGCTCGCCGGGCTTGCGGTCTCCGTAGCCGGGCAGGCGGACCATCTCCAGCGCCTCGTCGCGCCGCCGCGCCCGCTCGGCCTTGCCGACGCGGGCGATGCGCAGCCCGTAGGCGACGTTCTCGCCCACGGTCATGTGGGGGAAGAGGGCGTAGTCCTGGAAGACGGTGTTGACCGCGCGGTCGTAGGGCGGCACGCCGCTGACGTCCTCGCCGGCCAGCTCGATCGTGCCGCCGCTGGGATCCTCGAAGCCGGCGATCATCCGCAGCGTCGTCGTCTTCCCCGAGCCGGAGGGACCGAGCAGCGTGAAGAACTCGCCCCGCTCGATCTCGAGGTCGATTCCGGCAACCGCGACCACCTCACCGTAGTGCTTGGTGAGGTTGGCCAAGCGGATGTCAGGTGGAGCGGCTACACGAAAACGTTATCCGAGTGGTTCAGGAACGCAAGGACAATCTCCCCCCGGCCGGTTGGCCGAGGGGGAGTACGGCGCAGTCGTGAGCTCAGAAGCCCGCGGGGTGGCGGGCTACGTAGCCGACGTTGTCGCGGAGGTCTTCGTGCCAGCGCGGGCCGGTGCCGCTGGAGTCGCCCGAGGTGTCCCAGCGGACGCCGGCGATCACCGCGTAGGCGTGGCCGGCGTTGGCGTAGACGGTGATCCAGCGGCCTTCGCCGGCGAGTCCCCAGTTCTCCATCGGGCCCGACGGAAGCGGGCTTTCGAGGAATTTGCCGCCGTGCAGGGCGTAGCTGACGGAGCCGGAGCAGTCATAGCCGCGGTCCCACCAGCGGCCGTGGCCGCCGCCCCAGACGTAGGGCTTGGTGCGGATCTGGTTGGCCGCCCAGATCACCTGCTTGACCCGGCTCGGGGCGGACTTGGGCGGGATCAGCATCCCGTTCGGGAGCAGCCGCGCTTTGGCGGTGGGGGTGCAGATGTCCGTTTCGGCGGGCGAAAGGCCGCCGCCGCCGCAATTCGCGGACGCCGCCCCCGGCGTCAGGACCAGGGCCGCCAGCACCCCCGCGGTGGATATGCCCAGCTTGAGCTTCCTGCTGTTGTTGCGCAAACCGATCTCCTTCGTCGGCCTACGGGGTTAGCTGTCGGGCTGGCGCGAAAGGAGCCTGCGCCCCCGCCTGAACTAGGCGAGTTAGCCCCGAAAACGTGGTTCCCCCGTTCCCGCAGCGCCTCCAGCGCAGCGGGATTCGGCGTTTCGGTTATTTGGAACGGCGGCAGTGTAGACGATCGACCGGCCGTTTGCTCATGGAAAACAAACATTTTGTGGCCTTTCGCACTTTGGCTCTCCCGGATCCTTTCGACGCCACGGCTGCTAGCTTGCGCGCTGGGATGGAACTTGCCGGCACAGACAGCGCTGCTCACCGGGGCCACCGGGGGCCTCGGCCGGGCGATCGCCCAGGCACTCGCCGGCTCGTGGCGCGACGCTGGTGCTGAGCGGCCGCAAGGCCGAGGCGCTGGAGGCGCTCGCGGCCGAGTTGCCGGGCGACGGCCACTCGGTGCTGCCCGCGGACCTGGCCGAGCCCGGCGCGGCCGAGAAGCTCGCCGCCGAGGCGGGCGACGTCGACATCCTCGTCGCCAACGCCGGCCTGCCGGGCACCGGCCGCCTGCCCGAATTCAGACAGCGAGCGCCTGGAGGGCACGCTGCGGGTCAACCTCGAGGCGCCGATGCACCTCGCCCGCGCCCTCGAGGCCGGCATGGTCGAGCGCGGCGCGGGACACATGGTGTTTATCTCCTCGCTCTCGGGCAAGTCGGCGACGCCGCTCTCCTCCGTCTACAACGCGACCAAGTTCGGCCTGCGCGGCTTCGCCCTCGGCCTGCGCGCCGACCTCGACCCGCTCGGCATAGGCGTCTCGATCGTCTCGCCGGGCACGATCCGCGAAGCCGGCATGTACGCGGACTCCGGCGCCGATCCCATCCCGGGCCTGGGCACCGGATCGCCCAAGCAGGTCGCCGACGCGGTGGTCAAGGCGATCGAGCGCAACAAGGTCGAGATCTCCGTAGCACCCGTCCAGCAGCGCCTGCTCGCCCATTTCGCACTGGCCACGCCCGGGATCTCGGTCAAGGTCGCCAGCGGCGAGGCCGGCCAGAAGGCCGCCGCAAACGTCGCCAAAGGGCAGCTCGACAAGCGTTAGCTGCGGGTGGGGCAGGAGGGTGCCCCTCGGCCGTCCAATCGCCGGTCTAATGAGACCGGCGATTTGAGTATCCGTCCGTCCGAGGGGCACCCTTCCTGCCCCGCGAAGCAGCCGCTTGAGCAGCGCATCCGACTTTGGCCACACTGGGGTGGGGTCAAAGTCGGATGCGCCTAGGATGGAGGACATGAGCCGCCCCGACTCCTTTGGCGCCCGTTCGACCCTCGAGGTCGGCGGCCGCTCTTACGAGATCTTCCGGCTCGACTCGCTGCAGGAGCGCTTCGACGTCGCTCGGCTGCCCTACTCGCTCAAGGTGCTGCTGGAGAACGTGCTGCGGCTCGAGGACGGGGGCACGGTCACCGCCGCCGACGTCGAGGCGATCGCCGGCTGGGACGCCGCCGCCGAGCCCAGCGCCGAGATCCCCTTCCAGCCGGCGCGGGTGCTGATGCAGGACTTCACCGGCGTGCCCGCCGTCGTCGACCTGGCGGCGATGCGCGACGCGATGGCCGAGATCGGCGGCGACCCCGAGAAGATCAACCCGCTGGTCGACGTCGACCTGGTGATCGACCACTCGGTCCAGGTCGACGCCTTCGGCAACGCGCGCGCCTTCGCCGTCAACGCCGAGCGCGAGTTCGAGCGCAACCGCGAGCGCTACTCGTTCCTCAAGTGGGGGCGGGAGGCCTTCGACAACTTCAGCGTCGTGCCGCCGGCGACCGGGATCTGCCACCAGGTCAACCTCGAGCACATCGCCCAGGTCGTCTACAGCCGCGAGCGCGACGGCGCCCTGCAGGCCTACCCCGACACGCTGGTCGGCACCGACTCGCACACGACGATGGTCAACGGCCTCGGCGTGCTCGGCTGGGGGGTCGGCGGGATCGAGGCCGAGGCGGCGATGCTCGGCCAGCCGGTCTCGATGCTGCTGCCGCAGGTCGTCGGCTTCAAGCTCGACGGCGAGCTGCCGGAGGGCGCGACCGCGACCGACCTCGTCCTCACCGTCACCGAGATGCTGCGCGAGCGCGGCGTCGTCTCCAAGTTCGTCGAGTTCTTCGGTCCGGGCCTGGCGACGCTGGGGCTTGCCGACCGGGCGACGATCGGCAACATGTCGCCGGAGTTCGGCTCGACCTGCGCGATCTTCCCGGTCGACGCCGAGACGCTGCGCTACCTGGAGCTGACCGGGCGGCCGACCGAGACGCTCGAGCTGGTCGACGCCTACGCGCGCGAGCAGGGCATGTTCCACGAGGAGGGCTCGCCCGACCCCGTCTTCTCCGACCTGCTCGAGCTCGACCTGCGGCGAGGTCGTGCCCAGCATCGCCGGGCCGAAGCGGCCGCAGGACCGGGTGCCGCTGGCCGAGGCGAAGGAGGCCTTCCTCGAGGCGATGGAGGAGTTCGACCCCGAGGCCGGCGCCCAGCTCGGCAACGGCGTCGACGAGGCGAACGACGAGTCCTTCCCGGCTTCCGACCCGCCGGCCGAGGACCACGACGACGAGCGCGGCAAGCCCCGCCCGGCGCTGAGCGGCGGGCCGGCAGCGACGATCGGGCGAGGGCAGCGAAGACGCGATCGAGGTGACCCTGGAGGACGGCACGAGCTTCGAGCTCGACCACGGCCGGGTCGTGATCGCCGCGATCACCAGCTGCACCAACACCTCCAACCCGAGCGTGATGATCGGCGCCGGCCTGCTGGCCCGCAACGCGGTCGAACGGGGCCTGACGCGCAAGCCCTGGGTGAAGACCTCGCTGGCGCCCGGGCTCGACCGTCGTCACCGACTACCTCGAGAAGGCCGGGCTGACCAAGTACCTGGACGAGCTCCAGTTCAACCTGGTCGGCTACGGCTGCACCACCTGCATCGGCAACTCGGGGCCGCTGCCGGCGGAGATCTCGGCCGCGGTCGAGGAGAAGGACCTGGCGGTCTGCGCGGTCCTCTCCGGCAACCGCAACTTCGAGGGGCGGATCAACCAGGACGTGAAGGCGAACTACCTCGCCAGCCCGCCGCTGGTCGTCGCCTACGCGCTGGCCGGGCGGATGGACCTCGACCTGACCGGCGAGCCGCTGGGAGAGGGGAGCGACGGCGAGCCGGTCTTCCTGCGCGACATCTGGCCCGACGCGGCCGAGGTCAAGGAGCTGGTCGGCCGCTCGATCGCCTCGGAGATGTTCACCCGCAACTACGGCGAGGTGCTTCACCGGCGACGAGATCTGGAAGGCGGTCGAGGTCCCCGAGGGCGACCGCTACACCTGGCCCGACTCGACCTACGTGCGCCGCCCCTCCTTCTTCGAGGGGATGCCGGCCGAGGCGCCCGGGGTCGAGCCGATCGAAGGGGCGCGGGTTCTGGCGCTGCTCGGCGACTCGATCACCACCGACCACATCTCGCCCGCCGGCGCGATCAAGAAGGAGAGCCCGGCCGGGAAGCTGGCTGGTCGAACAGGGCGTCGAGCCGCGCGACTTCAACTCCTACGGCTCGCGGCGCGGCAACCACGAGGTGATGATCCGCGGCACCTTCGCCAACATCCGCCTGCGCAACCTGCTGGTCGAGCGGGCCGGCGGCTTCACCCGGCATTTCCCCGACGGCGCGGAGACGACGATCTACGAGGCGGCGATGGCCTACGCCTCCGAAGGCGTGCCGCTTGTCGTGCTGGCCGGCAAGGAGTACGGCTCGGGCTCCTCGCGCGACTGGGCGGCGAAGGGGACGAAGCTGCTCGGCGTCCGCGCCGCGATCGCCGAGAGCTTCGAGCGCATCCACCGCTCCAACCTGATCGGGATGGGAGTGCTGCCGCTCCAGTTCCCGGCGGGAGAGAGCGCCGAGTCGCTCGGCTTGACCGGCGAGGAGGTCTTCGACATCGGCGACCTGGAAGACGGCGAGGCCAAGACGGTTACCGTGAAAGCCGGCGAACGTCGAGTTCGAGGCAACCGTCCGCCTAGACACCCCCAACGAGGTCATCTACTTCCAAAACGGCGGCATCCTCCAGACGGTTTTGCGCAATCTCAAGAGCTGATCATTGTGAGGTTCAGACGGCGCCGGGCCAAGCGAGGCAAGGACGCAGGAAGCCCAGGTAGCAGCGCTACCTGGGCGACCGAGGACGCCGCATCGCGCCGGCCCGGCACCGTCTGAACCCGCAAGGCGATGCAGGAGGGCCGCGGGAGGCAGGGGGGTCCGCGCGACCCTCACTGCACCTGCGCGTCGGTAGCCAGGGAGGGATGCCGACGCGACCGTTCCCCTAAACGGGACTGCTCAGAGGAACAGTCAGGCACTAGCTATACCGCGTAAATGCGGCTGGGGTCAAGGCAACTTGAGCGGGTTTACGGCGATTCCGCAACTCTTTGCGGGGAATCCGCAACGCCCCATCCCCGCCGCTCGATCAGCTCGATCCCGATCACGCTGCCCACCGGTCCCACCGGTGTCAGGGTCGCCGCCAGCAGCGTGTAGGGCGCCTCGCGCCTGCCGCAGGCGACCCAGATCACGATGCACAGGACCACGAACCCGAGGCCGTGGGCCCAGCCGAAGACCATCGTCTCCGTATCGAAGCCGGGCACCAGCCAGAAAAGGATCAGCAGGCTGAAGATGCCCAGCTCGACCCACGAGAGCCACTTGACCCAGACGAACATCGGTCCGGGGGTCGGCTTCCTCAGCGCATCCACGAGTTGCCACGATACCGCGCCGCCAGATCGGCGCACCGGAGCATGCAAAAGTGGCGAGAGGAGTTTGTCTGGACGAAAAGAAGACAAGCTGTTCTCCCTATGGGCAGAGATCTCAACTCATACAGCCGAACCACGCCTGCAGCTTGGGCACGGAGCGCGGGCCTGGGCCTTCTGGCGCTCGATCGTCCTGCTGTTCGTCGTGCCGGGGCAGCGCACACGCCGCCACGCGGACCTGGGACGGCGGTTGCGGTGGCGACACCTCATGGAGTTGCGCCGGCAACTGGAGTGGCGATGCCGTGCCCGGAGCAGGAGACACCGCCACCTTCAACGCCATCTCGACCCACAATTCGACTGTGGATCCCGGTTTCGCGGGCGTCGTCACCACGATCAACGTCAACCCGGGCTACACCGGCACGATCAGCCTTGGTCGATCCCTCACGGTGTCGAAGACCTTCACCCAGAAGGCGGGCAATTTCGACGCAGGCAGCCAGGCCCTCACGCTCAAAGGGCTGACCCTGTCTGGAGGTGCGTTCACGGCCAGCTCGGGGACCACCGTCGGTCAGCGGCAACTTCAAGGTCACGGGGGCGCCGACCTTCAGTGCCAACGGCGGGACGGTCGACTTCAACGGCGGCGCCGGCACGCTGACCTGCGGCGGAGTCGTGTTCAGCCACGTCGCCCTCTCCCATGCGAGCGGGACCAAGACCGTCGGCAGCGGCTGCGACCTTCCTCTCGGCAACGATCCGGGCGCCAACAGCGGCGGGTCGATCAAACTGAACGGCACCCTGTCCGGGACCGGCACCTTGGCGACATCGGGGACATTCACCCTGGGCGCCACCAGCAGCCTGTCCGGCTTCTCCGGCTTGACAGCCGATGCATTGACCGTAAGCGGCGCCTATGACTTCAGCGCCTACACAACCTTTGTCGTGGCCAAAGCCTTCATCCTCGCGTCGGGAGGCAGCTTCGCTGCGCCAAGCGCCACGGCCTCGTTTGCGGGGAACTTCACGATCAACGGCGGCGCAGGCTTCAAAGCCGACGGCGGAACGCTCGTCTTCAACGGCTCGGTCAGCAGCACCCTGTCATGCGACAACAAGGTCTTCAGCCTGGTCAGGTTCGAGCACACGGGGGGTGGGAAGACGGTGGGGGCCGACTGCTCGCTGCCGCTTGGCAACGACCCGACCTTGGGGGAATCCAGCGGCGCATCGGTAAGGCTCAACGGGTCCCTCTCAGGCACGGGTACGCTGACGGCCAACCAGACATTCACCATGAGCAGCACGGCGAGCCTGTCCGGTTTCAGCGGCTTCGTCGCGCAGAGCGGCTTCACCATGTCCGGGGCCAGCGCCAACTTCAGCTCCTACGGCACGTTCTCCGTTCGCGGCAACTATGCCCAGACGGGCGGCACGGTGTCAGCGCCGGCTGGGGCCAACTTCGACGGACGGTTCACGCTGAGCTCAGGGTCGATGTTCAACGCGCCGGCGACGGGACCAGTCAGCTTCGGCAACAACTTCACGGTCAACTCCGGCGCCACCTTCAACGCCAACGAAGGCACGGTTGTGTTCAACGGGGGATTCAGCGCGAGCATCAACTGCGGCAGCGCGGTCTTCCACTCGGTCGCCTTCGCCAACGTCGCCGGCACCAAGATCGTTGGGAGCAGCTGCGACCTTCCGCTCGGCAATTCTCCTACCGCCGGCAGCGGCGGGTCGATCACGCTTAACGGCACCCTGTCCGGCTCCGGAGCGCTGACGACATCGGGAACGCTGACCCTGGGATCCAGCGGTGAACTGTCTGGATTCTCGGGCCTGCACTCGGCCGCCCTGACCGTCAGCGATACCCACAACTTTGGCTCGTACAGCCCGTTTACGGTGAGCGGTGCCTTCACGCTCAGCTCGGCCGCCCACTTCACCGCCCCCTCCGGGAATGCTTTTCTCGGCGGCGATGTCACCTCTGGCCCGGGATCCATCTTCTCCGCCAACGGCGGAACGGTCGTCCTCAACGGCACCGCCCAGACCATCTCCGGCAACACCACGTTCAACAACCTCAGCAAGAGCGTCAGCTCGGCCGACACGCTGACGTTCAACGCCGGCGATGCTCAGACCGTCCAGGGCGTACTGACGCTGGCAGGGAAAGATGCCGAAAATTTGCTTACGCTGGCCTCAACCAGCCCGGGTACGCCCTGGTTGATCGACAGCGAAGGCACGGCCGAAGTCGACTTTGTCTCGGTGTCTGACAGCACCAATGTCGGCACCGTCATCACCGCGAATGAAAGTACGAACGGGGGCGGCAACACGGGCTGGATCTTCCCCGGCCCCGCGAGCGAATTCGTGCTGGAAGCCGCCACAACCACCCCCAAAGCCGGCGAAGCCGACAACCTGACGATCACCGCCAAAGACGCCCAGGGCAACACCGCCACCTCCTACACCGGCTCCCACAACCTCACCTTCGGCCCGGTCGCCGACAGCCCCTCCGGCGCCCACGCCACGGTCACCAACTCCACCGGCACCGCGACCAACTTCGCCACCGCCACCGCGATCGGCTTCAGCGAAGGCGTCGCCACCGTCTCCAGCGGCAAAAACGGCACCATGACCCTGGTCAAAGCCGGCTCGACCTCGGTCACCGTCACCGACGGCTCGATCACCAACGGCTCCGGCCTCGCGGTCACGGTCAGCCCCGCCACTGCCGCCAGCCTCACCCTCGCCGCCGCCACAACCACCCCCAAAGCCGGCGAAGCCGACAACCTGACGATCACCGCCAAAGACGCCCAGGGCAACACCGCCACCTCCTACACCGGCTCCCACAACCTCACCTTCGGCCCGGTCGCCGACAGCCCCTCCGGCGCCCACGCCACGGTCACCAACTCCACCGGCACCGCGACCAACTTCGCCACCGCCACCGCGATCGGCTTCAGCGAAGGCGTCGCCACCGTCTCCAGCGGCAAAAACGGCGCCATGACCCTGGTCAAAGCCGGCTCGACCTCGGTCACCGTCACCGACGGCTCGATCACCAACGGCTCCGGCCTCGCGGTCACGGTCAGCCCCGCCACTGCCGCCAGCCTCACCCTCGCCGCCGCCACAACCACCCCCAAAGCCGGCGAAGCCGACAACCTGACGATCACCGCCAAAGACGCCCAGGGCAACACCGCCACCTCCTACACCGGCTCCCACAACCTCACCTTCGGCCCGGTCGCCGACAGCCCCTCCGGCGCCCACGCCACGGTCACCAACTCCACCGGCACCGCGACCAACTTCGCCACCGCCACCGCGATCGGCTTCAGCGAAGGCGTCGCCACCGTCTCCAGCGGCAAAAACGGCGCCATGACCCTGGTCAAAGCCGGCTCGACCTCGGTCACCGTCACCGACGGCTCGATCACCAACGGCTCCGGCCTCGCGGTCACGGTCAGCCCCGCCACTGCCGCCAGCCTCACCCTCGCCGCCGCCACAACCACCCCCAAAGCCGGCGAAGCCGACAACCTGACGATCACCGCCAAAGACGCCCAGGGCAACACCGCCACCTCCTACACCGGCTCCCACAACCTCACCTTCGGCCCGGTCGCCGACAGCCCCTCCGGCGCCCACGCCACGGTCACCAACTCCACCGGCACCGCGACCAACTTCGCCACCGCCACCGCGATCGGCTTCAGCGAAGGCGTCGCCACCGTCTCCAGCGGCAAAAACGGCGCCATGACCCTGGTCAAAGCCGGCTCGACCTCGGTCACCGTCACCGACGGCTCGATCACCAACGGCTCCGGCCTCGCGGTCACGGTCAGCCCCGCCACTGCCGCCAGCCTCACCCTCGCCGCCGCCACAACCACCCCCAAAGCCGGCGAAGCCGACAACCTGACGATCACCGCCAAAGACGCCCAGGGCAACACCGCCACCTCCTACACCGGCTCCCACAACCTCACCTTCGGCCCGGTCGCCGACAGCCCCTCCGGCGCCCACGCCACGGTCACCAACTCCACCGGCACCGCGACCAACTTCGCCACCGCCACCGCGATCGGCTTCAGCGAAGGCGTCGCCACCGTCTCCAGCGGCAAAAACGGCGCCATGACCCTGGTCAAAGCCGGCTCGACCTCGGTCACCGTCACCGACGGCTCGATCACCAACGGCTCCGGCCTCGCGATCACGGTCAGCCCGGGCACGGCGGCGAGGCTTGCTTGGACGAATCCGACGGTAAGCAAAGGCAAACTCAGCTCGACTTGCCTGTTTACCTGTACCGGAACCGAACTCACCTCCTCCGGCACCTTCAAAGCCAAAGTGAGCGTTACCGACAGCTCCGGCAACACGGTGAGCTCCCTGGGAAGCGGGCATACGGTTTCGGTCACCGCGACCAGCGGCTCGATCACCGGCGGCAGCCTGACCATAGCCAGCAGTGGCACGGCGGAATCCACAGCCGGGTTCACCTTCACCCCTCCGAGCAAAGGCCCCCCCAGCACTCTCACTGCGGAAACCGCCGGCGGCACTGCCTATACGTCGGCGACCGCCTCTATGGAACGGTAGAGATTCGCCCCGCTGTCTCGGTTTGAAGCGGTGGTGCGGAACGACTATGCGCCGGGGGTCAGGGCAGTCAGCACGATCCGCTCCTGCTCCCTCGCGTGGGCGACGGAGTAACCCTCGCCCGGGCTGGCCCGGATCGGGCGGCCGATGTAGCTGAGCTCGACTCCCTCGGGGACGATGTCGGGAAGGCGGCGTGACATCACCTTCCAGCAGCCCATGTTGCGCGGCTCCTCCTGCACCCAGGTGACCTCTTTGAGGTTCGGGTAGGAGGCGATCAGCTCGTTGAGCTGTTCCTTGGCGAAGGGGAAGAGCAGCTCGACGCGGGCGATCGCGACGTTCCCCGCGGCCTCGCGCCGCTCGCTGGCGTCGAGGTCGAAGTAGACCTTGCCGGTGCAGAGGACGAGGCGCTCGACCTTCTCGCGCCGCTCGGTCGCGGTCGGATCGTCGAGGATGAAGTGGAAGTGCTCCTCGGTCAGCTGCTGCGGCGTCGCGGTGGCGCGGTCGAGGCGCAGCAGGCCCTTGGGAGTGAAGACGACCAACGGCCGCGGCTTGCGGATCAGCGCCTGGCGGCGCAGCAGGTGGAAGTACTGGGCCGCGGTGGTCGGGTTGGCGATGCGGATGTTGCCCTCGGCGCCAAGGGCGAGGAAGCGCTCGATCCGGGCGCTGGAGTGCTCCGGCCCGGAGCCCTCGTAGCCGTGGGGGAGGAGCAGGGTGAGGCGGCTCGTCTGCCCCCACTTCGCCTCGCCGGAGACGATGAAGGTGTCGATGATCACCTGGCCGGCGTTGGCAAAGTCGCCGTACTGGGCCTCCCAGATGACCAGCGCGTTGGGGGTCGCCGCCGAGTAGCCGTACTCGAAGCCGAGGCAGGCGATCTCCGAGAGCGGGCTGTTGTAGAGCTCGAAGGGAGCGCTGGCGTCGGCGAGGTTCTGCATCGGGCAGTACTCGAGGCCGGTGTTCTCGTCGTGGAGGACGAGGTGGCGGTGGGAGAAGGTGCCGCGCTCGGTGTCCTGGCCGGTGAGGCGGATGTGGACGCCTTCGGTCAGCAGCGAGGCGAAGGCGAGCGCCTCCGCGTGGCCGAATTCGACCCCGCCGTTCTCCAGCGTCTCGATCCGCTTGGCGAGCGGCTTGCGCAGCTTGCGGTGGACAGTAAAGCTCTCCGGGACCTCGATCAGCGCCTGGTTCAGCTCGCGCAGCTTCTCCGCCGGCACAGCGGTGGCGACTGACGGGCTGGCGCTGCGGTCGAGCTCGCCGGTGCTGCTCGTGGTCACCGTCGGGTCCTCGTAGTCGCCGAGCTCCATCTTGTGTCGCAGGTCCTTGAGCGCCGCCGACATCTCGTCGTGGCGCTGCTTGGCGGTGGCCTCGACATCCTCGCGGCCGATCGTGCCCTCCTCGACGAGCTTCTCGGCGTAAATCTCCGAGACCGGCGGGTGGGCCTTGATCTTGGCCGCGATCAGCGGCTGGGTGTAGGCGGGCTCGTCAGTCTCGTTGTGGCCGTAGCGCCGGTAGCCGATCACGTCGATGACGATGTCCTGCTCCCAGCGCTCGCGGTAGGCCATCGCGAGTCGGATTGCGGCCGAGCAGGCCTCGACGTCGTCGGCGTTGACGTGGACGATCGGCACGTTGAAGCCCTTCGCCATGTCGGCCGCGTAGGGGGTGGAGCGGGCGTCCTCGGGGTCGGTGGTGAAGCCGACCTGGTTGTTCTGGATCAGGTGAACCGTGCCGCCGGTGGTGTAGCCCCTCAGCGCCCGCAGGTTGAGCGTCTCGGCGACCACGCCCTGGCCGGGGAAGGCGGCGTCGCCGTGCAGCAGCACCGGCACGGCCCGCTTTGGCTCGTGCAGGACCTCGGCGCCGTCGAAGCCAGACTGGATGAAGCGGGTCGCTCCCTCGACCACCGGGTTGACGAACTCGAGGTGGCTCGGGTTTGGATAGAGGCGGACGGCGATTTTCTCGCCCTCGCTGGTCTCGTAGACGCCCTGGTGGCCGTAGTGATACTTGACGTCGCCGGTGCCGCCGTGCGGGATCGCCGCCACCGCCTTGACCGCGTCGATCTGCTTGGCGCCCTCGAACTCGGCCAGGATCGACTCGACCGAGCGGCCGAGGTTGTGGGCGAGGACGGCGAGCCGGCCGCGGTGGGCCATGCCGAAGACCACCTCCTCGGCGCCGCTGCGGTAGGCGAGCGTGACCAGCTCGTCGAGCATCGGCACCACCGCGTCCAGACCCTCGATCGTGAAGATCTTCTGGCCCAGGTAGGCCTTCTCGATGAAGCGCTCGAACTGGAAGACGTCGATCAGGCGGTGCAGCAGGCGGCGCTTCTCCTCATCGGCGAGGGGCTGGCGGTGGGCGCCGGTCTCGACCATCTCGCGCAGCCAGGTGCGCTGCTGGTGCGAGGAGAGGTGCTCGAACTGGTAGGCGATCGGCCCGCAGTAGGCCTCGCGCATCCGCGGCAGGGCCTCCAGCAGGGTCTCACCGGGAACGCCGATCCGCAGGATCGAGGCCGGGATCCGGCCCATCAGCTCCGGGGTCAGGTTGAGGTTCTCCGGCTGCAGGGAGGGGTCGCCCTTGGGCTCGCGGCCGAGCGGGTCGAGCCGGGCCGAGAGGTGGCCGTGGGTGCGGTAGCCCTTGAGCAGCGAGGTCGCCGCCTGGACGGCCTGCAGGAGCTCCTCGTCGGGCTGGGTCGTGACGACGGCCATCTCCTCCGTGCCGGTCGAGGGGGTGCCGAGCGGCGGCGCCGAGGCCGAAGCGGGGTGGGCGGAGGCGATCGGCCCGGTGTCGATGCCCAGGTCCGAGGCCACCCCCTCGTAGAAGCCGTTCTCACCCTGGAGCCGCTGCTCGATGCTGCGCAGGAAGGCGCCCGACTCGGCTCCCTGGATGACGCGGTGGTCGTAGGTCGAGGTCAGCATCATCGTCTTCGAGACACCGAGCTGGCGCAGGCGGTCGGGCGAGGCGTGTGCCCACTCGGGCGGGTAGGCGATCGCCCCGGTGGCGACGATCGCGCTCTGGCTGCTCATCAGGCGGGGGACCGAGGCGACGGTGCCGATCCCGCCCGGGTTGGTCAGCGAGATGTTGGTGCCCTGGAAGTCGTCGGCGGTGAGCTTGCTCTCGCGGGTCTTGGTGATCAGGTCCTCGTAGCAGCTGTGGAAGGCGGCGAAGTCGAGCCCCTCGGCACCCTTGATCGCCGGAACCATCAGGCTGTGCGAGCCGTCCTTGCGCTCGACGTCGACGGCGATGCCGAGGTTGACCGGCCCGCCCTCGATCGCGAACGGCTTGCCGTCCCGGCGCTCGAAGACCCGCGTCATCACCGGGTGCTCCTTGGCGGCCCCCACGATTGCCCAGGCGACCAGATGAGTGAACGAAACCTTCATCCCCCGCTCGTTCAGGAGCCCGTTCAGAGCTTTGCGCTTCGCATCCAACGTGTCCACGGCCACAGTCCGGAACGAGGTGGCCGTAGGCACCTCCCGACTCTCGTCCATGGCCTGAGCCAGCATCGCCGCCGGCCCCCGAAGCGCCTTGGCCTCCCCAGCAGCGGCCGGAGCCGGCCCTCCACCGTCAGCGGCCCCAAGCACGTCCTCCTTGGTCACCTTCGCCCCGGGCCCGGACCCAGCAACCGAGCCAAGGTCGACGCCATTAGCCTCAGCAACCCGCCGCGCGACGGGCGTAGCCCGGACCCCGTCCGCTCCATTGGAGCCCTGCTCGCCAGCCGCCTCACCCGCGGGTGGCGTGGACTCGGGGGGGCCGAGAACGGAGGCGGAGCCCCCGCCCGCAGGCCCCCCCGAGGCCGCGACGGGCCCCGCGGCCGACCCGCCCGAATCCTCGGAGGAACCCTCCCCAGGCTCCATCTCCGCCAACGGGGCACCGACAGGCACCTCGTCGTCCACGGCAACCAGCAGCTTGGTGATGACGCCATCCGCAGGCGCCGGCACCTCGGCGTCGACCTTGTCGGTCGATACCTCGACGATCGTGTCCCCCTCGCTGACGAGATCGCCAACGGCGACGTGCCACTCGAGCACGATGCCCTCGGTGACCGACTCGCCCATTTCGGGCATCACGATCTGCACGGTCGCCGTTTGCGCCATTCTTGGAATGAGTGTATGAAACAGCGATGAACTACTTCGTCACCGGGGCCACCGGATTCATCGGTCGCAACCTCGTGCAGCGGCTCTTGCAGCGCGAGGGCACCGTCTACGCCCTGGTCCGGGCCGGCTCGCGTGGACGTTTGGAGGAGCTGCGGACCTCCTGGGGCGCCGACGGGGCGCGGATCGTGCCGATCGCCGGCGACCTCGCCCAGCCCGGCCTCGGCGTCTCCGAGGAGGACCTGCTGACGCTGCGCGGCGACGTCGATCACTTCTTCCACCTGGCGGCGATCTACGACATGACCGCCGGCGCCGAAGCGCAGGAGATCGCCAACGTCGAGGGCACGCGGCACGCGGTCGAACTCGCCGGGGCGATCGAGGCGGGCTGCTTCCACCAGATCAGCTCGATCGCCGCCGCCGGCCTCTACAGGGGCGAGTGGCGCGAGGACATGTTCGAGGAGGCCGAACACCTCGACACCCACCCCTACTTCCGCACCAAGCACGAGTCCGAGCGGGTCATGCGCGAGGAGTGTCGCCGGCCCTGGCGCGTCTACCGGCCCGGGATCGTGGTTGGCGACTCGCGAACCGGCGAGATCGACAAGGTCGACGGGCCCTATTACTTCTTCAAGCTGCTGCAGCGGGCGCGCAAAGTGCTGCCCGGGTGGCTGCCTGGGCTGGGGGTCGAAGGCGGCGAGATCAACATCGTCCCGGTCGACTTCGTCGCCGACGCGATTGACCACATCGCCCACGAGCCCGAGCTGGACGGCAAGGCATTCCACCTCACCGACCCGGCGCCGAAGAGCGCCGGTGAAGTGATCAACCTCTTCGCCCATGCCGCCGACGCGCCGCAGGCGGTGTTGCGCCTGGATTCCGGCGTGACCGATCCGGCGACCTCGCTGGCGAGGACAGGCCTGCGCTTCTTCCCGCCGGCGAAGCGGGCGGTGAAGGCGGCGCTGGGCGAGCTGGGCATCCCGGCCGGCATGCTCACCTACGTCAGCTACCCGACCAGGTTCGACTCGACGAACACGCAGAATGCGCTGGAGGGCACTGGGATCTCGGTGCCTCCGTTGGAGTCCTACGCGGACCGCGTCTGGGACTACTGGGAGCGAAACCTCGACCCGGACCTGTTCAAGGACCGCTCGCTGAGCGCCGCGGTGCGCGGCAAGGTGGTGCTGATCACCGGTGCCTCCTCGGGGATCGGCAAGGCGACGGCGGTCAAGGTTGCCGACGCGGGCGCGACCGTGCTGCTGGTGGCGCGCTCGATCGAGAAGCTCGAGGAGACGAAGCGGGAGATCGAGGCGGCGGGGGGAGTCGCCCACATCCACCGCTGCGACATGTCCGACGTCGAGGACATCGAGCGGATGGCCGAGGAGGTCCTCGCCTACCACGGCCAGGTCGACATCCTCGTCAACAACGCCGGGCGCTCGATCAGGCGCTCGGTCGGCCTCGCCTACGACCGCTTCCACGACTACGAGCGGACGATCCAGCTCAACTACCTCGGCGCGGTGCGGCTGATCCTGGCGCTGCTGCCCTCGATGCGGGCACGCAAGTCGGGGCACATCGTCAACATCAGCTCGATCGGGACGCAGACCAACCCGCCGCGCTTCTCGGCCTACGTCGCCTCGAAGGCGGCGCTCGACGCCTTCAGCCGCGTGATCGCCTCCGAGGTCATCGACGACGGCGTCCACCTGACCACGATCCACATGCCGCTGGTGCGCACGCCGATGATCGCGCCGACGCGGATGTACGACGTCTTCCCGGCGATCTCGCCGGAGGAGGCGTCGGAGATGATCGCCAAGGCGATGGTCGACCAGCCGAAGAAGGTGGCGACGCGGTTGGGGACGTTCGGGGAGTTGTTGTACGCGGTGGCGCCGACGGTCTCGGATCGGATCCTCAACCAGGCGTATCGACTTTTCCCGGAGTCGCAGGCGGCCAAGGGGAAGGGCGAGGAGGCGCCGGACAAGGCGCCCTCAACCGAGGCGGTCGCGTTCGCTCATCTCATGAAAGGCGTGCATTGGTAGAGGGTGGGGTCCCCCTCTGCCGTCCAAATGCCGGGCTAATGAGCCCGGCATTTTGAGTATCCGCCCGTCAGAGGGGGACCCCACCCTCTGACGATCGCCGACATGAATACGAGAAGACTCAAGCACTGGGGATGGGGGTATGAGGATCAGGCGCCTTCGCGGGAGGAGCTTGGGCAGGCTGCGGCGGGGATAAGGGAGCGGTTTGGGTTTGGGGGCGAGATCGAGGATGCGGTGCCGCTCGATGAGGTCGAGCTGCGGGCTCCGCGGTTGAAAGCCCCGAGCGCTTTTGGGGAGCTTTTTAGGGACGAGCACTACGAGCGGGTTTCGCATGCGTTGGGGAAGGCTTACCGGGACGTGGTGCGGGGGTTCCGGGGGGAATTCGAGAATCCGCCGGATCTTGTTGCGTTTCCCAGGGACGAGTCGGAGATTGAGGTTGTGCTCTCCTGGTGTGAGGCAGAGGGGGCGGCGGTTATTCCCTTTGGGGGTGGGACGAGCGTGGTTGGTGGGGTTGAGGCGCGGCTGGGGGATCGGCCGGTTGTTTCGCTCGATCTGAGGCGGTTGGATCGGGTGTTGGAGGTGGATGCGGAGTCGTTGGCGGCGCGGATCCAGGCCGGTGCTGCCGGGCCCGGGTTGGAGGATCAGCTTCGCGAGCACGGGCTGACGCTGCGGCACTTTCCGCAGTCGTTCGAGTACTCGACCCTTGGGGGTTGGATCGCGACTCGGGCCGGGGGGCACTTCGCGACGCTCTACACGCACATCGACGACCTGGTCGAGTCGGTGAGGGCGATTACGCCGCGGGGAACCTGGGAGAGCCGGCGGTTGCCGGGCTCCGGGGCGGGTCCGTCGCCGGACCGGGCGCTGATCGGCTCCGAGGGCATCCTCGGCGTGATCGCCGAGGCCTGGGTGCGGGTGCGGCCGCGGCCCGAGTTCAAGACCTCGTGCGGGGTCGAGTTCGACGACTTCCATGCCGCCGCGCGAGCGATCCGCGAGATCTCGCAGTCCGGCCTCCACCCCTCGAACTGCCGCCTCCTCGACGCGCTGGAGGCGGGCACGACCGGTGCCGGCTCAGGCGAGAAGAACCTCCTCGTGCTCGGCTTCGAGTCCCCCCACCACTCAATGGACGCCCCCATGGCCGAGGCCCTCGACATCGCCCGCAACCACGGCGGCGTCCCAAACGAAGTCCGCACCACGCAGCCGACGGGCCGAAATGTCAACCCAGGGTTGACATTTCGGCCCGTCGGCCCCCAGTCTGGGGATGCGGTCGGGGCTTGGCGGGGGGCGTTTCTGTTGGCTCCTTACTTGCGCGATACGTTTGTTGCCTGTGGCGTGCTCTCTGAGACTTTCGAGACGGCGATCACCTGGGACCGCTTCGAGGAGTTCCACGCCGAGACGATGGATGCTGTGCGGGCAAAGGTCGCCGAGGTCTGCGGCGCGCCGGCCGAGGGTGCCGGAGCGCCCCGGGTCAGCTGCCGCTTCACCCACGTCTACCCGGACGGCCCGGCGCCCTACTTCACCGTGATCGCGCCCGCCGTCCGCGGCGGCGAGGTCGAGCAGTGGGATGAGATCAAGGCCGCTGCCGCCGAGGCCGTGATCGAGGGAGGCGGCACGATCACCCACCACCACGCGGTCGGCCGCGACCACCGCCCCTGGTACGACCGCCAGCGCCCGGCCCCGTTCGCCGCGTCCCTGCGCGCCGCTAAGAACGAGCTGGACCCGGCGGGCATGCTCAACCCCGGCGTCCTAATCGACCCGTAACCGGCTTTCGCGCTTCCGATATTGACCACACTGGGCCGGGGTCAAGGTCGGAAGCGGTGTGCCGACAGCGTCCAGCGGTACCCTGTCGCGACCGAATCTCCCTGGCCAGGCGGGCTTCGCGTATCCCCGCCGGCTGCCCATGATGGAAACGATCACTTCGGAACAGCCGACGGTCCCGGCCGCTGCCGGCAAGGCAGGCGCTTCGCTGGACGAGCCCGTGGTGCCGCGGCGCTCGCCGCTGCGCGCGGCGATCAAGACCGGCCGGCCACAGGAGTGGATCAAGAACGTCTTCGTCTTCGCCGGGCTGCTCTTCTCGGGCAAGTTCAACCAGCCGCACGAGGTGCTGGAGGCGACTCTCACCTTCGTCTCGTTCTGCTTCGTCTCCAGCGCCGGCTACTACGTCAACGACCTGATCGACGTCGAGCTCGACCGCAAACATCCCAAGAAGCGCTTCCGGCCGCTGGCGGCAAGGGAGCTGTCAGAGGGGACGGCGAAGGCGATCGCGCCGCTGCTGGCGGCCGTCGCGATCGGCCTCGCCTTCGCCACGGTCAACTGGGAAGTCGGCCTGATGGTGATCGGCTACGGCATCGTCCAGCTCGCGTACAGCTTCTGGCTGAAGCAGGTGGTGATCATCGACGTGATGACCCTCGCGACCGTCTTCATCCTCCGCGTCGCCGCCGGCGCCAGCGCGGTCGATGCGCACGCGTCGGAATGGCTGCTGCTCTGCACCGGCATGCTGGCGCTCTTCCTCGGCTTCACCAAGCGGCGGCAGGAGGCGGTCTCCGAGCTGCACGAAGGCACGAGCAGCCGCCCTGTCCTCGAGCATTACTCGCTCCCCTTCCTCGACCAGATGGTCGCCCTGGTCACCACCGGCACCGTGATCAGCTACTCGATCTACGCCGTCAACTCGCCGCTCGTAGGCAACAAGATGATGTGGACGATCCCCCCCGTGGTCTACGTGATCTTCCGCTACCTCTACCTGATCTACGACCGTGCGGACGACCGCTCGATTGCCGCAATGGTCTCTCGGGACAGGGGGATGGTCGCCGGCGGCGCCGCCTGGGTGATCGTCGCCTTCGCCCTTCTCTACATCTTCAAGTAACGGTCGGGTTCGCTTTCCCTGACCGCATGTTCCCCTGCGGAGTAATAGGCTCAGCCGGGATGACGAGCGGGGGCCAAAGCGGGACAGGAAAAGGAGAGTTCGGGAAGCAGTCCAGACTGTGGCTGGGGGCCAGCCTGACAACTGTCGCAATCGGCTTCGGGTTCTTTGGCTACGGGATCCATGTCGCTGAGAATCCCAAGGAGCGGTTTTTCGCGGCAATGGCTGCGGCGATCGTGAGCGCGGCCGTGTCTGTTTTCTTCGTCTTGCAGTCGCGCAGGGCGCGGAAGGAGGAGGTGGAGGCCTTCATCGATCCTCCGCGCGACGCTGAGCGGTTCGAGGAAGCCATCGAGCTGACCAAGGGAATCGGCAGCAAAAAGGTCGAAATCCGGATGCTCGCGGTCCTCGGGCTCGCGTTGGGGGGCAGGCAAATCTCGGACCGACTCATGCGTGACGTCATGGGGATCGAGCAAGGTGACGACGAATAGGAGCCGTCGGAGCCGGGCGATCCCTAGGCCGGGTCAGTCGGGCTGGACCGGCAGGTCTGAGACCAGCTCGGTCTTGCCGCCGCGCTGGAACTGGAGGTCGATCGTCTCGTCCTTGCGGTAGGTGCCGAAGAGGCCCAGGTACATCGCCAGCCAGCGGCCCTTGCCGATCTGCTCCTTGACGATCTGGCGGGTGAAGACAACCTCGCCGGCGCGAACGTCGTAGTCGGCACCCTCGCGCTGCTCCACCCCGTTGATGAAGACCGCGTACGGCGCTTCCGCCCCGGCCGGCAGCTTCACCCGCCGCCCGGCGGCGTAGCTGCCCTTGGGGATCTCAGCCTCGACCATCGCGTTCCAGAGTCTCGCGCACAAGGTCGAACGGCGTGTCGTGCCCGCTCGGGCCCAGCTCTTCGCGCCTCACCCCGCCCCGAAACGGCATGAACGTCCCGTCGCCCCGCACGTCCACCCCCGCCACGGGCTTGCGCAGCCACCCCCTCCCGCTCAACTGCAACCGCGCCCGCACCAGATCCTCCGGCCCGAAGTCCCTCAGGGTGGAAACGGGCTCCATCGGCCCCTCAGCCCGAATAGCCAACGCCCGCTCCCGCATAGCCGCCACAGCCTCAACAAGCTCATCAAAGCTTTGATGGGAAACATCGGACCCGTCCCGCACAGTCAGCTTCCAAGCGTTCAAGGTCCGCAGCGTATGAAATCTGGAAGGGGTGCCGGGGGTGCCTCATCGGGCGCGGCGTCCGTTGTTCGCATCTGCACCTCAGCGAATACCGGAGCACCTGCGGCGAACAACCCAGCGCCCGATGAGGCACCCCCGGCACCCCAACCCTGCGGGCTTAAACAGCTATGCCCCGCGCCTCGGCCGCTTCGGCCGCCGCGCCGGAGGCCCAACGATCTTTTCGGGCCCCTCCCGACCCTCGATCCCGACATAGTCCCGCCCCCGCTCGCCAGTGTAGATCTGCCGCGGCCGGGCGATCTTCTGCTCGGAGTCGTCGAGCATCTCCATCCACTGAGCGACCCAGCCTGCCGTGCGCGGGATGGCGAAGATCACGGTGAACATCTCAGTCGGGATTTCCAGCGCCTCGTAGATGATCCCCGAGTAGAAGTCGACGTTGGGGTAGAGCTTTCGCGAGGTGAAGTACTCGTCGTCGAGCGCCCGCTTCTCCAGCTCGCGGGCGATCTCGACCAGCGGGTTGTACTCGGTCGCCTCGAAGACCTCGTCCATGTGCTGCTGGATGATCCGCGCCCGCGGGTCGTAGTTCTTGTAGACGCGGTGGCCGAAGCCCATCAGCTTCGCCTCGCGCGCCTTCACCTTCTCGAGGAAGGCGGGGATGTTCTCGACCGAGTCGATCTCCCGCAGCATGCGCAGCACCGCCTCGTTGGCGCCACCGTGCAGCGGCCCGTAGAGCGCCGCCACGCCCGCTGCCACCGCCGAGTAGGGATCGACGTCGGAGGAGCCGACGCCGCGCACGGCGCTGGTCGAGCAGTTCTGTTCGTGGTCGGCATGGAGGATGAAGAGCACGTCGAGCGCCTTCGAGAGGCTCTCCTTCGGCACGTGCCTCATTTCCGTCTTCTTGAACATCATCGAGAGGAAGTTCTCGGCGAAGTTGAGGTCGTTTTCGGGGTACACGTACGGGAGCCCCATGTTGTGGCGGTAGGAGAAGGCGGCGAGGGTCGGCACCTTGGCGATTAGGCGGACCGCCGCCATGTAGCGCTCCTCGGGGTCGTCGATCTGCTTTGCCGCCGGGTAGAAGGTGGAGAGGGCGCCGACCCCGGAGAGCAGCATCCCCATCGGGTGGGCGTCGTAGCGGAAGCCCTCGAAGAACTGCTTGAGGTCCTCGTGGACGAAGGTGTGGTGGGTGATGTCGTAGGTCCAGCGGTCCAGCTGGGGCCCGGTGGGCAGCTCACCGAAGATCAGCAGGTAGGCGACCTCGAGGAAGGTGGAGCGCTCGCAGAGCTGCTCGATCGCGTAGCCGCGGTGTTCGAGCACCCCGGCCTCGCCGTCGATGTAGGTGATCGCCGAGCGGCAGGCGGCGGTGTTGGTGAAGGCCGGGTCGTAGGCCATCATCCCGAATTCGTCCTCGACGACCTTGATCTGGCGCAGGTCCATCGCCCGCACCGTGCCGTCCTCTATGGGCAGCTCATATGTCCTGCCGGTGCGGTTGTCGGTGACGGTGAGCGACTCGGTGCCGGTGGCGGCGCCCCCGTCTGCGGCTGCATCTCTGGTCTGCTGCTCGGTGGCCATCACCCTCCTCGAGCCGTTTTAACTGGAGCGCCCAGTATCGCAGTTCGGTTCGCCAGGCCTGTTGCGCTTCGGAGAACGGCGAGGCTATCCGGCCGCGGCGGGCAGCGGCTCGAAGCGGGTCATCGCGTGCAGCTTGGCGAAGCGCTCGTCGATCTCCTCGCGGGTGAGGCTGGCGACGCGCTCGGTGCCGAACTGCTCGACGTTGAAGGAGGCGAGCACCGTCCCGTAGCCCATTGCCCGCCGCAGGGAGGCCTCGTCGAGATCCCCGTCGACGCTGTCGAGGTAGCCGAGGAAGCCGCCCGCGAAGCTGTCGCCGGCACCGGTCGGGTCGCGCACGTCCTCGAGCGGGAAGCCGGGCAGGGCGAAGAAGCCGTTCCCGGTGAAGAGGGCGGCGCCGTACTCGCCCTGCTTGGCGACGACGGCGCGCGGGCCGTGCTCCATGACCGCGCGGGCCGCGCGGGCGAGGTTCGGCTCGCCGGTCAGCTGGCGGATCTCGGCGTCGTTGACGATCAGGCAGTCGACTTCGGCGATCGCCGCCATCAGCGAGTCCTTGGCGGTCTCGATCCAGAGGTTCATCGAGTCCAGTGCCGAGAAGCGGGCGGAGCCGCACTGGGCGCGGACCTGGCGCTGCAGGTCGGGCTGGATGTTGGCGAGGAAGAGCATGTCCGCCTCCTGTGAGGCGGGGGAGAGCTTCGGCTCGAATTCGCCGAAGACCCCGAGCCGGGTGTCCTCGGTGTGGGCGACGTTGAGGTCGAACTCGTAGCGGCCGCGCCAGAAGAAGGACTCGCCGCCCTCGACCCGCTCGATGTCGTCGGTGAGCACGCCGCGGCGCTCCAGCACCTCGAACTCGGCCTGGCCGAAGTCGTCGCCGACCGGGCCGACCGGACGCACCTCGGTGAAGAAGCTGGCGGCCAGGGAGAAGTGAATGGCGGCGCCGCCGAGCATGCGGTCGCGCTCGCCGAAGGGCGTCTTGACTGCATCGAAAGCGATCGATCCGACAACTGTCAGGGACATAAAGCGGAGCGTATAGGGAGTCGGGTGTGCCTCGACGGCGCAACAGCGGGGAGGCGCCGTCGAGGCACACCCGACTCCCTCTCCTCGGCCCGACTATGGTTCGCCGCCGTGAAGGCGGTGCAGATAGACGAGTTCGGCGGGCCGGAGAAGCTTCGGCTCGTTGACGCAGAGGTTCCCGTTCCAGGGGAGGGAGAGGTCCTTGTCGACGTCGCCCGGAGCGGGATCAACTTCGCCGATACGCACGCGACCCGGAACGACTACCTCGCGGAGCAGTCGCTGCCCCTGGTTCCCGGCGCTGAGGTGAGCGGGCGGACTGCCGATGGGCGGCGAGTCGCGGCGCTGCTCGGCAGCGGCGGCTACGCGGAGAAGGTCGCGGTGCCCGAGGCGCTGCTGATCCCCGTCCCCGACGAGGTCGACGACGACCAGGCGGCGGCGCTTCTCCTGCAGGGGCTGACCGCGATGGCGCTGGTGCAGCGCTGCGCGCGGGTTGAGCCCGGAGAGACATTGGTGGTCGAGGCCGCGGCCGGCGGCACCGGCAGCCTCGCCGTGCAGCTCGGCAAGCGGGCGGGCGCCAGGGTGATCGGCCTCGCCTCCAGCGAGGAGAAGCGGGCGCTGGTCGAGCGGCTCGGCGCCGACGCCACCGTCGATTCGCGCTCTGACGATCTCGGCGCGGCGATTCGCGAGGCAAACGGCGGCGAGCGGGTCGACGCGGTCCTGCACATGAGCGGCGGCGCCGCCTTCGACGCCGAGCTCGGCATCCTCGCCCCGCTGGGCCGGATGGTCGTCTTCGGGATCGCCTCGCGCGAACAGCGCGAGGTCTCCACCGCGGCCCTGCTGCGCGGCTCGAAGTCGGTGATCGGCTTCTGGCTCGTCCACCTGCTCGCCCGCCAGAACCTGGTTGCGCCGATGATCGGCGAGCTGCTCGGCGCGGTCGCGGCCGGCGAGCTCGAGGTGACGGTCGGCGGCGTCTACCCGCTCCCGGAAGCCGCCCGCGCCCACGAAGACCTGATCGCCCGCCGCACCATCGGCAAGCTATTGCTGGACCCGTCGAAGTGATCGCCTTCAAAGACCTCGGTCTCTCGCCCCAGATCCAGCAGGCGCTCGACGAGCTCGGCTTCGAGGACCCGACGCCGATCCAGGACCAGGCGATCCCCGAGCTGCTCGGCGGCCACGACGTGATCGGCCAGGCGCAGACCGGGACCGGCAAGACCGCGGCCTTCGGCCTGCCGCTGCTCCAGTACGTCGACCCCGGCAACGACGAGGTGCAGGCGGTCGTCCTCACCCCGACCCGCGAGCTCTGCATCCAGGTGACCCAGGCGCTGCGCTCCTACGCCGAGCACCTCGACGTCGAGATCGTCGCCGTCTTCGGCGGCGCCCCGATCAAATCCCAGCAGGCGCAGCTGCGCTCCGGAGCCCACGTCGTCGTCGCCACGGTGGGGCGGATGATGGACCTGATGAGCCGCCGCTCGCTGGTTCTCACCGCGGCCCGCTATGTCGTCCTCGACGAGGCCGACGAGATGCTCGACCTCGGCTTCATCGAGGACGTCGAGAAGATCCTGCGGATGTGCCCCAGCGGCCGCCAGACGGCGCTCTTCTCGGCGACGATGCCGCCGCCGGTCCAGCGGCTCGCCGAGAGCTACATGTACGACCCGACGACGATCCGGATCACGCCGAAGAAGCTGACCGTCGACGCGATCGCCCAGGCCTTCGTCGAGGTCGAGGCCAAAGAGAAGACCTCGCGGCTGGTCGAGCTGCTGCGCCAGGAGGAACCGGAGCAGGCGATCATCTTCTGCCGCACCAAGATCGGCGCCTCGCGGCTGGAGAAGACGCTGAAGGACAAAGGGCTCGACGTCAAGGCGCTGCACGGAGACATGAGCCAGGGCTCGCGCGATGGCGTGATGATCGCCTTCAAGGACCACCGGGTGCGGTTGCTGGTGGCCACCGACATTGCCGCCCGCGGGCTCGACATCGAGCACGTCACCCACGTGATCAACTTCGACGTGCCCGCCTCCTCGGAGGTCTACGTGCACCGCATCGGCCGCACCGGGCGGGTGGGCCGGACCGGCCGGGCGATCACCTTCGTCACCCCGGCCCAGCGCGACGAGATCGGCCGCATCGAGCGCGACGTGAAGACGACGATCGGCGAGTGGGAAACCCCCGAGGAGCGCCTCGAGCACGCGCCGCGTCCCCGTCGCCGCGAGCGAAGCGAGGCCAAGGAGACCGCCCCGCCGAAGCGCGAGGAAGAGGGCACGGAGAAGAAGGCCACCGACGATGCCGCGGAGAAGCCGGGCAGTGGGGTAAAGCTCTTCGTCAACCGCGGCGAGCGCAGCGGCATCACCGAGGCGGACCTTCGCTGGGCCCTGCAGGAGGGCGCCATCCTCACCGACGACCAGATCCACGACGTAAGCGTCCTCCACCGCTTCTCCTTCGTCCGAGTCTCCCCCGACGTAGCGGAGCGCACAGTCGAATACCTCGATGGAACAAAGCTGAAAGGCAAAGAGATCCGGCTGGAGATAGCCCGCAACTAGCCAGCTTCAGCTCCGGGAGGTCGGGGTGGAGGAGGGGACCCCCTTCCCAAAACGATCGGCCGGAGGCCGATCTTGAGTGTTTTGGGAAGGGGGTCCCCTCCTCCACAACAGGAACCGTGCGCCGGCTACCCCCGCGTCAGCTCGGCGATGCGGCTGAAGAGTCGCTCGAAGTCAATCGGCTTGGTTATGTAGCCGCTCACCTCGACTCCGGTAGCAGCGCCCCGCGTCCATCTCGTCCTGGTGGGCGCTGACGATCAGGACCGGGGTTTCGACCCCCTCGGCGCGCAGCTGGCGCAGGGCGTCGATGCCGGACTTGCGCGGCATCATCGCGTCGAGCAGGAGGATGTCGGGGCCCGGATCGGCGGCCCGCATCGCCTCGATCACCTCGACCCCGTCGGCCGCCGTCAGCACCTCGTACCCCTCCATCTCCAGCCGCGTCCGCAGCAGCAGCAGGATCGTCTCCGAATCGTCGGCGATCAGCACCCGCGTCGTCACAGTGCCTCCTCGGGTCGATGGGCCTCAGATACGCCTATTTGTCTCCTTTGAGGCCCGTCGGCCGCTGTTGTCGCGGGGATCGCCGGGATGCGGATGCGGAAGGTCGAGCCGTGGCCGGGGTTCGACTCGGCCTCGATCGTGCCGCCGTGCAGCTCGACCAGGGACTTGGAGATCGCCAGGCCGAGGCCGGTGCCGCCGACGTGCTGGGTCAGCCCTGCGTCGCCGCGGGTGAAGCGCTCGAATATGTGCTCTAGCTGGTCCTCTGCCATTCCGGGGCCGTCGTCGCTCACGATCATCTCCACTTCAGCATCGCGGCGCTCTGCCGTCACGCCGATCGCCGCTCCTTCCGGGCAATACTCATGCGCGTTGGTCAGGAGATTCACCAGCACCTGGCGAACTCGGTCGCGGTCGACGTTTATCCGAGGCAGGTTCGGGTCCACTCGGAGGTGCAGGCTCTGGCCTTTCGCTTCGGTCTGGCTCCGCATCGTCCTCGCGGCGTCTTCCACCAGCGGCCCGGTGTCCGTGGGCATGGGCTTGATCGTCAGCCGCCCGGCGTCGCTGCGAGCGAGGTCGAGCAGGTCATTGAGCAGGCGCACCAGGTGGCGGGTGTTGTCGAGGATGATCTCGACCGTGTCGGCCTGCTTGGGGCTGAGCCTGTCGCGCTCCAGCATCAGCAGCTCGGCGAACCCCTGCACCGAGGTGAGCGGGCTGCGCAGCTCGTGCGAAGCGGTGAGGACGAACTCGTCCTTCATCGTTTCGAGCTGGTCGCGCTCGCCGGCGCGGCGCTGCAGCTCGGCGGCCATCTCGTTGAAGGCGCTTCCCAGCGCCGCCGTCTCGGAGAGGCCGCCGACTTTGACCCGCGCATCGAGATCGCCGCCGGCGAGGCGTCCCGACGCCTCGACCAGCTCCTCCAGCGGGCGCCGCATCGAGGCGATCAGGCCGCTGAAGAGCAGGGCCGCGCCGGTAAGGCCGGCGATCAGGCCCGCCCCGACCAGCAGCGCCGTGTCGCGGGTCTCGCCGTCGATGTCTTCGCGCAGCTGCTGTCGCTTGTGCTGTTGGGCGACGATCGCGGCCCGGGCCCCGGTCGTGTGCGTTCCCGCAGCGAGGCGGTTGCGGGCGGAGATCTCCAACTGGTAGGAGCGGGCGGTCGCGTTCTCGAAGTCCTGGCGCTGCTGCAGGAAGCGCGCGACCCCGATCACGGCAAGGCCGGTGAGCACGGCGAAGGCGATCGCGAAGCCGATCGTCAGCCTGTTGGCAAGCGACGGGCTCAGCCGGAAACGGCGTCGTGAATATGCTTGCGCGGCTATGGGCGACGAGGCTACAGGCACGGCCGACGGCAGCGCCGAGGCGCCGCAGGGGATCGACCGATCCGGGGTCGAGGCCTGGTTCGGCGAGCACGTGCCCGGCGTCCGGCTTCCCCTCTCCTTCGAGCGCATCTCCGGCGGGCACTCGAACCTGACCTACGGCGTGCGCGATGCCGCCGACGGGCGCTGGGCGCTGCGCCGCCCGCCGCTGGGCAAGCGCCTCGGCTCCGCCCACGACATGGGCCGTGAGCACCGGGTCGTCTCGGCGCTGGCGCCGACCCCCGTGCCGGTCGCGCCGGTGGTCGGCCTCTGTGAGGACGAGAGCGTCAACGGGGCTCCTTTCTACGTGATGGAGTTCGTCGAGGGGCCGATCCTGCGCGGCCTCGCCGAGGCCGATGCCTTCCCCGACGAGAGCGATCGGCGGACGATCGGCGAGCGGGTCGTCGACACGTTGGTCGATATCCACGCTGTCGACCCGGACGCCGTGGGGCTCGGCGAGCTCGGCCGCAAGCAGGACTACGTGGCTCGCCAGCTGCACCGCTGGCAGGGCCAGTGGGAGAAGTCGAAGACGCGCGAGCTGGCGTCGATCGACGCCGTCCACGAGCGCCTAGCCGCGCGGATCCCGGAGCAGGGCCCGGCGACGATCGTCCACGGCGACTACCGCCTCGACAACATGATCCTGACGCCGGGCGGCGAAGTGGCGGCGGTGGTCGACTGGGAGCTCTGCACTCTCGGCGACCCGCTCGCCGACGTCGGCCTGCTGATGGTCTACTGGCCCGAGCCGGGCGAAGAGCTGGTCGCCCTCGGCCAGCCGGCGACCCTGGCGCCGGGCTTCCCCAACCGCGAAGAGCTGGCGGCCCGCTACGCCGAGCGCTCCGGCCGCGACCTCTCCCAGCTCGACTTCTTCGTCGCCCTCGGCTACTGGAAGCTGGCGATCATCCTCGAGGGCGTCTACGCCCGCTACGCGGCCGGCCAGTACGGCAAGGTCGACCCCGGCATAGAAGAGTTCGCCAGACTGGTGGAGCGTCTCGCCAAGGCCGCCGACGAGGCCGAGCGGCGCGGCTGAGGTGTCTGGCCACGGCCAAGATCAAGAAGAACGCGGTCACGACGAAGAAGATCAAGAGCAAGGCCGTGACGAGTTCCAAGCTCGCCGATGGTGCTGTTTCCACGGCCAAGATTGCAGCTGGTGCCGTTGGCGCCGGTCAGCTCGCCAATGGCGCAGCGGGCAATTCCCAGACCCAGTTCGTCAAAGTTTTCAAGGCGGGTGCGGTTCCGGTCGCCGCGAGCGAAGAAAGCGCCCCGAAGATCGAGCTTGGTTCCGTCGGGCCGTTCCATTTTTACGGCAAGTGCTTCAAAGAAGGAGTAAATGTCGAAGAGAAGACCTACGTCGAACTGACCAGCGGGCAGGCCACGCTGGGCTCCGAGGACGCTGCGACATTCGAGAACAACACCGATGGCTACCTGACACCCTCGACCCCTGAGACGGAACGTGCGCTGGAGGAAGACGCAAGCGCCGGTGCAAACGCCTTCAGCGGGAACTCCGACGACGAGGAGTTCCAGGCGTCGGCCTCCGACGGGACCGAGATCACCGGCCTGGTCGGCGGGACCGGAGCCAAGCAGGGCAGCCCACCGGCCGGCAACGGCCCGTTCCTGGCAGGCGATTCCTGCATCGTCGGCGCAGTCGCCGTCTTCGGCGCTTAGGAGTCGCTACACGGGCCTCGCCCGGCACGTTCAGCAGGATTCTGGAGCGATGCTGTGCCCGCGGCCGATCTCGACCCGTCCAGCCCCTTGCATCAAGTTTGCCGACCTGAAAGGGTCTCTTCGAGCAAGCTCGAAGAGGATGCTCCCGCATTCGTCGTCCTCTCTTCCCTAGACCCAAGGAGAATTCGTGAAGCTGATACGCAAGCGCCTTACCTACGCGAACGTGATGTCCTCGATTGCCGTCTTCCTCATCCTCGGAGGCGCCACCGCCTTCGCGGCGACGAAGATCGGCAGCAGCGAAATCAAGGGCAACGCGATCACCACGGGCAAGATCAAGAAAGAAGCGGTGACCAAGGCCAAGCTCAAGAACGGCTCCGTCACCACCGAAAAGATCGCCAACGACGCCGTGACCGGCGACAAGGCGAACGAGTCGACGTTCGGTCAGGTGCCGAACGCCGCGAATGCCGCGCTCCTCGAGGGCAAGGGCGCTGCCAGTTTCGTTCCCAGGGCAGACTTCCTCTGGGCGCTGGTCGATGACGGCGGTGGGCTCGTGGCCGGCTCTGGGGCTGTCTCCGCAACGCGATTGGGAGAAGGTAACTTCCGAGTGACCTTCAACCGAACGATCAACACGTGCATTACGGAAGGCACTGCGACCGATGTGACCGGTGGAGCGTTCCCGTCGGGAAGTAGCGCACGGATCATCGGCACCGACAACCGGGTGCAGACGACCAAAACCACGGTTGATGTGAGCACCACGAACCCGGATGGCGAATTGGAAGACCCCGCTGCCCTCGACGGTTTCACGGTGACGGTCTACTGCTAGTCGCTTAACCCATGAAGTTGCACTAGCAGCGACTTACCTACCTGTGAAGGCGCCCCGGCATACGGCCGGGGCGCCTTCGGTAGGACTGCCGGTCTAAGCCCGAAGGCCAGACTGGCATTGCGAGAGCAGGATGCCGAGCACCCCGCGCAGTAGCCCAGTCCGCTACTTGGTGCTTGTCCGATGGAGCCGACAATCGAAAGTACGGCGAAAGGTGGCGTGGCCAGCACCTCCGCTCGCCGTCTAGCTGACGTGCCTCACCACGTTCCGAACGCCATGAGATAGATCCGGGCCCGCCGAGAGGCTGTGGGTGTTGACGCCTACGACCTCAAGGAGGACCCGGATGCAGCACCGTAATGCCCCGCTCACCCCGAACGGAAGACGCCGGCTGGTGGCGCTGGTCGAAGAGGAAGGCCTCACGTTCGAGGCGGCCGCGGCCGCCTCGAACGTGGCGAAGTCCACCGCCCACACCTGGGTCTCACGCTGGCGGGAAGCCGGCAAGGAGCAGCGGCGGAATCTCAGCTGCCTGCGGGACCGCTCCTCGCGCCCCCACCGCAGCCCGCAGATGCTCAGCGACAAAGACCACGATCGCTGCTGCGAGGTGCGAAAGCGCACCGGCTGGGGGCCGCGACTGGTCGCCTCGGAGCTCGGCATCCCCCACGCGACAGTCCACCGGGCTCTGCAGCGCCGTGGCTGCTCGCGGCGCCCGCGAGAGCCGCGGGAGGCGGTGCTCCGCTACGAGTGGCCCTGCCCGGGCAACCTGCTCCACATGGACGTCAAGCGCCATGCGCGCTTCCTCGAGCCCGGCCACGCGGTCACCGGCAAGCGCACCCGCGGCTCACGTGGCGCCGGCTGGGAGTTCGTCCACACCCTGGAGGACGACTGCTCCCGGCTCGCCTATTCGGAGATCCACGACGACGAGAGGGCGCAGACCGTCACCGCCTTCACCCGCCGTGCCCTGGACTGGTTCTTGGAGCGCGGGATCGTCGCCGAGCGGCTGCTCTCAGACAACGCCTGGGCCTACACGAAGAACAAGGATCTGGCGGCACTGCTGGACCGCCGCCAGATCCTCCACAAGCGCACCAAGCCCTACACCCCGAAAACCAATGGCAAGGTCGAGCGCCTGCAGCAGACGATGGACCGCGAGTGGGCCCGGGGGCTCACCTACCGCTCAAGCGCCGATCGCCGAGCCGCCTTGCCACACTGGCTGGCCTACTACAACGAGAGCCGTCGTCACTCAGCTCTCGGCAACCGCCCGCCTATGGCGCGCGTTCGGGACGTCCTGGGGCACGACAGCTAGGCCATGCGGCTCGCCCTCCGTCGAGCGGACGATCGGCGTCGGCCAGGAAGCGACCGCCCTGCAGTACGGCCCCCTGAGCGTCGTCATCAAGTGCTTCGACAGCGACGAACCGGTGCCCGATGGCGACTTGGATGCAAGGGCATACATCGCGTCGAGCACAGCTGGGACCGTCTTCGCGAGTTGGGCGGAAGGCTCCAAGTAACTGGGCCCAAGCACCCCCCAGAACGAACGCGCGCTGAACGAAGCCTACTGGGCCGACAGCAATGGTCCATTTGCCTACGACGGGCTCGAGCCGGTGAGTGCAACCGCGGCCAATGGTCAGGCTTTCAATGCCCACTTCGCCCTGGCTGTTGAAAAAAGACACCGGCACATGCTGGTGGTGGCTCGACGCCACGACCCTCGGCTAGCCGAGGAGTTTCGTCGGGGTTGCGAGAGGCCGGGTATTTTGCCGGGCCCTCTTCTTTAGATCGCCCGCCTCGCGTGCCTGGGGTCCAGCTCGCCCGCCGCCTCGGCTTCGGCGCGCTTGCCCTCGGTGTCCTCCTGATCGCCCAGCCCGCTGGCTGGTGCTATTTGGGATCGGCCGTGAGCCTCAGGAAGGCGGCGTAGACCCTGCTGGTCCCGGGGCCGGAGACGATGCGAAGGAAGGTGTTGTCGAGCTGGCTCTGGGTGCCGTTGAGCGGCACGTTGAGCGAGTGCCAGCCTACGCCGGTGAAGGATTGGCCGGCAAGTTGGGTGGAACCGCTGCGGACTTCGAACGTGATGCCGGTTTTGACGGGCGTGTAGAACCAAGCGCTCGCGGCTGTGACTTTCTTGCCGGTCAGCGGCGTCGTGTCCAGTTCGACCTCGGTCGCGAACGGTTCCGTGCTTGCGGTAGAGCTTATGTAACCGCGGGTGGTGCCCGCTTTGACTGACTCGGTCACGCTCTCGGATAGGGATTCCCAGGCGGTTTCGGCGTTGACGATCGTCCATGGCTTGGGCGTTGTGCGCGGTCCGTTGGGGCGCAGGTAGTAGACGTTGCCTCCGTAGAGCGGTGAGTTGACGACGTCCTGCCAGGCGCCGATCGAAGCAGCCGTGCTCTCCAGGGTCCAATCGCGGTTGCCTTCGGCGGCCAGATTCCGATCGAACCAGACCGCAGCGACCACCTTTGGCATTTCCTTGGGAATGGTTTCGAGAAAGCTGGTTCGAATCCATTTGGGCCTCTTGTTCGCTTCTTCCACCGACGCCATCTCCGCGAGAATGACGGGCTTGCCGCCGCTGAGCGCGTTGATGCGGGTGTATGACGTTCGGAAGATCTGTTTCAGGGTCTTCCAGCCGACGCTCCCGCCCCAGTTGTAGCCGTCGAGCGCGGCGTAGTCGACGTAGCCCGGGTGGCTGGCGTCCTCGGGGTAGTAAGCGTCGAATGGAATCGTGCCGCTGGAGTTGACGTTGGGCGACCAGACGAACTTGACGTTGGAAGCGCCGTCGGCGCGAAAGACGTCGACGTAGTGGCGCCAAGCGGCGACATAGGCACCGGGTTCGCCACCCCAGGGGTACCAGTCGCCGTTCATCTCGTGAGCGAAGCGGAGAAGGATTTCTTTTCCGTAAGAGATCGCGCTCGCCGCCTCGCTGTGGAGGTAGCTGTCGTATTTGCCGCTGGCGATGTCCTGAAGAGAGACCGCTTGCCCCCCGACGTATGGCTCGACCGTCACCATGGGGACCACGGCCCGTTCCTTGAGCTCGCTCTTCTCGCTTGAGAAGAGCAGCGTCGCGTCGAGCCCCCGGTAGCTGAGGGCGATGCTCGGGAACCGGCCGTACCGGGACTTGTACGAGTCGAGGGCTTCGCCGCTGGTGGCGAAGCAGGGAGACCCCGCCGCGACCGTCGGGCAGTAGTAGGCGCCCAGTTTGATCGCCCCCCCTGCCGTGGTCGGCATGACGAGCAGCGCGAAGAGGATCGCGCATGCGGAAAGGACCGGGAGCCGTCGACTCGGCATTCGGGCGAGCTTACGCCGGGTCGACAGGGAACTCAAGTGTTCTTCCTAGATCGCCCGGCGCGCGTGCCTGGGGTCCAGCTCGCCCGCGGCCTCGGCCTCGGCGCGCTTGGCCCAGCGGTTGAGCTCGCGGCGGGCGAGGACCATCTTGTGGACCTCGTCGGGGCCGTCTGCCAGGCGCAGCATGCGGCTGAAGCGCCAGAGGGCGGCGAGCGGGGTGTCGTCGGTCATGCCCAGGGAGCCGTGGACCTGGATCGCCCGGTCGAGCACGTTCATTACGATGTTGGCGGCGACGATCTTGATCGCCGAGATCGCCTGGCGGGCGGCGCGCTTGCCCTCGGTGTCCATCTTCCAGGCGGCGTAGAGGGTGAGCAGGCGGGCCTGGTCGATCTCCATCCGCGAGGCGGCGATCGCCTCCTGGACGAACTGCTTCTCGCCCAGCGGGCCGCCGAAGGCCTGGCGCCCGTTGGCGCGGTGGCACATCATCTCCAGCGCCCGCTCGGCGGTGCCGATCGCCCGCATGCAGTGGTGGATGCGGCCGGGGCCGAGGCGGTCCTGGGCGACGACGAAGCCCATCCCCTGGCCGCCGAGCAGGTTGGCGACCGGGACGCGGCACTCTTCGTAGCGGATCTCGCAGTGGCCCGGGCCCTTGTCGTGCCCCATCACCGGGATCGGCCGCACCAGGTTGAAGCCCGGGGTGTCGGTCGGCACGCAGATCATCGAGGCGCGCGCGTAAGGGTTGGCCTCGGGGTCGGTGACGACCATCGCGATCGCCAGGTCGGCGCCGACCGCGCCGGAGGTGAACCACTTGTGGCCGTCGATCACCCACTCGTCGCCGTCGCGCACGGCCCGCGCCTGCAGCAGCGTCGGGTCCGAGCCGGAGACCTCGGGCTCGGTCATCGAGAAGCAGGAGCGGATCCGGCCCTCCAGCAGGGGCTCCAGCCAGCGCTCCCGCTGCTCCTCCGTTCCGTGCTCGGCGAGGATCTCCATGTTGCCGGTGTCCGGTGCGCCGCAGTTGAAGGCCATCGGCGCCGCCGCTGGGCTGCGGCCCATCTCCTCGCAGAGCAGCCCGTACTCCCAGTTGGCCAGGCCTGGGCCAAAGCGCTCGTCGGGCATGAAGAGGTTCCACAGCCCCTCGCCCCTCGCCCGCTCGCGGATCTCGACCAGGATCTGCGGGTACGGCACTCCCGGCGCGACCTCGGCATCGAGCGCCTCCATGATCTCCCGCTCCTGGGGGTAGATCTCGGCGTCCATGAAGTCGAGGATGCGCTCGCGCAGCGTCTCGACCTGGGGGCTCGGCGTGAAGTCCATCTGCTCGGGTCCTCTCTTCGGGGCTGGGTCCGGGAACGCTAGCGGGCCGGCGCCGCTGACTTCGCCTTGACTCGCCGTACTGGCGAAGAAAGGCGAAGTCAGCGGCTTAGGGGCGTCGCCGGTAGCGGGCGAAGAGCTCGCCGTCTTGCTCGAGCAGCCAGACCAGCTCCAGCTCGGCCGTGTCCGGCAGTGGCTGCCCCTCGAGAATGCGCGGGGCCTCGGCGCCGGTCATCCGCGGCGCCGTCGTGAGGAAGAGCTCGTCGACGAGGCCGGCCGCCCAGAGCTGGGCGTGCAGGTGCGGGCCGCCCTCGCAGAGCAGCGCGCGAACGTCGTGCTCCTCCCGCAGGTGGCGCAAGGCAGCGTCGAGGTCGACGCTGCCCTCGTGACGGACGACCTGAACGTCGGCCGCCGTCTCTGGTGGCTCGGCCTCGGAGGCGGTGAAGACCAGGACCCTGCCGCCCTCGGCGAAAAGGGGCGCGTCCCAGGGAAGGTCGAGGCGGCCGCTGATTATCGCCATCAGAGGATCGGGGGAGAGGCCGATCCGCTCGCGGCGCTGGCGCTGCTCCGGGTTGCCGGCCATCTGCCCATAGCGCTCGGCGCGCATCGTCCCCGCCCCGATCATCACCGCGTCGAAGCGCGTGCGCAGCCGCACCAGCATCTCGGTGTCCGTGTCGGAGCCGATCGGCCCCGACTTGCCGTCGATCGTCGCCCGCCCATCGACGGTGGCGGCGAAGTTGGTTGCGACAAACGGCCGGTGCTCGTATGGCTGCTCCCAGGGACGGTAGGAGCCGAGCTGTCGCTCGACCGTCGTCTCGCCTGGGTCCGGGATCAACCGCCGCATCGTCGTCACCCTACCCCGCGGTTCACGCGCATCACCGTTGGAGGGAAATGGCCCCAAACCTTGATGCGTGCGGGGTGGGGGTGGGCTATGAGTAGTCGTGCCAGCCGGCGAACTCGCGGCCGGCGAAGCGCTGCAGCTCGGCGACGTCGGCGCCGAAGCGGCCGCGGACGGTGTCGAAGAGGTCGTCTGGAAGCACCGGCTTTGGCGCCGGCGGTTTCTCGGGGTCGTGGACGACCTTCTCGACGATCCAGCGCATCGACTCCGGCAGGCGGTCGAAGTTGCGGTCGAAGGAGCGGAAGCCCGGCAGCTTGATCAGCTTCTCCATGAACTGGTATTTGTCGCCCTGCTTGGCGCTCGAGCGCTCCCACTCGCGGTCGAACTGCTCGGAGGTGAAGCCATCGTCGACGCCGGCGAAGGCGAAGGCCTTGCGCATCGTCTCCTCGCGTTCTGTCTGCAGCTCCTCCTGGGTGACGATCTCGATCTGGGAGCGGTCGAAGTGCTCCAGGTAGGGCTGCAGCTGCATCCAGTACTTGGAGCGGTTCACATATGAGGTGTCGGGCCGGGAGAGGACCTCGACCAGCTCACCAGTCTCATAGCCGGCGCCCGTCGCGTGCACCCAGTGGGAGAGGATGCGCTTGACCGGGTCGCGCACCATGTAGAGCAGGCGGGCGTCCGGGCAGTGCTCCTTGATCCGCTCCGGAACGCCGCCGAAGCGGGGCAGGTTCGTGTAGTGGGGGGAGGACTCGCCCCGCACCTTGAAGCGGCTGTCGAAGCGGCTCGCGTACCAGTCGAGGCCGAGGTCCCAGTTCAGCTCGCGGGCGAAGAAGTTGAGCTCCTTCGGCTTCGACATCTGGATCTCGGGGTGCAGGCCGAGGTAGTGGTGGATGCTCGTCGTGCCGCACTTGAGGCCGCCGATGATGATCAGGTTGGGCAGCTCGGCGTGGCGCTTGCGACGGCGCCGGAAGCGGCTGTTGCGGTCGGCTGTGTAGCGCTCCCGGGCGCGTCCGCACATCGCCTCGTCGGCGGGGTCGCGGGGAGCCTGGGAGGCGGGGATCTGCGTCTCGGCCTCTGACACGAGCGGGCTAGTGTAGCTGCGATGCCATACGCCGATCTCGCATCGAGCTTCAATGCGTTCTTCAACGCGGCGACCGCGTTCTTCCAGCACCTCTCCGACATCCGCTGGACGCCGTTCGCGATCGCCCTCGCCTTTCTGCTGGCGATGCAGCTCTGTCGCGCCTGGGCCTGGCGCAACGTCCTGCGCGCCGCCTACCCACAGGTGCGACTCCCCTTCCTCAAGCTGGCCGCGGCCTGCCTGGCCGGGGCCGGCATCAACGCGATCGTCCCCGCCCGGGCCGGCGACGTGACCAAGGTCTTCCTGGTCAAGCGCCAGATCCCGCACTCCTCCTATCCGGCGGTGACCTCCTCCTTCCTGGTGCAGACCGTGTTCGACACGACCGCCGGCATCCTCGTCCTCCTCTTCGCGGTCTCCCAGGGCCTGCTGCCGGAACCGCCGCAGCTGCCGCACCTGCCCGCCTTTGAGATCTCCTTCTGGGCCAACCACCCGAAAACGCTCCTGATCGCCATCGGGGTGCTGCTGCTGGCGACCGCGATCGGGGTCTACTACCTCGCCCACCACGTGCGCCGCTTCTGGGACCGGGTCAAACAGGGCCTTGCGATCCTCGCCCAACCCCGCCGCTACCTGCGCGAGGTCGCCGCCTGGCAGGGGCTCGGCTGGCTCTGCCGCTTCGGTGCCTTCTGGTTCTTCCTCGAGGCCTTCGGCATCGGCGGCTCGGCCGCCAACGTGCTGCTGGTGATGAGCGTGCAGGCGATCGCCACCATCGTCCCCTTCACCCCCGGAGGCGCCGGCGCCCAGCAGGCGCTTCTGGTGGCGACCCTGGAGGGCCCGTCCCGCGCCGCCGTCCTCTCCTTCTCGGTCGGCACCCAGATCGCGATGGCGGCCTGGTCGGTCGTGCTCGGCTTCGGCGCGATCCTGCTCGTCTTCAGGACGACGGACTGGAAAGGGCTGATCAAGCAGGCGCAGGACGATGCGGCCTCAGACGCCGCCATGCTGCGTCCTCAGTCGCCCGAATAGCGCCGCTCATGAGTATCCGGTTAGCTCAGGCTGCGAGTTCGCCGGTGATCTCCGCGTAGGTGCTCGGCGCGTGGGCGGCGCCGAGCCCGAGGAGCGTCTGGAAGCCCGCCATCGGAGTGCGGCGGCGGTTGTGGCGAAAGACGAACTCGTCGTGCTTGGCGGAGATCCCCGGAGTGTGGGTGGCGACCAGATACGTCGCCCAGAACCAAAGCCGAAGCGGGGTGCGGGTTCCGTGCATGACCGTCCCCGCCGTGACCGAGGTCTGCTGATGGCAGCGGCTGCACTCCCAGAGGTGCCGGCGCTCCAGAATCCAGGCGTGCTCGCTCTCGCAAGCAGGGCAGCGATAGCCCACCGGCCAGCGCGAAGCAGCGAGATAGTCGAGGCATGCCGCCTCGTCGGGGAATCGCTCCTGGAACTCCATGATCGTGCGCGGGAAGTCTGGCCGGGCCACAAGACGACGTTAGGCACGGCACCTGACGGAACCGGATACTCATGAGCGCTGCTATTCGGGCTCCCTGCGTCCTTGCCTGGCGACCTCTGAGCCTCTCCTCAGAGGTGTTCCGGAATCAGGGCGAACCCGTATTTGCCGACCGCCGACCGCAGCTCGCGATCCCAGCAGGCGACCGTTACCTGTTCCGCGTCTCCGAAGGTCGCAATGGTCGCAAGGTGGAGGCTGTCGTAGGCGCGCAGCGCGTGCTCGGTGGCGGCGCGAGTGGCAGCCTCGATCAGTGGGTCGGTCACGGCGTGGACCTGCAGTTCACGCCAGAGGTCGTCCAGGCCATCGAGCGCCGTGCGCTGTGTCTGGCCCGACAACCGGCCACCCTTTCGCATCCTGGCCAGGGCCGATGTCGCCTCGAGGCGGGCGATGGCGCTCGTCGAGGCTGCCGGAAAGCTGTCGTAGGCCTGGTTGGCGAGGTCGCTGTCCGGCTCGTCGACGAGCAGCTTGACCAGCGCGCTCGTATCGAGGTAGAGGCTCAGCGACGGCCTTCGGAGACGTAGTCCGCGGCCGTCGGACCGGGTCCGCGGAGTTTCACCCCCGGTTTCCGAAGGCGGCGCTTGCCGTTGCCCGGCCGAACCGTTCCGTTGGCGATCAGCCTCGCCAGGCCGGGTGAGATAGTCGAGGAGACGATTGTCGCCACCGGCTTGCCGCGCCGGGTGACGGTGATCGCCTCGCCGGCCTCGACCCGCTCGACGATCCGGCTGGTGTTGTTCTTCAACTCGCGTATGCCGACCGTTTTGCTCATGTAGCCACATCATAGCGTCAAAGGGCCACATCGCAATCAACTCGACCAGCCCGGGTAGAGGCCGTGGACCTGCCACTGCCAGGGCGGGCGCTCGGAGGCGGGGAACTCGTAGTGGTTGCGGCCGGGGAGGGTCTCGAGGGGGACGAGATTCGGATCGTCCTGGAGCAGGACGCGAACGCTGCCGGCGGCCTCAATCTGGGTCGGGCCGGCACGCCGCACGACGCGCTCCCAGCCGAGCCCAGGGCGGTAGAGCCAGTAGATCAGCTCGACCCAGCCGAGGGCCCGTCGGCGGTCGAGGACCTGGGTGAAGGCGGTGGTGCGTCGCCCGGAGGGGGGCAGGTGAGGCCCTGCGGCGACGGCGCAGCTTTCGCGCCGGCAACGACGGAAGTCGACCGGGACGAGGGGAAGGCCGGATGGGCCGGGCTTGGCCTCCGGCGCCGGTGCGAGCGCCCGGGCCAGCCGCGCCAGCGGCCAGCCGTAGGCGGGCACCAGCGGGTGGTGGCGGCAGGCATCGGGCAGCCGTGGTGCGCAGGCGATGCGCCTCCCCAGCGTGGCGGCGAGGCCGCGGCCGGCGTCGACTTCGCCGCTCGCGGCCACGGCCGCGATCCCGGCGAGCAGCAACAGGGCGATCAGCGCAACCAGGCCCGCCTGCTCGACGCTTGCCGAACCCCGCTCCCTATCTCGCCCGCCTCGCATAGCCCGAAGCTAGGGGGCGCCGGCGTACGCGTGGCGCGCTGAATGTCACGACTTTTGCCCCATGGCGGCCTTCTGCTTTCATGTGGGCAGATGGAGGGAAGCCCTTTCAACCTCTTCGGCGATCCGGACGAGTTCCGCGCCCGTATGGAGGAGCTGTCGGAGCAGATGCAGTCCTCCCAGCGCGTCGCCTGGGCCGACAACGCGATCAAGCTGGCGGTCGACATGACCGTGGCCTCGATCGGTCGCCTCGACCTCTCCGGCGCTCCCGACGAGCAGACGATGCAGGTGCGCGACGCGATCCGCGTCCTTTTCCCCGAGGCTGTGACCCTGGTTCGCGAGGCTCGGGAAGGGTTGGCGTAAGGCCTGTCCCGGCAGGGGTTCCGCTTAACTTTTTGCGTTGGGCCTGTCCCGGCAGGGGTTCCGCTTAACTTTTTCGAGAAGCGCTGGATTGCTGGCGCTTCGGGCCTAACTCGCGAAAAAGTACAAGACGCTCCACCCATGCCGGGACAGGCCTTGCGGAGCGCTTCTAGAGCAGCTCGAAGCGCAGTGAGATTGCGCTGCCGCGCCTCGTGGCTGCTGCCGTCAGCTCAAGGGGTACGGCGACGAGCAGGGCGGGGATGGCTACTACGACGCTGATCAGGGCGTCGAGCCGGCGCTGCCAGGGCTTCTCGGCGGGGACTGACGCGGCGCGGCCGAGGGTGCCGAGGGCGACGTTGCGGCCGAAGGTGAAGCCGTTGAGCACTGTCTGCCACATCGTTGCGATGCCGGCGCCCGGGGACCAGCGGGCTTTGGAGACGACCTGGTCGCGGTTGGCGACGAGGCGGCGCACCGACTCCACTGTGAACAGGCAGCGGGAGCCGGGCTCGAGCCCGGCCCAGCCGGCGCCGCCGATCCAGGCCGAGAAGCTCGCCCGGTTCGCGATCCGCACCTCGTCCTCCCCGCCCGGCCGGCCGAGCGCGGCCAGCGCCTCGGCGACGCCCCCGGCATCGCCGACGACGCCGAGCCCACAGCTCTCGCAGCGGCTCACCGGCCCGGCCAGGCCCGGCCGCGAGTCGATCCAGCCGAAGAGCGGCTCGCCGCAGGCGGGGCAGGGCGGGTTCTCCGGCCCGGCGCCCGCCTCCAGCGGCACGACGGGAGTGCGGGGCCGCTGATCCGGGGTGGCTCGCCTGCTGCTCATCGCCGGTAGCGTACGCGCAGTGCAGCTGAGCGAGATCATGACCGCCGGCGTCGTCACCGCCTCGCCCGAGGCGAGCGCGCTCTCGGTGGCGCGGCAGATGCGCGATCGTCGCGTCGGCTCGGTCGTGATCGTCGACCGGGCGGGCTCACCGCTGGCGATGATCACCGACCGCGATCTCGCCCTGCGCGTCTTCGCCGAGGGGGTGGATCCCGGCGCCGCCGTGGGCGAGCACGCCTCGCGGCCGCTGGTCTGCGGCGAGCCGGAGATGGAGCTCGAGGAGGCCGCGGCGCTGATGGTCCAGCACCGGGTGCGGCGGCTCCCGGTCGTCGATCTGGGTAGGCTCGCCGGCATCGTCACGCTCGACGACATCGCCGTGCGCACCGGCAACCTCGAGGTCGCCCAGAAGATGACCGCGGAGGTCATCGAAGGAGCGCTGCCGCAGTTCTACTTCCACGAGCGGGGCTAGCGGGAGTGCGCCCATCCAGGCAGGAGTTCCTGGCCCGGGAGCGGCGCTGGGCCAAGCCGGTCGGCATCGCCGCACTGGTGGCGGTCGCGATCTTCTTCGCCTCCGGGTTCGCCGCCCCCGGAGCCGGCCAGGACGGAGAAGCGGCGCTGCTTCGGTCCGCGCACGAGCACAGCTCGGGCGTGGCGCTTTCCGGGGCGATGGAGGCGCTCGCCTTCCTGCTGCTTTCCTTGCCGCTCGTCTACCTCTTCCGGGCCATCCAGGCACGGGCCGAGCGAATCTACGGCGCGATGGTGGGGCTGCTCGTCCTTGCATCCCTCTGCCTGGCGATCTCGACCAGCCTCGGTGCGGCCGCGAAGAACGATGCCGCCTCGCAGTTCGTTGCCGGCGAAGCCAAGTCGACGCTCTCCAAGAAGGAAGCGAACAGGGAATGCGCGAGCCAGCTGAAGGACAAGGGCGCGAAGTCCTTCGGCGACGAATTCACGCCGGGCAAGGGCGAAACCGCGCTTGCCGCCTGTGAAGAGGAGGAAATCGAAGACGACGAAGCCTCCAACGCGCTCTCCGAAGCCTCGCTCGTCCCGGTCGCCACCGCCTTCGGCCTGGCCGGTGGCGTCAGCCTCATCATCGGCCTCTTCTACACGTCCCTGTGGGCGATGCGGACCGGAATGCTCGGCAGGTTCTGGGCCGCGCTGGGGATGGCACTCGGCATCACCGTGCTGCTCGGCATCATCCTCTTCCTGCTCGTCTGGTTCGTGTATCTGGGCCTGCTGACAGCCGGCTGGCTCCCCAAAGGCCGCCCCCCAGCCTGGGCCGCCGGAGAAGCAATCCCCTGGCCGACCCCAGGAGAGAAAGCCGCCGCCGACCTCGCATCCCAAGCTGACGGCAACGGTGAGCTTCCGCCCAAGCCAGAGGATCTCGAGGATCCGACCGGGACGGGCCAGTCCCAGTAGGGGTGGAGCGTCTTGTGCTTTTTTGCCGAAGGCGCCCCGGCTGGCGCCTCCACCGCATCTCAAAAAGTTAAGCGGAACCCCTACTGGGACTGGCCCGTTGCGGCTCTCTTCCGCTGAGTCCGAATCTCGCTGAGGATCCGCTCGAGCCGCGGCTCCTGCGACGTGTCGACAAAGCTCATCGCGTCCGCCACCCCCGGGTGCACAGCCGCGATCCGCTCGTGCATCGCCTGGGCCACCGCTCGGTAGGTCGGGTGGCCCTCGCGGCCTGAGCGCAGCTCAATCAGGTGCATCGCCTCGCGGGCGTTGAGGTCGAGCGTGTAGCGGATCCGGTAGGCGAGGCTGAGCGCGTAGGGAGCCTGTTCGGCCAGGCCGGCGGCGACGAGGCGCTCGTACTCGGCGCGCGAGACCTCGAGCGCGCGCTCGAACTCGTCGCCGGCGCCGGCTTCGCGCACCTCCTCCGGCGCGCCGGCACCGAGGTCCGGCCCCAACCGCTGCCACTGGCAGGTCAGCATGCGGTGGCGCTGCAGGTCGCGGAAGGCGCCGTAGTCGGAGACGATCTCGAAGCGGTAGCGCAGCGCCTCGAAGCCGCGGCCGGGCCGGTGGCGGCGGTTGCCGCGCCCTCCTGCCATCGCCGCCAGCAGCTCGGCTCGCTCGGCGCGGTCGAGGACGTCGATCCGGGCGAGGATCTCGGTCTCCGGCGCCGTCGCCGACTCGAAGAGGCAGGAGGCGAGGAGGTCCTCTTCGCTGCCGTCGACGTGGACGAGCTCCACCGACGGGGCGCCTTCGCCGCCCTCGCGGCGGTCGAGGCCCAGGCGCGAGACCCACCGCTCGGCCTGGTCGCGACGCTGCTCGAGGTAGGCGATCCACTCGCCGCCGCGGTCGGGCCGCTCGACCCGGGAGACGAAGCTCGGCATCACCTGCTTCAGCTCGGCAAGGATCATCCCGCCGTACGCGCGCGCCTCCGGCAGCGGCGAGGCCATCAGCCTCAACAGCAGCTGCTCGTAGGCTTGGCCGGAGGCGTAGATGCCGACGTGGCTGAGCGTCGCCGCCGGCAGCAGGCCGCGCAGCAGGTCGAGGGCCTTGGCGCGGATCGAGCGCTGCCACGGCCCCTCCGGTTCGTCGTTCCCGCGCGGCCAGCGCACCGCCGCCCACTCCTCGACCTGCACCAGCGAGCGCGAGTAGATCGCGAAGAGCTCGTCCATCGCGGTGCCGAACTCTGGGCCGAGGTCATCGCCGCGGTAGTAGCGGTAGCCGCCTTCGGGCAGCGGCACGTCGTAGGGGATGTAGCGGGTCGACTGCTCGAGGTAGGCGGCGAGCCGGCCCCGCTGCAGCAGCTTGGTGAGGATGTTGGAGACGAACTCGCAGGCGACGTGGGCGCCGCCGACCTGGGCGATCGAGTCGTCGCCGTAGCCGACGAAGACCCGCTCGTACAGCCCCGCGGCGCGCTCTCCCTCGTCCCCGTCGAAGGGCCGCGTCCCCGCCTCGGCATCGGCCGCGAACTCTTCCAGGTAGAGGCGCCGCACGGTCCCGGAATACCTCGAATAGCGGGCAAAAAGCGCCCCCTTGACGGTCTCCGGAAGGTTCACCAGAGCGAACACGGGACGGTTGAGGTTGGTGAAGTGAGGGGCAAGCAGAGCCTGCTCCTCGGGGGTGAAGTCCTCGACCGGGTAGCGCACCGGCGCATCGTAGACGCCGCCCCCGACGGGCCTTGAATCTCGTCGGAGCTGCGCGAATTGGACACGTCTCTGTTGACGGTGTAAAGAATCACGCGCAGTGACTTGACACCGCCCGCCGCTCGTCGCTTTGCTCGCCCTCGCAGCTGGCGATCGGCGCTGGCGCAACGGGAGGGGGAACGATGAGGACGATGACGGCGTTGGCGGTCGCCGGGGTGACGATCGCGCTGGCGGTTGCAGGGGCAGGCACGGCATCGGGCAGTCCCCGGTCCCCGCGCACGGCGATCGTGTCCCTCGGCGACAGCTTCATCTCCGGCGAGGGCGGGCGCTGGATGGGCAACGGCTCCGAGCCCTTCGGGACCCGCTCGGGGACCGATCGCGCCGCCTCGGATTGCGACGGCTGGGGCAACTGCGACTACGAGCCCGAGCGCGTCTACGGTGCCTCCGAGCGCAGCGGCTGCCACCGCTCCGACGTGGCGCCGATCGCGAGCGCTCCGGTGGCCGTGGGGGAGAAGGTCAACCTGGCCTGCTCCGGGGCGAAGGCCGCGAACCTCTGGCCGGCGGCGATGGGCGGTCGGTCGCACTTTGGCGAGTCGCCGCAGGCCGACGCCCTGGCGGCGGTGGCGGCGCGCGACGACGTGCGGATGGTCGTCGTCACGGTGGGTGCCAACGACGCCGGCTTCGGTGCCCTGGTTGCCGGCTGCTCGCTGGGCTGGGCGCGCAGCTCCGAGGACGACCCGGTCCTCTGCCGCGACAGCGCCCAGGCTGACCTCGGCGCCGCGCTTCCGGCGATGGTGCGGGGGGTGCGGCGCGCTCTCGCGGGGGTGAGGGCGGCGATGGCCGGCGCCGGCTACGGTCGATCGGACTACCGCCTCGTGGCGATGGGCTACGCGTCGCCGCTGCCCCCCGGGCGCTGGATCCGCTACCCCGAGGAAGGGTGGAGCCGGCTCAACCTTGGCGGCTGTCCAATCTGGAACGCCGATGCCGACTGGGCGGCAGGGGAGGCGACGGGCTCGATCGACGCGGCGCTTGGATCGGTTGCCGCGGAGAGCGGCGCCGAGTACCTCGACGTCCGCCACGCCCTCGACGGCCACCAGCTCTGCGACAGCCGCTCGCGCCGGGCTGGGCCGGAGGGCCCCTCGCCGGCGAGCGCCGAGTGGGTGCGCCGGCTCGCTTTCGTCCAGGGCTCCTCGCGCGAGTCCCTGCACCCCAACGCCTACGGCCAGCGCGCCCTCGGTGCCTGCATCGGGCTTCTCTACGCCAGCCCAGTCGGCGATTACGCCTGCAGTCTCGAACCGGGTCGCAGCTACGTCGACGGCATGCGCCTGGAGCGACTCCGGTGATTTCATGGTCTATTCTAATGGCCATGAAAAGGCTTCGTATCTCGGCCGGCGGCCAGGTCTCTGTCCCCGCGGCGGTGCGCCACCGCTGGAAGACAAGGGTTGTCGTCGCCGACGACCGCGGCGATCACCTGATCCTCCGTCCCGCCCCCGAGGATCCGATCGAGGCCGCCCGTGGGGCCTTCGCCCATCTCCCCGGGCCTACCGTGGACGAGGCGCGCAGGCTGGACCGCGAAGAAGAAGCGGAAATCGAGGAGGAGAAGTTCCGAGCGGAAGGCGGAAGCTGACCCTTCTCGACGCCAATGCCATGCTCGCGCTTTTGCGCGCACAGCCGGCCGAGGAAGAGGTCGCGGCGCTCCTGCACCGGGGAAACTGCGCAACTCCAGCGCCTTGCGTGGCCGAGATCGTCGACAGGCTGGCACGTCGCTGGGGCTCGTCGACGGACGAGATCGCGCAGCAGCTCGGCCCGCTCATCGATGAGTCGGTAGCGGTCCTGCGCATCGATTCAAGGGTCGCCTGGCGAGCCGGTGAGATCCGCGCGGCCCACTACCACCGCAAAACCGCCGCCCTCTCGCTCGCCGACTGCGTGCTGCTTGCCGCGGCCGGGCCGGACGACGAGATCGCGACCTCGGACCGCGCCGTCGGCGCAACCGCACACCGCTTGGGCATCGGCTTGATCCCGCTACTCGACAGCAAAGGGGAGCGGCCTCGCGTCGAGTGACCGGCTAGGCCGAGGGCGGCGGCGAGGCCATCAACTCGACCCGGTGGCCGCCGGGGGCGATGACGACGGCCCGGGGCGAGCCCCAGTGCTCGCGGCGCCGTTCGACCTCGAAGCCGAGCTCGTGCAGGGCTTTGACGGCCGGCTCGAAGTCGACGACGACTACGGCGACGTGCCCACGCGGAGGGACGGTCGGCTCGTCCGTGGGCATCAGGTGGATCTGGGTCCCTTCCCGTTCCAGCCAGACGAACTCGCTCAGGGTGGCGGGAGGCGCCACCTCCGCGAAGCCAAGCGCCTGCCAGAGCTCGACCGAGCGCTCCAGGTCGGCCGGCGCAACCTCTATCCCAGCGTGGTGCAGCATCAGAACAGCAACGAGACTAGGGAAGCGCCGACGACTATCGCGGTCGTCCAGGTTACGGCCTCGGCGGTTATCTCCATGTCGAGGCCGTATGCGTGGGCGATGACGAGGGAGTTGAGGCCGGAGGGCATCGCCGAGAGCAGGCGGTAGGCGGCGGGAAGGTCGATCAGCGGGGCGGCCAGCAGCATCAGCAGGGCCGGCACGACGGCGAGGCGGGTGCCGATCGCCAGGGCCACCGGCTTCGTCATCGGCGGCGGCATCGGCAGCTCGCCGTGCTCGGCGTTCTCGGCCAGGGTCGCTCCCACGGCGAAGAAGCCGATCGGCAGGATCGCGACGATCAGGGCCTGGGAGATGTCGACCAGCTCCGCCGGCGCCAGCGCCTTGGGTGCGAGCATCCCGGCGATTGCCGCGTAGAGCGGCGGGTTGCGGGTGAAGAAGGCGCCCACCCGCTCGCGCGGGGTTTCACCGGCCTTGGTCCCGAACGCCGCGCCGACGGCGAAGGCGCCGAGCAGCAGGCAGGGGCCGGTGACCAGCACGTCGTAGAGGACGGCGGTGGAGAGCTGGTCGCGACCGAGCAGGGCCACGGTCAGCGGGTAGCCGAGGTAGCCGGTGTTGACGCTGAGCACGCAGCAGACGACGGCGCCGACCTGGAAGCGGGGCAGCTTCAGCACCCGGCTCGCCACCCACCAGGCGAGCAGGGCGCCGAGCGAGGAGGCGACGATGCCCAGCGCCAGCCCGATCCCGTGGCCGACGTCGATCGAGCTGGCGGCGATGTTGAAGAAGATCACCGGTGGCAGGAAGACGTAGAGCAGCAGCGTCAGCGACCGCCGCGCCGCTTGGGCGGCGCCCTTCGGCCAGCGGTGCTCGGCACCGACGCCGACGCCAACGGCGACCACGATTGCGGCGGTTGTGAGCAGAACCCCGATCGCGGGACCCTATGGGCGAGGCCCGTAGGCGCGGCGGGTCCTGTCGCGGATTTGGCACCACCACCCGCTGCGGGGGCGGCTGCGCCGCCTCCTCGGGGTGGTCCCCCAAACCCCCGCGAGGGGCGTACCCGTCAGCCCGCGTAGAGAGTCTCGATCTCGGTTTCGTACTTGCGCTCGATTGGGCGGCGCTTGAGCTTCATGGTGGGGGTGAGCTCGTCTCCCCCGGGGAGCCACTCGCCGGAAAGGATCTTGTAGCGCTTGATCTGCTCGACCCGGGAGAGGCGGGCGTTGGCGGCCTCGACCGCCTTCGCGATCTCCTCGGCGACTGCGGCGTCGTCGGCGGAGGCGCCGCGGGCCGCCAGGCTTTCGGGGTCGAGCGCGATCAGGGCCACGTTGTAGGGGCGGTTGTCGCCGATCGCGACCGCCTGGGCGATCAGGGTCGAGGCGGCCTTGAGCTTCGCCTCGATGTTGGCCGGCGACATGTTCTTTCCTGCCGCGTTGATGATCAGCTCCTTCTTGCGGTCGACGATGCGCAGGTATCCCGCCTCGTCGAATTCGCCGATGTCGCCGGTTCGCAGCCAGCCATCCTCGCTCAGCGCCTCGGCGGTCTTCTCCGGCATGTCGCGGTAGCCCGCCATCACCTGGGGGCCGCGCACCATCACCTCGCCGTCGTCGGCAAGTTTCACCTCCGTTCCCGGAACCGGAGGGCCGACGGTTCCGACCCGGATGCGGCCGGGCGGATTCAGCGTCGCGATCGCGGTCGTCTCCGACATCCCCCAGGTCTCGCAGATCTCGATCCCGAGAGCGAGGAAGAACTCGAGCACCTCGGGCGGCGTCGGCGCGGCGCCGACGACGAAGGATTCGACTTCGTCGAGGCCGAGCATGCCGCGGATCTTCGAGAAGACCTGCTCGTCGGCACGGTCCCATTCGGCCTGGAGGTCGTCGGGGACCCCGCCGTCCATGTAGGCGGCGACGCGGCGCCGGCCGATCTCCATCGCCTGTTCGACGGCCTTGCGTTTCTCGGCATCCTGCTCCGCCGCCATCCCGGCCTCGAGCGCAGCCTTGAGCTTCTCCCAGATGCGCGGCACCCCGCCCCAGACCGTCGGCTTGACCTCGATCGAGTAGGCGACCATCTCGCGCGGGTTGGGGCAGCAGTGCACGGTGGTGCCGAAGATCATCTGCGCATAGAGCGCCGCCCAGCGGTCGGCGATGTGGGCACTGGGCAGGAAGGAGATGCCGCGGCCGCCCGGTTTGACCTCGCGGACCTGGTCGCAAGCTCGCCAGACGCCGATCATGTTGGCGTGGCTGAGCTGCACGCCCTTGGGCGGCCCGGTGGTGCCGGAGGTGTAGATCAGGCAGAGCACGTCGTCGGGCTCGACCGCCCGCCAGGCTGCCTCGAAGTCGAAGCCCGGATCTCCCATCGCCTCCAGCCCCTCGACCGAGATCGTCCCCTCCGGCGCCTCGCCGTCGACCACCACCACGTGCTCGAGGCTGTCGACCCGCTCCCGCACTGCCAGCACCGTGTCGAGGAAGGCCTGCTCGGTGACCAGCACCCTGTTCCCGGCGTTGCCGACCACGTACTCGACCTGCTCCGGCGAGGACGTGTTGTAGAGGGAGAAGCAGGTGGCGCCGAGGTGCATCGCGGCGCAGTCGGTCAGATGCAGCGCCGGCCTGTTGACCAGCATGAACCCCACCGTGTCCCCGCGCTTCACCCCAAGCGTGGCGAGCCCCGCGGCCCGCTTCCGAACCGCTTCCGCGTAGTCGCGCCAGCTCGCCTCGTAGTCGGTGTCCTTCAGCCGCAGCGCGGGGCTGTCGGCGTACTCGGCAGCGGTGATCTGAAACGCCTCGCACATGGTCAAAGCCGAAAGAGCTTTAGGCGAAGTCATCGGCTGACCATATAACTCTTCTCGCGGGGGGTGACACGGATTTGGGAGACCACCCCGAGGAGGCGGCGCAGCCGCCCCCGCAGCGGGTGGTGGCACCAAATCCGTGACAGGACCCGCCGCGCCGGCGACGTTTGTCCTGGATCAGAACAGAGACGAGCCCGCGTGTTCGGCGAACTCGACCAATGGCTGGGGAATCACGCCGAAGAAGACAACGGCCGCTGCGGCCAGCAGGGCCGGGGCGACGAGGTGGATGCGGCCGCCGGCGTTCGGGTCGATCGGGTCGGCTTCGGGGGAGGCGCCGGCGATTGCCGGGGTCACGGTGGCGGCTTCGCCGCCTGGCTGCATCCACATCGCCGCTACCACACGCAGGTAATAGGCGAGAGAGATCATCGTGCCTACCGCGATGAAGACCGCCAGCCAGGTGTAGTCGCCTTCGACCAGGGCCTCGATCAGGTAGAGCTTGCCGATGAAGCCGACGGTTGCGGGCAGCCCGGCCAGGCCGAGCATCGAGATCGTCAGCGGCCAGGCGAGCAATGGGCGCTCGCGACCGAGGCCCTGCACCGCGCGGATGTCGTCGCCGTAGGGCGTCTCGCGCTCGCGGGCGACGACGACGGCGAAGGCGGCGAGGTTCATGGTGGCGTAGCCGGCGAGGTAGAAGACGAGCGCGTTGACGCCGGCCTCGCTGGCGACGACGAGGCCGCCGAGGATGTAGCCGGCCTGGGCGATCCCCGAGTAGCCGAGCAGGCGCTTCAACGAGTCCTGGCCGAGGGCGCCGACGTTGCCGACGACGATCGAGACCGCGGCGAGGACGGCGAGCGCGGGCTGCCACTCGCTCGCCTGCGGGGCGAGGGCGACGTCGAAGAAGCGGACGAAGACGGCGAAGGCAGCGGCCTTGGTCGCCACCGCCATGAAGCCGGTGATCGGCGTCGGCGCCCCCTCGTAGACGTCGGGCGTCCACTGGTGGAAGGGCGCGACCGAGGTCTTGAAGGCGAGCCCGACCGCGGTCATGCCGATGCCGACGAGGATCAGCGGGTCGTTTGCGCTTCCCTTGACTATTCCCGACGCGATTCCGGCGAAGTCGGTGGACCCTGATCCCCCGTAGAGGAAGGCCATCCCGTAGAGCAGGGTCGCCGAGCCGAGCGAGCCGACGATCAGGTACTTGAGCCCCGACTCGAGCGACTTCTCGCGGCGCATGTTGGCGGCGCAGAGGATGTAGAGCGGGATCGAGAGCGTCTCGATCGCGACGAAGAAGGAGACGAGGTTGGTTGCCTGCGAGAGCAGGACCATCCCCAGCACCGAGCCGAGCAGCAGCGCGTGGTACTCGCCCGAGTCGACCTGTTCTGCGGCGGGCTCGCGGATCGAGAAGAGGATTGCGAAGGCAGCGGTGAGGATCGCGATCAGCGAAATGGAAATCGCCAGGTCATCGAGCCGCAGGGCGCCTGAGACGAGGTCGGTCGTGTCTCCCCACTGCCAGATCAGCAGCCCTGCTGTCGCCCCCAGGGTCAGCAGGCTCAAGAAAGGCGCCGTCCGTCGCAGGGGCTTGAACACAGCGGTGAGCAGGACGACGCAGAGGCCGACCGTGAGCGCCAGGACCGGCGACAGCGCTGCGTAGTCGATATGCGGCGCGTGGAAGTTCACTGTTCCACTGCTTCCTGGCGGGGATGGGCCGTCGGGGGGGTCTCCCAAAACGCAGGCTCGCGCAGCTGAGCGATCGTCGCTTCCATGCGCCAAGGGCGCGACCTGCTGAGTGTTTTGGGAGACCCCCCCGACGGCCCCTTCACTGCCGCGACAGCCCTGGACACCGAGCTGTCGGTCCGCTTGAGGATCAGCTGCGGATAGAGCGCGAGCCCGAGGATGCAGAGCACCAGCGGGACTAGGACGATGCCGTCGCGCACGCCGATCTCGCGCGATTCGATGCCGTCGGGCCGGCAGTTGTGCATCGTGCGTTGGTAGAGGCGCAGGGCGTAGTAGGCGGACATCGCGACGCCGGAGATGGCGACGAACGCGAAGACGATCTTGGCGTCGAAGAGGCTGTTGAGGATGTAGAACTCGCCGATGAAGTTGGCCGAGCCGGGCATTGCCAGGGTGGCCAGAGTGACTACGAGGAAGAGCGCGGCGAGGACGGGCGCCTTCATTGCCATGCCACCCATCTCTCGGAGGTCCTCCGTCCCGGAGCGCTCGGCGAGGATCGCGACGATCACGAACAGCGGCGCGACGACGAGGCCGTGGTTGACCATCTGCAGCACCGCCCCGTCTGCCCCGTCGGCGCTGAGGGCGAAGATGCCGGCGGTGATGAAGCCGAGCTGCGCAACCGAGGAGTAGCCGGCGACGAGTCGCACGTTGGTCTGGGTGAAGGCCATCACCGAGCCGTAGAGGATCGAGGCCAGCGCGATCACCAGCACGACCTCCTGGAATTCCACCGTCGCGTCGGGGAAGAGCGGCAGCACCACCCGCAGGAAGCCGTAGGCGCCGACCTTGGCCAGCACTCCGGAGAAGACGGCCAGGGCCGGCAGCGGCGCCGCGCGGTAGGCGTCGGGCATCCAGCCGTGCAGGAGGAAGGCCGGCATCTTGACCAGGAAGGCGGCGGCGAAGAACCAGAAGATCCAGCGCTGGCTGCCCTCGCCGATCGGGTGCTTGGCCAGTTCGGCGATCGAGAAGGTGAGCTGGCCTCCATCATGAGCGGCGATGATCGCCGTCGCGATCGCCGCGACCAGCATCAACAGCGAGCCGGTCAGCGTGTAGACGATCATCTTCAGCGTCGCCGCAGCCGCGGTCGGGCCGTCCTCGCGGTCGCTGCCCCAGGCGCCGAAGAGGAAGTAGAACGGGACCAGCATCAGGTCGAAGAAGAGGACGAAGAGGAGCAGGTCCTGGGCCAGGAACGAGCCCAGGGTCGCGGTCTCGCCGAGCAGCATCATCAGGAAGAAGAGGTGGGGGCGCTCCTGCTCGCGGAAGGCGGCGAAGGCCGTCCCCGCGGTCCAGAGGACGGCGGTCAGCAGCAGCAGGAAGACGTTGAGCCCGTCGATCCCGAGGCTGTAGTCGACGCCGAGGCCGGGGATCCAGTTGACGTCGACGGAGTCCTGCAGCCCGGCGGCGCCGGAGTCGAAGCCGGCCAGCAGGGCGATCGCGATGCCCAGCGTCGCCACCGTGCCCAGCGTCGCCCACCAGCCGACCATGCGCTTCGGCAGGAAGAGGCCGACGAGGCCGAAGGCGAGCGGTGTCCAGAGCAGCGAGTTGGTCATCGCATCGCCTCCCGCGAAATTCGCGGCGCGAAGAACCAGAGATGCACGCTTGCGAAATTCGCGGTCATTGGCTGGAGAGCAGGAAGTAGAGGGAGAGGCCGGCGAAGCCGATCACCAGGAGCAGCGCGTAGCTGCGCACGAAGCCGCTCTGCACGGCGCGGACGAGGCGGCCGCTCCCGCCGACGACGTCCTCGGTGCCGCTGACGAGGCCGTCGACCACGACCCGCTCGAAGGTCCGGTTGGCGAAGCGGCCGATCGCCAGCGCCGGCCGCACGATCAGGAAGTCGATCGCCTCGTCGAAGTACCACTTGTTGACGAGCAGGGTGTGGACCGGGCGCAGGCGCCGGATCAGCGCTGCCGAAGTTCCCGGCCGCAGGACGTAGATCCAGTAGGCGATCCCGATCCCGGCGAGCGAGATTACCGCGCCGATCGCCAGGCCGGTCCACGAGGCGGCCACCGAGGGCACGATCTCGCTGAGCGGCGAGTCGGCGAAGACCGGGTCGAGGAACTTGGTGATCGCCTCGTCTACGCCTGGCACCTGGACCAGCCCGCCGGAGAGCGCCAAGAAAGCGAGCACGCCCATCGCAACCCGCATCGGCCACGACTGCTCGGCGATGTGGTGTTCGGCGCCGGGGAAGCCAACGCCGGTGTCCTCCTCTTCGCCGGTCGCCGGGTTGAACGGGTGGGCGTGGCTGACGTGGCCGGTGTCGATCAGCTCCTGCGCCTCGGGGCAGGGCTTGCCAGGGAGGACGCGGAAGATCAGCCGGAAGGTGTAGATCGCGGTCAGCAGGGCGCCGAGGTAGCCGAGCACGGTGAAGATCACGTACATGCCGCCGCGCGCTGTCGCGTAGGCGAGGATCTCGTCCTTGGAGAAGAAGCCCGAGGTGAAGGGGAAGGCGGCCAGGGCGAGGCCGCCGCAGAGCATCGCGATCGAGGTGAAGCGCATCGCCTTGCCGAAGCCGGACATCTTGTCGATGTTCTGCTCGTTCGCCATCGCGGCGATGATCGAGCCGGCCGCCATGAAGAGAAGCGCCTTGAAGAAGGCGTGGGTCATCAGGTGGAACATGCCGGCGCTGTAGGCGCCGATCGAGACGCCGACGACCATGTAGCCGATCTGGCTCATCGTCGAGTAGGCGATCGCCCGCTTCAGGTCGGTCATCACCAGGGCGATCGTGCCGGCGACCAGCAGCGTCGCCAGGCCGACGAAGGCGGCGATGTCGGCGGCGGTAGGGGCGAGGACGAAGAGCGCGTGGGTGCGGGCGATCAGGTAGACGCCGGCGGTGACCATCGTCGCCGCGTGGATCAGCGAGGAGACCGGGGTCGGGCCCTCCATCGCGTCGGGAAGCCAGGTGTGAAAGGGCAGCTGCGCCGACTTGGCGAAGGCGCCGACGAGCAGCAGCAGGCAGATCGCGGTCACGGTCCACTCGTTGCTGTGGAACACGGTTGGCGCCCTGGCGAAGACCTCGCTGTATTCGAAGGTCCCCAGTTCGCGGAAGATCAGGAAGGCGGCGAGGACGAGGCCGATGTCGCCGACGACGTTGATCACGAAGGCCTTCATCCCCGCTCTGGTCGCCGTCCCGCGCCGGTACCAGAAGCTGATCAGCGCGTAGGAGGCGAAGCCGACGAAGGCCCAGCCGACGATCAGGAGGACGAAGTTGCCGGCGAGGACCAGCAGCAGCATCGAGAAGACGAAGAAGTTGAGGTAGCTGAAGAAGCGGTGGTAGCCCTCGTCGGATTGCATGTAGCCGAACGAGTAGAGGTGGATCAGGGTGGAGACGCCGGTGACGACGAGGACCATGAAGGTCGAGAGCGGGTCGACGAAGATCCCGAGCTTGATCTCGAGCCCGGCGACGCTGGCGTAGTCCCAGAGCGAGGAGGCGTGGTGACGCGCGTCGGGGGATTCGCCGAGCAGGCTGATCAGCGCGGCGATTCCGCAGGCGAAAGCGAGCCCGATGGCGGCGGTGCCGATCGCTCCGGCGACCTTCGTGGGCAGCGTTTTGAACCCGAGCGCAATCACAATCGAGCCGAGCAACGGAAAGAGCAGGACCAGCCAGGCCCACGCGGTGGCACTCATCCCTTCAACTCCCTCAGCTTGTCCACATCAAGGGGCAGCTTGCGCCGGAAGATCGCCACGATCAGGCCAAGACCGACGACGACCTCACAAGCTGCAACGACCATGACGACGATCGCGAACACCTGTCCCTGCTGGTTGCCCACCATGCGGCTGAACGCGACCAGCGCCAGGTTGCCCGCATTCAACATCAGCTCGAGGCAAAGAAGAATTACGACCGGGTTGCGGCGGACGAGAATCCCCATCGCCCCTACGGCGAACAGCAAGCTCGACAGAACGATGTACCACTCGATGTTCACGCGGACACACCTCCGGCGGGGGCCCCCTCAGTCACTCCAGATATTCCCCGGCGACCGGCCAGGACTACGGCGCCGACCGCAGCCAGCAGGAGGAGGATGGACGAGGCCTCGAAGGCGAGCAGGAAGCGTTCCAGGAGGAGCCTGCCGATCCCGGCCGGGTCGCCAAATCCGGCCTTGACGTCCGGCCCGTGGGTGCCGAGGGCGAGGAGGGAGGAGCCTAGGACGGCTATCGAGAGCTCTATGAAGAGGGCGGCGCCGAGGAGGGGCGCTAGAAATCTTTGGCCGGGGATCTGCTCTCGGACGGGCTCAGTGCCCCCGCCCACGTAGGCGACTACGAAGACGTAGAGGACCATTACGGCGCCGGCGTAGACGACTACCTGGGCGGCGGCTACGAAGGCTGAGCTGAGCAGGAGGAAGAGCACGGCGAGCGAGAAGAGGTGAACGATCAGGGCGAGGACGCCGTAGAAGGGGTTACGCAAAGCGACGACGCCGATTGCGCCGCCGAGGGCGCCTAGCGCCGCGAGGAAGAAGAGGACCGCTTCCACTAGTGGGCTCTCCCGCGCACGTTGACGGCACCCCGATGGAGTGGTTGGATGGTCGGGCAGGCGACCGAGGCGCTGGAAACGGAGGCCCGATGGACACTTATGTGATTCGGCGAAGGAACGGCTGGAAGACGCCGGAAGAGCTTCAGGAGGCCGCGGCGAAGTCCCGTCGGGTCGGCGACGAGGAGATGTCGGATGACATCCGCTGGATTCGCAGCTACGTCGTCAACGAGGGCGGCGGTGCGCTCGGCACGGTCTGCATCTACCAGGCCAGCAGCCCCGAGGCGATCCGGGATCACGCCGGCCGCGTGGGCATGCCGGCAGACGAGATCACCCTCGTCGCCGACACGGTCCTGGTCAGGCCCGATCCGGAGTAGCGCCACGCTGACGCACCCCTTTTGTTCGCGCCCCAATCGCCACGGATTAGAACCCCCGGCGATCACCGTGGCGATTGGGGCGCTCACTCGCCCTCCGCTCGCAGCGGGGTGCGCTCGATCGGCTCGGCCAGCAGCATCTCCTTGGTGAAGATCAGGTCCGAGCGGTCGTAGTCGGCAATCTCGTAGTCGTGGCCCATCGTGATCGCGTCGAAGGGGCAGGCGATCTCGCAGTAGCCGCAGAAGATGCAGCGCGAGAGGTTGATCTCGTAGACCGCGGCGTAGCGCTCGCCGGCCGAGACCCGCTCGCCGGGGATGTTCTCGGCGGCGACGACGCGGATGCAGTCGGCCGGGCAGGCCGCGGCGCAGAGCGAGCAGCCGACGCACTTCTCCAGCCCCGTGTCCTCGAACTTGTGCAGCTTGTGGCGGCCGCGGAAGCGCGGGTAGACGGGGGTCTTCTCCTCGGGGTACTGGATCGTCAGCGGGCCCTCGATCAGCCGCGCCATCGTCGTCTTCAGCCCGCGCAGGGTCTCGCCGAAGGCGCGGTAGGCGCCGCCGACCCCACCCGGCTCCGGCCCGCGCTGGACCTCGACCACGCTGTCGTCTTTCAAGTAGGGGAACTCGCCGCTCACGTCGTCACCACCAGGACCGCAGTGACGAGGACGTTGAGGGTCGCCAGCGGCAGCAGCACCTTCCAGCCGAGGCTCATCAGCTGGTCGTAGCGAAGGCGCGGCAGGGTCGCCCGCACCCAGATGAAGAGCAGGACCAGGCCGAACATCTTCGCCAGCATCCAGATCGGGTCGAGCCAGCCGGGGCCGGGGCCCATCCAGCCGCCGAGGAACATCGCCGCGGCGACGCCGGAGACGACGATGATCTCCATGTATTCGACCAGCAGGAAGCTGCCGAAGCGCATGCCGCCGTACTCGGTCATGAAGCCCTGCACCAGTTCGGCGTCGGCCTCGGGCATGTCGAACGGGGTGCGGTTGGTCTCGGCGAAGCCGGCCAGCATGAAGATCAGGAAGCCGACGAACTGGGGGACGACGAACCAGATCGCGCCCTGCGCTTCGACGATGTCGACCAGCGAGAGCGAGCCGCCCATCATGATCACGCCGAGCAGGGCCAGGCCCATCGCCACCTCGTAGGAGATCAGCTGGGCGGCGCCGCGCATCGCGCCGAGCAGGCTGTACTTCGAGCCCGAGGACCAGCCGCCGAGCAGCAGGCCGTAGAAGGCGATCGAGCCGACGGCGAAGAAGTAGAGGATGCCGATCGGGACGTCGATCCCGTAGAGGCCGACGCCGTCCTGCACGTTGCCCCAGGGGATGATCGCCAGGGCCAGGACGCCGGAGAGGACCGGCAGCAGGGGGCCGAGGATGAACAGGGTGGGGATCGCGTTCGCCGGGCGAAAGGCCTCCTTGCTGAGCAGCTTGCCGACGTCGGCGAGCGGCTGCAGGATGCCGAAGGGGCCGACCCGGTTGGGGCCGTAGCGGTGCTGGAAGCGGCCGATCAGCTTGCGCTCCAGCACCGTCATCAGCGGCAGGATCGCGAAGATCACCCCGAAGATGACGAGGCTCTTGACGACCATGATCCAGGTCGCTTCGACGAATTGAGTGTCGGCGAGGGGCAGCATCAGGCGGCGGGAGTCTTCTCGATTTGGACGGAGACCGGCGCGCCGTTGAGCAGGGCGTTGGCGTTGGACTCCGCGGTGCCCTCGAGGAGCAGGCAGGTGCCCTCGGGGACCCGCTCCCGGATCGCAACTCGTGCCCGCAAGCTGGCGCCGTTCTGGGAGACCGAGACCTCATCTCCAGTGCTCAATCCAAGCTTCTCCGCATCGGGCACCGAAAGCTCAACCCGCTGCTGAGGGGCCAGGAACCTCAATGGCGGATTGAGCTCGGTGATAGGTCCCGCCCATAGGTCCCGATACGTGGACAGGGCGAGCCCACCTGGGTCGGCGGACGCGCTGTCGCGCTGAGTGTCCGGCGACCCAGGTGGGCTCGCCCTGCTCGAATCTGAGAGGCCTGCGGGACCCGACTCGCCGGACACTGAGCCCGAGGCGCCAGCAGCGCTTGCGCCGACCGACTCCGCTCCTCGCCGAGTGGCGTCCGCCGAGTCGGGTCCCGCAGGCCCCCCCGCCTCAGAGTTGGCGGCAACCGCGTCCTGCCAGCGGATTCCCCGGCCACCGATGTCGGAGTCAGTGATGCCGGCGTAGAAGGGGACCGCTGCGGTGAGCGCTGCGAAGGCCGAAGGCTGGGAGCCGATGCCGGTGTCGTGTCCCAGGGCGAGTGAGAGCTCGGCAAGGACGCCCCAGTTGGGCCGGATGTCGCCGGGGCGGGAGGCGCTCGGGCGGACTCGCTGCAGGCGGCCGTCTGGGTGCGTGACCGTGCCGTCCTTCTCGGCGTGAGTCTCGAGCGGGAAGACGACCGAGGCCTTGGCGGTGGTGGCGGTCTCGAAGGTCGAGAAGGCGATCACGTGGTCGGCTGCCGTCAAGGCACGGTCCCAGGCTTGTGTGTCCGGGAAGTCGCGCAGCGGGTCGACGCCGAAGAGCAGGACCGTCTTCAGCTCCCCCGACTCCAGCGCAGCGCGGATCTCCTCGGTCGCCTTCCCGTCGCTAGCTCCGTTTGGACTCGTATGCGACCGAAAGGGAGCACGCGTCAGGCCCGGGCCGGCATCGGGGAGGCAGCCGGCCTCTCGGAGGCCTCGGGCATTGGTGAGCTCGGGGACTTCGAGGAGTCCCGCGCCGTCGGAGTTCGCGAGGCTCAGGGCCGACGCGACGTCTAGGAGCGCGGTGGTGGCGCCTTCGCCCTCGCGGGCGATGCGGTCGCCCCAGATGACGACCACGGACTCGGCGTTGCGGAGGGCCTCGGCGATGTCGGAGGCGTGGCCCTCGTTGGGGATTCGCAGGCAGGCGGCCAGCTCGGAGAGGAAGAGGGTCGCGCCGCCGGGGACGTAGCGGGTGGCGGCGACCGCGCCGCCGTCGAGGGCGGTCGGACCCTCCGTGGCCACGGCCAGCTTGGCGCCGTTGCGGCGGATCGCCTTGCGGATCCGAAGGTCGAGGATCGGGCTGCTGTGGAGGGGGTCGGTGCCGACGACGAGGATCGCGTCGGCCTCGTCTATGTCGCGGACCCTGGCGGTGATCTCCGGCTGGGCGAGGCGGACAAGCGCCTCGCGGGACGGGCCGCGGGACGGGCGCGAATCCACATGCGGCGACCCGAGCGCCTCTCGCATGATCCGCTGAATCAGGTACCCCTCCTCGTTGGAGGCGTCGCCGACGATTGCCGCGGCGGCGCCCTCGCTCGCCGCTGTGAGGTTTGTCCCCACCTCAGTGTGGTCAACACTCGCGGCGCGCAGCGCCTCGGCGGCCTTGGCGATCGCGTCCTCCCAGGAGGTCGCCGCGCCGCCGCGCAGGCGCGGTCCCGTCACCCGCTCCTCGGCGCCGAACATCTCGAAGCCGTAGCGGCCGCGGTCGCAGAGCCAGCCGTCGTCGACGTCGGGGTTGTCACGGGCGATCACCCGCTTCACCTGCTCGTCGCGGACGGTGAAGCTGACGTTGCACTGGCTCGGGCAGAGCGTGCAGACCGAGCCGGCCTGCTCGATGTCCCAGGGCCGGGCGCGGAAGCGGTAGGTGTAGCTGGTCAGCGCCCCGACCGGGCAGAGGTCGGTGATGTTGCCGTGGAAGGGGGCTACGTAGGGGCGGTCGTCGAAGGTGCCGACGAAGGTGCGGTCGCCGCGCTCCAGCAGCTGCAGCTGCTCGTCCTCGGCGACCTCCTGGCTGAAGCGCACGCAGCGGTAGCAGAGGATGCAGCGCTCGCGGTCGATCGCGACCAGGGGCGAGAGCTCGATCGGCTTCTCGAAGTGGCGCTTCTGATCGGTGAAGCGGCTCTTGCCGGGGCCCCAGCCCATCGAGATGTCCTGCAACGGGCACTCGCCGCCCTTGTCGCAGACGGGGCAGTCGAGCGGGTGGTTGACGAGCAGGAACTCGACCACGGCGCTCTGGGCGTGCTTGACCTGGTCGGTGCGGGTGTGGACGACCATGCCGTCGCGGACCGGGGTCGAGCAGGAGGTCTGCAGCTTCGGGATCCCCTCGATCTCGACCAGGCACATGCGGCAGGCGCCGACCGGCTCGCCCAGCTTCGGCTCGTAACAGAAGACCGGGATCTCGACGTCGCCCCGCTTGGCGGCATCGTGCAGCATCTCGCCCTCGGTCGCCGCTACCTCGCGCCCGTCGATGATGAGAGTGATCTCCTTGTCGCCCGGGCTCATGACCCCACCTTCCGGTGCGCTTTATGTGGGCATAGGCCGTAAAAGGCGCACCGGAAGCTCATGCGGGCACCGCCTCGGCTTGGGCCTCGGCCGCGTCGGCGATGACCGCCTCGAACTCGTCGCGGAACTTGCGCACCATCGCCCCCACCGGCATCGCCATCGAGTCGCCGAGCACGCAGAGGCAGTGGCCGATGATGTTCTCCTGCACCGAGGCGACGATGTCGAGGTCCATCGGCGTCGCCTCGCCGCGCACGACCCGTTCCAGCATCTTCACCGTCCAGTTGGTGCCCTCGCGGCAGGGGGTGCACTTGCCGCAGGACTCGTGGTGGTAGAAGCGCGCCGTGCGCAGCGCCATGTGCGGGATCGAGACGCTGTCGTCGGCGACGATGATCGAGCCCGAGCCGAGCATCGAGCCGGCCTCGGCCATCGCCTCGAAGGAGTAGGGGAGGTCGAGGCCCTCCTCGGCGGTGAGGACCGGGGAGGAGGAGCCGCCCGGGTAGAAGGCCTTCACCTCGCGGCCCTCGGCCGGGCCGCCGGCGAGGCCGTAGATCAGCTCGCGCGTCGGGATGCCGAGCTCGACCTCGTAGTTGCCCGGCCGCTGTACGCAGCCCGAGATCGAGACGACCTTTGTCCCCGGCGACTGCTCGGTGCCGAAGCCGCGGAACCACTCCGCTCCGTGGGCGACGATGTGCGGCACGTTGGAGAGCGTCTCGACGTTGTTGATCAGGGTCGGGCCGCCGTAGAGGCCCTGCACGGCCGGGAACGGCGGCTTCAGCCGCGGGTTGCCGCGCTTGCCCTCGAGCGCGTCGAGCAGCGCCGTCTCCTCGCCGCAGATGTAGGCGCCGGCGCCGCGGTGGACGACCAGCTCGAGGTCGTGGCGACTGCCGAGGATGTCCTTGCCCAGGTAGCCCGCCTCGTAGGCTTCGGCGACGGCGGCGTCGAGGACGTCGGCCTGGGAGTCGTACTCGCCGCGGATGAAGATGAAGGCGTGACCGATGCCGGCGGCGAGGGCGGCGATCGCGATCCCCTCGATCAGCTGGTGCGGGTTGCGCTGCATCAGCTCGCGGTCCTTGAAGGCTCCCGGCTCGGACTCGTCGGCGTTGCAGCAGAGGTACTTGTCGACGCCGCCCGCCCCGCGGCAGGAAGGAGGCCTTCTTGCCCATCGAGAAGCCGGCCCCGCCGCGCCCGCGCAGGCCGGAGTCTTCGAGCTCCTGCAGCACCTCGTCGGCCTCGAGCTCGCGGTAGGCCTTCTCCAGCGTCGCGTAGCCGCCGTGGCCCTTGTAGCCGGCGAGCGTGCGCAGCGCCGGGTCTTCGGCGTTCTTCAGCAGCAGCCGCGTCTCAGGCATCGGGCCCTCCCGGCAGCGTCCGCTTCTCCAGCGCCTTCTCGGGCAACACCTCGGCGCCCGCGCGCAGCTGCTCGATCGCCGTCCCCGCCTCGGCCGCCTCCAGCGGCCCGAAGTAGCGCTCGTCGATCGAGGCCATCGGCGCGATGTCGCAGGCGCCCAGGCACTCGAACCCGGTGACGAAGAAATCGGGGTCCTCTCCGGCGGCTGCGCGGAACGCCTCCAGCAGCTCGTCCCCGCCCCGCATCCAGCACGAGATGTTGGTGCACACAGCCACCTTGTGAGCCCCAACCGGATCCGTATGGAGCAGGTCATAGAAGCTGGCCACAGACTCCAAGTAAGCGGGCGTAACCCGCATAACCGCAGCAGCCTGCCGGATCCCCTCCGGCGTGCACCAGCCATAAAGCCGCTGCACAGCCCAGAGCGCCGGAATAGAAGCCGATTTCCGATCCGGATACCGCCCCATCAGCTCTTCGATCCGCTCCCGCAGCTCAGCAGGACAGTCCACCTCATGAAGCTCAGGAATCCGCTCCGGAGCCCGATCCGGAACGCGGCCCTGAGTCAGCGCCTGGTCAACCGGTATCTCAGCCACGGTGCCTCCGAAGAGGGCGACGGGGGGCCTCCCCGACGGGCGGATACTCAAATTGCCGGTCCAACTGGACCGGCAATTGGACGGCGGGGAGGCCCCCCGTCGCCCTCACCGATCCACCCCCCCGAGGATCGGATCCAACATCCCCAACGAACAGATCATGTCGGCGATGTAGCTCCCAACCGACATGTCCTTGAACGCCTGCAGGTTGACGAAAGACGGATCGCGGAAATGCACCCGCGCCGGCTTAGCCGAACCATCCGCAAGCACGAAGCAGCCCAGCTCGCCCCGCGGCGACTCGATCGCGTAGTAGAGCTCGCCGGGGCCGACCCGGTAGCCCTCGGTGACCAGCTTGAAGTGGTGGATCAGCGACTCCATCGAGGTCGAAAGCTCAGAACGCGGCGGCAGCACGTACTTGCGGTCGTCGGCGATGAAGGGCCCCTCCGGCAGGGCGTCGAGGGCCTGCTCGACGATCCGCGTCGACTCGACCATCTCCGCCACCCGCACCCGGTAGCGGTCGTAGTTGTCGCCGACCGTCCCGACCGGGATCTTGAAGTCCATCTCCGGGTAGGCGAGGTAGTCGAAGGCCTTGCGCAGGTCCCAGGGCTCGCCGGCGGCGCGCAGCAGCGGCCCGGTGACGCCCAGCTCCAGCAGCCGCTCGCGCGGGACGATCCCGGTCCCCTTGGTCCGCGAGAGGAAGACCTCGTTGCGGTCGAGCAGCGCCTGGTACTGGCCGACGCGCACCGGCATGTCGGCGACGAAGGAGCGCAGCTTCTGCTCGAATCCGAGCGGGATGTCCTCGATCACGCCGCCGACCTGGAAGTAGCGCGTGTGCATCCGCTGCCCGGTCGCCATCTCGAAGAGGTCGAGGATGCGCTCGCGCTCGCGGAAGCAGTACCAGAGCATCGAGATCGCGCCGAGGTCGAGCGCCGTCGTCCCCAGCCAGACGAGGTGGGAGTGGATCCGGTTGAGCTCGAGGAAGATCGTCCGCAGGTACTTCGCCCGCGGCGGGATCTCCAGCTCGATCAGCCGCTCGACCGCGCCGCAGAAGGCCTCCATCTGGAAGAAGTAGGAGACGTAGTCCATCCGCTCGACGAAGGGGATGACCTTCCAGTAGCTCTTGTCCTCGCAGGACTTTTCGATCCCCGTGTGGACGTAGCCGATGACCGGTTTCAGGTCGCGCACGACCTCGCCTTCGAGGTCTACGACCAAGCGCAAGACGCCGTGCGTAGCAGGATGGTGCGGGCCGATGTTCACCGTCATCACCTCGGTGCGTTCGGCCGCGGGGCCCGTCGCGGCCTCGGGGGGCCCTGCGGGCGGGGGCTGCGCCTCCGTTCTCGGCCCCCCCGAGCCCACGCCACCCGCGGGTGAGGCGCTCGCCATTGACGCTTTGATTCCAGCCGTCTCAGCCATAGCTGCGCTCGTTGTACGTGAAGGTCACAGGCTCCCCGCCGACCGGGAAGTCCCGGCGCTGCGGCCAGCCGACGTAGTCGTCGGGCAGCAGGATCCGCCGCAGGTCGGGGTGGCCGCGGAAGACGATCCCGAAGAAGTCAAAAGCTTCGCGCTCCTGGAACTCGGCGGTGGGGAAGAGCTCTACGCAGGAGTCGATCTCGGGCAACAGCAGTCCCTCGTCCCCGTCCCTCTGCGGTCGGCGTGGAGTCGGGGGGGTCGAGAACGGAGCCACTGCACCGCCCGCAGGCCCCCCCGGCTCCGCGCCGACCGCAGCCGAGTCGGTCCGCTCCGCGACGGCGGCAGCCGGATCCGCCAGCAGTGCCTTCACCCGGATCCGCTCGACGCGGTCGCGATTCAGCAGCTCGTAGTGCACGGCGAAGCGTGGCTCGGCCGGCAGGTAGTCCGCGGCGTGCAGACTGGAGAGGAAGCGGTAGCCCTGGCCCGGTGCGTCGCGCAGCCAGCCGAGCACGGCGAGGACGTGCGCGGGGTCGATCGCCAGGCTCGCGCAGCCGTGCTCGAAGCCGGTGTCCAGCACGGCGCCGGGGTGGTCCTGCTCGATCTCCCCCCGGATCAGCTCCAGTCCGGGGGCGTCAGGCACGGATCAGCTCCCTGGCGGCGAGGTAGGCCTCCGCCGCCTCGGCGCTCGGCTCGCTGCGCGGCCCGCCGCGTGCCCACTCCTCGGTGCCGGCCGCGTCGTAGCGCGGCCGCCAGCCCTGGTCCGGGTTGCCCTGGATCTTGCGCTGCAGCTTGGTGAAGCCGTAGAGGACCGCCTCCGGCCGCGGCGGGCAACCTGGCACGTGGACGTCGATCGGCATGAACTTGTCCGCCCCCTGGACCACGGCGTAGTTGGAGAACATGCCGCCGCTGGAGGAGCAGGCGCCCATCGAGATCGCCCACTTCGGCTCCAGCATCTGGTCGTAGAGGCGGCGGATGACCGGCGCCATCTTGATCGAGACCCTGCCCGAGAGGATGATCATGTCGGCCTGGCGTGGCGAGGCGCGCCCGGCCTCAGCGCCAAAGCGGGCAATGTCGTATCGGGCCGTGACGGCCGACATCGGTATGCCCTCGATCGCGCAGCAGGCGAGGCCGAACGACAGCGGGAACATCGAGTTCGAGCGCGCCCAGCCGAGCATCTTCTCGAAGTTGGTCATCACGACCTTCTCCTCGACGTAGCGCTCCAGCTCCTCGCCCTCGAGGTCGCCGCGCAGCATGTCGCGGGCGCGCAGCTGGCGCTCCCGCATCGTCTGGCGCTCTACCTCCAATCGAGCGCACCCTTTCGCCAGACGTAGACGAAGGCGACGAGCAGCAGGGCGACGAAGGTGACCAGCTCGCCGAGCACGAAGACGCTGTCGGCGCCCTTGAGGATGACCCCGATCGGGTAGAGGAAGACGACCTCGATGTCGAAGAGGATGAAGAGCATCGCGATCAGGTAGAAGCTGACGCCGAAGCGCAGCCCGTGCGAGGCCTCGACCGGGATGCCCGACTCGTACGGCTCGGACTGGCGCAGGCTCGCCGCGGTCGGCCGCTTCGGGCGCTTCGGCCCGATCACGTGGTTGAGCATCGCGAAGGCCCCCCCAACGGTGACGCCGAGGAAGGCGAAGACGAGAATCGGCAGGTAGCTCTTCAGCACTGGTGGTCCGTTTAGGCTCGGCGGTCCCGGGGCGCCGTCGCTTTGACGCCCCACCGCCTGCAGCCGCCTTTATACACCCACCTTGTGACAAATTGCTACATAGTGATTTTCCGCATCAGCAAGCCGAATCCCGACCCTCTTAGGAGGAAATAGCCCGTGGTCGCGATCCACGTCGTCGTCGGCTGCGCCGTGATAGCGCTCAACCTGGTCGCCTTCGCGATCGGCGGCGTCGCCTGGTACCGCGATCGCCCCTCGGTCCGCTTCTGGTACCTCCTGCGCGCCGCCCAGGCCGCGGTCTTCCTGCAGGCGATGCTCGGCGGCCTGCTCGTCTTCACCGGCCACAAGCCCGAGCGACGACCTCCACTACCTCTACGGGATCCTCCCCCTCGTCGTCTCCCTGATCGCCGAGGGCGCCCGCGCCGGCGCCGCCGAACGCGAGCTGGGCGACGTCGACTTCGAATCCCTGCCCGCCGACGCGCAGCAGTCGCTGGCCCTGGCGATAGTCCGCCGCGAGATGGGCATCATGGCCGTCAGCTGCGGCGTGATCCTCTTCCTGGCCCTCCGCGCCGCCGGCACCAGCGGCGCTTTTTGAGCAACGCAGAGGGAGGCCGTGCGCCCCTCCCAAACGCTCGGCAGGAGCCTCGCTGGAGTGTTTTGGGAGGGGCGCACGGCCTGCCGTTCGCCAAGCCTCTGGCGCGCTAGCTGCGGTCGAGGCCGAGCTGGATCGCGGCGATGGCGGCGAAGAGGGCGCCGGTGGTCAGGTGGAGGAACGGCGTCGGCGCCGTTGTTGGGGAAGGTGAAGATCCCGGCCGGGCTGGTCGAGAAGATCGCCCAGATGCCCGGTGACGATCAGGGCGACGGCGACGTAGATCGCGTAGAGCACCGCCCAGCGCGGCTTCAGCGCGAAGTAGAAGGCGGGCAGGAAGAGGAGGAAGCCGGAGAGGGCGTGGACGCCGTTGAAGTCGACGCCGAGCACGCGCTGGGTAGACGCGCCGTCGCCGAAGTCGAAGGTGGGTTCGGCGATTAGCCCTGCCGTCGCCCAGGCGAGCTGTAGGGCCGCGAGGACGACGATGCCCCACTGGGCGAACGTCCACTGCGAACGAGAGACCGCTATCGCCTCCATGGTGAGAAGTCTAAGGCCGCGCATCCGATGTTGACCACACTCCACTGTGGTCAACATCGGATGCGCGACTTGGCTCAGCTCAGCGGCCGGTACTCGCCGCCGCTGAAGACGAGCGGGTCGCCTTCGCCGGTCGCCAGGTCGCGGACCTCGCCGGTGACGATCACGTGGTCGCCGCCGGCGATCACGTCGCGCAGGTCGCAGGCGATCCAGGCGAGGGCGTCGTCGATCGCCGGGATACCGTCGCGCTCGCTCCAGGCGACGCCGTCCCACTTCTCGGCGACCGGGGCCTTGGTGGCGAAGGCGCGGGCGGTCTGCTCCTGGCCCGCGTGCAGGACGCTGATCCCGAAGCGGTTGGCCGCCTGCACCGCGAGCAGGGTGCGCGAGCCGCGGTCGAGGCAGGCCAGCATCAGCATCGGCTCGATCGAGAGCGAGCAGACGGCGTTGGCGGTCGCCCCGGCCGGGCCGTCGGGCCCGGCGGCGCTGACGACGGTGACGCCGGTGGGCAGCATCGCCATCGCGGCGCGGAAGCGGGCGGGGTCGAGCGGACTCATGGCTGGACGGGACAATATGATGCCGCCGCGTGCGCCTGGCACTGATCACAGCAACGGCTCTCTTCGCGGCCCTCGGGCTCGCCGCCTGCGGTTTCGGCGAAGAAGGGGTCTCGGTTTCCAAGGAGCGACCCCAACTACAGCGGGGCCGTGCTCTTCGCCACGCACTGCTCCGGCTGCCACACGCTCAGCGCCGCCGGCACCCAGGGCACCGGCAATCGCGGCCTGCGCACGCAGGGGCCGAACCTCGACCAGCGAACCGAGACATATGACGACGCGCTCTTCGCGATCCAGAACGGCGGCTTCTCCGGCGCGATCATGCCCTCGAACATCGTCGTCGGCGACGAAGCCGAAGCCGTCGCCCGCTTCGTCGCCAAGTACGCCGGCGACAGAAGCCGAAGAATCGCCCCGCCCCGGCGAGACCTCGCCCTAACCTCTCCGAGCCATGCTCGACCTGAAGCTGATCCGCTCCGAGCCCGAGCGGGTCAAGGCGGCGCTCGCCCGCCGCGGCGCCGCCGAGCAGGTCGACGAGCTGCTCGCCCTCGACGCCCGCCGCCGCGAGCTGCTGCCGCAGATCGAGGGGGCGCAGGCCGAGCGCAAGACGCTCTCCAAGCAGATCGGCGAGGCGAAGCAGCGGGGCGAGGACGCGGCCGAGCAGATGGGGGCGGTCGGGGCCCTGAAGGAGACGATCGAGTCCGGCAAGGCCGAGCTGGAGAAGGTCGAGGCCGATCTCGAGCGGGTCGGCACGGCGCTGCCCAACCTGCCCGACCCCGACGCCCCCGATGGGATGACCGAGGAGGACGCGGTCGTCCTGCGCGAGGAGGGGGAGCTGCCGAGCTTCGACTTCGAGCCCCGCGACCACCTCGAGATCGGCTCCGAGCTGGGGCTGATCGACATGGAGGCCGGGGCGCGGGTCTCCGGCTCGCGCTTCGCCTACGTCAAGGGCGACCTGGTCATGCTCGAGCTGGCCCTGGTCCGCTTCGCCCTCGACCTCGTCCGCGGCGAGGGCCACGAGCCGGTCGTCCCGCCGGTGCTGGTCCGCGAAGAGGCGCTGGTCGGGACCGGCTTCCTGCCCGGCGACCGCGACCAGATCTACGAAGTGCCGAAGGACGAGCTCTTCCTGGTCGGCACCTCGGAGGTCCCGCTCGCCGCCCTGCACGCCGACGAGATCCTCGAGGCCGAGCAGCTGCCGATCCGCTACGCGGGCTTCTCGACCTGCTTCCGTCGCGAGGCGGGCGCCGCCGGCCGCGACACCCGCGGCATCTTCCGCGTCCACCAGTTCGACAAGGTCGAGATGTTCTCGTTCGTCGAGCCGTCGCAGTCGGCCGCCGAGCACGAGCGCCTGCTGGCGATCGAGGAGCGCATCCTCGCCGAGCTGGAGATCCCCTACCGCGTCGTCAACGTCGCCGCCGGGGACCTCGGCGCGCCGGCGGCGAAGAAGTACGACTGCGAGGCCTGGATCCCCAGCCAGGGCCGCTACCGCGAGCTGACCTCCTGCTCCAACACGACCGACTACCAGGCGCGGCGCCTCAGTTGTAGGTATCGGCCCGGAGACGGCGAATCTCCGCAGACGGTGCACACGCTGAACGGCACTGCGGTGGCGGTGGGACGGACGATGATCGCGCTGATCGAGAACCGGCAGGAGCGGGACGGCGGATTCACGCTACCCACTATTTTGCATTCCTACGGCGCGCCTGAGAGGATCGGAACACCATGAGCACCGGGGTGCGGGACGCCAAGCGCGTCGTTCTCTGCGACGACCACGAGATCGTCCGCGAGGCGATCAAGTCGCGGATGGCGAATTCGAGCACGGTCGAGATCGTCGGCGAGGCCAGCGACGGGCGCGACGTCGTCGACGTCGTCAAGGAACTGGAGCCCGACGTCCTGATCATCGACGTCGAGCTGCCCAAGCGCGACGGGATCGAGGCGACCAAGGAGGTGCTCAAGGCCCGCCCGCGGACCAAAGTCATCGTCTTCACCGCCCACGCCCAGCCCGACCTGCTGGCGCTGGCCCTGCGCGCCGGCGCCTCGGGCTACGTGCTGAAGTCGGCGCCGGCCGAGGACATCGCCCGGGCGGTCAAAGCGGTGACCGGCGGCGGCACCTTCCTCGGCGGCGACTTCGCCGGCGGCAAGCCGTCCGAGGTCGAGAAGCTGCTCACCCTCTCCCCGCGCGAGCGCCAGATCCTCGAGCTGCTCGCCGAGGGCCTGCGGGTAAAAGAGATCGCCGAGCGGCTCCAGCTCAGCCCGGCGACCGTGCACACCCACGTGCGCAACGCGATCGCCAAGCTCGAGGTGGACACCCGCACCGAGGCGGTCGCGCTGGCGGTGAAGTTCAGCTACCTGGGCGCCGGCGGCAAGGCCTAGCTGTCGCCCTCGGCCCGGGGCCGGCTTCAGCTCCAGCGCGCAGCCGTTGATGCAGTAGCGCTGCCCGCCCGGCCCGGGGCCGTCGTCGAAGACGTGGCCGAGGTGGGCGTCGCAGTGCTTGCAGACGACCTCGGTGCGGCGCATGAAGAGGCTGTTGTCGGGTCGCAGCTCGACGTGCTCGAGGTTGGCCGGCTCGGTGAAGCTGGGCCAGCCGGTGCCGGAGTCGAACTTGGTGTCCGAGGAGAACAGCTCGGTGCCGCAGCAGACGCAGGGGTACATGCCCTCGGTTTTCTCGTCGACGTAGGGGCCGGTGAAGGCTCGCTCGGTGCCGGCTTCGCGGGTCACCTCGTACTGCTCGGGGGTCAGCTGGTCACGCCATTCCTGCGTCGGTCTTCTTGGTCTTTTCCATGGGGGGAGGGTAGAGGGCGGCGGGGGTCGGCTCGCCGGACGCGCTTCGCGCTGAGTGTCCGGCGAGCCGACACCCGCCGCCCTTACGATGCGCCGCCTATGAACGAGACCTTCTACGAGCGGAGTGGCGACCAGCTTCGTTGCCAGTGAGCTTACGAGGGGCCCGTGGGATCCCGGGGCGCAGCATGCGGGGCCGCCGTCGGCGTCTGCTTGGGCCGGGAGATCGAGCGGTTCGACGGCGATGGGAGTTTTCAGGTTGGGCGGATCGTGTTCGAGATTCTGCGGCCGGTGCCGATTGGGCCGGTGCGGATCGAGTCTCGGGTGCTGCGGCCCGGGAAGAAGGTGCAGCTGGTCGAGGCGTCGCTTTCCGGTGAGGCTGGGGAGCTGATGCGGGCTACCGCTTGGCTCTTGCGCAGGGCGGAGCTCGAGTTGCCCGAGGGGGCTGTTGCGGACGAGGCGCCGCCGCCAGGGCCGGAGCAGGGTTGGGTGCCCGAGTTCTTCCCCACGGGCCAGGACGTCGGCTACCACACGGCGATGGAGCTGAAGGCGGTGGCCGGGGCCTTTCTCGAGCTGGGCCCCGCGACCTTCTGGTTGCGGATGCGGCATCCGCTCGTCGCCGGCGAGGAGCCGACGCCGTTGCAGCGGGCGCTGGTCGCCGCCGACGTCGGCAACGGGATCAGCGCCGTGCTCGACTATCGCTCCTACGTCTTCATCAACGTCGACCTCACCGTCCACTTCGAGCGCATGCCGGAGGGCGAGTGGGTCTGCGTCGACGCCGTCACCCGCCCCCAGTCGACCGGCATCGGCACCGCCGAGTCGGAGCTCTCCGACCAGCGCGGCCGCATCGGCCGCGCCGCCCAGTCCCTCCTCATCGCCCAGCGCTAACTCGGCCAGGAGGGCTTCGGCTGCGGGGGGCGATCACGAAGGCGATCGTCGTGGCCGAGACCAGGGCGATCGTCGCCGGCGAGGAGGAAGGCGCCCTCGTAGCTCGTCAGCGCGGCGGCCGCGCCGGCGAGCGGGGCGCCGAAGCCCGACGCCGGCGTCGAAGAAGGCGGTGAAGGTGCCGAGGGCGGCGCCGCGGCGGGTGTCGGAGACGCGGCTGACGACGATCAGCGAGAGCGAGGGGTAGAGCAGCGAGAAGGCGGCGCCCATCGCCAGGGCGCCGGCGAGCGCGACGGGGAGGCTCTGGGAGACGGCGATCGTGGTCAGGCCGATCGCCTCGACCAGCGCCGCGACGATCGCCACCCGGACCGGCCCGACCCGGTCGGGAAGGTCGCCGCCGATCAGGCGGGTCAGCACGACCATCGTCGCGAAGGCGCCGAACACGGTGGCGCCGTGGCCGACCCCGCGCGCGTCGAGGTGGAGGACGACGAAGGCGGCCACGGTCGCGTAGCCGATCGAGGCGAGGGCGAGGGCGGCACCGGGCCGGATCGCCTCGCGCTCGATCAGCGAGTGGTGCTCCTCCTCGGGGTGCGGGGCGGCGTGGAACGGGTCGGGCAGGCGGGTGGCGATCAGCGCCCCGAGCAGCGGCGCCAGGCCGGCGAAGAGCCAGACCTCGGTGTAGCCGGAGGCGTGCAGGATCAGCTCGCCGATCAGCGGCCCGATGCTGAGCCCGGCCCAGACCGAGAGGCCGTAGAGGCCGATCACCCGCCCGCGCCGGTCGGGCGGCGCCAGGTCGACGACCCAGGCCGAGCTGGCGGTGAACACCGTGCCCTCGCCGGCGCCGAGCACCAGGCGCGCGGCGATCAGGCCGGGCACCCCGAGCGGCAGCAGGTACATGAAGCCGCCGAGCGCGACCAGGATCGAGCCGAGCAGGACGGTGGGCTTGCGGCCGCGGTGGTCGGCGAGCCGCCCGGCGAACGGGCGCAGCAGCAGGCCGGTGATCGCGTAGGAGCCGATCACCACCCCGACCGCGACGTTGCCGGCGTCGAGCGGGCCGTGGACGAAGCGGGGCAGCACCGGCAGCACGGCGCCCACCGCGACCAGGCCGCAGAAGGTGACGGCGAAGACCCCGGCGAAGGCGATCCCGGGGCGCGGCACGAGTGGCCGCGATTCCTCGACCGTGGCGCTCATCGCAGGAGCCCGGAGAGGTCGTCGACGACGTGGTCGGGGGGCGGATCGGCGGCCGCCGCCTCCTCGCGCGAGCAGGCGCCGCTGAGGACGAGGATCGTCGCCAGGCCGGCGCGCCGGCCGCCCTCGATGTCGGAGGCGAGCCGGTCGCCGACCATCGCCACCCGCTCCGCGTTCGCGATCAGCGCCCGCGCCTGCTCGAAGAGGTGGCGCTCGGGCTTGCCGCCGATCTCGGCGGTTTTTCCGGACGCAGTCTCCACCGCGGCCAGGGTCGCGCCGGTCCCCGGCCAGGCTCCCCCGGGCATCGGCAGGGTGGGGTCGCGGCTCGTTCCGAAGAGGGACGCCCCCGCCCGCAGGGCGAAGGTCGCGGTGAGCAGCTCCGCGTAGTCGAACTCGCGGTGACCGGAGACGACCACCGCGTCGGCGCTCCTCGCTGCCTCACCGTCCAGCAGCGCCAGCCCGGCGCCGGCGACCGTCTCCTTGAAGCCCGGCGCTCCGATCACGAAGGCCGTCCCCCCCGACCCCACCTGCTCCACCGCCAGTTGGGCGGTCGACGGCGCCTGCGGTCACGACCCGGTCGTCGTCGACCGGGATGCCGGCCTCGCGCAGGCACTCCGCGTAGGCGGCCGGCTGGCGCACGGAGTTGTTGGTGACGAAGACGATCTCCTTGCCGGCGTCGATCAGCTGTCGCAGCGCCTCGCGCCGAACCGGGCACCAGCTCACGCCCGATCCAGACCACCCCGTCGAGGTCGACCAGAAACCCGTCGAATTCGTCCGCCAGCGCCACTTCCGGCAGGCTATCTGGGGCGTGTCTGACCTTAGGTGCCCATATGGACCCCTAAGCTCAGACACGGGTCTCGATACGGTGGCGGCATGGATGGCACAGGTGGCAGCAACGGCCAGGTGGTGGAGGCCAGCGGCGTGTCCCGTCGTTACGGCGAGGGCGAGGCGGCGGTAGACGCGCTGGTCGACGTGAGCACCTGCTTCGAGCGCGGCCGCTTCACCGCGATCATGGGCCCGTCGGGCTCGGGCAAGTCGACCCTGATGCACATCCTCGCCGGGCTCGACAAGCCGACCTCCGGCACCGTCGTCCTCGACGGACGGGAGATCACCAATCTCGACGACGCCGAGCTGACCAAGCTGCGCCGCGACAAGCTCGGCTTCGTCTTCCAGTTCTTCAACCTGCTGCCGGTCCTCACCGCCGAGGAGAACCTGGTGCTGCCGCTCTCGATCGCCGGGCGCAAGCCCGATCAGCAGTGGCTCGAGCAGCTGATCAGCACGGTCGGCCTCGGGGACCGCCGCACTCACCGCCCGTCAGAGCTCTCCGGCGGCCAGCAGCAGCGCGTCGCCGTCGCCCGGGCCCTGGTCTCCAAGCCGGCGGTCGTCTTCGCCGACGAGCCGACCGGCAACCTCGACTCGAAGGCCAGCGCCGAGGTGCTGCGACTGCTGCGCCAGGCGGTCGACGAGTTCGGCCAGACGGTGATCATGGTCACCCACGACCCCGCGGCCGCCGCCCACGCCGACCGCCTGATCACCCTCCGCGACGGCCGGATCGTCCACGACGGCGCTCCCGGCTCGACCGACGAGGTGATCGAGCTGATGAAGACGGTCGACTAGGCAGGTTGACCGCCCTCGGCCTGAAGAGCCTCTGGGCGCGCAAGGTCCGCGCCCTGGCGACGACCTTCGCGGTCGTGATCGGCGTCGCCTTCGTCGCCGGCTCCTACGTCCTCACCGACACGATCTTCGCCGCCTTCGACGAGATCTTCAGCGAGTCGCTGAAGGGGACCAGCGTCGTGATCACGGCGGAGAACCCGGTCAAACAGGAAAACGGCGAAATCCCCACGGTCGCCGCTGCGCTGCTGCCGCGGGTGCAGAAGACGCCGGGCGTGAGGCTGGCCGGCGGTGCGATCTTCACCCCGGGCGGCTTCTTCGACTCCGAAGGCGACAAGATCGGCAACAAATTCGCCCCCAAGTTCATCTCCTCGGGCCTCCCCGACGGCCTCGAGTCGCTCACCTACCTCGAAGGGCACAGACCGCGCGGGCCGACCGAAGCGTCGCTGGACAAGGCCGCGGCCGAAAGCTCCGGGGTGGAGCTCGGCGAAACGATCAGGTTGATCGGCCAGGGCAGCGCCCGTTCGTTCCGGCTCGTCGGCTTCACCCGGCTCGGCAGCGCCTCCTTCGGCGGCGCCAGCATCGCCCAGGTGACGCTGCCGGTCGCCCAGCGGCTCACCCACAAGGTCGGCCGCTTCGACCAGATCTCGGTGGCTGCGGAGAAGGGGGTCGCGGCGGAGGCGCTGAAGCGGCGGATCGACGCGGAGATGCCCGCCGGCGTCAAGGTCGAGACGGCCCAGGAAAGCGCCGATCGCAGCTCCGAAGAAATCCGCGAAGACCTCGGCTTCCTGCCGGTCTTCCTGCTCGTCTTCGGCTTCATCGCGATCCTGGTCGGCTCCTTCCTGATCTTCAACACCTTCTCGATCACGGTCGCCCAGCGGGTGACCGAGTTCGGCATGCTGCGCACGCTGGGCGCCTCGCGGCGCCAGATCCTCACCGAGGTCGTGATCGAGGCACTTGCGATCGGCCTGATCGGGGCGCTGATCGGGATCGGCGGCGGCTTCCTCGCCGCGATGCTGCTCAACGCCCTGCTCGAACTGTTCGAAATCGACCTGCCCACCACCGGCCTGGTGATGGAGTCGAGGACGATCGTCGTCTCGCTCGTCGTCGGGGTCGTCGTCACCGTCTTCTCCTCGCTCGTGCCCGCGGTGCGCTCGACCCGGGTGCCGCCGATCGCCGCCCTGCACGCCTACACGCCGCCGGCGACCCGCCGCCGGCGCCTGATCTTCGCTGCGGCCTCGGTGCTGCTCGGCCTCGCCGGCTTCGCGATGGTCCTGATCGGCCTCTTCGGCAACGCCGCCGCCGGCGCCGCCGCCGAGCTGATCGGCGGCGGCGCGGTCGTGATCGTCTTCGCCGTCTCCCTCTTCAGCCCGCGGCTCGTCCGCCCCCTCGCGGCTGCGGCGGGCTGGCCGCTGGAGCGGCTGCGGCGGCTGCTCGGGCGCCTGGCGCGCGAGAACGCCCAGCGCAACCCGAGCCGCACTGCGGTGACCGCGGCGGCGCTGATGATCGGGCTCGCCCTGGTCACCTTCGTCACCGTCTTCGCCGCCGGCCTGAAGAGCTCGGTCGCCCAGGTCGTCGACGAAAACTTCGCCGGCGGGCTCGTGGTCCAGAACAGCGACGGCTTCTCCCCGATCCCCAACGGCGCCGCCACCGCGGCACGCCGCGTGCCCGGGGTGGCTGCGGTGGCGACGATCCGCTCGACCCAGGCGAAGCTGATCGAGGACGGCGCCCCTGGCGCCGGCGCCAGGGTCTCGGCGCCCACCCCCGACATCGAGGATGCGGTCAAGATCGAATGGAAGCGGGGAGGGCCCGCGACGCTGCGCGAGCTCGCTGCCGGCCAGGCCGTCGTTTCCGAGTCCTTCGCCTCCGAACACGGCCTCGAAGTCGGCGACAGCTTCCGCCTCCTCAGCCAGACGCGGCACCGGCCGCGGTTCGAGGTGGCCGGCGAGCTCTCCTCCAAGCTCGACGTCTTCGGCAGCGTCCTGATCACCCAGGCGGCCCTCGCGCGCGAATTCGACCAAACCCAGGACACGATCGATTTTGTCGAGACCGAGCCGGGCGCCGACCCCGCCACGGTCCAGGCCCTCCTCACCAAGGGGGCCGAAATTGCCTTCCCGACCACCGAAGTGATGAACCAGCAGGAACTGAAGGAAAGCCGGGAAGAACAGGTCAACCAACTCGTCAACCTCGTCTTCGCCCTGCTGGCGATGGCGGTCCTGATCTCGCTCTTCGGCATCGCCAACACGCTCGCCCTCTCGATCCACGAGCGCACGCGGGAGCTGGGGATGCTGCGCGCGATCGGCATGTCGCGCCGCCAGGTGCGGACGATGATCCGCTACGAGGCGGTGATCACCGCCCTGATCGGCGCGATCCTCGGCATGGTGCTTGGGTTGATCTTCGCGGCGCTTATTTCCCAACCGCTGAAGGACGAAGGCTTCACGCTCTCCTACCCGGTCGGCTCGCTGATCGTGTTGCTGGTCCTCTCCGGCCTGGCGGGGGTGCTGGCCGCGATCGCACCCGCCCGCCGCGCCTCACGGCTGGACGTCCTCGAGTCCCTCCAGTACGAGTAGCCCGAGGCGGTGTGGCCGGCGCATTCCGGCGTCCTCGGTCGCTCGCGTGCTGAAGCACGCCACGCTCCCTGCGTCCTTGGACTGCTTGACCACACCGCCTCGGGTCAGCTATGGCGCAGGAGGCGGCGAACGGCGCTCATCAGCTCTTCCGTTCGCTCGACCTGTTTGTCTTCGGCGGCGCCGACCACGCACTTGGCTGCGTGGTCGGAGAGCAGCTCCAGCGCCACCTTGTCGAGTGCCGCCTGGATCGCGGTCACCTGGGTGACCACGTCGATGCAGTAGCGGTTCTCCTCGACCATCCGCTCGACCCCGCGAACCTGCCCCTCGATCCGGCGCAGCCGCTTCAGCACCGCGTCGCGGTTCTCGGTGTAGCCGTGGGCAACCGTGTCGCTCACCGTTCCAGTGTACCCCCCGGGGGTATCCCAAACCGTTCCGGTGCGCCTTTTCCGGTTATATCCCGGAAAAGGCGCACCGGAAGGAGCCGGGGGGCTAGGCGAGGCCCATGCGGATCGCGCCGGCGACCTCGAACATCGCCGCGCGGGCGCTGGGGCAGATCGCGGTCAGGTTGGCGAAGCCGTGGATCAGGCTCGAGTGGCGCTGCAGCGCCACCTTCACGCCGGCCTCGCGCATCCGGGTCGCGTAGGTCTCGCCCTCGTCGCGCAGTGGGTCGAAGCCGGCGGTGGCGACGTAGGCGGGGGGCAGGTTCGAGACGTCGGGTGCGCGCATGATCGAGACGCGGGAGTCGTCGGGGGCGCAGCCGTCGGGCAGGTAGTGGCCCTCGAACCAGTCCATGTCGTTGCGGGTCAGCAGGAAGCCCTCGGCGAACGTCTCGCGCGAGGCCTGGCCGCCGAGGGCGTCGGCGGCGGGGTAGAGCAGGGCCTGCATCGCAGGCTGCGCCCCGCCGGCGTCGCGTGCCTGGAGGCAGACCACGGCGGCGAGGTTGCCCCCGGCGCTGTCGCCGGCCACGGCGATCCGCGCTGGATCGGCACCCAGCTCGCCGGCCTGTTCCGCGGCCCAGGCAAACGCGGCGACCGCGTCCTCGACCGGGGCTGGGAAGGGGTGCTCGGGGGCGAGGCGGTAGTCGACCGAGAGCACGCGGCAGCCGCTGTAGTCGGCGAGGAAGCGGCAGAGCCCGTCGTGCGTCTCAAGGTCGCCGATCACCCAGCCGCCACCGTGGTAGTAGACGAGCAGAGGCTGCGGCGAGCTGGGCGCGCCGAGGGAAACGTAGAGCCGCGCGGGGATCTTGCCCCCGGGCCCAGGGATCGCCAGGTTTTCGATCCGCCCCATCGGTCGCGGCGGCCCGCTCACCACCGGGACCCCGGCCAGGTTCTCGGCCCGCGCCTGCTCGACCGACCGGCCCTCGACCAGGGAGAACTCACCCTCCAGGGCCGCCAGGCGCAGCAGCATCTGGATGTCGGGCGCCAGCTCCTGCCCGTCGAGCCGCGGCGGCGACCCGAGCAGCCTCCGCAGCGTTCGCGGGCGCAGCCCGCAGCACGGCGCGCGATCCAGTGCTGCGTCCGGGGTGGAAGCTGCGGCGGCGGCAAGTCGCCCGGCAGGCTATGCGATCGGAGTGTGACGAAGGTGACGGCGCGTGCGCCGCCGGCCGCTAGCCTGGTGCAGAGGCGATGGAGGCAGCGACCACAAGCGCTCCGCGGCCGGTCCCCCGGGCGCCCGAGCGACGGCTGCCCCCCGGCCCGCCGTTGCCGAAGCCGATCCAGACCGCGATCTGGTCGCGGCAGGCGCGCCGCCTCCTCTACTCCTGCCAGGACCGCTACGGCGACATGTTCACCATCCGCGTCGCCTACGAAGGCACCTGGGTGATGCTCGCCGACCCGGAGGCGATCAAGCAGGTCTTCACCGGCGACCCGCAGGTCTTCCACGCCGGCGAGGGCAACCAGATCCTCGCCACGGTCCTCGGCCAGAACTCGATCCTCGTCCTTGACGAGAAGCCCCATATGCGCCAGCGCAAGCTGCTGCTGCCGCCCTTCCACGGCGGGCGGATGCAGGGCTACGAGGAGACGATGAGCGAGATCGCCGAGCGCGAGATCGCGAGCTGGCCCACCGGCACCCCCTACAAGCTGCGCCCGCGCATGCAGGCGATGACCCTCGAGATCATCCTGCAGACGGTCTTCGGCGTTCGCGAAGGGGAGCGGATGGGCGAGCTGCGCGCGGCGCTGCGCGAGTTCCTCGACCTCACGACCAACCCCCAGCTCCTCCTTCCGGTCCTGCTCGTCGGTCCGGATCGGATCCGCAGGCTCGGCCCCTTCCGCCGCCGCATGGACCGGGTCGACGAGCTGATCTACCGCGAGATCGCCGAGCGCCGCCGCGCGGGCGACGTCGAGCAGCGCGACGACATCCTCTCCATGCTGGTCGCGGCGCGCCACGAGGACGGCAGCCCGATGAGCGACGAGGAGATGCGCGATGAGCTGCTCACCCTGCTCGTCGCCGGCCACGAGACCACGGCGACCTCGCTCTCCTGGGCGGTCGAGCGGCTGGTCCGCAGCCCCGAGACGCTGGAGCGCCTGCGCGCCGAGGTGGGCGAAGGCCGCGAGGAGTACCTGACCGCGACGATCCAGGAGACGCTGCGCCTGCGCCCGGTGATCTCGATCGTCCTGCGCAAGCTCACCGAGCCGGTCGAGATCGGCGGCTACGAGCTGCCGGCCGGCGTCTCGGTGGCACCGTGCGTCTACCTGGCCCACCGCAACCCCGAGGTCTACCCGGAACCGGACCGCTTCCTCCCCGAGCGCTTCCTCGACAACCCGCCCGGCACCTACACCTGGATCCCCTTCGGCGGCGGCGTCCGCCGCTGCCTCGGCGCCTCCTTCGCCCAGTTCGAGATGGCCGTCGTCCTCAAGGAGCTGGTCAAGCGCCACCAGATCCGCCCGGCCAACCCCAAGCCCGAGCGAGTCTTCCGCCGCGCCATAACCGAGACCCCGCGCCACGACGCCGAGGTGATCCTGGGCTGAGCATCCACGTTGCCTTCGGGGTGCCGCGGTACCGTAATGAGCGTGAAGCCCAAGAAGCTGACCGGAAACTGGACGCCCGATGGCAAGATGGAGCGTGTTGCCCTGCGGCGCGAATACACGGAACTCACACCGGCTGAGCGAATGGAACAGGTATTCGAGCTCTCGCGAGTCCTGTCTCAGCTAGCGGAGTCTGGGCGTCGCCAGCGCAGTGTCTGAGCTCGATATTCAAGGGATCCTGGAAGCACTCGTTGAGGAGGGTGTTGACTTCTTCCTCATAGGGGGCACCGCCGTCGGCTTTCACGGCTTTGTCCGGGGAACAAAGGATGTCGATGTGGTGCCGGCACCCAACTCCGAGAACCTCACGAGACTCTCTCGGGTGCTCACGGCGCTTGGTGCGCAGGTTGAGGGGGCCGAGGAGTTCAAGGGGGAGGAGCTTCCTGATCCGCTTGATCCAGAGGCACTTGCACTGGGCGGAAACTGGGTGTTGCGAACTCGACTCGGGCGCTTCGACGTCATGCAGTGGATTGGCGATGATGCTCTGTGGGAGAAGTTTTCGCCGACGGCGATCGAGGCGGAAGTTGGTGGCCTGAGAATCAAGGTCGTGAGCTATGAGGGACTGGTCGACCTCAAGGAGAACGCGGGACGACCGCAAGACCTGATCGACCTGCAGCGACTGCGAGAAGCGCGCGGCGAAGAGTAGAACGCGACTCCACGCCTCTGCACCCAGTCAAGTTCTGCAGCTACGACAATCGTTTCGTATGCAGCAAGCCACTGGCTGCGCTCAGAACAAGGTCGATGTCGAGAGCCTTAAGGCTGCCCGGGGCGAGATCTAGGTGTAGTTACTCAGCACGTTGTTCCAACTCGGCGAGCCGAGCTGCGGGCGGTTGATGGCCAAGGGAGCCGTGTCGTCTTTTGAAGTTGCAGTGATCGAGCCAGCCGGGCAGCGCTGCGGTGCGCTCGATCGAGGAGCCGTAGACGGCTCCGTAGGCCCAGCGGTCGGTGAGCGTCTGGATGAAGCGCTCGGCCTTGCCGTTGGTGCGAGGGCGGTAGGGGCGGGTGAAGATGTGGCGCATGCCGAGCTCCGCGCAGGTCTCGGCGTGAACGCCGGAGCGGTAACAGGCGCCGTTGTCTGAGAGCACCCGCTCCACGCGGATTCCCATCCCCATGAACCAAACCACGGCACGGTGCAGGAACCCTGCTGCGGTGGTGCCCTTCTCGTCGGGCAAGACCTCCACGTAGGCGAGACGGGTGGCGTCATCGACGCAGACGTGGACGAACTCCCAGCCGGTCACCCCCAGCCCACCAGTGGTCTTGACCTGGCTCTTGCGGTTACCGGTGACCCTGTGTCCGGCCCCCTTGCGACTGATTCGCCCCAGCTTCTTGATGTCAACGTGGATCAACTCGCCGGGTCGCTTGCGCTCGTAGCGGTTGGGCGGCTCGGGAGGAGCGAGGCGGCTGCGTTTGCCGAGGCCGATTCGCGCCAGCCACCTGGAGACGGTCGAGAGCGCCATCCCCAGTACCTCGGCGATCTCCGCCGCTGTCATCCGCAGTCGCCGCAGGGCCTCGATCGCCTCGAGGCGATCGGCCGGCAACCGCGATGGAACCCGCCTGGGAGCTGAGCTGCGATCCAGCAGCCCGGCTTCTCCCTCCGCTCGCCAGCGGGCCAGCCACTTGCGGGCCGATCGCTCGCTGATGCCGGCGGCCTCGGCCGCCACCATCAGCGACCAGTTCTCCTCTTCGATGCGCCCTTACCAGCAGCTTGCGGCTGTTCGGGCAGGTGCGGGCGTTAGCGTGGATCTTCATCCGGTGTCCTCCTTGATCTGGGTGGCTCGCACCCCCAGCCTTCAAGGAGGCCCGGATGAACAACGTTGTGAGGAACTACAGCTAGGCAACGTGCTTCCTCAAGAAGCTATGTGTTGGCCCGAAGTGCATCAACGTCGAGGTACAACTCCACCCCTTCTCGATTGAATCGAGGGTCACTAATCAAACGTTCGGCTGCAGCGCGGTCTCGGACGTCGAATTCAAGTCCATAGGGGCGGAGAGTGAATGAGGGAGGAGAAGGATCCTCCGCTTCGATTCGAGCGGCGAGTGCTTGGACGGCGCCTTCGATGCTGGCGGTCGAAGGTTCGATGGCGTTCACCTTGACGACGTATCCATCTTGATATGAGCTAGTCACCGCCCGTTCCTCTCGGCTCAGCCGCAGCCGGTGTTGTTGCCGCAGCTTGAACACGTGTAACAGGAGCCCGTGCGCTGCATCATGCCTCCGCACTGCTCGCAGGCGGGGCCGAGGTCGAGGCCGGACATCTTGGCCGGGACCACCGGGGGGGTTTCGGTGAAGGCAGCCGAGGCGGGGACGGCCTCGCCGCCGCCGTTTCCGGGCTTGGAGTGGCCGTTGCCGCCCCCGTTGGCCGGGCCGGCGGTGCCGCCGCTGGTGTCGATCCCGAGGCCGAGCTGGGTGGTCTCGGCGTCGCGCTTTGCCCGCACCTCGGGGGTGAGGATGCCGAGGTCCTCGAGCACGTCGGTGTCCTCGATGAAGCGGCTGCCGAGCCAGCGCATGATGTAGTCGGGCATCGACTTGGCGAAGGGGATCTCCGGGTTCTGCGTCATCCCCTCCGGCTCGAAGCGCATGTAGCTGAACTTGCGCACGAAGGTCTCCAGCGGCACCCCGTACTGGAGGCCGATCGAGATCGCCGTGGCGAAGGCGTTGAGCAGCCCCCGCATCGTCGAGCCCTCCTTGCCGATGTCGGTGAGGAAGATCTCGCCGACGCTGCCGTCCTCGTACTTGCCGGCGGTGATGTAGCCCTCGTGCATGGCGATCGAGAACTTGTGGGTGATCGACTCGCGCTCGCGCGGCATCTTCTTGCGCACCGGTGCGGCCGGCGCCTCCCCGGCGGCCTCCGCGCCCTTCTCCTCCTGCGCGTCCGTGCGCAGCGCCTGCGCGGTCTTGGAGCCGTCGCGGTAGATCGCCAGCGCCTTCAGCCCGCCCTCCCAGCCGCGCGTGTAGGCGTCGGCGATGTCCTCGACCGTGGCCGTCTGCGGCAGGTTTACCGTCTTCGAGATCGCGCCCGAGATGAAGGGCTGGGTCGCCGCCATCATGTCGATGTGGCCGGTGTGGGAGATCGCCCGCTCGCCGACCGCGACGTCGAAGACCGGCAGGTGCTCGTCTTCGAGGCCCGGCGCGCCGATGATCGTCGCGTTCTCGGCGATGTAGGCGTCGATCTGCTCGACCTGGGGCTCGGCGTAGCCGAGCGTGCGCAGCGCCAGCGGCACCGATTTGTTGACGATCGTCATCTGGCCGCCGCCGACCAGCTCCTTGAACTTGACCAGCGAGAAGTCGGGCTCGATCCCGGTCGTGTCGCAGTCCATCAGGAAGCTGATCGTGCCGGTCGGCGCCAGCACCGTCGCCTGCGCGTTGCGGTAGCCGTGCTCCTCGCCGAGCTCGACCGCTTCGTCCCAGGACCGCTGTGCGGCCTCGAGCAGCTCGCCCTTGATCCCGGTCTCGTCGATGTCGTAGGAGGCGTCGCGGTGCATCCGCATCACCCCGTTGTGCGGCTCGCGGTTCTTCTCGTACTCCTCGTAGGGCCCGGTCGCCCCGGCCGCGATCAGCGCCGACTGGCGGTAGGCGCGCCCGGTCATCAGCGCCGTGATCGCGGCGGCGACGTTGCGGCCCTCGACCGAGTCGTAGGGCAGCCCGTCGGACATCAGCAGCGCGCCGAGGTTGGCGTAGCCGAGGCCGAGCTGGCGGAACTTGTTGGCGTTCTCGGTGATCTCCTCGGTCGGGTAGCTGGAGAAGCCGACGACGATCTCCTGGGCGAGGAAGACGATGTCGACCGCGTGCTCGAACTCCTCGGCGTCGAAGCTGCCGTCGGCGCGGCGGAATTTCATCAGGTTGAGCGAGGCGAGGTTGCAGGCCGAGTCGTCGACGTGCATGTACTCGCTGCAGGGGTTGGAGGCGTTGATCCGACCCGACTCCGGGCAGGTGTGCCAGCGGTTGATGATCGTGTCGTACTGGACGCCGGGGTCGGCGCAGCGCCAGGCGGCGTCGGCGATCTGGTTCATCAGCTCGCGCGCGTCGAGGGTCTTCACGGTCTCGCCGTCGGTCCGCGCGGTCAGGTGCCAGTCCTCGCCGGCCTCGACCGCCTCCATGAACTCGTCGCTGACCCGCACCGAGTTGTTGGCGTTCTGGTACTGGATCGAGGTGAAGCCCTCGCCGTCGATCGACATGTCGAAGCCGGCGTCGCGCAGCGCCTCGGCCTTGCTGCTCCTCGTCGGCCTTGCACCAGATGAAGTGCTCGATGTCCGGATGGTCGACGTCGAGCACGACCATCTTCGCCGCCCGCCGCGTCTTGCCGCCGCGACTTGATCGTCCCGGCCCAGGAGTCGGCGCCGCGCATGAAGCTGACCGGGCCGCTCGCCGTGCCGCCCTTGGCCAGCTGCTCCATCGAGCCGCGGATGTTGGAGAGGTTGATCCCCGAGCCGGAGCCGCCGCGGAAGATCTTGCCCTCCTTGGTGTTCCAGGCGAGGATCGAGTCCATGTTGTCCTCGACGCTGAGGATGAAGCAGGCCGAGCACTGCGGCCGCTCCTCGAAGCCGACGTTGAACCAGACCGGCGAGTTGAAGGCGGCCTTCTGGTTGAGCAGGATCGAGGTCAGCTCGGCCTCGAAGGCGTCGGCGTCCTCGTCGGAGGCGAAGTAGCCGCCCTCGCGGCCCCAGTCGGAGATCGTTCCCGCGACGCGGCCGATCATCTGTTTGACCGAGGACTCGCGGGTCTCGCTGCCGAGCTGGCCGCGGAAGTACTTCTGGGCGACGATGTTGGTCGCGTTCTGGGACCAGCTCTTGGGGAACTCGACCCCGCGCTGCTCGAAGGCCGGGCTCTCGGGATTGCCGATCACCGCGTCGCGGACCTCCCACTCGATCTCGTCGAAGGGATGGGTCCCGGGAGAGGAAAAACGGCGTTCGATCGCGAGGCCCTTGAGACCGTTTTTCGGGGCACTGGTGGCGGTCTTGGACATCAAACTTCTCCTCTCGCAGCGACTTTCAGGGGTAACTGAGCAGGATCGTTGTCGAGTCGGACGTACTTTGTTGCGCCCAACCCCGCAAATCCCGCAGATTTCGCTTGCGTTCTATGTATGGTGACAAGCGTGGAGCGTGGGCGAAAAGTTGCACGCGATGCGGTGGGGGAGCGAGCGGCTGCCGCGAGAGAGGCTATGGGCGAGCGCGCCACCGCGGCTCGCGATGCGGTTGAGGAGCGCGCCACCGCGGCGAAGGGTGCCGCGACCGATGCGATCGCCGCGGTCAAGCCGAAGCTGCGCGGCGTCTCCCACGAGTGGGCCTTCTTCGTCTCACTCTTCCTCGGCGCCGGCCTGATCGTCGCCGCGAAGACCCCGAAGGCGACCCTCGCCGTCGCGATCTACGCGGTCAGCCTCTCCGCCCTGCTCGGCACCAGCGCCCTCTACCACCGGGTCAACTGGACCCGGCCCAACGTGCGCCGCTGGATGCGCCGCCTCGATCACTCGATGATCTTCTTCCTCATCGCCGGCACCTACACGCCCTTCGCCCTGCTCGTCCTGAGCGGACCGCTCGCCGACGCGATCCTGGTCGTCGTCTGGATCGGCGCGATCGCCGGCGCGATCGTCGAGATGGTCTGGATCGACCACCCGAAGTGGGTCGCGGCGCTGATCTACATGTCGCTCGGCTGGGTCGCCGCCATCGCCTTCCCCGGGCTGTGGGAGCGAGATGGGGGTGACGGGCACTCTCCTCGTCGCCGCCGGCGGCCTCCTCTACACGGCCGGCGCCGTCGTCTACGCCACCCAGCGCCCCGACCCCAACCCCCGAGTCTTCGGCTACCACGAGGTCTTCCACCTCCTGGTAATCGCCGCAGCAGCAGCCCACTTCGCGGCCGTCGCCTTCTTCGCTCTCCCGGCCGCTTAGCGAAAGCCTTCCGGTGCGCTTTATGTGGTCTATAGCCATATAAAGCGCACCGGAACGGTCAGGCCGGGACGAGCTCGGACTCGCGCTCGGCCGCGGCGATCAGCTCGGCGAGGATCTCCTCCAGGTGCTCCGTCTGTTCGGGAGAGAGCTCTAGGCGGCCGTCGACCAGCAGCTCCCTGGCGTGGCCGACGGGCAACTCGGCCTCGACCACCCGGCCGCCCATCGCGCCGAGGACCTTGCGCAGCTCGGCCTGGGCCCAGACCGCGCCGAACATGCCGGTCGAGGCGCCGATCGCGGCGGCCGGCTTGCCGGTGAGCGCGCTCTTGCCGGCCGGGCGCGAGACCCAGTCGAGGGCGTTCTTGAGCTGACCCGGGATCGAGCTGTTGTACTCCGGCGTCGCGATCAGGACGGCGTCAGCGCCTCGGATCGCCGCGCGCAGCTCCTCGACGACGACGGGCGTGGCGGCCATTTCGGCGTCCTCGTCGTAGGGCGGCACGTCGCGCAGCCGGTCGAACTCGACCAGCTCCGCCCCCGCGGGCAGCCGCTCTCCGGCTGCCCGCAGGAGGGCGCTGTTCAGCGAGTCGCGGCGCAGGCTGCCGGACATGCCCAGGACCCGCATCGCTACTCGGCCTCCTCGACCAGCTCCAGCTCGACCGCGATCGCGACCTCGTAGTCGAGGACCTCGCCGCCGCTGGGCAGCTCCGCGTTCCAGTCGAGGCCGAAGCTGCGCCGGTCGACGGATGCCGCCAGCGAGAGCCCGACGCGGGCGTTGCCGGCCAGGTCCGCGCCGAGCCGGCCAAACCTGCCGCTTGCCTCGACCTCGCGCCGCTCGCCGCGGATCTCGAGCTCTCCGCGCAGTGTCACCGTGCCGTCGTCCCCGACGCCCAGCTCGGTCGACTCGAAGCGCAGCTGCGGGTAGCGCGCGGTGTCGAAGAAATCGGAGGAGAGGAGGTGGCCCTTGAGCTGCTCCTCGTCGATCCTGACGCTGCCGACGTCGACGCTGCCCTCGAGCCGTGGGGCCTCGCCGCCGCTGAGCCTCGCCTCGTAGGAGTCGAAGCCGCTGCGGAAGGTCGCCACCCCGTTGTGGACGATCGCAAAGGCGATCGACGAGTGGACCGGGTCCACCGCGTACGTGCCTGCCGGAATTTGCTGCTCGATCGTCTGCGTGTTCATCGTCTACCTCCTGTAGTTGTCGGATCAATGATTGACGCAGAAACAATCATAGCAAAAAAGCTTGTATCTACAACTATTGTCAGGGCAACATTCATCTGCGATGATGGAGGAGTGAGCGAGCAGGCAACGGCAACCAAGCCCATTCGCACCTCCCACGGCGAGGCCTGGGGGGCGCTCACCCGCACCCACGCTGCGATCACGGGTCGGCTGCAGGAGGCGCTTGCCGCCGCCGACTTCCCGCCGCTGCCCTGGTATGAGGTGCTCGCGACGCTCGCCGAGGCTCCCGAGGAGCGGATGAAGATGGGGGACCTGGCCGAAGCGCTGGTGATCACCCGCGGCGGGCTGACCAAGCTGGTCGACCGCCTGATCAAGGCCGGCCTGCTGGAGCGGACCTTCTGCGAGACCGATCGCCGCGTCAGCTACGCGACCCTGATGCCGGCCGGCCACGACCTGCTCGACGAGATGCGCCCTGTCGTCGTCGCCGAGCTGAAGGTCGCCTTCGCGGCGAAGCTCAGCGCCGCCGAAGCCGACACCCTGCGCGAGACGCTGGAGCGCGTCCGAATCTCAGCCTGCGGCACTGAGTAGAAGGGCTTCCGGTGCGCCTTTTGTTCCCTATAGGTACATAAAGCGCACCGGAACGATCAGGCGAGTGCGGCCGAGGCGTGCTCCTTCGCGGCCTCGATCAGGGCCAGCAGCTCGGTCTCGCGGCCCTCGCGGATCAGCGACGACCGGGTCGGGATCGCCGTTGACGATCCCCTCGAAGAACTCCTTGCGGTCCTGGTAGGTCGGCAGCGTGCCCTTGGCCCAGCCGCGGGCGTCGTTGAGGATCACCGCGAGGCGGGCGTACTCCTCGCCGAAGAGCTCGGAGATCTCGCGCTTCATCCGCTTCGCCAGGGCGGGGGAGGCGCCGGCGGTCGAGATCGCGATCGCCAGCGGGCCGGTGCGCACGATCGCCGGCAGGATGAAGTTGCACAGCGGCGGCACGTCGACGACGTTGACCAGCATCGCCCGCTTCTCGGCATCGTCGTAGACGCCGATGTTGACCTCGGTGTCGTCGGTGGCGGCGATCGCCATGAAGACGCCCTCGAGGTCGGCGGCGCCCGCGTAGGCGCGCTTCTCCCACTCGATCGAGCCCTCCGCCGCGAGGCTCTCCAGCTCCGGGTGGGCGACCGGCGCGATCAGGGTCACGTCGGCGTCGCAGGCGAGCAGCCCCTCGACCTTCTCGAGGCCGATGTCGCCGCCGCCGACCACCAGGCAGCGCCGCCCCTTCAGCTTCAGGCAGGCGATGTAGAAGGGCGTCTCCAGCATGTCGCGCACGCACGACTGGTCGCAGATCCCCTTGCGCAACTGGCAGACGCACTCCTTGCCGGCATAGGCCTGAGCGGGCATGCCCAAAGCCTAGTGATCCCCGCGACGGGCCGAAATGTCAACCATGGGTTGACATTCGGCCCGTCGGCGCTAGATCGAGTCGAGCGTGACGCGCAGGCCCTCTTCGAGGCCCGATCTGCGGCTTCCAGCCCAGCTCGCGCTCGGCGCGCGCCGGGTCGATCGAGATCCGCTGCACCTCGCCGGGGCGGGCGGGGGCCAGCTCGGGCTCGAAGCTCGTCGGCGTCGCCCAGCTCGCCGAGCAGGCGGACCAGCTCCAGCACGTCGGTCTCGACTCCCGGTGCCGACGTTGATCGCGCCGGTCGCCTCCGATCCGGCCGCGGCCAGCGCCGCCGAGACGACGTCGCCCACATATATGTAGTCGCGGGTCTGCCTGCCGTCGCCGAAGACGGTCGGCCGCTCGCCCGCCCGCAGCCGCCGCAGAAGATCGCGATCACGCCGGCCTCGCCGAGCGGGTCCTGGCGCGGGCCGTAGACGTTGCCGAGCCGCAGGCTGACGCTGGAGAGGCCGTGGAGCCGCTCGTAGAGGGACAGGTAGCCCTCGGCGGCGAACTTGCTCTGGCCGTAGGGGGCGTCCGGCGCCAGCGGCGCGTCCTCGGCGAGCGGCAGCGCCTGGCCCTCGCCCTCGCCGTAGATCGCGCCGCCGGTCGAGGTGAAGACGACGCGCCGCGCACCCGGCCGCCCGGCGGCCTCGAGCACGTTGGCGGTGCCGCCGACGTTGATCGAGGCGTCGAAGGCGGGGTCGGCGACCGACTTGCGCACGTCGATCTGCGCCGCCAGGTGGAAGACGACCTCGGGCCTGGCGTCGACGGCGGCGCCCTCGATCGCCGAGCGGTCGCGGATGTCGGCCTCGACCAGCGTCGCACCGGCCGCCAGCGCCCCGTCGAGGTTCTCGCCGCCGCCCGGTCGAGAGGTCGTCGACGACCGTCACCTCGTCGCCCCGCGCGAGCAGGGCGTCGACCAGGTTCGAGCCGATGAACCCCGCGCCGCCTGTCACCAGAGCCTTCATCGAGTCGCGCGATCCTAGCCCGCCGGGAGCCGACGGGACGAATCCTCAGCGCTCGACGGATTTCGTCCCGTCGTCGGTTTGCCGGTCCGGCCGAGCGCCCCTGCTACCCTCGCCGCCCGATGCGACTGATCGTCACCGAGAAGAACAACAGCGCCGAGAAGATCGCGACCTTCCTCAGCAAGGGCAGCGCGACCAGCGACAAAACCTTCAAAGTCCCCTTCTACACCTGGAGCGACGACGACGGCGACCACCGCACGATCGGGCTCAAGGGCCACGTGCTCGGCCCCGCCTTCCCCGAGGGCTACTCGAACTGGCAGAAGACCGACCTGCACGACCTGATCGACGCCGAGCTGATCAAGGAGCCGACCGACAAGAACGTCGTCAAGGCGATCCGCAAAGTCGCCAAAGAAGCCGACGAGCTGGTGATCGCCACCGACTTCGACCGCGAGGGCGAGCTGATCGGCCTCGAGGCGCTGGAGGAGATGCTCGACGCCAACCCCGAGCTGGGCTCGCGCGAGGAAACCCGCGCCGGCACGCTGCGGGTCAAGCGCGCCCGCTACTCGGCCCTGACCAAGGAAGAGATCGAGCGCGCCTTCGACGAGCTCGACGAGCTCTCCTACCCGCTCGCCAACGCCGGCGCCGCCCGCCAGGACATCGACCTGCTCTGGGGCGCGACGCTGACCCGCGCCGTCTCCCTCAGCACCCGCCGCTTCGGCTCCAACTTCCTCTCGGTCGGCCGCGTGCAGAGCCCGACCCTGGGCCTGATCGTCGAGCGCGAGATGGAGCGCCGCGCCCACGTCGCCAAACCCTTCTGGGAACTGTTCGCCAAGTTCCAGCACCCCGACGGCAGCTTCGAGGCCCACCACGAGACCGACAAGTTCTGGGAGAAGGCCGAGGCCGACGCCGCCCTCGCCGGCACCGCCGCCCCGGGCACGGTCAAGTCGGTGACGGCGCGCAAGAACACGCGCAAGCCGCCGACGCCCTACAACACGACCGCCTTCACCACCGACGCCTCCAGCCGCCTCGGCATCACCCCGGCCAACGCGATGCGGGTCGCCGAGGACCTCTACATGGACGGCTTCATCTCCTACCCGCGCACCGACAACACCGTCTACCCGGTCTCGCTGCCGCTGCGCGAGCTGGTCTCCTCGCTGGTGCGGATCAAGGAGTTCTCCGCCGCCGCCGGCCTGCTCGACGGCGAGCTGAAGCCGACCCGCGGCAAGAAAGAGACGACCGACCACCCGCCGATCTACCCGACCCAGGCGATCCACCCGGGCGCCCTCGACGGCCCCAAGCTGCGCGTCTACGAACTCGTCGTGCGCCGCTTCCTCGCCACCTTCAGCCCGCCGATGATCACCGAGTCGACGCGCGCCGACATCGAGGCCGGCTCGCAGACCTACTTCGTCCGCGGCTCGGTCGTCGTCGACCCCGGCTTCGCCGGCATCTACACCTACGCCCGCTCCTCCGACGAGGAGATCCCGGCGCTGGCAGGAGGGCCAGACGCTCGACCTCGACGGCGAGCCCTGGATCGTCGACAAGGAGACCCAGCCGCCCTCGCGGATCTCGCAGGCGAAGCTGGTCGAGATGATGGAGGAGCGCGGCCTCGGCACCAAGGCCACCCGCGCCGACATCATCAAGAAGCTCTTCGACCGCGGCTACGTCTACAGCAACCCGCCGATCCCGACGGAGACCGGGATCGCGATGTACGACGCCTTCAAGAAATACGTGCCGCGGATGGCGACGCCGGAGATGACCGCCCAGCTGGAGGCGGAGATGGACCAGATCGCCGCCGGCGAGATGACCAAGGACGGCGTCGTCGGCGACAGCCGCGAACTGCTCCACAACACCTGGACCGAGATCGACGCCAGCCGCGAAGACCTGGCCAAAGTCGTCTGGGCCGGGATGGACCAGGACCGGATCCTCGGCCCCTGCAAGGTCTGCGAAGAAGCCGGCCGCAAGAAGGAGGACGGCTCGCCCCACATGCTGCGGGTGATCCGGGCGAAGAAGTCGGGCAAGCGCTTCGTCGGCTGCAGCGGCTGGACGCTCGACGATCCCGAGTCCTGCGACCAGACCTTCCCGCTGCCCCAGCGCGGCGACGTCTTCAAACTCGAGGAACGCTGCTCGATCTGCGGCGAGACGCCGCGGCTGAAAGTCCAGCCCTTCCGCGGCCGCCCCTGGAACCTCTGCCTCAACGACGACTGCGAGTCGATGCAGGAGATGAAGAAACGCCGCGCCGAGCGCGAAGCGGCGAAAGCGGCCAAAGAAGCGATGGCGAAGCAGCCGCTGCCGAAAGGCGACGAGGACAAGGCGCCGGCGAAGAAGAAGACGAAGGTCGCGAGCAAAGCCGACACCGCCACCCGCGGCCGCAAACGCGCCAAGGCCGCCTCGAGCGCGAAATGAGATGACCCGACGCTTCCGGTGCGCTTTATCCCCGTATATCGGGGAAAAGGACCACCGGAACGGGGGTGTTGACGTGTTCGTTTCGCTTGAGGGCATCGACGGCTCCGGCAAGAGCACGCAGGCGAAGCTGCTGGCCGAAGCGCTCGGCCCGGAGACGCTGCTGATCCGCGAGCCGGGCGGGACCGAGGCGGCGGAGCGGATCCGCGAGCTGCTCGCCGACCCCGAGCTGGCGCTCGACCCCCTCGCCGAGCTGCTCCTCTTCCTCGCCGCCCGCGCGGACCTGACCGCGCGGGTGATCCGCCCGGCGCTGGAGGCGGGCCTCGACATCGTCTCCGACCGCTTCGCCGATTCCAGCGTCGCCTACCAGGGCGCGGCCCGCGGGCTCGGCGCCCCCGAGGTCATCTCTCTCACCGACGCGGCCACCGAGGGCCTCTGGCCCGACGTAACGGTGCTGCTGCGGGTCGATCCCGAGGTCGGCCTCGGGCCGCGCCGACGGCAGCGACCGCTTCGAGTCCGAGGGCCTGGAGCTGCAGCGCGCCGTTGCCGAGGCCTACGAGGAAATCGCCAAGATCGCCTCGGACCGCGTCGTCGTCGTCGACGGCGCCGGGCACGGTCGAGGAGGTCCACGAGCGCGTTATCGGGGCGGTTAGGTCGCACGCGAGATGAGGGAAGGGTTCAGTGCGATGACCCCCAGCAACCGCTGTCAATCGATCGAGAAGAGCACCGAGCACCAGCCGCGGGCGCGGGTCGCGCTGAGCGCGGCGCTTGCCTCGGGGCCGAGTCATGCGTATCTCTTCCGCGGTCCACGGGGGGCGGGGAAGGCGGACGCCGCGCGTGCGTTTGCTGCTGAGCTTCTGGCTGTCGGCGCCGCGGACGCCGACGACGCCCGCCGCCGTGCACTGCTCGATCCCTCGCCGCATCCCGACCTCGTCTGGCTAGTGCCCCGCGGTGCCCAGCACATGGTCGAGGAGGTTCGCGAGAAGGTGATCCGCTCCGCCTCCTACCGGCCCTTCGAGGGCGAGAAGCGGGTCTTCGTGATCGAGGCGGCGGAGGCGATGCGCGACGAGAGCCAGAACGCGTTGCTGAAGACGCTGGAGGAGCCGCCCGGCTTCGTCCATCTGATCCTGCTCACCGCTGAACCGGCGCATGCTGCTGGAGACGATCGCCTCCCGCTGCCAGCCGATCGACTTCGCCCCGCTCCCCCCGGAAGCTGTCGAAGCTGCCCTCGCGGCGACGGCTCCCCGGATGACCTGGCCGCCGCGGCCCGCCTGTCCGCCGGCGATGTGGCCCGCGCCCGTTACCTCCTCTCGGACTCCGGCCGCGCTCTTCGTGCGGCGGCCCTCGAAATGGGAAGGGCCGTCGGGGGGGACTCGCCGGACACTCAGCGCGAAAGCGCGTCCGCCGAATCCCCCCCGACGGCCCCCACCGCTCTGGACCAACCCTGGGCACAACTGATCGCCGCCGCGGAATCCGCCGGCGAAGAAACCGAAGCCGAGACCCGCAAGCTCCTCGAGGAAGAAGCCGAAGCAGGCGTAAAACGCAGCGCCAAAGACATAACCGACGAAGCCAAACGCGCTGGCCGCCGCCGTCGCACCGAGATGCTCGACCTCGCCCTGGAGCTGAGTGCAAGCTGGTTCCGCGATCTAGCCGCCGTCGCCTCCGGCGCCCCCGAGGTGATCTACAACCGCGACCGCCTCGCCGACCTCGAGGCTCGCGCCGCCGCCCTCGACCCGTCCCGTCCCCGCCGCGCCGCCGAGCTGGTCCAGGACACCCGCCGCCGCCTCGACCTCAACGTCTCCGAGGAGCTAGCTCTCGAGGCGCTCTCGTTTCGCCTCGCTGCCGTTTTCGCCTGAGCTCGCCTGCTCGCGGGCCCTCTCCAGGGCCTGCTCCTGGGCAAGCCGCGTTATCTGAGCCGCCTGGCGCGACATCGTCACGCTGAAGTTGAGCGCCAGGCCGAGCAGGAAGAGCAGCACGATCGAGAAGAGGGCGACGTTGGTGTCGCGCACCCCCATCGCGTCGGCGACGAGGGTCAGCAGGCCGGGGAAGGCGGCGCCGATCAGCATCCCCAGGCCGGCGACGAACCAGACCACGCTGAAGCGCTCCTGCAGGCGGTTGCGGCGGATCAGCTCGAGGACCAGCGCCATGAAGGCGAGGGCGAGGACGGCGGCGATGATCCGCGTCTGCGAGGTGAGGTGGACCTTGGGGCTCTGGCTCGCCGCCAGCGCCAGCGCGCTCATCGCTCGCTCGCCTCGACGTGGCGGGGGCGGAACTGCCCGACCAGCAGCACGATCAGTCCCTTGAAGATGAAGAAGGCCGAGCGCACCGGCGTGAGGAACGATGACCCGCCGGCCCGCTCGAGCATCCGCACCGGCACCTCCTCGACCCGCAGGCCTTCGCGCACGGCGAGCTGCAGCGATTCGATCTCGGCGAAGTCGGGCGAGTAGCGCTCGCTGAACATCGCCATCACGCGCCGGTTCGCCGCCCGCATCCCGCTCGTCGTGTCGGTGAAGCGCTGCCGCGTCGCCAGGGTCAGGAAGAAGCGGAAGACGCCGATGCCGATCCGCCGCGAGATCGTCGGCTTGTAGTCGTCGCTCTCGGCTTTGCCGGGGTCGCGGTAGCGCGAGCCGATCACCAGGTCCGCCCGGTCGGCGTAGATCTCCTCCAGCAGCCGGGCCACCTCGGCCGGCGGATGCTGCCCGTCGGCGTCGAGGTGGGCGCAGGCCTCGTAGCCCTCGCGCAGGGCGTGCAGGTAGCCGGTCTGCAGCGCCGCTCCCAGCCCCTGGTTGAAGGGCAGCGAGGCGACCAGCGCGCCCGCCTCCCGCGCCCGCGTCGCGGTCGCATCGACGGAGCCGTCGTCGATCACCAGCAGGTCGGCCTCGGGGATGGAGCCGCGCACGCCCGCGATCACCTCCGCGATCGAGTCCTCCTCGTTCCAGGCCGGGATGAAGACCAGAGTCCGCACCGATCGATTCTCCCACGAAGCCCCGGCGCCCCGTCTCCGAGGGGGCGTGTCTGAGCTTAGCCACCATATTTCGTGGCCTAAGCTCAGACACGCCCCTGCTGGGGTGGCGTTTGTGTTAGTAACTGCTCATGAGACGAATAGGCATGCGGCTGTGGCTGTCCGGGGCTTTCGCCGCCGTCTCGCTGATCACCGCCTTCGCGGTCTACCTCTTCGGCGACAACCAGCGGGCGCTGGTCGTCGCGGTGATCGTCGGCGTTCTCGCCGGCTTCCTGATCGCGGTTGCGATCTCCCATCGCGTCTCGCGGCTGGCGCAGGCCGCGGGGGAGATGGCCTCGGGCTCCTTCGACGCGCCGCTGACGGTTTCCGGGCCCGACGAGATCGGCGACCTCGCCCGGGCCCTGGAGTCGATGCGGGCCTCGCTGAAGGAGAGCTTCGGCGTGCTCACCGCCGATCGCAACAAGCTGGAGGCGATCTTCGACGGCCTCACCGACGCGGTGATGGTGGTCGACGACGACGGGCCGGTCCGCTTCTCCAACAGCGCCGCGGTGGAGCTGCTCGACCGCGGCCGCCCGCCCGAGGCGATGCTGCCGCAGCTGCGCCGCGCCGCCGAGGTCGGCTTCGCGGCTCACCCGGCGCTGCGGATCGGCGACCGGGCCTACGCGATGCAGGCCCGGGCACTGCCCGACGAGCGGGCGGTGCTGGCGGTGGTCCGCGACCGCACCGACGAGATGCGCCGCGAGTTCGCCGAAGCCGACTTCGTCTCCAACGCCGCGCACGAGCTGCGCAACCCGCTGGCCGGGATCTCGGGGGCGATCGAGGTCCTCCAGGGCGGCGCCAAAGACGACCCGCAGGCTCGCGATCACTTCCTCAACCGCCTCGCCGAGGACGCCGAGCGGATGAACCGGCTCACCCAGTCTCTGCTGACCCTCGCCCGGGTCGAGTCGTTGGGGGCGGGGGAGACCGAGGTGGTCGACGTGCCGATCGCGATCCGCGACGTCGTCGCCGCGGTCGAGCCGCCCAAGCACGTCGATCTCGTCGTCGAGTGCGAGCCCGACCTGACCGCCAAGGGGGACCCGACCCTGCTGCGCCAGGTGATGATCGGCCTGCTCACGAACGCCTTCAAGAACACGCCACCCCCCGGCACCGTTACCGTTCGCGGCCGCCACGACGGCGAGACGGACGTGATCTTGGAAGTCATCGACACAGGAACGGGCATCCCCGCGGCGGAGATCGAGCGCGTCTTCGAGCGCTTCTACCGTCGCAGCGAGACGCGCAAGCAGGAAGGCTTCGGCCTCGGCCTGGCGATCGCCCGCCGCATGGTCAGCGTGATGGGCGGCGAGATCGGCGCCACCTCGGTCCAGGGGGAGGGCAGCACCTTCTGGGTCCGCCTCCCCGTCGCCCAGCCGAGCCCGACCCCGGTGGCCTGACGATGAGCAGCGGACGCATACTGGTGGCCGACGACGAGCCCTCGGTCCGCGAGTCGGTCGGCTACGCCCTCGCCCAGGACGGCTTCGACGTCGACGTCGCCGCCGACGGCGACGAAGCGACCGAGAAAGTCGGCGGCGACGGCATCCCCTTCGACCTGCTGATCCTCGACATCATGATGCCGGGGCCGAGCGGCCTCGACATCTGCCGCGACGTGCGCTCGCGCAGCGCCGTCCCGATCATCGTCCTCACCGCCAAGGACGCCGAGGTCGACAAGGTGGTCGGCCTCGAGGTCGGCGCCGACGACTACGTCACCAAGCCCTTCTCGGTGCGCGAGCTGCTCGGCCGGGTGCGCGCGCAGCTGCGCCGCCGCGAGCTCGACCGCGGCCCGCTCAACCAGGCCGTGCGGATCGAAGCCGGCCCGGTGGCGATCGACCTCGTCCGCCACGTCGCGATGGTCGAGGGCGTCCCGGTCAGCCTGACCCGCTCGGAGTTCCAGCTCCTCCGCCTCCTGGTCAGCCGCCCCGGCGAGGTCTTCGCCCGCCGCCAGATCATGGAGGAGCTCTGGCAGACCGAGTTCGACGGCGACGAGCGCGCCTGCGACGTCCACATCTCCAACCTCCGCCAGAAGGTCGAGCGCGACCCCCAGCGCCCCGAGCTCGTCGTCACCGTGCGCGGCGTCGGCTACAAGTTCGACGGCCAGAGCCCCTGAGCCGAGCGCCCGGCGAGGGCGGTTCATCCGCGCCCGGCGGCATGCTTTGCGGACCTTGAGGCGCGATCCGTCCTATTTCCTCGTCGCCGGGGTGGCCCTGCGCGACGAGATGGAGAGGCTGCGGGGGCTGCCGGCGTTCGCCGACGGCCCCCTGGCCGCCCGCGAGCCCGAGCTCAAGGTGCGGCGAGCGCGCCGGCGCCCGAACCGGCTCGGCTTCGCCGTGCCGAGCCAGTTCCGGCTCTCCGTCACCGCGTACCCCGGAATCCGGCCCGGCGACGTCCTCGAGACGCTCCTCCACGAGCTGGTCCACCTGCACGTCGGGCGCGCCGCCGAGCCGCACGGCTGGCACGGCAGGACCTTCAAGCGGACGCTCGCGCGGGCCATGGACGAGGGGTACGGGGTCGCCGGGCTGAGGCCGCGAAGCACCGTCCACGGCGCCTACGCCGAGGCGATCGAGCGAGCGAGGCTCGCCAGGTTCGAGCCGCTGCAACTGCAGGCCTGACGATGGCCGCCTCCGGGGAACGCGCCCAGATCTCCGTCGGTCGTGCGCCCGCGCGAAGTGGCGCGGGCGGTGACGCCGCTGGAGCTCTTCTTCGACCTCGTCTACGTCTTCACCGTCAGCCAGCTCGCCCACAACCTGTTCGAGCACGTCGACGCCCGGGGCATGATCGAGACGCTCGTCCTGACCCTGGCCGTGATGTACGCCTGGTTCATGACCGTGTGGACCTCGAACTGGCTCGACGGCGACCGCCAGCCGGTGCGGCTGCTGCTGCTCGGCCTGATGTTCGCCAGCCTGCTGATGTCCACCTCGGTGTCGGAGGCGTTCGGCGACCGGGCGGGCCTGTTCGTGATCGGCTACCTCTCGATCCAGATCGGGCGGACCGCCTTCGCCGTGTGCGGCCTTTCGCGGCCACCGGCTGCACATGCACTTCGTCAACGCCCTGGCCTGGGAGATCGGAACCGCGCCGATCTGGATCGCCGGGATCGCCGCCGACGGCGACGCCCGCCTCGCGCTCTGGGCGGCGGCGGTCCTGATCACCTACGGCGGCGTGATCGCGGGCCACCCGCTGCCGGGCCGGCAAGAGCCCCTTCAGCTCCGACAGCCAGATCTACGCCGAGCACCTGCTCGAGCGCTTCCGCCTCTTCTTCCTGATCGCGCTGGGCGAGACCGTCCTCACGATCGGCAACGCCTTCGCCGACCAGCCGCTCCAGGCCGACCGCCTCCTGGCTCTCGCCGTCGCCTTCGCCGGCACGGTCGCGCTCTGGTGGTGCTATTTCCACCGCGCCGAGGACATCGGCCTGAAGGCGGTCAGAGGGCGCCACCGACGCCTCGCGAATAGTCGGGCTCGGCAACTACACCCTGATCCTCATGGTGATCGGCATCGTCGCGATCGCCGTCGGCGACGAGCTCGCCATCGTCGACCCCCACGACCCGAGCACCCTCAACACTGCCGCCCTCATCTTCGGAGGCCCGGCGATCTTCCTGTTGGCCCAGCTGGGATATCATGCGCCGAGCGACGGGCAGCGTGCCACGATCCCGTCTCATCGCCTGCCTCGCGCTGCTCGTGCTGGCCGTCGCCACCGCTCCGCTCGGCCTCCTGGCCGCGGTCACGGCGTCAAGCGCGATCCTGCTCGCGGTGGCAGTCGCCGACACGCGCACGGAATCGGGGCGGCAGTCTTGATGTCAGAAGCGTTGGAAAGCCGGCACCACTCCTTGCGGCCTCGCCCCGGTGGCTCGATCAGGCCTGCATTACGCAGCTTTACACCCCAAAACACCTATTTGGAGGCCTCTTAGCCCCTATCTTGGTCTGGCTGTAGAGCCGACGCCCGGATTCGAACCGGGGACCCCTTCATTACGAGTGAAGTGCTCTACCAACTGAGCTACGTCGGCCGGATTGGTGCATTGTAGGAGCGGAGCGGCCCGTTGGAGCCCGCCGTGCCCTGCGGCGTCGCGGCCTCTAACCGCGCTTGACTATGAAGGAGATCGAGCGGCCGGGGCGGGTGCAGCTGACCGCGAGGCCGCGCTCGGTTGCGGCGCCGAGGCAGCGGTAGTCGCCGACCGTGCAGGACGTCCGCGAGGCGCCTGCCGGGGTTGCGCAGGCGTTCTTCGCGGTCCAGCCGGCGGCGACGTCGCCGCCCGTGGCGCACTCGACGCCGCTCACTCGCAGGGCATCGACGCCAGCCGGCGTGCCAGCGCACTCCTGCGCCGCGGCTCCCTGCGGCGCAGCCGTCTCCGTCGACCCTGTGCCCGAGGGCTCGGTGCCCGAGGAGCCGCAGCCGCTTGCCAGGATCGCGAGCAGGGCCACGGCGAGCATGCCGGCCCCGATCGAGAGTGCTGGGTGGCGGGCGCCCCTCATCGCCCGCCACCCTACCTATGGCGTCGCGCTCCCCTGTCGGATCGTTTTGCTCGCCCCGCGTGGCAGGTCCCCGCAGACCGGGCAGTCCGGCTCCGGCACGACGGGCTCCCGCTCCACCTCCATCGTGCGCAGGTCGTAGATGTGGCCGCAGCCGAGCGTCGAGGGCTGGGCGAGGCCGGTCAGGTAGTGCATCACGTCGAGGCCGATCTGGCCGCCGATCAGCCCGCAGGCCGGGCCCAGGGTCGCCGCCGGGGATGTTTTGCCGCGCTGCTGCTCGATCGCCACGTCGAAGAGCGGGTAGGTGCGCCTGTAGCCGATCTCCTGGCAGGCGAAGCAGCCGGTCCACCCCGGCACGTAGAGCGGCCCGACCCGGGCGACCGGCGGGAAGTGGCTCATCGCGATGAACGGGACGCGCGCCGCGAAGCAGGCGGAGTTGATCCAGTGCTCGATGTCATGGGCGGGCCAGTCGCAGGCGTCGATCACCATGTCGTAGCCCGCGATCGTCTCGGCGATCGCCGCCTCGCTGTCGAGCTTCTGCACCCGCGCCTCCACCCGGATCGAGGAGTTGAAGGCGCTGAGCCGCTCCGCGGCCGCCTCTGCCTTGAGCCGGCCGACGTCGGCCTCGCTGTAGAGAACCTGGCGGTTGAGGTTGCTCATCTCGACCTTGTCGAAGTCGACGAGCAGCATCTCGCCGACTCCGACGCAGGCCAGGTTCAGCGCCGACCAGCCGCCGAGGCCGCCGACGCCGAGGACGGCGATCTTCGATTTTTCGAGGGTCTCCTGGCACTGGGACGGGGTCGGCCCGCTTGAGATGTCGCTGAAGTAGCGGAGCTGGCGGTCGAAGCGCGCGACGACGCCCTCGGCGATCCGGTCGTCGTCGGTGGCGTCCTCGACCACCCCGAGCTCCTCGAGCTGAGCGAGCAGGTCGCAGACCTCGTCCTCGCCGAACTCCTCGATCAGCTGTTCGCGGGTATGCGTCCCGTCGAAGGCGTTGAGAAGCCGTTCCCCCTCGGCATCGGGTTCCTCGATGTGGATGTCGGCCCCGGCGCTGGGTCGAAGCAGGTAGAGGTCGCCGTTGGGCGCGTGCATCTGCTGGGTGGTGCGCTTGATTCGCGGTCGATCCATCGAGCGTGCCTCCTTGTCGGCTTACTCCGATACAGACCGAACTATTACTCGAATTAGTTCCGACTAAAAGATATCGGACAAACCGCAAACCCAATTAGGTACGAAACTGGCTCTATTTTGGTTACTACAGAATGCCCAAACGAATGGGAAGACGATCGACATGTCGCACAAGCGCAGGAGCCTGAAAGAGGTGCTCGATGTCCGGGGATGACTGGGCTAGGAGTCGGCCAGCTCGCGAGCACGGGCAAAGATCGCGTCGAGCATCGGTTCGGTGAGGCGGCCGGTGAAGGTGTTCTGCTGGCTTGGGTGGTAGCAGCCGAGCAGCGCCCAGCGCCCGGCCACGGCCTCGGCGCCGTGGCCGAAGCGCGGCTTCGGACGCGGCATCTCGGCGCCGAGGGCCGCGATCGCGCGCAGCGCCCCGTCCCAGGCGAAGCCGCCGAGGGCGACGATCGTGCGGCAGTGCTCGAGCAGGGCCAGCTCGCGCTCCAGGTACGGCAGGCAGTTGTCGCGCTCCTGCGGCGCCGGGCGGTTGGCCGGCGGCGCGCAGCGGACCACCGCGGTGACGTAGGCGTCGTGCAGGCGGAGGCCGTCGCCGCGGCGCTCCGAGGTCGCCTGGCTGGCGTACCCCGCCCGGTACAGGGCCGCGTAGAGCCACTCGCCTGAGCGGTCGCCGGTGAACATGCGGCCGGTGCGGTTGGCGCCGTGGGCGGCGGGGGCGAGCCCGACGATCGCCAGCCTCGCGGCGGGGTCGCCGAAGCCGTCGAGAGGACGGGCCCAGTAGTCCTCGCCGCGAAAGCGTCGCGGCGGGTCGGCGGCGCGCTCCTCGCGCCACTCGACCAGGCGCGGGCAGCGGCGGCAGGCGTGGATCTCGTCCGCCAGTGCGGCGAGTTCACCCACGGCTCCGGGTCGCTGTGACGTAGGGGGGCTGCTCATTCGGGAACTGAATCACGAACACTGCCCAATCTGGGGGGCCGGGGGGTCCAAACCCATCGGCGGGATCGGACCCCCCGGCCCTCCTAGCGACCCTTTACGGTCGAAAGCACAGGAACGACATCTACGCTCTTGCAGATCTTCACCCCGCCTCACCTCCCCCTTCGCAATCGTCAGTTCTTGCGGTGGGAGTCGCGACCTTCCCAGTTCAAAGATTTAGACCAATCGATTACTAGAGAAAGTTCCAGTAATGAGCAAACGGGCTGTAAAAGCCGTATTTCGGTTTGCCGATTGACTATGTGTTCAATAGGATGGAGTGGTTATAAGATCGTCCAACGAATCGGAGGAGTCGCTTTGGCCACAAAGAGCAAGAGCAAGAGCAAGAGCAAAACAGCGAAACGGGGCAAAGCAACCGGCGTCGACCAGAAACTCGTAAAGGCGCTGGCGCACGCACTTCGCGTGCAGATCCTGATGATCCTCAACGAGCGGATGGCGAGCCCCAACGAACTCTCGAAGGAGCTGGAAGAGGGCTTGAGCCAGGTCAGCTACCACGTCAAAGTCCTCAAGGACTTCGAATGCATCGAGATGGTCAAGACCGAGCCACGCCGCGGCGCGGTCGAGCACTACTACAGGGCGACCTCCAGGGCTTTCCTTGCAGATCGCGACTGGAAGCACCTGCCGGACTCGATCAAGCCCGGGGTATCGGGGTCGGTGTTCGAGAGCATTGTCGACGACGTAGTGAGAGCGATGCAAGGCGGCACCTTCAACGCCCGCGATGACGTTCACATCAGCTGGACTCCTGGCTTGGTTGACCAGCAGGGATGGGACGAATCCGCTGAGTTGGTCAATGACACGCTCGACAAGCTCATGAAGATTCACGGCGGCAGCTCCAAACGGCTGGCGAAGTCCGGTGAGGAGGGCATTCCGGTTACCGCCGTGCTGATGAACTTCGAGAGCGCTGGGGCCGAGGCCAAGGCATCCCAGGGGCGCAAAAAACGCAAAGCGAAGAAAGCTGCGAAAAAGGCTTAGCGACCCCGCAGACCGGAGTCCATAAGCTTCGCGCCCTTGATGGGCACGAAGCTCGATCGACTCGGTCTCGGAAGACAGCGGCGCGGCGTCAGCCGCGCCGCTGTCTGTTTCACGGCCTGCACGCTGGCGATCCTCGCTGGCGGCTGCGGAAGCAGCGGCGACGCCGCTGGCGCCGACGCGGAAAAGGCCGCCGACGTGGAAGTCCTCAGCGAAGCCCTCGCGGGGGAACTGACGACGGTCGCCGCCTACGGGCAGGGCCTGGCGCTGCTGCGCGGCCCGACCCTCGCCCTCGCCGGCCGAGCTTCGCGGCCAGGACCAGGCCCATGTCGACGCCCTGACCAAGGCGATCCGCGGCCTGGGCGGGGAAGTCGAAGCCGAAGCCGGCGAGCTCGAACAGCCGGGCCCGCAGAGCCGGGCGGATGCGCTTGTGCTCGCCTACGAAGAGGAGAACGCGGCGCTGGCCCAGGCCCTCGATGCGGCGCCGATCCTGCAGACGCCAGCGCCCCGTACCGCTCGTTGCCGCCCTCGCCGCCAGCCACGCCCAGCACCTGGCCGTCCTGCGCCAGGCCCTCGGCGCCAGCCTCGCCGAAGCCGTCCCCGATGCGTTCGAGTCCGGTTACCTGCCGCCGCCCGCCACCGCCGCCGACGAGGCTGAAGCGTCCGAATAATGGACGCTTCAGGCCGGTCGCCGGCCGACACGGGATGATGCGGGCGTGACCGGGGTCCTCTACGCGCTCGGACGCTTCTGCTCGCGGCATCACTGGCTGACGATCGGCGCCTGGATCGTCCTCGCCGTCGGCCTCGTCCTCGCCGGACAGGCCGGCGACAGCAAGACCAACGACAACCTCACCCTGCCCGGCACCGGCTCGACCTCGGCCACCGAACTGCTCGAAGACAACCTGCCCGAACAGGCCTTCGGCAGCAACCCGCTCGTCTTTCAGGCCAGGGCCGGGGCGGCGCTGACGGCGCCCAAGTACGCGTCCGCGATCGGGCAGGCCGTGACCCGGCTGAACGAAATGCACGACGTCAACTCGGCCGTCAACCCGCTCAGCCCGGCGGGCGCGAACTTCCTCAGCGTGGACCGCTCCGTCGCCTACGTGCCGGTCGTGCTCAGCACCGGGCCGGGGGAACTGACCGAAGCGCAGGCCCTGGCCGTCCTCGACGCCGGCAAGCCGGCCGAAGCGGCCGGGCTCAGGGTCGCCGTCGGCAGCTACGTCGGCCAGGCGCTCTCCAAGCCCGACACCGGCGCCAGCGACGCGATCGGCATCGCCGCGGCGATCGTGATCCTGCTCTTCGCCTTCGGCACGGCGACGGCGATGGTGCTGCCGATCTTCTCCGCGATCCTCGGCCTCGCCTGCTCGCTCTCGATCATCCGCCTGCTCGAGCACGTCGTCCAGGTGCCGAGCGTCGCCTCGACCCTGGCGACGATGATCGGCCTCGGCGTCGGCATCGACTACGCGCTCTTCATCGTCACCCGCCACAAGCTGCAGCTGAAAGACGGGATGGAGCTTCGCGAGTCGGTCGCCCGCGCCACGGCGACCGCGGGCGGCGCCGTCGTCTTCGCCGGCTTCACCGTCGTGATCGCGCTCTGCTCGCTCGCCTTCGCCGGCATCCCGCTGGTCAGCACGCTCGGCTTCACCGCGGCGATCGCCGTGGTGATCGCGGTCGGGGCGGCGACCACGCTGCTGCCGGCGATGCTCGGCGCGCTCGACTACCGGATCAACTCGCTGCGCGTGCAGTTCGGCAAGAACCATCCCGACGACGCGGAGCCGCACGGCTGGACGCCGCTGGGCGCGCGGCGTCGCCAGCCGCCCCTGGCGCTCGGCGCTCGCCGCGCTCGCGGTCCTGATCGTGCTCGCGATCCCGCTCCTCCAGCTCGAGCTGGGCCAGAACGACCTCAGCGCCCTGCCCAAATCGACGACCGCGCGCCAGGCTTACGACAGCCTCACGCTCGGGTTCGGGCCCGGCGTCAACGGGCCGCTGCTGATCGCCTCCGAATTCGACAGCCCGGCCGAAGCGAAGCAGGTGCTGCCGGGGCTGGAGGGGGCGATCTCCAAAGCGTCCGATGTCGAAGGAGTCTCCGAACCGACCCTGGACAAGGCGGGGACGGTGGCGGTCTTCACCGTGATCTCCAAATCGGCGCCGTGGGCGGACGAGACCGTGAGCCTGGTCGAAGACCTGCGCGAGACGACGATCCCGGCGGTGCTGAAGGGGACCGGCGCCGCCTCCTACGTCGGCGGCCAGACCGCCGGCTACATCGACCTCGCGACCCAGATCGGCGACAAGCTTCCGCTGATGATCGCGATCGTGGTCGGCCTCAGCTTCATCGTCCTGCTGCTCGCCTTCCGCTCGCTGCTGGTGCCGATCAAGGCGGCGGCGATGAACCTGCTCTCGGTCGCCGCCGCCTACGGCGTCGTCACCGCGGTCTTCCAGCTCGGCTGGGGCTCCTCGCTGATCGGCCTCGACCACCCGATCCCGATCGTCAGCTTCGTGCCGCTGCTGATGTTCGCGATCCTCTTCGGCCTCTCGATGGACTACGAGGTCTTCCTGCTGACCCAGATGCGCGAGCACTTCAGGCAGAACGAAGACGAGAAGGAGGCGGTGATCCAGGGCCTGGCGAACACCGGCCGCGTGATCACCTCGGCCGCGGCGATCATGGTCTGCGTCTTCACCAGCTTCGTCCTCAACGGCAACCCGATCGTCAAGGAGTTCGGCGTCGGCCTGGCGGTGGCGATCGCGATCGACTCGACGCTGGTGCGCTGCCTGCTGGTCCCGGCGATCATGGTCCTGATGGGCAAGCGAGCCTGGTGGCTCCCCAACTGGATGGACCGCCTGATCCCCCACATCAGCATCGAGGGCGAGGACTACTTCGCCGCCCGCGACGCGTCCCCAGCCCCAGCCGCCGACGGGCCGATACGTCAAGGTGACCTTGACGTATCGGCCCGTCGGCTCTCGGAGGAGGAGGATTGAGCGGGTGTTTCCGCTCAATTTGCCCAACGCGCTGACGCTGCTGCGCATCCTGGCGGTGCCGGTCGTCGTCGTCGCGCTGCTGGGGGAGACGCCGAACGGGGACACCTTCGCCGCCGCCGTCTTCGCCCTGGCAGCGCTGACCGATGGGCTCGACGGCTACTTCGCCCGCTCGCGCGGGGCGGTCACCACCTTCGGCAAGCTGATGGACCCGATCGCCGACAAGCTGCTGATCGTCGCGGCGCTGGTCTCGCTGGTCTCGCTCAACCGCCTCGAACCCTGGGTGGCGATGGTGATCATCGCCCGCGAGTTCGCCGTCACCGTGATGCGGGCGGTCGCGATCGAGCGCGGCATCGTGATCTCGGCCAGCTGGCTGGGCAAGGTGAAGACCGTCCTGCAGATCGCCGCCGTGATCGCCCTGATCGCGGCCAACCCCGCCCCGCCCTGGGTCGACGCCCTCGTCTACCTCGCCGTCGCCGCGACCCTGATCAGCGGCGCCGACTACTTCTTCGGCCTGCGTCGCCGGATCGAGGCGGAGCGCCGCGCGGCGCGCCCTGCGCCGAGGACCAAGCCGAGCTAGGGGCTAGGGGCCTCCAGCCACTCGCGCATGGTGGTGTGGCGCTCCTGGTGCTCGCCTGAGTCGAGCTCGTGGCGGAGGTCGCCGAGGGTGCCGTAGCGCTCGGCGACGACGTTGTGGCGGTGGATCGTCTCCAGGTTCTCCTGGTGGGCCATGACGAAGGCTTCGCCCGGGAGGCCCGGGTACCCCTCGACCACGGCGCGCAGCATCTCCCGCACGCAGTCCTCGACGAAGCGCGGCCGTTCGTGCGCTTTCGCCACGACGGCGAGCTCGTCCGGGCGCTTCATCAGCTCGTAGATCTCCGAGCTCATCGAGCCCTCGACGATGCGCAGCAGCTCGGGCGCGTCGATCCAAGACTTGGCGCCCCCCTCCGGGCAGCCGACGTAGAGCGTGCCGATGCCGCGCTGGTTGTGGGTGGCGACCGGCACGGCCTCGATCGCCCGCTCGACCTGCTCGGGGTCGAAGCCCGCCGCGGCCAGCCGTTCGCGGCCAAGCTCGGCGACCATCTCCTGGGCGCACGGGCAGGCGGTCATCCCCTGCGCCTGCACCCCGGTAAGGGTCCGCATTCCCTGCTCCGAGGCGACGGCGGTGCCGAAGAGGCCGTAGATCTCCTGGGTCGAGTGCCCGGTTGCCGGCGTGCTCACCGTCTCCGGGTAGCGCGCGTTGACGCAGACCTCGGCGCGCCGGCCCCGCTGGCGCTCCCGCACCCGCTGGGCGATGTGGGCGGCGAGGACCTCGGCGCGGAACGCCTCGCCGAGCACGACCTCGTCGATCGCCTCGCCGACGATCTCCTCGAAGCGCGACATGTGGACCCCGGCCTGGCGCGGCTCGAGGTCGACGAAGCACTCGAAGTTGGCGTGGTAGAGGTTCTCGGCACCGTCCGCCTTGACCCGGATCACCTTCTCGACCCCGGTGACCCCGACCCGCGAGAGGCTGACCTGGGTGGCCGGGACCGACGCCTGCACGTCGGGGGCGCTCAGCGGAGCTGTCGGCGTCGTTGGGGTAGCCACGCCTTATGAAGAGTAAGCAACCGCCGGCCCCGGGGGCGGCCACCCCGCGGCGGGGCGATTCGTTTTTTCTGCCTATACTTGGCCGCGGTCGGAGCGATGGGGCCGGCCCCCCGGTCAGGGGAGAGGGTTGCACCGGAGGCAGTGAGATCGAACCATTGGAGACGGTCCCGCAGGGACTGGATCGGGATTCGGATGAGCAGCCGTTCGCGGAGCCAGAGGAGCTGCGCGGGCTGATCGCGCTGGGCCGCGAGCGCGGTTACCTGACGTTCGAGCAGATCGCCACCACCCTCGAGGAGGCCGAGGTCACCAAGGAGCAGATCTCTGGCCTGCACGCGCACCTCTTGGAGCAGGGGGTCGAAGTCATTGCCGAGGAGGGCCTTGACGCCTACAAGGAGCAGCGCGCCGAAGCGACCAACGGCGGCGCCGAGAAGAAGGCCGAGCTGGACCTGACCGTCGAGCCCAGCCTCGACTCGCTGCGCCTCTACCTGCGCTCGATCGGGCAGGTCGACCTGCTGACCGCGAGCCAGGAGGTGGAACTGGCGAAACGGATCGAGCGCGGCGACATGCTGGCCAAGCGGCAGATGGTCGAGGCCAACCTGCGGCTCGTGGTCTCGATCGCGAAAGGCTATCTGGGCCGCGGCCTCAGCTTCCTCGACCTGATCCAGGAGGGCTCGCTCGGCCTGATCCGCGCGGTCGAGAAGTTCGACTACCGGCGCGGCTACAAGTTCTCCACCTACGCGACCTGGTGGATCCGCCAGGCGGTGACGCGGGCGATCGCGGACAAGGCCCGGACGATCCGCATCCCGGTCCACATGGTCGAGAAGCTGAACCGGGTCGCCCACGTCGAGCGCCAGCTCGTGCAGTCGCTCGGGCGCGAGCCGGAGCCGGAAGAGATCGCCGCCGAGCTGCGCTGGCCACTTGAGGAAGTGCGGGACATCCTCCGCGTCTCCCAGCTGCCGGTCTCGCTGGAGAAGCCGGTCGGCGACGAGGACGAATCGGAGCTGGGCGACTTCGTCGCCGACGAGGAGGTGGCCGAGCCCTTCGAGGAGGCGAGCGAGCACCTGCAGCGCGAGGGGGTGCGGAAGGCGCTCAACTCGCTGCCCGAGCGCGAGCGCCAGGTGATCGAGCTGCGCTACGGCCTCTCCGGCCTGGAACCGCTGACGCTCGAGGAAGTGGGCCGCACCTTCGGCGTCACCCGCGAGCGGATCCGCCAGATCGAGACCAACACGCTGAAGAAGCTGCGCGGCCTCCCCGAGGCCCAGATGCTGCGCGACGCGGTCTGAGACCTAGCGAGGCTCCAGCACGAAGACCGCGATGTCGCGGTCGGTCCGCGCCTCGTAGTCGTCGAAGCCGGCGTACTGCTCGTTGTGCTTTTGCCAGAGATCGGAGCGCTCCGCGCCCTCGGCGACGCGCGCCCGCACCGGCCGGCGTTCGCGGCCGACCTCGACTTCGGCGTCGGGGTCGGCCTTCAGGTTGAGCGACCAGGCCGGGGTGCGGGCGTTGCCGGCGTTGGAGCCGATCACCGAGAGGCGCTCGCCGTCGGCGAGGTAGACGACCGGGGCGGTGCGCTGCTGGCCGGACTTGCGCCCGGTCGTGGTCAGCAGCAGGACCGGCGCGCGACCGACCCTGCTCATCATGCGACCGCCCGTGAGCCGGTAGACCGGCACGTTCAGCTTGCCGGCCCAGCGCAGCGCCGGGGCACCCATCGAAGTCGAGACCCGCGAGAAGAACCTGTCGCTCGGCACTTGCCGAGTATCCCAGGCCGCCGGGCCTGGCGACCCGCTCGGCACAGGACGAATGGGTCGCCACACCGTAAGGTGGTGGCGATGGCCGACCCGCACCCGTTTCGCAGCGCCGCCAAAGCCAAGGACCTGGAGCTGCTGGCGAGCGTCCTGCGCGAGGACGTCGAGCTGCACAGCCCGGTCCTCTTCCGCGGCTTCGAGGGCCGCGAGGTCGTCACCCAAGTGCTGACGCACGTGGCGGCGACCCTCGAGGGCCTCACCTACACCGACGAGCTGACCGAGGGCAACACGGTCGCACTCCGCTTCAAGGCCCGCGTCGGCGACCGCGAGCTGGAGGGCATCGACTTCCTGGAGCTGGACGACGAGGGCCGCGTAGCCGTCCTCACCGTCTTCATGCGCCCGATGTCGGCCCTCACGGCGTTCAACGAGCAGATGATGGAGCGGCTCGGGGTGGCGCCCAGCTAGCGAAACGTATTCCATCCGCTCTTGAACATATGTTCGAGCGGTGAAACGGAGGATCAATCGCAGCCACCAGGGGGACCTGGGAGAGGCCTCCGCGATCGAGTGGCTCACATCGGTCGGGGCGACGGTCTTCGTCCCGGTCGGCCACAGTCCCGACGTCGACCTCGTGACGGGTGCTTACGGTCGTCTCTTGCGAATCCAGGTCAAGACGTCGACCCAGTGCATCACAACCCCCAGCGGCCACGAGCGCAGCGTGGTTTCTCTTGCGACTCGTGGTGGCAACCAGAGTTGGAGCGGGGCCATGAAGAAGATCGACCCGGCGCTCTTCGACTATCTCTTCGCTCTCACCGGAGATGGCCGTAGATGGCTTATCCCCTCCATCGCGCTCGAGGCATGTACCTCGGTGACCCTTGGAGGACCCAAGTACTCAGAGTTTGAGATCGAGTCTGGGCGAGCGGTCGATCGGCTCGTGTACGGCGAGGATCCGTCTATAGAATCGCCGGCCTCGGGGGAGTATCCAAGCGGTCAACGGATGGCGACTGTAAATCGTCCGGCTCAGCCTTCGCAGGTTCGAATCCTGCCTCCCCCATTTCGGCCTCGGCCCGGCTTTCGGATGTCTCGCTACGAGCGCTCGCGAGGCCAGCGGGGCCAGTGCCTCATCAACCAGAAGCGCCGGGTGACGCTTCCCCAGCAGGCATGTATAGATGCGGGCTTGCAGGACGAAGATCGGCTTCTCGTGCGAAGCGAAGGCGATGGCCGGATCGTGCTCGAACGCATCGATCCCCCTCCGGCCGCTGTAGTTTCCGAGAGGTGAACGACCTCGACGGCCGTGCGATTGCGATTGCCGGGGTTGCCGGTGGGCTCGGGCCCGTCGTGGCCGAGCGGCTCGCGAAGGCCGGGGCCACTCTCGCCGGGACCGACGTCTCCCAGGAGCGGATCGACGAGATCGGCGCCGGGCTGGACCTTCCCCCGGAGCGTTGGGACGGGCGCGCGGTCGACCTGCTCGACGAGGCGGCGACGCGGGAGTGGTGCGCGGCGCTGCTCGGGCGCTTCGGCCGGGTCGACGCGCTGCTGCACCTGGTCGGCGGCTGGCGCGGCGGGCAGCCGCTGCACGAGGAGCCGCTCGCCGATTGGGACCTGCTGCACGACCTGCTGATCCGCACCGTCCAGCACACGACGCGCGCCTTCCACGACGCCCTGCTTGCCGGCGAACACGGGCGCTTCGTCCTCGTCTCCGCCAAGCAGGCGCAGGCGCCCTCGAACACGAATGCGGCCTACGCCGCGGCCAAGGCCGCCGCCGAGGCCTGGACCCTCGCCCTCGCCGACGGCTTCGAAGGCACCGCCGCCACCGCCAACATCATCGTCGTCGACGCGATCCTCACCCCGCGCATGCGCGAGGAGAGCCCCGGCGAGGACTTCCCCACCTTCACCCCCGCCGAGCAGATCGCCGAGGCGATCGCATTCCTCTGTTCGGACGCCGCCGAGAAGATGAACGGCCAGCGCCTGCCGCTTACGATGCGGGGATGAGCAAACCCGCCAAGGGCGAGATGACGATCCGCGAGCTGGCGGAGCGGACGGGGATGACCGTGCGCAACATCCGCGCCCACCAGACGCGCGGGCTGCTGCCGCCGCCGCTGGTGCGCGGGCGCACCGGCTACTACAACGACGAGCACGTGGCGCGGATCGCGCTGACGCGGGAGATGCAGGCCGACGGGCTCAACCTGGAGGCAATCCGGCGGGTGCTCGAAAGCGGCGACGGCGTCGCCACCGAGATCTTCGACTTCACCCGCGCCCTGCGCGCCCCCTTCGAGGACGAGGCCCCGGAGATCGTCGAGGCCGAGGAGCTGGCCGAGCGTTTGGGGAACTGGGGGTGCTCCCGATCCCGACCTGATGCGCCGCGCCGAGAAGCTCGGCATCCTGCGCACCCTGCCCGACGGGCGCGTCGAGGTGATCAGCCCCCGCCTGGAGCGCGCCGCCGTGGCGCTCGCCGATCTCGGGGTCGGGTCCCGAGGGTGCGCTCGCCACGGCGGAGAAGCTGCGCCGCCACGCCGACGGCGTCGCCCGCGCCTTCGTCGACCTCTTCGTCAAGGAGGTCTGGCAGCCCTTCGACCGCGCCGGCCGCCCCGAGGCGGACTGGCCCAAAGTTCGCGAAGCGCTGGACCGCATGCGCCCCCTCGCCTCGGACGCCCTGCTCGCCGTCTTCCAGATCGCGATGGGCGAGGCGGTGGAGAAGGCCAGCGAGCGCACCCTCCGCGTTGCCGGTCGCCGCAAAAAGCCGGCCGGCCGGAAGGGACGCCGCGGTTCCGCTTGACGCTCTAAAACAAGCCATATATGGTCTTGGCCGATTGATGTACTGCAGCGTTTAGCAAAGTACGCAAACCAATCGGCTACGACGGCGGGGGCGGCGCCGGGGCAATGGATGACATCCCGAACTCTTCGGGCGATTTTCCGGCTGTCTTCTCGGGGGCGGTCGGCCGCCTCCAGGTGGCAGTGCTCGAGGCCTGCCGGGGGCAGGAGGCCTGGCCGGCGAAAGTCGCCGCGGCGATCGCCGCGGCGATCGATTTCGCTGCGGCCGAGCCCGAGAGCGTGCGGCTGCTCACCGTCGAGGCGCTGATCCAGAGGCCCGACGGCGGCCGCCGCTACGTGCGGACGATCGAGCACTTCGCCGAGCTGCTCCGCGCCGAAGCGCCCGTCGACGAGCGGCGGCCGAAGAGCACCGAGCAGGCCCTGGTCGGCGGCGTTGCGACGACGATCGCCGATCGCATGCGGCACGACACGCCGAGCGAGCTGCAGGCTGCCGTCCCGGAGCTGGTCGAGTTCGTGCTGCTGCCCTATGTGGGGTCCAAGGCGGCCAAGCGCTGGGCAGGCTGGTCGCAATCGCGCCGGGCATGACTTGTCTGCGCCACTCCGGCGTTATTGTGCAGTTGGCTCCGCCGCGCCTTGGCCAGCCCCGGCGTGTTTATGTTGGAGCGTGGAGCGGCGGAGATGACGATGAGAAAGACCAAGCAGGCGATCTCGGTGCTGACGCTAAGCGCAGCGGTGCTGGCACCCCTGGCGCTTTCCACCCCGGTCGGCTCCGCGGAGACGGAAGTCAAGCAAGGGGTGAAGATCTCGGTCAGCGGAAAGCTGACGCCGACGACCTTGCCGCGGCGGGGGACGGCGCCCATCGGCGTCAGCTTCGGCGGCAAGATCGGCTCGACCTCCCCGGGTGGGCCTCCTAAGCTGACCAAGATGACGATTGCGATCAACCGCAACGGCCGGGTTGACACGCAGGGGTTGCCGCGCTGTCGCCTCGGGCAAATCGATCCCTCGACCAACCGGGAAGCGCTTGCCGCCTGTCGAGCCTCGCTGGTCGGCGAAGGCAGCTTCGCCGCAAACGTGAAGATCCCCGAGCAGTCGCCCTTCCCCTCCAAGGGCAAGGTCCTCGCCTTCAACGGGCGCCTGCGCGGCAAGCCGGTGATCTTCGCCCACATCTACGGCACCCGGCCCGTGCCGACCTCCTACGTCCTGCCGTTCACGGTCAGCAGAAGCGCCGGCACCTACGGCACGCTGCTGGAAGCTTCGTTTCCCCAGGTGACCGGGGAATGGGGTTACGTCACCGCGATCGCCATGAACCTGCACCGGCGCTTCTCCTTCCGGGGCAAGGCCCGTGGCTACCTCAACGCTGGCTGTCCCGCCCCGAGCGGCTTCATGCGGGTGACTTTCCCGCTCGCCCGCACGAGCTTCGTCTTCGACGGCGGGCTGACGATCGTCACCCCGCCGATGATCCGATCCTGCAAGGTGAAGGGCTGAGGGCTCAGCTCACCGCGCCGGCGGTGGCCATCTCCTCGCTTGCGGCCTCGTGCCCCTCGTAGGGCAGCACGGCGAAGTACATCAGCGAAGGGAGGAGGGACATCAGGTCCTCGCAGTCGCCGCGGTGCAGCCGCGAGTAGAGCACGGCCTCGATGCCGCCGACGATGCCCGCTGCGGAGATCGCCGACGGCGGGGGCAGCTCGGGGAGGCCCTCGCGCACCTGCCTGTCGATGCAGGCGGCGAAGTGGTCGAGCAGCTCGTCGCGGCGCAGCAGCGCCGCGGGCAGGCCGCGCGGCCGTCGACGACCAGCGTCATGGCGGCGTCGGGCTCCTCGGCGATGAAGCGCAGAAGCTCTTCCAGCGCGAGCCGAAGCCGGTCGCGCCAGCTCTCGCCGTCCTCTCCGGCAACGGAGTCGAGCCGCGTGCGCAGGCGAAGCGCCGCGGCGTCCAGGGCGGCGAGGAAGCAGTCTTCCTTGTTCGCGAAGTGCTCGTAGAACGTCGGGCGGGAGACGCCGGCCCGGTCGAGCACGTCCTGGACGCTGAAATCGCGGTAGCCGAGCTCGGCGGTCGCCCGCAGCGTTGCCGCCAGCAGCCGCTCGCGCTGGACGGCGGTGACGAGGTCCGAGGGAAGGGATCTGATCCCGGAGGGGAACTGGCCGTCGCCTCCGGCGAGCAGCTCTGCTGCGGCGCTGACCTGATCGGGGGGCCAGCTGTCGCCGAACGCGGCGAGGAGCCTGTCCTGGCTGAGTTGGATCCTGTTCGCAGGCATAAAGAACCTAATCGTTTTTGTTAAAAACCCAACTGGTCGCGGCACGGTACCACTTGGGTGGTTGTCATGCAAGGGGGCGGCGGCGATCGCGGGTATTCTCAGCCGATGTCTCCAAGGGCACAGGCGGTGCGGGTCCAGCAGTTCGGAGGCCCGGCCCGCCACGAGCTGCCGCGCGAGTTCGTCGCGGTCCACAAGCGTCGCCGCATCATGGATGCGATCGCCGAGCTGACCGCCGAGCAGGGTTACGAAGCGACCAAAATCGGCGACATCGTGCGCCGCGCCGGCGTCGCCCGCAAAACGCTCTACGACAACTTCGAGGGCAAGGAGGAAGTCTTCCTGGCGGCCTTCGACGCCGCCGTCGAGGAAGTCATGCAGCGGATCGAGGAGGCCTGCGCCGAGCGCGGCGATGACTGGGAGGAGCGGGTCGAGGCGGGCCTCGGCGCCTTCCTCGCCTACGTCGCCGAGGAGCCCGCGCTGGCCCGCATGTGCATGATCGAGGCGATGTCCGCCACCCCGGCTGCCACCCAGCGCTACGAGGACGCCGTGCAGCGCTTCGTCGAGCTGACCGGCCGCAGCGTCCCCCGCACCGACGAGCTGCCCGAGACGATCGAAGAGACGCTCGTCGGCGGCGTCGCCTGGATCGTCTACCAGAAGATTCGCCGCAACGAAACCGAGAAGGCGATGGATCTGCTGCCGGAGCTCACCGAGTTCATGCTCGCTCCCTACCGGGGCGTGGCGGAAGCGGCGAAGGGGCGGGTCAACGCCTAGGGCCGCGCGCTGGCAGACTCCAGCGCGCAGAGTGGAACGACTTCCCCGCGGCCGCCACGGCCTCTCCCCCGAGTTCGTCGCGCAGAACCAGCGCGAGACGGCTGATCGCCGCGCTCGCCGAAGTGCCTCTATGAGCGCGGCTTCGACGAGACCACGATCTCGATGATCGGCAAGCGCGCCGGGGTCTCCAAGGGCGACTTCTACAAACGTTCGAGAGCAAGGACGACTGCTTCCTCGCCGCCTATGACGATGCGGTCGAGCGGATCCGCGAGGCGCTGCGGGCGGCCTGCGCGGAGCGCGACGACTGGGCCGACGCGCGTGCTCGACGCTCTCGCTGCGCTGCTCGCCTTCTCGCCGACGAGCCGGCGCAGGCGCGGCTGGTGCTGGTCGAGGGGCTGCGCGTCGGCAAGGGCGTCTACGACCGCTACCAGGACGCGCTGCAGAGCTTCGTCCCCCGCCTGCGCGACGGCGCGCCCGCGCCCGCCGGTGGGCCGCGTCCCGCCCGAGGCGACGGACGAGGCCGTCGTCGGCGGCATCGCCTCGCTGCTCTCGCGCCGCGTGCTCGCCGGCGACATCGAGCGGCTCGGCGACTTCCTGCCGGAGATTGCGGAGTTCGCCCTCACCCCCTACCTCGGCACGGCCGAGGCCCGCCGCATAATCTCCGAACGATGAGCGACGCGGCCGCAGCGGCGACGGACGCGGTCGGCGGCGCGCAGGCACCGAGGCCGTCCCCGGGCGTGCTTCCCTCGCAGGCGCTGAGCCAGGCGATCGAGGCCGAGTGGGTCAGCTCCGGCGACTACCGCATCCGCCCCGAGGCGATCCAGCCGGCCAGCATCGACCTGCGCCTCGGTGACCACGCCTGGGCCCTGCGCTGCTCCTTCCTGCCCGACGTCGACTCGACCGTCGAGGAGAAGATCGAGGGGCTCGCCTTCCAGAGGATCGACCTGCGCGACGGCGCCGTGCTCGAGCGCGACCGCCCCTACCTGGTGCCGCTGATCGAGGAGCTGGCGCTGCCGGCGGACGTGCGGGCGAAGGCCAACCCGAAGAGCTCGACCGGGCGCCTCGACGTCTTCACCCGCGTGCTGACCGACCGCCACCACCGCTTCGACGAGATCCGCGCCGGCTACCGCGGCAAGCTCTACCTCGAGGTGGTGCCGCGCTCCTTCGCGATCCAGGTCAAGACCGGGCTCTCGCTCAACCAGCTGCGCCTGGCGCGCGGCGAGGTGCGGCTGAGCGACGAGGAGATCCGCCCCCTGCAGGACGAGTTCCCGCTGCTCTACCTCGACTCCGCACGCGCTGCGCGAGTCCGAGCTGGCGCTCGCCGACGGGCTCTTCCTCAGCGTCGACCTCTCCGGGCCCGAGCGACCGCATCGTCGGCTACCGGGCGAAGAAGAACAGCCTGCCGATCGACCTCTCGCGCATCCGCGCCTACCGCTGGACCGACTTCTGGGACCCGGTCTTCCCCGAGGCGGGAGCACGGATCGTGCTCGAGCCGGAGATCTTCTACCTGCTGCTCTCGGCCGAGGGGGTCTGCATCCCGCCCGAGATCGCCGCCGAGATGATGGCCTACGACCCGACCGCGGGCGAGCTGCGCACCCACTATGCCGGCTTCTTCGACCCCGGCTTCGGCTACGACCCGGCGGGCGCTCGCCACGGCAGCCGCGCCGCGCTCGAGGTGCGCGCCCGCGACGTCTCCTTCATGGTCGAGCACCGCCAGCCGGTCTGCAAGCTGGCGCTGGAGCGGACCAGCGCTCCGGCCGAGCGGCTCTACGGGGCCGGACCTGGGCTCCAACTACCAGGGGCAGGTGACGATGCTGAGCAAGCATTTCGAGGAGCAGGTGGTGGCGGGAGGGTCGTGATCCCCTCCCAAAACGCGCGGCGGGAGCGGCGCTTGAGTGTTTTTGGAGGGGATCACGACCCTCCCTCTCGTGCCCAGCTTCCGGTGCGCTTTATCCCCGCCATAGGGGGAAAAGGCGCACCGGAACCGCGTGCTCAGCTCAGAGCTCCGGCAGCTTGCCCTTAATCACGTAGCGGAGTACGTCGACCACTTGGTCGGCGGTGCGGGCTGTTGCTTGGGCGGCGCGGTCGATCTCCTTCAGGGCGTGGTCGAGATCGGGGTCGTGGAGGGTGACGATTGGCTTGGCAAGGGCTGCCGCGTAGCCGGCGTCGAAGGCTGCGTTCCACTGGCGGTATTTGTCGCCGAAGCGGACTACGACGACGTCGGCGGCGCGGATCGATGCCTGGGTGCGGATCGCGTTGACGCCGGCGCCCATGTGGTCGCGCCAGAAGGGGACGGTCTCCTCGCCGAGCGTGCCGGTGCCCGCGTCGTCGGAGGCGGCGTGGTCGGTGACCGGAGCCGAGAGCTCAACCGGCAATCCCGCCTCCCGCACGCCGGCCTCGATCCGCTCGCGCCAGTCGGAGTGGATCTCGCCCGACAGGTAAACGCGCCAAACCTTCTCAGTCACGGCCTGAGCTTAGCTGCGGGGAGGGGAGCAAGAGGCCTCCTCCCAAAACGCGCGGCAGGAGCCGCGCTTGAGTGTTTTGGGAGGAGGCCTCTTGCTCCCTGCGTGGCCCAGATGGGGAGAGAATTCGTGGCCCAGCCCTTATAGGGAGCATGGAGGCGGCGGTGCAGTTGCTACGGTGTAGCCCTATGGCTACGGATGTTCCACAGCGTGAACTGAGGAACCGAACCGCCGACCTGCTGCGCAGGGTGGAGGCCGGGGAGCGGCTGCGGATCACCGTGCACGGCCACCCCGTTGCGGAATTGGTGCCGATCGAAGAGGAGCGCTACCCGCGGAGGTTCGTCCCGCTGAAGAGGTTCGAGGAGCTGGCCGGGACGCTCACGCCGGAGCAGGGGCGCGCCTGGATCGAGGAAATCCGCGAAATCAGAAACGAAAGCCCGGCCCGGGATCCGTATGAGAAGTACGAGGAGCTGCGCAGGGAGCGGAAACGAAAGGCCCAGGACGATCGGTGAGCAAGGTTCTCCTCGACACCTCGGTCTTCATCGCAGGCGTTGACGGAGAGCTCGACCTTGCGAGCCTTCCCGGGGAGTCGACCATTTCGGCCGTAACGCTCTGCGAGCTGCACCACGGCATTCTCGTCGCGCCCGCAGCCGAGCAGCCCGGTCGCCTGCTGGGGCTCGACATTGCCCGCAGCACCTTCGACCCCCTTCCGGTCGACAATCGGGTCGCTCCGAAGTACGGGGAGCTGGTCGCGGCAGCTCGACGAGCAGGAAGGGCAGACCCCCGGTGGCCGATGCGCTGATCGCAGCGACGGCGATGGCGTATGGCCTTCCACTTCTGACTCTTGACAAGGGCTTCGAGTCCTTCGAGGGGGTCGAGGTCGCCCTGCTTTAGCCGGACCTCCTCGTATGCGAACATATGTTCGTATGCGGTGGGACGAGCAGCGGGTCGAGAAGGAGGACGAGGGCAGGCTGTTCGGCCTGGCCGAGGAATCGGTCGTCCGCACCTTCGACGCGCCGGAGGCGATGGGGATCAACTTCCACGAGGTCCGGGCCCGGTCGGCGCTGAACCGGGTGCCCGGGGGGCGGTACGGGTTCGGCTGGACGATCAACCCGTATCGGGGATGCACTCATGCCTGCGTATTTTGCTTCGCCCGGCGCACGCACACCTATCTCGGCCTGAACGCCGGCAGGGACTTCGAGCGGGAGATCGTGGTCAAGGTGAACGTGCCGGAGCTGCTGCGGGGTGAGCTGGCACGACCGAGCTGGCGGCGGGAGCTGGTCGCCCTGGGGACCAACACCGACCCCTACCAGTGGGTCGAGAGCCGCTACCGGATGATGCCGGCGATCCTCGAGGCGCTGGAGGAGGCGAGCACGCCCGTCTCGGTCCTGACCAAGTCGCCGCTGGCGATGCGCGACGTCGAGATCTTCGAGCGGATGGCGAAGCGCCTCCCGATCTCGGTCAACCTCTCCGTCCCCACCCTCGACGAGGAGGCCTGGCGCGCGACCGAGCCCCACACCCCCAGCCCCGCGGCCCGCCTCGACGCCGTAGCCGAGCTGCGCCGCCGCGGCATCGACTCCGGCGTCCTCATCGCCCCCCTGATGCCCGGCATCAACGACGAGCCCGAGCAGGTCCAGCCGATCGTCGACCGAGCCAAGGAAGCAGACGCCACCTTCCTCGGCGGAGTGGCCCTCCATCTACGAGACGAGGTCAAAGACGTCTTCTTCGCCTGGCTGGAGCACAAACGCCCGGACCTCCTCCCCCGCTACGAAAAGCTCTACAAAAAGAGGGCGTACCTCCCGCCCGAGCAGCGCATGCAGATAAGCAGTGTCGTGAAGGGATGGGGGAGACGGCGGTCCCCTCCTCTGACAAATCGCGGCCGGAGCGGCCGCGATTTTGAGTATCCGTCAGCTGAGGGGACCGCCGTCTCCCCTTCGCAGGACGCGCTGTTCTAAGAGCTTCCTCCGAGCATGCCCAGCGCTTGAAGCTTGAAAGAGAACGCCTCGCCTTGAGCGTCCCGGAGAGGGAGGGCGGGGGTCCCCTGGGCTGGCGGATACTCAAAATCGCGCGCTAATTAGCGCGCGATTTGTCAGACCAGGGGACCCCCGCCCTCCCTACCCCTGATCGAGATCAGAAAACCGGCACTCCCGCGGGTCTTTGTCGTCCCGGAATCTGCGGAAGCGCGCGCCGTGTCGGATGCGTCCCGCGGCAGCGTGGTCGTAGCCGACTTCGATCACCAGCTCGGGCCGGAGAGCTACCCACTCGAGGTCGCGCCCTCCGGTCCAGCGGCTCGGCTCGGCGGTGCCGCTCTCGCCCGTCTCGAGCGGCTCCAGCAAGGTCCGCAGTCCCCGTTTGGCTCTCGGCGCTGAAGCCGGAGATGTGGCCGACCGAGCGCAGCTCGTCGCCGTCGTAGAGGCCGAGGATCAGGGAGCCGACCGTTCCCTCCTCCTTGCCCGGGCGCCAGCCCATCACCACGCAGTCGATCTCGCGCTCGCGCTTGACCTTGGCCATCCCTTTGCGTTTGCCGGGGACGTAGGGGGCGTCGAGCTGCTTGGCCATCGTCCCCTCGGTCTTGCGCAGCCAGTCCTCGGCCTGCACCGGGTCGGGGCTGAGCTTGCTCACCTCGATCCCGGTTGCGGCGTCGAGGGCGTCGAGGCGCGCGCGCCGCTCGCCGAACGGCGTCTCCAGCAGCGACTCGTCCTCCTCGGCCAGCAGGTCGAAGGCGACGTAGTCGGCGGGGATCTCCTTCGACAGCAGCTCTATCCGCGACTCGGCCGGGTGGATGCGGCTCTGCAGGGCGTCGAATTCGAGGTTGCCGTCGGCGTCGCGGATCACCAGCTCGCCGTCGAGCACGTAGCGGCCGGGCGGGAAGCTCAGCTCCGGGAAGTAGCGGGCCAGCGCTTTGCCGCCGCGCGACTGGATGTAGGCGTCGTCGCCGTCGACGAAGACGATCGCGCGGAAGCCGTCGAGCTTCTGCTCGTAGGCCCACTCCTCGCCCAGGGGCAGCTCTTTGCGGGTCAGGGCCAGCTGCGGTTTGATCGGCGGTTCGAGCGGCAGGGTCAACCTGACCCGACAGTTTGCCCGCCCTGCGCCGCTGCCTCGTGCGGGTCGGGGATCGGCACGGCCGCGAGCAGCTTCTTCGTGTAGGGGTCGGAAGGCTGCTCGCAGACCCGGTCGGCGGGGCCCTCCTCGACGATCTTGCCCTCGTTCATGACCGCGATCCGGTCGGCGACGTGGCGGACGACGCCGATGTCGTGGGCGACGAAGACGTAGGTGAGGCCGAAGCTCGTCCTGGAGCTCGTCGAGCAGGTTGACGATCTGGGCTCGGATCGAGACGTCGAGCGCGGAGACCGGCTCGTCGGCGACGATCAGCTTCGGCCGCAGCGCCAGCGCCCGGGCGATCCCGATCCGCTGCCGCTGGCCGCCGGAGAATTCGTGCGGGAAGCGGTCGTAGTGCTCGGGTGAGAGGCCGACCCGCTCGAGCAGCTCCTGCACCCGCCGGCGCAGCTCGGGACCGCTCGCCGCTCCCTGCAGCTTCAGCGGATACGCCGACGATCTGGCCCACCCGCTTGCGCGGGTTGAGCGAGGCGTAGGGGTCCTGGAAGACCATCTGCATCTCCCGTCGCAGCGGCCGCATCGCTCGTCGCGAGAGCCCGGCGATCTCGCGCCCCTCGAAGCGGACCGAGCCCGAGGTCGGCTCGATCAGCTGCAGAGCGGCCCGGCAGAGCGTCGACTTGCCGCAGCCCGACTCGCCGACCAGGCCCAGCGTCTCGCCCTGACGCAGCTCGAAGCTGACGCCGTCGACGGCTCGCACCCGATCGACCTCGCGGCCAAACACGCCCTTCACCGGAAAGTGCTTCACCAGGTCCGTCACCTCCAGCAGCGGCCGATGGGCCTCGGATACGCCTATGGCTCTCTCAGGCCCGTCGGCGGTCATTCGCGGACTCCAGGCCGATCTCGCCTTCGACCTGGCGCCGCTCGCGCTTGGCCCTGGGTCGAGCCAGCAGCGGTCGCGGTGCCCGGCACCTCGGGGAGGCGGGCGTCGAGCCCTGGCAGCTCGACGCAGCGGTCGAAGGCGTGCGGGCAGCGGGGGCGGAACGAGCACCCTTGCGGCAGGTCGAGCAGGGAGGGCGGCGAGCCACCGATCTGGGGCAGGCGCCGGGGGCGCGGCCGGTCGATCCGGGTCAGCGATCCGAGCAGGCCCCAGGTGTAGGGGTGCTGGGGGTCGTAGAAGATCTCGTCGAGCGTCCCCTCGCTCGACCACCCGCCCCGCGTACATCACCAGCACCCGGTCGGCGACCTCGGCGACGACGCCGAGGTCGTGGGTGATCAGGATCGTCGCCAGTCCGCGCTCGCGGTTGAGCTGCTCGATCAGGGCGAGGATCTGCGCCTGGACGGTGACGTCGAGCGCGGTCGTCGGCTCGTCGGCGATCAGCACCTCGGGCTCGAGCGCCAGCGCCATCGCGATCATCGCCCGCTGGCGCATCCCGCCGGAGAGCTCGTGCGGGTAGGCGTCGACCCGCCGCTCGGGGTCGGGGATGCCGACCGAGTCGAGCAGCTCGACCGCCTGCCGGTGCGCCTCGCCCTTGCCGACCCCCGGCCGGTGGGCGCGGATCGCCTCGACGATCTGGGCGCCGACCCGGTAGACCGGGTTGAAGGAGGTCATCGGGTCCTGGAAGACCATCCCGATCCGCTCGCCGCGAACCCGGCGCAGCTCGGCGTCGCTCGCGCCGATCAGCTCCGCCTCGCCAAGCCGCGCCGAGCCCTCGATCTGCGCGCCGGCGAGCGGGTGAGGCCGACGATCGGTCTGCGCGGCGACGCTCTTGCCCGAGCCCGACTCGCCGACGATCGCCAGCACCTCGCCCGGGGCGAGGTCGAAGGAGACGCCGTCGACGGCCTGCAGCGGCCCGTCTTCGGTGGCGAAGCCGACCCGCAGATCGCGCACGCTCAGCAGCGGCCCCCCGCTCATGACCCACCCTTCCGGTGCGCTTTATGCGGGTATAGGCCGTAAAAGGCGCACCGGAAGCTCATCGCGCCGAGCTCCCGAGCTCGACCCGCGGGTCGAGGAAGGCGTAGGCGATGTCGACCAGCGCGTTGAAGAGGACGACGAAGAAGGCGCCGAACAGCGTGATCGCCATGATCGGCGGCAGGTCGAGGTTTTCGATCGATTCGACGGCGTAGAACCCGACCCCGTCGATGCTGAAGATCTTTTCGGTGAGGATCGCGCCGCCGCCGATCAGGGCGCCGAAGTCGAGCCCGAAGATGGTGACGATCGGGATCAGCGAGTTGCGCAGGACGTGGCGGCGTCATCACCCGCCGCTCGCTCAGCCCCTTGGCCCGCGCGGTGCGCACGTAGTCCTCGTCCATCGCGTCGAGCATGTTGGAGCGCAGCACCCGGCTGTAGAGGCCGACCAGCGTCACCGCCACGGCGATCCAGGGCAGGATCAGGTGGTAGGCCCATTCGACCGGGTCTTCGGTCAGCTTCGACGTAGCCCTGGGCGGGGAAGAGCCCGGTCTTGTAGGCGAGGTACTCGAGCAGGACGGCGGCGAGCCAGACGACCGGGACCGAGATGCCGGCGACGGCGAGGATCGTCAGCGCCTTGTCGAGCAGGCCGCCGGCGCGGACCGCGGAGAGGTAGCCGAAGAGGATGCCGAAGAACATCCAGATGACGGCGGCACCGACGCAGAGCGAGAGGGTCGCGGGAATCCCTTCGAGGATCCGCTGGTCGACGTTTTCCTGCCCCTGGTAGGAGATCACGTCGCCGCTGAAGATCTTCCCCATCATCGTCCAGGTACTGCTGCGGCAGGGACTCGTCGAAGCCCCATTCCTCGGTGATGTTCTGCGACCAGCTGCGGGGTCGGCGCCCTTGCCCGCCATGCCCTCGCGCCGGGTCGTAGGCCGGGATCACGTTGAAGACGAGGAAGGTGAGGACGGAGACCGCGAACAGCACGGCCACCATCGAGCCCAGGCGCCTGACCGCGAAGGCGGCCATCAGACCGCGGTGCCCTCCGGCTCGGCGATGCCCGGCGTGGGCCTCCAGCAGCACCTTGGAGCGCGGGTCGAGCGCGTCGCGCAGGCCGTCGCCGAAGACGTTGACCGAGAGCACGGTGAGGAAGATCATCGTCCCCGGCAGGATCGTCAGCAGCGGCGCGCTGCTGATCAGGTCGAAGCCGTCGCCGATCATCGAGCCCCAGGAGGTGTCGGGCGGCTGCACGCCGACGCCGAGGAAGGAGAGGGCCGCCTCGAACAGCATCGCGTTGGCGATGCCGAGGGTGAAGAAGACGATGATCGTCGAGGAGAGGTTGGGCAGCAGCTCGCCGAACATCACCCGCAGCGGCCCGGCTCCCTCGGCGACGGCGGCCTCGACGAACTCCTTCTCGCGCAGCGAGAGCACCGTTCCGCGCAGCGGCCGCGCCATGTAGGGGACGAGGACGCCGCCGATGATCAGGATCGTGATCCAGATCGAGCCGCTGGGGATCTCGACCGGGCCGATCTTCAGCCCGCCCAGCGCCAGGACGATGCCGAGCGCGATCCCGAGCAGCAGCACCGGGAAGGCCCAGATCGCGTCCAGCGATCCGCGAGATCAGGCCGTGTCGACCCAGCCCCGGTAGTAGCCGGCGAGCAGGGCGAGCACGGTCGCCAGCACGGTGGTCAGCAGGGTCGCGGAGAAGCCGATGAAGAGCGAGGCGCGCCCCCCGTACATCAGCCGCACCATCTCGTCGCGGCCGAGGCGGCCGTCGGCGCCGAGGAAGAACTTGCCGCCGGCGCCGAGCCAGACCGGGCCGATCGGCCTGCCTTCGACGTCGACCACTTCGCGCTGCTCGCCGTCGACCTCGATCTTCTCCAGCGTGTGGCCGCGGTTCGGGCCGGTGTCGGCGACGTGCTCGGCCCAGAGCGGCGCCGCGAGGACGAAGAGGACGATCAGGACCAGAAGGCCGCCGAAGGCGAGCGCCACCCGGTTGCGGCGCAGCCGCCGGAGGGCCAGCCGCCACGGGCTGCTGCCCGCGGGGCCGGACTCGGCGTGGGGCTCGGAAGCCACCCTCCCAGTGTGAAGCAGCGCCTGGCGGCTACTTGAGCTGGAAGCTGGTCAGGTCGTGCCCGAAGGTCGGGTTGAAGATCACCTTGCCGAGGTCGATTTCGCTGTCGACGAAGGTGGAGACGGTGTTGGTCCCGTAGGGGACCCAGGGCGCCAGTTCCATGTATTCCCTGTCGAGTTCGGCGTATTCGGCTTCCTGCTCGGGCCCGAGCTGTTCCTCGCCCGAGCCTGGCGATCTTCTCGTTCAGCTTCGGCACGTCGATCTGGGCGAGGTTCGTGTTGAAGATCGGCGCGATGCTTTCCCCGGACAGCAGCGGCTGGAAGAAGTCGTTCGGGTTCGGGTAGTCCTGGTACCAGTCGAACCAGCCCGTGTCGAGGTCGGGCGTCGTTCTGTTGCCGATCACCGGGGGGAAGTAGACGTGGCGTTGATCATCTTCAGCGTCGCGTCGAAGCCGAGTTCTTCGAGCACGCCGTTGTAGTAGACGCCGGCTTCGTTGTTGACGTTTTCGTCGTTGGTCCAGACCGTGATCTCGCGGTCCGACGGGTTGGCTTCGGCCATCAGTTCCTTGGCCTTGGCCATGTCGTGCGGGTAGAGGTCGAACGTCTTCGTGCCCGGGCATTCCTTCGGGCAGGATCTGGTGCGCGGCGACGAGCGAGCCGGAGTAGATCCGTTCCAGGGCCCGCTGTCGACGGCGTAGTTGACCGCCTGGCGCACCTTGAGGTCGTCGAAGGGCGCCTTGCTCGTGTTCATCCAGAAGAAGTAGAGGTTGATCGGGTGCTCGACCCGGAACTGGGTCCCTTCGTATTTGTCCTTGATTTCGGCGTAGGAGTCGGCCGGTGGCGGCGTCTGCATCCAGTGCGTCTTGTCCTGTTCGATTTCGTTGACCTGGGTCGAGTCGTTGCTGACGACGCTGATCTCGATCTTGTCGAAGTGCCCGTCGGGCACTTCGGGGATCAGGTCGCCGTTGCTTCGCGCCCAGGCGGGGTTGCGGGCGTAGGACCAGCCGCGGCCCGGTTCGACCTTGACGATCATCGTAGGGGCCGGTGGCCGGCGGCGGGTCGGCGGTGAGGTTCTTGGCCGGGGTCCCGGTCGGCAGCACGGCCGCGAACAGCATCCCCAGCTCGTTGACGAAGGTGCCGCGTGGCTTGACCAGGTCGATCGATGATCTCGCCCGTCTTGTCGTCGGTCTCGATCCCCGAGATGCCGCCGCTCTTGGTCTTGGCGAACTTTTCGGCGCCGACGATGCCTTCGTAGAACGGCGAGCCGGGGGAGTTGAGCTTGAAGAGGCGTTCGATCGAGCTCTTGAAGTCGGAGGCCTTGACCGGCGTGCCGTCGGAGTATTCGAGCCCCTTGCGCAGGGTGCAGGGTGTAGGTCTTGCCGCCGTTGGTGATCTTGGGCAGGCTCTCGGCCAGCGCCGGCACGACTCTCGCTGCCCTCGGTGCCGTTGGCGTGGGCGTAGGTGAGCAGCGGCAGGTAGGTGTCGTACATCGCCGTCCAGCCTTCCGCCGTGTAGGAGAGCGCCGGGTCCAGGTAGTCGGGGAACGACGCGTAGCTGCCCGTCAGCGTCCCGCCCTCCTTGCCGCTCGATCCACTCGCCGCATGCGGCCAGGCCGAGGGCCGAGCAAACCGCGAGGCCAAGCACCAGCAGAATGAGACCAAGCTTTCTCAAGTCACGACCTCCGAGTTGGATCGGGCAGGTGGACTGCTCCCCACTGGAATCAGCTCCACCATAATCTCCGGGTCGGCGTCAACCCCTGGCTGAAGCCTCTTTTTCCCTGCGCTCGGGCCAATTCCTACCCAGCGCGACGCCGGCGACGGCGACTGTCGCCAGGACGCCGAGGCCGGTGACGAGGAAGGTCGCGCGCGGGCTCGCAGCGGTGGCGATCAGGCCGCCGAGCAGGTAGCCGACGGCCGGCATCGCGGCTCCGATCGACTCGAGGACGCTCATCACCCGCGCCTGCATGCCGGCGACGGTCAGCTCCTGCACGGCGCTGACCGCGCTCACCCACTGCACGCCGTTGCCGGCGCCGCCGACGGCAGCCGCGGCGCAGGCGAGCGCCAGGGTCGGCGCGGCTGCGATCCCCAGATAGCCGGCGCCGACCGCGATCGTGCTGAAGAAGAGCAGGGTCGGCAGCGGCGCCCGCCGCATCGCGGCGAAGACGAAGCTGCCGAGCACCATCCCGGCGCCCCAGCTCGCCAGCAGCAGCCCGTAGCCGGCGTCGCCGGCGCCGAGCGTCTGCTTGGCGTAGATGACCTCGATCGGGGATCGCCGCGGCGAAGAAGACGAAGGCGGCGCCCTGGGCGATCAGGAGCCGCCGCAGCGTCGGCTTCTCGCGGATGTAGGCGATGCCGGCGCGGACGCGCTCGCGGACCAGGCCCGGATCGGGCTCGGCCTGCGGCAGCGACCCCGCAGTGAGCAGGATCCAGGCGATCGCGTAGAAGGAGACGGCGTCGAGCAGCAGCGCGGACTGGACGCCGAAGCCGGCGACGACCAGCCCGGCCACGGCCGGGCCGATGGCGGCGCCGCCGGTGAAGGCGACGTTGAGCATCGCGTTGCCGGCGCGCAGTTCGCCGGCCGGCTCGAGCAGGGCGGCGACGACGGCCCGGGTCAGCGCCCGCCCGGCCAGCGCCAGCGTTCCGTCGATCGCCGCCAGCACGACCACCCCGGCGAGGGCGAAGTCCTTGCCGGCGAGCAGCGCCAGGGCGCCGAAGGCCGCCGCCTCGCCGCAGTAGATGACCGGCAGGGCGAAGCGCGGCGGCGGCTGCTCGACCCGCGCGACCAGGATCGGCGCGAGCAGGGCGGGGAGGAAGCGGGTGCCGATGAAGAGCGCCGCGGTCGCCAGGGCGCTTCCGGTGCGGTCGAAGACGAGCACCGAGAGGGCCACGATCCCCATCCAGTCGCCCATCTCGTTGACCGCGTAGCTCGTCGCCAGGCGCCGAAATTGCGGCCTCTTCAGGGGGTCGGTCAGGCGTGAATTACGCATTGTTGGCCGCGCGTACTACTGCATTTATGCACAAGATTTCCTGCAGATGCACAAGTTTTGGCGAAGCTGTGCTACAAAGTTGTCAGGCAATTGACGAGTTTCAGATCGCGGTGCGCAATCTGAGGGTTTCATCTCAAAGGAGGAAGAAAGCAATGTTCTGGCGCCACTAGATCTTTCAGACTGACGCTTCGGCGTTCGTCCCAGTCTTTCAGGGGCGTCCCTTCGGGGGCGCCCTTTTGGGTTTCGAGGGCGAGTTGCGCGGCCCTGCCCCGGGTCCGGAGAGGCCATTGCACGAAGCCCGTCAGATGGCCCCTACCGCTTGAAACGGCGTTTCCGGGTGGGTAGCTTCAAGCAGCTACGCAGCATTCGCATCCCAGCTCCGCGCCATGAAAGGGAACCGCGCCCGATTGCGGAATCACCTGTCAAGGCCGCGGGCAGAAGGCAGGCCGGTCCCCGACCATGGGCAGCAATCGTCCCACCAGAGCAGCAATCGCCGCGCAGTTCGCCGCGCTGGTCGCCGTGGCCGCGGTTGCCGTCTGGAGCGCCGACACCGCCGATTGGGACCTGGCGCTGCTCGGGGTGCTGCTCGCCTTCTCGGTCTTCGGCGACCTCACGGCGATCACCACGCCGTCGAAGCTGAAGCTCTCCGGCAGCTTCCTGCCGATGGTGCTGGCGATGGTCTTCCTCGGCGGCACGCCGGCCGCGCTGATCGGCGTGGTGACGATCTTCGCCGGCTGGCTCCGCTTCAGGCGAAGCCGGGCATTTCTTCCTCAACAACGTCCTCACCTTCGCGGCCTCCCCGCTGGCGGCGGGCATCGCCTTCCACTGGGCGACCACGAGCGCCTCGATCACCCACTCCGACCCCGCCTTCTACGGGCTCGTCTTCGCGGACTTCACGCTCGCCCTGGCGATCAACTTCACGATGATCGCCTCCTACTCCTGCTACCTGGATCGCAGCTCCTTCTCGACAGGGTCCGCACGGCCTTCGTCCCGGTGCTGCCGTCCGAGCTCGCCGGCCGCCCTGATGGCCGTCGGCGTCGCCTATCTCTACGTGCACGTCGGCCTGGCGGCATCGCCCTGTTCGGCGTCGTCCTGGTCACCTTCCAGTACCTGCTCGGCGCCCTGCTGCATCTCCCAGCAGCGGGCCGAGGAGCTGGAGCGGCGCAGCAAGCAGCTCGCCAGCTTCCAGGTCGGGATGTTGAGCGCGATGCTGCGCACGCTCGACCTGCGGGACCAGATGACCGCCCGGCACTCGGCGGCGGTGGCGCGCTACTCGCGGGCGATCGCCCAGCGCGCCGGCTACTCGCGCCAGGAGGAGGAGCTCGTCCACATCGCCGCGCTCCTGCACGACATCGGCAAGTTCATCCTCCCCGACCGCATCCTCAAGGCCAACGTGCCGCTCACCGACGAGGACTGGATGCTGATCCGCCGCCACCCCCAGCAGGGCGCCCGGGTCGTCTCCTCGCTCGACGGCTACGGGCCGGTGGCGGAGATCATCCTCGCCCACCACGAGCGGATCGACGGCAAGGGCTACCCGCGCGGCCTCGCCGGCGACGACATCCCCGAGCTGGCCCGGATCATCTCCGTCGCCGACACCTACGACGTGATGACCGCGCGCGACTCCTACCGCACGCCGATGTCCACCGTCGAGGCGATGCAGGAGCTGCGCCGGGTTGCCGGCAAGCAGCTCGACGCCGCGCTTCGTCGAGGTCTTCATCGAGCTGCTCGAGGGCAAGGACGTCTCCTTCCAGCACGGCGAGGCCGCCGACTTCGAGAAGGAGCTGGCGCTGGAGGCGCGGATCGAAGAGACCGCCAGCCCGCTCGGCAACGCCAGCCGCTTCGGCGCCCCGAGCGCCACCGTCGGCTAGAACCGCCCGTCGACGGGCCGATTTCACCTCCTATAGGTGGGGTTTCAGGCCCGTCGGCCGACGACCGGTACGGTTCCGGCGCTATGCGCGCCGTCACTTTTCAGGCGCCCGGGGAGGTCCGGGTCGAGGAGAAGCCGGCTCCCGAGCTGGGGGCGGCCGACGATGCGCGTCGTGCGGGTCGAGGCCAGCGGGATCTGCGGCTCCGACCTGCACATCTTCCACGGCCGGGTGCCGGTCGAGCCGGGGTTCACGATCGGGCACGAGTTCGTCGGCACGGTGCTCGCCGCCGGCGCCGACGTCGAGCGGGTCGCCGTCGGCGACCGCGTGCTCGGCTGCTTCCACACCGCCTGCGCGACCTGCGCCGCCTGCCTGCGCGGCGACTACCACCGCTGCGAGCAGCGGCCAGACCTTCGGCCACGGCTCCCACCTCGGCGACCTGCAGGGCGCCCAGGCCGAGCAGCTCCTGGTGCCCGCGCGCCAACCTGACCCTGCGGCGGGTGCCGGAGGGGATGTCGCGACGAGGTGGCGCTCTTCGCCGGCGACGTGATGGGGACCGGCTACCACGCGGTCGCCCACGCCGGGATGCGCTCCGGCGACACGGTCGCCGTGCTCGGGCTCGGCCCGGTCGGGCTCTGCGCGGTGCAGGCGGCGCTCGCCGGCGGGGCGACGCAGGTCTTCGCGATCGACTCGGTGCGGCAGCGGCTGGAGATGGCGGCCGAGTTCGGCGCCACGCCGGTCCACCTGACCGAGGAGGAGCCGAAGCGCGCGGTGCGGGCGGCGACCGAGAAGCGCGGGGTGGACGTCGTCGTCGACGCGGTCGGCGACCCCGGCGCCGCTGGCGATGGCGGTCAGCCTCGGCCGCGACGCCGGCACCGTCTCGGGGATCGGCGCCTACGCCGGCAAGGGCGAGGTCCCGCTCGGGCTCGCCTGGCTCAAGGGCCTGACGCTGCGCCTCGGCCTCGCCAACGTGATCGCCCACGTCGACCGCGTGCTGGCGCTGATCGAGGCCGGCAAGCTCGACCCCTCGCCGCTCGTCACCCACCACATGAAGCTCGACGAGGCCGCCGAGGCCTACGCGCTCTACGACCAGCGCGAAGCGCTGAAGATCGTCCTCACGCCGTAACGCAAACCGCCGCCGCCGCGTCGCGGTGGCGGCGGAACGTCTCTTCGACCCACCGGAAGCCGGGGCGCTCTTCGAGCGGCGCGCGGAATTCGCGCGAGGCCGGCCGGCGGCGGTTCGTCGCCCGCCAGCGGCCCCTCGTCGGGGAGGACGAGCGGGTAGAAGAGCGCCGCCGCGGTCAGGTCGGCGACGCTGAAGGAGTCGCCGACCAGGTACTCGTCAGAGCCGAGCTCGTCTTCGAGGCGGTCGAGGGCGGCGACGATCTTGCCGCGGGCGACCTCGGCCGCCTCCTCGCTGCGGACGCCGAAGCGCAGGCCGGTGTAGGTGCGGGCGTAGGCGGCGGCACCGCCGCCGATGCGGGCGAGCGGCCCCGGCGCCGTGCGCTCGATCACCGCTTCGAAGCGCTCGGGGTCGTTGCCCAGCTCGTGGAAGGCGAGCAGGCGCAGGTGCGGCCCGAGCTCCTCGTCGAAGAAGTCCTCCAGCTCGAGCGCGCGCCGGCGCTGCTCGGGGTCCGCGGGGTAGAGCGGCCGGCTCCGGGAAGCGCTCCTCCAGGGCGGCGATGATCGCGGTCGAGTCGCCGATCCGGCGCCCGTCGATCTGCAGGACCGGAAAGGTCTGGCTGGCCGCCGCGGGTGAGCCAGAGTCGCGGCCGGCCATGTGCAGCGCCCGGGACGGCGACGGCGCGGCGGCTGTGCGGGATCCGCTTGTGGGCGAGGGCCCAGCGCGCCTTCTCGCTGTAGTGCGAGACGCGAGATGTGCCAGAGGGTGGGGCGGGAGTCGCTCATTGCGTCCTCGGTGTTGCCGTGGCAGCATAGCTCCGGATGGCGCTTCTGAACGATGCCGAGATCGAGGAGAGGCTCGCCGGCCTGCCGGGCTGGGAGCGCTCCGGCGAGGCGATCGCCAGGACCTTCGAGTGCGGCGACTTCGTCGGCTCGTCCGGCTTCGTCGAGAGCCTGGTCGAGCCGGCGGAGGCGATGAACCACCATCCCGACCTGGCGATCTCCTGGGACAAGGTGACGGTGACGATCTCCACCCACTCCGAGGGCGGCCTCACCGCGGCCGACTTCGAGCTGGCCGGGAAGGTCGACGCCCTATCGCCGACGAGCTGAGAATCGACGCGCGGCTCTCGATCCCGCTGGCCGAGGTCGAGCTGCGGGCGAGCCGCTCCTCCGGGCCCGGGCGGGCAGCACGCGAACGTGACCGCCTCGCGGGTGGAAGCGGTGTTCGACGTCGAGGCCTCGCGGGCGCTGGACGAGGCGCAGAAGGACCGCCTGGTCGGGCGGGCGGGGCCGGTGGTCACCGCCGTCTCCCAGGACGCGCGCGGCCAGGCGCGCAACCGCGAACTGGCGCTGCGGCGGCTGGCGGAGAAGATCGCCGCCGGCCTGGCGACGCCGCGGCGGCGCCGCCCGACCAGGCCGACCCGGGCCTCGCGCGAGCGGCGCCTGGAAGAGAAGCGCCGGGCGGGAGAACGCAAGCGGGACGCGGCGGCGGCCGAGCGGCGAGTGAGTCTGAGCGATGGCGAAGCGCAGGAAGCGGCGCACCGCGGGAGAAGGCGGCGACCGTCGACTACGTCGACGCCGAGGGCAACACGCTGACCCTGCGCGAATCGCTCAGCCGCGGGACGATCGCCAAGCTCGACGAGGGCCCGGCGACGGCGGCGACCACCCAGGAGGACGCCTGGCACCGCCGCTCCGAGCTGCTCTTCGAGCGCCTCGCGGTGAGCTGGGAGATCGCCGGCCTGCCGCTCACCGACCAGAAGATGCTGCTCGGCCGCTACCGGATGGCCGACCCGCTGACCCAGCAGTGGGTCCGCGAGACGATCGCCGAGCACCTGGAGCGGCATATCCCGGAGCTGTCCGGGTAGCGAGCAGGCAAGACGAAAGGAGCCGCATGTTCGCGAACACCAAGGCAACCAGCAGCTTCGCCGTCGACGACGTCGAGAAGGCGCGCGAGTTCTACGGCGAGACGCTCGGCCTGGAGACGAAAGCGCTGAGCGAGGAGTTCGGCGCTGATGTCCGCTCGAGCTGGCCGGCGAGCGCAGCATCCTCGTCTACGCCAAGCCCGACTTCACCCCGGCCACCTACACGATCCTCAACTTCGAGGTCGACGACATCGAGACCGCCGTCGACGAGCTGCGGCCCGCGGCGTCACCTTCGAGCGCTACGACGGCTTCGACCAGGACGAGAAGGGCATCGCCCGCGGCCCCGGCCCCCAGATCGCCTGGTTCAAGGACCCGGCGGGGAACATCCTGGCGGTGCTGCAGCAGCCATAGGGGAGCTAGTCCCCAGCGCGAGACGCGATGCCCGCGAGTTGGGCGATGGGCGCGGCTGGTTTCGAACCAGCGACCTCTCGCGTGTGAGGCGAGCGCTCTCCCACTGAGCTACGCGCCCGGGAGAGGGTCAATCATAGGCGGGCGCCGGGCTGGATCAGGCCGGGGCGGGGGCCTCGGCGGCTCGGCGGCGGTCTCGCCCTGCTCGGCCTCGGAGCGCTTGCGCAGCGCCAGGCCGACGAAGGGGAAGACCAGGGTCGAGAGCATCGCGGCGCCGACCAGGCCGGCGGCGGTCGAGGTCTTCATGTGGCCCGTCTCGATCGCGATCGTCGTGATCGCGACGACGAGGGGCAGCTCGGTCGCCGAGTAGAAGGCGAGCGCGGCGCGGTCGCGGGCGCCGAGGACGCCGCGGTAGAGCAGCATCGCCGGCGCGCCGCGGACGACCAGGAAGAGGCCGAAGAACATCGCCAGCTTGAGCGATCGCCGTCGGCCGAGCCGAGCGCGGCGAGGTCGAACTCGATGCCGCTGGTGACGAAGAAGAAGGGGACGAAGAAGCCGAAGCCGACCGCGGTCAGCTTCGACTCGAAGACCTGCAGCTCGTGGCCCTTGAGCGCCAGGCGGACGATCATGCCGGCGACGAAGCCGCCGATCAGGACGTCGAGGCCGAGCTTGCCGGCGAGCAGGACGAGGCCGAAGACGAGGACGACGGTGATCCGCACGGCGAGCTGGCTGCTCGCCTCGAAGGTCCGCTCCAGCGCCGGCCAGCCGCGCCAGGCGAGCCGCACCGAGACCAGCGCGAGCGCCAGCGCGAGGACGATGAAGGCGACCAGGATCGCCGCCTCGTGCAGCGGGTTGGTCGGTCGAGAGGACGAGGGTGACGAGCAGGATCGGGCCGAACTCGCCGACGCCGCCGGCCGCCAGCAGGTAGGTGCCGAACTTGGTCTTCAGCTCGCCGTTGTCGCGCAGGATCGGGATCAGCGTGCCGATCGCCGTCGTCGCCATCGCCGAGCCGGTGTAGAGGAAGGAGACGATGACCCCGGCCGCGGCGAGGATGCCGCCGATCCCGTAGGCGAGCGCGACCGAGAGCAGCCAGCCCCAGGCGCCGAGCTTCAGCGGCCGTGCCCTTGATCCGCTCGAAGTCGATCTCGTAGCCGGCGAAGAAGAAGAGCATCCCGAGGCCGAGGTTGGAGAAGAAGTCGATGAAGTCGTCGGTCTTGGCGAGGTCGAGGACTTCCGGGCCGACGACGATCCCGAGCAGCAGCTCGACCACGACGACCGGCGGCGCGAAGCGGCGCGGCACCACGGCGACCGTGATCGCCGCCAGCGCGGCGATCGACGACGATGACGAAGAAGGAGTCGGTGTCGACCTGGATCACGGGAGGAGCCGATCCTATGTCCGCGACCGGGTAGGATCGGCGACGGACCGTGCTAGGCGGGGAATCAGCGGTGCCCTGTAACCCGCAATCCGCTCTAGCGGGGCCGAATCCCGTTCCGAGGGGCTGGCCGTCGGGGTCAGTGCGCCGCGGGCGGCGTTGACGGCCGGGTCCTGCGCGACGTGGGCACGCGAATCAGGTCAGGTCCGGAAGGAAGCAGCCTTAAGCGGATGCCGCGGGTGCCGCAGGCGAGCCCGGCTCGAGCCAAACGCGACGGACACGCCCGGTGACCTCGTTTCGAAGGCGGGGCGCACGGTCCATTTGCCATCGCGATTCGTCTATCGTCCAGCGCCATAGACGAGTCAGAATTTCGGGCGTCAGTCGATCAGCCGCTTGTACATGCGGCGACCGCGATGCGCCACATGAGCGAGGGCGAAGCCGACGAGGAAGGCGAAGCGGGCGAGGTCGACCGCCTCGTAGCCGAAGGCGCCGCCGCGGACCAGTTCGACCAGCTGGTGCAGCGGGTTGAGCTGGGCGACGATCTGGACGCCCTCGGGCAGGCCGTCGATCGGGAAGAAGGTGCCGGCGACGAGGAAGAGCGGCGTGACGAAGAGCGCCGTCACGTAGTTGAACTGGTCGATCTTGGCGACGGTCGCCGCCATCGCGACGCCGAAGCCGGCGAAGCCGAGCGCGGTGACGAAGCAGAAGAGCGGCACCAGCAGCATCCCCCAGGCGGGGTCGAGGCCGAAGGCGATCGTGACCAGCAGCGGGACGCAGCCGTAGACGCCGGCGCGGAGGCCGATCCAGAGCATCTCGGCGCTGACCAGCTCCTCGACGTCGACCGGCGCGGCGAGGATCGCTTCGTAGGTGTTCTGGAAGCGGTGCTTGACGAAGGTGCCGAACATCGCCGGCAGGGCGCTGGAGAAGATCACCGCGGTCGCGACCATGCCGGTGCCGACGAACTGGACGTAGGGGACGCCGTTGACTTCGTCGACCAGGGTCGCGCTCAGGCCGAGGCCGAAGGCGAGCAGGTAGACGATCGGTTCGAGCACGCTGGAGAAGGTCGTCCCCTTCCAGTAGGTGCGGAAGTTGGCGAGCTCGCGGCTCATCACGCCGGGGATCGCGGCCGGTTCGAGCCGCCGCAGCCGGCGCCGCTCACTCCGCCATTCCGCTCCGCCCGCCGTGAGCAGGACGAAGACGTCCTCGAGCGAGGCGGCGCGGATCACGGCGTCCTCGGGGATCGCGCCGTTGGCGGCCCGCTCGGAGCCGACGATCGCGATCGCCGGCCCGGCCGGCGCGCACCGCGCAGGCCCATGGTCCTCGGCGATCGCCGCGCACTTCGGCCAGGCGTTCGGGCGGCCCGTAGACCTCGGCGGTGTGGGTGCCGGCGTGCTCGGCGATCAGCTCCGCCGGGTGGCCGCGGGCGATGATCCTGCCCCTTGTCCATCACCGCGACCTCGTCGGCGAGCCGCTCGGCCTCCTCGATGTAGTGGGTCGACATCAGGATCGTCGTGCCGCGGCGTGCGCAGGTCGTCGATCAGCGTCCAGAGCTCGGTGCGGATCTGCGGGTCGAGCCCGACCGTGGGCTCGTCGAGCAGGATCAGCTTCGGTTCGTGGACGAGGCCGCGGGCCAGCAGCAGCCGCCGGCGCATGCCGCCGGAGAGCTCGTCGACGGCGTCGCGGCGGCGCTCGCGCAGGCGGGCGAGGTCGAGCGCGCGGTCGACCGCGGCGCCGACGTCCGGCACCCGGTAGAGGCGCGCGTAGACCGCCAGGTTGTCCTCGACCGTGACGTCGACGTCGAGGTTGTCGAGCTGGGGGACGACGCCCATCTCGGCCCGGGCGGCCTTGGCGTCGCCCGGCAGCTCGTGGCCGAGCACGCGCAGCTCGCCGGCGTCGGGGATCGCCTGCCCGGTGAGCAGCCGCATCGTCGTCGACTTGCCGGCGCCGTTGGGGCCGAGCAGGCCGAGGCAGATGCCCTCCGGCACGTCGAGGTCGAGCCCGTCCACCGCCGTGATCGGGCCGAAGCGCTTGACCACGCCGCGGAGCTCTATCGCCGCCATGCGTCGATTCTCGACGATCGGCGTCCGGCCGCTCGGGCGCTCACTGCCCTGGGGGATGGCGTGGGAGACTGACGGCGTGCTGGACGAGCGCTGGATCAGGTCGCTGCACGTGGAGACGCTGCGCGAGGAGGAACTGCACGCCGAGCGCGAGCCGCACGTCCTCTTCCAGGCCTCGACGATCGGGGCGCTGCTCGAGGGCGCCTACGACGGCGACCTCAGCTTCGCCGAGCTGGCCGAGCACGGCGACCTCGGGCTGGGCACGCTGAACGGGCTCGACGGCGAGATGATCGCCCTCGACGGGCGCTTCTACCGGGCCGACGTCGAGGGGCGGTGGGCGAGGTGGACGGCGCGGCGCGAACGCCGTTCGCGGTGGTGACCCGCTTCGAGCCGACCGTCGACGAGCGGATCGAGGGGCCGCTCGAGCACGAGGACGCTGCTTGGCGCGCCTCGACGAGCTGATCCCGGCGGGCGCCGCCTCCTGCGCGATCCGGCTCGACGGGCGCTTCGAGCTCGTCCGGGCCCGCTCGGTGCCGCGCCAGAGCCCGCCCTACCGGCCGCTGACCGAGGTCGTCGGCCGAGCAGCACGTGTTCGAGCTGCCGACGTCGCCGGGACGATGCTCGGCTTCCGCTTCCCCGACTACGTCGAGGGGATCGAGGTGAGCGGCTACCACCTGCACTTCATCGGCGAGGACCGGAGCCGCGGCGGCCACGTGCTCGGCTCGCGCTGCGACCGGACGCTGCGCGCCCGCCTCGACCCCTCGAGCGACCTGCACGTCGAGCTGCCGCCGGGAATCGAGCTGGCCGATCCCGACCTTGCCTCGGCGACCCACGAAGCGGTCGAGCGGGTCGAGCGGCGAGCTGAGCCGAGCCGATCAGCCGCGAGCGCTAAACCCAGCCTCAGCAGCGACGGTAGAGGAGCCAGGACTCGTTGCGGGCGACCGCGGCGGAAGCCGGGGGGACGGTGTAGGGAGAAGCGGGTCGGGTCGTTGGGGTCGAGGATGAAGTTGTGGATGACGAAGGGGCTGGCCGGGTCGAGGAAGTAGCCGCGCGCGGCTGGCGCCTGCTCGCTGGCGCTGACGATCTGGGTCGGCTTGACGTCGAGGTTGAAGGCGAGGCGGGGGACGGCGCGGTGGTTGGGGACGGCGATCGGGCCGCAGAGGGGCTTGGCGAAGGCGCCGGAGTCGGCGAGGTCGGTCAGGTCGCGCTCGATCGTGCCCTGGTTGGCGAGGTCGACGTCCACGGTCGAGTCGAGGTCGTACTGGTTGGGCACCCAGAGCGACGAACATCAGCCACGACCACGCCGGCGAAGGCCTGCCAGCGGCGCCGCCACGGGTGGTCGCGCTCGAGCAGCCGCCAGCCGAGCAGGGCCGACGGCGACGAAGATCGCCAGCACCGCGGCGGCGAGCATCGTGTAGCGGGCGATGATCGCCAGGCCGGCGCAGGCGAGGAGCGCGAAGGCGCCGAGCGCGAGCGCGGCCGCGACCAGCCGAGCGCCGAGCGGCGGCGCAGGAAGGCGAGGCCGAGGACGACGCCGCCCGCGGCGCCGACCATCCCCGGCCACTGCAGCACCTCGCCGAGCGCGCGCGGGCCGTAGAGGACGAGGTCGACCGGGCCGGTCTGGCGGGCGAGGGTGTCGACGGTTTCGCGGGTGCCGGTGAACGAGTAGGTCGGGCTGCCGGCTGTGATCCAGTCGAAGAGCGCCCAGAGGAGCGGCGCGGCGAGGGCGAGGGCGATCAGACGCAGTGCCGCGGAGGAGACGAGGACACCCCTCGCCCGTCCAATTGCCGGCCTAATTAGGCCGGCGATTTGAGTATCCGCCCGGTCGAGGGGTCCTCCTCGCCTCCTCGTGGCCGAGTCGGTCGCGCTTGGCGTGGTCGCTCAGGGCTCGGAGCGCCAGAGTAGGCGAGGTAGGCGATTGAGAAGAGCCAGGCCTCGGGGCGCAGCAGGCCGGCGAGGGCTAGGAGGGCTAGGACGGGCCAGCCGGCGCGGGGCTTGCGTGTCTCTATAAGCGAGGGCGCCGAGGCAGAGGGCGATGTAGGGGAGGTCGACGTAGGCGCGCAGGCCGTTGGAGAGGTAAGGGGCGCGGGTGAGGACGATCAGGGCGGCGACGGCGCCGATCGGGCGGTCGAACCAGAGCGAGCCGAGGCGGTAGACGAGGTAGCCGATCAGGCCGAGGGAGACGTAGGCGACGATCATCGTCACGTCGATCGCGCCGTCGCCGAGCGGCGTCGTCACCAGGCCGAACAGGTCGGCGAGCGGGTGCGGGGTGGGGGGCAGCGCGGCGCCGTAGTCGGGGCTCATCCCGTGCGCCAGTTCCCGTCCCCAGACCAGCGCGTAGATCGTGTCGTAGTTGGGGAAGCCGATCGGGAAGAGGAGCAGCAGGACCGCCGCTGACGGCGGCGACCCAGGCGGCGGGCGTCAGCCAGTTGCGGGCCCCTGCGGCACCGGCGCACGGTATCGGTGCCGCTCGCAAGGGGGGTGTCTGACCTAACGCCCTGCATATAGACCCGCGTTAGCTCAGACACCCCTGTCGGGCGGGGAGGCGCCGCGGATACACTGGCCGCAGTGCCGTCCTCCAGCGACTCGATCTCCCTCTACCGCCGCCACCGGCCCGGCTCCTTCGACGAGGTCGTCGGCCAGCAGCACGTCGTCCGCACCCTGCGCAACGCGGTCGAGCAGGACAAGGTCCACCACGCCTACCTCTTCGTCGGCTCGCGCGGGACCGGCAAGACCTCGATGGCGAAGATCCTCGCCCGCTCGCTCAACTGCGAGCGCGGCGGGCCGACCGTCACCCCCTGCGGCGAGTGCGAATCGTGCACGACGATCGCCGCCGGCACCTCGATCGACGTGATCGAGATGGACGCCGCCTCCAACCGCTCCGTCGACGACGTCCGCGACCTGCGCGAGCGGGTCGCCTACGCGCCCACCGGCGGCCGCTGGAAGGTCTACATCCTCGACGAGGCGCACATGCTGACCAAGGAGGCCTGGAACGCCTTCCTCAAGACGCTCGAGGAGCCGCCGCCGAACACCGTCTTCGTCCTCGCCACCACCGAGTCCCACAAGGTGATGGCGACGATCGCCGACCGCTGCCAGCGCTTCGACTTCCAGCGCCCCTCGCTGGAGCAGATCTCCGAGGTGCTGACGCGGGTCTCCGCGGCCGAGGGGATCGAGGCCGAGGACGCCGCCGTGGCGATGATCGCCCGCTCGGCCTCGGGCAGCTTCCGCGACGCGCTCGGCACCCTCGACCAGCTCGTCGCCTTCGGCGGCAGCCGGGTCAAGCTCGACGACGTGCTGGAGATGCTCGGCGCGGCCGACGCCGAGCTGCTCTTCGAGGCGGTCGACGCGGTCATCGCCGAGGACCCGAAGGCGGTCCTGCTCGGGGTCGAGAAGATGGCCCGCTCCGGCCGCGACCCCGCCCAGTTCGCCCGCGACCTGCTCGCCCACCTGCGCCACCTGCTCGTCACCCAGACGGTCGGCGAGGTGCCCAACACCTTCGTCGTGACGGCGACCGACGCGGATCGCCTGGCGGCCCAGGCAAGCGCGATCGGCGCGGCGACCCTCGTCCGCACGATCGACGAGCTGGCGGACGCGCTGACCGCGGTGCGCGAGGGCGACGACGCGCGCATGGCGGTCGAGATCGCGCTGCTGAAGGCGGCCCGGCCGGACCTCGACCCGTCGACCGAGGGACTGCTGCGCAGGATCGAGAGACTCGAGCGACGAGGCGACGGCCGCGGCGTCTCCGCAGGCCGCGGGGCCTGCGGGCGCAGCGTCCTGCGACCCCACCGCCCCCTCGCCAGTCGCGCAGCACGCGTCCTCAGCGAGGCGGCTCCGCCTCTGACAGCCGCCGACCCGCGGCGAGACTCGAGCCGCGTCGCCTGACGAGCTTGAGCCCGAGGCAGCGAAGCTGAAGACTCCGGAGCCGGCCCGAGCCCGCGTCGCCTGCCGAGGACACCGGCCGCGGGTGCCCGTGACAGGACCCGCGGGCCAGGTCTCGACCTCGAGGAGATCGTCCGGATGCTGGCCGGCCGTGCTCGACAAGCTGCGGGAGACGAGCCCGGCGCTGGCGGCGACCTTCGACGGGGCCCGGCCCGTGGCGCTCGACGAGGAGGGCCTGACGATCGGGTTCCCGGCCGAGCTCACCTTCAACAAGCGCAAGGCCGAGGCGCCGGACAAGCGCGAGCAGATGGCCGAGGCGCTCGAGGTCGGTGCTCGGGGAGCGGCTGCAGCCCACCTATGTGCTGCTCGACGGACGAGACCGCCGCCAGCGGAGGAGGCGGATGCGTCCGAGCGCGAGATCGATCACGATGCGCTGGTGGAGAAGCTGAAGAGCGAGTTCGACGCGGAGGAGGTCGGTTAGGTGGCGAGAGGTGGCATACCCGGTGGCTTCGACGTGAACGCCCTGATGAAACAGGCGCAGCAGATGCAGAACGAGATGCTGCAGGCGCAGGAGGCGCTCAAAGACGAGGTGGTCGAGGCCAGCGCCGGCGGCGGCATGGTCAAGGTGAAGATGGGCGGCGACCTGACCCTGCGCGAGATCGTCATCGACCCCGAGGCGATCGACCCCGAGGAGGCCGAGATGCTCGCCGAGATGGTGCAGGCGGCCGTCAACGAGGGCCTGCGCGCCGCCCAGGAGCTGGCCAGCTCGAAGATGGGCGGGATCACCGGCGGGCTCGGCGGCCTCCCCGGGATGTGAGCACCGAGGGACCGGCGCCGCTCGCCCGCCTCGTCGCCGAGCTCTCGCGGCTGCCGGGGATCGGCCAGCGCACCGCGCAGCGGCTCGCCTTCCACATCCTGCGCGCGCCCGACGAAGAGGCGGCGGCGCTCTCGGCGGCGATCCGCGAGGTGAAGGAGAAGGTCGGCCTCTGCGAGGAGTGCTTCAACCTCTCCGAGGGCCCGCTCTGCCGGATCTGCTCCGACCCGAACCGCGACCGCTCGACGATCTGCGTGGTCGAGGAGCCCGCCGACGTGATCCCGATCGAGCGCACCCACGAGTACCGCGGCCTCTACCACGTGCTCGGCGGCGCCCTCTCGCCGATCGACGGCGTCGACGCCGAGGACCTGAAGATCGCCGAGCTGGTGCGCCGGGTCGAGGCGGGCGAGGTGCAGCGAGGTCGTGCTCGCCACCAACCCGACCACGACCGGCGAGGCGACCGCGCTGCACATCGCCGAGCGGCTGCGCGGCCAGCGTCGCGGTCACCCGCCTGGCCAGCGGCCTGCCGGTCGGCGCCGACCTCGAGCACGCCGACGAGGTCACCCTCGGCAAGGCCTTCGCCGGTCGCCGCAGCCTCGATTAGCCGCCCGGGCGGACGAGTTCCTAGACGATTGTCAGCTCCGCAAATAGCGGTATTTCGCGGTCCTGGCGTCCGTCGCTTTCGCCAAGGTCTTCGCGTGGCGACTCGGATCCGCAACCGGTAACGGCGATGGCGGCGGGTCGCCGGCGGGCCAGGTCGCCCGCGAGGTCTCGGCGCTGCAGGCGGCGCTGCTGGCGAAGCTGCGCGAGGAGATCGGCGGCGGCGACGTCGAGCCGTTCGCCGACGCGGCCGCAGAAGCTCGCCGAGGAGTTCGGCTCGGTCGACGGCGACCGCGGTCGACCGCGGTCTGCGAGCGGCCGGCGCGCCGCCGCCGGCCCCCGAGATCGCACGCCAGCCTCTTCCAGCCCGGTCACATGCGCCGGCGTCTCGACCAGCTGATCGAGACGAACAAGCGCTACGGGCACCCCTTCGGCCTCGTCGTCTTCGACGTCGACGGGCCGGCGGCGCGCGACGGGCGACGGCGGCGACGGCCAGGAGACGATGCTGACGGTGGTCGGCGCCGCGCTGCGCGACAGCGTCCGCCTCGTCGACGAGACCTTCCGCCTCGAGGAGGACGCGCTCTGCGTGCTGGCGCCGAACCAGAACACGGTCGGGGGCGTGCAGATGAGCCGAGCGGCTGCTGCGGATGCTCGACGAGCTGGAGGCGGCGGGCGGGCTGCGGATCGCGATCTCGGCCGGCGTCGTCGCCTGTCCCGAGCACGGCAACGACGCCGACGAGCTGCTCCGCAAGGCCGACGAGGCGATGTGGCGGGCGCGCGCGGTGGGCCAGCCGGTGGGCGTCGGCGCTCCTTGCAAGATCGCTGACAGATTCCGGAAATCTGTCCATAACTTGCGTAAACCTGGATTTCCGGTGGGAGAATGCTGCACCGCGGCGAACACCGCTCCGCAGTCCCCGAAGAACCGACCTCAGATGCCCGGAATACGAACAAACGCAGCCGCCGAAGTGCTCGGCGTCAGCCCCAACACGCTGCGCAGTTGGGAGCGCCGCTACGGCTTCCCGACGCCGAAGCGCACCGCGGGCAACCACCGCAACTACGAGCTGGTCGAGCTGCAGACCCTGCGCGACGCCCTCGCCCAGACCGGCAACATCTCCTCGGCGATCGAGCTGACGCGCCAGCGCCAGGCGGCGCCGGCCAGCAACGGCAACCTGCTCGCCGCGCTCGAGAGCTTCGACGAGGAGGCCGCCGACCGCGCGGTCGAGGAGAGCCTGGCCCTGCGCCCGCTGGAGCGCACCGTCGAGGAGCTGCTGCTGCCCGCGATCGACGGCCTCGCCGCCGACCCCGACCGCGAGGCCGAGCTCGAGTTCGCCTCGCGCTGGGCGATGGGCTGGCTGCACGGCGCCCGCCGCCTCGCCTCCACCGCCTCCCGCCCCGCCGGGATCCTGCTGCTCGACTCGAGCCAGCGGCACCGACGCCGAGGCGGTCCACGCCCAGGCGCTCGACCTGACCCTGCGCCGCGCCGGCTTCCGCGTCCTGATGCTCTCCAGCGAGCTCGGCGACGAGCGCCTCGAGCGCGCCCTGCGCGCCCTCGACCCGACCGCGCTCGTCCTCTGCGGCCCCGGCGCCGACACCGCCGCCGCGGTCAAGCTGGTCCGCAAGATCCGCGAGGCCGGCTTCGACGCACCCCTCTTCGGCTTCCGCGCCAGCGGCCTGATCGGCGACGCGGTCCCCTCCGCCGGCGAGCACGCCGAGCGAGGTGACCGGCATGCTCAACGCCGACCTGCGCCGCCGCGCCGTCCAGGCCTTCGCCTAGGCCGCTGGACCTCGGCAGCAAAGAAAGCCGGCACGGCCCGGACCCCATGCCGGCTCTGGCTCGTCGCGGCGCCTCCGCCGCTCGGCGTCCTTCCTAGAGACCTGCGAGCGAGGCCTTGCGCCGCGTTGAGGACGACCTTCGGCAGCGGCGCGAAGTCGAGCGCCGGGCCGTACTTCTGACCCGTGGTCATCGCGTAGATGATGAATTCGGCGAGTTCGGCCTTCTGCGGCGCGCCGTGGGGAACGATGCAGTAGGTGAACGTCGAGATCGGGTAGGCGTTTTTGAACTTTTTCGGCGGGTCGACGATGTGGAGTTCGTTGTTCGCCGGAACTTTCTTGACCATTTCCGCCGCGTTCGGCGATGTTTTTCAGGTTCGGGTACTCGAAATTGCCGGCCTCGTTCTGCACCGCGGCCGCACGGAGGCCGGCGGCGATGATGTAGGAGGCCGAGATGTACCCGATCGCGCCGTTGGTCGTCTGCACGACCGAGGTGACGCCGACGTTGCCTTTGCCGCCGACACCGGCGGGGAAGCTGACCGAGGTCGCGAAGCCGACGTTCGTTCTTCCAGGCTTTGCTGACCTTGGAGAGGTAGTTGGTGAACGCGTAGGTGTCACCGGAGCCGTCGCTGCGGAAGACCGGCGTGATCGGCGTGCCCGGGCAGGTGAGCACCCGGGTTCAGTTTCTTGATCTTGGCGTCGTTCCACTTCGTGATCTTGCCGAAGTAGATCGCCGGCGATCACCGGGCCGGAGAGGTTCAGTTTCTTGACCCCGTCGAGGTGGAAGCCGAGTCCGGTCGCGGTCAGCGCCCACGGGATCTGCACGCAGCCGTTGCAGGCCGCGGCCTGTTCGGGCGTGAGCGGCGCGTCGGAGGCACCGAAGTCGACGGTGCGGGCGGTGATCTGGGCGATGCCGGCACCCGAGCCGACCGAGCCGTAGGTGACTTTGACGGTCGCCGGCGGTGCGGGCTTCGAAGCCGTTGATCCAGTTGGCCATCAACGGCGCGACCAGCGACGAGCCGGCGCCTGTCAGTTTGGCGGAGGCGGCGGCCGTCGAGATCGATGCCATGCAGCCAACCATCCCCACCGCCGCGATGAAGAAACCAAGCAACCTGTTGCGAATCAAAAGTGAGTCCTTTCGGCTCGTGATCGTCTATCTCTGCCACAGGCCGTGGACACGTCCCCTGGCGATGGCAGGATCGTCGCCACCGGGCGAGCATTGGTGTTTCAATTGTGTGAAAGTCAGTTTGTTAAAAAGATGTAACAGACAGCGACAGTAGTTGTGACAGATTTGTGAACGGAAAATTCGGCAGTTGTGTCAATTCTGTGAAAATTGACCGGGGCGGGTGTGAAAGGGATCGATCTCGCTCTACGCTGCGCGGCGATGAGCACCGCGGTCAGCCCGGTCCCCGCGGCCGGCGCCCAGTGCCGCGCCGGCGCCGCCGCGATCGCCGGCGCTCGCTCGACCGTTTCGGCGACGGCGCCCTGTACGGCGTCTGCGCGCTGGCCGCCCTGCTCGCCGGTCGCGATCCTGGTCGCGATCGCCTACCAGGTCATCCACGGTGCCAGCCCGTCGATCTCGAAGTTCGGGCTCGGCTTCGTCTTCGACACCGAATGGCAGCCGAACCCTTCGAAGAATTCGGCGCCGGCACCCTGCTCTTCGGCACGATGGTCAGCTCCTTCTTCGCGCTCCTCCTCGGGGCGCCGATCGCGATCTCGATCGGCCTCTTCCTCAGCCTGCTCGCGCCGAAGGGAGTGCGCGGGGTGATCTCACCGCTGGTCGAGATGCTGGCGGCGATCCCGAGCGTGATCCTCGGCTTCTGGGGGATCCTGGTCGCTGGCCCCCTTCGTCGCAGGAACACGTCGAGCCCTTGCTGCACGACAAGCTCGGCTTCATCCCGCTCTTCGGCCCGCCGCAGACGACCGGCGCGAGCGTCTTCACGGCGAGCCTGATCCTGACGATCATGATCGTCCCGATCATCGCCTCGATCTCCCGCGATCTCTTCCTCTCGGTTCCGCGGACGTCCAGGACGGGGCCAGCGCCCTCGGCGCGACCCGCTGGGAGGTCGTCCGCGGCGTGGTCCTGCCGAGCACCGCCTCCGGGCGTGGTCGCCGCCTCGCTGCTCGGCCTCGGGCGCGCGCTGGGCGAGGCGATCGCGGTCACGCAGGTGATCGGCGCCGGCTCGGACGATCAACGCCTCGCTGTTCGAAACCGGCGACACCCTGGCCGCGCGCATCGCCAACCAGTTCCCGGGGGCGATCACGGAGCTGCACCAGGCCTCGCTCTTCTACCTCGGCGTGATCCTGCTCGCGATCGGCCTGGTCTCCAACCTGGCCGCCCAGTGGATCGGCAGGCGCTTCGACTCCCAGGAGGGCGGCGCGATGAGCGACGACTGGCTTCGATCCGACGGCGCCGCTGACGCCCGACCGGCAACCTGCGCCGGCGCCAGGTCGTTCAGCCGCGTCGCCGAGTCCGGCGCGACGGGCGCCGCGGTGCTCGCCGTCGCCGTGCTGGCGATCGTCGTCTACACGGTCGTCTCCGCGGCGCCAGCGCGCTCAGCCTCGACTTCCTGCTCAAGGGCGAACCGGAAGGGATCGGCCCGGCGCTGGTCGGCACCGCCGAGATCGTCGCGATCGCGACGCTGATCGCGATGCCGATCGGGGTGCTCGATCGCCCTCTACCTGACCGAGTTCGCCGGCGGAGGCGCCTCGCCGCGGCGATCCGCTCACCCTCGACCTGATGAACGGGCTGCCCTCGATCATCATCGGCCTCTTCGTCTTCGGCCTGCTCGTCGAGTCGACGCACGGGCAGTCGGGCTTTGCGGCGCGCGTCGCCCTGGCGATCATCATGCTGCCGCTGGTCGCCCGCGGGACGCAGGAGGTCCTCGTCCTCGTCCCCAGCAACCTGCGCGAAGCCGCCGACGCGCTCGGCGTCAGCCGCTGGCGCACCGTGCTCACCGTGATCCTGCCCAGCGCGATCGGCGGGATCGTCACCGCGACCGTCCTCGCCGTCGCCCGCGCCGCCGGCGAGACCGCGCCGCTGATCCTTCTCACCTCGGTCTTCGACGGCAGCACGTCTCGCTCAACCCCTCGGAGGCGGTGCCGAACATCCCGGTGACGATCTTCAAGCTCTCCGAAGAAGCGAACCCGGAAGGCTTCACCCGCGCCTGGGGCGCCGGGCTCGTGCTGCTCGCATTCATCCTGTTTGCCAGCGTCGGCGCACGGGCGCTGCTCGCCCGCAGCCAATCGAGGATGGCGCGATGAACCACCTCGACTCCGCCGGTTTCGGCCCGGCCGCGCCGGCGACACCGTCCGGGTCCGGATCCAAACGGGTCCCTGGCACATGCCGGCCCATCCGGCGGCAGGCCCCGCGAGGCGTCGGTGGAGTCGGTCTTCGATGTCGAACGACGTCTCCGTCTTCTACGGCGCCAAGCAGGCGCTGAGCGGCGTCAGCCTG